>CAVVOD010000001.1:0-4068781 GCA_963749835.1 uncultured Acidobacteriota bacterium
GAAGGGCAGCTCGAAGCTACACGTTCGCGTCGTCGACACGGGGATTGGCATCCCGCCGGAGAAACACGCCATGATCTTCGAGGCCTTCCGGCAGGCCGACGGATCGACGACACGCCGGTTCGGCGGCACCGGACTCGGTCTGACGATCTCGGCCACCCTCGTGCGGCTGATGGGCGGCCGTCTCTGGGTCGAGAGCGCGTCCGGTGCTGGCAGCACGTTTCACTTCACGATCCCCCTCGACGTGACGGACGCCCCCGAGGCCCAACCGGCGCCGCCGAGGACGCTGCCTCTCGACGTGCTGATCGTCGATGATAACGACGTCAACCGCCGGATTCTTGCCGAGCAGGTCCGCCGCTGGGGGATGACGGCGACGATGGTCGCGAGCGGCCGCGCCGCGGTCGAAACACTTGTGGCGGCGGCGCAGGCCGACCGGGCGTTCAGCCTCGTCCTACTTGATGTAAACATGCCGGAGATGGACGGATTCGAGGTCGCGGCGGAGATGGCACGGCGGCCTGAATTAGGCGGCGTCACGATTATCATGCTGACCTCGTCCGGCGAATACGGCGATCCGTCGCGCTGCGCCGCGTTGGGCATCGCGGTGTATCTGACAAAGCCGGTCTACGCCCGCGATCTGATCGTCGCAATCCAACGGGCGGTCGGCGCGAAGCCGTCGGCGGCGTTGCCGCCACCGGGGTCATCACGCGCCGGTGGCTTGGCGATGGACCCCAAGGGACAGTCCGCGCGCATCCTGCTTGTCGAAGACAACGTGGTCAACCAGCGGGTCGCATCTGGCCTGCTCACCCGTCGCGGGCATCACGTCACGGTCGCGTCAGACGGTCGCGAGGCCCTGGCGCAACTCGATCGCGAGACTTTTGACCTCGTCTTGATGGACCTGCAGATGCCGGTGATGGGTGGCTTCGATGCGACGGCCGCGATTCGTCAACGCGAACGCGCCACGAGCCAACACGTCCGCATTGTCGCGATGACGGCGCACGCGCGGGATAGCGACCGCGAGCGGTGTTTGGCGGCGGGGATGGATGGATATCTCTCGAAACCGATCGATCCGCTCATGCTGTTCGCGGTCGTTGAGCGGGACACCGACGGCGGCCCACAGACCGCCGTCGTCGAGCCAACCACCTTCGACGCGGCGGCCCTGCAGAACCGGCTCGGCGACGACTCGGAGCTAATGGCCGATGTCATTCGGGTGTTTCTCGAGGACCTTCCGATTCGGTTGGCCGAGATCGGGGACGCGGTGACCCACCGTAACCCAGCTTCGAGCGCGAACTCAGAAGTCGTTGATGCCACCCCGCTGCTCGACCAGCGGACCCATGTCCTTGATGTGGACGTCACACCAAGACTCTGGGTGCGAGGCGACTCGCTCCGCCTCAACCAAGTCGTCTCCAATCTGCTCACCAACGCCGCGAACTACACACCTCCGGGAGGCGGTACGTTCACGGTCGTGCTTCCTCTCGTGGCTGCGCCGGAACCACTGCCTGATCCGTGGCCCTGTCGGACCTCCGAGGCGCGGTCTCGGATGAGAGCGGTTCGCGAAGAGCTGATTCTGGCGGAGGTGCTCGGGTGGAGTCGCTCAACCACGACCCGGACGGTATTGCGGCAGAAGGCGCCGACGTAGAAGGACGCATTGTCGCCACCCCTTTGACTGCGCGCCATACTTGTCTGAGGCGGACAAAAGTCCGATGATCGCCACATGAACATCGACCTGTCGCCCGCGCTGACCCGCGCTCAGGACGTGGTGAACGGGCTCCTGCTGGCGTTGCCTGGCCTTGCGGTCGGCCTCGTGGTCTTCGCCGCGTTCATGTTGATCGGCGCCGCCGTCAAAGCGGCTGTCGCACGCGTGACAGAAACCCGCCTCCATGCCCATCGCAACGCTGGCAAGGCGGTCGGGCGGCTCGCGCAAGGACTCGTGATCTTCATCGGACTTCTGGTCGCGCTGTCCGTGGCCTTGCCCTCATTCCAACCTGGGGACGTCGTACAAGTACTCGGCATCAGCAGTGTCGCGATCGGTTTCGCGTTCCGCGACATTCTCCAGAATTTTCTCGCCGGCATTCTGTTGCTCGTCACGCAGCCGTTTCGCGTCGGCGACCAGATTGTGGCCAAGGGGCACGAAGGTACGGTGGAGGAAATCCAGACCCGCGCCACTCTCATTCGCACCTATGACGGACGTCGCGTCGTCATCCCCAATGCCGATTTGTTCACCGACACCGTGGTCGTCAATACGGCGTTTGCGCATCGGCGCCTCGAATACGATGTCGGTATCGGCTGTGGCGACGACGTGGAGCGCGCCCGCAGCTTAATCCTCGAGACAGTACGCACCATCGATGGTGTCCTCGACGACCCGGCTCCGGACGTGCTGCTCATCGATCTTGCGAGCTCGTCCGTCAATCTGCGCGTGCGCTGGTGGATTTCGCCACCCCGGAAGTCAGACGCCCTCGATTCGCGCGATCGGGTGCTGACGGCCGTCAAGGCGACGTTGACCGCCGAGGGTATCGACCTGCCGTTCCCGACCCAGCAGATTCTCCTCCACGACCAGACCGAAACCACCGACGGCGATCGGTTGCGGCAACGCGAAGGGTGGCCGGCCGGACACGGCGAGGTGCCAGGCGCTCGTCGACGGCGCGCCGGCCGATCGCCGGAAACCGACGATTCCAAGGCGACCCGCCCATGACCCGGTTGCGGGCGTTCTGGGAACACATGCGGGGCACCTATTGGGCGGTGCCCTCGGCCATGGCCGCCGCGGCGGTCGTGTTCTCCATCGTGATGATCGATCTCGATGAGGCGCTCACGGCCCAGTTTCTGAGCCGTCTATCGTGGGTCTATGCGGGCGGCCCAGAAGGCGCGCGGGCCGTCCTCTCGACCATTGCGGCGTCAATGATCACCGTAGCGGGGGTCACGTTCTCGATCACCATCGTCGCCTTGACGCTGGCCTCCCAGCAGTTCGGTCCCCGGCTCCTGCGCGGCTTTCTGCGCGATCTGGGCAACCAGGTCACGCTCGGCACATTCATCGCCACGTTCATCTACTGTCTTCTGGTGCTGCGGACTGTGCGCGGAACCGACGACGCGCAGTTCGTTCCCCACCTCGCGGTCACGGTGGGTGTCGTGCTGGCGATGCTCAGCCTGGGCGTGCTGATCTTTTTCATCCACCATGTGTCGACGTCGATTCAGGCAGCGCACGTGATCGCCAACGTGGCTGCCGATCTCGCGAGCGCCATCGGGCGGCTGTTTCCCGAGCAGATTGGACATGGCCCGCCAGTCGATCTCGATGAGCGGACGTCGCCGACCGCGCTGCCGTCATTCGAGGGGGCGCATACCGTGCTCGCGACGGCTGGCGGGTACGTTCAGGCGGTCGACAGCACGTGGCTCAACAGCCTCACGAAAGAACACGACCTCGTCGTGCGCATCGACGCCCGGCCGGGCACCTTCGTACGCGCAGGCACCAGGCTCGCGTCCGTCGTGCCATCGTCGGTACTCGACGAACGTCTCGATCGGGTGATGCGCGGGGCCTTCATCATCGGCCCGGATCGCACTGGCACCCAGGACCTCGGGTTCTTTATCAACCAGCTGGTGGAGCTGGCGGTGCGGGCGCTGTCGCCGGGCATCAATGATCCGGCCACGGCACGCACCTGCATCGATCGACTCGAGGAGGCGCTCTGCCAGTTGGCCGCCCGCCGCATGCCGTCACCCTATCGTTACGATGATGACCACGTGCTGCGCCTGATCGCCAGTCCCGTGACATTCGCCAGCATGGTCTATCTCGCGTTCGCGGAGATCGCGCGATACGGACGGTCGAGCGTGTCGGTCAGCTGCCGGCTGCTCGATGCGCTGCGCGATCTTGCACCCTGCGTTGAGCAAAAGGAGGATCGGATCGCGCTGCTCCGGCACGCGGACGTCGTCGGACTCCGTCCTGACGATGGATTCAAGAATGCCCTCGATCGCGAAGAGCTGGCTCGGTGCCATGGGGAGGCGGTCGCCGCGTTGCGCGCGTCGAAGGGACCTACCTGAACCTGCCGTCATCACCGGGTGGCTCGGCACCTCTCGGCCCCGAACTCACCAGGCTGATAGGCGGCGGTGTGGTGAGCCGTTTACGCCAAAAGAATGGTCGCGCGTCGAGGGTGCCCAGTCACACGAGATCGCGGGTCCATCCGGGCGATTCATTGGACATCGTGCCCGGCTAACCCTTCGGACGGTTAGGCAGACGACGTTGGGCGGCGCCCGCAATGACGCTTGCCAAGGCCGTGGGGTCGACCGGTTTCGTCAGGTGCGCATTAAATCCCGCATCGAGCGCGCGCTGTTTGTCCTGCGACTGGCCCCACCCAGTCAGGGCTACGACCACGATGTTCCGGTGTGCCGGCTCCTGTCGAATGCGACGACACGTTTCGTAGCCGTCCGTGCCAGGCATCCCGATATCCAAGAACACGATATCAGGTTGAAATTCCTGGACGGCGGCGAGTCCGCTCGCGGCATCATGTGCCGTGCTCGCCGAGCCCCCGAGCTGTTCAACGAGCATCGCCAAGGTGTGGGCGGCGTCCTCGTTGTCATCGATGATCACGACACGGCTCGCGACGCGAGGCACGTCAATCTGCGGAGGCGACTGTGGTATCGCGCCGGCTGTGCACAGAGGCATCGTGATGACGATGGTGGTTCCGCGCCCGGGGCCATCGCTCTGCGCAGCAATCTCCCCGCCGTGCATCTCGATCAATCGGCGCGCCAGGGCCAGACCGATCCCCAATCCTCCGTGAGCACGCTCCGAGGCGGGCTCGGCCTGCACGAACAGTTCGAACACGCGTGGCAGTAGTTCCTTCGAGATGCCGATCCCGGTATCCGATACGGTGATGACGGCCTGTCGAGCATCATTCGAAACACGCGTCTCGGCCGAGACGCGGATCGCCCCCTGTCCCGGCGTGAATTTCACGGCATTGTGCAACACGTTCGACAGCACCTGGGCGAAGCGCGTGGGATCCACATCGATCACGCATGGCGGCCCGGGGAGGTCGACCGTGATGTCAATCTTGGCCGCCTCGATCGCTGTTCGGTGTGCGTCGATGGCGCCCTGCACCAGCTCGGCGAGCGAACTCGGGACCTGCTGAAGGACGATCTTTCCCGAGGCGATGCGCGACACGTCGAGCAGATCGTCAATCAGCCGCACCATCTGGCTGACTTGACGCTCCATCACCAGGCGCACGCGCCTGACGGACTGCGGCGTGTCACCTGAGAGACGAATCAGTTCAAGACCGGTGCGAATCGGCGCCAAGGGATTGCGCAACTCATGCGCGAGGAGCGCCAGGAACTCGTCTTTGCGGCGGTCGGCATCCTGGAGCGCTTGCTGGGCACGTATTCGCTCGGTGATGTCGAGCAGCAGATTGATGCCGCCCGTCAGCCGGCCGGCCGCGTCGAACAACGGCGTGGGATAGGGCTCGAACCAGCGGCGTTCGCCGTCGGGCCGCTCCGCGATCGCCTGCGCTCCGCGAATGGGACGCTCCTCTTTGAGCGCGCGGGCCATCGGCGCCTCATGGCGCGGCATGGGTGTGCCATCAGTGCGATAGAGATTCCACGTCACACACCAATGGTCGTGGCCCAACTCCGGCGTGCGACCAGCGAACTCGACAGCGGCCGGATTGAAATGGGTGAGCCGCCCTTGCGCATCCGTGGTGTAGACCGCCACCGGCAGCGCGTCCACCATTTCGCGAAATCGCCGTTCGCTCTCCTGAAGCGTCGCCTCGGCGCGTTTGCGTTCGCTGATATCACGCGCCGTTTTGGATGCGCCCACCACCTGGCCGCGGGCGTCGGCGATGGGTGACACGGTCAACGAGATATCCAACAATCTCCCATCTTTGTGACGGCGTCGCGTTTCGAAGTGGTCGATGCGCTCACCACGGCTGAGGCGGTCAAGGATGGACACCTCTTCATCGAGCCGATCGGCCGGAATCAGCATCGACACCGACCGGCCGATCGCTTCCGCACTCGTGTAGCCGAAGAGCCGTTCCGCGCCATGATTCCAACTGGTAATCGTGCCTGTGAGATCCTTGCCGATAATCGCATCGTCCGACGATTCGACAATGGCGGCGAGCCTGGCGCGGGCGTGTTCTGCATGCGTGCGTTCGGTGATGTCGTGAAACGACAGAAGAACCGTCGCATCACCGGCCCTAGTGATCCGACGGGCATTGGTCAGGACCGTCCGCGGACCGAGCCCGGTAAAATCGCGCGTGATCTCAAGCTGCTCGACGTCGCCGTCGTGAGAAAGCATCGCGGTGAGGGATGCCCACAAGCCGCAGGCCTTCCAGTCGTCGTCACCGAAATCGCGCAGCGGGACGCCCTGTGTCTTCTCGCGGGAGGTACCGAATGTCGCATAAAACGCCCGGTTCGCGGACTGCACGCGCAACTCGGCATCCAGGACCACCAACGGATTACTCACCGTGTTGAGGATCGCCTTCGTGTACTCACGTTCGTACACGGCCTGATCGAGACTGGCACGGAACGCGGTCACATTCGTGAAGGTGAGCAGGGCGCCAGCGACCTCGCCCGTGCTTCTGGTATAGGGGGCCACGCGAAGCAAGAACCGTCGATCGCCGCTTTGGACGTCGCGCCGAATGGGCGCGGCGTCGGCGATCACTTGTGCACACAGCGCCTCGAGATCCTTCGCGTCGGCAAATGCGGCGCCGGAACCCGGACTTCGGCCCAGATCCGATGGTGACAGGCCAAAGGCGTCAGTCGCCGCTCGGTTGAAAAGAATCAGCGTGCGATCGAGGCCGACGACCATGATTGGAACATCGACGGTGTCGAGAATACCGTCGACGTCGGCGCTCAGAGGATTCGCGCCTGCGGCCTCGCCCTTCGCACCCGGGGCCTCGTGCGGTGGGATGTCGCCGGGACTCTGGCGGATGGTCACCGCATTTAGCCCTGCAAGACGTTGTAGAGTGTGCGGCTCCGTGTCAGCACCGAATCCGCGACCCGCGGAAGGGCGTCTCGCAAGGCCAGAAGCAACGCCTGGGATCGCGGCATTTGGAACGGTGCGGAATACCGCGAGAGGAGCTGTTGTTCGAGGACACGGGCCTCATCCGCCCCGACCGTCTCCCGGAGCGCGTCGGCGACGGCGCGTTCGAGGCGAGCGTAATCCTCCACAGGAATGAGGTGGGAATGATTCTGCCCGAGCCGCGGCAGCATGCGCGTGTGCACTTCGCCATCGAAATTGTCCATGACGAACGAGCAAAAAATGGCGATCTCATGCTGGTGGGCGAGCCGGTCGAACTGATCCTCAAGAGCCATGCTCGCCGCCACTTCGCCCCGCTCCCACAGCACGTTCACCATCTCGCCCCACCAACGCACCTTGGGATAGCGCCCCCCTCCGTGCGCCTTGGCGATGACATCCCCCGCCAGTCCCAGGAACACAGGTGCCTCCGGCATGGCGTCACGCATGAACTGGGGCAACAGCGTGTCGGCATCGACGACAGTGAGCTGCCCACACTCCTGTGCGGCCGTGACGTTCACACCTTCGGCCTCGAGGCGCGGACGGAATGCGTCCCAGTGGGCGGCCGTCGGCACGAGGATGACCCCCTCCCCATTCGCGAGCGCGGACGCGGCGAAGCGACAAACGGCGCGGTTGAGAAACTGCTGGTCCTGATAGAGCTGGACAATGTGATCGCGCGGGCCCGCACTGGCCAGAAGACCGCCCCAGGGCTCGCATCGGTCCGCACCGTCAGCGGCCTCCGCGCGGTCACCTGCTAGTGCGCCAGCGAGTACTTCCGCTGCGACATTGCTCGTCTGGTCCATCGCTTGTGCTCCGATCAGTGCCAAAGTTGCAGACGCGGCGTGTTGCGAACCGCCGGCAATTGAAGCGTCTGGACCGCTGTCTCAGCACGATTCCGATTCGATATTGTGTGTCCGGACTCCATTCGCCTTCCGGGTGTCTTGAACCACAGAAACGGCGAGTCGTCGGGTCGATGGCGACGCGCAGAAGCGCGGCGCTGACTAGAGCCAAACCGACCCGTCCGAGTCGCGGATCAGGAACGGCAACGGCGCGATTCGCAACAAGCGCTAGTATCACTCGTTTGGGGGCCTTTGCCCACCCATTTCCACCGGCTCGCATCGCTGAGAGGACAGGGTGCTGACGCGGATTTCCTCCGAAATTCCCAAACGCTGAGAGACATACCGAGGTTCAAAGCTGTCGCAGCGGACGGGGGTGGATCGTCGTGAGTCGACGAGCATGCCGCGTGGCCGGCGTTAACCGGGGGTGTGCAACTCAGGCAGCGTGAGTACCGAAGTCCTCGACGGCGATCCGTCAAAAGCCGGGCGTCTACACGGTCGTCCTGTTTGGGCCGGCGAATTCGACAATTCCGGCTCATTCACCTCACGACGACCGGTTACGAGTGTGATGTGTCAGGCACGTGGCAATTCGGGCATGGTGATGGATTCGATGTCAAACGTTGAGGCGCCTACCGCTTGGCAGCAGGTCGGAACGGGGGGCGGGGCCATCATTGCTCGCAGAGGTGCACCGAGCCAAGCACTCGTGCAGATCACGGGAATCGGCCCAACAGACACTCGCGAACTCAATCCGTTGGATGCGCCGAAAACGCCCGACCGACAGCACGCTGACCTCACGTGCTAACCTCGGGCGCGACGTGGATTAACTGGAGCGCACATGTGGGCAATTCGACCAGCAGCCAATTCGGACCTTTTCTGATCGATGTCGGGGAACGGACGTTGCGGCGTGACGGCGAACCCGTGCCGCTCACACCCAAGGCGTTCGATGTGCTCGTGGCCCTGCTCGAAAAACCTGGACAGTTGATCACGAAGGAGGAGCTGCTCCAGAAGGTCTGGCCGGATACCTTCGTCGAGGAATCGAACCTGTCCTACAACATCTTTGCGCTTCGGAAAGCGCTTGGAGATGCGGCCGAGAACAGCCGGTATATCGAAACCGTCCCGAAGAATGGCTACAGGTTCAGGGCAAGCGTCAGCCCGGCGACCCCGCCGGGCCACGCGCAGCCGGCCTCAGAGTTTCGAGCAGAACCCGGTCGAGCGCCGTTCACCGGCGAGACGCGTGATGGCGAGGTCACGATCCTGCCATTCCGCACGGGACTGGCCCGGTCTCAGGTCGCATTGGATCAGAAAGCCGATCCTTTTAGTCCTGCTGTCGAGCCGCCTGCGATGCCCAACGCCGATCCACCGCGGCGGTTCTCGTTCCGACGGCCCTGGATGTGGTTCGCTGCCGCGGCTGTTGTGGTCGCTGGACTCTTCGCCGTCCAATCGCGGTGGGCTTCGCCGGATGCCGCGGCGCCACGGGCGATTCCCCTGACGTCGCTGCCGGGAGTCGTTCGGTCCCCCTCGTTATCCCCGGATGGCACCTACGTCGTCTTCAGCTGGAACGGCCCCAAGAGGGACAACCCGGACCTGTACGTCCAGCAGATCGGCGTGACGGCTCCTCCTTATCGGCTGACCAGTGACCCAGCCAACGACTCCAGCCCGACTTGGTCACCCGATGGGCGCACGATCGCATTTCTTCGTCGCGGTCCCGCCGGAGGCAAGAGCGAGGTGTGGCGGATTGCGCCGCTGGGAGGGCCCGAACGCAAAGTGGCAGAGATCCACCCACGCCTGGCCTCCTTCCGACCCGCCTCGCTCGCGTGGTGCCCGGATTCCACGTGCCTGTTCGTCACGGATACGCTTGGCGCCGACAAACCAGACGCACTGTTTCGGATTGCTCTGGAAACGGGTGAGAAGCGACAGCTCACCCATCCGCAGAGAGTCGGCAGAGACGCCGATCCCGCCATCTCACCTGACGGGGGCGTGCTGGTCTTTCGCAGGGACGCCACGCCGGGCAGCGGTGAGTTCTACCGGCTCTCGTTGAAGAACACGAACGACTCCGAAGGCGATCCGGTGCGCCTGACGTCGACCCTCTACGCAGGCAAGCCCGTCTGGATGCCCGACAGCCGTGAAATTCTGTTCTCGGCCCGAGGTGGGTTTTGGAGACTCGACACCTCGACGGGCGGCACGCCAAGCCGGCTGCCATTCGTCGGTCAGGACGGTGCCACGCCTGTCGTGTCGCGAGCGCCGGGCGGCGGGCGGCGGCTCGTGTACGTGCGGAGCGTCGCCGACTCGAACGTGTGGCGCGTCGACACGGCGCGGCCAGGGGCTCCGGCCGCTTCGCCGCCGACCGCAGCGATCGCGTCGACGCGCAGTGACCTGACTCCCAGCCTGACACCCGATGGCCGTCGAGTGGTGTTCCTGTCGAACCGTTCCGGCGAATCCGAATTCTGGGTTGCCGATCCGGACGGGTCGAATTCATTCCAGCTGACTTCAATGGCGATCCTTCCCGGATACCCGAAGTGGTCGCCCGATCAACACACGATTGCGTTCCACGGCGATCCGGACGGGCGGCCCGACGTGCTGGTGGTGCCGGCCCGTGGCGGCCAGCCGCGAAACATCACCAAAAGCACGTCTGGCGCCGCCTTTCCAAGCTTCTCTCGCGACGGCCAATGGATCTACTTTGCGGCAGGTATGGAACGTGGAGAGTCGCGCATCTGGAAGATGGTGGCAAAGGGCGGCGCACCAGTCCAGGTGACAGACGACGCCGGTGCCATCGCCATCGAGTCGTACGGCGGTGATCTTTTCTACGTCGACACGACGAACGGGCCCGGTACGGTGTGGCGCTTACCGCAGGGCGGTGCTCCAGCCGTCAAGGTAGTCGAGGGCGTGGTGCTCGGCAATTTCGACGTCGTTGAAGAGGGCCTCTACTACATCGATCGCGTGTCGGGTGAAACGGGGTCGTTCACCGACAGGCCCGACGGCGAGACACGGCTGCGATACTTCGAGTTCGCCACGTCGCGATCGACGACGGTGGCCACGAATTTGGGTGCGATAGGCCTCGGCCTGAGCGCGACCCGCGACGGCCGGACGGTATTCTTCGCCCGTGTCGACTCGTCGACCGACGAGTTGATCCTCGTTGATAATTTCCGGTGAGACGGCAGCGCCGTCGTTTCCCTATAGCGTCCCGTCGATTGGGCAGGAGCACGATTTTGCGACTGGTCCGGTTCAGAGCCGTGCCGCGCAGTTGCCCTGAGCTAACGGCCACGGTGGCCCTCGCCTATCGGGCGCGCCCGGCCTAACGGCCAGCGAGCGTGGGGCCACGCAGCGCAAGCCAATCGTCCAGAACAAGCCGAAGGAAGGGGTTATGGACCAGACCATCGCCAGTTGGAACCGGATCCAACAGTTCTGCTGCATTTGCAGGCATTACAGCGATCGGCCTAATACTTGGCTTTCTACCGTTCACTGGTTACGCCAAGGCCGCCTCACTCCGAGCGCAACACTTCCGCTAGATCAACGCGAGCGGCGCGAAGAGCCGGACGCAGGCTCACCGCGATGGCTAGCAGAAGGATGAGGGTCCCAACGGCGCCCAGGGTGACCGGATCGAGTGGCTCAATTCGGAAGAGAAACGCGCGAATGACGTTGGCTCCGAGATATGACAGTAGCAGTCCGGCGCCAAGCCCGATCCCCACGAGCACGGCACTGTCCCGGAGTAAGAGTACTGTCAGTGATTTGGTTGTGGCGCCGAGCGCCGCGCGGATGCCCATTTCGCGCGTGCGCATCACTGCCATGGTTTCCGCCAGCACGTACGTCCCCAAGACCGTCAGGAGAAGAGCTATTGCCCCGAGGCTGCCAAGGACGAACAACGCGAACTGCTGGGGAGCCATCTGTCGCAGCAGTCGCTCGTCAAGTGTCAGTCCGGCCGGCAGCTGCAGGTCCGAGTCCAGCAGACGAACGATCGCGATCACTTCGCGCTGGGCGGCCCCGACATCATCTGCAGCTCGAAACACGAGCGCGCGATTCACGGCGGGTTGTGCCTGCTGCGCCATGGGCATGTAGAGAGCCAATGGCTCTGCGTCCCGGATATCAGTGAACAGGTCGTCGACCACGCCGACGATCTCGATGTCCAGCTTCCCGCCGAACATCATCACGATGTGTCGCCCGAGCACATCACCTCCGGATCCAATCATGCGCGCGAACGACTCGCCGACGATGCCAACCAGGGGAGCGCCGGCGACGTCGTCCGCGGAGAAATGGCGCCCCCTGAGGATCCGCATGCGCATCGTAGAGAAGTAGTTGTCGTCCACGTGACGGAACGGCACAAATGTAGGAAACGTTCGCGACATACCATCGATGGTCAACGCGCCGCCGGCGCCCATGCCGCCCTGCGACGTGGATGTTGCTACGCTCTCCACGAAGGGATTTCCTCGCAGTCTTTCCCGAACGTCTGTGAAAAGGGTTGTTGCTCGCGCCGTAGAGTAGCCGTTCTGCGCGAGCGGAACCTGGCCGATCTCAACGATTCGAGCGCTGTCGATACTTCGATTCAGATCCAACGCAGCCATGAGGCTACGAGCGAACAAACCAGTGCCGGCAACCAAGGTGAGTGCAATTGCTACCTGGGTAGCCAGCAACACGGCTCGAGTACCGCGGCGGGCAACCCGAGGAGTTGAGCCAGCGCGTGAGCGCAGCGAATCGGCAACATCGGCGCGGAATCCAAAGACGCCGGCAACGGCGGCGATCAGTAGTGTCGCTGCAGCGGCAGCCGAAAGGACGACCACCACGGCACGTCGATCGAGCGACAGATCCAGCAGCCCGAGCGCGATGCCGCCGGGCAGCTGGAACGTGCTCACGACTGCGAAGAGCCACCACGCCACAAGCGGCGAGAGACACGCGGCGAGGGCAGTGAGAATGGCGCCTTCGATAACAACGCCGCGTGCGAGCTGTGCGCGCGTTGCGCCGAGCGCGAGACAGGTTGCGAACTCCTCCCGCCGCGCTTCCGTGCGCACTAGCAGTAGCAGTCCGACCGTCGAGCAACCGATGAGGACGAGCAGGCCTACCGTAGCCGCGAGCAGGCGCGCGAATCGGATGGTTCCCTCGCGCGCTACCGCCGGAATGGCAGCGGTCTGGATGTCGGTAACGTGCCAGGAGATCTGGCCACTCCGCCCTGGAGGCGGGCCGAGTGTGGCAAGCCTCGAACGGGCTTCATCAGGCGTCTGACCGTCCCGCAGGCGTCCGATGATGCCAACGCCCGACGTGGGAGACGTCGTGTGCCGCGGGTCGGCGAAATAGTTAGTCCAAGGCGGACCGACGTCGGCTATCGTCTCGAGCGGCAGGAACATCGCCGGGGCCTGGGCGAGACTCAATCCGCGGAAACCTCGTGGCGCCACTCCGATGATGGTCGCCAACTTGCCGCCGACCGTTAAGGTTTGCCCAATAACTGCTGGATTCGCACTGAAGGCTGCTCTCCAGTGGCGATCCGAGAGGATCACAAGTGGCGTGGCGCCCCGCTGGTCTTCGCCCACCGAAAAGGCACGACCGACTGGAATGGTTAGGCCAAGGACGTCGAAGAACGACGCGCTCACAAACATCACCGGCGTCGCTTCCGGAGCCTTCTGATTGCCGACGGGCAAGGGCACAGGAGAAAGCCAGCCGGCCGCTGTGGACTCGAAAACGCCGCCGGCGGCGACGTGCGGGTAGTAGGGATAAATCACGCCACTCTGAACCGTGCCGCGGGGACCGGCATTTTGCACGATCCCAACCATCGCGAGGCGCTTTGCGTCTCGGACCGGTAGCGGATTCAACAGCACTGCTGACAGCAACGACCACGTGGCGGCTCCGGCGCCGATCGCTGTTGCGAGCGTCAGAACGGAAACCGCCATCGCGGCTCGCCGAGACATCAATCGACGAATGGCAAGTCGAATCTCGGTCACACTGCCCTCCAGAGCCTCCCGAAAGGGGTCGCGCTGTTCTGACGCCGGTGTCGGTTTCCTGGTTGGTAAATCGCTCCGCGACCTCGCCGACGCTGGGGCTCAACATGACCTACGGGGCTCGCTCGGACGATCCAACTCTTCATCTTGAGAGCAGAGCACTCACCTCGCCCGGTTGACCTGTCTCAAGCCGCCAGTTCCTGACGAACACCATCCCGGTCGCTCCAAATGACCGGCACGATGTCGTAGCTGCGCAAGGCATCGACAATCGTTGTTGATTTAGCGCGATTCTCGTCGTTCAGAAACGCGTAAAACCTGGATTCGGCGGGCCGCACTTCTTTCGTGTCAACCCACGAGAACGCGAGAGATTCTGCCAGATCTCGGCTTGGACGATTGACCGCGCGGATCAGTCGCTCGGGTGCCCGCCGCGACGCCGGGACGACAAAGTCGAACGTGTGGTCGTACCCACTTCGACCTGTAAACTTGACGTTCGGTGTGAAGCGAATGTCGTGCAATTCCAACCAGGCCGTGACATCTTCTAGGAACAAGCTGGCGACTACTGGCACCGCTAGGTAGAACAAATCGTTCACCGCGAGAATCGCCTGAACAAGGTTGTGTTTTCGTAGGGAGAAGTCCTGCGGCGTTGCTTTGACGAGCAGCGCGTCGCCATCCCTCCGAATACCGAAACCTTTGAGCGCCGAGGTCAGGAGATCTCTTCTCTTGGATGTTTCAAGGTCGCATCCAGAGGCGCGCAGGTCCTGAATCGTCTCGCCGCCGTCGGTCAACAAGAACGCGCCGTTTTCCCGGCGAACGTATATTTGCGTGTAGTCGTCCGATCGTGAGCGGGCGCCGCTTGTGCGGCGAGCATTCGAGGAGTACGCGACGGGGCGCCTCACCAAGCAACAGCTCCTCAAGCAGTCAAGAGCCTGGGGCTTGACCAACCGGCGCGGCCGTCCGCTCACATCGCAAGCGATCGGCGTGCTGCTGCGGAATCAGCTCTATGCCGGCATCCTGGACGTCACCGAGTACGGCGTTCGCGGAAAACGCGGCGACTTCGAGCCCCTGATCTCCGAAGACCTGTTCTACCGTGTGCAAGCGGTCTTGTCAGGGCGAGCTCCGAGCACCACGCCGCAGCAGCGGGCGCACCCGGACTTCCCGTTGCGCGCCTTCGTGCGCTGCGAGTCCTGTGGTCGAGGCCTCACCGGCAGCTGGTCGAAGGGCCGAAGCGAGTACTACGCGTACTACCACTGCCGCCCTGGCTGCCGCGCGGTTAACGTGACGAAGGCCAAACTGGAAGGACTGTTCGCAGACGAACTCGCCCTGCTGCAGCCAACGCCAGGCTACATACGCTTACTCAAGGAATCAGTTCTGCAGATCTGGAAGGCGCGGAAAGCAGCCGGGCGTGAGGCGATTGCGAACGCCGAGCGAGCCGCGAAGGCCATTCAAGACAAACTGGACCGGCTGGACGAGGCGTTCCTCTTCGAGCGCTCGATTGACATCGAGACGTACGACCGTCATGCGGAGAAGCTGCGCGAGGAGCTCACGCTCGCCCGGATGGACCGTCACTCCGGCCAGCTCGATGAACTCGACGTGGAGGGCATCCTGGCGTTCGCAGAACGCGTTCTGCCGCGCGCCGCCGATCTCTGGGTGCAGGCGTCACTCGAACAGCGGCAGCGGTTCCAACAACTGTTTTTCCGGAGGGAATTTCGTTCGACGGAAACGGCTTTGTTGGAACCGGTGTCACCGCACCGGCCTTCAGCTACTTGCGGGGAATCGAGACTGGAAATGAAAGAGTGGTGGCCCACATTTGTCCCAGATGGAACCGCCTGCAGCAATGGTTCGAACTCGCTGAAGCGTTCCGGACGGCCGCATAGCCAGTCGGGTCAACATTTGCGTGTCATGGCACTGACCCGTCGGCGTGATGAGCCGCACGGGTGTGGCGGCAGGTGACCTAGTTGTCACCAGGAACTCACATCGGCCAATGGCTCAGACACCTTGACGGACTTCGACAGCGGCCTGAACCGTTCATCGCTGCTCGCGCCTGCGCCGTCGGTAAACGCTGCGGCGTTACTCGTTACGCATCCACATCTGCGGCACCTTGCGCACACCCGACCACCAGCGTCACCCCCGCTTCTTTGACATAGCCGGACGGATTGTATCGCTGACTGCCCCGTGTCTCGGTTCTGCTTCGCCGTCCGCAGGCCCCGCGTCGGCCCGTCAGCGCCCACGCCAGCAGGTCACGGTGCCGAAGCGGCACGAAGGGCATCACCTTGGTCATGAGGCCGAGGATGTAGTCGCGGTCCTGCTGCGGATCGTGGATGCTTCGCACTCGATGGCGGACACGACTGGGCGAAAATCTGGCGCGTCCAGCTTCTCGATGACGTCCTCGGCGTCGAACAGCCACCGTGGTGATCACCGGAATCGGGGCGAGCGATCGGCCGCCCGCTGCCTGGTGCCGTCGAGGGGCGCGTCGGCGCCAGATCGACAGACGCGAGCTGTCACCGGTCTCTGGGTGCGCTCCAGTTCAGGACGACGGCGATCGGCGAGGGTGTTTGTTCGATCACCGTCTCGGTCAGGAACCTCTGTCCATCGTGCGAGACGAGATAACTGGGTAGGGGCACCCCTTGCGGGGAACCGGCGTGGGTCTGAAAGAGCGCGACGGCGCTGCCGGCCGTCATCGAAGACCCGTCCGCCGCGAGCGTCATGGGTACGGACATCAGCTGGCCTTGGAGGGACACAAAAAACAGTTCCCGGCCGGCAACTCCCCATCGTGCTTGCACCCCGCCACTCTTCGAGATTGGTAGCGGCAGACCGCCCGCGCGAAATCGCTTGACGTAGATCTCGAATTGTCCTGACTCGTTCGACTGGTACGCGATGAACCGGCCGTCGGGCGAGAACTGCGCATCGCGCTCCACGAACGGCGTATGAACTTCAGGGAATGGCTCGGCATGGCCGTCGAGCGCCAGCGACCAGATGTCCATGTCGAGCCCGAGCGGAAACGAGGTCGTCCGGAACAGCAGGTAGCGACCGTCGCGCGACCAGTCGGTGATCTGCTTGGATAGCGGCGTATCGAGCAGCAGCTGCGGCCGGCCATCGAACATCCGCGTGAACAGCTGGAAGGCGCCGTCTCTCGAGGCCGCGTAGGCGATGCGGTCGCCGTTCGGCGACCAGTGGGGAGCGATGTCTGGTTGGGGCTCCGTCGTGAAGCGTATTGATCGCCCACTCTCCGCATCGAGGATGGCAATATCGGTGTTCCCGTCGGCAGTCCGCTGCACCGCCAGCCGTCGCCCGTCGGGAGACAACGACGCATACGACGGTCCGACCGCTTGCGGCGCCCCGATTCGAGACACCTCAATGCCGTGGCGATCCCGCCAGACGAACTGCCGTTGGCTGGCGGACGGGGCCGAGCGATAGGCCAAGGTCGACGCCGAGACCGAGACGGCTGCCGCGCCGGACAGGGCCTCCACCGGGACCCCCTCAGCGAGCGCCACCGGACCACCGATCGGCACGAGGGTCTCGGGATCGATCCGCTGAACGAACAACGTCGAGTGCTGGACGTAGACAACCCGATCAGGCGGTGCAATGACGGCCGGCGCGTCAGCCTCCAGCAGACGCCGCACGACCGTGGTCCCGAGCTCGCCGGCGTAGAGGCCGCTTACCCGCCGATCGCCTGCTGCATGAAAGAGAAAGCGGCGGCCGTCTGGCAGAAAGGCCGGGCCTCGGTGGCCGGTCTGTCCTGGAATCAAGCGCGTAGCCGCCACGAGCGGCGACCCGTCGAGGGTCGTGCGGAAGATCGGGCCATCGGGCACGACCGGATGCAGGATGACGCCGTCGCGGTTCCACGTCGCACCGGCCGGCACGAGCGCCGTCGAGATTGGGCGGACCAGACCGGTGCTGAGTTCGATCCGCTTGACCGACCCGTCGGCGAAAAAACCCACCGACCGGCCGTCGGGCGCCCAGAACGGCAACGACCCATACTCCGTGCCGGTCAAAGGCTGCGCGTTTCCCGTCTCGAGACGGCGAATCCACAAGTGAGAGGTGCCCTCTGCACTCGCAACGAAGACGAGGGTGCGGCCGTCCGGTGAGAGGGCCAGCGAGACCGCGTCGGTGGTTGCCGGCGTCACGATCTCGAGGCGTGTCTGCGGCCCACCCGAGGCGTCGTTGTTCCGGCCGAGCTGCCATCCGGCAAGGGTGCCAAGTAGGGCGGCGGCCAGTGCCACGGCGCCCCACCTGACGGCGACTGTCCACTGGCCACGAGGGGCGACCGTTGGCGACGCCTGCTCGACGCTGGTCGTTTCGGGCAGCCTCTGTGCGGGGCGCGGCTCGAACACGGGCGTGTAGCCGCCTTTTGGCAGCAGGATGCGCACCGGATCGGCCATCCCTTCGGTCGCGTAATACACGTCGAGCCGCGAACGCAGCCGCGACGCCTCAACGCGAGCAATGGGATCCGTGCGAGGGTCGAAGCGCTCGCCCCGGCCCAGCGCTTCGGACCCGAGGGTGTAGTCTTTCAGGCGGTCCGCCCGCCCTCGGAGCGTCTCCCCGACGATGAATTGCAACAATGTGCGGGAACGCTCCGCGCCGTGGAAGGTGGCACTCTCGAGGATCTGCTCCAGTTGTGCCTGGACCGCCAGGGGAAGCACTGGCACAGTGGTCATTCGCTGCTAATTGAAAGATCAGCCCGGTCGTAAAGCCTTGGGAACATGGAATATGTAACGGTAACACGGCGCCACGTAACACGTACCTACTACCACAGGCTGCGACCGATGAGGGATTGTGTCCCGCAGCAACGTGTCAAAGCCCGAGGAGACCCCGTTGAGAGTTTGTGTTGTCATTGCCTTCTTGTTCGGCTGTGGGCTGCGGGCCTTGCCCGCGGCGGCCCAGCAACCCCGCCCGCCAGTCATCGACATGCACGTCCACAGCACCAACACCTCGGCGGAGGAGACGCTCGAACGCATGACGTCGCTCAATATTCGATATCTATTCGTCTCGAGCCTGACGGCTGATCTCGCCAAGTGGGCGAGGGCGCTGGATGCCGGCAAGTTCCTGCCGGGCTTGGTCATTCCATGTGATCACGGGCTTGCCCCCTTCACCGGGCGGCAATGTTTCGAGACGATGAGCGAGTTCCCGGACCTGACGTGGCTACGAGGTGAGGCGCGGGCGGGACGTATCAGAGCCCTGGGCGAGATTGAACCGCAGTACGTCGGGATGTCGCCGGCGGATCCGCGGATGGAGCCGGTCTGGCAGGTGGCGGAAGAATTCGATCTCCCCGTGGGCATTCACATGGGGCCTGGGCCTCCTGGCGTCGCTTACGCCGCTGGTCCCTTGCGGGCCAAGTCACCGGGGTTTCGTGCCGCGCTCGGCGATCCCTTGCTGCTGGAAGAAGTGCTCCTCCGCCACCAGCGGCTTCGCCTGTTCGTGATGCATGCCGGCTGGCCGCGGCTCGAACCGATGCTCGCGCTGCTGTCGGCGCACCCAGACGTCTATGTGGACGTGGCGGCGCTACAGGACGTGATCCCCAGGCCCGCTTATTACCGCCATCTCAGGACTCTGGTAGAGGCCGGCTTCGCCAAGCGAATCATGTTCGGTTCCGACTTCCCCGCAAAGGCCGTAGCCGGCATCGACGCGATCCTGGCTGCGGACTTCCTGACCGACGAACAGAAGAGCGACATTCTCTGCAACAACGCCGCGCGGTTCCTGCGGCTCGATGCCGCGGTGTGCCGATGACGTCTCCGGCGACGAGGAGCGCGCAACACGGTCGAAATCCTCAACTAGCTGACGTAGTTTCACTTGCTTAAGCCAAGTTCATCGAGCCGTGGCGCCCGTTGGCGGCTGCCGATTCTACACATCGACCAGCGGACGCTTGCGACACTGCCAAAGCGGAACGTCTACGACCTCGTCTCTCTCTCACGGGATCAGTGCGACTCGTGCGCGCTGATCCGCCACCCCGCGCGACCACGGCGTCTAACAAGGAGATAGAACAACAATGCCTTTGACGCAGATTCTGCGAACTGCGGCAATTTCTACAGCGTGTGTGCTGTTGGGCCTAGGCACATTGGGACGGCGGACTGAAGGCGGAGGGGGTTGCGGCGAAATATCCCGTGAGCCGCGCCTGGGTCCATCGCCTGGTGCAACGGAGACGCGAGACCGGAGAAATCAGCCCGCGGGCGCATTAGCCCACAACCCACGGTGGGACGCAGACCCTCGAACTCCGGCCAGTTTTTGGTCCTTTCCGGCCGCCCGCTGGACCTGTCGATGACCGGTCGTTCGGCCGCCCCGAGGAGGGTTCAAATCCCTGTGCCAGACATGTCCGCAGTCGACGCACCGGTAATACGCGCCGGAAACCGTGGGCATCGTAACGGTGACGTTCTTGCGGCCGCACGACGGCAGATGGGGTGCTTGCTCACGAGGCGGGTAGGCTGCAACGTGCGGGCCGCACCTCAAGCATTCTATAGATCTCTACCTACCGATCGCCGATCTTCGCGACGTGCCAGCCGGCGATGTCATCGCTGGCGTGGTCGATCGCGCCACTGCACCAGCACCAGCCGTCGCTCGTCGAACGGACGGTCGGCGAGTACCTGACGCATCGCATCGATGAGCGCGGCGTCGGTCGCCGCCGCTTTCGGCCCTCGCTTAATCCGCGTTGGCGCGGCGGCGCCCACCGACCCCGTCTGCACGTAGACAGTCGCGCGTGCCACGCGATAGCTCGCGCACACTTGTCAACGCACGGCGACGTGCGGAACGGGCTGCGCTGGTGGCTCATCGCCCGTGCTTCCGCACCATCGGCGGTTACCGACCATAGCGAGCAATTCGGGGACGCGAAACTCCTATCTACACCAGCAAAACCCGTGTGGACCTCGATGCGAATGACTGCAAAAGCCGGTTCGGGCTGCAACAGCGGGAGATGGCGGGAAATGCGTAAAGCGTTCAAGTATCGATGGCTAGAGGCAGGGACGTCGCGGAAGTTGTGGCGACTTTACCGTCCCAGTCAGAGGCTGCGCGGCGCTTGGGCGTGGACAGGAGCACCCTGCATCGGTGGCTGAAGGCTGGGAACGTTCAGTGGTCGGTTGCTCGTGAGAGGGGGGCCATGGTGCCGCGGCTGCACCGACGACGAACCAGACGCCGAGGAGTGGGCGCCAAGGTTCGAGAGGATACGAGTTGTCGTCGCACAGAGGAAGTGCTCGTTGTTATGTCCGTCGCAACTATACGGCTGTCGCAGACGAGCGGCTGTCGCCCTCGGAGCGATTGGCGGGAGGTCGGTCGTTTTCGCAGTCGTCAAGCAGTTTGCATTTGGAGGCCGCGGAAGACGGCGAAGAGGAGAACGTTCGTACTGATGTCCGACCCTGGCGTCGACGTGTCGGCTAAGCCGGTGAGCGTCGACGATCTCCCGGTGGGTACCGAATTCGATGTGCGTCGGGTGCTGACGACGTCGCAGGGCAGCACGAGATCTGGTGTGAGCGGCGATGATGTACCTGGCGCAGGTGCCAGCGGTGAAGAGACTCGTAATTGGGACAGATGCTCTAGGCCGTCCCGATGCCGATCGTCGTAAGTGTCTAATTCGATTGTGATAGGACTGTGATAAGTCCGGCTTTAGACCTCGAAGAACACCGAGGTTTACGGACGCACACTGAGGAATCGCTTTGGACGGTTCAGCCGCTGATCGCGTGTGCGTTAGCGTGCTTCGGAGTGACTAAATGTCGATCGCACGCTGCGCTTTCCAAGCGTGCTCAATCGACCACTCTGACATCTCTCCATTAGAATCAATAACTTACGGCGTCGCCTGAAGGGGGAACGCGGCGATGGTGATACGTCCTCCAATGTGCCGCGATCACTTGCGTTTTTCCAGTATACCCGCGCTGCTGCTGCCTTGATGAAACCCCGACGCTCGTCACTCCTGAGGAATCGAAGTTTGAAACGGCCTGAAATGGGCGGTGCGACGGTTTGTTGAACGCCGATCAGCATTTTCGGGATCCTCGCAAATCGCTCTAGATCGCTCGCTTCCTCTCTCGTCCCAGATGGCTGCTTGTCTGTTAGGGCGCTGTTGCGGAACGCGGGCAGGGAGAATCTCAGACGCTGAACGTGCCGCTCCTCGACGGACGCGACTTCGTCGAGTCGCTCGGGTCGGGCTGACCATCGGCATCCCGTGGCGGCGATGGCGCTGGGCAGCCACGTCGGCTCGCAGCTCTACGGAGCGAGTCCCGGGGCCCGTGATTGCCGGCCATCGTCCTGCTGCTCGCGGCCCTTGCGGTGGCCGCCGGCCTCATCCCCGTTAGCCCTCCAGCCGCATCAATCCGACCTTGGCGCTTCGCACGCACTGAGGCCTCGAGAGAATCCGGCGCACCGGATCGCAAGCCTGGCGACCCGGCGCCACCATCTGCGTGTCGACGGTCAGGGACCCGCGAGCGGGTCTCGACGATGGCGTGCTCTGAGCGCGTAGTTGCGCTGACTGGACCGAGGAACGCGCGCTCCGGGCCGCTCGAGCGGTCAGCCCATGACCAGGCCTCCCACGTCGCGCGCTGCGTCCGCGGCGGACCGCCGAACTTCACCCACTCGCCTCGCCAGTCCTTCGATCTGCGATTCAAGCTCCGCCACGACCTTCATGTCTCCGTTGAGCGAAGCAGACGCCCCGACATGCGACCGGCTCGGAGATCCGGGCCCGGCGTCGGTCCGCTGCAGTCGTTGAAGTGTTCCCCGGGCCACTCTGGCGTGCAGGAGCAACTGTCCGACCGAATCCGCCGACGCTTCCCCGCCGCGCGCCATCTCGGTAAGCGCACGGATCCTGGCGAAGGCCCGCTGCGCGGGATGTGGTTCGCGCTGGATCTGTCTGGTCGGGCAGGTAATGGAGAGGAATCCCCGCGATGCTCTTGTGCTCGCATGCGATGAAGTCCTCCAGGTAGTCATCCCCGAGGGTCACGCTGTCACCCTCGAACGCTACCCAGCGAGTGGGTGTTGCCGCCTCACCGGGAGGGGGCACGCCGGAGCCATCCAGGACCGACGCCCCCAGCAGTACGGAAAAGCAGCCCTCCCCCGGATTCGCATTGACGATCTGGAGCAACGTGCCTTGGAGCAGGTAGTCCAGATGCACATCCTGGATGACGGTGGCGCCGCCTGTCCCGAGTGGTAGCGGATACGTACACTCCACGTCTGGAACAGTCAGCGTACGCCAGAGTCCGGTGCTCTCCACGAGCGGAATCGACGTCGAAGAGGCGACCGGCAGACGGCCCGGTCCCAGCGACGATCCTCGTATGGTGAAGGTCGCCCTCAGTGGGGGGGTGACGAGCTGCGACTCTAGGCTGAGGCTCCAGGTCTGCCGCTGCAGGGTTTCGGTGTACCTGATACGCCTTGTCCTCCGGCTCGCACGGCAATCTGGTGATCCAGTCACCTTGTGCGGCGGCGGTCATCTCGCTGGCGGTAATAGAACCCTCAATCCACACCATTCTGCTGGTGCTGACGAACGGGACATAGACGTCGATTTCGCCCTGCATCGCGATTCCTTCCGGCGCGACCGAGACCGCTGACAGCGTCTGGCTGGCACCCGCGGCGGGACCGCCGGCCCCGACGCCATTTCCGGAGAAGAGCGCGTCGCGCACGAGCGAAACGGCCTCGCGGCTGGCGAACTGCTCGACGATGGCTTCGACGCCAGAAAGGAGGGCGTTTTCGAGGAACGCGCCGAGGCCGACCATGACGAGCCTGCAGAAGAGGTCTACGTCCACGTCGACATCGACGTCTTCGACCTCCGAGACGGTCGTCAGTGAGCGTCGATTGGCACCGACACCGAGCACGATGCGGGCACGGAAGGAGCCCGTCGCGGAATAGCAGGGACCCGACTGCTTCACCTGCCCGCGCAGGAGGATGGCGCCCTCTTCATAGGTATCGACGAGCGACGTCAGGCCGACACCGTTCAAGGAGATCGCGGCGGCGCTTCCGCAGCTCGAAGGCAAGTCACCAGGCTGCACTGCCGCGCCGCCGCTTTGCGCAGAGACCGCCGCGGCGATCGATGGACACAGCAGCAGCGCATGACACGCTTGGGCGGAGAACGACGTGACGAAGTCTTGGCCGGGTCGGATAGCCGTCTGTGTCTTCAGCGAGCGGTTTCCGTTGCCGGCCGTCGCTACGAAGAGGTTGCCGAGCAGGCTGAGCGCCTGCCGATCCCGGTTCTGATGGCCGATACAGCGCATCGTCAGGGATGTGAGCGTCACCGATGGACTCAGCGACCCGTTCCGCGTCGGGATCACTGGGAAGCCGAACGGCGTTTCGATCCGCGGCTGGCGGCGGATGATCTCGGTGAGGCTGGCGACGGCCGCTTGAGTGAACTGTTGGGGCGTGAATGGCAAGCCGGCGAGCGCGTTCGCCACGACTTGGTCAGCGGCAGGCGAAAGCCACAACTGCACCACGGCCCCGCTGGTGTCGCCGCCGACCCGCCGGCCCTGCGGCCTGTCCGTGAGCGAGAGCGCCACGTTGATCCGGATAATGCCGTCGAGCGGCGCGACGGCTCGGCGCACCGGGCTCGGCCCGGCGGGGATGCCCCCCGGAGCGGCGAGCGTGACCGACGATGCCGCAAACGCGAGCTGCAAGGTGATGGTGTCGTCTCCTTCGATGTCGAGGCTGACGTCGTGCACGATGAGCGATGCGCTCCCAAGGTCGAACGACAAGGGCAGTTCGAACGGTGGATTGAGCAGGACTCCCTCGATGCTCACCTGGCTCTTGATGATTTTTATGAGCGTCTCGTTGGAGATCTCCGTCACGAAATCGAAACCGGCCAAAATACTCATGACGTCACCTCTGCGAACAGTCCCCTCAGATGAACCCGGATGCGCTGCCGTGACCCACTGGCTTTCAGCGCTCGATATGGCGCCTCGGCGAGGGTGGCCAACTGCGGCTCCGCAGCAGTGATTTCTTCTCTCGCGGTCTCGGTGATCTGCACGCCGATATCGGCAAACAGCAGGAAGGGGTGGATCATGAACAGGTTGCCGCCATGGCGTGTCGACTCGATGCGCCGGAGGATTTCCGGCTCGTGAGCGATCAGGTCGGCTCGACTGGTGATGACGATCGGCGCATGCACGTGGTCGTGTATGTCGCCCTGTGAGCTGTGGAGAATGACCTTCATAGCGAAGCTCCTCTTGTTTGCGGTACGCCGGCCGGTGAGTCCTTGCGCGTGCTCAGGCCGAACTCGGCCACTTCGCTCACTTAAAACCGCTGGCATGGGGCGGGATGCCCTTGTACTTCTCGATGTCCGTCGTCAGATACATGGCCGGTCCACCGCTGTGTGGCCCGAACCGGCCGTTCCCGTTGCCCGTGCTGTAGGCGAGATTCAGCACTGGCTGGAACCCGTTCCTTCCCGCAGGCAGCGCGATCGGCACGGTAAGTTCCCCGTTCCCGTCTGCAGATCCGGGGAGAACGTCTCGCCGATTCCGTGCAAGGCGCCTCCCCCTTTCGGGAGGGAGATGACCTCACTGGGCGCTGAACTCGACATGGCTTGTCGTCCGGTCCTTGGTTCGGTCGTTACTGGTAGGTGGGATGACCGCGACGGAACTCCGCGAGCTTCCGACGCGCCGCGAGACTCCTTACGATCCGGAAGTTCCCGGCCAGGAATCCGCGAACCCCGCCCGGGAACGCCATTCCGGCCCAGGCGCGCGGATCGCAGTGATCCTCGTGCCGAACGATGGCGCCGCCCTGAAATCGAAATCTGGCGTCGATGACGTTCCGGACCTTGAGCGCCGTGTCTCTGAAGGTGTAGTGATCGACGAGCGCGACCCGCCCCTCCACGTCATCTGCGTGGAGCACTTCGAAGGTGGCGCGGATGTCGGTGTTTTCGCAGATCATGCGCCACATGGCGTGGATCTCATCCCGGCCGCTCAGGTCGAACGCGATGTCGCGGAAGGTCGCGGCTTTGCCATAACACGCCGCCATCATCGGATGATCGTGATCGTCGAGTGCCGTGAACAGCCGCTGTAGAAGTACGCCGTTGTCGTGCATGCGGTCCCTGCCTTCCTGGGGCGGTCAGTCCGTGCGGTTGCGCACCCGTATAGCGAGAAGCGGAGCTGACAAGTGCCACGAGACCGCGGGACGGCGAAAGACAGCGAATCTACGAAGATCCCTGTTGCTTTGGTCACCCCCGGGGTGTACTATCCGTACCGCGTGATCGAGCCGAACCGCTGGAAGGACGTTTCGCGGCTGTACGCTGAGGCGCTCCGGCAGCCCAGCGCTGCACGGGCCGCGTTCCTGCGTCAGGCGTGCGACGGGGACGTCGCGCTGAGAAGTGAGGTGGAGTCGCTGCTTTCCAGTGATGCGGCGGCCGGCGACTTCATGGCGTCGCCGGCCGCCGCCGAGCTGGTCAGGACGCTCGAACCGGAAACCGTGTCACTCGTCGGACACCAGCTCGGCTCCTATCGCATCGACGGTTTCCTTGGTGCCGGTGGAATGGGCGAGGTCTATAGGGCCACCGACACCGCCTGAATCGAACCGTCGCGCTCAAGATCCTTCCGCAGCATTTGCGTGAGGTCCCCCGCCTGCGAGAGCGGTTCGAACGTGAGGCGCGTGCGGTCGCCGCACTGCGCCATCCGCACATCTGCGTGCTTTACGACATCGGCGAGGCCGATGGAATCGCGTTCCTAGTGATGGAGCTGCTCGAGGAAGAGACGCTGGCCGAACGGCTCACGCGTGGTCCGCTCGAACGCGACGAGCTGTTCCGATGTGCCATCGACGTCTCGGACGCGCTCACTGAGACCCACCGTCAGGGTGTCGTGCACGGCGACCTTAAGCCAGGCAACGTCATGCTCACGCCGGAGGGCGCAAAGCTCCTCGACTCCGGGCTCGCGACGCTGACCGTCGGGGTGACGCCGGCGGGAAGCTCGTTCGGTGGGGAGATGGTTACCGCAACGACGACCACGATTGGTGGAACGCCCGCCTACATGCGCCCGAACAGCTCGAGGGCGTGGCCACCGACTGGCGGATTGACGTTTTCGCGTTCGGCGCGATTCTCTACGAGATGGCGACCGCGCGAAAGGCGTTCGCGGCGCGGACCGGACCGTGGCCGCCGACGGCCGCTGTCGCGGATCCGCCGGCGCCGCTGCCGGCGGAGGTACCGGCGTGGGCCCGGGATTCTGGCTCCAGTCATCGACCGCTGCCTGGCTCACGACCCCGCCGACCGGTGGCCGCGAACTCTCGACATGGCCGACGAACTGCGCCGAATCTCCATCGCGTCGAACCCCATCGCGCAGATCCCGCCACCTGCGAGCAGAGGACCGCTGGCTCTCGGCTGGTGGCGTCTCTCCACTGTTGCCGTGTTGGTGTCGGTCTTGTGCTGGTGGGCGGTGGGTCGTTGGAGCTGGCTGGTCGGACCGGCGTCGCCGTCAGAGCTCCCGAGCGGCGCACTGCTCCCGGTCGCGCCCGCCGCTCCGTTGTCTCTGGGGAAGATGCGGCTGCTGACCGCAGACGACCGTCTGGAAGTCGACCCGACCTTTTCGCCTGACGGTCACTTCATCGCCTACGCCGCCGGCACCGCGACTGGAATGCGGATTTTCGTGCGTCCGGTCGGTGAGGGACACACGCGTCCGCTCACCGGCACCGCTGACGCGCTCGAGTTTCACCCGCGGTGGTCGCTCGATGGCCGCGAGATCCTCTACGTCACACCGACCGGCGCCTTCATCGTGGCCGCCGCGGGCGGGCGTGCGCGCCGGGTCGACTCCGAAACCGATAGGGCCGGCTCGTACTCCGCGGCCACGCCCAGCAACGCCCGGCGCATCTTTACGAGCGCGATCTGGTCGCCTGATGGACGACGCCTGGCGATCGCCTACGGCGGATCGCTCTCGATTGTCGCCGCCGACGGCCTCGGCGAGCGGCGAGGACGTTATCGGCAGCTTCCCCTATGAGTTACATTCCTGCGACTGGTCACTGGACGCCCGCTGGATAGCCTGCGTCTCGGGCAATTGGAACTCGGCGGCGCCCGGAGGCTTCTTCGGGAATCTGTCTCCAAGCGCCGTCCTCCTCATCCCGATACAAGGTGGAGCGCACATCGAGGTGGTCCCGCGGACCGCGGTCCATCGCAGCCCTGTGTGGTCCGCGGACGGACGACGGCTCTATTTCGTCTCGAACCGCGAAGGCTCGAGCGACATTTATTCGATCGCGATCAGCGATCAGGGACGGCGCGCGGGGATCCCGTTTGGGCGACCACGGGCTTTGGGGTGTATTCGATCGCCTTCAGCGCCGACCGGCAGACCTTGTCGTATGCCGCATACACCGCCCGCGCCAACATCTGGTCGGTGCCGATATCCTCGGCAGGGTCGCTGGACTTGTCACATGGCCGCGCCGAGACGAGTCGTCCCCAGACGATCGGCTGATCCGTCTTCTGCGTCGACGAGAAGGCGCAGATTCAGGCCTTGGATCGCACGCAACCCGTCGTGCCGATGCGGCCCGGGCAGGTTGAGCGTCGGACGCACGACTATCGGCGCCATGGCACCACGAGGCTGTTTGCCGCGCTCGACGTGATGACCAGCGAGCTGATCACCCAGTTTGATCAGCGGCTCGCTCGACCGAGTTTCGGCAGTTCCTGGACGCGATCGACGCCGCCGTGCCGCGCCACCTCGATGTGCATCTGATCATGGACAACTACGGCACGCACAAGACGCCCTCATTCGGAACTGGTTCGCCAAGCCTCCCCGCTTCCATGTCCATTTCACCCCGACTTACGGCTCCTGGCTCAATCTCGTCGAGCGCTGGTTTGCCGAGCTCACGAACAAACAGCTGCGTCGTGGCGTCCACCGAAGCGTGGGCCAACTGAAGGTGGCCATTCGCGAGTTCATCGCTGCGCATCATACGCATCCCAAACCATTCGTTTGGACCAAGAGCGCCGACCACATCCTCGCCAGCATTGCGCGCTTCGCCCAGCGAACCCTCGGCCTGCAGGCGGAGCCACTTATTTCGCGAACCACGCGGACAGGACACCGTCGACATTGCACTTACTCCCGGCCAAGCTCGCGAAAGAGCCACGCTCGTGCGAGCGCCCAGTCGCGCAATACGGTGCGGCGGGACACCTTAAGCACTTCGGCGGTCTGATCGACGTCGAGGCCTCCGAAGAACCGCAGCTCGACGACCTGACTTCTGCGCGGGTCGATTGTCTCGAGCGCCTTGAGTGCGTCGTCCAGCGCTTCGAGGTTCTGATCCTGGCGCTGGACAGTGGAGACCTTATCGTCGATGAACTCGATCGTCGGGACACCTCCGCCCCGTTTCAGATAGCCCTTGGAGCGAGCCAGATCGACGAGGATGCGGCGCATCAGCCGTGCGGACAGCGCGTAGAAGTGCGCCCGGTTGTTCCAGTGCACCTGACGAACGTCGACGAGTCGGAGATAGAGTTCGTTGACGAGTGCGGTCGGCTGCAAGGTGTGATCGCCGCGCTCGCGCAGCATCGCCCGCCGCGCTAGGCCACGCAGCTCACGGTGCACTAACGGAATCAGCTTCTGGAGGGCGTCCTCGTTGCCGTCGGTCCACTCCGCGAGCAGCGTCGTCACCTGTCGCGAAGTGTCGGTCCGTTCCGGCATGATGGTGTCCAGCCGTTCTGCGCCGGCGCGCCGGTCGCCTGTATCGAACCCTAGGCTTCAGCGTTCGGTGACGTCGGTGACCCAGATAGTACTGCCGCGATTCTCGATTGCGAAGTACAACCGCTTGCCGTCGACCGCGAATTCGCTTCGGCTCGAAGGCCGCGCCGGGTCGTCTAACGTGATCAGCCGTCGTGGTTTGCCGCCGGTGACCGCGATCGACCAGAGCGAAGCAATCCCATGATCGTCATGGCTCTTGAAGAACAGCGTTCGTCCGTCAGGCCCGAACTGCACTGACCGGGCTGCGGGGTCGACCGCGGGCGTGGCAGGTGCGTACACGAGCTCCGGCACGCGAGAGTCGATCGGGAGAACCTCAACATTCCCACCGACCGCATAGGTAAGGAAGCGTCCGTCCGGTGACCAGGACACTCTCGACGTGCCGGCGCGGAGGAGTTCTGGTGCGCTCCAGCCCCCGCCAGGTTGGCGCCGCACGAGGAAGGCTCCAGTAGAGACGGAGAACTGATCGAGAAACGCGAGGGAGCGGAAGTCCGGCGACCATGCGGGGAAGCTCTCCTGGGACGGCGTGGCGGTCACCTGGTCGAGGCGCGGGCCG
This sequence comes from uncultured Acidobacteriota bacterium, assembly GCA_963749835.1. Taxonomy (GTDB): domain Bacteria; phylum Acidobacteriota; class Vicinamibacteria; order Vicinamibacterales; family 2-12-FULL-66-21; genus JALZOC01. The sequence goes on from CAVVOD010000001.1 coordinate 29,883, forward strand.
TCCAGACGTTTGACGACGATATCCCGCGACCCCGTGCGCCAGGAGTGATACGCCAGCGATTGGCCATCGGCCGAGAGATCCGGCGCGAACTCGTGGTCCGGGTCCGTCGTGAGGCGCTCGATACGCCCATCGGCGAGCGCCAGGCGAAAGATGTCGAAGCTGCCGTGCAGGTTGGAATCGTAGAGCAGCCATCGCCCGTCGCGCGTGACGCGCATCGCCTCGATCGTCTGGTTGCCGCTCGTGACCGCGCGACCGGAAGAAAGGGTCACCGTGCCTTTCGAAGGGATTCGAACCGACCAGATGTTGGAGCGAGAAGAGTACGCCGCATAGGCGAGCTGGCGGCCATTGCTCGAGAAGGCGATTGAATACACGCCTAATCCGGTCGTGACACGGATCGGCTCATCGCGCACTGCTCCGGCCTCCGTTACCTCCATCGAGTAGATGTCGCTCGGACCCTGTCGGTTCGATACGAAATACAGCCGCTGTCCGTCTTTGGACCAGACCGGGCTCCGGTGGATGTCGGCTCGGGTCATGAGATCGACGAGTGGTCCTCCCGCGGCGGGGATGAGCACCAACGCGCTCGGAGAAATGTTGCCGAAGTAGCCTCCCGGACCCGGGAAGCTCCAGTTGCCCGAGACGCAGGCAATCCATCGGCCGCCCGGGGACCAGTCACACGAGTGTAGCTCGTACGGAGAGTCGGCAATGCGCTGACGTACGCCCGCTCCGGCCGCCGGCACGATCGTCAGCGATCCCCCGTAGGCGATCGCGATCCGCCGGCCATCTGGCGACCAGATGGCGCTGCTGAAAATCCGCCGGGCCGCGCTGGACGTGGTCGCGGAGTACGAGCCCGCCGCGTCCGATGGCGAGTCGACCCTCCGGGTGCCCCGGCCGGAGACGGCAGTCACGAATACCCCGCCGAGCGTGACATACAGGATCTCCCGCCCGTCCGGTGACCAGCGCGGATGGAACTCGAGCGCGTTCGCCTCGGCGGTCAGCGGCCGTGCCACTCCGTCGCTGACGGGCCGTACGAAGATCCGCATGCCAGTGACGGTCCCCGCTGCGTAGGCAACGAACCGGCCGTCCGGGGAGAATGCCGGATCGATTTCCAGCTGGTCGTCGGAGGTGACCCGGCGCATGTTCCCGAGCGTGAGCGTCACGCGAGACTGGTCTGCGACAGCCGATGTGCCGGATGAGCTCCATCTGTCCGCGATCGACCACAACGCCAGGACCAGGATTGCGGCGGCCGCGGCTGCTCCCCACCAGACCCACGCGCGGCCTCGTTCGATCGAACGTGCGGTCGTTTCGTCCGGACCAATGGAGATCCGGCGCAGTTCGTCAGCCATGTCGAACGTGGAGGTCCAACGCTGCTCCGGCTCATGGGCCAGGCATCGGGCGATGAACGGCTCAAGCTCTGTCGCCCAAGCGGGCGCAGCGGGTGCAAGGGCCGGCGGTGGAGACACGACCACAGTCGGATGCGGCGCCCGCGGGTCGTGGCCGTCGAATGCCTTTCGACCAGTGATCGTCTCGTAGAGGATCGCGCCGAACGCGAAGATATCGATGCGGTGATCGGTCGCACGCCCCTCGAGTTGCTCAGGCGCCATGTACGGCAGGGTCCCTCCGGCCCTGGCGCTCGGGCCGGGCTCGGCGGCGCCCGCCGCGCCATTCGCCGCGGCGACCGGACTGAGCGTCGCCAGCCCGAAGTCGAGCAGCTTCGCTCCGTCCCCCGTGAGCATGATGTTTCCCGGCTTGAGATCACCGTGCACGACCCCGTGGCGATGGGTCTCGACCAAGGCATCGGCGATGTCGATCGCGCTGCGAAACAGCTCACCTCGCCCGAGTGGTCCCCTGGTCAGCCGCTCCGCAAGCGTCTCTCCGTCGAGGAGCTCCATTACCAAAAACGCGATGCCATCGTCTTCGCCGATGTCGTGCAGGACGCAGATGTGCGGATGTCGCAACATCGCAACTGCCCGGGCTTCGCGCTCGAACCGCTCGCGGAGATCGGGGACCTCGCGGAGGTGTTGCGGGAGGATCTTCAGGGCGACCGTCCGGTTCAGCCGGGTGTCGGTGGCTCGATAGACCTCTCCCATGCCGCCGGTTCCGAGCAGGGCGTCGATGCGATACGAGGCAAGCTGCCGTCCCACGAGCGACACCAGGTCCGCTTCCAGCGCCCCGGCCATCACGCCGGCCGCCGGTCGCTCCATGAAGTCGCCGGCGGCGGCTTCGCTGCCAAGCAGCGACTCGATCTCGCCTCGCAAGGCCTCGTCACCGGCACACGCCTGTTCAAGGAAGGCTCGGCGGTCGTCAGCGGATCGCTCGAGCGCCGCGTGATACAGGCGTGAGACGTCCTTCCAGCGGCCTTGGTCAATCACGGGCACCGACAACCTCCTTTCGGAGTGAGTGATCTCAGGACGCAGCTTACCCCCGGACGGCTTGCCGCGCCGGGCACCTGGGAGGGATAAGGACGAATATAGACGACCCCGACCACGAATTGCCCGTCGCCGAGCTTTTTCCCGCTGCGATGGCACTTTTCAGCGCTCTTTCCCGCTACATGAGCGACAGGGGGGCTAGCTGATGACCACGATGCCAGAGAATTTCAGCACCGGCGCGGCAACCGCGCCCATCGAAGTGTTCGTGCCCGACGCCAAGCCCGCGCGCCGGGCCGTTCTCGTGCTTCACGGCAGCGCAGGATTGGGGCGGGAATACCACGGCGATATCGCCTCATTCGCCGAGGCGCTGGTGGCGAAGCAGATTGCGGCCGCCATCCCGCACTACTTCGTCCCCAACCCGCCAAGGCCAGGTGAGGATCCCATAGGCTCGATCGCCACGCACTATGCCGCGTGGAAGGGGACGTGCGGCGACGCGCTGAGGTTCATGGCGGGTGACCCCCGCTTCGATCCAGCCCGATTGGCGGTGATCGGGTTTTCCTTGGGCGGCCACTTCGCGCTGACGCTTGGCCTTGCCAACCACCCCGGAGTGACTCTCAAGTGCATCGTCGATTTCTTCGGTCCGACGCTCGCTCCGCCGCTGCAGGGCCGGTTCGCCCAGATGCCGCCGGTTCAGATTCATCACGGTTCCGATGACACCACGGTGTACCCGCGTGAGTCCGAGGCCCTGATCGCGGAGTTGACGAATGCCGGCAAGCGGGAAGGGAAGGACTTCGTCTTCGCACCGTACCCGAAACAGACGCATCGGTTCGATAGCGCGGCTCTTGCCGCCGCACGCGCCGCCACCGTCGACTTCATCGACAGCCGGCTCTAGGGGCTCGGCGCAGCCTCACAAAGGAAGATCGACCATGCATCCGAACGGCCTGCTGCGCGGCGACTCGTCACGCGCCTCGACGTTCACGATCATTCGACGATGGCCGAGTGCTACGCCCCGGCCGCGTCGCCCACTGCACGTCCCGCGAGACAGCTTCAAGGTCCGGAACGTCATCGATGCGCGCTTCCGACTCGAGAACGGCCCGATCGTCCAGCATGACGACCACATCACGTCAAACGCTTAATGAAGCCGTAAATACACCAGAGGCGGAGGCGCAAGGGCTAGATCCAGACTGTCCCCTGCGTCTCCCGAGGACAGCTGCCCATGGCCACCATCTCGAGACTGACGCAGTCGCGTCTCAGCGTTCTTCTGTTCGATAAGGTAACGAATGCTTTCCTGAAGCGGGTGCCCGTGTACGCCGAGATGAGCGTCACCGCCGACATCGCGCCTGCCATGCTTCGCTATCGGCCCGACTTTACGGAAAATGAAACCGCTGCTCGCAACTGGCTCTCGAAGCACCCGGGAGTGTTGGACCTGATCGATCGCGCCATGTCAGCCAACTTGGGGATGAGGGACTTCAATGCCATTCCCAACAAGCACCAGCTGTATCTCTCAATTCTCGAGACACTAAAAGCCAACTTAAGTGACGGCGCGACCGACGCAGAGAAGACGCTGCTGATCAACAAGACGGTCACGCAGGCTCTGCGCCGCGCCGGTATCACTCCAATTCCACAGGCCAACACGCAGACGCTGTTCTCGTTTCCGCTCGGCACCCTGGCCACCGATCACGTCGGCTACATATCTTGGGATCTGACAAACGTGTCGACGCGCTTTGACGCGATGGTCAGGAAAGCCGCGCTGGACACCTCGGACATTTCGTTCTTCGTCTATCCGTTCGGGAAAGAGGAGCTGAAGATCGATGTGCTCAAACAAGGCCGCGTTACCACCGACGTGGTCTTTGCGAAGGTGCCGCTCGAGTTCCCACGGGAATTCGACGAGGTCAAGCGATCGTCGTTGCCTTCGATGCAAAACCCCGAGTTGGAGGATTGGTATCTCTCACCCGGGTCCTTCGCACTGAATCCTGGGTTCTTCATCGGCGCTGACGGCTGTGAACAGCTGTACCCGGCTAATTTCGCTACGCATGAGTTTCGCTTTTTTCAGATCATCCGGGGCAGCAAGGTTCTGATTGAGAATTCGACCAAGACCGTCGACAGAGTCACGGAGGGCGCCGACGGCAAGACGACCACCGAGAAGAGTGTCGAGATTACGCTCGAGGTCAGGGCTGGCTGGTCGCTGGAGTACATGGTGTCCTGGCAGCCCCTCGGGCATACCATCGGCCAAATCGTCTACAGCCTCCCGCTGGCGCCCGGCGAGACGGTCAAGATCGCCGTAATCGACTGGGCCCGCAAATCTATCGATTCGAGAAACGAGGACCTGACCGTCAAGGAACAACTCGCGCACAACACACGTCGAGACCGAAATGTGTCCGAGACGGTGGACGCGGCGCTACACGAGTGGCAGCGTGGCGGCAGTTTCATGGCGGGGGTCGCAGGATCGTACGGCGGTGCTGGCTACGGCATTTCGGGCGCCCTCGGCGGTGGCTATTCCACTAGCTCGGGCGACCGGAATGTGCACGCATCGACCGTCCAACAGATCTCCGACGCGTTTGCACAGGCCAGCTCATCAATCCGAGAGCTGCGCAGCACCATCGTCGTTCAGTCCGACCAGCAGGAGCACGCCAAGGCGGAGACAAGGGTCGTCGCCAACCATAATCACTCTCACGCGTTAACCATCCTTTACTACGAGGTGCTGCGGCATTACAAAGTCACGACGCAGTTCATGCGTCTCAGGCCATCGCTGCTGGTGCGATACGCGCACATCGATTTTGGAAGCCTCTATAACATCATCCGGTACCGCCAAATCCTGGAAAGCGTCCTGATAGAAGGACGTTACCTTGCCTGCTTCGACGCGGTCCAGAAGCTTCAATGCCTGACCGGTGAGTTCGCGCGCAAGAAGGCGCAGCTACTGCTGGCACCCAACCTTAACGACATAAACGAGCTGGGTGACATCAAGCTGGTGATCAAAACCAAGCGCGCAAACCAAGGATACGCCCGCATTTTTGTCATCACAAAGAACACGGAGCAGGTGGAGTGCCTGCTAGTCAGCCCGCCGTGGGATCCGGAGGCGGCAAAGACGGTTGGGTTTCCAAATGCCTCTCTTCCGATATCCGTCGACGATGGCACTCCAGGCGTGACAAGGAACTATAGGCAAGACGGTCAAAGCAACGTGTTCGTAGTGAAGCCGTACAAGAGTGTAATTTGGAGTGACGTCGGGAGTCTGCTGCTGAAGCTCGAGATGGGGGATCCCCAAGCGTGGGAAATAGAGTCGATCCAGGCGATGTCGACGCATGGCGACAAAACCTGGTTGATGGTGGACAGCAACGAGCTCAGCACGATTCCGCAGGGCAGCCCAAAGCTGTGGCCGATTCAGCCTTACAAAGACATTCCCAAGGATCCGACAGATGTACTGACCGAAGACGAGCGGTGTTGCATCAACAAACTGAAGGTCCATCTGGCCGAAAATGCTTTTCACTACCAGAAGGCAATCTGGCTTCAGGAAGACGCGAACGAGCGGGCAGACCGTTTCAAGGGCATGTCGGCTGGCGGCACCGCGGTCATCGACCTGATTGACAATCGCCCGATGGATGTCCTGGGAGACTATGTTGTCTTTCCGTCGAGAAAGTTCCACGAAGCGAGCGAAGAGCTGAACGCCCTCGATCGAGTCAGTGTCGAGAAGCTGATGAGTCTGCCGACTCGAGGCGTCTTTGCAGAGGCGCGGCTCGGGCATTGCAACGCCAGTGAGGAAATTGATGACACGCGGTTCTGGGATTGGCAGCGCTCGCCGATCACGGAGGAGGCGCCCGCCATCGAAAGCGTGAACATCAACAACTCGCGAAACACCGCGGCCAACCTGACGCCCACTCAGCTGCCTTCGTCCATCATCAATATCGTTTCTCCTCAAGCTCTTCCCGATCCGGGGGGGATGGCAGGTGCATTGGGTCTGCTGGGAAGGTCGGACGTCTTCAGAGACATGTCAGTCAGCAAGGAAGTCGAAGATCTTCTGGAGAAGCTGGCGGACAAATCGGTTGGCATCGGCGAAGCGGCGGACAAGGCCAAAGAAATACAACAGCAGCGAGAAGCCAGCAAGTCATCGGCCGGAGTGGCGAGTCCACCCGCGACCGCGCCTCAACCGAAGCTAGCGCCCGCCGAGGCACAGCAGCAAATCAAGGTGTCCGAAAATCAGGCTGGCAAGGGTACGATCACGCCCGAAGAACACAAAGAGAACGTCAAGAAGTGGATTGACAGCATGCCAGGGGGCCCCAAGGGAACGGCGGTGACCGTGACAATCAACTTCAAGCATTCGATCTCTGGCCCGCTAGATGGAGAGTTCAGGGTCGAGTTCCTCGGTCCGATCATCGATGGGTTCGACACCAGAACGGTCGGCGGCGTGGGCGCGGGGAAGGTAACGATTCAAACCGGCGCCGAATACACGATTCAGATTGCTGGGCGGAGGACACGCCTGCCGAAATCACTCGACAGCGTTGCCCTGATTCCCGCGGTCGCCGGCAATCCTCCGTTCGATCTCGACGTCAGCAACCACATCACCAAGAGGGACGTACCCATCGAGGCCAACATTGTGGCGACGATCACCAAGGGCAGAAAGGCGATCAACATCACCGTTGTCGCCGAAGAAGTGTCCAAAGATATCAAAATCACGGTCAAGGTCACTGGCAGCGGCACCTTGAAAGCCGACCTGGAAAGCGAGGTCGGACTGAAGCTCGTCGGCGTCGACGTGGGGCACGTGAAGGCGGGGGTCGCGGTAGAGACGACCGTAGGCGCCGACGTCACGGTGGAACTGCCAATCGAATACAAGAGACTAACGGGGAGTGTAGCCGCGCCAAAGAACGACCTGGTTCTCTAACAGGCTGCTAAAAAAGTCACTCAAGAGGGATCGACACCGAATCCTCTCGTACTACCATGCTCCCACTCGCGAAGGGAGCAGGCGAATGCGTGGAGCCGACGAACAGACCGGATCGATGTTCAGCTATGTGTCGCTGGAAGAGCGCTTCCCGCGGTAAGGAGCCCCGATTCAGACCAAACCGAGGGTGAGTCTGCGGCACAATCAGACCGAGCGCCAGGAGCGTGTGCCGTCAAGAAGCAACGATTTTCCATCTAGCAGATCACCGCCGTGTTGTAGCAGGCCGAGCACGGCGTGCCGGTCGGGATCTCTGTCGCAAGGTCGGGATATCCGAGCAAACTCTATCGGTGGAAGAAGGTGTACGGCGGGCTGCAGCCGAGCGAAGCGCGGGAGCTGAAGCAGGTCCGTGAGAAGAATGCGAAGCTGAAACGCCTGGTGGCCGACGTGTCTCTCGACAAGGTCATGTTGCAGGACGTTGTTCAAAAAAAGTTCTAAAGCCCGTACGGGCCGATCCGCTGGCCCTGGAAGCCCGGTTGCAGTCGTTCGCGCGCGTGCGGCCCAGGATCGCGGATCTAGTCCCTCGCCACTCCGGCGGGGGCCTGGGATCGCACCGACGACTTGATAGGCTCGACTCTCGGTAGCCTATTTGGCTCCCAATAATGAGGCGAGGGCGAACCGCGCGTTGCCCCGACGATGATCAGCGAGACATGAGCCTCCGGTCCTTGATGATGCTCGCAACATGGGTCGGGCAAAATAGCAAATAGAGTGGGCGAACCGCGAGGGCTGGTAGCGGGAGCGCAGCGCTTTCGCATGGGAGGTAGAAGTATGAGTCGGCACTTGCTTGAAGACGACTACGGTTCGATCCACGGAGTGGGTCGGCGATTTCAGCCGCGTAGAATCAACGACTTGGAGATGGTGGACCTGACCGGGATCGAACCGGTGACCTCCTGAATGCCATTCAGGCGCGCTCCCAACTGCGCTACAGGCCCTCTCTGGTGAGAAGCGAACCCTCATTGTAACCAATTGCCGCAGTGGGGGTCAAAATTCCCCCCGCCGCAGCGCATCGTAGTCCGCCGGAGTGTCAATATCGCCCAGCACGCCCGGATCCTCGACGTCCACGTCGACCACACGGGCGGCGTGGGCTCGAAGCACGGCCCGGGCCCCCAGCGTCGGGTCGGCGTGCCGCAGGTCCTCGAAAACCTCCCGCGCGAAAATGACCGGATGGCCATGCCGGCCGAGGTGCACGGCGCGCACGACAGGCGCGGCGCTCGAGCGATACGCCGCGAGGAGCGCGGCGACGGTGGCCGGCGCAATCATCGGCGCGTCCACAGGCGTGACGAGAATCGCCCTCGCGCCCGGACGGTCCGCCGCCGCAAGCCCGGCCAGCACCGAGGAGAGCTGACCCTCGTCCGCCTTCGGGTTCTCCACGTATCGGGCCAGGACCGCCAGCGTCTCGACTTCCGCACGCAACTCGTCGTCCTCCGGCCTCCCGACCACGAGCGCTTCTTCGACACCACCCTGGCACAACACCGTGACGAGCCGGCGAATGAACGTGTCACCGCGATCACCGCAGGGGAGGAGCGCCTTCGAGCGGCCCATGCGTAACGAGCGTCCCGCCGCCAGGATGATCCCGGGAATCATTGAGGCAGTGTAAGGCCGGAATGCCAGTCGGAACTCCGCGTCATGTTCAGGCATCCAAAATTCACCTCCCTCCGTCTAAGCTAGCCGGGGAGGACTCCATGGCACTCTGGCTGGAGCAGTTCTGGAGGGATATCCGCTTCGGGACACGTCACCTGGCAAAGGCCCCCGCGGTGTCGGGCCTGGCGATCGTCTCACTGGCAGCGGGCGTCATGGCCACCACGGCCATCTACAGCGTGGTCCACGCGGTCATCCTCGATCCCTTCCCATATAAAGACGTCGATCGCCTTATGAGCGTCCGGGTGACCGGCGCGGCTCAGCGTGGGGGCCGCACGTTCTATTCGGTCGATCAGTTCCTCGAGATCTCGGAACGGAGCACGATCTTCGACGGCGTCATCGCCTCCACCATCAGCGACGTCTTGTGGGACAGCGGCACCGAGCCGCAGCGGCTGCGCGGCAATTACGGCCCGTTCAACACGTTCGACGTCATGGGGGTCCCGCCCCTCCTGGGCCGGACTCCCGTTCAAGACGATCGCCGGGCAGACGCCACGCCCGTCGTCGTGCTCGGCTATCGATTCTGGCAGCGCCAGTTCGGCGGCGATCCGCAGATCCTCGGCCGACAGCTGCGCCTGAACGACTCGATCCGCACGGTGATTGGCGTCATGCCGAAGCGGTTCATGTGGCGCGGCGCCGACGTCTACCTGCCGATCACGCTTCAGAGAGGTCAGCCTGTGGAAGGCGTGCAGAGCGTTCATCTGCTTGGACGTCTGAAGCCCGGCGTCACGGACGCCCAGGCGGAAGCCGATCTCCGGCCGATCATCGCCGACCTTCAGAAACGCGAGCCGAAGCAGTTTCCGGAGCAGTGGCGTGTGGGGACCCAGCCGTTCTCCGAAACCTTCCGCAGCGGGCTCGACCGCGACCTGTGGGTGCTCTTCGGCGCAGTCGGCCTGCTGCTTTTGATTGCGTGCGCAAACGTCTCGAACCTGCTGCTGTCGAAGGCCACCGCCCGTCAGCGCGAGATGACAGTACGTGTCGCGCTCGGCGCCGGGCGAGGCCGCATCGTCAGACAGCTGCTCACCGAAAGCCTCATTCTTGCCGTCGTCGCCGCCGTCCTGGGGGTCGCGCTCGCCTATGCCGGCCTTCCGGCGATCCTGTCGATCGTCCCGCCCAACACCATTCCGGACGAAGCGGAAGTGGCGATCAACATGCCGGTCCTGTTCTTCACGCTCGGAATTGCGATCCTGACGAGCATCGCGTGCGGGCTTGCTCCCGCCATGCACAGCTCACGTCGCGATCTCGCGTCGACGATGCGCGCGTCCGGGAGGGGCGTGGCCGGGAGCCCGGGTCAGGCGCGCCTGCGGAAGGCGTTCGTGATTGCGCAGGTCGCGTTGTCGTTGATGCTGCTGGTCGGTGCGAGCCTGCTTGTCCGCACGTTCATGGCCGTCCAGCAGGTGGACCTCGGGTTCCCCACGGACCGTGTGCTCGTGCTCAGAGTTCCACTGGCCGCACGCCACTATCCCGACGCCCCCCGGAGGATTGCGTTCTTCAGGGACCTGCTTCAGCGCGTGCGCGCCGTTCCTGGAGTGACGGCCGTCGGGTTGAACACGGGCCTGCATCCGCTGGGCAACATGCGGACAATCGCGGAAGTCGCCGGCGCGCCGCCGAGCCCGGACATGGTGCTGATTCACCAGATCAATCCCGACTATCCTGCGGCGCTGAGCATTCGGCTGCAGGCAGGCCGGCTGTTTTCCGAGAGCGACATGGACGGCGTGCCAGCCGTGGCGCTCGTGAACGAGCGGTTCATGCGCACGCGCCTCGAGAACCGGCCGCCGCTCGGCCAGGTGGTCCGGCTGCCCCGGATGAAGGAGGCGCCCTTCGCGATGAAGAACGACACCTTCCAGATCGTCGGCGTCGTTCGCGACATGCTCAATCAGGGGCTTACGGAGCCGGCGATGCCGGAAATGTATCTGCCGTTCACGGCTTCCGGGATGGCAAACCTCGTGAGTGTACGAACAGAGATGGATCCAGTCTCTCTCACACGCGCGATCTCCAGCCAGGTCTACGCGATCGACAGGAATCAGCCGGTCGCGAACGTGCAGACCCTCGACGGCGTCCTGCGCGACGAGGAGTACGCCACGCCGCGCTTCAGCCTGGTACTCTTCTCCGTCTTCGGAGTCGTAGGACTCTCACTGGCCGTCGTGGGGGTCTACGGTGTGATGTCGAGCACCGTGGCGCTGCAGCGGCACGAGATCGGCGTGCGGATGGCGCTCGGGGCGGAGGCCGCAACGATTGCCCGAATGGTCATCATGCGCGGCTCGCGCCTGCTGCTTGCCGGGATGGCGCTCGGGCTGGTCGGCAGTTTCGTGGCCGCGAGGATGCTCGCAGGCCAGATCTGGAACGTGACGGCGTTCGATCCTCTCGCGTTCGGCGCGGTGTCAGCGATCCTCCTGGTCGCCGGCATCCAGGCCTGCGTCTGGCCGGCGCTTCGGGCGGGGCGGATCGATCCAATCACGGCACTCAGGCAGGACTAGCAACGACGGACCGGCGTGCCTCTATAATGAGCCGCGTTCCAGGCAGCTCATTCAGCGAGGCTCAGCATGCGCCGGTCTTCTTCTCCAGCTCTGTCGGTCGCGTGCACGATCGTCCTCGGGGCAGGAGTCGTCTTCCATGCGGCGCAGGGGACGCCCTCGCCGGCCGCTCCGTGGCCCTCGGGCACGCCAGGCGCTCAGCAGAGTGCCGCCGCCACCGCGCCGCCGCAGTATCCCCCTCTCGGCACGGGCGTCTCCGCCGACGAACGTGTCACGCTCCAGTCCGGTGTCGATCAGCTCGCTGCGAAGGTCGCGGCGCTCAAGAAGATCCACCCAACAGGTCCGATGGCGGACCGTGTGGCTGACGTCGAGGTGTATCTCGATGCAGTCCGCCGTCCTTTGAAGTACGACGAACGGTTGTACGCACCGAAGGACGGCACACCTGCGGGAACGGCCCTTCAGACCCTTGCGACGGGCAACGAACGCACCGATCAGTTGAAGGCCGGCACGACTCCGTGGATGACCCGCAGCGGCGTCCGCGGCTTCTACTCGAGGATCGACGGTTCCGTGCAGCCCTACATCCTGACGATGCCGGATGGCTACGAGGCCGCGAACACGCGCGAGTATCGGCTCGATCTCTTCATGCACGGACGCGACGACTCCGTGCTCGAACAGCAGTTCATGGCGAAGTCCACGACAGGGTACGCGTCGAAGCCGCTGGGGCCGGGATCCGATCGCTTCATGCTCCAGCCGTACAGCCGCTACACCAACGCGAGCCGGTTCGCGGGTGAGACGGACGGTCTCGAAGCCATCGAGTCCGTTGCGAAGGCATATCCGATCGATCGAAACCGCATAGTGATGACGGGCTTCTCGATGGGCGGGGCCGCGGCCTGGTCCTTCATCGTCCACTTCGCCGATCGGTGGGTCGCAGGTGCGCCGGGCGCCGGATTCTCCGAGACGGAAGTGTTTCTCCGCGGAGCCCTCGCCAAGCAGCCACAGAACGCCGTGCAGCGAACGCTGTGGCACATGTACGACTCCACCGACTATGCCGTCAACACCTTCAATGTCCCGGTGGTGGCGTATTCGGGCGGTAACGACGCGCAGAAACAGGCCGCCGACGCCATGGCGGCCGCGATGCTCCTGGAGGGGCTTACCCTCGAGCACGTGATCGGTCCGGAGACCGGCCATGCCTACGAGCCACGCGCCCGGCAGCAGGTCCAGGATCGTCTCGATCAACTTGCGGCCAGAGGCCGCAACCCGGTGCCCAAGGAGATTCGCTTCACGACGTGGATGCTTCGCTACAACACCATGTTCTGGCTGACGGTCGATGCGATGCACGAGGAGTGGCAGCGGGCCCGCGTCAACGCACGGCTCGACGGGAACACGATTCAGGTGACGACCACGAACGTGACCGCCCTTCATCTCACGTTCCCTCGAGGGCTCGCACCCTTTCCCGCAGGGACGAAGCCGTCCGCCAGTATCGACGGCGCCACGGTTCCCCTGCCGGCTGTCGCTCGCGATGGATCGTTCTCCGCCGGTCTCATCAACGTGGGCGGCGTCTGGAAGACGGGCGAGCTTCCCGCGGGAGCGCTCCGCAAGAGGCACGGCCTCCAGGGACCGATAGACGACGCGTTCATGGACAGCTTCGTGTTCGTGCGTCCGACCGGGAAGCCATTGTCCGAAGCGCTGGGGAAGTGGGAGCAGGATCAGGCGGACTACGCCATCAGCGAATGGATCCATTTCTTCCGAGGCGAGCCTCGCGTCAAGCGTGATGTCGACATCACCCGCGCAGACATCGCCGCGCACAATCTCGCGCTCTTCGGGGATCCGTCGAGCAACGCGGTGTACAAGCGTATCGCCGGCCGCCTGCCGATTCAGTGGCGCGCGGACGGCGCGGTCGTCGTCGGCGGCGAGACGTTCTCCAGGGATCGCGCACCGGTCTTCATCTTTCCGAACCCGCTGAACCCCCAGAAATACGTCGTCGTCAACAGCGGCTTCACCTTCCACGATCAATCGAACAACGACATGCAGTCGCCCAAGCTGCCTGACTGGGCCGTCGTGGACATCACGAAGCCGGGAAACAACTTCCGGTATCTGCCGCTGTACGTCGAATCGCAGGGATTTTTTGATGAGGCCTGGAAACTGAAGGGGCCGGCGAAGCCATGACCTTCCGGGCGCACGGCCACGGTGGCGGCCCGGCTTTTCACGAGGATGGGAGCACGCGAATGTCGAATGAGATGACACGACGCCGGCTGATGAAAACTCTCGGCGCCGTAGCGGGCGCCGCCGTCGCCGCACCCGGGACGCTGATCGGACAGGGCACTCCGGTCTCGCCACCCACCGTCATTTCGAATCCACCTCGCGACTTCGGGCCGAACGGCGCGCCAACGACGTACTTCTCGGATCCCGATGTGCTGACCGTCGATCCCGCGTTCGGCGGGCTGATTCAGGCGAACACCTCGATCAAGCGGCTCTGGACCGGCGCGCTCTGGACCGAGGGACCGGCCTGGAACAGCCAGGGACGTTACCTGCTTTGGAGTGACATCCCGAACAACCGCCAGTGGCGATGGCTGGACGACGACGGGCATGTGTCGACGTTTCGCAGTCCGTCGAACAACAGCAACGGCAACTCGTTCGACTTCCAGGGACGTCAGCTATCGTGCGAGCATCTCATGCGTCGGGTCGTCCGCTACGAGCACGACGGATCGATCACCATCCTGGCGGACGCGTACCAGGGCAAGCGCCTGAACTCGCCGAACGACGTGGTCGCGCACAAGGACGGCAGCGTCTGGTTCACCGATCCGCCGTACGGCGGGCAGCTGTATGAAGGCGCGCCGGACGCAAGCGGTGGACCGAGCAACATGGCGGGCCGCCTCAATCCGAGAACCGGTCAGCCGCCGGAGATGGGCGTGTTCAAGCGGGAACTGCCGACAAACGTCTATCGCATCGATCCGGGCGGCCGTGTGGACCTCGTCGTCAGCGAAGACCAGGTGCCGGACCCGAACGGTCTGACGTTCTCACCTGATTTCAAGCGGCTCTACGTCGCAAGCACCGGCAAGGGGCCCGGCGACACGGGCCCGGGGGGCAAGGGTGAGGTGTATGTGTTCGACATCGGCGCCGACAACAAAGCCACCAATCGCAAGCTGTTCGCCGACTGCGTGATTGACGGCGTGAAATGCAGCCCGGACGGACTGCGGTGCGATGTCGAGGGGAATCTCTGGGCGTCGAGCAACGCCGGGCGATCCGTCGGTTACAGCGGCGTCACCGTCTGGAACCCGGCCGGCAAGCTGCTCGGGCGCATTCGGCTTCCGGAGGTCTGCGGCAACCTCACGTTCGGCGGCCCCAAGCGCAACCGCCTCTTCATGGCTGCCAGCCAGTCGATCTACGCGGTGTATGTGGGGACGCAGGGGGCTGGGCCGTCTTAACGTCACGTGCTACGGGCTACGGGCTACGGGCTACGTGCTACACGTGCGACGTGCCGGGCGCTACCTGCTACGCCCCGTAGCAGGTAGCACGTAGGACGTCGCACGTTCGGGTTCCCGGGGTCCGGGCGGCGTAGCCGGCGAACAGGGCGAGCGCCGCGACGACGACGAACGCGAGCGACGCGGCGGGGAAGTACCAGGCAGACGTATTGAAGGTCCAGGGCGTGCTGTCGATCGCGGCGCTCACGAAGAAACAGGCCGCCGTCGCCAGGAGGCCCAGGCGGACGGCGACGGTGGCAACGGTACCCCAAACCAGGAACGCGACAGCCGCGTTGACCCAGACGCTGCCGGCCGCGTCGAGGAACAGGCCGCGCCCCATGATGAGCGCCAGGAGCACCGTCGCAACAATCCACACGAGCCACAGACGCTTCAACACGCGCTTCAGGCCGACGATGGTGAAGATGCACGCCATCGCACTGAAGACCGACTGGAACCCCATCACGGAGGAGAGAAAGCCCACCACGTAGCGCGGCCCTTCGAAGTACCGCATGTTGGCGAAGGCTGCGGCCGGATAGTGCGCACCGAGCGCCCACTGCAGCGGATCGCGGACGGTGACCAGGAGCTGCAATGCCGTCCCTGCCGCGAGGCCTGCCAACACGTCGCGGCGACCGTCGCGCCATCCTCGAGCGTCGTGGGCTGATCGGCGAGGTCGTACGGGGTGCCGCAGCGGCTGCAGAAGCGTGCGGTCTCCGGTCCCGAGGCTCCACACGAGAGACAAAGCGCCATGGGGAATTCTAGGCGACTTGCGCTCGGCGCTGATTGTAGGTAACCTAGGCGTCAGATTTGTAGATAACCGTGGTGTCAACCTCATGAGCCGACCATCCGACCTGATACAAGGCACGCTCGACCTGCTGATCCTGAAGACCGTCTCCCTCGAGCCGAAGCACGGATGGGCGATTGCAAAGCGGATCCAGCAGGTGAGTGCCGACGCCCTGCAGATCACGCAGGGGTCGCTGTACCCGGCGCTCCATCGGCTGGAGCAACGGGGCTGGCTGAAAGCGCAGCCTGGAGTCACCGACTCGGGAAGACAGGCGAAGTTCTACGTCCTCACCGCCGCGGGGCGCAAACAGCTCGCGCGCGAGCTCGCGAGCTGGGATCGCCTGTCGAACGGCATCGGACTCGTAGTGCGGGAGGCAGAGTAGTTCCCGCGCCCTGCGGCGCTCACGTGAATCGAGGCTGAGATGCAGGTGTGGCTCGACCGCCTTCGCAACCGGATACGCGCCCTGACCGGCGCAGAGAAGCTCGACGTGGCCTTGCAGCAGGAGATCCGGCTGCACCTCGACGAACAGACCGCCGAAAACGTCGCAGCCGGCATGAGCCCGGCGGAAGCGAGGCGGGCGGCGGTTCGGGCCTTCGGGCCCGTCACGAGCATCGAGGAGGAATGCCGCGAGACGAGGGGCGTGGCGTTCGTGCACAACCTCTCGAGCGATCTCAAATACACGTTGCGATCGCTTCGGGCCCAGCCGCTCCTCGTGCTGGCGGCGACGGCGTCAATCGCGGTCGGCGTCGGTTCGACGAGCACGATCGTGAAGCTCGCGAGTGATTTCCTTGTGTCGACTCCCTCGGCGTACCGCCCCGATCGCCTGGTGCGCATTCAGATGGGGAACGGCAGCCATGTCTCGTATTCGCAGTGGCAGGCGCTCGAGCAGAGTGGAGCCGTGGGAGGTCTTGCGGGCTACCAGATCGAGTCGGAAGTCAATTGGCGTGGGCCCGAACAATCCGTCAGTCTTGTGCCCCTGATCGTCACGGCGAATTTCTTCGATCTTCTCGGCGTACCCGTCGCCCTCGGGCGCGGCTTCACCGCGGACGAAGCGCGAGCCGAGCGCAATCCCGCCCTTGCGGTGATCAGTCACAGTTTCTGGCAGCGGCGACTCGGAGCCGATCCCGCTGTTCTGGGCCGGACACTGGTGTTCAATGGCGAGCCCTACACGGTGCTCGGCGTGCTGCCGGCTGGACTCCGCGGGTTCCCCGGCTACGGGCTGGCGCCCGAAGTCTATCTTCCGCTGAGCCGGACCCTGATGCCTGATCTGGGTGAGCGTCGCGCGGCAGCGATGCAACTCGTGGGACGCCTGCATGACGGACAACGCGCTGGGGAGGCACGTGCCGCGCTCATCACGGCCGGCACGAGAGTGACGCCGGAGTTCGGCTCAGACTTCGGACAGGTCCAGGAGGTCGCGCCGGTCGGCGGACTGGGGCAGCTCGGAGGATTTCAGAAAATCGCGTCGTTCTTTGCCGTCCTGGTCGTGGCGGTCGGTCTCGTGCTCGCTGTCGCCTGCGCGAATGTCGCGGGCCTGCTCCTGTCACGCGGCACCGTGCGGCGCCGCGAGATTGCGGTCCGCATCGCGCTTGGCGCCAGCCGGAAACGGCTCGTGCAGCAACTGCTCACCGAGGGGTTGTGGCTCGCTTTTTTCGGGACAGCCTGCGGGCTGCTGATGATGGCCTGGGTGATTCGCCTCCTGTCGCGTGTCTCGCTGCCTCTTCCCATTCCGATCGAATTCGACGCGGGCATGGACGGCCGGATGCTCACCGTCTCCGTTACGCTGCTGCTCGTGACGACCATGTTGTGCGCGCTTGCACCGGCGCTGCAGGCGACGCGCCCTTCCGTGTTGCCGGAGCTGAAGCAGCAGGAGCGCGTATACGCACACCGCCGATGGACGCTCCGGGGCCTGCTCGTCACCGGCCAGGTGACGCTCGCCGTGGTCCTGCTCCTCACCGGGCTGCTGTTTCTCCGGAACCTGGCGCGTGCCCAGACGGCGGATCCGGGGTTCGACACGACCCACACGGCCGTGGCGCAGATCGGGTTCGTCGAAGGGCGACACACGGCTGCGAGCCGCGCTGCCTTCCTGGAGGATGTGGTGAGCCGGCTGCGCGCGCTGCCGGCCATTGCCGGCGCGGCCTATACGTGGGATGTCCCGCTCACGATGCGAAGCGGCATGACGACCGGTTTCCGTCTCCGGATCGCTGAAGGCGGCGAGCCATTCTCCGCACGCTACGAGGTCAATCGTGTCGGCCCGGCGTACTTCGCGACCATGGGCATCGCGCTGCGCAAGGGACGCGAATTCACGGCCGGCGATCGCGCCGGCGCCAAGACCGTCGCGATCGTCAATGACGAGTTCGTGCGGCGCTATGTTCCGGGCGGCGATCCCATCGGCCGGCATCTTCTGCTGCCAAAGGGGCCCGAGGAAACCTACCCCGCGGAAATCATCGGCATCGTCGCCAACAGCAAGCACCGGACGATCGGCGAGGAGCAGCAGCCTGCCATCTATGAGTCGTTCTTGCAGCGGGGGACCGGCCGTGTCGTGCAGATTCTCGTGCGCGCGAAGGGTGATCCGGCGGCCTCGGTGGGTGACGTGCAGGAGGTGATCGGACAGATGGATCCATCCGCGGCGGTCGACGTGCAGACCATGCGATCGACGCTGGCGTTCGCGTTCATGCCCAGTCAGCTCGGCGCTGCGCTGCTCGGTGCGCTCGGCGTGCTTGGACTGGCGCTCGCGATGGTCGGGTTGTATGCGGTCGTCTCCTTCTCGGTCAGCCGGAGGACCTCCGAGATCGGCATCCGGATGGCACTCGGCGCGTCGCGCGCCGCGATCCTGCGGCTGATGCTCGCCGACGCGGCCGTGCTCGCCGGGATCGGCATCGCGGTCGGACTCGGTATTGCTGCTCTCGTCACGCAACCGCTCGCGATCTTCCTCGTTGCGGGGTTGAGCCCGGGCGATCCCGTCACGTTCCTGTCCACGGCGTTGCTCCTCGGCCTTGTCAGCCTTGCCGCCGCATGGACCCCCGCCCGCCGCGCGACCCTGATCGATCCCGCCGTCACGCTCAGGCAACAGTAGACCAGGGTGCCAGGATCACGTGCTACGTGCTACGTGCTACGTGCTACGGTGCGAAGGGTGTCCGCCTCCGCCCGCCCCATGATCGGAGCGGGCTGTGGCGAGACCTCGCCGTAGCCGCTTCGCGGCGAAGGCGGGCCAGGGCGCCAGGGGTGCCAGGGGTGCCAGGGTGCCACGAGTGCCAAAGTGCGAGTAAGATGGCCCCGCCTTGAATCGCTCTTCACTGATTACCAATCACAGTCCCAGTCCCGAATCCCGAATCCCGAAAACCCGAATCCCGAATCCCGAATCTGGAGAGTTTGCATGACGCGTGTGATGGTTGTGTGCTTCGTAGTGTTGAGTATCGCAGCCGGCTCCGCCCAGGCGCCCGCACCTGCTGCTGCGCCGCAGGCACCCGCCGGACGTGGGTCGGCGCCAGGGGGACCGGTGGAGATCCTGTTGTGGGAAGGTGGCGCCCCCGGTGCGCTGGGGCAGACGGACAGCGACAAGCCATCCATCACCGTCTATCCCGCGCCGCGCGTCAGCTCCGGTACCGCGGTCATCGTCGCACCCGGCGGTGGCTACGGCAATCTGGCGATCGAGCACGAGGGACGGCAGGAGGCCTACTGGTTCAACGCGATGGGCATCACCGCCTTCGTGCTGAGGTACAGGCTCGGGCCGCGGTATCACCATCCGATTGAGCTCGGCGACGCACAGCGCGCGATCCGCACCGTCCGCAGCCGCGCCGCGGAGTTCAACATCATTCCGGATCGCATCGGGATGATGGGGTTCTCGGCGGGCGGGCATCTGACGTCAACCGCGGGCACACACTTCGACGCGGGGAAGCCCGACGCCACCGATCCCATCGAGCGTGTCAGCAGCCGGCCGGACTTCATGATCCTGGGTTATCCCGTCGTGTCGTTCGATCCGGCGATCAGGCACAACGGCTCGCTGCGGAACCTGCTCGGCGACAATCCCGATCCCAAATTGATCGAAGACCTCTCGAATGAACTGCGCGTCACGCCCGAGACGCCGCCGACTTTTCTGTTTCACACGACGAACGATCCCGGCGTGCCGGTGGAAAACAGCGTCCGATTCTACCTGGCTCTCCGCAAGGCCAAGGTCCCCGTCGAGATGCACCTGTTCGAGAACGGTCCCCATGGTGTCGGGATGGCCCTCAACGATCCAGGTACCTGAGCGAGTGGCCCTCGCTGCTGATGAACTGGATGAGGGCTCGGGGGCTTCTGACGAAGCCTACGCAGTAGGCCAGAGTGCCAAGGGTGCCAGGGATACCAAGGTGCCAGGGTGCCAGGGGTGCCAGGGGTGCCAAGGTGCCAAGGTGCCAAGAGTGCCAAGGGGTGCCACGGGAGACAAGTGACAATGTGCCGGAGTGCCAAGGTGCCAGAGTGGCACGGTGCAAAGTGCCAGGCGTCAGAAGCAAGGTGCGAAGGTACGCAGAGAGCACCGCACCCTGGCACTCTCGCACCCTTGGCACCTGGCACCCTGGACCCGCGAATCATGATGAGAAAAGCTTTCCGAATGTCGATACATGCAGGCGCGGCGGACGAGTACGCGCGGCGGCATCAACCGATCTGGGCCGAGCTGGAGGAGACGCTCATCCGCCACGGCGTGACGAGCTATTCGATCTTCCTCGATACTGCGACGAACGATCTCTTCGGCTACGCGGAGCTCGAGAGCGAGGAGCGCTGGGCCGACATCGCCAGCACCGATGTGTGCCGGCGATGGTGGAAGTACATGCGCGACCTGATGCCGGTGAATCCTGACGACAGCCCGGTCGCCGCGGAACTGCGGGAAGTGTTTCACATCGAACACCCGGCTCCTGAACCGGCGAACGATGTGCCGCTGCTGCCGCACAAAAAAAGGGGCGGGATCAGTGATCAGTGATCCCGCCCCATCTCTATCCGATACGAGGACCGTCCCGAAGGACCCCCTCGGTGCAACTGCGCAACTGATAGCTGATAGCTCCCTTACTTCGCCTCGCCCCGTTCGAGCGTGATGAACCTCGTCGCGGCGCCGCGGTGCACCAGCAGGAGAGCCGGCCGGTCCCCGGCCTTGAGCGCTGAACGGAGCGCCTCCGGACTCTGGACGCTCTTGCCGTCCACCTGCTCGATCACATCTCCGCTCTTCAGGCCTGCCTCGGCGGCGCGGCCCGACGGCTGCACCTCCGCGATGACGATGCCTGTCGTGCCGTCGACGCCGAGCTGCCGGGCGATATCGCCGGTCAGCGGCTGCACAGACATCCCGAACCCGCCCGATTCGCCTGCGGGCGACGGTCCATCGTCACCGTCTTCGGCCTTCGCCTTCAACTCCGCCAGCGTCACGTTGACGGTCTCTTCCTTCCCGCCACGAAGCACCGTGAGCTTCGCGTTGGTGCCGGGAAGCAGCTGCGCCACGTGGTTGCGCAGGACGTTGTAATCCGTCACGGGTCTGCCGTCGATCGCGGTGATGACGTCGCCGCGGCGGACGCCACCTCTGTCGGCCGCGCTGCCGGACTGCACATCGCTCACCAGCGCGCCGCGGATCTGACTCAGTCCGAGGCTCCGTGCGATATCCGACGTCACGGGCTGGATCGTCACGCCCAGCAATCCGCGCCGGACCTGCCCCTTGTCGATGAGCTGCGTCATGACGTTGCGCGCCATGTTCGTGGGAATCGCGAAGCCAATCCCGATGCTCCCGCCGGATGGCGACAGGATCTGCGAGTTGATCCCGATGAGCTCTCCGCGCGTGTTCACGAGCGCACCGCCGGAATTGCCACGATTGATCGGCGCGTCCGTCTGGATGAAGTCCTCGAAGCTGCCGTCACCCGCTCCACCTGTCGCCCGACCCTTTGCGCTCACGATGCCCATCGTGACGGTCTGGCCGATGCCAAGCGGGTTGCCGACCGCGAGCACGACGTCACCGGTGCGGACGGCGTCGGAATCTCCGAGCGCCAGCGTCTTCAGGTTGCTGCCGTCGATCTTCACGACCGCCAGATCGCTCGGCGCATCAGAGCCGACGACTTTCGCCTTGAAGGTCCGCCCGTCGGTCATCTCGACAGTCACATGGTCGGAGCCGTCGACCACGTGATGGTTCGTGAGGATGTAGCCGTCCGGCCTGACGATCACGCCGGAGCCGAGGCCTCCTTCACGCTGCGGCGGCATCTGCCGTGGCGCTCTGTTGCCGAACCGCTGGCCGAAGAACTCCCGGAGCAACGGATCGTCCGGCAGATCCTGGCTGACGGTTTTGACCGCCCGCTCCGAGCGGATGGTGACGACGGCCGGAGCCGTCTGTTCGACGAGCGGGGCGTACGAATCGCCGCCCGCGCCAATCGTGCGTGCGGCCGCGGCTGCCGGCGCGGCGACGGGATGATCCGGCGCGGCGACGACATTGCCCGCGCCTGATCCGGCCGCAGTCCAGCCGACGAGCGAGCCCGTCAGGAGGAGTGCGCCGGCGGCGACTCCCATCCTGGCGCTGAACGTCCGGCGCCGGCCTTCCGGATGTCCGAGTATGTCGTTGGAACTCATGGGTGGTATCTCCTGTCTCGATGACAAATTGCTGTATCGAGAATACGGACCACCGATTACGAGTTCATGTCCGCGGGATTACACCGGTGAAATGTTGGATGAGCTGCCCTGCTCAGCCGTCACCGGCCGTTCCGCCGGAAGCCTCAATTCGAAACGGCTGCCCGTTCCGGGTGTGGACGTCACGGCGACGCGTCCGCCATGTGCTTCGACGATCGCCTTGACGAGGCTCAGGCCGAGACCCAGTCCCCGTTCGGATCGGCTCTTGTCACCGCGATAGAGCCGATCCCAGATCCGCGGCAGTTCGTCCGCCGGGATCCCGATCCCGCTATCGGTGACGCTCAGGATCGCCCCCGCGCCGTCGCGGTGCGTCTCGATCCGGATCCGGCCGCCGGCCGGCGTGTACTTGACGGCGTTGTCGAGCAGGTTCGCCACCACCTGCCGCATCCGGTTGCGGTCAACGGGGATCCGCAGCTCGCCTTCGCTCATCGTCTCGATCTGCACGCCACGCTGCTCGGCGAGATCTTCGTACAGATCGACGCTCTGCTGAATGAGATCGGCCAGGTTGGTCGGCTCGAGGCCGAGCGCCATCGTCCCCGTCTCCGCCTCCGAGATGTCCATCAGCGTGTTGAGCATCTCCACGACGCGATCGGACTCCTCGAGGCAGTCGGCAAGCGCTTCCCTGAGCGCAGCGGGGTCCGTCGAGGTCAACGCGCTCTCGGCCGTCGCACGCAGGCGCGCCATCGGCGTCCTCAGGTCGTGTGCGACGTTGTCGAGTGCGCCGCGCATGCCTGCGACGACGGCGTCGATGCGATCGAGCATCGCGTTCACGAGGGCGCTCAGCTCACCCAGCGCGTCGGTTGTGTCTGTCGCGGGCACGCGCCGATCCGTGCGGCCGGTGCGCATGATCTCGCGCACGGTGTCGGCCAGCGTGCGGACAGGCTGCAGCGCCGACCACGTCAGCACCGCGCCGCCGCCGAGGGCCGTCGCGAGCAGCGTCACCAGGACGATGAGGTACATACCGCGGAAGCGGCGCAGCAGCTCTTCGCGGCGCGCCGTGCTCTTCCCGACCTGGAACAGCGTGTCGTCAGGCAGGCGCACGGACGCGACTTCCAGCTCGTCTCCGTTGTCCCCTGTTCGCAGCGTCGCCCAGGTCTGCTCACCGCTGAGCGCGGGGGTCGCGAGCTGGGAGAAGTCGAACCGCTGCCACCCTTCGGGGACGCCCAGGAACACCACGTCCTGCCCGGCGCCCTGCGTCCGCACGAACAGCGGGCCGGGGTCCGCCTCCATCTGGACGGCGCGGATCTCGCGGTTGAGCGCGACGCCGCCTCCCCGGGCGTACGCGGCGGCGAACCGCACCAGGGTGTTCTGGATGGTTTCGCGATCGTACTGCCGCAGCGAGGTCGCGAGAAGGATGTACGTGAGCCCGACGATCGCGAGTGAGCTCGCGACGAAGACCACCGCGTACCACAGAGCGAGGCGGAACCCGAGCGTGTGGCGCAGCCGCTCACGCCACTTTGAGACCATAGCCGATGCCTCGCACGGTGTGGATCAACTTCGGCTCGAACCCCTTGTCGATCTTCTCGCGCAGCCTGAACACGAGGACGTCCACGACGTTGGTGCGCGGGTCGAAGTTGTAGTCCCACACGTGCGACAGGATCATCGTCTTCGAGACCACGCGCCCTGTATTCCGCATCAGATACTCGAGCAGCGCGAACTCCCGCGGGCGGAGCTCGATGTCGCGCCCCTGCCGCGTCGCGCGGCGCGTCATCAGATCGAGAGTCAGGTCGCCGACGGTCAGATGCGTTGACGACGGTGCACCCGTGGCGCGTCGGATCAGGGCCTGCACGCGGGCGAGGAGCTCGGGGAACGCGAACGGTTTCGTCAGGTAGTCGTCGCCGCCGGTTTCGAGTCCCTTCACGCGGTCGTCGACGGTGTGTCTGGCGCTCAGGATGAGCACGGGCGTCCGCAGGTTGCGCCGGCGCATGGCGGCAATCACGCTCAGTCCGTCGAGCTTCGGCAGCATCAGGTCCACGATCGCGACGTCGTAAGGGCTGCTCGTCGTCAGCTCCAGGCCGGACTCGCCGTCCGCCGCGTGATCGACGGCAAATCCGGCCTCCCGCAGCCCTCTCGCCACGAACTCCGCAATCGTCACGTCGTCTTCGATGATGACGGCTCGCATGATGTGCCCGGCATTAAGAGTGTGTAATCCGACGACCGGGGTCTGACCCCGGTGTCCGTGTCTCTTCCGGCTAAAGCCGGAAGCCACCCGTTCGAGTCCCGAGGCCCGAATCCCGAGTCCCGAGGCCCGAATCCCGAGTCCCGAACCCCGAGCCCCGAAATCCGGCGGGCGAAGCCCGCTTCAGGTGCCGCGCTCGTGAGCCGGGCCACGCTGGCGCGTCAGGTTTAGCGCGGTATTGACGAGGGAAACGTGTGAGAACGCCTGCGGAAAGTTGCCGAGCAGACGTTTGCTCCGCGGGTCGTACTCCTCCGCCAGCAGGCCGAGATCGTTGCGGATTGCGAGGAGCCGCTCGAAGAGCGCGCGCGCTTCGTCGTCGCGCCCCGCGAGCGCGTAGTTGTCGCAGAGCCAGAACGTGCAGGGAAGGAAGACCCCCTCGCCGGCCGGCAACCCGTCGACCGCTGGGGCAGACGCCTCTCGATAGCGGTGCACGAATCCATCCTCGAGCAGCTCGCGCTCGATCGCGGCGGTGGTGGAGACGACCCGGGGATCGTCGGCCGGGAGAAAGCCGACGAGCGGAATCATCAGCAGACTGGCGTCGAGCTCTTCTGACCCGTCGTACTGCGTGAAGGCGTTTCTGGCGGGGTTGAATCCACGCGTACAGGCATCGCGATGGATCTCGTCGCGCAGCGGGATCCACGTCTCGAGCGGTCCCTCGTACCCGTCGCTCTGGGCCGTCTTGATCGCGCGATCGACGGCGACCCACGCCATCACCTTGGAGTGGGTGAAGTGGCGGCGCGGCCCGCGGACTTCCCAGATGCCCTCGTCCGGCTCTTTCCACACTTTCTCCAGATACCCGACCATCAGCTTCTGCAACGCCCAGGCTTCCGCATCCGGCGCGACGCCGTCCGTCATCGCGAGATAGAGCGCGTCCATGACTTCGCCGTAGACGTCGAGCTGACGCTGGTCGACCGCGGCATTGCCGATGCGCACCGGCTTCGAGCCCTCATACCCCGGCAGCCAGGGCAGCTCCAGCTCCACGAGCCGGCGTTCTCCGCGCGGGCCGTACATGATCTGGAGATCCGACGGATCCCCCGCCACGGCGCGCAGCAGCCACGCTCGCCACGACTCCGCCTCGGACTTGAACCCGCACGACAGCAGCGAGTACAGCGTGAACGTCGCATCTCTCAGCCAGCAGAACCGGTAGTCCCAGTTGCGCACGCCGCCAATCTGCTCCGGCAGCGACGTCGTCGGCGCCGCGACGATCCCGCCGGTCGGCTCGAACGTCAGGGCTTTCAGCACGATCAGTGACCGGAGCACATCGTCCCGCCATTCGCCGGAGTACGTGTATTGCTCGCACCAGCGCTCCCACCACGCGCAGGTGTTGTCGACGGCCTGCTCCGTATCGACCGGTTCCGGCACACCCTCGTGGGAAGGATGCCACAGCAGCCGGAACTGGACGCGCTCGCCTTCCCGGACGACGAACGTCGCCTGCGTGGTGAGGTCCACGCCTTCAAGCGGCACCGGTGACCAGAGCGACACCGCATCCGGTCCGCCGATCGCGCGCCACAGACCGTCGATGTTGCGCACCCACGGCACGATCGACCCGTAGTCGAATCGGACGATGAGCTCCATTCGCATCGTGACTTCACCACTCACTCCCTCGACGACGCGGACGATGTCGGGATCGCGCTCGCGGGGCGGCATGCAGTCGACGACGTGTATCGTGCCCGTCGGGGTCTCATACTCGGTCTCGAGGACCAGGGAGTTGCCGCGATAGCGGCGCCGGGTGCAGAGCGCACCACCCTCGGGCGCAATCAGCCAGCGCCCATGAGACGGATCCCCGAGGAGGGCGGCGAAGCACGCCGGAGACTCGAAGCTTGGAAAGCAGAGCCAGTCGATTGACCCGTCTCGGCCGACGAGTGCAGCGGTCTGGGTGTCGCCGATGAGTGCGTAGTCTTCGATCTTGAGCGGCATGCGGGCTCACTGACGACGATGGGGGTATCTTATCCCGCGGCCCGCCCAGGGCGCACGAGATCGGTCAGTACTCCACGAACATCCTCTGGATCTCGGCGGGATCTTTCGTCCTGGTGAGCGCAAGCATCAGGAGAATGCGCGCCTTGACAGGCGCGAGATCTTCTCCCTGGATTCGAAGCGGTCCGATCTGCGGGCTCCGTCTCCCGGCGACCCGCCCGCTGCCGGTACGTGTCGTCATGACGACGAACACGCGCTTCTGAAGGGCATACTCGATGCCCTCCGACTGCGTGCCGCTGAGGGCGCCGGCCCCTGCGGACGCAATCACGATCCCCTTCGCTCCGCGGTCCACCATGGCCTTGATCACATCCCCGGATGCTCCCTGGTAAACGAGCGCGATGTCGACGCGCGGCAGCGCCTCAACCGACGTGACGTCGAACTCGCTGGCCTTCGTGTGACGTTTGACGACCGTCCGGTAAAAAGCGACCCGATCGGGATCGACGACGCCAAGGACACCGTATCCCCGGCTCTGGAACGTCTCCAGCCTCCGTGCATCGGTCTTGGTGACCTCGCGGGCAGAGTTGATCTCCTCGTTCAGGACTACGAGGACGCCCTTGCCGTGTGCCGATGGATCGGCAGCCACGCGGTAGGCCTCGAGCAGATTGGCGGCCCCTTCGTAACCCAGCGTGCTGGGGTTTCGCATGGAACCCACGACCACAACGGGCTTGTCGCTGTGCACCGTGAGATGGAGGAAGTAGGCCGTCTCCTCGAGCGTGTCGGTGCCGCTCGTCACGACGATCCCCGACAGGTCTTCATCCCCTTTCAACAGCGTGTTGATGCGTCGCGAGAGATCCAGCCACTGATCGAGTGAGAGCGCGCCGCTCGCGACATTGGCGAACTGTTCGAATTCCGGCCGGGCGTAGCGCTCGACGTCCGGAATGGATTTGACCAGCTCCTCGGCGGTGAGCCGCCCCTCATCGCGATTCGAGATGGTTCCGCCCGTTGCGATCAGACGTACTCTTGGAAGAAGCGCAGAGTGGGCTGCGGGCGCTGGTTTCTGTTCGCGATGCGGCGCACCCTCCACCCGGGCGGCCAACGGGAGCGTCAGAAGCAGGGCGGCGGCGACGTAAATCGACGCGATCGCGGAACGGTTGGCGGAGCCCATCCCGCCACTATAGTTGAGGACGTACTTTCTGGCCGTGAGCCAGGCACAGCCACCGGCTCAATTGACCGGCGGCCTCCACGGGAGTGCTGCCATAGAACGGCATCGTTGCGGCCGAGCCGCCGGGCACCCGCGCGATTTGTGCCCGCCATTTGTTGTTGCCAACGTTCGAGACCTCGATGCGGTACTCGCGTCCGTTGATGATTTCTTCGAAGCGATGCTCGTTCACTTTTTGCGCCGGCGCGACTAAGGGGGTGTGCAAGGGAGCCGTTAGTCTAGCGCCCCTGCGGCACCATGCAAGCGAAAGAACCATCGAAGGCGCATCAACAGAGTGCACCGGCGACGATTGCAGGGGCGTTTCGGTGAAAATAAGTATGCGCTGTCGGCCGGTCCACAGGAGATCCACTATTCTTCAACACCTTTTCAACAGGCTCGCTTCGCGAGGCGCTTTCGACAAATTCTGTCGTGCCGCAGGTCTCATCGCGCTGGTCCTTTTTGCGGATCCCGCGGTCTTGCGAGTGGCGGCCGCCTCCGATCTGTATCGCCTGTTTCTTCTGGACGGCGGCACGCTCGTGAGCTACGGAGAGTTCGCCCGCGTCGGCGATCGCGTCGTGCTGTCGATCCCTATTGGTGCGTTGAACGACACGCCGGATCTGCAGCTCGTGAGCATTCCGCAAGCGACGGTGGACTGGGAGCGCACGGATCGGTACGCCGACACCGTACGCGCCAGGCGATACGGCGAAACGCGCGGAGAGTCGGACTTCGCGCTGCTCGGCGCCCGCGTGGTCGAGGCGCTGAACCTGATTTCGCTGACCGAGGATCCGGCACGCCGGCTGGCGATGGCGCAGGAGGCACGTCAGAACCTGGTGCGCTGGCCCGTCGATAATTTCGGCTACCGCGCGCAGGACGTCGCGCAGCTCACCGGCATGCTCGACGATGTGATTGCCGATCTGCGCGTCGCCGCGGGCGAGACGACGCGGGTGAGCCTCGTGGCGAGCACCATTCCCATCGTGGAGCCCATGATCGCGCCGCCGGACCTGCGCGAGACGATGGAACAGGCGCTGGCGGCCGCAACGCTGACGCCTGAGCCGACGGAACGGATCTCGCTCCTCCGTGCCATCGGCGTCGCCCTGCAGGACGTGAAGAAACGAGATAGCTGGGCCGCGGTGCTGGCTGCCCGCGCCGCGAGCGACCTAAATGGAGAGCTGCGAGTCGAGAAGGCCTACAGCACTCTGTCGTCCTCGACCCTCACCGCGGCGAGCACGCGTGCCGCGCGAGGGGACCTTCGCGGCGTCCAGGATCTCGTCGAAGGGGTGCTGAAGGGCGACGATCGCCTGGGGCGCAAGCGTCCGCAGAATACGTCGGCGCTGCTGGCGACGCTCGAGTGGCGCCTCGCCGAAGCGGCGCGCGTGCGACTGGCGCAGGATGCCTGGACCGCGAGGCTCAGCGTCCTGAGGACCTATCGACAGGCGATTCAGTATTCCGTTCAGGCGCTGCGCGACTCGACGAAGTGGCTCCTCGAGATCCGGGAGCGACAGGGTCCGTCGCCGGAGATGCTGCCGCGCATGGAGCAACGACTGGTGATGGCGAGGCAGATGCTCGACGGCATCCGTCCGCCCGCCGAGCTCGATGCTGCGCACGGCCTCTTTCGCGCCGCGTTTCAGATGGCCTCACGGGCCGCATCTGCGCGGCGGAACGCGGTATCATCGAACAATACATCGCTCGCCTGGGACGCTGCGTCGGCCGCTGCAGGCGCACTCATGCTGCGGGACCGCGCGAGCGAGGAGCTCGACCGACTGACCTCTCCGTCCGCAAAACATTGATCACTCCACGCACGACCCGCCTGCTGAGGGTGCCGGACCTGCAGGCGATGCACTCGACCATCGCCCGCACGGCGTGCGGCAGCGCCGGCGATCCGCTCGAGCCACGCGCGTGCGCGGTGCTCGTGCCGAGCCGTGGCGCTGCAGATGCGCTGCGCCGCACGCTCGAGAATATCGGGCTCACGGACGCCTCGTCCGCCTTGATGCTGCCGGACCTGCTCACACGCGCCGAGCTGTACGAACGGCTGCACCAGCACGTGCGTGGCGTTCCACGGCTGACGGACTTCGATCGAGAGGTGATTCTCCGGCGCGCCGCGGCCGATGCGGCCAGCCAGGGCACTCCCGCACCGTTCCGGCTGCGCCCCGGGCTGATCGTCGAGATCCTGGCGTTCTACGATGAGCTGCGCCGCCGCGACAAGACGATCGCGGCATTCGATCGGTTGATGATCGCCAGCCTCGAATCGAGTGCGGAAATCGATCGAGGAGCGGATCGCATGCTCAGGCTGACCCGCTTCCTGTCGGCCGCGTTCACGCTGTTCGAACAGCGCGTCGGCGAGACGGGGAGCGTCGACGAGCATGGCCTGCGCGCGCTGCTGCTCTCGCCGGCGTCGGCAGGCATCCCGCCGGTCTATCGTCACGTCGTCGTGACGGTTCCCGACCAGGCCGCGGACTCGAGCGGCCTGTGGCTGGCGGACTACGATCTGCTCGCAAGACTGCCCGGGCTCGAGCGCCTGGACATCATCGCCACGGAGAACGTGCTCGCATCCGGGTTCCACCAGCGGGTCCATGACGTCCTGCCCGGGATCGAGGAGGAGCGTTCGGGCACACCGGCAGGCCTGCCCGTGCTCTCCGCGCCGGAGCCGTCGGCAGGCGATCCCGTGATGTGGTTCGTCTGCCGCGATCGCGAAGAAGAGCTCGCCGAGGCCGCGCGATCGATCAAGCGCTCGGAGCCGCGCGCTCTGGAGCGGACGGCGGTCGTGTTCCAGCGCCCGCTGCCTTATCTGTATCTCGCAAGCCAGGTCTTCCCGGACGCGCAGATACCGTATCAGGCACTCGACGCACTTCCTCTCGCCGCCGAGCCGTTCGCGGCCGCGCTGGATTTGGTCTTGTCGTTCGTGAGCACCGAAGCGACGAGAGGCTCTCTCGTCGAGCTCCTCGGCTCGCCGCACTGGAGGTTCGGCGAGGAGTCGGCGCGGATCTCTCCGCGTGACGTGGCGGCGGTGGATGCGCTGCTGCGCGACGTCAAATACGTCGGCGGATGGGATCGTCTTCGGTCCCTGGCCGCTCTGGCCGAGGAGAAATCACGTCCACACGCTGGAAATCCGCGCGGCTCGCTCTGGGCGCGGGCGATGCCGGCGCTCTCAGCGGCCGCGGGCGCCGCTGTGGAGTTGCGCGCCCTCGTGGACGCGCCGGGAGCGTCGGCGCAGGTCGCGGCGCTGCAGGCGTTCATCGCCGCTCACGAGCAGCTTCCGTCGCCATCGGACCAGTGGTACGGGCGGCATCTCCGTGCGCGCGGCGCAATCCTCGGCGCGCTCGAATTGCTCGCCGACGCCCATCGGCGGCATGACGACGAGAAGGTGCCGTTTCCGGAGCTTGCCGGCACGGTGCGCCGGTGGATGGAGGCGCAGACGTTTTCTCCACGCGCGGGGGATCACGGGATCAGCCTCGTGGACGCACCCGCGGCTGCATACGCCGACCTCGACGAGGTCCGCCTCATGGGACTGGTCGAGAGCGACTGGCCGGATCGAAACCGGCGGAGCATCTTCTATCCCTCGTCGCTGCTCGCGCAGCTCGGGTGGCCGGTCGATGCGGACCGTCTGGCCGCGGCGCGCGCGCGCTTTCACGATCTGCTTCGGCTCGCCCGTCACCGGGTGACGGCCTCGCTCTTCACACTGGAAGACGACGCCATCGTTCCCGCCTCGTCATTTGTCGAAGAGCTCGAGACGGCCGGTCTTCCCGTTGAGCGAATCGCACCGCCGCCGGCCGGCAGGGTGTTCATCCATGAAGCGCTGGCGCAGGAGCCGCTGGCTGCCTCCGCCCTGGACGGCGCAGCGCTGGAGTGGCTGGGCATGCGCGCGTCCCGTTCGTCCGCCGAAGGCGCGATGTTCCACGGCGATGCGGGTCTGAGGGAACCGGGCGTCTATGCCGTGAGCAGGGTCGAGCGGTATCTCGAGTGTCCGTTCAAGTACTTTGCCTCTCACGTCCTGAAGCTGCCCGAGGAACGCGACGAGGAGTCGGGACTCTCGGCGATGGAGCGCGGACAGTTTCTTCACCAGGTGTTCGAGGAGTTCTTCACCCGGTGGCAGGCCGAGGGGAAGGGGAGCATCACCACCGCGAATGTGGCCGACGCACTGAGCATCTTTCAGGACGTGGCAGAAGCCCAGCTGATGACGCTGCCCGAGGCCGACAGAGCTGTCGAACGGACACACTTGCTGGGATCGGCGGCGGCGCCCGGGCTGGCGGAGCGCGCGTTCACCTTCGAAATCGAGCAGGGAGGCACCGTCGTCGAGCGGCTGCTGGAGCACGAGCTCGAGGGAGCGTTCCAGTTCGCGACCGCTGCCGGCCCGCGCACCGTCCGGTTGCGCGCCAAGGCGGACCGCATCGACCTGCTCGCTGACGGCACTCTCAGGGTGATTGACTACAAGCTTGGGAAGGCGCCCAAACCGGCACGAGCGCTTCAGCTGCCGGTGTATGGAGTCTGCGCGGAGCAGTCCCTGGCGGGCCGTCACGGCCGCTCGTGGACACTCGGCCAGGCGGGGTACGTGGCGTTTCGAGAGAAGAACGCGTTCGTGGAGCTGGGAGGATCGACCTCTCTCCGGGAAGCCGTGATCGCCGGGCAGGAACGGTTCCTCGCGGCCATCGACGGCATCGAGCGTGGCGCGTTCCCGCCGGATCCGGACGAACCGTTCATCTGCACCCGCTGCGGGTACGCGTCGGTCTGCCGCAAGGACTACGTCGGTGACGAATGATGCTCGCGAGCGTCGAGGTCCCTCTGCGCAGTTGTCGCTGTTCGGCGCAGACGTGGCGACGGCTGCAGCGGAGCCTGTCGAGGCGCCAGTCGCGGAGCCGGTCGAGACACCGGTCGAGCCATTGGTCGAGCCATTAGTCGAGCCACCAGCGGTCGTGACAGCCACAGAGCCGCCGTCACCCGTCTCCGATCTTCCCATCGTTGCTGCATTCGATCCCGATGCGTCGGCCCGTGCGTTCGCGATAGATCCGCGCAACAACGTGGTGCTCGAGGCGTCCGCCGGCACGGGCAAGACGTCCGTGCTCGTGTGGCGCTACGTGAACCTGCTGAAGGCCGGCGTCGAGCCGGGGAACATCCTCGCAATCACTTTTACCCGGAAAGCCGCAGCCGAAATGCGGGAGCGCATCGTCCGAGAGCTGAAGGCGGCCGCGGCGAGGTCGGAGCTCGACAAGAGTAAATGGAACGAGATCCGCGATCGCCTCGGTGAGATCGCCATCAGCACGATCGACGCATTCAGCTTGTCGCTGCTCCGGGAGTTTCCGCTCGAAGCGGATCTCGATCCCGGGTTCGAGATGGCGGACGAAACGGAAGTTCCGCGTCTCATCGAGGCGTCTCTCGATCAGTCACTTCGAATTTTTGCCGGCCTGGCGAAGCACGAGCCCGATGTCGCGCTGGTGCTCGCCCAGCTGGGCGTCTCGAGGACGCGCGCGGGTCTCGCGTCTCTCCTGCAGCGGCGGCTCGTGGCCTGGGACGCGCTCAACCGGTTTCTCGCGTCGGGTCCGAGGGATCTGACGGCCGAGATCGTCTGCAGACGCGCCGCGACGTCCCTGCAGGACGCCCTTCGCGCCGTGCCGGGCGGTCTGTCGAGATTCCTGGCGGAGGGACCCCTGGCGCATCCGCGCTACGAGATGCTCGCGCGCGATCTGGAGCGTCTCCCCGATCTCGAGCGTGCGGGGGATGCGTCGATCCGTGCGCTCATCGATCGGGTGGGCGGGCATTTCCTGACGAACGACGGGAACCCTCGAAAGGGTGGCGGGATTCCGCCCTACAACACGGAGCGTGACTACCCGGCGGTCGATGCGGCCAGGCGGCACCGCGCGGCGGTGTTCCAGATCGCTCCGCACATCGAGCGGGTGGTGTTCGCGTTCACCCGCGACCTGAACGTCGTCCTGGCGCGCGGCATCCGACGGATGTTTGCGATCTCGCTCGATCAGTATCGGAAGGCGCTCGACGAGCGGTCCGCGCTCGACTTCTCGGACGTCCTGCAGCGGGCGCTCGATCTGCTGCGACAGATGGACGAGTTCTCGCAGAGCCGGTTCCGTCTCGAATCGCGATACCACCACGTGCTGGTGGACGAGTTCCAGGATACGAGCCGCGCCCAGTGGGAGCTCGTGTCGCTGCTCATCCAGTCGTGGGGCGAAGGGCTCGGCCTTGCCACGCAGCCGTCCATCTTCATTGTCGGCGACCGCAAGCAGTCCATCTACCGGTTCAGGGACGCCGAAGTCGCGGTGCTTCAGCAGGCGGGCCGTTACATCGAGGGGCTTCGCGTCGCTGGCGATCCGCGCCGCGCGATCAGCCGGAGCTTCCGCGCGCTGCCGGAGCTCCTCGAGTTCGTCAACGAGCTGTTCTCGGACATGTCGCAGCGAGGCGCACGCGCGGACGACTTCACCTATGTCGAGACGGATCGTTTCCCCATCGACGGCGTCCGCGACACCGCGCGGGGGCCGGTGCTCGGGCTGGCAGCGGCGGAGGATCCGGTGGCCTGCGCTGCGGCAGTCGCCACCGAGATACAGCGGATCCTGCGGGAGGACGCCATCCGCGACAGGAAGACCGGCGTGCCTCGCGGCGCCCGCCCGGGAGATATCGCGATCCTGTTCCGATCACGATCGAGCCACCGGGAATTCGAGCACGAGCTGGAGGTTCGCGGCGTCCCGACGTACGTCTACAAAGGGCTCGGCTTCTTCGACGCCGACGAGATCAAGGATCTGTCCGCGCTGATGCGCTATCTGGCGGACCCCGGGTCCGATCTGAGGGCGGCGGCGTTTCTCCGGTCGCGCTTCGTGCGGATATCGGACCGCGGCCTCGCGCAGCTCGGCACGCGTCTGGCCGCTGCTCTCACCGATCCACACGTGCCCGACACGGCGGCGGGCCTTGGCGACGAAGATCGGCGCGTCCTGACCTATGTCCGGGCGCGTATCAACGAATGGCTCGAGCAGGTCGATCACGTGCCCCCGGCCGATCTCATCGAACAGCTCCTGCCGGCGACGGCATACGCGTACGAGCTTCGCGGCCCGCGGCGGCTGCAGGCGTGGGAGAACCTCAAGAAGATGCGGGGGCTGGTCCGCCGCATCCAGAATCGCGGTTATGCGACGCTCACGCGGATCGCGGATCACATCGATTCGCTGACGGCGGGGGACGAGTCGAACGCCGTCATCGAGGCGCTCGACGCCGTCAACCTGATGACCGTCCACGCGTCGAAAGGGCTCGAGTTCCCCATCGTTTTTGTCGTCAACCTGGCGAAGGGGGCCACCGGGCCGCCGCGGCCGATTCGCGTCATCGCGGACGGGGAAGGGGGGGAGCCATCGGTGTCTGTCGGACCGTTCGTGTCCGAGACGGATGAAGCGGAACGTGAGCGCGAGAAGCATGAAACCCGACGCCTTCTGTATGTCGCCCTCACGCGCGCCCGCGATCGCCTGTACCTCTCGTCCGTGCTCAAGAACGGCGTACTGCAACCCGGGCGGGGCAGTCTTGCGGAAGTGCTGCCCGACTCGATCCGCCAGCTGTTCAGCCGCGCGGCGGCGTCAACCGACGACTCCGCTCCTATTCAATGGACCGGATCCAAAGGCCAACCCTTTGATTGGCGAGTGTGCCGCGTTCCCGCGCCTCTGATGACCCCTGACACGTCCGATGGGACCGCCGCGGAGCCTGCGAAGTACGACGCAAGTCTCGATCGGTTTGGTCCTTTACCCGAACATAAGGGGACGCTGAGAGTGCCGGTCACGCGATGGCTGGTCGATCCGGACGCCCTCGGACAGCCGGAGCCGGCACGGGATCCAATCGTGGGCACGCTCGTCCATCGTCTTTTTTCGTTTCTCGACGGCTCGACGAGACCGATCGAGGAGCCCGGGCTCGCGGATGCGCGTGCGCTCCTCGCGCCTGCCGAGCGTGCGCTCATCGTGGACGTGGACGCCACCGTCCAGGCGGCGGTGGACCTGTGGCGAAACATGCGGCTCCGCGAAGATGTCGCGGTGCTCCTGTCGAGTGGCAAGCGGCTGTACGAAGTGCCGTTCTCGATGCGGCTGTCTGACGGGGCGACGGGCGTCGATTCGAGACCGGGAGCCGTTGTCCTGCGCGGCACCATCGATTGCCTCGTCGTCGGCCCGGACGGAACTGTGGTTGTCGTCGAATTCAAGACCGGCCGTCCGCGGGTCTCTCACCAGCAGCAGCTCGATATTTATGTCGACGCGGCGCGCCTCCTCTTTCCGGGAGCATCGGTATCCGGTCAGCTCATCTACGCCTCGCCCTAGCCTGTTTGGCGGTGCAGGCGCGCGCTTTCCCACATTCGCTTTTCGTAGGTGGTGTCAGACTTCGGCACATCCTGCCCTCGGCGCCCGCAAACCCCATGAGCTGAGCGCTTTCGAGGGCCGCCTCGCGGACGGACGCAGATCCGTGTGCTCCTGTCGCCTGCGGGTGTCACGAGCGCGCGGTGTGTCCCGGCGGCAGGGCTATCGCCGGATATCTTTGTGGTTCAAGGATTTCCGGATGAAAAGGAACCAAAAGTACCAAACGGCTGTCTAAGCTTTTAACTGGCTTCGAGATTGCATCGATGTCAGCGGGAGGTGCGGTATGGCAGTCCCATCAGGTGCGCTGAATTACGTAAGACCGACCACGACGGTGTTCGAGCTCGAGGCGCTCGAAGGGCTGCCGTGCGGGTGTGTGGCGGCTGCGTACCGCGCCCGTCCCTGGGACGTGGCGGTTGTGTCACTCGAAGCCAAGGGGCCACACTGCATCCTCGCGGGCCACACCAGTGGGCAGGTTCTGCGTCTCGGCGATCCCGAAGAATTTGACGATGAGGACGACTCGGACGAGTAGTCACCGACGAGGTATATCGAGACAGATCAGGAGCACATTGACCAGGGCCAACCGGAAAATAATCCGTGATCAGCCTGCCGGGTTGAGTTCAGCCCACCGCCTCGCCCGATCTTCAGCTTCCTTCCGGGTTCGTCCCACCAGCACCACAGAACGTTGAGGTTTTCCATCGACGCCGGGGATCCATGCAACCCAGTGCGGCCCGCGTGCTTCGCTCTGGACGCTCGCCGCGGACTTGTGATCGGTCATGGAGCATCGTACACCTCCGCGGATGCGCTGCGGCCCGAAGATCTTGATTGCGTATAGGAAAGCCGTTCCCGTACAATTTGAAGGTTTGGCAACGGCCGCGGTGGCCGAGAGGAGTTAGTCTAGATGGCCCTGACTTGTCCGAGCTGCGGGAACGACCAGAACTTCCTGGTCAAGACCCTGCAGATGCACGTCGTCCAGTTACGCGACGCCCGGGTGGAAGCGAATGAAGAAGGTCGCCCTGCAGTGATCGAAGTGCTGTGCGACGAGTGCGAGACCGCCCTGAATTTTGCGGATTTCGAAGAAGAGGTTCGCAACGAAGTCCTGCTGACGCTCGGCGCCCGCTGATCCCGCGTTAACCTTCCCCCGCTTCGGCATCTTCGAAGTAGTCGCATTCGGGGCAGATCCATTCGCGGACCACTCGTACCGCTCCCGCGTTCTCAGGCGCATCCTGGATTTTGCGCACGCTGAGGCGCATCGTTTCTCCACAGAGCGGGCATTCCTTCACGGGTCGATTTTATATCGGGTGCGGGGCTTTTCTTGACTTAGCCCCGACCCGCTCCTATCGTAACGACACCGGCACTGTTTCTGCAGTGGCCGGAACGAAGAGCTTCGATGCGCGATTACTACGACGTTCTGGGCGTGGCGCCGGGGGCGGGTGCTGATGAAATCAAGCGCGCCTACCGGCAGCTTGCGCGCCGCTATCATCCCGACATCTCGGGTGATGAGCGCGGAGCCGCGTTCCTGGAGGTGTCGCGCGCGTACGAGGTGCTGCGGGATCCCGAGCGGCGGCGCTCGTACGACGCGAATCTCGTGACCGGCAGCCGGGCCGACTGGCTCGGCGATGAAGTCGCGATTGATTTTCCGTCCGTGTCGAGCGTGCTGGACCGGATGCGCGATTCGTTTTTCGGCGGCGCGCGCGCGGCGTCGTTGTCTGCCGAAATCGTCGTGACTCCGCAGGAGGCGTTCTGGGGGACGTTCGTGGCGCTCCACGTGCCGCTTCGGCGCACGTGCCCCAGGTGCGGCGGGCGCGGCGAAGTCTGGTCCGAATGGTGCGCCGCCTGCGGTGGAGGGGGCGAAGTGTCGAAGACCCACGAAATGCGGCTGCGGGTGCCCGCCGGCGTCCGGGAAGGGGCCCGCTTCCGATTCAGCGTGGCTCCCCGCGGGGCGCCGCTGACGTTCGTGGACGTGCGGATCAGCATCCGCTGACGGTCGAGGCGCTGGAGAGTGTAACGCATGCGCCCCCATCTGCATCTGCTGGGTATTCTTCAGCTCGTCTGGGGCGCCATCGGGCTGCTCCTGGGCGTGTCGATGCTGTTGCTCGCCGTGGCAGCCGCCGCGATCGGGGTGACGGCGACAGACGATCGGATGGCTGCAGTCGTGACGGCTGGCGCCTTCGTGCTCTTCGCCATCGGGCTGCTCGTGGGGGGAGGCGCGAATGCCTGGGCCGGCGCCGCGCTGCGCCGGCTCCAGCCGAGCGGCCGGACCGCCGTTCTGGGTCTTGGCGCCCTCAACGTCTTCGTGCTTCCCTTCGGCACCGCGCTCAGCAT
The DNA here is from genome assembly GCA_963749835.1 of uncultured Acidobacteriota bacterium. Lineage (GTDB taxonomy): Bacteria > Acidobacteriota > Vicinamibacteria > Vicinamibacterales > 2-12-FULL-66-21 > JALZOC01. Next base: position 68,085 of record CAVVOD010000001.1, read on the forward strand.
CTACGGCTACTGGGTCCTGCTGCACAACGAAACGCGCCGCGTCTTCGTGCGGCCGAAAGGGTGACGGGCACCACCATTGCCAGAGACTCCCAAAACATCGAGCGGGATGGACGAGAACGTGGCGGCCGCGCTCTGCTACAGCTTCGGGTGGGCGACAGGCCTGTTGTTCTACCTGACCGAGCCCGACAACAAGTTCGTCCGCTTCCATGCCGTGCAGGCGATGCTGGTGTTTGGCAGCGCGTGTATCGCGCTCGTGATCTGTCTGTCGATTCCCCTCCTCGGCTGGATTCTCTCCATCTTCGTCTTCTACGGCTCCGCCGCCCTGTGGCTGGTCCTGATGTTCAAGGCCTACCAGGGGGAGCGATTCAAGCTGCCGATCTTCGGCCAGATGGCGGAGGAGAGAATCTAGCTCGGGGATCGGGGATTGGGGATCGGCGACCAGAGCGCGCGAGCTGCGCAGCCCGATCCCTGATCCCCGATCCCTAATCCCTAATCCCTAATCCCTAATCCCGACGCCGAGTCAGGTACAATCGAGCTACCCATGACTCCCCCCGTAACCGAGGCCGGTATCCTCGAAGTCCTGCGCACCATCCGCGACCCTGACCTCGATCGCGATATTGTCGGCCTGAAGTTCATCAAGAACCTGAAAATCGACGGTGGGCACGTGTCGTTCACGATTGAGCTCGCGATGCACGGGACGGCGTCGAAAGAGCAGATCCGTGAGCAGGCGCGCCAGGCCGTGGCCGCGCTTCCGGGAGTGAGCGGCGTTGCGGTTGAAATGACCGCGCAGGTCCGTTCCACGACGGCAGCCGATCCCGCGGGCAAGGCGCCGGTGCCTGGCGTCAAAAACATCATCGCTGTCGGCGCGGGGAAGGGAGGCGTCGGGAAGACGACGGTCGCCGTGAACCTGGCGATCGCGCTCAGCCAGATGGGCAATCGCGTCGCGATGATCGACGGCGACATCTACGGGCCGAACGTGCCGTTGATGCTGGGCATCAAAGCGCAGCTCTCGGGCGACGAGTCTGGAAAGATCATTCCCGCTGAACAGTACGGCATTCCGCTCGTCTCGATGGCGTTCATGGCCGGCGACGACGCGCCGGTGATTTGGCGCGGGCCGATGCTCCACAGCGTCATCCAGCAGTTCTTTCGCGAAGTCCGGTGGGAGAACATCGACTATCTGCTCGTGGACATGCCCCCGGGCACAGGAGACATCGCGCTCAGCCTGAGCCAGACAGTCCCCGTCTCGGGCAGCGTCGTCGTCACGACACCACAGATCGTCTCGGTGGCGGACACCCGGCGAGCCGTACGCATGTATCAGAAGCTCAACGTGACGCCGCTGGGTCTCATCGAGAACATGAGCCATTTCGTCTGTCCCGATTGCCGGCACGAGAGCGACATCTTCGGCAAGGGGGGTGGCGAAGCGCTGGCCACGGAGCTGTCGATACCATTTCTTGGACGTGTGCCGATTTACGAACCCATCCGGATCGGCGGGGACATCGGCGTACCGATCACGATTGGCGAGCGGGGCTCGCCGGCCTCCGAGGCCTTCCACGCCGCGGCCCGGCAACTCGCGGTGCAGCTGGCGATTGCGAGCTACCGGAAAACGGCCATTCCGCTGATGCCGGTTCGATAAACAAATGCAGGGTGCCAAAGGTGCCAAGGTGTCCGCCTCCGCCCGCCCATGATCGGAGCGGGCTATGGCGAGACCTCGCCGTAGCCGCTTCGCGGCGAAGGCGGGCCAGAGTGCGAAGACGGAGCCTGCCGCGCCGTGGCGCTTCGACACACTTACGCGGCGAAGGCGGGCCAGGAGTGACTATGAGCAGATACGTTGCGGCCGCGATCGTGGCCATCCTGTTGTTCTCGGGCACCGGCCTCCAGGCCTCGGACGCGATGAAGGCCATCATCGTGTCCTACATGGACATTCACGCGCAGCTGTTCCGCGACAAGATGGACGGCGTCAAGCCCTCGGCGGCGGCCATCGTCCAGCAGTCCTCGCACCTGGGCGCTGGCGGCGCCGCGATGGCGGCTGCCGCAAAGCGCATGGAAGTCGCAGCGGATCTGAAGGCGGCGCGCGATGCGTTCGGCGCGTTGAGCGATGCCGTCATTGCCGCCGGAAACGCCGAAGGGTGGAAGGACGTGCCCGACATCAAGGTGGCCTACTGCCCCATGGTGAACAAATCATGGCTGCAGAAGGAAGGCAGCATCCGCAACCCGTACTACGGCCCCGTCATGCCGACGTGCGGCGAGTTCAAGAAACCCTGATCTCGACGGCCCCTTGCCTCCATGAACATTTCCTACTCTCAACATCGTCTCCCGAACGGCCTCGACATCCTGATCCACGAGGATCACGGCTGTCCGATCGTCGCCGTCAATCTCTGGTATCACGTCGGCTCGAAGAACGAGAAGCCCGGCCGCACGGGCTTCGCCCACCTGTTCGAGCACCTGATGTTCGAGGGCTCGCAGCACTACGACCGCGGATTCTTCCAGCCGCTCCAGGAGGCGGGCGCCTCGTTGAACGGATCCACGAATGCCGATCGCACGAACTACTGGGAGGTCGTGCCCACCAACGCGCTGGAGCTCGCGTTGTGGATGGAATCTGATCGCATGGGATACCTGCTGCCGGCGCTGACGGACGCCAAGTTCGAGAACCAGCGCGAGGTCGTGCTGAACGAACGCCGCCAGAACTACGAGAACAGGCCGTACGGCTTCGCCGGCATGGCGCTCGCGGCGTCGCTGTACGCCCCCGATCATCCGTACCACTGGATGACGATTGGCGGCGCTGACGACATCCGGGCCGCGCGGCTGGATGACGTGCGGGCGTTCTTCCAGACGTACTATCGGCCGCGCAACGCGTCGCTCGCGCTGGCGGGGGACGTGGACACCGATCAGGTGCTCACGATGGCGTCCGACTACTTCGGCCCGCTCGATGCCGGAGACGAGCCGCCGCCGGTGACGTTCACCACGCCGCCCGCGATCACGTCCGAGATCCGCCTGCTGCTCGAAGATCGCGTCGAGCTGCCACGGCTCTACATGGCCTGGCACTCGCCGGCGTTGTTCGCCGAGGACGATGCGGACCTGGATCTGGTGGGGGAAGTGCTCGCGAGCGGCAAGACGTCGCGCCTGTATCGCACACTCGTCTACGAGCAGCGGATAGCCACTGAGATTGGCGCATCCCAGAACTCGCGCGAGATCGGCGGATTTTTCCAGATTGTGGCCACCGCGGCGCCTGGCCGCACGCTGGCGGAGCTCGAGCGCGCCATTTCAGACGTCCTCAGGGGGCTCATCGAACACGGCCCCACGGCGCCGGAAATGGAGCGTTGCCAGGCGCAGGCCGAGGCGAACTTCATGTATCGGCTGCAGACCGTCGGCGGGTTTGGCGGCAAAGGCGATCAATTGAACACGTACAACATCTACGTCGGCGACCCCGGGTTCTTCGAGACCGATCTGGCGCGCTATCGATCCGTCACGCCCGAATCCATGCAGCGGGCGGCGCGCGAGTGGCTTCGCCCGGAGGCGCGCGTCACGCTGAGCGTCGTCCCGACGGGTCAGGTGGAACGCGCACTCGAGGGTTCGCAGCCCGTGTCGGTCGCATGATGGAGATCGACCGTTCGCGCCTGCCGGCACTTGGCCCCGAGCCGCGGTTCCGCTTTCCCGAGATTCGCAGGAGGCAGCTCGCCAGTGGCCTGCGGATCCTGACCGTCGAGCATCATGCCGTTCCCCTTGTCAGCTTCCTGGCGCTCCTGCCCACGGGGGCTTCGTCCGACCCGACCGATCGGCCGGGACTGGCGGCGGTCGCCAGCGACATGCTGGACGAAGGGTCGGGCGATCTCGATGCCCTCGAACTGCACGAGAGCCTGGGGCGCATCGGCGGGCATCTCGATTCCGAGATCGGGTCCGACGCCACCATCCTGACGCTGTCGAGTCTCGCGCGGTTTGCGGACCGCGGCATTGGACTCCTGGCCGACATGCTCATTCGTCCACGGCTCGAGGCGCGCGACTTCGACCGCGTCCGTGAGCTGCGACTGAATCGCCTCGTGCAGCTGCGCGACATGGCGCCGGCGCTCGCCGACCGTGCGTTCACCGGGCGGCTCTACCCCGATCATCCCTACGGGCATCAGCCGATCGGGACGGAGGAGTCACTGCGCAGCATGGCGCTCCCGGAGGTCGCCGGCTTCCACCAGTCGATGTTCACGCCGTCCCGCCTCACCGTCATCGCGTCGGGTGATGCGACGCACGAGGCGCTCGGCGATCTCGTCGAGCGGGCGTTCGGCGACTGGTCAGAATCTCTGGCCGTTAGGGCAGCCGTGGATCCGTCCACGTTCCCGGCGCCGCCGCCGCCCCGCGATCGCCTCGCGGTACTGCATCGTCCGGGCGCGGCGCAATCCGAGCTGCGGATCGGCCATGTCGCCGTCCCGCGCTCGACACCCGACTACCACGCGCTGCTGGTGCTGAACATGGTGCTCGGCGGGCAGTTCGTGAGCCGCATCAACATGAACCTGCGGGAGGACAAGGGCTACACGTACGGCGCGCGCACGTCCTTCGACTTCAGGCGCGGCGCCGGGCCGTTTACGCTGCACGCGAGCGTGCAGTCCGACGCCACGGCCGATGCGGTCTCCGAGGCCATGTCCGAGCTGCGCGCCATCCGCGGCGATCGGCCGGTCACGCGCGCGGAACTGGAGACGGGGCGCGCTGCGCTGACGCGCGGATACCCGCGGAACTTTGAAACGGCCGAGCAGATCAGCCGGGGGGCCGCGCAGCTCGCGTTGTACGGATTGTCCGACGATTACTTCTCGACATTCGTGCCCAGGGTGCTGGCCGTGGATGAAGCGGAAGTCACGCGAGTCGCCACGAAGCACATCGACCCGTCGCGGATGCTGACCGTTATTGTCGGCGATCGCGACAAAATTGGCTCTTCGCTCGCACGGCTCGAGCTCGGAGATCCGGTGGAAATCCCGGCCGGTTGACGTCGGGAGCCGGGGGGAGGGAACCGACCCCGGCCATGCTTCGTCCAACTGACAGTTATGCCTGGCTCGTTGTACACTGAGCCGTCTGTCATGAGCATCACCCGACGCAGCCTCAGCCTGGCGGGGATCATCGGGATTCTCACGGCGGTGTTTGCCGCCGGGCTCATTTACCTCCTCGTCACACAGCCGGTCGCCACAGCAGAAAAGATCGCGGAAGGCGAAGTGTCGCCGCTCGTCCGCGCCGTGGCGAACGTCCTCTTCGACGCCCTCCGCGGCGTACTGAAATACCTGTAGGCTCGTACGCCTCCGCTCGCGGCCGTTCAACGCGAGCGGAGGCGCGGCCGCGCTCATATTCGGGATCAGGGACCAGGGATCAGGGATTGGTGACTTGCAGGCTTCGACTGAGAAACCTGCACAGCACCAGTCCATCCATCCACTTGAACGGTCCAACGCCGGTGCTGTAGTGCCCGCAGGGCAGGGCTGCGACCTCGTGGTCGATTCCGCGGCGCTTGAATTCGTCCACGAGAAATCTCGACAGCGTGATCGGGAACGTCAGGTCGTATCGCGCATATACGAGCAGCACCTGTTTGCCGCGCATGCGCTCGAGGTACGGGAAGGGAGAGATCGGCATCCAGATGCGCCGCAGCGCATCGAGATCGACCCGGCCGTTCAGGCTCTCACGAACGTGCGCGGTCGAGAGCCCTTCCCAGATCACGTCCGCGAAATAGGGGGAGATGTGGTTGAGCGCCGCCGCGCGGACGAGCGGCTCGTGCGCGGCCGTGAGCATGGACAGGCACGATCCCAGGCTCGTACCCAGGATCCCGATGGACTCGTAGCCCTGCTGCGCCAGCCAGGCGATCGCCCGCCGCGCGTCCAGCACCGCCTGCCGGCAGACCTGGGCCGTGCGGCCCACGTTGGCGCTGACGATGTAGTCGGCGCGGAGAAGCTCCGGCGGCATGCGCGCGTCGTGATAGGGAAGACTGAGACGAAGCGCACTGATCCCGAATCGGTTGAGCAGCTGGCAGAGACCGACATGGCCGCCCGCATCCGCGTTCCACTGCGGCAGCACGAGCACGGCCCGCCGGCGGCCACGCTCGGACCGATCGGGAAAGTACCGCGCCCGCACGATGTTGTTCTCCGGGTGCGGCGTGGTGATGGCGCTCGGGAACGAGAGGCGATCCCCGTGGAGCACGTACTCATCGCAGGCCGGCTGCGCGAAGAAGGTGTCGCTGTCCTCGATGGCGCGCGACGCCCAGGCCGCCAGGCGGTCCGCTTCGTCGGAGGCTCCCGGCTCGACCCCGTCGACCCACTCCAGCCCCCACTCGAACGGCCGCACGAGGCGATGTTCCGCGGCGGCGGCAAGCCGGCGCTCCCACTGATGAAAGACTCTCGAAATCACGCGTTGATGTCCACCGTCAGAGCTCCCGGGCTCACGCGTGCAGCCGCGCCTCGACGCTGGCGGCAATGTCCAGCAGCCGGTCGGTGCGTCCCTTGTGTCCGACCAGCTGCATGCTGACCGGCCAGCCGTCGCGTGTCGCGCCGGCGGGCAGCGCAATCGCCGGATGCCCCGTCACGTTGAAGAGTTGGGTCAGCCGAAGCATGACCGCGCGCACGGGCTCGTCTCTCCCGTCGACGTCCACCGTCGCGGCACCAATCCTCGGCGCCGGGATTGGAAGCGTCGGCAGGAGCAGCGCGTCGCACCCGTTGATCGCCCTGTCGACCGCGTGGGTCAGCACGGTTCGGAGGAACATCGCGCGCACGTAGTCTTCGCCGAGGACGTACCGGCCCATCTCCAGCCGCAGCCGCACGCCCGGCGAGTACCGATCGGGATAGCGTTCGAGCATGGGCGCATGGAACCACGACGCCTCGGGAAGCACGATGTGAAGATAGACATCCGCCGTCCGCGCGGCATCGTCGACGGTGACGGTCCGGAGGCGATGCCCCTCCGTCTCGAGCGTCTGGCGCACGCGCACGAGCGCCGCCCGTACGTCCGGATGCAGCCTGTCGCAGAAGTACGCCTCGGGGACGCCGAAGACGAAGCGCTGCCCCTCCCGCGCGACTGACGGTTGAACCGGGCCGCCTTTCAGCGCGCGGAACATCAGCGCGACGTCCGCGACGCTCCGCGCCATCGGACCCGCGTGATCCAGCGTCCCGCTGAGCGGCACGACGCCGGCACACGACAATTCGTCCGCGGACGGCTTCAGCCCCACGATGCCGCAGGCGGCGGACGGAATCCGGACGGACCCGCCGGTGTCGGTGCCCACAGACCCGAAGCACATGCCTTCGACGAGCGCGACCGCGGCGCCGCCGCTCGATCCGCCCGGCGATCGCGCCGGGTCGAGCGGATGCCGCACGGGCCCGAAGGCCGTCTCTTCACTCGTGGTCCCGAACGCGAACTCGTGCAGGTTGGTCTTGCCGACGATGACCGCTCCCGCGTCACGCAGGCGCGTCACGAGCAGCGCGTCCCGCGACGGGTGCCGCGGCGGCACCGCGGAACCTGAGGTGGTCGCCGTCCCCGCGACGTCGATGAGATCTTTCACCGAGACCGGCACTCCGTGAAGCGCGCCCCGGTAGTGGCCGGTCGCGATCTCCCGCTCTGCCGCCGCGGCGTCCGCGAGGGCGGCGGAGCGCATGACGGTGATGAACGAATTGAGCTCCCGGCGCGCGTCGATGCGATCGAGGCAGGCGCGCGTCAGCTCCACGGGTGACACCGCGCGGCTTTTGATCCGTACGGCAACCTGATCGATCGACGGCAGGTTGTGCGGGATCGTCATTCGGTCGTGTCCGGCCGCGTGCGCGCGGGGCGGTCCGCGTCTTCCGTCTCGATCGTTCCGGGGATCACCCCCGCCTCGCGGATCGTGCGCTCCGCCTCGCGCAATGCGGCCGTCGATCGTGCCAGACCTTCGAGCAGGGGTTTCAGCAGCGGCAATCCCCGGCGGTCCGCATCGCGAGACGCGGCGCGCAGCCACGCATCGATTTGTGTCGGCGATCTCGGTTCCATCTCAGAAGCTCAGTGTGCCGCGCAGTGTGACCGGCACCGTGATGAAGTGGTGATCGACCGGGTCCGTCAGGTGGTTCCAGGCGAACTTCACGGCCAGTTCGACGCCAAAGGGTCCCGAGCTGAGGCCGCCGCCCCCTTCCGCGAACACGCGGTCGCCGGTTCGCGCGTCGCTCTTGATGCGTCCCATGCCGCCGCCGAAGAAGGCCTGGCTCCCAAGCCCCCAGCCGCGGGACCGGTCGGCGACGACGATCGCCGCGCCGACGTCGTACGCGCGGGCGCCGGTGAGCTCGTACGCCTGCGGCGCTCCGGATCCGGTGAACGCGATGCTGATGTCCGGCAAATCCTGTGCGCTGACGCGCACGGCGAGCGTCGGACCGACGCTCAGGCCGAACGGATACAGGGTGACGCCCCGCCCCTGGCCCCGGCGTGTGAACTTCAGCACATCGATCAGGACGGAGCCGTCGCGTGTCTCGTAGTCGTGTGCCTTCAACTGCGCCGCGGCGACCGGCGCGCCGACGAGGTCCTCGAGGGGGAACCTCTCGAAATGAAGAGGCTGCGTGACGAAGGACTCGTAATTGACGCTCACGAACTGGCGCCTGGGCTTCGTCCCGGCGTCGTAGGTCTGGCCCAGCACCGGCGTGACGGTGAGTGCGGCCAGCACGGGCAGCAGGACGGCGACGATGGCGGTGCGATGTGTCATTGCGTGAACAGGCCCGATGGTAAGCTGATAGGCCATTGGGCCGGGCGCGGGGATCCGTTCTGCGGCACTCCTTCAAGGTTACCGTACGCCGTGAGCGATCGCATCCTCGCCGCCGTCATGCCTGCCCCGCACGCGCCAGTCGAAGTTCGCGGGTTCGAGCGCCCCGATCTTCCCCCCGGCGGAGCGCTCCTGCGGACTGCCCGCTCCGAGGTCTGCGGAACCGATGTCCACCTGTGGCACGGCCGGCTGGCCGGAGTGCCCTATCCGATCATCCCGGGCCACGTCTCCGCGGGGTGGCTCGACGCCGTACGCGGTCCGCTCCGTGGCATCGACGGCGCGGAGCTGCACGAAGGCGATCGGGTCGCGTTCTTCGACGTCCACCGCACCTGCGGGCAGTGCCGCGCGTGCACCGTTCATCAGACGCCGACGCGCTGCGCCGCGCGGCGGGTCTACGGCATCACCGATCCCGCAGCCGAGGGATTGTTCGGAGGCTGGTCGCAGGCCGTCTACCTCGAGCCCGGTGTCGGCATCGCGCGGCTGCCTGAACCGGTCGGCTTCGACGATTACATCGGAGGCGGGTGCGGACTCTTGACGGCGGTCCATATCCTCGAGCGCGCCGCGCTCCGGCCCGGCGGCACCGTCGTGGTGCAGGGCACCGGGGCCGTCGGATTGAGCTCCATCGCGCTCGCCCGCGCAGCGGGCGCCTCGACGATCGTCGCCATAGGCGCACCCGCGTCGCGGCTCGAGCTCGCCTTCGAGATGGGCGCCGATCGCGTGTACGACCTCGCTCGCTCGTCCGCCGATCAGCGCCTCGAGGAGATCCGTGCGCTGACCTTCGGCGAAGGGGCCGACGTCGTCATCGAAGCCGCCGGGTCGGCACGCGCCATCGAGGAGGGGCTGATGCTCGCACGCGACGGCGGCCGCTACGTGGTTGCGGGCCACTATACCGATGCCGGCGTCAGCCAGGTGAACGCGCACCAGCACATCAACCGGAAGCACCTCGAGATCCGCGGCTGCTGGGGAAGCGAGGCGCGTCACTTTCTCCGTGCGCTGACTCTCCTCGAGGAGCACGCGGCCACGGTGCCGTGGCGCCGCATCGGCGGGCGCACCTACACGCTCGACCAGCTGAACGACGCGCTCGCGGACGCCGAGGCCTTGCGCATCACCAAGGCGCTGGTGGATCCGTCCGGGATGACATAATCACCCTGGCAGACAGCATGCGGCACACCAAAATCATCGCGACCGTCGGTCCGGCCTGTGCGGCGGCAGATACCCTGGAGGCCCTGCTCGTCGCCGGCGTCGACGTGTTCCGCCTGAACTTCTCTCACGGGACACACGCCTCGCACGAGGAAGTGTTCCACGCCGTGAGGACGGCGTCGAGCCGGTACTCAGCGCCGCGTCGCCATCATGCAGGATCTCAGCGGTCCGAAGATCCGTACCGGTTCGATTGCCGGCGGAGGTCCGCTGCTGTTGAAGGCCGGCGACGAGGTTCGGATCGCTCCAGGCGATCTTCCGGCTTCGGATGGCCGCATTTTCACAACGTATGCCCCCCTGGTCTCGTCGGCCCGCCCCGGAGACCGGCTGTTCCTGGACGATGGACGAATCGAGCTGCGTGTGACGGGCCGGAGCAGCGACGAACTGACGACCGTCGTCGTCAGCGGAGGGCCGCTCGGGCAGCACAAGGGCATCAACGCGCCGGGCGTTGCGCTTCCGGCCTCGTCGGTCACCGAGAAGGATGCGGCGGATCTGCGCTTCGGACTGGAGCTCGGCGTCGACATGGTGGCCTTGAGCTTCGTGCAGACGGCTGACGATGTGACGACCGCGAGGGACGTCATGATCGAAGCGGGGCGGCCGGTGCCCGTGATTGCGAAAATCGAGCGCCCGGGAGCGGTGGACAACCTGCCGGCGATCCTGAACGTTGCCGACGGCGTGATGGTCGCGCGCGGTGACCTCGGCCTCGAGATGCCGCTCGAGCAGCTGCCCAGAGTCCAGAAGCAGATCGTGCGGAGCGCGCGGGCCGTCGGCCGACCGGTGATCCTGGCCACGCAGGTGCTCGAGTCCATGCGCGTCGATCCGCGTCCGACGCGGGCGGAAGTCAGCGACGCGGCGAAGGCCGTCGACGAGGGTGCCGACGCGATCATGCTGGCCGGCGAGACAGCCGCCGGAGCGCATCCGGTGCGCGCCGTCCAGACGCTCGCGGCGATCATCCAGGACGCCGAGCTGCTGCCTCCGTCAGACCGCGTGACACTTGCGATGGAACCGACGGGCACCCGTCACAGCCGGGCGCTCTGTGAAGCGGCGCTGACGCTGGCGTCCGCGGGGGAGGCCGACGCGATCGTGGCGGTGACGCGAGAGGGGAAGACCGCGCGGCTGCTGTCCGCCCTCCGTCCGAGAGCGCCGATCTTCGCCGCCACTGCGAGTGAGCGTGTCGCCAGCACGCTCGCGCTCTACTGGGGTGTCGCGCCCATCCTGACCGAGGAGCGCGAGATCGAGCGGCTCGAGCGGCTCCTGCTCGATCGGTGCATACTCCAGCCCGGAGCCGTCGTGGTGTTCGTGAACGTCAGCGCCGACACGAGCCGGCTCGACGCGAACTTCGTCAACGTGCAGAAAATCGGATGAAGCTCTCGGGACTCGGGATCTGGGACCCGGGATCGGGGATCGGGGATCAGGGATCGGGGATCAGATAGGTAGCTTCCGGCTTCAGCCGGAAGAAACTCGGGCACTTCGCACGTTGGCACGTTGGCACTCTGGCACCTTGGCACCCTGGCACCTATTTACTGTTCTTGCTCCGCGTAAGTTTTGAGCGCTGCCATCGAGATGTGCCAGCCCCGTTCGATGACGGTGTAGTACCGGCGGAATCGCGGCGTCTCCTCGAAGCCTGACTGCTGCACGCGCAGGCGGCACGCGCCGTCCTCGCTGGCGCAGTTGACCTGGAGCGACATCGGTCCGATGGGGTCGCCGTCCGGCGGAATCCACCAGGCCTCGGCGACGAAGAGCTCGCGGCCCGGCCTGTACTCCATGACGAGTCCGTGGAAGACGCCGCCAAGCCTCCCGAGGATCGCGTCCGACTCGTCGGTCGGATTCCATTCGATGGCGTAGACGCCGAGCGGTCTCGGCGTGGTGACGGAGCGCGCCACCAGCCACCAGGTGGCGAGCGCCTCGGGCTCGAAGAATGCGGCGAGCACGCGTTCCGGAGACGCGCGGATCAGGATCGAATGATCGAACGCCGAGGACTGCGGGCCGGCGGGGGCGCGGGACATGCGTCGCGGCATCGTACACCGGCTACCCGCCGGCGAGTAAAGGGGCTATGCTCAATGAATGGATGCGCCGAGACGGCTGGAGACCCACCCCAGCAGCCCCGATGGCTTGTTTGTCGATGATCTCGAATCCCGATCTGCGAAACCATCGCCTCGATCTCGACCCCCCGAGCGCGGATGAGACCTGGGACGCCCACTACCGCGATGAACGCGACGCCGCCTATCTGTATCGTTCCCTTGCTGCCGTCGAGCGCGTCCCCAGGCTCGCCGAGCTCTTCGAAAAACTCGCCGTCGTCGAAGACCGCCACGTGCAGCGGTGGGAGGAGCTGTTCGAGTCGAGCGGCCGTCCGCTGCCGGTGTACCGGACCGCGGGCCGCACGCGTCTCCTGGCGTGGGCCGCACGGCGGTTCGGCACGTCCCTCGTGCTGCCGATGATGCTCGCGGAAGAGGGACGGGAAGTGCAGGCATATCTCGGCCTCGCGCGACGATCGCGTCACGGGGAGACACACGCAGCTGCGCTGGAGATTGCGACCGACTCCGCCGTCCATGCGCGAGAGCTGGCGGAGGCGATGGGGCGAGAAGGGGAACCCTGGCATGGCGGCGGATCGGGGGGCTACCTTCGGAGCGTGGTGTACGGCTTCAACGACGGCCTGACCGCGAACTTCGGGCTGGTCGCCGGTGTGCTTGGCGCGTCGGTCGCGCCGCACATCGTCATCATCAGCGGTGTGGCCGGCGCCATCGCGGACGCCCTGTCAATGGGCTCGAGCGGATACCTCGCCGCCAAGAGCGAGATGGAGATGCACGCGCATCAGATCGAGATCGAACAGCAGGAAATGAAGCTCATGCCGGAGCTCGAGGAAGAGGAGCTGGCCGTCATCTACGAGGCGAAGGGACTGACACCCGAGCGCGCCAGGGAAACCGCCCACGCGATCATGAAGGAGCCGTCGAAGGCGCTCGACACGATGGTCCGCGAAGAGCTGAACATCCATCCGGCGGAGCTTGCGCCGCTGCGCGACGGCCTCGTGACGGGCACCGCCACGGCCGTCGGCGCGTTCATTCCGATCGTGCCCTTTTTCGTGCTGGAGCACTGGGCCGCCATCTGGGCGTCGCTGGTGCTCAGCATGACGGCGCACTTCGGCATCGGTGCCGCCCGGAGCCTCTTCACGGGGCGCGGCGTGTGGAGCAGCGGCCGCGACATGTTCGTCGTCGGCTTCGGCGTCGCCGCGGTCGGGTATCTCATCGGCGAGCTGATCACCCGCGTGCTATGACTGCGCGGACTTTCGGCTAAAGCCGGAAGCTACGGCGAATCCCGAATCCCCCCGCCTACGCCGCGAAGCGGCTACGGCGCGGGCCCCCATAGCTCGCACCGATGGACAGCGAGCGGAGGCGGGCGAATCCCGAGTCAGGGGGCCGTCGTCTTGCGCAGCGTCTGGACGTAGGACACGACGGACCAGATCTGGTCCTTGGTGAGCTCGTCCTTCTGGGCCGGCATCTTCGGCTTCTTGCGGCCGTTCGAGATCTTGTAGAAGACGACGCCGTCGGTGTTGCGGGCGGCGCGCTTCGCGTTGGTCAGGTCCATCTCTTCCAGGGCATCCGGATCCGCGTCAGGACCATCTCCCTTGCCTGCCGGGCCGTGGCACTTCTGGCACTTTTCCTTGAAGACCGCTTTTCCCGAGGCGAGGATCTTGGCGTCCACCGTCAGGGGATTCTTCGTGGTCTCGGCCTCCGGAGGAAGCTGCCAGCCGCTCTTCGACGACGCTGCCGGCTGCTGCGCGGGGGAACCTGCGGCCACGCCGATCACGGCCGCCGAGAACGCCAGTCCGAGAATTCCGATCGACCGCCCAACCATGTACATCACTCCTTGAGTGTTGGTGATCTGCCACTGCCGCGGCCTGCTGACCAGCCTCGCGTGCCGCAGCCACGAGTAGTAGAAGATGATACAGTTTTTTGGTGAATCACGACCATCCGCTCGCGTATGAAGACGATGAGTTTCTGGATAGCACGGATGCGCGGCCGATCCGCATTCTCGCGGAGTATCTGGACCCGGCGCGGCGGTTCAGGGCGCAGAACGTGCAGGACACGGTGGTGTTCTTCGGCTCGGCCCGCGTGCTCAGCCGCTCGTCCGCACGGAAGAACCTGCGGGAGCTGTTGAACGGGACGGGCCACCAGAAGGCGGACTACAAGGCCGCACTCAAGCGCAGCGAAAAGGCCGTCGAGTGGTCGCGGTATTACGAGGACGCGCGGTCGCTCGCCAAGATGTTGACAACCTGGAGCATGTCCCTCGACACGCAGCGCAATCGCTTCGTGGTCTGCTCGGGGGGCGGGCCCGGGATCATGGAGGCGGCGAACCGCGGCGCCAAGGAGGCAGGGGGCAAATCGGTCGGGCTGAATATCCGCCTGCCCTTCGAGCAGGCACCCAACCGATACATCACGCCTGAGCTGCTCTTCAACTTCCACTACTTCTTCATGCGGAAGTTCTGGTTCGCCTACCTGGCAAAGGCGCTCGTGATTTTTCCCGGCGGCTTCGGCACGATGGACGAGCTCTTCGAGATCCTGACGCTGGCGCAGACGCGCAAGCTGTCGAAGAAACTGCTCGTCATCATGTTCGGCAGCGAGTACTGGGATGCCGTGCTGAAGCTCGAGCCGCTCGCGGAATGGGGCGCCATCAATGAAACCGATCTGAAGCTGCTCTGCCACGTGGACTCCGTCCCCGAGGCGTTCGAGGAGTTGAAGAAGCACCTCTCGGCCAATCACATGGTGCCCGAGACCCGGCAGGAAACGAAGGCGCCGGGGATCGCGAAGACGCGAGGATGACGTCCCCTGACCCGGGGTGATTTTGCGAGGAGGCGAGGTGGATTCAGAGGAGCGGAAGAGGCTGATTGCGCAGTATCGCGACGGATACGCCGCCATCGCGGAAGCGCTGCTGAAGATCACGCCGGAAGAGCTCGACGCACGTCCCGGTGCGGGGCGATGGTCCACTCGCGAAATCCTCCATCACCTGGCCGACAGCGAGATGACCGCAGCCGTGCGTCTGCGGCTCCTCCTCGCCGAGGACCGGCCGACTATTCACGGCTACGACCAGGATCAGTTTGCGAAAAAGCTCTACTACGATCGACCGTACGAGACCTCGCTCGAGCTCTTCCGATGGGCGCGAGAGGCGACGGCGGAATTGCTGGAACGTCTCACTGCGGAGGAGTGGCTGCGGGAGGGGGTCCACACCGAGGCAGGGGCGTTCGGCGTCGAGGAATGGCTGAAGACCTACGCAGGACACGCTCACAGACATGCGCGGCAGATCCGCGAAGCGAGGAGCATCGCGACGAAGAGCTGATAGCTGATAGCTCTAGTAGATCAGATACGGCTCCCGCGTCCGGCGGAAAGACTCTTCCTCCGGTCTCCACGACGCGACGAGCGCATTCACATCCTCTCCGCCGTCCAGCGTGGCGCGCAGCCGGTCGGATCCGTACAGGATGTCGATCGGTTCCTTGTCGTGCTCGTACTCATACGGCGGCTCACGCCACGCGAACCGCGAGGGATCCTGCCGGCGGAATTCCGCCATGAGCTCGACGGAGGTGCGGACGGGCCGGAACGCGCGCCGATCCGTGACGTGGATCTGGCAGCCGCCGCACGTCTGTTTCGCGTGCTTCTGGAAGGTCGGTTCGAAAAACGCCGGACGGAAATGCGCGCCCGGCAGTCCGCGCTGGTTCATCGCATCCGCGAGACGCTCGCCGTCAATCCACGGCGCGCCTATGAGCTCGAACGGTCGGGTGGTGCCCCGTCCTTCGGACAGCCGCGACCCCTCGAACAACACGGCGCCGGGGTACACGACGGCGCTGTCGAGCGTCGGCAGGTTCGGTGACGGAATCACCCACGGCACGCCGGTTTCGTCGTGATACATCGTCCGCCGCCAGCCGTCGAGCGGCACGACCTCGAGCGACGCGCCGATTCCAAACGCGTCATTGAAGAGCCGCGCGAGCTCCCCGATGGTCATCCCGTGCCTGAGCGGGATCGGAAACTGGCCGACGAAAGAGGCGCAGGCGGGCTGGAGCAGGTTGCCCTCGACCTCTTCGCCGCCAACCGGATTGGGACGGTCGCAGACGACCACGTGGACCCCGTGACGGGCGGCGGCGCGCATGCAGTTCGCCATCGTGTAGATGTACGTGTAGACGCGCGTGCCCACGTCCTGGAGATCGATGACGAGCACGTCCACGTCGCGCAGCATCTCTGCCGTCGGCTCCCTCGTCTCGCTGTAAAGGGAGAAGATCGGGACGCGCCGGCGCGCATCCCGCACGTGCGGCGTCTCGATCATGTTGTCCTGGAGATCGGAGCGGAACCCGTGCTGCGGGCCGAAGATGGCCGAGACCGTGACGCCGGGGTCCTCCACCAGGCGATCCGCGGTATGACGAAAGCGGGCGTCGATTGATGCGGGGTTGCAGACGATACCGACGCGGCGCCCGTCCACGAGCCGGCGGTCGGGACCGAGGAGCCGATCGATGCCGAGGGTGATGGTTCCTGACGTCGCGGCAACTGTCGGTGGCATCCCGGCGATTATAGTCCCGCCTGCCGCTGCCGGGGGGCGCCGCTCAACTCCCGGGCGAGGAAGGCGGCGCACAGGGCATCACTGAATGAATTGCAGCGAAAGCGGGACAGCATGGCCTGACCGGCGCCGATGAGTACCAGATCGCGTTCGACCGCCAGCACGTCCGCCACCCTGTGCCAGGCGACGCTGCTCGACACCGCTCCGCCTGCGAAGGCCGCGCGCCTGTCCGTGAGGAACAGGCGCCCACCCGGCTGCGACGGATCATCCGGCATCGACACGGGAGCCGTGAAGTGGCAGCGCTCGTCGCGGATGATGCGGTGACCCGTGACGACGGTCGGTAGCCCGTCGAGCTGCACTGATCCGGTGAGCGCTCCCAAATCGTGCAGCGCCGTGAGCATCTCCCGCTCGATCTCGATCTCGTCGTCGGGACAGCCCAGCGCAGCGAGCTCGCGGTCGAGTGGACCCGCAGCCGCAGCGTCACCGGATGCGGCCGCCGCTGCCCAGGATGTGCGCCACGCAGTGAGCCGGGGGTCCTCGGCGGGCGCCCTGTTTCTCCTGAACCAGTCCACAAGACCCATCAGACCCCTTCGGTGCGCGGCGCGCGAGCGCGTTCGGCCGCGATCGGTTTTCGTGCGGCCGGGAGAGCCGACCGGCGAATCTGTCGAGTTTGGTGGGGCGCTCATGCACGTGTCAAGACCGTGAACGTGACGGATCGCTCGCCGACGTCCTGCCCCAAGTGACATCAAGCTGTTGGGCTTGCAGTAGACTGAGTCAGCGGTGTTGAATAGCCGCCGACTCAACTGCACATGCGCGCCTGTTCAGGATGGGATGAATCCACGATCAATTGAAGCGTTCTCCCGGAGATCGAATGGCCCGGCGCAAAACCCACCCCAAAAGCAGAATCCCACGAGGCTCTCCCGACATCGTCGCTCCGACGCGTCGCATGGCAGTAGCGCGCCGTAAGCCCGGCCGTCCCCCCACGCACGACGAGGCGTGGACGAAAGTGACGGTGGTGCTGTTCAACCGGCAGATCGTGTTTCTCGATCGCCTCGCCGCCAACATCCGGGCGAAGAGCGGCGCGGCGATCAGCCGGGCACAACTGATTCGCGCGCTGCTCGACGCCGTGGCGGATGCGGATGTCGATTTGACGGCCGCCACGTCCGAGAACGACCTCAAGACGACCATCCTCGCCAGGCTCGGCAAGTACCGGCTGGGCAGTTAGCCGCTGACCGGCACCCCGGTGCCGACCCGGCAAGCGCCGTCAGGCGGGTACGGATCTCGCTGCCCTGCAACCCGACTCGCTTCACGGTTGGGCGGGCCGTTCGTCGCGCCCCCTCCCTCCCGCCCTCCTTTTCGCCTGGCGATACGCCCGTTCCTGAAGCGATATACTGAGGCACCGAATATGCTTGAGCTGAAAATGAGCTGCCGGGAATGGCCTGAAAGCGCCAGATTCCTGGAAAGAAGCGCTAGGTAGAATTTTCACTGTTACACGATCACCGTCCCGAGGACGGCAGGTCGGCCGTTTTACCCTCACGATCGGCGGTAGGTCTGATGCTCAAGTCAATGCTTGTGATCGCCTCTCTCTTGTTCGCCTCCCAGGCGAATGCGGCTTCTATCAGGCTCGCGTGGAATGCGAACCAGGAGTCTGTGGTGACGGGATACGTCGTGCTGGTCGGCACGGCTTCGGGGCGCACTGAGCAGCAGTTCAACGTCGGCAAAGTGACGTCGTGGACGTTCGCAACGGCGACGTCCGGCACGACCTACTTCTTTCGGGTGCAGGCATACACCGCGTCGGGTGTGAGGAGCGTGCCGTCGAACGAGGTGTCCGGCCGCGCCGGCGGGGCCGCCACAGCCGTTCCACCGTTCGGCAGTTTCGACACGCCGGCCAACAACACGCAGGGGGTCACGGCCTCCGTGGCTGTCACCGGCTGGGCTTTGGACGACGGCGGCGTGACACGCGTGCGCATCCTTCGTGCTCGCGTCGCCGGTGAGCCGGCGGGGGCACTGGTTTACATCGGCGACGCCTCCCGCGTGCCGGGCGCAAGGCCGGATATCGTCTCGGCGTATCCAACGTACGTACAGAACGACCGCGCAGGTTGGGGATACCTGATGCTGACGAACTTCCTCCCGAATCTCGGGAATGGAACGTTCACCCTCTACGCCTACGCTGACGACGCGGACGGCCATTCGACGCTGCTGGGTACGAAAACGATCACCTGCGCCAATGCCTCTGCCACTCTTCCCTTCGGGGCGATCGATACGCCCGCCCAGGGGGCGACGGTGAGCGGTGTCGTGAACAACTTCGGCTGGGTCCTGTCGCCGGGTAGTCGCCGCGCAGCTCCTCCGAGTGGCGGAGCCGTGACCGTCATGATCGACGGCGTCCCGGTCGGCTCTCCGGCTGGATGGACGGCGCGCACGGACCTGACCTCGCTCTTCCCTGTCGCACAGTACAGCGGCATCGGTAACGCGCTTGGTGTCTTCACATTCGACAGCCGCAGTCTGACCAACGGCGTCCACACGATCGCCTGGGCGGTCACTGACTCCGTCGGCGGTGCCGCGGGCGTTGGAAGCCGCTTTTTCACTGTCGCGAACGGCAGCGCGGTGACCACCACGTCGGTGGCAGCCTCAGGCCTTCAGGCATGGTCTACCGAGGCGCCGGTGCTTCTTGGTCGGCGCGGCTTCGATATGAACGCGCCCTTCCGTCAATACAAGCCCAACGCAAATGGCTTCGTGACGGTGCAGTCCGAGGAGCTCGATCGCATCGAGCTGCAGACCGGGGCGACGACCGCTGCGCTCTTGACGGCGGAGGGACGGCAGCCGCTGCCCATCGGCGCGGGGCTCGACGCGGACGGACTCTTCACGTGGCAGCCGAGCGCGGGTTTCGTGGGTGCCTACGACTTCGTGTTCACCGGCGCCGGGGCGGAGCGCCATGTGCAGATCGTGCTCAATGCGAAGGGCAGCGGCAGGGTGGGCCCGCAGATCGTCATCGACGCACCGTCGAGAAGCTCGGGAGTCCTCGCAGCGAACCAGCCGTTCACGATCGCGGGCTGGGCGGCCGATCTGGACGACGATCTCGGTACCGGAGTGGATGCGGTCCACGTCTGGGCGTATCCCGTCGGAGGAGCGGACCCGGTGTTCGTCGGGCTTGCGTCGCTCGGCGGCAGCAGACCCGACGTGGCCGCCGTGTTTGGCCGGCGTTTCACGATGAGCGGATACGGTCTGGCGGGCACGGGCCTTCCCGCCGGCGACTACGACCTGGCGGTATTCGCCTGGAGCACCATCCGGCAGGGCTTCGCACCTGCGAAGACCGTCCGTGTGACCGTCCGCTAGGAAGAGGCCGAAGCGAGGCGTTACTTGGCGCCGTGGGCGAGACGTCCCCACGCTTCGGCGCCCAGGCAATGTTCGTGAACCCCTGCCGCCTTCGTGGTGTGCGGCAGGCAGACCTTCACGTCGGCGTTGGGGACGACGTGGAGCGTCCGCTTGGCGGCGTCCCATGCTTCCATCCGGCCCGGCGCGTCCACTTCGACGAGCTGCGGTTCGAAGTGAAGTCCCTTCGCGGGCGCGGCGGGCTTGGTCGCGGCAGGTTTGGTTGGCGCGGGTTTGGTCTGGTCGGGTTTGGTCTGGGCGAGGGTGACTCCGGCCCCGCACGACAGGACCACCGCGAGGCTGACGATCGTCTTGCGATTCATGCCAATCTTCATGGCGGGGATTTTATAGCGTCCCGTCCGGAGGGGGTGTGCTTTTCAGGACGGGAGCGCAGCCACCAGGGCTGAGGCACCGACCCAGTCCAGCACCGGGCGAAGCCTGACGGTCTCCCCGATGACGATCACGGCGGGCGCCTGTACCCCGGCGCGCGCGATATCGTCCGGCAGGGTGGCGATCGTGCCGACAACCACGCGTTGCCGTGCGCACGTGCCCCACTCGATCACCGCGGCGGGCGTGTCCGCACTGCGCCCGGCGCTCACCAGCTGATCGCGAAGGGCCTGCGCATTGGCGATGCCCATGAGCACCACAATCGTGTCGGCGTCCGGGATCGCTGAGGGAGTGACGCCGGAGCGCGCGCAGTGACCGGTCACGATCGCGACCGATGTCGCAATGCCCCGCGCCGTGAGTGGAATCCCTGCATAAGCGGGTGCCGCCATCGCGGACGAGACCCCCGGCACGATCTCGAACGGTACATTCGCGGCTCGAAGAGCCGAGGCCTCTTCGCTTCCGCGGCCGAAGAGGAATGGATCGCCCCCCTTCAGGCGCACCACGCGACAGCCAGTCCTGGCGAACCTGATCAACTGCCGCTCGATGGCTCCCTGATCGGCCTGCGGGCCGTGCCCGACCTTTCCGACATCGATGACCGTCGTGCGAGGCCCGCATTCGGCGAGGATCTCCGCGCTGACCAAATGGTCGTGCAGCACGACGTCCGCCTGCCGGATCAGTTCGAGCGCACGCACAGTCAGCAGTCCGGGGTCGCCGGGTCCTGCGCCGACGAGGTACACCGTTCCCGGCGCAGCAAGCCTCACTAGGTCGCGACCGCCACGCGTTCACGAAGCACGTCGTCGAGCACGCTCGGGCGCGACTGATGTGCATGATGCTCGAGAAAGTCGATCACACGGCGCCGGCACTGATGATAGTCGGCGTGTGCGAGCACCGAAGCCCGGCGCCGTGGCCGTGGGAACGGCACGGTGAGTGAGCCTCCCACCGTCGCTTCCGGACCGTCGGTCATCAGGATCAGCCGATCGGCCAGGTAGAGGGCCTCGTCAACGTCGTGGGTGACCATGACGACCGTCTTGTCGGTTTCCTCCCAGACCTGGAGGAGCGTGTCCTGCAGCTCGAAGCGGGTCAGCGAGTCGAGTTGCGAGAAGGGCTCGTCGAGGAGGAGGAACCGCGGTTCCAGGGACAGGGCACGCGCGAGGGAGACGCACTGCTGCGTCCCCAGCGAGAGCTGACCTGGCAACTGGTCCGCCGCGTCGGAGATGCCCAGCAGTGCAAGATAGTGGTCCGCACGATCGCGTTGCTGGACGGCGCTGATGCCCGGCCGCT
Source organism: uncultured Acidobacteriota bacterium (assembly GCA_963749835.1). Classification (GTDB taxonomy): domain Bacteria; phylum Acidobacteriota; class Vicinamibacteria; order Vicinamibacterales; family 2-12-FULL-66-21; genus JALZOC01. Next base: position 89,578 of record CAVVOD010000001.1, read on the forward strand.
GACCCGCTGCGAGCATCACGTTCTGGCGGGCCGTCAGCCACGGCAGCAGGCACGGCGACTGAAAGACGATGGCCCGTTCGGCGCCAGGCTCGAGTACCTGTGCGCCGTCAATCAATACGCCGCCGAGCGTGGCACGCTCGAGACCAGCAATCATCGACAACACGGTGGACTTGCCGCACCCGGAGTGCCCGAGCACCGCGACGAACTCGCCCGCGCGGACCTGCGCGTTCACGTCCTTCACCGCGACGAACGGGCCGGACGAGCGTCTCGAAGATCTTGGTCAGCCCGGTCAACTCGAGCGGGGCGCTCATCGTGATTCCTCCGCGGCCAGCGCGATGGGTGCCGCCGACTCGGCGTCCGGTCTCGCGCGCGGGCGGCGCGCGCGGCCGCCAATCGCAGCCGTGAGCGTCGCGATGACGTGCGCCCGGACGTGCGTGGCTTCCTCCTCGTGCGCCAGCTGCGCGATACTGCGCGGCCGCGAGAGCTGGACCGGAATCTGTGGGCCCAGCGTGGCGGGGGGGCCGGGCAGCATCGGGAACAATCCAGTCCGAGAGCAGGATCGCTTCCTCCACGTTGTTGGTGATCATCACGGTCGTCACAGGACGCTCCGCCGACGAGCACAGCCGGACGAGATCCTGCTGCAGCGACTCGCGGGTGAGGGCGTCGAGGGCGCCGAACGGTTCGTCGAGGAAGAGCACTTCAGGGTTGGTGGCAAACGCACGCGCGATCGCGACCCGCTGCCGCATGCCGCCCGAGAGCTGGCTTGGGCGGCGGTTGATCGCGTTGCCGAGTCCCACCTGCTCCAGGGCATGACGTGCCGCGGCCACCTGCGCCTCGCGCCCGAGGTCCGGGAACGCCGCCCGCACCGCAAGGCGGACGTTTTCGAGCGCGGAGAACCACGGCAGGAGCGAGTAGTTCTGAAACACGAACGCGGCGTCGCTCCGGACGCCGACCACCGCGCGGCCGCCAACCACGACGCTGCCACTGTCGGCGGTGCTGAGCCCGGCAAGAATGCTGAGGAGCGTCGACTTTCCGCTGCCCATCGCGCCGACGATTGACGCGAAGGCTCCCCGCTCGACGGACAGCGAGACGCCCCGCAGTACATGCCGGACGGTGCCGTTGGCGACGACGAACGATTTGGAGATGCCGGATACCTCGATAAACGCCATAGGGTCACGCCACCCGGAGTCTGGCTTCCGCCATGCCCATCAGGCGATCCAGCACGAAGCCGATGACGCCAATCGTGATGATCGCCAGGAGGATGTGCGCGTAGATCAGGCTGTTGTACTCCTGCCACAGGAAGCCGCCCACGCCGGGAGTGCCGGTCAGCATCTCGCTCGCGACGATCACGAGCCAGGCGATCCCGAGGCTGAGCCGGTAGCCCGTGAACATGTAGGGCAGTGTGGCGGGCACGATGATCTTCAGGAACGTCGTCGTTCGCGAGAGGCGGAGCACCCGGGCCACATTCCAGTAGTCCTGCGGGATGGCGCGCACGCCCATCATCGTGTTGATGATCGTCGGCCACATCGAGCACACGGCGATGGCAAAGAGCGCGGCCGGCTCGGATTTCTGGAAGAGCACGAGGCCGAGCGGCAGCCAGGCCAGCGGCGAGATCGGCCGCATGACCTGCATCAACGGATCGAACATGCGCATCATCAACGGGGAAACGCCCAGGATGAACCCGACGGGCGTGCCAATCAGGATGCCCAGGAAGAAGCCCTGCGCCACGCGCACCAGGCTGTAATACGCCAGCAGCGCGATCCCCTGATCCGTCTCGCCCCGCTTGACCAGCGGCTCCAGGATGTAGATCTTGCTTTCCTGCCAGGTCCGTCCCGGAGATGGCAGGTCGGGCACCGCGATGCTCGCCGCCCACCAGGCGGCGACTGCCAGCGTCACACCGACCATCGGCAACAGAAAATGCACCACACGTTTCATTCGGCCTCCAGGGTCTACGCCATGCTGTGAATGGGGAAGGCACGGGCGTAACGCTCCGGGTCCTTCCCGTCGAACACACCGTCGAAGAACGTGATCTTCTGCTCCTCGGCGATCGTCTTGGCCACGCCAAGCTCCTTCATCGCCTCCAGGTACAGGTCCGACCGCAGCACCCGTTTGGCGACAGCGGCATAGTCGGGCGCGGTCTTCGCCATGCCCCAGCGGCGGAACTGCGAGAGCCACCACTTCGCATAGATCGCGTGGGGGTAGTTGCAGTTGCGGTTCGAGAAGATCATGTAGTTGGGATCCTGCTCGACCCGGCCGTCGCCGTACTCATACTTCCCGAGCAGACGTTCGAGGATCGTGGCTGGCGGGCAGTTGATGTAGGACGCGCGTGCGATGACTTCGGCGAACTTCGGGCGGTTCTCCATCTTGTCGAGATCCACGCTCGCGAGGTGCAGCGCCTTCAGGACGGCTTTGACGGTCTTCGGGTTCTTCAGCGCGAATTCCTCGGTGAAGGCGCAGACCTTTTCCGGGTGGTCTTTCCACATCTGCTGGGTGGTGACCGCGGTGAACCCGGTGCCATCCTCGATCGCCCTCTTGTTCCACGGCTCGCCGACGCAGAAGCCGTCCATCTTGTCCACCTTCATGTTCGCGACCATCTGAGGCGGAGGAATGGTGATCAGGTTGACGTCCTTGTCCGGGTTGATGCCGCCGGACGCCAGCCAGTACCGGAGCCACATCGCGTGCGTCCCCGGCGGGAACGTCATCGCGAACGTGAGCGGGTCGCCGGCGGCCCTGGCTTTCTCGGCCAGCGGCTTGATCTGGCCGGGGGTCTTCGCCCCCGCGGTCTTCAGCTTGTTGTTGAGCGTGATCGCCTGCCCGTTGCGATTGAGGATCCACGGCGTGATCATCGGTTTGACCGGCGATCCCGCCAGCCCCATCGTCGAGGCGAGCGGCATGCCGAGGAGCATGTGCGTCGCCTGGTTCTCTCCGAGCGTGAGCTTGTCGCGAATGACCGCCCAGGACGCTTCCTTCGACACGGTGGAGTTGATGCCGAATTTCTTGAAGTAGCCGAGCTCGTGCGCCATGACGATGGGGGAGCAGTCGGTCAGGGCGATGATGCCGAAGCGGATGTCAGGTGTTTCCGGACCATCCGCCGCATAGACGCCACCGGCCCAGCCGCGCGGCACTCCCGCCAGGAGCACGGCCGCGGTGGACGTGCCGGCCGTCCGGATGAACGTGCGTCTCGTCGTCTTCTTCATTCTCACTTCTCCGCCAGGAACACGTAGGTGGCCATCACGAATGGTCCGCTGTACGACTTGCCGGGCGTTGCCTGTTTCAGGAAGGGGCCGGCAAGAAAATGGTAGTAGCCTGCCGTGAGCGCGAGCTGCGGGGTCAGCGGCCGGGACACCTGGACGTCGATCTCCTGCCCGACGCGGGAGCTCGCGGCGCCGGCGACGACACGCGCCAGCGGCGCGCCGCTCGCGGCATAGAGCGCATCGCGCCGCTCGGCGAGCCAGTACGAGTGGTAGCTCACGGCGATCGGCGTCGCTTTGACGGGCGTGATGTCGAAGCCGGCGCGGATGTGATGGATGTTGCGCCAGCCCACCTGGTCGGCGAGGCCGTACTTGTCGTGGGCCGTCGGGTAGAGCTGATCGAAGGTCCCGCGCACGCCGTCGGTCGGGTTCGCGTCGCCGGACGCGTAGTTGTACTCCGCCACGATGTGCGGCGGCCTGGCGCCGGGCAATGTCTCGCGGAGCTGCCAGTGTCCGGCCCATGCCCGCAGGGTGTCAGGTCCGAGTGACCCGCGCTGGATGTCCATCTCGACGTTGTAGTCGAGCCGCGCCGGCAGTTTACCCACCAGTCGCGCACCGGTGGTCACCTGCTGGAGCGAGCCGATCGGGCCTGTCTCGGCGCGCTGATTCACGTCGCGGCGAAAGAAGACATACGGCTCGGCGGTGCCGAGCGGCAGGATCCGGCCGCTGCTGACGTAGGCCCCCGCGAAGCGGTTGCCGTTGCCGCTCTTGTCGAACCCGTCGAGGATCCGGACGACCGACGCGGCGAACAGGTCGATCTGCGCGGCCTTCGACTTCATCGTCACGCGTGCGGCGTCGAAACTGCGCCCCGCGTTGAGCCAGTTGGCGTGCCCCACGAGGCGCTGATCACCGAACGCGAGCTCCTGCCGCCCGAGCCGCGCCAGGACCGGGGTTTTCGCGTTGCCGACATCCATGAAGGCCTGCCGGACGTCGAATGCTGCGCTGAACGGGGACCCGGTCGGCCCGATGCTCTTGTCGCCGACGCGCGCATCCTGCAGCTGGAGCGAGGCGGCGACGGTCTTTCCGGTCGCCGTGGCGGTGAACCGGAAGCGCGACAGGTAATAGAGGTCATCGCGGTCCCCGACGAACCCGGCGTTGTCGAAGCCTTCCACGCGCTCGCGAAACTCGCCGCGCAGGACGAGCCACGACGGCATCACCTCGTTGGCGCGATTGGGAAATGGAGGACGCTTTGGCGGTGGCGCCTGCGCACCGGTGTTTGCCGGCTGTTCGGCCACGGGTGAGGCCTGCCCGGGCGCAGATTGCTGTCCGGCCGAGAACACTGCCGGATACGCCAGCAGCCCGGTCCAGAGGCATGTCAGCGAACACACACGTCGAGTGCGACTTCGAGGAATACAACGCACGAGCGCTTCTCCTGTGGGATCGATCGACGCAGCCGGGGCCGGAAACCGTGAGGTTTGCGGAAGAGCGCCGCGTTCGGTCGAGCAGTCGTGATGATGCCAGCAGGGGCGTTCGCGGCGTCTGGGCCGAGTGGTCATGCACGGAGCAATGCGTGTTCCAGATCATCCGCGCGCCGGTTCCGGACCGCACGTGCTTTAGTCGTGCCCACTTGCCGGGATCGGGCAGCCGCAAACGAGAGGCCGTCAGTCGGACAAAACTGTCGGGTAATAAACTTTCTGGACGAGATTGTTCTCTGCGCCGCGCGCGCGATCGCTCACGCGCTCCGGCGTGCCGGCACAAATGTGCGGCGCGTTCACTCCGGGTTGCGAAGGAACACGTGCCGCGGCGCGACCGGACGACATAAATGTCGACACGGGTCATGTTGCGGACATTCGTGTGACCAGTCGAATGCTTGTCGTTCGGTGTGATGTTGTGTATCTTCGAGAGCGATGACGCGCAGCACCACGGCGCGCGTTCGGTCCCCGGTCGATCGCACTTTCAACACGGCGTGCCGCCGGCTCCCAGTCGCAGCCGGCTCGGATCTGCGCCAGCTCACGGTTTTACCCCGGCTCCAGGACGAGCAGCAGCCTGTTGCAACGCTGCTCGTGGCGGATGGAGTGCACCTTGTGCAAGGGAGTTGTGCCTTGACCCTTTCGACATCGAAACGCCCCGGCTCCTGCATCGACCCGGGGCGCACACCGGAACGGCGCGGAGCCGACGCACCGATTGCAGGGCCGACACTCTTCGTGATGAAGGTCGAGACGATCGAGGGCCAGGCACCGTGACTCCTCGAGGACTCGTGGCGCGTCAGCTCCATGCCCCCGACGTGGCGGATCGCGTCGTCGACCCCGTCGACGCTATCTGGCAGGAGCGTACCGTCAGGCCGGGACGCCGCGCGCCGGCCGCGAGCTTCGACGGGCGCCGTGTGCTGTCGCTCGAAAGCCGCCGCTCGCCGGAGCTCGCCCTGCTCGTCATGAACTACGGGGGCACGCCGGTCATTGCGCCGTCGCTTCGCGAGGTGCCGCTCGAGTCGAATCACCAGGCGCTGATGTTCGCCGACGAGCTGCTTCGAAAGCGCTTCGGCATGGTCATCCTGATGACCGGCGTTGGCGTGCGGTTGCTGCTCAAGATCGTTGAACCCGTGTACGTCCGCGGTGCGTTCATTCAGGCGATCGCCGAGTCACGGATCGTCGCGCGCGGTCCAAAGCCGGTGGCGGCTCTCCGTGAGATCGGCGTCACGCCGTGGGCCACCGTCCCGAGCCCGAACACGTGGCGCGAAATCCTCGCCACCTTGGATGCCCGCGTGGACGATGCGCCGCTCGACGGGGTGTGCGTCGCGGTCCAGGAGTACGGGCTGGCGAATCCGGAGCTGGCGCAGGGGCTCGAGGCGCGAGGCGCCGACGTGGTCACGGTGCCGATCTATCGCTGGGAGATGCCCGCAGATCTGGCGCCGCTTCGGAGCGCCGTGCAGGCGATTGTGCGGCACGACATCGACATCGTGCTCCTGACGGCCGGGGTCCAGCTCGTGCACCTGCTGCGCCTGGCCGGCGCGATGGGCGTGGAAGCCGAGGTTCGCGAAGGTCTCGACCGAACGGTCATCGCGTCGATCGGTCCGATGACCTCTGAGGAGCTCCAGCGTCAGGGATTGCCTGTCGATCTCGAGTCCTCACATTCCAAGATGGGTTTTCTCGTGAAAGAGGCCGCCGAACAATGCGAAGGTCTGCTTCGGGCGAAGCGATGCACGGCATCAGTGAAGTAGGAATCACCAAAGTGGACGAACAGACACAACTCATCAGCCAGGGGCCCGGGTCGGAAATCAGGTTTCTGCACGAGATCGCCAGCCGCTTTGCCGCGGCCGACTCCCTGCAGGCGGTGCTGAACCGCGTCGTCAATTTCGTGTCGAGCGTCGTGCAGTGCGACTCCTGTTTCATCTACGTGCTGGAGCAGGACAACCTCGTGCTGCGCGCGTCGAAGAATCCCCACAGCGATCTCGTCGATCGGCTCAAGCTCCGGGTCGGGCAGGGGCTCACCGGGTGGGTCGCCGAGCATCGGCAGCCGGTGGCGGTCGGCTGCCATGCGTTCGAGGATCCCCGGTTCCAGGTCTTCAACGACGTGCCCGAGGATCACTACGAGGCCTTTCTCTCGGTGCCGGTCCTCTGCCGCGGACGCCTGGTGGCGGTCATCAACCTGCAGCATCGGCATCCGCACGAGCACAGCTGGAACGAGATTCAGATGATCGTCACCATCGGGTTCCTCGTGGGGGCCGAGATCGAGCTGGCGCGCCTCGAGAGCGAGAACAACCAGCTGTCCGAGCGGCTCGAGACGCGCAAGGTCCTCGATCGCGCGAAGGGGATCCTGCAGCGGGATCTCGGCATCAGTGAGGAAGAGGCGTATCTCACGATTCAGCGGCAGAGCCGTCAGCGGCGACGAACCAAGCGTGAGATCGGCGAAGCGATTGTGCTGGCTGACGATCTGCGCCGCGGCAGGGGCGGATCGTAGCCTGGGCGAACCCGTCTGTCACCTGTTGGCGAGGAAGTTGTGCGAGATCATAGTCAATCAGGAGGGCAATCGCGAACGACATGGGCCTGTTCCTTCTCCCACTCGAGGAACCTGTCCAGCGTGTCTTTGACCGTCCGCAGAGCGCGGGCGACGATGTACGCGTCGTCTGTGTAACCGGCAACGGGAATCCAGTCCGGGATTAAGTCAAATGGCATGACGAAGTACATCACCGCGAAGATGATCGTTGCCAGGTCGCTGGGGGACACATCCCGGTACGTATTGTTCCAGTAGGCTCGAATCAGCCGGATCATCGCTTTGAGGTGCGTCCAGAGATCTCCGAGCCAGCCGCGAGGAGCGTGCCTGCCTTTTTTCGACGCCGCGTCGATGAGGATCTTCAGTTGCTCTGGATTCCTGAGAGCGTCCCGGGTGCGCTTGCGAACGCTCCGCAGCACTCTGCCCAGGCCTGGAAATCGCGGCAATTTCTTGAATGTCGTGCTCAATGGATTTCCTCACTTCGACCTGCCGCAACAGAGGTCAGGCAGGCCGCTTCCGGCGCTTTCGTATGGCGCACGGCGAAAAGCGCAACCCACAGTGCGTCCATCACGACGAGACAGCAGTCTCCAACAAACGGCAACCAGGAATCAATCAATTGAGAGCGGAAGTAGCAATAGGGCAGCGCTAGAGTTGCCACAACGAGCAGCAGGTCATACATCTCGCGCCTGTCGGCACGATCTTCGTGTCGGGCGCCACCCCTCAAGACTGAGGAAGTCGAGGCGAACGCAGCCGACCCCGGAATAGCTTCGTGAACCAATTGCGTCGGCTGCAACGAATGGCCAGGACTCTCGCGCCGTATCTTCACGCGCGCGAGCCGATGCAGCTCGGCGTAGACGAGCGAAAACACCTGGTCGTACGCAGCGCGGTCGCCCCCCGCCACGCCTCGAGCAACCGGCCGATCTCGGCCGAGTCTTCCATGCAGCCTCCAGCTGCATTGTCGCTCATCGCCAGCCGCGCAGTTCTCGCACGGATTTGAGCCCGGGCCGGCGCGACAACGCAAAGGCCTTCGAGCAGCGCGCACATGCGTCGACACGCTCGCGACGCGAGCGCGTCGGTTGTTCTTGACGGCGGCTGCCGAACGGGAGAAAGTCTCGGGCGGCGCATCGTGAGTGGAGGGCAGCCATGCCCGTTTTCAACCAGCCGTACATCCGCGACGAGTTGACGATCGACGAAAGAGTCCAGCGGTTCTACGACAGCTGCACGGGTGATGGCCCGGTGCTGCTGCTGGGCAGGATCGTCAAGCACGCAACGAGCCTGCGCGTTTACCGTCAGTCGCTGATCATCGTCGCCGACGTGTACGACGGCACGAACGGCCTGATCGACGCCCGGGGCCTCAACTCGGGAGCGCTCGGTGCACCGGGCGGCGGCGGGTCGTCGCCCTGGCCGAGCCACGACCCGATCACCGGTGCCCCCATCGGTCCGGGCGGCGGCGGCGGGAGGGAGGCAACGGCTGGCCAGGAGGCACCGGGGTGACGGTCACGGTGTACTGCCGGCGTTCCGTGAACGCGAGCGTCAGCGTCGTCGGCGGCAACGGCGGCCTCGGTGTCGACGGGTTCACGATCCCGGACCAGATCATCTGGGTCGACGACACACCCGACGACCTCAGCGACTTCGCCGGGCACGAGGAGCTCATCCCCGGACGAACCGTCGACGGCACGCCGGGCGGGGAGGAGGGGGAGGAGGCAACGGGGGGAACGGCGGCAACGGCGGGACGATCACCTTCACGAGCATCGTCGACGACACCTTCCCGACGTTCGACGTCCGCGGAGGTGCCGGCGGCGCAGGAGGCGCGGGCGGGGCTCCAGGTGTCGACGGAGCGCTGAGCCAGGCCGCGGCCACCGAGGGGCCGTTCGGCGTGGAGGGAAGCTTTGGTGCCGAGGGCGTGGCGACGCACACCAACATCTCCGAGGCCGACTACATCGCCGGTCTGCGCTCCGTCCTCGACTTCCCCGCCGAAGGGGTGTCGTACGCCGACCACTGGGCGCCGTACCGGATCGTGGTCGGCGACTACTTCTACCATCGGTACAACCCGAGCGTGCCCGAGCGAGTCGAGTTCTCGCGGCTGGCCGCGGTCGAGTTCGCCCGCGCCCTCGAGCTGCAGCCCGACAACTCGGAAGTACGATTGATTCACTGACCATCAATCTCCTGCCCTGCGCGCGGATGACCGGTCGGTTTCTCTTCAGCGGACTCGAAACGCCCGATCCGGAGCGATCCGTGGAGATGCGGCCGGACGGAGAGGATGCGCATTTGCGAAAGGGGCTCGCAACGACCACGAATTCGCTCGCAGATGGGACGTTCGTGATCGAGGGCCTGCTCGGACGGCACCGGTTGACGGTTCGCTCTTCGGGAAACTGGTTCACTGTGGCGGCCATGCTTGAAAACGGCGCGGACATCGCGAAGTGGCCTTTCGATTTCGAGGCCAGCAGAACCTACGGCAATGTGCGCGTCTTGTTGAGCGATGAAACGGCGGAAATCCAGGGGTTGATGCCAGAAGGCTGGAGCGCGGATTCTCACTCGATGATCACGGTCTTCCCGGAAGACAGGTCACTCTGGCAAAACAATCGGCGGCACAGTCAGTCAGGACTCGTGGACCCTCAGACACGGCGTTTTTCCGTGAAGGGGATCCCTCCCGGACACATGTATCTGGTCGCCATTTTCTCCTTCGACGACCACCGGAATCCAGGGATTTCATGAAGAGCGTGAACGAACTCGGGTCTCGAGCCACGCGCATCTTCATCGCAGAAGCCGGGAAATTCGAGATCACGCTGCCGCCACGGCACCGCTGATCGCTACTCCTCGAGCACCGTGCTATTTTGCGAACGCGTCGCCAACCTTGCGAGCCACTGCGGACGTGTCCGCCGAGGTGCTGTTCGACATCGCGGCTACGACGATCCCCCGTTCGCGGACCGTCACCACGGACATGACCGTGACGCCCAGCAATTCGCCGTCGAAGATGACCTTGACGCCAGGCAATTCACCATCGTAGCCACCCGCCGTTCGTCCAAACGCCTCGAGTGATTGCACGGTGGCCGGCCGCAGAAGTCTGCCGCCGTTCATGCCCAGCTCGAAGCGCACCAGATCGGACGGCGTGGAGAAGAACGCCATCGAGCCCGCATAGCAGGACAGGTTGCGCGGGCTGGCTACATGAAGGGCGTACCGATAGACGGGACGGGGGCCGAACTGCGGGACGTAGTACGTCGCCGGACTCGTGCTCCCTCCCGCGGCGGACTCGCCCTGCGTGCCCGTGACCACTCTCCACGGTTCGAGGATGACCTCATGAATCGCCCTGAAAGGCGGAGGATCTTCGGCGTCCTCGCCCACGTGCTCGGGATTCTCTTCCTTCGGCGATTCGGCGCCTGTGTCGGCCATGCCCAGCGGCTGGAAGACCTGGTCCCGCATGAACGAGAGGAAGGGCTGCTCCGCCGCGGCTTCAACGGCGACACTGATCAGCACCCAGCCGCGCGGCGACTGCCGAACCTGCGTTCCCGGTTGGAAGAGAAGGGGACTGTCCGCAAAAGCTGGCAGCGCATCGGCCGCCCGCTCGCACCGTTCAGACGACAACCGCCAATCGTCCGCAGCCGCGATCCCCACGCCCGACACATTCCCCATCAACTGGCCCAGCGTCACGGGCCAGGGCTTCTTCGGAAACTGCGGGACGTACGCCTGAATCTCCTCGTCGAGCTTGACCCGATCCTTCTCGAGCAACACGCCGACCGCCGCCGCCGTGAGGGCCGTCGAGGCGGTTCCCATCCGGAACCTTGTCTCCGGCGTCACGGGCGCGTGCGTCTCGACGTCGGCCCAGCCGAAGCCCTCCGCCCACACGATGTCGCCGCCGGCGCCGACCGCCACCGACAGTCCCGGCAGATTCTGCTCGGAGAGTGCCGCGCGTACGATGTGTCGTGCGCGGCCGACGGCCGCGGCCCATTGCGGCGACGGCTCCGACTGCACGGCCGAGGGCACGTTCTGCGGCTCCGGGTGCAGCGGCTGAGCCGTCGCCCACAGGAATGCCGGGAGCCCACCAATCGCCACGATCAGCGCGGCGATGGCGGCGAGGACGATGACGAAGCGGCGGAGATTCCGGTTCGAACGTGTAAACACTCTTTTAACTTTACATCATAAAGTTATTTGCATCTCAGAACTGTGCATTGGGATCTGCGACAAGCACGAGCACCCAGCACTAACGCTGCGTAGACGGGTGAGACTTAGGAACTCGGTGCCTGTCGTAGGAGTCTGAGCACTTCGGCTATGAGGTCATCAGGCGACAGCGGCTTCATCAGAATTACCGGGCACCCGGCCGCTTTCATTTCAGCGTGTTCACGACCGGGAATGAGTCCCGTCAACACCACGACCGGCACTCCTTGCTTTTGAAACTCCTGACACAGTGCTGCAGCAGAAACCGGCCCCGGCATACGCACGTCAGTCACGACTATCGAGGGTAGTGGACCCGAAGCGGCCAGGGCGAGGGCACTGAAGCCGTCTACGGCCTGCACCACGCTGAAGCCCGACTGGCGAAGGAAGTGGGCATACATCTCCCGACCGTCCGGTTGGTCATCGACCAGCATCACGAGGGGAGGCGTCATACTGTTGAGGGTTCCTGCGACGCATCATTGCACACATTCTGCTGCAACCACGCAAACAGACCATTGTCTCGGTGCGGCGCTCGACCGAAGGTCGTCTGTCGGCAAGGGTTACGACGTGTTCGACCGGTAGCTTGAGGGTCGTCGGCAAGACTTCGCCGCCGCGCGTCAGGCCGCCCGCGACGCCGACCCGAGGTTCTATCAGAAGCTCGCCGAGGCCAAGAAGCAGACTCCGCTCACGCGCTGAATGGCGATCCGCGTCCAGGCCGACGCGGATCTGAATCAGATCATCGTGTCGGCCGTGCCTGAGGCGCGTGCCCGCCATTGACTTCAAAACCGCTACGGCAGGAGGGCTGGGCGGCCTCGCCGATCAGGAAGTCCTGGCGATCTGAGTGCTACGTTTCGTGCGTCAGCAACTTGTTTCCTTGCGGTCTCTCACGCCATCTACGGCTTCTCTTGCGCCGCGCAGAATGCCTTCAGCGCCTCAATCCCGGGCTGGCGACTCCTTGGGTTGGCGATGGCCATGCGCGCCAGCCGCATGGCCATATACGCCTTGTCCTTGCACAATGCGGGCGGCAGCTCGTAGTTCGGAATTGTCCGAGGAGGCGGACCCAAATAGAGAACGGCATCGTATTGATCTTCCATCCGCGTGAGGTTCCATCCGGGCGCTGGAGGGATCGGATAGAACGCGGCTAGCGGTCGTGCGCCGATCACCGTGCCTCGAATCCTCGCGAGCGACGGAATCGGCCACGATGCTACGCCCGGTTGAATTGCTGCCAAGTCAGTAGACGACGCCGAGATTACAAAGACCTTCGTCTGGCGTTCCAGGACGGTCGTCATTGAGTCCCCCGGGAAGCCGCGTCCCTGGAGGTGGCTGTCACCGAAGATCACAAGGACCTTGCGCTGTTTCGCCAGCACCTCGCGTTTGATCACATCTGTCGCGTGTCGATCCTTCTGTATTCCCCAACGGCGAAGATCGTCGCGTGTCTTGACTGTTGCCCAATCAATTGGCGCATCACCGAGCAGCACACGGATGCGGCGTTTCGGACTCGCTGCATTCACCGCCTGGATGGTCTCGAAGAACTCGCGATAGATAGGCCGCTCCCACGTCGGGCCTGCGACCGTTGTGTCTTCCCACACACGTCGAAGCGTTTGGTAAGGGATGGCTTCACCGTTTATGAACCGGTCCATGACCGCCTGTTGTCGGCCCGTGCCGAACTCCACGAGCACATCGTCCACGGTTTCGAGAAAGCGGCGGTCGCGAACAAGCGACAAGCGAAAGCGATGCCCGCGTTCATTGCCGTGCGGCCCTTCACCGAGGGTGACGACATCGTGCGTGCGAAACGCATTGATAATGGCTGAAATGGCATCAACAGGTCGGGCGGCCGTCAGCCGCTTGTTCTGTGCTGCCGCCAGCGAACTCGCCAACACACACAGCAGGACGGAGCCGAGCACAATCCGCCTCATATTGGTGCACCGCAGGATACAGTGTCCGGGATTGCCCTGAAAGCAGATCAGGCTCCCGGCTGGCGATCCCGGGTGGGAGATGGCCGTCAGGTAAGCGCGCTCAACGGCGCCACGCGCGGAGGCACGGTCGATGCCCGCAGGCAGCATTGACGGCCCAGCACAGCGCAATGATGTCGCGCGTGATGGCCAGCCGCCGGCTTCGCCTCGCGTTGATGCGAGTGGAGCAGGCGCGGCGCAATCGGAGAGTCTTGCAGATTCTTGCAGAGAGACTCGAGGCGCCCCGTCCCACGCAGACGACGCCGAAGCGTCGTCCACGCCGAGCAAGTCACTGGTTTCTTGATACTTAGAGGTTGGTGCGAAAGGGGGGACTCGAACCCCCACGCTCTTGCGAGCGCCAGCCCCTCAAGACGATACGTCTAGGGCGAATGACAAATAATAACGCGCCCGTTTGTCAACGTTGGGCGACTGCTGGTTACCCTCCCGTGTGCGACACGACGGCTAGCGAAGCCCCGTCTTCAGTGGCGTTTCGTTTTAGAGGGCTCACCGATGGCCCGACCGTCCGTCCGCCTGCCGTTCACCAACTCGGCAAAGCTGGTCACTGTCGCGACCAGTTCCGCCGACTCGATGGGTTTTGCCAGGTGCGTGTGATAGCCCGCGCGCAACGTGCGGGTTCGATCTTCAGATCGCGTGACGCGGTCAACGCCACCGCCGGAATGCCGCCCCCATCAGTAAGGTTCATTTTCCGAATCTGCTCAATCAACTGATACCCGCCCATTTCGGGCAGGCCAATGTCGCTGATCAGGGTGTCGGGGCGCGCGTGCACCACCGCCTCGAGTGCTTCTGGGTCCGACGCCGCGGTCAGGCAATCCGCGTGGCGTCCGTTTTCTGTTCACGGGTGCCGTCGCCGAGTGGATCGGCGAGTGATCAGTCGCCCCTTCGCGACTACTCAGTGCGTATACAGGTACGGCCACAGCGCCGAGAGCTACTACGCCACCCTCAAGCACGAGTCGACGCACTGGACCGCACACGAATCGCGCTTGGCGCGTGACTTCGGCACCAAACGCTTCGGGTCCGAAGGCTACGCGATCGAAGAACTCGTGGCGGAACTCGGTGCTGCGTTCGTCTGTGCCGACCTTGATCTGACGCTTGAGCCGCGTGAGGACCACGCCGCCTGCATCGCCAATCAGCTGAACGTGCCCAAGGCAGACAACCGCGCGATCTTCACAGCAGCCAGCCACGCGCAGCGAGCGGCGGACTTCATCAACGGCCTGCAGCCGGCGGCCTCCGCCGGCTAACTACCGACCGTGGCACCCGGGGCTGACCGTATTCGTCCTATTGACATTCTGTAGGTGGGGTCGCATACTCTCGTACAGAGCATCTGTAGGAGGGTAGAATTACGCCAAAGACTGATCTACTACAAGGGACGCTCGACCTTCTGACCTTGCGTGCGCTCTTGCTCCAGCCAGACCACGGCGTAGGAATCACACGTCGCATCCAGCAAATTACTCGCGGCACGTTCGACGTCAAACCGGGATCCCTGTTCCCCGCTCTGCATCGCTTGGAAGAGAGAGGGTGGCTGGCCTCGCAGTGGGGCGAGTCAGAGAATCGTCGACGCGCGAAGTACTACAAGTTGACGGCTGTAGGTCGACGCGAGATCGATGCGGAGCTCACCAATTGGCAGCGTATCGTCGCGGCGATCGGCTGGGCAATCAAAGCCACTTCATAAGAGCCAGCCATGCGCTTCCTTGCGACGCTGTTCCGCAACTTGTCGCGTCATGGCGCCGTCGAGCGCGATCTCGACGAGGAAGTGCATGCGCACCTCGAATTATTGGTTGACGAATATCGCGGAACCGGCATGGAGGACGCCGCTGCACGACGGGCGGCACGATTGGAACTCGGCGGGACTGGGCAAGTGAAAGACGCTGTCAGGGACGTGCGGCGGGGCATATGGCTCGAACACTTCTGGCAAGATCTGCGCTATGCGCTGCGTACCTTCCGCCGGAGCCCCGGTTTCGCCGCGACGGCTGTCGTCTCCCTCGCAGTCGGGATTGCCGCCGCTACAGGGATGTTTAGCCTCGTGAACGCGGCACTACTGAATCCCTTCCCATTCGCCGACATCAATCAGATCGTCAGGCTTGACATGATGTACAAAGGCGAGCCGCGTGGCCTGCGTGCCACGGCGCGACAGCTCGTCGCCCTTCAACACAGCGACGTCTTGGACGGCGCCTTCGTCTCGGACACCTGGGAGATGACGCTGACCGGCCAGGGCCTCCCAGAAACCGTGCACACCCAGTATTTTTCAGCAAACGGTTTGAACGTACTCGGGGTTCCGCCCCTCCTCGGACGAGTCTTTCACGAGGCGGACGGGCCGGCGGGCGAGCAGCCCCAACCGGTCGTCGTGCTCACCTATCGGTTCTGGCAGCGACACTTCGGTGGACGGCCCGAGGCAGTGGGACAGACCCTCTACTTGAACCGCGAACCTCACATTGTGATTGGCGTGCTGCCACGTCAATACTTTTATACCGGTCCGGAGATTCTCGTCCCCCTTCATCTGACGTTCGAGCCGAACTTCGCATGGGGCGTCCAGGCCCGTCTCAAGCGGGGCGTCAACCCACGCATGGCCGAACAGCGACTTCAGCCGCTCTTCGACCAATTCGTCAAGGAGGCCCCGCAACGCTTTCCGAAGGGGGTGCGTCCGCTCGTACGAAGTCTGGTGGAGACACAATGGGCGGCAGACTTTGTGCCGACCCTCCTGTTGATCTTCGCGACGTCTATGTTGCTGCTCCTGCTCGCATGCGCGAACGTGTCCATCCTGCTGTTGGCGCGCGGGACGTCGCGGGCGCATGAGTTCGCCGTGCGGGCCGCCATAGGGGCAAGTCGTGGACGGTTGATGCGGCAGCTCCTCGTGGAATCGCTGCTCCTGGCATTCAGCGGCGCCGCACTGGGCGTTGCGGCGGGCTACTGGGGCCTGCCGGCAATCCTCAGGCTCTTGCCCCCAAATTCGGTTCCGGTCGGGAATCTGATCGCAGTGCCCGTCAATGTACCGGTCTTGCTCTTCAGTGCGGGCCTTGCGATGGCGTCGGCTCTGATTTTTGGACTCTCACCGGCCTTGTCGTTTTCGCGCCCACGCCTGACGGCGACTGTCCGGACGACCGCCGGTGTCGAAAGCCGGCGAGCGCATCACCTCCTGCTCGCGGCTCAAATTGCGCTGACGGTGCTGTTGCTCGCGGGCACCGGCGCAACCGTCCGGATGCTTATTGGTCTGTACCGGACATCGCTTGGCTACGATGCGCACAATGTGATCGTCACGACGATCAACCTTCCCGACAACACGTATAGGGAATGGGCCGGCCGCGCCACGTTTTACGAGCGCCTGCGGGATCGCATGGCAGAGGTGCCCCAGGTCGAGTCGGTCGCGCTCGCCACCTACAGCGGGATACCACCGCAGTCGGGCGAACGGTCGGTGGTCGAAGTTCCCGGCCGGGACACGCCCGGAGACGAAGCACCGATTGTCCAACGGACCAGCGCCGACTACTTTTTGACTATGAAGATCCCGCTCATTCGAGGCCGCGTGTGGTCAGATTCAGAGAGCGGTGGAACGCCCCACGTCGCCGTCGTCAACCAAACGATGGCTCGTGCGTGGTGGCCTGACGAATGCGCGATCGGACGGCGCGTTCGAATGCCCGATTACGTCAAGCCACCCAACCCATTCAGACTGGCGGCGCCCGGCAGTGACGGCTGGTTCGAAATAGTCGGTGTCGTGGGCGACACACCCAATGTTGGTCTCCATGAGCCGCCGGCGCCGTCGATCTACGTGCCGTACACGCTCATGCTGAGCGATTCCCTGAATGTGATCCTGCGGACGAGTCGTGACCCACTTCCGATGACCCGTTCGATTCGGGAAGCCGTGCGTACCGTCGATCCCAATCAACCCGTAAGCGTCTACACAGCCGAAGACGCGCTGGCAAGCGCGGGCTGGGCCCGTGAGCGGTTTGTGACGTTGCTGTTGCTCGGCTTCGCGATGTTTGCGCTGATGCTCGCAGTAGTCGGGCTCTACAGTGTCGTGTCGTACTCGGTGTCGTGCCGGTTCAAAGAATTTGGCATCCGTATGGCGCTCGGTGCCGGTCGCGGGCGCATCGTAAACGCTGCGGTGCAGCCGGCGGTCTTAGCCATCGTCGCGGGCCTCTTCGCTGGTCTCGCATTGAGCGTGGGGCTTAACAAGGTTGTAGCCCAGTGGTCGATCGGCAATCTGAACGATCCGGTCGTGCTCGTCGCCGTCAGCCTGGTGCTGTTTTTCGCTGCGATGATGTCCGCCGCGATTCCAGCGAGCCGAGCTGCCTCGATTCAGCCGGTCGACGCGCTTCGGACCGACTGAACAAAGGCCCGCCGCGCCGATCGAGTGGGGTGCCGATGGAGTGTGTGAAGGGGCTCAGTGTCAATTATCGCCCGTAGGGAGCCAATCGTTTTAGGTTGATCGGGGGCTGTCGGACTGACGTCATTTCGTGGAGCAGGCCCGAACCGGTGACATCAAATCGTAGACTGGCACCTGTCACTGCCTTCATTTCGGAGACCGTAACGCGTGCGTAGGCGCCCGCCTCGAACCGCTCGAACGCACGCTGGGGCAACCCCGGTTCCTCGTTGCGCTATTCGGCGCGCTGGCCAGCTTTGTTGGGGTATTCGGGGTGGTTAACCACCAGGGGCTGCAGCGGAGGCGCGAGATCGGCATCAGGATCGCCCTCGGCGCGGATGCCCGGAGTATCGGCCGACCGGTGCTGTGGCGTGCCCTCCTTCCCACGGCACTCGGGATCACCCTCGGTGTTTGGGCGCTGCTGCTTCTATGGACGCCGACGCTCCAATCCTGAGACGAGTCGATAGCGAGTAACGCCACAGGGATCATCTACCGCCCGCAGGCAAATGTCTCGGGGGCCACAACGTGACTTATAACGAGCAATTCGACGGCACAGACAGACCTGAATGTATTCAGACTGGGATCGGTTCGACTCCTACGCGGCTCGCCGCGTCCACTCTAGCAGTCGAGCACATCGCACGGTGGATTGTTATTCGGAGCGCAGGGTAAACATCGGATCGATACGGCAGGCTTGGCGTGCCGGAACGAAGCACGCCAGCATCGCAGCGCCGAGGAGCACAACCGAGAGACTGACGATCATCAACGGATCCGCCGGCTGTGCTCCCAGCACTTCACGGGCGAGCATGCGGCTTAGCGCTACCCCGCCGACAATTCCACCGGTGATGCCGATCGCGGCGAGCTTCACGGCACGCCCGACCACGAGGAGGACGGTATCGAGCTGACCGGCTCCGAGTGCCATCCGGACGCCAATTTCATGCACGCGCTCGGCAACCCAGGCGTGCATCACGCCGTAGACGCCAACGAGCGCCAGTACCGAGCGCGAGGCCGGTGAAGCTGACAATCATGGCCGTGACGAAGCGCTGTTGCGCCGCAAGTCCGGAGACACCCATCGGCGCCGCGCTCACCATCGCATCTGGGGCGAATACATGGACAGCGGCATGGATGGCTGCGGTCATCGTCGCGGGCGGCAGTGCCGTGCGCAGGACAAAGAATCGCGATTCAATGGGGGCGGAGTCCTGCGTGTAGGGTAAGTAGACCAACGGCTGCGGCCCGCGGCCCAGGGGGTGGTACACATCGGTCGCCACGCCAACGACCGAGAGCCACGGCGAGGGACCGGTCCCCTCCCGTGACTCCACGCGCATCCGTTTGCCCACCGGGTCCTCGTTTGGCCAAAGATGGTCGGCGAGATTTTGTCCCACGATCGCGACCGGCGCAGACTCGGGCCGGTCTTGACTGCCGAAGGATCGGCCCCGCTTCACGGTGATACCCATCACTCGGAAATAGTGGTCGTCGACTCTGAAGAGCTCGCCTCGCGCCGGCTCGCCGGCCGCCGTACGGGTCTCGGTCGCCAGCGGCCGTCCCGACGGCGCCGCCGACCCTGTGATCGGGAAGACGTGGTCCAAGAAGCCGACCGTCTGAACGCCCGGCAGCGTGCGGAGTCGGTCGGCGATGTGCTGGTACGCATCGAGGCGGCGCCCGCTCGCACTCTCCGGCCCAGGGCCGAGCTCCACTTTGACACTGACCACCTGATCGGTGCGGAATCCGAGATCCTTGCGCTGGGTAAGAAGCAGGCTTCGAACCATCGCTCCGGCCGCGACGAGCAACGTCATCGACATGGCGAGCTCGGTCATCAGCAGCAGACGTGCGAGCAACAGCCGGCGCGGCCCGGACCCGCTGCCGCGGCTCGACTCTTTCAGATCCGCATTGAGGTCGGGACGCGACGCGCGCAAGGCGGGCACGAGGCCGAATGACATCGTCGCAAGCCCGCAAAGGAATACCCCAAACCCGAGTACGCGAAGATCGAGTCCCAGCGTTTCCGTTTGCGAAAACCTGAAGAAGCGCATCAGGTCGGACGGTACGCGCGATTGGATGATCCCCAAACTGTTCCACGCGAGGAGCACGCCGATCGCGCTGCCCAGCAGGGACAGCAGCCCACTCTCGACCAGGACTTGACGAACAAGCCGGTTGCGGCTCGCACCGAGCGCGGTTCGGATTGCGAACTCACCCCTGCGGGCATTGGCACGCACCAGGAGCAGATTGGCGATATTCGCGCACGCGATCAGCAGAACGAAGCCAACCAGCACCTGCAGGAGCAACACGGAGGGGGTATACGACGAAACGAAGCCGGCCAGCGGCGTCAAGCGAATCTGGTGATTCTCCGACGTGCCAGGCAACGAACGGTCGGGATGGCGGCTCTGAGCGATGGTGTTCATCTCCGTCTGCGCCTGGTGCACCGTCTTGCCCGGTTGAAGCCGGCCAACCAACCACATGTCGTCACCCTGGCGCAGCTCCGCGCGGGTCATCTGTGCTGGCACCCACATGGCGGTGTCGCGATACATGAACCAGAAGGAGGCGCGCATCACCCCGATGACCGTGTAGGGCTTGCCGTCGAGCGTGATGGTCTGGCCGACGATGGCGGGATCGCCGGACAGGCGTTGCCACAGGTCGTGGCTCAGCACGACAACCGGCGCCGCGCCGGCGGAGTCTTCGCCCTGGTGGAATGTTCGTCCGATGGCGGGTCGCACGCCGAGCACATCGAAAAGATTGGCCGCCACACGAAAGCCCCAGATCATGCGGCGCTCGTCGCCGGTCTCGAGCCGGAGACCCCATCGCTGAAACCAGGTGCCGCTCGCGAACGACTGCGGGGTGAAATCCAGGAATTCACCGGGCGCGAGTCCCTCGAAAGATACGAGCTCCCGCGGGCGCTCGTACGGGAGTGGCCGTAAGAGCAGCGCATTGAGAACGGTGAACAGGGCGACATTGAAACCGATGGCAAGACCAAGCGTGAGGACAATCACGGACGTGAAACGGCCCCTCGACCAGAGGAATCTCATGCTTTGGCGGAGATCCTGAATCAGTCCGGACATTTCGCTACCTCCTCGTTGGCGTGGCCTGTCCCTGTTAAAGCATCATTGTTGCCGGGGGGCTGTGCGCTGAATTGCTAGGGTCTTTGACACCGACTCGTCCGGCAATGGGACGACCGCGTATCGCAGGCGCACGGCACGGCAGTGCCCGTCGCATTCATTTTCCTATTGATGTGCTTTACCCGCTCGATCGTCTCCTGGCGCGCCGTGCCGCAGCCGCGTCCTGGTCGAACGTCTTGAGCCGCTCACGAATCACCGCGATTTCCTCCGGCGTCACCGGAACGTTCTCGTCCGTGTCGTCGGCGGGGGTCGTGTCGAGGCTGCGAGCTCGCCGCTTTCGCGGTCTCGCCGCACTTTGCGCGCATCCAACCTTGGCTGCTGTCCGCGAGCGGTTTATTGTCGAGAGCTGGAGGGATCGGATCGACGCGGAAGTGACTAGGGCGCCGGGCGGGTGCAAGGGCGGTTCACGCCCTGCCGGACTTGACCAAATACATGACCACTTGACCGCTGCTTTACATCAAAAACAGCTGTAAGTTATTGGTGCGAAAGGGGGGACTCGAACCCCCACGCTCTTGCGAGCGCCAGCCCCTCAAGCTGGTGCGTCTGCCAATTCCGCCACTTTCGCGAGGGGTGCGCTGTCGCCCGAGGGCGGCAGGTCTTGCTACTTCTTCGGCTGTTCGGGCGCCGGCTTCTCCGGTGCCGCGGGCTTTTCCGGCGTTCCCGCTGCCGGCGCTGCCGGAGCAGGTGTCGTCTGCGCAGGCGCCGGGGTCGTCGTCTGGGTCGGCGCCTGCACGGGCGGTGCGGCTGGAGCCGACGCCGGCGCACCGAGACCGCGCATCAGCGAACCAGGTCCGCGCTGGCCCATGATCCCGAGGCCGATCGCTCCGATCATGAACAACGCGCCGAGGACCGCCGTCGCCTTGGTCAGGACCGTGGCTCCCGCCCGCGCACCGAACGCCGTCTGGCTCCCGCCACCGCCGAACGCGCTCGCCATGTCGCCCCCCTTGCCCTGCTGAAGCAGGACGACGAGGAGGAGGAGAAAGCAGGCGAGGACGTAGAAGGTTGCCAGCAGGTAGTAGAGCATAACGTGTGATTATACCGCGCTTTGCCGGCTGCGCGACACGATGTCGAAAAAGCCCTTGACGTCGAGGCTCGCGCCTCCGACGAGCGCGCCGTCCACGTCCGGCAGCAGCACGAGCTCGTGGATATTGTCCGGTTTCACGCTGCCGCCGTAGATGACGTGACAGTGGTCGGCCGCCGGTGCGCCGAACCATTGCCGGACGCGCGACCGGATGTGCGCATGCGCCTCCCCGGCCTGCTGCGGCGTGGCATTGCGCCCCGTCCCGATGGCCCATACGGGCTCGTACGCGATGACGAGCGACGCGACCTGCTCGCCGGTCATCCCGTCGAGCCCGGCCTTGATCTGGCGATCGAGGACGGCGAGCGTTTCGTTCTTCTCCCGCTCGTCGAGCGTTTCGCCAATGCAGACGATCGGGGTCAGCTGTGCGCCAAGTGCGGCCACCAGCTTCCTGTTGACCGTCTCGTCGGTCTCGTGGAACATCCGCCGCCGCTCGGAATGCCCGATGATCACGTACTCGGCGCCGGCCTCCTTGAGCATGCCCGCGCTGATTTCCCCGGTGAACGCTCCCTCACGCTCCCAGTGCAGATTCTGCCCTGCGACCCCCACCACCGTGTTCCGAACCGCTTCAGCCACGGAATGGAGCGCCGTGAACGGCGGCGCCACCACGATCTCGACGTCCGTGAGGTCCTTCACCAGGGTGCGGAACTCCTTGGCGAAGACCACCGACTCCTGGACGGTCTTGAACATCTTCCAGTTGGCCGCAATAAACGGAATGCGCATAACTGATCCTCAATACACGTGCAAGGTCCTACGTGCTACGTGCTACGTGCTACGTGCTACGTGCTACGACGTGCGAAGTGCCATGTGCGACGAGGCCCAAACTAGCACGTAGCACTCACCACGTAGCACGTGTAGCACCTAGCACTTGTAGCACGTAGCGCGCTGCATGTGATTAGCCGAGCGCAACGACGCCGGGCAACTTGCGACCACCCAGGAACTCGAGCGAGGCCCCGCCCCCTGTCGAGATGTGCGTGATGCGGTCGGCGACCCCCGCCTTCACGACAGCCGCGATGGAGTCTCCGCCGCCGATCACGGTCGTGCCCGTGACGTCCGCGACGGCCCTGGCGACCTCGATGGTTCCCTGCGCGAAGGCGTCGATCTCGAACACACCCATCGGTCCGTTCCAGGTGACGGTCTTCGCGCCGGCGATGATGCTGCGATAAAGGGCGACGGTCTTTGGCCCGATGTCGAGCCCCATCCGATCCCCGATCGCGGCATCGCCGACGTCGAGCGTCTCAGCCGGCGAGCCCGCCTCGAGCTTTGACGCCACGACATGATCCACCGGCAGCTCCAGGCGCAGGTTGCGGGCTTTCGCCTGCTCCACGACGTCCCTCGCGGCGTCGAGGAGCTCCTGCTCGACGAGCGATCGTCCGACTGGAACCCCCTGCGCCTTGAAGAACGTGTAGGCCATCGCGCCGCCGATGAGCAGCGCGTCCACACGCGGCACGAGATTCTGGATCACCTCGAGCTTGTCGGATACCTTGGCGCCCCCGAGCACCGCGACGAACGGACGGTCGGGGCGCTCGAGAATCTTCCCGAGATATTCGATTTCCGCAGCCATCAGCAGGCCCGCCGCGGCCTGCTTCACATGATGCACGATCCCTTCGGTCGAGGCATGCGCACGGTGCGCCGACCCGAACGCGTCGTTCACATAGACATCCGCGAGCCCGGCGAGCTCGGCCGCGAACCCCGAATCGTTCTTCTCTTCTTCCGGGTGGAACCGCAGGTTCTCGAGGAGGACGACCTTGTCCCCCCGGCTCGCCCGTTCGACGGCCGCCTTCGCCACCTCCCCGATGGAGTCCTCAGCGAACTCGACGTTCCGCCCGAGGAGCTCGGAGAGCCTCGCCGCAATCGGCCGCAGCGAATACTCCGGATTCGGCTTGCCCTTCGGCCGGCCCAGGTGCGACGCGAGGATCACGGTCGCGCCCTGTTCGAGCGCGTACTTGATGCTGGGCAGTGACGCCCTGACGCGCGTGTCGTCGCCGATCGTGCCGTTCTTGATCGGCACGTTGAAGTCCACGCGCATGAAGACGCGCGTGCTTTTGAGGTCCAGATCCTTGATGCTGCGCAATCCTACAGCCCCTTCTTGACCAGGTAGCGCAGCAGGTCCACGCAGCGGTTCGAGTAGCCCCACTCGTTGTCGTACCACGACAGGACCTTCACGAAATCACCGTCCATGACGCCTGTGTACGGGGCGTCCACGATGGACGAGTGCGGGTTGCCGCGGAAATCGATCGAGACGAGCTCCTCGGTGCTGTACTGCAGGATGTTCTTCAGCGGACCGTCGGCCGCCGCTTTGAACGCCGCGTTAACTTCCTCGGCCGACGTCTTCTTGTCCACGAGCACGGCGAGGTCCACGACCGAGACGTTCGGCGTGGGCACCCGCATCGAGATCCCGTCGAGCTTTCCCTTCATCTCCGGCATCACTTCACCCATGGCCGTCGCCGCGCCGGTCGTGGTCGGAATGATCGACAGCGCCGCCGCGCGTGCGCGCCGCATGTCCTTGTGCGGCAGATCGAGCAGCTGCTGGTCGTTCGTGTAGGAATGCACGGTCGTCATCCAGCCCTTGCGGATGCCGAACGACTCGTGCACGACCTTGACGATGGGCGCCAGGCAATTGGTGGTGCACGACGCGTTCGAGATGATGTGGTGTTTTGCCGGATCGTACTTGTCTTCGTTGACGCCGAGCACGACGGTCAGGTCCGGGCTCTTGGCCGGCGCCGTGATGACGACTTTCTTCGCTCCCGCCGCGAGGTGCTTGGCCGCGTCGTCGCGCTTCGTGAAGAGGCCGGTTCCCTCGAACACGACGTCCACGCCGAGCGACTTCCAGGGCAGCTGCGCCGGATCCTTCATCGACAGGACCTGGAACTCGTCCTTGTTCACGGTGATGCGATCGCCTTTGGCGGAAATGTCCGCTTTGAGGTTGCCCAGGATGGAGTCGTACTTGAGCAGATGGGCGAGAGTCTCCGCGTTGGTCAGATCGTTGACCGCGACGATATCGATGCTGCTGTCGTTCATGGCAGCGCGCATGATGTTGCGCCCGATCCGACCGAACCCGTTAATCCCGACTTTGATAGCCATCTGCGATACCTCCCAGTACCTGCGAAACCTTAGATTCTAATGAACGGCTTGCACCGCGGTCAAACGACGGACTAGAGTGAACCGGATCCGGACATGTACGTGCTCTACAGCGTGCTCATCGTGGCGTTCTGTGCCCTGATGTCGCCGTACCTGGTGTACCAGGCCGTGCGATACCGGAAGTACATCCGAAACCTGCCACAGAGGCTCGGCTACCTGCCCCGGTCCTTCAATCACGATGCAGACGAGTCAATCTGGATTCATGCCGTGTCGGTGGGCGAAGTCCTGACCGCGCGCGCGTTGCTGCCGGAGCTGCGCGAGCGTTACCCGAAGCTGCGTCTGTTCCTGTCGACCACCACGATGACGGGCCAGCAGATTGCCCGCAACAACGTCCAATATGTTGACGAAGTCTTCTATTTCCCCTTCGATCTTGGCTTTATCGTAAACCGGACGCTCCGTCTCGTGAAACCGCGCCTCTTCATTATGATGGAGACCGAGCTCTGGCCGAACCTGCTGAGGGCCTGCCATCGCGACGGCGTCCGCACGATGCTCGTCAACGGGCGCATTTCGTCGCGCTCGTATCCTCGGTACCGTCTCGCGCGGCCGTTCTTTCGCCGCGTCCTGCTCCACGTCGATCGCTTCTGCATGCAGAGCGACGAGTCCGCCAGGCGCATCGTCGACATCGGCGCCGAGCAGCCGCGGGTCGTCGTGACCGGCTCGCTGAAGTTCGACTCGCTCGAGATTCCCGGTGCGTCGGCGTCGGCCGATCGCGGCCGCAACCGCGTTCTGCGCTACTTCCGGTTGTCCGCCGGCCGCCCGGTGATCATCGCCGCCAGCACGCTTCGGGGCGAAGAAGAGCCCGTGCTCGACGCCTTTCAGCGGATTCGAGCGACGATGACGAACACGCTCCTCATCATCGCGCCCCGCAAACCCGAGCGGTTCGACGAGGTGGAGCGGCTGGCCCGTCGCGCCGGCTGGAACGTCGCGCGCCGTACCGAACTTCGCGTCGACGCCGAGCCCCGCTGCGACGTCGTCATTCTCGACACCATGGGCGAGCTCGCCCAGATCTATCAGGTGGCCACCGTCGTCTTCGTGGGCGGCAGCCTCGTGGACGCTGGAGGCCACAATATCCTCGAACCGGCGGTGTTCGGGAAGCCAATTGTCTTTGGTCCGCATATGCACAATTTCACCGAAATTGCGCGGACGTTCCTCGACAACGGCGCCGCGATCCAGGTGGCGACGGGGCGTGAGCTCGAGCCGGTGCTGCAGGGCCTGCTCGGGGATCCTGTTCGCCGGGCGACCCTCGGGGCCGGTGCGCGCGCGCTCGTCGAAGCCAACCGCGGCGCCCGCAACAAGACCCTCGCCGCGATCGCGCAGCTGCTCCCGCCGGACAATCCGGGCAGTGTGGTCCGTCCGTTCAGGCGGCTCTAGGCTAGTGTCCTGACCGCGTGGTTCGCGACATAATTCCCAGGCGGGGCATCCCGGGGGGCGGCGTTGCTCCTCCCTCAAATATGCCCAATATTCTCAGTCGTCGCGCCTTGCCCGCCGGGCGCCGCGTTCCGGGACTTATGCCACGATCCACGCGGTCAGGACACTAGAATCCGGTGAAGGGATACCGTGCTTAGCACGCTCTATGGGGCGGTTGCTCGCCGACGGCGCGAGTGGTACGCCTCGAGGCCCGAGCTTCGCCGCAGGCTGCGCCGCCCCGTCATCAGCGTCGGCAACCTCGCGGTCGGCGGCCGCGGCAAGACGCCGATGGTGGCGGCGATCGCGAGGGAACTGCTCGCGATGGGGGAGCGGCCCGCGATCCTGAGTCGCGGCTACGCGAGAACGCAGCCGGTGGACGGGGTGGTCGTTGTGCGCGACTGTCAGGGGATCCGCTCGGATCTCGGACGTGCGGGGGACGAGCCTCTGATGCTCGCCCGGCAGCTCGAAGGTGTCTCGGTTCTGGTCTCGCCGGATCGATATCTCGCGGGCCGCCTGGCCGAACACCAGCTGAATGCGACGATCCATGTGCTGGACGACGGGTTCCAGCACCTGCAGCTCGATCGGGACATCGACATCCTCATCATCGGCCGCGAGGACGTGTCGCGCCCGGTGACGCTGCCGGGCGGACGGCTGCGCGAACCCCTGGACACATGCATCGTCGCGGACGCCATCATCGCGGCGGACGACGACGTCGAGATCGATATGCGCGGGATGGAGATCCCGATCTTCCAGGTCACGCGCGCGATCGGGACGCCGATCTGGTCCGGCGGGAACCACGGCGTGGATCCGCTTTCTGCCGGGTCGCGGGGGCCCGTCCTCGCGGTTGCGGGAATCGCCTCGCCGGCGCGGTTCTTCGAGGACCTGCGGAAGGCCGGTCATACCCTCGTCGAGACACTGGCGTTTCCGGATCACCATCCGTATTCCTCGACTGACGTCCGGCGCATGTTCGTTCGCGCCGAGGCATCGGGCGCGGCTGCAGGTACCTGACAACCGAGAAGGACTACGTCCGCCTGCTGCCTCACCGGCCGTTTCCCATGCCGGCCGGGTGGGTGCCGCTTACAATGGAGCCGGTCCCGTTCCCCGAATTCCGGCGCTGGCTGGCCGAATCCGTGGGCGCGGCGCGTGACATGATTCTGAACCCCGATTTTCCAACTCCGAGTCCCGATTCCCGAACCCCGCCCCACGATTCCCGAATCCCGCCCCACGAGTCCCGAATCCCGCTCCACGAGCCCCGAATCCCGAATCCCGAGTCCCGATCTTGATGGATCAGCAGCTTCCCGTCCGGGCGCAGACGGCGCGGGTCAGACCATCTATCCGGCACAGACTCGAGTATGTGGCCGTGATGAGTGTCGTGGCTGCGGCGCGTATGCTGCCGATGGGTGCGGTGCTCGGTGCGGGAACGCTGCTGGGCCAGGCGTTCTATCTCTTCGACCGCGGCCACCGTCGGCTCGCGGTGAAGAACCTGCGCGCCGCGTTTCCCGGCCGTTCCGAACCGGACTGCGGGGCGATCGCGCGGCAGATGTTCTCGCACTTCGGGCGGCTGCTCGCCGCGCTGCTGAAGTTCAGTACGATGCGGCCGGATCAGATGCTCGCGCGGGTGGAGTTCGCGGGCGAGGAGCGTGTGATCCAGGCGCACACGCACGGGCGCGGTGTCCTGCTCTTCACGGGGCATTTCGGCTTCTGGGAAATCCACGCGCTCGTCCATGCTCTCGCCATGAAGCCGATCTCGGTGCTGGCGCGTCCGCTCGACAACCCGCTGCTGCACGACCTGCTCGAGTCCGTGCGGAACGGCACGGGCAATACCGTGATTTACCGGCGCGGCGCGATCCGCCGCGTACTGCGGGCGCTCGAGGCGAACCAGGCCGTGGCGTTCCTGATCGATCAGCACATGCAGCCGGCAGACGCCGTCTACGTGAATTTTTTCGACCGTCCCGCGGCGACGACGTCAGCGCTGGCGGCGCTTGCGTTCCGAACGGGTGCCCCGGTCCTGCCGGTGTTCGCGCTGCCACTGCCGGGAGGGCGCTTCCGGATGGTGTACGAGCACGCGGTCGAGCCGCCTCGCGGAGACGATGAGGACGCGCTGCGCGAGTTCACGCAGCGATGCACCGACGTGCTGGAGATGTATGTGCGGCGGTATCCGGACCTCTGGCTGTGGATGCACCGGCGCTGGCGCGACGTCCCCGATGGAGAGAAGGTCCGCGGGATGTTCCCGGCCGCGAGCAGTGAGGAGCCCGCGATCAAGTCGGAGTCCAGCCTTGAGTCCTGAGTCGTCATCCGCCGCGCCGGTCCGGCTCGTCATCCGTGCGCCGAACTGGCTCGGCGATGCTGTGATGGCGCTGCCGGCCCTCGGTGCGGTTCGCGCCGCGTTGCCGGAGACGCGGATTACGATCGCTGCCATTCCGTCGGTCGTCCCGCTGTTCGAGGAGCAGACGCCTGCCGCGCAGGACGAGCTCCTGCCCATCACCACGTCCAGCGAGGTCGGTGTGCTGGCCGATGGTCACTTCGATGCGGCGCTGCTGCTGCCGAACTCGTTCCGCGTGGCTTGGACGGCGCGACGGGCGGGAATCACGGATCGCTGGGGTTACCGCGGGAACCTCCGCACCCGGCTGTTGAGCCGTCCGGTTCAGAAGCCGGCGGGCCACGTGCACCAGACTGCCTACTACGCGGACCTCGTACGAGGCCTTGGTATTGAGGTCACGGAGTCTGTGCCTCGAGTGTCCGTCAGGGCCCAGACGGACACTCGCGCGATGGCGCTTCTCGTGCAGCACGGAGTGGACGGCGCCACCCCGATTGTTGGATTTGCGCCTGGTGCGGCAGGCGGGCATGCGAAGCGCTGGCCTCCAGCGCGGGTGGCTGACGTGATCGCACGACTGTCAGGCACGCGCCGCGCGACCTGTGTCCTCGTGGGCGCCGCCGGAGATCGCGACGCCGCGCGTGAGATAGAATCGTCGCTGCCACCGGACGCGCGTGTCGTGAATCTCACCGGGCGGACCGACCTGCGGCTGCTGGCGGGTGTGCTCGCGCGGTGCGACGCATTCGTTTCGAACGATTCGGGCGCCATGCACCTGGCGGCGGCGCTGGGCGTGCCGGTCGTCGCGATCTTCGGACCGACGGACGATCGGGTCACGGCCCCTCCGGGCGGTCACGACGTGCTCATTCACGACGTGTTCTGCCGGCCCTGCATGCTGCGCGATTGTCCGATCGATCATCGCTGTATGAAAGGCATCACGGCGGGCGCGGTGTTCGCGGCCGTATCGACACGTCTTGAGAGTGGGCGCGGGCGCGCCGGAGCATAGATGGTCAACAGACCGGCGGTATTTCTCGATCGCGATGGCACCCTGCTCGAAGAGGCTGGATATCTCGACAGGCTCGAACGGCTCGTGTTCTTTCCGTACAGCGTCGATGCCGTCAGGCTGCTCAATCGCGGCGGCTTTGCGGTCGTGATCGTCACGAACCAGGCCGGGATCGCCCGGGGCATTTTCAAGGAGGCGTTCGTCGCCGAAGCGCATCGTCACATTGCCGAGCGGCTCACGCTCGGAGGCGCCAGCATCGACGGCTTCTACTACTGTCCCCATCACCCGGACGGCGTCATCGAGGCCCTGAGGCACGACTGCGACTGCCGCAAGCCGCGCTCCGGGATGTTCACGCGAGCAGCATCAGAGCTCGGGCTCGACCTTGGCCGCTCGTTCGTGGTCGGCGATCGCTGGCACGATCTCGAGGCGGGTCAGCGCGTGGGCGCGCGCGGCATCCTGGTCCGCACGGGATACGGCCGGACGCAGGAGGCATCGCCGAAGGCCGCGGTCCAGCCCGCCGCAATCGCCGACAACGTCATGGAAGCGGCCTCCTGGATCCTGCGCGCGGCATGATGGCGTCCCAGCACCAGGCGTCGATCAATCCCGGACGGCTCGTCGATCTCATCGAGCGGTTCACGAGCGTGCGCACGCTCGTCTTCGGCGACCTGATCGTGGACGAGTTCATCTACGGCGAGATCGCGCGCGTGTCGCGAGAGGCGCCGGTGCTGATCCTCAACTACGATTCGACCGCCATTGTCCCGGGCGGCGCGGGAAATGCCGCCGGCAACGTCGCCGCGCTCGGTGGCACGGCGGTCGTGGTCGGCGTCGCGGGACAGGACGATACGGGCCGCCGGCTGCTCGACGCGATGCGGGAGCGCGCCGACGTCCGTGGGATCGTGCGTGCGCGCGGGTTTCGCACGCCGACCAAGACGCGCATCCTCGCGGGGGGCATCCATTCGGCCAAGCAGCAGGTGGTGCGGATCGACCGGTCCTCCGGGCCTCAACTGGGAGACGCGGATCGCTCGGCGGTCGCCGCGCGGCTCATGGCGGCTGCGTCGCGCTCGGACGCCATGCTCGTCTCGGACTATGGCAGCGGCCTGGTCACGCCTGCGCTGGTCGCGCAGGCGCAGAAGACGCTTCGTCGGCGCACGCGCGCCGCCCCCCCGGTGATGGTGGATTCACGCTACGCGCTCCTGCGCTTCAAGGGCATGACGACCTGCACACCGAACGAGTCGGAGGTCGAGGAGATCCTGGGCATCCGCATCGGCGACAACATGCGGACGCTGGAGAAAGCAGGGCGAGAGCTGCTGAAACGCACGCGGTCCGCCGCGGTGCTCATCACGCGCGGCAGCCGCGGCATGGCGCTCTTCGAGAAGGATCGCTCCACGGTCCACGTGCCGATCTTCGGATCCGATCAGATCGCGGACGTCACGGGCGCT
Organism: uncultured Acidobacteriota bacterium; assembly: GCA_963749835.1. Lineage (GTDB taxonomy): Bacteria > Acidobacteriota > Vicinamibacteria > Vicinamibacterales > 2-12-FULL-66-21 > JALZOC01. Next base: position 120,715 of record CAVVOD010000001.1, read on the forward strand.
GGAGACACCGTGATCGCGACCCTGACGCTCGCGCTCGCCGCGGGCGCGACCTTCCTCGAGGCGACCCACCTTGCGAACTATGCCGGCGGCATCGTGGTGATGAAGCGCGGCACCGCGACCGTCAGCGCAGGGGAGCTGCGCCAGGCAGTGCTCACCGATCTTGGCTGAGAAAGTCGTCAGCCGCGAGCAGCTTGTCGCCCGCGTTGCGGCCGATCGCCGCGACGGCCTGACGATCGCGTTCGCCAACGGCTGCTTCGATCTGCTGCACGTCGGTCATGTCCGATACCTGCAGGCCGCGGCCGCCGAGGCGGATCGGCTGATTGTCGCCGTCAACGACGATGTGGCGGCGGGGGCGAAAGGACCCGGGCGCCCGGTCCTGCGGGCGGAGGATCGCGCCGAGATCGTGGCGGCGATTGCCGGCGTCGACTACGTCACGATTTTTTCGGAGCCGACCGTGGATCCGCTGCTGGCGCTGCTGAAGCCGGATGTCCATTGCAAGGGAACGGACTACACCGTCGAGACCGTGCCGGAGCGGGACACCGTGGCCGCGTACGGCGGGCGGATCGCGATCGTCGGCGACCGGAAGGATCATTCCACGCGCGATCTGCTCTCGCGAATTCGCGGATGAACGTCCTCATTGTCCGGCTCGGTGCGCTCGGCGACATCGTCCATGCCGTTCCAGCCGCGGCGGCCCTGCGAGCGGCCTATCCCGACGCACGCATCGACTGGCTCGTGGATGCGAAGCACCGGGCACTGGTCGACCTCGTCACCTGCGTCGATCGCAGCATCGTGCTCGAACGACCGACGCTCGCCGGGTGGGCGGACGTGGTGCGCACGATGCGCCAGGTGCGGTACGACTGTGCCGTGGATTTCCAGGGACTCCTGAAGTCGGCCGTCCTTGCGCGCGCGTCCGGTGCGCCACGCGTTGTCGGGTTTTCGATCTGGCACCTTCGCGAGAAGGGCGCCTGGCCGTTCTACACGGCGACAGGGGGTGAGCCGTCTGTGGAGGGCGATCCGCCTTCGCAGGATGAGCATGTCATCCGAAAGAACCTCCGGCTCCTGCGGACGCTTGGGATCGAGGACGAGCAGATGACTTTTCCGCTGGCGCACGTCGAGTCCGCCGCAGTCGAGGGCATCCGCGCGACGCTCGGTGGCCGCCCCTTTGCGCTCATCAATCCCGGCGCGGCATGGCCGAACAAGCGATGGCCGCCGGAGCGATTTGGCCAGGTGGCCGCGTTTCTGCGGGAGGTGCGGCACCTGCCGTCGTTCGTGCTGTGGGGGCCGGGAGAGGAGGCGCTCGCGCAGGCTGTCGTCGACGCGTCCGACGGCGCCGCCGAGCGCGCGCCGTCCACGAACCTGACCGATCTGCTGGCGCTCTGTCGCGCCGCTGCACTGATGGTCTCCGGCGACACGGGACCGCTGCACATCGCGACCGCCGCGGGGACGCCGACCGTTTCGATCTTCGGCCCGACCGATCCCGATCGCAACGGGCCCTGGGACCCGCACGATCTGGCCGTGTCGCGGTTTGCATCGTGCCGGTGCCACTACCTGCGGCGTTGCCGCGAGAGCGCCTGGTGCCTGGCGGGCATCCCCGCCTCAGAAGTCACAGCGGCCGTTCAGCAGCGCCTCCAGCCATGACGCTCCTCCGGCGTATCGCGCGGCTTCGCGTCACGATGGGATTCATCTTCGGGGTCCTGGCGATCTGGCTGGCGCGCCCGACTCCGACCAGTCTGATCGCGGGCGGGGTCGTCGCCGTCGTGGGTGAAATGATTCGCGTCTGGGCGGCTGGGCATCTCGAGAAGGGGCGCGAAGTCACGATGTCCGGCCCTTACCGGTTTACCAGGCACCCGTTGTATCTCGGGTCGACGTTGATCGGCGTCGGGCTTGGCGTGGCGTCCGCGAGTCCGATCGTGGCGGTGCTGGTGCTCGTGTACCTGATCGTCACCCTGACGGCGGCCGTCCGGACGGAGGAGGCGCACCTGACGGACAAGTTCGGCGCCGCGTACCCGGCGTACCGCGCCGGTATGGCAGATGGGGTGCCGCGTCGGTTCAGCTTCGCGCGCGCCGTGCGGAACCGCGAATACCGCGCGCTGCTCGGCCTGCTCCTCGTGCTGGCGGTGTTCGCCAGGAAAGCCGGCCTGATTTGACAGAGCGGCCGCCGGGATTGCCCCTTTGGTTGGTTCGTGACTATAATTGGTGTTCGGCTGGACGGTCGGCGGGCCCACCATGGGCAGGTAGGGCGGTTAGCTCAGTTGGTAGAGCACCGGTTTTACACGCCGGCTGTCACAGGTTCGAGTCCTGTACCGCCCACCAGACTTCGCGCGTGATTTGGGTGCGCGCTTCGTCTCGGCAAGCAAGAAGGGGTTGGCGAGCTTCGGCGGGCAAGCCAACCTTCGGGTCATGCGGTCGAAGGGATGGCAGCGCGGGCTTCGGGCACGTCAGGACACACGAAAGAAATACCCTTGCGGGGTCGTAGTTCAGTTGGTTAGAACGCCGGCCTGTCACGCCGGAGGCCGCGGGTTCGAGTCCCGTCGACCCCGCCACTCTCAACACTCAGTGACAGAAGGACTTCCCGTTTCTGGCGGGAGCCTGCTTGCGAACAGGCCGGAAGCCGCGGGCGGGTTTGTTTGCAAGCGGTTTGCAAGCGGGGCGCGATTGATCGAGGCTTCTCATCGATTCGTGGAGGCCTCGCAGCGTCGCGTTGAGGTACGTGCTGGTCTGCTGAAGAGACGCGTGTCCGAGCATGTGCTGCACGTAATGCACGGGCCAACCCGCCTCGAGCAGACGCGAGCCGCCTTCGTGCCGGAGGTCGTGGAAGTGCAGATTAATCGCCCGATAGGCCGCTTCTGATTCAGGGCTCAGCCTCGTGCTGCCTTTGTCGTTCGGCCCCGTCTTCTTCTTCCAGATCCAGACTGGCTTATGGCCGTGAGCTCGAAGGACTGCGGTCTGCCAGGCCTGTCCATGGCGAATTGTAGATTCGTGAGCGTTTCTGAGAATTCGCGATCTTGCTAGGATTGTGCGGTGCGCGATCTGGCCGTCCTGTTTCTGCATCTGCTGGCGACAATCGCCCGCCTGGCCGGTCCGGGCGGGGCGCGCTCCGTGGTCGCCGAATCCGTGCTCGTCAAGCAGCAGTTGCTGATCCTCAATCGTTCCCGAAAACGGTCCCGACTCTGCGTCTATCCGATCGCATGGTCGTCGGCGTGTGCGCGCTCCTCATGCGCCCCCGCCGGCTGATCCGCTCCGCGACCGTCCTCAAACCCTCAACGCTCTTGAGCCTTCATCGAGCGCTGACGCAGCGGAAATATCGGCGGCTGTTCTCGTCCACGGCGGGGACGAAGCCTGGTCCAAAGGGACCCACCCAGGAAATCATCGCCCTGGTCGTCGACATGAAACAGCGGAATCCGTCCTGGGGTTGTCCTCGGATCGCGCAACAGATCGCGCTGGCCTTCGGCGTTCCCATCAACAAGGACGTCGTGCGGCGCATCCTCGCCGTTCGCTATCGGTCCGCACCGGACTCGGCTGGGCGTTCCTGGCTCACCGTCCTCGGTCACGCGAAGGACAGTCTGTGGAGCCTCGACTTGTTTCATTGCGAATCGGCCGTGCTCTGCACGCACTGGGTGCTCGTCGTGATGACACGCGCAGTTTCCTTCGGGCCATTTGAGCACCCACTTGGGCCTCGGGTGCCGAAGTGTCGCTCTTCATGCCGCGCTCGATGGCACCTTGACAGGCGCAAGTCCGTCTGCAGCGAGCAGTTCGCGTGCTTCCGCGCAGCGATCCCACGCCTCAGCCGCCAACATCAGCAGCCGGAGGTGGTGCGGATCAAGATGTTTGCAATCGCCCCCCGTCGAGCTAGCCGCTCGGTCGTAGTCGATGCGGTCGTGCGAGACCCGCCACTGCCACGTTCGGTTTCGACAAATCATGAGACCTGCGTACGTTGCGGGACGTGCGGTAGCAGAAGTTACTTCGCGGTCAGTCGCGGCTGCCACGCGGGCGTCCCTTCTTCGTCTTTATTATCGGTCAGCGGCCGTTGTTTAGAACCGTCGGCGTTCATGATGAACAGCTCGCTATGGGGTTGAAATTCAAGCGGATCATAGAGCGGCGATTCGTCCTTGAACCCCAAGCGCGCACTACTGAACAAAATGTGTATTCCGTTGGGAGACCACACGCCATGAGCATCGTTCCCGGGAGCCGTCGTCAGGCGCCTGAGATCCATGCCATCAGGGCGGATGGAAAGAATATCGTACGCGCCGTCGATGGCGCGCGTGAACGCAATGACACTCGCGTGCGGCGACCAGGCAGGAAAGTTGTCCGGTTCAGTCGTGAGGGTCTTGATCGAGCCGTCAGCGAAGTTCAAGATGCGGAGGCCCCGTTCGTGCTCACCAAGAACGCGGTAGACGATCTGCGTGCCGTCGGGCGAAAAGCTGGGGAATCCGCTATTGGTAGCCCCTTCAGTAAGTGCCTGCTTCTCAGACCCATCCGCGCGAACCTTCATGATGCGAGCCGGCTTGGATCTGCCCTCGAAAAAGATGCCGAAGCCAAAGGCAATCCACTCTCCGTCCGGCGACCAGGAAGGCGCAAATGCCATTCCGCCTTTTTCATCGAAGATCGACTTGGCGAATGCGCCAAAGCGGGCATCAAACGCCTGCTCGACGCTCATTTCGTAGAAAGCGATGTCTTTGCCATCCGCCGACCACGTCGGCGACCCGGCAAACACACCGGCCGGTGTGAACCTTCGCAGTCCCGCGCCGTCGACGTGAATCACGTAGATGCTCGCTTCCTGGACCTGCTCGAAGTTTCGGGGACTGCGACGTCTCACCACGGTGTTTCGGTCAGACGACACGCGATCCGTCGTCCGTCGGGCGACCCATCTCGCGCTCCGCTTCGGCTTCTAACCGTTCTGCGCCCTAAGCGACGTCGAAACGCAGCCAAGTCCGAGTTTCGAGGGCGTGCTCTGATTCGATAGGTCCAATCCTCCTGGCGCGCTGCTGCCAGTTCCGCCTCGATGGCGCTGATGTCGGTGTTTGCTCGAACGATTGCCTTGTTGTATGGGAACAAGGCACGCGATTCTCAGCGCGCAGACTGCGGTTTGCCGGGAGGTGCGTTACCGTCTCGAGGCGTCCGCGCATAGAAGCGCCGCGCCTTGGCGCGATTGCCGCAGCTGCGCATGGTGCACCAGCGCCGCCGGTGGCTCCGGCTAGTGTCGAGGAACAGCCAGCCGCAATCGTTCGCCGCGCACGCGCGGACGTTCGACCGAGCCGGCGACGTCAGAAGCTCGGCGGCCGCCAGGACGACGGGCCAGAGAATGGCCTCCAGCGCCCGTCCCTTCGCAGCGGCCCAGGCCCAGGTGTAGTCGCCGCCGCGAAGTTCCAGACGCCGCCGTCCCAACGCCGCGTGCGTGAAAGCGTTGAGGAGCCGCAGGTCCGCGGTCGCCGGCCGGCGTCCACTTGCCTCGGCTTCGAAGACTCGGGCGAGCACTTCGCGGACGCGCCGCGCCCGTTGCAGGGCAACGCCAGCGCGGCGGGGATCGCCTTCCGCGGCCGCGGTCAGGGCCCGCGCATCGCCGGCCGACACCACCCCCGCTTTGGTCGCCCAGGCGATCAGATCGTGGACGGCAGCGAGAAGGTCGTGCCGCCGCTCGGGATCCCACCGCCAGTCGACGGTATTGACGAAGTCGAGTGCGACGTGCCCGGCGACGAACTCGAAAACGGCAGGTCGGGTCATGTGGGTAGTCTAACCTATAAGATGACTTTGACGGGTTAGACATAGACTGATAGCGTCTAACCTGTCATGGCTCGTTTGCTGGTTGCACTTGGGTTGGGGCCGCTGAGCTTGCGGGTCCTGCTCGCCTTCTTCGCGATTTACGTGGTCTGGGGCTCGACCTACCTGGCGATCAAGGTTGCGGTCGAGACCGTTCCACCGCTGGCGACGGCAGGCGTCCGCCACCTAGTCGCCGGGCTCGTCCTGTTCGCGTGGGCACGCGCTTGGAAGGCGCGACTCACCGGCGCCGAGTGGCGCGCCAGCCTTGTGGTTGGCGTGCTGTTCTTTCTCATCGGTCATGGCACCCTGCACTGGGCCGAGCAGACGGTGCCGTCAGGGGTTGCAGCGCTGCTTGTTGCGACCGAGCCCTTGTGGATTGCGCTGTTGATGCCCGTGCCAGGCGGTTCGAAATGGAGCACGCGGAGAGGCGTAGGGCTCGCGGCCGGACTGATCGGCGTCGGGCTGCTGGTGTCCCCAGAAGCGCTGGCCGCAGGGTCACATCAACTCCTGGGCTCGACCGCCATTCTGTTGGGCGCGGCGTCGTGGGCGCTCGGCATTCGCTACACAGCTACCGCTTCGTTGCCGCGCGACCCGTTCGTGAGGACCGCGACGACACTCCTCTGTGGCGCCGGGTTGTTGCTGACCACGAGCCTGGCGACCGGCGAGATGGCCGGCTTTGAGCCCAGCCAGGTGTCCGGCCGCTCGCTTCTTGGCTTGGCCTACCTGATCGTCTTCGGTTCGGTCGTCGCCTTTTCCGCCTATACGTGGCTGCTCGAGCGCTGCTCCGCGACGCTCGTGGCCACTCACACCTACGTCAATCCGGTGGTCGCAGTCCTGCTCGGATGGGCATTCGCCGGCGAACCGCTGACGCCGCGGGTGCTCGGGGCGTCCGCACTCATCCTTGCCGCGGTCGTGTTTCTCAAGTCGGACGCAACGGAACGGGGCGGGCGCACAGGCGCAGAGCCGTGCGTCGAGCCGGGGGAGCGAGCCGCAGCGCGTCCGAGCACTTGATCCTCCCCTGGACGCGCGGCTGCAATCGATCCGTTCAGGTCGCCGGCCCGCGGCAGCCCCTCGAATGGGATGTCAGGATCGGTAGTCCCGCCAGCTGTCGCAATCGAAATGCCACGACCCCGCCTCATAGACGGTGAACCCTTCCGACTCCCTGATCGGGCGGAACAGCTCGCGGTGCCAGCGCAGAAGGCCAATGCCTCCGGTGTAGTCGGAATGCCGCCGGTCGAAAATTGGGTCGTAGCGCCGACCATCTGAACCGGCCGGCCCGTGGAGAGGTCGTCAGAGCGTCAGATCCCACCGCGACCATCGTGTGCCGCGATCTCTGTGAGAGATGGGCCACGAAATACTCTGCTATTTCGAAGTCTCCTGCCAGGACATCTTGGTCGGCGTGAGTACAAAGAATGAAGCGTCAAACTGCCGTCACGAACGGCTCGAACTCACGAGTGAGCCGCACGAGGCGCAGGGATGTCGTGTAGTGGGCCCCTCCGGGAGTCATGGGCACACACATCATGCGTTTCCACGTTGGCAGCCCTGGAGAAACGGAGCCGGCGGAGCCACAAGGCCGAATAGGGGAGTGGCGCTCGGTCGCGGTGGTCCGATGTACTCGTGGCCTGGGGCGTCCGCCCAGGCGACCGCGGGGATCAACTGTCCTCGCGCGCAACGCAGGAGGCGACGACCGGGCCGAGCAACGTCCCAGCCGCAATTGCCTGCAGCGACGGATTTCAAGCTCCGGGCCGGTTATTGCGATAGGGGCTGACAGGAGCCGCCGTTGCCGGATCTCCGAAGCCAGAGCAGTTCGATTCAGGGAGACGATGGCCGGTGTCCTTGAGAGGACGGTTAGCGTCGCCTGCCTGCGCGCTCGACGAGGGTGGCGACGGACGCGACCAGCTCGCCGGGATCGACCGGTTTAGCGAGATGCATTTCGAAGCCGCTCCGAAGCGCCTTCGTGCGGTCGTCCGAGCGCGCCAAGGCGGTGAGCGCCGCGGCCGGAATGTCGCGCACGGCGTCATTGTCGGAGCCACGAATCCGTGCGATGAACTCGAAGCCGTCCATGTGCGGCATGCCCAGATCGACCACCAGCACGTCTGGTGCGAGTTCGGCGACACGTCCTATCGCGTCGAGCGCTGATGCCATCGTGATGACTTCGGCGCCGGCGGTTTCGAGCACGACGCGCAGCAGGCCAAGCGCATCCTCCTCGTCGTCAATCGCGAGCACGCGCACCCCCGCCAGATTTTCCAGACTGGTCAAGCGCGCGCGTTTCTCCGTACGCGGGTGCTCGCGCGGTTCGCGCAATCCATCGTCATGGACAATCATCAATGGCAGCCGGATCCGGAACGTCGCCCCGCGTCCTTCGCCTTCGCTCGCCACGTGCACAGAGCCCCCGTGCATCTCGACGATGTGTCTCACGATCGACAGTCCAAGTCCCAGTCCACCTGTGGCGCGTTTGAGTCCGGCATCGGCCTGGCGAAACCGCTCGAACACGTGCGGCAGAAAGTCCGGTCGGATCCCGACGCCAGTGTCGCTGACGACGATCTCGATGTGTGAGTTGACGCGTTCCACGCGGACCTGCACGCGACCCTTTTTCGGCGTGAACTTCACCGCATTCGACAGCAGATTCCAGCGAACCTGTTGCAGCCGATCGGGATCGCCAGAGACCGGGCCGACGCGTGGATCGATGATCGTTTGTAGGCGCACGCTTTTGGCGTCGGCGGCCGGCTGCACCGTGGCAACGGCATTGTGGACCACGAGCGACACCTCCACCGGCTGCACGTCGAGCCGGACCTTGCCCGACACGATGCGCGACACATCGAGCACGTCCTCGACGATCTGCGCCAGCGCACTGGCGTTACGCTCGAGCGTCTCGAGGCCGCGTGAGGCTTTGTCGCCGGAGAGAATCCCGCCGCGCAACAGTCGGGCGTACCCCATGACGGCGTTCAGCGGCGTCCGCAATTCGTGCGACAGAACTGCCAGGAATTCGTCCTTGAGCCGATCTGCTTCGCGTGCCACACGGTACAACCGGGCATTCTCCAGGGCCACGGCCGCCCAAGCGGCGATACCGGCCGCAAGCTGTTCGTGCTGTTCGCTGAAAATTCCGGGGCGGGAATGCCCAAAGAACAGACCGCCGTCCGTCTGACCTCATGTGAAGGAACTGTGCTCGAAGCAGATCCTCGAGCCCGGCACGGTTTCCGTGAACTTTCCCCTCGAAGCTCGTGGCGAGCGTGGGACTCCTGCCGGAGCGGCTTTAGGTCGTGCGACAGCGTTCGGGGCGGACCAGGATCGATTCACTCAAGATGAAACGTACCGCCGCTCCATTTCTCCGGAGCGATGTCCGCGGTAGGTCATGAATCTCAGCGAGGGCCGCAAAAGTCCTCAGAGTTGTATTGGCGCTCGCCGTAGATGTTGGTCTTGCCGCTCGGCCAGGAGTGATAGCCACGGCCTGTCGGGCGCGCTCGCAGGGCCCCCTCGGCATTCTCGATCCCGAATTGCATGACAGGTGAGCGTTGTTTTGCGCCACCGTGCCGTCGGCGAACTTGAAGCAGCCATCGTTGGCTTTCATCCGAATGCGGGGGTTTGAGATGCGAAGGCGGACGGTAAATCCGAACGCCTGTGACAGCCAATCCGGTACTGCGACGGGGTCGGGGTAAGTGAGCACAGGGATCACGGTGCAAGATGATCCGAGCGGTCGAATCGCACCTGCAAGTTGGCAAACAGTCGCTGGTCCCCGCTGCCCCCGAACGACCAACCAGACGGGCCGGAATGCCTCGTACGCCGCGGCGCACCGCTGGATCATCCAAGAGCGGCTGGTTAATCGGTCAGCCGTTCCCCCCTATAGGACAGCGGAACTGTATTTACTGGCCTATCTACGTCGGCTCGGCATGGGTCGTGTCTTGCACTTACCACCTATCGGATGCTCACAGTCGCTCTGTCTCACCTGCTGGCGCGCGGTGTGCGCCTGGAAACGCACGAAGCGGTTGCGCTCGCACGGGCGGTGCTGGCACACCCCTGCAGTAGTCCTACTGTCGACAGCATCCAGCTCGTCTCCGATGGCTCGGTAGCCTGCACCAGCACCGTCGGCATGCCCTCGGTGGCGAGCGTCGCCCAAGTACTGCTGGCGCTGCTGCCGGCGGGCACGCCCAACGTGCCGGCGCCGCTTCGCTATGCCATCGCGCGCGCCTTGGAGGCGGTCGAAGCCCCGCCGTTCGCGTCGCTGGGCGCGTTCTCGAGCGCGCTGGAGCGGTTCGAAAAGGGAGCGAGCCGCGACGTGCTGAGAGGCGTCCTACTGCGCGGCGCGCGCCCATCGCGTCCGATCGAAGCGCCGATCGCTGTGGCGGGGACGCCGGTGACGCCGCCACCTGCGGCAGGGCCTTCGCCATCGGCGCCCCGTTCCACCGTCGTCCCGCCGAGACCGACACTCGTGGTCCGCAAACCGGCAGCCTCCTCGAACGAGCCGCCACAGCCGCTCGCCGCCCCCCCCCGGATGTCCAGATCCTTCGGCGCCGACGGAGAAGCGGACTCGCCGGTTCACTCATCGCGGCGCTGGGCACTGGCGGCCGCGGCGGCACTCGTCGCGTCGTTTACGGTGGGCTTCGTCGTCGTGGACAGAATCACCGACCGGCATGCCGAGACACAGCCATCCGCCTCCGCGCGCGTGTCGTCCGGGGTTTCGGCCGCCGCACCGGCACCGAACGATTCGGCTGCGAACCTGGCGGACGTGAAACTGAGAGACGAGATCGTGCGCGTGCCGCGGACCCCCTCAGCGGCTCGCGAGATCGTCCCGCCGCCGGCGGCCCGTGCCGATACCCTGGGGGACGCGCCGAGCGGCCCCGTTGAACACGTCGGTGAGCAGGTCAGGGCCATCCAGGCCGTCCGCGCGACGAATACGAATGCCTTCTCTCCGGCCTTTGCGCCGGACGGCACGGCGATCTTCTTCCACACCGGCCGCGAGCGCGACGCGCGCAGCGCGATCGAGCTCGCCACCGCCAGCAGCCACACAGGTGGAGGACTGGGCATCATGACAATCGTCGATGACGGATCGCGAAACTATCACGCGCAGCCATCGCCGGATGGCCGTTTCGTGGCGTTCGACTCGGACCGGGACGGTGAGCGTGGTATTTACGTGGCGAAGCGGGATGGCTCGCAGGTCCGCAGGGTCAGCGGTGCCGGCTACGCCGCGGTGCCGACGTGGTCGCGGAATAACGAGTGGCTCGCCTACATCCGGGCCGAAGCGCACAAGCCCTCTGTGTGGAATCTGTGGGTGCAGCCCGCCGTCGGCGGCCGTGCGCGCCGCGTCACGAACTATCGATATGGTCAGCTGTGGTCGGCCTCCTGGTTCCCCGACGATCGCCGCATCGCCTACAGCCACGAGGACACACTGATGGTGATGGACCTGCACACCGGCGAGGGCATTCGCTATCTGACGCCTGTGAACGGGCAACTGGTGCGGACGCCCGCCGTTTCGCCGGATGGCACGAAGATCATCTTCCAGGTCTTCCGCCACGGCGCCTGGCTTCTCGACCTTGCCGATGGCTCGATGCGGCACGTGCTCGCGGATCCGACGGCGGAGGAATTCGCCTGGTCGCCGGATGGCCGCCGGCTCGCGTTCCACAGCCGCCGCGACGGCCAGTGGGGCATTTACGTGCTGTCGACCAGGTAGCGCGCGAGTACCAACGAAGATCATTTCATGTTCGCAGGTGATCAGGGGCAGCGAAGTCAATCGCCGCAACGTGCCGATAAATTCTTTGAGACGCGTTCGACCCAGGCCGAACGGCAGTCGACCATCGTGGAGCCGTTCTGGACTACAACGTGCGTCACGTGCGAGCACAGATTCACTATCTACCGCAGACTGGGAGTTTGATCCCGCTCTGACGCTGCTCGGAACGCCCACGGCCGTTTACGCCCAACCCCTTTTCGAGCATCGCGGCCCGCCACCGCCCAAACGTCTCAAATATTGGGCTGCTGACCGCACGACCGACGTCATCATCAGGCCATGACCGTCAATCAGCAGCTTCAATTCTGATCCGAATGGGATACGACCACACTTCGCACGCGACGTCGATACGGCTTCGCCTGTTGCGTCGTCATGCGGAACTCGTCAGGCAGGCGTGTCGCTTCCGGACCCGCTAAACAAGCTCTCTACCGCCCGTGCAGGCTGTACCGCTTGAAGGTGCTGACTCAAGGACGAAAGCAACTTGACAGAGTGACCGAATCTGGGTTGTCTGTCTGCGTGTGATCACATCACTTCGGTCAAAAGTCTGATGTCCGCATGGGCCCAACTGCAGATGGTGCAGCGCGGGGATTGGAAGACGAGCTGCCGAGCGGTTCGTCCTTTCCAAGATCAAGCGCTGTGTCAGAGCGCGACATGTTCACCTCCCTCACCGACGTGCATCGCAAGCTGATGCGCTGCATCAAGCATACAACACGACCGCATCGCGGAGAATCGTGTGATGCTGTACCACTCGTCAGTACGGTCTAAGAGAGACATCGATGGACGAAGGCTGCATTTCGGCCAAGGCTAGGCGGGGTCGGTGATTCGCTTGGATTCCGACAGGGCGTCAGTGAATCATCGACCCAATAGAGTAAGCAGCAAATAGATTATGAGTGCCAGAAAAAGTCCGCCGCCAAGGACTTTAGCGATGACGTAAGATCCCAAGAGCTTGAACATGGCGCGATTGTCTGGCATTGGCGGTCGTGGCGTCAACCGAGACCCTAGAACCTCAGCAGCAACTGACAGCGCTCCTCGTTCTTCGGATCGGCCTAGCCTTCCCAGACCACGGTGCGCCTTGCACGCACGATGCTGCTTCCCGTTTGGAAAGTATTGGTGTGATCTGTCGTCGGTGCAGTGGACGGGATCGAGGCAGGCCAAAGGTTCCTGCGACGCCTTCTTTGGCCGTGCGCAACCGACGTTCGTGTGTAGAGCTTCGCATTTGCTCGGCCGCACCGACGAGAGGTATTGTAGGTGATCGGGGTAACGGCAGATGCGCACATGCATCTTAAAGGCGCGCGATGGCGAGTATCGACGCGTTGGACAGGCGTTGTGATGCCGTCCCGTACCCTGCCCACGGATCCGTCTTGAGGCGGCGCAACCGCTGCGGCGCCGTCAGCAGCGTCCACCGCTCCGGCCCGCCGCCCAACTCCCGCCATTGCAAGGGCATCGAGACCATCGCTCCTGGTCGTGCCCGCGGTGAGAACGCGCAGACCGACGTGTTGGTCCTGTTATTCCGAAGATAGTCGATCAGGATTTTCCGCTCTCGCCCGGCCTTCGCGAACGTCGTCGTGTACCGCTCTGGGCTGATACGCTCAATGGCCTCGGAGACGGCCCGGGAGAATGCGAGACACTGGGACCAGTCGCGCGCTGGCTTGATCGGCATGACGACATGGAGTCCACGCCCGCCCGTCGTCTTCACCCACGACTCGAGCTCCAGCGCCTTCAACACGTCGTGCACCACCTTGGCAGCGGCGACGACGTCCTTCCAAGCCACTTCCGGGCCTGGATCTAGATCCCACACGATGCGGTTCGGCCGCTCGACGTCGTCATCGGTGGAATTCCATGTGTGGACTTCCACAATGCCCATCTGCGCAAGCGAGACTACGGCCTGGATGTTGTCCGCGACGAGATACTCGCCAACCTTGGTCTTCTCCTGGATTCGGACGCGGCGGAGCGCGTTCGGCCCCCATTGCTTGGCATGTTTCAGGTAAAATGCAGGGCGAGGCGACGCCTGCCGGGCAGTGCAGTAGCGTCAGCGGACGCCCCTTCACCTGCGGCACGATCCAGTCGGCGATGCTCTCGTAGTACCGCGCGAGCTGGACCTTTGAGATTCCCTGATCCGGATAGATCAGGCGATCTGGCTGCGAGATGTGAACGCCTGCAACGGTCGCCGTCGACGACGCGGTGTTGCTTGGCATTCAGCGCCTGCACTCACATCTCGCTGAGGCGATTGCGGAACGGAGATATGTTCCGACGCCCTCGATCTCGTGGCTCTCCACAACCGCCTCGCTCGGCGTACGGTCGTCGTGCGGGCCCGCGGTGAAGATCGCCGACGCCGGTAGTCATATGGGGACGTCGCTCGTCCACAACGGATCTCAGACCGCAATGCGACGTCGGACGAGGTTCGCACGTCGTGTTGTCGAGGACTCCGTAGTCTGCCCGTGGGCTGCGGGCGCCCATCGCGCCCGCAGCCCCTGTGGCTACCGCGCTCCGGCAGGACGGTTGCCCGTGACACGGTCCCAGGCGTCTTTGACCGCGTCCTTCATCTGCTCCCAAGTCGAACTGCCACGGTGTTCGTAGGTATTCCAGTCGCTCGACAAGTCGGATTCGACGTCGCTCCAGCTTCGATTCTGGAATCGATCCGCCGCTTCGTAGCCATACCGGTAGCCCGGCTGGTAATAGTCGTACTCGCGGCCAGCCGACGTGGCATAGGGCCTGTCGCGGTAGTTAGTCCGCCAGTACGTGTCTTCGTCATTCCACTCCGTGCGCGTGGTCTTGTCTGCCATTGGGACTCCTTTGTTTCTTGGAGACAACCGATGCAATCGCTGCGCCCACGTTATGGCTCAATAACCCAGACGCACAGCGCTAGGCAACTGGCTGGGACTTAAACGACCGGGCACACATTCAAGAACTGCAGTGCCGAGGATGGCGAATCGTAGGCCCACGCCGCGGTTGCCAGAGTGAGCATTCAGTTCGAGTGACCTGTTTCGCGCCACGGTTTTGGTGCTGACGTCGTCCGAGTCTCCAGGAGAGTGAGGTTCCCAAGGGGCTCGGAGGGCGACAAGGTGATTGATTGAAGATAGGCGGCAAGACGGCTTCCCCGTCTTGCCGCTACTCGTTCACTGCCGTGTCGTCGCCGTCGTCATTGTCAACATCGTCGTCTTCATCCTCGTCCTCATCGAATGTTTCGGTCCATTCGGCCGAGTCTTCGTCAGTAGGGCGATTCGAGACTCCCTGCTGATCAGCCGGCACACCCGCATTACCGTCACCGGTGTCACCGAGCGGCTGCGCCTTTTCGTCGTCGCGACTGTTTCTTTTTGCCATGCGCTCACGGGAGCAATTCAGATGCCGCCGCTCGCCGCGCTCGAACGCATGGTCGACAAGCGTCGGGATGCTTCCGGATGCGAGGGGTCAGTCTGCCTGCGGAAGCCGTGAACGCAATTTGACGCGAGGCTCAAACCACGTGCGGTAGCGCCTGTACGATTCGCCATACGACCGCGGCATGCATTCGGACACGCTTCCCGGCATCGTTCGATCAGGATTCCCCATCTACGCGCTCCAGTGTGCGCAGGCGCACAGCAGGTCGGGGAGTCACAATGCGATTCGGCGGCACTGCGCTTGCGAACCTCTACGGAGTGCACTCCGTACCGCTCCACAACGAAGCCAACGACCTCTGCCGCTTAGTGTCGGAATTGCGCGCAGCGCGGCTGACGCCATCCATGCTGATGCGACGTATCCGCGATGAACGGGCAGCGTACAGTTTTCGACCATCACCGCATCCTATCCACCTGTTGTCTGGAAGCGACCGCCTTAGTCGCCGTGAAGACTGATGTTGGATATGCCGTCTCCGCCTGTCAGTCATCCTCTATGCGCAATCTGTCCAAGACCACAGCCGTTGACGGTGGCGATGCGGACCGAGGGACTTCGGATTTTCATTTGCTACGAATGCGGTAGCACCCTCTCGGTCCCGACGACGGGTGACACCGTCAGAGTGACCTCCCGCGTGTAAGCACAGGGCGCTGGCCACGCCGAATGCCGAAACATGTCCGCCCGGCATTCTTCTCCGGAGCGCTGCACCCCCCACCCGCAACCGTCTTTCGACCATTACTCGAGCTCATCGCGCGAGTCCCGCCAGTCCTCCCGATGGGCGCCTGGGGACGGGGGAGCGGACAACTCCGCCTTAAGGTGGCAACGCCCGTATGTCCTAGGCGGAGTTCATACACACGCACAAGCGGAAAGCATCGACCAGTTCGAGGCGGCGCCCGCACCCGCACCCTCGCCCCGGCCGCCAGGTCGATGACTCCAGCCAACTCCGCGATCACGCGCACGAGATGCTGGGTGCGATCGTGAACGACCTGTCGGCATGCAAAGCGGGCTTGAGTAAAGCGGCCATCCAGGACAGCCGAAAGCCGCACGGTTGATGCAGGTCGCGTCGAATCTGATTGCGAACCTGGTCGACGACGCGGCGCAGTATACGCCCGAGACCGGCCACTCTTCCGTGGCGGTGACCTCTGAGGGGGACGAGCTGTTGTTCGAGGTGCGCGATACTGGCGTCGGCATTCCCGCCGAACGGGCGCGACGGCGCGGCACGGCGGAGTCGTCAGCGTCGACAGTGCTGGGCGGGGCTAGGAAGTTGTTTCACGGTTCGGTTGCCCACGCGACATGTCGAGAGAACGATCTGATCAAGGTTCGTCCTGTCCGAACGCTATCGGTGCTGACGGACGCATGTGTGTCCTCGACGAAGTCGGCGAGTCGAACCGGCCGGTCCGAGAGGCTCGCCTTGATCACCGCTGCGAACTTCTTCCCTTGAGCGGCTTATCCGGCTCCTGCGACCGGCCGACAGCATCCAATTCTTTAATCGGCCCCTCGCGGTACGCCTGGCATGTGCCGCTGGCCTTCGGGACGGCGGACCAAATATCGTTTGCCCGCCGGTCGCGAACACTTTGCGCTGGTGCGTTTGGCGTTCTTGGCCTGCTCTCAGCAGGCGGTCGCTGAAAGGTGGTCAGGCACGCCTTGCCTTGGCGGCGAGCGCCAAGGCGATACCACCCGCCACAACAGCCACCGCCGCTCTTCGGACGAGCCCCGTACGCCTGGCATGGCTCCAGGCACGCCGGGTTCGACCGGCCGCAGCGATCGTGCTGATCGCGGCGCCGACGAGCCCCCCATCACGTGGCTGCGCCTGTGCGACTGTCGGGCGAGTGAATATCGCGTCGACGCGGTCCGCTGTGTCGGTCAGCCGCGCCGCGAGGCGAGAACGAGTCTCGCGAATGGCTGCCTTCACCTCCATCGTGGATGGAGTGCCGCTGGCCGCCTGTTCAGGATTCAATTGCCGGTTTGGAGTTTCAACCATTCAAGCGTCTCACGGAGGCTCTCTCGAGTCTCCTTCAGGCCCAGCTCGGTATGGCGAATCGCGCCGATGAAAAAGCGAGCGGCTAGCGCTCCCCCCGCGGTCAGCACGATACCGACGACTGTCGAGGCGGCCCACGCGGTCAGACCGATAGCAATCAGGATCAGCACCAGTGCACTGACGAGGACGGAAGCGCCAGCAACAACGACGAACACACTCGCCAGTACACCGACGCCTGACCATACCAGCTTCGACGCGGCGCTGGAAACCTCAAGCCGGGTCAGTGCCAGGGTCTGCGACGTTAGAAGCCGGGCATCAGTGGAGATGCCATGCAGAAGGTCCCGGAGCGAAGGGTTCGACGATGGGTCGGTCATGGCGTACGCACCACTTCGGATCGCGCTTTGAGAGCGCCACGCCGATTCCACCACTTCGTGATCAGGATGGCACTCGCGACGACAGCGCCCAATGTGGGCTTCGGCGTTGGTGTCGGAGTCGATGGAGCCGGCTGCGCGGCGGCCACCGGATCGCCCGCGAGTTCCTGCAGCCGAAACGCTCGCGCGGCCCGCGCGCCGATCAGCCGTTTCCCTTGGGCATTCTTCTGGCCGGGGGCTTCTCCGTAGGCGGACGCGTGCTCGATCTCGGCATTCAGCTCTGCGCCGGTGAGGATGGCGATCCCGGACACGTAGAACCAGAGCAGCACCACGACCACGGCGCCGACGGTGCCGTACGAGCCTTCGTAGTCGGTGAAGTTCGCAACGTAGAACTTCAAGATGAGCGAGGCCAGCAGCCAGAGAATGGTGGCGGCGACGGCACCAGGGGTGATCCACGCCCAATCCTGCTCTGCATCCGGCCCAAAGTAGTAGAGCAGGCCGATCGCGATTGCAATGAGAGTGAATACCAACGGCCACTGCAGTACCAGCCACGCCCACTCAAAGAGTGCGCCCCCACCAGTCGTGTCTCCGAGCTTCTCAGCGAGCGTCGGCCCAACGAGGATCAGCGATAACGCGATCAGGACAATCACCGCCACGCTGAGGGTGAGGCCGATGGCGACGGCTCGGACTTTCCACCACGGCCGTCCCTCGTCGATGTCATACGCACGGTTCAGCGCGCCGACGATCGACACGAGCGCCGCGGAACTGCTCCACAATGCACCCGCCACACCGACCGTGAGCAGGCCGCCATTCTGGTTGTCGGCGAGCCGTCGCATTTGCTCCTGGACCAGCGCGAGGACCTGCGACGACACGAACGGGCCGAGCGAGCGACCGACATCGTCGGTGATGTGTGAGAGAGGAAAGAAGCTCGCGAGTGCGAGGAGAAACAGGATCGCCGGAAACAGCGCAAGGAAAAAGTAGTACGACAGCTGAGCCGCTAGTCCGAGAACATCGTCATCAACAACCTCTCGCCACGTGCGACGGCCTAGCTCTGGCCACGATAGCGTCTTCGCCACGGAGTGGCGGACTGCAAATGCTAAGCCGGACGACGCTGCGATACCTCGTCGACATCCGGCCACACGCAATGCGCTGGCGCCCGCGTGACCAGTTCTGCTTCGGCGCCGTGCACGCGATCCAGTCGGCACCGTGTTCCTACCGTCGCCTCCGGACGACAACCTGGATTTCACCTTCGACATCGCGCCGGTCGGCGTCGCTACTGCTCTGGCGTCTTAGAGCCAGCGGCGGGCGCGACGGCTCAAGCAAGCAACAAATCGCACGCAGCATTCACGGCTGATCTAAAGCAACCGTCAAACCGGACGACTAGGCCGACCAGCGAGTTGAGTGCGATTCATGCACCGCTCGCATCGCCTTGAGACTCCCCGTCGCTCGATGTGGCCGCACGCAGACCCGAAAGAGTGGAACTGAGCAAGTGGCTTGTCGTCGGCAGTTCAGACGGTCACCTCAGCCGAACTCAACCGCGATCAGGCTCGTGGGGGCGCTGCAGGTTGCTTGACGATCATTCTTCCAACTCTCTTGCGCCGAGGGATTCGGGACCCACCACCAGCATTGTCTGCCAGTCCGGTCCGAGTCCACAGAGGGGCATCTCGATTGCACTCGCGAGTGGCGTCTGGCAAATGCGGCACTCCTGCCGCCATGAAGGGAAAACGATGGCAACTGAATCCGGTCTCAAAGACTACGCGCGCTCGGAGGGACAGGTCGCGAAGGCAATCGAGAAGCAGACCGCAAAGCTTCCTTCGGATGCGTTTCTGTGGATGGCAGTCGGTTCGATGGCGGTGTCGGCCACGATGCAGATGGTGGGCAAGAAGCACGCAAGCGTGTTCGTCGGACAGTGGGCACCAACGTTCCTCATTTTTGGGCTCTACAACAAGCTCGTAAAGCAACTCGGTTCCGACCGCACTGAAAACGCGGTATAGCGGGGCCATCTGACGCGCCAGCCCGCACAGCGACGTACTGACGACTGAAGTCAGCGAGTGTTCCAGGGAGCCATCATGTTGCATGTAACCAAAGGGGTGACGATCTGTCGGCCGCGAGAGGCTGTCTATGCGTTCTGGCGCGAGTTCGGGAACTTGCCGCGGTTCATGACGCACGTGCACAGCGTGACGTCGACTGGGGACCAGCGCTCGCACTGGGTCGTCTCGGCGCCAGGTGGCCAGACCGTCGAATGGGACGCCGAGATCCTCGAGGACCGTCCCCCCGAGTTGATTGCGTGGCGGACCCTCGAAGGCAGCGACATCCTCCACGAAGGCTCAGTCCGCTTCGATGAGGCCCCCGCCGACCGCGGCACGGAGGTTTATGTGGACCTCCTCTATAAAGCGCCCGCCGGACGCGCGGGCGCCGCTCTTGCGAAACTATTCGGCGAGGAGCCGGCGCAACAGATTCTGGACGACCTGCGCCGCTTGAAGCAGGTCATGGAGACCGGCGAGGTCGTGCGCTCCGACGGCAGTCCAGAAGGGGCGGGGCAGGGGATGTCGAAACAACGTGCCGCTCAGGCAGCTGAGCGCGAGGTGCGGCAATGAAGGCGACATGCTGGATGGGCAAGCGCAACGTAGAAGTCCGGGATGTCCCCGATCCGCAGATCCTCAACCAGAGCGACGCGATCGTCAGAATCACCTCGACCGCGATCTGCGGGTCGGATCTGCATCTCTACAGCGGTTTCATGCCGACCATGAAAACGGGCGACGTCCTGGGCCATGAGTTCATGGGTGAAGTGGTGGAGGTCGGACGATCGGTGAAGAAGCTGAAGGTCGGCGATCGGGTCGTCGTCCCGTTCACCATCGCCTGTGGCAACTGCTGGCAGTGCCGGCATGACAACTGGTCACTCTGCGAGAACTCAAATCCGAACGCGGCGCTCGCCGAGACACTGATGGGGCACGCCGCCTCGGGGGCGTTTGGCTACTCTCACCTCACCGGCGGCTTTGCCGGAGGGCAGGCTGAGCTCGTCCGCGTCCCGTTCGCCGACGTGGGTCCGCTCAAGATTGAGAACGGCTGTGCAGACGAGCAGGTGCTTTTCCTCTCAGACATCCTGCCGACCGGCTACATGGGCGCCGAAATGTGCAACATCCAGCCGGGCGACACGATCGCGGTGTGGGGATGCGGGCCGGTAGGCCTGTTCGCCATCAGGAGCGCCTATCTGCTCGGCGCGGAACGGGTCATTGCCATCGATCGGTTCGATTACAGGCTCGAGATGGCGCGGACCAAATGCGGGGCCGAGACGGTGAACTACAGACAGGTCGACAGCGTCCCTGAGACCCTCAAGGACATGACGGCGGGACGCGGGCCAGACGCCTGCATCGACGCGGTGGGACTCGAAGCGCACGGGCACGGGTTCGAGTATCTCTACGACCGCACCAAGCAAGCGATTGGGGTCGAGACGGACCGGCCGATAGCCGTGCGCGAGGCGATCATGGCGTGCCGCAACGGCGGCACGATCTCGATCATCGGCGTCTACGGCGGTTTGGTCGACAAGTTCCCGCTCGGCACGCTGATGAACCGGTCGTTGACGATCAAGACCGGTCAATGCCACGTCCACCGCTACATGCGGCCGCTGCTCCAACGAATCCAGAACGGCGAGATCGACCCGACTGTCGTCATCACTCATCGCATGCAGCTCGCCGACGCAGCGAAGGGCTACGACATCTTCCTCAAGAAGGAAGACAACTGCGAAAAGGTCGTGCTCTCCACATAACCAGGCGGTAGCTCGAGCATGCCCGCACGGACCGTGACGGACCTGAGGAGTCCGTGGTCGTTTCTCTTTCAGTCCGCCTGGCGGTGATGATCTTTCTCAAGAATCAGCCACAGGGCGGTCCGGCCGATACGTCGCGAGTGATGCTAGGCGTGCAGCGGTGCATCGCGCTCGCTGCCTCTGACCACCGACCAGCCGCCCTCCCGCACAAATCGAACGATCGCTGATTCGAGGTCGGGCATCCCTCCGCCCCGGATCGACTCGAGAGGGCTCCGCCTCGGACGGCGTGCGATCCACCCGATGTCTGCCCCAGTAGCCGGCACAAGCCGCGATACTTCGCGGCCCGATGTTCGCGCGGCGGCCACGGCAAATTCATACCAGCTCACGCACCCCTGATTCGCCAAGTGCCACACTCCGCACCCGCCGTCGAGCACCAGGTCCAGCGTGGCGTCTACGAGATCAGGAGCGTAGGTCGGCGATACGAGGACGTTCGCAGCCGCGCGGAACTCGCTGCCGCTATCGGTTGTCGTCAGCGCCTCTACAAGAAAGGTGTCTTTGTCTGAGGGGCCGAACAGGGCGCTGGTTCGCACGACCAGCGCCTCGGGCAACGTCGCAAGCACTCGATGCTCTCCCGCGAGCTTGCTGACCCCGTACGTGTTCAGAGGTGCGGGCTGATCCGTCTCGAGATAGGGTCTGTTCGCCCGCCCGTCGAACACGAGATCGGTCGAGAACGTGACAAACCTCGCCGCCTCCCGGGCACATGCGGCGGCGAGCCGGGCAGGGCCCTCTGTGTTGAGCGCCAGGCACGCCGCGACCTCATTCTCGGCATCGTCAATCCGCTCGAACCCGGTGGCGTTGACCACGGCCCACGGCCGCAGGCCTGAGATGAAGTCATCAATTAACTCCGCCCGTGCGACGTTGAGGTCTGCATGTCCCAATGCCACGTATCCAATGCCTCGAGCCCTGCAGGCGCGCACGAATTCGGAACCGAGCGTACTGTGCGCGCCGACAATCAAGAGCGGCCGGGACGAAGTGCTGGTGTCAACGCGAAGTGTGGGCACCGGCGTCTGCGACGCCGCGAGTAGTCGCCCGTCGCGGCGCCACCAGCCGGGACTCGTGGACCAGGGCGGCAGCGGTTCTCGTGCCGCGAGGGCTCTCAAGACAGCGGCGACAGCAGTCGGACGCGGAGGGGTAGCGCGGACATCGAAAGCGCCAGGTTCGTACACGCCTGCGTCGGAGGTCAACAGCGAGTTCCAGTCAAAGCCCCCAAAGAGTGCCCAGGCTGTAACTGCCACCACTTCGGCGCCTTTGGACCCGGCCGCCAGCGCTCCTTGCCAGGAGTCCACCACCCAGCGCACCTGTTCCTCGCGCGTACAGCCTGCGTGCACTTCCGTGATAGCCACCGGCACTTTGTAGCGTTCCCAGGTATCGAGCAGTACCGTCGCGTGGCCGGCCAGCCCCTCCGGACGCATCCTGACAGCCTCGACATCGGCATAGCGATCGCGGCCGTTGCCCCCGTGCGTGTGCTCTGGAAAGAGCTCCAGCCGATGATCGAGGTAGCGATCGCTCGTCAGGTAGTAGTTCAAGCCAAGGATATCGGCAGGGACAGGCGCGTCGTGGAGGCGGTCGAGCACGCTGCGATCGGCACCGTTCCGCTCGAGCCACGCCCGCAGGGGATGATGGGAGTCGACGCGGCCCCCCAGCAGGTCGAATGTCAGCCATCGTCGCTGGTTTTCGAAGTCCGCTTGATGCGCCAGTTGCGGCGAGCTGTACACTCGCCCTCCGTCCTCCGTCTGGACGAGGCGGGCTGACGGGTTCACGGCGCGAATAGCACGCATGCCCAGGCCAATTGCCGCCACCTGGTGCAGCAGCGCCCGGATGAACGCACGCGTGTCCGCGCAGTGTGGATACCAGTGCCCATAGAGTGCGCTGAACCGGGCAGTCGTCAGCGGCTCGTTGATAGGCGTGTAGTCCTCGAGCCACGGATAGCGTTCGGCGACTGCCGCGGCGTATTGCGCGAACGCTTCAGGAAACTGCGGATCGAGGAGATTCGTCCCTCGCGGTCCGCTCCCGTGGTGGAGCAGGGTTGCAATCGGGCGGATGTCGCGCGCACGCAGCATCGAAAGCCGGTCGTCGGTCCATCGCCAGTCGGCCGACGCGAGGCCCTCGGGTGCCACACGTTCCCACAGAACCGGGTAGCGCAGCCGACGGATTCCCAGCTTCGCCATCTCATCGAGATCGCCCGGACGGTCCTGATGACCGCTACGCCGGACCTGATCGAAGAAGCGGTCTCGGACCCGGTTGACCGTGCACTCGATGCCGCCCCAGAGTTCCATGCGCGTTCACGCTGTCTGCGCCACGGGATGTGGTCGCCGTAGTCCGGTCAACTTTTTGTGGAGGGCAAGTGACTGTCCGACGACCTGGTCCATGTTGTAGTACCTTGTAGGTTCCAAGGCGCCCCGTGAAGTGCACGCGTGGAGTCCGCTCTGCGAGCGCGTGGTACTCGCGATAGAGGGCGGTGTTCTCCGGCTTTGGAATCGGGTAATACGGGTCGCCTTCCGCCCGCGGGTACTCATAGACCACACTGGTCCGGGCGTGCTGCTGCCCGGTGAGGTATTTGAATTCCGTGCAGCGCGTGTATGGGTTCTCGTTGGGATAGTTGATGACGGGCGCGTCCTGAAACACGGGACGGTCAATCGTTTCGAACTTGAACTCGAGTGAGCGGTAGGGCAGTTTGCCGAATCGGAAGTCGAAGTACTCGTCGACCGGGCCTGTGTAGATCATCTCGCCGAACGGGATGAGGTCCTCGATGTCACGGTAGTCGGTATTCAGCATCACTCTGATGTTCGGATGGGAGAGGATGCGCGCGAACATCCGCGTGTACCCGTGCAGCGGCATCGCCTGGTAGGTGTCCGTGAAGTACCGATCGTCACGGTTTGATCGAACGGGAACACGTGCCGTGACTGAAGCATCGAGCTCAGACGCGTCGAGTCCCCACTGCTTACGCGTGTAATTGCGGAAGAACTTGTCGTACAGCACGCGCCCCACCTTGCTGACGATCACATCTTCTGAGGTTCGCACCTGGCCGCACGGTTCGGCAACCGACGCAAAGAACTCATCGAGCTGAAACGACGTCAGCTGCAGCCCGTACAGTGTATTGATCGTGTCGAGGTTGATGGGCAGCGGCACCAGTTGCCCGTCCACCCACGCGCGCACCCGATGCTGGTACGGACGCCACTCCGTGAAGCGCGACAGGTATTCGAACACCTCTCGCGAGTTCGTGTGGAAGATGTGCGGGCCGTACTTGTGAACGAGGACGCCCGCTTCGTCGTAGTGGTCGTACGCGTTCCCTCCAATGTGCATCCGTTTGTCCACGATGAGGACGCGCTTCCCGCCTACCTCAGCGAGGCGCTCCGCGATGACGGATCCGGCAAAGCCGGCACCGACGACCAGATAGTCGAACATATTCAGGACCTCGCCAGGGAGGAAGTGGCGACCGGTGAGTTTAGGGGTCTGGCACTGAGAGATGATGGGCACGCGCTGTGACGGACCTTTCGAATCTGCACCGCCTCCGCCATCAGCGTCACGATCCGCTGCCATGTCTTGTCCCACGACGTCTGTTCGAGGAATCTGTCCGCTTCCCGCGCGATGTCCTCGGGATTGCCCTCGAGCGCCGCTGCGATTGCCTCGATGAATGCCGGGGCCGTATCGGCGATTCGCGCGAGGCCCAGGGCACCGTAGGGCTCGACGACGTCGCGGATCGAAGTAGACACGACGGGTTTGCCCGCTGCGAGGTACTCAGGTGTTTTCGTGGGACTGATGAAACGGGTGGACTCGTTTCTCGCGAATGGCAGAAGCGCGACGGACCATCCAGCCAGGTAGTCGGGCAGAGCGGCATATGGTTTGGGTCCAAGGTAATGCAGGTTGGGCAGTCGCGGCAGGAGCGATGGATCGATCTTCACGACGGGCCCGATGAACACGAAGTGCCAGTCGGATCTCCGCCTCGCCACCTCCGCGATCAGCTCTGTATCCATCCGCTCGTCAATCACCCCGAAGAACCCCAGACGGGGCGCCGGGATATCTGCCTGATCCTCTGGATCTACGAAGACCTGGCGCGCACGCGCAAAGTGCGCCACATCAACACTGCTGGGAACCGCATGCACATTGGAATGACGGTGCCGTTTAAGCTCGTAGAGGCTCTGGCCGCCGGTCAGCACCACGTCTGCGTGATCCAACAGTTCGTGCTCTGCATCCGCCAACCCGGCAGGCGCTCCCGCAAACGCCGCGAGTTCGTCCATGCAGTCGTAGACGATGGCCTCTGGCGCCAGATGACGCGTGAACGCGCGCGCCATCGGTGTGTAGTACCAGAGCACGTACCGACTCATAGCTTCGACGGCCAGCAGATCGTCGAGGAGGGTTCGCATCTCAGCGATCCTGTCGCCCCCCGGTCGCAAGTAGGGGACGGCAACGAGAACTCCCGATGCGTCCCGGTGGACATCGAGCCGCGATTCTTCCGCATGCTCGATCGGCTCCTCGACGAAGATCACGCGTCGGGTCCGCGCGAACCGCGTCAACAGATGTTGTGGGCGCTGGAAGACAAAGTTCCAGCGGAGGTGCGAGAGGCACACGATGTCGCACTCACCTGAATTCACGTGGTGTGCGCCCGTGTGATCTGCCGGGACGGAACGATGGGCTGGGGACTTGAAGACGGACACGCCAGCAGTCACTTCAACAAACGTGCCCGGCCGTGGGACCATTCGGTCGAACGGTATCAGGACGTCTTTTGTCATTGGCAGTTCACTCGCTGAAGCTGTCTTCTAATACAAGGAGCAGACAGGACCGCGATGATTCAGACACGCCTCGTACCCGCACGATTCGCGCAGACTGAGCCAAGAGCCTCCCGCTCCCGCGCCAGCCGCCGCCAGTCTGCCATTGCGCGTCATCGAGATTCAGTCTTCTTCCTCCGTCGTGGTTGCGCGGTTGCCGACCGTGGGCCTTGATGCCGTGCTCTGACCATCGCCATGGACCGGCAGTCGGGCGGGTGCGGACTGGCCCCGCGTTGCCAGGCGGATCCGCTCGAGTTCGAATTTCGGCGTGCGGTCGGCGAAGAGCAGCCCGTTCGATTCCTGGTAGGTGTCTGCGAATTGCGTGTAACAGAAACCGCTCAGCAGGGCAGTGGAATGCACGGCGCGCAGCAGGCGCTCGTATCGCGCCGCCAGGTCCTCAGCGTCGCGCGCCCGCGAGTACCCCCACGTGCTGGCCTCGTCTCCGAGCGCAATTCCCCCAAACTCCGAGAGGACCACCGCCAGTTCGTTGCTGTGCCGATCGTGGTCGAGGACCATCAATCGCCCGCCTGGCCTGGCCCTGCGGAAGAGACGCGGCAGCCCGTCCTCAGCACGGTATCGGCGCCCGAGCCGCTCCGGGTCGTCATCGTAGTCATGGATGCCGATGATGTCGGTCGCCACACTCTCCCATCCGTCGTTGCCGATCACCGGCCGGGTGGGGTCCAGCGTGCGGGTCAAGTGGTACAGCGCCTGAACATAGTGCCGCTCGGCAGCGATATCCGGCAGGTTCGGCACCCCCCAGGATTCGTTGATCGGGACCCAGGTGACGATGCAGGGGTGGCTATAATCCCGCTCAAGGGCCGCAATCCACTCGACGGTGACGCGTTCGACCGACGTGCGCGTGAAACGATAGGCGCTGGGCATCTCCTCCCAGACGAGGAGGCCCAGCACATCTGCCCAGTACAGGTAACGCGGATCCTCCAGCTTCTGGTGCTTCCGAACGCCGTTGAATCCCATCGCCTTCGCCAGAGCGACATCCCTCTTCAGCGCCTCATCGTCGGGGGCAGTGCTGCCACTATCGACCCAATAGCCCTGATCGAGAACGAGGCGGAAAGGATACGGGCGATTGTTCAGCACAATCCGCTCGCGTTGGACGCCGATCGCCCGGAGGGCAGTGTAGCTGCTTACGCGGTCGACAACCTTCTCGCCGTGTCGCAACTCGAGCGCAGCATGAATCAGCGTGGGTGACTCCGGAGACCAGAGCAACCCATTGCGGTAATCGTCAACGCCGGGATCGGACAGCGCAATCCGACGATGCACCTCACCACCTATCACCGCATAGCGGTCGTCGGCGATTGTGGTGCCCTTGCAATCGAGCCGAAGCGACAGTTGCCCATCAGGAGTCGGGGCTCCCGCAATTTCTGCATCCAGCCCGATCTCCCAACGTTCAAGATTTGCCGTCCATCGGAGAGACTTGATCCATTGCGGTGGGAGCACCTCCAGCCACACCGTCTGCCAGATGCCGCTCGTCCGCGGATACCAGATGGAGTGAGGCCTGGTTTGCCAGTCCTGCTTGCCTCGCGGCTTGGCGAGGTCCTGAGGATCATCCACTGACCGGACCACGATCTCGAGTGTGTCTCCCGCGTCCGCCACGGCGGACGTAATATCCGCGGCGAAGGGTGTGTATCCCCCGCGATGGGTCACAACCAGCTTGCCGTCAACCCAGACGGACGCCTCGTAGTCGACGGCTCCAAAGTGCAGAAGAACGTAGCCGCCCGCGACGACGGCGGGCGGGGCGACGCGACGGCGATACCAACACGCCGAGTAAAAGCCATGATGCCCCACCCCGCTAGCCATCGTCTCGGGTGCGAACGGCACTTTGATATGGCGGTCCCACTTGACGTCTCGGGGCGTTCGGCAGCACGCATCGGGGTCGAGCATAAACTCCCACACGCCATTGAGAGAGAGCCACTCTGCCCGGGCGAGCTGTGGACGTGGATAGCCTCGGCCCAGCAGATCACACGGCAATGTCACGGGCCCTTGAGGGCCTTGAGGTGCAACGGGATCGAGCGAGGGCGGTACGCTCTCGGCAATGACTTCCGGTTCGGTCACTTCTTCACTGAGCCCTTCCCGAACAGCCGCTCTCCAATCTCGTTGAGAAGCCCCGGGTCGATGCCGTCTGGTCCAACTGGTGACGTCAGCTGTGGCTCCTCCGGGTGGATGGGGACCGGCGCGCCATCAGGAAGACCGTCGACCACCCGAAGCTCGGAACCGTCTTCCGGGTGCGGGCCGCGCCATATTTCAGAGATCTCCCGGTAGTCGTCCGGGCTCATCCGGTACATAACCTGGTGCAGCCCCTTGGCTTCGTGCTTCATCG
Organism: uncultured Acidobacteriota bacterium; assembly: GCA_963749835.1. Lineage (GTDB taxonomy): Bacteria > Acidobacteriota > Vicinamibacteria > Vicinamibacterales > 2-12-FULL-66-21 > JALZOC01. Next base: position 148,830 of record CAVVOD010000001.1, read on the forward strand.
CCTCCGGAAATCTCTTGTTGCTGATGTCGGGAATCGGCAGCAGCTTCCCAACGTCGACGCCAGACAACGCTTCGAGCGCCTTGGCGTACGCGACGATGTGCGTGCCGCCTCGAACCAACAGGTAACCGACCATCTCGCGCGCGACCGGGTCGTCGACCATTTCGTACACGCGGATCTTGTTCGCCCTGGCCCCGCACTCCAGAAAGAAGTTGTGAAGCAGATCAAGCTTGAGGTTTCCGCTGGAGAAAACGTACGTGCCGTTCCAGGGATTGCCCATCGAGTCCACGGGGAGTGCCGTTTGACCGCTGGCAATGAAGTGGTAGTGATTTCTGACATCCGTTGCGGACTCGAGCGGCGTAGCCGACGGGTCATCTCCACGAGTCGTCGAACCGCTGAGCAGCATGTTGATCGTGTGACTCACCAGCTCGATGTGCCCGTACTCCTCGGCGGCGATATTCGAGATGAGGTCGTAGAACGGCTTCATCTTGTCCCGACCACGGAAGTTGAACGACTGAAACGTGTAGTTCATCAGCGTGGACATCTCGCCAAACTTTCCACCGAGGAGTTCCTGAACTGCTGAAGCCGAGTTCGGGGATGGATGCGCAGGCATTGGTAGGTCGATCGCGAGTTTGTCGATGCGAAGGATCACAGAGGTCTCCTTGATGGCGCGCCACGGAGACGAACGTGACCGCCGGTTGCACATGTGACAACGGGCCGCAGGCCGAGGCGCCTGTCAGACGTTTCCGGAGGGCGATGCACGGTAATCACCATCCGGTGATTGTCGGAGTCGGCCCTCTCGAACCAGGTCGTCGAGAACTACCCGGCAGGTAGACTCACGGAGCCCGAATAGTCGCGCCGCCTGCAGCAAATGGAGCGAGAGCCCGGGCATTTCTGCATACGTGCCGAGAACGAGCCGGACGAGATGAGAGCGTGATGGCTCTCCATTAACTCCGCGTACGGTGCGACGCCGTTCGGCGCGAGGTTGTGCCGCCGCAGCGCTGTACGCGCACGCCGAGTCGCCACGTGGGGACTGGACATGCGATAGCACTCCGGCATACGGCTCATTGCGACGCACTTCTGACGTAGCAGACCGCGACGTGTATGTGATCTCAAGCACGGTTATTCACCACACGTACGATGACATGCGTGACCGGCCGCCGCCATTGGGAAGGACGGACACGAACTGTAAGGGCAAGCCCTAGTCCCACCAACACGCTGCGTGTGGCAGCCTCGTTGCACGAATCGGCGTCATGCCCGTACGTGTGTCTTTCACTTCCACTTCGAATGAACCGCAGTCGCTGCGATCCATCTGCGGGTAAATCGATCGCTGTTCCGGGGAACGTGGGGGCCCAACGCGTGTTCTTGAGACGGAGAATCAATGGCCAAGAAAACGACCGCTCGCGTCACGAAGCGCAGCACAAAAGCCACGGCGCCCGCCACGAAGCGCAGAAGAAAAGGGACCGCCGGCGCCCGCAAGCGGAGCACATCGAAGCGGGAAACGATCAACACCGGTGGAACCACAATGTACGGGAAGCGCACGACCGGCGCCCGCTTCAAAGAGATGGACGACGTGGGTCGGTCGCTGTCCGCCGACCGCCGACGCAAAGCAAAGACGGCCGTCAAGTCCGGTTATGGCGACGAGGGCGACCGCAAGACACCGCGCAGCGACAAGAAACGCTGAAGTCGCAGGTTTTGATCGAACCCGTTGGTGACGTCGACACTCCAACGACTGGAGATGGAGGAAACACTGTGTATCAAGAACTACACCGCCAAGGAGGGCCTGAGGAGATCTCGGCGCCCACGCCGTCTGCTGGGACTCCTCACCGCTGGATTCAAACGGACCTCGCCGGGACGATTATCGACCTTTCCCAAGACGCGGCCGCCATTCTCCGATTCAGCCGAAACGGTGTGAAGGGACGTTCACTGCTGCAGTTCATCGGGCAAGACCGGCATGAGGTGATGTCGGATATGCGACAAACCGACCGCGGGGGCATGCCTGTATCGTCAGCTCGAATGGTCCGAGGGCGGGGCACGAAGGGGGACTGGTGGCGGGTGCAAATCCAGCCCGCACGGGAAGAGAGAGAGCTGGTCTGGATCCTGACGCCTGGTGCGCCAGGCGATTGATCCAACCGCGGCCAGCGGGAACAAAGTCACGGAAGGCAATGGTCAGCCAACGGGCGCAACGGAATCCCACGGAGCGCGGGATGGGACGCATCCGATTCCCACCCCTGTTCGCACTCCAGACAAACATCAGAGCGATGAAGTTGTGGTGCGTGCGATGCGAATGACTACTGCAGAGCTCCAGCTCTGGCTTGGTCGCCGACCATTCCTTGCGCGTCTGAGCGCCGGCGTCCACAGAGCCTTCGCCGTCTCCGGTCCACGCGGAGCAAACCTCGGCACGGGGCTAGCGCCGTCTTATCCGCACGTGGGCGGGTGACGAGCCGTGGTGGATGCTGTCGGCCAGCGATGATCAGCAGGTCAGCGCATTTGTTTGATCCGTCAGTCGCGACGAGATGGGGATCAGCGATGCGCCGTGAGGGCCAGCCCAAATAGATCGAAACGAGCATTGCGCCTAGAATCTGAGAGAGTCAAGCGTCATGCAGCCAACCGACATGCAGGGCATATTGCAGGAGCTGGATTCTTCCGCTGAGGCTGAGCTTGCGCATCGCGTTTGCCTTGTGAACTTCAATCGTCTTGTTGCTCAAGTTCAAATTCGCGGCGATCTCTTTGTTGCTGTGGCCTTGCGCGACGAAACGCAGCACCTCCGTTTCGCGATCAGTGAGGGTCGGGACGCCTCGACGTGTGCGCTTTCGGTCCTGCGCCGCGAACGGCGCGGCGAGATGGTGGGTCAGTGCAGGATCGACGTATTGCTGGCCGGCGGCAGCAGCTCGAATCGCTCGAAGCAACTCCGCGTGCGGGCTCTGTTTCAGCACGTACGCCGACGCCCCGGCGCGCAGAAGCTCTTCCAGAAACGTCTGGTCGGCATGGCGTGTCAAACTGACTACCGGGAGATCCGGCCGAAGCTCTTTCAATTTCCGTGTGGCAATCATCCCGCTAATGCCGGGCATCGATAAATCCATGACGACCAGATCGAGGTGCCCCAATGCGCCACGCTCGATGGCCTGAGCACCATCGCTGGCCTCCTCAACCACCTCTAAGTCCGGTTCGCGGTCGATCAGCAATTTCAGGCCTTGTCGCACGGTCTCGTGATCTTCCACGAGGAGTATGCGCAGTCGTTTGTTCACTTGCATCTCCACCCGATCGAATCTGGGGTGCAAACGTGGGGCCGTCAACTCTCCAAGGTGGTTCACGGAACCGTAGACATTCCTGTGATGTTCGACCTGTGCAGTTTGCGGAGGGGCGGTAGTGGGAAGCACTTCGAAACGTCGTGTCGTGAATGACGAATCGAGACGGAGCGGCGGAATTGATGTGCCAGACGAGGTCTTCCGCCTCGCCGTCGAGAGCCTGCCCGACCAGGCGTTCCTGACTCTGGATCGGGAGGGGCTCGTCACGTCCTGGAACAGCGGAGCCGAGCGGTTGTTGGGGCATCCCCGTGAACGCGCGGTTGGCATTCACGTGGACGCCATTCTTGTCGCAAACGCTCGAGGAGCAGGCGTTGGGATAGCGGACCTCGGAGACGCTGAACGGCACGGGGTCATTTCGAGGCCGAGGTGGCTCACGCACCAGGATGGCACTCCGAAGTATGCCCGGATGGCGATTGTCGCGATCCGGAATGACGGCGGAGTAGTGGGCTATGCCGTTGCGGCCCACGAGCTTCTCTCCCCATCCGCCGGTGAAGACCGCGACGTTCCGCACGGAAAGGACATCCCCTACCAATCGGACGAGATGCATCGGCAACTTTCGGAATCGAAGGCGCTGCTGGCGGCCGAAGTGGCCGATCGCACCCAAGCCGAGGCGTCGCGGATCCGGCTCTTGCGGCGGCTCGTCGTGGCACAGGAAGAGGAGCGGCGACGGATCGCGCGGGATCTGCACGACGATCTCGGTCAACGCCTGACGGCTCTGCGGCTCATGCTCGAAGCCATTGGGGGAAGTACCGCGGATCCACGCGAGCAGCCTGCGTCGATCGCCGACGCCTTGCGGATGCTCGCGCAAATCGACCGGGACCTCGACTTCATTGCCTGGGAGCTGCGCCCGGCGGCCCTCGATGAAATGGGTCTCGTGAGAGTGCTGGATACCTACGTCGAAGAGTGGTCCCGTCACGCGGGAATTCGCGCCGCATTCCACGCGAGACCGGGGAACTTCGAGCGGTTTGCGCCCGAAGTGGAAGCGAGCGTCTACCGCATCGCACAGGAAGCTCTGAACAATGTCGCCAAGCATGCTGGCGCGCAGTCGGTCAACGTCCTGCTGGAGCTCCGCGGACCGAATATCGCTCTCGTCGTTGAGGACGACGGCGTCGGGTTCCGCCCGGTCGCATTGAACGAGACAATGATCGGCCTGATGGGTATGCGGGAACGGGCATTTGCCGTGGGGGGCACGCTGGAGATTGAACCGACACCCGACGGAGGCACAACCGTTCTGGCGTGCATTCCCACGACAGGAGCTCGTCTTGACCCCTTGCGGGGACCGGCAGTAGGAGGCGAAGCTCCAGGCCACACGCCAGGCACGGAGGAGCGACCGTGGGAATCGAGCGGATCGGCCCTGAACGCCATTCGACTGCGCCTGCAGGAACTGCAACGGGCCGTCGGCGCGCGTGACGAATTCATCGCCACCGTGGCCCACGAGCTGCGAAACCCCATCGCACCGCTGACGTTCCAGGTGCGGCTTGCGCTCAACAAGACGGAACAGATGGCGGCAGCCGGAACGCCGGTGTCGGTGGAATGGATCCAGTCGCAACTCCGGGGAGTGGAGCAGCGGCTTCATCGACTCCTGGAAACACTTGACCGCCTGCTCGATGTGTCGCGGCTGTCAACGGGCCGTATCGATCTGCAGGTCGAACCGATGGACCTCGCCGTGGTCGTGCGCGACGTGATCGATACTCTCGAAGCGGAGCTCGCCGCCGCCCGATGCACCCTGACACTGGCGGAGCACGGCGAGACGACGGGCTCGTGGGACCGCCTGCGTGTGGAGCAAATCTGTCGAAACATCCTCTCGAACGCGATTCGTTTCGGGGCTGGTCGTCCGATCGAAACCTCGGTGACTGGCGATGAGGATTTCGCGACTCTGCGGGTTCGGGACCACGGCATCGGTATTGCTCCCGGCCAGCAGTCGAAAATCTTCGAGCGTTTCGAGCGCGGCGTAGAGCAACGCAGTGGGGGTTTTGGAATCGGGCTCTGGATTGCCAGGAGTGTCTGCGTTGCCATGGGAGGCACGGTGTCCGTCGAGAGTGAACTCGGCGACGGGGCCTGTTTTACCGTCATGCTTCCGCGGCGGCCAGTGCGGCTGCCCGTTGGCGCCGAAACGGAGTGAGCTGAGTGGCGGAACACCGAGCACCATCTGAACGGCGGCCGACAGGGATTGCAGGGCTCGATCGCATCCTGGAAGGCGGACTCCTGGTATCGGGTGTCTACATTGTCCAGGGGCCCCCGGGGGCTGGCAAGACGATCCTGGCCAATCAGGCGTGCTTCCACCATGCGGCGACCGGTGGCCATGCGGTCTATGTGACCCTCCTCGCCGAATCGCATTCGCGGATGTTTGCGCATCTCGGCCGCATGGCGTTTTTCAACGAAGCGGCGATTCCCGATCACGTGTATTACATCGGCGGTTACAGCACCCTTGAGTCGAACGGCCTGGACGCGTTGGTGACGCTGATCCGCGGAGCCATCCAGAAACACCACGCCACGCTGCTGGTTGTCGATGGTCTAATTTCCGCTCAAGAGTCCTCACCAACCGACCGGGAGTTCAAGAAGTTCCTGCACGAGATTCAGACATTGGCCGATCTCACATCATGCACGGTTCTCCTTCTGACCAACGCTCAGCGTGCGAGCGGCTTCTTTCCGGAGCACACAATGGTCGACGGCGTGCTGCATCTCACCGATGAACTGTCGGAATTGAAGCCGCTCCGGCACATCCGCGTCCTGAAGCTTCGGGGCAGCGCTCCCGTTCGGGGGCTGCACTCCATGCGCATCACCGATCAGGGCCTTGATGTGAGGCCGAGAATCGAGACTCGGGTGCCGCAGCGTGCGGCCACGGATGAGCAGGTCGCATCAGGCCCAAAACTTCCGTTCGGTATAGGAGAACTTGACACGATGTTGCGTGGAGGCGTCCGCCCGGGCTCTATCACCATGCTGCTGGGCTCCTCGGGTAGCGGGAAAACGGTGTTGGGCATGCAATTTCTCTCCGACGGTGTCAAGCGTGGCGAACGCGTCGTCTATTTCGGGTTCTACGAACGTCCCGAGGCGATTCTTGCAAAGTGCGAGCGTATAGGCATTGGAGGTTTGAGGGAGGGAGTCGACCGAGGCCTTGCGCAATTGATATGGCACAGACCTGTCGAAGGAGTGATCGACGAACTCGGGGAGAACTTGATACATACCGTTCAGACTTTCCGACCTACCCGTCTGTTCCTCGATGGGATGGAGGGGTTTGAAAAGGCGGCCGACTTTCCTGAGCGGATGTCGCATGTCTACAGCGCGATCGCACAGGAGTTGGATCAGTGTGGTGTCACGACGCTGTACACCACCGAGACGCGCGAGCTTTTTGCCAGGAGCATCGAAGTCCCCATTCATGGCCTGTCGGCGGCAACGCAGAACATTATCCTGCTCAGACACATCGAGCATCGAGCGACGATGTTGCGTGTCATGGCAATTCTGAAAATCCGGGATGACGACTACGACGGTAGGATGCGCGAACTTCAAATCACGAATGACGGCATTCGTCTGCGTGACACCTTTGCCGACGAGTTCCAGGTGGCGTCGGGTGGTGGACTGTCGAGCGAGATGCCAATCATTCGGACCGAGAACTAGGTCGTGCCCACCCAACCCTCCGTGTTGATTGTGGACGACGAGTTTGGACTCGCTGAGATGTTGCGCGACATGCTGCGCGACTACGGGTATGACGTCACGTTGGCGATCAACGGCCGCCTGGCTTTCGAGATACTCAGTGAACGAAAAGTCGATCTTGTACTCACCGACATGATGATGCCGGTGATGGACGGCATCGAGCTTGCGACTGCGATGCGTAGCAGTGACACACATCGCAGGACGCCCATCATTATGATGACGTCCCTCCCGACGGCCGTTCTTCGGCTCAACGGCCTCTTCAATGCGATCCTGAGAAAGCCGTTCACGCCGGATCAGCTGTTGACAACGATGCTGGACTGTTTGGCGAGCAAACCTGAACACGATATGGGGCACACTGAAAGTGGCGCACAGTCCTAGCTTAGCTAAGCCAGCCACCCTCATCGGGGCGGAGGAACTCGCGTCGCCCTGTGTGCACTAACCGAACGGACTGACCACGATGGAAGACGACACCATGGCGGAATCAGAGAGCGTGAACACGAGGACGAGTTCGCGCGGATGTGGTCGGTGTTTTCTCGGTAGTGGCGCTGGGGCTCGCCGCCGGGATGGTGCAGCGATCGGGCTCCGATACACGTCGCGAGGTGTGCAAGGCAAGAGATGCTTGTGGCGCGCGGCCCAGGTGCATGCGCGGTCCCTCCGTCCCCATGGCGGCCGCACCTTTGCCGAACTCGAAGCAAGCGCCGTAGACCAATGGGAAGCAATTGAGTGCTACCGCCTGCGCTCGTGCCCCAGACGTTTGGCATCTGATGAAGCCTGCGGGTCGCGGACTGACACAAAAGCCTGGCCCATCCCCGGTCCGGTGTGCTACCCGCTCGCGATGGCAGGAATGGCCCAGTTGCGCATGGACCCGGCCCCAGCGGCGGGTCCGTCCGCGAGACCGAAATCCTCGCGAAGAACGCGCGCCACCAATACAAAGCTGCGCATTGCGCATATTCCGCGGATAACGCCGGCACAGATGGTCGGCGACGTCTCAAGAACACTCAGAGTGTCGCAGCCGGTCGCATATCGGTGGAGCAACCAGGATGGCGGGACGAATCTACATTGGGAACGCAGGCTGGTCGATTCCACGCTCGTCGGCACATCACTACCCGCCTGGGGGAACCCACCTTGAGCGATACGCTCGTGTGTTTGCGTGTGCGGAGATCAACTCGTCATTCCATCGTCCCCACTCGGCGTCAACGTATGCGAAATGGGCAGCATCAACGCCTGATGATTTTCGATTTGCCGTCAAGGTGCCTCGACTCATCACCCACGAACAACGACTACGACGGTCGCGAGCTCCATTCGAGCAATTTCTCGCGGAAGTGAATGGCCTCGGAAGTCGCCGCGGCCCGTTGTTGCTGCAGCTTCCACCCTCGTACGCTTTTGAGGCACGCGCCGCCGCAAGATTCTTCGCCATGGTGCGAGACCGGTACGTGGGGAGTCTGGTCTGCGAACCGCGTCACCCGACGTGGTTCGGTGCTCGTGCACACGCGTTGATGAGTCGCCATGCCGTAGCCAGAGTGTCAGCGGACCCGCCCATTACGGAGGCGTCAAACGCTCCGGGCGGTTGGAACGGCATCGCGTACTTTCGCCTGCACGGCGCCCCGCGAATGTACTGGTCGCGTTACGAAGCGAGCCGCCTCTCGCATCTCGCGACTCTAGTCCGGCAGATCTCGCAGTCGGTCGACGTGTGGTGTGTCTTTGACAACACCGCGAGTGGCGCGGCCCTGGAAAACGCATGGGAATTGCGACAGCTTCTACAATAAAGAAATGGGAGATAACGGCTCGGCAGCATGTTCGCGCTTCCGCTCATCTGGCCGTCACATTGCACACGCCCTCGATATGGGCACCGCATCTTCCCTTCTCACCTCGCCTCAGCGTTCCTTGCTCTTGCGGTGTCGGCGCTCAGGTCAATGCGCCTGCCAGCGCGGGACCGCATGAGAACTGGAGGCGCTCGAGCACAAGCGGGCGGCAAAAGCTCCGCTCCGCTCCGCTCGAGTTTCCGCACAGGGGCACAAATGCCATCATGAGTATCAAGGACAAGAAAGCCGGAGATAGTGAATCGGTTAATACAGCCGATCCTCGCGACGCAGGACCCGTGCCCGAATATCCCCAGAGCACGATCGAGTACCCGGGTTCCGAAGAGGAGATGACACCTCGTGCCGATCACGGCGAAACCTCATACAAGGGGCTTGGCCGGCTCGTCGGAAAGAGAGCGCTGGTGACGGGCGGAGACAGCGGCATCGGGCGGGCGGTCGCACTCGCCTTCGCTCGCGAGGGCGCCGACGTCGCGATCAGTTACCTTCCTGCGGAACAGCGAGATGCGGATGAGTCCGCGCATTGGATTGAGCAGGCTGGTAGCAGGGCCCTGCAGGTACCTGGTGATCTTCAGGACGAGGGCTACTGCGTCGAATTGGTGTCGCGTGTGAGCCGGGAACTCGGTGACCCGGACATCATTGTCAACAACGCTGCCTTTCAGTCGACGCACGAGGACATCGCTGACTTTTCGACGGAGGAGATCGAGCGCACTTTCCGGACCAATGTATACGCCACGCTGTGGATCTGTCGCGCGGCGCTGCCCATGATGCCGCCAGGCGGATCGATCATCAACACGGCCTCAATCCAGGCGTTCACCCCGAGTCCCAATCTGCTTGCATACGCAGCGACTAAGGCGGCGATCGTGAACCTCTCGAAGGGGCTGGCGCAGATGGCGATGAAGCGTGGCGTGCGGGTGAACACCGTAGCGCCGGGCCCTGTATGGACGCCACTAATACCTTCGACGATGCCCCTCAAGAAGGTGCAGCATTTCGGTCAAGACACGCTCTTCGGGCGCGCCGCGCAGCCTGTGGAGGTGGCGCCGATTTTTGTCTTCCTGGCGTCGGAGGAATCGCGGTTCGTGAGCGGCGAAGTCTACGGCGTGACGGGCGGCCAGATGCCGTATTGAGAGATGGCGGTCCACAGACTCCGCCGTCGCGACCCACAACTGGCCTTGTCGTGTCGCAAGCCAAGGTTCCGTGAGGGGCCATGCTCCCGTTCAGGCCGAGGAGCACGACGCACTTTGCAACCGGCGTTCTATTGAGCATGAACTAGCGAGTGAATCGATGGCTGCAGATCGAGGAGTGTAAAGCAATGTCCAACAAAACTACTGATGGCGTCCGCGCGGATACCGGCGAGTACTCCGCAACCAAGGCCCCGGAGAACAGCGGGCACGTCGAATCCAGCGAGCCGCGAGCCAGTCCGGAACAGACGCCTGGCGGAGCGGCAGGAGCCGCCGTCGACGTTGGCATGTCGGCGCTGGAGCGTGAGAACGTACCAAGTCTGGCTGGCGGGGTCGACAAGTCAGGGGCCGTGCCACAAACACCTAGCAAGTAGGGGGCTTCATCAAGCACGGGGGCACACTCAGGCTGCATGCCTTGCATCTCAATCATCAGTACCCCAGGTGCGCAGAAAGCCCTGTGACGAACAGGACACCTGTGGAGGATCAGCGGCCACATAACAGTGGCAATGCTCCTGACCGAGGAGGACCCATGACAATCCGAACGTGTTTCAGCGCGTGGCGGGCACGCCCGCGACCAGCTTCCTCAAGACGTCGTGGTCAACCGGTTTAATCAGATGGTGGTCGAATCCGGCGTCTGCAGCTCTCCGCCGATCGTCGGCCTGCCCCCGCCCCGTGACGGCGACGAGAACGGGCTGTATACCAGGGCCGCGCCGAATGCGCTCGGCAGCCTCGTAGCCGTCTAGCAGTGGAAGGCCGATGTCGAGCAGAACAACGTGCGGCTGGAGTCCGCAACGGCCTCCACAGTCTTCAATCCGTCGTGGGCCGTTCGGACCTCATGACCAACGAACTCGAGCAGCATGGCCATCATCTTCGCTGAGTCGTGACCGTCATCGACGACCAGTAGGCGTTTCGATTCCGGTTTGGGGTCGGGACTTGGCGGCATCTCAATCGCCCTTGAGACGCTTGCCGGAGGCGTGATCAGCGCTGGCAACTGGACGATGACTTCCGTTCCGCGCCCGCGTCCTTCGCTCTCGATGGTGAGGCGACCGTCATGGCGCTCGACTAAGCTGTTGGCGAGCGTCAATCCGATGCCGAGGCCGCTCCTGCTTTCGAGCGGTGCGTCCGTCTGCCCGAACATCTCGACCACCTTGAGCTTTGTCGACAGTGCTCACCTGCCGACGAGCCGTGCGTTCATTGTCGCACTGGCCGGCTGCGGTCGTGCAGCCAATCGGACATCAGGTTTCCGCTGGCCACACCACGACCGGCACGCCGACCCTGGCGGGATTGCACCACGAGTATCGATTAAAGCGCTTGGCGGCGTCACCGGGAGCGCGTTGTTGCTGCCGGCTCATTTATGCGGAGACAGTCGTCGCGTTTGAGTCGGTAGTGTCATGCCGGCGCCGCGTGCGGCCCGTACCGCAACTGGACTCCACGATGTGCGTGGAGGGGACGACGTGTTAAATTGTGAACTGACGGGAGGTTCGAGCCGCTCGACACTCACGCTCATCAGGAGGCCAGCATGCTTCGACTCGCCGACGCCCAGAGAGTGATCGCCGCCGCACAGCACAAGGCCGCGGAGATTGGTCAACCCATGAACATTGCCATCGCCGACTCCGGCGGCAACCTCATCGCGCACGTGCGGATGGACGACGCGTGGATCGGGAGCATCGACATCTCGATCAAGAAGGCCTACACCTCGCGAGCGTTCGACATCGCCACGAAGGATCTGGCGACGCACTCGCAGTCGGGTGGGCAGTTCTTCGGCATCCATGCGTCCAACGACGGACGCATCATGATTTTTGCCGGCGGCATTCCCCTCAAGAAAGATGGGAAGGTCGTGGGGGCGATCGGGGTCAGCGGCGGATCCGGTGAACAGGATCACGCGGTCGCCGAGGCCGGCGCGGAGGCATTCTAGCAGGGGTTTCCGGGAGCGTCAGGCCCGGAGAGCAGTGATCCAGGAAGGAGCGTTCCAGGGCCAGCGATCGCGGCGACGTCTATCTAGGTCCCGGCAAGGTGGAAGTGCAGTCCATCGACTATCCCAGGACGCAGGCGCCCAACGGTAGGGACATCGACCATGGTGCATCCTCAAGATAGTCGCCACCTACATCTCCGGCTCGGACCAGCACATGGTGCGCGGGCCGCACGACCGCGCCGACCGGTCTCGTGAGGGACACGAGATCACGGGGCGAAGTGATCGAGAAGGGATCGGACGTCGAGAGGTCGCCATCGGCGACCTCGTGACCGTGCCCTCAACGTGGCGTGCAGGCGCTGCCTCACTGCCGCGAGCAGCAAACCGGCCTCTGCCTCAGCGTCAGCTGCCGCCCGGAATGGGTGGGGTGAAGTGAACGGCAAATCAGTTGATTATCGGCGGACCGACTTCTTTGCGAACCTGGACTTCGCGGCCGGTCTTGACAGTGACCTTTTCGCCGCCGGTTTTCTCGCTGCGGTTTTCTTGGCGGTAGACCTCTTTGCGGAAGTCTTGACGGTGGTTTTCTTTGTGGTTTTCTTCAAGACTCCGGCTTTGGCGGTGAGCGACCTGACCGCCTTGCCGACAGGACCCCTGCTCACCTGCGTTGCGGCAGACTTCGCGGCAGCCACAGCTTCCGTTGGCACCGCGGGTTTGCCCTGCTCGACGCGATGACCTATCACGGCTCCCGTGAGACCTCCTACGATTGCGCCCGCGGGCCCGGCGATTATGCTGCCGGCGACAGCGCCAGTTACGGCACCGGCGGCTTGTTTGGTGAGTGGGACGTTAGAATTCGCGTTTGATTTCTTCGCCATGAAAGCAGTCTACATGCGATCTGCACGTGCTTCGGCTAACTAATAGTGGGCCGACCGGCATATCGCGGCCGACCCTGCGAGGCTCGCAGCAGAGCGCTGGTTCGAATCAGTCATCCCGCCAATTTGCGCCTAGCGTTCTGCTAGCGAGTCATCCCATTTCTTGGCTCATATCGCTAAGTCGCGGTTTGCTCTCATCGCGCTCGGGACTTCCGGGGCCGGGCTAGGATCGGTCGACACTGATGCCGATCCAGTCGCGTTCTATTTGGAAAATTCGCGGAGATGTGCTTTCCCTAAGAGAAGTGCCGAAACTGTCCGCGATGTAATCCGGATCCCAGGCAGCAGCTCTTCGGCGGTGTTGAATCCTCCCAAAGCGCCTGATACTCGGGGACGCCCTTGTCCACGCTCGTGGTGCAGTCCAATGCTAGAGAGGAAGGGCAAAGGGGAGCGTGGGGGCTGGGAAACAGAAGCTGGAAGACTACTCATATCTCCACGCTTTTATCGGATCCGGCCGGGACGACTTGATGGCGGGGAAGAGGTCGAAGAAGATGCCGATAGTGGCGGAAAGCCGATGCCGATCGCGAATGACCACCATGGCAGCGAGATGGGGAATCCGGACAGCCAGTGCACGACGAGTCCCATGCTGCTGCCGAAAGATGCCGAGCACGTGCGCTCCGTCACCGAGATCGTCATGATTTCTGCTAGGGATTGTGGCGCCGACGACCCGGCTGAACGAGTGACCTGCTGATACGAATCTCAGGACACGTCTGGAATCTCTAGATTTCTGGAGAGTGCGAAATCTGAGGTTGCAGGCGGATCCAGATCGCTGCAGCGCGCTGCATCCCAGACGCTTCCGTGGTGTGCTCTCTCGGCAGGTCGCGGTCGCCGAGGTACTTCGTGTTCGATGTGCATGCTCGCGGGCAAGGACGTAACGCGGGAACGGTTGACCGTCAGGCGCGAGATTTGGAGGCGCAGGTCCTTCCGAAGATCATGAAGCATGGGGCAGTCAGACAGATGTGATGGGCGCGAACCCGTTCAACAACTGGACCATTCAGCAGGCGGTCGCGCGGTGCGGTTGTCGGAGATTTACCCGACTTACGATTGCGTGAACAACGATGGCCGCGCCAACATCGCCATCTGGGTCGAGGCGGCTGCGAATAAGGCGGAAGGTAGTCAGGGGAACCAGCTGGGTTGCGCTTTGGAATTTTGCAGGCCGGTTACCGGCATCAGCTCACCGGCAGCAGCGACTACCTGGCCGATGAAATCATTGCGGGACCGGAGTTCGCGAAGAATCAGGTCAGCCGCGACGAGACGACCGGCCTTGACGTCTTCGTCCGAGTCCGTCAGAGCATGATGGATGCGACTCGGCGAATGTTTCGAGCCAGTCTCCGGGCTCGAGCGGCAGCAACTCGACCTCGGTCCCTTCGGCAGATCGGGCGCTTCGTGGAGGACAAGTCGCCCCGCCTTCAGGCGTGAGGTCTTGCGGACGTATCACACGGACACCGACGATGATCATGCTACGGCGACGACGCCCCGACGCGGAGCCAGGCTCAGGGCCGGCCCGCGAGACCTCAACGGCGCCGGCGGCTTCTTCGGGAGCGATGCGCCTGGTGTCGCTCGACGCCTATCGCGGCCTGATCATGCTGACGCTGCTCTGCGGCGGCATCTTCCACTCGCTCGCAGGGCATCCGATCTGGGGCTGGCTGGCCCGCCACAACGAGCACGTCGCATGGGAGGGCGCGGTCTACTGGGACCTGATCCAGCCGGCGTTCATGTTCATGGTCGGCGTCGCGATGCCGTTCGCCTTCGCCGCACGCGCCGCGCGTGGCGACACGTGGGGGAGCCAGGCGCGCCATGCCCTGCGCCGGGCGGCCATGCTGGTCCTGATCGGCGTCCTGCTCGATCACGTCGGCGCTGACCGTGTGCAGATCGGCTTCATTCGCGTGCTGCAGCAGGTCGCTGTCGGCTACGTCGTCGCGTTCCTCGTGCTCGGGCGCTCGCTGGCTACGCAGGCGGGCGTCGTCGCGGTCATCCTCGTGGCCTATCAGGTGCTCTGGATGGCCAACCCCTGGAACGGGCCGGGAGGCCCCTGGGCCCAGGGCAACGAGAACATTGGCAGCGCCTTCGACTTCTGGCTGCTCGGCCGCCACTACAGTGGCTACTACGTCGGGATGAACGCCATCCCGTCGAGCGCCACGATCATCCTCGGCGTGATGGCCGGGCAGCACGTCCTCGGCAGCCGTGATGCCCGGCGCACGAGTCTGACGCTGCTGCTGGCAGGTCTGGCGATGATCGCCGTCGGACTGGCAGTGAGCCCATGGTCCCCGATCATCAAACGCATCTGGACGCCGAGCTTCACGATCTACTCCGCGGGCTGGACCACGCTGCTGCTTGCCGCGTTCTACTGGGCGGTCGAGGTGCAGGGATGGCGGCGCTGGACGTTTCCGCTCCTCGTTGTCGGCATGAACTCCATCGCCGCCTACGTCATCGGCAATGCCTTCGGCGGTTGGTTCCACGCCGCGACTAAGGCGTGGCTCGAATTGCTCGTGCCTGCGCTGGGCCCGGTGTGGCTACCGGTGGTGCAGCGGGCGCTCTTCGCGCTCACCGCGTGGGCCGTGCTCCTGTGGCTGTACCGCAGGCGTCTGTTCTTCAAGGTCTAGCCTGACCGGCCTCGTCGAACCGGTGAACAGCCGGCGGCTGAGCCTCTCCTGCGGAGGGCCCGCTCGCGCCGCAACACCGAGTGCAAGGCCACGAGCCCTGGATTCCCCTCGGCAATCCAGCGCTGTTGCTGCAGGAACCCACGCATGGTCAGCGTCCGCTGTGTGTTCCACGTAGGCCCGCGCTAGCAGCTTCTTCAACATGCGCCCATCCGCGAGATCGAGGATGGCTTCAGGTTGCCATTGGTCCCAGGCCCGATCACGTGTGCTGGAACACCTCGAAAGGGTGAATAGGGATCCCCCTGCGGCCGTACGAATCCTCGACGACCTTAAGATCCCATCCGCGATCACGGGACCTTTGATGGGTGGCGACACGAGTGCCGCAACATCCTTCAGACAGCGCGCGCCTCAGACAGCGACGAGGCCAGGCAAGTGGCTCAGACTCTGATCAACAAGCTCGCGGCTGGAGTTCCCAGGATCTAGTGGACAGTATCTCACCCCCCGAGGAGGGGGCAGATGGATGTCCACGAAGGGAACGGGCAGCGGCGGTCGCCGCCAGTACGAATTCATCAAGGCCCATCGGCACAGGCACAGCGTCCAAGCCATGTGTCGCCTGCTCGGCGTTGCCGCGAGTGGCTGCTACGCGTGGCTCGCGCAGCCGATGTCAGACCACGCTCAAGAGGACGCGCGACTGCTGCGCCTGATTCGCGCGTCCTTCACGGCGAGCCAGGGCATCTACGGTGCGCTGCGAGTCTTCCTGGACCTGCGCGAGGCGGCGAAGGATGTAGAAGCACCGCGTCGCACGGGCTGATGCGAGAGCATCAGCTTCGGGCACTGCACGGCTACCGGATGCGGCGCTGGTCGGTCGGCAAACCCTCGGTACTTATTCCCATCTCCTGAAACGCCAGTTCACGGTGACGCGACGCAACAAGACGTGGGTCACGGGCATCACCTACATTCGGACGTGGCAGGGCTGGCTCTACCTGGCTGTCGTCATGGATCTCTTCTCGCGCAAGATCGTCGGCTGGTCGGCCGGGCCGACGATCCATCGCGAGCTGGTACTCGACGCCCTGCTGATGGCCGTGCGTCGGCGACGCCCGCGCGGGACGCTGATTCACTCTGATCAAGGCACCCAATTTGGCAGCGACGCCTGGCGAAGGTTCTGCCAGCCAGAGTCATCCTCTGCAGCCGAGCATGAGCCGGAAGGGCAACTGCTGGGACAAACGTCGTCGCTGAGTCCTTCTTCAGCAGCCTCAAGAAGGATTGGAGCAAGAAGCAGATCTACAAGAATCGAGAGCTAGCGTTACAGGACGTTGCCGATTACATCGACCGCTTTTACAATGCCACCCGACGCCACAGTCGTCTCGGCGGTGTCAGTCCCGAGCAGTTCGAGGCAGCACTGAACGTCGTTGACGGCGTCTCCACTAGATCCTGGGAGCTCCACATCCACGAGACGAGATGCCTCGATGAGGGGAAGGATCCGCGACGCCGAGCTGTTTCGGTTCGTACAGACGTGGACGGTCGGACTGCTCATTCTGCCGCGCGCATCAGAGCTGTGGGTGCAGGCGTCGCGGCGTTGCTCATTACTAATCTTGCGCCACTGCGGATCCATGGTATTCGTTCGCCAAAGAGTCGCTCCAGTCGCCGCGGACGCTGCCGATGGGGCCTTCACGGCGGCTCTCGCGCTGCGCGCGATCCTGTTGTCCGCCGTCAGCGACCGCGGTGTATCCCACGGAGGCGCTCCGAGACGCGACGTCCTCAGTGCACCGTGACACACCGATGGTCGGGGCGGCATGGCTGTCGTGGGGCGACGCCATAGGATCGAATAGCCTTCCGCTGGTGCCCCTCATCACCGCATGGTCTTGGCAAGAAATTCGACGAACTCAGGTTCCGCCGCCAGGCGCTGAAGAAGAGGCACTACGACCTTGTTTCCATTCTCACCGTTCATGAGGATGACCGCACCCGAACCGGTTGTGGGGCACAAGTACGTGAATGTATAGACTCCGGGGTCTCGCCCCGTGTGCATGAACACTGTCTTCTTCTTGAACCGGAGGACCTGCCAGCCGAGACCCATGCCCAGTTCGTCAGGACAAACCTCCGCTTTGATGGACTGGCACATTTTTTCCCTAAGACTGATCTGGACTCGACTTCGCTGACTCGCCACCGACTGCGTGATTCCTTCATCGTTCATCACCTGCAGCAGGAACTGAGCGTAGTCCACAGCTGTTGTGTACATAAGATCAGACGCGACAGGCTTGTCCGCGAACGAGGGTTTCAGCCATCGGCCCTCCGCATCAGCTGGGACTGCCACTCGTCCCTCGAACCAGGGCTGGCGCGTATACGCTGTGACTCGCATCCTGGCGGGTGTGAAAACGAGCTCCCTTGCGTGTTCTTCGAGATTCTTGCCGGTCTTCTTTTCGACAAAACGCGCGAGGTACTCGTACCCCTCGCCGGAATAGCCAAATACTTTCCCGGGATCGGTCCTGAAGCTGAGGACGTCGCCGGTCTCTGAGCGCCAGTTCGCAAAGCCGGTCTGGTGGCTCAGCGAGAGTCTCGGCGTCAATAGCTTGCGCCGTTCATCGGTCGCGATATCTGGATCAGTCCAATATCTGTGCATCGGCTCGTCGAGAGAGAGCACACCTTTCGATACAAGGCGGAGCACCACTTCAGCGGAGATCGGCTTTGTCAAGGAAGCAAGGTTGTACAGCGTGTCCGAAGTAGCCGCCACAGAGGAGCTCTGCTGTCCGTAGGCACCGGCCCACACGACCCTGCCGCCCTTAATCTGCGCGAGCGAGCAGCTAGGAACATGCCACTCCGAAAGCAGGCGCAAGACCTGCTGGTCCGGCGCCGACGCAGAAGCCTGAGCCCAGCACCCAACGGCTACTCCCGCGCCCACGAGAGCACACCGTGTACGAGTCTCTAGTCTTCGAAACGGATTGGGCATAGTTGTTGCTACCTGGATTATCTTCAAAAATTCGCGAAGCCTGACGAATCGTGCAGACTCAGGCTGATCGGGCTCAGTCGTCTGCATTGTCAGTACCCGCGAGCTTCTCGTGGCTCATCAGGTCTGCGTGACACTCCCAGTCGGTCGCGCCGGCGCCCACCGCACTTGGTGCGGCCATGGGCTTGCCGTACCGCTGAGCTTTCGACATCTCGAGTTCATACACGTCCGACTCTGTGCGAGAAAACAATTCCCGTCGTCGTGGAGAGGTGTAGCATGCCTCGGTCATTACGCGGAAGGCGGAGGAGGAGCATTTCACGATCTCGACGTCGGCCACCTGTCCCTGCTAAAAACTCCATCTCGCCGAATACCGGAATGGTGGCGGTTCTGAACGGTGTGCGGCTTCGATTGCACAGAACCAAGGTCGGTATCTTCTCGAGATCGGAACCTCATCGTCGTCGCATCGTCCGTCGGACGAGAGCGGAATCAACTACGTCGCGACCTGGGCTAAGTGGTCGGCCCGCGCAGCCGTGTCGGCGAGCGGTGATTTGGGCTGGCCGGGGGAGTCGGTTCAGCCTGGGGTCAGGCCGCCTGCCGCTCGTAGCGGTGATGAAGTCCGCCGACCTGCGGGATCGCCACGACCAGACCGTCGTCAGGCATCGCAATCGGGCGCGGGATCGGCGCGTCCTTGGTCAGTGACAGGTGCGTGCGGGACTGTTCGTAGTAGGCGCAGTAGACGTGCATCAGCCTCTGCAGTCCGGTCGCGCTCAACACGGTGACGTGATCGAGACACTCGCGCCGCACGGAGCCAATGAACCGTTCAACGTACGCGTTTGCCATGGGGACCGCGGGGCCGTCAGGACTTCTTCAATCCCCATCGCCTTCGCCGTGTTCGCCCAACCGGCAAATGTCTGATCGCGATCTCGGACGAGATAGCGCGGCGCCTGGTCCCAAGGGAACGCCTCGCGGAGCTGTTGACCGGTCCAGGCCGCCGTTGGATGTTTCGTCACCGCGACGTGCACGACGCGTCGCCGGGCGTGGGCCAGGATCACCAACACGAAGAGCAACCGGCCGGTCGCCGTCGGCACCACGAAGAAGTGCGCGGCCATGAGCTGCCCGACGTGGTTGGTCAAGAACGTACGCCACGTCTGTGACGGCGGACGTCGACGGGGGATCATGTATTTCGCGACCGTGGCCTGAGAGACGTCAATCCCCAGCTTGAGCAATTCGCCGTGGATCCGAGGCGCGCCCCATCGCGGGTTCGTCTGCGACATCGTGTGAATCAGCACGCGCACGTCCGCCGGGACGGTCGGTCGACCGGTGCGTCGCCGGCTCTTCCATGCCCACCACAGCCTGAAGCCCCGGCGATGCCAGGCGATGACGGTCTCAGGCTTGACGATCGCGAGCGCCGTTCGCCACCCGGTCCAAATGCGCGAGAGCAGGCTCCAGAGCCACCGGTCCGCCTTTACGAGCCGCAGCCGACGCGGTCGGGTGCGCTGCAGCACCTGCAGTTGGTGCCGTAACGCCAGGACTTCGAGCTGGAGCGCGGCGCGTGAACGCGCCGATGTCCGGAAAGTCAGGAGGAAGGAGAGGAGGACCGACATGATCGCCTGGAAGCGTATCCATCGGCAGGCGCAACATCAATGGCCGCAACAAGAACGGACTTTTCAGTAGGCACACGCTCGCGAAGACCGCGCTCGTCTATCTCTGGGCTCCGTTTAGCCACTTGCTCTGGTATGTCGAGACCGTTGCCATGGGCGCGCTTTCGCTGCTGGCGTGGCCATTCGATCGCAGCGGCGAGATGCAGCACGCGTGCGCGCGGTGGTGGTGCCGGATGGTGGCCGTCACGATTGGCGCAAGGATTCACGTGTACGGCGTCGAGCAGGTGCAGGCCGGTCGCAGCGACGTCTACGTGGCCAATCATTCGAGCCTGATCGATACACCCGCGCTATTCGCGTATTTGCCCTACCAATTCAAGATCATGGCCAAGAGGCCGCTCTTTTACGTGCCATTCTGGGATGGCACCTGTGGAGCTCGGGCAACTTTCCCATCGATCGCGGTAACGCGCGCAAGACAGCCAAGAGCCTGAAGTGCGTCGTCGACGGCGTGCGTGGCGGCACGTCGCTGATGGTGTTCCCCGAGGGTACGCGCACGCCCGACGGCCGCCTTCAGGAGTTCAAGCATGGCGCCTTCAAGATTGCGGTGCGTGCCAGAGTGCCCGTCGTCCCGGTCGCCATTCGCGGGACGTTCGAACTCCTGCCGAAGACCGTGCACGATTGTTGGCGAGCGAGCAGTCGGCGCGAGCACAGGCCGAAGAAGCCAATCGCGCGAAGGACGAGTTCCTGGCGACCGCGTCCCATGAGCTACGCACGCCACTGAACGCCATCCTGGGGTGGTCGGCGATGCTCGAACGAACGGCGTCGCTGGACGGTCGCACGGCAAAAGGGCTGCAGTCGATCAATCGCAATACACGTACGCTCGCGCAACTGGTCGACGACCTCTTGGATGTCTCGAGGATGATCAGCGGCAAGATGCGGCTGGACGTGTCAACGGTCGATTTGGGCGATGTCATCGATGCCGCCGTCGAGACGGTCCTTCCTGCCGCCAGCGCCAAGGACATCTGCATCCATGTCACTGTTGACCCGGCGAGCCGCACGATGGCGGGCGACGCGACACGACTCCAGCAAACGGTCTGGAACCTGCTCTCGAACGCCGTCAAGTTCACGGCGGCACGCGGCCGGGTCGATGTTCGGACGCGCATCCACAACGGACAAATCGAATTAACCGTCGCCGATTCGGGCATTGGGATCGACGCGACATTCCTTCCCTACGTCTTCGATCGCTTCCGCCAGGCGGATGCATCGAGCACGCGTGCCCACACCGGGCTCGGTCTCGGCCTCGCCATCGTTCGTCACCTCGTGGAGCTTCACGAAGGCAGCGTGCGCGCCGAGAGTGACGGCCGCGATGCCGGCACGCGGTTCGTCCTCGAGTTGCCACGCACCCAGACATCGCTCGTGGCCCGCGATGCGCGACAGCCGGCAAGCACAGCCGCGACACCCACTGTCACCGCCGTGCCGCGATTCGATGGCCTTCGAATCCTGATTGTCGATGACGATCGAGAATCGTGCGACATGATGCTTGAAGCACTTCGAGGCTACGGGGCCTCCGTACGGTGCGCGATGTCGGCGACCGACGCTGCCGCCACGCTGCCAGAGTTCAGACCCGATCTCGTATTGAGCGACATCGCCATGCCGGGCCGGGACGGCTACGCGGTTCTCAGCGAGGTCCGCGCGGCCGAACCGATGCTCGGGCGGCGCGTGCCGGTCGCGGCGGTGTCAGCCTACGCGCACGCGGAGGATCGCCAGCGCGCACTCGTTGCGGGCTTTGATCAATACCTGGCGAAACCGGTTGAGCCCGCGATTCTCGCATCGGTGGTCGAGGCACTCGCGACCGGAACCGGCCGACAAACGTCCGAGCCGCGCTGAGCCTTCCTCATCCAATCTGACACTGCCTCTCGTCCGCCGAGGACTCTGCGTCTGTTAGGTGCCCTCATGTGCATGCAGTCCTTGAATGGGATCATGCACCTGCCGTTCTGCGGCCAGGGGTCTCGCGGCCCCTGTGGGCGGCATCTTTATGGTGATCGCGGTACCTGGTCGCCGTCCGACCGAACCAAATACAGCCTTCGTTGACTGAGCACACTGATGTCCTTATCGTCGGGGAGGGACCGACGGGCTTGGTGTGTACGGCGTCAACTACTTTCGCCGGCAGATTTAATTGTCGCCGCGCATTGGTGTTGGCGCTGTGGCTGACTCGGCTAGGTATTCGCGTCCGAATCATCGACAAGGTCTCGGAGCCCGGCACGACGTCGCGCGCGCTCGCCGTGCAGGGGCGCACGCTTGAGCCATATCGTCAGGTTGGTCTCGCCGATGCGGTCCTCTCCCGCGGTCGGAAGATGACCACCATCAATCTCTGGACGCGTGGTGAACATGTCGCGCCTGTCGTGTTTGGAGACATGGGCAGAGATCTCAGTCCCGTTTCCGTATGCGCTGATCTATCCACAGGACGAGCACGAACGCCTGCTGATCGATCGCCTCGCAGACGCCGGCGTTCCGGTCGAGCGCCAGGTGGAGCTCGTGGCGTTCGAGGAAGCGGCGCCAGGTGTACGCGCCAGCCTGAAACACGCCGATGGAGGCATGCACACCTGTGAGGCCTCGTACCTTTCTGGCTGCGATGGCGCGCACTCGGCCGTACGCGAGGGTTTACGGATCGGTTTCCCCGGCGGCACGTACGGCCTTCCTGATCGAATGCGAAGGCGACGACTTCACCGTCAATCACCGTTGTCCGGAAGATTCGCGAGCGCTTCAACGACTGCTGGATGTCGGCCGTTGAAGTCTTGTCGCTCCGCGACGAAGATGCACCGAGCCATTTCGCTTCAACGCGATCGTGCGACTTGGCCTCAGGTTGGCTTTTTGTTCGCCCCATGAGAAACCAAGCGACCAATACTACAGACGAGTCGGCTCTGCAGCGCGATCCGGATGAGTGGAAGACCGGTGATGAACCGATGACAGACGCGCAGCGCTCGTATCTGGAGACACTGTGCCGGGAGACGGGCGAACAATTTGACGAGACCCTCTCGAAGGCCGACGCATCGAGGCGCTGAATCGCGAATCGCGTTTGCGGAGGCATGGTCGTTGGTTGCACGATGTCGGCTTCGCTAGCGATGTTTTACGATATGGATCTGCGGTTCTCGCCGCTTCGGAGGATGCGTAGCAGTCTTCAAGCTGCCGACCTCTCAACAAGCGTCACTTGGCGGCGAAACGCCGAGGAGAACTCGAGCGAGCCGCTCTGCGCTTTGCGACGCGCACGTTCTCGCTTCTCTACTCCCACGCCTCAGCCGTACACGCGACCGTCTTTCACAATACGGCGCTGGCAGAGGACGAAGCCGGTCGCTATCCCGTCGCGGTACGTCACTACAAGCGCGCCTTGCGCACGAACGGGTACGATCCTGAGAGCGCCCTGCATGTCATGAGGGCTTGGCAATTGCGTTGTTAAGCTGGGGCGCCACCGTGACGGTCTCGAGAGGGAGCGATCAAGCGTGCCGGCTTGCCCTTGCTAGGCGGCAGTAGGCTCGCGCCGGCAAGGGGAAAAGCCGCAAGCAGGCTTCGCGATCGGCCTCAATGAGGCGCGGAAGAACGGCGCAACAGTGCCGGTCGTCAACCTGCGCGCGCGCGCCGCCGCCGTGCGCGGAACACACTTGCCAGGCCGATCCCCAGAAGGGCGATGGTGCCGGGCTCGGGCACCGGGACCGCGTCTGCCATTCCCGCCACGCTGAAGGCACCCAGATGATTGGCGGTTCGGTTGCGCCAGACCCCCGATGCGAGCTGGTCTGCGATCAGGAAGCTACCCGGAGCATCCGGACTGAAGAACCATGCCCCTTCGGCCTCCGCGGTGGTGCCAAGGCTGAGCCAGTACGTACTTCCGGCGCGCAGAGTCGGATGCACGGCAGACGCAAACGACAGCGCTGTGTCCGCGATATATGGGGACGTGCGGGCGAATCGCTCGAGCAGCGCACCGGGCGCCATACCGTCGCTCCCGTAGAGCGACACTTCGAGGGTGCCAGGGCCGATGAGATGTTCGAATCGAAGCGCCACTGTTACCGACTCGAGCGACGCGTCCGAGCCTGCGACGAACGGCATCGCCGTCGTGACCCGCCCCGGGGGCACATCTTCGTCATTCTCCGGCGTGAAGCCGAAGAAGTAATTCGTGGGCTCAAACGTCGTTCCTGGTCCGAAGTTGCTGAAGAGGGTCACCGTGTCCGCGTGGGCCGTGCTGCAGATGGCCAGCACGAACCCGGCGACTCCCAAAGACACGCGAATTGCTCGACCTGTCCGTTGATACACCATGTTTGCCCCCCTGAATGCCATCTCTCGCGGCGCGCGCAGGCGCTTGTGCAAGATGACTTCCGCTTTGGCCCATCTGCAGGAGGAGCCAAATGGCAACTAGAATCCATTTCTGCTCACGCTGTCGGTTGTAGACCTGTCGCGGCCGGACGCTGCGACCGAGGCGATCGACCTTGGTCCCGGACGCTGTGCGCCGCACGGGCTGGCGGTGTCGCGCAATCGGGAGCGTCTCTACGTCACCTGCGAACGCCGTCAGGAGATTCTGGCCATCGACGTGAGGAGCCGGAAGATCCTGCATGCCATTCCCACGAATCAAGCCGGATCACACATGCTGGCGCTGTCGGCCGATGGGTCGCGGGCGTATGTGAGCAACTTCTGGCATGGCACCGTGTCGGTGCTCGATCTGCGGGCCAGGCGGATCATCGCGCAGATTGCCACAGGTTCAGGGACCGAGGGGGTCAGCATCTCCCCCGACGATCGCCACGTCTACGCGTCGTCGGTGTATATCAATGAGATTGTGAAGATCGACACGGACACGCTGCAGGTCGTCGGGCGCGCCGGGATGGACAACTGCCTCGGGGCGGTACGCGTCGTGCCGACTCCGCTCACTGGCACGATGCTGGTCGTCAACTGCGCCGACAACGGTCGGGTCCTGCTGGTCGAGGCCGCCAGCTTGAGTGTCAAGCACGCGATCCCGGTGGGCGCCCTGCCGATCGGGATCGCGGTGCCTGACGACCGCTTGGCCTACGTCGCCAACATGGCCGACGACACCATCTCGGTCATCGACATCAGCCGGGGCGTGGTCGTGCGCACCATTCCGGCCGGCGACGACCCTGATGGCATCGTGTTCGTTCCCGATTGACCGTTGCTCGAGCTGGAGCCGCAGAACCGCCGTGCCCTAGGGGTCGTTCGGGATCTCTAGATGCATTCGTGGGCAGGGGCAGTCTGGCGGGTGGGTCAATCAGGAAAGCGCATGAACGGCCGCAACTGCTCGATGTCCTCATCTCTTGCCGCCAGGCCACGGCGAACGATCCAAATCAGAGATTCGACCCGCCGAGGATGTCGAGATGCTCGTACATCGTGGGCACGCGCTTCGTGAAGTGGTGGTCGATAAAGTGCAGTGCGTCGTCGATGACTGCGATAGCTCCGTTCACGTCCGCGACACTGGACCGAAAATATGACGGTCTAGCATGACGCGAATCTATGCCGGCCATCGCCTGGTTGTCTTGAACGCTAGAAGCCCATCATTCGGCTGCTCGGGGATCGCGTCGCCTGCGTGCGCTGGCGGTACCAGCGCGGCGTCCAGCTGGCGACACGCCCAAACGTTCGCGTGAAGTGCGCGTGATCCGCGAAGCCGGTGTCGCATGCGATGGCCGCGATGCTGTCGGCGCTGACGGCAAGCCGCTCGCACGCCGTAGCGTCCAATAACATGATCGACGGCTCCATCCAAGGTCCCGGCAACGGCCGGAATGTCGCGATTTCGGGGTCCATCACTGGCCCTTGCCGTTGCCTGCACGTCGTGTCACTGGACCACCTTGGATGAACGCGAAGTCGAGCCAGTCGACTCGTCAGGGCTGGCGCGCAGACGTGCACAGGTCACGGACGCTCGCGAGGTCGCTCTACGCGGCGGGTCGGTAATAATACTTCAACAGTCCACCCAAGCGCCGACGACAGGCGATCGAACGGCCGCGGTGAGCCGTCGTCGTCGTGGCGGGGAAGAGCAATCGATTCCTCACGCCCTGATGGTTCCGTTCGTGATGGTAGTGTTCGACGAATTCGTGAATCGCAACGCGCAGTGAGCATGCGCCAACGAGGATCAGTCGATTCAGGCACGATTCCTTAATCGTCCTCACGAAGCGTTCCGCATACGCGTTGAGATTGGGCGACCGGGGCGGCAGGCGGAGCGTCTCGACACCGGCCGCAGCCAACGCGTCACCAAACGCATCGGTGAAGCGTGGATCGCGATCGTGAAGGAGGAAGCGTGTCCCTCGCAGGCATCCATCAACCGGATCGGTGAGCTGTCGCCCGCATCGGATCACCCAGGCACTGTCCGGCTCGGGGAGGATGCCGGCGATCTCCACCCGTCGCGTCGCGAGGTGGATCACGAACAGGCGAAGCGCGTCAGTCCTCCAACAGTCCAGACTTCGACCGTGAAGAAATCCGCGGCCGCGAGGACGTCTCGATGATTGCTCAGAAACTCCTTCCAGGTCGTCCGGTTCCGCCGCTCAGGAGCGGGTTCGATGCCGCGCTGCCTCAGAATGTTGGCGATGGTTCCTCGGCTGACGTGGTGATTCAGGTTGGCGAGCGCGCCTTGATCCGCGTATAGCCCCACGAGCGGTTCTCGGTCGCCATCCGGACGACCCACTCGCGAATGTCCGCCGCAACGCGTGGCCGTCCGGGGCCGCGTCGCAGGTGGCCGTCGGTACTTGCGAGCGATCAGCGCCCGATGCCACGCGAGCAAGGTGTCCGGTGTCACGATGGACCTGATCTCCGTCAGCGCGCGTCGACCGAGCGTTTTGGCCTTTGCAGCCAAGCGGATTCGCTGATCGTGGGTGAACCGGAGCCGCCGAGGTCCCAGTTGCTCGCGTAACACGCGGTTCTCCTCCTGCAAATATTCGATGACGTCGCGCTGCTGCTCGTTGATCCAGCCAGCCATGGTGACAAGAAGAACCTGGAGCGGATGCCAAAGCGGAACCATGCGAGCAGGGTATCAGAGTCCCAAAAGGCTTTTCGCCTGCGCCGGAACGTTGACGCAGGTTAGCGATCCTTCAGGCGGTTGTGGTGTCAACAGCCCCGATCGAGTTGTTAGACACTACGCGCTCGGCGTGCCGCACGACGCCTGTCTCGGAGAAAGTGAGCAATGGCAACCCAAAAGCGACGTGTGGTCCGGAAGAAGCGCAGCCTCTTTGGAGAGCTCATGTCGGGAGTCGAAGCCATGCGCGACCACCGCGAAGGGCGCCTCACTCTCAAGACGCAGGACGTATCGCCGATCACCGTGCCGCCCGTTGATGGCGACGTCGTCCGGGCGACGCGCGAAGCGCTCAAGATGTCGCGCCACGTGTTTGCGTTCAAGATTGGCGTGAATCCCCGGACGCTCGAGCGTTGGGAACAGGGCCGGAGCAAGCCGAATGAGCAAGCGGCCGCTCTCATCTGGCTGGTGCGAAAGTACCCGGACACGCTCAAGAGGTTGGCGTCGCTGGCGACCACGGCTTCAGCGTGAGCCTTGCTCCATCGATGCGTCGGCGGTGGCGACACAGCAGAGCAGCAGGACTCCAAAATTCGGCGGGCTGCGAGCCAGGCATAGAACGCCAGGTGCCGGCGCTCGGGAATGAGAACCTCACGCCCCTTCCCGTTGTCGTTGCGGCGGCCGATAGGACGAGCCGCAACGCTGCTGGCCGTGCGCGACAAAATGTTCACTCTGCCGCTCGTCAAGCACTCTTCCAAAAGTCCGATCTTCAGTCGTTGGCGTCGACAAATGATTGCCGTAATTCAGACGGTTATTCCTCACGCAGTGCTTCGACCGGCGCCACCCTCGACGCGCGCAGCGCCGGAAGCAGCGACGCGGCGAGCACTGTGGCGAGGAGGATGGCCGCGCCGAACAGCAGCGTTCGGGGATCGCCGGGGGCGATGCCGTAGAGCTGCGCCCGTACGAGCCGCGCGGCAGCCCACGCGCACGGAGCGCCAATGAGCACGCCGGGCACCGCAATCGCCAGGCCGTCCCGCACGATCATCCAGACGACGGTCCGACGCGTGGCGCCGAGGGCCAGGCGCACACCGATTTCCCGTTTCCGCGCCGTCACGGAGTACGCGAGCAGCCCGTACACGCCCATGCAGGCCAGAAGGACCGTGAGCGCCGCCGCGAATGTGGCCAACGCCGCGGTGAAACGCTCCTGCACCAGCACGCCGTCGACCCATTCTGACGACGTGATGAACGCGCGCAGCGACCGATGCCCGAGCGACTTGATGACGCGCGTGTAGCCGTCGCGCACCGTCGCGAGGTCGCCTGCTCGCGCGGACGTACGCCATCGGAAACTGCGTCCGTGCCGTTTCCTGCATGATCGGCCGGAAGACGACGAGCGGCGTCGGGTCGTCCAGCTTGCCGTATGGCGCATCGGCGACAACGCCGATCACTTCGACGTCTCGACGATCGGGCCCGGCGATCCGGATGTGCTGGCCGATCGCGTCGCCTGCCGGGAACACCGCGCGAGCCAGGGACGCCGAGATCAGCGCGACGGCGGGTTTCCCCAGGCCGTCGTCCCACGAGAAGTCGCGGCCCTTCAGGAGCTGGAATCGGAACAGATCGAAGAAGCCGGGCGACACGAAGTCCGTCAGCACCGTGCCGTCGAGCGGTGTGACGCCGTCGGCCCGCGTGTAGTGATAGTCCGTCGGGACCGCCACCTTGAGCCCGAAGTACGTCGGGTAATACACCGACAGCGCGGCCGCATCGGCGCCCGGCATGCGGGCAAGCTCGGTGACGAGCGCCTGGTAGTATCCGGGCGGCAACAGTTCCCGATCTCCGGGTTGACGGAACGCACGGGCGAAGACGATGCGCTGCGACTGGAGCGACGTATCGTTCGCGCGCAAGTGAGCCAGCGTCGTCGTGAAGAGTCCGGCGCCGACGAGCAGCGTCATCGTCAGCGCAACCTGTGCGACGAGCAAGCCGCGCCCGAAGCGGTCCTAACGACCCGATCACTCCGCGGCCGGGACGCAGTCCTTCGTCGACGCGCACGGCGACGGACTGCCACGCGGACACGACGCCAATCGCGAGGCCGATGCCCAGGGTGAGCAGCGCCGTCGCGGCGATGACGCCGGCATCAGGCGTCACCGACGGAAACCTCGCAGGTCCGCGGGGGCTTACCAGCGATGCGGTCACGACGCGAATGATTCCCCACGCGAGCGGAAGCGCACCCGCGAACGCCACCGTCGACAGCAGGATCCCGTCGACGAGCAGCTGCCAGAACACGCGCCGCGCGCTTCCACCCAGCGCGAGACGAATCGCGACCTGGTGGCGCCGCGTCAGCGAGCGCGCCAGCGTCAGGCCCGCAAGGTTGGCGCACGCGACCGCCAGGAGGATCCCCATCAGCGCCAGAAGCACCCAGAGCGTGGTGCCGTACCGGTCGCGCAGGGCCGAAAAGCCCGACGCGAGCGGCGCCACGTCCAGCCGCTGACGGAGCAGCGCCTGCCGCTCGGTTTCGGGCAGCGCGGCAGGCAGCGTCGCCGACTGCACCGACGGCCATCGCGCGAGCAGCTCCGCGCGCGCCGCGTCGATGGAGACGCCGCGGGCGAGACGTCCGACCACCTGTCTCGATCGAGAGCGGCCTAGACGAGTCGCCGCCGCCGGCCGCTCGCATCATCGCGAAGGGCACGATGATGTCGAAAGTGCCGTCGGATTGGAGACCGTCGAAACCGTCCGCCGCGATGCCGATCACCGTCGCCGGCACCGCGTTGAGCTTGATCGACCTCGCCGACGCCGGGAGCATTCCCGAAGATGCGCCGGCGGTAACGCCTCGCTGATCACGACGACCGCGTCGTCTGATTCGTTGAAGAACCGTCCCGCCGACGCTCGCGCGCCGACGATGGTCGAAGTAGTCCGGCGAGACGGTTTCCGTCACGGCGTCGTCGAACACTCCGGAACGCGCCTCGACGCGACACGCGAGTACTGCCGCCGGCGTACATGGACATCTGCGCGAACGATCGCTGGGTCGCCGCGGTACGCGTTGAACGTGTCGGCGTAGAAGTAGCCCTCCACATTCGCCCGGGGCTCAAAGGCCGACAGAGCCACGAGCTGCTCGGGGCTGGGAACCGCGAGCGTTCGCAACACGAGCGCATTGAGCAGGCTGCCGACGGCCGCAGTCGCGCCCACAGCCAGCGTCAGCGTGACGATGACGATCAAGGAGAACGTCGGAGCCCGTCGCAAACTGCGGAAGGAATGCCGGACGTCAAGGCGTAGTGCGTCCCACATGCTCCACCACATCGTGACATCTCCACAGATTAACGAGCACTGCATCTCCGACCGCTGCGATTACCTTACGCGAGTGGAGAATCCGCCTGGTGTTCACGACGGCACAGCCCGGGGATGGGTTGGAGCTCAGGTTGTTCGAGAAATCTAACGCAACGGGTCTCCGCCGTCTGTGCGCCTTCGGCCATAAGTAACCGGACGGCCACAACGGTTTGCGGCGGCAGAATCGGCATGGGTTCGCACGCGCGGTGAAAAGATCGGCGTTTTGAGGACGAGTCCGCCCCGTAGGTCGAGAGTAGTCGGCGCCAGATCGCGCTCCGCGCGATCCTATCAACCTCGCAACATCAAGCAGTGCTCAGAAATTCAGCAATTCGCCACGCACAGGTGTCAGCATTGACAGCCGCTGGACCTTCAGGGACTGAGCCCTTCGACGCCTCACGCGTCAGTGGATGGTCCATCCACCGTCGACCATCAGCACGTGCCCGACGACCATGTCGGACAGATGGCTCGACAGAAACAGCACGGCGCCGACGAGATCCTCCGGCTGGTTCCAGCGGCCGGCGGGGATCATCTCGTTGGTCGCCCACTCTTTATATCCGGGGCGCTCGAGGATGTTCTTGCGGGAGACCGTCTCGGTGATGCACGGCGCCACGACATTGACGTTGACGCCCTGCTTCGCCCATTCAAGCGACAGCGCTCGCGACAGGTGGTGCACACCCGCCTTGGCCGCGGCGTAGACCGCCCGTCCCTTGAATGCAACCACACCGAAGTTTGACCCGATGTTGATGATTTTTCCGCCGCCCTGTGGAATCATGACGCGCGCGGCCGCCTGGCACGCGAAGAACACGCTCTTGAGCGAGGCGGCCATCGTGCGGTCGTACTCGTCCTCAGTGACGTCGAGCGCAGGGGTCGTACCGGTCCAGCCCGCGTTGTTGACAAGGATGTCCAGCCGCCCGAACGATGCCGTTGCCGCATCCACCATCGCCCGGACCTGGTCCACGGACGACACATCCGTGAGGACGATCAGCGCTTTGCGGCCCAGCGCGACAATCTCTTCCTGCACGTCCTTGATCTCGTCCTGCCGCCCTTGAGGGTGCTTCGCGAGCACCACATCAGCGCCGGCCTGCGCCAGCGCGACGGCAAGAGCGCGCCCAATCCCCTGGGACGCGCCGGTCACGATCGCCACTTTCCCCTGTAGACCGAAGCTCGCGTAATCGATGCTCATGGGTGTCCTGTCGAGAGTCGCCGTCATCCTCGCTCGGCGTACCTTAGATCAGCCCTCTGATGGTGCCGCCGATGTCGAGGGCCGCGCCAGTGATGAACCTGGCGAGGGGCGACGCGAGGAACACAATCGCGTGCGCGACATCCTCCGGCTGCCCGATCCCCATCGGCATCTGTCGTTCCTCCAGAAAGCGTTTGACGGCCGCCTCGCGATCGACGCCGTAGCGGGCGACGAGCTGGTCGACGATGCCATCCGGCCGCGTCCACATGCGAGACCAAATCGGGCCAGGCAGAACGGCGTTGACGCGGACCGTCGGCGCGTACTGCTTCGCGAGAGCCTTGGTGAGATACAGGAGCCCCGCTTTGAAGGCACCGTAGTCCATGAACGCAGGCTCCGGCTGCTTGGCCAGGTCCGACCCCGTGTTCACCACCGCGGCCCCCGGCACCGCCGCCATCTTCGGCAGCAGGGCCCGAGACGTGCGGACGGATCCCATCAAGTTGATGTTGAACGAACGTTCCCATCGCTCTTCCGAGATGTCCTCGAACGGCGTCGCGTTCCCCACACCAAGGTTGTTGATGAGGATGTCGGGCGCTCGTCCGAACATCTCGAGGACCTGTGAGACCGCATCGTCAACTCCGGGCGCCGTGGAGAGATCCGCCACGATCGTGCCGTGCCAGCGCCCGGTCTTCTCTCCGAGCGCGGCTCCATCGCTGTCTGCCACGATGACACGCGCGCCCTCGCCGGTGAGGAGGTCCGCCGTCGCAGCGCCGATGCCGTGCGCGCCCGCAGCGACGAACGCGAGCTTGCCCTCAATCAGATAGTCCATTCGCACGTCCAGCCTGGCAGACACACCCCCCTGGCGAACCCCAGACATGAGGACGCCGGAACTGACGCGCCAGGAGTCACGCGCATGCGGCATCGGCGTTGACAAGCTGCAAGCGCGGCATTATGGTAAGACGGCCGTGAGTATAATCGATAATCGCTATCGCGCAACTGTCCAGTCGGAAACTAAAGGAACTGAAAATCTGCCCCTCGAAGACCAGAAAACTCAGCCTGTCGAGCGTCGAGTGTTTCGAGACGAGATTCGCGAGAAGCTCATCGACGGCATCCTCTCAGGACGTATCCCCCCGGACACCCGGATCGTCGAGACGCGGCTGGCGCAGCAGTTCGGCGTGAGCCAGGCGCCCGTCCGCGAAGCGCTGCGCGACCTGGCTCTCTTCGGGTTCGTCGTCAATTTGCCCTTCCGCGGTACCCGGGTGCGCCGGATCACTCCCGACGAATTGCTCGAAATCTACCCCATCCGTGCGGCTCTCGAAGGCGTCGCTGCCGCCGCCGCGGCCACGCGCATAGATGAGGCGACGCTGAGCCAGCTCGAGGACCTGATTACCACAATGCGGGATGCGGCCTCGCGCAACGATCAATGGGCGCAGGTCAACGCCGACGGTGCATTCCATCACACCATCATCACGGCCGCCGGCAACCGCATGCTGGAGCACATGTGGCAAACCATGCGGCTGTCGGTCACGACGTGCGTGACACATTCGCTGACCCACCGATCTCTGCACGAAATCGCCGAGCGGCACGTGGTGGTGCTCGCGGCATTGCGCGCGCGCGATCCGGTCATGGCCGAAGCGGCCATCCGACGCCACATCGAGGAACCAGGAGAGTGGATTCGTGCCGCGGGCCAGACAGAACCGGCCGCAGACGCGGAGCGGAGCGACGACGGGGAGGTCGTGCGACTCGTCGAGTAGAACCCCGGTTCGCGTCCTGCGAGCGGGGGATCGAGCCACCTGCGCCGGTACACATATGACCTCTCAGATATGAGCTCACAGCCCGTCGCTCTGAAACGAGGTGGGTTGGTTCGCGCGCCCGCCGCCACCCCGGACTACTATCAACGCCAGGGCATCCTGAAGCTGCTGGCGATCAAGGACTCCGACGTCCGGATCCTGAGCCTCGAGCAGTGCCGTGACGCGGTCGACAGGAGCCTCCACGCCGGCGGCGCATTCTCAGCCACCATTCCCCTCGTCGCGTTGTACTACGGCGGGTTCATCGACTTCGACGTGGTCGATCCGACGCGGCCGGGGCAGGATCTCTTCGTGCTCAGCAAAGGGCACGCCGTCGCGGCGCTCGCGTCGATCTATACCGAGCTCGGATACTTCGACCGATCCGTTCTGCGCAACTCACGTTCCTACGCGAGTATCCTGAACGGCCATCCAGGTCCGATCCTGCCCGGCGTCCATCTCGCCACGGGCCCTATGGGCCAGGGCTTCGCGGTTGCGCAGGGTTTTGCCATTGCGGGACGCTCGTCCCCCCGCTTCGACGCCTACTGTTTGACCGGTGACGGTGAGCTCCAGGAGGGACCGATCTGGGAAGCCGTCATGTACGCGGGTCAGAAGCATCTGGACAACCTGTGCGTCATGGTCGACCGGAACAACGGTCAGCTCGACATCGCGAACCGGATGGTGTTCCCGATGCCCGAGCTCGAGACGGTGTTTGCGTCCTTCGACTGGCGGGTGCACAGCGTCGACGCCACCCAGTACGAAGGGGTCTACGCTGCGCTCGAGCAGTTCCGCTACGGGCCCCGCAACGGCCAGCCGACGGTCATCATCTGTCACGGAACGAAAGGGCATGGAGCGCTGTCGGATGTTCTGAACAAGCACAAGGTCACGGTGCCGGCGCCCCTCATCGAGCAGGAACTGTCGCTCCAGGGCGCACAGAGGCACGCGCGGGTCACCGAGTTCAATACGTTCTTCGACAGCCTGACCGATTTACCCGACGGCCCCCCGCTTCAGGAGAGGCTCGAGGCGGCGGCGCGCCAGATGCATCTCGATGTCACACGGAACGCGTCGCGCGCACGGTCGCTCGGGCCGCTGGTTGGGGCTGTCCAGACCCGGCGCGCACCGATACGTCGCAAGAGAGTGTCCTACGACCCCGGCCTCTTGCCCAGCCTCGATCGGACCACTGAGTATGCGGCCAGCGATGTCGTGACGGCCGCGATGAAGATCTTCGCGCGCGATTCGGCGATCGTCTCGATTGATGCGGATCTTGCGACCACGAGCGGGCTCGAGGCCGGTGTGGCCGCCGTCGATCAGACGCGCGCGCTGAACGTCGGTGTGGCCGAGGCCAACATGATGGGCATCGGCGAGGCGTTTGCGATCCTCGGCCGTCAGACATGGGTCAGCACCTTTTGTCCGTTCTTCGATTGGAAGGTGATGCGCCGAATCGCCGTGGGTCACCAGGAGCGA
Source organism: uncultured Acidobacteriota bacterium (assembly GCA_963749835.1). Classification (GTDB taxonomy): domain Bacteria; phylum Acidobacteriota; class Vicinamibacteria; order Vicinamibacterales; family 2-12-FULL-66-21; genus JALZOC01. The sequence goes on from CAVVOD010000001.1 coordinate 183,486, forward strand.
CTCGAGGCGATCGGGGCGCCCGACGGCTGGCTGAGCGAAGGGCACGGTCTCGACCTGACGATGCTGGCGACGGCCGCCAACTTCGAAACGCGGACCAATGGCGCCACGCACATGGGCAACGACGATTGCACCATCTTCGACGGCCTGGCGCATCTCAAGATCATCGACGTGTCATGCCCGCAACAGATGCTCTCACTGATGACGTGGATCATGGAAGGCAACCGTGGTCTCCTTTACGTTCGCGTGATGCGCACGCCGTCTCCCGTGTTGTATGGGCGCGACTACGTGTTCGAGTTCGGCAAGGGGACGGTGCTGCGCGAGAGCACGGAAGATCGCGCGGTCATCGTGAGCAGCGGGCGTGGCGTCCACGAAGCGCTCGCGGCGGCCGCGGCCTGCGCCGGCGCCGGCCTTCCGGTCGGCGTCGTGGACATGCCGTCGATTGACGAAGACCTGTTGATCGCGCTGTACGAATCGCGGCAAGCTCCTCGTCCTCGCCGAGCAGAACAACGGCTACATCCTCCAGAACCTGCTGAAGGTGCTGTACCGCCGCCGCAAGGCGGATTGGTCGAGCGTGGAGCGGATCATGGCGATCAACACCCTCGATGCCGAGGGACGCCCGCGCTTCATCCATTCCGGAACGTACGAAGAGCTGACGGCCGCGTTCGGGCTCTCGTCGGCAATGATCGCGCGGTCGATCCACACCCGTCTGGAGTGAAAGGCCATGCGCGTACCAGCGATTCACGAGGACGACGTCGAGGGGCTTGGATTGCCGGGGCGGGAGCTCCGGTGGGTCGTCGGGCCGAGTGCTTTGCAGGCCGAGCAGTGTTCGGCGTGTGTGATCAGGGTCGCAGCGGGAGACAAGGTCAGGCCGGCGCACTCGCATCCGAATGGTGAGGAAGTCATCTACATCATCTCCGGGTCCGGACGTGTGATGGTCGGGGGCGAGGTCCAGGCCGTCAAGGCTGGCACGACGGTGTTGTTTCCGCGCGGGGTCGTCCACATGCTGCACAACACGGGCTCCGAGGAGATGAAAGTCGTCTGCTTCTTCGCACCCGCGACGAATCTCGAGAACTACAGGATGTTCGAAGGCGTGGATTTTCCGGAGAGCGCACGATGAAGAGCTATTCTGGGACTGTACGTCTGACGATGTTTCTCGGCGTGGTTTTGACGGTGCATCTGGCGATGAACGGCAAGGTGGGAGCGGCCCTCAGCAACGCGCGCGTGGGGAATGCCCTGTTCTGGTGCATCGGTGCGGTGGGCGCTCTCATCATCGGCCTGACTGGCTGGCAGTCGGGCGCGCTTGCAGGGCTCGCACGGGTCCACCCGGTGCTGCTGACGGCAGGGCTGATGGGTGCGTCGCTGGTCTTCGCGATTGCCTGGCTGATCCCGCAAATCGGTGCCGGTCCCATGACGTTCGCGCTGCTCACAGGGCAGATCGTAGGAGGGATGGTGCTGTCGCACTACGGGTGGCTCGGTTCGCCGGTGCAGCCGATCTCTGCCGTCAACGCGCTCGGCGCCGTCGTGATGCTCGGGGGCGTGTTCCTCGCGACGCGCAGCTGACCGTTCATACGTCCACCGGCGCGCTGGGGCAAACGGTGCGACCGGTCCTCACCTGGAGGGCAGGGCGAAGGCGATGTAGCCGGAGGGCAGGTTCGCTGGCGGGGGACTGTTCGGCGCCAGGCCGGCCGGCGGAATTTCGCCGGAGGCCGCCACCAGCAGATACTGCCGACCATCCATCTCGTACATCGAAGGTCCCCCTCGGATTGCACCTCCGACCGGCGCCGTCCACAGCACGTTGCCGGTCTCCGCGTCGAACGCGCGGATCCTGCTGTCTCCTCCCGGGGCGAAGATCAGGCCGCCGGCGGTCACGATGAGACTGCTCCGCATCTGCGTGACGCCGGTTCCCGTGACACCCAGCGCAACCAGTCGGGCGTCGTCTCCGAGGCCAACCTGCCACTTGATCGTGCCTGTGTTCAGATCATATTTCGTCAGATTGGTGAACGGCGGTTTCATCATCGTGCCGATCGTCCCGTACGCATTGATGACGTACTGTGGTGTTGGCTCGACACCTTCCGGATAGGGGCGCGGGCCCCGACCACGTCCGCTCGCGGCCCGGGCCTGGGCACCTCCGGACGCCACGATTGGTCCGGGCGGGAACGTCAGTCCCGGTCCGGCGCCCCGGCCGCGGCCTCCGCCAGGGACGGGGGCAGAGACGTAGCTGACGAGCGTTTCCATATCGACGTCATTGAGGTGGGGAAACGCGGGCATCCGCCCTTTGCCGGCGGTGATGATGTCTCGGATGCCGGCGGGGTCGATCCGTCCTGGAACGGTGAGCAGCGTCGGGCCATTGTCGGTGCCGGCCCGATCCGGCCCGTGGCAGGCCTGGCATTCGCGCCGGTACACGGCCTGTCCTGGAGACGCGCCGGCAGCCGTTTGTCCCGGCGGGAGGAGCTTCAGCACGCCGGGATTGTCCTGCCCAATCACATAGACCTGACCGGATGCCGGTTCGGCTGCGGTGTAACCGAACAGCGCCCCGCCGTTGCTCCCCGGAATGTGGACGGTGTCCCCGGTATGGATTGGCGTGAACATTCCCATGTTGCGGGCATTCTTCAGCCGCGCCCTGAACGTCTCGCGCGCTTCATCCGTGACAATCCCGTGCGGGGTGACGTCCTCCATCGTCATGGCCTGACGGACGAAGGGGGGCGGCTTCGTGGGGTAGGGCTGGGTGGGCCAGCTCTGTTCGCCCGGCATGTCGCTTTTCGGCACCGGACGCTCTTCGATCGGCCAGATCGGCTCACCGGTCGTCCGGTTGAAGACATACAGCCAACCAGTCTTCCCGGCCATCGCGACGACATCGATCTCCTTGCCGTCCTTCTTGATCTTTGTCAGCTGGGGTGCGGCGTTGTTGTCGAAATCCCAGAGGTCGTGGTGAACGTTCTGGAAATGCCACAGGCGTTTCCCGGTTCGCGCATCGAGCGCCAGGAGACAGTTGGCAAACAGGTTGGCACCCGGGCGGTCGGCTCCGTAGTAATCGTAGGTGGGCGACGCCGTGGGGAAGTAGGCGATGCCACGTGCGACGTCGACGGTGATCTCTCCCCACGTGTTGGTGCCGCCGACGTATCGATACGCATCCTTCGGCCACGTCCCGTAGCCGAATTCGCCGGGGTGCGGGACCGTGTGGAATTGCCATACGAGCTTGCCTGTCCGCACGTCGAACGCGCGCAAGTCTCCGGGAGGTGACACGTAGCCCTCGCCCGTCGCTGACCCGAGCAGAATCAGGTTCTCGAAGATCTTGCCCGGAGTGCCGGACTGAATGCGCCCAATCGTGGCGGGATCCCTGCCCAACCCTTCGCGCAGATCCACGACGCCCCTGGTGCCGAACGTCATGATCGAGAGGCCTGTGGCGGCGTCAATCTCCTGCAGATAGTCGTTCATCGTGAAGACGAGGCGGCGGTCCTTCCCGTCCTTGCTCTCCCAGTAGTTCATCCCGCGCGCCGACATCCCCTGCATCCCCTCGTGGACCCAGATCTCCTTCCCGGTTTTCGCCTCGAGCGCCACGATCGCACCGTTCCTGCCGCGACCGTAAATGGTGCCCCGCGCGACGATGGGATTGAAGCCGGTTTCGCCATACGGGTACGTCCAGGCGACAGCGAGGCCGGCGACGTTCGTCTTGTCGATCTTCGAAGACGGAAAGTAGCGCGCGCTTGCTGGGCCGCCGGCATAGTCCACCCACCACTTGTCGTCGGCGGCCGACAGCGCCATCGTGATCGCCGATCCGAGTGCCGCCGCCGTCAACACACCCGCCACCAGGTGGACCCGGAGCTTCGTCCTGCTCAGCGTCATGAGGACTCCTTTTGTCACCGACCGAGTGCGCGAAGTTCGAGCTGCAGCGCCCGGCGAATTTCCGACGACGACCCGGATTGACCAACGTCCTTGATCCGGGTACCGACAGCCCAGCAGGCGGTTGCCAGTATCACCGATTTCTGGTACTCTCCGCGCGATTATCGATTATTTATACACATTCCGCACATGATATAGCCAAGCGATGCCGTCCGAGATGTTGCGAGCTGGACCTCAGCAGCGTCTGTGGTGTTTCAGCAGCGCCGGAGGGATCCTGTCAACCGACCACTGCCTGGCGCCGCCCATTGGTGCACAACCAGTCAGGAGCCGGCTCGCAGGTGCTCGCGGTCGATTTGAACAAAGATGGCGCCATCGATATCGTGACGTCGACGACTCAGGGCGCGTTTGTATTTCTCGGCACGGGCGCGGGTACGTCCAGCGCCAGGCCACGGACCGCGTCGCCGAAGCATCAGGCCCTGTGCCTCGGACGCCATGGTTCGGCAACTTGAGGATTGACCCATGTGGAAATCGCACGGCACCTGCACCGCGATTGTCGCCCTGGTTCTGGGGCTGCACGCCCTGATGCCGCAGGCGGCGTCGAGGAATTTCGCGCCCGACGTGGTCTTCACCGGATCACGCCTGACCGGCTGGCACCCGCTGGGCCAGGCGGAATGGCGTGCCGAGAACGGCGAGATCATCGGTACGCCAAAGGCGGACGGCGGCGGGTGGCTGATGCTCGATCGGTCACTACAGGACGTCGCGCTTGCGTCCGATTTCCGCTGCGCCGCCGGTTGCAAGCCCGGCATCCTGCTGCGAGCCGAGAAGACGCCTGACGGCGGGCTCAAGGGAATTTTTGTATCCCTCGCGGAAGGGGACCTCGGCTCGTTTCGGGTCACCCTCGACGCGCAGGGAAAGGAAACCTCACGCGAACGGCTGCGCCCCAGCTCGGGGGACAGCTCCGCGTGGCGCCCCCGCCAGCCGCAGAGGGGGCGTCAGCGCCGGGGCGGGGGGCTGGAGGCGCGACCGGCGGCCGTGGCGCTGGTGCCGCTGGCGGCGGGCCGCCTGCCGGCCGCGGGTTACCCGGCGGGATCGAGTCCCCGATACCGGCGCCCACGAGGGGTTTGCGCGCGGGCGACTGGAACAACATCGAGCTCGTGCTCGATGCCAACATCCTCCGGCCCTTCCTGAATAACGTAGCCTCCGGTGTGCCGGGAGGTGTTGCCGAGGACGAGCATGGACGGTACGGCCCGGTCGCGCTCTACGCCGGCGGCACCGGCGAGGTGCGGTTCAAGGATCTCTCATACAAGGACCTTCAACCCAGAGTGGCGCCGAAGGAGCAGGTGTCCGGCCATTTCCGGATGCAGACGCTCAACGAGTTCTACTATGCCTGGGGACCTGATGTGGCGGATCTCAACCGCGACGGCACTCCCGACATCGTCGCCGGCCCGTACTACTACCTGGGGCCTGACTACAGCGTGGCTCGCGAGCTCTACCTCGCCGAGACGATCAATCCGAGCACGGGTTACTTCAACGGGCTGCAGTTCACGGCCGATTTCACCGGCGACGGCTGGCCGGACGTCATCAACGTGCTCTTCACGCGGCCAATCGTCCTGTACGTCAATCCGAAGGGTGAGTCACGCCGCTGGGATGCGTTCACCGTCAGCGACCGCGTCACGAGCGAGGTCGGACTGTTGAAGGACGTTGACGGCGACGGGACCGCCGAAGTGCTGTTCAAGGACAGCGACAACGCCATCGTCTCTGCCAGGCCGGATCCTGCCAACCCCACGGCGATGTGGATCAAGCACCGCCTGACGGAGCCCGGCCCCTGGGCCAATCACGGAATGGGCGTTGGGGACATCAACGGGGACAAACGGGTCGATCTCACGAACGCCTATGGCTGGTGGGAGCAGCCGGCCAAGAGCGCGGATGGAGGGCCGTGGATCTACCACCCGCAGGCGTTCGGTGTGTCCGATCGCTCGAGCCCGGGTGGCGCCGAAATGGCGATCTATGACGTCAACGGGGACGGCTTGAACGACGTCGTCACCAGCCTGCAGGCGCACGGCTGGGGGCTCGCGTGGTTCGAGCAGAAGCGTGACGCGGCAAAAACGATCTCCTTCGAACAGCACATGATCATGGGAGATTTTTCGGCGAAGAATGCCGGCAACGTGACGTTCTCGCAGCTCCACGGTTCGAGCTTCGCCGACATCGACGGGGACGGGATTCCGGATTTCGTCACCGGCAAGCGCACGTGGTCGCACCTGGACACCTTCATCGATCCTGATCCACACGGTCCTGGCGTCCTCTATGTCTATCGCACCGTGCGAAACCGCAAAGCGCCAGGGGGCGCGGAGTTCGTACCGGAGCTGATTCACAACCGGTCAGGCATCGGGTCACACGTCGCGCTCGTGGACCTCGATAAGGACGGGTCCAGGGAAATCATCACGTCCACGAAGCGGGGGACGTTCATCTTCTGGAACACCTGGAAGAAAACAACCGCCACCCAGGCGAACAGAACCAGATAGCGCTCGATAGAACCCTCAACTGGATTGCAGTGCCTGGACGACAACGATCAAATCTGTGCTTGCGGAGGCGTCTTGAGACTCAAGAACAAGGTTGCATTGATTACGGGAGCCAGCCGGGGGATCGGCCGCGGCATTGCCGAAATTTTTGCGGAGGAGGGTGCGGACGTTGCCGTGAATTACGTGTCCAGTGCCAAGGAGGCTGAGGCGGTCGCGGACTACGTTCGTTCGAGGGGGCGCCGCGCGATCACGACGAAAGCGGACGTGGCCAGGCGCGCCGACGTCGAGCCGATGATCGATCAGGTCTGGAGCGAGCTTGGGCCGATCGATATCCTCGTCAACAATGCCGGCATCGAAACCATCGTCCCGTTTCTCGAGCTCACCGACGAGCAGTGGACGCGCTTGACCGATGTGAACCTGCGGGGCAACTGGCTCTGTTCACAGGTGTATTGCCGCCGCGCAGTGGCCGAGAAGCGCAAGGGCAGCATCGTCAACATCGGATCGATCCAGGCTGCCAAGGTACTGCCCGGCCGCACGCACTATGCGCCGACCAAGCTGGGCCTGGAAGCGCTGACCAGGAACATGTCGGCAGAGATGACACCCCTTGGCATTCGCGTCAATTGTGTTCACCCTGGCCTGATCGACACCGACATGACCGAGTGGGTGATGAAGTCGCCTGACATCCTGCCGATCGTGCTCGCCCAGATCTCTCTCGGGCGCGCGGGCCAGCCGCGCGAGATCGGCACGGTGGTTTCGTTCTTCGCCTCCGATGAAGCCAGCTATCTCACCGGCCAGTCCGTACACGTCGACGGAGGCTGGGCGGGCAAGTAGTGTTGTCGTGTTGAACATCGATCCTAGAGGACATCAATCATGAGCTCGCCAGTCGATCGCAGGACCTTCACGAAGACGATCGCCGTCGCCCTCGCGGGTGCCGCGGTTCCGAGACTCGCTGCGCAGAAGACGCGACGGCTGAAGGTGGGCCACACCGGGATCACCTGGGGCTTCAGCCCCGCGGACGCGGAGATGGCGATCAAGGACGTTGGGAGCCTCGGCTACCTTGGCTACGAATCGTTCGGCAACGTCCTCGAGTCGTGGGAGGCGAAGGGCGGCCTCGACAAGCTGCTGGAATCGGCGAAATTGCCGCTGCGGTCCGCGTACTGCCCGGTGAACCTCACTGATCCGACCGTCCGGAAAGCCGAGATCGTCAAGATGGTGCGCTGGGCAGGCCTCATCAAGAAATGTGGCGGCACGGTTGCGGTGATCGGCCCGAACAATGTGAAAAAGTCCGAGTGGGCGTTCGCCGATCACAAGGCCGATATCGTTGAAGCGCTGAACGAGATTGGCAAGGCCCTCGACGACGTGGGTGTAGTCGGCGCATTGCACCAGCACACCGGGACGTGCGTGGAGACGCGGGATGAGACCTATGCGGTCATGGAGGCCGTCGATACGCGCTACGTCAAGTTCGGTCCTGACATCGGCCAGCTCCAGAAGGCCGGGTCGGATCCGCTGAAGGTCATCAAGGATTTCCTACCGGCCGTTCGCCACGTCCACCTGAAAGACTACGACGGCGGCGAGCACTACCTGGGATATTGCCCCCTTGGGCAGGGAAAGGTCGATCTGGCGGGCGTCGTCGATCTGCTGGAGAGTTCAGGCAACGACCTGATGATCATGGCGGAGCTCGACCCTTCGCCGAACATGCCGCTCTCGCCGCTCGAGGCGGCCAGGATCGACAAGGCGTCTCTCCAGAAGCTGGGCTATCTGTTCCGCTCGTGAAGTTTCAGAACTTCCTGGACCACGCCTTTGGCCAGCGCTCGACGACGACTTTTTCCTGAGTGAAGAACTCGATCGCATCGCGGCCCTGCCCGTGCAGGTCCCCGAAGAAGCTCTCGCGCGCGCCGCTGAACGGAAAAAACGCCATGGGCGCTGCGACGCCGACGTTGATCCCGACATTCCCTACTTCTGCCTCGTAGCGGAACTTCCGGGCGCTGGATCCACTGGTTGTAAAGAGGCAGGCCTGGTTCCCGTAGGCGCCTGAATTGACGATCGCGATCGCCTCGTCGATGTCGTTCGCGCGGTGCACGGACAGGACCGGGCCGAATATTTCCGTACGGGCCACTTCGCTGTCGAGCGGCAGATCCTCGAGCACGGTGGGCTTCACGAAATGACCGTGGCCATATCCCGGGATGCGCGCGTGACGGCCATCGACGACGGCGCGCGCGCCGTCCCGGATTGCATGCTCGACCAGGCCTTCTATGCGGGCCCGGCTCTCCTGCGAGATGACTGGGCCCATCTGCACCCCCTCGTCCAGCCCGTAGCCCGTCAGGCGGGTCTCGGCGCGATGGCGGATCGCTTCCCCGAACGGACCGGATGCCTCACCAACCGCGACGGCGACCGAGGAGGCCAGGCAGCGCTGCCCGGCACAGCCGAACGCGCTGTCCGCGATGATGTCGGCCGCTGACGCCATGTCCGCGTCGGGCATGATGAGCACCGGGTTCTTGGCGCCACCCTGGCACTGCACACGCTTGCCCGCCGCCGTACCGCGAGCGTAGACGTACCGGGCGGTCGCGCTCGAACCGACGAACGACACGGAGCGGATCATCGGGTTATCGAGGATGGCATTGACGACCTCGCGTCCGCCGTTGACGAGGTTCACGACACCGGACGGCAGCTGCAGGCTGTCGAGCAGCCGAACGACCTTCTGCATTGTCAGCGGCACCCGCTCGGATGGCTTGAGTACGACGGTGTTGCCGCAGGCAAGGGCGTACGGCAGGAACCAGAACGGGATCATGCCGGGGAAGTTGAAAGGCGCGATGATGGCGCAGACCCCGAGCGGCTGGCGGATCATCATTTCGTCGATCCCGGCGGCGATGTCCTCGGAGTTGTAGCCCTGAATCAGGATTGGAGTACCGCAGGCGACCTCGACGTTCTCGATCGCCCGCCGCATCTCGCCGCGCGACTCGGCAATCGTTTTCCCGCATTCCATCGTGATGGTGCGGGAGAGATCCTCGAGGTGCTCCTCCATGAGCATCTTCAGCCGAAACAGGTATTGCACCCGTTCCGTGACCGGCACGCGCCGCCAGTCGGGGAAAGCCCTTGACGCGGCGTGCGCCGCCTGGGCGACTTCCTCTGCCGGCGACAGCGGCGTGCGCCCGAGCTCTTCGCCGCTGGCAGGGTTGAAGACTGCGACTGTCTCGATTGCGGCGGAGTTCCGCCATTCACCGTCGATGTAGTTCAGCACGAATCTCCCTGTCGCTGCGAACGGCGAACCCCGCAAAACGGGTGCCGGATTCGGATCGAGACGACCGTCATCCGGGTACGCGTTCGTTCCAATGCACCATGGGCAGCCCGGGTACGGGCGCGCGAAAATACGGGATTCGGGTTCCCTTGAGCGATCCGATATAGGCGGTGCGGAGATCGGGGCCCCCGAACGTGAGGCTGGCCATCCACGGGGCAATTCCCTGCCCGGTCCGGAAGAGCACGTCTTCAGTGACGTTGTTGGCGTGGAATGCGCGTTCCAGCGCGTCGACGTTTTCGGGGTCACCTTCGTCGAGGAGCACTCGCATGTCGCCCTGCGGAGTCAGCACGAACAGCTTGTCCGAATACACCAGGGTTCCCCACAGATTGCCGTACGCATCGAACGCAATGCCGTCGGGCCAGGCACCTTTTCCCAGGCTGCTGGGCCCGAAGATCTCACGATCGGTGGGATTGCCGCATTCGTCAATTCGCAGGCGGGTGATGCAACCGCCCGTCGTTTCGACCACGTACAGAAACTCTTCACGGGCGTCGAAGCGGATCTCGTTGGTGAACCGGAAGCCGTCGGCCACGACGCGGAAGACACCGTTGTCGTAACGGGCGATGAACCCGTCCGCGAGGTCGGTTCGCAGCGCGGACATCCAGTTCGTCAGGCGCGTCGACACAGTGATCCAGATGCGATCCTTCGAGTCGCGCAGCACGAAGTTCACCTTCCCGATCGGCAAACCGTCGATATGGTCCGCCAGCACCGTCGAGCGACCCTCGCGGGTCATCAACTCGAGCCGATCGGTGCCGAAGTTGGAGATCAGGAAGTCACCGTTCCGGGCGAACGCCAGTCCGTTGGGCAGGGTGCCACGGAGATAGCGGCTGGACTCGTTGTCGGCCCGGTGAAAGTGCTCAGACGGCTGCTGGGCGATGATCTGCTGCGTCGAATCGGGTCCGATCCGGACCACACCGCCGCGCGCGTCAGCGGACCAGAGCATCCCGTCGGGCTCAGCCAGGATACATTCGGGCCGCTGCAGCCCTTCACCGATGAACCGGACAGAGCTTCTGTCAATCCCAAAGTCCAGAACGGGGTTCGCGCTGAGGGGCATGGGCGGCATCGGGAAGACTCTATCAAGGGGCGAAAATCGGGACAATCCCGGGACGCGCGATCCACCGAGCCAAGGAACACCAGACGACCGATCTGCTCTGGCTCGCGTGACGTGACTTGCGCGCCTCAATATTGATGAGTTTATCTCGTTGAGTATAACGCACTGCGATAATCGATAATCAAATGTGTTCGTAGCATAGCACGCTCGGTTGGATCGATGCGTATCAGGGGTCCTGAAGTTGTGCTGTTGTGAAAGAGCCGCGTCGCCCGCCTTCCGTCAGATCCAGCACGCCGGCCAGGTCCAATAAGTCGAAGCGGAGCGCGCCTTCACCCCTCCGTGCCTTGGAGCGCCGCATCGAAGTTCTTGACAAGCCATACAATAATCGATTATCCATTGTCGAAAATCGGTACAAAGCGACGCGAGAGTCCCGTTCTTGTCAGGAGGGTTCATGTTCAAGCGCTATTCGCGGTGGACTCGAGCTGCGTTAGTCGTCGCCTGGCTGATCGTGCTTGGCGTCCCGGCACTGGGGCAGAGCTTTTATGGGTCGCTGGTCAGCGTGGTGAGAGATGACCAGAACAATGTCATTCCGGGCGCAACCATCGTTCTGGTGAACACCGCGACGAGCGAACGCCGCGAGGCCGTGAGTGCGGACGACGGCATCCAGCGGTTCCTGAACCTCGTGCCTGGCACTTACCGCCTGGAGGTTGAGCTGACCGGGTTTCAGCGCTACGTCCAGGATCAGATAGAAGTCAACGTACAGTCGGCAACCCGGGTCGAAGTCTCCCTGAAGGTGGGTAGTCTTGCCGAGACAGTCCAAGTCGCAGGCACAGCGCCCGTGCTGCAAACCGAGAACGCATCGGTTGGACTGGTCGTGGGCAGCCGACCGGTGCAGGAGCTGCCTCTGAACGGCCGCAACGTCATGAATCTGATAACGCTCGCGCCTTCAGTCGTTCCGCAAGGGAGCAGCGAGGGCAGTCTGACGGGCAAGAACGTGTTCGCGGCGGGAAACTTCCAGGTCGGCGGCGGAACGTCGAACCAGAGCGCCACCTACTTCGACGGCGTGCCCGTGCAGGATTCGGCCTACGGCAATATCGTCGGTACTGACACCCAGCCCGGACTCGGTTGCCGAGTTCAAGGTCCAGACCAACAACAGCAGCGCCGAATTCGGACGGTTCACCGGCGGCGTCATCAACATGGCCTCCCGGTCGGGGACCAACACCTTCCGCGGCAGCGTGTTCGAATACCACCGGAACAAGGCCCTCAACTCCAACACGTTCTTCGGTAAGCGAGCCGGGCTCGATCGCCCGCCGTTCGTCCAGAACAATTTCGGCGCGTCGTTGGGCGGCCCGGTCCTGAAAGACAAGCTGTTCTTCTTCGGAAATTACGAAGGGTACCGGAACCGCGAAGGCGTGCTCTTCCGCCGCACCGTGCCGACGGCCGCGATGCGGACGGGGGATTTCTCGAACTACCAGAACGTGGCGACCGGCGCCGTCGTGCCGATTTACGATCCCTGGACGCAATGCGGCATCAACAATCCTGGCAGCGGCGTCTATAACGGCGACTGCGGCGTCGTTCCCAACCGGCGGCAATTCCCCGGCAATATCATCCCGTCGAACCGGATCAATCCGATTGCGCAGAAGCTGCTGGCCTTTCCCATCTACGCCGACCCCACCGTGTCCGGCCGCTGGGTTCCCAACAATTTCGAGCGGAACATCTCGACCGGTGGGGACAACGATCAGTACAACTTCCGCGCCGACTACAACCTGAGTCAGAACCAGCGCCTGATCGGCCGCGTCACCCGCTGGGAGTCGACGAACCTGCCGGTCGATACCTACGGCAACGGTCAGACCAACGGCGATCCGTACTCGCCCGAGCACTTCATCACGACTCAGGTGATGCTGGCCGACACGCTCACCCTGAACTCGACGACCGTCTTGGACGTGCGGTTCGGGTTTCTGCGCTGGGACTACGATCGCACGCCCGGCAACCTCGGCACGAATCTGGTGTCCACGTTCGGCTTCCCGACCCTCCCGTACGGTCAGATCTCGGAACGCAGCGGAATTCCGGGAATGGAAACCATTCCGAGTATCGCCGCCGGCCAGAACCAGGTCATCGGCACGGGGCTCATCTACGGGGACGACTACACGTATTCGTTCACGCCGACGCTGACCAAGGTTCTGGGCCGTCACACGCTGAAGACCGGCGCGAACATCCTCCACGCTGAAGTCAACTACTTTCAGAACAACAACACGGGGGGCACGTTTACATTCAGCAACGCGCCGACGGCGCTCGATGGCACGAATCCGGGATCAACCGGCGATCCCTTCGCCTCGTTTCTGATCGGCCAGCCGACGGGCGGAACGTATCAGTCAACGAGTTTTACCTACGGCCGCACGAAGTACCAGGCCTACTTCGCCGAGGATTCGTGGCAGGTCGACTCACGACTGACCGTGACCGCCGGGTTGCGCCTGGAGCGTCCGGGTGCGTACACCGAGACCGGCGACAGGCTCGCGACTTTCAACCCTGACCTCCCCAACCCGCTGCTGACGGGGCGGACGAACCCTGAAACGGGAAAGCCGTTCATCGGTGCGTTCGAGCTGGTGGCGAGCGACACGCAACCGGAGCGCACGCTGAGAAAGAATCCCTGGCAGGTTGCGCCGCGTGTCGGGACGGCGTATCGCATCACGGACAGCACGGTCTTACGCGCCGGGGGCGGGACGTTCTACGTGCCCTCCACCACGCGATTCCAGGATGGACCGACGAACAACCCGGTGAACAACAGAGTGAATAACATCGCGACCAGCCTCGACAACAACCGCACGTTCTTCGCCGGTCTGAGCAACCCGTTTCCGACGGGCGTCGACAACTATCCCGGACGCGACCCCAGCTTCCAGCAGGTTCAGCTCGGAGGCACCGCCACGCATTTCTACCGCGACGAGGAAGGGTATCCGGGCCGGACGTATCAGTTCAACGTCGCCTTGCAGCATCAGTTCACGAGTACCTTCTCGGCCGAAGTGGCGTTCACCGGCCTGCGCGGCAAGCACCTTCCCAATTCGCTGAATCTGAATCAGCTGGGGCGCGAGTTCATCGATCGTGCCGCCCAGGACACGACCGTGTGCAGCCTGACGGGCAACGTGATCATTCCGCAGGGCCAGCCCGGGTACACGTCTTCTCAGCGCGACACCTGCTACGGGGCGTTTCTGCGCCAGACTGTGCCGAATCCTCTCGCGGGGGCGGTTCGCGAGGGGGCACTATCCACGCCTACGGTGCAGCGCGCGCTCCTCCTCGTCCAGTTCCCGCAGTACACATCGGCCACCGAGCAGGGATATTTCGGCAAGAGCAGCTACAACGCCTTGCAGCTGCGGGCGGACAAGCGCTTCGGCGCGGGCGGCCTCGTGAGCGCGAATTACACGTTCTCGAGGAACTACGGCAATGTGGAGACGGTGACCGGCTGGCTGGAGTCGGGATCCCCGGCGGCAGGATACCAGACCAACGATCTTGAAAGGGAACAGGCGCTGAGCAGCTTCGATGCCCGGCACCGGCTCGTCATCAACTACGTTATCGATCTGCCGTTCGGCCAGGGCAAGCGGTTTGGGAGCGGGGCGACCGGGATTCTTGGGACGCTGGTCAGCGGATGGACCCTGAACGGCGTCACGACGCTTCAAGCAGGCTTCCCGCTCGGATTCACCGCGACCCCCAACCTGATTGGGTCGGGGTATGGATTGCGGCCGAACGTCGATCCGAACTGCGATCAGAAAATCGAGGGATCGGCCGTGGATCGGCTGACCAAGTGGTTCAATACCAGCTGTTTCAGCGTACCCAACGCCGGGTTCGTCGCCGCCGATCCTTCCACGGATCCGCGACTGCGATGGCAGCTCGGGAACGCGCCGCGGACGAATCCCGACTTACGCGGACATGGCGTCAACAACTGGAATCTTGCCATCGCCAAACGGACGGGCATCGGGCGCGGAATCGAGCTCACCTTGCGCGCGGAGGCGTTCAACCTCTTCAACCGCGTCCAGTTCGGCCCGCCGAATACGCAGGTGACCACGGCCGCAAACAGCACGTTCGGTCAGGTGACCACACAGGTGAACCAGCCCCGATTGATGCAACTGGCGTTTCGGCTGGCGTTCTAGATGTCGCGCGACGTGGTAGCGACGAGTTTCGTGGCCGAGTCCTCATGTCCCGGGGCTCCATTCAAGAGGATCCGTACACCGCAATCGCGTCCACGCCGTTCGCGCACTCGACGATGTCCGTGGCCGACGCCGTGATGACCATTCGGATCAGGCGCCGGACAGCGGGGTTGTCGTCAACTATCAGGACCGTCATCCGCTCCGACACGCCCCGTGTTCGCCAGCCCAACCCGCCATCACTGAATTGGAAGAAGGCACTCAGTGCCGGCCGTCCTTCAACTGCAGGATCAACGGCCGGCAACCTGGTTGACGGATTCCCGCGTGGGAGGCGCCGACGCACTCCCACGCGCCTTGCAACAGCGATCGCGGACTAGGAAACCTTGGTGATTCGGTCGCGCGGACCCGGCGATACCGGCGCGCCACTCTGGAGGTAGACGACCAGTGCGTCGATGTCGAAGCCGGGCGCAACCGATCGTTGTGTGCCCGTCGTCAAATTCGTAAACCCGTCCCCGCCGTTGGCCAGGAAGCTCGAGGTCGCGACACGGTAGGCCGCGGCCGGATCGATCGGTACTCCGTTGAGTGTGATGTTCAAGATCCGTGAACCGGGCGGGTGAGTGCTGTCGTAGGAGTAGTTGAAGCCGCGCGACACCTGCAGGATTCGGGTGGAAATCTGACCCGCAAAGCCGGCAAACTGCTGCTCCAGCACGCTCTTGATTTGCGCCCCGGTGAAGGTCTGGGTGACCACCAGGTCACTGAACGGCTGCACGCTGAACGCCTCACCGTAAGTGACCTGGCCCGCAGGTTCACCGCCCGGAGAGAACGCGAAGTTCAGATCTGCCCGGATGAGGCCGGGATCCACCAGCGCAATCTCCGCGCCCGCCGCCACGCTCGCGTACGCGAGCTGCGCGTCGGCGACGACGTCGCCAAGGGCGCTCTCTCCGGTAGCAATCGAAGCGCGCGTGATGTCGCCGGTAATCGAACCCACGATACGGTTCGCGATCGGCGCGAGCGCCGTCCGGTACTTGTCGAGAATGCTCTCGGCGTCGGCGTCGACGAGGCCCGGATTGCGGATGAAATTGCCCGCCGCGTCTTTCGCCCATGAACCGTCCGGCATACGAATGCCGTTCTCCACGATCACGTTCTGAGCCGATATGCCGGCGAACGTCCTGGTCTTCTTGTCGAGGGTGAAACCGATGCTGGTAATCATCGTGCCGTTCGCGCCCGCGCTCGTCACGACCGAGTTGGCCCCGGAGGAATTGGGCAGGGAACAGGTGTAGAAACGGTGCGTGTGTCCGGAGACCACGATCCCGTACGCAGGCCGCAGACGGGCCACGAGGCTGGCGATCCGGCCGCTGAAGTTGGCGCAGCCGGACGGACTCAGCGGCGAGGGCGAGTTCTGCTGACCACCCTCATGGATGAGGAGCACGAGCGCCCTGACCCCCACCACTCTGAACAAATCAGCGTAGAAGTTTGCCGTCTGCACCTCGTCCAGAAAATCGACATCCTGAACACCTGCGGGATTGATCAGCGACGGGGTGCCCTTCAGCGCGATTCCGACGATGCCGACCGGGATGCCCTGGATGGTCGTCACGTCCGCCGGGAGGAGGATCGGCAGGTGATGCTTCTTGTCGACGACGTTGGCCACCAGATATCTGAATTTCGCGCCAGCGAACGGATCGCCGTCCTGGCAGCCGTCGATGGGGTGACAGCCGCCGACCTGAAGCCGCCGGAGCTCGGCGACTCCTTCATCGAACTCGCGCTCGCCGGCGGCCGTGTTGTTGAGACCGAGACTCGACAGGAGTTCCACAGTGGGTTCGTCGTGGAACGCCGCGCTGAGCAGCGGCGACGCGCCGACCATGTCACCGGCGCCAACCGTGATGACTTTTTCACCGTCGGCTTCGGCGGCGGCGCGCAGTCGTTTGATGTGGGTGGCCAGGTACTCCACGCCTCCGGCGGGGGTGCCGTTGACCAGGCCGCCGCTGCCGGTGGGAGCGTCGAGCGCACCGTGGAAGTCGTTGAAGGCCAGCAATCGGCCTTTGATGACTGTGACGCCGGGCGTTTGAGCGGACGGCGTAGACAGCAGCGGGATGGCGATTGCAAGGGCGACCCCGAGGGTGCACTCGATGGGACGGCGAAGCAGGGGTTTCATACGGAACACGGTTCCCTCCAGGCGACAGATCCGCGACGGATGGTGGCGGGCGCTCATTTCGGGCTGCGGAACGCGGATCATTCCAGCCATGTCGTGGACTCGACCGTGCGCCCCGACGACCACCGGCAGCGTAGCGCCAGGCTGCGGCGGCGGGAATAGAGGGCACCACACGATTCACGCATGTGGGACCACATGGTTTCGGGGTGTGGCGCCACACGGCGCTCGGCGACTTACAGCGTGGAGCGGTGCTTCAGGGCGTATTTGAGGAGGGCGTTCGGGCCGCTCAGCCCAAGCTTCCGGCAGATGGCGGTCCGGTGATTCTCGACGGTTCGATAGTGGATGAAGAGCTCGGCGCCAATCTCCTTGCTCGACCTGGAGTCGGCGACCATCTGGAGAACCCGGCGCTCGGTGGGGGTGAGGTCGGAGAGACCAGGCTCGCGCGCGGCGAGCCCGCGCGCCCCGTGGCGACGCTCGACGAGCAGCGACGTGAGCGACGCCGTCACGAAGTGGTGTCCGGCGGCGACTGCGCGAACACCTGTGACGATCTCGGCCAGGGCACTCTCCTTCAGGATGTAGCCCTTTGCGCCGAGGTCCAGCGCCGCGTAGAACAGATCGTCGCCACTGTGCATCGTCAGGAAGACGATGTCGACCGGCAGGCGATGTTTCTGAAGTTCCCTGGCGACGCCGAACCCGTCGAGGATGGGCATGTCGATGTCGAGGACGGCGATCTGCGGCTTCAGGGCTTGAATCGTCGCCAGCGCCGCCCGGCCATCCGCGACTTCGGCCACGATTTCGAGTCCGGGATCGTGCGCAATCGCTCGACACAATCCGCTGCGCACGATCGGATGGTCGTCGGCAATGACGAGAGAAATCCTAGACGACATGACGCCCGTCGCGCAGGGCGACCTCCATGCTGATCGTGGTCCCCTGCCCCGGCACGGACTGGATGCGCGGCGTGCCGCCGAGCAGCTGCGCACGCTCCGATATTCCGACCAGGCCGAACCCACCCGGGTGCCCGTCTGGCTGTGGTCCGCGGAGCGCCCAGCCCCTGCCGTCGTCACGGATCGTGAGCGAGAGGTGAGCCTGGTCGCGGCGAATGGTGATGCTGGCGTTGGCCGCCGACGAGTGCTTGAGGATGTTGTTCAGGCTCTCCTGCACGATCCGGTAGAAGTTGATCTCGGAATCCTTGGGAAAGACATCGTCGATGTCGTCGATCTCGACCGAGAAGGCGATCGTGGAAGCCCCGGACGCCGACCGGACGATCGCCTCAACCGCCTTCGTGAGGCCGATGCGGTCCAACTGATACGGACGGAGGTTGTAGGCGATTTCCTTGACTTCGCCGATGGCCTGCGACGCCTCGGTCGAGATGTCTTCAATCTGCTGCCGCGCCTCGCGGGTGGATGTCTGCGCGTTCAGGAACAACAGGGCCATGTTCTTGATGATGATGAGCCGCTGCCCCAGGCTGTCGTGGAGCTCGGCGGCGATGCGCTTGCGCTCTCCCTCCTGCGACGCGATCAGCTGGCGCGAGAATGTCTGCTGCGCCGCCCTGGCGCGAGTCAACTGGCGGATGCGGTACTGATATCCGGCGGAGAGGATGGCAATCATGCTGAGAGCCGTCAGTGTCAGGAACCACCGCGTGCGGTAGAACGGCGGGAGGACAACGATGCTCAGGCTCTTGCCCTCCGTGTTCCACACGCCTTCACCATTGTCCGCGATCACCGTGAACGTGTAGTGGCCGGGCGGCAGATGAGAGAAGTACGCCGTCCGCCGACTGCCCGCATCCACCCAGTCCGGATCCAATCCGGCGAGCCTGTATTTGAACGCAATGTACTGCGGCCGGGCCCAGCTCAGGCCCGTGTAGGCTATTTCCAGGTCGTCCTGCCCGGGCGAGAGACGGATGTGCGACGCGGCGAGCCTGTACGCGCTGGTCAACCGTCACCTGCTCGATGGCGACGAGCGGCGGTTGCCGGACGCGCCGCTTCGGGTCGATGGCCACGACGCCCTTGACCGTGGCGAACCAGAGCCGGCCATCGCTCGTCTTCCAGCCGGCGGGGCTGCCGCCGTTGCACTCGCGGCTCAGCATGCCATCGGCGACTCCGTAGACGAACGACGTCACCATGCTCGCCCTGCCGTCGGCGACGGCATTGAGCTCGTTCAGGCTCACCCGGTAGAGTCCCTTGTTGGCGCTCATCCAGAGATCGCCCTGGTCATCCTCGAGAATTTGAAAGGCGAGGTTGTCGAACAGCCCTTGCGAGGTCGTGATGGTCGCGAGCTTGCCATCCTTGAGCCGCGTCAGTCCACCGCCGTGCGTGCCTATCCACATCGCGCCTGTTCGATCCTCGAAGAAGGACAGGATGTGGTTGCTGGGGAGGCCGTTTTTGGTGGACCAGGTGGTGAAGCGGCCGTCCGTGAAGCGGCTGATGCCGCCGCTGCGGGTGCCGATCCACACGCTCCCGGCTCGATCCTCGAACAGCGTGACCACGTCGTTGTCCGGCAGGCCATCGCGCGTCGTGAAGACGGTCACGGTCCCGTCGCGCAGGCGGTTCAGGCCGCCACCGAGCGTGGCCAGCCAGATATTGCCGGCACGATCCCCGAGAACCGAGAAGAGGTTGTTGCTGGACAACCCCTGGGCGGTCGTCCATGTGGAGAACCGGCCGTCGTCGAAACGGGCGGCACCGGCGTTCGTGGCCAACCAGAGATGGCCTTCGCGGTCCAGGCCCATCCCGCGGATGAAGTCACTCGGCAGACCATCCGCCGCCGTATACGACTGGAACGCCCCAGATCGGAATCGGGCAAGGCCCCTGACCGTGCCAATCCAGAGCCCGCCGGCGGCATCCTCGATGACGGTCCGCACGTTGTTGTCGGGCACGCCGTCATTGACGGAGAACGCGCGCATCCGGCCGTCCCGCAGCTGTGCCACGCCCGATCCGTCCGTGCCGATCCAGACATCGCCCTCGGGGTCCTGGTACAGCGAATCGACCTCATCGCCCGGCAGGCCGTCGCGCGTGACTGTGTCTGGTGGCCTGACCGTCGCGCAGCCGAAACACGCCGTGGTTGCGAGTGCCGATCCAGAGCGTAGCCTCTCGGTCCTGCATGAGGGCCGCTACCTGGTCGTGCGGCAATCCGTCGCGTGGTCCGTAGTGGGCGAAGCGGCCGTCGGCCAGCCGGCTCAGTCCGCCGTCCGTTCCGATCCACAGTCCGCCCTGTTGATCCGGCGAGAGCGACCGCACGCCGCCGCGCGGTAGCCCGTCACGCTCCGTCATCGATCTGATGCGGCCGTCCCGGAGTGTCGTGAGGCCAGCCATCGTTCCGGCCCACAGGCCTCCCTGCGGGTCTTCCGCCAGGGCCCAGATCTGATCGCCTGGCACCCCCGGCTGCCTGGTGAAACGGCCATCTTCGAAGCGGTTCAGGCCGCCGCCATCGGTTCCGACCCACAACACGCCGGCGCGATCCTCGAGCAGGCACGCGACGTGCGCATTCGAAAGACCTTCTTGCGTCGAGAAACGGGTGAACGTCCCGTCCGGGGCCCGCCGGACGATGCCGGTGCCGTCAGTCGCAAGCCAGAGGTTCCCCGCGCGATCCTCCAGCAAGGCGGTGATCAGGCTCACGCCGATCGCCTTAGTGTTGCCGCTGTCGAAGACCGTGAACCGCACGCCATCGAAGCGCACCGCACCCTCCAGCGTGCCCAGCCACAAATAGCCATCGCGGGTTCGCAGGACGCTCCGGACCGTGTTCTGGGGCAGGCCGTGCTGGTCCTGCCACACGAACTGCTGGTAGCGGCCGAACGCTTTGGTCGGGACCAGCGTCTGGCTCCGCGCGTCGACAGACAACCCGCAGACGATTCCAATCCATGCCGCGATCGCGTACCGCTTTCGTTTGCCTGTCGCCATCGGCGACAGTGTAGTACGCGGGAGCGATCGTGTCGATCCATCCGGCGCAAGGACGTGGAAGGATGGGTTGTGACGTCATGCCGCGACCGCGCGGGCCGGGATGGAAACGACGTCCGACGCAAGGACGCCTTCGAGTCCGGCGACATCGCCGCGCTGGGCTGCGGCGATGAAGGAGTCGAGGAGACGTCTTTGCTCGGTCGAACCCGCGGGCATCCTTCGGCCACCGGCGACGTGCTGCCGAGCCCGAGTCACGACTTGCCGCGCGTTTGCCTCTTCAAAGTGAAGGATGTTCGCGATATCACGGTACGCATAGTCGAACGCCTCTCGAAGGATGTAGGCAGCTCGTTCCGTGGGCGACAGCCTTTCCAGCAACAGCAGTACCCCCAACTCCAGCGCCTCGCGTCGTTGCGCTCCCAGCCCGGGGTCGGCATTCGTGTCGGCTGGCTCCGGCAGCCAATCCGCGACGTGCGTCTCTCGGCGCCAGCGAGCCGACTGGACGACGTTGATCGCCAATCGAGTCGCCGTCGTTACGAGGAATGCCGTGGCGTCCCGGACGATGCTGCGATCTGTCGTCTGCCAGCGCAACCAGGCATCTTGCACGACGTCTTCAGCTTCAGTGGCGCTGCGGAGCATGTGATAGGCGATCCCAAACAGGCGAGGACGCATCCTCAAGAATACCGAGAGACCGTCGTCGCAGGTACTGCCGTTGCTCTGTTCCGTGCGCGAAGTGTTCGTCATTTCTGATCTCCCTTCGCGGCCAGTCTGAAGGGCAGGCGCATTGTCGACAACCCTCGATGGGAGGTCTGCGAGGCGCCTAGATCGCAAGGTCGGTCCACACCCCTTTCGGGGTGAGCGCCGATCACACGATTGGGGGATTAGCGTCGGGGGATCTGGATTTGCTTGCGTCCAAACAGACGCGCGTCCAGAGAACAGCCGCCCGGTCCGAGCATCGCGAGTGCGGCGCCCATCGTCGCGAAATGGACGTACGTCCAGGGCTCGGCAGGATGCAGGAGGGCGAGGCCCAGCTCCGCGACAGTGATCAGCGCACCGGCGAGCGGTGTCCACAGGCCGATCAGCACCAGGATTGCGGCCCCCGCTGTGACCACTTCCAGAATGGCCGGGGACGACGAAGCGACCGTCAGCAGCCCCGCATACACCAGCGGAATGGCGATTGCAGCGCGCAGGAGTACCAGGCCGGCTCCCGGCAGACCGCAGGGAAAGGTCGAGAAGAGTCTTTGCACAAGCGCCCTGCGTCAACGCTAGCGCGTTCAGGACGTGTGCGCCCGCCCCAAAAGTCCTTGAGCGAGGCCCCTCTTTCGAGGGGGCAAACGGCTAGAGATCGATGATCCCGCGTTTCAGACCGATCGTGACAGCGTGCGTTCGGTCGTGTGCCGCCAGCTTGGCGAGGATGTTCTTGACGTGGCCCTTGACGGTTTCCTCGGTGATGGAGAGTTGGTCGCCGATCATCTTGTTGGCATTCCCGGCGGCGATGAGCCTGAGCACTTCGATTTCCCGGAGCGATAAAGATTCATCGACCGCGTGCTCGGCCAACGTCGTCGCCACTTCCGGGGCGATCCGCTTGTGGCCTGCATGAACGAGACGGATGGTGTCAGGCAGTTCTTTCCGGAGGACGCTCTTGAGTAGGTACGCTTGAGCGCCAGCCTCGAGCGCGCGCAACACCTGCGCATCGCCCACGTATGTCGTGAGCACGATGATGCGAGCCGAAGGAAACCCAGCGCGGATCGCAATCATGGCCTCGACACCGTTCATCTCGGGCATCTGTAAGTCCATCAGTGTCACGTCGGGACGATGCGTTCGGAACTGCTCGACCGCCTCGCGGCCATTCGATGCCTCTGCGACCAACTTCAAGTCATCTTGACCCGCCAATAACGAGGCCACACCTTCGCGGAGGAGGGGATGGTCGTCAACTGAGAGAACCCGGATCGGGGTCTGCCTGGCGCTCATGATCCGCTTCCTTCCTTGTGGCCCATCCGAGACACGCCTCCGTGACCGCCCGGTGCGGTGTAGGCGACGGCACCGGGAATCCGCAGCTCCACTTCGGTGCCGGCTCCCACTTCGCTCCACAGACTGAGTTGCGCGCCGATGTGAACGGCGCGCTCGCGCATACTGGCCAACCCCCAGTGTCGCGCGCGTCCGCCGCTCAGGTGTTGCGGGTCGATGCCCTTGCCGTCGTCTCGGATACGCACGCGAAGTTCGCGTGCCCCGTAGGTGACTTCCGCCTCGATGCGATCGGCCTGTGCGTGACGGAACGCATTGCGGAGCGCTTCCCGCGCAATGCGGTGGATGTCGTCGCGGACAACCGGATGCAGGTCACGCGGCGAGCCCTCGACGGACATGCTTGAACATCGCCGAGCCCTTCTCCCCATTGCCGTTGTTGAGCTCTTCGGCCAGGCTCGTGATCGCTTGCGCCAGTTCGTTGCTCACGGTGGTGGACGACCGTAGATTCTGGATCGCGTCGCGGCCTTCGACGATGGCTTGATCCGCCCGGTCGAGAGCGCCGTCGAGTGCCTCGACGGCCTTCGAGGGATGTGCGGGCAGCAGGTCACGCGCGCTTTGAAAACGGAGCATCAACCCCTGAAAGCTCTGTAACAGCGTATCGTGGAGCTCCCGTGCGATGCGCGTCCGCTCGTTGACGCGTTCATCGAAGCGCAGGTTGAAGTCGTGCGCAATCCCGCGCGCGACCTGCGCCACGCGCAGGCGGTAGAGCAGCCAGAGGGGGACCAGCGCCAGCAGGATGCACAGGGCGAGGAACCAGCGCGACTGCCAGAAGGTCGGCGGGATCTCGAACGCGACGGTCGCGCCCTCGACGTTCCAGACGCCGTCCGCGTTCGCCGCGATCACCTGGAAGCGGTGGGGGCCCGGGGTGAGGTTGGTGTAGAACGCCTGCCGACGCGTGCCGGCCTCGATCCAGTCCGGATCCTGCCCCTCCATCCGGTAGCGCGCGCGCACGGAGCGCGGGTTCGAGAAGGCCAGCACCGCGAAATCGATCTGGATGTTCGAAGAGCCCGCCGGCAGCGTCATGCTGGACGGATCGCGATAGATCCGATCGGCCGACAGAGCGCTGACTGCCACGCGGGGTGGCGTGCGGCTGTGGGAAATATTTGCCGGATCGAGCCACAGGGTTCCGGTCTGCGTCGCGATCCAGAGCCGTCCGTCGCCGCCCTGCACGATCGCGTGGCGGCTGTGGGAATGCGGCCGGCTCTTCAGCCCATCGGCCGCGCCGAACAGCTGCATGGACGGGGACTCGCTGGGATTGCCGAAGGCGCGCTCCAGCTGGGCCGCCGTCATGCGCACGATGCCGCCGGGTCCGGCGAACCACATGTCGCCGGCAGGCGTCCGGACCATTCCCTTTACATCGCTGAACAGAGGCACCTGGCTGGCGTAGAGGGTCTGGAAGCGTCCGCTCGAGAGCCGCGCCAGGCCGAACCGGCCGGCGACAAACGAGGTGTCCGGCGCCGGGGAATAGAGGACCACGTCGTCGGGCTGATAGCCGCCGAACGGGATGGGAAAAGCGTCGGGCCCATGCTCGTCGAGCAGGCGCAACGTGCGATCGTTCCAGTGGACGAGCAGCCTGCCCCGCGCATCGGCCAGCATCGACTTCGGCACGAACGGTCCGCCAGCCGGCCCGAACATCCGCTCCCAGCGCCCGCTCCGGAACCGGGCCATCCCGCCGAGCGACGCCGTGATCCAATAGTCGCCCTGGGCGTCGAACGCGCAGTCATAAATGGTGAAACCCAGCGGCGCCCGCTGCCCGAGAGGGCGCATCCGTCCCTCCCGCCAGATCAGGACCTGCTTGTCGTGCGTCCCGATCCAGATCGCGCCGTCCGGGGCTTCGCACAGGGTGCGCGGCTCGACCTGCGTCCTCAGGATCGGCTCCGGACGTCCACCGGGGCGCACCCGGTACACGGTCGACGCCTCGCCGATGTAGATGCTTCCGTCCGAGGCCCGGAGCAGCAGGTCGCCGAACGCGGCCGGGTTGGCGAGCTGCGGCTCGAAGCGCAGCGTCGCCGGCCAGAACCTGTCCAGGCCGTTCTCCGTGCCGAGCCAGACATTGCCCTCCGCATCCTGGAAGACCTGGGTCGTCACGTTCGACGTGAGGCCGTCGCGCACGGTGAAGCGCTCGACGCTGGCGGCCGCCTCGGCCGGCGAGGCGGCGCCGCGCGGGTCAGGCCGCGCCACGCGCTGCAGCCCGTCATAGTACGTGGCGATCCATAGATTGCCGTCGCGGTCGAACATGGGCCGGCCGCGGATCTCGGCCGCGTCGGTCGCATACGCGTGGCGGAGCGGCGGCGGGGTTCCGCGCCCGCCGGGGCCGGTGATCGGATAGGTGCCGCCGCGCTCGGTCAGCCAAATCCGTTCCTGCGGGTCGATCGACAGGTGCCCATTCGTGGCCGGATTGGGGCGTACGAACTGGAACACGCGCCCATCCGACGGCAGCCGCGCCACGGAGCCATTGAAGGAGACCCAGACGGTACCGTCGCCGGTCACCACCATACTGAAGGGATTTTCGACCGGCGCACCGGCCTCAGGCCCGAAGGAGGTCCACTGTCCGTTCCGAAAGCGCATGAGCGGGATCCCGATCGCTTCGGTCAACACCCAGATCGTGCCGTCCCGCGTCTCCCGCATGGCGGACACCCGGGCCTGCGCCGGCGGGTCGGCTAGGAACTGCAGCCGACCCTCGCGATAGACCGCAAAGCGCCGGGAGCGTTCGAAATTGGTCCAGACCTCGCCATTGCGCCTGACCAGAATGGCGGAGGGCGCACCATGGGCGACAAGATCGACGCCGGCGCTGATCATCTCGAAGCGCATGCCGTCGAAGCGGAAGAGGCCCGCCGCGCTCGCGATCCACAGATAGCCGCGGCGGTCCTGGTCCAGAGCAACGATCGGCCGCGGCGGGTCGCTTTCTTCGCTCCAGCGCTGGTGCGTGTACTGCGCCAGCGGGCGCATCGGTTCGGCGGCCGCGGCCGCGAAGGGCATCGACACGGCCGCGAAGAGAAGCGCTCTGATCAGCCGTATCACCCGTCCCTCAATCTCCGCTGGGCCTCCGCCACGCATCAAGGCAAGGCGCTCCCACACCGGGAGCTATCCTATGAGAGATGCTACCCCTGAAAGGGGGGAACGAGAATATCCCCGGACAGCAAGGCTGGCCCGGGCGCGGGTTGCGGCTATACGGTGATGCGTTGTGACGTATCAACGCGACGACGGTTCGTGAGGCGAGAGGAGACTTCGCGAACGACTTGAAGGAAGTTCAACACCGTAGGGCCGCTAGCCACGATGTCCTGCCCGTCGCACAAGTACACGCTTCGGTATCCCGATTCGAACGACTCCGATTTGGCCACTACGGGGCTGCGTAGCGAGATCAAGGTCCGCAGCGACGTCAACCGCCGGAAGGCGGCCGGAAACGCTCGTTGCCGAGTACAGTGTCGGCAGTACGCGCGAGGGTCTCATAGTCCGCACCGCCGGCGTCGAACAGCCGAAACAGCGACGCCATCGCCACCACTCGGCCCGTCAAGCGCGTGAGCTCGAGCGGCGCCATCGGATCGATGTCAGCCACACCGTGCATGGTCTGGCCGTCGTACACGATCAGGTCGCCAGTGCGGCACCCGTCCTGGTACAGCCATCGCGTGTCGCCGACATCAACGTAGGCACCGCCCGATTCGAAGTCGACGCCCTTTTCAGTCAACAGCAGCAGGATCTGGAAGTAGCCGAGCCCCTCCTCGAGGGTCGCGGCCTGCGCATAGTGGTCTCGATGCGGCACCATGAAGCCGCCGCCGCTGGGATACTGCTGAAGCCGTGAGCACGTCCAGAAACCGCCCTCGGTTCCGTGCACCGCGTAGTCGAGCGGAAGGTTGTAGAGCAGGTTCCGAAAGCGCGCCATCGTGACGAACGACGAGCGGAGGCCGTGAACATCAGGCGCGAAAATGGGGTTATAAAATACGCGCATGAAGCGACCCAACGTCCGGAGCGAGTTGAGGCCGGAATTCGCGCCGATTTGCAGCTTCTGGAAGTTGGTCCGGATCGCGGCGCTGTCTCTCGGATCATGACGCGCATCCTGGCTTGCGTCGAACTGTTCCTTGAACCGTGCCAGCAAACCGCGCAGCTCATCGCGGTCGAACAGACCTCGTACGACCGCGAGCCCGCGATCCGCGACGGTTTGCCGAACGTCAACGAGCGGCACGGCCGCAAGCTCGGAGACCGTGAATGTCACTTGATCAACAGGGGTCATGCTCTGTGGTTCCGGGAGTAACCGTCGTCGTTCCGGTCCATAATAACGCCGACACGCTGGCAGAACTGGCGCGGCGGATTCGCGCAACCCTGGCCGGCCGCCCGCTCGAGCTGCTGTATGTCGATGACGCGTCGACCGACGGATCGCCAGGGATCCTTCGGACGCTGGACGCCGTCGTCATCACGCACGCGCGCAATCGCGGCCAGAACGCCGCGGTGCTCTCTGGTCTCGCCGCTGCGCGTTACCCCCTGACGTGCGTACTGGATGCCGACCTCCAGGATCCGCCGGAAGAACTACCTCGACTGCTTCGCGCACTTGGGCCGACGCACGTCGTCTTCTCCAGTCGTACCGAACAGCACCCGGCCACATCGCGGGTGTTTCGATGGATTCTTCACGGTCTGTTCCCAACGCTGCCGCCCCATCCATGCCTTTGCTTTGCGATCGACGACGCGGCGCGGAACCGGTTGGTAGAGGCCGCCCGTGAAGGAGACTACCTGCCGGCACTGATCGGCAGGCTGCAGTTGTCCGCCGCACAAATCGCGATCGCCCGAGGCCCGCGGTCGTCATCGGCCGGCCTTCGCGGGATCCAGCGGTGGCGCTACGCCCTGCAAATGCTGCGGTCGGCGATGCGCATCCGACTACGACGCGTCGCCAGCCACAGCAGCCGCTAACGAACAGCCCGGAACACGCGATAGGCGGAAAATGGCCGCAGGGGTGCCAGTGATTCGATAGCCCGTTCCAGCCATTCGCCCGTTCCCGTGTTCGCGATGGCGGGCGGCAACATCCCGTAGCGAGACGTCTCGATTCGGGAGAACCCGCGTTCACGCAACAACGGGAAGATGACCGAGGGGCGCATCCTGGGAATGCCGGGTTCGCCCTGCCACGACATGCCCGGGGTGAACGTGACTTGCAGGTAGACGAGCGGATTGAAGGCATTGGGCTCGCAGAACGCGAGTTGTCCGCCGGGCGCCAACACCCGGGCAATACCGTCAAGAACAGGCTCGAGCGTCGCCAGGTGGTGGAGGAAAAAAAAGCCGACCACTGCGTCGAAGGGACCTGGCGCGAGACGGGACACATCCGCGGCATCGCCCGCCACAGCAGCTACCAGATTCTCGTGGCCGCCAAGGGCTTGCCGCAGCCGGCGAACCAGTTCATCGGAGAGATCCAGCGCCGTGACACGATAGCCGCGCGCGAGCAGTAATTCCGAGAACCGGCCAAGGCCGCAGCCGAGCTCGAGAACGCGTGCGCCGCGGGGCAATTGCAACGGATCGATGGTCTGCGCAATGTGACGCCTGACGCAGCGCGTCTCGCCGAGCCGGATCCGCGAGGTTCGCCCGGCGCCCATGAAGTAGCGATGTTGGTACTCGTTGTCGGGCACCGGCCGATCATCCCGCCCACCCGGCGTCTCACCAGCCATAGGCTTCGCCATGTTCGCCAAACCACGCCAGCGTTGCCGCGAGCCCGTCGGTGAGTTGGAGTTGCGGCGCCCACTGAAGCGTGTCACGTGCTTTCGCGGTGTCCGCCATCCAGCAGGGCCGATCATGAACAGAGGCATCGTAGGTGCGTGATTGCCGCGGCAACTCACGGCCGATGAGACGCTCGATGATCGCGACCACATCCTCGTTCGCGGTCTGCAGCCCCGTACCGATGTTCACGACATCACCGGCGGTCATCCTCGCATGTGCCGCCATCACACATGCATCGACGACATCGTCCACGTGAATCCAGTCGTGCACCAGTCCGGGCCCGGTGAGTGCAAACGGCTGCCCCGTCCGCACGCATCGTACCAGCGACGGGATGAAGCGTTCAGGCGACTCCCACGGACCGTAGACCGTGAAGAGCCGCAGCGTGACCACGGCGAGACCACGAGCCTGCCCGAAGTGCGCGCACAACGCGGTCGCCGCTGCCTTGGTGACACCATGGACGGTATTCGGCCGCAACGACGCGTCTTCGCTGAAGGCGCGGTCTCCGGGACCATACTCGAGCGAGGAACCCAGCATCACGACGCGCGTGCCGGGACTGACGGCTTCGAGCAGTGACAACGCACCGAACAGGTTGGTTTCGTAGGCGTCGCGATAGGACATGTGCGCGGGATGCCCTGAGTGCTTGGCACAGTGAAAAACGACACCGGGAGACACCCGTGCCACGACGTCCGCCACCGCATCTGCGTGGCGCAGATCAAGCGTGTGACACTCGACGTCCCCGGGAACGTCCTCGATGCGCCAGGGGTTTGAACCTGGGCGAATGATGCCGTGCACGGTGGTGCCGAGCGCCGCGAGTCGGGCAACGAGATTGGCCCCGACGAAGCCCGCGGCGCCCGTCACCAACACCGGTGAGGAGAAAACGGGAGCGGCACGCGTCACACCACACGTCCCTGAAGCAACCGCGCCTGCAAGGCATCGCGGTCGGTGTGCACCATGGTCGGCGTACGATCGCAGGCAGCCGCTGTCGCGCCTCGAATCGCCGCGATCGCCTCGGGAAACGAGGCCGCGGGCACGTCTCGGAGGAACGACCTTCGCAGAAACGAGTACTGGCAGTGGAGGCGGATCATCTCGGACAGCAACAACCGGCAGGGAATCGGGGATCCATAGTCGGGATGCGTCAAACCGCCAAAACCGAACGGACGCTGCCTGAAAGCCGATCGGACACGCTCGACCGTGCCGTCAGCCACCGCGTCAAATAGGGCCGTCGCACGGTCGATCGCGAGATCGTTGAGCCCCAGGAACACGCGTGACAGCGGCAGTTCGGCGAGGTGATCCGCAATCGACACCGCCGCCACCGTTTCCACCAGGATCCCGACCGGTATGCGGCTGTTGGCCTGATCGAGCACCTCGCTGACTTCGCGGACGCTCCGAACCATCGGCAAGAGCACTTCGTCGGCACCGCTGTCGCACGCCATCTCCAGTTCGCGGCCGGTCGTCGGGCCAAACTGGTTGAGACGACATAGCACATGCTTACGGGTCGCGGCGCGAACGCGGCGCAAGTCTTCAATCGTGTGCTGACTGATGCCGGTGTCGGCATTTCGTTGGCGATGCGACTTGCCTTCCGTTTCCCAGTCCACCACGAAGCCATCGACGCCGGCCTGGTCGGCGTGGGCGATCAGCTCTGGATTGACCGCGAACAGGTACAGTTCAAACGCGCTTCTCATGCGAGATGTCCGACGGAGCGCCGCTGCCGGGAGCGCGGCACACCACGATGAGCGTCGAGCCGACTGGCCACCGTAGCCAGTGCCCGAGGAACAACTCGACGCTGGTAATCCATTCGAGCACGGTCCACTGCCGGCGCTCGGCCTCAAACCCGCCACGGCCGCCCGCTGTCAGCCGCGACCAGGCGATGAGTGGAAGAAGCAGGCACTGATAATACTGCCACCGTTCAATTTCAAAGCCGGCAGCGCGCACTCGGTGGAAGAGTTCGGATCGCGAGTAACGTCGCAGGTGGCCGGCGCGTTCGTCGTGAGTACTCCACAGCCACCGTTGCGCGGGAACCGTGAGGATCGCGGCCCCGGCAGGGCGCAACACCCGTCGCGCCTCGCACAGGGCCAGTTGATCGTCGGTGTGTTCCAACACGTCGAGCAGGAGTACTGCGTCACAAGTGCCCGATTGGATCGGCAGAGCGCAGGCGTCTCCCCACAGCAACCGCGAGTCCCGGTCCTGGCGAGGTAAGAAACCGCCGAGAGGATCCACGCCGAGCGCGCGATAACCGCGCCGAGTCAGGTGCGCGATCAGACTCCCGGTCCCGCAACCGATGTCAACGACGAGCGCGCCAGGCCGCGGCACCGCGCACTCGAGCCACGATAGCACCAATCGCCGCCGTCCCCTGAACCAGAAATGCCGCTCCTCCATTTCCCGCAACACCGCGATTCGTTCTGTGGGGAACGATCGCGACACTGGATTCGGTGAGCGGACATCAGTCATGTCGGCGACGCCGCTGTTGGATCACGATCAGTATGCCGGCGACGCCGAGCAAGCCGCCATAGGCGATTCTCTGCCAGCTCACGACGATCGCCGCGGGCGGCTGGTAGCGGAGCAACACTCGGCTCGTGCCGGCGGGAACGACGAGTCCCTGAAATGCGTGATCGACGGGAAAGACGCGCGCAGGGAGGCCGTTGATCTCGGCCATCCAGTAGCGGCTGTACGACTGCGTGATGACCAACACTCCCCGGTGCGTGGTGTCGGTCTCCAGGGTAATCGCGTCCGCGGCATACCCGAGCACTCGCACCACTGGCGGTCGCGGCGTTGCGGCGGGCGGGGCGTCGAGGATCGCGTCCTCGGTCTCGACGTACGCGGTGCGCGCGAGCGCGGCCGCGCCGACGCTCGCCATCGCCGAAAGCGCGGTTCCGCCATCGCGAACGGCCTGCCATTGATGCACGACAAAGAACCGCGGCAGTGCGTCCATGTTCTCGTAGACGAATAGGTTATAAGAACGCAGCGGAATCGGCAGGGCCGGCGATCGCACGGTGGTCCAGGCAGGCACGGCCATCGGAGTGCCCGGGCTGCCCCATCGGAGCCGCAGGCGATCATCGGCCAACGCCACCCGCGTGATCACGAAGCGGACGTTGGCCAGCGACAGCAGGTCAAGGTTGAAGGGCACGCCGGAACCGCGCACAGTGCGGGCGGTCTGAGAAAAGGGCGGCGCATCGGGATTGAACAGATACGCCCGGTTACCCCATTGGTCGAAATAGCCCCGGAGATCTGGCCGCTGCGCCATCGCGGGGGAGGCAACGGCTGACCAGAAATGGTGATAGCGAAGTGGGTAGGCCTGGAGATAGAGGTCGGCCGTCTCGAATCCATGCGCCCAGGCAAACGCGGGATGCTGTCCACCAAAGCGCTCGTTCGCATCGGCAAAGGTGGCCACGCGGAAAGGTGGCTCACCACGCGTCTCCGTGGCCATGGCCTCGAGAACGGGATGCGCCAGAAGTGCCGTGTGGTGGCTGCCAAGCTCGCGCTCACGCTCGCGCAGCACGTTGATGCCAACGCTGGCCACCACGAGCGCCATCACCAGCCATCGGGGGCGCACCCGGTCGCCGTTGCCGACAATCCAGAACCTGTTCAGCGCGAGGGCAGCCACGGCCGTGGACAGCCACGGCACAAACAGCGCAAAACGATTCCATTGGTAACTGGCAAGCGCCTCCGAGTACGGCGCTACCAGCCAGCGAACCAGCGGTTCGGCAGCGACCCAGTACCCGATCGCGGCAATCGCGATCAGTAGCCTTGCGGTGATGGCGTCACCGGCGTTCCGACGCGCGACCAGTGTGAGGACGATCGGCCAGAGGAGACCGGCTGCGGCCTCGAAGTAACCGATCGCCGTCAGGACCGGTTGACCGAAAATGAGCGCCACGCGTCGGGTCGGCTCATCGACGGCGACGAGCAACGACCCCAGGAGGATCGCAAAGCGCCACCTGTCCGCCCTGCCGTCGGCGACGCCGCGGACACTCAGGGCCAGGGCGAGCGGCCAAATCGAATCACGCAGAACAACGAAACTCTCCCGCAGCGACAACAGCAACGCACCCGATACGCTGCTGGCACCGAACGGGATGCCAACTCGGATGACCCGATGGGACTCGTCAACGGCGGTGGCCAGCGCCACGATCACCGGCGCCTTGACGATCAGAAATCCGGCGGCGCATGCGCATGCGGCCAGCGCCGCGCCGCGCCGTCCGCGTGACGGCGCCACGGCCAGGAGCCACCACGCGATCACAGGCAGCACTGGCAGGCCGCTGGCCGTCGGAGCTCCAATAGCCAGCACCACACCGGTCGCCACGGCACCGGCAGGTCCCCACCACACGTGAGTGCACGCTGCCAGCGCGACGAGCGCGAACGGCAGGCCGGGCAGATACCAGCCATGCCACGGCGCGAAACCTGAGTACCGCGAGATTGGCAGCCGGAAGCAGCGCGTGGTACGCCCCGCCAAGCAGGGCGACCTGGATACCCACCGCGAGATGTCGGCGCAGTAACACGAACGCGCCGACGCCAGCCAGCCAGGTCTGCAGCCAGAGTAAAATTCCCGAGGCGGCCCACGCGGGCGCGACGCGGAACAGCCACTCGACGCCGACAATGTCGCCCTTGAGATTCGCGAGCGCATCGACACCGGCGCCGGCCAGTGGATGCCACAGCCCCGTCAAACCGCGCGCGCTCAATTCCGGAAGGGCCGTGTAGAACGCGGTGTTCGCCTCGGCCGCGTCGTGCTGACGCTGATAAGACCACGCGTGGAATGCCCAGTACTCGGCGGATAGCCAGCCGCCCCACAGGCAAAAGCACAAGACAGCCAGACGGATGGCGCGGCGATCGCCCGTCGGCGCTGCGAACGGCGCGGCGCCCGCGGAAGGGCCGGCAACAATCACAACGCGGCCCGCCCGGCGGTGGGCGACGCTGAACCCTCAGCGACGCCGATGGATAGCGACCCTGCTCGGTCGCGTCGGTGTGTCGCCGGCCGCGACAATGGCGTGGCATCGGTAAATTCCTGGTGATCGTCGAGCGGTTCTGGACATGCGATTGTCACTTCCGAGTGCGTAATGTCCGACAATAGCGGCGGGCCACTTTTCTTCATTGGAAGTCTGCAACGATACATGCACTCGGTGATCCGATGCTCTTGACAACCGCGGCACTGCTGCTGACACTCGATCTCATCGGGACGTTCGTCTTCGCGATCAGCGGTGCGGCGTCCGGGGTGAAGAGCCGGCTCGATGTGTTCGGTGTGTGCGTCCTTGCGTTTGTGGCGGGGAATGCAGGCGGGATGACTCGTGACCTGCTGATTGGAGCCGTGCCGCCGGCCGCCATCAGCAACTGGCGATACGTCGCCGCGTCGCTGATCGCGGGCGTTGCGACGTTTCTCTGGTATCCAGGCATCACGCGTCTGCAGCGTATCGTGCTGCTGTTTGACGCCGCCGGGCTCGCGACGTTTGCCGTCGCCGGCACGCAGAAGGCGCTCGCCTACGACGTCAATCCGGTCGCCGCCGCGTTGCTCGGGATGCTGACGGGAATCGGCGGTGGCATGATGCGCGATGTGCTCGTCAAGGAAATCCCGGTGGTGCTTCGCGCTGACTTCTACGCCGTCGCGGCCCTCACCGGCGCCGCCATCGTCGTGGCGGGACATTTGCTTCACTGGCCACCCGTTCCGACAACCATTGCGGGCGCGTCCGTGTGTTTCCTCATGCGCCTCACCGCGATACGACGTGGCTGGAGACTCCCCGTCGCCAATGACGACGCCGGACAGCCCTCGGCGACGCCAGAGTAATCAAACAGTCTGCGATGCCTCACACCGGTGAGCAGGAACCTCGATCGTGGCTCACGGGAAGGACACGAGGCCACGAACCCGGCGCTCAAAGCTCGGGTGGAGGAGTCGTCACGAAGATGAAAGGATCGACCGCAGCCTCCGCGGTCTGGCCGATTTCCTGGCCACCCGCGGGTTCGATGTGGGTTGTCTTCGCGCGCGGACACAACTATGCCGCCACGTCGGAACGGCGACGTGAGCGGCATCAGATTGTGTGAGCCCAACGAGGTAGTCTTCGATCGGCCTGTCGAGGTCGACCTGGCCTCGCTCGGCGAGGAGCATCAGACCCGTAGCCGTGATCACCTTGGAGATCGACGCCAGCGAGTACATCGTCTGAGGCGTTGCGGGCACGCGTCCTTCCACGTCCGCAAAGCCCCAGGACTGTTCCCAGATCAATCGCCCGTCCTGCGCGACGACCATACTTAGCGACGGAACGCCGGAGTCGGCAAACGCGCGGTCGAGCCAATCCCGGTCGCCAGCGGCGCGTTGTGCCGGATTCGATGCGGCTGCTGTGGCTTGAGGGCGATGGGACCAGGCACGTTGAAGGGAGGAACGGGCTACCCCGCCCATCGTGAGCACGGCGAGCCCAAATCCCGAGCGCAGCCGCCACGGATCTAGAGGGCGCACGCATCCTGATCAGGAATTGTGCACGTTCCCAATGCCAGTGTCGACCGACCGGCGCTGCCAGTGAACACTGATGGCTGGGAGCGCGCGTCGGGCCGCGAGCCGAGGTGTGCTGGAACGTTGCTCGCGGGATCAGGAGACGCGTGTCCGCATCATCAGTCAGCCCGATTGATCTCGAAGCCTTTCCAATACGATGATGGTCTCATCGTCCCCTGCCACGCTTCCTCCACGAAACTGACTGACGGCCTCGACAAGCTGCCTGCCGAACGTTTCCGCCGACACGGCGTCCATGGATCGGGCCAGCGTCATGAGGTTGTCGCGACCCAGCTCTTCGCCCCCAGGGTTGGTCGCTTCGGAGACCCCGTCGGAATACAGCACGATGAGATCGCCGGGTTCCAGTTTGACGATCATCCGGTCGTAGGAGACGTTCGGCAGCAGGCCGAGCGGAGTGCCCCTGACGGCCACGCCCTCCTCCGCACGATGCGGTTCGAACCAGGCCCATTCCCCACGATTTGCCCGATACCAGAACGCAGGAGGATGGCCGGCATTCGTCATCACGAGGAGCCCCCTGCGGCCGTGGAAGCCGGCGGCCACCAGAGTGGCGTAGTGGACCCCATCGAGTTCCGCCATGACTGCCTCATTGAGATCGCGCATGAGATTTGTCTGCTCGAGGGCCGTGAGATACGTCTGCATCAGTTCCCGAAGCTTGGCACTCAGCGACACGACGGCGCGTCCGTGGCCGCTCACATCGGCAAGGGCGACGCGAGAGACGATGCAGCTGGGACAAACGGAGACGTAGTGCACGTCCCCCCCGGCGTCACCAGACCCGAACGGCGTGGAGTGGACCCAAACCCTCAAGCCCGGCAAATCTGCGACGCTCGAGGTCTCCTGGTTGCCGGCCCACGTTTCGGCGCACTTCAAACGGTGTGGAATGGACATCAATGGTCAGCTTACTCCTGCCGTTTGCCAGAACCTCGCGACAGCCATGTTGCTCGACCGTGAAGCATTCTCAGGCGCCCCATGCCGCGTGCGGGCCGTAAATGAACCTTGGACCACAACCGTCCTGGTTTACCTGCTCGACATCCAGACATCGTGAAGCCGTTACACCGGCGGGCCATTCTGCGCTCATAGCTCCAGCGCCAGTCCCCTATTCACGTCGACCGTGCCCAGACGGCGACTCGACGCACGTTCAAGGAGGTCCACATGAACGTCGACCGACGTCTGCGCGTCAGCGCCTTGATCTGTGCCTACAACGAGGAGAGGCTGCTTGGGGCCGCTCTTCATTCGCTGCTCGCCCAGACCCGCGTGGAGCGACGGCCGCCTCAGTGTCCGTGAAGTCGTCGATCTGTACGGCCGGACTGGAGACTTCGACGTGATCGCGATCACTGACCACATTGTCCGGAAGCACGATGTGCTGGCGAGGGCGGCCCGCGTCGCGACGTTCGGCCGGCGCCGGTATTCGATCCTTGAAGCCTCGTTCGACGACTATCTGGCGGAGATTACGGCAGAAGCGGAGCGCGCGCGACGGCTCTACGGCATGCTGGTGATTCCGGGCGCAGAGATCACGAAGAACCACGTCAGGGCTGGGAAGAACGCCCACATCGTCGCTCTCGGCATTCGCGAGTACATCAGCGCCGACGAGGAGACCTCGAAGATTCTCCGCGAGATCCGCCGCCAGGGCGCGCTGAGCATCGCCTGTCATCCTCATCACCGGACGACACGGCGGATCGAGGTCAGCACCTGCTACCGTTGGGATCATCGCGACGCGCTCGTCGACATGGTCGATCTCTGGGAGGCCGCCAGCCGCGACGATCTGTTTTCGGTGACGAGCCTCAAGCACTTTCCGTACATCGCCAACAGCGATTTTCACAAGCCAAAGCACCTCTACTCGTGGAAGACGCTGGTGAGGAGCCGCAAGGACTGGCCGTCGCTGAAGAGGGCGCTGTGCGACAACGTGGATCTGGCGATCACGCTCTATCGCGGAGAATCGTGGCCGAAGTCCCGCTCTCACGCGTGACGGGTACGCGCGGTGTCGCGCTTCATCGAGCGACCGTCGGGGGCGGCGCCGGCTACGGATTGAGTATGCGGTGCAGGTCGAGGGCCGGAGGCGGCGTCGAGGTCTGACTCAGCATCACATCGACCTGCGCTCGATGGTGCGTCTGATGGTTGAACAGGTGGCAGCATGCCACGTGCGCGGTCTCCACGTAGTCTTTGCCCTGGTTGTTCGTATAGGCAAACGAACGGTCCCAGAACGCGGCATCGAGCCCGTTGAAGAACGACTCCGTCCGCAGGTCCTCGCGCCCCCTCGCACTGCGCAGACTCAAGAAGTCGTCGTAGAGAATCTGGTCGAGCGGCGGTGTCGCCCTGTCGCCCCGCTCGAACAGCGCCATCCACCTTCGATCGCCCAGCAGAATGTGATTCAGCAATCCGTGAATGCTGCCGAAAGACCCCGCACGACGCTGCCGATATTCGGCATCATCCAGCAGTGCGCAGGTGGCGAAGAGCCGTTCGTTGGCGATGCGGTTGTACCTCGCGAGCATCTGAAAATGAGTCGCCAGGACCATGCAACGGAGCTTACACCTATGCAATCCGATTCGGCGCCTGGGCGACACGGTGATCCACGAATGGGCACATGGTTGCGGCTGGGGCATCCGATGACTGGCGTCGGCCGCCTCGGCTGCTTACAATCCCATGAAGTCGATTGCCAGCGTGCCCAAGAGCGCTCCTACGCCGAAAGCAGTGAAGCGTATGGCGGCGAAGAAACGCCAGGAGTAAACGATGCGGAACCTGTTGATTATTGGGGTGATGATTGTCGCCGTGCTGTTATGGACTTGGTACAACTACTAGGCCAATTCACGGTCACAACACCCTCTGGACCACGACGTGGGTGCCGGGCGCGGGCTTCCCTTACCAAGATTGAGGTTCGTGGTTTGCGAGCGATCTACTGCCTGGAACTATCGGACTGATCAGCCGCCGTTCCTCTCCGGTTGCTCCATCCGTCGGCATCGGGCGTCGCTCGGCTATCTGAGGCGTGTGCAGGGCAATCCGGACGGCTCGTCAACGTCTAGCGTGCTTGGCATCCCGACGTCGGCAAGCAGGTGCGTCAGAGCCGCTGCCGCCGACGAGCGGCACCGATGTTGTCGCAGGATTCAACTCGGTCCGGACCGAGTTGCTGGTTCTCCGCTCGCGGCTGAGCGGCATGACGCTGAGTTCGATGAATTGAATGGATGGGTGCCGTTCGTGCGCGGTGGACAGCTGGCCATGCTTGAGGGTTACACGTGCGCAGGGGACCACTGGCCTGCGGACGCGGTGCTTATCTCGATTGAGGATGTCGTTCCGGCTTTTCCAGAACGCGTCAATACCCAGCGATCGCCACGAGTTCCTCACTGAGGAGCATCCTCCATGGCGTGGCGCCGACCGTTTCGGATTCCGTGGCACACTCGCGATCGAGCATGCCAGGACAGCAAGCACCACGGTTCCTCACAGCACGATGGGTTCATCTTGCGATGGCGAACTACGAGGTAAATCCTCTCGTGCTCGAGTCCCTGGTGCCGAAGGGAACCGAGCTCGACCTGTGGTCGGAGAAATGCTTCGTCAGTGTCGTCGGGTTCCGGTTCCTGGACACCCGCATACTCGGAGTCTCTGTCCCCTTTCATCGTGACTTCGAGGAGGTCAACCTCCGTTTTTACGTCAGGCGAGTCGTCGACGGCGAAGTCCGACGAGGCGTCGTGTTCGTGAAGGAAATCGTGCCCCGGCGAGTCCTCGCATGGGTCGCCAACGCGCTGTACAACGAGAAGTACGTGGCGCTTCCCATGTCACACGACGACCGCATGGCTGAACCATCACGGAGCCTCGCCTACAGCTGGCGCCACGACGGCCGGTGGTCGCGCATCGCGGTGGTCCTTGATGGTGAGCCCCATCTTCCGGGTGAGGGGTCCGAGGAGGCGTTCATCACCGAACACTACTGGGGGTACACCACCCAGCGCGACGGCTCAACCCTGGAGTACCAGGTCGAGCATCCTCGTTGGAACGTGTGGCGCGCGAAAGACACTGAGTTCCTGTGCGACATAGCGGCGCTCTACGGGCAGAAGTTCGTTCCGTTCCTGGGTCGAGCACCGTCCTCCTGCTTCGTCGCAGATGGCTCCGAGATCGTGGTTCGGCGCGGAGTGCCGCTGTAAGGTCGCGGCTGAACGGCGACCGCACGTCACGTACGGCGTCTGTTCGCAAGAACTTGCAGGTATTTCCAGGCTCCGGCGCCCAGTATGTTGACTGATACACACAAATCAGTCAATCTTACACATCAGGGCTTGCATGCGGACGAACATCGATATCGACGATCGCCTGATGCGCCTGGCGATGCGGAGCAGCGGCGCGCGTACCAAGCGCGCGGCTGTTGAGGAGGGCTTGCGTCTGCTGATTCGGACTCGCAGTCAGACGAGCATTCGTCGCCTCCGAGGGAAGGTTTCCTGGGAGGGCGATCTCGAGACTTCGCGCCGGGGACGGATAGCAGAGTAGCGACGGTGGTGATCGTCGACACCACAGTCTGGGTCGATTACTTCCGCGGCCTCGCGAATCCCGAGACCGACTGGGTTCACGCCGAATTGGAGCGTCAACGCCTCGGGCTCACTGATGTGATTCTCTGCGAAGTGCTCCAGGGCCTTCGTGATGACACCGCAGCGAAAGCGGTCGAGCGTCAGCTGCGCAAGCTCGAAGTGTTCGACATGTGCGGTGCCGATTTGGCTCGGGAGGCCGCGCACAACTATCGGACGCTTCGGGGTCACGGCCACACCGTTCGAAAAACGATCGACTGCCTGATTGCGACGTTCTGCATTCGAGCGCAGCACTCGCTCATTCATCGGGACCGGGACTTCAATCCGTTCGAGCAGTTTCTCGAGCTCTCCGTCATTCATCCGGAAGAATAGCCGCGAACCACGCGGTCAGGACACTATCCCCTGGCCGCGCGGATGTACTCGTCGACGTTGGCGGCCAGCACGTCGAGCGGCACGTTCCCGCCAAGAACCAGCGTATCGTTGAAGGCCTTGTCGGCGAACGTCGATCCCAGTGCCTTCCTGGCCTTCTCGCGCTGGCGGTTGATCTCGCTGTGCCCGACCTTGTAGCCGCACGCCTGCCCCGGCCACGAGCAATACCGGTCGACCTCGCTGGCCACTTCGAGAGGGTTGGATCCGTTCACGTCGACGAAGTACTGCACGGCCTGCTCGCGCGTCCAGCGCTTGGCGTGAAGGCCGGTGTCCACGACGAGACGGCAGGCACGGAAGGCAATCGACTGCAGATACCCGAGGCGTCCGATCGGATCGTTCTCGAAGGCGCCGAGCTCGTCAGCGAGCTGCTCGGCGTAGAGCGCCCAGCCTTCCGAATAGGCATTGAATGCGAGCATCTGCCGGATGAGCGGCATCTCGTGCGTGTATTCGCCCTGCCAGATGTGCCCGGGAATCGCTTCATGAAACGTCAGATCCGCGAGGCTGTACCGGCTGTGCAGATCCGTCGTCCGCAGGTTGATCCAGAAGCGTCCGGGGATCTTGCCGTCGATGGAGCCGGCGCCGCCGTACGCGGCGGGAGCGCCCGGTTCTTCCTCCGGCGGCAGCCGTTTCACTTCCATGTTCGGATTGACGACCGTCGCGAAGGCGCGCGGCATCTGCGCGCGGATCCAGTCGAGGCGATTCTGGATGAACGCCGTGATTTCGGCGCGTCCCCGGTCGCCCTCGGGGAATTTGTAGCGCCGGTCGTTCGCCAGCGCCTGCATGCGCGCGCCGACGGTTCCCTGCGCATAGCCCGCGCTTTTCAGGATCTCGTCCATTCGCGCGTGGAGCTCCTGCAGCTCGCGCCGGCCCATCTCGTGGACCTCGTCGGGCGACATCGTCGTAGTCGTCGACGCCTTCAGCGCCCACCGGTAGTAGTCCTCGCCGTTCGGCCGCGCCCACATGCCGGCATCGCCCGTCGCGATCGCGCGCTGCGCCTGCAGTTCCGCCAGTTGCCGCTCCAGTGCCGGTGCGATCTCCTTCGCCGCGATCCCCCGCGCGCGCGCCGCCCAGGTGCCTGGAATGTTCTTCGTGCGCCGCTCGATGGACTCGACGAGGGTGCCGCCCTCGCGCGCGTTCTTGATCGAGAGACTCAGCTGCGCCAGCGCTTTGTCGATCAGAAACGCCGGCGGCACGATGCCTTTGGCGCGTGCCGCTTGAATGCGGCCGAGCTCTCCTTCGAGCTGCTTCGCGTAGGACTGCAGCCTGGCCAGATACGCATCCGCGTCCGCGGCGTTTTCGATTCGGTGCTCGGCATCGAGGAACCGCGGGACATCGAGATAGGCCCCGACGTTCTGGATGACCACGTACGGCGTGATGCGCCATCCTCCAACCGGGACGTCGCCGTACGGCATCGCGAAGCCCTCGAGCGCTGTCGCGTAGGCACTGCGCACGACCTCCAGGCTGGTACGCGTCGCGTGCCGGAGCCCGGAGGCGTCGAACGCCCTGGCCCGCTCCAGGTCATGCCGCAGCTGGCTCGCGATCCCCTGCTGACCCTCCGCGGAGCGATCCGTGAGCTGCGAACGAAGCTCGGCTCTCGCGCCGGTGTCGATGCCGAGCGAGGTGGCGGTTTCAGGCGCCCGGCGCAGCAGGTTGTTGCCGATGTCATCGAGCAGCGCGCGCGCGTCGGCCTCGGTGCGTGGCGACGCGGGGGGGGTCGAAGCGGTAGACCCCGGTTCTCGACTGCACGCGGACATCAGTGGCAACGTGGCGGTGCACGCGAGTGTGGCGATGGCTTCGCGACGAGTCAACAAGGAATCCGACAAGGGCACTCCCGAATAGTTGGCACAGAGGCCGGTGACGCGCACCTGCACACTACTCTAGAACATTGACCGACCCTCCGAAAACCGCGACAGCGCGGAAGGGTGAAAACGAATCGATCGGTGAGTTGCGGAGTGGGTCGACCGTTTCTGGCATCGATGTCATGATCAACAATGCGAGTCTGATGCGGATCGATGGGTGGACCTTCGCCGGTTGGAACCGGCTCGACGGCCGCCTGAGGCCGGTCGAAAGTCGCGGACCGACGGTCCGCGCGGAGACCATGCGTCATGCTGACAAGGGGGGGCTGGATGGGTCTGGGCTGCCTGTTCTGCGCGATCGGTCTGAGCGTCTGGTGGGCTGTCGCCGCGACCAGCCAGACGGCCGTTACCGGAGACCTGCCCGGAACGCTGCGCGACCATATGAAGGCCGAGCGGTTCGACGTGGTCACCTCAATTCGAGGGCTTCCGCTCGGCGTTCGCGACGGGCTGCAGAGGCTGTTCGGCAGTCAGACCCTCGACATCGTCGAGTCGCTAGAGTTTCAAGGCACCGACGCGACCGTCACTCCGGAGCGGCCGCTTCGTCGATTTGTCGCGGCCGGGTGCTCAATCGACCACTGCCTCGTCTACTACGAGCGTGGCGGGAGCGACCCTGCGTGGTTGGTGGCACTCTTTCACTGGACGCCGGACGAGACCCTCTTCGAGTGGGGCGGTCACACGCGCGGCGGCCCGGCCACCCTCGAGGGGGTTCGGAACGCCGTGCTCTCCGGCATGGTCAAGGGCCCCGTCAAGTCCTGGTAGCCGGCTGAAACTCCGTCG
Organism: uncultured Acidobacteriota bacterium; assembly: GCA_963749835.1. Taxonomy (GTDB): domain Bacteria; phylum Acidobacteriota; class Vicinamibacteria; order Vicinamibacterales; family 2-12-FULL-66-21; genus JALZOC01. The sequence goes on from CAVVOD010000001.1 coordinate 226,115, forward strand.
AACAGGTTCATCCCATCCTTGCGCGTCAATCGACGACTAGTGTAGGCTTTCCAGCGGTTTCCCCCTCTTCCATCTCTCGGTCCATGCCGGTGGCGTTGCAGCCATCGCAGAGATGACGACCTCAATTGCTTGCAGAACCAGGAGACGGGGCCAGACGCGGTACCCGGCGGATACGTCCTCGAATGACGCCGCATGAGCGGCGGTAGCCACGAATGAGGAGGCGCGATGTCGGATGAATCGTCGAAGACTCCGTTGGGTCGAATGAATCGCAGGACGATGCTCGGGACCACGACCGCCGTACTTGGCGCAGTCGTTACCGGCGTTGCGGGCGATGCCCTGGGTCAGGACAAACCGAAACCCGCCGCAACGGCGGGATCGGCGGACGCACCCGCCGCAGGGTCCAATCTGGCTCCGCCGGTGGTCGACACCAAATGCGGGAAGCTCCGCGGCCTGATGGAGGGTAAGACCTTTTCCTTTCTCGGCGTTCGCTATGCGGAAGCCGAGCGATTCGGCTTGCCCAAGCCAGTGCAGCCGTGGGAGGGCATCAAGAACGCGCAGGTCTGGGGCCCGGTCTGCCCGGCGCCGGAACAGACAACGGTGAGCAGCGACGAGCTCGTGTTTCCGCATCGCTACTGGGTTGCGAACGAGCACTGCCAGTTTCTGAACGTCTGGACGCAGAATCTCAGACCGGCGGCGAAGAAGCCGGTCATGGTGTGGATGCACGGCGGCGGCTTCACCAACGGGTCCTCGATGGAGTCGTACGCGTACGACGGGCGGACGCTCAGCGAGTTCGGCGACGTCGTGGTAGTCAGCATGAACCACCGGCTGAACATCCTCGGCACGCTGGATCTCTCCGCCTACGGTCCGCAGTACGCGAGCTCGCGCTATACGGGCACGGCCGATCTGGTGGTGGCCCTGCAGTGGGTGCAGGAGAACATCGCAGCCTTCGGTGGCGATCCGACCAACGTGACGATCTTCGGCCAGTCCGGTGGCGGCGGGAAAGTCGTCCGCATGATGCACATGCCGGCCGCCAGGGGGCTGTTCCACAAGGTCGCGGCGCAGAGCGGCGGCAACAACACGTATCGCACGACCGACGTCGCTGCGAGTATCAAGGCGCAGCAGACGATCGCGGCACACACGCTCAAGAACCTGAATCTCAGCGGCGATCAGATCGACAAGCTGACGACGGTGCCCTACTCGGCGCTCATCACCGCCGGCGTGGCGGCCCTGCGATCCGCGGCGCAGGAAGTCGGGCGCCCCACGCTCAACTGGGAGGTCATTGCCGACGACCAGTATGTGATGCGTGAGTTCTGCGACTGGGCCGACAGCATTCCGCTCATGGCCGGCGCGGTTTTCAGCGAGATGCAGGGTACGCTGACGCGCGGCGACGGGCGCAAGAACCAGTGGACGCCGAAGGAGGCCGACGATCAGCTGACCACCGTCTTCGCCGCCAAAAAGCCCGACGTCGTCACCGAATTCACACAGGCGTTTCCGCGCAAGAAGGTGCAGGACGTGCTGTATTACGCTGGCGCGTCGCGACCCGGCGTCAAGAACCTGCTGGGCCGCAAACTCGAGAAGACCAGGGTGCCGGTGTACAACTACATGTTCGCGTGGGAGTACCCGATCAATGGGGGGATCACGTCCTTCCATTGTGCCGAGCTCGCGTTCTGCTTCCACGCGCTCGGCGCGCCGCAGATCAAGACGGCGACCGGCGGTGGTCCGGTGGCGCTGGCACTACAGGACAAGGTGTCGCAGGCCTGGATCAACTTCGCGAAGACGGGCAATCCGAGCCAGCCAGGCCTCGTCTGGAAGCCGTACACCAAGGAGGATCCGCAGGCGATGGTGTTCGACACTGTCAGCCAGTCGGTGCCCTTGCGTGACGACACGCTGGTGTCGCTGCTGCCGGGACCTGCTGCCCCAGGCGCGCCGGCCGGCCGGGGCGGCGGACCGGGCGGGCGCTAGCGACGTTTCGGCTTCATTCGCATGGAAGGGGGCGCTCCGGGCGCCCCTTCTTCAGATTCAGCTCTGGGAAGCGATGGCGGACTTACTCCCCGCGCAGGGCAGCGGCTGGATCGATCCGCAGTGCGCCGCGTGAGGCCACGGCAATCACGACCACCACGACGACGAAGTACGACGCCGTCACGACGCTCATCAGCGACGGCTGGAGTGGAAGTACGCCGGTGACGGCCGCGCGAAGCAGACGCGCGCCTGAGAACGCGCCAATCGCGCCTGCAGCCAGGCCGACAACGGTACAGCGAAGCGTCGGCGCCCCAAGCGAACGGACCACGTCAGACGCTGTTGCGCCCATCGCGCGCCGAACCGCGATCTCCTTGAAACGTCGCGACACGAGATAGGTGATGACGGCGTAGATCCCGGAGAGCGAGATCCCAACCGCCAGAATCGCGAAGCCGCCGATCAGGATCGCCAGCGCACGCTGGCTGGCCGTTGCGAAGGCGACCTGCTCCTCGAGGCTGCCGACGCCGAACACGGCCTGACGCGAATCGACCGACCAGATCGCCTGCTTGATCTGCGCGAGCGGCAGAGGCGTGTGCGGCGCCGTTCGAACGACGAGCGCCATGTTCGGCTCACCCTGCTGTTGATAGGACACGTAGAGCTGCGGCACGTCGCCGATCTGAAACGGCGCTCGGACGTTTCCGACGACACCGACGATCGTCATCGTTGCAGCGCGCGGCCCCTCGCCCGAGCGGATCTGCCGGCCGAGGGCACCACCCGGGAAGTAGCGCTCCGCCAGATCCCGGTTCACGATCGCCACGGGTGGCTTCCCGGTCGTGTCGTCGTTCGTGAAGACACGCCCGGCGAGCAGGGGAATGCCTATCACGGAGAAGTAACCCCCGCTGACGATCTGATAGCTGCTCTGTTGACGCGTTTCGCTGGACGCATCCTCCGCCGTGCCGACAACGTTGAAGTTGACGCCAGGACGACCTGGCAAAACACCACTCGCGGCGCCGACGGCCTCGACACCGCTGACGGCGGAGATTCCGTCGACGTAGCGCGCAAAGACGTCGCCGAGCTGTTGCGCGAAGCCGCGGACGCGCATCACGCTCACGCGATCGGTCGAGAAGCCGCCCTGCGCGCGCTGCAGCTCGTGCAGGCTCTGAAGCAGGAGTCCCGCGCTCGCGAGCATCACGACCGACATCGCGACTTCCGCGGCGATGAAGGTCTCGCGCAGACGTCCCCGGCCCTGGCTGGCGCCGCGCGTGCCGAACCGCCGGGCGAGATCGACGCGCGAGAATCGCAGCCCCGGCACGATCGTGCAGCACACCCCGGTCAGGATCGTCGTCGCCGTGAGGAAGAGTAAGGCGCTGCCGTCGAGACCGACATCGCCAACGACGATGGTGCCGCGCGGCACGAGCCCGCTGAGCGTTCGCGAGAGCCATGCCGCCTGCGCGACGCCGATCATTCCTCCCGCACCGGTCAGGAGCAGCGCTTCGGCGACGAACTGGCGCACCAGGCGCCCGCGGCCTGCGCCGAGCGCGGCGCGAACGGCCACTTCCGGCTCGCGATCGATGGCCTGAGCCAGCAGGAACTGCGCCGTGTTCACGCACGCGATCAGCAGGAGAAGTCCGACCGCGGCCAGCAGCATCAGCAGGATCGGCCGGCTGTGTGCGGTCAGCGACTCGCGCAGCGGGATCGCCGACATGAAAAAGCCGCTGGGTGAACCGGTACCGCGCGATCGATAGAGATCCGGATGAGCGGCCGCCATCGCGTTCGCGATGCCGCCCAGCTCGGCGATCGCGGCATCAACCGTCGTGCCGGGTGCGAGCCGCGCAATCGCATTGACGCGCCGCACGTTGGCGAACTCTCCCGCGCGAGACGTATACGCCGGTGACGCCGGGTACGGCAGATAGAGATCGACGCTCGCCGCCCCGAGATACTCGAAGCCGAACGTCTCCGGCAGGATGCCGACGATCTCGTGGCTCGCGCCGTTGAGCGTCAGCGTCCGTCCGACGACATCGGGATCGGCGCCGAAGTTGCGCCGCCACAGGCCGTTCGACAACACGACGATGGTCGCGTCGCTCGGGCTACTGGTCATGGTGCGATCGGCCTGATCGAACAGGCGTCCGCGTTCAGGACGCACGCCGAGCATCGAGAGCAGCGTCGGATCGACGCGTGCGCCGGTGACCCGCTGCGGCTCGTCGCCGCCGGCGATCTGGAAGTCGCGCGTATCGAAGTACGCGACGCCGCCGAGCGTCCGGCTCGTCGCCCGCACGTCGAGCAGCTCCGGGATTGTCGGACTGGTCACGCCGCGCTCGCCGCGGTTGCCGTCGATCAGCAGGACGAGCCGGTTCGGCTCGGCGAACGGCAGCGGCCGCAGGAGCACGGCTTCGAACACCGAGAAGATGGCGGCGTTCGCGCCGATGCCGAGCGAAAGCGTCAGCACGACGAGGCACGTCAGCAGGGGTTGACGGCGGAGCATACGCACGCCGTAGCGCAGATCACCGCCGAGCCCGTCCAGCCACGTGACGACTCGCGCTTCCCGCATCTCTTCCTTCGCTCTCGTCATGTTGCCCAGGTGCCGCCTGGCTTCGACTTCGGCGTCACCGGGCGTCAAGCCGCGGCGGCGGTTGGCCTCGACGCGCGCCTGCAGGTGGAAGCGCAGTTCGTCGTCGAACTCCTCGGCGAGGTCGCGTTCACGCCAGCGGTTGCGCAGTCGGCTGATCCAGGACACGAATCACGCCTGCTTCAACACGCGGCCGACGGCGCTTGCGAGGCGCGTCCAGTGTTCTTCTTCGTCGGCGAGCCGCCGGCGCCCCTTCTTCGTCAGCGCATAGAAACGTGCGCGACGGTTGTTGTCGGACGGGGCCCACTCCGACGTCACCCAGCCGGATTCCTCCATGCGGTGCAGCGCGGGATACAGCGAGCCGGCTTCGATGCGGAGGACCTCGCGCGACACCTGCTCGACCCGCTCGGTGATGGCGTAGCCGTGCATCTGTCCGCCTGTCGAGAGCGTGCGCAGCACGAGCAGGTCGAGGGTGCCCTGCAGCTGGTCCTTCCTGTTGTCTTTCATAGATGTCTATAGGAGGCTACGCCGCTCGACTCGCACGAGTCAAGCCCTGGTGGGCGGGGCTCAGGGTGCCTTGCAGACGAAGCTTGCCGCGTCGTTCGTGTCTCCAGAACCTTTGTAGGAGGCCACTTGCGGATGGGGACACAGCGGCCGCGTGCGATCGACGATGCCGTTGAGTGAACGCGTGGCGATGATCCGTTCGGGTGCGGTTCCGTGCTCCACCCATTGCTCCAGCGCACCCAGCATGTCGAACGTATTGGGGCCAGGTCCACCGCCACAGTGAGCCATGCCGGGCGCCATGAACAACCGGTAGAAGCCCTGGACCTCGGCCGCCGCCTGGCTTCGAGGGTCCTGGCCGCCAAAGAACGAGAGCACGCTCTCGTAGTAGTCGATGCTGTTCTGCGGCGAGATCAGCTGATCGATCCACCCGTGGTACTGAATGAGCTTGCCGCCTCGCTTCTGGAACGCGCGGAGGTTGGGATCCGTGGCGTTCAGGATCGGCGCGAACTTCGCTTCGGCCTTCACGTGCGCCTCGTAGTCCGCCGGATCGGTGAACGCGAACGTCCTCCAGTCCCAGTTGGGATCCGCGAACACCAGCCACTTGTAATGGGCGATGGGAATCGGAAACGGATTGGCGGGATCGCGGTTGGGCCAGAACGGTTCGCTGCCAGGCGCGAGGCCCGGATAGAGCTGTGCTCCGGTCCCGGGATCCTTCAGGCCCTGATACACCCGCCGCGCCGCTTCCGCCTGCGCCGGAGAGAGACACGATCCAGGCGCCTGGTTCGTCGTGCACACCAGCGTCGACGGATCGAACCGGCATCGCTGAGGATCACCGACGACGCCGTCGGTCACGCCGTCAGACGCGTCACAGGCGGCGAGCGCCCCGCGATAGAGCACGCCCAGTGCGGGTGGCGTCAGCTGGCTTGCCGCATCTGTGAGGACGGCGAGCGTCGCGTCGAAGTCGCCCGCCATCAATCGTGTCCAGTTGTTCGCCGGCATTCCGGCGACGATGCCGTCGTAGTCGGCTGGGAACCGTTGCGCCGACATCAGCCCCTCGTACCCGCCCGACGAGCACCCGATGAAATACGAGCGCTCGGCCGGTTTGCCGTAGAAGGCCTGCACGAGCGCCTTGCCCTGCATCGCCGTCTCATGGTGGGCCCGGTAAGCAAAGTCGATCAGCTGTTCCGGCTTGTCGAACGCAAATTGTGCGGCGTTCGTACCCGGGCTGGCCTCATGCCCGGTGTTGGTCGACGCTGTCGCGTAGCCGCGCCTCAACTGGTCGGCAAGAGGCCCGAAGGAAATGGTCCCGGCCCAGCCGCCGTTGCCGACGCCGGCAAACTTTCCGTTCCAGTTGTTGAGCGGCAGCCAGACCTCGAAGACGATCTGCGATTCGGGCGTTGGCGCGATGACTCCCGCGACGCGGCAGAAGGGGGGGAGGTTGCCAATCACGTTCGTCGATCCTGCCGGCGTGAACGTTCCTGTGCTGATCGCCTCGGCGGTGGTGATGTTCGTGCCCGGGAGTTGCTGCCGGGCCAGGCTCGCGCATGATTCCGCGGACGGTGTCTGCGCCAACACCGCGGTGTGGAGGATTATCAGGATCGCACTGGCCGACCCGACGATTCCAGATCGTGCTCTCATCACTCGCGCTCCAGGTGCCGGCTTCGATGGTTCACTGTTTCCCCGGCCCAAAGATGACGCGCCCGGCAAGGGCCCCCGTGTGCTGCCCCTTGTCGATCGTCACCTGTCCGTTGACGATGACGTACTCGATCCCGACCGGAAACTGGTGCGGATTCTCGAACGTGGCACGATCGATCACCCGATCCTGGTCGAAGATCGTCACGTCCGCGAACACGCCCTGCTTCAGCCGCCCGCGATCCTTGATGCCGATCTTGTCGGCGTTCATGCTCGTCATCTTCGCCACCGCGTCGTGCAGAGTGACGGTCTTCAGCTCCCGGACGTAGCGCCCGAGCACACGCGGGAACGTGCCGTAGTATCTGGGGTGTGGATGCGTCCGGCCTGTGGGGCCATCAGGATTGACGGCACTCCCGTCGGATCCGATCGACGTCCAGGGCTGTTGCATGATCAGCTGCATGTCCGCTTCGGAGTGATGGAAGAAGACCGTCGGGACACTGCCGTTCTCTTCGATCAGCACGTCGAAAAGCACATCGGCGGGATGGCCGCCGCGCGCCGCAATCAGCTCGCCCATGCGTTTGCCCTGGAACGGCCTGTTCCGATCGTGCCGGAGGGACACGAGGATCATGCCGCCCCAGCCGTCGCCCGTCGCGAGGTAGTGGTTGTACCAGTTCGGCAGCCCGTTCATCACTTCCTCACGCATCCGCTTCCGCGCTGCCGGATCCTCGAGCCGCTCCAGCATCTTCTCGCGCCCGCCGTCGTGCGCCCACGGCGGCACGATCGACGACAGATTGTTCTGCCCCGCTGTGTACGGATACACGTTCGCACGGATGTCGTGGCCCTCGTCACGCGCCTTCTGGACCATCGCGATGATCTCGTTCGCTCGTCCCCACAGCTGTTTATGCGCGATCTTCATGTGGATGATATCGACCGGGATCTTCGCGCCCCTGCCGATTTGAATCGCCTCGTCGATGGCGCGGAACACGCCTTCGCCTTCGTCGCGGATATGGGACGAATAGATGCCGCCGTACTGTTTCGCCACCGCCGCCAGCTCGATCAGGTGTGCAGTGGTCGCGATACTCGAGGGCGGCTGCAGGAGCGAGGTCGAGAGGCCCATCGCGCCATCCTCCATCGCCTGCGCGATGAGCCGCTTCATCGCCGCGAGCTCCTCAGCGGTCGCCGGCGACTGGCTGTACCCTTTGACGTAGGTCCAGACTTGCTCTTCGCCCACATACGACGCGATGTTCGTCGACATGTGCAGCCGCTCGAGCTTCTGGAAATACCCACCGAGCGTCGTCCAGTCGACGGTCACGCCATCCGCCCGCGCCTCGTCTGCGCCGGCCTTGACTGGTCCTGCTGATCGCGATTCGCCCAGCACCATCGTCGTCACGCCCTGCCGGATCATGCTCTCGGATTTGGGTTCGGCAAGGATCGTGTAATCCGAGTGGTTGTGCATGTCGATGAAGCCGGGCGCGACCGTCAGCCCTGACGCATCGATACGCCGCGCAGCCGTCGCGGCCTGGAGGTCGCCGATGGCCGCGATGCGCCCGCCGCGGATCCCTACGTCCGCTCGAACTGCAGGAGTGCCCTCCCCGTTGAGCACCGAGCCGCCGGTAATCAGCAGGTCGTAGGGTTGTTGCGCCGCCGGACGCACACAGGCGGAGGGGAGGAGGAGAGGTGCCAGGAGGCAGAACGTGGCTGTAACGCGCATGATTCTCGCTCCTCGCGCCTTGCGCGACGGGCGCCCCGACGCCTCGGTGCTGCGCCGCCTTTATGAGATGGGTTCTCGCGCCACCGCGCCGGTGGCCATTCCCAGCGCTCGATCGCCTGGCGCGCTGTTTCGTCCTTCTGCCATTCAGCAGCCGCAATGGGCGGGAACGGCTTCGCTATAATCTCACGCATGATGGCGTGGCTCTCACAAGCGGCTCAGGCCGCGCGCCACGGCGCGCGGATGCTCCGTCGGACGCCACTCATGACGACGGCGGCGATCGTGACGTTGGCGCTCGGTCTTGGCCTGACCGCTGTCGTCTTCAGTCTGGTCAAACGCGGTCCTGCTGCGCCCATTGGCGGCGCCGGATCCGGATCGACTGGTCTGGGTGGCCACGCGTGACACCCAATCCCCCTTTCCGATGGCGATGGTCGTCGGGCCCGATTTCGCCGACTGGAAGGCGCACGCGCGGTCGTTCGATCGGATGGTCGCCTACACCATCGGCGACGAGACCATTGCCGCATCCGGCACGGCCGCCAGAGCGCGCATCGCGCGGGTGACCGACGACTTCTGGCCGCTGTCGGGCGCGCGCCTCGAGCACGGTCATCTGGCGACCGCGACCGAGGGACCTGCACTGGTCGTGTCGTACCGATTCTTCGAGGGCATCCTGGGGGCGATCCGGCGCGGCTGGGCGGCCGGGTCACCGTGGACGGGACCCCGGCGGCGATTGTCGGCGTGCTCGCGCGCGACTTCCGTTTCCACTTTCCACCGTCGCCCTGGCCGCCCGACTACCAGCCAATCGACGCGTTCTCCGTGATGCGCGTCCACACGAGCGGCCGTGAGATGCAGCTGCTGAACGTCGTCGCGCGCTTGCGGCCGGACGTGAGCCTCGAGCAGGCGCGAGCGGAGATCGACGTGACTGTGCGCGCTGCGCAGGCCAATCCGGAACGCCCCGGACACTCGGCGCAGCTGATCCTGTCCCCACTGCTCGGCCTCGCAACGCTGAGCGGACGCTGGCTGCGAGATGACGAACCCGCGCCAGTAGTCGTGATCAACGACGCCGTGGCGCGGCGCGATTTCCCGGGCAGGGATCCGATTGGCCGGCGTGTCGAGGTCGACGAGGCCGGACCGCGCACGATCGTCGGCGTGGTCGCGAATGCGGCGTTCACCGAGCTCGGCGCGACTGTCGCTCCAGAGGTGTTCGTACCCTATACGGATGGCGGCCTGCATCGCCTCGTCGGACTGGTCTGCACCCACGGCGACCCGCGCGACCTGGCGCCAGCAATCCGGATGATTGTGTCCGACCTCGATCGCTCCCAATCCGTAGACGACGTGATGACGCTCGAACAGGTGCTCACGGATTCGATCCGGCCGCGGCGATTCAACACGCGGCTGCTCGGCGTGCTCGGCGGTACGGCACTGGCGCTCGCCCTCGTGGGCATCTACGCCGTGGTGGCGCTGGGCGTTGCCGAGCGCGTGCGCGAGATAGGTGTTCGTGTTGCCATCGGCGCTGCGCGCGCCGATATCGTCCGCCTGATTCTCCGGCAGGGAGCGATCGCGACTGCAGGAGGCACCGCTGTTGGCCCGGGCACGGCAGCCGTGCTCACCCGCTGGATGGAAAACCTGCTGTACGACGTCTCCCCGCTCGACCCCCAGGTCTTGCTGGCCACGGGCGTACTGCTCGTCGGCGCAGCGCTGGCTGCCTCCTGGATTCCCGCACGCGCTGCAGCGCGCATCGATCCGATCGATGCGCTCAGGCGCGAGTAGCGGGCGCGCACTCAGTCTGCGGCCCGCGCTTTACCACATCGATTTGCGGGCGTCGCGTGTCCTGACCCTGCCCGTTCGCTGGTTGGAATCGCACCCGCGAATGTCTCAGGCATTGCACGTTGCTTGACACGTCGAGCAGGTCGGCTATTCTTTCCGGACGCGCCACTGCTGAGATTCGGACTCGTATTCGCGCCCGCGACAGACCTGGAGCGATCATGGTCCACGTGTCGTTCACCGCTCGACCGTCTGCAGTCGTCTGTGCCATTGCACTTGTCGCGATCACCGTTGCTCTGCCCGGTCGTCTGTCGGCGCAGCGGGGCTCGAGAGGACTTCCATCCGGATCCGGACGTGCGGCGCCGACACCGACGCAGTTTGTCGCGCCGATGCCGGAGCCGGTGATTCCAGCGCCGAGCCGTCTACAGAGTCTCAAGGCCGCGAAAGACGACGAAGACCGCTGCGAGGTCCTGCTCGCCTGGCTGGAGAGCGGCGCTGCCGACAACGTCCCGACGAGGAACTATCGCAACCGTGTCTCGCCGGAGACGATGGCCATCTTTCGCGACCAGCCGATGTCAGCTGTCTTCGGCCGTCCTTACGACGGCATGGACACGCGTCAGCGTGTCGAGCAGCACGAAAAAGTCATCAGCAAATGCCTCGAGGGGAACCGTCCTCGAAACATCCCGTTCGTAGGGGCGCGCCGGCCCAACCGGACGATGGCGAGCCTGGCGCAGCAGATGGCGCCCTTTCGGTCGATTCTCAATCAGGCATTTCTCGGACACCCGGGTCCGTTCGCGCCGGCTGCCATCGAACGTCACGTCGAGCAGTTCAGAGCGCAGACCGCATGGGCGGCGCAGGCGGTCGGCGCCGCCAGGGCGGCTGTGCCGACGAAGGAGGCCTTCGACGGGCTCTCAGGGCTACGCACCGGCGTCGAGGCGCAGCTGGCCCTCTTCAGCGCCGCCGACCGCGCGCACGTCTCGGGATACATCGCCTCGCGGCAATCGGCGATTGCGCCCGCGATTGTCGAACGCTGGTCGACCGACGCGCGCCGGGCGGCGCCGGGCCTGGCATCGGCAACCACCGTTGGCGCGACGTATTCCGACCTTCAGCCGGTCCTCCAGTCTCTCGACAGGTACGACGCGGACGGCGTGGCTCGATCGCTACAACAGCCTCGTCGACTCGCTGCTGGCCCAGCCGCTGCGGGCGGACCTGGCACGCCTGAGCGCCATAGAGCCATCGCTGGCCGGTGTCCCGCAGCTCGCCGGCTGGAAGGCGCAATTCGACACGTCATACGGTGCCTTGCGCACGTCCCCGGGCGTACAGGCTGCCGACGCAGCCTACGTCATTGCACGCGAGCGGGCCTACACGGCGGCGTTCCCGGCATGGCGGCAGCAGGTCGAGGCCATTCCACGCGAGGTCACCGCGATTGTCGGCAAGCGGCGCGAGTTGGACGGCCTGTTCCCCAGCGCCGCTGATCGCGCCGGCCCGTGGTTCCTGCAGTTCGAAACGCCGCTGCGCGTGAAGGAGGACGAACTGCGGGCGGGCGTGCAGGCCGAGGCGCGGCGACGGCAGGAATCGGCCTCCGCGCCGGTGACGGCGAATACGGCCGCTGGTGGCGGTGCGTCCAGCAGTGCGCTGGAATCGTCCGGAACGAGCCTGGCGGTCAATGGGCTCTCCAATTCGAGCCTCGTCCAGAGCATCTACAGCGGCAACTTCGCGCAGGTCGATTTCAACCGCGATGACATGCGGTTCCATACGCTGTATGGCGCCTATCTCAAGGCCTACTCCGATCACTGCGGTCGCTTTCTGCCGGCTGACAGGATCGAGCTGACGACGCAGGAGTGCCGCACCGAGAGTGTCACGCGCAACGGCTACGGCGCCGAGCTCAGTCGCGTGTGCGTGGCCTGGATGACCGTGCCGACCGGCACCTTCGTCTCGCCGGCGATGTACGAAGGACATACGGCGTTGATGCAGCTGGTGGTTGTGGACGGATTTCGCGAAGCGCTTCGCCTGATGTCGCAGCCCAATCCGCTGGCCGCTGCATCGGGCATCGCCGCTGTGGCGCAGGCGGCAAGCAGCGACATGCGGGCGCTGACACAAACCAACGCCTGCGTCAGTGCGCCGCTCAAGCGCTTCGAGGAGAACCTTCGGCTGTTCGCGCTCAACAAATCGGCGATTCGCCTGCCAGGCGACGCCAGCGCGGTGACGTCGATCAGCACGGTTGTTCCAGGCTTGCCGTTCCGCGATCCGAACTACGTCCGCCTGATGCAGGACCTGGTCGCCGAACAGGCGAAGACGTGGGTCATGAATCGGTTCACTCGCGTCGCCGATGTCTCCGTCAGGTCACGCGACGCTGCAGGACGGCCCGCCCGGCTCTCTGTGAGCTATGCATACGAAAGCGGGGGCAGGCCCGCGCGCGGTACGATCGACGTGAAGTTCACCGATGGCCTGCCCGAATGCATGTATTTCTTCGACGCCCCATCCGTCTGCCGCACGCCGAACCGGCGCATCGTCGCGGCGTACGACTCCGGGGCCTACGAACGGTAGCCCGACGGGCCGTGTGCGCAGATCGGTGAGCCCCTACGTCCGCGGCGCGCGGGTGGGGGTCACAAGGATTGTGCGGTGGCCGCTGCGTTGTGTCGTCCACAATCGGCGGCTACTCACGATGCTCGACAGCTTTCGCCGGGATCCGCCGCTCCGAAGGTACACGTAGTGCTAGTCGTCCCGCAGGGCTTCCGTCGGGTTGACCCGAACAGCGCGACGAGCCGGTCCGGCCGCGGACAGCAGGCCGATGGTCATGATGAAGATCGCGGCGGCCGGGAGGATACCCGGGATGTGCCAGCCGCCCTCAACTTCGATGTTCAGCCGGCGATGAAGGACGAACGCGGCCGTGCAGCCGACGACAACGCCGGCGGCGATCTGCCACAGCGCGCGGGCGAAGATGCTCGCCAGCATTCGCCCCGGCGGCGCGCCGAGCGCCGTCCGGATGCCGATCTCGCGGCGGCGCCGGGAGACCGTAAAGGACATGAGAGCGTACAGTCCAGCCGCGGACAGAAGGAGCACACTCAGGGTCGCCACCGCAAGGGCAGAGGCCGTCAGGTTGCCGGCCATCTGCGTCTCGCTGTGGACCTCATCGAGACGGCGTACGTGATCCAGGCGCAGAGTCGGATCGAGGCTCGTGCCGATCTCGTGCAGGCGGCGCGACATCGCGGCCGAATCGGGCCCGGCGTGCAGGGCCAGATGGATTGGGCTGGCGGATCCACCCGCACTGGGTAGCGCCGGAACATACATCCGTCCCTGGGACGTGTTCGCGGGACGGTCGGCGACGATTCCGACGATCTCGTACCAGGGCCCGGCCTCGGAGCCCGGGGCAGGAGCGAGTCTGATCCGACGGCCGAGGGGATTACCGCCGCCGACGAGCCCCCGCGCGAACGTCTGGTCCACGATCGCCGTTCGCGGCGCGCTGAAATCCCGGCCGTCGAACGTGCGGCCCGCCAGGAGCGGGGCCTCGAATACCGCGAAGAAGGCCTGGTCAACCTGATTCACTCTGAACACGTTGCGCCACACGCGCCGCGCGCCCGCCCCCTCGTCGATCTCGATGAACGCCGCAGGCTCCGTGCCGGGCAACGCCGCCGCGAGCGTCACCGCCGATATACCGGGCGCCGCGTCGATCGGGCGAATATGCAGGAGATCGCGTCGATGACGCGGCGAAACGCCGACAACACCCAGGCTGCCGCGGTGACGATGGCCGAGACGGAGCGGCTGGTCCACGGAGCCAACGGAGCGCTGACCGAGATGGTGTTCTCGATGGCGGCGATCAGGGAATCGAGCGACACGGTCTCGACGATCATCAAGACGATCGACGAGATTGCCTTCCAGACGAACATCCTGGCTCTGAACGCGGCCGTGCGACTGTAGGGCTTCGGTCTCACGGAGGTCGGAGGTGTTCGTGGTCGGCGGCTTGCGCAACCATCGGCATCGCGCGGTCCGCTCGTCGACGTCGATCTCGCCGTGGGAACCAGAGGCGCAGTTGAAGGGCGACATGGGGTATCCTGCCCGCCGACACGGCCCGCGCCGCTGCATCGTTGTCGAGCGTGTCTTCAGGAGGCATCACGTGCACAAGTCGGAGAAGCTCATGAGAGTGCTGACGAAGATGGCGGCTTTGCTTGTTCTTGCCGATTTGCTGCTTCCTGGAAGCCGTTCGCTGATCGCCCAGCAGGCGCCCGTGCCGCCGGCATCGAGCCAGCCGCCCGGTGCATCCTCGTACGTGCCGAAGCAAAGCGACCGGCCTGAAGCCGTGGCGGGAGATGAACCGGGATTCCAGCCGATCTTCGACGGCAAGACCCTCGCTGGCTGGGATGGCGATCCGAGATACTGGCGCGTCGAGGACGGGGCGCTCGTCGGGGAGATCACCCCCGAGACGATCATCAAGAGCAATACGTTCATCATCTGGCGGGGCGGCCGGCCGAAGGACTTTGAGCTGAAGTTGGACTACCGCATCACGGCCGAGGGGAACAGCGGAATCAACTACCGAAGTGCGGTTGTGCCGGATCCCGTGACCCCTGCCAACAAGTTCGCGATGCGCGGTTACCAGTGCGACCTGGACGGCCAGAAGCGATACCCCGGCAACAACTATGAAGAAAAGGGCAGGCTCTTTCTCGCGCTGCGCGGACAGCTGACCAGGGTGGTTGGCGGCCGCCCACCGGTCCTCGTCTCAACGATTGGAAACGCGAACGAGCTGCTGAAGGCCGTGACGGACGACTGGAATTCCGTTCATCTGATGGCACGCGGGAATACGCTCACGCACTTGATCAACGGCCAGGTCATGAGCATCGTCATCGACGATGACGCCTCGAACCGTCCCGCGGACGGGCTGATTGGCGTTCAGGTTCACGTCGGCCCGCCCATGAAGGTTCAATACCGTCAGATACGACTGAAAACCTGGTGAGACGGCGGACTCCGGTGATTCCCGAAGCCGGAGTGGCCGTCCTCGGCATCGCCAGATGCCAGGACGAACGTCCGACAGGCGCAGCCAGCCACCCAATCCCCGCGGACCTGAAAACGCACCGGCGGCCGCCAGCTTGACTGAAGTCAGCGTTCTCGAACCCAAAAGACTTACAAAGGAGGAACTTGTTTGCCAGCGAACCCGGAAAGGACCCGCGATCTTGGGCCTTCAGGCGGCCCATCTCTTGCGAATTGTGACAGGAGTGCGAAAACGTCGTTTCGCACCGCAAAATAGATACTGGGCGTGAGTATAGAGACAGACTGCCCATTGCAGGCGTGACGATCGCTCGACTCGAACGATTGTCCGCCGGAGTGTCGGCGGGCAGCGCGCTGCTGTCCCGGAACGGTGACGGTGAAATCGATGGATTTGACGGTTCCGACAGCGAGGCTCGGCGCGACGACCACGGCTTCCGAATCCCCGGCAACCCTCGCCGACGAGTCCGCCTCAACCGGGGTCGCCCCAACCGACATCGCCGTGGTCGGGCGTGCGCTCCGAGTCCCCGGGGCGAGAACCGTCGCCGAGTTCTGGACGAATCTGCGGAACGGCGTCGAGTCAATCCGACGCCTGACGGATGCGGAGTTGCGCGCCGCCGGCGTTGACCCGGCGCTCCTGAACGACCCGAACTACATAAAGGTCGCGGCCCCGCTCGAGGACATGGAGCAGTTCGACGCGGGCTTCTTCGGCTTCAGCCCGCGCGAAGCCGCCATCATGGATCCGCAGCATCGGCACTTCCTCGAGGTGGCGTGGGAAGCGCTCGAGGACGCCGGTCACGCTCCGGAGTTCTTCAACGGCCGAATCGGCGTCTTCGGCGGATCGGGCATGAACGCCTACATGCCCTATCACCTGTTCACGAACCCGAAGCTGATGACGGCGACCGGACTCTTTCTCGTCCGCCATACCGGGAACGACAAGGATTTCCTGACGACTCGCGTGTCGTACCTGTTCGACCTGCGCGGTCCGTCGGTGAACATCCAGACAGCCTGCTCCACATCGCTCGTGGCGATCCACGCCGCGTGTCAAAGCCTGATCAATCAGGAATGCGACATGGCGCTCGCCGGGGGTGTCACGATCGAGATGCCGCACGGTCATGGATACCTCTACCAGGAGGGAGAGATCCTGTCGGACGACGGCCACTGCCGCGCGTTCGATCGGCGCGCGAAGGGCACGGTGTTCGGCAGCGGCGCCGGCCTCGTGGTGCTGCGCCGTCTCGAGGATGCGCTGGCTGACGGCGACACGGTCTATGCGGTCGTGAAGGCATCGGCGGTCAACAACGACGGCGGGCGCAAGGTCGGGTATCTGGCGCCGAGCGTCGATGGACAGGCAGAAGCCGTTGCCGAAGCGGTGAACCTCTCCGGGGTGCCGGCCGACAGCATCACCTACATCGAGTGTCACGGCACGGGAACGCCGGTCGGAGATCCCATCGAAGTGGCCGGACTCACGCACGCCTTCCGGTCTCTGACCCAGCGGCGCGGCTTCTGTGCGATTGGCTCGGTGAAGACGAACATCGGTCACCTCGACACGGCAGCCGGTGTGGCGGCGTTCGTGAAAGTCGTCGAAATGCTGCGGCACGCGACGATAGTGCCCACGCTGCATTTCAGGGAGCCGAACCCCGAGGTCGACTGGCCGAACACCCCGTTCTTCGTTGCGGACACCACGTCGGAGTGGCGAAGCGAGGGGCGGCGCCGCGCCAGCGTCAACTCGCTCGGCGTGGGCGGAACGAACGCGCACGTGGTGCTGGAGGAAGCGGCTGCGCCTCCTCCCGCGCGCGAAGATCGTCGAGGGACGCGTCCTGCTGCTGTCGGCGCGGACGAAAGCGTCGCTCGATCGCGCCTCGCGTCGTCTTGCGGATCACCTCGAGCGCGAACCGGCCGCGGATCTGCACGACGCGGCGTTCACGCTCGCGGTCGGACGCCGCCGCTTTTCCGAGCGGCGGGCGGTCGTGGCCGCGTCGCGTGAGGAGGCCATTGCGGCGCTGCGCTCCGGGACGCCGCAGCGGTCGATCGCGGGCGCGGGCACTCAGTCGGCGACGAAGGTCGCCTTCCTGTTCCCGGGCGGCGGCGCGCAGTATCCGGGCATGGCGGCGGATCTGTACGAGTCCGAGCCGGTCTTCCGCGCCCGGGTGGACAGCTGTCTCGAGCCTTCTCCGCGAGCACGAACACATCGATCTGCGCCCGCTGATGTTCCCGTCGCCGGGAACCGAAGCAGGCGCCGCGGCGGCGGCTCGTTCGCCCGTCGCTCGCGCTGCCCGCCCTGGTCACGATCGAGCTCGCATTGGCCGAGCTGCTGCGATCGTGGGGCATCACGCCCTCCGCGATGCTCGGTCACAGCATGGGCGAGTACGCGGCGGCCTGTCTCGCGGGTGTCTTTTCGCTGCGCGATGTCCTCGCCGTCGTCGCGTGTCGCGGCCGACTGTTCGAGACGCTGCCCGCCGGAGCGATGCTGTCGGTCCCGCTTCCCGAAGCCGAAGTCCTTCCCGAACTGTTGCCTGGCCTGTCTTTCGCGGCGAGCAACGGACCGGGGCTGTGTCTCGTCTCGGGGGAAGTCGCGGCGATCGCGGAGCTGGAGTCCCGTCTCGCGGCGAAAGGCGTGGAAACGCGCCGGCTCGCCATCACCGTCGCGGCGCACTCGCAGATGGTCGATCCGATCCTCGGCGAGTTCGAGGCGTATCTGCGCTCGCTGACGCTCTCTGAGCCGACGTTGCCATTCATCTCGAACGTCACAGGCACGTGGATTACGCCGGCGGAAGCTCGCGATCCGCGGTACTGGGTCAGACACTTGCGGCAGCCAGTGCGCTTCGCGGAAGGCGTGTCGACTCTGGTGTCGCAGCCGGGCTACGCGCTCGTCGAGATCGGTCCCGGGCGCACGCTCACGTCACTCGCGCAGGCCCATCCGGCGATCGGTTCGGCACGCGCGGTCGTTCAGTCGCTCCGGCATCCACACGATCCGACGACGGATCGCCACGCGGTTCTGTCGGCTGTGGGCCGGTTGTGGGCCGTCGGCGTCGAGCCGAACTGGAAGGCCGTCTTCGGCGACGGGCGTCGGCGTGTAAGCCTGCCGACCTACTCGTTCGATCACGAGCGGCACTGGATTGAGCCCGGCAACGGATTCTTCCTCCGCGCCCAGCCGGTTCGTGCGATCGAGAAGAACGCCGACCGCTCACAGTGGACGTACCGTCCAGCGTGGCGCCAGACCGAGCGTCCGCGGGCGACGCTCGATGGCGCGCGCAACATTCTCGTCTTCGAGGACGAAACGGGCGTCGGCTCGCGAGCTCGTGCTCGACCTGCGTGCGGCGGGTCATCACGTGACGTCGGTCGAGCGCCGGATCGATCGTTCGCCCGGTTGAATGACTCCACGTTCCAGGTCCGGACGGGCAGCCGCGAGGATCACGCCGCGCTGCTGCGCGAGCTGAGCTCGGCCGGTCGCACGCCTGCGCAGATCGTGCACATGCTGGTCCGTCGGTGCCGGACACGGCACCGCGGATCGCGAGTGGCGCCGAGCGGTACTTCTTCCCGCTCGTCTCGCTCGGCGCAGGCCCTTGTCGACGAGGAGCCGCCGGGATCCGCTCGACCTCGTCGTCATCACCAATGGTGCCGAAGCTGCCGGTGGCGACACGGCGCCCGTGTTCCCGTTGAAAGCCCTGACCCAGGGTCCGCTGCGGGTCGTGCCGCGCGAAATGCCGTCCATCGCGTGCCGGTCGGTCGATCTGGCGAGCGTGATCGGATTCGCCGCGGGCAGCCGCACGAGCACTGGTCGCGGAGATCGAGGCGAAGACGGACGCCACGCGTGTCGCGCTCCGCGGTGACGATCGCTTCGTCGAGGCCTACGAGCGCTGGCCGCTTGCCGACCGCCACGGGATCGTGGCCGCTGCGGCAACGCGGCGTGGTGCTGATGACCGGCGGCCTCGGCGGAATCGCTCTCGCCCTGGCCGAACGCCTTGCCCGATCCGCGCAGGCCCGATTCGTTCTCGTCGGCCGCACGGCCCTTCCGGATCGGTGCCGAATGGGCGCGGCTGGCAGCCACACTCGATGACGGCGACGCGCTCCTCGCCAGGATTCGCGGCATCCAGGCGATCGAGGCTGCGGGCGGCGAAGTGCTCGTCGTTGCAGCGGATGCGTCCGATGCTGCGGTCATGAAGCGGGTCATGGTGGAAGGTGAAGCGCGCTTTGGCCCCATCAACGCGGCTATTCACGCGGCCGGCGTCGTTGACGATGCGCCGTTGCATTCGAAGGACCGTCAGCGCCTCGAGGCCGTGCTGCGTCCGAAGGTGACAGGCGCTATGGCGCTGGTCGAGGCGCTCGGCGCCAGGACGCTGGACTTTCTCGCGTTGTTCTCGTCGACGAGTGCGGCGCTCGGTCCCGCCGGCCAGATCGACTACGTCGCCGCGAACGCGTTTCTGAACGCCTATGCGCGACAGCTGGCGGCGGCCGGGATGCCGGCCCGCGCGGTGCAATGGGGCGCGTGGCAAGAGGTCGGCATGGCGGTGGCGGCGCTCGCGCCGTTCCAGCTCGCGGGAGCGGAGAAGGTCGCGCACCCGCTTCTGCAACGCCGTGCCGTGACCGCCGACGGCCGCGCTCTTCCGCGCATCGCTCGACGTCGCGATCAGCCAGTGGGTGCTCGACGAACATCGCGTGCGCGGGGCAGAGCCCGTCCTGCCGGGGACCGGCTTCGTCGAGATGGCGCGCGCCGCCTTGAGTCGAGGCGGAACGTTCGAGCGCCGCGCTCGAGCTGTGGGACATCGCGTTCACCGCACCGCTCGTCGTGCCCGAGAAGGCGCCGGCCATCGTCGAGACCGAGGTGCGTCGCGAAGGCGATGGCACCGCCACCATCTCGATCCGCAGCACCGCGCGCCGCGGCGCAGCCGTGGAACACGCGACGGGACGCGGCCGGGTGCTGACGGACTGGGCGCCGCACGCGATCGACGTCGCAGCCATCGAGGCGCGCTGCACGCTTCGTCATGAATCTTTCGGCCCTGGCGAACAGCTCCTGCCGCAAGAACGGCTGCTCGCGTTCGGTCCTCGCTGGAAGGTCGTGCGAAGCATCGCGTTCGGACGCGGCGAGGCGTCGCACGCCTCGAGCTGGCCGACGCCTACGCTCGCGATCTCGACCGTCTACGCACTGCATCCCGGCCTGCTCGACATGGCGACGGGGAGCGCGTTCTGCGCTGATCGAAGGGGCAGGCACGGACTCGACCCTGGTCGTACCGCTCTCGTACGGGCGCGTGCGCATCGCGCGGCCGCTGCCGGCCCGACTCGTGAGCCACGTCCGGCTGCGCCCTGGATCGCGCGAAGGCGTTGGCGTGCTCGATGTGACGCTGGCCGACGAGCATGGACACGTCGCCGTCGAGATCGAGGGCTACGTCGTCAAGGCGGTCGATCCGCGCGTGTTGAAAGGCACGTCGAAGAGCGACGCCGGGGCGTCACCGCTCGAGCGCTGGATCGAGCACGGCATCCTGGCGGACGAAGGTTTCGATCTGCTCGGTCGGATTGTGGCGCAGACGCAGGAAGCTCAGGTCCTCGTCTCCCCGCTCGATCTGCACACGATGATCGCGGAGCTGCGGACGCCTGAACGGCCAGGCCCGTCGCACGCGGCCGACCGGGCCACGAGCGGCCCGACGCATCACGAGCGGGCTGAGCGGTCCGCGCGATGAGTATCGAGCAGCGGCTGGCGGAGCTCTGGCAGGAACTGCTCGGCGTCGACAGCGTCGGTCTGCAGGACGGGTTCTTCGATCTGGGCGGCCACTCACTCATTGCCGTACGGCTGTTCGCCCGCATCCGGAAGATGTGGGGCGTCGACATGCCGCTCGCCAGCCTGTTCATCGCGCCAACGCTCGAGGCGCTCGCGGCCGAAGTCCGCACCCGCCTCGGAGTGACGTTCGAAGTCAGCCGCGGTGCCGACGGCGTCGCCGGCCCCGTCAGCAGGGGCCCGCTGGTCGCCGCTCGTGACGATCCGCAAGGGGGGATCGCGGCGACCCTTCTTCTGCGTCCACGGCGCCGGCGGCAATCTGCTCAACTTCCGGGACTTCGCCGGGCACCTGTCGCCCGAGCAGCCGGTCTACGGTCTCGAGGCGCGCGGGGTCGATGGTCAGCTGCCGCCCGCCGGCTCGATCGAGGAGATGGCAGACCTGTATCTCGAAGCCGTTCGCGCGCGGCAGCCGCACGGGCCATACCTGCTCGGCGGTTACTCGGGCGGCGGAGTCGTCGCGCTCGAGATGGCGCGCAGGCTTGCCGCCGCAGGCGAGCAGATAGGGAACGTCGTCCTCCTCGACACGTTTCATCCGTCGACGACGCCGCGCAAGCCCGGGTGGCGCGATCACGTGAAGAGCCTCTCGCTGTACGGTCCTCGGTATCTGTGGATACTTGGAAGCGGTATCGTCACGCGCCGCACGACATGGGCCAGCCGGAACAAGCAGCTGGAGGAGTGTCTGAGTCGCGGCGAACCCGTGCCCCACGAATTGCGGGAATGGCACATCACGACGACGTTCATCGACGCGTTGAGGCGCCACGTGGCGGGCCCGTATGCGGGACGCGTCACGATGTTCCGTGCGGACGAGATCGCCAACGTCTACGCCCACATGGGACCGCGCCTCGGGTGGGAGGAGTCGGTGCTCCCGCGGCTCGACGTGATTGACCGTGCCGGGCGGCCACGATTCGCTCGTGCGGGAGCCAAACGTCCGGGTGCTGGCGGCCGGACTCGAAGACCTGCTCGCTCGACATACGCGCGAGATCACAGGCGCCGACTGGCCGGCGGTCGAAATCGCAGCGAGGAAGGTGACGGTTGTTGCCTAACATCTGGGTTCTCATCGGAAATGGAAGCCTGCTCGCCGGCTGCGGCGACGTGCTTCTCCGTCAGGGACAGAAGATTGCCGCTGTCGTCACGAACGAAGAGGCGAACATGCTGTGGGCGTCCGGGAAGGGCATCCGGGTCGAGCCGTCCGGCAGCAATCTCGCGTCCGTCCTGCGCGAACTGGATTTCGATCACCTGGCAAGCATCGCGCACCTTTCCATGATCCCGTCTGAGGCGCTGCAACTGGTCCGGGGTGTCGCCGTGAACTTCCACGACGGCCCGCTGCCCCGTCTTGCAGGCCTCAACGTCACGAGCTGGGCGATCCTGCGGCAGGAACGCACGCACGGCATCACGTGGCACCGGATCGTCGAGCGAGCCGACGCTGGAGCGATTCTGGAGCAGCGTCTGTTCGACATGGCGCCCGACGAGACCGCGTTCGTGCTGAACGCGAAGTGCTATGCGGCCGGCCTCGATTCGTTCGCCACGCTCGCGCGGCGTGTCGCCGCCGGCGACACGGATGGCCGCGAACAGGATCTGACGGATCGCCACTATTGTGGTCGCTTCGCTCGCCCCGGGGCGGCTGCCGTCATCGACTGGAAGGCCAGCGCGGAAGAGATCTCCGCCCTGGTGCGCGCGCTCGATTTCGGGGCGCGCGAGAACCCGCTGTGCCTGCCGAAGCTCCTCCTCCGCGATCGCCTCGTGGTCGTGTCCGGAGCCTCGAGCGCCAGCAGCCGGTCCGGACTGTCGCCGGGAACCATCGTGAGTGTCACCGAGGACGCGCTGCAGGTTGCGACCGCCACGAGCGACTTCGTCATCACGACGATCGCCGAGCTGGACGGCACGCCGCTCTCGCTCGCGGACGCCATTCGCCAGGCCGGCAGTGCAGCGGGAGACACGCTGCCGCTCCTGGATCCTGCGCTGAACGCGCGTCTCACCGGGCTGCAGGACCAGGCGGCCCGAAGCGAACAGAGGTGGCACGACGAGCTTGCCTCGCTCAGCTTCCCGGATCTCGATCTGCGGGCGAGCGCCACCGATGCGAACGTGCGCCTCTTCGCGCCAACGCAGATCGATCAGGTTCCGGCCGAGCGCCGGCTCGACGCTCTCGTGACGGCCGTCGTCGTGCTCGCGGCGCGACGATCGGGCGCCTCGGTCCTCGACGTCGCCTACCGCGACGCCCATCTCCAGGCGGCCGTCGAAGGGGACCGCGGTGCGTTCGCATCGACGCTTCCGCTCCGGGTGTCGCTGGATCGAGCGGCCTCATTCGATGTGGCGATGGCCGCTGTGGCAGCCGCACGCGAACAGATCCGGCGACGAGGTCCGTACGCGGCGGATGTCTGGGCCCGTTATCCGGATTTGTCCGCGACCGCAAAGCGCGGCGGATTGCGCGATGCCACGATCTCGATCGGGATCGGCGTCGAACCCCCGCCCGCCAGATTGCGTGTCCGCATCTCTGCTGACGGATCCGAGGTCGCGCTGGCAGGCGGCAGCGAAGTCGACGACATCACGAGCCAGCTCGACACGGTCCTCGGTGGTGCGATGCAATCGCCGGAGCGTTCGATCGCCGAGCTCGATCTGATGACGCCGGAACAGCGTGCACACGGGTTGCGCACCTGGAATGACACCGTCCGGCCGGTGCCCGATGCATGTATCCACGAGTTGTTCGAGCAGCAGGCCCGGCGGACGCCAGATCTCACCGCGGTCGTCTTCCACGGTCGCGGCATGACGTTTCGCGAGCTCGATGAACGGACCAATCGTCTCGCGCGCCATCTGCGCGATCTGGGTGTCGGGCCAGGCGTGCTCGTCGGCGTCTTCCTCCAGCGTTCGTTCGCCATGGTGGAGGCCGTGCTCGGCACGCTGAAGGCCGGCGGCGCCTACGTTCCGCTCGACCCCACCTATCCCGCCGATCGGACCGCTTTCATGGCGTCCGACGCCGAGCTGCGCATCGTCCTCACGGAAGCCGGACTTCGCTCGCGCGTGCCGGCAGGCCCTGCCGTCGTCGTGAGCCTCGATGCGGACGAGAACGTCATCGCTCGCTGCTCTGGCGATGCACTCGAACAGACGGCAGGTCTGTCGGATCTCGCATACGTGATCTACACGTCGGGATCGACCGGGCGCCCGAAAGGCGTCATGATCGAGCACCGGAACGTCACGAATTTCGGCGTCGGCATGGACGAGCACATCGAGACAGACCGTCCGTCAGACGCAAGCGGGAACAATACGTGGCTCGCCGTCACCAGCCTCAGCTTCGATATTTCGGTGCTCGAGGTGCTCTGGACGTTGTCGCGTGGCTTCACGGTCGTGCTGCACCGCGATGAGGATCGCGAGTCGTTCATCGCCGTCGCCACGGCGCCGAAGCCCGTCGACTTCAGCCTCTTCTACTTCTCGAGCGACGAAAGCGAAAGCGAGCAGGCCAAGTACCGGCTGTTGCTCGAAGGCGCGAAGTTCGCGGATCGCAACGGGTTCGTCGCGGTGTGGACGCCGGAACGGCATTTCCATGCGTTCGGCGGTCTCTTCCCGAATCCGTCGGTCACGAGCGCGGCGATCGCGGCGGTCACCGAGAAGATCAGCATCCGCGCCGGCAGCATCGTCAGCCCGCTCCATTCGGTCCTGCGCATCGCCGAGGAATGGTCCGTCGTGGACAACATCTCGAATGGTCGCGTCGGATTGTCCTTTGCGCCGGGCTGGCAGCCGAACGACTTCGTCTTGAAGCCGGAGGCTTTCGCGAAGCGCAAGGACCTGATGTTCGAGCAGATGGAGATGGTGAAGCGCCTCTGGCGCGGCGAGTCGCTGCCGTTCACGAACGGCACGGGCGAGACCGTCGAGGTGCGGGTGATGCCGCGGCCGATCCAGAAGGAACTGCCTGTCTGGGTGACCATCGCGGGCAACCCGGAGAGCTTCGTTGCCGCAGCGCGCGTGGGGGCAAACGTCCTCACGCACCTCCTCGGGCAGACCGTGAAAGAGGTGGGTGACAAGGTCGCGCTCTACCGCAAGACCTGGCGCGAGGCCGGCCACCCCGGCGAGGGCACGGTCACGATGATGGTTCACAGCTTCATCGGCGAGTCCGACGAGGCGGTGAAGGAGATCGTGCGAGAGCCGATGAAGGAGTATCTGCGCAGCGCGGTTGGACTTGTTCGCGAGGCCGCGTGGTCGTTCCCGACTTTCAAAAAGAAGGCGACCAACGAAAAAGGAGAATTCGATCCAGGGAGTCTTTCGCCGGAAGAGATGGACGCGCTGCTCGAGTACGCATTCGAACGCTACTACTCCACGAGCGGGCTGTTTGGCAGTCTCGAGACCGGCCGCCGCTTCGTCGACGGGTTGCGCGAGATCGGCGTCAACGAGGTCGCCTGCCTGATCGACTTCGGTGCGCCAGCGGAGCAGGTGCTGGCGAACCTGCCCGGGCTCGCGGAGGTCGCCGGATCGTTCCGGGCGGCGATGCCCGGTCGCGCACCCGAGCGCACGGAGCCGGAAACGATTCCTTCGCTGATCCTGCGGCACGGCGTCTCGCACTTCCAGTGCACCCCGACGATGGCGCAGATGCTGTTGCACGACGATGCCGCCCGGGGAGCGCTGGGTCGACTGCGACAAATGCTGGTAGGCGGCGAGGCGTTACCCGAAAGCCTGGCCCGGGAGCTCGCATCGACGGTGGGCGGAGTCGTCACGAACGTCTACGGTCCGACGGAAACGACGGTGTGGTCGTCGGTCTCACGCGTGCAGCGGGACGGATCCGATGTCACGATCGGCTTCCCGATCGCGAACACGACACTGCACGTGCTCGACAGGGATGGGCGCCTTGCGCCGGTCGGCCTGGCCGGCGAGCTTCATATCGGCGGCAAAGGGGTGGTGCGCGGATACTGGAAGCGCCCGGAGCTCACCGCGGACCGTTTCGTCAAGGATCCGTTCGGAGACGGCAGGCTCTACAGGACCGGCGATCTCGTACGGCGGCGCCCGGACGGCGCGCTCGAATTTCTCGGCCGTCTTGATCACCAGGTGAAGATGCGCGGGCACCGTATCGAGCTTGGGGAAATCGAATCGCGTCTCGCCGAACACCCGGGCATCAAGGAAGCCGTCGTGGTTGCGCGTGACGACGGGTCGGGGGCGGAGCTGGTGGCATACGTCATCCCGCACCACGGTGCGCTGGATGAATCGGACGTGCGGATGCACCTTCGCTCGAGGGTGCCCGAGTACATGATGCCGCGCTCGTTCGTCAAGCTCACGGCGTTCCCCATGACACCGAACCGGAAGATCGATCGAAAGGCATTGCCCGCTCCGCAGCCCGTGGCGGTTGTCGTGCCGATCACCGCCAGACCTGAAGGCGCCACGGAACAGACAATCGCGGCGATCTGGTGCGAGGTACTCGAGCTGCCGGAGGTCGGGGTCGATACGAACTTCGCCGACGTGGGCGGTCACTCGCTTGCGATGGTGCAGGTGCTCGGACGGATGAAGGACCGTGTGAGCTCCACCGTCACGCTGGTCGATCTCTTCCGCTACACGACGATTCGCGCCCTCACGAGATTCCTGGCGAGTGCGGGGCAGAGCGATCCGGCGATGGAGGCGAGCGCGCTGCGCGCGGCGTCGCGTCGTGCGGCCGTTGGCCAGCGCGGCCATGCGCGACGCTGAGGTCGGTCTATCGGTTTCCGGACGGAAGCCCCTTCGAGGGCATCGGCATCGAGCCGGACGTGACGGTCGAGCGGCGACTGGCCGACGTTGTCAGCAATCGTGATGCGGTGCTGGCACGCGCTGAAGGACTGGCAGCTGCCTCAAAGTGATCCCGCCCGCTCATCGCGCGGGGCATCACCGAGAGGCATCTCACTCGCCTCGGGTCCAGGACGTGTGAAAGCCCCGCAGCAGAAATGACGTTGCCGTCACCACAGATGGGCCGCAATGACCCTCGGCGCCCCGCTGTCCTCACCGATCACCTTCGTCGTGACGACAATCTGCACGTTGGCATGTTCCCAGTTGCCGGGTGTCAGCTGCTCAGCCGAGCTCAGACAGGCTGCGTCGAGCATGCATTCCGCGGCGGCGCGGGTTCCGAGCACGAGACCTGACACGGTCACGACCGAGTGCCCGGTCGCAGGGTCCTGGACTCGTGTGATCAGACCATACGTCTCCGTGAGGTCTTTCAGCTTTCGTTCGGAATGCCAGTCGCGGTTGTCGGGATGATTCTGATCGCGAATGTAGCTTCCATCGTGATCCGAGGCGAGCGCGAAGCGAAGACGTTCGCCGAGCTTGAGCGTCCACGGATTGTTGAATCCCCCGATGAGCATCACCGGCCCGTCCCGCAGATCCTGCAGCTCCGTTGCGGCAGGACGACGAATGCGAAAGGGCTTGTTCCGCACCCGAAGCTCCCCCGCGAGCAGTGCCAGCGTCACCGAGTCGGTGTACCGCACCGAGTTCGACCGCAGGAACTCGTCGATCGTTATGTCGCTGCGGTCAGACTCTGTGGATTCGTTACCAGGCCCTGGCCCGGGCCGTGGAGAGGAGGGGTCGCCGATGCACAGCAGGACCGGCGACGATGCTTTCACGATCGGCGCCCAGAACCGATCGACGGCGTCTGCTGACGGAATGTCGCGGCCTCGCCCCACGGCCAGCGCGACAAGTACCGCCGCGACTGCCACAGCACCACCGATCAGCCACGCGCGCCCCGGATACGCACGCCGATGTTGCGGTGGTTGTTCGACAGTCTCAACCGGAGGGGCAGGAGTGTCGGCGGCAGCCGGTGTGAACGGAACGAAGAACTCCGGCACGTACGATCCCGGCTGGTAGGCGATGACGGGCTCGGTCGCGTGTTCCGGCAGCTGGTAGTACTGAGCCAGCCGCTTGCGCACCTCTGCTGCGGTCATCCGCACGACGGGGTCCTGCGCCGTGTCGTAGCCAGGGTCGCGACCAAACACTTCGTGACCGATCGTGCGCTCTTTCAGGCCGTCGGTAGACGTCAGCGCGTGCTCAACCGTATGTTGGAGAAACGCAGGGAACCGCTTGCTGTTTCGGAACAGCGTGCTGGACAAAATACGGCCGACCTGCTCGCGTACAGCTTCCTTCTCCGTCGCGGTGCCTGGAATCCACGCCGAAGATGACTCGGTGTCCGTATGCGGTGGCGAGGCGAAATCCGACATTGTCTCTATTGACGACACTGCCTGTCCGCTTATTTCGCGGCTCGAACGACAGGCCGCGTCCGAGCGGTGTATTGACCTGTCTGTCAGACGTCCGACGTATCGATACAGCTGTTTACATCAGATTCCGCACTGCGTTAACCACCCTGTTCGCAGGCACTTCACATGGTTCCGCAGCCGCGATACCGCAAAGTGCTTGCTGTCGCTCACGGCCGTGAGCCATCGTCGCCATACATGGCGGCCATCAGCTGCGTCGCGTGTCATGTCTCGCGTGCGGCCCCGGCGTCTCGAGATGGCGGCGTTCGCACGCCAAGGGGCTGGAAGGTTCTCGGTCAGCAGCCCTATTGCCCCGCCTGCAAGCACAGCGCGTATTCCATCCGCGCACTGATTCTCCCGGTGTCCGGTCCTGAAGAGGCCTCGTGGCCAGAGCTTCGCGACAAACTGCGGGAAGTGTGGGCGGATACCACGCGTTGCGCGAACTGGATGGTGACGGAGTTGTACGCCCGCGACGTCCGGCGGCAGCCGGGGGACGAACGGCTCGCCGGCATGCCGCGGATTTATTTGTATCCGGAGGCGCGAGCACTCTTCCCGAATCTCTCGGCGCAGGCCGTGGCGGCGCTGTCGCAGGACGTGCAGCGGCGCTATCAGGCACGCCGATACGACGTGCTCTGGACACGGGCGTCCTCGATACCGACCTATCGGTACCCGGCGCCTTGCGCGATTCCGGCGCAAGCGTGGTCTCTGCACGAGCACGAGGGGCGCTGGAGCGTCTCCGTGCGTCTCGGGGATCGCCGATGGGGCCTCCGGCTTCGCGGCGGTCCACACATGCACTACCAGCGGCCTCGCTTGCGTCAAATCCTCGCGGGGGAGGCAGAGAAAGGGGCATTGACGATCTATGAAACCGCCGCCCCCGGTACCGGCCATCGCGGCGGGTCCGTGGCTCACGGCACGCGAGTGATGATCAAGATCGCAGCCTGGCTGCCGAAGGGCCCGGCCGCTGAAGGGGGCGCGATTCTGCGCGTGCGCACGCATCCGAGCGCGCTGCTCTTCGCTGAGCCCGACTGGCACGTCGATCCGGCTCCACTTCGCGGGGTCCTCGCAGCCGACGCGCGTCGCCGGGCGTCCATCATCGCAAACCTCCGGCTGGAGCGGGGGCAGTCTCGCCGCCGGACGCACGGTATCGAAGCCGCCCTGAGCGAGCTGTCGCGGCGTTCGCGTCAGCGGCTGGCCGAGGCATGCCGGACGTATGCCGCCCACCTGGCTGCATTTGCAGTCCAGCGAGGGGCGGCCGTCGTCCAGTACGACGACAGCACGCGGTCGGCGCTGCCGCACTTTCCCTGGGAACAGCTTCGCCGACGCGTGGCGGAGAAACTCGACGAGCGTCACATTCAGTTTCTGCACGTCAACGCCGGAACGGGTGCGGCTGAACCGGCCGTATTCCCGGATCACGACGGGGCGGAGGACGCCGCCTAACGGTCGATCAGCTACCGCCAGGCTGGACGGTGAGCAAGGCTCGATACGCTGGCCGGTCGAGACCGCTCGCCAGACGCGGCAAAGCGTCGGGGATATTGCAGTGCGCTGCGCCGCCCCCGAGATGCCGCAGCACCATCGCGGCATCGCGGGTGGTTCGGCAGCCAGAACAGCTATCAGCCTGTCAGCTGTCAGCTGTGAGCTCACTGAGCACGTCAGAACGTCGCTCGGAGCCCGAACTGCATACGCCGGGCTCCGACGCGTGTGCTCGTGATGCGCCCGAAGGTCGGACTGCTCGTGTTCAGGTTGGCGGATCCGAACTGCGTGTGGTTCCACGTATTGAACGTCTCCCAGCGGAACTGCAGGTTGAACCGGTCACGCACCCGGAAGTTCTTCGAGACGCCCATGTCCCAGTTGTTGATTCCCGGCTGTTGAATGCTGTTGCGGCCGGCGTTCCCCTGGACGCGAATCCGATTGCCCTGCGCGTCCTTCGGGAAGTCGAACGCCGCAGGATTCAGATAGGCGTCCGGCAGCTGGCGTCCCGCGGTCGGATCGCCGATGATGTCCGGCCGCGACTGCGTGAACGATCCGATGATCAGCCAGTCCGATCCGAGCCCTGGCGTCTGGAACTGTCCCTGCGAGAAGGTGGCGATGCCGCTCACCTGCCAGCCTCCGAGCACGGCTTCGAGGGCCACCGGCATGTCCGCCAGGAAGGCCCGGCCGCGCCCGACGGGAAGCTCGTACACCCACGTGCCGACAAAACGATGCGGCACGTCGAAGGTGCTGTGTCCTTTGTCCCATTTCTTGAATTCCCTCGACAGGGCGGAGAATTCGTCCGTCGCGCCGAGGTCGAGGCTCTTCTGCCACGTGTACGAACCCAGGAAGTACAGACCATGCGACCAGCGCTTCTCGAGTTTCGTCGTGAGCGCGTTGTAGCTCGACCAGCCGCCGTTGTACGTCATCAGAATGAAGCCGTACTGCGGAAACGGGACGCGCTGCACGATCGGAATCGTGCCGGTCGGGTCGAGGGTCGCGATATTGAGATTGCGGCGCTGTGGCAGCTTTGATCCCCGGCTCCCCGTGTACTCGACCTCGAGCAGGTAGTTCGACGCGAAGCTTTTCTGGCCGCCCAGGCTCCACTGCGTGAGATACGGCGTGCGGTTGTGCCGATCGAACGTGAACGGATTCACGTTCGGCGAGTTCGTGAAGGACGGCATCATGTCGCGCATGAACAGGTTGGGCACCTGCGGGTTACCCTCAATCGTCTGCGCCTGGAAGAAGGGCGGCCCTGTGCCCTTGAACTGTTCTTCGTTGAAGTTGTCCGTGGCGTAGTAGATGCCGGCGCCGCCGCGCACGACGACGTCGTCGAGCACGGGTGGCCGCCACGTGAAGCCAAGCCGCGGCGCGAAGTTGTTCCAGTCGGGATCGACGATGTCCCGCCGGACCCCCTTTCCCGCGAGCAGGATCTGGCCCACGTCGGGCGCGAAGACGAGGCTCTTGTCGTCGCGCTCGACGGGAGAGCGCGCGAATTCGTACCGCACCCCGTAGTTCAGCGTCATGCTGGGCACGATTCGCCAGTCGTCCTGCAGGTAACCCGCCCAATACGTCGTCCGCAGGTTCTGGATCGAGTCCCCGATCGCGCCGCCTGCCCGCGACGGCGTGCCGAGGAGGAAGTCGGCGAGACCGATCCCGTTCGCCTGCAGCCCGGTGTAGCGGCCGTCGAAGGTGAACGTCGGATTGCCGCTGAAGTTCGTGATCTGAAAGTAATTCTGCCGGCTGATCTGGAATCCCCCGCGAAAGTTGTGAGTGCCCTTGACGAGGCTGATGTTGTCGGTGAACTGCAGGTTCTCGTCCAGGGCGCCAATCGCCTGGGAGATCGAACCGATCCCGCCGAGTCCGGCCATGCTGAAGGCGGGAATGCCGAACATGATCGGCTGATCGGTCGTGTTCTTCAGGTTGAACACGTCACGGGCGAAATCGTTCCCGTAGGACGTCTCTGCCAGGCGGTACGTCTTGCTGCGGTTGTACCCGAAGCGGAACTCGTTGAGGATGTTCGGCGTGAACGTATGCGCGTGGGTCACGGTCAACAGGCGGTTGCTGAGCGGATAGCCCTCGCCGCCGTAGGGACGCAAGACCTTGACGTCGCGCGCCTCGTCCGCGTACGAGAACGTGCCGTACAGCTGATCGCGCGGGCTCAGTTGATGATCGATCCGCACGTTGTACTGATCGAAATTGTTCACGGTGCGCGGCGTGCCGATGGCGTTGAAGCTCGGAAAGGCTCCCGTTCCGACCGGCACCTGGACGTTCGGCAGCACGGTGTACTGCGTGGCGAGCTGCGTGATGGGATCCAGACGGTTCGACGGAATGACGTTGCCCGGGAACGGCTGGCCGCTCGCCGGGTCGATCACGTCCACGCATTTTCGCGATGAGGCGTCGGCCTGGCAGAACGCGGACGCTTTGGGGAAGAGGCCCGTACCGGCGCTGTCGTCGGCGAGGTTTCCTTTGAGCTGCGCGGCCGACGGATAGAGTCCCGTCGCGCTCGAGGTCACGTCCTGGCGGAAGCCTTCGTAGTTGAAGAACCAGAACGTCCGGCTCCGGCCGTTGTACACACCGGGCACGAGGAGCGGGCCGCCGATCGCCGTGCCGAAGTTGTTCTGCTGAAAGGGCGGTTTCGCGCGGTTCGTCCGATTCAGAAAGAAGTCGTTGGCGTCGAACCGGTCGTCACGGTTGAACTCGAAGACGCTGCCGTGGAACTGGTTCGTCCCGGATTTGATCGTCGTGTTGATGACCGCTGCGCTCCGTCCGAACTCGGCGCCGAAGGTCGAGCGCTGGATCTTGAATTCCTGAATGGCGTCCACGCTCGGCCGGATGCCGGCGTTGCCAAAACGGGCGTTCCGGGTCTCGATCCCGTTCACCAGAAAACTGTTGTTCGACTCCCGGCCGCCGGCGATCGACAGCGTCGTGTCGCCGCGCCCGGTCCACGTGGACGCGGGGGACACGCCGATCCCGATCGGCGCCGCCCCGGCAGAGAGCTGCGCGATCTGGATGAAATTGCGCCCGTTGAGGGGCAGCTCGACGATCGTCCGGCTGTCCATGACCTGGCCGATCGCCGCGCTCTCGGCGTTCAGCAGCGTCGCGGTCGCGGCCGACACGTTCACCTGCTCGGACACGCTCACCACGAGCTTCACGTCCACGCGCGCACGCTGCCCGACCTGAATGCGGATGTCCTGGACGTTCGTGGTCCTGAACCCCGACGCGTCCGCGGCCAGTTTGTACACCCCGGGCTTCAACTGGCCGAACAGGTACGTGCCCTGGGCATCCGTGACGGCCGAGTGCGCGATCCCGGTTTCAACATCGGTGAGCGACAGCGTCGCGCCAGGGACGATGAGATCGCTGGGGTCCACGACGCGGACAACCAGGTCCCCGGAAATGAGCTGGGCGTCCGCCCGCAGAACGCCGGCCAGTGCCACGACCGCGAGACAGAAGACCATCAGGCCCCGACGTCCGAACCCACGGGATGCCAGAGTTTTCGTCATCGGAATCTCCTTCGTCGAAGTGGTCCGAGCAACGCTGTCCTTTTACGTCCAATGGCGTGACGCGGTCCAGAGGTTTTTACTGAAGCCAACTCAGCCGATACACGTACACGTACACGTGCTACTGCACGTGCTACGTGCTACGTGCTACGTGCTACGTGCTACGTGCTACGGAGGGCTTGCGATGCTGGGTGATTGAACGATGGGAATGGCGACAGGAGACAGGGTGAGGAGTCGTCGCAAGCATCAGGATAACGATCTATGTGCTACGTTGGAGCATTCAGCTCTCAGCTGTCAGCCTTCTTACTGATAGCTGACGTCTGAGCGCTGACCGCTGTCCGGGACCCCGTTTCGTCTTTGCTATTCGTTCCCCCAGCCGTCGGTCCCGTCATCGTCTGCGGCATGTGCGTCGAGCACGGCCTTCAAGGCCCGGGATTCGTCGATGAAGCGTCCGGTCGTGACCGCCGGTGCGAGCCTGAGGGCAGGCGGCGCCAGCGTGCTGACATAGAGCTCGGAGAAGACACGGTCGTTTGCCTGATAGCTGTACGCCGAGAGCACCAATGAGCCGGCGACGAAGACCGTCCCCATGACTGTTCCCAGTGCACGCCTGTGCGACGGCAGGATGAGCGTCAGGTGCTGCCACACCATCGCGCACAGCACCGCGCCGCCGACGAGCCCCGTGATACGACTGAGAAAGGCCCATGAGAGTGCGTAAGCCGCCAGCGGCAGCAGGAGCCCCGTCACGCTGAGGACGAGCACGTAGATCATCGCGATGCGCGCATGCGCAGAGAACTCGAAGCGGTGGTGGAAGAGTTTCGAACCCACGGCCCAGACGCCACACCAGAGCGCCAGCACTGCAGCTCCTCCCGTCAGGAGCGGCACATACGCGATGATCCGGCCTCCCGGGTCCGTGTTCAGCCATTGCTCGGCGACGGTTCGTACCAGCAGCGCAAGGGCCAGCACGAGGAGGGAGAGCCGGCCGCGGGCTGGCGCCAGCACCCGCTCTGGCGCCACGGGATCAGAGGCGCGGCGCACACGCAGACGCGTGCCCCCGAGCTGAAACACCTCGCCGGACGGCAAGGCCGTTGTCGTGCCGGCCGGGATGTGCGTGTTCAGCAGCCTCGCGCCGTTCACGCTGTCGCCGACCGACAGACTGAGCGCGCGTTGTCTTCCTCAGCCAGCGTGGCGTGCCGCGCGGCGACGTGCGGGTCGTCCAGCACTTCATCGCAGTCGATGGCCCGGCCGATGGTTACCGGCCACTGGCTCACGGGCACCGCCTGGCGCACATGACCATCGCGGTCCAGCACTTCGACCAGCGCGAGCCTCATCGACCGCTCGCCATCCGGGCGCGCGTCCATGCAAACCCCTCCAGGTAGTACGCGCTCAGCTTGAGCGCGTTGTCGAACGTCACGCCTCTCGCGTCGAACCGCCCCTGCACTCCCGTTCGGGAGGCGTCCACGGTGGCCACGAGCACGCTCACGTCGTACAGGCCCGGCAGCTTCTTATATGCGGTCGCGCACAGCACGGCCCGCAGCGGCAGACCGTCACGATCGACATATCGCTCGTGGCATTGCGGCGCCGTGCGGTCCTTGCCACCGCCCTCGAACGCTTCGTTCTTGAAACTGTCCGAATAGCGATCGGCAAAACGAAGAATCCCGAGCTTGTGGCCGTCGTACGCCTCATACCGCACGCTCACCGTGCCGGTCGTGAGTCGGCCGCTGACGAAGAGGTATGAGTCCATCTCGCAGGCGGAATGCTCGAACTCCAGCCCCTTCACGTCGGCGGCCGTGCTGCGGCCCCAGCAGCGCATGAAGTTCTCCTGCGGAACCGGAATCACATATTGCGGATGCCCGGCGTTGCGCCAGGGCAGCGCCAGGAAGCGATCGGTCAGCGTCGCCTGGTGCGCCAGCAGCTGGCGCGTCAGCTCGGGATATGCCGGCGCCAGGAGGGGCGCGGCGGTGCGTCCACGGTCCAGCAGGTCTTCGGCAAACGGCGCCGGGATCAGGAAGCTCACCTGCTCCCCGTCGGTCCGCGCCGCCACGTTGATGCCCATGACCAGCCCCTGCTGATCGAGCGTCGGCCCGCCGCTGACGCCGGGGTTGAGCGACCCGGCAAGGAAGATGGTCGGATAGAAGCTGCGTTCGACCAGCCCGTTGTAGGTGCCTTCGATCACCGCAAAGCCGACGTCCAGCGGGTTGCCGAGCGAGTAGATCCGCTCGCCCTGCGCCATCGGCACGGCGCGCGGGCGGAAGTGCAGCGGCCGCCGTCCTGCGACGGCCGCGGGCGACGCGGTCTTCACGAGCGCGAGATCGTGGATCGCGTCGAAGGCCAGCAGCTGAAGCGCCCCCTGTGTGCGATCGGCCATGCCGTACACGAGGCGGTAGCGTTCCGGCTGCAGCGCCGCCTGGCTGACCACGTGATAGTTGGTGATGATGTGCCCTTCGTCGCTGACGAGGAAGCCGGACCCGACACTGGCCTGGCTGTCCTGCCCCTTCAGCAGCGTGCGGACCTGCAGCAGCTGCCCCCGCGACTCCTCGTACAGGCGCTGGGCCGAGGGCGAGACCGCCGCCGGGGCCGACGGTTCGTGCCGAGGGGGCGACTGGGCGAACGCCGGCCCGCACACACTCAGGATGGCCAGCAGGCACCAGAACGTCGGGGGAATCATGCGGTCCCATTGTACGTGCCACGTGCCACGTGCCACGTGCCACGTGCACGTGCTGGGTGCGCGTGGGCAGCGCGGTCCGGACGGGTCGACCTCTGCACACGCGCGTGTCACTGTTCGATTCGGTATAATCGTCCGCTTTCAGCCAGTTCATTTTGAGGTCACGTGATGAAGCCGATGAAGGTCCGCGTAGTCGTTGTCCTGTGCGTCGTGCTGGGCCTTCCTGGCCTCGCGTCGGCCCAGAAAACGTCCGACTGCAAGGTCACGGACCATGTCGAATACGGCAAGAAGATTCGCGAATACACCACGGAGCCGTTCTTCATCACCGAGCTGGTGGATCACCTTCCGCAGAGCAGCTGTGTGCCTTCGCCCGACGTGTTTCTCAAGCACATCGTCGGCGCGCCGAACGTGCTCACGCACGTCGCGGACATCAATGCCTACATGCGCCTGCTGGCCAGCAAGAGTCCTCGAGTGAAGGTGATGAGCATCGGCAAGAGCGAAGAGGGGCGCGAGATGCTCATCGTCGCGATCTCCGACGAAGCCAATATCGCGAAGCTGGATCGCTACCGCGCGATCACGGCCAGACTCGCCGACCCCCGCGGCCTGACCGATGCTGAAGCCCAAAAGCTCATCGCAGAGGGGAAGCCGATGTACTGGGCCGCCGGCAGCATTCATTCCCCGGAGACGGCGTCACCCGAGCTCCAGATGGAACTGGCCTATCGGCTGGCCGTGGAAACGTCGCCGTTCATCCAGAAGATCCGCAAGGACTCCATCGTCCTGCTGACCCCTGTCGTCGAGACCGACGGCCGTGACCGCATGGTGGACATCTACGGATACCGCAAGGAGCATCCGGACGCGCCGCCATACCCGCTGACGTGGTGGGGACACTATGTCGCGCACGACAACAACCGCGATGGCATGACCCTGTCGCTGGCGCTCTCCCGCAACATGATGAAGGCCTTTCTCGACTTTCATCCCACGGTCTTCCACGATCTGCACGAGTCGGTGCCGTACCTGTACATTTCGACCGGAACCGGGCCCTACAACGCCTGGCTCGATCCCATCACCATCAGCGAATGGCAGTCGATGGCGTATCACGAGATTCAGGAGATGACCAAGCGAGGAGTCGTCGGCGTCTGGACCCATGGCTTCTACGACGGATGGGCGCCGAACTACATGTTCTATCTCGCCAACGGGCACAACTCCATCGGCCGCTTCTACGAGACGTTCGGCAATGGTGGCGCGGATACGCGCACCCGGACACTCCCCGCGACCTCGACCTCACGGGAATGGTTCCGGCCGAACCCTCCGCTGCCCAGTGTGAAATGGTCGTTTCGCAACAACATCAACATGGCGCAAAGCGCACTGCTCTTTGGCATGCACAACGTGGCCGGCCATGGCGCCGAGTTCCTGCAGAATTTCTATGCGAAGAGCCGGCGCTCGGTCGAGAAGGCCCGTCGCGAAGGGCCGGCTGCCTACGTGTTCCCCAGTGACGATCCGCGTCCCGCCGAACAGGCGCGCCTGCTGAACCTGTTCAAGCTCCAGGGGATCGAGGTGCATCGTGCCGCCGGCGAGATCAAAGTGGGAGAGACCACGTATCCGGCGGCGTCCTATGTCGTACGCATGGATCAGCCTTACAGCCGCATGGCGGACATGATGCTGGACACCCAGTACTACAGCGCGCGCGATCCCCGCTCGTACGACGACACCGGCTGGACGATCGGCGCACTCCGCAACGTGAAAACGTCCCGGGTGATGGACACCTCCATTCTCGATGCGCCCATGACGAAAGTGGATGGGGAGCACAAGCCTGCCGGCGGCGTCAGTGGGCAGGGCAGCATCGCCGTCATCGAGCACAACACCGACAACACGCTGGCGACGCTGCGCTTCCGCCTGCCCGCCGTGAAAATGGAGGCCGCCGAGGAGGCATTCGAGGTCGACGGCAGGAAGTTCCGCGCCGGCGCATTCATCGTGCGGGAGGGGTCCTCTGTCCTCGAGCAGGCGAAGAATCTCGGCATCAAGGCGCACTTCACGAGCGCGGAGCTGAAGGTCAAGACACATCCCGTCTCGGCCCCGCGCATTGCGATGATGCACGGGTGGCAGAACACCCAGAACGACGGCTGGTTCCGCATCGCGATGGACAAGCTCGAAGTGCCGTACACCTACCTGGCCGACACGAGAGTTCGCGACACGGCAGACCTTCGCTCGAAGTTCGACGTGATCCTGCTTCCCCCGACCATCACCAGCCTCGCGGCGGCGCTGCGGGGTATTCCCATGCGTGGCGGGCCGATGCCATGGAAGAACACGGACGAGATGAAGAATCTCGTCGCCGAAGGACTCGATTCGACGGACGACATGCGCGGCGGGCTCGGGTATCAGGGGCTCGCCAACCTGGAAAAGTTCGTGAGCGAGGGCGGCTTGCTCATCGCCATCCAGAACAGCGCCGTGGTGCCGGTCCAGGGCGGGATGACGGACATGGTCTCCATCGTCGACGCGCGAACGCTGCAGGCGCCCGGCAGCGTCCTGCAGACGCTCGTCGAGGACAAGCAGAGTCCGATCGCATATGGATACAGCGACACGCTGTATGTCTACTTCCGTCAGGGCCCGATCCTGCGAGTCAGCACGGGCTATGCGCCCGAGCCGGCGCCGGCGGAAGGCGCCGGACGCCCGAGTGGCCGTGGCACGGCCAGCGATCCGGACGTGATCCAGGGCCGGCAGTATCGCGAGCCGGAGAAGACCGTGAAGCGCACGCCGAAGGAAGAGGAGACCTTCATTCAGGAAGATTCGATTGATGTGGCCCGGACAGCCCTCCCGCCACGGAATCAGTGGCCGCGGGTCATCCTGCGATTCGCTCCCGAGAAAGAGTTACTGCTCAGCGGCATGCTCGTCGGCGCATCGGAGATCGCCGAGAAGCCGGCGGTCATCGATATCCCGCACGGCAAGGGGCACACGGTGCTGTTCGCCAACAATCCCATGTGGCGCGACGAGACGATGGGCAGTTTCTTCCTGCTGTTCAACGCGATGATGCACTTCGACCAGTTGGACGTGGGGAGGTAGATCGGGACTCGGGATCGGGGATTGGGGATCGGGGATCGGATCGGGTTGAACCCTGAACCCTGAACCCTGAACCCTGAACCCGAATACCCGGAACCCCGAACCTGAACCCGGAACCCCGAACCCGGAACCAACTAGCGCCCCGCGTCCTCCCCGTCGTTCACGGCCCCTGGGACGCGCGCCGATGTACATACAGGCGATCGATCCGGACTGCCAGGGCGCTCAGTGCGATCATGAAGATCCCAAACGCGATGAGGGCGATCGGCCAGCCGATCGAGTCGGCGAAGTGCTGGCCGGTGAACCACCCCGTGTAGGCAAGGATCGCCAGCGTCGCCACGAACAGCAGCGTCCGGCTGTGTACGACCACGCTCACATAGACGAAGCCGGCGGCGACGGCCAGAAACGCGATCTCGGCCGCCGATCCCTCGACGGCGTCGAAGAACCCAAAGAGAAAAGCGGATGCACCAAGCAGGTACCACACCGGCGTGATGCTGCGATACCCGGTACGATCGACGCCGATCGCCGCCAGGAGCATGGTGGCGCCCATGATGAGCGCGACGGCCGAGTCACCAATGTCGGTCAGATCGAGCGCCGTCCACCAGAACAACGAGGCGAAGAGAATCACCAGGAAGAGCGCCGTCGATCGGCGGAGACTGCCGAACGCCGCGCCGAACTGCAACGCCATCGTGCCCATGGTGATCAGGCTCGCCCAGCGCCAGTCACCTCCTGAGCCGTACTCGCTGAAGGCGACGAACATGCCCGTCGGCTCGAGCGCCGCTGCCATCAGCAGGAGCGGCGTTGCGGCCGCGGTGAACCGCGCGTCGCGCGCCGACAGCATGGCGAGAACGAAGGCGGCGAACCCGGTGCCGAGCGTCACGATGACGCGCGACGCGGAATTCATGCCGTCCCACTGCAGTGCGATGAACACGCCGACGCCGGCGAAGACGAAGATCCCGCCGAGAAATCCCAGCACGCGCAGGAGCACGTCGCGGCCGCGCGCCTCCGGGGCCTGACCCGGCGCACTGTCCATCGCCGCGGAGATCTCCGCGGCTGACAACCCGTGCTGCTTCGCGAGCGAGACGACCTCCTGCAGCGCGCGTGTGCGTTCGTCCACGTCAGCGCTGCCCTTCGTTCAGCACCCAGCCGACGAAGTGAACCTGCGAGTAGTACTGGTACGGAGTCGGCAGGTCGATCGGCACCACGCGCCCGCGGTTCGTGACGGCGACCCTCGAAGAGTGCCGCCGCATGCCGAAGATGTCGCCGACGATGCCTGCGCCGCCGCGGTCGAGAGGCGTCCTGAGCTCATAACCGTCAGGGGCATTCGGCGCGGTGGTCACGTGGAGGCCGGCGAGCGCGGCAACCGGAAACGTCTTCGGGGCGTCGCCTTCTTTCAGATCTGGTACGTCGATCGGAACCCGGCGCGCCTTCATCGTCTTGTGATCGAACAGCCACAGCGTCGAACGCTGCACGTAGAGGGTGACGGCGACCGGACGGGCCGTGGCCTGGACGGCGCCGTCGCGGACATCCACGTCGAGCGAGACTCTCTGCGTGGTCTGGTCGTATTCCCCCGCGCGGATGAGGAGATCGTACGCCGGAGCCGGGACCCGCCAGCGCGGGATCGCGGACGACAACAGAAAGAACCCGACGACCAGGATCGGCAGGCAGACCGCAGCGACGAGGAACACGTTGTCGCGCAGGAAGCGGGTCGGGCCGGGTGGCATCGCAGGGATTCTACCAGCCCGGCTGTGTGGAGGCCGGAGAATCCAGCCAGGCCGTCAGGTGCCGTCGATGTGCCAGACTTGCGGACGAACTCATGACCGACGCCTCGCCCGGATCGAGACTTCGCGAGCTGGCCCGCGTGTTCCTGAAGCTGGGTGTCATCGGCTTCGGCGGACCGGCTGCTCACATCGCGCTCATGGAGGACGAGCTTGTCCGCCGCCGCCACTGGCTCTCGCGCGAGGAGTTCCTCGATCTCGTCGGCGCGGTCAATCTCATCCCCGGACCGAATTCGACCGAGGTCGCGATCCATATCGGTCGCGTGCGCGCCGGTACGGCGGGCCTGGTGGTCGCGGGCGCGGCGTTCATCCTGCCGGCGTTCTGTATTGTCGCAGCCATCGGATGGGCCTATCAGCGGTTCGGTACGTTGCCGGAGACCACGGCACTGCTGTACGGCATCAAGCCCGTCGTGCTCGCGATCGTGATCCAGGCGCTGGTTGGCCTCGGCCGAACGGCGATCAGGAATGTCCCTCTGGCGCTGGCCGGCGCAGCGGCGCTGGCAGCAGCCGTGCTGTGGCCCCTCCACGAAGTGGCGATTCTCGCGATTGTGGGACTCGGCGCGGCCGCAATGGCCTGGTGGCTCAAGGGCGTGCGCGGCGCGACCGCACTCAGCGTGAGTACGGCGGCATTGACGATATGGACACCGCCGGTCGTGCAGGCGGCGGCTGCGGCGACACCGGTCGGGCTCTGGCCCCTCTTTCTCGTCTTCGCGAAGGCCGGCTCGCTGCTGTTCGGGAGCGGCTACGTACTGCTCGCATTCCTGCGGGCGGATCTGGTCGAGCGGCTTGGGTGGCTCACGAACGCGCAGCTTCTCGGCGCGATTGCCGTCGGGCAGATCACTCCCGGCCCCGTGTTCACGACCGCGACCTTCATCGGGTACAACCTCGCCGGCATGACGGGTGCGGTGGTCGCCACGGTCGGAATCTTTCTGCCGGCGTTCGTCTTCGTCGCGATCAGCGCGCCGCTCATTCCCGCCATGCGCCGATCGCCGGTGGCCGGTGCCGTCCTCGATGGTGTCAACGTCGCATCGCTTGCGTTGATGGCCGCGGTGACGATGACGCTCGCACGAGAGACGCTGACCGACCCGATGGCCGTCGCCATCGCCGTCGTCAGCGCCGTGCTCCTGGTGGTGTTTCGGATCAACGCGACGCTGCTCATCACCGCCGGTGCCGCCATCGGCCTGCTGTTCAGGTGACTCTCGCCTCGGCCTTACCTGTTGCGTCTTCCTGACGAGCTCGCCCGGCAGGCTCAGCGCTCCAAATCTTTACGACCGGGCAACCGCATCGAGACGGCGGCGTCACATCCCGCGCTCAGACTGGGGACTCACATGGAGCAGTGAGGCGAGCGCATGGAGCTTTGTGACGCGGTTCAGTTGATCGAGATGGAATACCGGGAAATGCCCGACCTCAAGCTCACGTGCCGGCAGGCCCAGAGGTTGTGGAGTCTGTCCTCCGAACTGTGCGACCACGCCCTGGTGTCGCTCATTCAGGCGCGGTTTCTCGTCCTGACCCGGGATGGTTCCTACGTGCGATCCGGGGCCTCGCCGACGCTGGTGACCGGATCGGACGGCCGCACGCCAGGCGGCCTCGAGGACAAGGGGGG
Organism: uncultured Acidobacteriota bacterium; assembly: GCA_963749835.1. Classification (GTDB taxonomy): domain Bacteria; phylum Acidobacteriota; class Vicinamibacteria; order Vicinamibacterales; family 2-12-FULL-66-21; genus JALZOC01. The sequence continues at coordinate 268,237 of CAVVOD010000001.1, forward strand.
CTTGTCGTGAAGCCCGACGCCGCGCCGAGAGTGTCGATCGTGATCCCCGCATTCAACGCGTCGCGGGATATCGCCGTCGCGCTCGACTCCGTGTTCGCGCAATCTTTCGACGATATCGAGGTGATCGTCGTGAACGACGGTTCGGACGACACGGAGATGCTCGAATCGGTGCTGGTGCCGTACGCGTCGCGGCTTCACTACATCGCGCAGACGAACCAGGGAGCGGGCGCGGCGCGGAACGCGGCGTTGCGCGCCGCCTGCGGCGAGTACGTCGCGTTCCTGGATGCCGACGACCGCTGGTTGCCAGGATTCCTGAGCGAGCAGGTGGGCTACCTCGATGCGCACGCCGAGTGCGGCCTCGTCTATTGCGATGCGCTGATCACCGGCGAATCACCTCTGGCGGGCCAGGCGTTTTCGGTCCAGGCGCCGTCCACGGAGCCCGTCACGCTCCTCAGCCTGATCCGGCAGACCTGCAACATCCCACTCTCTACGGTCGTCATGCGGCGCGAGGATATCGTCTCCGCGGGCCTGTTCGACATCTCGATTCGCAGGGGGCAGGACTTCGAACTGTGGCTGCGACTCGCGGCGCGGGGGATACGGATGCACTGTCAGCAGAAGGTGCTCGCCGAGCGTCGCGCGCGGCTCGAAGGCCTCTCGGGCACAACCCTGACAGAGGTGAAGCGGGCGCTGAATGTTCTCGAACGGTTCGGCACCACGAACGTCCTCGATGTGACGTCCCGCACCGCGCTTCGGGTGCGAACGGCGATTCTGCACGACCGGCTGGCCATCGAAGAGGCCAAACAGCGCATTCGGGAGCTGGACTTCGCGGCTGCGCGCAGCCAACTTGCCCGCACCCGGCATCGCGGCATCAAAGTCACCCTCGCATTGATCGGTCTGCGCGTCGCGCCGCGGCTCCTGCGGCGGCTGTACATGGCGCGGCACACGAACCACTGGCTGGCGCTGTCAACCCGAACCCCGTGATTCGACCCTCGACCTCGTGCGCTGAGCCATCGTCTCACCGCACTCTGAGCCCGCCGGCGACTACCTGGTAGACGCCATCCTCCTGAAAGGGCTCCGTCCTCCAAACCTCAGAAAAAACGCCGGGATCAGGGACACGTCGAGCACCGTCGACGTGAAGAGTCCTTCCAGGATCACTCGGACGCGGACGGCCGTGCGGCGTCCCGCAAGCAGCTATGCGTTCATGCCGTGTTCATCTGCCGGGTGGCACCATGTGGGTTCAATATGCCTGCGTGCCTGATGCTGCTCGTGTTGCTGGGTTCCCCGCAGTCTGCTTCTCCTGACGCGCAGCCGCTGCGGGGCGTCGTCCGGGATCAGACCGGAGCTGTGCTGCCGGGCGCCCGGGTGGAGCTCCGCGATGCGGCAGACGCCGTGGTGCAGGCGACAGTGACGGACGCCAGCGGCAATTACCTGATCGACCGCGTCCCGCCGGGTGCGTATGCGCTCAACGTGCAGTTCGACGGGTTCCACCCGGCCGCGGTTCGCGTCCGCGTCGCGGCGCGCCGGGCTCCGGCACCGCAGACGATCGTGCTCGCTCTCGCGTCCCAGACGCAGGAGATCACCGTCGATGCGGGCAGCGACGTCCTGGCTCCGACTGCCACGACCAATCGTGACGCGGTGGTGCTCGACACCACGGAACTGAAGACTCTCCCGATCTTCGATCGCGACGTCGTCGGGACATTGTCACGCTTTCTCGACGCCTCGGCACTCGGGACCGGCGGTGTGACGCTCGTCGTGGACGGGATGGAAGCGCGCAAGGTTGGCGTGGCCCCGTCGGCGATTCAGCAGATCAAAGTCAATCAGGATCCCTACTCCGGCGAATTTCCGAGGCCGGGCCGGGGACGGATTGAAGTCGTGACGAAGGCAGGGTCGGAGAAGTACAGCGGGTCGCTGGATTTCACCTTTCGTGACGCCCACATCAACGCGCGCGAGCCGTTCGCGGAGTCGCGTCCGCCGGAGCAGCGGCGGATCTACGAGGGAGTGCTGGGCGGCCCCGTGGGTGACGGGAAGCGCACGTCGTTTCTGCTGACGCTCGAGCGGAGCGAAGAGAACCAGCAGGCGATTGTGTTCGCCCAGGGACCGGCGGGACTCATTCAGGCAAACGTGCCGCAGCCGGACCGGGATCTCGAAACGTCGGCGTCGATCAGCCATCAGAAGGGCGACCGGCACAATCTGTCGCTCCGGTTCACGAGCGAGGTCGAGAACACACGGAACCAGGGGGTCGGCGGCACCACACTCGCCGAAGCGGGGCTCGACGAGCGCGGCGATGAGGCGGAGATCATCTTCGGTGCGCGCAGCGTGCTGACCAGCCGGCTTCTCCACGAGTTCCGGGTGCTGATCGGCCACGAACGGGGCAGTGCCACAAGCCTGCATCCCGGTCAGAGCATCGTCGTCCTCGACGCTTTCACAGCCGGAGGGGCACAGGCCGATGAGACGGCGACCGAGAGTCACTTCACGCTCGCCGAGTCGGTGACCTACGCGTACGGCAAGCATCTCTTCAAGGGAGGCTTCCAGATACCTGATTTCAGCCGGCGCGGGTTCGACGACAGGTCGAACCGCGAGGGCACGTTCACGTTTTCGTCCCTCGAGGACTATGCGCTCGGACGCCCGCTGTCGTTCTCGCAGCAGCAGGGGGATGGCAGCCTCGTGTTTCTGCAGAAAGTCTTCGGCGCCTTCTTCCAGGATCAGATCAGCGTGAGCGATCGCTTTTCGATCACGCCGGGCATTCGATACGACTGGCAGAACATCTTCAGGGACAACAACAACTTCGCCCCGCGCGTCAGCGCTGCCTATGCGATCAACGACAAGACGGCGATGCGTGGCGGCGCAGGCGTTTTCTACGACCGCGCCGGGGACGGCGCACTCCGGGACGTGCTTCGTTCACGCGACGAGCGCCTGCGGCGTGTCATCCTGCTGAATCCGTCATATCCCGACCCGTTTGGATCGGGAACCGCCGAGACACCGGTGCGCAGTATCGTGACGCTCTCACCAAACATACGAATGCCTTACACGACGCAGTACGGCTTAGGCATAGAGCGGATCGTCACAAAGGGAACGACCGTGGCGATGAACTACGTCGGGTCGCGCGGGGTGGGTCTGTTCAGATCGCGCGACGTGAATGCGCCGCCGCCTCCTGATTACCTCGCACGCCCGAACGCGGACTTCGGCCAGATCAGGCAGATCGAATCGACGGGGCGCCAGAGTGCACATTCCCTGCAGCTCATCGCGCGTGGGCGGCTCGCGCCGCGCGTCCGCGGATCGGTGCAGTACACGATCGCGACGGCACGAAACGATACCAACGGCATCAACACGCTGCCGGCGAACAGCTACGATCTCGCCAGTGAGTGGGGGCGCGCCAGTTTCGACCAGCGGCACCGGTTCGAAGCCCTCCTCCAGCTGGACGGAGGCGACTGGGCGGACTTCGGCGTGAGCCTGTCCCTGGGGTCGGGGCGTCCATACTCGCTCCAGACCGGACGCGACGATTACCACACGGGGCAGACGAACGCCCGCCCGGCAGGTGTGGCGCGCAATACACTCCAGGGTCCGGGGCTGGCTCTACTCGATCTGCGCTGGTCCCACGAGTTCGGGATTGGATCCGGCAGGGGAGACAACGCGCCCGCATGGTCGATCGGGATTGACGCCTTCAACGTCACCAACCGTGTGAACTATTCCGGTTTTGTCGGCACGCTCAGCTCACCGTTCTTCGGCCGCGCGATCGCCGCCCAGCCGCCGCGGCGCATTCAACTCTCGGCGGGATTCCAATTCTAGCAAGGGTGATGCAATGCAGGAGATTGGGAATGCCCACGACGAAGCCCGTAGTCGGACGACGTCGGGGAAAGAGCTTGCACTGGACCTCGATGCGCACGCCAGGCCGGTCGGGAAGTAACATCCTGTCCTGGTATGCGGATCCTGCTGGTCGAGGATGAGCCGAGCGCGGCGCGCTTCATTGCCAAGGGGCTGCGCGAGGCCAGGCATGCGGTGGACGTCGCCGCCGACGGCATCGCCGCGGCGGAGCAGTGTCAGCAGAACGACTACGACGCCGTCATCCTCGACGTCATGCTTCCAGGAAAGGACGGCCTCACGGTCTGCCGCGAGCTGCGCGCGTCCGGATCCGATGTGCCCGTCCTCATGCTCACCGCCCGCGATGCCGTAGAGGCGCGGGTCCAGGGTCTCGACGCGGGGGCCGACGACTACCTCACCAAGCCCTTCGACTTTCGTGAGCTGCTCGCGCGCGTGCGGGCCCTCACGCGGCGCGACCGTCGTCCGCTCGCTCCCGAACGCATCGAGATCCGCCACCTGGCGATTGACATGCCCGGCCAGCGCGTGTGGTCGCACGGCCGTGAGGTCGGGCTGACCAGCCGCGAATACGCCCTGCTCGAATACCTGGCGCGTCGCGCCGGCGACGTCGTCGGCCGCGCCGACATCGCCGAACATGTCTGGGACGAGCACTACGACGCGTTCTCCAACGTGGTCGACGTCTACGTCCAGCGACTCCGCCGGAAGCTCGACGACGGCGACGGGCCGTCGCTGATTCGGACACGCCGGGGCCAGGGGTACCAGCTCCTGTAGCACGATGCAGCTTTCATTGCGGACGCGCCTGACCGTCTGGTATTCACTGCTGCTGGTGCTCACCGTGGCGGTGTTCAGCACCGCCGTCCTGTGGCTGCACTGGCGTCTGCTCCTCGAACAGCTCGACGACAGCCTGAGGGCCATCAGTGCGACCGCGAACAATGTCGTGGAGGAGGAGCTCGAGGACCGCGAGGACCTTGCGCACGCGGCGTCGGACGTCGCGGAAGTCGTGCGATCCGGAGATGGGGCGGTGGAGATTCTCGACGCCTCCGGTGTCCCCGTCCGCTCCAATGCGCGACGGATGCTGCCACTTCCGGCCGAGGTTCGCTCGCCCGGCTTCACGCGGGCTACCCAGACACTCAGAAGCGCGAATGGCCGGCCCTGGCGCGTGAGCGTCAGAGGCAGGAGCTCGGACGGCACCAGGTACTTCGTCGCGGTCGGTGCGCCGCTCGACGACGCGATCGAGCAATGGGAAACGCTGCTGAAAGCGTGCCTCATCGGGATCCCGCTGGCGCTCCTGTTCGCCGCCGCCGGGGGATGGTGGCTCGGACGCCACGGGCTCCGGCCCCTGACGGGCATGGCTGCGGAGGCGCATGCCATCACCGCGCAAACGCTCGACAGCCGCCTGACCGTCCCGCCGTCCACCACCGAGCTGACCCAGCTCGCAGGCTCCTTCAACCGCGTGCTGGATCGGCTGGGGAGCGCGCTCTCGACGCAGCGGCGATTCATGGCCGATGCGTCGCACGAGATCCGGACACCCGTGTCCATCATGCGCACGGCCGCCGACGTGACGCTGAGCCAGCCGCGCCGCGACGAAGGCGAGTATCGCGAGGCGCTCGTGGCGATCGTGCAGCAGACTACGCGGCTGACCCGGCTGGTGGACGACATGCTCGTCCTCGCGCGCGCGGACGGTGGCGGGTACCCGATGGTCATGACGAATGTGGACCTGGCGGCAGTGGTCAACGAGTGTGTGCGCGAGCTCGGTGCGCGGGCCGAGGACAAAGGGATCGCTGTGCATACGTCGCTCGAGCCGCTCACGCTGAGGGGCGACGAGGCATTGCTCCGGCGGATGCTCTCCAACCTGGTCGGGAACGCGCTCGCGTACACCGCCGAAGGAGGGTCGGTCGACATTTCTCTCGCCAGGGCGGACGGTCGCCTCACGCTGTCGGTGGCTGATACCGGCCCGGGCATCCCGCCGGAAGATCGCGAGCGTGTGTTCGAACGATTTGTCCGCCTGGATCCGGCGAGGGCGGCCGGTGGAGCGGGTCTCGGACTGGCGATTGCCCGCTGGGTTGCCGAAGCGCACGGCGGCACCGTGCGCGTCGTCTCCAGCGGATCGGAGGGCACCGTCTTCGCGGCCAGTCTGCCGGTCTGATCGCCCCTCGCAGATGGGCGAGCACGACGGAAATTCCAACACGGAGATGAGAGCCAACGGAGGCCGGACGGAGGCTCTACGGCGTGCCGGCCGGGCCCCGACCACATTGTCCTCTCTCATTTTTTTTCTCTCTCTCCATTCCTCCGTCCGGTCTCCGTGGCTCCGTGCGTCCGAGTTGGCTTTCGTTCCGTGATCTGTGTCAGGTCTGTCTTGAATTGTTGTCTGGGCTTGACGGCGTGAGAGTCGTTCGCCATTTGGCACTCCGCCTGCATGAAGAATCACGACGATTCATGACGAGGTGATGTATGCCGGAACGTCAGACCATAGAGCGGGCCCGACGGGACAAGCGGGAAGGGAAAGCCCCCTCGACTCAGGCAGGTGAGTTCGTGCGCGAAGAGATCGACCACATCCGGGAAGGGAAGCACGGCGCGCGCTCGACGAAGCAGGCGATCGCGATCGGTCTCGCGAAGGCCCGACGTGCGGGCGTCAAGTTGAAGCCGCCCAAGAAAGGGCAGACGTCCGCTCGTACACGGAAGAGCGCCGAACGTGACTACAAAGCCGGGACGACTGGAACCAGGAAGAAACCCTCAGCTGCGCGATCACGCGCGGCGACCCGGGCGCTGAAGCGTGAGTCCGGGAGCGCCGCGTCGAAAAAGGCGCTGTCGAAACATGCGCATGACGTAGCGGTCCGGCGGCGGCGGACGGGCTGAGGCGGAGACGAGTGCAAGGGAACGCTCGGACTGGCCCTCAACCCGGAAGCTGAGAGCTGAGAGCTGAGAGCTGGCCTAGCTCGATCGCGCGTTCGCTCGCGCTTCGGCCTTGAGCTTCTTCTGGGTCCGCGTCCAGATGTCCTTGACCACGTCACTGCGGCGGCCCAGGTTGTTGCCGATCTGCACGAGCGTACCGATGTCGATCCGCGTCAGCTCCCCGAACCGCTTCCCGCTGGGAGCTTCGGGATGCAGCGTCGAGGGAATCACGACGTCGGCGGCGCTGCCGGCCTGGCCGTTTCGATCGAGCTCGTCGATGAACAGGTCCCACAGCTCCTGGCGCGACAACGGCCGTGAGGCGTCAGGTTCCTTCATCGCAACCTTCCAGTAGTCATAATCGGACGAGAGAGGGGTGTCGGGCTCACCGGTGAATTATAGGGGGCAAACAGGTCCGCCGTGACCACCATCCACCGCGCGCCCGAGCTCGGCCGTCGCCGGGGCCGATGACGCCGCGGGCCCTACGGTGCGGCTTTGATATTCAGAATGACGCGGCGATAAGACGTCAGGCTCGGAGCGCCATCGTCCTCCACCTCCAGGATGACGTGTGCGATGCCCGCGACCCGCGGCGTCACTGCAGCCTTGGAGGTTGTCGCGCCGGTGAGGGTCACGCGAGGCGGCGGCGCCTGCGCACCGCCCGGCTGGGCGGACGGAATCCCTCCCTGATCGAGCGTCCCGCCGGCGGGTACGACACCACCGCCGAACACCGGCTGACCGGGGATCCCTGTGCCGGCTTCCGGATAGAAACACCACCGATACTGAAGGGCGTTGCCATCGGGATCTCGCGTCGCGGACGCGTCGAGCGTCACCGGGATACCCGCCACGGCATCGATCGTCAGAGGTCCTTTGCCGGCGCTCCCGTTCACCACCACGTCGGGATTGTGGTTCGCGCCGCGGGCATCCTTGACGGTCCACTCCATGCGTGCCGCGAAGTCGTGCTGAAAGGCGTTCCGCCATCGCCAGATCGTGGCCTGATCGGAGGTATACGTCTTCCCATCGCCGCCCGCGATGGTGTCCCTGGAGCTGTCTTTCCCGGGGTACGCGTCACCTCCCTGGGTCCAGATCGGGCGCGGCTCGCCATAAAACGCGCGCCACACATATCGTCCGCCCCAGCCTCCGTACGCAGGACTCATGAAGCTTGCGAGACCGTTGTTGATCAATCCGAGGAACGCCGGCGTGTCTCCCTCATGAATGCAGCAGGGAAACGGGTAGAGCTTGCCGAGCGGTCCCTTGCTCCGGATGTTCGTGTTCACCCATTCGTCGGTGAACGTCGTGAAGTCCGCTCCCGGCGCATTCTTGTAGAACCGATCCCCGCTGATACCAGTCCAGGTCGCGAAGGCGTACTGATCTCCGTCCGGCGTCGACGGCATGACGATGTAGTGGAGTTCGGGGAACTCTCGCCGGAGCCACGGTCCCGCGTCGTCCTGATCCGAGATCGCGTAGACACGGAGCCGGGACACGAACGTCGCGAGCTGCGCCGCGGAGCGCGTCATACGGACGTGGAGCAGCGCCTGCGCCAGCGTGTTGGTCCCTCCCCAGGCGCTGATCCAGAGTGGCCGCGCGTCGGCCTTTTCCGCGGCTTTGATGATCAGTTCCGCGCCGGGCGACATCTTGTCGGGACCCACTGCCGCCATGCCGTAGCCGGTCTGGCCGGGTACGACGATGCCGCGGAGCGCGGCTGCAGCGGGAAAGCCTGGCTGGTGCTTCAACAGGTTCGGCTGGACGGCTTCGTAGGCGTCAAGCAACGTGCGAATGACGTCAGGCCTGACGCGATTGCGCATCCAGGTGGATGTCGTTGCGACGAGCCCCTCGATGTCGAACTGGTTGGCGTAGACGAGAAACCGGACCATCGACATCTGATCGTCCGGCTCGTTGGCGATGTCCGTCATGACGAGAACGCGGGTTTTCTCGACGTAGGGATCGGTTCGGGCCGGCACCGGATTCGTGGGTGCCGACGCGTCCTGGGCGCCGACGCGTGCCGCGCCCGCGAGGCTGATCGTGACGATCGTGGCTGCCGCCGTGTAGCTGACCGCGCGTCGCGTGCGCGCGACTGTGCCGTGGATGAACGGCATGGGAACCTGGCTGAACATCGGTTGAGATCTCACGTGAAAGCGCGCCGCTCAGAGGGTGGGAAGCCATTCGACCGTCGGATGATGGGCCACCCCACGCACATCATACGTTCCAATAAATGGGGACACTCACCTTTACGGTAAGTTGTTGATGCTGAAGGGCCAAAAAAGTCGGACGTTGATTTTGATGGCTATCGATCTGTTCGTCAATCAGGGACAGTGCCCTGACCGTGGGTTGTCGCTTTTCGGTGATCAAATCTGGTCCTTAATTTTCAACAACTTACGCTAAAGGTGAGTGTCCCCATTTTTGCGTCTGTTGGTCACGCTGGAGCCCCGGAGATTGTCCGTGACTTGCCGGCCGTTCTGGCCCAATATGTCGCCGCGTGAGCGATGGAGGCGCAGCGGGGTTCCGAAGCGGCGCTCTGCGCCGGGGAACTCTGGCGGCACAGGGAGGACGAACGATGATCGCAAGGATCTTCGTGGTGATTCTGACCGTCGTGGCAGCACTCTCCACTGCGGCGGCGTCTGCCGCGCAGGTGACGACCGGTACGCTCGTCGGCACGGTTCGGGATCCCGGGGGGATCGTTCCCGGCGCGTCGGTCACCATCCGCGAAGTGAACAGGGGAACGGTCAGCAATCTCGTGACCGACGAGACGGGCAGTTACACGGCGCCGTTTCTCACTCCCGGCACCTATGTCGTCGAGGTCAGCGTGGCCGGCTTCAGAAAATGGGTGCGGGACGGCGTCGTGCTCCAGGTCAACCAGCGTGCGCGCGTAGACGTCACGCTCGAGGTCGGCGGTGTGTCGGAGACGACCAACGTGACGGCGGAAGCGCCCCTGCTCCGCACCGATTCGTCGGAAGTAGGCACCGTGATCGAAGAGCGCGCGATCAAGGAGCTGCCGCTCAACGGCCGCAACTTCGCGGCGCTCGTGTACCTCACGCCCGGGATCACACCGGGGCAGGCCAACGAGAATCTCTCGGGCGCCAGCACCTTCAATCCGCGCGGCGCCTCCAACTTCAACGCGCTCGGGCATCAGGCGAACGCGAACGCCTGGCTCATCGACGGCATCGACAACAACGAGTACTCGTTCAACACCGTCATCATCGCGCCGTCGGTCGAGCAGGTCCGGGAATTCAAGGTCCTCTCGGGCGTGTTCTCCGCCGAGTTCGGGCGCGGCGCCGGCGTCGTGTCGGTCGCGACGAAGTCCGGCAGCAACATGCTGCACGGCACGGTGTTCGAGTACATGCGCGACGATGCGTTCGACGCGCGGAACTTTTTCGTGCGGAAAGTGGCGCTCCCCGGTGGCGGGCTCCAGGTCGATCCGAAGCCGCCCCTCAACCGCCACCAGTTCGGCGGCGCCGTCGGTGGGGCCTTTGTCGTGCCGGGGTTGTATGACGGCCACAACCGGACGTTCTTCTTCGCGGACTACGCCGGACTGAAGGAAAAGCGCGGCCAGGTCTTCGTCAACACGGTGCCGACCGCGCAGACGCGGACCGGCGACTTCAGCAACTTCCGCGATGCGAGCGGAAACGTGATTCTCGTCTACGACCCCCTCACGACCCGCGTGAACCCGAGCTTCAACAGCGAGCTCCCGGTCAGCGCGACGAACCCTCAGTTCCTGAGAGATCCGTTTCCCGGAAACGTCATTCCGCAGAATCGAATCAGCACCGTGGGACGCAACATCGCCAGCATCTATCCGCTTCCGAACGGATCGGGCAACTTCGACAACTACACGTCCACCGTCAACAGGGACGTCATCGACAACGTGTTCTCGGGCCGGATCGATCACAAGGTCTCGGAGAAGGACTCGTTCTTCGTGCGGTTCAACTGGGGCAAGTTCAAGCTCGACGCTCCCCAGGGACAGGCGGCGTGCTGCCTGGCGACGCCTCCGGATGCCGCCGCGCGGTTCGATCTCGGACCGTTCGTCGCGGGCATCCAGAACACGCGCCTGACCACGCACGGCGCGGGTTTCAACTATTCGCGCGTCCTGTCCCCCAGCTTCGTGAACGAGCTGCGCATCGGCTATGCGAAGACGATTCCCTTTACGTTCCAGTCGGATTTCGGCACGCACGCCGCCGACTCCCTCGGCATCCGGGGCATCAACGTCACCGAGTTCACGACGGGACTGCCGAACATCAACATTCCCGACCTGACCGGCATCTCCGGCGGACCCGCGTTCCTGCCCGTGAACCCCAAGCAGTTCCACTGGCAGGTCGAGGATGCGCTCGTCTGGCTGAAAGGGCGCCATCAACTGAAGTTCGGCTACCGGCTGGTCGATCGGTATCCGTCGCCGTTCACGAACACGGATACCCGGGGCACCATCAACTTCGGCCGCAACTACACGAATAGTCCCGTGACCAATCTGGGGGGCTCGGGGATCGCGTCGCTGCTCACGGGATACATCAACAATGCGGCACGCGGTTTCCTGCTCGAGCCGTACACGCTGCGCACGCAGGAACACGGCATGTTCATCCAGGACGACTTCAAGGTCAGCTCCAGGTTCACGATCAACGCCGGGCTGCGCTACGAGATTTTCGGAGCCGAGACCGAAGAGGACAACAAGGTCGTCAACTTCGATCCGGTGAACCTGCGCCTCATCTACGCCGGGGAAGACGGGGCAAGCCGCTCGGTGAACAAGAAGACGGACTTCAAGAACCTGGCGCCGCGTCTCGGGTTGACGTATGACCTGTTCGGCGACGCGACGACGATTCTCCGAACGGGCTTCGGGATCACCTACTTCCCGGAGCAGCCGTCCGCCTCGAACATGATTGGCCAGCAGGTGCCCTATACGATCTCGCAGAACGTCAGCTTCGCGACCAATCCGACGGACTTCTCGACGATCCGGACGATCGACGATCCGTTCCCCGCCATCGCGCAGGTCAAGCCGCGCACGACGGCGGAGCTCCAGGCCGCGAACCCGCGGGTCCTGGGCCACTCGTTCGAGAACGAGACGCCCTATGCCGAACAATGGCATGTTGGCGTCGAGCGCCGCGTGTTCAGTGCGATGTCGGCCGAACTGACCTACGCCGGGAGCGCGGGCAAGCATCTCGTGTTCTGCTACAACCCCAACGAAGTGCAGCCCGGCATCGGCACGCCGGAATCGCGGCGACTCATCCAGCCGTTGAACCGTGTGAGCAACATGCTGCAGTGCGACCCCCGCAACCAGTCCACATATCACAGCGGTCAGCTGAAAGTGACGCAGCGGTTCAGCGGAGGCCTGCAGTTCCTGGTCAGCTACACGTACGGCAAGGCGCTCGACTACGGCGGTTCGGCGGCCAGCGGCGGTGGTGCGGTCGGCAACCCGCAGACGGTCACCAACCTGGCGGCCGGCCGCGGCCCGGCAGGGTTCGATGTGCGTCACCGCGGTGTCTTCAGCGGCGTCTGGGAGTTCCCGTGGGGCACGGGCCGACGGTGGCTCAATAGCGGGGGAGTCCTGAGTGCGGTGGCCGGCGGGTGGCAGTTCTCCGGCATCGGCACGATCACGACCGGCCGTCCGTTCACCGTGTTCATGCAGAACGGCGTGAACAACGGGGCTCCCAGCTGGCCGAACCGGATCGGATCGGGGAGCTCGACAACCCGACGGTCGATCTGTGGTACAACCCACGCGATTTCGTCGCGCCTCCGCCAAACACGTACGGCAATACCGGTCGCGGCATTCTCTATGGACCGGGGCACGTCAACCTGGACACGTCGCTCTCGAAGCGCTTCACTATCGTGGGCCGGAGCAATGTCGAATTCCGATGGGATGCCTTCAATCTGTTCAATCATCCGGGTTTTGGATTCCCGAATCAGAACTTCGACTCGCCGACGGCGGGACGCATCACGTCAACGGTCGTCGACAACCGATCGATGCAGTTTTCCTTGAAGATGAATTTCTAGCGCTCTGAAGTGAACAGGTCACTGACCCCGGAGGAACCGATGAAGCCTGCAGTGCGGAAGATGCTGGACGACGCGCCGTCTGGAGTGGCGCGGCGCTCGTTTGTCAAGACGCTCGGCCTGGGGGCCGCTGGAGCGCTCGCGCTGAGAGGAGAGGCCGCCGCCGAGGCCGCCTCCGCGTTCGTCCAGTCGAACGTCAAACGCCTGTCGGAGCCGTCGGCGCTGAAGATTACCGACCTGCGCGTGGCGGTGGTGACGGGCGCTCCCATGACGGTTCCCCTCATTCGCATCGACACCAATCAGGGCGTCTCCGGTTACGGCGAAGTCCGCGACGGCGGCAGCGAGAACTACGCCCTGATGCTCAAGAGCCGCATCCTCGGCGAAAACCCCTGCAACGTTGACCGGATCTTCCGGCGCATCAAGCAGTTTGGCGGCCATGCACGGCAGGCCGGGGGTGTCTGCGGGATCGAGATGGCCTGCATGGATCTGGCGGGCAAGGCGTGGGGCGTACCGTGCTGGCAGATGCTCGGTGGCAGATTTCGTGACCGCGTCCGGCTGTATGCCGATACCACCCAGACTGCTGATCCCAAGGAACAGGCCGCACGACTCAAGGCCCGAATGGACCGCGGCATCACCTACCTCAAGCAGGATTTCGGCATCGACCTGCTGAAGGATAAGCCGGGCATGCTGAGCATGCCGGCCGGAATCCCGAATCCGTGGGGAGGCTCGCGCATCCAGCATCCGTTCACGGGCGTCGAAATCACCGACAAGGGGATCGAGTTTCTATCGGAGTGGATCGGGACCATCCGCTCGGTCGTGGGGATGGAGATTCCGCTCTCCACGGACCATTACGGCCATTTCAGCGTGAACAGCGGTATCAAGCTGGCGCGCGCGATGGAGAAATGGAACCTGGCATGGATGGAAGACATCGTGCCGTGGCAGCACGGCACGTTGGTGAAACAAATCAAGGACGCGACGACAACGCCGGTGCTGACGGGCGAGGACATCTATCTGAAAGAGGATTTCATCAAGCTCATCGACATGGAGGCCGTCGACATGATCCATCCGGATCTGGCGTCGAGCGGCGGCCTGATCGAGACCAAGAAGATCGGTGACTACGCGATGGAGCACGGTGTGCCGATGGCGATGCACTTTGCCGGGTCGCCCGTGTCGTACATGGCGAACGTGCACTGCGCCGCCGCGACGGAGAACTTCATCGCGCTCGAGCACCATTCGATGGACGTCGCGTGGTGGGAGTCGCTCGTCACGACGACCGGCGACAAGCCGCTCTTCGACAAAGGCTTTGCTCCCGTGTCCGACGCGCCAGGTCTCGGCGTGGAGCTGAACCCTGAAGTCATCAAGGCTCACTTACGCAAGGATTCCGGCTATTTCGAACCGACCCCGCAGTGGGACAAGCCGCAGGGGAACGACAGGCTCTGGAGCTAGAAGACGAAATAGCAAGCGCTCGAGGCGGCTTCGGCGACGTTCGGCGCGTCGTCGAAGCCGCGACCTGACCTCTCCTGCCAGAATCGGCCTTCGCTGAATTGGTTCGCAACCAATCACCGCGCCTGCCCGTCAAACACCCCGATCGAGTTGTCCTCGCGCGTTGAGGACGCAGAGAGGCGCGGGGAGTCGCACGACATGCATGGATTGAACCTGTTCGACAACGTGCTGCAGGATGCCCGGTTCACGCTCAGGCAGTTGCGGAAGAGCCCGGGATTCACCTGCACGGCGATCTTCACACTGGCGCTCGGGATATGTGCCAGTGTGGCCATCTTCGCGTTCGTGGATGCGGCTCTCCTCAAGCCCCTCCCGTATCCGAATCCATCGCGTCTGGTCGGTGTCTTCGAACGCGTCCAGATGTTTCCGCAATCCAACCTCTCGTATGCGGACTATCTGGACTGGAAGAGACTCAACAAGAGCCTCGAATCCCTCTCCGCCTACCAGGGCAGCGGCGTGACGCTTGCCACTGCAGCGGGCGTGCAGCGTGCCCCCGGTGCGCGCGTCAGCGACGACTTCTTTCGCACGCTTGGCGTCACTCCGATCCTGGGACGTGATTTCCGCCCCGGCGAGGATTTACCGGCCGCACCGCGCGCGGTGATTCTGAGCTACGCCGCCTGGCAGAGCCGATATGGAGGAGAGGCCGGTGTCCTCGGTCGAACCGTGACCCTGAACGGCGCCGCCAACGTCATCGTCGGCGTGCTGCCCCGCGACTTTCACTTCGCGCCGGCGGAGCCTGCGGATTTCTGGACGACGCTCCATGCGTCGGGCCCCTGTGACCTCCGCCGGAGCTGCCACAACCTCTATGGTGTCGGACGGTTGAGAGACGGCGTGTCCGTCCAGATCGCGGCAGCGGAGATGGCGTCCATCGCGCAGCAGCTCGAGCAACAGTATCCCGAGTCGAACAGGGGTCAGGGAGCTGCCGTGGTCCCGCTGACGGACGTGGTCGTCGGCAGGATTCGCCCGATGCTGATGGTGTTGCTGAGCGGCGCCGGACTACTGCTCATCATCGCGACGGTGAACGTGGCGAGCCTGCTGCTCGTGCGTTCTGAGAGCCGGCGGCGCGAGATCGCCGTGCGCACGGCGCTCGGCGCTTCCGCGGGGCGGGTCATCCGGCAGTTCGTGACCGAAGGGCTCGTGCTCGTGGCGCTCGGATCCGCACTCGGCCTCGCGTGTGCGTACTGGGCCATTCAGTTTCTGACCATGCTCATTCCGGCGAACATCCTCACCGGCATGCCTTACCTCCACGGCCTCGGTCTCACGGCCCGTGTCGGAGTGTTTGCCGGAGCGGTGGCTCTGCTTGCTGCGATCCTGTTCGCGATCACGCCGCTGGTGCGCCTCCCGCTGGCTCACAGCGCAGAAGGCCTCGCGGAGGGCAGCCGCGGTTCCGCGGGAACCGCGTGGCGGCGGCTCGGCTCGCGCCTGGTCGTGGTCGAACTGGCGACCGCGATGGTGCTCCTCGTGTGCGCAGCGCTGCTCGGTCAGAGCTTCTACCGGCTGCTTCGCGTGGACATCGGCCTGCAGGCGGATCATCTCGCGATGCTCGGAGTTTCCGCCCCCAGCGCCACGTACTCGACGCCCGAGAAGATCGTCGCCCTCGAGCGCGAGATCGAGAGCCGGCTGGCAGTTCTCCCCGGGGTGCGCTCCGTCGGCATCTCCAGTACGCCGCCCATCTTCGGCGGCAACACGATGTGGATCCGGGTCGTCGGCCGTCCCTATCACGGCGAGCACAACGAGGTGCAGTACCGCGAAGTGAGCGCGGGTTATTTCACGACGCTCCAGGCCCGGCTCCTTCGCGGACGCTACTTCACCGACGATGACCGCCCGTCGAAGCCCTCGGTCGTCATCATCAACCAGGCGATGGTCAGGCAGTACTTCCCCGACGAGAATCCCCTCGGCAAACAGCTGCTGTACGCCCCGACCACCGACCAGCCGCCGATGGAGATCGTCGGCATCGTGGACGACATCAAGGAAGGTCCGATCGATGCGGAGACGCGGCCGACCATGTATGTCGCGTTTGCGCAGGACCCGACAACCGGGTTTGCCGTCTTCGTCCGGACCGCGCAGACAGAGCAGTCGCTCCTTCCGGCCATGACGTCGACGATCGGTCAGATTGATTCCGGCATTTCGACGTTCAACGGCACCACGATGGCGGCCATCATCAACAATTCGCAGGCCGCGTATCTCCGCCGTTCGTCGGCCTCGCTCGTGGCCGGCTTTGCCGCAGTCGCGTGGCTGCTCGGTGTCGTCGGACTCTACGGAGTCGTTGCGTACTCGGTGAGCCGCCGGACTCGAGAGATTGGCGTCCGCATGGCCCTCGGCGCCGAACGCGGTTCCGTCCACAGGCTGATCCTGCGAGAGGCCGCCTGGCTGATTGTTTTCGGCGTGGCGATTGGCGTGGTCTGTTCCATCGGCGCTGCGACGATGATGGAGGGCCTGCTGTTCGGCGTCCACTCATACGATGCCCCGACCCTGGGCATCGTCGCCGGCGTGCTTGCCGGATCGGCGCTCGTGGCCAGCTTCGTACCGGCGCGCCGGGCCGCGTCCGTCAACCCGATGGAGGCTCTGCGCGCGGAGTAGTGGAGACAGGAGGCCTTAGGAGGCGCTAGTTTCCAGTAGCCAGTTTCCAGTAGCCGCCAGTAGCCAGTAAAAGAAGAACTGGGAACTGGGAACTGACAGCTGATAGCTGACAGCTGACAGCTGTTAACTGTCAGAGCGACCGTCACCGACACCTACAGAACCGTCGCCGCGATTACGATCGGGTAAGCCCGCGACGTTCACGCTGCACGTCCGACAATTCCGCGGCGCAGATCGGGCGTAAGTTCAACCCGGTTCGCGTCTTGCAGCCCTTCCAGGCACATGTCCGCCTCCCTGGCCGATCGCGCCAGCCAATTCACCTTCGAGCGGTTTTCGACGGCGTTCTTCTTCCTGGCACTCATGCTGGCCGCATGCCTGATGCCCGCGCAGACCGACACCTGGTGGCAGCTGCGGACCGGCGAGGAGATGTGGCGCTCCCACCAGGTCATGCTTCGCGACGAGTTCTCGCACACGGTCGCGGGCGGCTACTGGCCCAATCATGAATGGCTGGCGCAGATTGTGTTCTATGCCGCGTACACAGTCGGCGGGCTTCCGCTGCTCACGGCGCTTTGTGCCGCCGCGGTCACGCTGACATGGGCCATCATCGCGAGCCTGACGCCGGGCCCCCGGTTCACGCGCCTGGTGCTGCTCGGTGCGGGAGTGGTGATGTCCGGTCCGGCGTGGTCGCTGAGGCCGCAGGTGTTCAGCCTGGCGCTGGTGGCCCTGACGCTGTGGATCCTCGTTCGACGGAGATGGCTGTGGAGCCTTCCCGCGCTGTTCCTCGTCTGGGCGAATCTTCATGGGGCCGTTGCGCTCGGAGGGGTCATCATGGCCGCCGCGATGGTAGCCGCGCTGCTGGTGAACCGCGAGCAGCTCAGGACGATGGCCCCCATTGCGGTGGCGTGTCTCTTCGCGACGGCGGCAACGCCTCTGGGATTCACGCTCTGGAGCGAGGTGCCGTCCTCGCTCGCGCGCCTGCACTCGTACGGTGTTCTCGAGTGGCAGCCGCCGGGGCTGGCGATCACGGACGCGCCGTTCTGGCTCGCCGCGCTGGCCGCCATCGTTCTGTTGTTCATCAATCGTGCGAGCCTGCTGACGTCGTGGAGCACCGTACTGCTGGGTGCGTGCGCGCTGATGTTCCTCATCCTCTCGATAAAGACACGGCGGAATATTCCAACGTTCGTGCTGTGCACCGTACCGCTCATCGGAACACTTCTGCATCAGGAGAGGCGTCAGGCAGTCGCAGCTCGAGTCGAGCGTCCGATGCTCAATGCGATCGCGTTTGCGACCATGGCGGCGATCGGTGTGCTCTTTGTGGGGCAAGCCTGGCGTCAACCGCTCCCTCGTCTGGGCTGGACGCCCGTGCCGGAGGATCTCCGGCGCGCGGTGACGAATTGTCCCGGCCGTCTCTACAACCGGTACGACGATGGCGGTTATCTGATCTGGTTTGCGAGAGACAAGAAAGTGTTCATGGACAGCCGCCAGGATCCGTACTCTGAAGACATCGTCCACGGTCACATCCAGCTCGAGACCTCGGGTGACTACAAGGAGATCTTCGGGCGGTACGACATTGGATGCGCGTTGACAGTGCCGGGTTCGCCGCTCGCGACGCGCCTCGAGCGCGACCGCTGGCCGCGGGAGTCGGGAGCCGGCTCGTGGGTCGTGTTCACGCGTCCCCTGGCGTCAGTCCCCTAATTGGGGACACTCACCTTTACGCTAAGTCATTGATTCTATTGGTCCGGTGGCATGACAGGCCGTCCAGGCTCCGGACCCGGACGATCAGAGACTCCTGTGCTACCCTCTTCGTCCGATGTTCTTCGATCGCGCTCGCCGTCCGGCGGGCGTTTATCCCTGACCTCGGCGAAGGAGACCGTTCGGTGTCTGAAAAGCGGCCGGCCAAAGACCAGCGGGCGGTGGGTGAGGCTGCCCCCGGATCACAGCCGATCAATGTCGTGCTCGTCGGACTGCCAGGCTCCGGCAAGGGGACGCAGGGCTCGCACTTTGCCCGGCGTCACCGCATCCCGAAGATCTCCACCGGCGACATGCTGCGGGACGCCGTCGCGCGCGGAACCGCGCTCGGCGCTGAAGTCGCGGCGACGCTGAACGCCGGCGGTCTCGTCCCGGACGACATGATCATCCGCGTCGTCGAAGCTCGCCTGCAGAATCCTGACACTACCCGCGGATTTGTGCTGGACGGCTTTCCCCGCACCCTGCCGCAGGCGGTCGCGCTCGATGGCCTGATCGCCGGCCGTGGCGCCCTGATTGTGATTTACCTGGAAGTCAGCGCGGAGGTGATCCTCGATCGCATTCTCTCCAGGCGGATTTGCGAGAGCTGCGGTCAGGCGGACACCGGCGCGCCGACGACCGAGTACTGCGCGTCATGCGGCGGGGGATTCGTGAAGCGCGCGGACGATCATGTCGACGTCATCCGGCGGCGGGTTGCGGCCTACGTCGAGAACACCGCGCCGCTGGTCGAGTGGTACGGAAAGGGATCGGCCTTTCGCGCGATCGACGGCAACCAGCCGCTGGCCGATGTCGCCCGGGCGTTCGACGCCGCAGTCCTGGATTGCCTCAGCCGTTAATTTGCGGAAACCCGTAGAATCAACGACTTACCGTAAAGGTGAGTGTCCCCATTTATTGACTGGAGACGCAGGACGCAGTCGCATCGTCCTAACAAGCGATGCCCGCCATCATTCCTTTCTCTGTGCTCGACCTTTCTCCCATCATCGAGGGAGGCTCGCCGTCGCAGGCCTTGCGGAACACGCTCGATCTGGCGCAGCACGCGGAACGCTGGGGTTATCACCGCTTCTGGCTGGCCGAGCACCACAACATGCCGGGCATCGCCAGCGCCGCCACCGCCGTGGTGATCGGGCACGTGGCCGGCGGCACGAGCACGATTCGCGTGGGCTCGGGCGGGGTGATGCTGCCGAACCACGCGCCCCTCGTGATAGCCGAACAGTTCGGTACGCTCGAGTCGCTGTATCCGGGACGCATTGACCTCGGCATCGGCCGCGCGCCGGGTACCGATCAGACGACAGCGCGGGCCCTCCGTCGAGATTTTTCCGGCACCGAAGACGCCTTCATCCATGACGTGCAGGAGCTGCACGCCTACCTTGGGGCCGTCCAGCCGGGCCAGACGGTCCGCGCCGTTCCGGGCGCCGGTCTCAACGTGCCAATCTGGCTGCTCGGATCGAGCCTCTTCGGCGCGCAGCTGGCTGCGGCGCTCGGTATGCCGTTCGCCTTCGCCTCGCATTTCGCGCCTGACTACCTGATGCAGGCGCTCGAGATCTATCGACGCCAGTTCAAGCCGTCGGAGCGTCTCGCCAGGCCGCATGTCATGGTGGGGGCGAGTGTCGTCGCCGCCGACACCGACGCCGAAGCCGCGCGGCTCGCGACGTCACTCCAGCAGCAGTGGGTCAGCCTCAGGCGCGGGACCCCAGGTCCCCTCCAGCCGCCAGTGGACAGCATGGAGGGACGATGGACGCCCTTCGAGCAGGCAGGCATCGATCACGCCATGGCGTACTCCGCGATAGGCTCACCGGTGACGGTGGCCGCGCGGCTGACAGCGCTCATCGAGACCACGCGCGCCGACGAGTTGATCCTGACGTCGCAGGTGTACGACCACCAGGCGCGCCTGCGGACCTTCGAGATCGTCGCTGAGGTTCGCAATCCGCTGACGGCGGCGTAGGGACGCTCGCGATCTTTCTACTCGACGCCCATCCGCGACCGGGCGTATAAAGGCCTCGTCCGAGGCTGCCATGCGAGTACTCCTCCTTTCGATGCCGGACTCGTTCGAGCACACGCCGTCGTTGACGATGCGGATGCCGAATGGCGGCCTCGCGTCGATTGCCGGCAATGTGGATCGGCACCACCGCGTGTCGGTGGCCGATCTCGTCCTCGTCCAGCGTCAGGTACGCACCGTCGTCGAGCGGCTGGTGCATGAGCAGGATCCGGACGTTGTCGGCCTTTCGGTCATGACCTTCCAGCGCCGGACCGCGCTGGAGCTCGTTCGCGTGATTCGCGCGATCAAGCCCGGCGTCACCGTCGTCGCCGGAGGGTACGATCCCAGCCTCGCCCCTGAGGCCTACGAAGCGCCCGGCGCGGGCGTGGATTTTCTCGTGCGCGGTGAAGGCGATCTGACGTTCCGCGATCTGCTGAGGGCCCTCGAGTCAGGCCGATCTCCGAACGGGATTCCCGGTCTTTCAATCCACGACGGCAGGCGCTTCACCCACCACGCGCCGCGGCCCGTCAGCGGCCTCGACGACGGCTCGATAGCGCTCCCGGATCGATCGTCGCGCGTGCTCGAGGGGTACACATTTCTCGGGCGTCCCATCGACATCGTCGAAACGTCGCGTGGCTGCACTTTCGACTGCAGCTTCTGCTCGATCATCGAGATGCGCGGCCGGAACTTTCACACGTTCGGGTTCGAGCGCGTGCTTGCGGATATTTCGGACGCCCGGGCACGAGGCGCGCGTGCGATTTTCATCGTGGACGACAACATCACGCTGAACGTCGCACGCTTCGAAGGGCTCTGCCGGGCGATCATCGACGCCGGGCTGAACGACATCCACTACATTGTCCAGGCCATGACGTCCTCCATCGCGAATCACGGCGAGACGCTGGCGCCCCTCATGCGGGCAGCCGGATTCCGGTATGTGTTTCTCGGCATCGAGAACGTCATCGAGGAAGACCTCCAGTTCCTGAAGGCCTCAGCGAAGAACGCGCAGCGTGAAGGCGGCCGGCGGACGGGAAACGCGACGCTCTCCGCGATTGACCGGATTCATCGCGCCGGCATGTACGTGGTTGGCGGGATCATCGTGGGGAATCCCGACGATACACACGACTCCATCGAGACGAATCTCGACTTCGCACGCCGCTTCGTCGACTGGCCGTACATCCAGCACCCGACGCCGTATCCCGGTACGCCGATGACGAAGGACTTCCAGGAGCGCGGCCTGATCGTGAGCCACCAGGTTGACGAGTACGACGGCACGACAGCCGTCGTGAAGAGCCGTCACCTGTCGGCGCACGACATCGAGTTCGCGCGGTGGCGCGCCGAGCGGTGGATGAAGCTCCGCCACCTGCCGGCCGTCATCAGGCACTACCCGCTGTTCGTTCTGAAGTACGGGGCCCGGATGCTCGCGCACACGTTCCGCGGAAGCTCGTGGCGGTCGGTGCTCGGTCTCGAGGATGCGCGGGTGGTGTTCGCCCGATACAAGGCGATTCGGCAGGCGGAGCGGCAGTACGTGGCGCCTCGGGAGGGAGGGGGTGCCGAGACCCCGCCCCTACCGTCGGTTGTCAGTCGAGCGGTTTGATCCGGATGTTCCTGTAGGACACGGTGCTGTTCGGATCGTGCGCCTGCAGCGCGATCGTGCCCGGACCCGTGATGGCCCGGCCCGGCCCTTCGCGTCCGCCGTTCCAGTCGGCGGGCTGCGTCCAGTCAACGGTCTGCTTGTCGTTCACCTTCACGGTGATGTTGTTGCCCTTGACGATGATGTGCTCGGTGAACCACTCGTCGTCTTTCGGGGCCGCCTCGGTGACGTCCTGCACGTGATACAGGCTGCCCGTCTTCACGGGGTCCCGCTTGTACGTGTTGTTGACCTGGATCTCAAAGCCCTTCTTCGGGAACCCTGTTTCCTGGTACTCGGTTAGTACGTAGATTCCGCCGTTCGAATTGGCGGCCGCCTTCACGTCCACCTTGAGCTCGAAATTCCGGAACATATGCTTGCGGAACTCCCCGTCGTAATAGACGTGCCCCGGCGTGCCGTTCGCCACGATGGCGCCCTCCTTGACGGTCCACGATGCGGGAGTGACGACCTTCCAGCCGGCCAGGTCCTTTCCATTGAAGAGGCTCGTCCAGCCAGGCTCGGCTGGAGGGGCTGCCTGGAACAGGAGTGCAAACAGCAGTGGGGAGACGCGCAAGAGGGTGCTCATAATGCGCCGGAGTGTAGCAGACCTTCGCCCTGCCTCGCTTCACTGGTGTCAATTCCGGACGGTGACGACGGCTCCGGAGGCGCAACGCGGCAGGGGCCGGGATGCCGTTTTTGACGCGCGTTTTGGCTCTCGTCCTGCTACCGTTGGGAGTTGGGAACGGACCGCGTGGCTGGCATGCTCGGCCGTGGGCCTCCCTTTTGCGTGTGAAGACCTGATGCGACTACGAATCCCCCGGCTCGATGTCAGACGGCTCGATTTCATACATAGGATCTTCGCTGGACGTCCGCGCGTCCTGACGGCGACGGTCGCGGCCATGGCCGTCGTGTTTTTTCTCGGTGCGGGTTGGACGGCATGGTTCAGCCACGACCTGACCGCCGGGCTGCCCGACCGCGAAGCGCTGCGCGGGCTCGGTGACATGGCGCAATCGACGACGATTCTCGATGCCGCCGACAAACCGGTCTTCACGATCTTCAAGGAACAGCGGATCGACGTTCCGCTGGAGAAAATTTCGCCGAACCTCATCAAGGCGGTGATCTCCGTCGAGGACCAGCGGTTCTACGAGCACTCCGGTGTCGACGGCATCCGCGTCATTGCCGCCGTCGTGAAGAACCTGGAGACGGGCCGGCGCGCCGAGGGAGGCAGCACGATCACGCAGCAGCTGGCGCGTCAGAGCTTCCTCACCCGTGGAAAGACCTACCGGCGGAAGATGAAGGAGATCATTCTCGCGGCGTACATCGAGAGGATGTACAGCAAGCACGACATCCTCGAGCTGTACCTCAACAAGGTGTACCTGGGCGACGGGCTCTATGGATTCGAAGCCGCGGCGCGCGGGTATCTTGGCAAGTCGTCCAGCGATCTGAGCGTCGATGAGGCCGCGCTGCTTGCGGGTCTGATCCAGTCCCCCTCGAGCTATGCGCCGACGGTGAATCTCGAGCGCGCCGTGGCTCGCCGCGGCGTGGTGCTGCAGACGATGGTGTCCTCCGGCGTCATCGATCAGCCGGCAGCGGACCGTGCGAAGAAGACGCCCGTTCGGCTGAAGAACGCGCTCGAAATCAAGGAGACCTTCGGCCTCTACTTCAAGGAGCAGGTTCGCCGGGAGCTCGTGGAGCGGTTCGGCTGGCAGCGCGTCTATCGCGGCGGCCTCCAGGTGTTCACGACGCTCGATGCGGACGTCCAGCAGCAGGCGGAAAAGCTGGTGGAAAAGGCGCTCGTCGATATCGAGCGCCGTCCGCGGTATCCCCACGTGCCGCGGGAAAAGCTGCCACCGCAGAAAGACGGTGAGCTCGCGCAATACCTTCAGGGCGCACTGATCGCGATGGATCCCGAGACGGGCTACGTCCGCGCGATGGTGGGCGGGCGGGATTTCGGCGAGAGTCACTTCAACCGCGCCGTGCAGGCGAAGCGCCAGGCAGGGTCTGCCTTCAAGCCGTTCGTGTATGCCGCCGCTCTCGAAGCCGGGTACTCCCCGGCATCCCTCGTCACGAACCTGAACGACCCCATCGAAACGCCGCAAGGCGGGTGGATCCCCGAAGACGAGCATTCGACCGCAGACGAGATGACGATCCGGACGGCGCTGCGGACGTCCAGCAACCGCGCGGCCGTCCAGATGCTGAACACCGTCGGGATCAAGAGCGCGGTGTCTTACGCGGAGAAGCTGAACGTGGGCACGCCGCCCAGCGTGCCGTCTCTCGCGCTCGGGGCGAGCGAGGTCACGCTCATGTCGCTGACGGCTGCCTACGGCGCTTTCGCCAACAGCGGCATCGTCCGCCAGCCGATGCTCATCAGGAAGGTGCAGGACAGCGAAGGGCAGGTGCTCTATACGGCCGAAGAGAAGTCGCACCGCGCAGTCAGTGAAGCCACGGCCTTCCTGATGTCGAGCATGCTGGCCGACGTCATCAACGCCGGCACCGCGTACCGCGCGAGGCAGTCGGGATTCACGCTTCCGGCCGCGGGCAAGACGGGCACGACGAACGACTATGTCGATGCGTGGTTCGTCGGGTATACACCGCACCTCGTCACCGGCGTCTGGGTCGGCTTCGATCAGCCGGCGAAGATCACGTCGAACGGTTATGCAGGCGATCTCGCGGTGCCTCTCTGGGCGAGCTTCATGAAGATCGCCACGAAAGGGGCCAAACCGGTCTGGATCGCCCGTCCCACGAACGTCGTCGGCCTCAACGTCTGCCGGGTATCCGGCAAGCTCCCGAATGACGGCTGCAACAACGTGGAAGTGATCAACCGCGAGGGGGCCACCGAGTCGCGGTCGATGATCTACACGGAGTATTTCGTCAGCGGGACGCAGCCCACGGACATCTGCCCGCTTCACCCGTCGGCATCGCTGATGGATCGACTGGCCGGGTTGTTCGGCGGCGGCAACCACCCCGAAGCACCCGCACCTGTCCCGCCGGACCAGGCTGGTCTGCCTCCGGAACGGGGGACCAGCGGCACGGCGGATCGCCCTCCAGGCACTCCGCCCTCCGGGGAAGTCTCAGGTGGAACCGCGAAAGAGGAGCCTCCGAAGAAGCGGGGCTTCTGGGCGAAGGTATTCGGGAAGAAGGACAAGGACAAGGAAAAGCCACAGTAGTGGCCGGACGGCTCAGCTGCACGTGGTAGGATTCGGCCGAGCCGCCTCAATGCCGTTCAGAGACATCACAGGGCACGCGCACATCTACCAGCTTCTGGCGCGCGCAGTGGACCGCGCCTCGCTGCCGCCCAGCCTCATTTTCGCCGGTCCGGAAGGCGTGGGGAAGCGGATGACGGCGGTCGCACTGGCCCAGTTCCTGAACTGCCTTGCGCCGGTCCGCGCGGCATCCGATGGTTCAGGGGATGCGGATGGGCCGGTCGTAGACGCATGCGGCGTCTGTGCCTCCTGCAAGCGGATCGCCCGCGGGGTTCATGCAGACGTCCTGCTCATCGAGCCCGGCGAGACGGGCTCGATCAAGGTCGATCAGGTGCGCGATGCCGTGGAGCGCACGGGCTACCGGCCCTTCGAAGGGCGCCGGCGCGTCGTCATCATCGACGATGCGGACGCGCTGATGATTACGGCGCAGGACGCGCTTCTGAAAACGCTGGAGGAGCCGCCTCCCGCATCGGTGTTCGTGCTGGTGACGTCACGGCCCGACGTCCTGCTGCCGACCGTGCGGTCGAGATGTCACCGTCTGCGGTTCGGACGGCTGGCGCCGGCGGACGTTGCGGCCGTCCTGATGTCGGCGCATCAATATAGTGAGGCGGACGCGTATGCCGCCGCGTCAGGTGCGGACGGCAGTCTCGGTGCGGCGCTCGAGGAAAGTGCCGAGGGCTGGGTGGACGCGCGGGAAGCTGCAGCCGGGCTTCTCAACAGCGTCGCCACGTCGAGTGACCCGCGTCGCCGGCTCGAAGGCGCAAAGGCGCTGACGGGCGCGCGCGGACCGAGCGATCGGGAAGAAATGGCGCGCCGGCTGCACGCGCTGTCGTCGATCCTGCGTGATCTCGGGGTTCTGCTTTCCCGTGCGGACGAGCGATGCCTTGCCAACGCCGACCTCCGGCCGCTCCTCGAGCGGCTCCAGCGGTCGTTCGACGGTGAGCGCGCTCTTCGCGCGTTTTCAGCGGTCGACCGGGCGCTCTCGGCGCTCGAGCGCAACGCGAGTCCGAAGGTCGTCGCCGACTGGCTCGCGTTTCAGATCTAGCGTCTGCGGCACGCCGGCACGTCCCCGCCTGAAAGCGGGGGGGCCAGAGGCGCCGTGGCCCGGGTCGCCGCTATATAAAGGCCGACATGAGCTCCGGGCCATCACGCCCGTTCGTCAGCGTCAAGTTCTCCCCCGTTGGCCGGACCCATTCCTTCCTGCTGCCAGAGCTTGCGTTCGATGCGGCCGGAGAGCCTCTCGCCGCAGGGGAAGTGGCAGACAGGTTGAGGGCCGGCGACGCGGTGGTCGTCAACACCGCTGAAGGGACGGCGCTCGGCACCGTGACCCGCACCATTCCGGCGCTGGCGGCCAGGAGGATTCCCACTGACGGCTCTGAGCTGAGCGTCGTCCGCCGCGCCACGCACGACGACATCGTCACCCGCCTCAAACACCAGCATCGGGAGAAGGAAGCGCAGCGAATCTGCCTCATGAAGATTCGCGAGCGCGGACTTGCGATGAAGCTCGCGCGGGTGGACCAGCTGTTCGACGGATCGCGCCTCATCTTCTACTACACCGCCGAGGGGCGGGTGGATTTTCGCGAGCTCGTGCGGGATCTCGCGGCGCACTTCCGCGTGCGGATCGAGATGCGCCAGATCGGCGTGCGCGACGAGGCGAAGATGCTCGGCGGCTATGGCTCGTGCGGGCGGCCGCTCTGCTGCACCACCTTCCTGAATACGTTCGAGCCCGTCTCGATCAAGATGGCGAAGCAGCAGAACCTGAGCCTCAATCCATCGAAGCTGTCCGGGATGTGCGGCCGGCTCAAGTGCTGCCTTCGATACGAGCTGCCCAACGGTAAAGGCGTGAAGCACGGCGGCTGCGCCGATGAAGGGGGCTGCGGGTCCTGCGGCAATCCGACGGGCCCGGGCGGTGAGAGCGGCGGCTGCGGATCGTGCTCGTCCGGCAGCTGCGGGACGTGTGGGTGAGTACGCGTCCGAGGATTGGCGTCACCGTCGGCGATCCTGCAGGCATCGGCCCTGAGATCGCGTTGAAGGCGGCGGCGGATTCGAGCCTCGCCGGGGTGTGCGAGATCGTTCTCTACGGTCCGCAGACCGAGGCGGAAATTGCCCGGTTCTCCTGCGGGCGAATCTCGGCCGAGGCGGGCCGAACGGCCTACGACGAAATCGTCCGTGCCGTCGCCGACGCGCGGGCCGGGGAGATCGATGCCATTGCCACGGCTCCCATCAACAAGGAAGCGTTTGCGGCCGCGGGCCTGCCGTGGCGCGGCCATACGGACCTGCTGGCGCATCTGACGGCGGCGCCTCGCGTCGCGATGATGTTCTACGCGGAGTCGCTGCGGGTCGTGCTGGCTACGGTCCACATCCCGCTCGCCGAAGTGCCGGCGGCGCTGACGCGCGAGACGCTCGAGGGCGTCATTACATTGACCGCGAGAGAATTGCCGCGATTTGGTCATCCGTCTCCGAAGCTTGCGCTCGCCGGCCTCAATCCCCACGCCGGCGAGCACGGGCTGATGGGCCGGGAAGACGAGGAGGTACTGGCACCCGCCGTGGAAGAGTGCCGCGCCCGCGGCATCAGCATTCAGGGGCCTCTGCCCGCCGACACCGTGTTCGTTCGCGCCATCCGCGGCGAGTTCGATGCCGTCGTCGCGTGCTATCACGATCAGGGGTTGATTCCGGTGAAGCTCGTGGCGTTCGGCAAGGCGGTCAATGTCACGCTGGGCCTGCCGATCATCCGAACCTCTGTCGATCACGGCACGGCATTCGACATCGCGGGACGGGGCATTGCCGATCCGTCGAGCATGATCGAGGCGATCAGACTGGCGGCACGGCTGGCTGCCGGGGCGCGGGCTCATGGATAGAGCGGTCGCGTGGGTGGCGGGGAAGGCCCCGGTCCTGGTCCTTGGTTGCCTGGCGTGCTTCTACACCATCTTCGGTCTCTGGGTTCTGGCTCCGGACGCTGTGTATTCCGGAGACATCGGCGTGAAGTACGTGCAGGCCCGCGCCCTTGCGCAGCACAGGCTCACGAGCCTGGATATTCCGTACCCTGGCGCATTCCTCGACCCCGCGGAAGAATTCCTGCCGATGCGGCCGCCGTTCATCATGGCCACCGCCGGTACCACGCAGGCGATATTCTCTCCGTTCTCGGCGATGTTCCAGGCTGTTGCGGTCGCGGTGGCGGGCATGCGCGGGCTCGTGCTGCTGTCGATTGCCGGCGCGGTGGTGACGCTCGGCGCCGCGGTCAGGCTGGCGCCTCCCGGCTTTGGCGTGCCGGTTCTGGTGGCGCTCGGCCTCGGGAGCCCGCTGTGGTTTTTTGCCGTCAGTGGATGGGAGCATGCGCCCGCGGTCGCCTTCGGCGCCGCGGCGTTTGCGCTGGCGGTGCGCGCGCGGGGGTCAGACCCTACTGTTCGAATACGGTCACTGGGGTCAGACCCCGGTCGTCGATTTACGTACTCGGCAGAGGCAGGGGCCGCCGTCGCCGTCGGCCTACTCGTTGGGACCGGCGCGGTCCTCCGGGACGAGGTGATCCTGCTCCTTCCGGGCATTCTCGCGGCGCTGTGGTGGCGATCGCGGAGTCTCTGGACCGTCGCGGCGGCGGCCGGTGCGGCCATGCTCCCGCTCATCATCGCGGCAGGCGTGGAGGTGGCGTGGTTCGATCGTCCGGCGGCGGCTCATCTCAGGCACGCCGTGCACCTGGTGCAGCGGGCCGCGCACCTGACCGATGCGCCGAACCCCGACGTCCCGGTGCTCACGCCGTTCACGCTGCGCGACCGGTATGCCACAGTCGTCCAGTACCTGGCTGCTCGGCTATGGCAACAACCGGCTGATCGGACTTCTGTGCGTCGCGCTGATCGCGGCCGTCGTCCTCCAGAGGACGCGCCGGTCCTCCGTCCCCTTGTTCGTTTGGCTGATGGCGATTGTGGCGTTCGCGGCGATCGATCTGCGGGAGGTCGTGACCGCCCCCAAGTGGCTTGCCGGCCTGCATCGCTGCAGCCCGTACCTGGTCTTTGCGTTGATGCCGTTGCCGTCCGGGTCCGCGCAGTACGGGTGGCTGCGGCCGGCGATCCTGCTCACCGCGGCGGCCTACCTGCTGATTGCTTTCGCGGGAATCGACACGACCGGCGGGAAAGCCCTCGGGCCCCGGCTGCTGCTTCCCTTGCTCCCGCTCCTGGCGGTGAGCGCCATGATGGGAATCCGCGCCTATCTCGGCGCCCCCGCCCGTGTGGATCGCGCCATCGGCGCGACCGGCGTCGGGCTGGTTTCGATGGCCGTCGCGATCCACGTGCTGGGGTGCATCCCTGCCTACTATTCCCGGAACCGCGACGACTTCAAGGGGCTGCAATCCGTGGCTGCGTCGGGGGAACGGGTCATCGTAGCGGACGACGAGTTCACGGCCCAGTTGCTCCTGCCGCTGTATTACCGCAGAATTCTGTTACTTGCGGACACGCCCGCGGGCTCGCGGCGGCTGGGTGCGGCGCTCGCCGCACAGCGGCTCGGTTCACTGCTGGTCGTGACCCGCTGGAGCGAAACGGCGATCGATCTCGCCCCGTTCAAGAAGCGAAAGACCGAACGGCGCGGGCGCATGACGCTGCAGTTCTGGGAACGGTGACACGTGAAGAGTGAACGCGAGCAGGCGCAGAAGAGCATTGCGGAGAACCGCAAGGCCTTCCACGACTACCACATCGTCGAGACGTTCGAGGCGGGCGTCGCGCTCCTCGGCACCGAGGTCAAGGCGATCCGCGAAGGCAACGTCAACCTGCGGGACAGCTACGCGCGCGTGGAGGACGGCGAGGTGTGGATTCTGAACGTCCACATCAACCCGTACAGCCATCGCGGGTACGCCGATCACGAGCCCACGCGGCGGCGCAAGCTGCTGCTGCACCGGCAGGAGATTCGCAAGCTCATCGGACGCACGGTGGAGCGCGGCATGACGCTCGTGCCGACGCGCATGTATTTCAAGAACGGCCACGTGAAGGTGGCGATTGGTCTCGCCAAGGGCAAACAGGCGCACGACAAGCGCGAGACGGTGAAGAAGCGCGATGCGGAGCGCGAGACGCGCGCCGCCGTCAAGGAGCGCATCCGCTAGCATGGTAGATTTAGTCGTTTGTGCATCGGAGGCAGCTGATACATGAAAGCCAATCGAACGACCCTCACGGTCGTCGTCATCATCGTTCTTGTCGTCGCGGGCTGGTGGCTGTTCAGGCGCGGCAGCGCCGCGCACAACATCGACCTGCTGACGCAGTTCGACTCCGCGAAGAAACAGCCGAGCGCCGACGTGTTCTCGGTGATCGACGTGAACCTGAATGGCGACACGCGCCGTGCGATTGCGGTCACCCCGTCCGCCGGCACACGGCTCACGTGGAAGGTCACCGTGCCGGACGACGGGTGGCTGTGGGTGTGGGTGGCGCTCAAGCAGGAGGCGTGGGACAAGCCGGGCGACGGCGTGAAGTTTCACATCGGCGTGTCTGACGGGCGGGCGTACGAACAACTCGCGACCCAGCACGTGGAGCCCTTCAACACGCCCTCCGACCGCAAGTGGACACCCGTCAAAGTCGACCT
The DNA here is from genome assembly GCA_963749835.1 of uncultured Acidobacteriota bacterium. Taxonomy (GTDB): domain Bacteria; phylum Acidobacteriota; class Vicinamibacteria; order Vicinamibacterales; family 2-12-FULL-66-21; genus JALZOC01. The sequence continues at coordinate 299,093 of CAVVOD010000001.1, forward strand.
GTCGGCGTACTCAGGTGAGCCGGTCGATCTGATTCTGAACACGAACAGCAGCGAGCCCGGGAAGGGAGACAACCGCGACAACGATCTCGCGTTGTGGGGTTCGCCGCAGGTCGTCGTTCGATGACGTCCGCGACCCGCGCCGCGGTGCCGCTCCTCGATCTCGAGGCGCAGTACCGGCCGCTGCGGGACGAGATCCTTGCGGCCATCTCGAGGGTCTGTGACAGCCATCGGTTCATCATGGGGCCGGACGTGGAGGCGCTCGAGCGTGAGCTCGCGGGGGCGCTCCAGGGCGGCGAGGCCATTGCCGTCTCTTCCGGCACCGATGCGCTGCTGGCGGTGCTGATGGCGCTGGGCATCGGCCCCGGCGACGAAGTGATCACCAGCACCTATTCGTTCTTCGCCACGGCCGGTTCGATCGTCCGCGTCGGCGCCACGCCCGTGCTCGTGGACATCGATCCCATCACCTGCAATCTCGAGCCGCAGGCACTGCACGCGGCGATGACGCCCAGGACGCGGGCGATCATGCCCGTGCACCTCTACGGTCTGTGCGCCGACATGGATCCCATTCTGGCTGTCGCGGCGCAGGCGGGAGTCGCCGTCGTCGAGGATGCCTGCCAGGCAATCGGCGCGACCTACAAAGGGAGGCAGGCGGGCTCGATGGGCACGGCCGCCTGTTTTTCGTTCTTTCCGAGCAAGAACCTCGGCGCGTTCGGCGACGCCGGGCTCGTCACGACGCGCGATCCGCGGCTGGCGCACGAGATTCGGCTGCTGCGCAATCATGGCGCCGAGCCCAGGTACTTCCACAAACGCATCGGCGGGAACTTCCGGATGGACTCGGTGCAGGCGGCGGTGCTGCGGGTGAAGCTGCCGCATCTTGCGCGATGGACGGCGATGCGTCGCGAGAACGCCGCGCGCTACGAGGGGCTTTTTGCGGCCGCGGGGCTCGCGGGGCAGGTTGCCCTTCCGATCACGCCCTCCGGGAGCGGTCACATCTTCAACCAGTACGTCGTGAGAGTGCCCGATCGCGATCGCGTCAGGGCGTTCATGACGGAGCGGGGTATCGGGACCGAGATCTACTACCCGGTGCCGTTCCACCTGCAGGAGTGCTTCGCGGGCCTCGGATACGCGCGCGGCGACTTTCCCCAGGCTGAAGCGGCCGCGGACACGACCCTGGCCCTTCCCATCTACGGCGAGCTGACGGCCGGGCAACAGGAAGCCGTCGTAGCCGCCATGCACGACGCCCTCGCCGCGTGATGCGCGTCCTCGTCACCGGCGCCGCCGGGCAGCTCGGTGGTGCGATTGTCCGGAGCTTTGCCACCTCGTCCACTGTCACAGCCATGACGCGGCAGGACCTCGACATCACCGTCGAGGCGGACGTGATGCGCGTCGCTCGCGACCTGGCGCCGCAGGTTGTCGTGAACTGCTCCGCCTACAACGCGGTCGATCAGGCGGAGGATGAGCCGGCGCAGGCGCTGGAGGCCAATGCCTTCGGCGTTCTGGCGCTCGCACGCGCCGCCCGTGAAGTCGGCGCGGTGCTGATTCATTTCGGGACCGATTTCGTGTTCAACGGCGAGACCGCTGCGCCGTACCGCGAAACTGACGCGCCTCTCCCGCGGAGTCATTACGGATTGTCGAAGCTCCTCGGGGAATGGTTCGCGGAGGACGCACCGGCTCACTACGTACTTCGAGTCGAGAGCCTGTTCGGGGGCGAGAAGCCCAGGAGCAGCGTCGATCGGATTCTCGACGGGATCCGCCGCGGCGACGCCGTCCGCGTCTTCGTCGATCGCACCGTCACCCCGAGCTACGTGGACGACGTGGCCGCTGCGGCGATGCGGGTGGTCGACACGCGGCCTGCGTGCGGCCTGTACCACTGCGTCAACAGCGGCGTGACCACATGGCTCGGGATCGCGGAGGAGGTCGCGCGCCTGATGCGTCTCGAGGCATCCATCGAGCCCGTGAGTGTCGACACCGTCAACCTGCGCGCCCGCCGCCCCAAATATTGTGCGCTGTCCAACGAGAAGCTTCGGCTGGCGGGTATCGAGATGCCCTCCTGGCAGGATGCGCTCGCGAGGTATATCGCGAGGGTGAAATAGATCGGGATTCGGGGCTCGGGACTCGGGATTCGCAATCCGGATTGCAAATCGCCAGTGCCGAATCTCAACCCCGAATCCCGAGTCGAGTCCCGAATCTCGAATCCCGATCTACGAATCCCGATCATCCCGAATCCCGATCTTAATCCCCCCCAGCCACGATCGCGGCGACGCGCTTCGCGATGGCCAGGCACGATGTCAGCCCCGGAGAATCGATGCCCGCGGCATGGACCAGTGCGGGAACCTGCGTGTCGCGCCGGATCATGAAGTCCGCGAAGGACTCTTCCGGGGGGTGAAGCTTCGGACGGATCCCGGTTCCGCCGGGCCGGAGATCCTCGAGGTTCACGCTCGGCAGCAGCTCGCGGGCGGGCTCCAGAAACGCCTCCACCGGGAGCCGGTTCCCCTCGTAGTCGTCCTTTCGTTCCTGGTAGCTTGCCGTCGGCCCCAGCAGCACGCCGCCCCCGGTGGTTTTCGTGACGTGCACGCCGAGGCCGTGGCCGGAGGCATGAGGGAGCGGGTAGATCAACCCGTTCACGAGTGTTCGCTTTGCCGCCGTGAGCTCGGCGTACTCACCGCGAACCGGGTAGATTCTGAACGACTCGCCTCCACACGCATCGGAGACGTCGTCGGCGTGCAGGCCCGCGGCGTTGAGCACCGTGCGGGCTCGAATCGTTTCCTGGCCTGTGTGCACGTCGAGCGCGTCTCCCGCAGGATCCGCGCGCACCAGGGTCGTACCGGGCAGGAGCGCCACGTCGCGCGAGAGGCAGAGGTCGCGCAGCGTCCGGATCAGCGCTTCCGGTTCGATGATGCCGGTGCCCGGCGACCACACGGCCGCAACGGCTCTGACGTGGGGTTCACGCCGGACGGCCTCGGCACCGTCGATCATCTCCAGGCCCTCTGCGCCGTTTTCGTTCCCCCGCTTGAAGATCGCCTCGAGTATCGCGATCTCCACGTCAGAGGACGCGGTGATCAGCTTTCCGCAGCGCTCATGAGGAACGCCGTGCTCTTCACAGAATCGGTAGAGCATGCGCTGACCCTCGACGCAGAGCGTGGACTTCAGGCTCCCGGGAGGATGGTAGATCCCCGCGTGCAACACGCCGCTGTTGTGCGTGCTCGTCTCCATGCCGGGGCGCGGGTTGCGCTCCAGGACGCAGACACTCAAGCCCGCCGACGCGAGCTCCGCGGCCGAGGCGAGCCCGACGACGCCTGCTCCCACGATGAGGATGTCGATTTCGTTCACGAAGTGGAGTCTATCCGACTCGGGGATCAGGGACATGGGATTGGGATTCGGGGATCGGGATTCGGGACTCGACTCGGGATTCGGGACTCGACTCGGGACTCGGGGATCAGGACTCTGACGACGTAGCTTCCAGCTGGAAGCTGGAAGCCGGACGCCGGAAGCTGGAAGCTGGAAGCTGGAAGCCGGAAGCCGGAAGCTGGAAGCCGGAAGCTGGAAGCCGAGAGCCGGGGCATCAGACCCCGGCTCTCGCGAACAACCTCGAAATCCTCTAGCGGACCCTGACGGGGACCGTGCTCGCCGGTGCGAAGCCCTGGAGCACGGTGCTCCAGGCGAAGACGGCGATGTCGTAGTCACCCGCGGGCAGGCCCTCGGCCGTGACCCCATAGCCGCTCGGCTTGAACCGATCGCCGTAGACCGCGGCGACATCCGGCCGTTTGCCGTGCAGTGCCGCATGACCGAGAAGGACCGGGTCGCCGCCGTTCCGTGGGTATGCCCACACGTGAACCGCATCGACGCCCGTGCCCCCCTCGTCATCCAGATCCGCGGCCCAACCGGCCACGGTGAACGCGGCGCCCGCCGCAATGGTCTTCAGGTTGCGGGTCGGCGTATCGATGACAATCTGCGGTCCGACGCGTCCACTGCCCTTCGGGTTGAGAACGATCCGCACCTGGCGGACGCCATCGGTCCCGCTGAACGCGAAGGTGTAGGGACCCACGAACGCCACGCCGGGCTGCCATCTGAAGACGCCATCGGCGTCGAGTCCGGCGCCGATGGGCAGCGGCTCGAGGCCGCCGGGCGTCACGAGCGACGCCGTCGACGCGCCGGTGTGGAGCTCGATGCGATCGAGCTCTTCGGCCTGCACGACAACCACGCCGTTCGTATTCGGCCGATAGGTACGCAACGCCGCGTCCAGATCGAACCCGCGTCGGCCGACCAGCGGCCTGGCGACGGCGGGAGCGGGGCTCGCGACGGACTGAGCCGACACACCAGCCGCGACGGCCGAGGCGGTGACAGCGGACCCATTCGCGACGGTGAAATAGCGGCTGCCGACGCCGGCCGTGCCACCCATGTTGTCCGTGACCGCCCACGCGATGGTGTGGAGGCCATTTGTCAGCGTCCGGCTGTCGAACGAGAAGACTCCGAGCGCCCTGCTGATGCCCGGGTAGTTGCCGGCGGGGAAGCGCGAGGTCAGGTCAGTGCGCGAGGTCCACCCGGCCGGGCTTCCGACCGCGAGACCATCGATGACGACCCGCACGGTCCCGCCGCCGGTGGGATCCGATCGGCGCGTTCCCGGCGACAGCACCCAGCCGAAGTTGGTCACGGTGCCGCTGACGGATGCCCCCTGGTCCGGCGTGTCGATGGCCCCGAACGGCGTCACCGAGCTCGCGTTCGCGCAGGTGATCGTTCTCGTCCCGAGCAGCGTCGAGTGCCCGTCGGCGTCGTCGGCATAGGCATAGAGCGTGAACGTGCCGTTGCCCAGGTTCGGGAGGAACAGGGATAGCATCAGGTAGCCCCAGCCTGCGCGATTCTTCATGGCGGCTGACGGGAATTTGGTGGCGATATCGGGGCGCGCGCCGCTCACGAGCGTCGCGTCGCCGATGTACACGAGCGTTCCGGCCGGCTCGCCCGAGACGGGGGCGCGCAGGATTCGAACCCGTGTGACGCCGTTGTCGTCGAGCGCCCAGCCCGTCACGGCGACCGACCCGGTCAGACCGGTGGCGTTCGCGATGGGCGTGTCGAAGCTGCCGAACGGAGGCACCGTGGTCGGCATCGGAACGGCCGCGGAGACCTCGTTCGACGACAGGCTCCTCTGCCCGCTCGCGGTGTAGGCCTGCACGCGGAAGTAGTACGTTCTGCCGCCGACGCCCGTCGTGAAGTTCCAGGACGTCTGGGCGCCGACATCAACCGTCTGATCGGTCCCGCCCGGCGCGCTGCCCACGAGAACGACATAGCCTGTGACTTCGGGTTCCTTGTTCGGGTCCCAGGCCAGTGAGACTGAAGCCGCGCTTGCGGTGGTCGCAAACAGCACGGTGACCAGAAGGACAGTAACGGAAAGGCGAAGTTTCAACATCAGGGCTCCTTGACACCAGTCGGTGTCAGGTCAAAGGCAAGGGCTGTGCCCTGAGTGAGATCTCGCCGAAACGGCAGTAAAAGCGTGGAAAAACGGATGAAAGAGGCGTCTGGCCCGATGAAGGAGAAGGCGGGAAATTACAGAAGTGACGGGCGGATCTCAGATGCTTCCGGAGATCCGGAACCGAAAAAGGCCGCCACGGGGCGGCCCTTTTGCTCAATGAATGGAGGTGGTCAGAGCACCCGGATTCGGATCACCCGCGAGTTGTTGAAGGTGCCAATCACGGCGCTGCGGGCGAAGACGACCAGGTTGTATTCGCCTCGAGGCAACGCGCCGTTCACCGTCAGGTCGAACCCGCTCGCGGAATATCTGGAGGCCCCGAACGCGCCTCCCACGTCCGGACGCGACGCCCCGACGCTGGCGGAGCCCACGAACAGGGCATTGCCCCCGGCAACCGGATAGGCCCAGACGTCCACGGCGTTGACGCCCGTTCCCGACGTTGACGCGAGATCGAGCGCCCAGCCGCTCACACGGAAGTTCTGGGAAATGCTCTGGCCGACACCCGGGAGATCGACCGCCATTCGTGGCTTCGACGCAGGCGGCAGCACCGTGACGCGCACGGATTTCGAATTGTTGAACGTGCCCGTGACAGTGCTGTGGGCGAAGACCGCGAGGTTGTACGAGCCGGCGGGCAGCGTACCGGCCAGCGTGTATCCGCTGCTCCCGAACCGCGCGTTGCCGAAGGCCGTTCCCACGTCCGGCCGGGACACTCCCTGCGTCGCCACGCCGACGAACATGGGTGCGGCGCCGGTTGTCGGGTACGCCCAGACCTGGACCGAGTCGACGCCGGTTCCGGAGGAGGACCCGAGGTCGAGGGCCCAGCCACCCACCGTGAACCCGTTCGCAACCGTGGAGCCTGTGGCGGGCACGTCAACCGACATGCGCGGCGCCGGGACCGGTGAAGGCGCAGGCGGCGGTGTCGGCACTGGAGCGGGCGCTGGTGTTGGCGCCGGGCTGCCGCCGCCGCCGGCGCCGGAGGTCATGGCAAACTGTCCGTGTACGGCGGCAAAGACGCTGGACGTGACCATCAACCATTTCTTGTCGATCAGGCTGGCGGCGACGCGCGGGTTGTAGTTGCCGTCGTTGGCGGTGGGGTTTGGCTTCAGCGCGCGCACTTCGGCGGTGTTGGTCAGCAGGAATCCGTTGTCGAAGGGAACACCGTTGCTCCTGATGCTGACTGCTGCATCTTCCCAGTTGCGGCCGTGCGTGACCAGCAGGAACTCGCCGGCCACCGGGTTGTAGTCGATATCGAGCGCGTCGTAGGCGACGTAATAGGACGAGATGACCCGCAACCCGCCGACCAGTGACGCATCTGCGGCATTCAAGACCTGGCCGTAGAACGCGGCCCCACCGCTGTAACTGTGATGCCACACCACGAGGAACTGATGCAAATCGTAGTTGTAGGTGACGGACGGAATGCGCGAGGCCAGGTTCGTCGCCAGCAGCTGGATGCCTCCGACATAGGCGCCGGAGCCGGCCTGGATCCGGCGTCCTGACACGTAGCCGTAATTTGCCTGGCTGTAGGACGCGTACGCGACGTAGAACTGGTCACTACGAGGGTTGTACGCAATGGACGGTTCGCGATCCCAGTCGCCGGAGCCGGTCGAAACCAGAATCAGCCCCCCGAGCAACCCTCCCGCTGCGCTCACGCGCTGGGCGTGAATGTCGTCCGTCACACCAAAGCTGCCGACCCAGGCGACCAGGAACTCATGGCTCTTCGTCGAGTAAGAGACGGCTGCGCCGGCCAGCCATGAACTGCCGCCGGGCCCGATCGGAATATCGCCGCTGATCGGGATGCCGTTGGCATTCAGCAGCCGGCCCCTGACGTACGCCATGTTGCCGATCGTTTCATGCCACGTCACCAGGTAACCGCCCGCGCCATCCGCGATGTCGGGGCTGAACTCAACCCTGGGAGTCTGTGCGTAGTTCCCGCTGGCGTTCACCCGCGTGCCCCTGATGGTGCCGCCCCCCTGGTTCAGCAGATGTCCTTCGATGAACCCGTTGCCCGCGACCTGCAGCCAGCGGTTGTTCACGTAGTCGAACGCGACGTCCGGAAGGATGACGGGTGAGGTGGTTCCCCCGAGGCTGAAGGTGGCGCCCGCGCGGGCGGCCTGGGCAGCGGCCGGCGACGGAGACAGCAGGGCGAGGGCGCATGCCCATGCCGTCACCAGCGCAAAATGGTTGGTCTTCATATTCGGATTATCGACATCTTCGAAATGAGCAATAGAGTAGTGGCGGCAGGAGGCAAAAACAATTGCAATCTGTCAGGGCTGGTGGTCTACCCCACCCGCAACCTTCAGCAAGACACCTGCCGCGACGATCTGCACTCGGGGATCCGAGTCACGGAGGAGTCGGCGGAGTGAAGGGACGTCCCAGGCCAGGACCTCCGGAGGAGTGTCCGCGACGGCGCGTGTGGCGAGCAGCCGGAGCGCCGGGTTCGGATCGGATAGCGCTCGATTCAGCGCCGCCGTTGCCGCGGTCGGGTCGGCGCTGTGTGCCAGGAGGAGCTGCGCCGCACTCAACCGCACGCCCGGATCCGGGTCGTCCAGTGCTCCTGTTGCGGTGGACACCCATGCCCCTGTGGGGTTGTTCTGCGCCGAGACCCCGGCCGCCATCAGCCGGATGTCCGCGACAGGACTGTTCTCCATATTACGAATTAGGTCGTTCCCGCTCTGATCCCCGAGGCGCGCAAGCGAAACTGCTGCCATCATGCGCACGGGTGGATCGGGGTCCTGAAGCGCGCGCCGCAGCTGCGGGATCGCATCGACGGCGCCCAGCGTACCCAGTGCCTTGGCGGCCGACATTTTCGTCGGCATGGGACGTCCTGGCTCCAGCGCGGCAGTAAGCGCCGCAACAGTTCCGGCAGATTTGGCTTTCACGAGCGCTTCGATGGCGCCACTGTCGTCTCTGCGACCGCCCGGAGCGGCGACGCGCCGAGTCAGCCGTGCGACCGCCTGGGGGTTCCCGATCCGCGCGAGCGCCTCGTCCGCAACGCCCGCGGTGTCACTCGACGCTGCCAGGGCCGCCAGCTTCGAGGCGGCCCCCTTGTCTCCGGCCTCGGCGAGTGCCTGCAGCGCATCGACACGCACGCCGGCGTCCTTCGCGCCGGCATGCCCCTCCAGGATGCCTCCCGCGATCGGCTGCAGCAGGAACACGTCCTCGTGCGGCGATGCCTTCACCCACGACTCGTATTGATCGAGCGCTGCATCCGCACGGCCCGCCCGCACGCGCGCGGAAATCTTCAGGGACAGTGCATCGTGTCGCCTCGCACCCGCCTGGATCAGCTTATCGGCGATCGCTTCCGCGTCGGCCGTGCGCCCTGACGCCAGAGCGCTCCAACCCGTCGCAAGATCCTCGGCCGATGATCCTCCCGCCGCTGCCGGCACGCGTGCCTTCTGCTGCGCCGTCAGCATCGCCGAACCAGCGAGAACGAGGACGGCAACCATACCCGCAGATCTCATGCGCGAAACTCCTTCATGAGTATTCAGTATCATGAACGACTTGTGACTATTGAGAATCGCCCGACGCGCGCGAGTTACATCGGCCTGTTCATGGTCGCACTCGCCACGCTGATGTACGAGATCCTGCTGACCCGCATCTTCAGCGTGACGATGCTGTACCACTTCGCGTTCGTGGCGCTCTCGGTCGCGATGTTCGGGATGACGGTCGGGGCGCTCGTCGTTTATCTGTGCCCGACTGTCTTCATCCCCGCGCGCCTCCACCGATGGCTCGGCGTCGCGGCACTCGCGTTTCCCATCGCGATGCTCTTCAGCTTCCTCACGCAGCTGAGCGTACCCTTCCGGGTTCACCCATCCATCGTGGCGATCTATGCCATCGGATTCACATACGCGGTCATCGCGGTCCCCTTCGTCGTCAGCGGCATCGTCGTCTGCCTGTCGTTGACCGGATTTCCCTCGAAGGTGAGCAGGCTCTATGCCGCGGATCTTGCCGGCGCTGCGGTGGGCTGCGTGCTGCTCATTCCTGTATTGGACTACTCGGATGGCCCGACGGCCGTGCTCTGGGTCAGCTTTCTCGCGAGCCTCGGAGCGGTCGCGTTCGCGGGTCCGGCCGGCGGCCGGCTGCGAGCCGCCGCACTCGTTGTATCGGGGCTGCTCCTCGTGGCCGCGGCCGGCCACACGGTGCTTGTATGGAAGCATTTCCCCGTGTTTCGCATTCTGTACATCAAGGGATCGTTCGAAGCGCGGCCGCTCTACGAGAAGTGGAACTCGGTACTCGCGTGTGCGCGTGAACGGCAATCAGAACGCGTCCGTTGAGCCTCAGGGCTGGGGGCTCAGCCGCAACCTCCCGCCCGATCTACGCGTCCACCAGCTCCAGATGGACATCGACGTCGTCGCCGGGACGGTCATGACCGGTTATGACGGCAACCCGGACAGCGTCCGGCACCTCGGCTATGACGTGACGAACATCGGCTACCGGGTGCGACCCGGTGGAAGCGCTCTGGTGATCGGCGCGGGCGGCGGGCGGGACGTGCTGTCGGCGCTCACGCTTGGCGCGACGTCCGTCGTGGCGGTCGAGATCAACAAGGACATTCTGCGAACGGTGAACGGACGGTTCGGTGATTTCACCGGCCACCTCGACCGCGATCCGCGCGTCCGCTTCGTCAACGACGAGGCGCGCAGTTATGTGGCGCGCTCGCAGGAGCATTACGGGCTCATCCAGATCTCGCTGATCGACACGTGGGCGGCGACCGCCGCGGGCGCGTTCGTCCTCAGCGAGAACGCGATTTACACCTCAGAGGCGTGGACGACATTTCTGCAGCACCTCACTCCTGACGGCATGTTGAGCGTCTCACGGTGGTACTACCGCGACAGCCCGGCAGAGATGTATCGGACGACGACACTGGCGGTCGATGCGCTGCGCCGAATCGGCATCGAGGATCCGCGATCCCATCTTGTGATCGTGCGGAACATGACGATGGCGAACCGGCCTGAGACGCCGGACGGCGTAGGCACGCTGCTCGTGAGCCGGCGGCCTTTCACCGATGCCGAGCTCACCACGATTGAGCGCATCAGCTCCGAGCTCGGGTTCGAAGTCATGTTCACGCCGCGCCAGTCGCGCGACGACGTGTTTTCGCGGCTCACCGCGCCTGATGCGGACGCCTTCGTGGCGTCGTACCCGCTGCGGATCAACGCCCCGACGGACAACAGTCCGTTCTTCTTCAACATGCTGCGCCTGCGCGACATCTTCCGGCTGGATCGACTCGAATCAGGAAAGCAGAGCAACAACCTGAAGGCCGTCGCGACGCTGGCGATACTGCTCGGGATCGTCTCTGCGCTGACGGCGCTGTGCATCGCGATGCCGCTGTGGATGTCGAAGACCGATCTCACCGGAAGCCACGCGCTCCTGGTGTTCTTCGCGGCCATCGGCGTCGGGTTCATGCTCGTCGAGACCTCGCAGATGCAGCGCCTGATCATCGCCCTTGGTCACCCGACGTACGCGTTGAGCGTCGTGCTGTTCGCGCTGCTGCTCTCGAGCGGGATAGGCAGTTATCTGACGACCGGAGTCACGACCGAGGGCGTCGGCCGTACCGGGATGATCCGGCTGGTGGCGCTCGCCGCCGTCCTGATCCTGATCGGCGCGGTGACCCCTGCGGTCGTGGAGGCGACGATGGCCGCGTCGACGCCGGTTCGGATCGCGGCGGCGGTCGGGCTGCTGTTTCCGGGCGGGTTGATGATGGGGATGGCATTCCCGCTGGGGATGAAGGTGGCGGCGCACCGCGCGTCGGCGCTGACACCCTGGTTGTGGGGCATCAACGGCGCGGCGTCGGTCCTCGCGTCGGTGCTGAGCGTCTGCATCGCGCTCGGCTGGTCCATTTCCGCGGCGTTCTATGCCGGCTGTGCGGCGTATCTGGTCGCCGTCGCGGCCTTCGCGCGGGCGTCGCGTGAGGTATACTGACCGACTTAGTCCATGACCAAACGCGCGCTCATCACGGGAATCACGGGGCAGGACGGCTCGTATCTGGCCGAGCTGCTGCTCGACAAAGGGTATGAGGTGCACGGGCTCGTCCGGCGGGCCAGCACCACGAACTACTGGCGGATCGAGCACCTGCTCGACCGGGTCCACCTCAAGGCCGGCGACCTGCTCGATCAGCTGTCGCTCATCAAGGTCATCGACGAGGTGCGGCCGGACGAAATCTACAATCTGGCCGCGATGTCGTTCGTGCCCGCGTCGTGGGATCAGCCGCTGCTGACCGGCGAGTTCAACTCGCAGGGGGTCACGCGCGTGCTCGAGGCGGTCCGCCAGGTGGATGCGCGGATCCGCCTGTATCAGGCCTCGTCCAGCGAGATGTACGGGAAGGTCCGCGAGGTGCCGCAGACCGAGTCCACGCCGTTCTATCCGCGCAGCCCGTACGGCGTGTCGAAAGTGTTCGCGCACTACATCACCGTCAACTACCGCGAGAGCTACGACCTGTTTGCCGTCTCGGGGATCCTCTTCAACCACGAGTCCCCGCGGCGCGGGCTCGAGTTCGTCACCCGGAAGGTCACCGACGGCGTCGCGCGCATCAAGCTGGGCGTCGCGGATTCGCTCGCGCTCGGAAACCTCGACGCGAAGCGCGACTGGGGTTTCTCCGGCGACTACGTCCGCGCCATGTGGCTGATGCTGCAGCAGGACCGGGCCGACGACTACGTGATCGCGACGGGCAAGAGCCACTCGGTTCAGGACCTGGTCGAGCTCGCGTTCGGCCACGTCGGGCTCGACTGGCAGAAATACGTCCGGCTCGACCCGAAGTTTCTCCGTCCCGCCGAAGTGGATCACCTGATTGGCGACCCCGCGAAGGCGAAGGCCGCGCTCGGCTGGAAGCCCGAGGTGGATTTTGCCGGGCTCGTGCGCATGATGGTGGACGCCGACCTGGAGCGCCTCTCGCGCGCGCCGGCCACGCCCGCCGGCGTCGAATCGCGCTGACCGTCGGCCGCTCCTGCGGCTTGGTCGCCATCCTCTGCTTCGACTCCTCCAGTTGAGACGAAGATCACCACGGAGCCGCCGAGACACGGGGACGCACGGCGACCACCCCTCCCTGGACCTTCTCCAACGCGCAGAGCGCCGCCAATAGCCACACTTGCCACTATTCGGCTGGTTATCTCCGTGTCCCCGTGTCCCCGTGGTGGATTGTCCCGTGCCCTCCGTCTTCTCCGTGCCCTTTGTCCCCAATCGGGGCGATTCGCGCTCAAGCACTGCCGCGCGGCGCCGATTCCATGTCCACAACCCTAACAGGGAGGCGGGACGTGGCCGCCAATTCGCTGGGGCTTTCGACCTTGCCCTGGCGACAAAGGACACACTGACGTGGCGCGCGGTTCACGTCGATTTCTCTCGTGCTTTGCCGGCATCCTCGTGATTGGGTGCGCCGTCAAGCTGACGCCCTGGGTGGGCCAGGCGGCGGGCCCCGATGCGGCGGCCACCTCCGCGCGCTTCTTTGCCGCCTATGCGCGGCCGGATGCGACGCCGTTTCCCGCCGACAACACGCACACGCCTGCCCGCGAGACGCTGGGGAAGACGTTGTTCTTCGACCCCCGCCTGTCCGGCTCGGACTGGATCTCCTGCGCCTCCTGCCACAACCCCGGCCTGTCCTGGGGCGACGGCCTGCCGCGAGCCATCGGGCACGGCATGCAGGTGCTCGGACGACGAACACCAACGATCCTGAACCTGGCGTGGGCCGAATCGCTCTTCTGGGACGGCCGCGCCGGATCGCTCGAGGAGCAGGCGCGCGGGCCCATCCAGGCCGCAGGCGAGATGAACCTGCCCCTCGACAAGATGCTTGGAAAGCTCGTCTCCATCCCCGGCTATCGCGAGATGTTCGACAACGCATATCCCGGACCGGGTGTGACGACAGAGACGATCGCGAAGGCCATCGCAACGTTCGAGCGGACGGCCGTGTCCGGGCCGGCCGCCTTCGATCGCTGGATCGGCGGAGAGTCCGGCGCCGTGTCCGAGTCGGCCAAGCGGGGCTTCGTGGTCTTCAACGAACAGGGGCGCTGCTCACAGTGCCACAGCGGCTGGCGGTTCACGGACGACAGCTTCCATGACATCGGCGTCGTGACCGAGGACAAGGGGCGCGGGGTCCTCCTGACGGAGATCCCGGTGATGCAGTCCGCATTCAAGACGCCGACATTGCGCAATGCCGACGGGCGCCAGCCGTACATGCACAACGGTTCGGTGGCGACTCTCGAAGGCGTCGTGGAGCTCTACGATCGCGGCGGCCTGGCCAGGCGCGCAAGCCTGTCGCCGGGGATCACCCCACTCAACCTGTCCGCCCTGCAGAAACAGGATCTGGTCGCGTTCGTCAGGACGCTGACCAGCCGGGACGCGGCCGTCGTGGTGCCGGTGCTTCCTCGTTGACCGTCCGCCGCTCGTCGGCCACGGAGCCGATCCGGCCGTGCGGGCCTCGATCGCCAGTTCCAAGCAGGGCGCAGGCGGGTCGGCGATCTGGTGACCGGCATCGGCAGCATCACCGAGAGCGCGGACCGGCTCAAGGAGATCGTGCAGCGCGTGGCCGACTCGAGCGACCTCCAGGGCGGCAGGCTCGTGCACGTGACGGAATCGATCGGACGTCTCGAAGGGCTCACCGAGACAGCGGCGTCGGCCTCCCGCGCGATCGCGACGGCCAGCGACACGCTCGTCTCGCAGGCCGACGAGGCGCTCTCGACGGTGCATCGTCTCGAGCGGCTGGCCGACGGCGCCGTGTCGCCAGGGGCCGAGGACGAAGCGGCGCCGGCGGAGCTCGAACACGCCCCTGTCGCGGCCTAGACGACGTCAGCTATCTCGCGTGCGCGAGGATTCCGTAACGTCGATCTCCTACGAGAAATGCGCGCGCATGAAGTCAACGCACCGCGCTCTTTCCGCCGTCGCGCCGTCGTGAAGGCGACCGGATCCGGCGGCGGCGATTCCGACCCTGCATACGCTCGACCGTCGCGGCAGCGGCAGCCCGTACGCGCGCTCGCAGACTCGGGGGTTCGATGACGTCCACCAGTGGACCGAGACCCAGCACGACGAAGCACGCGCCTTCCTCGTCGTCGAACTGCACACGCAGCGTCACCCACCCGTCGGGATCGCCGGGTCCATCCGTTGGCGCTGGCTGCACGCGGCACCACATCCTCATGCTGTCTGCGGCGCGCGGCTCGAGGCGCAGGGTGGCAACGTACTGCCGCCTGAGATGGAACTGCTCGGTGGACGCCTTCCAGTGCGCCTCGAGATCAAAGTTGGCGGGCCGTTCGAAGCCTGTCTCGAGGACGGTGGCCTGCTCGATTCGCGACACACGATACGTCCGAAACCCATGGGACGTGTTCGCGACGAGATACCAGCATCAGATCAGCACGCTGTGGCCGCGGATACCACCGCATCGCTTCGACGAGATCGATACCGCGTTTGGCCAGTATGAGGGGCGCGTCTTCGGGCTGTTCCTTTACTGGATCGACAATGAGATCCATCATCGGGGCCAGGCGTACGTGTACCTGCGCGCGCTTGGGATCGAGCCTCCTCCGTTTTACGACAGGAGCTGATCGCCAGGAGCTCCCCGGACGAATCCCTTCAGCCAGTCACGAGAAATGCGCGCGCATGAAACGCACGTTCTGCGTGTGACTCTCCACGACCCCCTGACCCTTCGGCACCGCCCCTTCGATCTGGAGCCAGCCGGTGTAGCCGATCTCGTCCATCGCCTTCCGCACGGCCGGGAAATCGATGCGTCCCTGGCCGAGCAGGAAGCCGTTCTCCTTCGCGTGGAACTCGCAGATCCGTTCGCGCCCGAGCTGGCGAATCTCGGCGAGCACGTCGTACCCCCGCTCGGTCGAGTTGGCGAGGTCGTAATACACCTGCACACTGCGTGAGCCCACGGCATCGAGGATGCGCACGTGGTCCGGAGCGCTCAGCCATGACTCGATGCCGAGGACGACCCCCTGCTGCTCCGCTTTCGGCGCGACGCGCCTCAGGCGACGAACGACCTCAGCCTGCCCGTCGGGATCATTGCGAAGGTCCCCCTTGTCGAAAAACGCCAGGAGCACGACGCCGACGCCGAGCGCCTTCGCTACGTCGATGCTGTCGCTGACCCATTGCTCCGTGCGCGGATCGGACTTGTACGGCACCTGGTTCATCAGGTCGAGCGCGACGCCGCCAATCCTGACCCCGTGAGCGATCGCCGCGTCGCGGTAGGCGCGCTGGACCTCCGGCCGCCGCAACGCCAGGTCGTTGTCCACGGTGCCCATCGAGACCTGCACGCCGTCCAGCCCAAGCTGCTTCGCCACGCCCAGGGCGTCGGTCTTGCCGCGCATGCCGAGTGACCAGTCACAGGCGCCGATGTCGAAGCGTGCTCTCGCCGTGATCGGATGGACGCCAGACAGCCCGAAGATGGCCAGCGCCCCTGCTCGCTGCAACAGCGCCCGGCGAGTGAGAGCGGCGGATGAATGTTCCATTGCGTCAACTCCAGGAGCGATTCACTAATCGAATCACGAACCCCGAACCCCGAACGAGTCCCGAACCCCGAATCCCGAATCCCGAACGAGTCCCGAACCCCGAATCCCGAACGAGTCCCGAACGAGTCCCGAATCCCGAGCTATGACCCTCTCATCAGGAACGCGACAATGTCGGCCACATCCTGCTCGGTGAGCGCCAGCGCCAGCGGATCCGGCATCAGGCTCGACTTCAGCGGCACGCGCGCGGCGAGGTCCTCCTTCGCGATCGTGCGGACCCGGCCAAAGCCGTCACGGATGGCAATCGTCGCCCCTTCCGACTGCAGGAACCCGATCGTCGGCTCGTTGCGCGTCGTGACGAATAGCTCGGCGCCGAATCCGAACGCAATCGCCGCACCCGGATTGACGATCGCGTCGATGAGTCCGCTGCGGTCGAATTTCGTGTCGATCGCCGTCAGGTCGGGGCCCACGTCGGGGCCGGCCGCCGCGCGACTGCGATGGCAGGTCGAGCACGTGCCCATGAAGCGGACCTCCCCACGAGCCGCATCGCCGCTCCGGTTGCCGACGTCAGTGACGCTCAGGCGCGGCCGGCCGCCCGGACGGGCGAAGAAGGCCGAAGCCGCCGCGCGCACGCTGCGATCGGGATTGCTGAAAATCTCCGAACCGATGGCCTCACGAAGCTGGTAGGCGACCTTGTCCTGAGCGGCCAGATGGAACAGAAGCTGCGCTCCCACCGGATCCCTGGCCATCGCCAGGGCTGCCTCGATGCGCCGGTCGATCGGCGCGTCGTTGTCTGTCACCACGGCCCGCCGCGCCAGGACCTCGTTCAGCGACGATGGTTTCGCCTCCGGCGCGCCCGTGGTCCAGGCCGTGACGGGATAGCTGTACCAGTCGTTCGTCTTTCGGAACGTCATCCACCATGCGGCCTGTTCGGCGGTGTCTCGCGCGGCGCCGTGCGTCAGGTCGGCCATCGCCTGCGCGGCGCGTCGATCGTTGATGAAGGCGAGCGCAACCAGCGCCTGTCGCCTCGCGTCCACTGAGAGATTTGCGGATCCGGCCCGCGCCGCAAGGGCGTCGATCGCCGCCACAGGATGCAGCCGCCACGCAAGGGCACTGAAGCGGGCATCCCACTCGAGCGGCTCACGCCGCGGCTGAGACGCCAGCAGGGCGGAGTAGAGCGCCTCCTCGTTGCCGGCCGCCGCCGTGCCGAGTGCCTCGAGATACCACCGATCGGCGCCGTCGTAGGTCGCGGCAAGCCTGAGAAGAATGTCGCGGCTCTGCTCGAACGGGACGCCACCGAGCGCGAGTGCCACCTCGCGGCGAACGGCGGGAGACCGATCGTCGGCCAACCGTCGCGCCTCCGCGAGTACCGACGGCTTCACCTTGCGCAAGCGCTCGAAATGCCGTCAGCCGGATCTGCGGATCGGCGTCCCCGAGCCGCGCCTCCACTTCGCGAACGCCGGCCGGCCCGAGCTCCGCCATCACCCAGATGGCACGGGCGCGATGGAACGGGTTGGCGTCGCGGAGCAGGTTCTTCACGGGCGGCAGCGCCCCGGCTCCGCTCGATTTCAGCCGCTCGAACCCGCTTCCGCGAACGTTCACGGCCGGACTGAGCAGCGCCTGAACCTGTCCCTCCGTCGTCTTCAGATCGATCGCCGGCGTGGTCAGCTTCCGGCCTTTCGGCGCGATGCGGTAGATGCGTCCGTGACCCCGGCGGTCCTTCATCTGATGGCCGCCGACGACGGGATCGAACCAGTCGGCGACGTAGAGCGCGCCGTCTGCGCCAACGGCGACATCGCTTGGCCGGAACCATTTGCGCCGGTCCTTGTCGTCGATTCGATCCCAGATGTAATTCGTATCCGGTGACGCGAGGCTCGACACGAGATCGAATCGCTCCAGCGCGAAACCGGCGCCGCGCGGCTTTGGATGAAAGCCAAAGACGACGTTGCGGCCGGCATCGGCGCTCAGCAACATGCCGCGGTACTGCGCCCCGAGCAGGTCGCTTTCGTAGCGGACGACGCCGGCCGGCGCTCCGGCGCCGGTGTTGTCTCCGGCTGGCAGGACGCCGGGATCGTCCTGGTGCCAGTGTGCGGTGAAGGTGTCCTGACCAGGGCGTCGATCCGCCTGCCAGAAGCGGGTGCCGTCGGCGCTGAAGTAGCCGGCATTGGCCCCTTCCATCAGCCACGTCATCCGGCACGTCATCACCTGATCGTCGTTGTCGTTCTGCCAGGAATCGCCGAACGAGTCGACCGCCAGTTCGTACGCGTTCCGGAAGTTGTGCGCGAGGACGCTGAGCCGCGTGCCGTCAGGCTCGATGCTCAGCGCCATCCCCCCGGTGAACACACGCCCGCCGTCGCTCACCATCCCGCCCTGGTTCTTCTGGTTGTAGGGGGTGCCGCCGGTGTAGAGACTGCCGGCGCGCAGCGTCCAGCCGGAACGGTCGGTCACGACGTGAGGGCCGGCGTTGCCGGTGTTGAAATACCAGCGCCCGTCCGGACCGGCGACGACCGCGTGGAGGCCGTGGTCGTGATCGAGACCGCCGAATCCGGTCAGCAGCACGTCCTTCCTGTCCGGCACGTCGTCACCGTTCTCGTCGGTGTAGACAATGAGGTGAGGCGATGCCGACACGATGACGCGGCTGCCAATCACCGCCAGGCCGAGCGGCGCGCGCAGGTCCTTGTCCTGCACGAACACTTTCGTCGTGTCGGCGCGGCCATCGCCGTCACTGTCCGAGAGAATCACGATACGGTCGCCGGCGGGATGGGTGAGCGGGTCCTGTTTCGCGGTGTTGAACGAGCGGTAGTTCACCGCTTCCGCGACCCACACGCGGCCACGAGCATCGACGTCGATGTTGGTGGGATTGAAGAACATCGGCGACTCGGCCCACAGCGAAATCTCGAGATCGGCGGGGAGCACGAACTGGTCGTCCAGGCGCTGGGCGGCCGGTCCGGGAGCGGTCGAGAGCACCACGAGGATCAGCAGGATCAGGCCGCGCCAGGACAGCAGGCCACTTGGCATGGCGGCCAGTATAGCGCCGGTGCAGCGGGTGACGGCTCGACCGTCGTCCGTGCGTCGCTGGCAGGGCAGGGCCGCTACGTGCAGTCGCAGGTACGACGCACCCACTCGCAATCGCCCGATCATGTCGTCGGTGAACGCATAGCGAAGAGCCAGCGTCCCCAGTCCGTGGGACAGCGCCAGCGGAATGATGTTCGGGTAGCGGTCGTAGATCCGGCACCACATGAGCGCAGCGACGGCAGTGACCGGTGCCAGGAACGGGTTTGGGAAGTGCACCAGGCCGAAGAGCAGCGCCGCGATGATGATGCCGGCCCGCGGAGATGTCGCGCGCTGCGCCTCGCGGAGGACAACGGTCTGCAGCACCCATTGCTGGGCGCCGCCCCACACGACGAGTGGCGCGAGGCTGCCCAGAAAGTCTCTGCGGTCGTGCAGCGTGCCGAGAAAGGCCCCTGCGCCGATCAGGATCAGCACGATCGGCAGGGTGACTGCGAGGGCTCGAACGAGCCCGGGCGCCAGGGCCCGTAGAGCCATTCCCCATTCTCGATGCCGCAGGTTGTAACGGATGGTCAGCGCGATGATCAGGACGACAGGAACGAGAACAGCACTCCGCGGCCATCTCGACTCGAGGAGCCACACCTGGACGAGCACGGAACCGACGATTGCGAGCGTGTATGGCACCTCAGACCGGCCCACTCCGCATCAGGCATGAAGCCCCGCTCATGGTTTCACCCGGATGAAGTAATCGTGAAAGACCGCCGGGAGCTTCTCGCCGTAGGTGATCCAGTGCGCGGCAGAAGAGTAGTCCTTCAATCCCGCGACCCAGTTGCAGTTGAACTCATGGACCGTCGCGTCGATGCCGTAACGCTGGAGCCAGCCGTCCCCGAGCGTGCCGCTGTTGCGGAACGCCGTATCCGTGCTGCCTTCGGTGAACCACGTGTGCCGGCGGAGCAGCTCCTCGAGAATCGACATGCGCGCGAGGTGACGATCCAGCTGCGGCACGGGCGGCCGGCTGATGTGAAGACGTCCGCTGCCGTCGTTGTGGAGCTCCATGGCGAGATGCGGACGGCGTCCGGCCGCGATCATGCCTTCCAGCCACTGTTCGAGTGCCGCGTTCTCGGGCACGAGCCGGGCATCCGCGGGCACGTCCCAGTTGCGATTGAGATCCTTCCCATTGAGATTGAACCGCGTGCCGCCGCGGGCGACGCCGTCCTTGTTCGCCATGGGCAGGATGTAGAGGCTGAAGACCTTCAGGAACTTCTTCGCATCCTCGTCCGGCTTCAACAGCCGCTGGATGAGGCCCTGCGCGACCCAGTTGCTGCCCGACTCCCACGGATGTGCGCGCGCCCGCACGAAGACGCGATAGGGCGCGGCCGGATCGCCGATGCGAATCATCTCGAGGTCGCGTCCTGCGACGGTCTTGCCGATCGACGAGATCTCCACCAACCGGTTTCCGCGGATCGACGCCACCAGCCGGTCGAGATCCGACAGCCGGTAGGGCTCGATGCGGGCGACGTACAGCTTCGGGCCGGGCATTTCGACTGTGAGCTGCACTCGATTGCCCGGGAGACTGTCCGTCGGGACGGTTCTCCAGGTGCGACCGTCCTCCGAGATGACGACCGTCTTCAGCTCGCCGGCCACCGATCCCGGCTGGCTGTTCCAGACGTTGTCGAGATTCCTGAATTCCAGCGTGAGCTTCGAGCCGGGTCGTGCGTGCAGGAGGAAATGGATGTGGCCCGCGGCGCGATTCGGCGAAGACCGTTCGTGGTCGTAGAGCAGATTGATACGGACGACGTCGCCGACGACTTCATACCAGAGTGGCGACGCGTTCTCGAAGCCTGTGTCGATGAAGTCCAGGCCCTGGGCGCCGTTCGCCGAGCCTTGCTGCTCACTCCCGGCCTGGAGGAGATGGCTGGCGACCAGCAGGATGATCAGGACGGCTGGTACCCGTAAGGCATGTCTCACAGTTCCGATTCTACGGGAGACTCATCTTCTTTCCTCCGGATACATCGACTCGATGTTCGCGCGGGTCGAGCGCAGTGCGCCTACCCCGGCCGTCACGTTCAACCACCGCACGAACGCGAACACGGCGACCCACAACAGCGATTAACATCGCGGCCGCCCAGGGACTCCTGTTCCACGCGTACGCGGCCTGCCAGATCACTGGCAAAGACAGCGGCAGCAGGTACCAATAGGTGACGCTGCGCAGCAGGCGGATCTGATCGTCCACCCGCGCCAGCAGCGCAGCTTTGTAAGCGATCAGATCCGCGGCCGGGTCGAGCGGCTGGAGCCCGCGGTGCTTCCACCACAGGTACACCATGACGAAGCCGACGGAGCCAATCCCCACGAGCGCGCCCGCGCGGTCGTGTCCCATCACGAGCTGGGCCACGAACACGACCAGCAACACGATGCCTGCGGCGTACTCCCGGGCGTTACGCCAGAACAGTGTCTGATCGAAACGCCACACCTGCGCCATGATCGTCCGCGCCAGGCGCTCGGGGTCTTCCCGGGACGGCATGTGCCCCTGCCACGCGCGCGCCCACTCCTCGTCCGAGGGAGGAACAGGGGGATTCCCGGTGTCGTTCATGAGCGCGTCTCCTCCTGCGTCGAGTCGTCGCGCAGTCGCGCCGCAAGCTTCTGGCGGATGCGCGTGAGTCGTGTCGCCACCGCGCCGGCACTGGCGCCGGTTACCGCTTCGATCTCCGCAGCAGACAGACCTTCGAGGTGCAGCACGATGATTTGCCGGTCGGTGACGGGCAGCTCCTGCACGGCCGCCCAGAGATGCTCCCGCCGCTGCCGATCGATGGCATCGCCTTCCTGTTGCGCGGCAGCGATCGGTTCCCGCTCGGGCTCACCTGCCTGCTCGCGGCCGTCGCGCCGGCGGCGATTCGCCGCAAAGGAGATCGCCGTGTTGTGCGCCACGCGATAGACCCAGGTGCGCTCGGAGCTGTCGCCGCGAAAGCGCGGCAACGCCGTCCAGAGCGCCATGGCAATTTCCTGAAACAGATCGTCGCGGCCTGCGGGATCGTGCACGTAGGAGCATGCGAGACGCCGCAGCGGCGCGACGTAGTGCCTCAACAGAGCTTCATAAGTCGCACGATGGTCTGCCATCCGCACCCGGAGAAGGTAGTCTGTCTGGCGGGAAGTTTCTTACAGGTCGCCGTACCGGGTGCGGGACGGCGAACGCTCCGCTATCGAGGGGCCGGCGGAGCTGACTCGCTGTTGTGCTTGTCGGCGAGCCACTGACGCGTCGCGATGCCGAACGGTGACGGCTTCGTGAGCGCGTCATCCAGGAACAGGTCGGGGAACCACATCTTCGACAGCGACCAGGCGAACCAGCCCGCCGCAGGATTGAGCGACCCCTCGCCCGACTCGAGGAGCTGCCGCAGTGGTGGCGGCGCGCTCGTCGTCGTCGTCCACTGCAGTGCCGGGTTGGTCTGAGGACTGTCGTCGGCCCATTCCGTCCAGATAATCGCCTGCCCGCTGGCCATGGCTTGATTGATCTGTTCGCGGTTGGACGGGTAGGTTTCCCACGTGCTCCGGTACTGGTGCAGGGCGTACGCGAGGTTTTTCCCGGTCAACGGGCTCGCCGTGGCTTCACCTGCCCAGGCACTATAGAAGGGCGTCGGCACGATGACGATGTTCGTCGCGCCCGCCGCGCGGATCGCGTCGATCGTCTCCTGGATGGCCGGCTTCTGCACCGCCCAGGATCCCGGGCCACCGGCAAACGACCCGATGTCCTCGCTCTCGTTCCAGAGCTCGAAGATGACCTGGGGATGGTTCGCCCACGGCGACTGCGCCATGCGCTTCCAGAAATCCAGCATGCGCGCGCGCCGCACCGGATGATGCGCCGGACCGAAGTCGAAATCACAGATGACGACGTAGAGACCATTGTCGATGGCACGGCGGACCACCGGATCCATCACCTTGGCTTTCCAGTCATCGAAATGCGCCAGCGACTCGGCCGGAGTGTAGTCCGCCGACATGTACTGCCAGGTCGCCAGGTTGTCCACGTACCACTCTTGTTGATGGTCGGTGACCGGCTTCACGTGCGAGGGCGCCGTCTCCCCGGAGCGACCGAAGACGCCGATGTAGGACCAGACGTAGCGCAGGTTGCCCTGGTCCTCGGGAATGGCCGTTCCCGTCCCCGTCGGGAACACGCCCCAGTTTCCGGCCGGGTCACCGGAGCCCGTGCTGTCGGTGCACCGATACACGTTGCCCTGAATGTTCACGACGATCTCACCCACCTGGTACGGCCGCGGATTCCAGGCGAAGCCGCGATCCGCGCGCCACAGTTTCTTCGACACGCGGAAGCGTTTCCCGGCCAGCGACGCCACCTCTCCTTCCTGGTAGGTGTGCCCGGCCTGCCAGGCCGCGACCGGGATCGTGTCGGGCATGGCATACGGAATGTTCTCGGTCTTGTAGAGCCGCGATGGGTTCACCGACGGAAACCGCTCGAACACCAGTCGGATGGCTGTCGAATGCCACTTCTGGCCGGTCGCGTCGGTCTGGGTCGCGCGATCGACGTATTGCGTCGGAGTCATGGGGAGATAGGTGCCGGGGCGCGCCTTGTCTCCGTACACCATCGCCATGCCCATCGAGGAGACGCCGCGGAGGACGACGGTCTTGCCCGCCGGGTCGACGAGCTTGCTGCCTGACACCGTCAGCGGCGGTCGCCGGGCCGTGGATGGAGACGGCTGGCCGGCGGTGGATGGAGACGTTTGCCCGGCAGTGGATGGAGGCGACGTCAAAGCCAGGGACACGATGGCCAGGACTGCCGCGAGTCGAGCCCAGAGTCGAATCCTCATGGGGTCAGACGATACCCTCTCGAGCCGGCCTCATACCAGAAGCTTCATCGCGACGATTGCCGAGCTGAGTCGTCGCGATGCGTCGAGCCGCGCCTGCACATCACGACGGGGCCGGACGCGTTCGCTTGTAGTGCGCTGCGGCCTTGGCGCGATTTCCACAGCCGGTCATCGAGCACCACCGACGCGCGTGGTTCTTCGTCGTGTCGTAGAAGTAGAGGATGCACTGCGGATTCTGACACTTTCGCACGAGCGTCAGGTCGCTGGTGCTCAACAAATCGGCGGCCGACCTGGCGATCGGCACCAGAAGATGCGCGGGCTCGATGAAGAGTGGACGATACCGCGTCTCGTACCCGTCTTTTGTACGCACGATTCTCAGGTCGGCGGCCCGCGTACGCAGGACGTCATTGATTCTGTCCAGGGCAGCCTGGAGGACGGCTGGCCGGCCCGCTGCGAGCCGCTCAACCATCACGCGCAGTGTCGCTCTGAGGTCGATGGCCTGTTTGAACGTCCGCTCGGCGTCACGCCCACCGGTCCACTGCCGCGTCATCCCGCTCGCCTGAGCCGGGCTCACCAGCTGCGCCGCGGCGCACCACGCCACCAGATCGTCGAAATTACGGAGCAAGTCCGTGCGATTCCCGCCCGCGATCACCTCGGTGTTGACGAAGTCCAGGCACAGGTTCTCACCGATGAAGTAGTACCCGCGCCCTGTCGCTTCGCCGGTCATGAGCAGCCTCCAGCCGGCAGTATAACCCGTAACGCGTCGCTTGACTGGTTATACCGTTCTGTGCTCTAACTATCAAAACGTTATTTTGACAGTTAGAGCACAGAAAGGAACGACCACATGACTTGTGACACTTGCCCGGATCGCCGACAGCCGCTGCGCCGTCTCGCCGCGCGCCTGGCTCAGGGTCTTGCCGCGGTAGCGTTGGTGGCAGGAGGATCGGCCGGCGCCGTGACGGCCAGCCAGGAGGCCCGAAGCCCGCTCGCTGCCCGCTCGCCCGGCATCACGACGCCCACGTATCAAACCGTGGACGTGAAGGGACTGAAGATCTTCTATCGGGAGGCAGGGCCACGAGACGCGCCGACGGTGCTGCTGCTGCACGGGTTTCCTAGCTCGTCGCACATGTTCCGCAACCTGATTCCGGCCCTCGCGGATCGGTTCCACGTGGTCGCACCCGATTACCCGGGCTTCGGCAACAGCTCCATGCCCCGCGTCGGAGAATTCGATTACACGTTCGACGGTTTGGCGGACGTGATCGACGCCTTCACGGAACGGGTCGGCCTGACGAGCTACGCGCTGTACCTCCAGGACTACGGCGCCCCGATCGGTTTCCGGCTGGCGGTCAGGCACCCCGAACGGATCCGTGCGCTCGTGATTCAGAACGGCAATGCGTACGACGAAGGTCTGCGCGACTTCTGGAATCCCATAAAAGCCTACTGGCGTGAACCTACCGACGAGCACCGCGCGACACTCGCGAAGTCCCTGGAACTCGACGCCACGAAATGGCAGTACACGCATGGCGTTCGACGCGTGGAGTCGATCAGTCCCGACAACTGGCTCATCGACCAGTACCTCCTCGATCGGCCAGGCAACAAAGAGATTCAGTTGCAGCTGTTCTACAGCTATCGATCGAACCCACCGCTCTACCCGAAGTGGCAGGCCTACTTCCGCCGTTATCAGCCGCCAACGCTGATCGTCTGGGGCAGGAACGACCAGATCTTTCCCGCGGAGGGCGCCTATCCGTACAAGAGGGATCTCAAGGATCTGGAATTCCATCTCCTGGACACCGGTCACTTTGCGCTCGAAGAGGAGGGGGCCACGATCGCCCGCTTGATGCGGCGATTCCTCGGCACACATCTACCGGACAGGAAAGAATCGCGCGCGGGCCATAAGTAGCCAGAGCCCCGGGGAAATCGGTTGGGGCCTTGGTGTTGACAGGCGACACCAACCGCTGTTATTGTCGTCAGTCGACACCATGGCCCGACTCACCGTACCCGACATTCTTCCAGGCACGCTCGGTCTGCTCATCCTCCGGACGCTGCAGACCGAATCGCTGCACGGCTGGGCGATCTCGGAGCGCATCCAGCAGATCTCCGAGGATGTTCTCCAGATCAACCAGGGCTCGCTCTATCCGGCGCTTCATCGCCTCGAGCACCAGGGCTGGATCGACGCGGAGTGGAGCATCTCGGAGCTGGGCCGTCGGGCGAAATACTACAAACTCACGCCATCCGGGCGCCGGCAGCTTGCCGTGGAAGCCAGCGAATGGGAACGCATGTCCACGGCCATCGGTCGGGTGATGAAGCTGGCGTAAGCGCCTCTGGCCCGAGGCGTGTCCCGCCTTCGGCAAGGCCAGGTCGATCATGACGATCAGAGATCTGAAACTGCGAATTCGCGCGTTGTTCGCTGCCAGCCGCGTCGAGCGCGAGCTCGGCGAGGAGCTCTCGTTCCATATCGAACGCGAGACGCAGAAGCACATCGAGAGCGGCCTGAACCCCGCCGACGCACGCGCCCGGGCGATCGCGCGATTCGGCTCCGCTGCGCTGGCCGCCGACCAGTGTCGCGACGCGCGCGGCATCGCGTTCGTCGACGGCTGCGTGCGCGACATCCTCTACGCCTTCCGCACGTTCCGCCGTGCCCCGCTGGCCGCCCTGACCATCGTGACCACGGTGGCCCTTGGCCTGGGCCTGGTCGCCGTCGGTCTTCACGTTCTTCAACGTGTTCGCGTTCCGCGTCGATGCCGTGCGGAACCCCGGCGAGCTCTTCGCCGTGGAGCGGCCACGGACGTCCGACGCGGAGCGCGTGCGTTTCACCCGTCCGCAATACGAGGCCCTGCGCCGCGAAACCACCGTCTTCTCCGACGTCTACGCCGAGATGCCCGATATCGACAGCCGCATCGACGGCCGCATGATGGCGGGCACGCTCGTGACCGGCAACTTCCCTCAGGTGCTGGGCGTCACCGCGGCGCTCGGGCGCACCCTGACGCCCGCCGACGACGAGCGGTTCGCACCCCGGCCGGTGATGGTGCTCAGTCACCGAGGGTGGTCGCGACTCTTCGCGAGCGACCCGGCCGTGATCGGGCGCCGCCTGGTCGTCAACGGATTCCCGTACGAGATCGTGGGCGTCATGCCGAAGGGCTTTCGCGGGCTCAGCGTCGGTTCGCCCGACTACTGGGCGCCGCTCTCGCTCCTGGGGCAGTTCCGGAAGATCCATGCCGGCAGGGAAGACGCCGTTGGCATCGACATCGTCGGCCGGCTCAGGCCCGGGCTGTCGCGGCAAGCGGCCACGGCGGGGCTCGTGGTATGGGATTCCGGACGAGCCGACGGAAGGCCGGGCGACAGCCGGCGGGCCAACATCACGCTCGAACCAAGGCGGGGAACCATTCCGCACGCCGTCGGAGGCGCTGCTGTTGTTCACGCCTCTCTTCTTCGCCTTCGGACTGATCCTGATGATTGGCTGTGCGAACGTCGCCAATCTGCTGCTGGCGCGCGCGGTCGCGCGCCAGCGCGAGATCGGGATCAGGTTGTCGCTTGGCGCATCACGGCGCCGGATCATCCGCCAGCTGCTCACGGAGAGTCTGCTGCTCGCGCTTGCGTCCGCCGCGCTGGGGTTCGCCATCTCGCGAGTCGTACTCGAGGCGACGATCTACGCCGTGATGAGCACCATGGCGCCGGAGCTCGCGGAGAACGTCAGGCTCTCGGCGCCGGCCGCCGACTGGCGCGTGCTCATGTTCCTCGTCGCTGGCGCCATGGCGTCGACCGTCGTCTTCGGGCTCGCGCCTGCGCTGCAGGCCACGCGCCTCGAGCTGGTCCGGACGATGCGCGGTGAGGTGACGAGGGATTCGCGGCCGGGCCGCGCGCGAAATGCGCTCATCGGCGTCCAGGTGGGGGCGTCGGCACTCCTCCTGATCTGTGCCGCGGTGTTCCTGCGCAGTGCCCTGGCGGCCTCGATCGGTCGATCCGGGCCTGCGGACCGCCGACACCGTCATGGTCGAGATCGTCAACGAGCCTTTGCGCGGTGCGATGATCCAGGCAGTCATGGCCGAACCGTCCGTTGCGGCGGTGGCGGCATCGTCGCCGGACCCCCTCAGTCGGCCCCGCGTCACGTTCGCCGAAACCGCAGCGGGGCAAGTCGACGGTCGCGTACAAGTTCGTCTCGCCGGAATACTTCAATGTGCTCGGCATCGACGTCCTGAGAGGCCGCGGATTCACGCAGGCGGAACGCACCGGGAACGCAGCCGTTGCGGTCGTGTCCGAGACCACCGCGCGCCAGCTGTGGCCGAATGCCGACGCCGTCGGTCAGGTCCTGCAGCTCGACGCGAATCCGAATTCGGAAACGCGGCGCCGGGACGAACCGCCGCTGCTCTCGCGCACGTTTACTGTCGTCGGCGTCATTCGCGACGTGGCGGGTTTTCGGCTGGCCGGGTTCAAGGAGGCTGGCGTATACGTGCCGACCAGCTCCGCGACTGCCAGAACGTCGCTGACTGTGCGCGTCCATGGCGACCCCGAGCAGGCGCGCCGCGCGCTGGTCAAGCGTCTCACGGCCGTCGATCCCAACATGGGCACGGTGATGACGATGCGGACGCTGGCCCGGATGGAGACCTATTTCCTTCAGATTGGTTTCTGGCTGACGCTCGTGCTCGGAGGGCTGGCGCTCGCGTTGACGTTGTCGGGGCTGTTCAGCGTCCTGTCCTACGTCGTCGCGCAGCGCACGAAGGAGATCGGCGTCCGCATGGCGCTCGGCGCGACAACGCGGGACGTCGCGGGGCTGGTGCTGTCGCAATTGCTCCGCCCGGTCGGCGTCGGGCTCGCGGTCGGCGGCGGCCTGGCCGCCGCGCTGGCGATCGTCCTGATGTCGACGCCCGCTGCGTCGCAGATCGGAGCGATCGTCCATGTCTTCGATCCGGTGGCGTACGCCGGGAGCCTGCTCCTCATCGTCACGGCGTGCGTGCTGGCCGCATCGGTTCCCGCCCTGCGCGCCGCCCGCGTCGATCCGATCGCGACGCTCAGAAACGACTGAGCCCGCACGCTTCCGGTTTCACGGCACAGCGCACCCTGTTCCCCGCAGGGCCGTGGTGTCCATTTTCTTGTTGTGTAGACACGCTACATATTATGTTGTAGAGTGTCTCCACAATGAGGCCGCACGAATTCCCGGCCGCGATCGTCAACGTGCCGCGGCCCGTCGAATAGGGAGGTGCGATGTCCTGGCACATCTACGCCCGTCTCCGTGCCCTCTTGAACTGGCGCCGCAGGGAGTCCGATCTCGATCAGGAGATTCAGTTCCACCTTTCTGAAGACGCGGAAGAACGAGTCGCAGCCGGCGCGGACCCCGAGCGGGCCCGCGTCGCCGCGACGAGAGCGTTCGGGAACGTGACCCTCATCCGCGAAACCACGCGTGAAGCCTGGGGATGGGCCGGCGCGGAGCGCGGGTGGCAGGACACGCGCTACGCCCTGCGCATGATGCGGCGCGATCCCGTCTTCTCGGCGGTCGCCATCCTGACGCTTGCGCTCGGCATTGCCGCGACCACGGCCATCCTGACCGTCGTCAACGCGCTCGTGCTGCGGTCACTTGCCTATCCGGATGCCGATCGACTGGTGGTGTTGTTCGCCACGACGCCAAAGAGCGGCGTGTCGAGAGATACGACCTCATTCCTGGATTTCTCAGCCTGGCGGCAGAGCTCCGCGCTCAGTGCCGCCGCGGCCTATCGGCAGGATCCGTTCATCCTGTCGGGTGACGGTGTACCGGAACCCCTGCGGGGCCTGCGTGTCTCTCATGAGTTCCTCACCGTGCTGGGCGTGAGGCTGACACTCGGGCGCGGATTTACGGAGCAGGAGCAGCACGCGAACCACCCGGTGGCGCTCATCAGCCACGGTCTGTGGACACGGCGCTACGGGGGCGACCCGAATGTCCTGGCGAGAACGATCCTGGTGAACGACGTCGGTCACACCGTCGTCGGCGTGCTGCCACCCGGATTCCAGTTTCCCGCATTCCGCGAGACCGACCTGATCGTGCCGGTGCCGGAGCGGCCGTGCCGCAGCTGCGGTTACATCCGGGCTGTGGCCCGCCTGAAGCCAGACGTCCCGGTCTCTGCGGCACAACAGGAGCTCGACGGCATTGCGGCCGCGCTGGAGCGAGCATTCCCTGATTCGAACGACGGGCGGGGAGTCAACGTGGTGCCGCTCCAGGAGGTGGCCCTCGGATCCGTGCAGACACCGCTGTTCGTGCTGCTGGGCGCCGGCGTGTGCGTACTCCTGATCGGATGCGGAAACGTCGGCGGCCTGGTGCTGGCGCGCGCCATTGCGCGGCAGCAGGAGCTCGCCGTGCGCAGCGCCCTGGGCGCAGGTGGCGGTCGTCTCGCGCGACAGCTGCTGACCGAGAGCCTGTCACTCGCCCTCGTCGCGGCCTCGCTGGGTGCGGCGCTGGCTTTCTGGGGCAGCCAGCTGCTGGTCGCGTCGCTCTCGACCCGCGTGCCCCTGCCGGAGATGACGTTCGACTGGGGCCGGCTCGCCTTCGCACTGCTCATCGCCGTCCTGTCAGGGCTGGTCAGCGGGCTGGGGCCGGCCGTCATGGTCTGGAGGTCCGACCTGGCGCCCCTTCTCAAACAGGACGGCCGCTCTCAGTCGGGCGGCGCGGCGCAGCATCGCGTCCGCAACCTGCTGGTCGTCGCGCAGACAGCCCTCACCGTCGTCCTGCTCGTGGGGGCCGGGCTCCTGGTCCGCAGCTTCCTGCGACTCCACCAGGTGGACGTCGGCATGGACGCGCGTCAGGCGCTGTACGCCGATCTGATGCTGTCCCGGCCAGACTCCGAACCGCCGCGGCGCAATGTCGTTGTGCGGCGACTGCTCGACACCATCGGCGCCGTGCCGGGCGTGCAGGCGGTGGCCGTCCACGTGGACCAGCCATTCCGTGGAGGCGGCAAGCGTGAAACCTTCCATGTCGAAGGACGCGACGACCCTAGACCGGACCGGGGCCATGCGGCCAGCTTCAACAGCGTGAGCGGCCGGTTCTTCCAGGCGATGGACATGTCTCCCGTCAGCGGGCGTGTCTTCGACGGGCAGGATTCGGCGATGAGCGCGCCGGTCGCGGTCGTCAACGAAACAATGGCCCGGCGGTTCTGGGCGGGGGAGACGGCCATCGGCAAGCGGCTTCGGTTCTACTACGACAAGGATCCGAAACGATGGCTCACGATCGTGGGTGTCGTCCGCGACGTGCGCTATCGCGGCCGACTCATGGAGCCGGCGCCGCAGGTGTTCGTTCCCGGCGATCAGCCATTCTACAAGCCACAGGAGGGCCAGATCTCGGTCGTCGTCCGGACGGTAGGCAGTCCTGCCGCACTGGCCAGGACGGTGGAGTCGCGCATACGCGACGTCAACGGCGGTCTGGCGATTCTCAAGCTCCAGTTGATGGACGAGGCGCTTCGAGAGGAAGTGGCCGAACCTCGTATCTACACGCTGTTGCTGGTCGTCTTCGCAGCCGTCGCGCTGGTGATCGCGATTGCCGGGGTCTACGGCGCGAGTGCCTACGCGGTCGTCCGTCGGAGGCGGGAGATCGGGATCAGGCTGGCGATAGGCGCCACACCGGCACAAATCCTCGGCCTCGTCCTGCGGAGCGGGATGGGCCCGAGCGTGGCGGGCATCGGTATCGGCATCGCAGGTGCGCTCGCACTGCGGAATGTCGTTTCGGGCTTCCTTTACGGCGTGACCGCGCTGGATGTCCTGACCTTCGTCGCCGTGGCGCTGCTCTTCGCCATTGTGGCGTTCGCGGCTGCGGTCATCCCCGCTCGCCGGGCCGCACGCATCGAGCCCACGGTCGCTCTGCGGTATGACTGATGACGTGCGCCTGGGAGCAGACGGTGGGACTTACCGGTAACTCTCGGGGTCGACGTCCCGCCCTGCTTCGACGTCCGCCATGTACTTCCAGGAGTCGGGCTGCGACCCGTCCACGTCCGTGAAACCGTAGGTCCCTGCCAGCTCACCGGACGTCACCGAACGTTGATTCCATCGTTGACGGTCGGGATCGGCGGCGATCGCGGCGACCGCACGTCCGACGTAGCGGGGGGACTCGGAAACGGCGAAGCCGGCGGGCGCCCTGGGTGAGGCGGTGGGAGCGAGCGCGTCCCGCCACCGTTCTTCCGGGACCCCGAAATTCTCGAGCATCATTTCGGAACGCAACCATCCCGGCGTGACCGACACCGCGGTCGCGCCATGTGGTTTCAGCTCGTGTCCCTGTGAGAAGGCCAGCCGGTTGACGGAAATCTTGACCAGGTCGTAAAACGCCGACAGCCGGTAGTGAGTGGCGTTGTACTCGAAGGTTCCGTCTGTCACTTCCACGACGAGCCCGCCTGGACGGCTGATGACGAGCGGAAGCAGGTGATGCGACGTGATCACGTGCGTATCGATGCCGAGCCGCAGGATCCGCAACCCTTTGTCGAGATCGAGCTTCCAGACCGGCGTGTTCCACTCGGCGGGCCCGCCCTTGAGCACCTCAGCCCCCCAGATGTCGTTCACCAGGATATCGATGTGGCCGTGAACGTCGCCGACCCGATCCGCCAAGTGTTTTACTTCGCCAGGGTTGAGGTGGTCAACCGCGATCGCGATGCCGTCTCCACCAAGACGTGTGACCAGTTCGGCCGTCTCGTCGATGGTTTCGGGCCGGTGATAGTCCGACCGCGATGAGCCCAGTGCCCGTGTGCTCCGCCCGGTGCAGACGACCGTCGCGCCAGCTTCGCCGAGCGCCGCGGCAATCCCGCGTCCGGCGCCTCGGGTTGCCCCGGTCACGACGGCCACGCGGCCACGAAGAGCTTGCGGATCAGGAGACCAGTTCATCGCATCGTCCGTTGTTCGATGGCTCCAGCAGCATAGCTGCGTTGCCCCGCTGGGCCAAGCATGCAGGCATACCTCGGACGGCCTGACGAATCCGCCACGTGCCCGGCTCGTGCCTCCACGTGGCAGAGTCCAGGCAATCTCCCGGCGCAGGGTGCTATTCGCGTGCGGGGTCCATCGAGCTGATTGTTCCCTGGGGAGAGACGCCGATGGTCCAAACAGTACGGCCATGTGCGAACTCGGCACGATAACGGCGCAGGTGTTGCCCCACAACCGTCGCGTCACCGATGAGCGTCACCGACTTCAGCTCGCCCATCGGCCCGAGTATACGGGGGGCATATCGCTGGACGAACAGCACGAGTCGGGGACGCAGTTCAGGCGAGAACCGTTCGGGATCAGCCAGTCCCTTTTGAGCATCGACCAGCATTGCTCGAACCAGTGCGGTGAATGTGGCATCGCGGTCAATGACGTCAGCATCTCCCTTCGGAAATGCACATCTCGCTTTCAGCCGGTCAGCGGGATTGAACGGGGCGTCCTGCGGCGCCGGCAGCAACATCAGTCGACTGGAACGCATGGTGACGTAGCCCGCGTCGGCGCACAGGGCCGGTGCGAGCTGGGCGATGGTCATGGCGGCCGGCGAACCCAGGTACAAGATCGCGTCAAACTGCTCCTGCATCTGAACCGGCTTGCGGTTCGGGCCTGGTTGCATGACCGTTTGTCCGAAAGATGTGCCGGGCAGCATCGCCAGACTCGGCCGCGGCCAGCTGGCGATCTCCGGCTGCGTGGCTGCCAGATCCATGCGCGTGTCCGTGTGGATGTTGAACACCCGCGTGAGGCCGGCCTTCTCCAATCGGGCGACAATGCCATCAGCCCATTCGTCAGGTGCCCCGATCACGGTATTCCTTCGCACGAGGTGCTGATCTCCATAAATGACGAGACCGCGGTGTTTGCGGGCGAGGACCTCGCGGCGAATCACGTCGACCGCGTGCTTATCACGGTCCATCCAGGGTTTGAGATCTTTCGCGCTGTGGACGGCGTTCCAGTCGATGGGTGGGTCACCGAGAAGTACCCGGAGCCGCTCGTTGGGACGGCGGGACGCGTTCACGGTGCGGACGGCACGAAAGAACTCCTCGTAGATCGGCAGGTCCCACGCTTCCTCAATCTGCGTCGTATCCTGCCAGACGTGACGCAGGTCGACGTCCGCGACTGCTTCGCCCCGGATGAACCGATCGATGAGGTCCTGATAGCGCGCATTGCCGAATTCCACGACGATGTCGTTGAAAACGCCTGCGAGGCGGGGATCGCGGATCAGCGCAAGACGGAAGGCATGACCTTGAACATTTCCGTGGTTGTCGCCCACGGCGACGAGTCGATGGGTCTTGAAAGCCTCTGCGATCGCTGCGATCGGATCACGGGCCACCGCGGCCTGCGCCGGGAACGCTTGAGCGTTCAGCACGATGGTAGCGGACGCACAGACTGCCGCGAGCACGAGAGCGAACCAAGTGGACGTCTTCACACACCACCTCCTGCACGTGGGCGTGCGCCCACATCGCTTGCTGTTGCGCCTATCCGAGCTAGATCAAGATTGTCGCGAGGATGCTTCCTGCCGCTGCAGCGAGCAGCAGGCCTCCCAGTACGATGCGCGCGGCATGACGGCGTTCGAACCAGTCGGCGAACGGCCGCACCATCGCGCGCACAGCGACTGGGTAACGGCGAAGGATCAATCCGAGACAGATCCACCATAGACCGAGAGCGAGAGCGCCGATCGATGGAACAAGCGCCCACAAAGGCGCGGGAGTGGAACGCACGATCCACTCGCTGATGGCAGGCGTCGAGTTGAGCGCATTGACGGTTCGATCCAATGGCCACACCACGAGTGGTACGGCGAACACGACATACCACGGCACGAGTACTGGGTAGATCAGCCACCGTCGCGCGCCGATGGGCTCACCGGAGTGGTCGAGCAACTCGATCGTCGCGCGCGCCAGGAAGAATGCCAGAATCGGAAGCAGCGCTGGCAGCGGCCAGAGGACGGCGTCCCCGATGAAGAGCGTGACACCCAGCAGCGCGAGCCCCAGCGAGAGATAGGCCAGCCGCCAGTCCTCGGGACCGTGCCGAAGTGCCCTGACGACGCCCCACCACGGACTCTGGTCGTCGACCGGCACCCACTGGCTCGGTGCACCGAGTCGATCGAGCACACGCCGGAGATCGCCCTCATCGATCGGCTCCGGCCGTCCGACGAGCTCGGCATCGATATGGCCGAGCACGTCGCGCTCGACATCCTCGGGATCGACCGCAGGATGTCCACGCAGCGCAGCCCTCATCTGCTGCAGGTAGCGCGCGAGATGGGATTGCGCGTCGTGGGTCAGCGTTGCCATTCCCTGGTCTCCTGTCTGAGAATCGACATGCCCTGCGTGAGGACGTCCCAGTAGCCGTTCATCTCGCGCAGCAGCTCGTCTCCGCGGCGAGTGAGCTCGTAGTACTTGCGGGCCGGGCCTTCGCTCGACTCCTCGAGCGTGGTGCGCACGAGCCCGTCGCGCTTCAGCCGGCTCAGAATCGGATAGATCGTGCCTTCACGCACCACCAGGGCATCGATGTCCCGGAGGTGCCTGACGATGTCGTATCCGTAGATCCGCCCCTGCCCGATCACGTTCAGGATGCAGAGCTCGAGCACGCCTTTCCGCAGCTGCGTCGTCCAGTTGTCGGCTATTTCCACGATGCCGGAACTATATTGCACTGCATAGTAGCTGTCAACGGGGTATACGAGGCATGTCTATGGAGAGTTCCGTATGACGCCACCAGTCAACGCAGCTCCGCCAGGAGAACAGCAAGGTGGTGCTTGCGAGCAACCTGCCTGGAAGGATCGATTGATGCGGTCTGCGGCTATTGTTCGCGGAGGGCTCTGACCGGATTGATCGCCGCGGCGTGGCGCGCGGGAAGGAAGCCTGCAACCAGTGCGACGATCACCGCGACGATGGTGAAGCCCGGCGCTCGGACCAGCGTGCGGCCGGCATACCGCAGGTCGCGCCCCAGATCGTCGAGCCAGGGGAGGCCGCGCTGATCGCGCTGTGCCTCGATGGCCTGTGCGATCGTTCCGGCCCGCAGCCGTGCCGCACGGGCCGCGGCAGCCGACGAGGACCCGCGGCGGCGAGCGTCCTCCTCGGCGAAATCCAGATGCACCCTGAGCTCTTCCTGTAAATCGGCGTCCGGCCGGCTTCGGCGGACGGTTCCCCACAGACGAGCAAGCCATTCGCGCAGCGGCATCATTCGGGCCCACCGATCTCTATTAGATATGCAAATGGAGTATCGGCCGTGCTCCGGCGCAATGTCAAGAGCGGATCGGGCACCCGGCATCGTCCGCGACAGGCCTGGCGGCGCGCAAAAAGAAAGGGCCGTCTTCGGGTGAAGACGGCCCGCCGCGCGATCAGTTGTCCTGCTGCTAACGTTCGGAACCGTAACCGCCGGTGTCGGCGGCCCGGTTCTGAGACCGTCTCGCCGCACTACCGCGCGCTGATCTGCACCTCGACCGGAATCTTCTCGCGCGTCTCCCCGGCCACGCGCACGAACACCAGCGTGTAGGTCCCGTGGAATCCCACACCCGGCTGCCAGAAGAATTCACCGGTCCTGCGATCGAGGAACGCGCCGATCGGCAACGATCGCAGGCGCCCGTTCGCCACCGCGTACCCTTCATATCGATCCCCACCTTCGGCAACAGGTGCGCCGAGCGTGAGCTGGAACCGCTTCATCTCGGTCGCCTGCACGCGGCTGACGCCGCGTGCGTCCGTGTCCACGATCTCCAGGGGGGCCGTCTGATCGAAACCCGTTCGCAGATACGTCGGCGTCTCGCTCACCGGTACCCAGTCGAGCGCCGTTGCCGCGTCGCCGATCGACTCGCCGGTCGTCGCCGATTGCCGGACCTCGAGCGCCTGCCCCATCGCGGACTGCGTGCTGGAGCTTCGCTCGACGGTGATGGATGATGACGCGGCGCCGTTCAGCACGGTGAAGTACCGGCTGCCGATGCCCTCCGCGTTTCCGGCGTTGTCGGTCACGCCCCAGGCGATGGTGTGTACGCCGTTCGCGAGCGTTGTCGTATCGAGCGTGAGGAAGCCGACGGCGCCACCGGTGTTGTTGCGCCCAGGGAACAGCGTCGCGATGTCGCTGCGGAACTGGTTGTACGTCGGGTGCCCGACCGGGACGCCGTCGATGTACACCATGATCGTCGAGCCGCTGGTCGGAACGGTATTCGGCGTGGGGGTCAGCACCCAGCCGAAGTTGACATAGGCCGTGCCTGACACGGTCCCTCCCTGCGTCGGCGTATCGATCGCGCCGAACGGCTTTGTCGCGTGCGCGTTGTCGCACGTGATGGTGCGCGACCCCAGCAGCACACGGTGTCCCTCGACATCGTCCACATAGGCGAACAGCGTGAACGTACCGTTGCCCTGATTGGGCAGCATGTTCGTGAGGAGCAGGTACCCCCAGCCCGCCTGGAAGTCGAACGGCAGCGAGTGTGCCGCATCCACATCCGACCTGGCGCCGTCCACCTGCACGGCGTTGCCGATGAACACTTTGCCGTTGGTCGCCGAGGCCTCACCGGGCATCGGGTTGCGCCAGATGGTGACCTGCGTCACGCCGATGTCGTCGAGCGCCCACCCGGTGACGCCAATCGATCCGACGACGCCCGTGGCGTTGTTCGCCGGCGTATCGAAGGCGCCGAACGGGTTGCCGCCGGACGCATACTTGCGGAGCTGCACCGGAATCGTGAGCGGCGAGTTCGCGACACCGGGGGCCGTCACGGTGATGGTGCCCGTCAAAGGGGCCCCGGGTGGATACGTGCCGGCTTTCACGCCGACGGTGAAGGTGCCGGCCCCGCTGCCGGACGCCGAAGTCAGCGTCAGCCACGACGCGCTCGTCGTCGCGGACCACGTCCCGCAGCCTCCCGAGAATGTGACGGTTGCGGGCTGCGCGGCGGTCTTCACCGCGCCATTGCTCGTCGCCCCGAAGAACAGGCCCGTCCTGTTGACCGCGACCCGCGTGTTCGCATTCGGGATTGGTACGGAGCAGCCGCCCGTTCCGGGATCGTTCGGGTTCGGCGGAGGATTTGGATTCGGATCCGTCGGGCCCGGCGACGGGCCAGGGCTGGAGCTCGAGACGCTGACGTTGATCGAGCGCGAGCTCGCGAAAGCGCCGGTCACCGTGCTCTTCGCAAATACCGAGATCTGGTAGCTCGCGCCGGGGACCAGGTTGCTGACCGTCATCGAGTAGCCGGAGGGCGTGAACCGCGCCCCGTAAATCCCGCCGACGTCCGGGCGCGACGCGCCGTACGTCGCGGTCCCGAGGAAGATCGGCGCGCCGCTCGACTGATAGGCGTACGCCTGCACCTGGCTGACGCCGGTGCCGGTCGGCGCGGCGAGGTCGACCGCCCAGCCGGCAATCGTGAAGCCGTTGCTGACGGTTGCCCCGTTGGCCGGCGTGTCGATCGCGACGGTCGCCCCGGTGACGGTCAGGGTCACCTCCACCGGAAGGGTCATCGTCAGATCCGGGCTCGTGGACGTGACCTCGAGCGTGGCGGTGTGGACCCCGGGAGCCAGACCTGCGCTGGCAGCTACTACGTTGAAGGAGTTGGGGTGCGTCTGGTCCACGGTGCCAGCCGAAGGCGTGGCGGAGACCCAGCGCTCATCAACAGGGGCATCCGAGGGAAACGTCGCCGTCCACCCTGTCGTCACGATGCTCGGGTTGGTCACGTTGATCGCCGTGGACGAGATGACGGTGCCCCCTTGATTGACCGTCAGCGCCATGGTGGACCGCGAGATCCGCAGCTTGGGCGAAATCGTGAAATACAGCTTGCCGGTATTGCTGTCGAAGGCGGGGATGCTGACGATGATGTCGCGCGCCCCTTCGCCGGTGACCTCGAACACCTGGACCGCGCCGATCGGGCCGGTCGCGCCGTCTCCAAAGATGCGGCGGTTGGCCTGTCCCGTGACGGAGAAGTCGACGACGCGCGTCGCGCCCTGGAGGGTGCCGATCGAGCCCCGGCTGCGTCCGTAGTAGATCTCGAGCACACCGGCCCCGCTGCCTGCGCCGGACTCGTTGATCACGATGTCGTTCGGGGTGTCGCGGTTGATATCGCCCGTCGCCAGCGTGTCCCCCGCGCGATAGCCGGCCGCGGCGCCGTAGAAGACGATCTGGGCCGACGAGAGACTGCGTGCTCCGGTCGTGGTGATGGGCCCGAGGAACACCCGCACTTCTCCGGCGTTCGCGCGGGCGTTCGACGGGCCGTCACCCCCGGGCGCTCCGATGGCCAGATCGTTCCTGCCGTCCGCGTCGATGTCCAGGATCCGGATCGACGTGCCGGCCTCATCCCCCGCGTCCGCGCCCGTGAACGACGTCGTGGCGGCAGGCGGCATGATTCCGCTCACACCGGGGAAGAGGTACACGACGTTGCTCGAGGGGGAGCCGATCAGGAGGTCGTAGATGGCGTCACCCGTCACGTCACCGGCGCTGAGGTTGCGGCCGATTCCGGGTGCCTGAATGAAGCAGTTGACGTTTGCGGCGGCCGCGCAGGACGGAACCCCGCCCGTCAGATCGAGCGTGCCGCTCAACGACGCGCCCCCTCTGATGACGTAGACCCGGCTGTTGCCAGGTGCCCCGATGATGATTTCGCGAAAGGTGTCGCCGTTGAGATCGCCCGTCGCGAGCGCTGTGCCGAGCTGATCGCCCGGCGCCCCCTGGACTCTGAAGACGGCGCTGGATGTCGTGATCGAGGCGCCCGATCCGAACCCGGCGGTGAACAGGTAGACCTCGCCGCGATTGGAGAGGGCGCCTGGCGCGCCAACGACGAGATTCCGGAGGGCGGTTCCTTCGACGTTCCGGATGTTCCCGACGGCCGTCGAGGCGCCGAACCGGTTGCCGGCCCCGGAGCTGTTGATGACCGCATCGGCATTGGCGAGACTCAGGTCGCCCGTGCGCGAGGCGCCGCCGAAAATCATGTAGACCCGTCCGGTCGTGCCGCTCGTGCCCGGCGCGCCCACGACGAGGTCGCGGCGCGTGTCGGCGCTCACGGACCCCAGGTCCATCCAGATGCCCGCGTTCGCGCCGGTCGCGGTGCCTTTCCACGTGAGGTCGGCGCCGCCGGAGGCGAGAAAGATGTCCTGCGCATTGCCCAACGTCGGCAGCGCCAGGGTCAACGCCAACCCGAGTATGGATGCGCGAGAGAAACTCTTTACCATTTTCTGCCAGCCTCCTGCTTTCCCGGTGCAGATGAGGCAAGCGGTATGCCCGAGCTGAAACCACCGCCGTCAGGACGTCGGACGATCCGTTTTTTCGATCGCCGGCGACAAGCGCCCGGTCTTGACATCCCTGTTCACGGTGTTCAGTATTGTGTGTTCGACGCCCGAACAATCAGCGCCCAACCACCGACCGCTCAACGATTTGTACCGAGCCGTGTAAGTGGGGGGCACGGAGTGTCCGCGCTCGCGCACCCCCTATGCGCAACCGATACATCCTGCTCGGCGATCTCCCGCTCTTCGCGCTGGCCGCGTACGCCGCCTTCCTCCTGCGGTTCGACTGGTTCTTCCCGCAGCACCGGCCGGAGTTTCTGCCCTTCCTGACCGCGGCCCTGATCATCAAGCCGGTGGTGTTCCTGCTCCTGGGCATGTATGGGAGGGTGTGGCGCTATGCGAGCGTGCGAGATCTCGCCGGGGTCCTGTTCGCGGTATCGGTGTGCTCGATCGCCGTCGGTGCGTTCGTGGCGTTTGGCACCACGACGGGGCGCTTTCGCGAGTTCTCGCGTTCGGTGGTCTTCATCGACTGGCTGCTGACGCTCACCCTGACGGGCGGATTGCGGATGTCGGTCCGGCTCTTCCACGAGGGACAGCTGTGGCCTGCGAGCAGGCCGAAAGGCGACGGCAGGCGCGTGCTCGTCGCCGGGGCCGGCGACGCGGGATCGATCGTCGTACGGGAAATGAGGCGGAACCCTCAGCTCGGCATGATTCCCGTGGCCTTCCTCGACGACAACCGCATGAAGGCCGGGAAGCGGATGCTCGGATTGCCTGTCATGGGTCCGCTGTCCGAGCTCGGGACGGCCGTCGATCGCCACAGGATCGACGATGTGGTCATCGCCATGCCGACGGCCCCGGGAAGCATCGTCCGCGCCCTGGCAGACGCAAGCCGGCAGGCCGGCGTGACCTCACGGATCGTCCCCGGCGTGTTCGAGCTGCTGGAAGGGCAGCTGACCGTCTCCCGCCTCCGCGAAGTGGAGATTGCCGACCTGTTGCGGCGGGAGCACCTGGCCGGCCGGCCCGAGGCGGCCGTCTACCTGACGCAGAAGCGCGTTCTGGTGACCGGAGCGGGCGGTTCGATC
This sequence comes from uncultured Acidobacteriota bacterium, assembly GCA_963749835.1. GTDB lineage: Bacteria > Acidobacteriota > Vicinamibacteria > Vicinamibacterales > 2-12-FULL-66-21 > JALZOC01. Next base: position 339,971 of record CAVVOD010000001.1, read on the forward strand.
GGCTCGGAGCTCTGCCGGCAGATTGCCCTGGCCAACCCCGCCCTCCTGGTGCTGCTCGGTCATGGTGAGAACAGCCTCTTCGAGGCGGCCGGGAAGCTCAGTGAGCACTTTCCACGGCTTCACTCGCAGACCGTCGTCGCAGACATCCGGGATCGACATCGACTCGCCGACTGCTTCCGCCGCATCCGGCCCGACGTGGTGTTCCATGCCGCGGCGCACAAACACGTGCCGCTCATGGAGGAGAACCCCGAGGAGGCGATCACCAATAACGCCATCGGCACGAAAAACGTGGTGGACGCCGCGATCGATGCGGAGGTCGATCGGCTGGTCCTCATCTCCACCGACAAGGCCGTGGCCCCCAGTTGCATGATGGGCGCGTCGAAGCGGCTGGCCGAGATCATCGTTCGAGACGGAGCCCGCCGGTCCGGCCGTGCCTTCTCGGTAGTGCGCTTCGGGAACGTGCTCGGCAGCCGGGGCAGCGTCATACCGACGTTCAAGAGGCAGATCGAGTGCGGCGGCCCCATCACCATCACGCACCCGGGCATGAAGCGGTTCTTCATGACCGTTCCGGAAGCGGTGCACCTCGTGCTGCAGGCCGGCGGATTGTCGAAGGGTGGGGAACTGTTCGTGCTGAACATGGGTGAGGCCGTCACGATTGTGCAGCTTGCCGAGGATTTGATCCGCCTGTCGGGACTGACGCCGCTCGACGTGCCGATTGTCTTCACCGGCGTCCGGCCCGGCGAGAAGCTCGAGGAGCTCCTGTGGGAGCAGGGAGCCATCGTCGAGCCCACCGCGCACCCGGCCGTGCTCAGCGTCAAAGAGACCGAGCCCATGAACGCCGCCGAGGTCGCGTACGCGATCCAGGTGCTTGCCGAAGAGGCGGCATCGGGCGGGGCGTTACGGATCGAAGGGGCGATGGCGCACTGGCTTCCCAGCTATGTCCCCTATTCGGTGCACAGGCATCTCGCCCAGTGAACGCCGCGCTCGCCCCGGTCGATTCCTGAGACAGCAACTCCGTCAAATATGCTGAGCAACTCCTCCATTCTGATTACCGGCGGCACCGGTTCCTTCGGTAACACGTTCGTGCCGATGACCCTCGCCAGGTACGACCCGAAACGCCTCGTCATCTACTCCCGCGACGAGATGAAACAGTGGGACATGGCGCTCAGGTTCACCGGCGATCCGCGGGTACGGTTCATCATCGGCGACGTGCGCGACAAGGAGCGGCTGGCACGCGCGCTCGACGGCATCGACTACGTCGTCCACGCCGCAGCCACCAAGATCGTGCCGACGGCGGAGTACAACCCGTTCGAGTGCATCAAGACGAACATCAACGGCGCGATGAACATCGTTGACGCCTGCATCGACCGCGGGATCAAGCGCGTCGTCGCGCTCTCCACCGACAAGGCCAGCAATCCCATCAACCTTTACGGCGCCACGAAACTGGCGTCGGACAAGCTGTTCGTCGCGGCGAATGCGTATGCCGGCACCCATGCGACGAGCTTTTCCGTCGTCCGCTACGGGAACGTCATGGGGTCACGCGGATCGGTGATCCCGTTTTTCGCGTCCCTCGCGCACACCGGCGAGCTGCCCATCACGGACGCGCGCATGACACGGTTCATGATCACGCTGGAACAGGGAGTCGAGCTCGTCTGGCATGCGTTCGAGGACATGCAGGGAGGAGAGATCTACGTCAAGAAGATCCCGTCGATGACGATCCTCGACGTCGCCCGTGCCGTCGCGCCGGAGGCGACGCACCGGATGATCGGCATCCGGCCGGGCGAGAAGATCCACGAGCAGATGATCAGCTCGGAAGACGCCATCCACACGTACGCCTATCCGGGGCACTACAAGATCCTGCCCGCCCTGCACGGCTGGTCCTCGGACCCGGCCCGCATCAACGGCGGCACCAGGGTCCCGGACGACTTCACGTACACCTCGGATACCAATCCCGACTGGATGCCGGTCGAGCAGCTGAAAGCCTGGATCGAAGCCAACCGGAGCAAGTTCGGCGCGATCTGATCCCGGCATGCGCGACGGGGTTTTCATCACCGGCGGATCCGGCCTGCTGGCGGTCAACTGGGCGGCTGCCCTGCGCGAACGCGGTCCGGTCACTCTCGGACTTCACGAACGTTCCGTATCGCTCGCCGGCGCCGGCACATACGCGCTCAGCCTCGGCTCCGTGGACGACGTGGGGCGCGCGATCGACGCGGTCGAGCCGCGCATCGTCGTTCACACGGCGGGGCTGGCCAACGTCGAGTCGTGTGAAGAGGATCCGGTCCGTGCGCGGGCGGTGAACGTCGAGATCGCCGTCAATGTCGCCATCGCGTGCGCCAGCCGGGCCCTGCCGCTGATTCATGTATCAACCGACCATGTGTTCCGGGGGGCCGAGGCACTCTCCGACGAGTCTCAGCCCGTTGACCCGCAGAACGAATACGGCCGCACAAAGGCAGAAGCCGAGCGCCGCGTGCTCGAGGCGTACCCGGGGGCGCTGGTGGTCAGGGCGAACTTCTACGGGTGGGGCCCGCACTATCGGCGGTCGTTCAGCGACAGCATCATCGAAGCCCTGCGACAGGGAGAGGCGATCACGCTGTTCACCGACGTGTTCTTCACGCCGATTCTCGCCGAGCCGCTGGCGATCGCGGCGCACGATCTGATCGCGCGCCAGGCCTGTGGCATCGTCCACGTGGTGGGGGACGAACGCCTGTCCAAGCACGACTTCGGACTGCGGGTCGCGAAGCGATTCCAGCTGGATGCCGGACTGATCAGGACGGGCGTCCTGGCGGATCGACCGCTGCTGGTCCGGCGTCCCCTGGACATGAGCCTGTCGAACGGCCTCGCCCGCCGTCTGCTGGGACGGCCGCTCGGCAACGTCGACACGCATCTCGCACGGCTGCAGGAACAGGAGCAACGCGGATTGGCCAGGGAACTGCACACTCTATGATTCCGTATGGACGCCACCATATCGACGACGACGACGTCCAGGCGGTTGTGCGGGTCCTCAGAAGCGGGACACTGACCCAGGGCCCTGCGATCGAGGCTTTCGAACGGGCCATCGCGGAGTACGTCGGTGCGAAGTACGCCGTCGCCGTGGCCAGCGGCACCGCGGCACTGCACCTCGCCGCGATCGCGGCGGGCGTGGGACCCGGCCGCGCGCTCGTGACCTCGCCCATCACCTTCGTCGCGAGCGCCAACGCCGCGCTGTATGCCGGTGGCCGCGCGGTCTTTGCGGACATCGACCCGGGGACGATCAACCTGTCGCCCGCGAGCCTGTCGCGGACCCTCGACGAGAACGCTGATGTCCGTGCGGTGATCCCGGTGCACTTCGCGGGGTTGCCGTGCGACATGCCCGCCATCAAGGCTGCCTCGGATCGCGCCGGAGCAGCCGTCATCGAAGACGCGGCGCATGCGCTCGGCGCCACGTACCCCACCGGCGAGCGAGTCGGCTCCTGCAGTCACTCGCTCATGACGATCTTCTCGTTCCATCCCGTCAAGGCGATCGCCGCCGGCGAAGGCGGCATGATCACCACCAACGACGAACCCACCTACCGTCGCCTCCTTCGGCTACGCAGTCACGGGATCAACAAGCTCGACGATCCGCTGGAACTGCCGGACCAGGGCGTCGCCGACGGCGTGCAGAATCCCTGGTACTGCGAGATGCAGGAGCTCGGCTATCACTACCGCATCACGGACATCCAGTGCGCGCTGGCGCTCTCGCAGTTCGGGAAGATCGAGAGGTTCCTGGCGAGGCGGCGCGCGCTCGTCGCGCGGTACGATGCCGCCTTTGCGACGTTCCGGCACTGCCGGCCCGCGCAGACTATCGGGCGCCACGAAAGCGGCCATCACATCTACGTCGTCCGGATCGATTTCTCTGCGATCGGATCGAGCCGGGGCCACGTGATGCGCACGCTTCGCGCCCGGAACATCGGCACGCAGGTTCACTACATCCCGGTGCCCGCGCAGCCCTTTTATCGCCGCCTCGGTTACCGGCCGGAGGACTATCCGCACGCGCTGCGGTACTACGAGGAAGCGTTGAGCATCCCGCTGTTCTACGACCTCACGGAGGTTGAACAGGATGGGGTCATCTCCGCGCTCCGGGAGCTGACCGGGTGAAGCTGGCGCTCGGGACCGTGCAGTTCGGCCTGGAGTACGGCATCGCGAACCGCGCGGGGCGAGTGACGATGGATGCGGCGGCGTCCATCGTGCGGATCGCGCGATCGGCGGGGATCGACACGCTCGACACGGCGGCGTCGTACGGCGACAGCGAGGCGCGGCTGGGCACGATCGGCGTCGCGGACTGGCGGGTCGTTTCGAAGCTCCCGCCGCTCCCCGACGCGTGCGACGACATTCCTGGATGGGCACTGGAGTCAGCGCGTGCGTCGCTGACGCGTCTGAAAGTGCCCAGTGCCTACGGGTTCCTGCTGCACAGGCCGGATCAGCTGCTCGGATCCGGCGGCGATCGCCTGTTCGACGCGCTGCAGCGGTTGAAGGCGGAAGGCCTGGTTCGAAAGATCGGGATCTCGATTTATGACCCTTCAGAGCTCGATGCGCTCTGGCCCCGGTTCGCGTGCGATCTCGTGCAGGCGCCGTTCAACCTGCTCGATCGTCGGCTGGTCACGAGCGGCTGGCTCACCAGGCTCGCCGCGGAAGGCGTCGAGCTTCATGTGCGATCGGTGTTCCTGCAGGGATTGCTGCTGATGTCCGCTGACAGGCGCGAGCCGGCGTTTCGCCGCTGGACGCCGCTCTGGGAGGGCTTCGATCGCTGGCTGGCGCAGACCGGCATGTCACCTCTGCAGGCATGCCTGCGGGACGCGCTGGCCGTTCCGGAGATCGCCCGTGTCGTCGTCGGTGTGGACAGCCTGGAGCAGCTCCTCGAGATTCTTGCCGCCGCGGATGGTCCCGCCGATCCGGTTCCCGATGCGCTGCGGACCGAGGATCGGGATCTGTTGAATCCGTCGCGATGGGGCACCCTCGCATGATGACTCCCGCGAGGGCGGGTGCGGCGTCGGCTTCCCGGAGGCCGATCGATTTGCTGCTCATGGTGCGAGGGCTTGCCGCCGTCTCGGTCGTCGTCTGGCACGTGGAAGGATACAAGGCGACGTTCCCTCCGATGTTCAACCCTCCCGGCCGCACGGCGGTGTGGCTCTTTTTCGGCATCTCCGGATACGTCATCGCATACGGATTCATCCATCGCCGGTACCGTCTCATTCCTGCCGACCTGAAGGATTTCTACCTGAATCGCGTGCTGCGCATTTACCCGCTGTTTCTCGGTCTCAGTTTGCTGGGCTGGGTGACCATTTGGCTGATGACCGGTACGAACCCACTGACCCTGCGGGACGTGCCGGCGCAGTTCTTCGCTCTCCAGTTCAACCAGAACTACCTTCTGAGCGGCGTGTTCTGGACGCTCGGTATCGAGCTCCAGTTCTATCTGCTCGCTCCCCTGCTCATGGTGCCGCTCCTGTTGAAGAGCCGTTATCAGGCGCTGGTTGCGCTGGCCGTGTATGCCGTCATGGTTTACGGAATCCGGTACACGGTCGAGCGCTACGGGTGGTCCTTCGACGGCCGGAACGTCGTCTCGAACCTTCCGCATTTTTTCGCCGGTATGACGGGATGCCGCCTGGTGCGCGATTCCCGGTTCGCGCGGTCAACATCGTGGCTGGCCCTCCTGGCTGCCTGCTGCTTTATTGGATACAGCAGCTGGCTATATCACCAGGCGTCCGGACAGTTCTGGTCGGTGAACGGGATTCTTCTGATCGACGTCGTCATTCTGCTGCTGATCGTTGCCCACGCCGGCCTGGCGGAGCAGAGGCGCGCTCCGGCACCCCCGATCGCCGCGGCTTTCATGTGGCTCGGGACACTGTCGTACGGCGTGTATGCGTGGCACGCCTATTTTCAGGGCAACGTGCCATGGATCGACGCACGACTGTGGGTACTGATCGTCGTGTCGGTCTGCGCGGCCTACGTGTCGTACCGATTCATCGAAGTCCCGGCGTTGCGCCTGAAACGGCATCCCGCCGTGCCTGGGAACCTGTCGCAGACCGACGGGCGATCACCAGCCATGAGCCGCCCGCCGGCCATGAAAGCCCCGCTCTAAGCAGCCAGCGCTCAATCGTCAGCGCGGCGCGCAATGCCGCGTTCAGCGGTGCGGCTACGATCAGCTCCCGGTTGGGATCGAAGTCGCGCTAAACTCAAATGTTTCAGTCCAGCGCAGGAAGCCAGTCGGGGCGTCTCTGGTACGCTGTAACCGACGGGCACGAAGTGCATTCGCTGTCAGCGGCAACGGAGCGTTATCGTGAATCCGGCACGAGTTGTCGCCGCCGCAGCTCGGCGATCCAGACTGATCCGCTCTGCATGAAGTTGTTGGGGCGCTGCGCACACAGGGAGTTGGATTCGTGACGGTGGAAATCATCGCCGAGCTCGGGCAAGGATTCGAAGGACGGCCCGATCAGGCCAGGCTGTTGATGCGGGCCGCTGCCGCTGCCGGAGCTGACGCAGCGAAGTATCAGCTCGTCTACGCGGACGAGCTCGCGACGCCCGACTACAAGTACTACGAACTGTTCAAGTCGTTGGAGATGAGCGACGACGTCTGGGAGGGGCTTGGGAGGTATGCGTCCGAGCTGAAGATTCAGCTCCACCTCGACATCTTCGGCGCACGAAGCCTCCGCGTAGCCGAGCGTGCGGGCGCGGCCGCCGTCAAGATCCATCCGACCGACGTCGCCAATGTCGGACTGCTCGAAGAGGTCGCCCGCAGCCTGGCGCCGCGGGTGCTCCTCGGAGCAGGCGGGACACCGGCTTCCGACCTTCAGCGTGCGCTCGAGATTCTGTCTGCGAAGCCGGTCGTCGTCTTGCTCGGGTTCCAGACGTACCCCACCCCCGACGATGCCAATCAGATTTCGCGGTTGCGGCTGATTGCCGATCGCTTTGGCCAAACGCATCCGGCCCTGACGCTCGGTTTTGCCGACCACGCGGCACCCGAGAGCCCGCTGCGATTCGCGCTCGCCGCAACGGCGGTCGGTGCCGGCGCCACGCTGCTCGAGAAGCACCTCACGCTCGGACGGGGGATGCTGCTCGAGGACTACGAGTCGGCGCTCAATCCCGACGAGTTCGCCGAGTTCGTGCGCGTCGTTCGAGGATGCGCGCAGGCGTATGGTGCGAGCCGCGATACGGACGATTTTGGCATGAGCGACTCCGAGAAGGTCTACCGGGCGACGATTCAACGCCACGTCGTGGCGCGCCGCCCCCTCCAGCAAGGCGACACGCTCGGCCCGGCCGATCTCACGCTGAAGCGCACGTCCGCCGAGCACCCCATCATCGATCTGCACCGGGTGTACACGAAGACGCTGAGACGGAACGTCGATGCGTCAGCGCCGATTCTGGTAACCGATCTCGATTGACACGCAGATGAAGAGACGCCTGGTCGCCGCCATTGCCTGCCGGAACCAGGGGTCGCGTTTGTACGGAAAGCCGCTGCAGAACCTGGACATCGACGCGGGAGTCCGGATTCTCGACAACATCGTCGGCTGCCTGAAGACCCTTCCCTGCATCGAGGAGATTGTCCTGGGCATCTCCGAGGGTGTCGAGAACGAGGTGTACAAGCGCATCGCAGGCGAACACGGCCTGCCATTCATCGTCGGCGACGAGCGGGACGTGCTCTCGAGGCTCGTCCAGTGCGGTGAGCGTGCGGGCGCGACCGATGTCTTCCGGGTGACGAGCGAATCCCCTTTCCTCTATTTCGAGCCGGTCGAGGATCTGTGGCGACGGCATCAGGATGAGCAGTCCGATGCGACGTTCGTCTGGAACATCATCGACGGCGCGGGGTGCGAAATCTATACGCTGGAGACGCTGAAGACCTCGCATGCCCATGGAGAGGCCAGACACCGCTCGGAGCTGTGCTCGCTCTACGTCCGAGAGCATCCGGAGGAGTTCAAGGTGATCCGGTTCGATCCGCCCGAGGCGCTGACTCGAAAGGACGTTCGGCTGACAGTGGACTATCCGGAGGATCTCGTGGTCTGTCGCGCCGCCTATTCCGCACTTCGAGCCAGCGCACCTCGCATTCCGGTGGTCGAGATCGTCCGATACTTGGATCGAAACCCGAAGTTACTCGCGCTGATCTCCCCGTTCACGGAAGCCGGATACGCGACGATGGACCTGTGGGGCAAGGCGCTCGACGGAGACGCTGCACGATGAAGACGAACACGCTGATCACGAACTTCACGAAATCGAAGGCTTACTCCTCCCGGATCCACGATCTCATTCCAGGCGGGGCGCACACCTACTCCAAAGGGGATGACCAGTTTCCCGAGCGCGCACCGGCCGCCGTCCACCACGGAAAGGGTGCACGGGTCTGGGATGTGGACGGCAACGAGTATCTCGACTGCTCGATGGGGCTCACGTCGGTCAGCCTCGGCCACGCCTACGGCCCGGTCCTCGATCGCGTGAAGGCGGAGCTCGATCGTGGAGTGAACTTTCAGCGTCCCTCAGTGCTCGAGCTCGAGATGGCGGAGCGCTTCCTGTCACTGGTTCCGCAGCACGACATGGTGAAGTTCGCCAAGAACGGTTCGACGGTGACAACCGCGGCCGTCAAGCTGGCGCGCGCGAGGACCGGCAGGACGCTGGTGGCGTTTCCCGGCAATCATCCCTTCTACAGCTATGACGACTGGTTCATCGGCAGGACGGCGTGCAGCCGCGGCGTGCCCGACGAGATCGCGCAGCTGTCGGTGACGTTCACCGGCTGTGACATCACCTCGTTGCGGGCGCTGTTCGAACTCTATCCGGATCAGATCGCCTGTGTGATTACTGAGCCGGAGCGGAGCATCTGCGGACCGGGATGCCCGTGCGAGGGGCGGCCCGGGGACTTCCTGCGCCAGGCGATCGACCTGGCGCACGCCAACGGCGCCCTCGTCATCCTGGACGAGATGATCACGGGGTTCAAGACGGCGTGGCCGGGATCGCTCGCCAAATTCGACCTCCGGCCCGACATGGCGACCTGGGGGAAGGGCATCGCCAACGGTTTCGGTTTCTGCGCGTTGACCGGGACGAAGGACGTCATGGAGCTCGGAGGTATCCGGGCCCGGGGCGAGGAAAAGGTCTTCCTGATCTCGACCACGCATGGCGCGGAGACGCACGCGATGGCTGCCGCACTTGCGACCATCGACGAGTTCGAGCGACACGACGTGGTGGCCCACAACCACGCCATCGGCCGGCAGCTCGTGGGTGAATGCGAACGCGCCGTGCGGGCGCGCGGGATCGAAGCCGTCCTGCAGGTGCTGCCGTGCGAGTGGATGGTGACGTTCGTCTGCCGCGATGGCTTCGGGGAACCGAGCGCGGGGCTGCGGACACTGCTGATGCAGGAAATGATCGCGCGCGGCATCCTCTTTCAGGGTGTATTCATACCGTGCTTTTCGCATACCCCAGAGGATGTGCGTCAGTTCGTCGAGGCGTTCGACGCGTCGATCGACGTTTACGTCCAGGCGCTGGAGCAGGGATACGAGCACTTCCTTGCCGGGGACCCCGCCAGGCCGGTGTTCCGAAAGATCCTGTGAGTCAGTCCGTCGCGTTTCGGGTCGATGCGTCCCCGAAGATTGGTATCGGCCACGTGATGCGGTGCCTGACTCTGGCGGATGCACTGGCAGACCGCGGGGTACGCAGTCTTTTCATCAGCCGGCACTTGCCGTGCCACCTGCGCGATTTCGTGCGCGGCCGGGGACACGAATGCACGGTGGTCGCCGAGGCCTCATCAGACGCGGGCGACGAACTGTCGCATGCGGACTGGCTTGAAACGTCGCAGGAGGTGGATGCCGCCGACACACTCAGCGCACTGGCCGACGGCAGCTGGGACTGTGTCGTAGTGGACCACTACGCACTCGATGCGCGGTGGGAAAGGCGAGTGCGGAACGCCACCGCGCGCATTCTCGTGATCGACGATCTGGCCGATCGGGCGCACGACTGCGACCTGCTGCTCGACCAGAACGTCTACCCGGACATGGACACGCGGTACACCCGCATGGTGCCTTCTCACTGCGCGCAGTTGATAGGCCCGCGCTACGCGCTCCTCCGGGTGGAGTTCCAGCAGTGGCGCGAGCGCGTGAGCCCGCGGACGGGTGCCATCAAACGGTTGATGGTCTGTTTTGGCGGTGTCGACGCGGAGAATCTCACGGAGGCGGCGCTCGAGGCGTTGCGCAGTCTCGGCCTCACCGGCTGCAGCGTGGATGTCGTGATCGGTGCGTCGCACCCCAGAATCCAGAGGACCCGGGCGGTCTGCGCGACCGCCGGGTACACCTGCCACGTGCAAAGCGACCGCATGGCGGAGCTGATGGCGTCGGCCGATATCGCGCTGGGCGCTGCGGGGTCGACGAGCTGGGAGCGCTGCTGTGTTGGGCTGCCGACGGTCTGCGTGGCGACGGCGCACAACCAGGTCGCGATTGCCGCCGGGCTCGAGTCCCGTGGTGTGGCGGTCACGGTCACGCCGGCGGCTCGTGTGACCGCCGAAGACGTCGTCGGCGTGCTCGGACCTCTGCTGGTCGATCCCAATCGCGTGGCAGTGATGTCGCGCGCCGCCTGGAACCTGGTGGACGGCCTCGGAGCCGTCCGTGTTCGCGACCGCCTGTTGAGCATGTCATGACGTTGAGCATACTGTCCTCAGACCCCGGGCATCCTGTGGTGCCGTGGCTGCATCGGTGGCAGCAGGAGATGGAGGCGCGCGGCCACTCCGTGACGCTCTGTTTCCAGAAGGATCAGCTGCCCGGTGGCGACATGCTGTTCCTCGTGTCGTGCGGGCACATCATCCTGGCCGCCGACCGGCAACGATACGGTGCCGTCCTGGTGCTCCACGCCAGCGATCTGCCCAGGGGTCGCGGGTGGTCGCCGCACATCTGGGCGATTGTGAACGGCGAGCGCGAGATCACGGTCAGCCTGCTCGAAGCCGCGGACAAGCTGGATACGGGCGACGTCTGGTTGCGTGTGACGTTTTCGCTCGAGGGGCACGAGCTACTTCCAGCGATCAACGAGAAACTGTTTGCGGCGGAGATCGATCTCATGACGCGCGCGGTGGAAGGTCGCGATGCGATCACGCCCTCACCCCAGGTGGGCGAGGGGGGGGGCTATTTGAGGAAGCGAAGGCCGGACGACAGCCGGCTGGATCCGCATCGCACGATCGCCGAGCAGTTCAATCTCCTGCGCGTGGTGGACAACGATCGCTACCCCGCCTTCATGGATTACCGCGGCACCCGCTATGTCCTCAGGATCGAAACGGCACAGCCGTCGAACACCGATGGTCAGTGACCTGCGCATCGGCAGCCGCGCGGTCGGCCTGCACGTCGCGCCGTTCGTCATTGCCGAAATGTCCGGCAACCACAATCAGTCGTTGTCGCGTGCCCTGGAGATCGTGGACGCTGCGGCACAGAGCGGCGCGCACGCAATCAAGCTGCAGACCTATACGTCCGATACGATGACGCTCGATCTGAACGAGCGCGAGTTCCACATCAGTGACCCGAAAAGCCTCTGGGCCGGCCGTTCGCTGTACGAGCTGTACGGTGAGGCCCATACGCCATGGGACTGGCACCGTCCCATTTTCGATCGCGCGCGCGAACGCGGGATCATCGCCTTCAGCACACCGTTCGACAGCACGGCCGTCGAGTTCCTCGAAGCGCTTGACGTGCCGTGCTACAAAATCGCGTCGTTCGAGAACGCCGACTTACCGTTGATTCGTCTCGTTGCCGGGACCGGCAAACCCCTGATCATCTCCACCGGCATGGCGTCCCTTGCCGAACTCGATGAAACAGTGCGCACGGCGCGCGAGGCCGGATGCCGCGACCTCATTCTGCTGAAGTGCACGAGCACCTATCCTGCCACTCCCGAAAACACCAACCTGCGAACGATCCCGCATCTCCGTGAGCTGTTCGGCTGCGAGGTAGGTTTGTCCGATCACACGATGGGCGTCGGGGCGTCTGTCGCAAGCGTGGCCCTCGGCGCGACGGTGATCGAGAAGCATTTTACCCTCACCCGGGCCGACGGCGGCGTTGACAGTAACTTCTCCATGGAGCCTGCGGAGATGGCACAGCTCGTCATCGAGACCGATCGCGCCTGGCAGGCGCTCGGTCAGGTGAGCTATGGCTGCATCGAGGCGGAAAAGAAGTCCATTCAGTTCCGTCGCTCGCTCTACATCGTCGAGGACCTCAAGACCGGAGACGTCCTGACGCACCACAACGTGCGTGCGATCCGGCCAGGCCTCGGCCTGTCCCCGAAGTATCTCGATCAGGTGGTGGGGCGCAGGGTCACTCAGGATGTGCGGCGGGGCACCGCGCTTCGCTGGGACCTGTGCTGACAGTGGGCATCGAAATCCCGACTCCGCGGTTCCTGCTGCGGGAACTGACCGTTGAGGACGCGACCAACCGGTACCTTGCCTGGTTTCGCGACCCTCAGGCCGCGCAGTACATCACGGCGGCTGCGGACACCAAGGCCCTCGCCGATCTCCGGCACTACCTCCACGAACGCGTCGATCGAGACGACGTGCTGTTCCTGGGCATCTTCGACCGGCAGACGTCCCTGCATATCGGGAACGTCAAGTACGAGCCAGTCAACTCCCGTGAAGGGTACGCGGTGATGGGTATTCTCATCGGCGACGCTGCCTGGCGCGGACGTGGTGTCGCGGGTGAAGTGCTGGAAGTTAGCGGAATGTGGCTGCGTCAGCATCGCGGGATCTCGCAGATTGTGCTGGGTGTGAGCGCGAGCCATGCGCATGCGATTCGCACGTACGAATCAGCGGGCTTCGTCATCGAGCTAACGCCGCACATTCCGGCGCCACACCCGGAGACGCTCACCATGGTCTGGCGGCTGTGACGCGCCGGATACCGCTCGTGACCGCGTGGCTCGAGCGCCGTGGCCGCCGGCGGGTTCGTGCGATCATGCGTGGCTACCGCGCGTTAAAGATATCGGACCGGCTCGATCTGATTGGCGACGTGCGCGAGGCGATGACGAACACCCGGTTCACCTTCGCCGGCAAGTATGCATCGTCGCTGATCTTCGGAGCAGGGGTCGGGAATGCCGAGCGCATCGTTCTGCAGGACCCTCTTGATTCGGGTTGCCTGGACTCCCATGAACAGGGCACTCCTGTCGGCATTGGGACGACCGGGGGCACCGGTCGTGCACCCGATGCCTGAGCAGTGGCGGCGAGTGGTCGAGCGGCACGGTTTCAGAGTGGCGCGGGTGCGCTCCGCATTCGCGTGGGCCGGATATGTCGCCCTGCTGTGGGGGTACGGTGTGACGTCCGTCTGCCGCAACTCGGTCCGAAACTTTTCCGCGGCCGTGAGGACCCCGGCCGAGCCTGGGCGCTATACCTACTTCGACAAGCTAGCGGCCGGCAATCTCCCTCAGCCGGGAGCGGATGGGCGCAGCCATGACATCGTCTCCTGGTACGCACACTGGGTGGACCGCATCGCCGATCTCGACGCGCTCTGCCACGACGTGGCCGGCGCAGCTCCGGAGCGCGTCAACGGCCTGCCGGTCGTTCCGATGCCTCGTCCCATTCCTCCGCTGTCATCACTGACGGACGCGATCCGCTACGCGGCGTGGGGTGCGACCGCGAGCGTTCTCGCGGCGATCGACATGATACGCGGCCGATGGTGGCATGCGCTGATGCTGCACGAGGCATCCAGCGCCGCACTGGCGCGCATGCATGCGCCGGCGCAGCTCGCCCGCGAATACCTGTTTCACAACTCCGGTTGGATCTATCGGCCGCTGTGGACGTACGACGCCGAGCGCCAGGGGTCACGGATCTCCTTCTACTTTTATTCCACCAATTGCGAAAGCTTCAAGCGCCCCAACGGCTATCCGATACAGGCCAACAGCTGGCAGGCCATGAGCTGGCCTCTATATCTGGTATGGGATGAGCATCAGGCGCAGTTCGTGAGGCGCGCCGTTGGCGACGAAGCGAACATCCGTACCGTCGGGTCGATCTGGTTCAGTACGTGTGGCCATGAGCTTCCGCCTATTCCGACTGGAGGCGTCGCAGTGTTCGACGTGCAGCCGTGGCGCGCATCGGGCTATCGGGCCCTCGGTCTCGCGGATGAGTACTACACGCCCGCAACATCCCAGCGGTTCCTGACGGACATCCACCGAGGAGTCAGTGGCTGCGGCGGTGCCGTCGTCTTCAAACGGAAGCGACAGCTTGGCCACTGGCTGCATCCGCAGTATGCGGCGACGCTGCGGCGACTCGAAACCTCTCCGTACTTTCTGGCCGTCGATCCGGACATCTCCGCGGTGCGTGTGATCGAGCGGTGCGCGCTCGTCGTGTCGATGCCGTTCACGTCGACGGCGCTTCTCGCGCGGGAGATGGGGAAGCCCTCCATCTACTACGATCCGCACGGTCTGGTGCAGAAGGACGATCGCGCCGCTCACGGGATCCCGGTCGTGACCGGCCCCGACGAGCTCCGTGCGTGGATCACCGCGCACCAGCGATCGGGCACGACAGATGTGGGCCGAGTTGCGGCTCGATGAGCAGCACGCCGCGGCAGGTGACGAATGCGTCGCTGTATCTGCTGCCGGTCGTTGTCGGGAATCTCGTCCCGATTCTGACGCTCCCGATCTTCACGCGGCTGCTGTCGGCCGAGGATTTCGGTGCGTGGGCGCTCGCGAATGCGTATGGGATCGTGGTGGGCGGGCTCGCGACTGTCGGCCTGCCGATTACCTACGACCGGAATTTCTTCCAGTATCGCGAGGGGCGGCAGCCCGCCAGGCTGTTCTACTCCGTTGTCGGGTTCTCGCTGCTCTCGTTCTCCATGTGCGCGCTCGCCACCTGGATGTTGCGCACACCGATCACGCAATGGCTCATCGGCGACGTCGCGTACAGGAACATCCTCGTCTGGTGCCTCTGCTCCACGGCCATCGTCGGGATCAAGACGTACTACCTCACTTACCTGAGGAACACCGAGCAGGCGGCGGCGTTCTCGGCCTACACGATCGCGGAGCGGCTGCTCGCGGCGGTCCTGACCGTCGGCCTGGTGGCCTGGGCGCGTGCCGGGATCATCGGGCTCGTCATCGGCCAGCTGCTGGCGAGCTCGCTGGTGCTGCTGGTGATGGTGGTTCGATTCCTCAAACCCTGTCCGCCAGGCTTCGATCGCGCCCTGCTCGCCGACTCGCTGAAGCTCGGGTTACCGCTGACCCCGCGGATCCTGCTCGGCGTCGTCGGCAACAACTTCGACAAATACCTGATCGGCCAGGTGTCGTCGCTCGGGGGCGTCGGGATCTACTCCATCGGGCAGCGCGTGGCGAACATCGCGTTTACGTACATGACCGCGCTGCAGAATGTGTTCGGCCCGCAGGTTTACACGCGGATGTTCTCGGGCGCCCCGGACGCGGGCACGTCGATCGGCCGCTACCTCACGCCGTTCGCGTACGTGTCGACGCTGCTGGCGTTCATGGTGGCGATCTTTTCCGAGGAAATTCTCCGGGTGCTCGCGCCACGGACGTACCTTGGCGCCATTCCCATCGTCACGATCCTGGTCCTTTATTACGGCATCCAGTTCTTCGGCAAGATGCCGCAGATCGCGTACGCGAGGCGGACGCACATGATCTCGGTGCTGGCGGCGGTCTCGACCGTACTCAATGTCGCGCTTGGGGCGGCCGGCATCTGGCTCTGGGGAACGGTGGGGGCTGCCTGGGGCATCCTGGCGGCCGGTCTGATCATCGCCACGATCTCGTTCGTTGTGGGGCAGCGGTGCTTCCGGATCGAGTGGGAAACCGGTCCGCTTGTCGCGATGTTCGGCCTGCTCGCCGGGAGCGCGTTTCTCATCCTGGCGCTGCGCGCGGCGCACACGCCATATGCCGTGCTCGCGATCGTCAAGCTGCTCGCGCTGGGGGCGTTTCTCCGGCTGGGCGCGTCGCTCGGCGTCATCACCAGGGAAAATTTGGGTATGGTCCGCGATCTCGTCTCCAGCCGGCTCAGAGGGGGCGGACCCGTTCGCGGCGAATCTTGAGCGACTATGTCTGATTACCTGACCACGCTGTTTGGACTGGACGGAAAGGTCGCGGCGCTCACCGGCGCAGGCGGCCACCTCGTTGGCGAGATGTCCCGCGCGCTCGCGCGCGCGGGGGTGCGCGTCGCCGTGCTCGACGTCAGCCTCGAGGCCGCGGAACGGACCGCCGAGAGTATCCGGGCGGACGGGGGGGAGGCGATGGCGGGGGCGCTCGACGTGCGGTCGAAGGCTGACTACGAACGGACGCTCGCGGCGATCCTCGGCCGGTTCGGCCGGCTCGACTACGCCGTGTTCGGCGCGGGCGCCAATGCCCCGACGCCGTTTCTCGAGATTCCGGTGGACGAGTGGAACAACATCCTCGCGGTGCAGTTGACCGGCACGATGCTCGGCTGCCAGGTGTTCGGCGGCCACATGCTGACGGCCGGCAAGGGCTCGATCGTGACCATCTCCTCGGCCTCGTCCGGTCCGCCGCTGTCGAAGGCGTTCACATATTCGGTGGCCAAGGCGGCGGTGAAGAACCTGACGCAGAACGTCGCGCGCGAATGGGCCACCCGCAACGTGCGGGTGAATGCGCTCAGGCCCGGCTTCTTCCCGACGGAGTGGAGCATGAAGCACTTCATCACTCCCGAGCGGGAAGCAGCCATTCTCGGCCACACGGCGATGCAGCGCTATGGGCAGCCATCCGAGCTCGTCGGCGCGGTGCTGTGGCTGCTCTCCGACGCGTCGAGCTTCGTGACGGGTGCAGAGATCCCGGTGGACGGTGGCTTCACCGCGATGACGATTTGACGGAGAGCAGCCGGCGGATGACAGCAGACGAGGGACACGCGATATGACGACCGGATCTCGGGTCGTGGTGGTCACGGGGGGCGGACGCGGCATCGGCGCGGCGATCACCCGGGCGTTCCACGCGGCCGGCGACCGCGTCGCCATCCTGTCGCGTCACGACAGCGGCCTCGCCGTGGAGCTGGGCGATCGCGCGATCCACGTCGCGGTGGACGTCCGCCTCTCGAACGAGGTCGAGCGTGCCGTGAGCCACGCCCGAACGTGGGGCGGCCGGCTCGATGTGCTCGTGAACAACGCCGGCGCGTCGGCGTGGCGTCCGCTCGAATCGATAGACGACGCCTTCTGGTCGGAGATGATCGCGGTAAATCTGTCGAGCGTGCTGTTCGCCTGCCGGGCGGCCGGGCCGCATCTGGGAGACGGCGGGGCGATCGTCAACGTGTCGAGCCTGGCGGGGAAACGCGGCAGTGCCAACAATGCCGCCTACTGCGCGGCCAAGTTCGGCGTCAACGGCCTGACGCAGTCGCTGGCGAAGGAGCTCGGGCCTCGTGGCATCCGAGTGAATGCCGTGTGCCCGGTGTACGTGCAGACCGAGGGCGTCCGGGAGGCGCTCGCGGATCCGCAGTCGCCGGCCCGCGGGCAGGACATCGACGTGTACCTGTCTGAGTTCGCTCGCACCCAGACTGCACTTGGACGCCTTCCGCTCGCCAGCGAGATCGGCGCGGCGTGCGTGATGCTCGCTTCGGCCTCCGCCGGCGCGATCACGGGCCAGTGCGTCAACGTGGACTGCGGCGTGCTGCCGCAGTAGAACACCCATTCGAAAGCATCCCGCGGCGGAAGGCACTGAACAGATGGCGCACTATCGGACATGAGCATCAGACAGAACGCGCTGAGCGCAGCCGTCCGGCTGTTGAAAAGCGCCATTCGGCTTGCAGGGCCACGCCAGGCCGGCGCCATCACCGCCAGGCTGGCGGAAGAGTTGTCTCCGACGATCGAGGCGTCGACACCGTTCGGCACCTTGCGGTTCTTTTGTCCGGGTCACTTGCCGGAGTTTCGGGCCCGCACGTTGTTGACCAAGGAGCCGGAAACCCTCCGATGGATCGAGACATTCAAGCCCGGGGACGTGTTGTGGGACATCGGCGCGAACGTGGGGTCGTACTCGCTCTACGCGGGGCTGAGGGGCATCAAGACCCTGGCATTCGAGCCGTCCGCCGGGAACTACTATCTGCTCAATCGCAATATCGAAATCAACCGGATGGACGACAGAATCTCCGCGTACTGTCTTGCATTCAGTGACGACACCCGGCTGGCAGGGTTTCACATGCAGAGCACCGACGTAGGCAGCGCCCTCAGCAGCTTTGCGGAGGCGAGTGACTGGCAGGGGCGTCCGTTTGCCGCGGTCTTCGAACAGGCCATGATCGGCTTCGACATTGACGGCCTCATCCGGCAGTTCTCGCCAGCCTTCCCGACCCACATCAAGATCGATGTGGACGGCCGCGAGGACAAGATCGTCGAGGGCGCCCGAGCCACAATTGCCGACAGCCGTGTCAAGTCTGTTCTCATCGAGCTCGATGGTGGAAGAGACAGCTACACCCGCGGCGTCATCAAGATGCTCGAGATTGCGGGCCTGGCTTTGGTAGAGAAGGGGCACGCCGTCGAGATCGCCAATCGGGAGTCGTCCGCTTTCTACCTGTACATCTTCCGGCGCCCGGGGGCCGCGTGAGACGGCTCCGGGTCTTCATCGCGCGCGTCTACGTCGCGGTGTGGCTGTTCCGCGCCCGGGCGATTGCAGGACAGGCGGCACTGCTCTTCTTCCGGGTGATCTATCCTGATCTGGCCGTCGGCCGGCAGCCGCGTATCTGGGGGCGCTTCAAGGTGATGATGTTCGCCGACAGTCGCGTTGTCATCGGCGACCACCTCCACATGGTGTCGTCTCCCGAGCGATCCGGGATCACGCTCTTCTCGCGGTGCAGCTTCACGACGTACCCGGGTGGGGAGATCCGAATCGGCAACCGCGTCGGCTTGAACGGAACGACGATTACGAGCAAGAAGCTGGTACAAATCGGGGAGGGCACGATGATCGCTCCGAACGTCATCATCGTGGACTCGGACTTCCACGCCCAGTGGCCACCCGACGCGCGCCTGATTTCCTCCACAGCTGAAACCGATCGCGAAGTGATCATTGGATCGAACGTATGGATCGGCATGAATTCCGTCATTCTGAAAGGGACGACCATCGGCGACAATTCCATCATCGGCGCGTCGAGCCTGGTCAGCGGCGACATCCCCACCAACGTCATTGCGGGCGGCAATCCCGCGCGCGTCCTTCGGCCGCTGAGCCCTCCGGGTCCGGCCGAGACACTGGCCGCGCCACGGGCCCACGCGACTGAGATCCAGTGACACTGCCGACAACGATCGTCGTTATTCCGGCGCGCATGGCGTCGTCGCGCTTTCCCGGCAAGCCGCTCGTCCCCATTCTCGGATTACCGATGGTCGAGCACGTGCGCCGCAGGGCGCTCCTCGCCTCCGGCATTGACGAGGTGGTCGTCGCGACCTGCGATGCGAGCATCTTCGATGCGGTCGCCGCGCTGGGCGGGCGGGCGGTCATGACGGCCGATACCCACGAGCGCTGCACCGATCGTGTCGAAGAGGCCATGCGCTCACTGGCCGGCGATATCGTGGTGATGGTCCAGGGGGACGAGCCGCTGCTCGTGCCGGACGCCGTGGAGCGCGTGGCGCAGCCGCTGCGCGACCGCGCGGATGTCGTGTGCACGAACCTCCTGTCGCCGCTCGAGAGCGACGCGGATCTGTCCAACCCCAACATCGTCAAGGCGGCCTGCGCGCAGGATGGGCGGGTGATGTTCTTTTCGCGCGCGCCAATTCCACTCTACCGGAAACGCGTCGAGTGCCCGATCTACCGGCAGACCGGCATCATGGCGTTCCGGTCGGATCTGCTCCGGCGCTACTCCAGCCTTCCGGAGACGCCGTTCGAGCGGGCGGAGTCGGTGGACATGCTGCGGCTGCTGGAGCACGGTGTGCCGATTCATGGCGTGGTGGTGGAATACACCACCGTGGGTGTTGACCGCCCCGAAGACGTCCCCGCGGTGGAGCGGTGGCTGCACGACAACGCCGTGCAGCGCGCCCTGTACGATCGGACGATGGTAACGAGATGAGCAGCAGGACCCCGCTTCGCGCGGGCATCGTGGGTTACGGCTACATGGGAGAGATCCGGCGGCGGAACGTCGAGTCGCATCCGGACCTGATCCTGGCCGGGGTGACCGACCCCCGGATCGTGGATCGGGAGTCGTTCGGCGCACCGGTGTTTCCCGACTATCAGTCACTCCTGGCGTCAGGCCTGGACGTCGTTTTCGTGTGCACGCCGAACAGCCTCACGCCGGAGGTGACGATCGCGGCGCTGCAGCACGGCTGCCACGCATTCTGCGAGAAGCCGCCGGGCCGGACGCTGGAGGATGTCGTCCGCATCAGGGCCGCCGAGGCGGCCGCTCCCGGGTGCAAGCTGATCTTCGGCTTCAACCATCGCCATCATCCAGGCGTGACCGACGCGAAGGCGCTCGTGGACAACGGATCGCTCGGCCGTGTGCTGACGCTGCGCGGCGTCTATGGCAAGTCGGGAGGCGACAACTTCGAGCGGTCGTGGCGGAACGATCCGGCGGTCGGCGGGGGCGGCATCCTGCTCGATCAGGGCATCCACATGCTCGATCTGTTCCGGTTCTTCTGCGGCGACTTCGACGAGGTCATGGGCATGGCGGTGACGTCGCACTGGGACATTCCGGTCGAGGACAACGCTTTCGTTCTGCTGCGGAACGCATCGGGCCAGATGGCGCAGCTGCACTCCTCGGCGACGGCGTGGAAGCATACCTTCCGGCTCGAGATCGGACTCGAGCGCGGTTACCTGGCAATCACCGGACTTCTGTCGAAGACGGGAAGCTACGGACGCGAGACGCTGCTCATCGGGCGCCGGCCGCAGCGGGGGGAGTCGGCGGCGGTCGGCAACCCGCGGGAGGAGATGTCGTACTACGATCGCGATCCGTCCTGGGAGCTCGAGGTCGATCACTTCGTGTCGTGCATCCGTGAGGACACGCCGGTGACGCAGGGGACATCGCTCGACGCGCTGCGCGTGATGGAGATCGTGGATCGCGTCTACCGCATCCCGGCCAACGCACCGTTCGCCCGTCAGAAGGAGCGCGCATGAAGACCGTCGTCTCGCTGCAGGATCTCGTGGACTTCGAGATCCATCCGGGCGCGCTGCTGGAGGAGTTCCACGCGCTGACCCGCACGTCGGTGGCGGCGCTGGTGTCCGGGCCGCTCGTGGAGGTGCCCTGCCCGGCGTGCGGCGGCACGGAGGCATCGGCCGCTTTCACGAAGCTCGGATTGGCCTACAGGCTGTGCGCGACGTGCGCGAGCGTGTTCGTCTCCCCCAGGCCGAAGCCATCGGCGCTTGCGGAGTACGCGCAGTCATCGCCCGCTGCGGCATTCTGGCGCGACCGCATTCTCGGCGAGACGAGGGCGGCGCGCCTCGACAAGCTGATTCGCCCGAGGGCCGAGTGGGTGCTCGATGCGCTTGCCGAGCACCGGCCCGGCGCGCGCGCCGGCCTCGATCTCAGCGGCCAGGGTCCGGCATTCCTGAAGGAGCTCGGCGCGCAGTCGCCGGCGCTCGGCAACCTGACGTCCGCCGACCCCCATGCGTCATCGTGGTCCGCGGCGGGGCTCGACTTCGTGGCTGCGTTCGACGTGCTCGATCGCGCGTCCGACGTGCGCGCGCTGGTCGCTGCCGTCCGCGATGCGCTTGCCCCGGGCGGTCTCTTTTTCGTCACGGCGCCCAGCGTCAGCGGCTTCGACCTCCAGGTCCTGTGGGAGCGATCGCCGACGATGACGCCGCCGGACAAGCTGAACCTGTTGTCGATCGACGGCTTTTCGCGGCTGTTTCGCGCGCCGGACTGGAGCCTCATCGAGCTCAGCACCCCGGGGATGTTCGACGTCGAGAACGTCCGCCAGGCGATGCTGGCGGCGCCGGACGCCGACTGGCCCCGGGGGGTTCGCGAGAATCGTGCTGCAGCGTGACGAGGCGGCGCGGCTGGAGTTCCAGGAGTATCTGCAGCGCCATCGGCTCGCCTCGTTCGCGAGGCTCGTGGTGAGGCGGAGAACGTAACAAATCAGGGTGCCAGGGTGTCCGCCTCCGCCCGCTCAGTGATTCGTGCGGGCTATGGCGAGACCTCGCCGAAGCCGCTTCGCGGCGAAGGCGGGCCGGGGGCGGAATTCGGGACTCGGGGATTCGGGATTCGGGGCCTCGGGACTCGGGATTCCTGGACTCGGGATTCGGGACTCCGTGGCTTCCGCCTTCAGGCGGAAGAAGAGGGGCCGGGGTGCCAAGGGTGGTACGGAGTCGTCGCACCGTGGGAGTCGGTATCGAGTGCGGGTGCAGGGCAGTTCGGGCTGGGGCGACCTCTGAGCGGCGTGACACGCGTGCTGACCAAAACGAGCCCGCAGGCGTCCCTTGCGGCGGCGCCGAGGAGTACGCGATCGGCGATCGGCGAACCCCGATGATGAACAGTCGGCTCACCGGCGTAGCGGCAAACCCCGAGCGACGCCGGTCCGTGAGACACGCGCCGGAGGGCCCGTTTTGCCACGACGCGAAGCGGGAGGCCCAGACCGGACTGCTCTGCACACGCGCACATCGCGAAAAAGCAAAGGGCCAGGCCGCAGGGTGCGAAAGTGCCAGGGTGCTAGAGCGTCGGTCTGGCGTCATAGATCACCATCTGGTCTGGTCGAGGGCGGGTCTGACTCCGCCGACAAGGAGCGTCATTGCTGGCAGCAGAGATCAAACGCAAGCTGAAGGCGGGGGAGCCGTCGCTCGGGTCCTGGATGTCGATGGCGCACCCGTCGATTGCGGAGATCCTCGCGGGCGCCGGGTACGAGTGGGTCGTGGTCGAGACCGAGCACACGGCGATCGACGTCTCCGAAGTGCTGCGGCTCATCATCGCGATTGAGCACGCCGGGGCGGTCCCCCTCGTCCGGCTGGCGTGGAACGATCCCGTCCAGTGCAAGGCGGTCCTCGACTCCGGGGCCGCGGGCGTCATCGTGCCGATGGTCAACACGAGGGCGGATGCCGAGCTGGCGGTGAAGATGTCCAAGTATCCGCCGCTCGGTTTCCGGGGCGTCGGCCTCGCGCGGGCGCATGGATACGGACCGAAGTTCGCGGAATACGTGGCCGCGGCAAACGATCAGACGCTGCTCATGGTCCAGATCGAACACAAGGACGCGGTGGAGAACATCGAAGAGATCCTGGACGTGCCGGGCATCGACGGGACGTTCATCGGCCCGTACGATCTGTCGATGTCGATGGGGCTGCCCGGGCAGCTGGATCATCCGCAGATGGTCGCGGCACGCGGCCGCGTGCTCTCGGCGACGCTCGCGCACGGGCTCGCGCCGGGCATTCATCTCGTGCACCCCGACCGTGCCGCCGGCGAGCTCGAGTCGTATCTGGCGCAGGGTTACCGGTTCATCGCGCTCGGCACCGACATCCTCTTCCTTGGTGATTCGTGCCGGGCCCTGCACCAGCAGGCCGCGGCCGTCGCGCGCACCCGATGAGGGGACTCCGGGCGATCATCAGCGACTTCGACGGCGTGATCCTCGAGTCCAACGATCTCAAGACACACGCGTTCGAGTCCGTGTTCGCCGGGTTTCCGGAGCACGCCGGTGCGATGATGGCCTATCACCATGCGCACGTCTCGGACTCGCGGTTCACGAAGTTCCGGCACTTCGTGACCGCGTACCTCGGCCGGTCCGGGAACGATCCGCTGGTGGACCAGCTCGCGGCGGCATTCTCCGCGGAAATGCTCCGGCAGATCGACGCGTGTCCTCTCGTGCCCGGGGCTCTCGCATTCCTGGCTCGCGCCCACGCGGCAGTGCCGGTGTTCCTCGCGTCCGTGACGCCACAGGACGAGCTGGACGTGATCCTGAAGCGCCGCGGGCTGGCCGAATACTTTACCCGGGTGTACGGCTGTCCCCCCTGGTCAAAGCTTGCCGCCGTAACGGATATCGTGGGGGCGTTCGGCGGATCCGAGGGCGTGCTGTTCATCGGTGACTCGGCGGGGGACCAGCGCGCAGCGCTCGAGGCCGGCGTCGAGTTCATCGCGCGCGACAGCGGACTGCCGTTCGACGCGCCTCGTCCGCGCGCGTTTCCGGATCTCCTGCAACTTGTGGATGCGATTGCCGATCGGCTGCCGCGTTCCGACGAGGGCCCCGCGTGATTTTTGTCACCCTGTCCACGTTTGCCCAATACGACCAGCAGCCGCTCGAGATGCTGCACGCGAGCGGTGTGCCGTTCAGGATCCACGGATCGGGCAAGCGCATCACGACCGCAGAGCTCGTGGCCGGAGGTCAGGAAGCCACGGTGGTCATTGCCGGCGTCGAACCCTACGATCGCGAGACACTGACCAGGCTCCCGCACCTCCGATGCATAAGCCGGTGCGGCGTCGGCGTGGACGCGATTGATCTGTCCACGGCGCGCGAGCGAGGCGTGGCGGTCGCGAATACGCCGGACGCGCCCGTGGCCGCGGTGGCCGAACTGACCCTCACGATGATGCTGGCGCTCAGCCGCAATCTCCCGCGGCAGGCCTTCGCGGCGCAGGCGCGCGAGTGGACCCGGCTCGAGGCGCACCTACTCGGCGGACGACGGGTCGGCATCATCGGGCTCGGTCGCATCGGCCGGCGCGTGGCCGCGCTGGTGAAGGCCTTCGGCAGTGAGGTCTGGGCCGTGGATCCGGCGCCAGACGGCGCGTGGTGCGCCGCGCACGAGGTTCGTTCTGTGCCGCTCGAGGAGCTACTGTCCGGCTGTGACATCGTGTCGATTCATGCCGCGCGGTCCCCCGCCGCGCCGTTCACGCTTGGTGCGGCAGAGATGAATCACATGCGGCAGGGAGCCATCCTGATCAACCTGGGCAGGGGGGACATGGTGGACGAACTGGCGCTGCATGCAGCGCTCGTTTCGGGCCGCCTCTTCGGCGCGGGTCTCGATGTGTATCCCGAGGAGCCGTACAGCGGTCCGCTGTGCGACCTGCCCAACGTGATCCTCACGCCGCACTCCGCGACGTTGACGGTGGAAACCCGCACTGAAATGGAGCGGGGATGCGTGCGCAACGCACTCGACTTCCTCGCCGGCACGCTCACGCCGCACCAGCGGGTCCTCTGACCATGAGCGTGATGCGCGAACACGACATCCGGCCCCAGGCGCTGCTCGATGAGTTCTTCGACCGGCTGCAGCGTGACGCGGCGCGCCTGGCGGCCCGGCGAGGCGAGTTCGTCCAGGTTCCCTGCCCATTCTGCGGAGGCTCCAGCGCACGGAGCGCGTTCGAGAAGGAGGGCTTTCGCTACGTGGAATGCGGGGACTGCGATTCGCTGTACGCATCGCCGCGTCCCACTCCGGACCTTCTCCGTGAGTACCTCGAGAGCTCGGAGGCCGCGGAGTTCTGGAGCACTCACTTCTACCGCGAGACGGCGGATGCGCGCCGGATACAGATGTTCCGTCCGCGGGCGGCGCGGATCGCGGCGCTGGCCGATCAATATGGACTGGACGCTGCCGCCGTGTGCGCGGACATCGGCGCGGGCTACGGCCTGTTTCTCCTGGAGCTCGCCGCACTCGGCCGCTTCGGCCGCGTCGTCGCGATCGAGCCGGACGCGCGGCTCGCCCGCGTCTGCCGCGATCACGGCTTCGTCGTCGTCGAAAAGTGGGTGGAGGACGTGAAGCCGGCGGATGTCGTGGCCGATCTCGCCGTGGCGTTTGAAGTCCTCGAGCACGTGTTCGACCCGCTGACGTTCCTGCGCGCCGCCGCCGGGACTGTTAGGCCTGGTGGGCTGCTGTTCTTCAGCACGCTGGCCTCGTCGGGCTTCGACATCCAGGTGCTCTGGGAGCACTCGCGCTCCGTCTCTCCGCCCCAGCATCTGAGCTTTCCGTCGATCGCCGGTGTGTCCCGCCTCGTCGAGCGCGCGGGCCTGGACCTGATCGAAGTCACCACGCCGGGGCAGCTCGACGTGGACATCGTCCGCAACCGGCTGCTCGCGCAGCCGGACCTGCCGATTACACGCATCGCCCGCACGATCGCCGTCGCCGACGAGGCCGCACGCCGGGCGGTTCAGCAGGTCCTGCGCGACCACAAGCTCAGCTCCCACGTGCAGTGCCTTGCGCGACGGAGGGCATGAGACGACGGCTGCTGATCGCGGATCGCTACGACGCGCCCGCGATTCAGGAGGTGATGCAGGATCCTGCGCCGGATGTCTCGTGGGACATCCTGCTCCTCGGCCTGAGCAATCCCTGGTTCCGCTGGACGCATCCGCGCCAGAGTGGAACGGGGCGCTGGCAGCTGGTGGACCCCGTGCCTCACGCGGCGGAGGCCAGCGAGCGGACGGGCGAGTTCGTCGTGAACCTGGTGGAGCGGCTGCCGGGGCGCGATCTCGGAGGAGAGACGCTTCGCGACCTGCTCGGTGCACCCGGCGGGACCTCGTGGTGGTTTCTCGATATCACCGAGAAAGGTCCGTTCCGGGGTCCGCTCGTCTCGCAGCTTTACCGTGTGGCGCTGGCGCGCTCGGTGATGGATCGCGGGGCATACGAAGAGGTGCGGGTTCAACTCGCGAACCGCGGGCTTGCCGACATCTTCAAGAGAACGGCCGACTCGTCGCCGCCTGTCCGCGTGCTGGACACGGCGGCCACCGAAGACGGGCCGTGGTGGGATCGGCTCCCGCTCGTGCGGTACTGGCTCCACGTGGGAGTCGCAATCGGACGCCTTGCTGCGATTCGCGCGTTCCTGGCGGTCTCCGGCCACCGTGCCGGGGCGGCGCCACAGGGACTGGCGGCGTTCACTTTCTTTCCGGCCTGGTGGGCACGGCCATTCTCGCCTGCCGCTGCCGATCGGTTCTTCTCCCATCTCGGTGAGGCGGGGGCGGCAGGTTATCTCGCCTGGCTCACGTCCGCACGGGCGCTCTGGCGAAACCGGCGCGCGGCGGCCGACGTGATACGCGCGCGAGCGCTCGTGCCGCTGCAGGCACACCTGACGTTCGGCGATGTCCTGCCGCTGCTCTCGATGCGGACATTCGCGCGTGTCAAGCGCTTCGAGCGCCGCGCCAGGCCGGCCCTGCGCGAGCCGTTCGCCGGTTTCGACGTGGGCCCACTGGTTGCCGCCGACGTGAGCCGATCGCTCACGGGCATGGAACGGTGCCTCTCGATGCTGCTGGCGCGCGCCGTGCGTCGTTCGGTCGATCGACGTGCGCCCAGGTGGCTTCTGTACCGGCTCGAGTTCCAGCCCTTCGAGAACGCATTGTTGCGGGGGCTCAGCGGCCGCTCCCGCGGCATCGGGTTCCTGCACTACCCGTTCGGGCGTCACTATCTCTCCACCCGGTTCGCCGAGGGTGAGGTGGCGCGGTACCTGAGCGGCGCCGATCCTTCGACTGATCGGCCACTGCCGGACGGCGTCCTCGCCTGCGGAGAATCGGGCATCGGCCATGTCACCGACAGCGGGTATCCGCGCGCACGGTGCGCGCCCTGCGGTCCGCAGCGATTCGGCCGGCTCCTGGAGTACCGGCGCAGCCGCGAGAGCCGTGAAGCCGTCCGCGCGCGGCTCCGGCTCCCGTCCGAACGACCTGTGTATTTCGTGACGCTGGCGATCGTGGAGGAAGACACGCAGGCTCTGTTCGGAGCGCTTGCCGGCGGGCTGGACACTGCACGCAACCCGCTCCTCGTCGTCCGGACGCACCCGAACCGCCCGCATGGCGATCCCGCGCTGATGGCGGCGCTTGCCCGCTTCGGCGCTGGCCGGGCCGTGCTGATGAATCCGGAGCAGGACATCTACGATCACATCGTGGCGGCCGATGCCCTCATCTGCATCGGATCGATGATCGCCTTCGAGGCGATGGCGCTCGATCGGATGCCGATCGTGTTCGAGAACCCCTCGTCGTTTCCCGCCCTCTCACTGGCCGAGTTCGGAGAAGGACTCTTCGTCGCGAGGGACCAGGCGGAGATGAGCGCGGCGGTCCGCGCCATCGAGAGAGCGAATGAGGATGTCCGCGCGAAGCAACGTCGCTGGCCCGATCTCCTGCATCGCGTCCTCGGCGACCTGGAGACACCATTGCCGGTTCAGCTCACGCGGGCTCTCACCCGACTCGATCAAGCGCCGCCTGGCGGCGCCAACCCTCAGCCAGCACCGGAGGCTGGCGTGTCATGACATTCACCGCTCAGTATCTGCAGGAAGCCGCCGACGTCATCGCCCGCCTCGATCAGGCGCCGATCGAGCGTATGGCTACGCTGCTCGACGAACTTCGGACCCGTGGCGGCCGCCTTTTCATCCTCGGCATGGGTGGTGGTGCGGGTCACGCGTCGCACGCCGTGAACGACTTCCGGAAGATCGCCAACTTCGAAGCCTATTCGCCGTGCGACAACGTCTCGGAGCTGACGGCACGCGCCAACGACGAGGGGCTCGACACGATCTATTCCGCGTGGCTGAAGGGCAGCCGGTTGCGCGCCGACGACATGGTGATGGTGTTCTCCGTCGGAGGTGGCGATCTGGAACGCAACATCAGCGCGAGCCTCGTGCGGGCGCTGGAGTACGCGACGAGCGTCGGCGCCGTCATCACCGGGATCGTCGGCCGTGACGGCGGCTACACCGCCCGGGTCGCCACGGCGTGCGTCGTCGTGCCGGTCGTCAATCCGGAGAACATCACTCCGCACACCGAATCCTTCCAGGCGCTCATCTGGCATCTGCTGGTGTCGCACCCCAGGGTCCGCCAGGTCGCAACCAAGTGGGAGTCGCAGCAGTGACCCCGACAGAACTGTGATCGTCGTGCTCCACTTTGTCACACCGCCCACCCTGCATAGCGTCATGAACTCGGATTTTCAGGTTGTTTCCGCTGGTGGCATTGGCACGCCGGGTGCGTGAGCGCTACCCATTCCGCACACACTTTATGGCCCGTGTTCGCGGCGATTCATGTCGAACGCCTGAGCGCGGAGCAGCGGGGAAACCAGGAGATCCGGTGAGCAAAGTTCTAGCTGCGTGTTTCGTGATGGCGATCGGCACGGCGTCCCTCGCGGAGGCTCAGGCGACCAGGACATGGGTATCCGGCGTGGGCGACGACGTCAATCCCTGTAGCCGTACCGCCCCCTGCAAGACGTTTGCGGGTGCGATATCCAAGACCGCCGCGGGCGGCGAAATCAACATCATCGATCCGGGCGGCTTCGGCGCCGTCACGATCACGAAGTCGATCACGATTGACGGAAATGGCGCGCTCGCCGGAATCCTGACCACGTTCGGCAGCTCAGGGGTGATTGTAAATGCCGCTGCCAGCGATGTCGTGATCCTGCGTAACCTGTCGATCGAAGGGGCCGGCACGGGCGGCAACGGGATCCGCGTGCTGAATGCCAGGCAGGTGCACGTCGAGAACTGCACGATTCAGAACTTCGCCTCGAACGGCATTCTATTCAATGCGGCAGAGGGCAGCCTGTTCGTGACCGACACGACCATCAAGCAGGTGCCGAGCCAGGGCATTTACGTCCAGAGTGGAACCGCGATGCTGGATCGGGTCACGCTCACCGGGAATGGTTTTGGCCTCCTCGCTGGCCTGGGTTCCAACGTCACCGTGAAGAACAGCGTGGCCAGCGGAAACGGGACGGGGTTTGCCGCCGCTTACAGCGCGAGCTCGCAGCTGACTCTCGAGGACTCGGCAACGTCGAACAATCAATATGGCATCATGGCCCTCAGCGGAGCGATCGTGCGGCTCAGCAGCACAACGCTCACGGGCAATTACTCGATGGCGCTGTACAACGACGGCGCCAGCCGGCTCGTGACATTCGGGAACAACCGGTTCGCAGGCAATGCGGCGGACGGTAGTTTCACCGGCACGATTGCGCTCAGGTAAGGACCATTCGTCGGCGACTATCGTGGGCACGGACGGGCCTGTTCCGCACCGGCCGAACGGCCCCTTTCACGTGCTAAGTGCTACGTGCAACCTTCACGTGCTACGTAGTACGTGCTACGGTTCTGCGTGCTCATAGGAACTGTCCTGGGCTTCGTGCCGGCCGGCCGGCTCAAGGTCGTGGTTGATCGGTGACCCTCCGCCTTTTCGAGACCGTGACGGCCGAATCGGCCACCCGGCAGTTCTTTAAGTACGTGTCGCTGGCCCACTTGGCGGCCGCGGCCGTGCTGGTCGTGTTCGGCCGCTTCAGCGCGCTGGCGCTGAGTGCACTCGTCCTGACGGCGGTCTCCGGCTGCATCAATCGCTGGCCACGCTATCGTCGGAGCCCTTTCGCGCTCATTGCGAGTGTGATTACCTGCGTCTATTTCGTCCTCCCGGCACTATTCATCGTCATCAGCGGCAACGGCTATCAGTTCGGCGAGGGCCTCGGCGGTGTGCCCCGCGACAACGCCGAGTACGTGCGCACCGCGCCGCTCGCGATCATCTATCTATCCGTGCTGCTGCTCGCGCTGGCTGTCGGTCTGTCCGTCGCCGCGGGCCGGCGGGAGCCGGGCGCGGCGACGCTGGTGCGCAACCTGCGTCCGGACATGCCGATCGGCGTGCTCGCCATCATCGTCCTGGTGCTTACCCAGCTGTCCAACGATGCGCTGCTGCTGACCAGAGCAACGGGGAACCCGACGGCGGAATCCATCTGGACCTTCATCTTTTTCGATCACGCCTACCTGATGCTGCTGCCGGTGGTCGTCTCGCTCCGCCTGTTGCGGCGGGGCTCGACGCGTCAGCTGATCATCAACTGGCAGTTCGCGCTGATTCTCCTGCTGTTCATGTTGCAGGCGACGATTGGCAGCACCAGCAAGGGATTCGTCCTGACGCTGTTCCTGTTGTCCTTCGTCATGCCTCTGTCGTACCTCCAGTCGAGCCGATCGGTGCTCTGTCTCATGCCGTCGCGGCTGACGATTGTGTTTGGCCTGTTGGCGTCGGTGTGGATCTTCTTCCTCGCCCAGGCGCTCCGCGTGGCCATACTCACGGGCGGTAGCCTGAGCGTGGGGACGATCCTCGGCGCCGCGTTTTCGAGCGATGCGCAAAGCTCGCTCGGGTCGATGCTCAGCGTGATCGGATATCGCGTGGCCGCTGCCCTCGACCGGTATATCCTGCTATTCGACGCGCACCTGTACAGCGGCCACTCGGGCGCCTACGCGCTGCAATTCCTCGAGTATATCGGCAAGAACTTCCTGAACCTCGTTCTGCCCGGCACGCCGTTTCCGGAAGCCTATGTGCCGAGCAGCAACCTCATGCCGGCGTTGCTGTCCTCCAGCCCGCTGATGGGGGAGTCGTCGAAGGCGCAGCTGCTGCTGTCGCTGAACACGCAGCCCTATACGCTCTTCGGCGTGGCAATCGTCCTGAGCGGCTCGTTCGCGCCGTTCGCGGTCTTCGCGGTCGGCGGAATACTCAGCCTCACGTACCGGGTGACTCGCAACGTGCCGGTTCGACTGGCGCTCATATACCTGTTCAACGCCGCCGTGCACTCGTATGGCATCGAGGTCGTGGTCGCCAATGCGATTCACCTCGGTGTCTCGATGTTCCTCTTCGTGTGGATGATGCGTTCGTGGCGGCGCATCCGGATCTGGCTCCGGACGCTGAAGTTGTTCGGGACAGCCGATACTTCAGGGCTACCTGTTCAGCGATGACGCTCTCGGCGGTCATTCCAACGAGAAACAGGCCGGAAGATCTCGTGAAGGCGGTTGCGTCCGTTCTCGCGCAGACACGTCCGGCCGACGAGCTCGTCATCGTCGATCAGAGCCCTGGCGACGAGTCTGCGAGGCTCGTCCAGGGTATGGTCAAGGACGATGGCCCGACCCGCCTGGTTTACATGCACGACACGCAGATTGCCGGTCTCGTGGACGCCAAGCGTGTGGGCAGTGCCCGCGCCGCCGGAGACATCGTGTGCTTCCTGGAGGACGACATCGTACTGGAGCCCGACTATCTGAAGGAAGTCGAGCGCGGGTTCGTCCAGCGGCCGGACATGGCCGGCTGCAGCGGTATCATCACGAACTCGCCGATGTCGTCGCGGCTGTTCACGACCGTGCGCGGGGTCTTTTTTCGGGGGATCTTCTACGACCCGCGTCTCGCGAGTTTCAATCGCGCGATGGCGGGAGCGGACGCGCTGATTCCCTGCGACGTTCTGGCGGGCGGTGTATCTTCGTGGCGACGGCACGTGTTCGAGCGTGTGCCGTTCGACACGCGCAATGGGTTCCACATGGTCGAAGATATGGAGTTCTCGACCAGAGTCGTCCGGGCACTGGGGCACTGCCTCTACATCAACCCGAAGGCCAGGCTCGAACACAAGTGGTCGGAAGTCAACCGCGATGTTCATGGTGCACGTCAGCGGCGCAAGTTGTCCGAAGGAGTGGTTTACTACAAGACGAGGCGAGGTTGGGTGGGTGCCAGGCGTGGTCTGGCAATGATTCTGGTGTGGTGGTTCGGTGAGGCGCTGATGCAGTCGGCGCGTGGACGCTCGCTCGGGCCCATCACCGGATATTTCCGCGGCGTCGTCGATGGGGTGCGGAAGCCCCTGGTCGGACAAGCATCAACCGGATGAGCATTTATACAAACGGGCAGTACCTGAACGAGAATCCCGGGTGGCACGAAGAAGACTCTCCCTTCAAGGCGTCCCAGATCATGCGGGCCATCGAACGAACCGGTCTCCGGTTCTCACAGGTTGCGGAAGTCGGCTGTGGCGCCGGAGGCATCGTAGGAGCGCTGGCAGAGCGCTATCCCGAGGCGCGGTTTGTCGGCTACGAGATCTCCGCGGATGCACACAAATTGTGCAGCGCGCATGTGCGTCCGAACCTCCGCTTCGTGCTCGGTGAATTCTCCTCCGTGTCAGAGCCCTTCGACCTGGTGCTGTGCTGCGACGTCTTCGAGCACGTCGAGGATTATCTCGGTTTCCTGCGCATGGTCCGCGACAGGGCCCGCCTGGTGATCTTCAACATTCCTCTCGAGGTCAGCGTCATCAACGTCCTGCTGCGCCGTTTCGACGGCTCCAGAAAGGCGTTCGGACACCTCCACTATTTCTCGAGGGAAACGGCGATCGCGTCGCTGAACCACGCCGGATTCGAGATCGTTGATTCGTTCCTGGCGCCGGGCGGAGTCGTGAGGGCTGTCCGGTGGGATCAGAAGCTGTTGCAGCTGCCGCGGCAGTTCTTCAATGCATTCAACCCCCAGCTGGGTTGCCGGTTGATAGGCGGCAGCAGCCTCATCGCGGTTGCCCGCCCGCATCCGGACAGCGTTGCCGCGAAGCCCGTCTAACATGTTCGGCCCTCTTGCCGGGTCCGTCGTTCACCAGATGCATGTGACAACGGGGGGAGACTCGCTCCGCGGCCTCAGGATCCTGATGGTGGGGAATGATCCGGAGTACTTCCTCATGCATCGGCGCGGTCTCGCGAGCGCCCTTGCGGCGGAGGGCGTAGACCTGCACGTCGCCATACCGTTCGACAGGCGCGACGAGCGTTTTCGAGACACCGAGTTCGAGCTCCATCACCTGAGCCTCAAGCGCGGCAGTCAAAACCCTTTCCTGGAAGGCCAGGTGTTCTACGAGCTGGCCGCGCTCTCGCGCCGCGTGAAGCCCGCGCTCATCCATCACGTCACGATCAAGCCGGTGATGTATGGCAGCGCCGTCGCGCGAATGCTTGGCACACGGGCTGTGGTCAACTCCACAACGGGCCTTGGGTATGTATTCAGTTCGTCGAACGTCGACGCCAGGCTGATGAAGTCGATCGTCGTCCCGCTCATGCGCTACGGGTGCAATCGCCAGAACGTGACGATGCTCTTCGAGAATGATGATGATCTGCAGCTGTACTGCTCGCTGGGTATCGCCCATCCGACGCGCAGCCGTGTCGTGCCCAGTTCCGGAGTCGATCCGGCGGGGTACGATCTCCACGAACACAAGCCTGGACCGACGACCGTCATGCTTCTCGGCCGAATGCTGTGGGACAAGGGCATCAGAGAGTTCGTCGAGGCGGCCCGGATCGTGCGACAACGGCATCCTCGAACGCGGTTCGTGCTGGTCGGTTCGACCGATCCGAACCCTGAGTCCATACCAGAGACGAGTCTGCGACTCTGGCACGATGAAGGGACTGTTGAATACTGGGGCTGGCGTCCGGACGTCGCCCGGGCGCTGCAGGAGACCGATATCTTATGCCTTCCGTCGTACCGGGAGGGATTGCCCAGGGCGTTGCTGGAGGGAGGTGCGACGGGGCTTGCCCTCGTGACAACTGATGTGCCTGGGTGCCGCGACGCGGTTCGACCCGGCGTGTCCGGCCTCGTCGTTCCTGCGCGGGACGCCACTGCGTTGGCAGGCGCCATACTCGAATTCGTGGAGAGCGTCGAGCGGCGCGCCACAATGGGCGCCGCCGCGCGCGCGGACGTGGCAGCACGTTTTTCGCTCGAATCCGTCGTTGAGCAGACCCGGAGTGTTTATCGCGACACGTTGAGCCGATGCTCGTAGCGAGCTCTTCGACCCCCGCACCGTTTCCCGTTCGATGCCGGCTGGAATCATGTCCGGTCCGACCGCCGACTATTCCGTCATGGAGCCGCTGATCACGGGTGCGTCAGGTTTCATCGGCAGGGCGCTCGTCGCGAGGCTCTCCGACGCCGGGCGGTTGCCGGTGACCGGTACCGTTCGCCATAGCTCCCCCGCGTTGCCGAACAGCGTCCAGCAGATCGTCCTTGGCGATTTGTCTCCGGACACGGACTGGAGCCACGCCCTTCAGGGCCGCGACCGCGTGGTTCACCTTGCGGCTCGTGCTCACGTCATGCGCGATCGTGTCGAGCCGCTGGCGGAGTTCCGCAGGATCAATGTGGAGTGCACGCTCAACCTCGCCCGACAGGCGGTCATGTCCGGCGTGCGACGCTTCGTCTTTGTGAGTTCCGTTGGCGTCAACGGGACGGCCACCGCAGCCGCTCCATACCGGGAATCCGACCCCCCGGCGCCCCGCGAGCCCTATGCTGTCTCGAAGTGGGAAGCGGAAGACGCTCTTCGGCTGCTGTCGAACAGCACCGGCATGGAGATTGTCATCATTCGCCCTCCGTTGGTGTATGGGCCCGATGCACCCGGGAACTTCGGGCGGTTGTACCGACTGGTCCGGCGCGGGATTCCGCTGCCATTCGGAGCTGTCCAGAATAGTCGCAGCCTGGTGGGGCTCCAGAACCTCGTTGATTTCATCGTCATGTGCATGGAGCATCGGTCCGCGGCCGGCGAGACCTTCCTCGTGAGCGATGGCGAAGATTTGTCGACGGCGGATCTCATTCGGCGGATGGCGGGCGCAATGGGCAGGACCTGCCGGCTCGTTCCCGTTCCGCCGGCCGTGCTGATGGCTGGAGCGACGCTGGTTGGCCGGCGAGAGATGGCGCAGCGTCTGATGGGTTCGCTTCAGGTGGACATTTCCAAGGCCCGCCGCATCCTGGGATGGGTACCTCCTGTCTCGGTCGACGAAGGATTGCGCCGCGCGTCGCAGGACACCAGGTGAGCGTTACCGTCGCGCTCCCGCTTGCGCTCGCGGTCTTCACGGCATCGCTGTGGTTGACCGGGCGGCTTCGTGCGTACGCGCTCGCGCGCGATCTCCTCGATGTTCCGAACGTGCGCAGCTCTCATCACATACCGACGCCTCGAGGCGGGGGCGTTGCGATCGTCGTCTCGACCCTGCTCGCGTTGCCTGTTCTCGGCGCGCTTGGCACCATGACCTGGCCCGCCGTCTGCGGGCTGGGTGGCGGGGGAGCGCTGGTGGCGGTCGTCGGATTCGCGGATGATCACTGGGACATCGCCCCCGCCTGGCGGTTGCTCGGGCACTTTACCGCCGCACTGTGGCTGCTCTGGTGGATCGGCGGACTGCCCGCAGTCCCCATGCTGGGGGGGCTGATCGACCTGGGATGGTTCGGCGATGCACTCGCCGCGCTCTATCTCGTCTGGCTGCTCAACCTGACCAACTTCATGGACGGCATCGACGGCATTGCGGCCGTCGAAGTGATTACCGTGTCGGCAAGCGTCGCCTGTCTCTACCCCATGGCCGCGCCGGGAACGGCCGACTGGCTGGGCCCGCTCGTGCTGGCGGCGGCCTCGCTGGGATTTCTGGTCTGGAACTGGCCGCCGGCAAAGATCTTCATGGGGGACACGGGCAGCGGTTTCGTCGGCCTGATGCTGGGAGCGCTGTCTATCCAGGCGGCCTGGGATGCGCCACCGTTGTTCTGGAGCTGGATCATCCTGCTGGGCGTGTTCGTCGTGGATGCGACGGTCACGCTGCTGCGACGCGTCGCGCGCGGGGAGCGGGTGTACGAAGCGCACCGGAGCCATGCCTACCAGCACGCGGCCCTCCGATGGGGCTCGCACCTGCCGGTCACGCTGGCAGTCGCCGCGATCAACGTGTGCTGGCTGCTGCCGATCGCGGTCGTCGTCCTGTTCGGGTGGATAGAGCCGCTGCTCGGGGTACTGCTGGCGTACGCACCGCTGGCGGCTGGCGTGCTGTGGCTCGAGGGCGAGACGGCTTCCGCGGCATGAACGGCCCCCGTCAGCTCGGCCGGTCACCCGTGGCGTCGAGGTCGACGAATAGACATTGAGCAAAGCGCGATCTACACTCGCAGGAACCCGCAAAAATCAGGTGAAGCTAACGTGCATGAACGAGGACGAACGATCGCCGGGGCGGAGCATGGGCCTCTGCCCGGAAGTGAACCAGAAGACGTAGACATCTCGCTGAAGCCGTACGTCGACGCGCTCCGGCGCTATCGGCGCGTCATCCTGGCGCTGACGCTCATCGCCGGTGTCCTGTTCATCCTCACCGCCGTCGGGGCGGTTCTGCTCTCGCCGTCCGAGCGGATCGCCTCCATCTCCTTCAGGCTGTTGTTCGACGGAGCGGCACAGAACAAATATCCGAACGAAGCCCCCTTCAGCCCGGTGGAGATTGTCGCGGCTCCGGTTGCGGCGGAAGTGTACCGCGCCAACGAGCTCCAGCGCTTCGGCAAGTTCGAGGATTTCAAGGATTCGCTCTTCGTGCAGCAGGCCAATCCCGAGCTCGATATGCTCGGCTACGAGTACGAGTCCAGGCTGGCGGACTCGAAGCTGACCACGGTCGACCGCGCACGAATCGAGGAAGACTTCCGGCGCCGGCGCGAGGCGCTGGCGGACCCGACCTTCGCGCTCAGCCTCCGGCGAAGCGAGCGCTTCAAGGTGATGCCGCGCGAGCTCACCCAGAAGGTCCTGACCGACACGCTGACCACCTGGGCGCTGCAGGCTGAGAAGATCAAGGGCGTGATGAAGTATCAGGTGCCCGTCATCTCCAGCAAGGTGTTCTCCAGGGACACGCTCGAGAACAACGACTACCTCGTGGCCGCCGATCAGCTGCGCGCCGGAACGCTGCGTATTCTCGCGACGGTCACCGCGCTCGAGAAGGTGCCCGGGGCACTGACGGTGCGGACCTCAAAGGACGGGATCACGCTGCCGGAGATCCGGGCGCGGCTCGAAGACGTGATGCGCTTCGAGCTCGAGCCGCTGCTCGGCATCATCCGCTCCGAAGGCATCACGAAGAACGCACGGCTGGTGTCGCTGTATGCGTCCAACATGGTCTTTCAGCTGCAGCTCGACAAACAGGAGATCCAGTCGAGGGCGCAGGCGCTGCAGACATCGCTCCGGGACTACGTGGCGCCGACATCCTCGGCGACAATGAGCGACAGCCGGGGATCGGGAAACGTGCGCCAGGGTGGCGGACTCGATACGCCCGGTCTCATGCCCCAGTTGAGCGAATCTTTTCTCGATCGGCTCGAGAAGATGTCGGCGCTCACGCAAAAAGGGGAGATGGAGTATCGCCGCAAGCTGACCGATCAGGTCATCCTGGAAACCAGGCAGGTCGCGACGGTCGAAAAAGAGCTCGCCTACTATCAGGCGCTCCTGAAGAACGTCGAGGGTATCGGAAGCCGTTCGGCGGGCAATCCGGAACTGGTCGGCCTCATCAAGGCACGCAGTCTCAAGGCCTTCGAGGGCATCGAACAAGCGACGGATCAGCTCTCGGTGCTCTACCAGGAGATCTCCGCGCAGAATCTCAATCCCGCCGCCCGCCTCTTCGAGTTCACCGGGCCCTTCTCGGATCGCACGGCCACGTCGCGGCCCCTCGCCCGCATGGCACTCATGCTGCTCTTCGTCATGCTCGGCACCCTCATCGTCGTCTCGGCAGCCTGCCTCGTCTACGAGATGGTATTGCGCAAGCGGTCGTCGACGACGGTCCCGGCCCCTCAGGTGTAGCGTCCGACGATGACCACGACCGCTGATCTCCGCGTGAAGATCTTTGCCGACGGCGCGGAGCTTGCCGGCATGCTCGCTCTCTACCGGCAGCCGTACATCCGCGGGTTCACCACGAACCCGACGCTGATGAACAAAGCCGGCATTCGGGACTACCGGGCTTTTGCCAGGGAGGTCCTGTCCGCCATCCCGGATCGCCCGATCTCCTTTGAGGTCTTCTCGGACGAGTTCGACGACATGGAGCGTCAGGCGCGCGAGATCGCCACGTGGGGCTCGTGCGTCTACGTCAAGGTGCCCGTGACGAACACGCGACGGGAGCCCGCCTACGAGCTGATTCGCCGGCTGTCGCACGCGGGCGTCAAGGTCAACGTCACCGCGCTGATGACTCTCGATCAGGTGCGCAGGGTGACTGAGGCTGTGCGCGGAGGTGCTCCCTCGAACATCTCGGTCTTCGCCGGACGCATCGCGGACACCGGCCGCGACCCGCTGCCGATCATGATCGAGGCGCTCGAGATCATGCAGGCCGCGCCGGACGCCGAACTGATCTGGGCCAGCCCGCGCGAGCTGCTCAACATCGTCCAGGCCGACGCCATCGGCTGCCACATCATCACCGTCACGGCGGACATCCTGAAGAAGCTCGAAGGGATCGGCAAGGATCTCGCGGAGTTCTCGCTCGACACAGTCAAGATGTTCCACGACGACGCGCGTAAGGCCGGCTTCACGCTGTAGTCTTCCTCTCCCCGCGCCCAGCACCCGGGCGTCCTCAGAAATACCGAGTCAAAATTGTCGCGAGCGCGCACGCATGGCCGACACCCACGACAAGCCATGCGGCTCGCGCGAGCCAGTCACCCAATGTGCTCCCGGGCACAGCCCCATGATCTCCGGAGCACAGAGAGGGGCTCCACGCGATGACGATGGCAATCAGGTACGCGCCGATCAGGTACCGGCCATGAAGGTCTGGTGCGCTCCAATACATGGCAGCTGCGTACACCGCGAGTGCGGCGAAGAATGCCAGGGCCATTCCGATCAGCCAGCAGAACTGTCGCACGTCCTTCGTGCGCGACAGCTCTCGCAGCATCACGAGCGTCGCGACCGCACAGGACACCGAGAGCAACGCCAGCATGAGTTTCGGAAGAATCGTGTCGACCCAGCCGAAGGCCCCCCAGAACGTGGTCGACAGCAGGAAGTCCGGATCCGTGAAGCGGAAGGGAGTGGCAGTCGTCGCCAGCGCCTGGAGAACATAGCCTGACAGCGTGACCGACGATGACTCCGCCGCCGAGGTGAGGTGTGGGAGCGGCACGAGCAGCGACGCCACCAGGTTGCCGATCACGAGCACCATACCGGCCAGGCATGCCGGAGCGATCGTTCGGGCGACTATCTGCCGAACCGGCCCGCCCCAGCGTCGGCGCAACACCCGCCCGCCGCGCTCCAGCAACGCCACTATTGCGAGTCCCGCCACGGCGACTACGAACGGATGGGAGCCCGCGATCGAGGCCGCCGTACCGAGTCGAGGAGCGGTTCGCGCGAGGTCGGACACGATGCCTGCCGAATACTTCTCGGTGAGAGACCAGGCCAGAGCGGCAGCCCCCGCGTAGAGGCCTCCCCAGAAGATCGCCGCCGGGAGAATGCCCTTTTCCTTGATGCCAAGCATTAGCCGGGTCCCGACAACAATCGACGCGAGCACCAGCATGGGCAAGGCGCTCCGGGTCGAAGCAACCGCCAGCGCCAGTCCAAGGCCCAGCGGAATGCCGGCGAAATGAGCGCGCGGCCCGTCGACGAACAGTATCAGGCACGCGGACGCGATCAACGTGTACGCCGCGACGACGGGTGCGTAGTTGGAGACGTATGTGGCGAAGAACGGCAGCGTGGGAACGAGCAGGAGCAGCGCAATCGCCGATTCCGGCCTGCGGGCACCCGCGAACAAGGTGATCATGGCCACCGACGCAGCGATCGCCAGACTGAATACGGCGGCGTTGATGAGTCGCAGGATGAGGAATTGCCATGGTGCCGGCAGGTCTCGCAGCAACACACTGAGGCGTTGCCACAGCGGGACGGTCACACTGCTTCGACTGAACCCGACGGCTGACACCAATTGCCAGCTGACCAGGTACGGATGATCCATGTCGGAGGGGCGAAACCGCGCCTCGGGATGCCCGCGCAGGCGCTCGAAGTGCGAAGCCCAGCCCCACCTCGCGGCCTCGTCCATCAAATGTTGATTGTCGGTGACAAGGGCGTACCCGAGAAAATGGCTCGGTTCGTCGGGTGCCTGAAACGGCGGCACAACCACGACGTACAGAAGGGAAAGACCGCCGGCGCACAGGAATCCAGCACCTGCGAGCTGCCGGGCGCGGACGCGGACTGTCGCGCCGGGCGCCGTGGAAGCCGCAAGTACGCCAAGGATCAGAAGCGCGATGGCGAACGCTGTCGCGATCCAGACCCACGTGCTGCCCTCCGACACGCTCCACACGTACGCCAGCAGGTCCGCGCGGCGGTACCGAGAGAGTCCTGCCGAATCCACGTAGTTGCCGCGCAGCTCGACCTGCAATCCGAGATCGGTCCACGCGGGATCCGGGAGGTAGATCACATTCGGATCGGTCGGCCGGCCCACAGGGCGGAACGTCCAGACGCCGATCCGGCCCGGCCCGTTGAAGCGTACGATGAGCTCGAGCGCACCGGTCGGCACGCCCTGGAGCCGCGCGCACCCTCGTCCGCGCGCGAATGACAGGGTCGTATTTCTGGGCCATTCGGCCATGGGAGATGTCGCGAACCGGCAGCCCGTTCCCACCACGACGAGCTCGGCGGATTCGATGCGCGGGTTCGTATTGAAGTTCGCGGCCAGAATCTCAATCGCGCGACGGCTGGCGAGGACATCGGCATTGCCCAGGCGCAGATTCATCCTGGCGACGTGGGGACCGCTCGATCCTGGATAGTTCAGATAACCGAGCTCGATCGGAACGGCGATCCTCTGGTCCCGATCCGACGTGAGCGGGGTCTCAATCAGGTTCGGGACCCTCGTGAACAGCGCCCAGAGCAGCGGGGCCGCCACGGCGAAGACGGCCAGCGCACGGAGCAGCCGCGCCCGGGCCTTTCCCTCGAGAAGCGTGACTGGGCGCATGGTCAGCGAGCCGATGCTACCGTCGGTTCGCCCCACAGCGCGAGGTCGTTTCTGCCGTCGGCCGGCACTCCCTGCGGGCTGGGATCGGTGTTGAAGATGATGTCCACGGTTTTCCCCGCGAACGGGCTCAGGTCGATATCCACCGGGATCCACCGCCGATCGTCTGGTGCACTGTACGGATTCACATGGCGCTTGAGCAGCTCGGTGTAGTGGCGGCCATCCGATACACCGATTCGAAACACCACGCCGTTGCCCTCTTGAACCCAGCTCTCCATCCGAAGGCCCAGCGAGGCCTTGAGCTCTGATGCCGGCGGGGGAGTCACCTTCCAGATGATTCTGCCGGGCGGCCTGGCGTAGACGGCCCGTTTCGTCTCGCCACCGATCGTCGCGTCGTAAACGGAGAACGCTTCGATCTCCGGATACGGGGAGCGTTTGACGGTGTCGGGGTAGGCATCCACGAGGGACATGGGCGGCGACGGCGGCTGCCGACCTGTCACGATCCAGGCGATGGCCACCGCGATGACGCCCATTCCGATGAGCGCCACACGTGCCCGGCGCAGGTGAGACGGTGCGGCCTGGCCACGGCTCACGTCGAAACGCTCCGATAGGCGGGCTGACGCACCGAACGTGACGCTCGTCGGTCGAGTGGCCGCATCACGGAACGCGCGACACCACGAGTAAGACGTCTCCGGCGCCCCATCGCTGGACGGAGCGGACCTGCGACGGGGAGAGCCGGGACACGCCGCGCTCGTACATCGACGTGCGCCATGACTCCGGCGAGTGGGTGTAGCGATAGTTCATCGATTCGATTGCGCCCCAGGCGGCAAAGATCCGCACGCGGCGAGGTTCGTGATAGCCGCAGGAGGTCAGCATCGCCGTCAGCGTCTTCTCGGTGAAATAGTACATGTGCTCGAAGGGATTCAGCACGGCCCAGGCGAGCCCGAGCGCATACCGGCTCAGCGCATCGAAGTTGGGCGTGGTCACGACGAACAATCCGCCGGGCCTGAGGGCCCGTCGCGTGGCCTCCAGCACCGCCCGCGGGTCGAAGAGATGCTCGATCACGTCGAACATCACCGCGACGTCGAACGAGCCGGCCGTGAAGCTCATAGCCTCCGCCCGCTCGGTGCGGACGTCGAGCCCGAGCCGATCGCGCGCAAAGGACGCACCGTCGGGCGAGAGCTCGAGGCCCGCCGCATCCCATCCGGCTCGCGACGCCGCGTGCAGGAACAATCCAGCGCCCGATCCCACCTCCAGCATCCGTCTGCCGTCCGGTGCCTCGCGCCTGATCATCTGGATGATGGCGCCGTGCCGGCCGTCCAGCAGCGCATCATCGATCTCACCGCCTGGCGCACCCGCGGCCGGCAGATACTCGTTCCAGAAATACTCCGCGTTGTACCGCTCGAGGATGGCGCTCTCCGGCGCCCGCGGGTTGGCATACACGAGCGAGCAGCGCCGGCACCGCTCGATCCCCCAGCCGTATTTTGTGTACAGCCGGCGAGTCTCCCGCGCTCCGCACAATGCGCAGGACACTTCCCGGGGCGCGCCGTTCACCTGCTTGATCGCGGAGATGGGAAAGTTCATCCGGGTACAGTCACACCGGGATTTACGTATGCAGACGAGTCAGGTGCCGGAGGCCTGTCGGAGAACGAGCGTGAACTTGCCGACGGCGAGCTGCGCTTCCAACCGGACGGGCAGCCGCCGGGGATCGTCCGACAGCCACAGCGCGATCCCGCGCCCGGGCGCCGCGCCTTTGCTGTCGAGGATGAGCGGCGTCACCTTGATCGCCTGAATCGATCCGATCCCGGTCTGAACCGCTTCCACGCCCCCGACCGTCATCTGGACCTTGTAGACGTTACCATTGTCGCAGACGGGCATATTGAACTTGTCGCCGGCCTTGATGGGAATCGATCGCAGCACGTAAAGCGCCCCGAGCGCATCCTGCGTGTAGGCCGGAACAGCCATGTCCTTCTTCACGACCGTCGCCGTCGTGACTTCGGTACTGCGCTTTCTTTGCCGCCTGGTTGAAGAGCGTGGCCTTCATCCGGCGCCGCTTGCCTTCCTCGGCGTACACCGAGCCTCGCTGCGGCAGCAGCGAATAGACGTCGAGCAGCGTATCCACCTTGTAATAGAACGTGTAGAGGCTCGACAGCAGCGACGTCGGGCGTCCTTCCGCGGCGATGTAATACGCGGTCGATCCGTAGGAAGGCTTCTTCTGCTGGACCGTGATGGTGGCATTGCCGGCCGTCAGGAACGTGGACCAGCCCACGTCGTACGAGAGCGTCTCGCCGACCTTGAACGGGACCGAATGCTCGTCCTGCTGTGCGGGCGCCGGGGCCGGTCTGGCGGCCGCGGTTCCTGGCGCGGGCGGCTTCGCCGTTGGTTTCGACCGGCGCGCCTGTGCCGTCAGGACCGACGACAGGCAGAGCACCAGGAACACGGCGAGGGCGCACACGCGCACGGGGACACGAATCATTCTTGAGTGGAGTTCCGCCTTGAGCGCCGCTCGAGGAGCGTCAGGCCTCATACGCCGATCCGGAAGTCCGGATGGTCCCGAGTCAGGTTCGGATTGTAATACGGATCAGCGTCGATCACGGCTCCCCACCTGACCAGCATTTCCTGGATCCCAGCCGGGTCCTGCGCGCGCGGGCCGAAGCTGGCTGACTCGTGATGGATCAATCGCGCGTGAGGTGTCCAGACGATTCGATAGCCGGCCTTCCGCACCCTCAGACAGAAGTCCACATCGTTGAAATCGATCGGGAAGGCCTCGTCGAAGCCGCCCGCCTCGTCGAACACGGTGCGCCTGGTCATCAGGCAGGCAGCCGTCACGGCCGAATAATTGCGGGGCCCGATCACATTCCCCATATACCCCGGCGTCGTTCCCGGATGCTGATGGTACGCGTGGGCCGCCACGCCGTTCACGCCGAGGACGATGCCGACGTGCTGCAGGCGTCCATCGGGATAGAGCAGCTTCGCGCCAACGGCCCCGATGTCCGGCTCCTGCGAGTACTCCAGCATCGCCGTCATCCACTCCCCATCGATCACCTCGAGGTCATCGTTGAACAGCAGGATGTGCTCGCCGGTGGACGCGGCAACGCCTTCGTTGACCTTTCGCGAAAAATTGAACGGGCCCTCGGCTCGATGCACGACAATGCGGTGACGTGTGCCCGCCAGCGCGCGATGCGTGGACGGCTGCACGCCCGAGGCATCGGCCACGATCACGAACTCGTAGTGCGGCCACGCCGTCTTTACCGTGACGCTTGCGATCGCCTGCGCGAGCAGATCGACCTCGGTGTTGCGCACCGTCCGCAGCTTCCCGGCCGTGGGTATCACAATCGAGACGAGCGGTTCACCGTGGATCT
This sequence comes from uncultured Acidobacteriota bacterium, assembly GCA_963749835.1. Taxonomy (GTDB): domain Bacteria; phylum Acidobacteriota; class Vicinamibacteria; order Vicinamibacterales; family 2-12-FULL-66-21; genus JALZOC01. Next base: position 384,458 of record CAVVOD010000001.1, read on the forward strand.
GCCGCTTCAACCGGAAGAGCCCCGGTCCGGCGCCCGGCAGCACCTCGGCGGCCATGCCCCGCCGCGTCACGTAGTCCTCCAGTGCCAGCCGTCCCGCGTCCATGGCCCACGGTTTTGCGGATCCGGCACTGGCGGTGGATTCGGGCAGCTTCCTCCAGTGGTACAGGATCCGGGGCAGGTGCACGATCCGATCGGTCCGCTCCATGACGCGAAGCAGCAGGTCATAATCCTGCGCTCCCTCGTACCCGCGCCGGAAGCCACCCACGAGGTCGAACATGTCCTTCCGCATCACGGTCAGGTGACACGTATACATCCGGTGCAGAAAGAGGTCGGGAGACCAGTCCGGCTTGAACGCCGGGTCGCAGCGGCGTCCTGCGAGGTCCAGCTTGTCCTCATCCGAGTAGACGACCACGGTGTCGCGACGCGCGTTGAGAGACCGTACGACCTCGGCAAGCGCATCCGGCGTCAGCTCGTCGTCGTGGTCGAGGAGCGCGATGTACTCGCCGCGCGCGGCGGCTGCGGCCGCATTCGATGCGGCCGAGATCCCCGCGTTCTGATCGAGCCGCACGACCCGCACGCGCTCGTCGCCAGCGAATTCCCTGAACACCTCCGCCGGCCCGGTCCCCGTGGACGCGTCGTCGCACAGGCACAGCTCCCAGTTCGGATACACCTGCCGCTGCACCGAGTCGATGCAGGCGCGGAGCCACCGGGGATCGGTGTTGAAGACCGGAGTGATGATGCTGATGAGCGGCTGAAAGGGAAGGGCAGCGACGGCGGTTGCGAGCGCGGCGAGCTCCGGCTCTGGACGCGTGTGGGTGGACACCCACTGCGTGTAGGCCGCAGCGTCCTCCTCGGCCGAGCGGCCTCTGGCCAGCAGCGCGAATGTGCCGCGAATGCCGTCGTTCCGGAGACGCTGTATGAATGTGTTGATCGAGCCGCGCACCTCGGCGCCCTGGCGTTTCCACTCGAATCGCGGTTCCCCGAAGAGGGCCCACGCATGGCCGGCGTGGCTGCCGGGCGACACCCGCGTCTCCAGGGACACGACGACATCCACTGACGGCCGGCCCGTCACCGGGAGAGGGATGCTGATGCGGTGCCAGCGGCGATCGGTATAGCGGCCTGCCGGATCCACGCGGCACTCACGGACATCCGTCCAGCCGGTCTGCGGTATGTCCACACGCACCCGGAAGTCGACGACGCCGGGATGGCGGCGCCAGGCGTTTGGAGAGACGGCGCACGACGTCACGAACTGCGAACCGGACGGCGCGCTCACCCGGTACTCGACCGGTACTCGACGGGTGGCAGAGCAGGGACTCCAGCACTTCGTGGCGGATTCTGGTGGGACCGATCCATCGAATCGCGGCGAAGTCGTCCGGCTGGTCGGTCTGTTCCGCGACCGGCGCGGTCAGACGAAGCGGGAACGTGCGTCGGCGGAGATGGCGGGCGGCAGCCCGCAGCGTCGCGGGCACGCGTGTCGCGCCCGCGGCACGCAGGGCGCTGCCCGTCGTCCACGCGGGATGCCTGGCGGCGAGAAGTGTTCGCACGACTCCCGCGCGGAAGGTCAGGTACAGGCGGCGGCCGGCGGAGCGCTCCATCAGCGCCAGTTCGTCATGGAGGGCCCGGCTCTCCTGCTCGAGCGACGCCACCTCTAGTCGTTCTGCTGCACGACGCTGCATTACGGCCTGGCGCAGCCTCATGGCCTGCGCGAGTGCGCCTTCCGCGGCATCGGCGTGTGACTCTGTGTCCGCGGACGTCATGAGGGAACCTCGAGCCGCCGTCCCGCGCGAATCGCCTCCAGTCGATCGCGGACCGCGCGGCCTGTCACGTCAGGATTCCAGTCACGCTCGACATCCGCTCGAGCTCGAGCGCCGCGGCTCGCGGCGTCCGCTGGATGCTCGACGACCTGCCGTATGAGGCGCGAGGCGTGATCCACGTCCGGATCCGCCCAGACGGCCCCCCGGAAGTAGGGACCGTAATCGCGGGTCAGCGTGACGAGCGAGTAGTCGAGCAGATAGCTGTTGTCCGGCGTCATGAAGTCCGTGTTGCCCGAGTATGCCGTGCCGATGACGGGCTTCCCGAGCCGCATCGCCTCGAGCAGGGTGAGCCCGAACCCTTCGGCGCGGTGGGGCGACAGGTAGCAGTCGGCCGCGTTGATGAGGGCGCAGAGGTCCGGCCGGTCGAGGTAGTTGTCGAGGAGCACCACATTCAAGCCGGCCGCTTCCTCATGGAGACGTCGCACACCCGTGCGATCGTACTCCGGGTTCGTGAACTTGAGCACGAGGACCGCCTCGCCGTGCCGCAATCCCGCACGCCTGAACGCCCTGATTGCTGCAAGCGGGTTCTTGCGTTCCGTCTGGCTCGACACATCGAAGATGTACAAGAACATCCGCGGACCCTCCGGCACACCAAAGTGCGCGCGGCCTCTCGCGGGTATCGGGGGCAGCACGATGGGCAGCGGCATCCTGACCGCAGGCACCCTGCATCCGTCGCGGACCGCGTTCTGTACGAAGCGGGTTGCCGTCCAGACCTCGTCCACGTAGCCGGCGAAAGGAGCCCAGTCGGGCCGGAGCGCCGACAGCTCCCAGAACCAGTACCCGATCGTGTAGCGGTTCCGGAAATACCCGCGCCCCCGTGCCGCCGCGAATGCCGGCATGTTGTCGCCGTTCAGGTGAACGAGATTGAACGGGTACGGATTGTCGCCGGTGAACCTGGCCCGGTAGCTCGAGTCGCCGGTGCGCAGACGTGAGGGAACGTTGTTGAACGCGACCGGCAGCCCGGCGGCCTCAATCGAGCGGATGCTCGCGCGCGCGGCTTCGCCCATGCCGCTTTCCGCATCCAGATACCCCGCCACGTTGACGCCCGGCGGCAGCTCGCGCACGGCTCGTGGCAGCGGCCGATGGGCGCGGCGCCGCCGCACGGCCGCCTGGAGCGCCGTCGGGTTCAGTCCGCTCACGCCGGCGCGGATTCGCAGCTTCCGGTACATCTCGAGCACCCGCCACGTGCGGCTGTTCCGGATGTCGTCGACATGAATGCGCGTGAGATGGATATCCTGCTGCAGGTCGCGCCGGCGCCGCGCGAGCCGGGCGAGCTCCTCGATCGCTTCTTCGGTTTCGCGGCACACGGCCGCGAGCCGATCGATGGAATTGGTACTGTCGGTCACGGGCGGCGCGTGATGACCATCACCCGTTCACCGCGCGGATGCGAGTCGTCTTGCAGACGCTCGGCGCGTCCACCGGTGAGCTCCGCGATCCCGGCCAGCATGCCGAACGTGTAGTGAAAGGGATCCCGATCCGGCCACGTGGTGCTCCCGTCGGCCCACTGCTTCGGCGAAAACGCGTCGGCGTCGCTCACGTCCGTCCAGGTCACGTAGAACCGTCCCGCAGGCGACAGCTTCCGCGTGACGGACGCAAAGCACCGCGCGATGCTGTTGAGCGACAGCCGGCGCAGGAAGAGGCTCGAGATCGCGAAGTCGAACGTGTGTGGAATCTCGGACAGATCGAAGTCTTCGTTCAGGACGAAATGCCCGCGCTCGGGTCTGACTCCCGCCCGCGGCAGTTCGACCTGCACACCCGCGACGAAGAGCTCGACGTTCCTGTCGAAGCCCCAGTAGTGGCTCTGCTCCATGTAAGGGAGCAGATGAACGGCCGCGGCCAGGCTGCCGCAGCCGACGTCGAGCACGTAGTGCGAGCGCTCGAGTCCCTGGCGGCGCAGAAAGTCGAAGACCCATGCGCCGTTTTCCGCCCATGGGCCGACGCTCGCCTGACGGTTCGGCGCTTCGTCCACAACCGCCGCGGCTGCATGGCTCGAGGCCCCCACGGCCTGGTGCGGCGATTGTGCGTTGATCCGCCGGTACTCCGCGAGCCCGCCGTCCACATCGCCGTCGTATCGCAGTTCGCCGCCGTCGAGCACGCAGACGCGCCGGCAGATCGCCTGCACGGCAGCCCCGGAGTGTGAAACGAAGAGGATGGTGCGTCCCGCCGCGAGAAAGGCCTGGAGGGTGGCCATGCACTGCCGCTGGAATTCCTCGTCGCCGACGGCAAAGATCTCGTCGAGCAGCAGGATGTCCGGGCTGAGGTTCGCGGCAATCGCGAATCCCAGGCGCATGTGCATGCCGGATGAATAGTTCTTGATCGGCACGTCCATGAAGTGCTGGAGACCGGAGTACCGACACGACGCTGTCGTACATGGCCAGCGCTTCCGCGCGAGAGAGTCCGTGAATCGAGGCGTTGAGCAGCACGTTCTCCTGGCCGGTCAGTTCCGGATGGAAGCCCGTGCCGAGCTCAATCATGCTGGCAATGTGCACGCCGCGCCGGATGAGCAGGTGCCCGCCCGTCGGCCGATGGATCCCTGCGACGAGCTTGAGGAACGTGCTCTTGCCTGAGCCGTTCCGGCCGACCAGCGCCAGGGACTCGCCGTCCGCAACCCGGAGCGACACGCCTCGCAGGGCCCAGAACTCTTCCCGCCGCGCCCGCGCACCGGACCCGAGCAGCCCGAGCGCCCGGACCTTGATCTCGCCGGCGTTGTGACGCAGTACGAACTGCTTCGACACGTCACGGGCGTCGATCACTAAGGGCACGGGGGACATTCTGTCACGTGCTACGTGCTACGTGCTACCTCCGGACGTGCAACGTGCTGAGTGCTACGTGCCACGTGCTACTCCGGACGTGCAACGTGCTGAGTGCCACGTGCCACGTGCTACCTCCGGACGTGCAACGTGCTGAGTGCCACGTGCCACGTGCACGCCGGGAGGGTGGCATTGATTGTGCCCCGCTGTGGGCGTGCCGATCAAAACCTTTCGGGAACTCCGCTGTTGGCGGCTTGCGCATGAACTGCGCTGCGAAGTGATCGCAATTTGTGCCCGGCAGCCTGCGTCAAAGCAGTTGAAATTCTGCGACAGCTTCCAAGACACCGCGGCCTCGGTCTGCCGGAATCTGGCTGAGGGTTTCGCACGGTACGAATCAGGGGAAATCGTCCAGTTCTTTCGATACGCGCTTGGATCGTTGGCGGAACTGCAGGAACACCTGGAGGATTGCAAGGTGAGGGGCTACGTCGACGAACCCCATTTCGAACGCCTCCAGGACCTTTCCGAACACACCAAGGCATCAACGCTGAAGTTCATGAAGCCGCACCTTGCCCGCCGCAATTCGCGCAAGAAGCCGTAACGGACCGCACGTCGCACGTTGGACGTGGCGCGTAGCACGTCGGACGTAGCACGTAGCACGTAGCACGTAGCACGTAGCACGTCGGACGTAGCACGTAGCACGTAGCACGTAGCACGTGATCCCGACTACCTCCTCCATCCCCCTCGCCACCACGATCGAACCGTGAGCGCGATTCGCGCAAACGGTCGCGCGGGGTGCCAGGGCTGCGGCACGACGTGCGTGGCGTAGTACCGATAGGCGCTGCGGTGGAATTCGCGCGTGGCCATACCCGAGCGCGTGGCGCTGCTGACGGCGCCGACGTGCACGACGTGGGCGCCCGGGACATAGCGGGTCTCGTACCCGCGGGCGCGGAGCCGCCGGCAGAGATCCGCGTCCTCCCAGTAGAGAAAGTAGCGCTCGTCGAATCCGCCGATCTCCATGAACCGATCGCGCCTGATGAGCATGCAGGCGCCCATCACCCAGTCCACGACGGCGCTCTCCACATCCGACTGGACGAGATCTTCGGCAGGGAGATTGCGCCTTGCGAGCGCTGAGCGCGGAAACAGCTTCGTCATCAGACCGTGACGGCCGAAGAGACCCGTCCATGCGCTCGGCTCGCCGCGCGCGCTGGCCTGCACGCTGCCGTCCGCATTGAGCAGGCGTGCTGCGGCAACGGCGCACGCGTCGTGTCGTGCGAGCGTCTGCGCGAGCGTCGCGAACGTGCCGGTGACGACCCGGCAATCGGGATTGAGCAGCCAGATGAGCGGAGCGGTGGTCAGCTGCGCGGCCTGATTGACGGCGGCGCCGAAGCCCCTGTTCCGTTCGTTCCTGACGAGCGACACCCCCGGCATCCCTTCGATCAGGTGGTCGCTTCCATCGCTCGATGCGTTGTCCACGACGATAATCTCGGACGAGTCCCCGGAGAGGTCGGCGGCGACGGACTCGACGCACGTGCCAAGGTGTTCCCCCGCGTTGAAGTTCACGATGATCACGGCAACGCCGGTGCTCATCGTTCGGACCTCTGCCCGGCTGTGGCACGGAACACGGCGACGGTTTCGCGGGCGGTGCGCGCCCATGAGAACTGCGCGGCACGGTCGATGGATTTCTTCGACAGATCGCCGCGCAGGCGCGGGTCGCTGGCGACGGCGGTGATGGCCGCTGTCCACTGCTCCACGTCGAGCTCGTCGAGGAGGATGCCTGCGTCGCCGACGATTTCCGGGATCGATGCCGCGCGGGACCCGAGGACCGGGATGCCGCACTGCATGGCCTCGAGGATGGGAAGCCCGAATCCTTCATACCGTGAGGGATAAGCGAGGAGCGCCGCACCTCTGTAGAGATTCACCAGCACCGCTTCCGGCACCGGGCCGAGGATGGCAAGCGCATCGGGATCCCCCGCGTCGCGCGCCTGTGCCAGGAGCGCGTCGCGAGTGCCACGATCGACGCCGGCGCAGACGAGTGAGAGACCGGGAGACCTGGAACGCCGTGCCGCAAGAATCGCCGCGAGCACGGTGCAGACATTTCGCCGGATGTGGAGATCGCCGACGTGCAGGATGTAAGGCGCGCTGCGGTGGCCAGAGATACCCGTTGGGTCGAAAGCGCCCGGTGTGAACGCACGGCCCGCGGCAAGAGGGACGACGTCGATGCGGTCCCCCGGAATGCCGTACGCAGCCGTGATCTCCGTCCGGCTGAACGAGGAGTCGGTGAGGATGCGATCCGCGACGAGCGCGGACCTCCGGTAGAACATCCGTCGAACGGGATCGTTCCGGTACGCGTTCCACTCGGGCCGCCGCTCGTAGCTGACGTCGTGGATGGTCAGGACCTGCGGGTGCACCCCCCACAACGGCGCCGTGTAGGCGGGCGCGTGGTAGACGTCGAGCGCCGCACCCCGGGCCGCGAGTGGAATCGAAGCCGCCATCCACCCCAGGTTCGTGGGGAAGGTGATCGCACGTCGTCGCTCGATGCCGGCGGGCAGCTCCGCATCGGGGGGAGCGCCGATGGCCACGACTTCGATGTCCGGGTGGTGTTCGGCGATCGCGGTATACAGCTCCCAGACGTAGCGGCGTACTCCTCCGGCCGGCGAGGAGAACGCCCGGCCGTCCACGCCGACCCGCAGCACGCCCGCACTCACTGGATGTCCAGGTGCAGCCGACGCACCGGCACGCCGTGGGTGCCGCAGATCTCCCGGACCCGCGTCTCGATGGTGGACGTGATGGCCGGCGAGCTCAACACCACCTCCTCGATGCGCACGCGCGGGAGCACCGCGTCGAGATCGTCGAGGCAGCCACGGACGGGCACGCCGAGAATGCGCTGCGCGCGGATTGCGGCATTGTCGTCGATGAACGCCACCGGATTGCGATTCCATGTCGGATTGGCGAGCATCTCGCGCACGAGCAGCTGCCCGCGTGAGCCGGCGCCGTAGATCGCCACGCGTGTCTTGTGCGGGCTGGTCCGCGCGGCGATGCGTCCGATGATCCGGAACGACGACCGGGTCGCCAGGATGGCGCCCGTGAGCAGCACGGCGTCGATCAGGAAGACGCCGCGCGAGAAACGCTCGAATTTGTACAGGTAAGTGACGGCGAGCACCGACAGGACCAGGCCGGTTGCCACGCCGCGAAGCACGGTGGCGACATCGTGGAGCCCGAACGTGTTCCACATGCGCGAGTAGAGTCCTGAGACATACAGCGCCGCCATCTGGCATCCGAGAATGGCCGGCAGCGACATCGCGAAGCCGGGGAGGAACGTCGTCAGCGCCTCCCCCTCGAAACGGATCCGGTAGGCGGCGTAATAACACGTGGCAATCAGCACCAGGTCGAGCAGCACTTCGCCGGCGTGCCACCGGAACGTGAGGTCGGCCAGCAGCGGGGCGAACGGCGCAGACTGAAGCGCGCGAAAATCCTGCCCTGCGTACGCGGGAAGCCGCGCGAGATACAGCGCCATCATCAGGACGCCGACGGCAACTGCCGCGGCAAGCGGCCAGGCGGATGCGCCGTACACATGGATGGCGTACCCGGCTCCCGCTCCAAGGATGCCGACCGCATACAGCAGCCCCACCGCCGCGGTTTCAGAAAATCCCGCCGCCACCAGCCGGTGTGACATGTGATCCACGTTCCCGCGTGTCGTGCTGCGCCCTGCGAGCCGGCGCAACAGCACCACGAACGTCGTGTCCACGAGGGGGACGATGAAGATGAGCGCCGCAGCCGCGGCCGACGTGATGGTGCCGGCCCGCGCGACGGCCGTGAGTCCGACAGCGGCCACCAGGCCGCCGATGGCGAGGCTGCCGCAGTTGCCCATGAAGAGCTTCGCCGGATGACGGTTCCACGCGAGGAACCCGAGCAGCGCACCCGCGAGCGCGACGGGGAGGACCACGACGACCCCGCCGAGCTCCGCCGAGAACGTGACGGCGAGCGCGACGGCGGCAATCGCCGTCACGCCGGCCGCGAGCCCGTCCATGTTGTCGAGGAGATTGATGGCGTTGTCGAGGCCGCCGAACCAGACAATCGCCGCCATCGTGAGCGCCGCGTGTGTCGGGGTGCTCTCGAACGTCGATAGCGTGAGCGCGAAGAACGCCGCCACGCCGAGCGAGTTGACCATCTTCGCCAGCGCGGAGAGCGGCGCCACATCATCGTACCACCCGATGACGAAGAGCGCCGTGACCGCCGCGAGGATGGGCGCCGCGGCGAACGTCAGCCCGCCACCGACGGCCGCTCCCGCGATCAGGCCGGTCAGGATGGCGACCCCCCCGAAGGTCGGTGTCGGTGTCCGGTGCCAGCGATCGGGACGCGGCGGTACGACGGCGCCGGAGCGGATCGCCGTGCGGCGAACGAGCCCGCCGGCGGCGAAGCTGACGATCGCGCCCGCCAGGAGTGTCAGAACCGCCGTCAGTACCGACCATCAGATCAGATCCGCTCGGTCAGCTGGTCTTCGTGGCGCGTCATCAGCCAGAGGCCCGCGATGAGGGCAACCGTCGCATACACGATGGCAAGGGCCCAGGTTTCGGGGGAGGGCCAGCGGCGGTAGTAGAACACGTCGTGATACGCCGTCACGTACGGCGACAACGGGGAGAGGAGGATCAGCGAGCGCAAACGCGCGGGCAGTTGCGTGGTCTCGTAGACGACCGGCGTGGCCCAGAAGAGCACCGCGAGCGCGACTTCGACCAGGTGGCGCACGTCCCGGAAGAATGCCGTCCCGACCGCGAGCAGCAGCGCGACGCCAATCGTGAACAGCAGCTGCAGCACCAGGAACGCCGGATAGGCGATCATCGGGGCGGCCGGGGCCACCTGATACAACACCATCAGCACGGGGAGGAACACCGCGACGGTGAGCAGGTACTGGGCAAAGTTGAAGAGCACGCTGGCGATGGGCAGGATCGCCCGCGGGAACCAGACGCTTCTCGCGAGCCCGCCGTTGTCCACGATCGACCCGGTCGACATCGCCGTGGCATTCGCGAAGAACGTCCACGCCAGCACGCCGAGCATCAGGTAGAACACGAAGCCGGGCGTCCGGATGCGGAGGATGTACGTGAACGCGACGGTGTAGACCGCAATCATCAGCAGCGGGTTGGCCAGCGACCACACGAACCCGAGCACCGATCCCCGGTATTTGAGCTTCAGGTCCTTGACGACGAGGTTGCGAAGCAGGTGGCCATACTGGAACAGGCCACGGAGTGTGCGCCCGAGGTTCGGACGCGCCGCCGCGCGGTCGTCCATCGTCGCCTCGGACACGAGGGCATCAGCGAGCGGCATCATGTTCGATCGGTCAGCGTACACCAAACGGCTAGCGGTCGGGTCATCGCCGGGTGCCGGGACCGCGACCGATCAGCGCGCGGGCCGCGACGCTCAGACGGCGAAGTTTCCAGAACGCGCTCCGCTCCATGTGCGTGATGGTGTCGCGGTGTTCCGCAAGGGTGGCCTGGGTGGCGGCGAGCTCCTGTTGCGTTCGCTTGAGCTCGTTCTCCAGGGCCACCAGCCGGGCGCGCAGGTCCGTGCGCTCGCGCACCAGGGGAGCGTGCTGTCTCTCGTATCCGGCAATGACTCGATGCATCGGCTCCGCGGTCCGGCGGAACCGCACGGCCCACGGCGTGACGAACGACGCATCGAAATCCACGTCGCGCACGAAGCCGTGCCGGCCGAACTGCTCCGCCCAGTACTCCGGCGGCCTGACGTTCACGTGCGTGGTTTCACCATAGTCGAGCGGCGACGACGAAAAGAGCACGTCGTCCGAATGGCGGCAGAAATTCGCGATGGCCAGTTCGGCGTCGGCGGCCGGCATGTGTTCGACCACTTCGATCGAGACAATGAGGTCGTACCGCGCGCCGAGGTCCTCTGAGACGGAGCCTTCCTTCAGGTAAGGCGCCACGTCCGGGGCCGCGCTCGAAATGGCGAACGCCGACAGATCGATCCCGAAGGCTTCGACTCCGCGTGCCCGCAGCGTCTCGACGAGAAGGCCGAGCGCACAGCCCGCATCCAGCACTCGTCGCGGACGGATGTCGGCGACGATGCGATCGGCGATCCCGCCAAAGAATCCGAGCCATTCCTCGTTCCTGCAATACGGCTTTCCGCAGGAGGCCGCGTAGTATTCGGCCCCGAAGCTCGCCGCGTCCGGGCGATACTCCGGCATCAGTCGAGCCCGATCCGCAGCAGCGCTGCCTTGATGCGGCGCTTCACCTTCGGCCACACGCGCCGGCGGGCCGCCGGAGCGCCGGCCGCTGCCTTCGCACCGCCCTTCGTGAGGGTGAACAGGTTGCTCGTGACGATGGCGTTGGCGTGGATGAACGGCAGATCGAGCGGCCGATGGAGCTCCGAGCCGCGAGCGAGCACGACATAGGCCTGCTCGGCGGCGCCGAGAGACGTGCCCGCCGCATAGCCGATCACGTCGTCGAGCTCCATGCCCTTCTCGAGGATGCCGTATTTCTTCATCACGTCCACCGACACCTGCGCATCCTCGTGCGCGGCGCCAGGTTCCGCCAGGACGACGCGGCCGTTCGGCTTGAGTGCGCGGTCGTAGCTGCCCATCGCCGCCGGACGGTTGGGCAGGTGGTGGAACGACTCGTAGGCGAGCACGGCGTCTGCGCTTCCGCTCCGGATCGGAAGATTCTCGACATCCGCCACGACGAGGTGCGGCCGCGCCGGGCCCATGCGCTGCACCCCGATGTCGAGGTACGTGCGGCAGATGTCGAAACCAATCGCGTCCACGCCGCTCCTGTAGAACCACTCCGTGGTCCACGCGTACCCGCAGCCGCTGTCCACGAGGACCTCGCTGCGCTTCACGTCGAGCAGGGGGAGGACGTTGCCGAGGAGCGTGATCAGGTAGAACGTGAAGGAGGTGTTCCAGGGATTGAAGGGAGAGCTGTAACCGGGCCCGTAAAACCCGGGCTCGTCCACCTTGTCTTTCAGGGTGATTTCGGCGTGCTTGTGATGGGCGCCGGGATCCGATGACGCGTCGCCGGACGGACGAAAGGCCGCGAGGGCACTGCGAAGATCGTCCGGCAGGCCGTGCGCGGCGTTCGCGAACAGCGCGGCTTCACGATCTGCGTCGCGGAGATGATCCGGCAGCAGCTCGGGAATCCCGGACTCGATCGGGAACCATCGTCCGCACGATCCACAGGCGAGCAGTCCCGTCTGGACGCCGAACTGCAGGCCCCGTGATTCCGCAGCCGGCCGCGTCGAGTGGCGTCGCAGCAGCGCGCCCGTTGCTGACTCCGTCCGCCAGGAGGGCGCGGGCCCCACACCCGGTCCGGCGCTGACGCGGTCGCCGCCGGGGAAGAGCCCCTCGGGCGTCGTCTCCGCACTCTCCTCGCGAACGATGCAAATGAGGTCGGAGGCGCACATCGGGCAGGCGACAAAGGAAAGCAGGGAATAGCGCATGCGTGTCGCGACAAGAGGACCTGCAGGGCCGCGACGGGTGTAAACGAGCGGCGCCGCCGGCGCGCGGAAACGCGCTATAATGGCCACTCTCACCCCAGCAGCCTGCCTCCCGCGATTTCGGCGATTCAGTTCTATGAAATTACTGGCTCTGCTCCTTGCTACAGCCGTGCTGTGCCCGGTCTCTGCTGCTGCGCAGACCGTCGATTCGATCGGTGCGTCCGCCGTGGCGCCGGCGAACGACTTTGCCACGCGGACGTTCCAGGATCCCTGGGACATGAACGAACGGACGGATCTCGGCTGGTTCCTCTACGGCACCGACCAGCCGGGCAGCGGATTTACGTCGGTGAATTTCGCGAACGGAGTCTTCTCGGGCACGATGGCGTCAGTCGGTAACTTCTTTTTGCTCGAAAGCGGCAATCCGAATGCGGCTCGGGTGGGCAAGACCGGCCAGAACTATCCGATCAACGCGAGTACGCAGCGGATTGTTGCCATTCGCATGAGCGTGAGCATGGCGTCTGCTGCGTTCTTTCAGTGGAACCGTGAAACCATCTACGACGCCACCACGACGCGCAGCAACAAAATCGTGACTCCAGTCGGCTCAGGGATCTATTTGGCTGACTTGGGGACCCTCGGCGCCGTTCCCGTTGGGAGCACTCCCTTTGCCTGGGGCGGCACTGTGAAGTCACTCTGGATGTTTGTCGAGAACCAAACCAGCAATCCAGACACCGTCCAATTGGACTGGGCGAGGCTGGTTGATGTGCAGCCGTCGCTTTGCCGAATCATTGAGTGGTCCGGTGGTGCAGCCACCGTCAACATCTACCTCGACAACAACGACAATCCGGCCGACGGGAACCTTGGCGCGATTGCCCTCGGAGCGAACTCGGGGGATGTGTCGCCGGGCTGTTCGGGAACGGCAGGTGCCGGCACTTACAAATATTACGCGGGCGCACTCCCGGCAGGCACCTATTACGTCGCCGTGGCGAATTCCACTTCGCCCACGATCGACAACTACTCTACGACCACATGGGAGGTCAACGACACGCCGACTCTGACCTTCACGTCACCGAGTGAAGAGGGAAGCACTGACGACTTCGCGACGACACAGCTGGGCAATCCGTGGGACATGAACGCCGTCAGCGACCTCGACCTGCTGAAGAATCTGACGAACCCCCGCATTGAGAATCTTGCGCTCGAGACCGCGGCAGGCGTGTCGCTGGGTGCCCAGCGCGTGTTCAGGGCGACGAGCGTCGATGTCTCCGTCAGCGGTGGTGGCGTTGGCGATCCGTACGTCGATCCGCTGTTCGTGACGGCGCGTGGATTCAACTCCAGGATTGACACCAACCGCTACCGGATCCTGACATTCGAGTTCGGCCTGCCCAACAAGGCGCGCAGCATCCTCACTGGATCGATCGCGCGCATCGTCTGGCGCGTCGGCGGGGAGACGGCCGAGAACGTCAGCGACGACATCATCTTCAGCAGCCGCACGGGTGCAAACGTCCTGAACAAAGTGATCGTCGACATGGAGGATCGGGCTGTCCTGCCGGTCGAAGCAAGCTCCCCGAGCAGGACCGGCTGGCAGAACGGGTCCACGAACAAGCCAGGGCTGGACATTTTCCGCGTCGATCCGCACGAGTTCGACGCGCCAACCGACTTCTTCATCAAGCGGATCAAGCTCGCGGCGCTCGAAAAAACGAATGGTTCGTACACCATCCGATGGTTGTTCAGCGAGCCAGCCGGATCGGTCGATCTGTACTATGACGACGACTCTTCCGGCTTCGACGGGAACCTGATCCAGAACAATGTGGACGCCGCGGCCGGGCAGCACACCTGGAACGCCAGTGGCCTCGCGACGAGCACACCGACGAACTACTACATCTACGCCGTGTTCGAAGACAGCTCCGGTGCGTCGAACCGGGTCTACGCAAAGTGGCCGATCGTGATCGACAGCACGTACATCGCGCTTCCGCGCATCGTCCTCAACCGGCCCACGCTCAACTTTGGCGTCACGTCCACCAACGTGATCACGGGGCCGCAAGTCGTGCGCGTAACAGTGGTTGGCTCGGGATCTCCATGCTGGACGGTGGACAACACCGGTCCGGCGACGGACTTCATCGTGACCGGCGGCTCGGGCTGCGGCAACGGCTCCTTCACGGTCGCGATCAAGAGCCAGAACTACGTCGTCAACGGCACGGGGGAGACGACGCTGCGCGTGCGGAACACCTCCACCGCCAATACGTTCGAGAACTCGCCGCAGTACGTCCACGCGTATATCAGGATCACCAGTGCGGGAACGGCGCCGGCCGGCGCCGTGGACACGCCGGCGAACGGTGCCGTGAGCGGCTCGGTCCCCGTGACGGGTTGGGCCGTGGACGACATCGACGTCATGTCCGTAAAGGTCTATCGAAGCCCGATCGCCGGGGAAGCCGGCGAGGTGTTCATCGGCGACGCCGTGCGGGTGGACGACGCCCGCACGGATGTGGAAGGTTCGTTTCCAAACTCTCCCTTCAACTACCGGGCTGGCTGGGGCTACCTGATGCTCTCGAACTTCCTGCCCAACGGCGGGAACGGCAACTTCGTTCTGAGGGTGTACGCCACCGACCGCGAGGGGCGTCGCACGCTCCTCGGGTCGCGCTCCATCGTCGGCCAGAACTCCACCGCCGATCGTCCGTTCGGTGCGATCGACAGGCCGGCTCAGGGGGCGACAGAGAGCGGGACGATCCCGAATTTCGGCTGGGTGCTCGCGCGCGCCGCGAACGCGTCGCCAGGTTCGACGCCAGCCGGGACAGTCACGGTCGTCGTCGACGGTGTCGCGATCGGTACGCCGGGAGGCTGGACCAGCCGCAGCGATCTCACGACGTCCTTCCCGGGATACCCTGGCATCGACAAGGCCCTTGGCGTGTTCGGGCTGGACACCACCCGGTACGCCAATGGCGTCCATACCATCGTGTGGGGCGTCACCGCGAGCAATGGACAGTCGGACGGCATCGGAAGCCGCTACTTCAACGTCGTGAACGGCAGCGCCGCGCTGACGCTGGCGCGCGGCGGCGACGCGCTTTCTGCTGTTCCGTCCCTTGATCCGGGACCGGCCTTCGGACGACAGGCGGCGGATGTGGCGTCGCTGGACATGCACACGTCCGTCGTCTCCGGGCACAGTTACGGCTATCGCCCGGCCGCTCAGCGCGTCGAGGCCGACCCCACGGGACGACGGATCGTTTTCGGCCACGAGATCGAGCGCGTGGTCGTCGATGCGTCGTCTGCCGGCGCGTCGCGGTACGACGCATACTCCGTCGTCCACGGCCAGCTCAGGGGACTGCCGACCGGCGCGTCCTTCGATTCGAGTCGCGGGATCCTCTACTGGCAACCCGGCGTGGGGTACACCGGCGCCTACGACTTCGCAATTCTGACGAGCGGCAACAAACGCATTCCCGTGCGCATCGTTCTCCAGCCGCAACGCTCTCCGCGGATGCCCGGCAGATCATGGAACTTTGCGCAGGCGGCTGACCCTGATCACGTGCAATGTGCTACGTGCTACGTGCTGCAGAGCCGGACGTTGTAGCACGCAGCACCTTACAGTGCGGTAGCACGTCGCACGTCGCACGTCGCACGTAGGACGTTGCACGTCGCACGTGGAGCACATAGCACGTTGCACCTTGCACGTAACGGTTGCCCGTAGCCCGTAGCCCGTAGCACGTGGAGCACATAGCACGTTGCACCTTGCACGTAACGGTTGCCCGTAGCCCGTAGCCCGTAGCACGTAATGGTAGAGCTGTAATCGCGTAAAACTTCAGCTACTATTACGCATCCTGATGGCCAACCTGAACGTGTTACGGCGAGCAATCTCGCTCGGTGCGGCGCTCCTCGTGCTCGGCGTGCCTGTCCTGCCGAGGGCTCAAGCTCCGACTGAGATTCCTCACAGCAACATCACCTACATCCTTCCGCACTGGACGGGTTTCTGGAGCAGCACCGACGGCGATTTCGCAGCCGAGGTCGCGCAACTGAAATCGCGAATCGGCGAGTCGGCACGGGTGAAGGTGGGCTTTTCGACATACATCAACATCAGTATGACGAACCCGCTGGTGGACCCGTCGGACGCGGCGGCGATCCAGGCCGCACTCGCGGCGACATTCAGCCAGATGGATACCGCGATTGCGCGGGCCCGGGCCAACAATATTCCGCTCGGTCTTTCGTTCGTTACAGCGATCCGCCATACGTTCGATGCGGTGGAGGTTGCGGGCGAAGCGAACGACCGCCGGAACATGCAGTGGTATTCGCAGAACGGGCTTGCGTCGAACTGGTCGTCGTACTCGCGGTACGCGCGCAAGCAGCGCCGGCTGCAGGAGGCGTACCTGCGGGAAGTCGGCCGTCGTCTGGCCAGCCTCATCGCGCAGTACCCCGAGACCATCGTTGCAGCGAGCGGCGACGCTGAAGTGGAACTGGCCTACGATCCGGCGGTCCAGACGGTCGCGAGCCCTGCGACCGAACCATCAAAGGCCGTTCTCGCGGACTATTCCCCCTTCACCATCGCGGAGTTCCGCGACTGGCTGCGCCAGGCGGGGCTCTATGCACCGGGGCAGCCGTTCGCGGGGCAGGCGTGGGAATTCAGCAGCCGGTATGCGAACGATGCATCGCCGGCGGTCGACAGCAACGGAGATGGACACACGCTCAACGGAGATTTCGGAAGATCGTTCGACCGATGGGACCTGAAGTATTTCGACTGGACGCTGGGGCCTGCTCCTGACTCGGATACGGGGGCGATTCCGGCTTCGACGTACAACGGCGCGGGCTGGTCGGCCACGCCGACGGACAACCCGGCAGGATTCGACCCGCCGCGCATCGCGCTCAGTGGCGAACCATGGTGGCAGCTGTGGGCCCTGTTCCGCGAGCGCATGGTGTGGCGGCACAACATCGACATCGCCCGATGGATGACAACCACGCCCGGCGACGCAGGCGCGACCGTGCCGCCGACACGCTTCTATTCCGATCAGATTCCTGCCGACTATCTGTTTGGTTGGACGCCCGCGAATCCGGATTTCCGGCTCCTGGCGTCCGCCAGCCCATGGTGGACCGCTGACGTGAGACCGTACGGCAACGTCGGAATCACCTCGTTCAACCAGCGGGTCGTGGGTGCGAATCAGACTTCGACGTATTACCGCACCCTGCCGGGTGTGTTTCCCCGGATAGCCGAGCGCCGCCTGCGCTGGGGGATTCTCGAATGGAGTCCCTCGGTCCCTTCGACAACGGATCCGGCACCGTATCGCGCCGACATGGCGCTTCTGGTCCAGCATCGACCGAGCGTGCTGGTGCCGTTCATGTGGGGGGACCCGACCTACGCCGTCAAGGACAGCGGCTTCGAGATCGCTTTAAAGGAGCTGGTGGTGCAGCTGGGCACGGAACCCCTCACCCTGAGCCCGTCGGTCCTGCAGTTCGGCATGACCGCTGACGGGTCGGCACGGACGCCTGCGCAGACCGTTCGCGTGTCGGGAGCTCCCGGCGAACACCCGGCCTGGTCCATCCTGTCGGCGTCACCGTTCCTCACAGTGGTCAAGCAGCCGGACGGCCGCACCCTTTCGGTCGCCGTCAAGGGCAACCTCCCCCCGGGCATCACCGCGGGCACGGTCGTCCTCACGTCGAGCGATCCCACCTACAAGAATGCGACACTCTCGGTCATGATCCAGGTGCCGAGTCTGGGTACGTCGACTGCACCGATCGGCGTGTTCGACACTCCCGTGGCGGGCGCAGTTGTCTCGGGTGAGATTGGCGTGACGGGCTGGGCAGTAGACGACATCGGCATCGCCGGCGTGGATATCTACAGGAGCCCGCGCGCCGGCGAGCCGCGCAACGCCAATGGACTGGTGTTCCTTGGCGCCGCAACCCTGGTGGCGGGCGCTCGCGGTGACGTGCAGGCGGCATACCCCACACGGCCGATGAGCGAAAAGGCCGGCTGGGGCTACATGCTGCTGACGAACATGCTGCCCGGCGGCGGCAACGGTCCGTTTACGCTGCACGCCTTCGCGCGCGACTTCGACGGGCATTCGACGCTGCTCGGCAGCCGCGTGATCACAGCGACCAACGTAACGGCGAAGTTGCCGTTTGGCACGATCGATACGCCGACGCAGGGTCAGACAGTCTCCGGAACGATCGTCAACTTCGGGTGGGCGCTCACACCGCAGCCGAACATCATTCCCGTCGACGGTTCGACCATCAGTGTCTACGTCGATGACGTCTTCATGGGTCACCCGGTCTACAACAATTTCCGTAGTGATATCGCCGGACTCTTCCCCGGATACCGGAACACCGGTGGTGCCGTCGGTCACTTCATGCTCGACACGACCCTCCTGACGAACGGCGTGCACACCATTGCATGGGGCGTCGTCGACGACCAGGGAAACGCGCAGGGCATCGGCAGCCGCTACTTCACCGTCAGTAATCCTTGAAAACGCGCACGCGCACGTGCTACGTGCCCGTGGCTGCTGGCACGCGACTGGGCAGGGGAGTCCGGACCGCGCCGACCTCTGAGCGGCGTGACGCGCGCGCACACCAAAACGAGTCCGCAGGCGTCCCGCGCGACGTCGCCGAGGAGTACGCGATAAGCGACCGGCGCACCCCGACGATGAACAGTCGGCTCACCGGCGGAGCGTCCAACCCCGAGCGACGTCGGTCCGTTAGGTAAGCGCCGGAGGGCTCGTTTTGCCACGCTGCGAAGCGGGAGGCACCGGCCGGACTGCCCTGCCCACGAGCCCAGTAGGATCTGGTTCGCACCGAGTATGTCGCTTGACGAACTCAGCAATACAGGCGACAATACTCGTCGCTCCCCCCAACAATCAATCGAGCTGCCGCGCCGTGCGGTGCTTCAGGATCCTCATGTTCCTGCGTGCTGCACCAATGGTGCACCTTGGGTCTGTTGCGTGTGGACGGCGTCGTCGCAACCCCGCGGGCCTGGCCGCGCGCGCCGGCCGGCGGCTGGCCCTCGCCACAATCGTGGCGTCCGGGCTGCTTCCAGGCGACGTCCACGCCTCGACGGTGCTGTACAAGACCGACGCCGAACTGATTGTCCTCTCCGAACGCGTCGTTCATGCGCGGGTGCTGCGCCACCGCTACGAACGTCCCGGGGGTACCGTCGGTGCGATTTATACCGTGACGACGCTGGCCGTCCTCGAAGATTTCACGGGCCTCCAGGGAGACATCGTGGACGTCTGGGAGCTCGGGGGCGTCATCGGGTCCGAGACGATGTTCGTTGGTGGAGGGGTCAAGTACCAGGTCGGGTCCGAGGTGCTCGTGTGCCTTGGACGAGGCAACTTCGGGCTCCGCAGCGTGGCGATGGGTTTCTCGAAGTTCGACGTCACGCCGATCGCAGCTCTCAACGGATCGATTGACGGCCGCCTGACGCGCAACACGCGCGACACGTCCGTCGTCGGCGGCGCGGTGCAGAGTAGCGAGCGCTCGCTCTCGGAGTTCCGCGCGCTCGTCGCAGCCGTGCGCGGCGTGAGCAGCCTGCGGAACAGCGGGTCCGAGTCGCTGGTGCCCGACGAGCATGTGTCCGAGGCCTTCACATTTCTCGGCAGCGGATTTCGCTGGGTCGAAGCGGACTCCGGCGCACCGGTCAGGGTGTACAGAAACCTTCTCCACCCCTCGCCACTCGTTTCGGGCAACATCGACGCCGAGATTCAGACCGCGCTGGGCGCCTGGACGAATCCGCCGAGCGCGTCGATTTCGCTGCAGTTCAGCGGCACGGTGACGCAGAGCAGCCCGGTAACGCCTGTGGGAAGCCGTGGCACAACGCTCATCTCATTCGAAGATCCAGGCAATCAAATCACCAATCCTGTGCTGGCGATCGGAGGCGGGTACGCCTCGTCAGGAGGCGGAGTCGTCAACGGAACGTCGTTCGGCCGATTCACCAGCGGGTATGTCATTTTCCAGAATGCCGCCGACATGCCCTCTTCCTACCGCAGCCCACAGAACTTCACGCGGGTCCTGGTGCATGAGATGGGGCACACGATTGGTCTGGGCCACTCGACGCTCTCGACCAGCATCATGTTTTCCTCATGCTGCTCCTCGTCAACGCCGATTGCCCCGGCGCTCGGGCCCGACGATCTCGACGGTCTGAACTTCATCTATCCGGCAGGCGCTGCGGCGACCTGCTCCTTCTCGATCTCTCCGTCGGCGGCGACCGCCAATGCCACGGCCACATCCGGCACCATCGCGGTGAGCGTCGTCACGGGGACCGCGTGCTCCTGGACGGCGGTGAGCCATGCGAGCTTTGTCGCGCTCAGCGCGTCGGGCGGCACGGGCAGTTCGACGCTGACCTATACGGTCGCGACCAATGCCGGCTCGAACCAGCGCATCGCGACGCTGACGATTGCAGGGCTGACGTCCACGATTACCCAGTCCGGCGCGGCGGCCGCCATCCAGCCGCCGTTTGGCGTGGTCGAGACGCCTCTCGAGAACGCGACAGGTGTCACCGGGTCGATTCCCGTGACGGGATGGGCGCTGGATGATGTGCGGGTGGCATCAGTGAAGATCTATCGCGACCGGGTCGCCGGCGAGGCGCCCGGCGCACTGGTGCCCATCGGCACGGCGACGTTCGTGCCGGGAGCGCGTCCCGACATCGCTCTCACTTACCCGGCGACCCCCTTCAACACGCAGGCAGGCTGGGGCTATCTCCTTCTGACCAACGTGCTGCCCAACCGCGGGGTGGGCACCTACCGCCTGCACATGTACGCGACCGATCAGGATGGCCATGAGAAGCTGCTCGGATCGCGCACGATCACGTGCACGAACAGCAGCGCCATGGCGCCGTTTGGCGCGATCGACACACCGGCACAGGGAGAAGTCGTCACCAGCGCGACGTACAACAACTTCGGATGGGTGCTCTCACGCCCCAATCCCCGCGCCGATCCTCCCGGCGGCGGTACCGTCCGCGTCGTGATCGACGGCGCCATCGCGGGGACCCCGGCGGGTTGGACGAACCGCGCGGATCTCTCCTCATGGTTTCCCGTCGCGTTGTACCCGGGCGTGAATACAGCGCTGGCCGTGTACACGTTCAGCACCGCGGGGCTCGCGAACGGCCAGCACACGATTGCCTGGAGCGTGACGGACAGCATGGGCGGAACGGCAGGTGTCGGCAGCCGGTATTTCACCGTGTCGAAGCCCGTGCCCGTGACCTCAGCCCCGGCCGGGATGGGCGTAGCGCTCGCGCCCCTCGAGCCTGCCGTGATCTCAGGCCGCCGCGGCTTCGCCGCAGATGCACCGTTGCGCCGGTTCCGCCCGGACGCGAATGGTCTTGTGACGGTTCACGCCGAGGAGATCGATCGCATCGAGCTCCATCTCGCGGATGTTCAATCGAACGCCTCGCGGAGCAGTTACAGCGGCTATCTGCGAGCGGGCGCCGATCTCCTGCCGCTGCCGATCGGCTCGTCTCTCGACACCGTCACCGGCGAGCTCACATGGCAGCCCGGCGTCGGATTTGTCGGCGCGTATGATTTCGTGTTCGCGCGCTCCATGGACGGTCACCCCGTCTCCCGGCAGGACGTCCGCATCGTCCTCCAACCGAAAGCGAGCGGGCGCGTTGGTTCGCAGATCGTGATCGACACGCCGACGCGGCAGCAGGACGTCGGGCAGCCGTTCGCGATCGCCGGCTGGGCGATCGACCTGGATGACGCGGTCGGGACCGGGATCGATACGCTGCACGTCTGGGCGTATCCCCTCGCTGGGGGCGATCCGGTTTTCGTTGGCGCCGCGACCTATGGCGGTGCGCGTCCTGATGTGGCCGCACTTCACGGCACTCGTTTCAAGTCGTCCGGCTACAGCCTGACCGTCCAGGGCCTCACGCCCGGCAACTACGATCTCGCCGTGTTCGGGTGGAGCACCGCCGCAGGAGGCTTCGCGCCGGCAAAGACCGTGCGCGTCACCGTCCGGTGAGTGGGGCATCAGCTGCGAGCTGAGAGCTGAGCTGACAGCTGATAGCTGAAAGTTGAGCGCTGCTCCCTGCTACCATACGCCGGTGATCCCGACCGCCGCGGGCCGGCTGGCCTGGCAACCGGACGCGGCCCTCTTTGTCCCCGGAGCGACGCGTGAGCGATAGCATCGCTGACCTCGTCTCCGTGATCGTCCTCAACTACAACGGGCGCCGCTGGCTTCGGCCGTGCCTCGATGCGCTGGCGGCGCAGCTTGGGGCGCCGCGATTCGAGGTGATTGTCGTGGACAACGCTTCGACCGACGGATCGCCCGAGGCCGTTCGCGCGTACATCCAGGGGATGGCTGCCGCGGCGACCAAGAGCGCCTTTGAAGCGCTGCATCTCGTTGAGACCGGTGCGAATCTCGGATTTGCGGCAGGCAACAATGCCGGCGCGCGCACGGCGAGCGGCGCGATGCTCGTGTTCCTCAACAACGACACCGTGGCCGAGCCTGACTGGCTCGCGCGGCTGCACGGCGCCCTGCCGACGCGGCCGCAGTTCGCGCTTGCCACGTCCCGCCTCGTGTTTCTGGACGATCCCTCGACGGTGGACAGTGCGGGCGACGGCTACCTCCGCGCGGGCGGTGCGTTCAAGCACGGATATGGCGGGCCTGCAGGCGATGCCCTGACGTCCCGGGAGGTGTTCGGTGCGTGCGGCGGCGCATTTCTCATACGGCGCTCCGTGTTCGAGGCGCTGGGCGGATTCGATGAGCGCTTCTTCATGGTCTACGAGGACGTGGACCTCTCGTATCGCGCGCGGCTCCTCGGGTTCCGCTGCTGGTACGCGGCGGAGGCGATCGTGCGCCATGCCGGAAGCGCGACGCTCGGGGTGGCAAGTCCTGCCGCGGTGTATTACGGGCAGCGGAATCTCGAATGGACGTGGCTGAAGAACACGCCCCGCGGGCTGCTCATCAGGACCGCGATCCCGCACGCGATCTATTCACTCGCGGGGATATCGCATTACGCCCGAAGCGGGCGGCTCCTGCCGGCAGTGAAAGGAAAGCTCGCCGCGCTGCTCGGGCTGCGTGCCGTGCTGCGCGACCGACGCGCCGTGCAGCAGGCGTCGGTGGTCAGTGTGCACGCGGTTGAACGCCTGATGGAAACCGGATGGCTCGCGCTGAAACGGCGCGAAAAGGCAGCAAGGCGGAGCAGCTCGATGGCTGATAGCTACCGTCTCAGCTCTTCGACCTTTGAGATCCAGATCGTCACTGGCCGCTGTTCTGCCCCGAGCACTCGCAGGTCCAGCCTCGTAAACCTGGTATCCGTGCGCTCGCTGCGCGCCCGAATGACGACGTCGGTCCAGCGATTGGGTACGAGCGGTACGACGTCGGCCAGCCGGCCGCCGAGCTTCATCTCGAGACGCTCGGGTGTTTCCGTACGGACGCTGAACCGGAAGCCCGTTCCGGCCGGGACGAAGAGCGACGCGTCGGTCACCGCGGACCTGAAGCGCACGCCGTCCTCAGCAGTCTCCCAGTGCCGCGAGAGTCCGATCCCCACGTGTTCGAGATCCGCGTGCGCTCTTGCGGATGCCGCCCGCATCGGAATCGAAATGGCGAGGCACGCGATGACGATCCAGGCCGCCCGGCGGGGCCACGACGGAAACGCCGGGGCGTTCGTTCCGGGTGATGTCGTGAGCGACGCGTATCCAGCGGCAATCCCGAGCACCAGCCAGAACGCGTAGGCCGCTTCGCGCGTGAGCAGCGGGTGGCCGCCCAGGCATGTCAACAGAAAGGCACACAGCCCCGCCATGTTGCCCCACGCGAACGGATCACGGGGAGCCCTGGCGAGCGGGCGCGCGGCGACGTACAGCAAGACTGCCAGAAGACACAGGAATGCGCCGAGTCCGGTGATGCCGGTTTCCGCGAGAATCTGGAGGAAGTTGTTGTGCGCGTTCTCGTGGCGGGCGGGTGGAAATACGGCCAGCAGCTCGGGCGAACTGAACTCCCCGGAGCGCTGATAGAACTCGCCAAGTCCGATACCGAAGAGCGGTGCCCCGGCCACCATGCGGAGGGTCGTTCGCGCCATCTCCACCCGGACTTGTGCGGCAACCGACGATGCTTTCTGATTCCCGCGCGTCGGCGCGTAGATGACGGCGATTGCGGCAAGGATCATCAGGGCGCACGCGACGTTCGTTCCCAGTCGTGCGCGCGTGCTCATCTGCTTCCGTGCGGCTGCGACAGCCAGACCCGCCAGCGCCACCGCGGCTGCGAAGAGCGCCGTTCGGGATCCGGACATCCAGAGCCCGAGTCCGATGAACGCCGTGGCAAGCGCCCACACCAGGGTCGCGCGACGTTCACCACGGGCTGCCAGTGCGAGTCCGGCCGAGACGAACACCACCATGGCGAAGGCTGAACCGGCGGCATTCACGTCGCCGTAGTGTGCGTTCAGGCGCGCAGTCGAGATGTGCTGAACGAGCATGCCCCAGAAATTGTCGAACCGGCGGGCGCTGTCGACCAGTTGCAGCAGGTTGAGCCCGGCCGCCACCGCCGTTGATGCCGCCAACGTGCCCGCCAGGCGCCGCGCGAATCGCGCATCGCGGGCCGCGACGCGTGCCGACACGCTGAACAGCAGGAGCCCTTCGAGCAGCAGCGCCGCCGCGTGGAGAAATGGTTCGGAGCCGCTGACAAAGTAGTTCCGCGAGATGACGCGCAGCATCCATGTGGCGAACTCGCTGTTGCCCAGGCGGGCCTGCTCGAGTAACACCTGCACCGTCAGAGACGCGATCACCACGCAGGCGAACACGATCGACGGCAGGCGGAGCGCCGCGGGAAGAGCCGATTCATGGCGAACGAACACCTGCCTGCTGTACCAGCCGGCGGCGAACGCCACGACGAGCGTTTCCGCCCAGGCAACGCCAGGATTCCATCTGCGCAGGATGTACGTCGCCAGCGGTGCGATTGCGGCGACGGCGAGCAGGGCTCTGTCCGGGCGGAAGGCGGCGACAGCGGTAAGACAGAGGAGTCCTGCTGCTATCAGGGCCGGAACGCGGTCTATGTGAAAAAGGGAACCCGTGATGACGATGAGCACCGCGGCGATGAGTCCGCAGGCGGCGGAGCTCACCACGCGCGAGAGACGCGACCACATCGCCGTCACCGTTCGGCGACTACGGCGTAGTCCAGGAATGTAAAGATTCTCGAATTGAGCTTTTCGACGTTCCCGTTGAACGCCTCGGCCAGCTCGTTGACAACCAGGTCGGCGCCGGCAGGCACCGCGATCGGCTGCAGGCGATCCTGCTGAGGGACGGGTGACCGGAACTCGATGGCCGCGCTCGTGAACCCGCTCGCGACGACGAGGTATTTCAGCGTCTCGGGATGGAGCGGCCACACGTGGGTGATGTCGCGGATGTAGCTCTCGAAGAACGCGACCCAGCACGCCGGGTTCAACGTCTCGAGGACCAGTCGTCCGCCCGGACGAAGCTTGTGCCCGGCGAGCTCGAGAAACTGAAGCAGGTACTGCGGCTCGAGATGCTCGACCACCTGGGCTGCGAAGAGCCCTCCGAGCGAGCCGTCAGGGAGCGCCGTCAGGTACGTGACGGCATCAGCCTCGGACACGTCGAGGCCGCGCGCGCGGCAGCCTTCCGCCATTTCGTGATTGAGATCGATGCCTTTTGCGGCGATGCCGCGGGCCGCCAGCAGATCCAGGAACTCGCCGCGGCCGCATCCGACGTCGAGCACCTCCGCCTTCCCGTCGAAGAGTGGCAGGTAAGACTCGAGCCTCCCCCGGATCACCTCGCGCGAGCCGCGGAACTGATCCTCGAAGCCCACGTACTTGTAGGCATCAAGCTGCCCCGCAAAGGCGCCTTCGGCCGCCGGGATTCGGGATTCGGCCGCCAGGATTCGGGATTCGGGTTTCGGGATTCGGGACTCGGGACTCGCGGTTCGGAGCGTCTCGAGCTCGCGCTTGAGCGTCATGAATCCGTGCTGGACGATCCCCAGGGTCGAGCGGAGATCGTCGTGCGCCGCGGTGATGGCTGCGGTGCGCGCCTCGTAGCGCTGTTCACGCGCAGCGAGCGACTCGAGGCGCTTCGCCATGTTCTCCGCGAGTCCGCTGATCGAGGCGTTCAGGACCAGCGCGCCACTGGCGCTCTCGCGGTCCTTCGTGTCCACGTAGGCCGTGACCTGCTGCAGCAGGAGCATCAGGCGCGACTGGAATTCGGCGACCCCGGCAAGATGCTCGCGGAGCACCGCCACGACGGCGTCGGCAGCCTGGTACGCGTCGCGCTCGGCGGCGGTCGACCGATTGATGTGATCGACGAGGAGGGAATTGAACGTGAGCTGCCGCTGGATGTATGGACCAACGACGCGCCAGATGAAGCCGGTGAGGCGGCCTTTCAGTCCGGACGCCTGCGGCGGGGCGGGCAGAATGTTCCAGGCGCCGTTGAGCGCCGCGACCTGATGATCGTCGATGCCCGGCGCCGGCGACGGAAGCGCGACCGGGGGCCGCAGCGCGCGGTCCAGCGCGGTGAGCGCCTCGTTGTAGCGGGCGTCCGCCTCATCGCGTTCCTTCCTGAGGCGGGCGAGCACCGCGTCAAGCGGCTCCAGCGGGTCGTTCGGCATCATTCTCAGCTATCAGTTCTCAGCTCTGAGAGATTACATCGCAGTACGGTTCGCTCGTCCGCTGGCCGATTCCAGCTGATGGCTGACAGCTGATGTCTCAGAGCTACTTGTGCGACGTCACGAGTCCGGCGGTCGGACTGCTCGGCGAGGCGTACGAGCGCATGGGGATCCGGCCCGCGCGATACGCCAGCCGCCCGGCTTCCACGGCGAGCTTCATCGCCGTCGCCATGGCGACCGGATCGGACGCGAGTGCGATGGCCGTGTTCATCAGCACGCCGTCGGCGCCGAGCTCCATGGCGATGGCGGCATCGGACGCGGTGCCCACGCCGGCGTCCAGGATCACGGGCACGCGAGACTGGGCCTTGATGATCCGGATGTTGTTCGGGTTCTGGATGCCGAGGCCCGAACCGATGGGGGCGCCGAGCGGCATCACCGCGGCGGCCCCGGCGTCCTCGAGCTTCCGGCAGATCACGGGGTCGTCGTTCGTATAGGGGAGGACGATGAAGCCTTCGCTGACGAGGACGCGTGTCGCCTCGAGCAGGGCGATGTTGTCGGGGAAGAGCGTCTGCTCGTCGCCGATCACCTCGAGCTTCACCCAGTTGGAGAGTCCGACCTCGCGGCCAAGGCGTGCGGTGCGGATCGCATCCTCTGCCGTGTAACAGCCCGCCGTGTTCGGGAGGATGAAGATGCGCTCCCGATCGATGTAGTCGAGCAGTGACTCTTTGGACCGGTCGGTCAGGTTCACGCGGCGCACCGCGACCGTCACCATCTCGGTGGCGGACGCCAGGTGCGCGTCGGCCATGACCGTGTGCGACGGATACTTTCCGGTGCCCACGACCAGGCGGGAGGCGAACGTGCGGCCGGCGATGACGAGCGGATCAGCGTTCATGATGTGCATCCTGGAGCGCGAAGGAATGGAGGGAGCGGGCGGCCGCGTTATCCTCCTCCCACAAAATTCACGATTTCGATTTCGTCTCCCTCCGTCACGGTGGTCGTTTCGTACCGGGGACGCTTGACGACCTCGGTGTTGTGCTCGACCGCGACGAGGCGGGGATCGATGTTCAGCTGCGCGAGCAGGGCGGCGATCGTGAGGGGACCGTCAAGCTCGAAGCGGTCCCCGTTCAGTTGTATCGTCAAAGTTTACCTTACCGGGTGTGTCTGTTCTCCGCCCGACCGCGCCGTATCCGACATCGGGTGGCCGAGTCCAAAGTCGGCGAGCAATGTCTTCAGGAGTCCGTCTCCATCGTTGACGAGATGCGCGGGGAGCATCGGGCGTGGAACGGGGCTGGCTGCCGCGGCGGCGAGCAGCAGCCGGTAGTCCTCGATCATGCGCTCGGGCGCATGCTCCTGCTGCCAGTACGCGCGGCCCGCCGCACCCAGCCGTGCGCGCAGCTCCGGGTCTGACGCCAGACGCCGCATCGCCAGGCGCAGCGAATGATCCTCGTCCATCACGTCTACGGCGATAGTGACGGGATCGGGGATCGGGGATTGGGGATCGGGGATCGGGGATCGGGGATCCGAACTCTCCGCCTCCCGCTTGCGGCTTTCCGCCCGATCCCCGATCCCCGATCCCCGATCCCTGCCACGGTTCAGCAACCACGTCCGGGGATCGAGAGACGGCACGTGCGTGAGGTGCTCGAGGTCCATGATGATGGTCGGGCGGCCGGCGGCCAGAGCGCGCAGCCAGGGGCCGGAGATCTCGCGCGCGGTCGGCCATCGCAGGCTCAACGCCACATCGCAGGCCGCGATGCACCCGGTCAGTTCAGCCTCGGTTTCCAGGTATCCCGTCATCGTGACGCGAGACTCGAGGCCGCGGCGGCGTACGTCCGCGGCGACGTCGTAGTGTCCGGCGGCCGCGCCTGCGAGCAGCAGATGCGCCCTCGGGGCATAAGGAATGAGCGATTCGAGGGCGTCGAGCACCTGCGGCACACGTTTCTCGGGTGTCAGACCCCCGAACACGCCGAAAACGATGGCATCGTCGGGGATCTGACGGGTGGATTTCACCCGTCGTCGGGCCTCGGCAACCTCCTCGTCCAGGAAGAGCTGACCGTGACCGAGCCGGATACTCTCAACCCGAGCCCCCGCGGTGTCCGCGCTGAGCGCGGCGGCCAGCGACGAGGTGTGGACGGCCGACATGCGGGAGGCCTGGATCACCAGCCGGATCATCGGCCACGAGTAGTACAGGTGGTTGTCGAACCCCGCAATCGCGAGCTCCGCCAGGTCGGGACTGACGGCCGGGTGATTGGCTACCAGTTCGGCGCGATAGTCCGCCGCGCGCTTTGTGCGCAGGAGCGCCGCCGCACGCGCGTGATGGAGATGCGCATCGTGCAGGACCGTGAGACCCGGAAATCTGAAGAGGTACGGCCACAAGTAGTCATGGTGCGACGAATTGCCGACCTGGTACACCGTGAGGTCGTACGGCTCAGCTCGGTGCTTCCACAGAAACGCATGCGCTGAGCGAAGCGGTGCGGAGCCCAGGTCGCGTGCGGCCGAATTTTTCGCAACCGGCTCGTCCACGAAGAGGTCGATGTGATGCTCTGACGCGAGCGCAGCGACGAGCTGGGCGCTGCAGGCCGCGATTCCTGAAGACACCGGCGGCATCGGACTGAACCACGCGAGACGCATCTTCTGATTCTACTGTGTCGGGATTCGGGGATCGGGATTCGGGAATCGGGGATCGGGGATCGGGGATTGGGGATCGGGGGTCAGGGATCGAGGATTCGGGAATCGGCGCCCCGACACGGACGACGAAGCCGGAAGCCGGAAGCCGGAAGCCGGAAGCTGGAAGCCGGAAGCCGGAAGCCGGAAGCCGGAAGCCGGAAGCCGGACTGCGCGCGAATCCCGAGTCCCAAATCCCGAGTCCCGCCATGGGTGTGATAGCATTCGTGCGTTGAGGTGGCCCGGGAAATCGGGCTCTATTCGCCGTGAAACGCGTCACGTTCGCCTGACGCGCTTTTTTCGGCCGGCCCTTGAGAAAAGATTCACAAGCGGAGTGACGGACGCATGCACGGCTGGGTTCCAATCCTTCTGATGCTCGTGATGGGCGCGGGCTTCGGCGCCGTGAACGTGCTTGGCGCCCATCTCCTCGCTCCGCGAAAGCCGACCCCCGAGAAACTGGCTCCGTACGAGTGCGGCATGCCGCCGGTCGGCGACGCGCGCGAACGTCATCCCGTGCAGTTCTACCTCGTGGCGATGATCTTCCTGCTCTTCGACATCGAGGTGGCGTTCCTGTATCCATTTTCGATGGCGGTCCGCGAGCTCGGCTGGCCCGGCCTCATTCAGCTCCTGCTGTTCTTCCTGATCATGCTGGCCGGTTACGTCTACGTCTGGCGCAAAGGGGTCCTCGACTGGGGCCACCGCAAGGCGAGGACATAACAGGGTGCCAGGGGTGCCAAAGTGCCAAGGTGCCAGAGTGCCAGGAGTGCCAGGGTGCAAACTGAGAGCTGATAGCTGAGCGCTGAGAGACTGATATATGCCTGACTACGATCCTGAGATTCCCGTCCTCCTCACTACGGTCGACAAAGTGGTCAACTGGGCGCGACGGTCGTCCATCTGGCCGGTCACCTTCGGGCTGGCCTGCTGTGCGATCGAGATGATGGCGATGAGCGCGTCCCGCTACGACATCGCCCGCTTCGGCGCCGAGGTGTTTCGCGGTTCGCCGCGCCAGTCGGATCTCATGATCGTGGCCGGCCGGCTGTCCAGGAAGATGGCCCCCGTGCTGCGCCGCATTTACGACCAGATGCCCGAGCCCAAGTACGTCATCTCGATGGGCGCCTGCGCCTCGGTCGGCGGCGTGTTCGACAACTACGCGATCGTGCAGGGGGTTGACCAGGTGGTCCCGGTCGACGTCTTCGTGCCCGGCTGCCCGCCCCGTCCCGAATCCCTCATCTACGGCATCGTCCAGCTGCAAAAGAAGATCGACAGAACGAAGGTTTTCGCGTGAGCGACGCGACTGACATCCTCGAGATCCTGTCGCGCGCCGTGCCGCAGGTCCGCCTCGAGAGCGTCGAGGCCGGCGACGGCATGCCGACGATCTATGTGCCGCTCGAGCACCTGGTCGAGACCTGCCTGGCGCTGCGGGACACACCCGAGCTGCGATTCGCGTTCCTCGTCGACCTGCTTCCTGTGGACTACCTGCCGCGCGAGCCGCGCTTCGAAATCGTGTACCTGATGGCGAGCCTGGGGATGGCCGGCTTCGGCCAGACGGCGCGGCGGCTGCGCGTCAAGGTGCGTGTGCCCGGGGAAGACGAGGTGCTGGTCCCCTCCGTGTCGAGCGTGTGGCCGGCGGCCGGCTGGTCCGAGCGGGAAGCCTACGATCTGTTCGGGATTCATTTCAGCGGGCATCCGGACATGCGCCGGATCCTGATGCCGGACGATTGGGAAGGGTATCCGCTCCGCAAGGACTATCCCGTCCAGATCAAGATGCCGGTGAAGACGTACGAGCCCCTGCAGGTGTCGCAGGAACAGTTCGTGGCGAGCATCGAAGCGGACAGAGAGCGGGCGCGGAACGATTGAGCGCGCGGAGCAGGCAGTGACGCGCCATGCGGCATCGGATGATGCCGCCGTGGTGAGGACGGTGTTCGAAGAGGCGATCGCCGTGCACGAGCGCATGCGCGATCTCGATCACGGGGCGATCGTCGAGGCCGCGGCGGCGATTCGCGCGGCGATGGCGGCCGGGGGGAAGCTGCTGATTTTCGGCAACGGCGGCAGCGCCGCCGACGCCCAGCATTTTGCGACCGAGCTGGTCGTTCGCTTCGAGCGCCGGCGGGCGGCCTTTGCGGCGCTGGCGCTCTCGACGGACACCAGCGTGCTGACTGCCGCTGCAAACGACTTCGGCTACGAACGTGTCTTCGCCCGGCAGGTCGAGGCGCTCGGCCGTCCGGGGGATGTGGTGCTCGGGATCTCCACGAGCGGCGAGTCCCCGAACGTGCTGCGTGGCATCGAAGCGGCCTCCGCTCTTGGACTGAGGACCATCGCGTTGACGGGACGGGACGGGGGAGCGCTTGGCGCCGCCGCGGCCATCCACATCAACGTGCCGGACGCCTCGACCGCACGCGTCCAGGAAGTGCACATGACAGTCATTCACGCGGTCTGTGCGCTGGTGGAGAGGGAACGGTAAGAGACCTCAGCTATCAGCTGTCAGCTATCGGCTTCATTCTGATGTCTGAGAACTGATACCTGGCATGGTGAAGACCTCAGCTCTCAGCTGTCAGCTATGGGGTTCCCGCTGATGGCTGAAAGCTGAGAGCTGACTTGACCAACTGAAAGCTGACTGACCAACTGATAGCTAACAGCTGTGAACTGATGTCTACCTCTACTACTGAACTCCGCAGCGAGATCATGACCGTCAACATGGGGCCCCAGCACCCCAGCACGCACGGCGTGCTGCGGATCGTGCTCGAGCTCTCTGGGGAGACGGTCGTCGGCGCCGATACGACCGTCGGCTTCCTGCACACCGGTATCGAGAAGACCGCCGAGCAGAAGAAGTGGCAGCAGGTGATTCCGCTCGTCGAGCGCATGGATTATCTCGGTGCGCAGTCGAACAGCCTGGCCTTCTGCCTGTCGGTCGAGCGACTCCTGAACGTGGAAGTCCCGCAGCGGGTGCGCGACATCCGCGTCCTCATCGCGGAGCTTCAGCGCATCAGCAGCCACCTGGTGTGGCTCGGGACGCACGGGCTCGAGATCGGCGCGGTCTCGGTGATGATGTACTGCTTCCGCGAGCGGGAGCAGCTGCTCAACATCAACGAGATGGTGGCCGGCTTCCGCATGTTCCCGAGCTACCTCCGGGTCGGCGGGCTGCGCGAAGACCTGCCGACCGGCTTCCACGACGCGGTCAAGAAATTCCTCGACGCCTTCCCGGACAAGCTGAACGAATACGAAGACCTTCTCACCCAGAACCAGATCTGGCTGAAGCGCACGCGGGGGGTCGGCATCATCGAGAAGGACTCGGCGATCGCCTGGGGACTCGTAGGCCCCATGGCACGCGCCGCCGGCGTCCCGTACGACGTCCGCCGGACGTTCCCGTATCTCGGCTACGAGACATACGACTTCACCATCCCGACCGGCACCGACGGCGACGTCTACGACAGGTATCTCGTGCGCGTCGAGGAAATGCGCCAGAGCACGCGCATCGCGCAGCAGGCGCTCTCGCGCATCAGTCCCCGCGGCGTCTACGACATCCAGGACTACCGGATCGTGCCGCCGCCCAAGGACAAGGTCTACACCGAGATGGAAGCGCTGATTCAGCACTTCCTCATCTACTCGCAGGGCTTCACCGTGCCGGCCGGCGAGGCGTACGTGCCCATCGAAGGGCCGCGCGGCGAGCACGGATTTTCCATCGTGTCGGACGGCACCAACCGGCCGTACCGCATCAAGCTGCGGGCGCCGTCGTTTTATGCCTGCCAGGCGCTGCCGAACGCCATCATCGGCGGCATGATCGCTGACGTCATCGCCGTGATCGGCTCGACCGACGTCGTCATGGGAGACGTGGATCGATGAGCTTCCATCCGTTGATGGTGTACGACCGCGAGCACTTCCACCAGTCGGAGCGCGCGCGGCTCGACGAGGGGGGCGCGTTCGCCTTTACGGCGGATCGGCGTGCCACGCTGGACGATCTGCTGACGAAGTATCCGCCCGACCGCAAGCGATCGGCGGTGCTGGCCGCCCTCTATCTCGTGCAGGAACAGCAGGGATACCTCACGGCCAACGGCATGCGTCACGTCGCCGGCATCCTGGACATGACGCCGGCCGAAGTCGAAGACGTCGCGACCTATTACGTGATGTTCTTCCGCGAGCGCGTCGGGAAGTATGTGCTGCAGGTCTGCCGCACGCTGTCGTGTGCGCTGGCCGGGGCAGAGCGCGTCACCGAGGCACTCTCGGAAAAGCTGGGGATCAAGGTTGGCGAGACGGATGCGTCGGGCATGTTCACGCTGCTCGAGTTCGAGTGTCTCGGGGCGTGCGATCGCGCGCCGATCGTCATGGTGAACAACGAGCACTGGCACGAGCGCGTGCGCCCCGAAGATGCCGGGCGGCTGGTGGACGACATCCGCACGAAGGGAGCCGCCGCCCTGAACGGCTGTTACTTGAAGCTGGAGAAGTAGCTTCCGCTTTTGCTACGTCAGCTTCCGCCTTTAGGCGGAAGGATGAATTGACCAATGGAACCGATTCTTACCAGATACGTCCGCGAGCCCAACAGCTACACGCTCGACTTCTTCCTGAAGCACGAGGGCTACGAGGGCCTGAAGAAGTCGCTGACGATGAAGCCGGGGGATGTCATCGACGTCGTCAAGGCGTCGGGGCTGCGCGGGCGCGGCGGGGCCGGCTTTCCGACGGGGCTCAAGTGGCAGTTCGTCCTCAAGGACACGCCGCTGCCGAAGTACATCTGCTGCAACGCCGACGAGAGCGAGCCCGGCACGTTCAAAGACCATCTGCTGATGGAGCGCAATCCGCACCTGCTCTTCGAGGGGTGCCTGATCGGATGCTGGGCCATCGGCGCGAAAGTCGCGTACATCTACATCCGCGGCGAGTTCTTCCATGTCCAGAAGATCATGGAGGCGGAGCTCGCCAAGGCTTACGCGCAGGGGTTCGTCGGCAAGAACATCATGGGCTCCGGCTTCGACTGCGACATCGTGATCCATCGCGGCGCCGGCGCGTACGAAGCAGGAGAAGAGACGGCGCTCATCGAGTCGCTCGAAGGCAAGCGCGCGCAGCCGCGCATCAAACCGCCGTTCCCCGCGGTGTCGGGGCTCTACAACGCACCGACCGCGGTGAACAACGTCGAGACCCTCTGCAACCTCCCGGCGATCATGACCAACGGCGCCGAGTGGTTCACGTCGCTCGGGCCCGAGAAGAACGGCGGACCGAAGCTGTTCTGCGTCAGCGGCCACGTGAAGAAGCCCGGGGTCTTCGAAGCGACGATGAAGACCACGCTGAAGGAGCTGATCTTCGATCATGCCGGCGGCATCCGCGATGGCCACAAGCTCAAGGCGGTCATTCCCGGCGGATCGTCCGTTCCCATCCTCCTGCCGGAACAACTAGACATCCCGGCCAGCTTCGACGATGTCGTCAAGGCGGGATCGATGCTGGGCTCGGCGGGCATCATCGTGATGGACGAGACGACGTGCATGGTCTGGGTCGCGCGCAACCTCCTGTACTTCTACAAGCACGAGTCGTGCGGCAAGTGCACGCCGTGCCGCGAAGGCGGCGACTGGCTGCTGAAGATCCTGACGCGGCTCGAGAACGGCGAAGGGGAGATGCGGGACATCGATCTCCTTGTCAGCATCGGCGGAAACATCGTGGGCAAGACGCTGTGCGCGTTCGGCGACGCGGCCGCGACGCCGGCGCTCACGACCGTCAAGCACTTCCGATCGGAGTTCGAGGCGCACGTGCGCGAGGGACGCTGCACGCTGCCGGCTGACTGGCGCGCGTCGAAGACCCCGGTGGGAGCGCACTGATGATGGGTTTTCTGCCGTCCCCTCCGGTCATCGCGCAGCTCGGCCTGATCTTCGTCGTCTTCAACATGCTCGTCCTCTCGGCGGCGTTCATGGTGTGGCTCGAGCGCAAGGTGTGCGCCTACATCCAGGATCGCAGCGGCCCGAACCGCGTCGGGTTCGAGGGTGTCCTCCAGCCGTTCGCCGACGTCTTCAAGCTGCTCTTCAAGGAGCAGCTGCGCCCGAAGGCGGCCGACGCATTTCTCTTCGCGCTTGCGCCGCTCGTCTCCACGACCGCCGCCTTCGCGGCGTTCTCCGTCGTGCCGTTCGGCACCGAGACGACGCTTTTCGGGCTGCTCGATCAGCCGATCCCGCTGCAGATCACCGATGTGAACGTCGCCGTGCTGGTGATTTTCGCCATCACGTCCATGGGGATCTACGGCATCGTGCTCGCCGGCTGGGCGTCGAACAGCAAGTACTCGCTGCTGGGGGGGCTGCGGTCCGCGGCGCAGATGATCAGCTACGAGCTGTCGTACGGGCTCGCACTGGCCGCGGTGATCATGATGGCCGGGTCGTTGTCGCTGCGCGAGATCGTGCTCAGCCAGTCGGGGACGTACTGGGGCGTCATCCCGAAGTGGTACATCATCCCGCAGTTTTTCGGGTTCCTGATTTTCCTGACGGCCGGTGTGGCGGAGACGAACCGTGCGCCGTTCGATTTTCCCGAAGCGGAGCAGGAGCTCGTCGCCGGGTATCACACCGAATACAGCTCGATGAGCTTCGCGATGTTCTTTCTCGCGGAGTACGTGAACATGGTCACCGTGTCGGCCGTGGCGACGAGCCTCTACCTGGGGGGCTGGCTCGGACCGTTCCTCCCGGACTGGCTCGGGTGGCTCTGGTTCCTGCTCAAGGTGTTCCTGATCCTGTTCTTCTATGTGTGGATGCGATGGACGCTGCCGCGCTACCGGTACGATCAGCTGATGGAGTTCGGCTGGAAATTTCTGCTGCCGGCGGCCGTCATCAACCTGTTCGTCACCGCCGGGATGATTTTGTGGATCGGATGATCTTCCGGCTGAAGCCGGATGCTACGTAGCTTCCGCCTTTAGGCGGAAGGACAACTTTTATGGATGTATTCGCCTTTTACGCGTTTGCCACGATCGCGATACTGGCCTCGCTGTTCGTCGTGGCGCAGCCGAACCCGATGCACAGCGTGATGCTGCTCATCACCTCCTTCGGCGCGCTGGCGGGCCTGTACGTGCTGCTCGACGCGCCGTTCACCGCGGTGACGCAGATCATCATCTACGCGGGCGCCATCATGGTGCTCTTCCTGTTCGTCGTCATGCTGCTGAACGTGCCGCGGGAGGAGCCGGCCCCGCCGGTGTCCGTGATTCTCGGGCCGACGGGGATGCGGCTGGGCCTGGTGCTGTCGGTGCTGCTCGCCGTCGAAGTCGTCTGGGCGATGTCACGGGTGGGGGCCGCGTGGTTTTCGCAGGGGCCGTCCGCGACGTCGGTCAGCTCCGTGAAAGCCATCGGCATCGCGCTGTTCACGCGGCATGCGTTCGCGTTCGAGGCGACGTCCATTCTGATCCTCGTCGCCATGGTCGGGGCCGTTGTCCTGGCGGGAAAGGTGGAGCGCTGAGATGGTCGGGTTGAATCACTACCTCATGCTGTCGGGCGTGCTGTTTGCGATCGGCACCGCGGGTGTCTTCGTGCGCCGCAACCTCATCACCGTCCTGCTGTCGATCGAGATCATGCTGAACGCGGTGAACCTGACGTTCGTCGCCGTCGGCCGCTATCGCGGGACGGTGGACGGTCAGATCATCAGCTTCTTCGTCATGACCGTGGCGGCTGCGGAAGCGGCCGTGGGCCTGGCGCTCGTCATTTCGCTGTTCCGGCACCGCGAGACGCTGAACCCTGACGCATTCACGTCCCTCAAATGGTAGGCATGCTCTTACTGATCCCGCTGCTCCCGTTAGCCGGCTTCCTGGTCAACGCCTTCTTCGGCCGGCGGCTGCCGAAGTCGATCTCCGGCGGCGTCGCCTGCGCGGCGATGATCGTCTCGTTCGGCGTCTCGGTGACGTCCGTCATGGCGATGATGAACAGCGCCGACGGCGCGCTGCAGCAGGACGTGTTCACGTGGATGTCGTCGGGTGCGCTGCAGGTGCCGTTCTCGCTTCGGCTGGATCACCTGTCGGCGGTGATGATTCTCGTCATCACCGGCATCGGATCGCTGATTCACATCTACTCGACGGGCTACATGCACGACGAGCCGGACGGCGAGTACGCGCGGTATTTTTCGTACCTGAACCTGTTCGCGTCGTTCATGCTGGTGCTCGTCCTCGGTGCGAGCTTCCCCGTCATGTTCGTCGGCTGGGAGGGTGTCGGCCTCTGTTCGTACCTCCTGATTGGCTTCTGGTTCAAGAAGAAGTCCGCGGCCGACGCCGGCAAGAAGGCCTTCATCGTCAATCGGATCGGCGACTTCGGCTTCATCCTGGGGATGCTGCTGATCTTCGCGATGTTCGGCACGCTGGATTTCCAGGCCGTCGCCGCCGCGGCGGACGGCCGGGCGATCGAGCACGGCGTGATGGGTGGCATGACCGTCGCCACCCTGCTGCTGTTCGTCGGTGCGACCGGCAAGTCGGCCCAGATTCCTCTCTACGTCTGGCTGCCGGACGCGATGGAGGGGCCCACGCCCGTGTCGGCGCTCATTCATGCGGCCACGATGGTGACGGCGGGCGTCTACATGATCGGCCGGAACGCCGTCCTCTTCTCGCACGCGCCCACCACGCTCGTGGTCGTCGCCGGAATCGGGGCGGCGACGGCCCTCCTGGCCGGCACCATCGGCCTCGTGCAGAACGACATCAAGCGTGTGCTCGCGTACTCGACCGTCTCGCAGCTCGGCTACATGTTCCTGGCGATGGGCGTCGGCGCGTATGCCGCGGGTATCTTCCACCTCTACACGCACGCGTTCTTCAAGGCGCTGCTGTTCCTCGGATCGGGCGCCGTCATCCACGCGCTGGCCGGCGAACAGGACCTGCGCAAGATGGGCGGTCTGAAGAAGGACCTGCCGATTACCTACTGGACGTTCCTCGTCGGGGCGCTGGCGATCGTCGGCTTTCCACTCCTCGCCGGTTTCTTCAGCAAGGACGAAATTCTCTATCGCACCTTCACGTCGCAGAATCCGAACCGTCTCCTGCTGTGGGGGATCGGCATGGTGACGTCGCTCTTGACGGCCACCTACATGTTCCGGCTGGTGTTCCTGGCGTTCCACGGACCGCGGCACGCGGCAGACCCGCACGCCGCCGCGCAGTCCAAAGGCGCCCATGGCCACGCCGGTCATCATCTGCACGATGCCCCTCCGTCGATGGCGTTCGCGCTCATCGTGCTGGCGATTGGATCGATTGGGGCCGGCTACATCGGCGTGCCGCACGCGCTGGGCGGGTCGAACCGGATTGAGCTCTTCCTCGAGCCGAGCTTCGAGGTGGCGGAGTCCGCCCGCGAGCATCGGACCACGGCCGCCGCGGCCGGGTCGCTCGACGCCGGCGCCCTCCGGCCCGCATCCCTGCAGGAGACGCATCCCGCCGAACCGGCAGGCGCGGAAGATCACGGGAATACGGAGCTCATGCTGATGGGGCTCTCGGTCGGCGTCGCGTTCGCCGGAATCGGCATTGCCGCCTACTTCTGGCTGCGTAACCGCGCGGCTGCCGAGCAGTTGTCGCGCAGCATGTCCGGCCTCTACCAACTGCTTTCCAACAAGTACTACATCGACGAGCTCTACGATGCCGCCATCGTCCAGCCGATCAAGCTGTTCTCGACCGGTGCGCTCTGGAAGGGCATGGACGCAGGCGTGGTGGACGGCGCGGTCAACGGCGTGGGCCTCGCCGTGCAGGCCGGCAGCGGCGGGCTCCGGCGGGTGCAGACCGGGTCGGTGAGGACGTACGCGGCCGCGCTGATCCTGGGCGCCGTCGCGATTCTCGGGTTCTATCTGTGGCGATGACCGGACGTCCACTTTTCAGTGTAGCTACATGCTTTCAGTCATAGTCTTTCTGCCTCTCGTCGGCGCCATCCTGGTTCTCCTCGCGGGGGGAAACGGGGATCGGCGCGATCGTGAGCCCGCGGTCCGGGCCCTGGCGCTTGCCGTCTCGCTCGCCACGTTCCTCGTCACGCTCCTCCTCTGGTGGCGCTTCGATCCGACCAGCGCTGACTATCAGTTCGTCGAGCGTCACGCCTGGATCCCGGCGTTCGGCATCCAGTATCTCGTCGGGGTGGACGGCATCAGCCTCCTGCTCGTGGTCCTCACCGGTTTCCTGACGCCGCTGGCGCTGCTCTCCTCGTGGGACTCGGTCCACAAGAACGTGAAGATGTTCTCGTTCTTCATCCTCGCGCTCGAGAGCTCCATGCTCGGCGTGTTCGTCTCGATCGACCTGTTCCTCTTTTACGTGTTCTGGGATTTCGTCCTGATTCCGATGTACTTCCTCATCGGGATCTGGGGCTACGAGCGGCGCGTGTACGCCGCGGTGAAGTTCATCCTCTACACGATGGCGGGCAGCGTGCTGATGCTCGTCGCGATCATCGGGCTCGCGTATGCGTACGCCTCGACGTCGGCGACGGGGACGCCAAGCTTCAACCTCCTCGATCTCTACGCGGTCCGCCTCTCGTGGCCGATGGAGATGTGGTTCTTCCTGGCCTTTGCGGTCGCCTTCCTGATCAAGGTCCCGCTGTTCCCGTTCCACACGTGGCTGCCGGATGCCCACGTCGAGGCCCCCACGGCCGG
Organism: uncultured Acidobacteriota bacterium; assembly: GCA_963749835.1. Classification (GTDB taxonomy): domain Bacteria; phylum Acidobacteriota; class Vicinamibacteria; order Vicinamibacterales; family 2-12-FULL-66-21; genus JALZOC01. The sequence continues at coordinate 424,170 of CAVVOD010000001.1, forward strand.
CTCGATCATCCTCGCCGGCGTGATGCTGAAGATGGGCACCTACGGCCTCCTCCGCTTCGCGTTTCCGCTCTTCCCGTCGGCGGCCGCGTACTTCGCTCCGTGGATCGGCGTGCTCGCCGTGATCGGCATCATCTACGGCGCGCTCGTCGCGATGGTGCAGCCGGACATGAAGAAGCTCGTCGCCTACTCGAGCGTCAGCCACCTTGGCTTCGTCGTCCTCGGCCTGTGCGCGATGAACGTGCAGGGCGCCCAGGGGGCCGTCTACCAGATGCTGAACCACGGCGTCAGCACGGGCGGACTCTTCATGATTGTCGGCATGCTCTCGGACCGCCGCCACACGCGCCTCATTTCCGAATTCGGCGGTCTGAAGGCGGTGATGCCGCGTCTCGTCGCCGCGTTCCTCCTGATCACGCTGGCGTCCATCGCGCTGCCCGGGATGAACGGCTTCGTCGGCGAGTTCCTGATTCTCGTCGGCAGCTTCCTGTGGAGCTGGAAGCTCGCGGCCTGTGCGGCATCAGGCGTCATCCTGTCCGCGGTGTACATGCTCTGGATGTTCCAGCGGGTGAACTACGGCGAGCTGACGAATGAGAAGAACCGCAACCTGCCGGATTTGACGATGCGTGAGTGGGTGATGATGGTTCCCACCATCGCGATGTGTATCGTCATGGGCGTGGTCCCGGGCGTGTTCCTGCGACCCATGGAGCCATCGGTCAAGCGCACCATCGAGCGCGTCACCGGGCGCAGTTATGCCGCCGCGCCGCGTCCACAGCACCTCGTCGCGGTGGACCGGGCGCCCGCATCCGTGCCGGCGCCGCCAGTGCCCCCGGCCGCTCGCGATTCGCGAATCGCCAGTCCTGAGCCCGAGCCCACAGCCGCGAGCCGCCGGCCGCGATCAGCGAGTAGCGAGTAATGACTGAATACGCCGCAATGATTCCGCTCGTCATCGTCGCCCTGTCGGCGACGGCCGCCATGCTGGCCGAGGCCTTCCGCCAGCCTGGGGAGCGCATGCCGATTGCGGGACTCGGCCTCATCGGGCTCGGGGGGGCTGCCGTCGCGTCCGGTTTCCTGTGGAACAGCGACGCCCACAGCATGGGCGTCATCCGCTCCGACAACTTCGCGCTGTTCATCAACTTCGTGCTCTGCATCATCGGCGTGCTGACGATGCTGATGTCCGGCGACGTCGTGGAGCGGGAACAGATTCCGGCGGGCGAGTACTACGCCCTCACGCTCTTTGCCATCTGCGGCATGATGATGATGGCCGCGGCGACCGACCTGCTGGTCGTCTTCCTGGCGCTCGAGATCCTGTCGCTCGCGGTGTATGTGCTGACCGGCATCCGCCGCCAGAGCGCCGGCGGCGCGGAAGCCGCGTTCAAGTACTTTCTGCTCGGTGGGTTCTCCAGCGCATTCTTCCTGTACGGCATTGCCTTCGCATTCGCGCTGTCGGGATCCACGCGGATCGAGCAGATCGGCGAGGCGCTCTCGCGACAGGGGGCCGCCGAGCCCTCCACGCTTGCCCTGCTGACTGTCGGCCTGCTGGCAGTGGGTTTCGCGTTCAAGATCTCCGCCGTCCCGTTCCACATGTGGACGCCGGACGCGTACGAGGGTGCGCCGACGATCGTCACGGCGTTCATGTCCACCGCCGTCAAGGCGGCGGCCTTCGCAGCCTTCGTCCGGGTGTTCCTCTCGCCGCTGGAGCCGCTCAAGAACGAGTGGATTCCGATGCTCTCGGTGCTCGCCGGGCTGACCATGATCCTGGGCACGGTGGTCGGCGTGGTGCAGACCAACGTGAAGCGCATGCTCGCGTACTCGAGCATCGCGCACGCAGGCTACCTGCTCCTCGGAATCGTGTCCGCCAACACCACCGGCAAGGCGGCGATTCTCTTCTACCTGCTCGCATATGCCGTCACGAACATGGGCGCGCTCGGCATCGTCGCGCTCCTGGGCACCACCCAGAATCAGCACGACGAGCTGCGGGATTTCGCCGGTCTGTGGCGGTCGCGCCCGGGCCTTGCGGGGCTCATGACGATCTTCCTGCTCTCGCTGGGCGGGCTGCCGCCGACAGCCGGATTCATCGGCAAGTGGTACATCTTCAGCGCCGCGATCCAGGAAGGGCACTACTGGCTGGCGATCATCGGCGTGCTCACGAGCGTCGTTTCGGTCTTCTTCTATCTGCGCATCGTCGTGATGATGTACATGACGGAAGGGAGCGATGTCGTCCGGCCGCGCGTGGGGGCGACCGCGGTGGCCGGGCTGGCGCTGGCGGTGTTCGCGGTCCTCTACCTCGGCGTCCTGCCGACGCGCGCACTGGACCTCGCACTCGATTCCATTTCGACGATCTTCTGAACCGCCGGCTGACTTGCGCGGGGAGTGGCTCGTGAGGCTGATTTCGGTCAACACCGGCCTGCCGCGCGACGTTGACTGGCACGGCCGCACGGTGCGCACGTCGATCTGGAAGAGCCCGGTCGATGGCCGGGTGCGTGCCAGGCGCCTCAACCTCGATGGCGACCGGCAGTCCGACCTCACCGTGCACGGCGGGGCCGAAAAGGCTGTCTACGTCTATCCCTCCGAACACTACGAGGACCTGGCGTCGGGAGCTTCCGAATGAGGAGCTTCCGTGGGGCGCGTTCGGCGAGAACTTCACGAGCGAAGGTCTCCTCGAAACGGACGTCAGGCTTGGCGACCGCCTGCGTATCGGGTCCGCGGCCTTCATGGTGACGCAGCCTCGCATGCCGTGCTTCAAGCTTGGCATCCGGTTCGGCGACGACATGATGGTCAAGCGGTTCCTGCGGAGCGGACACTCGGGCTTCTACGTGGCGGTTCTTCACGAAGGGGATGTCGCCGCCGGCGATCCGATCGAGCTCACCGACCGCGACCACGACGGCGTGACGGTGAGCGAGGTCACGGCGCTCTACGCCGATCCGGGGAACAACGACCAGGGGCTCCTGCGCCGCGCCATCGCGGTTCCAGCGCTGCCCCAGAGCTGGAAGGACTTTCTGAGCAAGCGCCTGCGGATATGATCACAGCAGTGCGATCCACTACGAGAACCTGTGTGAGCCCAGCCGTCGCAGCTCTCGCGATGACGGCTGCCCTGTGGGGGCAGGGGAGCACCACCTCCTCGAGCGGAACGGGCCGTCCCCAGCCGCTCAAGGACATCGAGTTTCGGTCCATCGGGCCGGCGTTCACGTCCGGGCGCATCCAGGACGTCGCGATCGATCCCAGGAACACGAGCGTGTGGTACGTCGCCACGGCATTCGGCGGCCTCTGGAAGACCACCAACCGGGGCATCGACTTCACGCCGATCTTCGACGACCAGGGCTCCTTTACGCTCTGCTGCGTCGTCATCGACCCGCGCGACTCGAACGTCGTCTGGGTCGGGTCGGGAGAAAATACGAGTCAGCGAAGTGCGCACTTTGGCGACGGCGTGTACAAGTCGATCGACGCGGGCCGGAGCTGGAAGCGGGTCGGCCTCGAGACGTCGGAGCACATCGGAAAAATGCTGATCGACCCGCGTCACTCCAGGACGGTGTACGTCGCCTCGCAGGGGCCACTCTGGTCCTCCGGCGGCGAGCGCGGCTTGTACAAGACGACAGACGGCGGGACGACCTGGACGGCGGTGCTGACGATCAGCGGGGACACCGGCATCACCGATGTCGTCTTTCAGCCCGGGAATCCGGACATTCTCTACGCAGCCTCGTATCAGCGGCGCCGCGCGGTTGGGCAGATGATCGGCGGCGGTCCGGAGGGCGGCATCTTCAAGTCATCGAACGCGGGGAAGACGTGGACGAAGCTGACGAACGGACTACCGAAAGATGACGTCGGCAGGATCGGGCTGGCCGTCGATCCCCGTCACCCCACGACCGTCTTCGCCCTGATCAGCGCGAAAGCGCCGCGAGGGCGAGGCCCGGCGATTCCTCCCGCTGCGGGCGCCGATGCGACAGAGGTGGACGAAGCGGGATTCTATCGATCCGACGACGCCGGCCGATCGTGGACGCGGATCGGCCGCACGAATACCGCGGCGAGGCAGTTTACCGGCGCGGCCGTGGCCACCGCCGCGGTACCTTCGGCGCAGGCACCGCCGGGCCAGTGGTATCGGGGAGGCGGCGCGGCGTATTATCACGAGCTCTTCGTCGACCCGCATCGGCCCGACACGATTTATTCACTGAACACCAACCTCGAGCGGAGCACGGACGGCGGCTACACCTGGGGAGCCATCGGGTGGGAAGACGCGGGGATGCACGTCGATCATCACGTCGTCGCGTTCGACCCCGGCGACAGGAACCACCTCCTGGTTGGCAATGACGGCGGGCTCTATGAGACCTACGACGGGGGGACGACCTTTCGTTTCTTCACGAACCTGCCCGTCACGCAGTACTACCGGGTGTCCGTTGACGATGCGAAGCCGTTTTACAACGTCTGCGGCGGTGCGCAGGACAACTGGTCGGAGTGTGGCCCGTCCCGGACGTTGAATCGCTGGGGCATCCGCAACACCGACTGGTACATCGTCGGGAGCGGCGACGGCTTTCAGACGCGATCGGACCCTGACGATCCGCGCATCGTGTACTCGACCTCTCAGGACGGAAACCTCACGCGGCTCGACTTGAGAACCGGGCGGGTGCACTCGATTCGGCCCCGCCTCTCGGGGCCGCCGGTCGTCGAGCACGCAGTGGATTCTCTCGCCGGGGCGCAGCGCGGCACGCCTCCACCAGCTGGTGTTCCGCAGACGGGGCGCGGGGGGGCCGCCGATCGCCCGAACTGGGACGCACCGTACATTCTCAGTCCCCATGCGGCGAAGCGGCTCTACTGGGCCAGCAACTATGTCTATCGCTCGGACGATCGGGGCGACACCTGGGCCCGCATCAGCCCGGACCTGACGCGTCAGCTGAAATGGGAGGAGCTGCCGATCATGGGCCGGGTCTGGCCCGCGGATTCCGTCGCCTACCATGAGTCGACCACGGCGCTGAGCAACGTCGTCTCGCTCGACGAGTCGCCCCTCCTCGAGGGACTGCTCTACGCGGGCACAGACGACGGACTGCTGCAGGTGACGGAGGATGGAGGAGGTACCTGGCGGAAAGTAGAGGACTTTCCAGGAGTGCCGAAGTGGACCTACGTGTCGGACGTGTTTGCGTCCCCGCGTGACGCCGGCACGGTCTTCGTGGCGCTGAACAACTGGCAGCGGGGCGACTACAAGCCGTACCTGGTGATGAGCCTGGACCGTGGACGCACGTGGACGAACATCAGCGGCGATCTGCCCGATCGACACGATGTCTGGGCGGTCGCGCAGGATCACGTCAACGGCAACCTGCTGTTCGCCGGGACGGAGTTCGGGCTGTTCGTCAGCCTGAACGGCGGGAGCAGCTGGCTGCAGATGAAGGGCGGATTGCCGACGACGCAGGTGCGTGACCTTGCGCTCCAGAGGCGCGAGAGCGATCTCGGTACTCGGCACGTTCGGCCGTGGATTCTATGTGCTCGACGACTACAGCGCGCTGCGCGCCATGACGCCGCAGGTGCTCGCAGAAGAGACGCGGCTGTTCCCGCTGCGCGACGCGTACCTGCATTCGCCGACGGGGCTGGCGCCTCCCGGTTCCGCGGGGCTCGGCCCGATGGGCGGCAACTGGACCGCGCCCAATCCGCCGTTCGGGGCCGTGCTCACCTACAACGTCGCGCGGCCGCTCCCCCAGGAGGCGAGGCTGATGGTGACGATCACGGACGACACCGGCCGCCAGGTGCGGCGGCTGGACATCGATCGATCCGTCGGTCTCCGCCGGGCGATCTGGAACCTGCGTGTCGATTCGGGATCGGCAACCGCAGCTGGGCCTGGCGCACAACCGGGCACATCGCCCGGCCGTGGCTCCCTGCAGCCGGCGCTCGCGGCGCCCGGAAGGTACCGGGCAACGCTGGGTTCCATGACTGGCGATACCTTCACCGCGATCGGGCCATCGCAGACGTTCGCGGTCGTCCAGGTACCGTAGCGCCCAGTCACGCGCTACGGTACCTGGGAAAGTGCCAGGGTGCCAGGGTGCCAAGGGTGCCAAGGGTGCCAAAGTGCCAGGGTGCCAATGTGCCAGGGTGCCAATGTGCCAGAGTGCTGCGCGGCACTCCGTCGCCTCCCTGCACTCCTGGCACGTCGCACGTGTAGCACGTAGCACGTAGCACCCAGGTCTTCCGCCTGAAGGCGGAAGCCACGGGCGGAACTCCCAAAGCACCCTGGCACCCCTGGCACCTGGCACCCTGGCACCCTTGGCACCTTGGCACCGTGTTATGCGGCTTCAGAGGCCGAAGGCCGCGATGACGAGTGCGTCGTCGGCGGCATCGATCGTGCGCGGGTCGAGGAGCACGCGGTCGTTGTCGATGCGCGCGATGACGGGGATGTCGCCTGAGCGGATGTGCGCCTCGATTTTCGTCGCGCTGAGGGTCGGATGCGTAACGGCGACGAGGCGGGTGGGGAGGACTGAGCCGGGGGCGCTTCCGCCGCCCACCGTCGATTCGCCGTCGATGACGGTCGCAGTGAAGCCCTGCGCCGTCAGGAGTGTCGCGAGCGCTGTCGCCCGGCCCTCGATCTGTTCTGTCGTGAGCGCCAGCATCCGCGCCACCGGGACCGTCAGGTGCGCGCGTCCGGCGGAGTACTCCTCGAGGGTGGCCTCCAGGGCGGCATACGTCAGCTTGTCCACCCGCAACGCCCGCATCAGCGGGTGCGTGCGCACCCGCGCCACGACGCTCTCGCCGCCCGCGATGATGCCGGCCTGAGGGCCGCCGAGGAGCTTGTCGCCGCTGAACATCACCGCGTCCGCGCCCGCAGCGACGCTGCCGGTGACCGTCGGTTCATCACTCAGTGCCGGTGCGCCGCCGGAGTGTTCGAGGTACCCGGAACCGATGTCCTCCACGACAGGGATGCTGAATCGCCGGCCGAGCGCGACGAGCTCTTCCAGCGTCGGGCGCTCGGTAAAACCCTCGATCCGGAAGTTCGACGGGTGCACGCGCAGAATGAGCGCCGTGCGATCGCCGATCGCCGCCGCATAGTCGGCCGCGCGCGTGCGGTTCGTGGTCCCGACTTCACGGAGCACCGCGCCGGACTGGGCCATGACATCGGGCACGCGAAATCCGCCGCCGATCTCGACGAGCTCTCCCCTGGAGACGATCGCTTCCCGTCCGGCCGCCATCGCCGTCAACACCAGCAGCGTCGCCGCCGCGTTGTTGTTGACCACCACTGCTGCAGATGCGCCCGTCAGCCCGCAAAGGAGCCGTTCGGCGTGGACGTCACGGCGTCCGCGTCGTCCTTCCTGCACGTCGTACTCGAGATTGGTATATCCAGCGGCCAGGGCGGCGATCCGGGCGGCGGCGTTCACACCGAGCGGAGCGCGACCCAGGTTCGTGTGGAGGATGACGCCGGTCGCGTTGATGACCCGCCGAAGCGACGGCCCCGCATCCCGCGCCAGACGCGTCGTCACGCCGTCTTCGATCTCCTGGATCACGCGATCGGCTGTTCCGGGAGTCCTGCGTGCGCGCATGGTCGCCGTCTCGGCGCGCAGGGCGCCGACGAGCGTCGCGCGGCCGTAGCGCGCTTCGAGCGCTGCCATCGCCGGCCGCTGACGAAGCTGTTCGATGGACGGAATCAAGCGCATCTCTTTACGTGCGACGTGCGACGTGCGACGTGCGACGTGCGACGTGCGACGTGCCGCGTGCCGTGTCCCGGCGTGCCACGTCCACGTGCGACCTGCGGCTGGCTCGCCGCTCGCAGCACGTCGCACGTGGTTGGCACGTAGCACTTGTTGCACTTAGCACGTGATATTATCGCGGTTTCCTGATGAAACCTGTGGACTCCATCGAGCGTGCCGCCGACGGGAGCGGATCGGAATCTGCCTCCGCACCCGTCCCGGACTACCGGCCGGTCGAACGGTTCTGGCCGTACGTGGACTTGCCGGAGCAGCCCACCGAGGAAGAGCTCGCGGCGCTCAATCCGGAGCTATCGGAAGCCCTGTTCGGCACACCGCGGAATCCGTTTTCGATATCGATCGATTTTCCACGCTTCGATGGACCGGACTATCCACGTGCAGTGGAGATGGCGCGCCATTCCGCGGAATATCGGGAATCAGGCACAGGCACTGAGGCAAGACACCGGGCTCGTTTCTATCCGCAGGACGCGCTGAAGCTGCGGGATCTCTTCGACCTCGTAGGCCGGTTTGATTCGTGCGAAGTCCTGATCGACGATCGTCCGGTCCCGTACGCGCGCGAACTCTGGCTGCCGTTGTTCTGGTTTCTCATACGATAGGAAGAACGGCGCGGCTGCAGCTGACAGCTGATGGCTGATAGCTGATAGCTGATAGCTGAATCCATGGCCGAGCAGTCAGAAGTCCAGCGTGACCTGCAGACGCTCGAAGCGGAGCTGAAGCGGCTCGAGGCTGAGTACAACATGTTCTTCTCGGGCCGGGCGCCGCGCCCGCCGATGGAGACACGCGGACGCGTCGAGGCCCTCGTCAAGCGGTGGGATCGCGGCTACATCGACACGGCGGTGGATCGATTCCGCTTCCAGACGCTGCAGTCCCGTTTTGCGAAGTTCGTCGATCTGTGGGACCGTGGGCAGCGCGCGCGGGAAGAAGGACGGCCCGGCCCCTTCGTGCAGCCGGCCCCCAGGAAGGCGCCCACGAAAAAGGACGCCCAGGAGAGCAAGGTCCTGAACGTGACCGCGTTCAGCGATCCGATGCGCGAGGTGGAGAAGCTCCACACGCTCTACGACTCCCTGATGGACGCACGGCGCCAGGTCGGAGACGACGTGGTGCCGTTCCACAAGTTTGCGGCGCTCGTGAAAGACCAGGTTTCGAAGTTGCGTGCGAGTGGCAGCGCGGAAGTCGCGTTTCGCGTCGCCATGAAGGAAGGCAAAGTAAACTTTACGGCGCGGGCCATGAAAGCCGGGAACGAACCGTGAGCAGTGATTGTGAACGGAGGCTGATGGCGGGCGGCGGGTAGCAGCGATTCGGGGCCGGGAGCGCGGGTGCGCCCCCGGCCGATTTCATAGAAATTTAGCTGGGCTTCGTTACGTTACCGGCCTGCGGGCCCTTCGGGCCATCAACAATCTCGAACTCGACGGCCTGGCCTTCTTCGAGCGTCCTGAACCCGTTGCCCTGGACAGCCGAGAAGTGGACGAACACGTCGCTGCCGCCTTCGCGTTCGATGAATCCATAACCCTTGGCGTTGTTGAACCACTTGACCTTGCCTGTGATACGCATCGTACTTTTCCTGCCTTGCAATGGCGCGGCGCGCGTGCGCCGCCGTGAGACTTGCCTCAAACCCCTTCGCCCGCAGGACGGAGAGGATCGGGCATAAAAAAAGACCGCGAGTCCGCGGCCTCGGCTTACGACGCCAGCTTTCCAGACGTCGGCGTCATAGTAGCGGCCCCCGCTCGGGCCTGTCAAGAAAATCGAGAGATATGCGTGCGATTCTGAGCGTTTCTGATAAATCCGGCCTCACGGAGCTCGCGGCCGGGCTGTCCAGGCTGGGCGTCGAGCTCATCTCAACAGGGGGGACGGCCGGCGCCATCGCCGCGTCCGGAATTCCTGTCCTGAACGTCTCCGACGTGACCGGGTTTCCGGAGATGATGGACGGCCGGGTCAAGACCCTGCACCCCGCGATCTTCGCGGGCATCCTCGCCCGTCGCGATCGCCCCGACGACCTGGCCGGCATCTCCACCCACGGCATCCAGCCGATCGACGTGGTCGTGGTCAACCTCTATCCCTTCGGCAAGGCCGCCGAAAACCCGGACACACCGGTCGAAGGGCTCGTCGAGGAGATCGACATCGGCGGTCCCAGCCTGCTGCGTGCGGCAGCCAAGAACTTCCGCGACGTCCTCGTCGTGACGCATCCGCAGGACTACGTGAAGGTGCTCGACGAGCTGGCGCGCGAAGGCGGCCCTTCGCTCGAGTTCCGGTTCGACCTCATGAAGAAGGCCTTCCTGCACACGGCGCAGTACGACGGCATGATCGCCATGACGATGGCGCACGTCGCGGTGGGGAAGGGGACGATGGCGCGCACGCCTGCGAAGCCCCAGCCGCCGCAGGCGCCGGGACCTCGCACACTCCGTTATGGGGAAAATCCGCATCAGCGGGCCGCGTGGATCTCGCCGCCCGCCGAGTCCCGAAAGCCATGGGAGGTCCTCCAGGGAAAGGAGCTCTCCTATACGAATTTGCTTGATCTCGACGCCGCGTTCCGGATCGTGCTCGAGTTCACGGAGCCCGCCGCGGTGGTCATCAAGCACACGAACCCGTGCGGCGTGGCGACCGGCGACACGATCGACGCGGCCTACATCGGCGCCCGCGAGGCCGATCCGCTCTCAGCCTTCGGCGGCATCGTCGGTCTCAACCGGACCATCGACGCGCCGACGGCGCGGGCGCTCACCGCCACCTTCATCGAAGCGGTGATTGCCCCGGCGGTCGATGACGATGCCAGGGGAATACTCGCGGCCAAACCGAACCTGCGCGTCGTGACGGCGGATTTCGACGGCGCCTATCAGTCGATCGGACCGAATCCCATGCAGGAAATGCGGTCGTTCCTCGGCGGTGCGCTGATGCAGGAGTCGGATCGCGTGACCGAAGCCCGCGATCCCTGGCCCGCCGGAGACATGCCGAAGGTCGTCACGAAACGTGCGCCGACGGCCGCGGAGTGGACGGCGCTGAGGTTCGCGTGGCGCGTCTGCGCGCACGTCAAGTCGAACGCGGTCATCTTCACCGCGCCTGACCGGACACTCGCCGTCGGGGCCGGCCAGATGAGCCGGGTCGATGCCGTGAAGGTGGCCGTCATGAAGGCCGGCGGTTCTCTTGCCCGCAGCGTGGCGGCCTCCGATGCGTTCTTCCCCTTCCGCGACGGCCTGGACGCGATTGCGGCGGCCGGGGCCACCGCGGTGGTGCAGCCCGGCGGATCGGTGCGCGACGCGGAAGTGATCGCCGCGGCGGACGAGCATGGCCTTGCGATGGTCTTCACAGGACGGCGCCATTTCAGGCACTAGAATGAGGGCTGAAGTCCTTCAGCCTTTGAACCTCTGTTGATGCACCTGTTGTCCCGCCGCGCCGTTCTCTGGGTACTGCTGTGCCTCGCGGTGTGCCCCTACTTCGTGGACCTGAGCGGGTCGTCCATCTGGGACGCCAATGAGGCGTTCTACGTCGAAACGCCGCGCGAGATGATCGAGCGCGGAGACTACATCGGTCCGACGTTCAACTATCAGCCGCGCTTCAACAAGCCAGTGCTCAGCTACTGGATCGTGGCGGGATTCTACCAGGTCTTCGGCGTCTCAGTCGGTGTGCAGCGCATCCCGATTGCGCTCGGCGCCCTCGCCATGATACTGACGGCGTTTGTCCTCGCGAGGAGCGCCGCGGTCTCTCCGCGGGGGGTGGGAGACGGCATCGAAGCGGCGCTGTGGGCGGCGGTGGGCCTGGCGGTGGCGCCAAGGCTGATCATGTTCGGCCGTCGCATCTTCATCGACATCTACATCTCGATGTTCATGGCGGGCACGCTGCTGTTCTTCGCGCTGGCCGAGCGCTACCCGGAACGGCGGCGGCTGTTCCTGCTGCTGATGTATGCGACGGTCGGCCTGGGCGTGCTCACGAAGGGCCCCGTGGCGGCGGCGCTGCCCGGGCTGGTCTTTGCGCTCTATCTCATCGTGCACGGCGAGCTCAAGCGCGTGCGCGAGATGATGATCCCGACGGGTATCGTGGTCGTCCTGGCCATCGTCGTCCCGTGGTACACCGCGCTCTATCATCGTTACGGCTGGACCTACATCACGTCGTTCTTCCTCGGAGAAAATGTAGCGCGGTACACCGAAGGACTGGGGGTCGAGACCCGGCGCGGACCGCTCTTCTACCTGCCCGTCGTGCTGAGCGATTCGTTTCCATGGTCGCTCGGCCTCTTCGGCGCGGCAGCCATGTGGATTGGCGATCGCCGCCGCATGCGCTCGACGATGGCGAGTCCCGAGGCGGCACGCGCACAGCGCGTGCGGACCCTGATGTGGCTGTGGGTGCTCGGGATTGTCGGGTTCTTCACGTTTTCAGCCGCGAAGCAGGATCTCTATATCTTTCCGATCGTGCCCGTCGTGGCGGCGCTGGCCGGTCTCTACATCGCGCGGTCGAAGGCTGGCGGCGCGCCGGAACATCCGCTTGGACTTCGTCTGACCGGCGGTGTCATCGGGGTACTGCTGGTGGCTGCGGGCCTTGGCACGTTGTACATTTTTCAATCCGTGGGGACCGTGTATGTGCTGAACGGTGCGCGCCTCGTGGGTCTCGCGGCGGCGGTCGGGGGAGCGATCGCGCTGGCGTTTTCGCTGGCCGGGAGGCCGCGGGCGGCGTTCATGGCGATCCTGCTGGCCCTCGTCACGCTGAACTGGGTCTTCGTGCTTCGCGTCCTTCCGAGCTTCGAACGATACAAGCCGGTGCCCAGGTTGAGCGCCGCGATACAGCAGCGGCTGACCGAGGGTGACGCAGTCGTGCACTACAACGTGGCCCTCCCGAGCATGGTGTTCTATCTTCGGCGGCATATCGAGGTGCTGTTCGAGCGGGAGCCGTTCCTGAATGCGTTCCGCCAGGGCCGCACGGTGTATGCCGTGCTCAGCGCGAGCGACTACGCCTCGCTGCGCGAAGAGATCGGCGTCGCGACCTGCGTGCTCGAGCGGGGGTCCACCGTCAATGTGAAGCTGAAGGCCGTGATCGCGCGGGAGCCGCTGCCCGAGGTGTTGCTGATCACGAATAGGTGTAACTGACCTTCCGGCTTCCGGCTTCCAGCTGCCAGCTGGTAGCTTCCAGTTCCCAGTTCCCAGTTCCCAGTTATCGGTTTTCGGATTCCCATTTGTCAGCGTCGGCACACACTCCGAGCTGAGGTCTAATCGGAATTACAGAGCAGCCACCGGCGAAGCCGGAAGCCGGAAGCCGGAAGCTGGAAGCTAGCCGCCTAGCTCCTCCACCGTCACCGTCGCGGGCCCGAATTTGCCCACGACGATTCCGGCGGCTCGATTGGCCAGCCTGGCGGCGTCCACGAGCGGGGCGCCCGCAGCGAGCGCGAGGGTCATGGTCGCGATGACGGTGTCGCCGGCTCCGGTGACGTCCGACACTTCGCGTGCCTCGGCCTCGAGCTCCGCGTCGCCGTCGGCTGTGTGCAGGGCCATGCCGTGCTCCCCGCGCGTGACGAGGACGGCGTCACAGCCCGCACGCTCACGGAAGCGGCGTGCGGCCGCGAACGCCTCGTCGCTCGTGCGGATGCGCATGTGGGTCACGGCCTCCGCTTCGTGGTGGTTCGGTGTAATGAGGGTCGCCCCTCGGTAGTAGTCGATGTGCGGAACCTTGGGATCGATGAGCGCCGGGATCCGGCGGCTCGATGCCGCCGCGATGGCCGCGGCGGCCACGGCGCGCGACACGGCCCCTTTCAGATAGTCCGACACGAGAATGGCATCGGCGGAGCCGGACAGTCGCGTGATGTGCTCGATGACGGCCGCCTCCACCGCTCCGTCGATCTCGCGGTCATCTTCGTAGTCGATCCGCGCCACCTGCTGGTTCCGCATCGTCACGACGCGCAGCTTGCGTGTGGTGCGGCGGCGGGGGTCGACGACAATGCCGTTCGAGCCGATGCCCAGCCGGCCCAGTTCTTCGCGGATGCGCTCCGCGTCCGCGTCCGCTCCCGCGATCCCGATCATCTCGACCCGCCCGCCCAGCGCCGCGACGTTGTGCGCGACGTTGGCCGCGCCGCCGAGCCGATGCTCTTCGTGGTCGAACTGCACCACCGGAACGGGGGCTTCGGGCGAGATGCGATCGACGCGTCCGATCACGAAATGATCGAGCATCACGTCGCCGATGATGAGGACGAGCCGGCCGGCGAGGCGCGGCAGGAGACCCTGCGGATCGGTCATGTCAGCGGCTGGGCGATCGGAACACCCGGTCGATCGGAGTCTTCAATTGACGCCTCGCGATCGACAGCGTAGGGGAGCACGACGAGCAGCAGGAAGAGCATCAGGAATTCGGAATCGCCGAAGTTGTACTCGAACATGCCCGCCATCACCATGGCCACCACGGACGCGAGAGCGGCCATCGTGATGGATGGTACCGTCGTGGTCTTCCGCCTGCGCACGAAGTCGGCGACGAGCATGTAGATGAACCAGAGCCACAGGGCCAGTGCGGGGAGTCCGCGTTCGGCCGCGATCTGAACCGGCACGTTATGGAGGTGCGGGTTGCTCTGCTTCACCGCGAGGGGATCGCGATAGTGCGCGTAGACCTGGATCACCATGTCGGGCCCCACCCCGGTGAGCGGGTCGTCCTTGATGATCTGCAGCCCCGAGCGGATCATCGCCAGCCTGTCGCGGTTCGAGGCGAGGCTGGCTTCGGTCGTCGCACTGTCGTGGCGGAACGCATTGAGGCGGAAGCTCGAATAGACGCGGTCCGCCAGCGAGGCGGGGGCCACGGCCAGAAAGACGACGGCGACGACTGGCAGCAGCGCGATCAGGCGGAAATCGCGGATGACGAGCAGCAGGCCGATCCCGGCGCACGCGCCCACCCAGGCGTTCCGGCTGAGCGTGACGGCGAGCGCCGCGACGAGCGCCGGCATCACGAGCGCGGCCCACGTCCGATCGCTGTTTCGGAACAGGATGCGGGCCGTTGCCGTGCAGGCGACGAGCATGAGTTGTCCCGAGTACGTCATGTACATCCCCAGCGAACCCTGCGGGCGCTGGCCGAGATGATCCGATTTGAGAATGCCGAACTGCACGAGGCCGAGCGCCGCGCTGATCGCGCCAGCCGTGATGATGATGTCGACGACCGTGAGCGCGCGCCGGCCCGGCAGCAGGCGGTACGCGATGGGAACGATCGAGAAGAGCAGCAGCTGTTTGCAGTCGATGAGGCTGACTCGCGGGTCTACCGAGAATGCGGCCGAGACGATCGTGGCGCCCGCATAGGCGGCGAGCGGCCAGAACATGCGGGGGACCTCGATCCGCTCGTGACGGCTGAGGACCGTGGCGAGCCACAGCACGCCGGTGATCGTCAGCAGCGTCTCGGAAGCAAAGATCGAGAACGGCAGCGCTGCCGCAAAGGCCAGCAGCGAGTAGTACGCGGCTCGTTCGATCCCGTGCGGCCCATCGGACGCGCGGACGACCGGCGTCACGCGCGCTGGTTCATGGCGCGCTCCGCCGCCGAAAGGACGTCTTCGGGCCTCAGCGTAGTCAGACATCGGAAATCGCCAGGTTCGCAAACCCGCTGATCGCACGGCCTGCAGGGCAGGCCCGCGACCTCCACCGCTTCGGTCGGCACGCGCGGGTCGCGCCACGGCGCCGAACGTGCGGCCTCTGTTGGTCCATAGATTCCCACTATTGGCGTGGCGGTGGTAGCCGCAATATGGAGCGGCCCCGTATCTCCGCCGACGAACAATCGACTCCGCTCGATGAGCGCACGAAGCTCGGCCAGATCGAACTCGCCGAAATCGACAACCCGATCGGCCGCCCCGCCGAGGGCCTTTCGGGCCTCGGCGGCTATCCGCGCGGCGGCTTCGCGATCCGAGGGGCCCGAGCTCAACACGATCCGCCGCTGCGGCGAGCCCCGGGCCAGTCCCGAGACCAGGCTCGCAAACGCGGGCTCCGGCCATCGGCGGAAGGGATTCCCGGCACTCACGTGCGCCACGATTAACTCCGCGTCCGCCCCGATTCCCGCCGCGCGCAGGCGCCGATCGATGCGGGCGGCAGCCGACGGGTCCGCCGTCATCTCAACCGGATCCAGCGCCGGTTCCGGGCCGCTGAGCGGCCACCCGTCTATGGCCTCCAGCAGGTCCCACTGATTCACGACGGAATGCCGCCGCCGGAGCACACGCGGCCGCGCGACCGCTCGCGTGTACATCCAGGTCCGTCCCTGGATGACGTAGCCAATCCGCCGCGGCGCTCCGGTCGCCCGCGCCAGCCACGCGCTGCGAGGACCGCCGTGAAGGTCGATCACCAGGTCGTACCGGGCCCTCCGCAGCTGCCTCGCCAATCGCAGGTCGGCGACTATCCGCGTCAACCCTGCAGTCCTGGGTGCGACGATGACCTCGTCCAGGTGCGGGTTGCCTTTCACGACCGGCGCCGCCGCCGCCTCCACCAGATACGTGATGCACGATCCGGGAAACGCCCGCTTCAGGGCCCGCGGGATTGGCGTCGTGAACACCACATCGCCAATCAGACGGAGCCGGATTAGTAAAATCTTGACGATTCCGGGGTCCGAGTTCCGGGTTCCGGGTTCCGGGTTCAGGTTCACGGTTCCAGGTTCAGGTTCCGAGTTCGAGGTTCAGGGTTCCGGGCTTGGACTCAAACGTTCCAGTTACTCGATTCACCGAAGCCGAACCCCGAACCAAGAGTGTGCCTGAACCCGGAACCGTGAACCCGGAACCCAGAAGCTCACGGCTCTGTCGTCGCCTCATCAATCAGCATGACAGGAATGTCGTCCTTGATCGGGTACACGCGCTTGCACTGTGGGCACTTCAACGCAGTGCCATTCTTGACGAGCTCGACCTTTGTCTTGCAGTTCGGGCAGGCCAGAATGTCGAGCAGTTCGGGATCGACGGGCATCGGGTGTTCCTTCGCTGGTTTGGCGCTTGGCTTGGCGCGTCGCTGGCGATCCTGCTGGCGCCGGCAAGGCCCGCCAGGCACGAGCCACGGCGCACCAGCGACCGGACTATATCACCCGGGTTTGCGTCCAGGGACCGCAGAGGTCATTATAGTCAGTCAGATGCGGTCATTTCCCATCCATGCCGTTCTTCTGGTGTTCGGCCTGGGGGTCACACCCGTGGCGGCCGCCCAGACGCAGGCCTCGGGCCCCGCGCCCGCCACGCCCGGCTACTATTTTCTCCTCGCCCGCCATCTCGAAAAGGACAAGAAGATCGATGAGGCCATCGACGCCCTGAAGAAGGCGATCGAGCTCTCTCCGAAGTCAGCGGAGCTTCGCGCCGAGCTCGCCGGCGTCTACGCACGCCAGGATCGCGCGCGCGAAGGACTCGAGGCGGCCGAGGCCGCGCTTCAGCAGGATCCCGCCAATCGGGAGGCCAACCGCATTCTGGGTTCCATCTACGCCGCGCTGAGCGATCAACGAAAGCCATTCCGTCCAGGCGATGATCCGTCGCAGTACCGGTCGAAGGCGATCGAGGCGCTCGAGAAAAGCCGTCGTGAGGCCGGCGCCGATTTGAATCTCGAGTTGATGCTCGGACGGCTCTATCTGCAGACCAGCAACTACGAGAAGGCCATCTTCAGCCTGCGGCGCGTCGTCGACGGCCAGCCCGGATATCCGGAGGCCGCGATGCTCCTGGCCGCGGCCCAGGAGGGAGTGGGGCAGGAGGACGAGGCGATCAACACGCTGGAGCTCACGCTCGAGGAGAACTCGGAGTTCTTCCGCGGGCACGTCCGCCTCGCCGAGTTGTATGAACGGCGGCGGCGCTTCCAGGATGCGGCGAATGCGTATGCGCGCGCGCAGGCGGCAAACTCCCGTGCGGATCTCGGTGGGCGGCAGGCGGCGTCCCTCATCAACGCCGGCAAGCCCGCCGAGGCCCGCGATCTGCTCGTGGCCGCCATCGCCCGCAAGCCGGCCGCCGACGCCGGACTGCTCTACATGCTCGCGCAGGCGCAGCGCCTGCTGAAGGATCTGGACGGCGCGTCC
Source organism: uncultured Acidobacteriota bacterium (assembly GCA_963749835.1). Taxonomy (GTDB): domain Bacteria; phylum Acidobacteriota; class Vicinamibacteria; order Vicinamibacterales; family 2-12-FULL-66-21; genus JALZOC01. Next base: position 441,800 of record CAVVOD010000001.1, read on the forward strand.
GCAACGGCGGAGAAGCTGAAGACGGCATTCCCGAACGACTCCCGCGGGCTGTATCTGGATGCGCAGCTGCTCAACGATCGAGGCAAGAAGACCGAGGCGATTACCGCATTCCAGGAGCTGCTGAAGCGGTCGCCGGACGACGGGTCGCTGGTGCTCGAATACGCGAACCTGCTCGAAAAGGGGGGACGCGCGGGGGACGCCGAACGGGCGCTGCGCGATCTGCTCGCGAAAGACCCGCTCGATGCGGACGCGCTCAACTCGCTCGGGTACATGCTCGCGGAGCGTCGGGAGCGTCTGGACGAAGCCGTCGAACTGGTGCAGCGTGCGTTGAAAGTGGAGCCCGGCAATCCGTCGTATCTCGACAGTCTCGGGTGGGCGTACTACCAGCAGGGCAAGCTCGATCTCGCGGACCGGCCGTTGACCGACGCCGCCGCGAAGGTGCCGGCGAGCTCCGTCATTCAGGATCATCTCGGGGATCTTCGGTTCAAACAGGGGCGCTTCGGGGATGCCGCCGCCGCGTGGGAGCGCGCGCTCGCCGGAGACGGCGACGCCGTCGATCGCGCCGCCATCGAGAAGAAAATGCGGGACGCACAATCACGTGTCCGTCGCTAGTCCGCCTGTGCGCTCCTCCGCACATTTCCTTCCTCTGATCCTCGTCACCTCGGCAATCGTCACCCTGGCGGCGTGCGGTGGGCGGCCGCGCGTGACGCTGCCGACGGGGGCGGGGACACCATTTCCCGGATTCACCAGCGCCTTCACGGAAGCGACAGCCGAGTGCCGGGCCGTCAGGAAGTTGAGCGCGACGATCAGATTGTCGGGGCGCGCGGGCAAGACAAAAGTGGCGGCACGCATCGATGCGGGCTTCGCCGTTCCCGCGCAGATCCGGCTCGAGGGGTATCCGCGCGTCAGCTTCGGGGGGAAACCGTTCTTCGTCCTCGCGTCCCGGAAGGCTGAAGCGACGCTCCTGATGCCGCGTGACGCGCGCGTCCTCCGCGGTGCGGCCCCCGCCGCGATCGTCGAAGCACTCGCGGGCGTGGCGCTCGGGCCCGAAGATCTCCGCGCGATTGTGGCCGGCTGTGGCCTGCAGTCGCCCGATCCCGTGTCTGGCCGTTCGTTCGCGAAAGGCTGGGCAGCGATCGATGCGGGTGGGACAACCGTGTTCCTCCGCCAGATCGACCGGCGCTGGCGCGTGGCGGGGGCGACGCGAGGTCCGCTGTCGATCGCCTACGGCGACTTCGCCGCCGGCAAAGCCGCCACAGTGCAGATCACCACGCCGGCCGGCGATGGCGGCGCGGGCGCGGATCTCGTGCTGCGCCTCTCTGAGATTGAGATCGATCCGCCGCTCGACGACCGTGTGTTCGAGGTCGAGGTGCCGGCGGACGCGACACCATTGACGCTCGAAGAGCTCCGGCGCGCCGGTCCGCTCGGTGAACAGAGCACGGAGGGTGCGGAGAGCACGGAAAAATTCCAACACGGAGCCGCGGAGGCACGGAGACGCACGGAGCTGCAGCCCATCGCCCGCCGGCCTTTGGCCGGCGGGTCGAATCACGTGTCGCGCACGAAACGCAAGCAGCCGTCCTGATCGCGAGCTGCTTGTGTTTCGCGCGTGACACGCGATTCACCGCGCGAAGCGCGGCGATCGGGCTCTGTCTCATCGACGCTTGCCGCGAGCTGGCTGGTTCTCTCCGTGCGTCTCCGTGTCCCCGCGTCTCCGTGGTGGATCTTCTCCGTGTCCTCGACCCGATCGACACCGTGCCCTTCGACGCTTCCTGATGAAACCTCCACAACGGCTCACTGCCCGCGCTCACGCGAAGGTCAACCTGGATCTGCGGGTCCTGGGGACACGCGCGGACGGGTACCATGAGCTGCGCACGGTCTTTCAGACCATCGAGCTGCACGACACGTTGACGTTGATCGGGCGGCCGGGTCCTTTCGCGCTGCGATGCCGCGCCGCGGGTGTGCCGCTGGACGACTCGAACCTTGTCTGGCGCGCGGCTTCGGCTTTGTGGAAGGCGCTCGGGCGCGAGGGTGAGCCGCTCGACACCGTCGTGACGATCGACAAGGTGATTCCGATGCAGGCCGGGCTGGGGGGCGGGAGCGCAGATGCTGCCGCGGCGCTCCTGGGACTCGGCCGGTTGTGGGGTGGCGTCCCCCTGACGCTCCTGCGTGAAGTGGCCTCCGGCATCGGCGCGGACGTCGCGTTCTTTCTCTCCGGTGGCACCGCCCTCGGCCTCGGCCGCGGCGAAGAGATCTATCCGCTGGTGGACCTCCCACCCCATTGGATCGTGGTCATCCGGCCCCCTTTCGGCGTCTCGACGGCGGAGGCCTACGCCTGGTACGACGAGGATCGAACCGCCGGGCTGAAGGAGCCGCGCGAGCTGCAGATCCTTCCGGTGCCCTGGCCCACCAGGGCGGCCCAGATGATCAACGACCTGGAGCCTCCCGTGGTCCGCCGGCACCCGGAGATCACCACTGTCAAGGCCTCGCTCAAAGAGGCCGGCGCCCTCGCGGCGGCCATGTCGGGGAGCGGCTCTGCGGTTTTTGGCCTCTTTCGCAGCCGGACGGCGGCTGCGCGAAGCGTCAAGCCCTTGTCGCGAGGGGGCTTTCGCGTTTTCCTGACCCGCACGCTGACGCGCGCCGAATACGAGCGGCGCGCCCGCCCGATTGCCAAACGCGCGTAAGAACGGGTAGACTTAGCCTTTTGCGGACATGCGGGAGGGCCGCGCCTTCTGGTGCTGGCTGCATGGGCCGTGGCCCCCGCGGGCGCATCGAATGTCGATGGGGCGTGGCCAAGCGGTAAGGCGCGGGACTTTGGCTCCCGTATTCGGAGGTTCGAATCCTCCCGCCCCAACCACTTTTGTTCGAGGGTTCTCGTGGCTCGGTCCGGCGAAACGATGCGCATATGAATGGCGGCCAGCTGAAACTGTTCTCCGGCAGCGCGCATCCCGCGCTGGCGCAGGAGATCGCCGAGTTTCTCGGCGTCGCTATCGGCCATGCGCGGCTGCAGCGGTTTCCGGATACCGAGTGTTCGTTCCAGATCGATGAGAACATCCGCGGCACGGATGTCTTCATCGTCCAGCCCACGTGCGCGGACGTCGACCGCAGCATCATGGAGCTGTGCATCATGATCGATGCGTTCCGCCGCTCGTCGGCGTCTCGCATCACGGCGGTGATTCCGTACTACGGATACGCCCGGCAGGATCGCAAGGACAAGCCGCGCGTACCGATTTCGGCCAAGCTCGTCGCGAACCTGCTGAGCGCGGCCGGCGCCAACCGGGTCCTGACGATGGACCTGCACAAGGCGCAGATCCAGGCGTTCTTTGACATTCCGGTCGACCACCTGTTCGCGGCACCGGTCATCATCGACTACTGCTCGAGGCTCGCGTACCCCAATCTGACGATCGTGTCGCCGGACGCGGGGGGCGCCGAGCGCGCCCGCGCCTATGCGAAGCGGCTGGGGGGCGACCTCGCGATCATCGACAAGCGGCGGAGCGACGACGGGACGGCGGAGGTGATGAACGTGGTCGGCGATGTGGCAGGGCAGACCTGCATCATCCAGGACGACATCATCGACACCGCCGGAACGATCGTCAAGGCGGCAACGGCATTGAAGCAGAATGGCGCCGAGCGGGTGGTCGCGTGTGCCGTGCACGGCGTGCTGTCGGGCCCGGCCATCGATCGGCTCGAGGCCGCGCCGATCGATCAGGTGATCATCACGAACACCATCCCGCTCAACGGCGACCGGGCGCGATGCAAGAAGATCAAGGTGCTCTCGGTCGCCAGGCTGCTCGGGCAGGCGATCCGCAGCATCCACGAGGAGACGTCGGTTTCTTCGTTGTTCGTGTGAAGTTCTCAGCTGTCAGTTATCAGCTGTCAGTTGAAGGCACAAATCGGAGTCTCTCAGCTCACAGCTATCAGCTGTCAGTTGGGACGGGCAAAGGATCCTCTCGGCTGGTTTCCTGCTGAGAGCTGATAGCTGAAAGCTGAAAGCTGATTTATGGAAGCGACACTTCAGGCGGAAAAGCGCGACGGGCGGGGGAAGAACGAGGCGCGCCGGCTGCGCGCCAGCGGCCGGATTCCCGCCGTGGTCTACGGCGCCGAAAAGGGCAAGGCGGTCGAGATCGCGGTCGATCCCAAGGTCCTGCTGCGCATCCTGCACTCGGAATCGGGCGTCAACACGCTCATCGGGCTGCAGCTCGATGGCGGCGACTCGCGCGTCCTGGTGAAGGAATACCAGCTCGACCCCATCGCCCACCGGCTGCTCCACGTCGACTTCTACCAGGTCGCGATGGACAAGATGCTCACCGTCACCGTTCCCGTCCTGCTCAAGGGCGAGGCGAAGGGCGTCAAGCAGCAGGGAGGCGTCGTCGACTTCGTGCACCGCGAGATTGAAATCGAGGTGCTGCCGGGCGACATTCCCGAGAACATCGTGGTCGACATCACCGAGCTGATGCTCGGTCAGGGCGTCCGCGTGCGCGAGGTGATGGGCGCCGACGTCAAGTGGAAGGCCACGAGCGATCCGGACATGATGATCGTCCACGTCGTCGCGCCGAGAGCCGAGGAAGTCGCGGTGGTGGCCGACGTGGCCGCGGTCCCGACGGCGACCTCCGAGCCGGAAGTCATCAAGAAGGGCAAGACCGACAAGGAAGACGACGAGAAGCCCGAGAAGAAGAAGTAGATGTGAAGCTCGTCGTCGGGCTGGGCAACCCGGGGCGGAAGTACGACGGCACGCGGCACAACGTCGGGTTCGACGTCGTGGACCTGCTGGCCGCCCGGCACCATCTGGAGTGGGAGGCGGCGCCGGCCGACGCGCTCATCGCCAGATGGCGGTCCGCGTCGGTGCTCGTGGCCAAGCCGTTGACGTTCATGAACCTCAGCGGCCACGCGGTCGGCGAGCTGATGCGGTTCTACAAGGTCGAGCGCAAGGACGTCGTCGTCATCGTCGATGATGCGAATCTCGAGCTCGGGCGGCTGCGGGCGCGGCCGTCGGGATCGGCGGGCGGGCACAACGGCCTGAAGTCGATTATCGGCGCGCTCGGCAGCGAAGACTTTGCACGGCTGCGGGTGGGCGTCGGGCGCGGAGATGCCCGGCGTGACCTCGCGGATCACGTGCTGGCGAGGTTCGATCCGCAGGAGCGGGAGGATGTCGCCGAGGCGGTTGGCCGCGCAGCGGACGCCGCAGAACTGTTCGTCTCCGAAGGCATCGGCCCGGTGATGAACAGGTTCAACAGGAAAGAAGACGGGGAATAGAATACCTATCTTCTCCTTGCTACGGAGCTGTCAGCTATCAGCCATCAGCCATCAGTGAAGTCACTGAGAGCTGACGTCTGAGAGCTGAGAGCTCGGAACGTAGCCGCTTAGTCCATAAGGAGACACATGAGCACCGCAAGACAGTACGAGCTCGTCTACATCGTCACACCCGAAGCGTCCGAGCAGGAGATTGCCGATCTGCACACGCAGATCGAGCAGATCGTCGCGCGCTACAACGGCACGTTCGACAAAACCGAAAACTGGGGCCGGAAGCGGATGGCGTACGACATCGGCCGCCATCGCGAAGGAAACTACGTGGTCGAGACCATCACCGGCTCGGGCGAGCTGATGAAGGAAATCGACCGCCGGCTGCGCGTCATCGACGCCGTGATCCGCCATCTCATCGTCCGCGTGGACGAAGAGCTGCGCGTGGCACAGCGGACGACCGACGCACGCAAGACATTCGTCGCGCGGCGCCGGGTGGCGCGCGGCCTCCCGCCAGAGCGCCAGCCTGGTGAAGGCAAGGGCGACGGCGACAACCAGGACGACATGGACATGTCGGAGGGGGGACGATGAGGGAAGAACGAGGCGGAGGGGGCCGCGGTGGCCGCGACAAGGACAAGAAGGACGGCAAGGGCGCCGACGCGCCGCGTCGCGGATTCTTCCGCCGGCGCCGCGTCTGCAAGTTCTGCGCGGAGAAGATCGACTACATCAACTACAAGGACGTGCGGCTGCTTGCGCCGTTCCTGCCCGAGCGCGGCAAGATTCAGCCGCGGCGCATTTCGGGCACCTGCGCGCTGCACCAGCGCAAGCTGCAGGTCGCGATCAAGCGTGCGCGCCAGCTCGCGCTCATTCCGTACGTCACGGAGTAGGACCAAGCCATGGAAGTGATCCTCAGAGAACACGTCGACAACCTCGGACGCCGGGGCGATGTCGTCAAGGTGGCCGCCGGCTACGCGCGGAACTACCTGCTGCCGCGCAAGCTCGCGCTGGCGGTGAACGAGAACAACAAGCGCCAGATCGAGCGCGAGCGCAAGCTCGCCGAGGCGCGGGAGCTGGAGGAGCGATCGCAGGCGGAAGCGTTCGCACAGCGGCTCATGCAGCTGGATATCTCGATCGCGAGGCGTGTCGGCGAGAACAACACGCTGTACGGGTCGGTCACGTCCGGCGACGTGGCGCAGGCGCTGCACGCGAAAGGATTCGAGATCGACAAGCGGAAGATCACGATGGCCGATCCGCTCAAGGCGCTCGGCGAGTACACGCTGCCGATCAAGGTCCATCGCGACGTCACTGCCGAAGTCAAGGTGAAGGTCGTCGCGGAATAATTTCGTCGTCGCTTCCGCCTTTGGTAGCTTCCGCCTTCAGGCGGGAGCACCTTTCTGTTAGACTCTGGGGCGCGCGCAAGCGCGCCCTTTCTTTTTTCTCCTTCTACCGATGGGACAAGTCTCTTCACCGGAGCGTACGCTTCCACACAACCTGGAAGCGGAAAAGTCCGTGCTTGGAGCGATCCTCGTGCACAACGAGGCCTTCAATCACGCGGCGGAGCTCATCGACTCGCGTGATTTTTTTCGCGATGCGCACCGCCGCATCTTCGACCGGATGGTCGCGCTCAGTGAGCGCGGTGATGCGATTGATTTCGTCACGCTGAAAGAGGAGCTGTCGCGCGGCGGCGAGCTCGAAGAGGTCGGCGGGCCCGCCTACATCGCGTCGCTCGCTGACGGCGTCCCCCGATCGGCCAATGTCGAGTACTACGCCAAGATCGTCAAGGAGAAGTCCACCCTCCGCAGCCTCATTCATTCGGCCAACAAGATCCTGACCGAGGCGTACGAGGCGGAGGAGGAGCCGGATCTACTTCTCGACGAAGCGGAGCGCGCGATATTCGCGATCGCAGAAGATCGCATCCGCGCAGGGTTCGTGCCGCTCCGGGATCTCGTCCAGAGCAGCTTCAGCACGATCGAAAAACTGCAGCAGCACAAGGGAACCGTCACCGGCGTGCCGACCGGGTTCGTGGATCTCGACGAAATGACCTCAGGGCTGCAGCCGTCAGACCTGGTGCTCGTCGCGGCGCGTCCGTCGATGGGCAAGACGAGCTTCGTGCTGAACATCGCGCAGCACATCGGCACGTCCACGGACATGACCGTCGGCTTCTTCAGCCTCGAGATGTCGAAGGAGCAGCTCTTCATGCGCATGCTGACGTCGGAGGCGCGCATCGATGCCCACCGGTTCCGCACGGGATACCTGAACGAAAAAGACTACGGCAGGCTCTCGCATGCCCTGGGCACGCTGGCCGAAGCCCGCGTGTTCATCGACGACACCGCGTCGATTGGCGTGCTCGAGATGCGGGCGAAGGCCCGGCGGCTCAAGGCCGAGCACGGGCTCCACCTGCTCATCATCGACTACATTCAGCTGATGCAGGGGCGGGGCCGCTTCGAGAGCCGGCAGGCGGAGATTGCCTCGATCTCCCGATCCCTGAAGGGGCTGGCGAAGGAGCTGAGTGTCCCCATCGTGGCGTTGTCGCAGCTGTCGCGCGCCTCGGAAACGCGCGCGGACCATCGCCCGCAGCTCTCTGACCTGCGCGAGTCAGGCGCACTCGAGCAGGACGCGGACGTCGTGATGTTCATCTACCGCGAAGAGCAGTACCGCGACGCCGACGGCAACGCCAACCAGGAAGCCGAAGGCACGGCCGAGATCATCATCGGCAAGCAGCGGAATGGTCCCGTCGGCACCGCGAAGCTCGCCTTCATCAAGGAACACACCCGCTTCGAGAACCTCGCCCACGGAGCGTCGTAGTTGATCCGTCCGACGGTCGCGCGCGTGGACCTCGAGGCGGTGCGCGCCAACTTCCGCGCCATATCCGAATTCGTCGCCGCATCCGCGTCCAGCTCTCCGAAGATCATGGCGGTCGTCAAGGCCAACGCATACGGCCACGGCGCGGTCGAGGTCGCGCGTGCGCTGGAAGAGGCGGGCGCTGCCATGCTCGCCTGCGCAGACATCGAAGAAGGCATCGTGCTCCGCCGCGGCGGTGTTCGCGTGCCGATCCTCATTTTTGGTGCGTTGAGCGTCAGCGACCTCGAAGGGATCTTCACGCACGGCCTGACGCCCACCATCTCGACTCCCTCGGCCGCGCGCGCCCTGCAAAATGCCGCGGAACGCCATGGCCTCGTGCTCCACTGCCATCTCAAGATCGACACCGGGATGAATCGCCTTGGGTTTCGTCATGACCACCTCGGACACACGATTCCGGACGTCGCCGCGAGCCCGCATCTCGCCATCGACGCCGTGTACACGCACTTTGCCACGGCCGACATTCCCGAGCACCCGCTCTTCGAGGAGCAGCGGCTCCGCTTCGAAGCGGCCCTGACGCGAATGCCGGAACTTGGCGTCAGGACCCCTGTGCGGCATGCCGCCAATTCCGCCGCGCTGCTGCGTGACGAGCGCGTGTGGTTCGACTACGTCCGTCCCGGGCTCCTGCTCTACGGCGTCGTCCCGCCTCCGCTCGCGGCGATGCTGCCGCTCCGCCCGGCGCTGTCGCTTCACAGCCGCATCGTCGCGGTCAAAGGGCTGCGCGTCGGGGAAGGCACCGGCTACGGCATGAAGACCGTCGTCGATCGGCCGACGACCGTCGCCGTCGTTCCCGCTGGCTATGCCGACGGCCTCGATCTGCGGCTCGCCGGCCGCGGACACATGCTCGTGCGCGGACGACGGGCGCCGATCGTCGGCTCCGTGTGCATGGACATGACGATGATTGACGTCACCGGCACCGACGCGGCGCCTGGCGACGAAGTGGTCATCCTGGGGCGGCAGGACGATGAGATGATGGATGTTCGTGAGATGGCGGCGGCCATTGGAACGATTCCGTATGAGCTCCTCTGCCGCGTCGGCGCCCGGATCCAGCGAGTGTATGACTGAAGATCGGGATTCGGGATTCGGGATTCGGGACTCGGGACTCGCTCGGGACTCGGGACTCGGGATCCGCCCGCCTCCGCTCGCTCTGCAATCAGCGCGAGCTCTGGCGCGGCCCGCGCCGTAGCCGCTTCGCGGCGAAGGCGGGGACTCCGACGCCGTAGCTTCCGGCTTCAGCCGGAAGCGAAAATCGGATCGGGGATGGGGATCGGGGATCGGGGATCGGGGATCGGGGATCGGGGATCGGGGATGGGGATCGGGGATCGGGGATCGGGGATTGGGGATCGGGCAGCCGGAAGACTGGAAGCCGGAAGCCGGAAGCCGGAAGCCGGAAACCGGAAGCTGGAAGCTGGAAGCCGGAAGCCGGAAGCCGGAAACCGGAAGCTGGAAGCCGGAAGCCGGAAGCCGGAAACTGGAAGCTGGAAGCCGGAAGCCGGAAGCCGGAAACCGGAAGCTGGAAGCCGGAAGCCGGAAGCTGGAAGCTGGGAACCTTCTGATAGCTGATAGCTGATAACTGATGAAAACGAAGACCGTCTTCGCGTGCCAGGAGTGCGGGGCGCAATCGCAGAAGTGGCTGGGCCGCTGCCCCGAGTGCGGGGCCTGGAACTCGCTCGTCGAGGAGCGCTCCGCGCCGGAAGCGGCGGTCACCGCTGCCTCTGATATTTCGAAGCGGTACAGCCTGGCCGTCACCGCCGGGCCACAGTTGTACGCGGACATCGACACCCTGGTCGCCGAGCGGCTCACGACTGGAATCGGCGAATTCGACCGTGTGCTGGGAGGCGGCGTGGTCCCGGGTTCGCTGGTCCTCATCGGCGGCGAGCCGGGGATCGGCAAGTCGACCCTGCTCCTCCAGGCTGCGGCGCATTTCGCGAAGACGTTCGGTCCCGTGCTCTACAGCTCCGGCGAAGAGTCCGAGCACCAGATCAAGTCGCGCGGCGAGCGGCTGGGGATCGAACGCGCGCCGCTCTACATCCTCGCGGAAACCTGCCTCGAGCGGATCCTCGAGGAAATCGCACGGCTGAAGCCCTCGTTCATCATCGTGGATTCCATCCAGACCGTGTTTTCGCTGAGATTCCAGTCGGCGCCAGGAAGCATCGGACAGGTGCGCGAGGCCGCGACGCAGCTGCTGTTTGCCGCGAAGGGGCAGAACATCCCGACGTTTCTCGTCGGACACGTCACGAAGGACGGCAGTCTGGCCGGGCCGAAAGCGCTCGAGCACATTGTCGACACCGTGCTCTATTTCGAGGGCGAGAAGCATCACTCGCACCGCATCGTCCGCGCCGTGAAGAACCGGTTCGGGGCCGTCAGCGAGCTCGGGGTCTTCGAGATGACGGGCTCGGGGCTCCGGGCCGTCCCGAATCCGTCGAAGCTGTTTCTGGCGGAGCGGCCGGCCAACGCGCCGGGTTCCGCGGTGCTGTGCTGTGTCGAAGGGTCGCGGCCCATGCTGGTTGAGATCCAGGCGCTCGTGAGCACGAGCTCGTACGGCAATGCGCGCCGCATGGCGAGCGGCCTCGATCAGAACCGGCTGTCGCTGCTGCTGGCTGTTCTCGAAAAGCGCGCGGGACTGAACCTCGTGGCCGAGGACGTGTTCGTGAATGTCGCCGGAGGCATGAGCATCGACGAGCCCGCCGCCGACCTGGGCATCGTGGCGGCTGTCGCGTCGAGCGTCCGCAATCGCCCCATCAAACCGTCGACGGCCGTCTTCGGCGAGGTGGGCCTGGCCGGAGAAGTTCGCGGCATCAGCCAGGCGGCGCTTCGGGTCCGTGAAGCCGCGCAGATGGGCTTCACTCGATGCGTCGTGCCTCAGGGTAACTGCGCTCCGGCTGACGCTCCCGCGGGCTGCGAACTGGTGGCCGTCAGGAACGTGTCGGAGGCGCTGGATGCGCTGATGGATTGGTAGGGGGCGGGACTCGGGTTCGGGGGGCCGGAAGCGGATAGCGATCCCTGGTCCCGAGTCCCGAGTCTCCTTCCGGCTAAAGCCGGAAGCTACGGCGTCCGAATCCCCCCGCCTTCGCCCGCGAAGCGGCTGCGGCGCGGGCCGCGACAGAGCTCGCGCTGATTGCAGAGCGAGCGGAGGCGGGCGAGTCCCGAATCCCGATCGAATCCCAATCGAATCCCGATCCCCGATCCCCGATCCCCGATCCCCGATCCCCGATCCCCGATCCCCGATCCCGAATGGCGGAAGTATCATAGACAGTGATGGCTTGGTTTCTTCTGGCTCGGGTGTTGTTCGTGATCGCCGTAACCTACGCTGCGGTCCTGACGCGTCCATTCAGCCCGGTGTTCGGCGCCAACATGGCGGCCGGGATTGCGCTCGGCCTGCTGATGGTGGCCGTCGAAACACGGCTTCGGTCCGCGGCGGTCACCGACCTTCTCGGCGCGCTCATCGGCGGAGCGATCGGACTCGGCCTGGCCAAGACAGTGGGCGCGGCGCTTTTCTGGGCCGATAGTACCGATCCCCGAGTCAGGTTCCTGCACAGCTTCATCCTGCTCGTCTTTCCCTACCTTGGCCTGATCATGGGCGCGCGCAAATCGGAGTGGCTGGAGCCGGGCCGGCTTGCGGGCCTCTTCCGCGACACCGGTCCGCAGAAACACTACCGGATCCTCGACACGAGCGTGATCATCGACGGGCGGATTGCCGACATCTGCGAAACGGGCTTTCTCGACGGCACGCTGGTGATCCCTCAGTTCGTGCTCAAGGAACTGCAGCTGGTCGCCGATTCGTCCGATGCGCCGAAGCGGAACCGGGGGCGCCGCGGCCTCGACATCCTCCAGAAAATCCAGAAGATGTCCGGCCTCGACGTGATGATCTCGGACGTGGATTTTCCCGACGTGCGGGAAGTGGACCTGAAGCTCATTGAGCTCGGTCGCACGCTGCGGGGAAAGATCGTCACGAACGACTTCAACCTGAACAAGGTCGCACAGCTCCGCGGCGTCGAGGTGCTGAACATCAACGAGCTTGCGAACGCTCTGAAGCCCGTGGTCCTGCCCGGCGAGTTCATGAAGGTGTTCATCCTCAAGGAGGGGAAGGAATACAACCAGGGGGTGGCGTATCTCGACGACGGGACGATGGTGGTGGTGGACAATGCGCGGCGCATGATCAGCAGGAACATCGACATCGTGGTCACGAGCGTGCTGCAGACGACGGCCGGGAAAATGATCTTCGGCAGATACGTCGAGGGAACCGGGCAGGCGTCAGCGTCGGTCGTGGCGCCCCAGGCCGCCGCGCAGACCGCGAAGTAGGCGCTGCCATGACACGACCGGCAATGACTGCTCTTGCGTAGACTCCCTCCATTCCACTGGTGGCGAACGGTCTTCTACCTGATTCCCGCCGTCAGTCTCTACACGATTGTCCTGGGTACCGCGTCACTCGTTTCGACGTTCGTGGACAGGACCGGCGCCTTCGGACACCGTTGCGCCCGCGCGTGGGCCTGGCTGATTTTGAAGACCACAGGCGTCCGCGTCCGCGTCGTCGGTGCGGAGCATCTGGAACCGGGGCGCAGTTACGTGCTCGCCGCGAATCACCAGAGCATCTACGACATCCCGATCGCGTTCACCGCGTTGCCGCTGCAGCTTCGCATCGTGGCGAAGGATTCCCTGGGTCACGTACCCTTTCTGGGCTGGCACCTGCGCCGCACGGGCCATCTGCTCGTCGATCGACGGAACCCGGGCGCCGGGGTCCTGAAACGCATGGGTCAACTCGTCAGGGCGGCGCGATCGCTCATCGTGTTTCCCGAGGGGACGCGCAGCGTCGACGGCACCGTCGGGCGATTCAAGGGAGGCACGTTCCTCCTGGCCATCGATGCGGGGCTGCCCGTCGTTCCGATCAGCATTGCGGGCAGCAGGTTCGTGATGAAAAAGGGACGGTTGATGGTCTGCCCGGGCGAGGTGACCGTCACCGTGCACCCACCGATGGAGACGGCCGGCATCGAGCGCACGGCGGCCAGGGAGTTCGCAGAGCAGGTGCGGGCGGTGGTTCGGCCCGGCGTGGATGAGCCCACTCGCGAGACGGCGACGGCCTGTTGAGGACCCGGCCGCAATCGCGTGCGATATAATGAAGCGTTTGGCCGCACCCCGCGGCGCCAGTCCCTCCAACCACCCATGCAGGTCACGGCAATTATCGCGGCAGCGGGCGACGGTCGCCGCATGACGTCGGGCGTGCCCAAGCAGTTCATGGAGATCGGGGGGGTGTCGCTGCTGCAGCGCTCAGTGAGCGCGTTCTGCCAGGTCACCCGCATCACCCACATCATCGTCGTCACCCGGACGGATGCGGTCGAAGATGTCTCGCGGACGATCGCGGTGGCCGGACGGGCGGTCTCGGTCGTCGCCGGCGGGGCAACCCGGCAGGAGTCCGTCGCCGCGGCCTTCGACCATGTGGCACCGGGGAGCGAATACGTGATGGTGCACGACGCCGCACGTCCGTTCATCACCCCGTCGCTCATCGACCGCACGCTGGACGCGGCGATTGAGTCCGGCGCGGCGATTGCGGCGCTGCCGGCACGCGATACCGTCAAGCAGTCGTCGTTCGTGGAAGGACAGGCGTTCATCGCGCGCACGATTCCGCGCGAGGAGATCTACCTCGCGCAGACACCGCAGGCGTTTCGGCGGGAGATTCTGGCGTCGGCGGTGCAGCTGGGGCGCGACGGCGCCGTCGGCACGGATGAATCCGCACTGGCGGAGCTCGGCGGCAGCAGGATCCGGCTCGTGGACGGCGACCCCCTCAACTTCAAGGTGACGACCGACAGCGACATCGCGCTGTCACGCGGTCTCGCCGGTGGAGCCGCGCTGGCGGATCGGATGCGGGCGGGAACGGGATACGACCTGCACCGGCTCGTCGCGGGCCGCCCGCTGCTGCTGGGGGGCGTGTCGATCCCCAGCGACCTGGGCGCGCTGGGCCACTCCGACGCGGATGTCGTCTGCCATGCCGTCACCGACGCGGTGCTCGGCGCGGCAGGCGCCGGGGACATCGGCCGTCACTATCCCGACACGAGCCCGGAGTGGAAAGACGCATCCAGCGTCGCGCTGCTCCGCGAGTCGGTCCGGCATGTGCGGTCGCTCGGCTTCGAGGTCGTCAACGTTGACGTCAGCGTCATCCTCGAGCGTCCGAAGATTGCGAAGTACGCGCCGCAGATCCAGGAGGGGCTCGCAGCGGCGCTCGGGATCGACGTGGGGCGGGTGAGCGTCAAGGGGAAAACGAACGAGGGCCTCGACGCCATCGGCCGTGGCGAAGCGGTCGCCGCACACGCGGTCGCGTTGCTGAGAGTGATGTGATGTGCAAAGGCGTGGATAGCGTGGTCAGCGAATGAGGGTCCGTTTCGCCCCCAGTCCCACGGGGCATCTGCACGTCGGCAACGCACGCACGGCGCTGTTCAACTGGCTCCTTGCCCACGGCAAGGACGGCACGTTCATCCTTCGCATCGAGGACACCGACACCGAACGATCGACGCGGGATTCGGAGGCGGGCATCCTCGAGGATCTCCGGTGGCTCGGGCTGGAGTGGGACGAGGGGCCGGATGTCGGCGGCCTGCACGGTCCCTATCGGCAGTCCGAGCGCGTCCACCTCTATGCCTCGTATGCGAATGAGCTCATTGCCGGGGGTCACGCGTACTTGTGCTTCTGTTCGCCCGCGAAGCTGGACGACGATCGCAAGGGGGATCTGGCGGCGGGCCGCCCGCCGAAGTACCACGGGACATGCAGGGACATTCCTCCCGTGGATGCGCGCGCGCGCATGGCCGCCGGAGAACGCCCGGTCGTCCGCTTCAAGGTCCCGGAGAACGTCGAGGTCAGTTTTCAGGATCTCGTCCGCGGCGAAGTGTCCTTCAGCAGCGAGGTCATCGGCGATCCCGTGCTCGTGCGCTCCGACGGACGTCCGGCCTACAACTTCGCCGTCGTCGTGGACGATGCGCTGATGGAGATTACGCATGTGATCCGTGGTGAGGATCACATCTCGAATACGCCCAGGCAGGTCCTGCTGTACCAGGCCCTGGGCTTCACGGCGCCGGAGTTCGCGCATCTGTCGCTCGTGATGGGACCGGATCATACGCCGCTGTCGAAGCGGCACGGCGCGACGTCGGTGGCGGAGTTCCGGGAGCGGGGCTACCTGCCGGAGGCGCTGCTCAACTATCTCGCGCTCATCGGCTGGTCGCCCGGGGGCGGCCAAGAGCTGCTGCCGCTCGAGGAGCTGGCGCGCCGGTTCGCGCTCGAGAACGTCGGGCACAGCGCCGGCATCTTCGACCAGGAGAAGCTCGGCTGGATGAACCGACACTATATGAAAGAGGCGTCTCCCGCCCGGCTTCTGGCCGAGAGCGTCCGCTACTTTCTGAAGCGCGGGTTCCTGCGGCGGCGGACAGACGAGGCGATGGAGTATCTGATGGCGGCGCTGCCGATGGCCGTCGGATCCGTGGACAGGCTCGAAGAGATTCCGGATCGCCTCAAGTTCCTCTTCGAGTTCGATCCGGCGGCCTCGCTCGCGCGCGAGGACGTCGCCGGCGTGCTGCACGAGACCGGGGCGCGGGACGTGATTGCCGCCCTGCCCCTGGAGCTGGAATCGGCCGGCCGGCTCGATCGGGACGCGTTCCGCGCAGCGGCCGCGCGCGTCCGGCAGCGGACCGGCCAGAAGGGACGTGCGCTGTTTCATCCGATCCGCATCGCACTGACCGGAGAAGCCGGCGGCCCCGAGCTGGATCAGGCGGTGCCTGCGATCGACCGCGGAGCGGAGCTGCCGCCGAGCGCCGGCGTCGCGCCCATCCTCGGTTGCTTCGAGCGGGCGGCGGCGTTTGCCAGGGCGATCGGGTAGCTAACTCCGATGATCATCTACGGCCTCAATCCCGTCCTCGAGGCGTTGCGAAGTGGACGCGTGCGGCGGCTGCGCGTGGGACCGCGCGGCGACCGGCGCATCGAGGAGGCGGTGGCGCTTGCGCGCGAAAAGGGCGTCGGCGTCGAGCGGGTGGACGCGTCGGCCATCGAGCGGGCCGCAGCCGGCGGCGTGCATCAGGGGATCGTCGCGGAGATCGAGGGGCCGCGGGACTACAGCCTCGCGGAGCTCGTCGAGCGCGCGGCTCCGGCCGCCCCTTTGCTCGTCGTGCTCGACGGCATCGAGGATCCGCACAACGTCGGGGCGATCGTCCGGACGGTCGATGCCGCCGGGGCGCACGGAGTCGTGCGGCAGGCGCGGCATGCGGCGGCGCTCGACGGGGTGGCCGCCAAGGCGTCCGCTGGCGCGGTCGCTCACGTGCCGATTGCCACCGAAGTGAACATCGCGCGCGCCATCGAGGAGCTGAAGGCGCTTGGCGTGTGGACGGTCGGCCTGGCGGGGGACGCGACGGAGCGGTACGAGACCGTCGATTTCACGGTGCCGACCGCCTTCGTGCTCGGCTCCGAAGGGGCCGGCCTGCGCCGGCTGGTTCGGGAGCGATGCGACCGTCTCGTGTCGATTTCGATGTACGGGGCGGTTGGGAGCGTGAACGTCTCGGTCGCGGCAGGAATAGTTTTATTCGAGGCGGCCAGGCAGCGAAATGTGAAAAAAGGCCAATGATTTCGTGCTGTGCCGTTTTGCGACGAACCCCCAAACGGGCGTCCGCTTGCAGCCGTGGCACGGCATGTGCTACAAATACTCTTTTGTCTGGGCTGGCGTAGCTCAGTCCGGTAGAGCAGCTGATTTGTAATCAGCCGGTCGGGGGTTCGAATCCCTTCGCCAGCTCCATTGAGCACCAAAGAAGGGTTTCGTCGCGGCCGATCCGCAGGGAAATTCGCGAGCGCAAATCCTGACATCACGCAAGACAAGCCCTCAGCCGTCAGCGCGGAAGCATGCGTTCGCGCGACTGAAACGTGTGGGCGCGGTATCGGCGAGGTAGCGAAGCGGTCAAACGCAACAGACTGTAAATCTGTCGCCCCAGCGGCTTCGGAGGTTCGAATCCTCCCCTCGCCACCAGCCTTCGCTCGCTCGCATTTGCGAGCGAGCTTCGGCTAGGCAAGCAAGTCAGTGGCTTTGCGAGCGAGCTTCGGCCAGGCGGGTAAGTCAGCGGCTTTGGCGAGCGAGCTTCGGCCAGGCAGGCACGTCAGTGGCCTTGCCCGCCGTTTTAGCTGCCGAAGCGCGTAGCGAGAAGGTGCACGCGTCGAAGAGAGAGACGAGCGTTGCGAGAAACGGCGGGCTTGCCCGCCATAGCGGAGAGACGGCGTAGCGGCGAGCCTCACAGGCGGGGCCTGCCGCGCCGAAGCGGCGAGCCACCGAAGCGAGCGAGCCGCGAAGGCGGGAGTAACTCAGTGGTAGAGTCACAGCCTTCCAAGCTGTTGGTCGCGGGTTCGATCCCCGTCTCCCGCTCCAGCCTTCGCTCGCTCGCGTTGCGAGCGAGCTTCGGCGAGGCAGGCAAGTCGCTGCCAGGCAGGCAAGTCGCGGGCTAGGCAGGCAAGCCGCCGGCTAGGCAGGCAAGCCGCCGGCTAGGCAGGCAAGCCGCGGTTGGGCGGGCCGATTTTTCCGGGCCGAAGCCGCAAACGCGCGAAGGGTTTACCGCGCCGAAGCTGCGAAGCAGGTAGGGTTTACCGCGCCGAAGCTGCGAAGCAGCGTAGGCGGGCCGATGTAGCTCAGTTGGCAGAGCACGTCCTTGGTAAGGACGAGGTCACCAGTTCGATCCTGGTCATCGGCTCCAGACTTCGCTCGGCTGGCTGCTCGAGAAGCTTCGTCTCGGCAGGCCAGCGGTCCTGAAGTCGGTCGCGCCGTAGCCGCGAGAGCGGCGAAGGCGGACGGTTCGCGTCGGACTAGCAAGACGCGCCGCGGCGCGATGCAAGATTGAGCGGCGATCGGATGCCGTGACGGGCAGGTAAGGAGCGCAAGGAGCGGAGCGGGGCGCCGGGGTCCCGGCGAGCGACGAGCAGGGCGGGGTGCAGGGGGCTCCGCCATCCAATAGAAGAGGGTAGGACACGACAATGGCAAAAGAGAAATTCGATCGATCCAAACCACACGTCAACGTCGGCACGATCGGGCACATCGATCACGGAAAGACGACGCTGACGGCTGCGCTCACGAAGGTTGCCGCGGACAAGGGCTGGGCGAAGTTCATTCCGTACGACGAGGTCGCCAAGGCGTCCGAGTCGCAGGGCCGCCGCGACGCGACGAAGATCCTGACGATCGCGACGAGCCATGTCGAGTACGCCACGCCCAAGCGGCACTATGCGCACGTCGACTGCCCGGGTCACGCCGACTACATCAAGAACATGATCACGGGCGCGGCGCAGATGGATGGCGCGATCCTGGTGGTCTCCGCGGTTGACGGCCCGATGCCGCAGACCCGCGAGCATGTGCTGCTCGCCAAGCAGGTCAACGTGCCGTATATGGTCGTTGCCCTGAACAAGGTTGACGCCGTTGACGATCCCGAGCTCGTCGATCTGGTCGAGCTCGAAGTGCGCGAGCTGCTCACGTCCTACGGCTTCCCGGGCAACGACGTGCCGGTCATTCGCGTCTCGGCGCTCGGCGCGCTGAACGGCACGGCCGAAGGCGTCGATTCCGTTCTCAAGCTGATGGATGCGCTCGATACGTACATCCCGATGCCGGAGCGCGAAGTCGACAAGCCGTTCATGATGCCGATCGAAGACGTGTTCTCGATTTCCGGGCGCGGCACGGTCGTAACCGGCCGGGTCGAGCGCGGCCGCATCAAGGTCGGCGAGGAAATCGAGATCGTCGGATTCAAGCCGACCGAGAAGAAGGTCGTCACCGGCGTCGAGATGTTCCGCAAGCTGCTCGACTCGGGTGAAGCCGGCGACAACATCGGCGTGCTGCTGCGCGGCGTGGAAAAAGACGACGTGGAGCGCGGCCAGGTGCTCGCCAAGCCGGGCACGATCAAGCCGCACACGAAGTTCAAGGGGGAGGTCTACATCCTGTCGAAGGATGAAGGCGGCCGTCACACCCCGTTCTTCAACGGCTACCGTCCGCAGTTCTACATCCGCACCACCGACGTCACCGGCTCGCTGAAGCTGCCGGAAGGGGTCGAGATGGTGATGCCGGGGGACAACACCAGCATCAGCGCGGAACTGCACACGCCCGTCGCCCTCGAAAAGGGCGCACGGTTCGCGATTCGTGAAGGGGGCCGGACCGTCGGCGCCGGCACGATTTCCGAGATTCTCGAATAGCGTTGGGGCCGGGACTCGAGACTCGGGATCTGGCAGTCGTTCTGTCCAGGTCCCGAATCCCGAATCCCGAATCCCGCTCAGGACTCACGAATGAGAGACATCATCGCCCTGGCGTGCACCGAGTGTAAACGCCGCAACTACAGCACGACGAAGAACAAGAAGAAGACGAGCGAGCGTCTCGAGCTGAGCAAGTTCTGCCGCTTCTGCCGCAAGCACGTCGCGCATCGAGAGACGAAATAAAGCTGACAGCTCTCAGCGTTCAGCTCGGACAGCTGATAGCTGATGGCTCGTTTTAGGCCAGTAGCTCAATTGGCAGAGCACCGGTCTCCAAAACCGGGGGTTGGGGGTTCGATTCCCTCCTGGCCTGCCAGGACCCCGGGTGCTACTCGGGAGTCGGGATTCGGAATTATGAAGACGGCAATGGCGGACCACGAAGATTCCCTCGGCGAGCGCGCGCGTGAGAGTGTGACGGGCTGGTGGGGTCGCTCGAGGCGGTTCCTCTCGGAGGTCCGCAACGAGACGGGCCGGGTGACGTGGCCGAACCGGAAGGAAGTCTACGCCACGACGCTCGTCGTCATCCTGACGTCGATCTTCTTTGGCGTGTATCTCGCGGGGGTGGATTTCATCCTCACGAGAGTGATGGACTGGGTCCTTGGGGCATTCAGAGCGGCATGAGCACCATGACGGACGACCGCACGAAGCAGTGGTACATCGTCCACACGTACTCCGGCTTCGAGAAGAAGGTATCGGAATCGCTCGCGCAGCGGGTCCAGGCGTACGGTCTTCAGGATGAGATTGGCGAGATTCTCATTCCGACCGAGGACGTGGTCGAGATGCGCGGCGGCAAGAAGGTGGTCAGCTCGAAGCGGTTCTTCCCCGGCTACATCCTGGTCGAGATGCACATGTCCGACAACGCGTGGCATGTGGTGAAGAACACGCCCAAGGTCACCGGGTTCGTCGGCGCCGGCGCGAAACCGACGCCGCTCACCCGTGAGGAGGTCGATCAGATTCTCCACCAGGTGACCGTGGCGGCCGAGAAGCCGAAGCCGAAGTACTCGTTCGAAAAGGGAGACCAGGTCCGTATCAACGAGGGCCCCTTCACCAGCTTCAACGGGACCGTGGACGAGGTCAACCTCGACCGGAACACGTTGAAGGTGATGGTCACGATCTTCGGACGCGCGACGCCGGTCGAGCTCGATTTTTTACAAGTGGAAAAACTGTAGGGAGTAGCTCACAGCTCTCAGCTTTCAGCTCTCAGCCGGCCTGAGAGAGAAGCTGAGCGCTGACGGCTGACAGCTGATGGCAAAAAAAGTTCTGGCGATGGTGAAGCTCCAGATTGCGGCGGGGAAAGCTACCCCCGCGCCGCCGGTTGGGACCGCACTCGGTCCTCACGGCGTCAATATCATGGACTTCTGCAAAAACTTCAATTCGCGGACCGCGAAGGATGAGGGGCTCATCATTCCGGTGGTCGTGACGGTGTACGCCGATCGGTCCTACACCTTCATCACGAAGACGCCGCCGGCGTCCATCCTGCTCAAGCGGGCCGCAAATCTGGCGAAGGGCTCCGCCGAGCCCAACAAGACCAAGGTCGGGACCGTCACCCGCAAGCAGGTCGAGGACATCGCCAAGCTGAAGATGCCCGACCTGAACTGCGAGTCCGCGGAGGCGGCGTATCTGACCGTCGCGGGCACGGCCCGCTCGATGGGCATCGACGTTCTGGGGTAGCTCACAGCTCTCAGCTATTAGTTGTCAGCAGACTCAGGCTGGCGGCGGTGGAGTGAGACGACAAGCCGGCGAGAAGACACAGGCTGATAGCTAACAGCTGAAAGCTGATAGCTCGGAACGTGGGAGGCCGCCCAAGGCGACCGTCAGCACCACTGAGGCACACATGCGCAAATCAGGCAAGAAATTCACTGCCGCCCGGCAGCAGGTCCCCGAACGTCCGCACACGATCGAGGATGCGATCCCTCTCATGCAGAAGGTGAAATTCGCGAAGTTCGACGAAACGGTCGAGATCGCCCTTCGCCTTGGCGTGGATCCCAAGCACGCCGACCAGATGGTCCGCGGCACGGTGGTCCTTCCGCACGGCCTCGGCAAGACGAAGCGCGTGCTCGCAATTGCCGGCGGCGACAAGCAGAAGGAGGCGCTCGAGGCGGGCGCCGACTTCGTCGGCGGCGAAGAGCTCGTCGACAAGATCCAGGGTGGCTGGATGGACTTCGACGCGGTCGTCGCCACTCCAGACATGATGCGCGCCGTGGGTAAGCTCGGCAAAGTGCTCGGCCCCCGCGGGCTGATGCCGAATCCGAAGACCGGCACCGTCACGCCCGACATCGCGAAGGCGGTCCGTGAGATCAAGGCCGGCAAGGTGGAGTTCCGCGTCGACAAGACCGGCATCGTCCACGCGCCGATCGGGAAGGCGTCGTTCCCGACGCAGAACCTCGTCGACAACGCCCATGCGCTCGTCGACAGCGTCGTGCGTGCGAAGCCGTCCGCGGCGAAGGGCAAGTACCTGAAGAGCGTCACGCTGTCGTCGACAATGGGCCCGGGCATCGTCATCGATACGACGCACGTGACCGAGGCGGTGAAACACTAATGGCGATTACGAAAGCAAGCAAGGCGGCGGAGCTCGAGGAGCTCGAGCGCGCGTTCAGAGGCACGGAGAGCGCGATCCTGGTGGATTACCGGGGCCTGAACGTCCCGGCGGTGACCGACCTGCGGCGCCAGGTGCGCGGCGTCAAGGGGCGCTACAAGGTCATCAAGAACTCGCTCGCGATTCGCGCCGTGAAAGGCACCGCCTTCGAGCCGCTGACCGAGCACCTCGTCGGGACGACCGCCATTGCCTACAGTGGCGATGACCCGGTCGCCCTTGCGAAAGTGCTGACGACGTTCGCCAAGACCGCTCCGTCGCTGCAGATCAAGGCGGCCGTGGTCCAGGGACGGTCGATCAAGGCGGCGGAGGTCACGGACCTCGCGGCGCTGCCGGGCAAGGCCGAGCTCTACGCGAAGCTGCTGTTCCTGCTGCAGGCGCCGATGGTGCAGCTCGTGAGCGTGCTGAGCGCCGTGCAGCGAGACCTGCTGAGCGTGCTCGTGCAGGCGGAGAAAAAGAAATCGGAAGCGGGAGCTTCCGCCGAGTAGGGAAGCTTTCAGCTTTCAGCTCTCAGCGTTCAGCCTCGCTGGATGGGAGCCGCTGACAGCTGATAGCCGATAGCTGACAGCTTTCATCATCAGGAGAGAGAAATGGCCGAATTGAATCAGCAGCAGGTCGTCGACTACATCAAGGGGATTTCCGTCCTCGAGCTCTCGCAGCTCGTGAAGGAGCTCGAGAAGGAGCTTGGCGTGTCCGCGGCCTCGGCGATGCCGATGGCGATGCCGGCGGGCGGCGCTGGCGGCGGCGCGGCTGCCGCGGTCGAGGAGAAGACGGAATTCACCGCGACGCTGACGGAAGTCGGCGCGAACAAGATCAACGTGATCAAGGTCGTTCGCGAAGTCACCAGTCTCGGACTGAAGGAAGCCAAGGACCTCGTCGAGGGCGCGCCCAAGCCGATCAAGGAAGCGATCCCCAAGGACGAAGCCGAGGCGATCAAGAAGAAGTTCGAGGACGTCGGCGCGAAAGTCGAGATCAAGTAAGTCGGCGGCGCTTCGCGCCGCCTCATTGTGGGGACTCGGGTTTCGGGACGGGAATCGCAGGATTCCTCCCCCGCGACCCGGGTCGACAGTTCGAGCCCCGAATCCCGAGTCCCGAACCCCGAATCCCGAGGGTTTTTAGAGCATGTACAGCCTTCCCAAGAACGTCTACCGCGAGCGCATCGACTTCTCAAAAATCAAACAGACGATCCCGATCCCGAACCTGATCGAGATTCAGAAGAAGTCGTACGAGCGGTTCCTGCAGATGAACCGGCTGCCCTCGGAGCGCGAGGATGCCGGCCTGCAGTCCGTGTTCAAGTCCGTGTTTCCGATCAGCGACTTCCGCGAGAACTCGTCGCTCGAGTTCATCGAGTATTCGATTGGGAACTGGGAGTGCAAGTGCGGCCGGCTGCAGGGCCTGCACCATCTCCGAAAGCCCTGCGTCAACTGCGGCCACACGCTCGTCGCCGACCCGTACGGCGAGCACGACGTGCTCTGCCCGCGCTGCGGCAAGCCGAACGAGGCGCGCGGCGACGTCTGTGACATCTGCGGCAACACCGTCGGCCTCAAGCTGAAGTACGACGTCGACGAATGCCAGGAGCGCGGCATGACGTACGCCGTGCCGCTCAAGGTCACCATCCGCCTCGTGGTCTGGAACAAGGATCCCGAAACCGGCGTGAAGACCATCCGCGACATCAAGGAGCAGGAAGTCTACTACGGCGACATTCCGCTGATGACGGACAACGGCACGTTCATCATCAACGGCACCGAGCGCGTCATCGTGTCGCAGCTCCACCGTTCGCCGGGCGCCTTCTTCCACTCCGAGGACAAGTCGCTCTACATCGCGCAGATCATTCCGTACCGCGGCTCCTGGGTGGAGTTCGAGTACGACACGAAAAACCTGCTGTATGTCCGCATCGACCGGAAGCGGAAGTTCCTCGCGACGGTGTTCCTCCGCGCGCTTGGGCTGCGCGGCGCCGACGAGATCATCCGGAACTTCTACACCGTCGATCGCCTGCAGTTCAGGGACGGCTCGATCTACTGGGCGGTGGGCGAGAGCCTGCAGGGCCTGCGCGCGGCCAAGGACATCAAGGCCGGCGCCGACACCGTGACGCACGCGGGCAAGAAGATCACCTCGACGGCCATCGCGGCGCTCCGCAAGGCGGGGGTCGAGTCGGTCGAAGTGGCGGACGCCGAGCTCGAAGGGGCCTTCGCGGCGACCGACGTCGTGGATCCCTCGACCGGGGAAGTCATCCTCGAGGCGAACGAAGCGGTCGAACCGCGCGTCATCTCGATGGCCCAGGAGAAGAACGTCGACAAGCTCGAGATCTTCTTCCCGGAGCGCGACGAGATCGGCTCGGTCCTGTCGCAGACGCTCAAGAAGGACCCGATCCACACGCACGAGGAAGCGCTCATCGAGATCTACCGCCGGCTCCGGCCCGGGGATCCACCGACGCTCGACAGCTCGCGCTCGCTCTTCGAGAACATGTTCTTCAACGCGCAGAAGTACGACTTCTCGCGCGTCGGCCGGCTCAAGCTGAACACGAAGCTGAAGCTGAACACGCCCCTCGACGAGAAGATCCTGCATCCGCAGGACTTCTACGAGGTGATCAAATATCAGCTCAAGCTGCGGCGCAATCCTGCGAACGTGGACGACATCGATCACCTCGGCAACCGCCGCGTGCGGTCGGTCGGCGAGCTCCTCGAGAACCAGTTCCGCATCGGGCTGGTCCGGATGGAGCGCGCGATCAAGGAGAAGATGTCGGTCTACCAGGAAATGGCGACCGCCATGCCGCACGACCTGATCAACGCGAAGCCGGTCATGGCCGCGATTCGCGAGTTCTTCGGGTCGTCGCAGCTCTCGCAGTTCATGGACCAGACCAACCCGCTCTCGGAGGTCACGCACAAGCGGCGTCTCTCCGCCCTCGGGCCCGGCGGTCTGTCCCGCGAGCGCGCCGGCTTCGAGGTGCGCGACGTCCACCCGACGCACTACGGGCGCATCTGCCCGATTGAGACTCCGGAAGGCCCGAACATCGGTCTCATCTCGTCGCTCTCGTGCTACGCGCGGATCAACGAGTTCGGCTTCATCGAGTCGCCGTACCGCAAGGTCAAGAACGGCCGCGTCATCGACTACGTCATCGTCACGAACGCGGGCGGGTCGAAGTACAAGGTCGGCGACATCGTCGAGGCGGACGAGTTCACCGCCTCGGATCTCGAGGCCGGCAAGGGCAAGCGGAAGCGCGGCATGGAGTTCGAGCCGTATTCCTACTACCTGTCGGCATGGGAAGAGGACCAGTACATCGTCGCGCAGGCGAACGCGCAGGTCGACGAGAACGGCAAGTTCACGACCGACCGCGTCAACGCGCGGCAGGCCGGCAACTTCATCCTGACGCCGAAGGACAAGGTCGACTTCATCGACGTCTCGCCCAAGCAGCTCGTCTCCGTCGCCGCCTCGCTCGTCCCGTTCCTCGAGAACGACGACGCGAACCGCGCGCTGATGGGATCGAACATGCAGCGCCAGGCCGTGCCGCTGCTGAGGGCGCGATCGCCCTACGTCGGCACCGGCATGGAGTACATCACCGCGCGTGACTCGGGGGCCGTCGTCGTGGCGCGCCGCTCGGGCACCGTGGACTACGTCGACAGCCAGCGCATCGTCGTGCGCGTGGAAGGGGAGGAGAACGCCACCTCGCGCGAGATGGGGGCGGACATCTACCCGCTGACGAAGTTCAAGCGGTCGAACCAGAACACGTGCATCAGCCAGAAGCCGATCGTCAAGGTCGGAGCGAAGGTGCACAAGGGCCAGGTGCTGGGCGACGGGCCCTGCACGGAGCTCGGCGAGCTCGCGCTCGGCCGGAACGTGCTCGTCGCGTTCATGCCCTGGCGCGGGTACAACTTCGAAGACGCGATCCTCGTGTCCGAACGCATGGTGAAGGACGACTACTACACGTCGATCCACATCGAGGAGTTCGAGATCGAGGCGCGCGACACGAAGCTCGGACCGGAAGAGATTACGCGCGACATCCCGAACGTCGGCGAGGGGTACCTGCGCGACCTCGACGAAAGCGGCATCATCCGGATTGGCGCGTCGGTCAAGCCGGGCGACATCCTCGTCGGCAAGGTCACCCCGAAGGGGGAGACGCAGCTGACGCCGGAAGAGAAGCTGCTCCGCGCGATTTTCGGCGAGAAGGCCGGTGACGTCCGCGACGCGTCGCTCATCTGCCCTCCCGGAATCGAGGGGATCATCGTCGGCGTGAAGATCTTCTCCCGCAAGGGCATCGAAAAGGATGACCGCGCGAAGGCGATCGAGCAGGAAGAGCTCGACATGATGGAGAGGAACCTGCAGGACGAGATCCGCATCCTTCACGACGAAGTGAAGAAGCGGGTGCTCGGGATGCTGCAGGGCCAGACGTCACGCGCGGACCTCTACGACGAGCACGGCCGCGAGCGGCTGCTCAAGAAGGGGACCGACCTCACGCATGACGTCCTGGCAGCGCTGCCGTACGACGCGATTGTCCGGCTCAAGGTCGTCTCCGATGACCCGCGGCTCGAGGAAGATCTCCGCGGGCTCGAGGAGCGCACCGAGCGGCAGGTGGAAGTCATCCGCCAGCAGTTCGAAGAGAAGAAAGAGAAAGTGCGGCGCGGCGACGAGTTGCCCCCGGGCGTCATCAAGCTGGTCAAGGTGTACGTCGCGATGAAGCGCAAGCTGTCGGTCGGCGACAAGATGGCCGGCCGCCACGGTAACAAGGGTGTCATCGCGCGCATCCTCCCCGAGGAGGACATGCCGTATCTGCCGGACGGCACACCGGTCGAGATCGTCCTCAATCCGCTCGGCGTTCCGTCGCGGATGAACGTCGGCCAGATTCTCGAGACGCATCTCGGGTGGGCGGCGCACGCGCTGGGCCTGTGGTTCGCCACGCCGGTCTTCGACGGCGCGACCGAGGTCGAGATCAAGAACTGGCTCGAGAAAGCCGGACTCCCGAAGAGCGGCAAGACGGAGCTCTTCGACGGCATGACGGGCCAGGCGTTCGAACAGGACGTGACGGTCGGCTACATCTACATGCTGAAGCTGTCGCATCTGGTCGACGACAAGATCCACGCGCGGTCGATCGGACCGTACCTCGCTCATCACGCAGCAGCCGCTCGGCGGCAAGGCGCAGTTCGGCGGCCAGCGGTTCGGAGAGATGGAAGTGTGGGCGCTCGAGGCGTACGGCGCGGCGCACATCCTCCAGGAGCTCCTCACCGCGAAGTCCGACGATGTGACGGGCCGGGCGAAGATTTACGAGGCGATCGTCAAGGGCGACGCCTCGTTCCAGCCGGGCCTCCCGGAGTCCTTCAACGTGCTCATCCGCGAGCTCCAGGCGCTCTGCCTGGACGTCGAGCTGATGAAGACGAAGAAGAAGCCGCTGCTGGAAGCGCCGGAGGAAGAGACGCCGGCGCTGACGGAAGGGTAGTTGTCAGCTTTCAGTCATCAGCCGTCAGCTATCAGCTGGTGGCGATGACTGGGAGCCGGTTTACGGTTTTCTGAAAGCTAATAGCTGACAGCTGAGAGCTACACACATATGAGACCATCATTCGACACACGCGGCTCGTTGACGAGCGACTTCGACGCGATTCGGATCAGCCTGGCGTCCCCCGACAAGATTCTGTCGTGGTCGCACGGCGAGGTCACGAAGCCGGAGACGATCAACTACCGCACCTTCAAACCGGAACGCGACGGGCTGTTCTGCGCGAAGATCTTCGGGCCCGTCACCGACTGGGAATGCCTGTGCGGCAAGTACAAGCGGATGAAGCACCGCGGCGTCATCTGCGACAAGTGCGGCGTCGAAGTGACGCAGGCCAAGGTCCGCCGCGAGCGCCTGGGGCACATCACGCTGGCGACGCCCGTCAGCCACGTGTGGTTCTTCAAGGGGCTGCCGAGCCGGATCGGGCACCTGCTCGACATCTCGCTGCGGGACCTCGAACGCGTCCTGTACTTCGAGGCCTACGTCGTCGTCGAGCCGGGTGACACCGAGCTCAAGCAGAACCAGCTCCTCTCCGAAGATCAGTATCGCAAGGCGCGCGAAGAGCACGGACCTGTGAAGTTCCGTGCGCAGATGGGCGCCGAGGCGATCAAGGAGCTGCTGAAGCGCGTCAACGTCGAGAAGCTCGCCGGGGAGATGCGCGACAAGATGCGCGCGGAGCCCTCGGGCGCCAAGAAGCTGAAGTACGCCAAGCGGCTCAAGGTCGTCGACTCGTTCCGGAAGTCCACGAACAAGCCGGAGTGGATGATCCTCGACGTCATCCCGGTCATTCCGCCCGAGCTCAGGCCGCTCGTGCCGCTCGACGGCGGCCGGTTCGCGACCTCCGACCTCAACGACCTCTATCGCCGCGTCATCAATCGCAACAACCGGTTGAAGAAGCTGATGGAGCTCAAGGCGCCGGACGTCATCATCCGCAACGAAAAGCGGATGCTGCAGGAAGCGGTCGATGCGCTGTTCGACAACGGGCGCCGCGGCCGCGTGCTGCGCGGAGCGAACAACCGTCCGCTGAAGTCGCTGTCGGACACGCTCAAGGGCAAGCAGGGGCGCTTCCGCCAGAACCTGCTCGGCAAGCGCGTCGACTACTCGGGCCGTTCGGTCATCGTCGTCGGTCCCGAGCTGAAGCTGAACCAGTGCGGGCTGCCGAAGAAGATGGCGCTCGAGCTGTTCAAGCCGTTCATCTACAACAAGCTGGAAGAGCGCGGTCTCGTCGCCACAATCAAGCAGGCGAAGGAGATGGTCGAACAGCAGCGTCCGGAAGTGTGGGACGTGCTCGAAGAGGTCATCCGCGAGCATCCGGTGCTCCTCAACCGCGCACCGACGCTCCATCGGCTCGGCATCCAGGCGTTCGAGCCGGTGCTGGTCGAGGGCAAGGCCATCCGCATCCACCCGCTCGTCTGCACCGCGTTCAACGCGGACTTCGACGGCGACCAGATGGCGGTGCACATTCCGCTCGGTCCGGAGGCGCAGATCGAGGCATCCGTCCTGATGATGTCCTCGAACAACATCCTGTCGCCGGCGAGCGGCGCACCGATTGCGATTCCGTCGCAGGACATCGTGCTCGGCTGCTACTACCTGACCAAGGCGCGTCCGGGCGCCAAGGGCGAGGGCCGCGTGTTCGGCAACCCCGAAGACGTCGTGCTGGCGCTCGAAGCGGGTGAGCTCGAGACGCTCACGCCGATCCGGCTGCGGATCTCGGGCGAGCTGCTCGACATGACCGTGGCTCGCGACGACCAGGCGATCCTGCAGACCGAAGCGCAGGCCGTGTCGAACAAGATCATCAACACGACCGTCGGCCGCGTCATCTTCAACTCGTCGCTGCCGTCACCGATGCCGTTCGTGAACGGGCTCCTGAAAAAGAAGGGGCTGCAGCAGGTGGTGCAGTACTGCCACCTGCACTACGGCCTCGCGAAGACCGTCGAGATGCTCGACAGCCTGAAGAACCTCGGCTTCACCTATGCGACGCGGTCGGGCCTGTCGATCGGGATCGACGACCTGGTCATTCCACAGGAGAAGGCGCCGCTCGTCAGCGGGGCGCGCGACGAGGTCATCAAGGTCGAAGGGCAGTACCTCGAAGGGGCGATCACCAACGGTGAGCGCTACAACAAGGTCATCGCGATCTGGTCGGACGTCACCGAACGGATTGCCGACGCGATGTTCTCGGAGATGGAAGACCTCGACAACTCGGGGAAGAACTTCAACCCCGTCTACATCATGGCCGACTCCGGCGCCCGAGGGTCGAAGCAGCAGATCCGGCAGCTCGCCGGGATGCGCGGCCTGATGGCGAAGCCGTCGGGCGAGATCATCGAGACGCCGATCACGTCGAACTTCCGTGAAGGGCTGACCGTTCTCCAGTACTTCATCTCGACGCACGGCGCGCGCAAGGGTCTGGCTGACACCGCGCTCAAGACCGCCGACTCGGGCTATCTGACCCGCCGGCTGGTGGACGTGGCGCAGGACGTCATCATCCACGAGATGGATTGCGGCACGATGGACGGCATCGAGGCCAGGGCCATCGTCGAGAGCGGCGAAATCATCGAGCCGCTGCGCGACCGCATCATCGGGCGCGTCACGCTCGAGAAGATCTTCGACCCGCTCACCGGTGACGTCATCGTCGACGTCAACGACGCGATCAACGAAGAGAAGGCCTCCGCCATCCAGGAAGGCGGCATCGAGAAGGTCCGCATCCGGTCCGTGCTCACATGCGCAAGCCGCCGCGGCTGCTGCGCGAAGTGCTACGGGCGCGACCTCTCGACCGGCAAGCTGGTCGAGCTCGGCCTGGCGGTCGGCGTCATCGCGGCGCAGTCCATCGGCGAGCCCGGCACGCAGCTCACGATGCGGACGTTCCACATCGGCGGCACGGCGTCGCGCGTCTCCGAGCAGTCGACGCTCGACGCGAAGCACCTCGGCGTCGTCCGGTACCAGGGGCTCCAGGTCGTCGAGACCAAGGGTGAGGACAACGCCAACGCCGGTCAGCGGGTCGTCATGAACCGCACCGGGTCGCTCGTCGTGCAGGACGCGAAGGGGCGCGATCGCGAGCGCTACCCGATCGTCTACGGCGCGCGGCTGAAGGTCGCCGACGGCCAGCAGGTCGAAGTCGGCCAGATCCTGGTCGAGTGGGATCCCTACACGTTCTCCATCCTCACCGAGGATGCGGGCGTGGTGAAGTACAAGGATCTTGTCAGCGACGTGACGTATCACGAGGAAGTCGACGAGGTCACGGGCCTCTCCCGGAAGATCGTCGTCGACTCGCCGGATGAGAAGAAGCAGCCGCTCATCGAGGTCCGGGACAAGAACGGCAAGGTGACGCGGAAGTACCACATGCCGTCACATGCCCACCTCATGGTCGAGGATGGGGAGTCGGTGTTCGCCGGCGAGGTCCTCGCGAAGATTCCGCGGGAGACCACGAAGACGAAGGACATCACGGGCGGTCTGCCGCGCGTCGTCGAGCTGTTCGAGGCGAGGAAGCCGCGCGAAACGGCGATCATCTCGGAAATCGACGGGCTCGTGCGGCACGGCGGCATCGTCAAGGGGCAGCGGAAGATCATCATCGTCCCCGAGGACGGTGGCGAGCCGAGAGAGTACTCACTGCCGCGCGGCGTGCACGTCAACGTCCAGGAAGGCGACCGCGTCCGCGCGGGCGAGCCGCTCATGGACGGACCGAGCAACCCGCACGACATCCTGTCGGTCCTCGGCGAGAAGGCGCTGCACTCCTATCTCGTCAACGAGATCCAGGAGGTCTACCGTCTCCAGGGCGTCAACATCAACGACAAGCACATCGAGGTCATCGTCCGTCAGATGATGCGGTGGGTGAAGATCGAGGATGTGGGCGACACGGAGTTCCTGATCGAGGAGCAGGTCGATCGCTTCCGGTTCATGGAAGAGAACGAGCGCGTGATTGCCGCGGGTGGCCGTCCGGCAACGGGCCGGCCGCTGCTGCTCGGGATCACGAAGGCGTCGCTCTCGACCGACTCGTTCATCTCGGCCGCGTCGTTCCAGGAGACGACGCGCGTGCTCACCGAGGCGTCCATCTCCGGCAAGGTCGATCACCTGCGCGGCCTGAAGGAGAACGTCACGATGGGCCGGCTGATCCCGGCGGGCACGGGCTTCGAGTATTACCGCCACGTGCACATCCCGGCGGACGAGCCGCCACCGCCGCCGCCACCGACCCCGGAGGAGCTCGAGCTCGAACGCGAGATGGAGTATTTCGTGGAGCCGGAAGAGGCGTTCACGCGCGACGAGATCGAGTAGAGCTTCGCTGTCGGGATTCGGGGCTCGGGATTCGGAGAGCGGTGATCGAAAGATCACCGCTCTTTTTCTGTCTCCGCTTCGCGGCTTCGCCGCGGGGCGCCAGAAATAAATGGGGACACTCACCTTTACGGTAAGTTGTTGAGCCCTATAGGTCACCTGCGGGCGCTTGTTTATCGGCGTGGCTTCCGGTTTTAGGCGGAAGAACAATCGATAGGCACCCCTCACTTCCGTTCATCGCGGTTGCGGTCGAACCATCTGCAGCACACGCGTGTGCAGGGCAGTCCGGCCGGCGCCTCCCGCTTCGCGACGTGGTAAAACGGGCCCTTCGGCGCGTGTCTGACGGACCGGCGTCGCCTGGGGTTGGCCGCTGCGCCGGTGAGCCGACTGTTCATCGGCGGGGTGGGCCGATCGCTAATCGCGTACTCCTCGGCGCCGCCGCATGGGACGCCTGCGGGCCCGTTTTGGTGCGCACGCCTGTCACGCCGCTCAAGGTCGGCACCGTCCGGACCGCCCTGCCCCACGCGCGCAGACACGGTCTCTACACGTAAATGGGGACACTCACCTTTACGGGAAGTTGTTGAGCCCTCTAGGTCACCTGCCGGCGCCGGTGAGCGCCTGTTTGTCGGCGTGGCTTCCGGCTTCAGCTGGATTAACAATTGAACGGCAGCCCTAGCTCTCGGTTGGCTCATCAGTGTGATGAGCCGCTACGGTGAGGCTGGACGTGGGACTGAACTGCGCTCCCCACGTCCGCCGACACGCACAAGACATGACGTGTTGTGCACGCGACGGCGCCTGGCCTGAGCCTGCCGTCGACCCCGACCGCCTGAACGCCGCCCGGCTGAGGGTGGTGGTTCTCTCGAACCATCGCCCTTCGCCTGCCGGAACCGATTCCTGCTGACATCGAAGGAGACAGAGTGCCTCGCCAGGTCGTCTACACGCCAAAAGCGGCCATGCCTCCTGCGACATACAGTCAGGCGGTAAAGGCAGCCGGACTTGTTTTCGTCTCGGCACCGCCCCGCACGATCCCGTCAACGGCCAAATCAAGGGAACAACGATTCAGGAGCAGACTCGTCAATGCCTGACGAACATCGCGGCAATCCTGGAAGAGGCGGGCAGTTCCCTCGACAAGATCGTGAGCGTCACCATTGTCCTGGCAGACGAGGATGACTTCGCCGGCATGAACGAGGAGTGGCTGCGATGGTTTCTTCCAATCCACCTGCTCGTCAAGGTGCGAAGCTGCCCGCGAAGATTCCCGGGCTCAGGGTTTCGATCGCGGCCATTGCTGAGGCCTGAGCCACGCCCAACTGCCGTGAGCCGACTGTGCATCGGCAAGGGGCGCGTGACGACATCCGTGCACTCGAAAGAATTGTTCCTCACAAAGTCGCGAAATGACGCTGGAACCGGACGTCCCGGTCTATCGACCGTCAGGTCGCCGCCCGCGCGTAGCCCAGCTTGCCAGCACCTCAATCGGATCCTCGCCAGCTCCCAGGCTTCGGACGGTGGCGTTCGAGACATCTTTGTACAAATCGCGGGCGACCGGGCCGGCCGCCTCGCCACGTGGACCGACGGGGTCGAGCAGCAGCACAGGTTGCGGGGCGGCCGCGCGTGCGACGTCGGGAAGGTCGAACTCCCGCAGGACGCCGTACGCATAGATGCCAAATGGCTGTGTGTAGCGCTCGGCGACGGCCAGTGAACGATAGTCGGTGATCGTCCGCCGGAGCGCGACGCCGCCGATGGCCTGGTCGAGCGCCGCGGCGTAGAGCGCGATCAATCCGTGCGGTCCGTCGCCCACGAGGAAAATGGGGCCGGCGGCGTTTCGCAATCGGAGAAAGTCCAGCGCGCGCAGCGTGTCGTGGACCTGTCCACCCAGAATCGGCTTGCCAAGCATCAGCGTGAACCAGGTCAGGTACGCCTCGTCGGGAATCCGTTCAGAAAAGTAGAAGCGTCCTCTCTGTGGATACGCGAGGCTGCACTCCCCGCGTCCGCGCACGTCGATAGCCGCGACCCGGCAGCCTCCTCTGGCGCACAGCCGCTCGGCAAACGCGTCCTCGGCGGTCGAGCTCCACGCGGCTCCCTCACCAACGTAGAGCACGGTCGGCGTCGAGGGGTCCGCATCATCCGGCGTGAGGAGCCAGCCCGGGATCCGGATTTCCCGCTCGCTCCTGAACTCGAACTGCTCCGCCCGGTATCCCGGCTTCCTGATCGTGGCCAGGACGCGGTCGGCCAGGGTTTCGCTCCGCGCCTCCTCGATGCTCAGTACTGCGCGGACGCGCATGCGCACGTCTTCGGCTCCACGTGATGCGGGCGTGTGCAGGGCTTCGGCCATCTGCTGCGTAAGGGACAGCGCCGTTTCTCCACCCAGCGAGGTGGTCACGAATCCGCCTGGCGTCACCATCAGTGTCGCCTCGGGCTCCACGGACTGGGATGTCTCCCTGTCGTCACCATCCTTCATCTCGAGCCAGCGGTTGAACCAGCCGTACGTCGCGCGGCGCATTTCGTACACATACCCATGTCGCACGGTGGTCGCCACCAGGGAGACGCGGTCTGCGGCGTTCAGCAATCCGTACGCGCGTTTGTACTCGTCGGCGAGGTCGAGCGAGCCTGAGACGTACTCGGGGGAATAGGTGTGTCCGGCGTCGTGCAGAGTGATGCCCATCAGCAGTGGCCTGGGCGCGAACGCGTAGAGCAAATCTGCTCGATCGAGTCCACGCGCGAGCGCCGGCACGATATTCTGCTCCGCGTCGTCGGCGGAGCCAGGCGGCTCGACGCTGGCCTGTGCGAGATCCTCGGTGTTTCCCTCGGACACGACGGCAACGCGGACCCGGGTGTCGAGCGCGGCCAGAAACTGCGTCAGCGTCGCGCCGCCGGACTGGCCGCAGCATCCGATCCGTTCGGGGTCAACCTCGGAGCGCGTGAGCAGGTAGTCGATGCCACGGATGCCATCCCAGGCACGAAACAGTCCGAAGTTGACGCCGAGCAGGATCAGGCGACGGCCGGCGTACTCGTGCTCGCCGGTTCCTCCACCGGGAATCAAGGACTCGCCCGGACGACGGCCGGGGAACTCGATGCGCTCCCCCTGTCCGAACGGGTCGTATGCCAGGACGACGTAGCCCTTGCGCGCCAGGTTCGAGAACAGCTTCTGGTAGCTTGGCCAGGCCTTGCCGTTCGTGGAGTGTCCGAGTGGCGCGAGAATCGCCGGGTGGCGCCCTGTCGCGGAAGGCACATACAGATTGGCCGTGACGAACAGGCGCCTTCGGCTCTCGAACGTCAGCTTCTCGACTCGGTACCCTGGCCGCTCGATCTTCCCCGTGACGCGCGGATTGAGCGGCGTTCTCTCCGGCGCGTCTCCAAGCATCTTCCAGAGCTCCGAGACCACTGTCTTCTGCCGATCGACGACGCCCTGTCGTGTCGTGATCGCCTGGACGACACGCTGACGCCGCTCCCGCGCGTCGTTCGCAAGCCGGACGAGATACCGTTCGAGATCGCGCGAATAGTCCGGCAGCCCAGCGCCGTCGATGTTCAGCTCCACACCTGGCGCTCCGGAGATGGGGCGCGAGACCTGGGATTGACCGGTGGCGCGAGCCGGACGGCCGAGCCCGCCCGCGGCGGCTACGGCTCCGGCGCATCCGAGGAAGTGGCGGCGCGTCAAGTTCATGCAGTCCGGTCCGTTCGCAATCTTAGTTCAGCCCGGAGCGCGTTGATGAATGATGTAAGCTCAACGCCGCATGAGCCCCTTGAAGGCACGCTCGACTCTGCTCAGAGCGGTTCTCGTCGTGTCGTCGCTCGCCGCGGTACTGGTGGCCACCGGCGCGGTCATGTACCTTCGGAACGCCACTCCCGTGGTGCCGCCAATCACCCTCGTGGAAGCCGCCAATCCGGCGAAGCCCTACGTGGTGAAGCTTCACGCCCGATGGTGTCCGCTCTGCATGGTGACCAAGGACGTGTGGTCTCAGGTTGAAGCCACCTACTCGACGCGCGCGAATCTCGTGGTGTTCGACTTCACGAATCAGGCGACCACCGACGCGAGCAGGGTCGAAGCCGGACGGCTCGGTTTCGGAAAGGTCTTCGATGAGATTGCGGGCGAGACCGGCACCATCCTGGTTGTCGATGGACGAACGAAAGACGTGACGGCGTCGATCCACGGTGACCGTGATTGTGCCGAATATCGTGCGGCGATCGATGCGGCCCTCGTGCGTTGATTTTCAGCCCTTACAGTTCAACAACTTACCGTAAAGGTGAGTGTCCCCATTTTCTCGAAGATGCGTGAGCAGCTCCTGACAGCGATCCTCGACTTTCTGGCAGTACAAGATCTCCTGACGCTGGAGGAGATTCGAGCCGCTCTTGAAAAGGAGATCGATGGAGCAGGTCCCGAGGCACTCCTCGCTCTCAAGCAGCGGCTGACCACGGACGTCGGGTGGGGCTACTATCCACGGGATCCTCTGGCACAGCGGATTCACCATCTGCTTGCCGATCGGTTCCTGCACAGCGATTCACAGGTGACAGGAGTGGAGCATCTGGCGGCACTGGGGACGAGCCCTGCGGTGATCTGTGCGAATCATCTGTCGTACGCAGATGCGAACGTCGTGGAGGTGTTGCTGCAGCGGTCAGGGGGGGCGGCGTTCGCGAATCGCCTCACCGCAATTGCCGGCCCAAAGGTCTTCGCAAGCCAGCACCGCCGCTTCTCCAGCCTGTGCTTCGGTACGGTGAAAGTGCCGCAGAGTTCCGACGTTTCGTCAGATGAGGCGATTTTGAACCCGCGGGAACTGGCTCGGGCGGCCCGGCAGGCGATCGATGCGGCGCGCGCGAGACTGGAAGAAGGCGATGCGCTGCTGTTGTTTGGCGAAGGCACGAGAAGCCGAACCGGCGAGATGCGGCCGATGCTCGCGGGCGCTGCACGGTATCTCGAAGCACCCGGCGCCTGGGTGGTGCTGGCAGGCCTGACAGGGCCCGAGGCTTTGTTCCCGATTGACGCGGCGACCGTCCGGCCCGCTCGTGTCGTGATGCGATTGAGTGCACCGATCCGCGCGGAGGCGCTCATCGCATGCGCCGGCGGAAATCGACGGCTCGTCATGGACGCCATCGGAGTCGGCATCGCCGAGTTGCTTCCGCCGCCGTATCGCGGGGCTTATGCACACACCGCCGACTTGCAGGACGCGAGGAGTGTCCTTTACGATTCGAGGCGCCGCGCCTGACAGTCGCAGCCATGGTCGCGGGTATCCACGGAGCTCTGTACCGGAGCAGGAGGATGCGCGCGTTGAAATTGCTGATCGTTGTGGTCGTTGGCGTCGCCACGGGCGTGCTCGGTCTGGCAGTGGCCTGGTTCACGGGATATGTCAGCCGGCCCGTGGCGGCGGCGACGTCACCCGACGGTCGCGTCGAGGCTGTGTGCCGGGGGCGTCTTCCGGAGTCAACCGAGTACGACCTCTGGCTCCGCGAGCCCGGGGAGATGTTCGGCCGCCGTGTCGGCGCTGTCGGCACAGAAAGCATGGGCCGCTGCCGGACGGTCGCGTGGTCGCCCAGCGGGGAGGTCATCGCGACGCTCAGTGAGGGGGGCACTATCAGTGTGTTCGACGGGCACGACGCCAGGCCAATTGGTTTCCAGCGATTGCCCGCACCGGACGGGAACTATCCAAGCCGGCGAATCGTGACCGCGCTTCGGTTCGAGTCACCGACCGTTGTGACGTTCCAGCACTGCGAACGGTTGTGGCACAGGACCCGCCGACAAAAAGACTCGGCCTCATGCGGTTCTGAGCTCGTACCCGCACGGATGACGCTCGCCCTCGAGTCACCCCGCGGCGCCTTCGGCAGGTAAATGATTTATGTGCTACGTGCCCAATGAGCACGTAATGAATCGGGAGGAACGATGCGCAAACGAAGCTTCGTGTGGATCTGGCTGTTTCTGTTCGGCGCGGTGTGCTCCGCGGCGCAGGGCGGCGCGACGGGCGAGCAGTTCGTCGGGACGTGGACGGGGACCTGGGACGGGGATGGATCCCCGGGCGGAGGCTTCGAGCTGACGCTGGAGAAAGCCAACGAAGGCGTTGCCGGTGGCGTGTCGGTCACAGGCGATCCGACCTATAAGGCAACCTTCAACACGCTGTCGTTCGACGGAAACAAGATGAGTGCGAAATACGACATCCCCACGATGGAAGGGGTCGAAGTCGTGCTCACCGCCGTCTTCGAGGGCGCGAGTGCGACGGGCACGTGGTCCGCTCGGGAGAAGGGGGGCAACGAGGTTGCGACCGGCGGGTGGAAGGTGGCGAAAAAGTAAGGAGACGCGCATGACGGCAGCACGGGTAGGCTCGCAACCAAACACGTCTCCCGAGAAGCAGCTGGCCGGCTTCATCGCCAAATTCACCCCGGAGGTCGCGACGCTGATCCGCGCCGCGCGCAAGAAAATGCGCGAGCGTCTTCCGCAGGCGCTCGAGCTCGTGTACGACAACTACAACTTCTGCGTCATCGGCTACGGGCCGAGCGAGAAGGCATCGGAGGCGATCTTCTCGCTTGCCGCGCAGGCCAGGGGTTTGAGCCTGTGCTTTCTCCAGGGAGCCGTCCTTCCAGACCCGAAGGGCCTCCTCAAAGGCAGCGGAAACGTCGTCCGCAACATTCGCCTCGAAACTGCCGACACTCTCGATCGTCCGGATGTGCGTTCATTGATGAAGGCGGCCCTCGAACACGCGCGCGCGCCAATCACCCAGAAGAGCGCGCATCGCCTCGTCATCAAATCCGTGTCTGCGAAGCAGCGGCCGCGCCGGGCTGTGGTCAAGCAGTAGCCAGGCGGAGGACGAGCCGGCGTGTAATCAGCCGCGTCACGCGCGTCGGACTGATGACGCCCAAACCTGACCAGCCGAGCTTGACAGTCCAGCTCAGGCAGCCAATCCTGTGCTCCGTCTGCTGCGTCCGTCGTTTCAGTCCGGTGTCGTGGCAAACCGGAAAACCGGCGGCAGCGCCACTCAGGGAGGCTACATGAAAGTTGTCTCGACTGTCGTTCTCGCGCTTGTCTTCACCGGCCTTATGGCGTCGATTGCCGTTCGCGCCAGCCCGCAGGAATCTCTGGGCACGCTCCAGGAACGGATCGACCGCGGCTTCGAGATCGCGCCGGTCAAGCTCAACATGGCAGGCCTGGACCGTAATCTGGTGGGGTTGGGCAGTTACCTCGTCAACGCGACGGGCGGCTGCAATGACTGCCACACGAGCCCGCCGTACGCCGCGGGCCGTGATCCGTTCCTCGGACAGGCCGAGAAGATCAACGCGGCGGGCTACCTGGCGGGCGGGACCCCCTTCGGTCCATTTATCTCGAGGAATCTGACTCCACGCGCG
Organism: uncultured Acidobacteriota bacterium; assembly: GCA_963749835.1. GTDB lineage: Bacteria > Acidobacteriota > Vicinamibacteria > Vicinamibacterales > 2-12-FULL-66-21 > JALZOC01. The sequence goes on from CAVVOD010000001.1 coordinate 480,784, forward strand.
AACGGACTGCCCGCGAACCTGACGTTCGAGCAGTTCCGCATCGTGATGCGCCGGGGCTACGATCTGAAGAGGCGCCCGCCGTTCGTGCCGCCAGGCGGTACCGATCTTCTGCAGGTGATGCCGTGGCCGGTCTACAGCCATATGCGCAGAGAGGATCTCAGGGCGATCTACGAGTTCCTGCGGGCAATCCCCTCCCTCCCGACGCCGGCGCCCCCGCCCTCCTAGGGCACCGCCACGACTCCCGAGGGCGATGATCGAAGGAGATCATCGCCCTTTCTCTCCGGCCTGCTGCTAGTGTCCTGACCCCGTGGTTCGCGACATAATTCCCGGGCGGGGCATCCCTTCTCCACCCCACCGCGCAAAACACGCGCGGCGGGGGCCCCCGCCTGGCGGCGTTGCTCCTCCCTCAAATACTCTGGGTATTCTCAGTCGTCGCGCCTTGCCCGCCGGGCGCCGCGCTCCGGGACTTATGCCACGATCCACGCGGTCAAAACACTAGATTTGATGATTCAGCGCGAGGCATGCGCCAACCCAAACGGCGATGCCGCGGACTCCTGGGCACTTCGATGAGCTCAACCACGGGGATCCCCCTCCTGTTGATCGTTGTCGGGCCGAAGACGCTCGATGACGCTCATCAACTTGCGCGAGGCCTGGCGCGATTGATGGCAGAGGATCCCGCGTTGCGCGCGACGATGGACCAGGTGACAGGCGAAGTCACGATCGCGGTCAGCGAGCACCTCGAAGTCGTGCTCGATCGCCTCAAGCGCGAATTCAACGTAGAGGGCACCGTCAGCCGTCCGCGGGTGGCCTGCAAAGAGACGATCACACGTCCCGCCGAGGGAGAGGCGAAATACCTGAGTGACGATCAGTACGCACATGTGAAGATCCGGCTCATGCCGGGCGACGACTGGACTGGCTGCGTATTCGAGAATCACACAACCTGCGGAGCGCTTCCGGAGAAGTTCATAACGTCGATTGAAGAAGGGATCCACGCGGCGCGGCGTAGTCCAGTCTGTGCAACCTCGCGATGACATGCGGTTCATCATCGCGCATGTGCCGCTCACTGACATGTTCGGATATTCCACGGACAGCTATCAGCTGTCAGCTGTCAGTTCTGGTTCCTTCCGGCTGAAGGCGGAAGCGGCGGCCCTCGAATTCCGAATCCGGGCCCCGAATCCTGCCTTTGATCTAAAATCCGCCACGGGGATCAGGCACGTCGAGTTCCCCCTTGTGAGGAGCAGGTGGAAAATCAAGAACGCTCTCCCGTTGTGCCGTTGATGATCCTCATCGCCGGTCCGTATCGATCCGGCACCGGAGACGATCCCGGGAAGATGGCGGCGAACGTCCGTGCCATGGAGGCATACGCACTTCCTCTGTTTCGCGCCGGTCATATTCCTGTGGTGGGCGAGTGGCTGGCGCTTCCGCTGGTGAGCCTGGCCGGTTCGATGCGCGTCGGAGACGGCCCGTTCACCGAGATCTTTCACCCGATCGCCGAGCGCCTGCTGGCGAGCTGCGATGGGGTGCTGCGGGTCGGCGGGGCATCCGCAGGGGCGGATCTGATGGTGGCGACCGCCAGACGCAAGGGTCTCCGCGTGTTCAACCGGCTCCAGGAAGTACCGGGATGTGCGGGGGCGGATCTCGAGTGATTCGAGCGCATCTCCCGTTCGCGGCGGCGGAGGTTGGCCGTCAGAATCAACGTCGGTACGCGGCACTCGGGGTTACGAATGGATGTCATCTGGGAAGAGCTCACATCAGGACTGCCGGACGCGCGGCACCTCGTGCACGTGCTGATACGCCTGACGGCCGCGACGGTGCTCGGCGCCGTCATCGGTTTCGAGCGGGAGCGGGCGGGGAAGCCCGCCGGGATGCGGACGCACATGCTGGTCACGCTCGGGACTGCGGTCTTCGTCCTGGCGTGCTCGGGCGTCGGCATGGCGAACGACGAGCTGTCCCGAGTCATCCAGGGCATCGTGACCGGCATCGGCTTCCTCGGCGCGGGCTCCATTCTCAAGTTGAATGACGAGCGCGACGTGCAGGGGCTGACGACAGCGGCCGGCGTATGGATGACGGCAGCGATCGGCGTCGCTGTCGGCCTCGGCAGCCTGGGCGTCGCGTTCCTGAGCACCCTCTTCACGGTCGCCATCCTCTCCTTCGTGAGATACCAGCAGGGTCGGGACGATGCGCAGGCCAGGAAATGGCTGGACGATCGATCTGTTCCATAATGATCTGCAGTGAATCATCTGAGCTGGAACTGGATTGCCGTGATGCTGACGGCTCCCCCCGTGGTCAGCCTGATTGCGGCATTTCCGTTCTGGCGCAAGGGGGGCATGATCTTCGGGAACATCGTCGGGACGGCCATCATCTTCGGGACAGCGTTCTCGCTCATCATGCGCGAGTACGTGGAGATCGATCGGATAACCCAGGCGTGCCTCGACACCGGGGACATCTGTTTTCCCGAACCGAGCGCCTTCACGCGATTTGCGGTGTATGCGTTCATCGGGCTCTTCGAGGTCTTTGCGCTGTTCGCGTTGAGCCTGCGGGTCGAGCGAAAGCTGCGCGACAGGGACTACGCGCCGGAATGGCGGTGACAGTTGACACGTTATGCCTGAGACAGCACAGCAATACATCGAGCGGATCCTCGGAAATCTTGGCGATCGCGAACCGCTCGATGTGCTTTCGAGCACGGCGGACTCAATCGCTGAACTGACCGCATCGCGGAGCCGCGACGACCTGCAGTGGACCCCTTCACCATCACGATGGTCCGCGGCGGCGATTGTCGCTCACCTGGGGGATGTGGAAATCGTCACGTCGTACCGGATCCGCATGATCCTGGCGTCTCCCGGCGTGGCGGTTCAGGCCTTCGACCAGGACGCCTGGGCGTCCGCCTTCGACTATCAGCATCAGGATCCGGCGAGGGCCCTCGCGGTCTTCCGACCGCTTCGTGAGGCATGGCTCGCACTGATCCGTCAGGGAGGCGAGGCGTGCCTGGATCGCTACGGTGTCCACGCGGAACGGGGAAAGGAAACCATCCGCCACCTGCTGCGCCTGTATGCCGGGCACGACAGGAATCATCTCGAGCAGATCGCCCGGCTGCTGAAAGAGCGAGACCAGCGTGCCTCGTAGCACATCACACGTGGCATGCATATCACGTAGCACGTAGCACGTGATCCCCTTTCTCCTCCTTGTCCTGTCCCTGAGGTCCCAGGCGCCGGCGCTGCCTGTGACCGAGTCGCTCCGCGCGCGGGTGGAGCAACTGCAGGAGGGACAGAACACGGTCATTCGGGGAGAACGCCTGAGGCAGCGCGAAGCCGTCATCCACTTCTTTCAAGCGAGGAACTTCACACCGGCCTGGCAGGGAAACGCCGAACAGATCGTCCGCGCTATCCGCGAGATCGAGCAGGACGGACTCACGCCGGCCGACTACCACCTGGCAGCCATCGAGGCGCTTCGGTCGGCGCCGACCACGGCACCCGGTCGCGACTCGGATCTGCAGATCCTGCTGACCGACGCCGTCGCCGCGCTCGTCGACGAGGTGCGGTTCGGGAAGGTCCGGCCGGTGACGCTCGATCGACGCTGGAACGTGAACCCCCGTGAAGGGACGCCGCCGGTTGACACGGTGCTCCCGGCGATCGCCGCCTCCTCGTCCGCGGCGTCTGCGATTGACGACCTCAAGCCGTCGCACTTCATCTATCGCGGGTTGAAGGAAGCGCTGGCGGCTCAACGCGCGGTCGCGGCGCGGGGCGGATGGCCGGTCATCCCGCCGGGCCGGCCACTCAAACCGGGCGGAAGCGATGCCAGAGTCGCCGTCATCCGGAAGCGCCTTGCGGCGACAGGCGACCTCACGGACGCATCCGGCAGCCTCGAGTACGACGAGACGCTGGCGAACGGCGTCAGGCTGTTCCAGGAGCGGCACAGGCTCAAGGCGGACGGGGCGATCGGCCGGGCCACGCTTGACGCGCTGAATGTGTCGGCAGCGGAACGGGTCGCGCAGATCCGCGTGAACCTCGAGCGCGCACGCTGGGTCATCCGCGATCTGAAGGACTCGTTCGTGCTGGCCAACCTCGCCGCGTTCAAGGTCTACGTCATCCGGGACGGAACCGTCGTATGGGAAACCCGCGCACAGGTCGGGAAGGCGGGCCGCCAGACTCCCGCGTTTCGCGCCGACATGCGGTACCTCGTGTTCAACCCGGACTGGACCGTGCCGCCGACGATCCTGGCGCAGGATGTTCTCGGCGCCATGCGCAAAGGACAGAACGCCATCGCGAAAAAGCGGCTCACGATTCTGGATCGCCAGGGCCGTCCCGTTTCACCCGACGGCATCGACTGGGCGACGGCAACACCCGGGACGTTCCCGTATACCCTGCGCCAGCCGCCGGGCCCTGACAATGCGCTCGGGAGAGTGAAGTTCATCTTCCCGAACGAGCATTCCATCTTTCTGCACGACACGCCGAGCCGCGATCTGTTTGTCGCAGACGAGCGCACGTTCAGCTCGGGATGCATTCGCGTGGAGCATCCGCTGGATCTGGCGGCGGTCCTCCTGGGCGGCCAGGACAACTGGACCAGCGACAGGATTCAACAGGTCGTGGATGGCGCGAAGACGCAGACGGTGTTTCTGAAGCAGCCACTGCCCGTGCTGATCGTCTACTGGACCGTCAGTGTCGGCGTGTCACGGGCGCTCCACTACGCGCGGGACGTCTACAACCTGGACGGCGCGGTCCTGCGGGCGCTGAATCGGCCGGCCATGCCCTGATGGAGGTCGGGCAGCTCTCAGCCCTGATATGGCTAAGAGCTGATAGCTGAGAGCTGATGCTGACAGCTGTCCTCCGCGACGATAAAATGCACAGTGCCCCGTATGCTGAAACCCGCGTCCTCCGCCACCACGCATACCGCGACGCTGGCCCACATGCCGCGTCATGCGCGCGCGAAGCTGCTCGAGCCGTCTCAGGTCATCGTCAGTCCTGAGACCCGGCTCGAATACCGCATCGAACGCCTCATCGGGGAAGGCGGGTTCGGTCAGGTCTACCTCGCCCGGCGCCTCGGCTCCTCACTGGTGGTCCCGGAAGTCATCTGCATCAAAGTCAGCACGCGGATCGACGGGTGGCTGCGCGAGGCGTACTTCGGACAATTGCTACACGGACATCCGCGCGCCATTCGCGTCTTCGACGCGTTTCCACTGCTGCGCCCGTCGCGTGGGAGCACCGTGGTCGTCTATTGCCTGGCGCTCGAGTACGCGCGGTTCGGCGATCTCAGCGCGTTTCTCACGCAGACCGACAAGCCCTGGGCGGAGAGTGTCGCCCGGCGTGAGATTGCCGGCATTCTCCAGGTCCTGGGCAGGCTCCATCGCGGTCAGCTGCTGCACCGCGACCTGACGCCCATGAACGTGTTCGTCTGCGACGGACGCCGCCTCAAGCTCGGGGACTTCGGCATCGTCCGTCAGCAGAGCGATCGGCGTGGAATCACCGCAAGCACGCTCAACCGTTCGATGGTGCCCAGCGACTTCCTGGAGGCCACGGCTCCGAAATGGCAGCAGCGGGACGATGTGTATCAGGTGGGGCAGTTGCTGGGGATGCTGGTCAAGGGGGATGCGCGGGCGCGCATCAGCACGCAGGAGGTCCGGAACCTTGCGTGCAGCGATCATCTCAGAGAGATCGTCCACCGTTGTATCGGCGAGCGGCGCAAGAGGTATGAGAGCGCCGATGAACTGATCGCCGCCTTGCGGCAGCCGCCAGAGAAGATGAAGTCCGGGGTCCGCCACACGCTGAAGGGCGTGCACCTGGCATTCACCGGCATTCTGACCAAGCGGCGCAGCGAGGCCATCCGGGCGGCGCGGCGGGCCGGGGCGATCATCCACAGCATGCCGTCCATCCTGACCACCGTGGTCGTCCGCGGCCGGCCGAATACACTGCAGGCCGCCGGGCGGGATGCGGGCCTGAAGCTGATGGAAATCAAGCGCCTTCGCGAGAAGGGACACCGGATCACGCTGCTCAACGAAACGCAGTTCTGGCGGCTGGCCGGCAAGAAACGAGAGTAAACGGAGGGTCCGGAGGCACGGGAAGATCACCACGGAGCCGCGGAGGCATGGGGACGCACGGAGAACGACTGGTCGGCGCGCGGGACAGCCTCCTTGGAAGTTCTTCACCGCTCCGAGGGCCTCTAGCCTGCTGGTTCTCTCCGTGCGTCTCCGTGTCACCGTGGTGATCTTTTCCGTGCTCTCCGTACCCTCCGTCCTCTCCGAACCCTCAATCACTGTAGGCAGCCACGAGGATGAAGAAGATGCCAAGCGCCGCTCCTGCGCCGGCGGCGGCGCCGGCGGCGATGGCCTTGGCGAAGTTGGTGCCGCGCGGCGTTTCGGGTATCACGCTGAGAACATCGCTCAGCGGGACATCCACCGGCGGGACAGGGATCCTGGTTCGCGGCTGGACCACGACACTGCGATCGGTGGCCCTGATCAAGGTGCCCCGAACGCTCCCGCCCGCCGTGCGGTCGACGCGGACGGCCGATCCCGGCGTGAGCTTCTGCACGTACTCAGACAGCATTGATTGGTCGGCAGCGGCAGTCGAATGTCCCGGCATCTGCACCCGCGTCGCACGTGTCGTGGCGCATCCGGGTGCCGCGAGCATCGTGCACATCATCAGAGCCAACGCACGGCGAATGTTGTTCAGCATGTAATTTTCCTTGTTGCATCAGAAGTCGATCCCGAAGCCGAAGCGCAGCTGCGTCTCATCCGGCCCGCTGTGAAACCTGACGCGCAGATCGGTCCGGAAGAAACTGCGCGCGGACATGTAGGCCTTGAATCCGGTCGCGACGAATGGCCGGACGGTGAACTTCGTGTTCGGTCCTTCGATGCCTGGCGCCGGGAGGTTGCGCGGGTCGCCGACGTCGCCGACCAGAGCCGTATGGAAACGTTCCGTCATGCGCTCCCATGTGAGATTCGCTCCCGCCGCCACGTGCGGGTGGAACCAGGCGTTCCGAAAGAACTGATACTGCTGGCTGATTCCGACGATTCGGCGGGAGAAGGTGAGGTCCGTGTTGCGGTAGGTCTGACGTCCGTCGATGACGATGTATTCGAAGTGGTACGCGGCAGCCTGCGTGCCCGCGCCGGCATCAATCTCGGTTTTGAGATTGTCTGTCCAGTACCAGCCGACAGAGACCGTCCCGAAGAGGCTGCTGTGCCAGTCCTTCGAATCGTATGGTGAGTGGATGACCGTCCCTGCGGAGAGCCAGCCGGCCGTCCCGCTGAGGTCCCCGCGAATCAGGCGGGAACCGGTTTGTGCCGAAGCCTCTGTCGCCGCCGCGACGAGGGCCACCGCGATTGCTACCTGCCGCAAAGGATGAAGCGTCTTCACACCCGGGAAGGCGACAACCGGTCCGAAACCGGCTCACACCGCGATCGAGCGGGCCTTTTGCCGAATACCTCGCCCGGCGCTCGATAGCACCAGCCCTTCGTTCTGCGCTTGCGACGATGGCACGGCGCTGGCACAATGCGCGGATGCCAAGACCCCGAGTTCTGTTCCTGCTCCTTGCGCTCACGATGTCGTCTGCCGTGGTCGCCCAGCGCGCCACCACCCCGGCGGCTTCTGCGGGGCAGTCGGCGTTCGCCGCCGATCGGCTGGCACGCGTCGACGCTGGCTCGGGACTCGGGATTCGGGACTCGGGATTCGGGATTCGGGATTCGGCCGGCCTCCGCTCGTGGTGAGATCGGTGCGCGCTACGGCGCGGCCGCGGCGCTCCGCGGCTCGGGGGGCGCGCGGCAGGGAGCGGGTCGCAGGAAACGGGCAGCGGGAAACGGGTAGCACAGATGGCCAGCGACGAACAGATTCGGCAGCACATTTCGCGCCTTCTGGCTTGGGATGAGGCGCACACCAGCTTCGAGAAGGCAGTGGAGGGCGTTCCCGAAGCCTCCCGCGGAAAGAAGCCGCATGGCCTGCCGTACTCGCCGTGGCAGCTGCTCGAGCACCTTCGGCGGACGCAGTACGACATTCTCGAGTTCTGCCGCAACCCGGACTACGAGGAACTGAAATGGCCGGACGACTACTGGCCTGAAGGCGCCGTGCCGGACTCCCCGGCGGCGTGGGACCACAGCGTCGCCCAGTTCCTGAACGACAGGTCCGCTCTTCAGAAACTCGCGAGGGACACGTCTCTGGATCTCACGGCCGTCATTCCGCATGGAACCGGCCAGACATATCTCCGCGAGTTTCTCCTCGTCGCCGATCACTCCGCGTACCACATCGGCGAGCTCGTCATCGTCAGGCGCCTGCTGGGGATCTGGAAATAGCAGTGCGTTCGGCCCCATAACCCCGGTCATCTCGAGAGATCAACACACGTGAGCACACGTTCGAAGGTAGCCCTGGTCACCGGGGCGGGAAGCGGTATCGGGAAAGCCGTGTCGATTGGCCTGTTGAAAGCCGGCTACGCCGTGGTGCTCGCGGGGCGCCGCGCAGACGCGCTGGAGCGGACGATTCAGGAGGCGGGCGGCGATGGGTCGCATGCACTCGGCGTGGCGACCGACGTCAGCGCCGCCGAGAGTGTCCGAGCCCTTTTCGCGGAGACGAAACAGGCGTTCGGCCGGCTCGACGTGCTCTTCAACAATGCCGGGATCAATGCGCCTGGCGTGCCGCTCGAAGAGCTCACCGTCGAACACTGGCGGTCTGTCGTGGACACGAACCTGACCGGGGCGTTCCTCTGCACGCAGCAGGCATTCGCGTTGATGAAGGATCAGGCGCCGCGCGGCGGCCGCATCATCAACAACGGATCGATTTCCGCGTACACGCCCAGGCCGAACTCGATCGCCTACACGGCCACGAAGCACGCGGTCACGGGACTGACGAAATCGACGTCGCTCGACGGGCGGAAGTACGACATTGCGTGCGGTCAGATTGACATCGGCAACGCCGCGACCGAAATGACCACGCGCATGGCGCAGGGAATCGTGCAGGCGAACGGCGACGTGATGATCGAACCGCGGCTCGATCTCGATCACGTCGTCAATGCCGTGCTCTATATGGCAGGCCTGCCGCTCGACGCGAACGTGCAGTTCATGACCGTCCTGGCCACGAAGATGCCCTTTGTTGGCAGGGGATGAACACGTGCTACGCGCAACGTGCTACGTGCTACCAGCGGAGTGGCTCGGGGAAGAACTCCTTCACGAGGTCTTCGTAGAACGGCATGAGCTCCTGCGCGTTCGGTCGCGCGCTGCCCTTCGAGTAGAGGTCGTAGCGGTTGAACGCCCGCACCCACTTCAGCATCGAGCGATCCTTGTCGTCGAGCAGGTGCGAGTACTCGCCTTCCTTGTGCCACGGGTAGAACGAGTGATACCGCAGCATGTATAGCGCCTCGTCAGGCAGGCGTCCCTGTACCGCGTGGTAGACGTATTCGTCGTGGCCCCATGACATGTGCACGCGGTCGAGGCCGCAGCCGGGCTCGTAGATGCCGTTCTCGGTCTGGTATTCGGGAACGAGCCGGTCCGGGTTCTCGCTGAAGAAGTGGCTGTAGACAATCTTGGGAGACCACCGGCAGCCGACCGGGAACGTATCGCCGACGACCGCCCACTGCGGCTCCCCGAACAGGCAGAGAATCTTGCCGAGGTCGTGCACCAGGCCGGTGGCGATCATCCAGCGGGGCTGATCGGCGGCGCGAATCGACTCCGCCGTCTGGAGCGCGTGCTCGATCTGGGTGAAGTCGACATCGGGGTCGCTGTCGTCCACGAGCGTGTTCAGGAACTCGAGGGCCTCCCAGACCGTGAACGTCTTGCGGCTCAGCGAGAGGTAGTCCTTCTTCTTGTCCAGCACGAACGACAGCGTCTGGTGCTTGTGGTTGGCGGCGTAAAACGCTTCGACGCGCGGAAGTGCGTTGTCGTAGTTGCGGAACTCGGTGACCGCCTTGCCGGACGCCACGATTGTCTGTTTTCCCACGTGAATACCCCCAGGCCGGCACCGCGCGCGGCTTCCTCATTATATAACGGCCGGGTTGGCCACGCGCTCGAGGTGGGCGCCTCTGGCACTCTGGCACCTGGCCCGCCTTCGGCCGCGCGAATAGCAGGCGGGCGGAGGCGGACACCTTGGCACCCTTGGCACCTTGGCCACCTGGCCACCTGGCGCCCTGGACACATTCTTCTTCCGCCTGAAGGCGGCAGCCACGACTCCCGAATCCCGACTTTCGCATCCCGGCCCTGACACCCTGGCGCACCTTGGCACCTTGTGCCCGCCTGTGAGATGCTGCGCCTCCCGGCTCCGCACTCGGGATCTCCCAGACGGCAGGCAGGCCATGCAAATCATCAAGGCTCCCACAGTCCATCCCGTCGTGATCATCGGCAGCGGCGCGTCAGGAGGCATGGCGGCCTGGAACCTGACCGCCCAGGGCATCGATGTGCTTCTGCTCGATGCCGGAGAGCGCTTCGATCGCACCACTTTCTGGACCCACGTCCAGCCCTGGGAGGCGCGCGAGCGGACCGCACGCGGTGAACACCCCCCGCACTTCTTCCTGGACGTCAAGGAGCAGCCCTACCTGATGCCCGACAGCCGGCCGTTCGACCTGGTGCGTGTCTGGGGACACGGCGGCAAGACGAACGTCTGGGGGAGAGTCAGCCTTCGCTACTCCGACCTGGACTTCAAGGGGGCCGACCGGGACGGATGGGAGATCCCCTGGCCGATCTCGTATGCCGACGTGGCGCCGTACGACGATCGGGTCGAGCAGTTGATTGGCGTCTGCGGGGGCACAGACGATTCGGACTCCCTTCCGGGCAGCAAATTCCACCAGCCGCCTCCCGCGCCGCGATGTGGTGAGCGCCTGCTGCAGAAGGCCGCGGCCGGACTGAAGATCCCTGTCGTGGCCGGCCGCCGCGCCAACATGACGAAGCCGACGGGCGGATATCCAGCGTGTCACTACTGCGGCGCCTGCGGCTCCGGCTGCGACACCGGTTCCTTCTTCAACTCCGCCGATCACCTGCTGCCCATCGCGCTGAAGACCGGACGGCTCGAGATCCGGTCCAACGCCGTCGCCGCGCGGATCCTCGTGGACGACAAGGGGCTCGCGAACGGCGTGCAGTACTTCGATCGGAAGACCGGTGCGGAACGGCAGGTGCTGGCGAAGGTCGTGATCGTCGGTGCGAGCTGCGTGGACTCCACGCGGATCCTGCTCAATTCCACATCGGCTCGCTACCCCAACGGCATCGGCAACGGCTCGGATGTCATCGGGCGCTACCTGTCGGAGCAGATCCGGTTCCACGTCCGGGGCTATCTGCCGGACCTGGTCGGCAGTCCGACGCGCAACGATCGCGGCATAGGCGGCGAGCACGTCTACATGCCGCGCTTCAACCATCGTCCCGGCCAGACGCGCGACTACCTGCGGGGCTTCGGGGCGCAGTTCTGGAACACCGGCGCGAGCAGCGACGGGGCTCACGGCGGGAGCGAGCTGATTCCCGGGTTCGGCGTGTCGCTGAAGACCGAGATCAAGCGCCGCCATCCTGCGTGGTTCGAGATCCATCCTTACGGAGAAGTCCTGCCGTACGCGCACAACCGGATCACCGTGGATCCGAACCGGCGCGATCGCTACGGCGTGCCGCTGCTGAAGATCGACTATCGGATCGGCGAGAACGAACAGAAGATGACCCAGCACATGGCCGACACGATGGAAGAGATCGTACACGCGGCTCGCGGCGTGCTGGTCGGCTACAAGCGCGGAGAGCTCGACAAGAACGGCTCCGCGATTCACGAGCACAGCACGTGCCGCATGGGGGCGGATCCAAAGCGGTCCGCGCTGAACGCGTTCAACCAGATGCACGAGGTCAGGAATCTCTTCGTCGTGGACGGATCGGCGTTCACCACGGCCACCGAGAAGAACCCGACGCTGACCATCCTGGCGCTCTCGTGGCGCGCCACCGACTATCTGGCTGGTGAAATCAAGCGGGGAAGCCTCTAAGACAAAGTGTCAAGGTGCCAAAGTGCCAGGGTGCCACGGTCGGGACTCGGGATTCGGGACTCGGGACTCGTGGCTTCCGCCTTCACGCGGAAGAAGAAGGTGCCAGAATGCTGGGGGAAGACGATGAAGCAGCAACGATTGAGTCGCCGTGATGCCATCCGCACGCTGGCGGCCGGAGGGATCGGTGTCGTGTCCGTGCCGCTCTGGGTCGACGCCCTGAGCGCGCTCGCCCGTCAGCAGGCGCCGCACGCCCACGCGGCCATGCCCGCAGCCGCTCCGGCCCCCTCAGCGTGGACGCCGAAGATCCTCAGCGCTCACCAGGACCAGACGGTCACGACGCTCTGCGAGCTGATCATTCCGCAGACGGAGACGCCGGGAGCCAGAGCCGCGCTGGTCAATCGATTCATCGACGCGGTCCTGAAGGAAGCGTCCGCCGCGGACCGGGCGTCGTTCCTGAAAGGGCTCGCATGGATGGACGCCCGGAGCAAAGCGCTCTTTGGCAAGAACGTGATTTCCGCGACTCCCGATCAGCAGACGGCGCTGCTGACGAGACTCTCGTCAGACGAGAGCGGTGCGGCCGAAGATCAAGCCGGCAGGGACTTCTTCCGGGCGCTGAAATCGATGACGATCACCGGCTACTACTCGACCGAGATTGGCCTGCGGAAGGAACTGGGCGACGACGGCCAGCTCGTGCAGGCTGAGTTCAAGGGTTGCACGCATCCGGAGCACCAGATCTAACCAGGGATCAGGGATCAGGGATCGGGGATCGGGGATCGGGGATCGGGGATCGGGGATCGGGGATCGGGGATCGGGGATCGGGGATCGGGGATCGGGGATCGGGACTCAGGGATCGGGACTCGCTCGCCTCCGCTCGCGTAGCATCAGGGCGAGCTACGGCGCGGCCGCGCCGTAGCCGCTTCGCGGCGTAGGCGGGGGGACTCGGACGACGTAGCTTCCGACTTTAGCCGGAAGGACCCGGGATTCGCGATTCGTTGCGTAGCTTCCGCCTTCAGGCGGAAGGACCAGTCCTACTTCGTCACCGGCTCGCGCGCGGGAGCCGGTACGGTGGGCGGCACGGCCTCGAACACGGCCCGCTGCGACTTCAGCCTGGCCGTCAACGCCGCGCTGTCCACGTCCTGGACCGCGACCCCGCCCTCGATCGCCATCTTTGCCGCGACGCCGGCGGCGTGGCCGAGGATCATGTACTGCGGCTCCATCCGCAGCGTCGAGTACGCCACGTGCGTGGCCGAGAAGCAGACCGGCACGAGCAGGTTGGAGGCCTCGCCGCGCTTCGGCAGCATCACCCGGTACGGGATCTGATACGGCGTGACCTTGACCTGCATGTCCCCCTCGTTCTCGACCGCGGTGCCCGCGGCGTCGGGGCGGCGCTGCACGTTGTGCGAGTCGCTGTTGTAGGAGCCCATGCCGATTACGTCGGGCTTCGTGAGCTCCGTCTGGATGTCTTTCTGTGACATCACGTACTCGCCCACCATGCGACGTGCTTCGCGGACGTACAACTGGTGAGGCCAGTGATTCGTGTCCGTGAACTCGTCCTTGCAGAGACCCCACTGCTTCATCTCGGCGCTGAGCCCTGCGGGGACCCGTGAATCCGTCGCGAGGAAGTAGAGAAACCCCTGGATGTAGTCGACGTGCGCCTGCCGGATGCGCGCCCGCGTGGCGTAGCTCCCTTCGGGATAGTCGTAGCTGCCGCCGATGTAGTCCGTCGAGAACGCGCCGTTGTTGTTGGTGTCGGTCTTTCCATTCTGGAGAAGGTCGGGCTTCATGACGTCGCTGATCACCAGCGGGCGTGCGAGCTGGGCTTCGAGGGCCGGGAGGTACCGCGCGAGGAGCTCGAAACGCGCCGGAGCATAGCCGGCCGGTTTCGGCCACGGCACGCGGTTCTCCGCCGTCTTCGTCATGCACAGCCGGAAGTTGTACGCCTGGACCCGCTTGTCCGCCGCACCGACAGGGTCGGCCGTACGCGGCATGATCTCGGGCAGCAGGCGGCCCGAGCTGTCAACGGGAGACGCCGGCGCCCTGAACTGGTGCAGCGGCGTATGCTCTCTCACGCCCGCGAGCGATTCGCCATACTCGGTGGCACCCTCGCGTCCCCAGGTGTAGGACACGCCCGCCTGCGCCATCAGGTCCCCTTCGTACGTGGCATCCGCGAACGCCTTCCCGCGGAAGCGCGTGCCATTCTCCATGGTGATCTCGGCGACGCTGGTCCGCGCCTTTCGCACCGCTGAGTGCTGGCGCAGGCGATGCTCGAGAAACACGTGGACACCGGCCTCCACCACCAGCTCCTTGAAGACCGAGTCTGCAACGTGCGGCTCGAAGTGCCACTCGATCGGACGACCGTACTTCTTGCCGACTCGTTCGAAGAACTCGAGCGAGTAGCCGCCGATGACCTCCTTCTTCCCGTAGTCCGTCCACCCGAGACCGCCAGAGACCATTCCACCGAGATGCTTCCCCGGCTCGAGGAGCGCGACCGAGAGCCCCTCGCGTGCTCCTGTGACGGCGGTGATGACGCCGCCGGCGGTCCCACCATACACGACGAGATCGAACTCCTGCGCCGGGGGCGGGCCTGGCGGAACCGCCGACGTGCGCTGATGCTTCAGTGGCGGATACGGCAGGCTGTCGGGGAGCACTCTGATGCCGGACGTGACCTTCAACGGATACTTGCCGCCGGTCGGGAAGGTCAGTTCGACGAAGAACGCCGTCCACCCTTTGGGTGGCTTCGGCACGCGCGCGATCCACGTGTTGGGTCCCGATGGCGTGAGAGCTCGGCTCGTATAGGCGTTGCCGATCACATCCTGCCGGAAGTTGCGCGCGCCCGGGTTGACGGCCTGCCACAGCACGACGCTCGTCGGACGCTCCTTTGCCACGACCTTGATCGAGCCGTCGCGTTCGAACGTCGAGGTGATCTCGGGCCGTGGCGTCCCTTTCACGACGGAGGCGTAGAACGCGTGGAGGCTTTCGAGCGCGTCGGTCTTGTCGAGCGAATGAGAGGCGTTCGGGACGTACCGGAGGTGTTTCTCTCCGCGCAGGTCGTCGAAATAGAACTTCGACGAATCCGGAAGGAAGAACTGATCGCCCGATGCATTGATGATGAACTTCGGCATCGTCAGTCTGTCCCGATACTCGTAGGGCTCCTCGATTCGCATCAGGGCGCGGAACTCCGGCCTGCCCATCCAGTCCATGATTCCCTGATCGATGTAGTCCTGCACGGCGTCAGACCAGTCTCCGTACGCGCGGTAGTGATGCTCGAACGACGCCTCGAGATTCAGCAGATCGATGACGGCCGGGGCAATCGCGATGACCCGCGAATCCACCGCCGCCGTGGCCCACGTCGTCCATCCACGCTTGGAGGCGCCGGACACGACGAATCGTGTCGCGGGATGCCCGCCGCCTGCCGCGGACGTGGTGAACGCCGTCACCGCGTCCATGGCGCGCACTGCGCTCTTGGTCATCGGCAGGCGCGCGGGCCATTTCTCGTCGCCGGTCCGCAGAAAGTTGTTCCAGGTGTAGGCGATGAAGTCGTCCTCGGATCGCCCGCTGTGCGTGGGGTCATCGGTGAAGACAATGGGCTGGTTGGGCACGAGGCGGAGCTCGGCCGTCACCGTGCCGGTGTCGCGCGCGGCTTCCACGAGCCAGGCCGGCGGCTTCGACGGGGGCTGGCGATCGAGGCTGCCGCCTGTGATGTAGAGGAACCCGATGTCACTCGTCACCTGCGCCGGACGGACAACCGTGATCCAGTGCGTCCACAGCGGCCGCTCGACTTCACGCTCGGACAGCCAGCGCTGCGAGGTCATCTCGAGGAGCGTGGCCGTAGCCCCTTCTGCCGGCAGGTCCCGAACGGCCTTCCACGTAAAGCTCGGGTCGGGCGCGGCCACGTAACGGTCGAGCGCAGTCGTCGAAGACGGTGCGGGTGCCCGGGGTACCGCTTGCTGGGGACCCTGAGGCGCGGCCGTCAGCAGAGCGATGGGCAGAATGGCGAGCCATGACGACACGACGATTCTCGACACTGAACGGGGCATGCTGGTCTCCTCGAGCGAGCCGCGATTATAGAACCCATCCCAAGAACGCGTTCGGTCGCCGCGGCATCGCGTAGCGCCGTTGCGTTCATGGGATGGATTCTAGTCGCGACCGCCGCGGCGGAGATATGATTCGCCCCATGAGATGTCCGACGCTTCTGCTGAAGTGGTGTTCGATCGTTTTGCTGCCCGCGCTCGCCGTCGCCGGACTGGGCGCGCGGCAGCAGCCGCCTGCCGCCAACGTGCTCGTCGTGACGCTCGACGGCATGCGCTGGCAGGAGGTGTTCGGAGGGATGTCGTCCGAGCTCGTCAACAGGGAAGGCGGAGGCGTCAGCGATGCCGATGCCCCCGCGCTCCTGAAGGAGTTCGGCGGACCGACGGCCGAGGTGCGGCGGGAGAAGCTGATGCCGTTTCTCTGGGGCACCGTGGCCCGCCAGGGACAGATTTTTGGCGACGCCTCGCGCAACAGCATGTCGCGCGTCACGAACGGGTTGCGCTTTTCGTATCCGGGCTACAACGAACTGCTGACAGGCTTTCCGGATCCCGCGGTCAAGAGCAACGATCGCATCGCCAACTCGAACGTGACCGTGCTCGAGTGGCTCAACCGCCGGCCGACGTTTGCCGGCAAGGTGGCCGCGTTCTCGTCCTGGGACCTGCTGCCCTGGATCCTGAACCAGGCGCGCAGCGGCATCCAGACGAATTCGGCCGGTCCTCCAGTCGTGAACCCCAAGTCCGAGCGCGAACGCGCCATCAATGAGTTCGCAGACGACCTGCCGGCCTACTGGAAAGGGGAGCGCTTTGACGCGGCGACGGAGCTCGGTGCGCTCGAGTACGTCCGTCGAAACCGGCCGAGAGTGTTCTACGTGATGCTTGGCGAAACCGACGAGTGGGCCCATGGCCGGCGATACGACCTGTATCTGGATGCGGCGCGCCGGAACGATCGTTTCATCCGCCGGTTGTGGGAAATGGCCCAGTCGCTGCCCGAGTACGCCGGCAAAACGGCGCTCGTGATCACGACCGATCATGGCCGCGGGGACACAGCGGTGACATGGACGGACCATGGCGAGAAGATCCTCGAGTCCGACCGCATCTGGATGGCCGTCATGGGGGCGGGCGTCCAGCCGCTGGGCGTCCGCCGCGGCGTCACCACGACGCAGTCGCAGATCGCGGCAACGGTCGCGGCGCTCGTCGGCGAAGACTATCAGGCGGCGCAGCCGAAGGCCGCCCCACCGCTGGCGCTGGGAAAATGACGCCGCTGGAGCTCGTCGTGTTCGACATGGCGGGCACCACCGTGAGGGACGACGGTCAGGTGCCGGGTGCATTCGCAGCCGCGCTCCGGCACCACGGAATCGAGGCCACTGCGGAACAGGTCCGAAGCGTCCGCGGCTCATGGAAGCGTGAGGCGCTGCGACGCTTCCTCCCTGACACCGCTGACGGGACCGCTCGCCTGGACGACGTGTATGCATCGTTTCGCCGTGAGCTGGCAGAACGCTACGTGTCGGGAGGCGTGCACCCCGTTCCTGGCGCGGAGGCGGCGTTCGTTGCGCTTCGACATCGCGGCGTCCGTGTCGCGCTCAACACCGGCTTCGATCGGGACACGACGTCATTGCTGCTCGACGCGCTCGGCTGGACGACCGGCATCGTCGACGCCGTGGTCTGCGGCGACGATGTCCCCGCGGGGAGGCCCGCGCCCTACCTGATCTTCCGGGCCATGGAAGCGACCGGCGCGCTGCGGGTGCGATCCGTCGCGAACGTCGGTGACACGGCGCTCGATCTCGAGGCCGGCTTCAACGCAGGAACCGGCTGGAACATCGGCGTGCTGTCGGGCGCGCACGATGGAGAGACGCTCGGATCCGCCCCCCACACGCACGTCATTTCGTCAGTCGCCGCGCTCGAGTCCGTGTGGGCATGATCGGCTTCCAGCTTCCGGCTTCCAGCTTCCCGCTTCCCGCCTGAGCACTCTGGCACCTTGGCACCTTGGCCCGCCTTCGCCGCGAAGCGGCTACGGCGAGGTCTCGCCAGAGCCCGCGTGAATTGCTGTGCGGGCGGAGGCGGACACCCTGCACCTGGCCCCTTGGCCCCCCTGGCACCCTGCCTGGGTGCGGAACGCAGGATAATGGGGCGCGCTCAACAAAAAGCGCGATACCTGCGTCTAACGGAATACCTATGCTGGCATTTGAAGCGTTCTACAAGGACCTGACACACTCCCTGCGGATGTTCGCGCAGAGCCGGGCGTTCACTGCCGCGGCCGTCGCGGCGCTCACGCTCGGGATTGGCGCCAACACGGCGATCTTTTCGGTCGTCAACGCGGTGCTGCTACGGCCGGTGCCGTTTCCGGATCCGGACACGCTCGTGGTCTTCACATCCCCCCAATCGTCCGGGCCGGGCGCCTCGCCGGCGAAGTTTCAGCACTACCGCCAGCAGAGCAGCGTCACCCAGGATGCGTCCGCCTTTCGAACCGGGGTCGTGAACTATACGGGCGGGAGCTTTCCGGAACAGCTCCGTTCCGGGCAGGTCTCGGCCGATTTCTTCCGCCTGTTCGGCGCGCGAACGGCGCTCGGGCGCACGTTCACGCAGGAGGAGGATCTGCCGATCGGCGAACGCGTCGCGGTCCTGAGTCACCGCCTCTGGACGTCACGGTTCAACGGCGATCCGAATGTCGTCGGCAAGACGGTCTCGCTGAGCGGCGACAGCTACAACATCATCGGCGTGCTCGCCGATTTCAACTTCGATGAGTTCGGACCGGCGCCGCAGGTCTGGATTCCATTCAAGCTCGATCCCGATACGAAGGATCAGGGGCATTACTTCCGGGTGGCAGGACGGTTGAAGCCGGGCGTCTCGCTCGACCAGGCGAAAGCACGGCTGAAACTGTCGGCGGAAGACTACAAGCGCGCCTTCCCGAACGCGCTCGGGAACAACGGCTCCTTCAGCGTCGAGCCGATTCGGGACGTGCTCGTCAGCAACGTGCGAACGTCGCTGCTCGTCCTGGGAGGCGCGGTCAGCTTCGTGCTCCTCATTGCGTGCGCGAACGTGGCGAATCTGCTCCTCGTGCGCGCGACAGGCCGCCGGCGGGAGATTGCCATTCGCGCGGCGATCGGGGGGACGCGTGGCCGCATCATCCGTCAACTGCTCACCGAGAGCGTGGTCCTCTCGATCGCGGGAGGAGGTCTGGGGCTGCTGTTCGGCGTGCTCGGGATTCGCACGCTGCTCGCCGTCAACACGGCCGGACTCCCACGCGTCGGTGTGGACGGCGCGCTCGTCGGGGTGGACTGGCGCGTCGTGCTGTTCACGACAGCCGTCTCGCTCGGGACGGGCATCCTGTTCGGACTGATTCCTGCGCTCCAGAGCTCAAAGACGGATCTGACGACCACGCTCAAGGAGAGCAGCGGTCGGTCGGGGACCGGGCTTCGCCAGAACAAGGCGCGATCCGTGCTCGTTGTCGTGGAGGTCGCACTCGCACTCGTCCTGCTCGTCGGCTCAGCGCTGCTCATCCGTACGGCGGTGGCACTCGGTCATGTTGACCCGGGCTTCGATGCGAGTCACGTGCTGACCATGCGAATGTCGCTGACGGGCCCGCGGTTCCTCAAGTCGGAAGGGGTCGAGCAGATTGTCCGCGACGGCGTCGAGCGGTTGAGGAGCGTGCCCGGCGTGTTGAACGCGAGCGCGACATGCTGTGTTCCGCTCGAGGGGGGCTACGGACTCCCGTTCAACGTGATCGGGCGTCCGCTGACGGACGGTCCCTTTCACGGCGGCGGCAACTGGAACACGGTATCTCCAGGCTACTTCGATGTCTTCAAGATCCCTCTCAAGCGGGGCCGGCAGTTCACAGAACGGGACAACAGCAGCGCGCCGGGCGTCGTCATCATCAATGAGGCGATGGCGAAACAGTTCTGGCCCAAGGGGGACCCGCTGAACGATCGGCTGGTGATTGGCCGCACGGTCATGCGCGAATTCAAGGACGAACCGGATCGGCAGATCATCGGCATCGTGGGGGATACGAGGGCGAACGGTCTGAACGACGACCCGAATCCGACGATGTACGTCCCGCAGGCGCAGGTGCCGGACGCCGCAAACGCGCTCAATGTGGCGCTGACGCCGATCGCGTGGGTGGTCCGGACCCAGGGGGAGCCGCATGCCGTGAGTGCGCCGGTCCAGGAGCAGCTGCGGCAGGTTACCGGACTGCCCGTCACCGACGTGCGGACGATGGCGGAAGTCGTGTCGCTCTCCACGTCACGCGAGCGGTTCAACATGTGGCTGATGACCGTCTTCGGCGTGTCGGCGCTGCTTCTGGCGGCGATCGGGATCTACGGGTTGATGGCGTATTCGGTGGAGCAGCGGACGCAGGAGATCGGCATCCGGCTCGCGCTCGGCGCGCAGGGATCGCAGGTCAAGAACATGGTGGTCCTGCAGGGGATGCGCCTGGCGCTCGTGGGGGTGGTGGTTGGCCTTGGGGTGTCGTTCTACCTGGCCCGCGCGATTTCGTCGCTGCTGTTTGGCGTCACCATGCGGGACCCGCTCGTCTTCGTCGGGGTCCCGGTGCTCCTGACCATCGTGTCGCTGATGGCCGTGTGGCTGCCGGCGCGCCGCGCGAGCCGCGTGGATCCGATGGTCGCGTTGCGTTATGAATAAATGGGGACACTCACCTTTAGCGTAACTCGTTGATTCTGCGACGTGACGATCTGGGCCATACAGAGCGTCGAGTTTTTATGCACCGTCGGCGAGCATCGCCGTGACGATGCTCGCCCATTCCGCGTCGAGGCTGTCCCGGCACTCGGGCTTTTTCGCACGCCGATACCAGTATCCGGCATTGGCGAGGTCCCCTTCTTTGCGATGCAGGTAGGCGTGGATCCACGCCCCGTCAGGATCATCGATGTCCTGCGCCACCTGATGGGCGGCGTCCCAGTCACCCCGTCCATCGTGCCAGAGCGCCAGCAGTGGAGCGCTCAGTTCCGGTGGCGGCTGGGGCTGCTTCGTACTACTTGTGAATTCCTGGAGCGTCACGCCGTGATTCTACACGGCGGCTTTGCCTCCCCGCGTCCTGACGAGTGCGGATGCCTGTCGATGAGATGGCGACGCTCTGTGTCGTATTTAGTGAAGAGCTTGTAAATCGACGTTGTAGAATCAACGACTTACGCTAAAGGTGAGTGTCCCCATTTAGAGGAGCGCATGAGGTATCTCGTCTCACTCGTGACGATGGCGGCGTGGGCGTGGTCGGCACCGACCACCACACAACCCCTGACGATCGACAAGGTGGGATGGCTGCAGGGATGCTGGCAGCTCAGCTCCGGTCAGCGCGTCGTCGAGGAACAGTGGATGGCGCCGAGAGCGAAGAGCATGCTCGGCATGGGCCGCACGGTCCGCGGCGACACGCTCGTGGAGTACCGAGTCGGTCCTGATCAAAGAGCAGGACGGGCGGCTCGCGTACCAGGCGCACCCGTCAGGCCAGCCCGGTGCGGTCTTTCTGGCGACCGCTGCGACGGACGCTGAGGTGGTCTTCGAGAACCCGACGCACGACTTTCCTCAGCGCGTTGGTTACCGCCGCGACGGAGCTGACGGGCTCGTCGGCTGGATCGACGGGGTGAGCCAGGGGAAGCCGCGGAAGGTGGAGTTTCCCTACCGCCGCACGGCTTGCGCAACGAAGTAAGGATCAGCGACCGTTCAACCGGAGGCGGAACCCACCGCTGACGAAGCGCGGCGCGCCGACGGTCGTGGGGAGCGTTCCGACGAAGTACTCCGCATCGAACAGGTTCTGCACGGCGAAGAACAGCTCGACGTTGCGTCCGATCGGGCGTGAGGCCGTCAGGTCCGCGAGGCCGTATTTCGGAAGCCGCCGCGACGGCAGGTTCTGATCCTCGTCGAACTGGGCGCCGAGAAACTGCACGCTTGCGGCGATGGTGGCAAGCTTCGGGTTCACGTAGGCGACCCGCACCGATCCGCGGTGCACCGGCACCTGGGGAAGGAACCGGCCGACGAGGGCCGTGTTCGCCGGGTTTTCCGTGACCTTGGCCTGGTCGTAGACGTAGGCGGCTCCAAGCTTCCACGACGTGCCGATCCGGTATTCGGCGTCGTTCTGGATGCCCCAGATGCGGGTCTTCCCGAGATTCTGCCGCTGCTGGGTGATGGCCGTCGGCGTGCTCCGCGACGGATCGGTGACGTTCGACACGGGATCGGTGACCCGATTGTCGAACCACGTCGATCGCAGCGTCAGCGACGGCAGGGGCATGAGCGTGACGCCGGCCTCGCCTCCGACGAGACGCTCGGGTCCGAGCGCCGGGTTCGCGAGCGTCAGGGTCGAGCCGACGCGGAACTGACGGTACAGCTCGTTCAAGGTCGGCGCCCGGAATCCCCAGCCCACGTCACCCCATACGTCGATCTTGTCCGTGAGGTGATAGATCGCCGCCGCGCGCGGGCTCGCCACCGTGTCCTCCCGGGCCGGCAGCGCGGGCACGTTGTTGGCCGTCGGCGCACCGGTGATGGCGCTGTTCTCGAGATTGTGGCCGTCGTAATTGCGCCACCGATCGACACGCGCGCTCAGCGTGATCGTGAGGTCGGGCAGGGGGACAATCAGATCCTGCACATACAGTCCGACGCTCCGCTGCGTGCCGCCCGAGATCCGGTTGAGGACGACCTGGGTGCCCGTCAGGGTATCGAGACCATTCTCGCGGCTGTCGCCGTCCACCCAGCGCCAGTCTACGCCCGCGGTGAGAAACTGCGTGCCCCCGAAACCGCGTGACCACTGCACCATGCCGCCGACGCCTTTGGTGGGGACGTTCTGCGTGAGCGTCATCCGCCCGACACTGCGCGCCGGCGTCGCCGCAGGCACCGCAAGGAAGTTGCTGTTGAACGTCTCGACATCCGTGAAGATGGTGGCCTGGACGTCGCTTTCGTCAGGCATGCGGATCCGCACGCCTCCGCTGGCCGACTTCCACGTCGTGTCGTTCGCTTCCTCGGTACCGTCGATCGTGCTGGCCTTTCCGTTCGCGCGGTTCTCGTCGAAGTATCCAAGCCGCACGAAGGCACTCACGCGCTCGGTCGCGGCATAGTCCGCCTTCATGTTGACGTTCCAGAATCTGACGGACGCGTTGTTGTCGACGCGGCCCCGCTCGCTGGCCCGGACGATCGGGTAGCCGTCCGTGTCGAAGATGTTGCCGTCCACCGCGAGTCCGAGCTTGCCCCGGCGATCGCTGCCGTAGAAGTCCACCTTCGGGCTGTTGCGGCTGCCGTACTGGGACTTCATCTCGAACGTCCGGCGGGCCGGCGCATTGGTGATCACGTTGATCACGCCACCCATTGCGTAGTTGCCGTACAGGCTCGAGCTCGAGCCGTCGACGACCTCGATTCGTTCGGCCGTCTCGAGGGGTATGCGCGACCAATAGACCCAGCCGCCGAATGGATCGTTGATGGGTACGCCGTCGAGCATCACCAGCGTGCGGCTGACGCCGCTCGGGCCGACTCCTCGCAGCGACACACCCTGGGCGGTGGGATGGGAGGCGAGGCTGCTCGTCCGCCGGAACAGGCTGAAGGTCGGAATCTGGCGCAGCACGTCGTCTGCGACAACGGCGGGAGACTGCCGGATGTCCTCGCGTCCGAGAACACTGACGCTCGCCGGGACGTCGCCGGTACGGCGCTCGCCGCGCGTGGCCGTCACGGTCACCGCCTCGGTCACGCGCTCGGGCGAGAGTACGAAGTCTACGCTGACAGGGCTGGCGCCGCCGCGGACGTTCTGCCTGACCTCGCCGAATCCCGCCGCACGGACCACGACCAGTATGTCTGCACCGGCCTCGATGGTCAGAGCGAACCGGCCGTCAGGTCCGCTCACGGTCTGCTGTTGACGGCCTCCTGATCGAACGACCACCGTCGCGCCGCCGACCACGCCGCCGGCCGCGTCACGAATGGTGCCGGCCACAGCCGACGCCTGCGGGCTGACGCCCGGCTGTTGCGAATACGACGCGCAGCCGCTGCACGCGGGCGCGTTCCAGTTCCAGAAAGCCGACGCGTGAACAAGCAGGGCTACAGCGGCGACGAGCATGCATTCTCCATCTTTCAGTCCGTGTAAGTCGTGTGCCAGCAGCCCGAGTCCGCTTCGGCGGTGCCCTAGTGGCCTGTCTCGCCTGAATGAGCAGTGCCTTCCGGGCGGGGCATCCCGGCTGGCCGCGTTGCTCCTCCCTCAAATACACGAGTATTCTCGGTCGTCGTGCTTTGCCATCCCGGGTCCCCCCAGCATGGCTGCCACGCTGGGGACCCCGTCCCGGAATCCACTACTCACTCAGCCGAGACCGACCACTAGTCTTGCACCATAATGATCGCATGCATCACTGGGGCTTCGTGCTCCTGTTTGTTCTGGGGCAATTCAGCCAGACGAACACGGGCGAGCTTCGGTTGACCGTGACCGACCAGGCCGGCCTTCCCCTTCCGGGGGCGGTCGAACTGGTCAGCGAGTCGAACCAGCTCAGGCAGACCGTCGATACCGACACCCGGGGGCGCGCGATCGCACGCCGCCTTCCGTTTGGCAGGTACCGCGTTGTCGTTACGCGCGAAGGCTTTGCGCCGTTTACCGGGTTGACGGAGATTCAGTCCGCCCTGCCCGCGGACTTCCCCGTGGTCCTCGCGCTCGCGACGGTCCGGACCCAGGTGAATGTCAGCGCGGGGGATACCCTCCTGGACCCCCGGCGGACAGGCGCGTCACAGCGCATCGGGAAAGACACACTCGACCAGCGGACGACGGCCCTCCCGGGCCGATCGCTTCCGGATCTGGTGAACACGCAGCCCGGCTGGTTGCTCGAAGCCAACGGCATCCTCCATCCGAGGGGCTCGGAATATCAGACCCAGTACGTCGTCGATGGACTGGCGGTGACCGACAACCGGTCGCCGGCGTTCGCGCCGGAGCTGGGCGCGGATGATGTGCACGGGATGAACATCCTGACCGGCGGATATCCGGCGGAATACGGGCGCAAGCTTGGCGGCGTCATCGAGATCGTCACCATGGCGCAGAGCCGGCGCGGGTTCGGCGGCGCCGTCGGGCTCTCGGGAGGCAGTTTCGACACACGGAGTGCGGACGGCGTGGCGCAGTACGGCTGGGAGCGCTCGTCGGCCAGCGTGGCCGCCAGCACCAGCGTGACCGACAGGTATCTGGATCCGCCCGTCGAGGAGAACTTCACCAACCACGGATCGACGTCGAGCGCGTCCGTGCGAGTCGAGCACGACTTCACGACCTCGGATCGCATCGGGTTCATCCTGCGGCGCGGGCAGGGGCATTTTCTCGTTCCGAACGAGCAGGTCCAGGAAGCCGCCGGTCAGCGGCAGGACCGCAACAGCGCGGAAACCGCAGCGCAGTTCTCCTATCAGAAGGTGTTCTCCGGCAAGGTCCTCGGGGATATCCGGGGAATGGCGCGTGATGTCTCGGCCGGGCTCTGGTCCAACCCGTCATCGACGCCCATCATCGCCGAACAGGATCGGGGATTCCGCGAGGGCTACCTGAAGGGCACCCTCACGGCAAGCCTGGGCGCGCACGAAATCAAGGCGGGAGGTGACGTCAACATCGGCACCGTCCGTGAGCGCTTCGGCTACCGCATCACCGATCCGGATGTGTTCGAGCCGGGCACTGCCACCGAATTCGCGTTCGATGAACGCCGTCCGGATCGAGAGCAGGCGTTGTTCATCCAGGATCAAGTGCGCCACGGGGCCTGGACGCTCTATGGCGGGCTTCGATGGGATCACTATCGTCTCGCGGTCGAGGACAACGCCTTCAGTCCGCGTCTCGCCGTCGCCTGGTCCTGGCCGGCGGCCGATCTCGTGATCAGGGTGTCGTTCGATCGTGTGTTCCAGACCCCGGCGTTCGAGAACCTGCTGCTCGCCAGCTCCGACGCGGTCGAATCGCTGAGCGATGACGCCCTCAGGCTGCCGGTCCCTGCGTCGCGCGGCAACTTCTACGAAGCGGGTCTGTCGAAGGTGTTGTTCGGCCATGTCCGCGTCGACGCCAGCTACTTCAGCCGGCAGATGGACGACGTCGCCGACGACGACGTGCTGCTGAACACCGGTGTGAGCTTTCCGATCGCGTTCTCGCATGCCGATATCAGGGGCACCGAAGTGAAGATCGACGTGCCGCAATGGAAGAAGGTCGCCGGGTCGCTCAGCTACTCACATCTGCACGGAGTGGGGGACCTGCCGATCACAGGAGGACTGTTCCTGGGCGAAGAGGGCACGGAACAGCTCCAGTCCACCGAGCGTTTCCCCATCACGCAGGATCAGCGGCACACGGTCCGTGGGCGGGTGAGTTATGCGCATTCGGAGGGCGCGTGGGTTGCACTCGCCGCGTCGTACGGCAGCGGCCTTCCGTTCGAGGATTTCAGCGGCGACCCCGAGGAGGCCGCCGAGCAGTTCGGCGCGCGCGTCGTCGAACGGGTGAACTTCGAGACGGGCCGCGTGCGGCCGAATTTTTCGCTCGATGCGTCCGCCGGCAAAGTCGTGGCGCGGAAGGGACGTCAGAGCCTGCGCCTCCAGGCGGAGGTGCGCAACATCACGAATCGGCTCGATGTGATCAATTTCTCTGGACTTTTCTCGGGGACCGCCCTCGCCGCACCGCGGAGCGTGGCGATTCGATTGCGCGCGGAGTTCTGACGGCGGGTCCCGGCTCCCGTGACTTCCACTTGATTTTCGCGCGCCCTTCATATGGAATGCGCACACCCGGGAGCCCCCACACATCCATGCCTTACACATTGAACGTCAACGGGAAGTCCACCACTGTCGATGTCCCCGCCGACATGCCCCTTCTGTGGGTGCTGAGGGACGTCCTCAACCTCCGCGGGACGAAGTACGGCTGCGGTATCGGTCAATGCGGCGCCTGCACCGTGCATCTGCGCGGGGAAGCCGTGCGATCGTGCCTCACCCCCGTTGCGAGCGCAGCCGGCGCCCCAATCAAGACAATTGAGGGGCTCTCCGCCGACGGCACTCATCCGGTTCAACGGGCGTGGATGGAGATCGACGTGCCGCAGTGCGGCTACTGCCAGGCCGGCCAGATCATGTCCGCCGCCGCGCTCCTTGCGCGGAAGCCCAAGGTGACCGACGCGGACATCGACGCGGCCATGAACGGCAATCTATGCCGCTGTGCGACCTACCTGCGCATCCGCCAGGCGATTCACAAGGCCGCTGGGATGGGCACTGCGCCGACGACGAGCGAAGCTGTCCCGGGGCCGGCGGCTGCACGCGGAAATCAGTAGCTGAGAGCTGAGAGCTGACAGCTGAGAGCTGAGAGCTGAGAGCTGAGAGACCCCTATGAACACATTGGTCGTCAATCGTCGCGCGTTCCTCCGGGTTTCCGCGCTCGCCGGGGGCGGCATGATGCTCGCCTCCTACTTCGAGCCGATCGCGCAGGTGCTGGCGCAGACGCCACAGGCTCCTCCGCCCCCGCTGGTGCCCTCCGCGTTCTTCTCGATCAGCGCGGACGGCGCCGTCACGATCATGGCGAAGAATCCGGAAGTCGGCCAGGGGATCAAGACCTCGCTGCCGATGATCATTGCCGAGGAGCTCGACGTCGACTGGAAAGACGTCACGATCAAGCAGGCGGATCTCGATGAAGTGAAATACGGTCGGCAGAACGCAGGCGGCAGTACCGGTACGCCGAACAACTGGGAGCCGCTGCGCCGCGTAGGCGCCGCCGGACGCCAGATGATGATCATGGCCGCGGCGCAGACCTGGAGTGTCCCTGAGGCCGAGTGCTCGACAGCCTCCGGAGTGGTCACGCATCGCGGCAGCGGACGGACGCTCAAGTACGGCGCGCTGGCTGCCAAAGCCGCGGCCCTGACGCCGCCGGAGCTCAAGACGGTCACGCTGAAGGATCCGAAGGACTTCACGATCATCGGCAAGCCGATCGGTGGTGTGGAGAATCTCTCGATTGTCACCGGGAAGCCAATCTTCAGCATCGACTTCACGCTCCCCGGGATGCTGGCCGCGGTGTTCGAGAAGTGCCCGGTCTACATGGGCAAGGTCGTGAGCGCCAACCTGGACGAGATCAAAGCGCTGCCGGGCATCCGCCACGCGTTCGTGGTCGAAGGCACGACGGAACTCCTGGGCCTGCACGGCGGCGTCGCGATCGTCGCGGACTCCTGGTGGCAGGCGCGCACCGCCCGCGCGAAGCTGAAGGTCACCTGGAACGAAGGGCCGACCGCAAGCCAGAGCAGCGCCGGGTTCGCGGCACGCGCGGAGGAACTGTCGAAGCAGGCGCCGACCATCACGATTCGGAACGACGGCAACGCGGAAACCGCCCTTCAATCGGCCGCGAAGGTCGTCGAGGCGGCATACGCCTACCCGTTCATCGCGCACGCGCCGCTCGAGCCGCAGAACTGCACGGCGCATTTTCAGAACGGCAAGCTCGAAGTGTGGTCGCCAAGCCAGACACCGCAGGCCGGCCGCACGCTCGTCGCGAAGACGCTCGGCATACCGGAAACCGACATCACTGTGCACCAGCTGCGCGGCGGTGGAGGGTTTGGCCGCCGCCTGACGAACGACTACATGGTCGAGGCCGCCTGGATCGCGCGCGTCGTCGGCGCGCCGGTGAAGCTGCTGTGGACGCGGGAAGACGACATGCGCCACGACCACTATCGGCCGGGCGGCTTCCACTATCTCAAGGGCGGGGTTGACGCCACCGGAAAGCTGACCGCGTGGCGGAATCATTTCGTCAGCTTCGGCGAGGGCCAGACGTTCGCGGCCACCGCGGGCATCTCCCCCGCGCAGTTCCCGGCGAGCTTCGTTCCGGACTTCTCGTTCATGGCGAGCGTGATGCCGCTCGGCGTGCCCGTCTTTGCGCTGCGGGCGCCGGGCAGCAATGCGTGGTCGTGGGTGTTCCAGTCCTTCATCGACGAGCTTGCGCACGCGGCCGGGAAGGATCCGATTCAGTTCAGGCTCGATGTGCTCGCCGCCGAGCGGAAGACGACCGACAAGGATACCGACACCTTCAATCCGGAGCGGGTTCGCGGCGTCCTGCAGCTGGTGAAGGAGAAATCAGGCTGGGGGACGCGGACGCTTCCCGCCGGCACCGCCATGGGCGTGGCGTTCCAGTTCTCCCACCGCGGGTATTTCGCCGAAGTCGCCGAAGTGCGCGTCGATGCGAAGAACGCCGTCCGCGTGAACAAGGTGTGGGTGGCGGGCGACGTGGGCAGTCAGATCATCAACCCGAGCAACGCCGTGAATCAGGTCCAGGGGAGCGTGATCGACGGACTCAGTCAGGTGATGGGTTACGAGATTACGTTCGAGGCAGGGCGCGCGGTCCAGAGCAACTTCAACGATTTCCCGCCCGTCCGCCTGGTGCAGGCGCCGCCGGAGATTGAGGTCCATTTCCTCACGACCGACAATCCACCGACGGGACTCGGCGAGCCGGCGCTGCCGCCAATCGTTCCCGCCGTCTGCAACGCGATCTTCACCGCGACGGGGAAACGGATACGCACGCTGCCGCTCGCAAAGAGCGGATACAAGTGGGCCTGACCAAGCCGTCAGCTCTCAGACGTCCAGCTCTCAGACGTCAGCTATCAGTAAAAGCTGAGAGCTGAAAGCTGGGAGCTACTTTCCCGCCACGACGACCCCCCACGGACTGCCGCCGGTCTTAATCTGACGGTCGACCTTTCCGCTGGCGATGTCGACGACTGAGACATCGCCCGATGGTCCGTTGGCGGTGTACACCTTCTGTCCGTCGGCGCTGACGCCGATACCCCACGGTCGCGCACCAACGCCATCGATCGTCCGCGTAACTTTACGGCCGGCGACGTCGATGATGGCGATCGAACCCGCCCTGCCGAGCGAGATGAAAACCTGACCTCCGTCAGGGGAGAGCACCCCACCCATGGGCCGCGGCACCATCGGAGTCCCCTCGGTCTTGGGAATCGACAGCGAGGCCGCCACCTTGTGCGCGGCGACGTTGACGACGCTCACGGTACCGGTGTTTTCGTTGGTCACGAAGGCGGTCTTGCCGTCGGTGGTGAAGATGACGGATCGGGGTCTCGCGCCGGTCTTCATCCTGGCAACCACTTTGTGCGTGGAGGCGTCAACCGCCACGACTTCGTTGTCTGCCTCGCAGGTGACCCAGATCTCCCGCCCGTCAGGCCTGACCGTGACCCCCTCCGGCTCTTCACCCACCGACGCCCGGCTCTTGATCGTGCCGGTCGTGAGATCGACGACGGACATCTGGGCGGCGTCCTCGTTCGAGACGTACAGGGTCTTGCCGTCGGGGGAGAGATCGAAGGCTTCAGGATCCTGTCCACTTGGATAGCTTCGCACTACCTTGTGGGTCGCCAGATCGATGACGCCGATGCCGTCCGCCGATCGATCGGGGGGAGGCAGCTTCGATTCGTCCACGCCGGGGCCCGCGATCGGCGAGCCCGAGAGCGCGACCAGCAGTTCCTTGCCGTCGCGTGAAAGGCGAATGCCGCGCGGCCGCTTGCCGACGGGGATCGTTTCCACGATCTGCCCGCTGTCCGGATCGATGACGAACACGTTCCCGCCCGTCTCGTCGGAGACGTAGACGCGGACGCCGGATGAGGATGCCGCCGGCGCCGGCGCGGCGCCGGACGGTGCCGCGGCAGGCGCGGGCGTCGACGGGGGTGTCGTTGTGGGCTCCGAACCGCCGCAGCCAGTGGCGACGAACGTCAACAGGACGGCAAACGTCGAGCCGAGGATCTTGGAGTGTCGCATCGGAACCTCGAAAAAGCGGTGATCTGGCGGAAGTATTGATCGAATTCGCGGCTGCTGCGTGTTACTGGAACGTGATCGCGTCGCGGTTCTGTGTCAGGGTGTCCATGGCAATGCCCGGAACCTTCGCGAGGCCGTCGAAATCGACGAACGGTCCGTTGGCTGTCCGGAAGGCCACGATCGCCTCGGCGTCCTTGTCGGTAACCTTGAGGACCGTCGCCAGATCCTTGGCCGTGCCCCTGTTGACGTTGATCCGCCCGTAGTGGCCGACCAGGTAGTCCATGATTTCAGCGTAGTCGTCGTCGCTGCCCTGGGCGCCGCGTTCGACCATCTTGTCGATGACTTCGCTCCATTGATCCTTCGTGCGGCGGCTCGAGAGGATGCGCGCCGCGTCGTGACAGGTGCTGCACACCCGTGTGAACGTGGCGGCGTTCCTTTCGTCCGCCTGGGCGGTCGCGGCGCTTTCCGGCTGCTGCGCAGAAGTTGAAGCCGGCGGAACGGTCGATTGGCTGGCGTTCGCGACGATCGTCGCGGCGAGCACACCCGCGATTACTCCTGACAGGGCCGTAAGAGAGCGGTTCATCAGCTGCCTACTCATGTTCACCCGCACCGGTTTCGGCGGTATCGTTCCCATCATGATATCGGCTTTGCAGGGTCCGTTCCACGACCTGATACGGCCGGGGTTCGCAGTGAAGCGGGGTCTGGGCGAACATTCCTGTCAGATATCTCGGCCGAGTGCGAAACGCGGAGCCTTCTTCCGGAGTAATTACCAGCGCATCGGCGGGACATCGGTGTCTCGGCGTGTCGTTTCTGTCAACAGCATCATCCCCACCCCGAGAGGGCCGTTCGCGGCTGAGGGCGCCTGCCCAAAAGGCGCCTCGCCGCACTGAGATCGTTCGTTCGCATGAATCGGCCCGCGTACAGGGCCGCAAAAGGAGTTTCCGAGTGATGACAGGACTATGCCGCCTGTGTGGTGGGCTCGTCGTGATGACCCTGGCGGCCGCGGCTGCGGCGCAGGCACAGGGACGAGGGGGCGGCGCGTGGACGACCGCCGGCAGCGACGCGCAGCGTACGTCGTCTATCAGGACCGATCCCAAGATTTCGTCCGAGAACATGCAGAAGCCGGGCTTCCAGTTTCTGTGGAAGCGCAAATTCGCCATCCCGGGAGCACAGGTCAACCTGCTGACGCAGCCTGTCCTGCTGCCGAACATCATTGCCTACAAGGGATTCAAGGCACTGGCGTTCCTCGGAGACAGCGCGGACAACATCTATGCGCTCGACTTCGAGCTCAACCGGATGTTCTGGAACCAGCATCTCGCGACCGCATCGAAGGGGGCGCGTACGCCCGCCTGCCCCGGGGGCGTGACCGCCGTCACCAAAGCCACCTCGGCCGCGCTACCCACGCCGGGCGGGCGGGGTCGGGGCGCGGGTGGCGGTCCGGGGGCCGTTCCGCAGGGGCCGGTGATGCCCGGCGGACGCGACGCCGGCGACAACGTGTTCGCGATCTCGAGCGGCGGGATGGTCCACCTGATGAATCCGCAGGTCGGAACCGATCAGATTCCGCCGGTGAAGTTCCTGCCGGCAAACGCCAGGGTCGTCGGATCGATCCTGGTCGACAACGTGTTGTACGCGGCGACGACGGGTAACTGCGGCGGCGCAGCCAACGGCGTGTGGGCCGTCGACCTCGTCAGCGAGGCGAAAGCCGTCACGACGTTCGACACGAAGGGGGCGGGGGTCGCGGGCGCGGTCGCACCGACGTTCGGCACCGACGGTACCATCTACGTGGCCACGACCGGCGGCGACTCTCCGGTCGCCAATTCCGTCGTCTCGCTGGCCTCGAAGACGCTCGAGCAGAAGGACTGGTTCACGGCGGGCCCATCCGCGTTCACGTCCGCGCCGGTCGTCTTCCAGCACAAGGGCAAGGATCTGATCGTGGCGGCGAACAGGGACGGCCGCCTGTATCTGCTCGACAGCGCGTCACTCGGCGGCGCGGATCACAAGACACCGCTCTCCATGACGTCACCCTTTGCGAACACCGCGGCTGACGTGGCGGGTCTGGCGACGTGGCTCGACGCCGCGGGCACGCGATGGGTGATCGCCACGACCAGCGGTCCACTGCCGGCCGACATGAAGGTGGCCATGAACAACGGACCCGTGACGGGTGGAGCGATTGTCGGATTCACGCTCGTCGACACGGGCGAGTCGCCGACGCTGCAGCCCCAGTGGGTGTCGCCCGACATCGCCGCGCCGGTCACGCCGGCGGTCATCAACGGTGTGGTGTTCGGGGTGGCGAGCGGCCTGGTCGGCGTTCAAACCCTCGCGGCTCAGCGCTTACCTCCCGCCGTTCTCTATGCGCTCGATGGCGCGACGGGGAAGCAACTGTGGACGAGCAGTAACACCATGACGTCCTCGGTGCGGGGCATCGGTCCGTCCGGCGGCGACAGCCAGGTCTACGTAGTGACACGAGATGGAACGTTGTACGCGTTCGGCATGCCCGCGGAGCGTTAGCGATCGCCCGCCGCGCGCGGCTGCACAGGCAATCAACATCTTCACGATAACGACGCGATCGAGGTCAATGATGAGAAATGCGATGAGTCTCGCCGCCATGGCGATTTGCTGCGGGCTTGCGTGGGGCTCGGGCCGATGGCCGGCCGTGGCCACCCTCACGGCGCAGTCCGGTGCTGCGCTGTACGACTGGACGACCGACGGCGGCGACAACCAGCGGACCGGGTGGAACCAGAGCGAGAAGACGCTGACGAAAGAGAACGTCAAGAACCTGAAGCTGCTCTGGAAGCTGCACACGGACAACCCGGTGCGGGCGCTTCACTCGCTCATGCCGGTGCTCGTGATCGGGCAGCTGAGCACGCCGTCTGGGACGAAGCAGGTCGGCTACGTCAGCGGAATCTCCGACAACCTCTACGCGTTCGACGTAGAGACGGGGAAGATCCTCTGGCAGAAGCACTGGGACTATCCAGCCCCCACACCTCCCGCCGGCGGCGGTGGCCGCGGGACCCAGCCACAGGATCCGGCGCATCTCGGCTTCCTTCGTCCCGGTGGCAGCAGCGATACGCCCGTCATCGGGCCGCCGGACGCGGAGGGGCGACGGCCGATCTACTTCGTGACCGGAGACGGCATGCTCCGGACTGTGAACGCGGCGACGGGCGAAGAACTGCAGCCGGCGTTCATGTTCCACACGGGGAAGGGCTGGGCGCTCAACCTGGTCGGCAACACGATCTGGATGGCGAACACCTACGCCGGCGCGACGCTGTCGGCCGTCAAGCTCGACGATCCGTCCCACACCGTCATGAACTTCAACGCCGGCAGCGGAGGCGCGTGGGGCCGGCGTGGAGCGGTGATTGATTCGGCGGGCGTGGCGTGG
Source organism: uncultured Acidobacteriota bacterium (assembly GCA_963749835.1). Classification (GTDB taxonomy): domain Bacteria; phylum Acidobacteriota; class Vicinamibacteria; order Vicinamibacterales; family 2-12-FULL-66-21; genus JALZOC01. The sequence goes on from CAVVOD010000001.1 coordinate 514,789, forward strand.
ACGACGACCGGAGACGGCATCTACGATCCGAACAGCGACCCGCCGCGCTACGCCAACAGCGTCGTCGGCGTCGAGATCGTGGGCAATCAGCTGAAGCTGAAGGACTACTACACGCCGACGAACTGGGACTGGCTGCGCAAGCGCGATCTGGATCCGAACAACACGCCGACGATCTTCAACTACAAGGGTCGCGAGCTGATGGCGGCGTCGGGTAAGGAATGCCGCGTGTACCTGCTCGATCCGAAGTCGCTCGGCGGGGCCGATCACCAGACGCCGATGTTCAAGACGCCGCTCTTCTGCAACGAGGAAGTGGACTTTCAGGATGCGGGGAGCTGGGGCGCGATGTCCACGTGGGAGGATGCGGGCGGCACCCGCTGGGTGCTTGCGCCGTTCTGGGGTCCCGCGCACTCGCAGGCCAAGTTCCCGATCATGAACACGCCGCTCACGAAGGACGGCGGGGTTGCGGCGTTCAAGGTCGTGGAGAAGGGCAGCACCTTCGAGCTCGCGCCGGCCTGGATCTCGCGCGACATGAAGCGCGGCGAGCCGGTCATCATCGCCAACGGCATCGTGTTCGGCTACGGCAGCGGCGAGGAGACCAAGCAGTCCTTCCCGGACATCGGCCTCCAGTTCGACTCGACGATCCGCGCGGCCAAGGGCACGCGCGCCACGCTGTTCGCGCTCGATGCAGTGACGGGGAAGGAGCTCTGGTCGAGCGGGGATCAGATGCACCAGTGGAACCACTTCTCGGGGGTGACCGTCGCGAACGGGCGGGTGTATCTCGGGACGTATGACGGAACGCTGTACCTGCTTCGGGCTGCAGTAAGGGCCGGGAATCGGGATTCGGGCCTCGGGATCCGAATCCCGAAAACCCGAGTCCCGAGTCCCGAGTCACGGAATGCTATCCTCCCCCCATGCCTCGTGCCCGTATCCTTCTCGTCGATGACAGTGAGACCGTGCTCTTCGTTCTCCAGACAGCGCTCGAGGAGCACTTCGATGTCGAGACAGCGCCGGACGGCGCGAGCGGCCTCGAGCGCGCGCGGCAATCGCATCCCGACATCGTCGTCACCGACAGCCTGATGCCCGGGCTCGATGGATTGGGACTGCTCAGGGCCCTCAAGGCCGATCCGGCCACCGAGACAATCCCCGTCATCGTCCTCACGTCCGAGGAACTGACGGACGTCGCGTCGGCTGCCGGCAGCATTCAACCCGCCGCGGTCCTGGCCAAGTCCATGGACATCTCCCCTCTCGTCGACGCGATTCGCACCGCCCTGATTCCCCGATCCTGAGCCCACGGGCGTAACGGATGAGATCGTTTTCTGGGATCCGGTGTGCTGAAACGGAACTCCGCGACGTTTCATCTCCGAAAACAGGTCCACGTTAGCCCTTTGTTATCAGTGGCTTACACAATGGCAGCGCTGGCTGACTCTTTGCGTAGGCCGGGGCGGTTCCGATCATTCACGACATCTGTTTGGAGTGATCCGCGCGGGCGGTTACCGTCCCGCTGCGTCCCGGCGACGGTTCACAAGGAGTTTCAGTGATTCGAACGTTGATCGTGCCCGCGGTGACAGCATGGGTCGGCGTCCTTGGATGGGTGCTGCTCGGCGCGGGAGGTCCCACGGTCATTGCCGCAGCTGCAGGCGAGCAGGGGATCAATCGTGCAGGGGACCATGATGACCGCCGCCGCGGGGATCACGATGGTGATCGCGCAGAGAACGAGCTCGATGCGAAGCTGGCCATGGTCCTGTCGCGGGCCCGTTTTACCGGCCGCATTGAGTCCACGCTCGAGGCCAGGCTCGGTCGTCGAGTCAACGCAAAGCTGGCGGACCTCGGCCGCCTGTTGTGGTTCGACCCCGCGCATTCGCTCGGGCAGGACAACACCTGCGCCGGATGCCATTCGCCGACCAACGGCTTCGGAGACACGCAGAGCATCGCCATAGGCGTGCAGAGCAACGGCGTCGTGGGGCCGCGTCGTTCAGGGCCGCGCAATCAGCGCCGCTCGCCGATGGTGATCAACTCGGCGCTCTTTCCCACGCTGATGTGGAACGGCCGCTTCAATGCGGTTTCCGGCGATCCGTTCAACGGCACCCAGGGATTCGTGTTCCCGGCGCCGGAAGGCACCGACCGCTTCTCGGGGCCTGCCAACGCGGCCAACAACGTGCGTCACCTGCTGCAGGCACAGGGGCACATTCCCCCGACCGAGCTCGTCGAGGTCGCCGGTTTCACCGGTACCGCGGGCACGATCGGTTCACGCTTCGATCAGTTCGACGATGGCAACGGGCTGCCCGTGCCGATGCCGGACGCGAGCGGGTTTCGCAACGAGCCCATCCGGCAGTCCGTCCTCGGCATCCTGAACAGGATCCCGAAGTATCGGAAGCTTTTCCGTCAGCAGTTCCCGCAGGTCACGCTCGTGGCGGACGGCAACCCCGCTCACGACATCGATTTCTTCATGTTCGGCAAGGCGATCGCGGAGTTCGAGTTCACCCTGACGTTCGCCGATGCGCCGATCGATCGGTTCGCGCGCGGACGGCGCGGCGCGATGAGCCCGTCCGAAAAACGCGGCGCGCTGTTGTTCTTCGGCAAGGCCGGGTGCATCAGCTGCCACGGTGTCAGCGGACAGTCGAACGAGATGTTCAGCGATTTCCAGGAGCACGTGATCGCGGTCCCGCAGATTGCTCCCTTCTTCGGTGCGGGGGAGAACAACATGATTTTTGACGGCCCTGGCGAGGACGAGGATTTCGGGCTCGAACAGATCACAGGCAATCCGCTCGACCGCTACAAGTTCCGTACGGCGCCGCTTCGCAACCTTGCCGTGTCTCCGGCGTTCTTTCACAACGGCGCGTTCACGAAGCTCGAGGACGCCATCCGTCATCACCTGGATGTGTTCGAGTCGGCTCGTTCCTATGATCCGAAGGCCGCCGGTGTCGACAGGGATCTGAGGATGCGGCTGGGACCGATCGAGCCGGTGCTCGACCGCCTGGACCCGCTTCTCAAAACACCGATCGATCTGAAGCGCTCGGAGCTGCGCGACCTGATCAAGTTCGTCGGAGACGGATTACTGGACGATCGCGCGATGCGCGAGAACCTGTGCCGTCTGGTTCCCGACAGCGTTCCGAGCGGCAGCCCTACGCTGAAATTCCAGGGTTGCCGCTAGAGGTCTGAATAGTGGGTTGAAAGGCGCATCCCCTCCGGCAGAGCCGGCTGAGGGTGCGCTTAGTGCTTTGTACGACTGAGGTTCTCCTCCATACTCGTGGCTTCCTCTCATCGCTGTCGGCGCCGCGGCGCCGTGCTGTTCGATGGTCCGGAAGTCCGGAGATTGGAAAAGTGCGGCCGGAAGGAGCAGGCATGAAGTACAGACTCGGACTGATCGGGGTCATCTTGATTGGCCTGGCGCAGCCCGCCGCCGCGCAGCAGGATGATGTAGCGACTCTGAGGGCCGAGCTCCAGCGGCAGCAGGCGATCGTCGCGCAGTTGCTTCAGCGTCTCGACGCGCTCGAGAAGAAGCAGTCCGCCATCGTCACGCACGAGGAAGCGAAGCAGGAAGCGGAGACGCAGCAGGAAGCCGTGAACTCCGTGCGCGAGTCGCTCCTCAGCCGCGTGAATCTGACCGGTTACTACAATTTCCGTTTTGCCGCCGACAACTCCGAGACCCCGGTGTCGTTCCAGCAGCATCATCTCGGACTGCTTCTCAGCAAGCAGCTTCGCCGCTTCAATTTCCACATGGAGCTCGAGCTGCAGAACGTCCCGCACCATCCGGAGCTTCACGGCGAGTCGGAAGAAGAGTCAGGCGAAGAGGGTCCGGAGTCGGAAGACGTCAGCGGCGAGGGACAGGTTGCGGTCGAGAACGCGTGGATGGAGTACAACCACAACGCCTACCTGAACGTCCGCGTCGGCAAACAGCTCGCGACGCAGGACCGGTGGCAGAATCACTACCCGAATCTCACCCTGTCCACGGACCAGCCGATCTATCTGCGTGAGCTCTTTCCCCCGGAGCTCGTCGGCGTCATGGCGTACGGCAACGTGTCCCGGCCGGCCGGCACATCAGAGCTGGGAGTCGGCTACAAGGTCTACGTCTCGAACAACCAGTTCGAAGGAAACAGCCAGGCGGATCTGCGGGACGGCAAGTCGTGGGGCGGCCGGGTCCAGCTGCACCTGCCCACGGGCGGCGCGCTGAAGCGCTTCGACGTCGCGGGTGACCTCTATCGCGGCCAGATCGCGCTCGTGACGCACGAGCTCGTCGACGATCACGTGTACGGCATCGAGAGCCAGATCGAGATCGATCGGTTCCAGCTCCAGACGGAGTACGCACGCGGCCGGACGCTCGGCGAGACGCGCTACGGCTACTACGTGCAGCCGGCGGTGAAGCTCCAGGAGGACTGGCTGGCGTTTTACCGGGTCGAGCAGCTGGACAGCCCCAGGATTCGGCGCGCCGAAGTCCGGCACATCGGAGGCCTGAACTTCCGTCCGTATCCGCAGATCGCGGTCAAGTCGGAGTTCTACCGGGCGATCCCGCAGTCGCGCTCGTTCATTCCGTCGAGCGAGGATCGCCGGGCCTACAGCGGCTTCGCGGCAGCCGCCGTGTTCTTCTTCTAAGGAGGACAGGTGTCTTCCGGGCCTGCGGTACGCGTCTGGGTGGCCATCGCCGCCGTACTGCTGCTCGCGTCGGCGTCCGCCCCGGCGGCGCCGCAGCTGACGTTCAGGATCATTGTCCACAGGGACAACCCGGTGATCGCGCTCACGCTTCCTGACCTTCAGCGCATCTTTCGCAAGCAGACGCGCATGTGGCCCACCGGTGAATCGGTGGTCCCGGTCGACTGGGACGCGACGAGCCCGGTCCGTGCGGATTTTTCCGACAGGGTGATGCGGCGGTCGGTCCGCGAGATGGCCGAGTTCTGGGTGCAGCAGAACATCACCCAGGGGCTCACGCCGCCGACGACACTGAAGTCCACGCGCGCGGTCCTGCGGTTTGTCGCGAGCGTGCCGGGCGCCATCGCATATGTTCCGGCCGACGAGATGGATGACACGGTGAAACGACTCGACGTCAAAGGCCTTCTGTGATCACCCTGCCGCGGCCAGGAGCTCGTGCATGCGACTGACCATCAAGTGGCAGCTGGCCTTCGTGTCGGTGTTGCTCTCCCTGCTGCCGATGGCCGTCGCCGGCGCGGTCGCGTACCGCAGCGCCAGGGGCGCGCTCGAAGAGCGGATTCAATTCAACCTCGAGACACTCGCGTCCCTGAGCGCCGAGAAGCTCGAGCGGCTGGTCCTCGATCGTCATCAGGGCCTGCGCGGATGGTCGCAGCTTGGATTCTGCAGGACGACGTCGTGACGGCCGACACCGACGGCCGGATACGGCAGTTTCTCGGCGAAGCCAAGCGCAACTTCGATCTCTACCAGGAGGTCTGGGTCGCGAATGCCGCCGGCACGGTCATCGCGTCCACCCGCGCTGACTTGCAGGGACGCGAAGTCGGGAATCGCGAGTGGCTGCAGGCCGCGCGGCGCGGCGAGGCCTGGGTGGGCCTTCCGGAGCAGCAGGATCTCACGGGGCGCGTCGGGATGCCGCTGGCGTTTCCCATTCGCGCCAGCTTCGACTCCGGCAAAGTCGTCGGCGTCATCGTGGCCGTCCTCGACTGGCCCGGCGTGATCGAGATTCTCAACGCCGTCAAGGTGGTGCCCGAGGGGCAGAGCGATCGCGGGTACCTCGTCCTCGCGGACACCAACGGCATCATGCTGAGCGCGCCGGCTTTCCTCGCGGGCTGGCACCCGGGCAAGACGAGCGTCGCGTCGATCGGCCTCGGAGCGCTGCAGCAGCTCCCCGCGACAAGCGGGGCCGGCAACACCTCGTTCGACGTGCGGGACACACCTTACCTCGCAGGGTACGCGACGACGGAACGCCAGCCGTACCTGCCGGGGACGTGGCGCACGGTCCTGCTGATGCGCAGCGACGTCGCCTTTGCGCCGATGCGGCGTCTGATGTGGACCATCATCATCCTGTCGCTCGCGCTCGCCCTCGTCGCGGCCGCGGGCTCGCTCTACTGGGCGAACCAGTTCTCCCGCCCGATCCTCGCGCTCGTGCCGTTCCTCCGCGGTGTGGCGGCCGGCGATCTGTCGCACGGGTTCACGCTCGAACGCAAGGACGAGCTCGGTATGCTCGCGCAGGCGGCCAGCGACATGGCGGCGCAGCTTCGGGGCCTCATCCAGGAGCTGCAGCACGCCGGCTTCCAGATCACCTCCGCCTCGGCGCAGGTGTTTTCAGCCGCGGAGGAGCACGCATCCGGCTCGGTGCAGCAGGCCGCGTCCATCGCGGAAGTCACCGCGACGATGGAGGAGCTGACCAACACCGCCAAGCAGATTGCGCACAGCGCCACCTCGGTCGAGAAGATCGCAGACGACAGTGCACAGGCGGCGCACGCCGGCTTCGAGTCCGTCAACGAAGCGCTCGAAGCGATGGAGAAGATCCGCAGGCGTGTCGCCGACATCTCGGGCAAGACGCTGCTCCTCGGCGAGCGCTCGCAGCGCATCTCGGAAGTGCTCAACCTGATCAAGGAAATCGCGGGTGAGATCCACCTGCTCGCAGTGAACGCCGCCATCGAGTCCGCCGCGGCCGGCGAGCACGGCAAGCGCTTCGCCGTCGTGGCGAGCGAGGTGAGGCGGCTCGCCGAGCGCACCAGGGAGTCCGCGGAAGAGATCAAGGGCATCGTCGGCGAGATCCAGTCCGCGACGAACACGTCGGTCCTCGCAACAGAGCAGGGCGTCAAGGAAGTGGAGAACGGCGTGAGCCTCGCGACGAAAGCGCGCGGCAGCCTCGAGCAGATTCTCCAGATGGTGGATCGCACCACGCAGGCGATCCGCCAGATTACGTTCGCCACCCAGCAGCAGCGAAGCGCGAGCGAGCAGATCGTCCAGACCATGCGCGAAGTCGCGGAGGTGACCAAGCAGACCGCGGCGGGCATGAAGCAGTCGGCGAACTCCGTCGCCGATCTCAACGTGCTGGCCGACCAGTTCAAGGCGCGAATCCGCGAGTTCCGGCTGTGAACGGCACGCCCATGGATATGCGCGACGCGCCGGCCCCCGGCAGTCCGACCGCACCTGACGCGGTCCTCGAGTCGATCGGGTCGGCGGGGGACCTCGACTCCGGACCGGTCGTCGAGCGCGTCTCCTATCTCGGCTTCCTGGTCGGCTCGAATGTCTACGGCCTGCCGCTCGAACAGCTGCGCGAAGTTGCGCCCGTGAAGCGGCTGCGCCGCATTCCCGGCGCGCCGCGTCAGGTGGCCGGGCTGATGAACCTTCGAGGCGAGATCGTCTGCGCGCTCGACACCCGTGTCATCCTCTCGATTCCCGCTGCCCCGTCGTCCGGTGCGGGCTATCTCATCGCGCTTCGCGGTTTCCCGGATCCGCTCGGGCTCGTGGTGGATTCGATCACGGACGTGTATGCCATCGACCCGGCCGTCATCGAACCGCTGCCCGACACCTGGCCGGCGTCCCGTGCTGCGCTGTCTCTCGGTACGACGAGGGTGCCGGAAGGGGTGATGACGCTCCTCGATCTGCAGCGCATGATCGAGGCGGCGCCATGACGGTGTCCCGCGCGGCGGCATTTGCCGCAAAGTTCGCCGACGAGGCGCGTGACCGCCTCAAGGCGCTGACGAGGGGCCTCCTCGCGCTCGAGGAAGATCCGACGGATGCCGCCGCTGCGGCCGAGGTCCTGCGCCAGGGACACAACATCAAAGGCTCCGCGCGGATGCTGGGGCTGCTGGACATCTCGAAGGTGGCGCATCTCATCGAGGAGCTCTTCGTGCGGACGAAGCGCGAGGGCGCGGTGCTCGGTGCCGCCGCGTTCGATGCGGTGTTCGCCGCGGTGGACGTCCTCGCGCATCGCGTCGAGCAGCTGGCAAATGGTGAGACGGAGATCACCGATGTCACGGCCGTGTGCGACAGGCTGACACGGCTGGCGCACGAACCGCGTGACGAGCGCCCCGTTGCCGTCACACCGCTCGAAGAGGCTGAAGACGAGCTCGGCGTCCCCGAGCCAGAGGCTGCTCCGGCCCAGGGTGCCCGGCAGTCGCTCCGCGTTCCTGTCGAACGGCTGAACAGCCTGACGCACCTGGCGGCGGAGCTGGTGATCCAGACGCTCCAGACGTCGCAGCGCCAGGCAGAGCTCCGTCGTCTGAGCAGCATGATCGGGCGCCTCCGGGACCGCATGCGTGAAGCGCGGCTCGCGCCCCAGGGGCAGGCCAGCGCTGCCGGACGCGAGGTTGCCGAGTGTGCCGAGGCGCTGGAGCACGTCAGCCGCCGGCTGCGGCAGTTTCTGGGCAGCTTCAGCGACGACTGCGTCCGGCTGAATCTCATCACCGAGGAGTTCCGGCAGACCGTCATCGAGTTGACGATGCTGCCGCTCGGCACGGTGTTCGATGCGTTCCCGCGTGCGGCCCGCGATCTCGCCCGCCATTTCGACAAGGAGGTCGAGCTCACCATACGGGGCGCCGAGACGGAGCTCGACAAGAAGATCATCGAACAGATCGCCGATCCGATGATTCATCTGCTGCGCAATGCCATCGATCACGGCATCGAGTCGCCGGCGGAACGGGTCGCCAGGGGGAAGCCGGCCGCGGGGCAGCTGACGATTGCGGCGGAGCAGCAGGGCAACCGCATCGTGGTCACGATGCGCGACGACGGCAAGGGGATCGATCCGGAGGCGCTGCGGACGGCGGCGCTTGGCTACGGCATCGCGTCCGCGGCGGATCTGGCGGGGTGGACCGACGCCCAGCTGCTCGACCTGATCTTCCATTCGGGGTTCAGCACGCGGGCGTCCGCGACGGACGTGTCCGGCCGCGGCGTCGGCATGGAGATCGTCAAGGAAGTCGTGGCGCGTCTCGGCGGCGCCGTGCGCGTGGAGTCCGAGCTCGAAAAGGGCACGACGATCCTGCTCGATCTTCCGCTCTCGCTGGCGCTGCTTCGCGTCGTGCTGGTCGAGGCCGGCGGCGAGCTCTTCGCCCTGCCGACCGCCGCGGTCCGCCGGCTGCTGCACGTGCGCGCGGAGGACATCAGCGAGCGGCTGGGAGGCGGACTGGGTATCGAGCTCGACGAGGAGACGCTCCCGCTCGCGTCGCTGAGCGTGCTCCTGAACGGATACATGCCGCAGGGCGCCGGGCGTCAACCGGTGCTGGTGGCGTCGGCGGGCGAGCGGTCGATCGGGCTCATCGTGGAAGCCGTCCACGAAGAGCAGGAGCTAGTGTTCGAGGAGCTGAAGAATCCGCTCCGCGTGCAGCGGACGTTCTCGGGGGCCGCCATCCTCGGCAACGGCGACATCATCCCGATCCTGGATGTCCGTGCGCTGCTCGATCTTGCGCTGACGGTACCTTCGCCGGGGTCAGACCCCGGTCGTCGAGTTCCACGCGGGACTTTATTACCTGTCGCCGGGCGTGACGGGCGCGACGGCCGCGCGGGGCGCGTGCTCGTGGTCGAGGACTCTCTCGTTGCGGGCGAGCTTCAGAAGAGCATCCTCGTGGCCGCCGGATACGAGGCGGAGATCGCCCACGACGGCGCCGAGGCGCTGGAGATGCTGGCCCAGCGGGCCTGGGATCTCGTCGTCGCGGACGTGGACATGCCGCGGATGGACGGGTTCGAGCTGACGGCGCGCCTGCGCGCGGACGCGCGCTTCAAGACGCTCCCGGTGATCATCGTGACCGCGCGCGAGTCACCCGAAGATCGCCGGCGGGGATTCGAGGCCGGGGCGAACGCGTACGTCCTGAAACAGGAATTCGACCAGATGCAGCTGCTCGACACCGTGCAGCGGCTCATCGCCCGCACGCCGGAGGTGCATGGCTGAGCCACTGCCGGAGCGCGACGTCCGGGTCCTCATCGCGGACGACTCCGTTTCCGTGCGCCGGGTCGTCAAGCAGATGCTCGAGTCGGACAAGAGCATTCGCGTGATCGGGATGGCAGCCACCGGGGCCGAAGCTGTGGAGCTGACCGCGCAGCTGCGGCCGGATCTCATCACCATGGATCTCATGATGCCGGGCATGGACGGTCTCGAGGCGACCGCGCGCATCATGGCGCAGCATCCGACGCCGGTGCTCTTTTTCAGCTCGTTCTTCGACCATGACGGCATGCACTCGAGGTTCGACGCGCTGGCGGCCGGCGCCCTCGACGTGCTGGAGAAGCCGACGCTCGTGCCGGACGAGCGCTGGGACGCGCAGGCGGGGGCCCTGGTGAAACGCGTCAAGGCGCTCGCGCAGGTTCCTGTCGTCGCACACATTCGCGGCTCGCATGTCCTGGCCGGGCAGCGCGGTCGTACGTTCGCGTCTGCCAATGCCCGGCGCGCCGTCGAGGTCGTCGCCATCGGCGTCTCTTCCGGCGGGCCACGCGTTGTGGATGAAATCCTCTCCGCGCTGCCGAGCGAGTTCGATCTCGCCGTCCTCGTGGTGCAGCACATGGCCGAGGGATTCATGGGGGGGCTGGTCACCTGGCTGCAGCCGCGCTGCGCCCTTCCGATCAAGGTGGCCGAGGACGGGGATACGGTCCGGCCCGGGCGGGTCCTGTTCGCGCCCGACTCCGCGCACCTGACACTGCTGCCAACGGGCCGCGTGCAGTTGTCGGCCGCCGACCCGGTGAACGGGCTGCGCCCTTCCGTGGACGTCGCGTTCGCCTCGGTGGCGAGCGTCTACAAGGCGCGAGCCGTGGGGATTGTCCTCACGGGCATGGGGGCCGACGGCGCTGCCGGCCTCCTCGCGATTCGCGACGCCGGGGGCCTGACCATGGTGCAGGACGAAGCGAGCTGCGTGGTGTTCGGCATGCCGCGCGCGGCCATCCAGCGCGGTGCGGCCCAGCGCGTGCTGTCGCCGGCCGGAATCGTCGATGCGCTGAAGAGTCTGCACCGCGAGCGGAAGCGCTCGGTATCGAAATGATCCCCAGGCCAGCCGCTGCACTCTCCGTGTCCGACGAACCGATCTCCGTGGATCGGATCGCACACATTCGCGATCTGATCGAGGTCCGGTGTGGACTCGACTCGCGGCGCACGCTCCTCGATGCGTCCGTCCGTGCGCGCATGGAGCACCTCGGCATTCCCTCCGTGGAAGGCTATCTGACCCGGCTCGCTTCGAAGAACCTCGGACCCGACGAGCTCGGCGCGCTCATCAACGGGCTCACCATCACGGAGACGCAGTTTTTTCGCGACCCCGCGCAGTTCCGCCTGCTCCGGCGGCACATCCTGCCCGCGCTGCTCGTGGAGCGCGAAGCGGAGGGCGTGCGACATCTGCGGATCTGCAGTGCGGGATGCGCCAGCGGCGAAGAGCCGTATTCCGTGGCGCTGACGTGGCGGGAGATGGGGCTGCCGGCCACGCATCCGGACTGGTCGATCGACATCGTCGGCATCGACGTCAACACGGGAATGCTCGACGCGGCCAGGCGCGGGGTGTACTCGCCGCGGGCCGTCCGGAATGTGGACGAAGCGTGTCTTCGTCGCTACTTCACCCCTCTCGGAACGAACTTTCAGCTCGACAGAGAAGTCGCCCGGTCCGTTCGGTTCGACCATGGCAGCCTCATCGACGACGTGTCGCTCGGCTCGAACCGGTATGACGTCATTCTCTGCAAGAACGTGTCGATCTATTTTCGTCCGGAAGTGACCCGTCGGCTGGTTAGGCGCCTGCATCACGCGCTCAACCCCGGGGGATATCTGCTCCTCGGACACTCTGAATCGCTCTGGCAGATGGAAGAGGGGTTGACGCTCGTCGAACACGAGGGAGTGTTCTGTTATTGCAAGCCGTCCGTCGCGCACGGAGATGCGGTGGCGCCGCCCCGAATGCCGCCGCCCGATATCGCAAGAGCACCTGAAGACCGCTACGAGGAGTGTCTCGACCGGGTACGGAACGCCGACTGGCCCCGCGCCCAGCATGAGATGGAGGCGCTCATTCTGTCGCGTCCGTCGTTCGTGCCGGCGCACCTGCTGCTCGCGGGCATCCACGCGCATCTCGGACGCTATTCCGAGGCTCGCGACTGCGCCGAGCACGTGCTGGGCCTGAACACGCTCGAGCCGAAGGCCCACATGCTGCTGGGCATGATCGCGGCGCGGCGCGGCCGGCAGCAGGAAGCGATTGACTCGCTCCGTCGCGCGCTCGATCTGGACGGCTCGCTGGCGCTTGCGTACTTCTGGCTCGGCAATCTGTATCGCGATCGGGGCAACGTGGAAGGGGCCTGCGTCGAGTATGCGTGCGCCGTGGCGCGGCACAATCAGCGCGGGCTGAACTTTACCGAGGAGTTCGCGGCCGATCTGCGTCCGGCGCAGATCGTCGATTTCTGCCGGAACAGTCTCGAGAAGTTGAGAGGTACCTGGTGATCTGGGTTGTCGCTCTTCTAGGTGTGGTGATTGTCGCGCTGCTCGGGCTCGTCGCCCGCCTGCGACAGACCGCGCAACGGCTCGAGATCGCGAGTGTGAAGCGGCCCGAAGAAGTGGTCCCTCCCCAGGTGGCGGTGGTGGCTCCTGATCCCGTCGCCGGTTCGATCGCGACCGCCCAGGTGCTGACCTGGATGCGGCATGAGATCCGCACGCCCATCAACGCCGTCGTCGGCATGGCGAACCTCCTGCTCGACGGACAGCTTGCGCAGAGGCAGCGCGAACACCTGGGCATGTTGCGCGGCAGCGCCGAGTCCCTTTCGCGCGTATTCGACGACCTGCTCGACCTGTGCCGCATAGACGCCGGGCGCGTGACGCTGGATGCGCAGCCCCTGAATGTGCGCGAGGCGGTCGAGGTCTCGCTCGACCAGGTCGCGCGCACGGCCGCGGAGCGCTCAATAGATCTGGCCTGCGAGATCGCTCCGGGCACGCCGCCGACGGTGCTTGGCGATGCGGCGCGTCTCCGTCAGATCCTCACCATCCTCCTGACGAACGCGCTCAAGCGGACGCACGAAGGGAGAGTCACGGTGTCCGTGTCGGCGGGCCCCCTCCCGAACGGTCACGAACTGCGCTTCGCGGTCCGCGACACAGGCATCCCCATCTCTGCCGAGCGCGCACGTGGTGCGTTCCGGTCCCTCGACGCGATCGTCTCGCGCGGGGACACGGTCGCGGATGCGCAGGATCTCGGCCTCGCACTCTGTCACGGGCTCGCAGGGCTCATGGGTGGCGCGATCAGCGTCAGTGCCGACGCGGCTTCTGGCTCGACTTTCGCGCTGACCGTCGCCGCCGAAACGCCGGGCCGCGTTCTCGAGGCCAGCCGCCTGCGCCGCCGCGAATTTTCACCGAAGACGCCGGGCCCGCTGCGCGTCCTGCTCGCCGAAGACAGTGCGGTGTCGCGTGCCGTCGCCGTCGATGTGCTGCAGCGGCTGGGCCATACGGTGGACGTCGCCGGCGACGGGTACGAGGTCCTCGAAGCGCTCGATCGCCAGCAGTACGACGTGATCCTGATGGACATGCACATGCCGCGGATGGACGGCCTGGCGGCCACACGCGAGGTGTGCCGGCGCTGTCCCGCGGACAAGCGTCCCCGGATCATCGCGCTCAGCGCAAGCGAACTGCCCGAGGACCGCGCCCTCTGGGTCGAGGCGGGCGCTGACGGCTGGGTGAGCAAGAGCCTGCCGATCGATGAGCTGCGTCGCGTGCTGGACGACAGTCCCGTTCGATCGGAGGTCGCCGCGCGGATGCCCGGCCGCCAGCCGCTTGGTCCCACCGGGATCGCCCCGCAGATCGTCGACATGTTCCTGCGCGAGGGGGGACGGCTCCTGTTATCCCTCCGGGTGGCGGTCGAGCGCGGCGACATGGCGGCGGCGGAGCGCGCCGCGCACACGCTGAAGGGCAGCGCGGCGATGATCGGCGCGACATCGGTCGCTGCCAGCTGCACCAGCGTAATCGACGCGGTGCAGAGCGGCGCCCGCGACGACGTCGCAGGAATGCTCGCGCGCATCGACGTCGAGATGGCCGCCCTCCAGGCGACCACCGTGCCGTCCGTGGCAGGCTCTGCGGTGTCCGCAGGACGCACCGAATGAACGCTTCGCTGCCACCAACCGGCAAACGCGTCCTGGTCGTCGACGATGACGAGACCACGCGGACCATCACCACGGTGCTCGTGGAGGGTCTCGGACACCAGTCTGAGAGCGCACGGGACGGCATCGAGGCCCTGGCGAAGCTCCGCATGGGCGTGGACCTCGTGCTCCTCGACGTCGTGATGCCGGGGCTCGACGGCTACGAAGTCTGCCGCCGCATCAGGCTGGACCCGGCGGGGCTCGACGTGCCGGTCATCATGGTCACGTCGATGTCGAGCCGCGACGACCGTATCCGTGCCGTTGAATCGGGCGCCAACGACTTCATCGCCAAGCCTGTCGACAAAACCGAGCTGCGGGTGCGCTCGGCGTCGCTCCTGAAGCTGAAGGAGACGCAGGATGCCCTGCGGCGCCACCAGACGCACCTCGAGGCGCTCGTTGCCGAGCGTACGGCCAGCCTGCGCAGCGCGCTCGAGCAGATGGCCGAGGCGCAGCGGGTCGCGTATCTCGCGCAGCTCGACACCGTCGAGCGGCTGGCGATTGTCGCAGAGTACAAGGACCAGGTCACCGCACGGCACATCCGGAGAATGAGCGAGTACCTGTGCCGTCGTCGCCCGCGGACTCAATCTGCCGCCCGGTGAAGTCGAGTTGATCCTGCACGCCAGCCGTATGCACGACGTCGGAAAGATCGCCGTGCCGGACTCGATCCTGCGAAAGCCGTCCAGCCTCGATTCGGCCGAGTGGGTGGTCATGCGTCGTCACGCCATGATCGGCAGCCGCATCCTGGACAACTCCTCGTCCGCGCTGCTCCAGGCGGGCCGTGTCATCGCGCTCTGCCATCACGAGCGCTGGGACGGGAGCGGGTATCCGAACGGCATGGTGGGAGAAGAGATTCCACTATGGGCACGCATCTGCTCGGTGGCCGACGTCTTCGACGCGGTGACGAGCGAGCGTCCGTACAAGCCCGCCTACTCGATCGAAGAGGCGCTGAACATCCTGCGGACCGGCCGCGGGAGCCAGTTCGATCCTCAGATCGTTGACGTCTTTTTCGACAAGCTCGACGAGATTCTCGAGATTGTCGCGCTCTATCGCGAAGCCGACGAACCGATCGATCAAGGCTTCTGACGCTCCAGGGATCGGGACTCGGGACTCGGGACTCGGGTCGGGACTGAGGATTCGCGAGTCCCGGATCCCGAATCCCGAATCCCGAGTTAAGACGGTCCAAATCTTGTAACACTCCCTTCGGAGCACGGACGCTCCGAGGAGGTTGACATGAACCGCGACGAACTCGAGGGCAAGGGTGATCAGCTCAAGGGTAAGGTGAAGCAGGCAGCCGGTGACTTAACGGACGATGAGCGGCTTCATGACGAAGGTGTGGCCGACGAAGCCTCGGGAAATGTCCAGGAGGGTTTTGGCAAGGTCAAGCGTAAGGTCGGCGAGGCGATCGAGGACGTGGGCGACAAGCTCAAGCGCTAGCGGTCGTCACCAACAGCGGTAAACTACCAGGGCAGGACCGGCGTCGCCGGTTCCTGCCCTTTTCTTTTTCCGCAGACGACCGCGCTTCGTAGCACGTAGCACGTAGCATGTGGCGCGTCCTGCCGACAGGCCTCTTTTGAGCAGCGACACACCCATCACGGAGATCGTTCAGACCGAAGGACACCTCATCGACTCCAGGCTGATGACGGAGATTTTCGATGCCGTCGTGAAACACGGCGCCAGCTTCGAGGTCGTCGAGTTCACGATCGGGCGGACGAACGACGATTTTTCCCGCCTCCAAATGCGAGTCTCCGCCCCGACAGCGGCCACGATGCAGGGACTTCTGGAAGAGCTGCTCGGATTGGGCTGCCGGACGGCGGCCGATCTGGACGCCGAACTGCAATCCGCCCCGATCGACGGTTGCGCACCGGACGACTTCTATTCCACGAGCAACCATCACACGTGGATTCGTCACCGCGGACAGTGGGCGGAGGTTGAACGTCAGCGTATGGATGCTGCGGTCGTCGTCGAGAACGGCCGCGCTTCATGCCGCAAGCTCCGCGACCTGCGCAAGGGGGATCAGGTCGTCTGTTCACTTGACGGCATCCGCGTCGTCCCCGAGTTCCGCGAGCGCGATCGGCATGGATTTGCGTTCATGACGGGCGGCATCTCGTCGGAGCGCCACGTGGAAACGAGCGTGGGCCGGATTGCCGACATGATTCGCGACGTCAAGCGCGCGGGGGGGCGGATCGCGTTCGTGGTCGGACCGGTGGTCGTCCACACCGGCGCCGCCGCGTATTTCTGCGACCTCATCAGGCTGGGTTTCGTGGATGTGCTGCTCGCCGGCAATGCGCTGGCCGTCCACGACATCGAGAGTGCGCTCTATGGGACATCTCTTGGGGTGAGCCTCGAGACAGGCGCTCCGGTGGAAGGGGGGCACCGCCACCACATGCGCGCCATCAACACGATTCGCCGGGCGGGCGGGATACGGCCGGCGGTCGAATCGGGTCTCCTGACAACCGGCGTGATGTACGAGTGCGTCCGTCGCGGCGTGCCGTACGTCCTCGCGGGCAGCATTCGTGACGACGGGCCCCTTCCCGACACGATCATGGATCTCGTCGAGGCGCAGGACCGGTATGCGGATGCGCTGGCGGATGTCGGGCTCGCGGTGGTGCTGTCCACGATGCTCCATGGCATCGGTGTGGGTAACATGCTTCCATCCTGGGTCAAGGTGGTCTGCGTGGATATCAACCCGTCCGTGGTCACCAAGCTGGTGGACCGGGGATCGGCCCAGACGCTCGGCCTGGTGACGGACACCGGACTCTTCGTGCATCAGCTGGCGGACAAGCTCTCCTGACGAGCTCTCAGCTATCAGACACCAGCTGTCAGACAGCTATCAGACCTCACTGAAAGCTGAGAGCTGAATGCTGGGAGCTACTGTTCCCCCCCGGGACTTGCGCACGGACGACGGTTTCTGCTATCTTTGCAAGGTTCTGGTCGGCCTTAGGACACCCTATCTAGGGCCGAGTTCAAGACGCGCACCGTCTGGCTCCCTTTCGTGAAGATGCTCACCGGGCATGAAGAATGTCATGAGCTTCGGCAGTTGAGGATTGAGCGGCCCTTCGAACATCTGAGGGGCGGAGTTCCGGCAAGTCCGGAGCAGTCGGGACGTATCGCACGCGTTCACGCGGACGCAGCACACACAACCTAATAGGGTAAGTCAGTTCCAGGTGCCGGGCCGTTTCGGCGGCTCCCTAGGCCTGGAACAACAACCGGTGGCGCGCTCTTCGAAGAGCGCGTGCTGTCGGCGTTTTTTCGTTTTACTCGTGCGTCGCGAGAGACGTGCGTGACTGGAGTTGTCCGAACCGTGCCGACGATCAGCCAGCTTGTGCGCAAAGGCCGCGACAAGGTCCTCACGAAGACCAAGAGCCCGGCGCTGCAGAACAGCCCGCAGAAGCGCGGCGTCTGCGTGCGCGTGTTCACCCAGACCCCGAAGAAGCCGAACTCGGCGCTCCGCAAGGTGGCGCGCGTTCGTCTGACGAACGGGATCGAAGTCACGACCTACATCCCCGGTGTCGGCCACAACCTGCAGGAGCACTCGCTCGTGCTCATTCGCGGCGGCCGCGTCAAGGATCTCCCGGGCGTCCGGTATCACGTCGTCCGCGGCACGCTCGACGCCGTGGGTGTCGCGGGGCGGAAGCAGGGACGTTCGAAGTACGGAGCCAAGAGGCCGAAAACGTAGTTTTCAGTTTTCAGCTCTCAGCTTTCAGGCTGACGGCTGATAGCTGATAGCTGAGAGCTGGACCTGATATATGCCAAGACGACGAGAAGTTCCCAAACGCGAAGTGCCGCCGGATCCGATCTACAGCAGCGCCCTGGTGACGAAGTTCATCAGCACGCTGATGAGCGACGGCAAGCGCAGCACGGCCGAGAAGATCATGTACACCAGCATGTCGTCCATCCAGGAAAAGACCGGGGACGATCCGCTGAAGGTCTTCAAGAAGGCGATCGAGAACGTCAAGCCTTCGCTCGAAGTGAAGTCCCGGCGCGTGGGCGGCTCGAACTATCAGGTACCGATCGAGGTCAATCCCAACCGCCGGCTCTCGCTGAGCATCCGGTGGATCGTCAGCTTCGCGCGCTCGCGCGGCGACGGCAAGACGATGCAGGAGAAGCTCGCGAACGAGCTCCTTGATGCGGCGAACCTGCGGGGCGGCGCCGTGAAGAAGCGTGAGGACACGCATCGCATGGCGGAAGCCAACAAGGCGTTCGCGCATTATCGGTGGTAGGACGCAGCTGTCAGCTATCAGCTGTCAGCCGGGTCGATGATTCGGGAGTCGCACCAGACTACGGGAACGCAGCTGAGAGCCGAACGCTGAGAGCTGAAAGCTTGTTGGGTTATGCCTAGAGAAACACCACTCAATCGGACGCGGAATATCGGCATCATGGCGCACATCGATGCCGGGAAGACCACTACGACCGAACGGATCCTGTTCTACACGGGCATCACGTACAAGATCGGCGAAGTGCACGAAGGCACCGCCGTCATGGACTGGATGGAGCAGGAGCAGGAGCGCGGGATCACGATCACGTCGGCGGCGACGACCTGCTTCTGGCGCGACCACCGAATCAACATCATCGATACGCCCGGCCACGTGGATTTCACCGCCGAGGTCGAGCGCTCGCTGCGCGTGCTCGACGGCGCGGTCGCCGTGTTCGACGCGGTGGCGGGCGTGGAGCCCCAGTCCGAGACCGTCTGGCGCCAGGCCGACAAGTACCGCGTGCCGCGCATCTGCTTCGTCAACAAGATGGACCGGATCGGCGCCGACTTCCGCCGCACGTTCGACCAGATCATCAGCAAGCTCGGGGGCAACCCGGTCGCGATCCACCTGCCGATTGGCACCGAGGACCGTTTCCTCGGAGTCGTGGACCTCGTCCGGATGAAGTCGGTCACCTACAAAGACGAGACGATGGGCGCCGACTACGTCATCGGCGACATCCCGGCCGACATGATGGCCGACGCGAAGCATTTCCGCGAACAGCTGATCGAGAAGGTCAGCGAGGCGGACGACAAGCTCCTCGAGAAATACCTCCACGGTGAGGAGTTCACCGAGGACGAGATCAAGGCGGCGCTGCGCAAGCGCGTGAACAGCTCCGTGCACACGGAAGGCGAGAAGGCAGAGCCCGCGTTCGTGCCGGTCATCTGCGGGTCGGCGTTCAAGAACAAAGGCGTGCAGCTCCTCCTCGACGCGATTGTCGACTACCTGCCGTCGCCGATCGACGTGCCGCCCATCAAGGGCTTCGACCCGAACAAGGGCCCCGACGCGATCATCGAGCGTCCGGCGTCAGACGAAGCGCCGTTCTCGGCGCTCGGGTTCAAGATCATGACCGACCCGTTCGTCGGCCAGCTGACCTTCATCCGCGTCTACTCGGGGGTCATGACGGCGGGATCGACCGTCTACAACTCGACGAAGCAGAAGTCCGAGCGTCTCGGCCGCCTGCTGAAGATGCACGCGAACAAGCGAGAAGAGATCAAGGAAGTCTACGCGGGTGACATCGCGGCGGCCGTGGGCCTGAAGACCGTCACGACCGGCGACACGATCTGCGACGAGAAGCACTCGATCGTGCTCGAGTCGATGAGCTTCCCCGAACCGGTCATCTCGCTCGCGATCGAGCCGAAGACGAAGGCCGACCAGGAAAAGCTCGGCCAGGGGCTCGGCAAGCTGATGGCCGAAGACCCGACGTTCCGGGTCAAGACCGACCCCGCCACGGGTGAAGTCGTCATCGCCGGCATGGGCGAGCTGCACCTCGAGATCATCGTGGATCGGCTGAAGCGCGAGTTCAGCGTCGAGGCCACGGTCGGCCGTCCGCAGGTGGCCTACAAGGAAACGCTGACGCGTCCCGCCGACGGCGAGATGAAGTACGCGAAGCAGACGGGCGGCCGCGGTCAGTACGGCCACGTGAAGATCCATCTGTTCCCCGGCGAGCCGGGCTCCGGCTACATCTTCGAGAACGAGACCACCCAGGGGTCGATTCCCAGGGAGTTCATCAAGCCGGTGGACGAAGGCATCAAGGAAGCGCTCACGCGCGGCGTGCTGGCTGGCTACCCGGTTGACGACGTGCGGATCGAGCTGTACGACGGTTCGTATCACGACGTCGACTCGTCGGAAATGGCGTTCAAGATCGCGGGATCGATGGCGTTCCAGGATGCCGCGAAGAAGGCCAAGCCGGTGCTGCTCGAGCCCGTGATGCGCGTCGAAGTGGTCGTCCCGAAGGAGCACATGGGGGACGTCATGGGCAACCTGTCGAGCCGCCGCGGCCAGATCCAGTCGCAGGAGGATCGCGGGGGCACGCAGATTATCAACGCGCGCGTGCCGCTCTCCGAGATGTTCGGCTACGCGACGGACCTCCGTTCGCGCACGCAGGGGCGCGCGACCTACTCGATGCACTTCGATCGCTACGAGCAGGCGCCGAACCACGTGAGCGAAGAGGTTGTGGCAAGGGTGCAAGGGAAATAGGTTCCGGGTTCCGGGTTCGGAGTTCCGGGTTCAGGTTCACGGTTCACGGTTCAGAGTTCGAATGTCGAACGTGAACCCGGAACCCTGAACTCGGAACCTGAACCCCGAACCCGGAAGCCGGAACCCGGAACCGGAAGAGACACAAAGTATGGCAACGGCATTTAGCGACAAGATTCGGATCCGGCTCAAGGCGTACGACAGCCGCGTGCTCGATCAGTCGACGACGGAGATCGTGGACACGGCGCGCCGGACCGGCGCGCGCCTGGCGGGTCCGATTCCGCTTCCGACCGACAAGAACAAGTGGACTGTGCTCCGGTCGCCGCACGTCGACAAGAAGTCGCGCGAGCAGTTCGAGCTGCGGACGCACAAGCGGCTCATCGACATCTTCGAGCCGACGCCGCAGACCGTGGACGCGCTGATGAAGCTCGACCTGCCGGCGGGCGTCGACGTCGAGATCAAGGCGTTCGGCAAAGAGCATAAATAGCCATTAGCCGTCAGCTGTCAGCGGTCAGCCACATGGCTGGACGCGAGAGCTGAGAGCTGAGAGCTGAGAGCTGAGAGCTAAAAGCATGGTGACAGGCATCATCGGCAAGAAAGTGGGCATGACCCAGGTCTTCGGCAAGGACGGCGTCGTCTCGCCGGCCACCGTGATCAAGGCGGGTCCCTGCGTCGTCGTGCAGGCGAAGGGCGTGGCGACGGACGGGTACGAGGCGGTCCAGATCGGCCTCGTCGAGGATCGGCCGGCGCGCGTCCGCAAGCCCCTGGCCGGGCACTACAAGAAGGCCGGCGTGCCGCCGACACGGATTCGCCGGGAAGTGAAGCTCGCGAAGGGGACCGAACCGATGAAGGCCGGGGACCAGGTCCTCGTCACGGGTCTCTTCGCGGACGGCGATCGTGTGGACGTGATCGGGACGAGCCGCGGCAAGGGGTTCCAGGGCGTCATGAAGCGCCACAACTTCTCCGGCGGCGCCGCGACGCACGGGTCGATGTTCCATCGGGCTCCCGGATCGATTGGCGCGTCGTCGTTTCCGTCGCGCGTCATCCGGGGCATGCGGGCTCCAGGGCGCATGGGCGGCGACCGGGTCACCGTCCGCAACCTGAAGATCGTGCGGGTCGATTCCGAGAACAACCTGCTCGTGCTGCACGGTGCGATTCCGGGTGCTCCCGGCAGCATCATCATCGTGCGCAAGGCGCTCACGGCGAAGAAGATCGCCGCGCCGCAGGCCGAGAAGCCGTCGAAGCAGGTCGCCAAGGTGACAAAGGGTAAGAAGTAGTTCAGCTGTCAGCTTTCAGCTCTCAGCTATCAGCCATGGGTGCTGACGGCGGAGAACTGAGCGCTGAAAGCTGACAGCTGAGAGCTGTTATGAAACTCAATATCCAGAACTCCAAGAACGAGACCGTCGGCGCGCTGGAGCTGAACGACGAAGTGTTCGGCGGCCGCGTGAAGACGGATCTCATCTGGGCGTCGGTCGTGCAGCAGAACGCGGCGGAACGCCGCGGCACGCACGCGACCAAGAACCGGGCGCTCGTGAGCGGTGGCGGCAAGAAACCCTACAAGCAGAAGGGGACGGGCCGGCCGCAGGTGGGATCGAGCCGGACGCCGCTCTGGCGCAAGGGAGGCACGGTGTTCGGCCCCCAGCCCCGGAGCTACGAGTTCGACATGCCGAAGAAGGTGCGGATTGGTGCACTCCGTGCCGCGCTCGCGCAGAAGCTGAACGACGGCGCCGTCATCGTCGTGGACCGTCTGGACGCAGGAGACGGCAAGACGAAGGGCACGGCGGAGATGCTCCGGCGCCTGGGCGCCGTGGGGAAGACGCTGGTCATCGACGTGCAGCCGGAGGACGCGTTCACGCGGTCGGCCCGGAACATCGCGGGCGTCTCGCTCGTGTCGTCGCTCCGCGTGACGCCGCGCGACATCATCGACACCGCGCACGTCATCGCCACGCGCGAGGCGCTCGAGAAGCTGCAGGAGAGCCTGGGATAAGGGAGCTGTCAGACATCAGCCGTCAGCTGTCAGAGCTGAAAGCTGAAAGCTGAGAGCTGGGACAAGAAAGCTATCAGGCATCAGCTGTCAGCTATCAGAGCTGAGGCCGAACGCTGAGAGCTGGGACAAGAAGCTATCAGACGTCAGCCGTCAGCTCTCGGGAGCTGACAGCCGAAAGCTGAGAGCTGAGAGCTTGAGAATCATGAAACTCACAGACGTAATCAGGCGCCCGCTCGTGACGGAAAAGACCACGCTCATCCGTGAAGACAACCGGACGCTGGTGTTCCAGGTCGCGACCGCGGCGACGAAGATCGATGTCAAGCGCGCGGTGGAGAAGCTGTTCGGCACGAAGGTCGAGCTCGTGCGCACGTCGATCTCGCACGGCAAGATCAAGCGTCAGGGGCGTTTCGCCGGCCGGAGGTCGGACTGGAAGAAGGCCTACGTGAAGCTGCGCGACGGAGAGAAGATCCCCGAGTTTCTGGAAGGGGCCTAGGCACGAGTTGTCAGCCATCAGCTGTCAGCCATCAGCCCCCGTGCTGAGAGCTGAAGGCTGAGACCTGAGAGCTCCAAGGACGAGACGTTATGCCAATTCGCAAATACAACCCCACGTCGCCGGGCCGCCGTTTTCAGACGGTGCAGGTGTTCGACGAGATCACGACGCAGGAGCCATACAAGCCCCTCGTCGAGCCGCTGCGGAAATCGGGCGGCCGGAACAATCACGGCGAGCTGACCTCCTGGTGGCGCGGCGGCGGGCACAAGCGCAGCTACCGGATCATCGACTTCAAGCGCGACAAGCACGGCATTCCGGCGAGGGTCGCGACGATCGAGTACGACCCGAACCGGTCGTCGAGGATTGCGCTCATCACCTATGCGGACGGCGAGAAGCGCTACATCCTGCAGCCGGCGGGGATGAAGGTGGGGGACTCGATCGTGTCGGGAGAGGCCGTCGACATCCTCCCGGGCAACGCCCTGCCGCTCAAGAACATCCCGCTCGGCACCCAGATTCACAACGTGGAGCTGAAGCCGGGCAAGGGCGGGCAGATTGCGCGCAGCGCGGGGTCGTCGGTGCAGCTGGTCGCGAAGGAAGGCGACTACGCCTCGGTGAAGATGCCGTCCGGTGAAATCCGCAAGATCAACGTGGAGTGCCTGGCGACGATCGGCCAGGTGGGCAACGTCGACCACGAGAATGTCTCGATCGGCAAGGCAGGCCGGAGCCGGTGGATGGGCAAGCGGCCGCACGTCCGCGGCGTGGCCATGAACCCGGTGGACCACCCGCTCGGTGGCGGTGAGGGCAAGACGTCCGGCGGCCGGCACCCGGTGTCGCCGTGGGGCCAGCCGGCGAAGGGCTTCAAGACGCGCAACCGGAAGGCGACCGATCGCTTCATCGTGCAGAGACGGCAGAAATAGCCGTCAGCCGTCAGCCGTCAGCCGTCAGCACGTACGCTGCGGTCCGACGCTGAGCGCTGAAGGCTGAGAGTTGAGAGCTTTTAGATATGTCCAGATCACTCAAGAAGGGTCCCTTCGTCGACGTGCCGCTGCTCGAGAAGGTCGAGATCATGAATCGCGGCGGCGACAAGAAGGTCATCAAGACCTGGTCACGCCGCTCGACCGTGATCCCGGAGATGGTGGGCCACACGATCGCCGTGCACAACGGGCGCAAGTTCATCCCGGTGTATGTCACCGAGAACATGGTCGGCCACAAGCTCGGTGAGTTTGCGCCGACCCGGACGTTCAAGGGACACACGACCAAGAGCGACAAGGCGGCCACGGTGGCGCCAAAGGTGGGTGCGTGATGGCGGTGCAGGCACACGCGACCGCGAAGTACATCCGGACCTCCGCGCAGAAGGCCGGGCTGGTCCTCGACCTCATTCGCGGGCGCGACGTGAACCACGCGCTCGCCGCGCTGAAGTTCGCGCGCAAGGGCGTCGCGCGCGACATCGAGAAGGTGCTGCGCTCGGCGATTGCGAACGCGTCGCAGAAGGAAGGGTTCGGCGGCGAAGTCGAGCGCCTGTTCGTGACGGCGTGCTACGCGAACCAGGGTCCCTCGCAGAAGCGGATCCGCCCGGCCCCGATGGGCCGCGCGTTCCGGGTCGTGAAGCGGACCGCGCACCTCACCGTGCAGGTGGAGGAGCGGGCCGTCAAGGCGACCGGGCCGGCAGGCGCGGACGCGCCGAAGCGCGCGCGCGGTGCCAAGCCGAAGGCGGTGAAGACCGCGGAGAGCGGTCGCGCCAAGGCCGGCACCAGGAAAACTGCGGGCAGCCGTGCGAAAGCGGCAGCGGGCAAGGAGTAGACGTGGGTCAGAAAGTACATCCGACCGGATTCCGCCTCGGCTTCAACAAGACGTGGCGCTCGCGCTGGTTCGCCGACAAGGACTACGCCAAGCTGCTGCACGAGGACCTGAAGCTGCGCGACACGCTCAAGACGCGCTTCCAGCACGCGGGCGTCTCGAAGATCGAAATCGAGCGCGCCGCCAACAAGCTGAAGATCGACATCTACACCTCGCGCCCGGGCATCATCATCGGCCGCAAGGGCACCGAGGTCGACAAGCTGAAGCAGGAAATCCAGAAGAAGACCAACCGCGAGGTCTTCATCAACATCCAGGAAATCCAGAAGCCCGAGCTCGATGCGCAGCTCATTGGCGAGTCGGTCGCGATGCAGCTCGAGAAGCGCGTGGCGTTCCGCCGGGCGATGCGCAAGGCCGTCGAATCGGCGCTGCGCTTCGGGGCACGGGGCATCAAGGTGCGCGTGTCCGGACGGCTGAACGGCGCCGAGATCGCGCGCTCCGAGTGGTACCTGCACGGGCAGCTGCCGCTGCAGACGCTGCGCGCGGACATCGACTACGGATTTGCGGAAGCGAGCACGACCTACGGCCAGATCGGCGTGAAGGTGTGGCTCTACAAGGGCGAGCGCCTCGTGCCGCGCATCGGCCGCGAAGAGGATTACCGCGCGCCGCGGCGGCCCGGCGGGCCGGGCGGACCGGGAGACAGGCGCTAAGAGCGCTTCCAGCTTCCCGCTTCCGGCTTGCAGCTGGAGGTGCTGAGAGCTGACAGCTGAGAGCTAGAAGGATCAAGTCACTATGTTGATGCCGAAGAAGGTCAAGTACCGGAAGCAGCAGCGCGGCCGGATGACGGGCAAGGCCTGGCGCGGGTCCGACGTGTCGTTCGGCGACTACGGGCTCAAGGCGCTGGAACCCTGCTGGATGACCGCGCGGCAGATCGAGGCGGCGCGTGTCGCGATGACCCGCAAGATCAAGCGCGGCGGCAAGATCTGGATCCGCGTGTTCCCGGACAAGCCGATCACGAAGAAGCCGCAGGAAACGCGCATGGGCAAGGGCAAGGGCGCACCCGAGGAATGGGTGTGCGTCGTCCGGCCCGGGCGCATCCTGTTCGAGATGGAGGGGGTCAACGAGGTCGATGCCCGTGCCGCGATGCGGCTGGCGGCGGCCAAGCTCCCGATCAAGACGAAGTTCGCGACCCGGTTCGCGGAGGAGAAGGCGTCATGAAGGTGACGGAATGCCGTGACCTGGCGGTGGACGAGCTGCGGCAGCGCGAAAAGGACATGGACGACCAGCTGTTCCGGCTGCGCATCCAGAAGTCGATGGGGCAGCTGGAAGCGGCGCACAAGCTGAAGGCCGTACGCCGCGATCTCGCGCGCGTGAAGACCGTGCTGCGGGAAAAGGAGACGGCGTAATGGCCACGAAAGCTGAAATCACGGGCCTTGTCGTCAGCGACAAGATGGACAAGAGCGTGGTCGTCTCCGTCCAGCGGCAGATCAGGGACGCCCTCTACGGCAAGACCCAGAAGCGGACCTCGAAGTTCCTGGCGCACAACGAGGCGAACGACGTGAAGATCGGCGACCGGGTCGCCATCGTCGAAGCCCGCCCGATGAGCCGCCGCAAGCGGTGGGTCGTGACGCGCGTGGTCGAGAAAGCCAAGGAACTGTAGCCATGATCCAGATGCGATCGATTCTCGACGTCGCCGACAACTCGGGGGCGCGCAAGATTGCCGCGATCAACCCGATTGGCGGGTCGACCGGCCGCTACGCCCGCCTGGGAGACATCATCACCGCCTCGGTGAAGGAAGCCACCCCGGACGGGACGGTGAAGAAGGGGCAGGTCGTCAAGGCGGTGATCGTGCGGACCCGGAAGGAGCAGCGCCGCAAGGACGGCAGCTACATCCGGTTCGACCGGAACGCCGCGGTGCTCATCAACGACCAGAACGAGCCGATTGGCACGCGCGTGTTCGGACCCGTGGCGCGCGAGCTGCGCGAGCGCCGGTTCATGAAGATTATTTCGCTGGCGCCAGAGGTACTCTGAAGAGTCCTCAGCCATCAGCTATCAGCGCTCAGATGAGAGTGCTGACAGCCGATAGCTGAAAGCTGATAGCTACTGTTATGTCAAGACTAGCAACTCCGATTCGGAAGAACGACAACGTGGTCGTGATCACCGGCAAGGATCGCGGCAAGCGCGGGCGCGTGCTGAAGGTCGTGCCGGATACCAATCGCCTCATCGTCGAGGGGGTGAACGTCATCAAGCGGCACACGAAGCCCAACCCGCAGCGCAGCATCAAGGGCGGGGTCGTGGAGCGTGAGGCGGCCCTCCATGCGTCGAACGTGCAGATCGTCTGCCCGGAGTGCGGGAAGGCCACGCGCGTCGGGAAGAAGATCCTCGGCGACGGGCGGAAAGTGCGCGTCTGCCGCAAGTGCGAGGGAGTGGTCGACAAATGAGCCGCCTCAAGGAACGCTACGACAAGGAAGTCGCTCCGGCGCTGAAGAAGGAATTCGGCTATGCCAACGTGATGGCGATTCCGAAGCTCCAGAAGATCGTCGTGAACATGGGGCTCGGTGAAGCGACCCAGAACGCGAAGATCGTCGACACCGGCGCCGACGAAGTCGCGAAGATCACGGGCCAGAAGCCGGTGGCCACGCGCGCGAAGAAGTCGATCGCGCAGTTCAAGGTGCGCCAGGGCATGCCCATCGGCGCGATGGTGACGCTGCGCGGCGATCGCATGTGGGACTTCCTGGACCGCCTGATCTCCGTCGCGCTGCCCCGCGTCCGCGACTTTCGCGGCGTGTCCGCCAAGGGCTTCGACGGCCGGGGAAACTACACGCTCGGGTTGAAGGATCAGCTGCTCTTTCCTGAGATCGACTACATGAAGGTCGACAAGGCGCGCGGCATGAACATCTCGGTCGTGACGACGGCGAAATCGGACGAAGAGTCGCGCAAGCTGCTGCAGCTGCTCGGCATGCCGTTCAGGACGCAATAAGAGTAGTCGCCAGTCGCCAGACAGGCACGAGGCGCTCGGAGAGAGCCTGGAGCCTGGGTTTGACTGGTCACGGGAGACTGGTACCCGGTTACTGACAGCGAAGAGACATATGGCCACGACTGCAAAAATCGCCAAAGAAGCCAAAACGCCGAAATTCAAAGTTCGGCTGCGGAACCGGTGCCAGCGCTGCGGCCGGCCGCGCGCCTATCTGCGCAAGTTCGCCCTCTGCCGCCTCTGCTTCCGCAAGCTGGCGCTCGACGGCGACATCGCAGGCGTCACGAAGAGTTCGTGGTGAAAAGCTGTCAGCTCTCAGACGTCAGTTCCCGGCCGTTCGTGGCCCGGGAGCTGCCTGGAGCTGGTGAACGGAAATAGCTGATAGCTGATAGCTGAAAGCTGAGAGCTAAGGAATATGACAGACCCGATTGCAGACATGCTGGCGCGGATTCGGAACGCGACGATTGCCCGACACGCTCGAGTCGAGATGCCCTCGTCGCGGCTGAAAGTGGAGATTGCGCGAATCCTGGAGAGCGAAGGCTACATCCAGGGATTCAAGGTGCTCGAGGCCGTCGCCGGCGAGCGCGTGCAGGCGCACCTCAAGGTGTTCCTGAAGTACGGACCGCGGGGTGAACGCGTGATCACCGGCATCCAGCGGATCAGCCGGCCCGGACGCCGGGTGTACTTCGGACGCGACGAAGTGCCCGACGTGCTGGCAGGACTCGGCGTCAGCATCCTGACCACGTCGCGCGGCGTGATGACCGGGCGCGAAGCGGTCAAAGCCGGCGTCGGCGGCGAAGTACTTTGCAATGTTTGGTAACGAAGCCATCAGCGGTCAGCTGTCAGCTCTTCGAAGAGCGCGCGCTGAGAGCTGAGAGCTCATAGCCTGAAAGCTACATAGTCATGTCGCGAATTGGCAAGAAATTCATTCCCATCCCGAAGGGCGTCAAGATCGACGTCCAGCCGGGCGCCGTGGAAGTGCAGGGACCCAAGGGCAAGCTGCGGCAGGCGCTGCCGGCCGGCATCGGGTTCGAGCTGGACGGCGATCAGCTTCACGCGCGCACGCTGCGCGAGGATCCGGAGCTGGGCAAGTTCCACGGCCTGGCGCGCAGCCTCGTCGCCAACGCCGTGCGGGGCGTCACCGAAGGCTTCCGCAAGGACCTCGACATCGTCGGCGTCGGGTACCGCGCGGAGCTCAAGGGCAAGCAGGTCGTCTTTGCGCTCGGCTACTCGCACGTCGTGGTGTTCGACATCCCGGCCGGCATCGACGTGGTGATCGACAAGCAGACGCACATCACCGTCACCGGCATCGATCGTCAGGCCGTCGGCCAGGTGGCGGCGAACATCCGCCGCCTGCGCAAGCCGGATCCCTACAAGCAGAAGGGTGTCCGGTACACGGGTGAAGTGCTGAAGAAGAAGGCCGGCAAGACGGGGGCGAAGTAGACATCAGCTATCAGCCGTCAGCTATCAGCTTTCAGGGCTGGTGGCCGGGACTGACAGCTGTCAGCTGAACGCTGAAAGCTTGAATTATGAAGATCAACACCACCAAGGATCGACGCCGGCGCATCGCGCTGCGGCAGCGGAAGCGGATCTCCGGCAGCAGCGAGCGGCCGCGGCTGCGCGTGTTCCGCAGCGTCTCGCACATCTACGCCCAGGTGATCGACGACATGACCGGGACGACGCTGGCGGCGGCGGCGAGCACGGAGCCGGCGCTGAAGGGCACGTTCGAGGGGACGATCAAGGGAGGGAACGTGGCGGGCGCCAAGGCGCTCGGCAAGACCATCGCCGAACGGCTTCTCGAGAAGGGCATCAAGCGCGTCGTATTCGACCGCGGCGGATTCCTGTATCACGGGCGCATTCGTGCTGTTGCCGAAGCCGCACGCGAAGCGGGGCTCGAGTTCTAGAGCTATCAGCTTTCAGTTGTCAGCCGTCAGAAGCTGGGAACTGGGTCTGAAAGCTGAAAGCTGAAAGCTGAAAGCCAGAGAATCATGATTGAGACACGAGAAAAGATTGACGCGTCGCAGCTCGATCTGAAGGACACGGTCGTCAACATCAGCCGCGTCACGAAGGTCGTCAAGGGGGGCAAGAACCTCAGCTTCAGCGCGCTGGTCGTCGTCGGCGACGGCCACGGCGTAGTGGGCTTTGGCGTCGGCAAGGCGAAGGAAGTGCCTTCGGCGATCAAGAAGGGAATCGAGGCGGCGAAGAAGTCGCTGATTCGCGTGCCGCTCACCGGGACGACCGTGCCGCATCCGGTGCTCGGCCGGTTCGGTGCGGGCCAGGTGCTCCTCAAGCCCGCGCCCGATGGCACCGGCATCATCGCCGGAGGGGCCGTGCGCGCGGTGGTCGAGGCCTGCGGCATCCAGAACGTGCTGACCAAGTCGCTTGGGTCGGCCAACTCGCACAACGTCGTGCGGGCCACTTTCACCGGCCTGATGGGCCTTCGAGATCCCGGCGCGGTCCGCAAGCTGCGCGGCAAGGAAGAACAGCCCGGCGACCTCGCCGCGGCGACCCGGTAAGCCATGGCGAAGAAGAAGACGGCACGGAGCAACGACGACCGGCGCAAGGTGAAGATCACGCTGGTGAAGAGCCCCATCGGGTTCGACCGGACGCAGGGCGCGACCGTCCTGGGAATGGGCCTGCGGCGGATTGGCCATTCGGTCGAGCTCTTCGACACGCCGGAGACGCGCGGCATGATTCTCAAGGTCCGTCACCTCGTGACGGTCCAGGAGTAAGGATCAGGACATGGATCTCTCAAATCTCAAGCCGCCCAAGGGGGCGAAGCACTCGAAGAAGCGGGTCGGCCGGGGCCAGGGCTCGGGTCAGGGCGTCCAAGCCGGACGCGGCCACAAGGGAGCCAAGTCCCGTTCGGGCTTCACCCACAAGCGCGGCTTCGAGGGCGGCCAGATGCCGCTCCATCGCCGTGTGCCGAAGCGCGGCTTCAACAATATCTTCCGCGTGGAGTACGAGGTCGTGAACCTCGACACGCTTGGCGAGCGGTTCGAGGCCGGCGTCGACGTCACGGTCGAGTTACTTCGCGAGCGCGGGCTCGTGACCCGGACGGGACGCGTCAAAGTACTCGGACGCGGGGAAATCTCGAAGGCGTTGACGGTGCACGCGCACAAGTTCAGCGGCACCGCCGCGGAAAAGATTGCGGCGGCAGGCGGCAAGGCAGAGGTCCTGGCGTAAGACGGCGCAAGCCGATCTATAAGGGTGTCCATGCTCGAAAGCCTCAAGAACGTCTTCTCGGTCGCGGATCTGAGGAAGCGTGTGTTGTTCACGCTCGGTCTGCTTGCCGTGTACCGTGTCGGCGGCCACATCCCCACGCCCGGGATCAATCCTGAGGCGCTGGCGGTGCTGGTGGACCAGGCGAAGAACACGATGTTCGGCCTGTACGACATGTTCTCGGGCCAGAACCTCTCGCAGATGACGATCTTCGCGCTGGGCATCATGCCGTATATCAGCGCGTCGATCATCCTGCAGCTGCTGACGGTCGTCTGGCCGTACCTCGAGCGCATTTCGAAAGAGGGGGAGCTCGGGCGGCGCAAGATTACGCAGTACACGCGCTACGGCACCATCGTGCTGAGCGTGGTCCAGGCGCTCGGGATCGCGTACTTCCTGGAGCGGAACACCGGCATCGCGGGAGGGCTCCCGCTGGTCTACGACCCGGGCTGGGGATTCCGGCTGCTGACGGTCCTGACGTTGACGACCGGATCGATTTTCGTGATGTGGCTTGGTGAGCAGATTACCGAGCGCGGCATCGGCAACGGCATGTCGCTCATCATCTTCGCCGGCATCGTCGTCGGCCTGCCGCATGCGGTGATCACGACGCTGGAGCAGTTGAGGACCGGCCAGATGGGCCTGCTCCGCCTGGTGGCGCTCGTCATCCTGATGTTCGCCGTCATTGCCGCGATTGTGTTCGTCGAGCGGGGTCACCGGCGGGTGACCGTCCAATACGCGAAGCGCGTCGTCGGCCGCCGGATGTATGGCGGGTCGAGCACGCACATTCCGTTGAAGGTGAATACGGGCGGCGTCATCCCGGTGATCTTCGCGTCGTCCATCCTGGCGTTCCCGGCGACGCTCGCGCCGCTGGTGACGGGTGGGCGCTTCGCCTGGCTGCAGGCCCCTCTCGAACAGATCGCGCCCGGCATGCCGCTGCACGACCTGCTCTACGTGATAGGGATCATCTTCTTCTGCTACTTCTACACCGCGATCATCTTCAATCCGGATGACGTGGCGGAGAACATGCGGAAGTACGGCGGGTTCATTCCGGGGATCCGGCCAGGGAAACGGACGGCGGAGTACATCGACACGATCCTGACGCGCATCACGATCGTCGGCGCCGTCTACCTCGCGATGGTCGCGATTCTGCCGACGTTCCTCATCAGCGGGTTCAAGGTGGCGCCGATTCCGTTCATCGGCGAGCGGCTGGACGCCATGCTGCCGAGCTTCATCACGCAAGGCATGGGCGTGAGCTTCTTCTTCGGCGGCACGTCGCTGCTCATCATCGTGGGCGTGGCGATGGACACCGTGCAGCAGGTCGAGTCGCAGCTCATCATGCGGCATTACGATGGCTTCATGAAGAAGACTCGAATCCGTGGGCGGCGGGGCCAGTAAGTGAGTGGGCAGAGCGGCGCCTTTCCGGGCGCCCTGAACGTGGTCCTGCTCGGGCCGCCGGGCGCCGGCAAGGGCACGCAGGCGGAGCGGCTGTCGCGCACGAGGACGCTGCCGAAGATTTCGACCGGCGACATTCTCCGCGAGGCGGCGCAGGAGGGAACGGACGTCGGCCTCGCCGCGAAAGGGACGATGGAGTCCGGCAACCTCGTCGGTGACGACATCATGATCTCGATCGTGTGCAGTCGCCTGAACCAGCAGGACGCCCGCGGCGGGTTCGTGCTCGACGGGTTTCCGCGGACCGTCGTGCAGGCGATGGCGCTCGATCGGATGGTCGAGGACCGCGGCCCTCTGGTGGTGCTCGACATCGTGGTACCGGAGGACGTGCTCGTGAGGCGGCTCGCGACCCGCCGGATCTGCGGCCACTGCGGTTCGAATGCGGCGCCCGAATGGACGACGAAGTGCGGCAAGTGCGGCGGCGCGCTCGTGACGCGCGTCGACGATGGGATTGAGATTGTGCGGGAGCGGCTGAAGATTTACCTGCGGCAGACGCGGCCGCTGGTCCAGTACTACGCGGGGCGCGAGTCGTTCACCGCGATCGACGGCAACCAGCCGCCGGACGTCGTGACGGCGGCGATCGACGCGGCGCTGGACCGGGCGCTACAAGCCCACGCTCCGGGAGCGCTGAATTGATCGTGTGCAAGTCGGCGGCGGAGATCGAACGGATGCGCGCGGCGAACGCGCTCGTCGCCAACGTCCTGGCCGAGCTCGCGACGATGGTCGCGCCCGGTGTGACGACGGCCGATCTCGACGCCGCGGCCGAACGGCTGGTGCGGGCCGCCGGCGCGGAGCCGGCGTTCAAGGGGTATCGCGGCTATCCGCGTACGCTCTGCGCGTCGGTGAACGAGCAGGTGGTGCACGGCATTCCGTCGGCCCGGGCGCTCGTCGAGGGGGACATCATCTCGCTCGACATGGGCGTGAAGCTCAATGGGTTCTACGGTGATTCGGCGGTCACCGTCCCCGTGGGGCGCGTGTCCGACGTGGCGGCGACGCTGCTGCGCGTGACGCAGGAGTCGCTCGAGAAGGGCATCGAGCAGGTCCGGCTGGGGGGGCGCATCTCCGACATCGGCCATGCGATTCAGCAGCACGTCGAGGCGCACGGGCTGTCGGTGGTGCGGGAGTTCGTCGGCCACGGGATCGGATCGGCGCTGCACGAAGAGCCGCAGATTGCGAATTACGGAGAGCCCGGGCGCGGGCCGCGGCTCGCGGAAGGCATGACCCTCGCGATCGAGCCGATGGTGAACGTGGGACGGCCGGCGGTGAAGGTGCTCGCGGATGGCTGGACGGCCGTGACGAAGGACGGCAGCCTGTCGGCGCACTTCGAGCATACCGTCGCCGTCACGAAGAACGGTCCGCTGGTACTGACCAGGCGCACCGTGCCGGCGCCGGCGGGGTAGCGTTCGTGGCGGAGACCGGGCGCGACGGCGCGGTCACGGTCGAGGGGACGGTGCTCGAAGCGCTGCCCCACGGGTTGTATCGGGTCGGCATCGAGCGGCAGCGCGAGGTCGTGGCGCACGCGCCCGGCGGGCCCGGACGGAATTTCATCCGGGTGCTCATCGGGGACCGCGTACGGATGGAGCTCTCGCCGCGCGATCTGACGCGCGGCCGGATAGTCGCCGTCGTGAAGTCGCGATGAACGACCAGGGAAAAGGAACGTTATGAAGGTCCGAGCGTCGGTGAAGAAGATTTGTGACAAGTGCAAGATCGTCCGCCGCCAGGGGGTGGTGCGGGTGATCTGCGCGAATCAGAAGCACAAGCAGAGACAGGGATAGTCCCAGCTCTCAGCGTTCAGCTCTCAGCCTTCAGGGCTGACGGCGGACAGCTGATGGCTGACAGCTGATAGCTGATAGCTAGAAGGATCAAAAGGACATGGCACGTATTGCTGGCATCGATCTTCCGCGGGCCAAGCGCATCGAGATCGGGCTCACGTACATCTACGGCATCGGGCGCAAGCGCTCGGTCGACATTCTCACGGCAGCCGGGGTGAGTCCGGACATCCGCATCAAGGATCTGTCGGAGGAGGACGTCCGGAAGATCAGCCGGGTGATCGAAGAGCAGGGGCGCGTGGAAGGCGATCTCCGCAAGGAGATTTCGCTCAACATCAAGCGATTGATGGAAATCGGCAGCTATCGCGGGCTGCGCCACCGCCGCAACCTGCCGGTACGTGGTCAGCGCACCAAGACGAACGCGCGCACCCGGAAGGGCCCGCGCAAGGGTGCGGTGGCGAAGAAGAAAACGGTTTAGCTGTCAGCTCTCAGCCGTCGGCTCTCAGCAGAGAGCTGGCTGTTGTGAGGCGCTGATAGCTGAAAGCTGAAAGCTGAGAGCTAGAGATATGGCCAAGATCGAAACTATCGACGCGTCGGCGCCGCCCGAAGGCGGCAAAAAGGGCGCAGGTCGCCCCGTCAAGAAGAAGGCGTTCAAGAAGCGCGGGGAGAAGCGGATTGTGCACCACGGGTTCGCACACATCCAGGCCTCGTTCAACAACACGATCATCACGATTACGGATCCGGAAGGGGCCGTGGTTGCGTGGTCGAGCGCCGGCGGGATCGGCTTCAAGGGCTCCCGGAAGGGAACGCCGTTCGCAGCGACCCAGGCCGCCATTGCGGCCGGCAACGCCGCGAAGGCGTTCGGCATGCGCAGCGTCGAGGTCCGCGTGAAGGGCCCGGGCGCCGGGCGCGAGTCCGCCATCCGCGCGCTGCAGACGATCGGGATTGACGTGAAGTCGATCCGCGACGTCACGCCGATTCCGCACAACGGGTGCCGGCCGGCGAAGCGGAGACGAGTGTAGGGAACTGACGGAGTAGTCATCAGCGCTCAGCTCTCAGCTTTCAGTGCTGCCCGCTGATAGCTGAAAGCTGATAGCTGATAGCTGAAAACGACAAGGATCAAGAAGAATGGCCCGTTATATCGGTCCCGTCTGCCGGCTCTGCCGGCGCGAAGGCATGAAGCTCTTTCTCAAGGGGGAGCGCTGCTACACGGAGAAGTGCGCCATCGAAAAGCGCAATCTCCCGCCAGGGCAGCACGGCAAACTCCGCAAGGCGAAGCTTGTCGGCTACGGCCTGCAGCTGCGCGAGAAGCAGAAGGTCAAGCGCATCTACGGCGTCCTGGAGAACCAGTTCCGGCGCTACTTCGAGATGGCCGACCGCACGCGCGGCATCACGGGCGAGACGCTGCTGCAGCTGCTGGAGCGGCGGTTCGACAACGTCATCTACCGGCTCGGCCTGGCCACGTCGCGCGCGCAGGCGCGGCAGCTCGTGCGCCACGGGCACTTCATGGTCAACGGCCGCAAAGTCGACGTGCCGTCCTATTCGCTCAAGGCGGGCGACGTGGTGACGGTCCGCGGAACGAGCGCCCAGAACACCGCGATCGTCCATGCGATGGAAGAAGTAAAGGGACGCGGCATCCCCGAGTGGCTGCTGTTCGATGCCGGCCAGTTGAGCGGCCGCATCCAGTCGCTCCCGACGCGCGAGCAGATCAACCTGCCGGTGCAGGAGCAGCTGATCGTCGAGCTTTACAGCAAGTAAGCTCTCAGCGTTCGGCTCTCAGCGCTCAGTAGATTCACTGATGGCTGACAGCTGAGAACTGACAGCTCGGAGTAGCTTCCGGCTTCAGCCGGAAGAAGTCCTTCGCCCGCAGCCTTTCCAGACCTGCGGTGGGAGGCGGAGGACGTAACGGCAGGTCTGGCGTGGCCCCAAGGTTCGGGACCGCGATTGAAAGGACAGATAGAGAAATGCTCTGGAAAGGTTTTCAGCGGCCCAAGCGGCTGGAGTTCGAGCGCGAGACGCTCACGGACAGGTTCGGCCGGTTCTACGCGCAGCCGTTCGAGCGCGGGTTCGGGACGACGGTCGGGAATGCGCTTCGTCGCGTGCTGCTGTCGTCCATCGAAGGGGCGGCGGTCACGGCGGTCAAGATCGACGGCGTCCTGCATGAGTTCTCGCCGATTCCGGGCGTCACCGAAGACGCGACGGACATCATCCTGAACCTCAAGCAGGTTCCGCTGAAGATGCACGTCGATTCGACCAAGACCCTGTACCTGCGGATCGCGAAGGCGGGCGTGGTCAAGGCGAGCGACATCGAGACGGATGCCGACGTGGAAATCCTCGAGCCGGACGCGCACATCGCGACCGTGTCCGAAGGCGGGAAGCTCCACATGGAGATGCGCGTCAAGCGCGGACGCGGCTACGTGTCGGCGGACAAGAACTTCGACGAGGATCTCGGCATCGGCTGGATCCCGATTGACTCGGTGCACTCGCCGGTCAAGAAGGTCAACTACCTCGTCGAGGCGGCGCGCCTCGGCCAGACGACCGACTACGACAAGCTGACGGTCGACGTGTGGACCAACGGGTCCGTCACGCCGCGCGACGCCGTGTCGCTCTCGGCGAAGCTGATTCGCGACCACCTGAACATCTTCATCAACCTCGAAGACGTGGGTGATCTGCAGCTGGACGCGCTCGCCGATACGCCGCGGGCGGCGCTCAACGAGAACCTCGACAAGAGCGTCGAGGAGCTCGAGCTCTCGGTCCGGTCCTACAACTGCCTCAAGAACGCGAACATCCGGACGATTCGCGAGCTCGTGCAGAAGACCGAAGGGGAGATGCTGAAGACGAAGAACTTCGGCCGCAAGTCGCTGAACGAGATCAAGGAAATCCTGTCCGGTATGGGGCTGAGCCTCGGCATGCGCCTGGATCAGCCGGCAGCCCACTCACAGGACTAAGGCAGCTATCAGCCATCAGCTGTCAGCTCTCAGTTATTGGTGCCAAGGATTTCGAGAAGTGCGGCGAGATCTTCAAGGCTAAGAGCTGACGGCTGATAGCTGACAGCTGAAATAGGACAGAAACATCATGCGTCACAGAGTCAGTCACCGGAAGCTCGGCCGCGTCACCGAGCATCGCATCGCGATGCTGCGGAACCAGGCCGCGGCGCTCATCCTCCACGAGCGCATCGAAACGACCGTGCCGAAGGCGAAGGAGCTCCGCCCGTTCGTCGAGCGCATCATCACGCTGGCCAAGCGCGGGCTCGCGGCCGGCGACGCGAACGGCAAGTCCCTGCACGCGCGGCGGCTCGTCCTGCGCGACATCCAGGACCGCGACGTGGTCGGCAAGCTGTTCGACACCATCGCGCCGAGGTTCGAAGGGCGGCCCGGCGGTTACACCCGCATCCTGAGGATCGGCTATCGCCGGGGCGACAGCGCGGAAGTCGCGCAGATCGAGCTCGTCGGCAGCGAGTTCAACCCGAATGCGGAGACGGAGAAGGCGGCTTCAGCGGCCAAGGCGAAGCCGAAGGGCGTCGGCGGCCGGTTGCGCGCGGCAGCCGAGCGCCTTCGCGGCAAGAAGACCGAAGGTGAAGAGGGCGCCGACGAGCCGACCGAGAACAAGGCCAAGCCGTCGCGTCAACTCAAGAGCGACAAGGGAGGCCGCGCCACGACGAAGGGCAAGGCCTCAGCCCCGCGCGCGCCGCGAAAGTCGGGCGGAGCGTAAAAAAGTTCGAGGGCCGATGTTCGAGTCGGCCCTCGACTTAGCGTTTTCAGCTTTCAGCTTTCAGCTTTCAGCTTCCGGCTTCCGGCTTCCAGTTTTTCTCATCCCTGATCCCCAATCCCGAATCCCCCGCCTACGCCGCGGCAGGCGAGTCCCTGCTGTTCCCTGATCCCTGATCCCTGATCCCGAATCCCGGGAAGTCTGAACCGCCGAACACGGTTCAGACTTCCTCGGTCGTTTCGTGTCCGTGCTCCGCACGGGCTGCCGAAATGATCTTGCCGTGCAGGTGAGAGGGGACCTCCTCGTAGTGGGAGAACTCCATGTGGTACGACCCACGCCCGCCCGTCGCTGACGTCAGGTGCTGTTCGTACGTCAGCATCTCCGACATCGGCACCTTGGCCCGGATGATCGTCGTCGCTCCCCTCGTATCCATCCCCCCGATCCGGCCGCGCCGGCTGTTGAGATCCCCCATCAGGTCACCCGCGTAGTCGTTCGGCGCGTAGACCTCCACGTCCATCACGGGCTCGAGGAGCGTCGGGCGTGCCCTCGACATGCCGTCCTTGAATGCCAGTGAGCCCGCCATCTTGAACGAGAGCTCGTTCGAGTCCACGGCGTGGAACGATCCATCGAACACCGTGGCGCGGAAATCGACCATCGGATACCCGGCCAGGAATCCGCGCAGCCGCGCATCCTGGATCCCCTTCTCGATCGCGGGCACGAACTGGCGGGGGATCGATCCGCCGAAAATATCGTTCGCGAACTCGAAATCGCTGCCGCGCGGCAGCGGCTCGAACTTCACCTTGCAGTCGCCGAACTGCCCGTGGCCGCCGGTCTGCTTCTTGTGACGCCCGTGCGCTTCGACGGACGCGGTGATCGTCTCGCGGTACGGAATGCGCGGCAGTTTCAGGATGACCTCGACCCCGAAACGCCGCTTCAGCTTGGCGACAGTCACTTCGATGTGCGACTGACCCTGTCCGGCGATGAGCAGCTCCTTGGTCTGCGCATCACGTGTGTAGGTGACGGTCGGATCTTCCTCCTGCAGCCGGTGCAGCGCCGTGCTGATCTTTTCCTCGTCGCCCCGGCTCTTCGGCTCGATGGCGTACGAGATCACCGCCTCGGGAAACGTAATCGGGGGGAGCGTGAAGGGGAGCGGCTTCTCTGCGATCAGGTCGCTCGTCTGGCTCTCCTTGAGCTTCGCGACGGCGCCGATGTCCCCCGCCTTGATCTCCGGCACGGCGGTCTGCGTCTTTCCCTGCAGCAGCACGAGATGGCCGAGCCGCTCGGTCGTGTTCCTTGTCACGTTCTGGACTGTTGAATCCGCCTTCAGCGAGCCCGTCACGACCCTGAACATCGTGATGCGCCCGGCGAACGGGTCCGCCACGGTCTTCCAGATGAATGCCGAAGCCGGCGAATTCTCGTCTGGCGCGAGAGCGATCTGTTCTTCTGTGCGGCCGTCGATCCCCCGCACCGGCCGCTCTGCCGGCGACGGCGCATACGCAATCAGCGCGTCGAGGATCGGCTGCATCCCCGCATTCGCCGTCGCCGAGCAGCACAGCACCGGAAAGATGCGTGCGGCTCCTATGGCGCGCTTGAGTCCCCTGACGAGCTCGTCCTGCGTCAGCGTCCCCGCATCGAAGAACTTCTCCATCAGTTCATCGTCGGCTTCGGCGACCATCTCGATGAGCGCGTCACGCGCAGCCTGCGCGGGCTCCAGCAGCACGCCCGGAATGTCCGCCTGCGTGGGCTTCCCGCTCTCGTCGTCCGCAAACGTCCAGGCCTTCATCGCGACGAGATCGACGACGCCCCGGAATCCTCTGTCTTCGCCGATCGGCAGCTGGAGCGGCACCACCGCGCGTCCGAACACGCCGCGCAGCGACTCGAGCGACCGTTCCAAGCTCGCGCGCTCCCGATCCATGCGGTTGATGGCAATGATCCGCGGCAACTGCAGTTCTTCCGCCGCGGCCCACACTTTCTCCGTCGAGACTTCCGAGCCGTGCACGCCGTCGACGACCACGAGCGCGGCATCCGCCACGCGCAGCGCCGCCCTGGCATCGCTCAGAAAATTTGCGATGCCCGGCGTATCGATGAGGTTGATCTTGTGTTTATTCCACTCGACGTAGGCGAGACTGCACGCCAGCGTGTGCTTCCTGGCGATGGCCTCGTCGTCGTAATCCGTGACCGTCGTGCCGTCGTCCACCCGCCCGAGGCGGTTGACCGCGCCGGCATCGAAGAGGAGCGCCGATACCAGCTGTGTCTTACCGGCGCCGCTGTGGCCGACAAGGGCGATGTTCCGGATGCTCGGCGCATCATAGACTCTCATGGCGGGGACCTCCGAGGCTTCCAGCTTCCAGCTACCAGCTTCCAGCAGACCGGCGTTTGGTGCAAGACCCAGGGCCAGTTGCCGTCCGCTCTGGATCTCAGACCCGCAGCTTGCGAGGACTCAGACGTTGCACGAGGCTGGAGAGCATTCGTCGAACTCCCTCGAGTTCGCCCGCCAGCTTAGCTTGGACCTGCGAAGGCAGGAATCCCAGCTCCCGCGCAAGAAGCAAATCATACTCAAGTTCATTGCAGGATCCCAATGAGTGGAGCAGGAATCGGCGAAAGTCGGGATCTGAACCTCGGCCGGCACCTTCCGCAATGTTGGAGGGGATCGATATGGCCGCTCGCAACGCCTGGTCGCGTAGTGGCCAGGCCTCAGGGTGTCGCAGGTACGCAGAAATTCCGTACGTTGCTAACGCGAGAGCGTGAGCCTTTTGCCACACGTGCAAGTTGCGATAGTCCTGCATCGCCCTGTCTCCTTGAACTGATACAGGGACTGCAAGCCGGAAGCCGGAAGCCGGAAGCCGGAAGCCGGAAGCCGGAAGCTGGAAGCTGGAAGCTGGAAGCTGGAAGCTGGAAGCTGATAGCTACTCGTAGCGTAACGCTTCTATCGGATCCAACCGTGACGCCTTGATGGCGGGGAAGAGACCGAAGAAGATGCCGATGGTGGCGGAGAAGCCGATGCCGATCGCGAACGACCACCAGGGCAGCGAGACGGGGAATCCGGACAGCCAGTGGATGACGAGGCCGATGCTGCTGCCGAAGAAGATCCCGAGCAGGCCGCCGGCGGACGTCAGGAACGCCGCTTCGATCAGGAACTGCCAGAGGATTTCTCTGCGGCGCGCGCCGAGCGCCTTCCGGACGCCGATCTCGCGCGTGCGCTCGGTCACCGAGATCATCATGATCGCCATCACGCCGATGCCGCCGACCATCAGCGCGATCGACGAGATGACGACGAGCGCCAGCACGGTGGCCCGGCTGATCTGATCCCAGATCTTCAGGATCGCGTCGGACGTGACGAGGTCGAAGTCGTTCGGATCATCCAGCTTCAGGTTGTGCCGGATCCGCATGATCTGCTCGACTTCCGAGAGTGCCTGCTCGCGGGACGCATCCTCGCGCGGAATGATGGCGATCATCGCCGACCGGATGGCGCTGTTGAAGTTACCGGTGCTGCCCTTGCCCGTCGGCACCTTGCCGTAGAACTTCTCGTGTGTCGTGTACGGAATGACGGCGAAGTCGTCCGCGCCGGTGTTGAACCCGCCGGGCGTCGGGCGCTTTTCCACCACACCGACCACGGTGAACTCGTTGCTGCCGATGCGCACCTTCTTGCCGATGGGATCCGTGTTGGGAAAGAGCGACTGGTACGGGGTCTGTCCGAGGACGACGACCTGCCGGCGGTGCTCGACTTCGACGGGCACGAAGAAACGTCCGAGCGCGAGCGGCGTGAAGCTCACGGCCGCGAAGTTTTCAGTCGCCCCGAAAATCGTCAGCTGTTTGGTGCGCGTGCTCTTGTAGTAGACGCGCGAGCGGCTGTTGTTGCCCATGACGCCCAGCCACACGTCGACGAGCGCCACCGAGGGGGCATTGCGCGCGATCGCATTGGCGTCCGCAATCGTGAGGTTCGGGCGCTTGATGACTTCCTGGAAGCTCTTGCCCGAGCCCCAGCTGACGGCACCCATCTTCTGGACGTAGATGGTGTTGGGGCCGGCGGCGCTCATCGACTCGCGCAGGGATTCGTCGAACCCGCGGATGAGCGAGGTCATGCCGACGATCGACGTGATGCCGATGACGACGCCGAGCACGGTCAGCGCCGAGCGCATCTTGCTGGTGCGCAGCGTCTGAACCGACATCGTCACGATTTCCCGGAGCAGTCCGGCGCGTAAGGCGGCCATAAATCAGTTCTCAGCTATCAGCTGTCAGCTCTCAGTTTCCGGCTTCCGGCTTCCGGCTAAAGCCGGAAGCTACGTGTCCCGAACCCGGAACCTTCCGGCTAAAGCCGGAAGCTACGAATCCGAATCCCCGATCCCCGATCCCCGAGTCTACTCGCGTCGCAGCGCTTCGATCGGATCGAGCGAGGCGGCCTGCATCGCAGGATACATCCCGAAGAACAGGCCGACGATCGCGGTGATGCCGAGCCCCATGGCAATCGACCACACCTCCACGGACGCGGGAAGCGGCGACAGCTTGCTGATGAGAACAGCCAGCCCGAATCCCAGCAGCGTTCCGACGAGGCCGCCGAAGGTCGAGAGCGTCACGGATTCCGTGAGGATCTGCCAGACGATGTCCCGGCGTCGCGCGCCGAGCGCCTTGCGAAGGCCGATCTCGCGCGTGCGCTCGCTGACGACCATCAGCATGATGTTCATGATGACGATGCCGCCGACGACGAGCGACAGCGCGACGACGCCGATGAGCACGGCGAAGATGCCTTTCGTGGCCTGTTCGTAAATGCCGAGGATCGTATCGGACGTGAACATGCCGAAGTTGTCGCTCTTCGCGGCACGGAGGCGGCGCTCGATTCTGAGTGCGACCGTCGCGTCGTCCATGGCGGCCCGCAGCACCTCCGGCGACCGGGGCTTCACGATGATCTCGAGACCCGGTCTGGCCCCGAAGATCTTCCGGAAGACCCCCAGCGGAATGATGGCGAACTCGTCCTGCGACTGGCCGAAGATCGACCCCTTCTTCTCGCTGACGCCGACGACGCGGAAGTGCAGCCCCCCGATCTTGATGACCTTGTCGAGGGGATCGACGCGGCCGAACAACCGGTCCGCTGTCTGCCAGCCGAGGACCGTCAACGGGCGGTCGCGATCGACTTCGAGCGGGCTGATGAGCCGACCCACCTCGGCGTTGTACCGGGAGAAATTGATGTATTCGCGGGACACGCCCGAGACGCTGACGTTGTCCAGGACCACGTCCTTGTACGTAATCCGCGTGCCCGAGCCGGCCTGCGCCGCGACGGCAGAGATGTTGTCGCTGAACTTGCGGACAGCGAGGGCATCGTCAGTCGTGATCCGGGGATTGTTGCGGGCCTTCTCTTCTTCCTCCTCCGTGCGCGTCACGCCGACACGCTGGATCGTGAAGTTGTCGGCGCCCACATCCGAGATGATGGCGTCGCTGACGTACGCGTTCATGCCCTGCACCAGGGACACGACCGCGATGATCGACGTGACCGCGACGATGTTGCCGAGGACGGTCAGGAACGACCGGAGCTTGTTCGTCCAGATTGCGTTCAGCGCGATGGCCGCCGCTTCGAAGAACTGGTTCACTTTTTCGGTGTCGTCGTCGTGCTGCCGGCTGCGGTCGGCTTGACTGCCGTACCGTCCGCCAGCTCACGCACCGAGGAGAAAGGGCCGGTGATGACGACGTCTCCTTCCTTGGCACCCGAGAGGACCTCGAAGTACTTCTCTCCAGCCACGCCCGTCTTGACGGGCGTGAACTGCGCCTTCCCGTTCTGAACCGTGAACACGCCCTCGAGCTCCTTCTTCGTCTGACCGGGCTTGAGCTCGGCGGTCTGCGCGGCCCCGGCAACGGGGCGGCGCTTCTTGTCGGTCTCCGGCGGGCGGACGACGTTCCCTTTTTCGTCGAGCACGAGCTCGCGGACCGTCGTCGCCTGGATGGGAACCGCGATGGCCTTCTCACGCACCGCGGTCGTGATTTCCGCCGTGCACGTAAACCCAGGGCGGACTTCGGCGATCTCCTTGTCGAGCGTGACCACCACCTTGAAGTTCGTCGCCTGGGTACTGGAGGTGGCGCCGGTCGTCGCCTGAATCGGGCTGTTGCCGATTTCCGTCACCTTCCCCGTGAACGTCTGCCCGGGCATGGCGTCGATGGTGATCTTCGCCGGCTGTCCCATGCGCAGCGTCGGGATGTCGGTCTCGTCGACTTCGACTTCCGCCTGGATGATGGACATGTCCGCGATGGTCAGGAGGACCGTGCCGGCGTTGTTCATCGTGCCGATGACGACCGTTTCCCCCTCCTCGATGTTCCGTCGCGTCACGATGCCGTCAATCGGGGACTCGATGCGAACCTTGCTCAGGTCGAAACGGGCGCTTTCGGCCGTCGCGCTCTCGGATTCCATGCGGAGCTGCATCGTCTTGACGTTCTGCTCCTGCGATGAGAGGTCCGCCTGGCGGGCCTTCAAGTCGTTCTCGGCGCGTTCCAGGGTCTCGCGGGTGGTGAGCCCCCCTTTCCAGAGATCCTGCTGCCGCTTGTAGTTGTCCTGCGCCTGTTTCAGTGCGACGCGGGCGCTGTCGAGCGCCAGCCGGACCTGCTCGGCGTTCGAGCGTGCGGCCGCCAGCGAGGCTTCCGTCCGCTGCACGGCGGACCTCAGGTTGCGCGGGTCGATCTGCAGGAGGAACTGTCCCTTCTTGACGCGGACACCCTCGTCCACGGCCAGGTCGGTGACGCGGCCCATCGTATCGGCGCTGATGTTCAC
Source organism: uncultured Acidobacteriota bacterium (assembly GCA_963749835.1). Taxonomy (GTDB): domain Bacteria; phylum Acidobacteriota; class Vicinamibacteria; order Vicinamibacterales; family 2-12-FULL-66-21; genus JALZOC01. The sequence continues at coordinate 559,380 of CAVVOD010000001.1, forward strand.
ATCCCGCTTCGGCTGGATCTTGCCGGACGCGGAGACGATGGCTTCGAGGTGACGTTTCTGAACCGCCTCGGTCGTCACTTCCAGACCTTCGGTCCGCTTGAACTTCACGTTGGCGAACGCGACCGCGCCCAGTACGAGCACGATGGCGACGCCCACGAGAATCTTCTTGTTCCGGCTCATGCTCCAGCTCCACGTTTGACGAAGGCGATAATCACCGCGATGACGGCGTACAGCACGAACAGCGAAGTCGCGATCGGCTGCGTGCGGCGGCGATAGAGAACGGCCAGCCCGATCGCCAGGACGACGAGCTGCCAGATGATGAAGATGTCAATCGCCCCAAGCAGCTTTGCGAGGAACGAACTGTCGTCGAGCATCGATTGGGTGAGCACGCCCAGGTTCGTCGAGCTCGACATCGTGCCGCGCATGTAGTTGAGTGGCACCGTGAACAGCTGCGCCAGCAGCCCGATCGGCCCGGCGTGCACGGCAACAGTGAACACCTGCTTGAAGCTGGCGTCTCCTCCGAGCGCCGCATTGAAGACTGCGAAGAGAATGCCGGAGATCACGACCAGGAACAGCGGGCCCACGATCAGGAACACGGCCATCATGAAGTAGCCGACAAACGGCGCGAACGTCTCCATGCCCTGGAGCTGCTGCTCGCTCACCGGGCCGGCCGCGGTAGCGGCGTCGAGCCAGGCCTCCTGGCCGACTCTGGTCAGCAGGAACCCGCCGACGATGACAGCCATCAGCACGGATACCAGCGCCAGCATCCCGAACCATTTCGGGTTGGCGACGACGGACTCGTAAGTCGCCCGCGGTGCGGTAATGATGCCGATGAAGCGCGAGAGGAGACTCATCGGAGGACGAGTCGCTCCGGATTGAGCGGAAATGTCGGCCATAGTTTGAGGGGGTGCGTCCTCCCGGATTCGGCCGGTGGGACGAACGATTCTAGCACCTTGCAATACGTCGGAGAGCCCCCTGATGTTTCGAAACCGAACGATCGACGCACTCCAAGTCCTTGTTCCTCAAGGACGGGCCAGCAGGGTCGTACGCTAAGCTTTGTCGGATGAGGATGCGTCACTTGGGCCTCTCCGCCATTGCCGCTCTGGCCGTCTCGGTCGGGTCAGCCGCTGCCCAGTCGTTTGAGACCGTCGGCACCCGGGCGGCGGGCATGGGGGGCGCATTCGTCGGAGTGGCTGACGATGCCTCTGCCGTTTACTGGAATCCGGCCGGTTTCGCCTCAGGAGCGCTCTTCACTTTCGTGCTCGACAGAAATACCGCTGAACTGGACACCCCGAACGAAGGTCCCGCGGCGAGCCGCTCGGGGTTCCTGATGGCCCTCGGGGTCCCGGCCTTGGGGCTGTCCTACTACCGCCTGCGTTCGATTGACCTGAAGCCGCTCCAGACGCTGGTCGGTCCCGCCGTGGTCGAGGCGAACTCCCTGGTGACCCATCACGTCGGCGCGACCCTCGTGCAGTCGATCGCGCCCGGGATGGCGGTCGGCGCCACGCTGAAGCTGGTGCGGGGCGTGGCCTCCTCGACCCAACAGCCGGCGACCGAGCGAGACAACCTGCTGGACGATCACGGCGATCTGACAGCGGAGGGCACGACGCGTTTCGATGCGGATCTCGGCGTCATGGCGACGCTCGGCCGGGTGAAGGCGGGCCTGACGGTGAGAAACGTCTCGGAGCCGGCATTCAGGACGCCCGGCGGGAGATCCCTGAACCTCGAGCGGCAGGCGCGGGCGGGCGTCTCGGTGGCTCCGGTCGAGGGGTGGGTCGTGGCGGCGGATTCGGATCTGCTCGAATCGCACGGGCCCGCCGGGCCGATCAGGACGTTCGCCGCAGGCACCGAAGGGCGCGTCCACCGGCGGGCGTTCCTGCGCGGGGGGGTCAGCGTCAATACGGCCGGCGAGCGCGCTCCGACCGTCAGTGCCGGCGCGAGTTTCGCCGCCACGGCGTCTTTTCTCGTCGATGTCCAGGTCACCGGCGGGTCGGACAAGGCTGCCCGAGGCTGGGGAGTGGCGGGCCGGTTCGGATACTAATTCAGCTATCAGCCGTCAGCTATCAGCCGTCAGCTACCGAGCCGTCATGAATCCCGAATCCCGAATCCCGAATCCCGAATCCGTGATCCCTGAATCCCCTCCTTTCGCGGGGATTCACTGTTCTTCACTGTTCCTTTCTGTCATCCCAAGCAGCGCCACAGTACACTTGACAAAAAGTGTCAAGCCATGTACCAATACTGATCCCCCAGCTTTACCTCGCGTCTCGCCGCATTTCCCACGGCCCTCTCACGACCAGAGCCTGAACGATGCCCGTCCGTATTGGCGAGTTGCTGCTGAAAGAAAAGCGCATCACTCCTGCCCAGTTGCAGGAGACGCTGACCTATCAGAAGACCAATGGCGGCAAGCTCGGCTTCAATCTGGTCAAGCTCGGGTACGTGAAGGATGAGGAAATCACCGCTTTCCTCAGCAAACAGTACCGGCGTCCCCTCCATCAATCTGACGCAGTTCGAGATTGACGCCTCGATCATCAAGCTGATTCCGTCCGAGACCGCGCACAAGTATCAGATCGTCCCGCTCAGCCGCGCCGGCGCGACGCTGACGATCGCGATGACGGACCCGACCAACGTGTTCGCCATGGACGACATCAAGTTCATGACGGGCTACAACGTGGAGCCGGTCGTCGCGTCCGAAACCGCCGTCGTCGAGGCGATCCAGAAGGTACTACACCACGCCTGCTCCGCGGGGCCCCCGCGAAACCGTCTCGGTGACCAGCCAGGCCGACTCGATGTCGAGCGCGGCGTCGCTCGACATGGTCACGAAGGCGCTGGAGGAATCGGCAGCCATCGTCGACGAGGACGTCGAAGTCCTCCAGGAGCTGGAGCAGATCGACGTCGCCTCGCTCGAGCGGCAGGGAGGGGAGGCGCCGGTCATCCGGCTCGTGAACCTGATGCTGATGTCGGCGATTCAGAAGGGGGCCAGCGACATTCACGTCGAGCCGTACGAGAAGGAGTTCCGCGTCCGGTTCCGGATTGACGGCATTTTGTACAACGTCATGGCTCCGCCGATGAAGTTCCGCGACGCGATCACGTCGCGCGTCAAGATCATGGCGAAGCTCGATATCGCCGAGAAGCGGCTGCCGCAGGACGGCCGCATCAAGATCCGGTTCGCCGACAACGGGACCACGAAGGAAATCGACTTCCGCGTGTCGTGTCTGCCGACGCTCTTTGGCGAAAAGATCGTCATGCGTCTGCTCGACAAGGACAAGCTGATGCTCGACATGACGAAGCTCGGGTTCGAGCCGAACTCGCTCAAGAAGCTCGAGGTCGCGATCGCCAAGCCGTGGGGCCTCGTGCTCGTCACCGGACCGACCGGCAGCGGCAAGACGAACACGCTCTATTCGTCGATCGCGAAGATCAACACGACCGAGACCAACATCATGACCGCCGAAGATCCGGTCGAGTTCAACCTGGTCGGCGTGAACCAGGTCCAGGTCCGCGAGAACATCGGGTTGAACTTCGCCGCCGCGCTGCGGTCCTTTCTCCGGCAGGACCCGAACATCATCCTGGTCGGCGAAATCCGCGACTTCGAGACCGCGGAAATTGCCGTCAAGGCCGCACTGACGGGGCACCTCGTGCTCTCGACGCTGCACACGAACGATGCGCCGAGCACGATCAACCGGCTGATGAACATGGGCATCGAGCCCTTCCTCGTCGCGAGCTCGGTCAATCTGATTTGCGCCCAGCGCCTCGTCCGCCGGATCTGCACGCACTGCAAGGTGGAGGAGCGCCACTCGCCTCCCGCGCTCGTCGAGGCCGGATTCACCCAGGACGAAGCCCAGACAGTCGTCCCGAAGAAGGGGAGCGGCTGCGAGAAGTGCAACAACACCGGCTACAAGGGGCGCGTCGGTCTGTACGAGGTGATGGAGATCGGCGAGCAGCTGCGCGAGCTGATTCTCGTCGGCGCCTCCGGACTCGAGCTCCGCCGCAAGGCCGTCGAGGAAGGGATGATCACGCTCCGCCGCAGCGGGCTCCACAAGGTGATGGAAGGCGTCACGACGATCGAGGAAGTGGCGCGCGAAACGGTCAAGTAGACATCAGCTCTCAGCTCCAGCTATCAGCTGAGGACCGAGAACTGAACTGATAGCTGACAGCTGAGAGCTGAGACACTGATGGCCACACTACCTGAACTTCTGAAGACGCTTGTCGAACTGAGCGGCTCGGACCTGCACCTGACGACGAACACGCCACCGCAGATCCGCGTGCACGGCAAGCTCCAGACGCTCGACCTGCCGATCCTCGGGCCGGCGGAAACGAAGGGGCTCGCCTACAGCGTGCTGACCGACGTCCAGAAAAAGCGGTTCGAGGAGTCGCTGGAGCTCGATTTCTCGTTCGGCATCCGGGGCCTCGCGCGCTTTCGCTGCAACGTCTTCAACCAGCGCGGCGCCGTGGCGGCGGTTTACCGGGTCATCCCCGAGACGATCAAGGGCTTCGACGAGCTCGGTCTGCCGCCGGTTCTCGCGACACTGGCCGACCGGCCGCGCGGGCTCGTGCTCGTCACCGGTCCGACCGGCAGCGGCAAGTCGACGACGCTCGCGGCGATGATCGACAAGATCAACACCGAGCGGCGCGAGCACATCCTCACGATCGAGGATCCGATTGAGTACATCCACCAGCACAAGGGGTGCCTGGTGAACCAGCGCGAGGTGCACAGCGACACGCACGGCTTCTCGGCGGCGCTCCGTGCGGCGCTCCGCGAAGACCCCGATATCGTCCTCATCGGCGAGCTGCGGGACCTGGAGACGATCGAGTCGGCGCTGCGTATCGCCGAGACGGGGCATCTCACGTTCGCGACGCTGCACACGAACTCCGCCGCGCAGACGATCAACCGCATCATCGACGTCTTCCCGGCGCACCAGCAGGGGCAGATCCGGACGCAGCTCTCGCTCGTCCTCGAAGGCATTGTCTGTCAGGCGCTCATGCCGAGATTGGACGGGAAAGGGCGGGTCATTTCTCTCGAAGTGCTCATCCCAACCCCCGCCATCCGGAACCTGATTCGGGACGACAAGGTCCATCAGATCTACTCGACGATGCAGACCGGCCAGGAGAAGCTCGGGATGCAGACGCAGAATCAGTCGCTCGCGACGCTCTATCACAAACGCCTGATCTCGCTCGACACGGCGATGACGGCGTCGGCGCTGAAGGACGAGCTCGAGCAGATAATCAGCCGCGGCACCGGCGTCGTGCCGGGCGCGGGTATGGGCCGGCCGGGAGCCGGGCTGCCGCCGCGGGCACCTACCACACGGTAACGTCGCGACGTGCGACGTGCGACGTGCGACGTGAAGCGGAAGCGGTGAGCGCGAAGCTGCGGAAGCTGGAAGCGGGAAGCCGGAAGCCGGAAGCTGGACGTTGGACGCGGATTGACTGACAGCTGAGCGCTGTCAGCTGAGAACTGAATTTATGCCTACATTTGCTTATTCGGGACGAACGCGCGCCGGGCAGACGGTGTCCGGCGAACATACGGCCGACAACATGGATGCGGCGGTCGCAGCGCTGCGCCGCGAGCAGATCATGGTGACGCGGATCGATGCCGCGAAGGCGAAGAAGGCGGCCGCGGCTGCGGGCAAACCGGCCGGCCCCAAACCCGGCAAGGGCGTCCCGTCAAAGAACCTGGCCATCTTCGTGCGGCAGTTCTCCGTCATGATCGACGCCGGGCTTCCGCTCGTGCAATGCCTCGAGATCCTGGGCAAGCAGGAGCCGCACCAGAACTTCGCCGCCGTCATCCTGAAGACGCGCGAAGACGTCGAGTCGGGCGCCGCCCTGGCGGACGCCATGAAGAAGCACCCCAAGACGTTCGATCCGCTCTTCACCAACATGATTGCCGCCGGAGAAGCGGGCGGTATCCTCGACACGATTCTGAAGCGGCTGGCCGAGTACATCGAGAAGAGCGTCAAGCTCCAGGGAGACGTCAAGTCCGCGATGATCTACCCGGTGGCGGTCATCGTCATCGCTGGCGTCGTGGTCACGGCCATCCTGTGGAAGGTCATCCCGACGTTCGCCTCGCTCTTCGCCGGCCTCGGTGCCCAGCTCCCGATGCCGACCCGTATCGTGATCGCGCTCAGCGATTTCATCGTCGCCTACGGCTGGCTCGTCGCCATCGCACTGGGGCTGGCCGGCTACGCGCTGAAGAGTTACTACGGGACGACAGCCGGACGCCACGTCATCGATCGCATCTCGCTGAAGCTGCCCATCCTCGGGAACATCCTGCGGAAGGTCGCGGTTGCGCGGTTCTGCCGCACGCTGTCGACGCTGCTGTCATCGGGCGTGCCCATCCTGGACGGCCTGGACATCACCGCGCGCACGGCCGGCAACGCCGTCATCGAGGCGGCGGTCCAGACGACGCGGACGAGCATCGAGCGCGGCGAAACCATCTCGGCGCCGCTGCGTGAAACGGGCGTGTTCCCCTCGATGGTCGTCCAGATGATCAACGTCGGCGAGACGACTGGTGCGCTCGACGCGATGCTGGCCAAGATCGCCGACTTCTACGAAGAGGAAGTCGACACCGCCGTCGCCGGGCTCCTCACGCTGATGGAGCCGGTGATGATCGCCGTCCTCGGCGTCGTCGTCGGCGGCATCGTCATCGCGATGTATCTGCCCATCTTCGACCTGATCAGCAAGATGACGTAGGAAGAAAGGCTTCCCGCTTCCAGCTTCCCGCTCCCTGCTTCCGCTAGTAGGCAGCCGCCCGGTTCAACTGGCGCTGGGTGCAAGGTCGGTGGTCCTTGCAACGATGCAACGAGACAACGTGAAGCCGGAAGCTGGAAGCTGGAAGCAAACCCTTTCATGAATCGATGTCCATGACTCCTCCTCTGCGGAGCAAGCTTCTCTGGTTGATCGCCGGCCGCGCGACGGCGATCACGCTCCTGCTTGGCTCGGCGATCCTGATTCAGATCAAGTCGCCGGGGACGTTTCCCGTCGATCCGTTCTTCCTGCTGATCGGGGCGACCTACACCCTGACGGCGATCTACTGCCTGCTCCTCAGGTTCACCGACCGGCAGCGCTGGCTCGTGGATCTGCAGCTCGGGTGCGACGCGGTGATCGTGTCGGCGATCGTGCACCTGACGGGAGGTGTGAGCAGTTACTTCGCGTCGCTCTACGCGCTCCCGATCATTGCCGCGAGCATGATCGAGTCGCGCCGCGGCGGCTTCATGGTCGGGGTGCTGAGCTCGATCCTTTACCTCGGGCTGGTGCTGGTCCAGTACTACGCCCCGGACACGTTGTCGATGGGCTACGAGCCGGGGCTGCTGCCGCCGCTGCGCGTGGCGTGGTTCACCGTTGGCCTGAACGTCTTCGGCTTCCTGGCCGTCGCCGCGTTGAGCGGCTACCTGGCCGAAGGACTCCGGCGCGCTGACGAGCGTCTGGCTCACGCCTCCAATCAGATCGCCGACCTGCAGGCCTTCAGCCAGCACGTGATCGACAGCCTGACGAGCGGACTGGCGACCAGTGACATCCACGGACGGCTCTTGACGTTCAATCGCGCCGCGGAGGCGATTACGGGCGTGCCGGCGTCGGCAGTCGTCGGGTTGGCCGCGGCCGCCGCGCTGCAGCTCCCGCGTGAGTTCAGCGACCTGTTCGGGGCGCGCGAGGACCGTCCACCGCTGCCCAGAGTGGACTTTGCCTTCGTGCGTCCGGATGGCCGCCGTGTGGAGCTCGGCCTCAGCACGGCGCCCCTGATCACGCCGCGAGGCGAGACCGGCTTTCTGTTCACGTTCCAGGACGTGACGGATGCCCGCAAGCATGACCGCGAGGCGCGCACGCAGCAGCGGCTTGCCGCCGTCGGCGAAATGGCGGCCGGCATCGCGCACGAGATTCGGAATCCGCTCGCGTCGATGTCCGGATCCATCCAGATCCTGCGCCAGGAGCTCCCGCTGACGGAAGACCAGTCGCAGCTGATGGACATCGTGCTCCGCGAGTCCGATCGCCTCAACGAAACGATTCGCAACTTCCTCGCCTACGCCCGGCCGCAGCGGGCCGCCACGACGCGCGTCGATGTCCGTCAGGTGATTACGGATACGGCGCGGCTGCTCAAGAACAACACGGAGCTCAGTGCCGCGCACGAAATTGCCGTCGACGTCCCCGACGCGGAGGCGTGGTACGAGGCCGACGAGAACCAGATCCGCCAGATCGTCTGGAACCTCGCCACGAACGCCGTCCGTGCGATGCCCGACGGCGGCGAACTGCGACTGTGCGTCGAGCAAGCCCTGGACTCCTTCGGCCGTCCCGGCGGTGTCGTGATTCGCGTCGAGGACCAGGGGGTGGGGATCGCCCAGGACGACATCGACGGGATCTTCCAGCCGTTCCGCGGCGGGTTCGTCGGGGGGACCGGTCTCGGCCTTTCAATCGTGCATCGCATCGTGAGTGATTACGGCGGCGGCGTCCACGTCACGTCGCAGCGTGGCGTCGGCACGCAGGTGAAAGTGACCCTGCCGGTCGCATCCAGCGCGCGGGCAATGATGAGTTGATGATGACAACCGACCTCCAGACAGGTGAAACGGCAACGGCAGCGGGCCCCGCACGGGTCCTCGTGGTGGACGACGAGCGCTCGATGCGCGAGCTGCTCTCCATTGTTCTCAGGCGGGACGGCTACGACGTGATGGTGGCGGAAGACGGCGCCAGTGCGCTCGAGATCCTGGGGAGTCAACGCGTGGACATCCTCATCACCGATATCCGCATGCCCAACATGAACGGCGTCGAGCTGCTGCGCGAGGCCAAGCGGATTGCGCCGGACGTCATCAGCATCGTCATGACCGCCTTCGCGTCGACCGACACGGCCGTCGAGGCCCTGCGACTCGGGGCCGCCGACTACGTGAACAAGTCTCCCGGGGCGGCGGCCGAGGTCCGGCTGCGCGTCGGCCGGGAGCTCGAGCGGAAGCGCCTCCTGCAGGAAAATCTCCTGCTGAAGAAGGCGCTGCGGACGACGCACCAGTATTCGAACATCATCGGGAGCAGCAGTTCGATGCTCGCCCTGTTCCAGCTCGTGGACACGATAGCCCCCACGAGCAGCACCGTCCTCATTTCCGGCGAGTCCGGCACCGGCAAAGAGCTCGTCGCGCGCGCGATCCACTTCAACTCGCTCCGGAAGGATCGCCCCTTTGTCGCGGTCAACTGCGGCGCCCTGTCCGAGACGCTGCTCGACTCGGAGCTCTTCGGCCATATGCGAGGGGCGTTCACGGGAGCAGACAGCAACAAGAAGGGGCTCATCGAGGTGGCGGAGAAGGGCACCATCTTTCTCGACGAGATCGGCGAGATGAGCCCGCTCGTCCAGGTCAAGCTGCTGCGCGTGTTACAGGAGCGCAAGTTCCGGCGCCTGGGTGGCACAGAGGAGATCGGGGCCGACATCCGGGTCCTGGGGGCCACCAACCGCGATCTGATGAAGATGGTCGCCGAGGGCACGTTCCGCGAGGACCTGTTCTATCGAATCAACGTGATCCCCCTGCGTCTGCCGCCGCTGCGCGAGCGGCTCGACGACATCCCGCTCCTGGCCGAACATTTCGTCGCCAAGTTCGCGGAGCAGATGGGGAAGCCCATCAGCGGGATCTCGGGCGGCGCGCTTGCGCGCCTGCGCGAACACCACTGGCCGGGGAACATCCGGGAGCTCGAGAACGCCATGGAACGGGCGGTGGCGCTCGAGCAGACGCCCACGATCCTGGTGGAGAACCTGCCCGAACAGCTCAATCTCCCGGTTGGCGTCGCGCCGCCGCCCGCCGGCGCGGCGCCGTCGGAAGGCATTCCGGATGGCGGTTTCGACCTCGAGCGGCATGTGCAGCACATCGAGCGTGAGTACATCGCGGAGGCGCTCCGGCAGTCCGGCGGTGTCAAGGTGAAAGCCGCCGATCTGCTGGGCATGAGCTTCCGGTCGTTCCGGTACTGACACGAAAAAGTACAACCTCAAGTAGGCTGGCCAGTTAATGGCCGGACGCCTGACACTAAGTGGCGACGGGACACTAATTGTCACACCACTCTGCTCCAGATTCAGGCGTAGAAGTGGATAATTGCCAACGATTTGCGGTATCCGTCGTGTCTTCGCCATGTGGCCCCCACGTTGCTGAATAGCTGATGTCGGCCGCTGTAGTGCGGGCCCGGCCATCAAACAACCCGGGTGCCCAGCGGCACAAAGTTCCTTCAGGAGTCAGTCACATGAAAGTTCGTAACCAAAAGGGTTTCACGCTCATCGAGCTGCTGATCGTCGTGGCGATCATCGGCATCATCGCGGCCATCGCGATCCCCGGCCTGCTGCGCGCCCGGATGTCGGGTAACGAAGCATCGGCCATCGGCTCGATGCGCGCGGTCAACAGCGCGCAGTCCACCTATGCGTCGAGCTGCGCGGGCGGCGCGTATGCGCAGACCCTCCTGGCGCTCGTGACCCCGCCGACGGGCAGCACGTCCGGGTTCATCAGCCCCGACCTCAACGCCAACAACGTCACGAAGAGCGGGTATTTCGTGAACGTCGCCCCGGGCGCCGTCGCGACCCCCGTCACGGCGACGACGGCGACCTGCAACGCCACCGCGGCGATTCCGTCCTACTTCGCCGAAGCGCATCCCGTGACCCCCGGATCGACGGGTGGCCGTTCGTTCGGTACCGACGAGCGCGCGACGATTTTCCAGAGCGTCCTGGGCACGACCGGGACCCAGGTTCTGGTGTCAGCCGCCCCATCAGCGACGTGGACGCCGATTCAGTAGTTCTCTCTTCGCTGCGGCAACGAGGGAAGCGCCTAAGGCGCTCCCTTCGTTGACCGCCTCATCGTCCCCACCGTCGCTTCCCCCCTGGCGCTCTGCTCCCAAAACCGAAACTCGCTTTGAACAGACACGAGCCGCGTCGAGCCTGATCTCTCGCTCCATCAGTTGACAGGATTCCGGTCGCCGCGGCCGGCCCGGCTGCCCCGGACCTTGCGTCGGAGCTGCAAAGCGGGGTCTAAGCTCCGACCTGTCAACAGCTTCCAGCGGCGGTACCTCCGGCCTGCCCGCGCGGTCCTCACGTTGCCCTCTCGCCCGCATCGCCGCTCCGAGCGCCGGGGCGCAGGCGATCGCGCGGATCCGCGCGCCATGTCTTCAACGGGAGGGAGTCACATGCAGGCTAGAAATCAGAAAGGGTTTACGCTCATCGAGCTGCTGATCGTCGTCGCGATCATCGGGATCATCGCGGCCATCGCGATTCCCGGGCTGCTGCGCGCCCGGATGGCGGGAAACGAGGCGTCGGCGATAGGCTCCATGCGAGCGATCAACAGCGCGCAGTCCACATTTTCGTCGAGCTGCGCGAGCGGTGGCTACGCCCAGAGCCTCGAAGATCTCGCGAAGCCGCCGGCAGGCAGCACCGCGGGGTTCATCAGCCCGGACCTCGCTGCCACCGGCATAACCAAGAGCGGCTACGTCGTCAGTGCCGGTCCCGGCCTCGTCACCACCGTTGCGGTCGCAGCGGCGGCCACGTGCAATACCGCGGCGGGCGCGGCACTTGCGTCGTACTTTGCAGAGGCGCATCCCGCCTCCACCGGATCGACCGGGCAGCGGTCGTTCGGCACCGATCAGCGCGCGACGATCTTCCAGGACAACACGGGCGCCACGTTTACGGCTGCCCTCGTGGACACCGCGACCACCCCCGTCCAGTAACGATTCTCCGCCACGCCAAACGGGAGCGCCGCCTGCCGGCGCTTCCGTCGGCTTCCATCCGTAGGCCGCCTCCCCACTTCCCTCAGCGCCTTCCCGTCGTACTGAGTAGGGGACCACCGGCAGCCCCGCCTGAGTCTGACCCGCCCCTTCGGGTCGCCCGCCCCCCCGCTGGGTCTGCAAAAAATGGCGAGACTCTCCAACCGCGGTCCCCATGCAGCCGTCAAATTATGGGGACGCGGGGTCCGTTTCGCCGGGCGAACGGGGGAACGGTGGCCTCCGTTCTTGCGAAGACCATCAGTCAGCCGGCGCTGACAATTCCTACCGCTCGAGGTTGACACAATTTGGCTGAGAGGCAAAAATTGTCAAGTACCCCGCCGGTCAGAGCGTTTAATCACCCGCCTCTAAATTATTTAAAACACGTCGTTTCTTGTTCGGGCCGTGGCCACGCTTCAGGTGGCATTGCCGTTGCTTTTTCGTTGACGTCCGCCGATCAGCGGCGACCACACGCGAATTCACGCGGTATTACTGTTGGAGGAGTCAGTCATGAAGGTTCGTAGTCAGAAAGGTTTCACGCTCATCGAACTGCTGATCGTCGTGGCGATCATCGGGATCATTGCGGCCATCGCCATCCCCGGCCTGCTGCGCGCGCGGATGTCCGGCAACGAAGCATCGGCCATCGGTTCGATGCGCGCCATCAACAGCGCGCAGTCCACCTATTCGTCGAGCTGCGCAGGCGGGGCGTACGCGCAGACCCTCCTGGCGCTCGTGACCCCGCCGACGGGCAGTACGTCCGGGTTCATCAGCCCCGACCTCAATGCCAACGGCGTTGCCAAGAGCGGCTACATCGTGAACATCGCCCCGGGCGCGGTCGCGACCCCCGTCACGCCGACGACGGCGACCTGCAACGCCACTGCGGCGATTCCCTCGTACTTCGCCGAAGCGCACCCGACGACGCCCGGATCGTCTGGGAACCGTGCGTTCGGTACCGACGAACGCGCCACGATTTTCCAGAGCGTCGTCGGCACGACCGCTACCCAGGCGTTGATCGCGGCAGCGCCATCCGCGACCTGGACGGCGATTCAGTAGCTTCCATTCGGTCATAATCAAGGGGTGGTGCCTTGGAGGCACCACCCTTTTGTTTTGAACCCATGCGAACGTGCTCTTCCGGATCCCGCGGCTTCACGCTGATTGAGCTCATCATCGTGGTGGCCATCATCGGAGTCCTCGCGTCGATTAGCATGGCGCTGTATGTTCATGCCCGCGTGCAGGGCAACGAAGCGTCGGCCGTGACGACGATGGTCGCGATCAACCAGGGGCAGTTCGCCTTTGCGCAGGCCTGCGGCAACCAGCGGTACGCGGCGACGCTCGCGGCGCTTGCGACGCCCATGCCGACGACCGGCAGCGCGTTTCTCAGTCCCGACCTTGGCGCCGATCCCCTCCTCAAGACCGGATATCAGTTCGTGATGGGAGGGCAGCCTCTCAATCTGGAATACAAGTCGTGCACGGAGGACACACTGCTCGAACACTATTTCGTGACCGCGGACCCCGCGCAACCCGGGGTGACCGGCACCCGCTTCTTCGGCACCAATGCCGACAGGGTCCTCTTCGTGGACGGCGTGAGCTTCGTCGGCAACATGCCGGAGACCGGGCCGCCCTCCCACGGAATGGAATCCAAGTGACGACCGCGTCCTGCCTTCGCCCGGAGCCTCGGCTGCCGGGCGGTCCCTTGCCTGAGGCGGTCCGTGCCGCCGGGGGCTGCGAGATGGGCGGGGCGCCCTTGACCGACGCGCCCGCGCGCAGTACAACTGAGCCTCCAGCATGAGTACCTTGAGCCGCAGGCTCCACCTTGCGTTTGCCGCCCTTGGCCTCGGCGCCGCGTCCGTGTCGAGCGTCGTCCACTACAAGCTGCTGACGACACCCGGGTACAGCAGTTTTTGCGACGTCAATGCGACGGTCAGCTGTACGCAGGCGTACCTCAGCCCGTACGGCAGCTTCGCCGGCGTCCCCGTCGCCGTGGCGGGGGTGTTCTTCTTCCTGCTGATCTTCCTGCTCGTGGGCCTCGGCGGCGCGGAGAAATCGCGTGTCCGCGAGTCGGTGCCGGGCTACGTCTTCGCCCTCTCGACCGTGGGGCTGGCGTTCACGCTCTACCTCGCCTGGGCGTCCTACTTTCAGCTGAAAACCTTCTGCGTGCTGTGCGCCATCACCTACGTCGCGGTGATTGCGCTCTTCATCCTTTCCGGTGGAGCGACAACTTTCCCCATGACCACGCTGCCCCGCCGCGCCCCGCGCGACGTCCGCGCCCTGTTCTCCAGCCCGATCGCGCTCATCCTTGCGCTGCTCTACGTCGCGGGTGCGGGCTCCGTCATCGCGTACTTCCCGAGCGAGGCCCCGCCCGTACAGACCCCGGCGGCCCTGCCGACACTCACGGACAAGCAACGCGCGGATCTCGTGGCGTGGTGGGATCTCCAGCCCAGGGTAGACCTCTCGGTGCCGGCCGAGGGAGCGAAGGTCGTTCTCGTGGGGTTCAGCGACTTCCAGTGTCCCCATTGCCGCACCGCCCATGAAACGTACCGGAGCCTCATCGCCAAGTACGCCGGGAACAGCCAGGTCCGCTTCGTCGCCAAGGCCTTCCCGCTCGAAGGCGAGTGCAACCCCAATGCGCCCAACGGCAACCACATGGCCGCCTGTGAATCAGCCGCGGCCGTCGTGATGGCGCGGCAGACGGGAAAAGCGGCGATCATGGAAGACTGGCTCTACGAGCACCAGACGACCCTGACCCCGTCCAGCGTCCGCGAGGCGGCCAAGGACATTGGCGGCATCGCCGATTTCAATGGCGGCTACGCCAGGGCCCTCGAGGACGTGAAGGCCGATGCCCGCCTGGGCGGACTGCTCGGCGTCGCGTCCACACCGACATTTTTCCTGGACGGCCGCAAGCTGCCCCCCGGGGTGGTTCCCGCGGAATACATCGATGCGCTGATAGCGGTGGAATTGCAGCGCGCCAAGTAGCGTCGGGCGCTTCAAGTCCATGCCTGCTGCCATCCGAACGGACGCGCTCACCAAGGACTACGCCGTCGGCTTCTGGCGCAAGCGCCCGTATCGGGCGCTCGACGCCCTCACGCTCGAAATCGAAACCGGCGAAGTCTTCGGATTCCTGGGGCCGAACGGCGCAGGAAAGACGACGACGTTGAAGCTGCTGATGCAGCTGATTTATCCGACCGCTGGCCGCGCCGAGATCCTGGGGCGCCCGGTCGGCGACGTGGGCACACGGCAGCGCATCGGCTACCTTCCCGAAAACCCGTACTTCTACGACTATCTGACGGCCGAAGAACTGCTTCTCTACTTCGGGCAGCTGTTCGGTACCCGCCCGCCGATCGGCGCAAGCGCGTAGACACACTGCTCGATCGGGTGGGCATCGGCGCAGAGCGTCGCCTGCAGCTGCGGAAATTTTCGAAGGGCATGCTTCAGCGCGTCGGCATCGCGCAGGCGCTGCTCAACGATCCCGAGGTGGTGTTCCTCGACGAGCCGATGTCGGGGCTGGATCCGATCGGACGCCGCGAAGTGCGGACGCTGATTCTCGAGCTGCGCGATCAGGGGCGCACGGTCTTCTTCAGCTCGCACATCCTCGCGGACGCCGAAGCGTTATGCGGAAGGGTCGCTGTCGTGGCGGGCGGGAGGCTGGCTGCGACAGGGAAGCTCTCCGACCTGCTGGCCTTTCAGCTGCGTGGATGGGAAATGGTGGTCGCGGATGTGACGGCCGCCGCCCTCGAGCGGACGAGGCCGCTCCTCCGCAGCGCCACGGAGATCTCCGCCGGCCGGTACATGTTCGAATTGTCGCCCGACCAGCCGCCGGAACGCCTGTTGCCCGAGCTCGCCTCCGCCGGGGCCTCTCTCGTGTCGCTCAATCCGGTGCGGGACTCGCTCGAGGACTTCTTCATGCAGCGTGTGGCGGAAGTGGGCCGGGGTGCACGCGGCAACGGGGACCGTGAAAGCGCCGACACCTCCGAGGCCTCCCGGAAAGGGCTTGATGCGCGCCGTTAGAACCGTCGCCATCAATGTGTTCCGAGAGTCCATCCGCGACCGGGTCCCCTACAACCTCGTCATCTTCGCGATCCTCCTGATAGGAGCGTCCTTCGTGCTGGGACAGCTGACCGCGGGGCAGGACCTCAAGATCATCAAGGACCTGGGGCTCGCCGCGACCTCGCTGTTCGGTCTGTTCATCGCGATTTTCATCGGTATCGGGCTCGTCTCGAAAGAGGTCGAGCGCCGCAGCATCTATGCGCTGCTGGCGAAGCCCGTGACCCGGGCGCAGTTCATCGTCGGCAAATACGCCGGGCTGGTCCTGACGCTGGTGGCGAACGTCACCGCGATGACGATCGCCCTGTACATCGTCCTCGCGTATCTCGGATGGACCGAGAACGAGGCGGCGAAGGCCGCGTGGGAAGCGCCCGCCGCCGACCCGGCCCTGCTGAAGGCCGTGTTCCTGATCACCGTCGAGTTGATGCTCGTTACGGCGATTGCGCTGTTCTTTTCGACATTTTCGACCCCGCTCCTGTCCGCGGCCCTGACGTTCGGCCTGTATGTCGCCGGGCACTTCAATGCGGACTTGAAGAATTTCGATCAGGTCGTCAGCTCGCAGCCGACGATCTGGCTCGCGCGCGCGGCCTATCATGTCCTGCCCGATTTCTCCGGCTTCGATGTCAAAACGGAAGTCGTGCACGGATTGGCGGTCCCGGCCGGCTATGTCGCGACGACGACCGCGTACGGGGCGCTGTATATCGCGGCGCTGCTCGTCGGTGCGACGGTCATCTTTTCACGGCGGGACTTCAAGTGATCGCCGCGCTGCCGCGGCCGCTCGCGGCCGGGCTCGCCGTGGCGGCGCTCGGTGGCGCGATCGTCGCGCAGTCGGCGAGGGACCGCTGGTATCCGCGCGCGGAGGCCCAGCGAACGCACGTGCTCTATGTGCGCTCGCCTGCCGCCATGAAGCGGCTGGCCTTCGGGTTCCAGGCGCTCGCCGCGGACGTGTACTGGATCCGCGCCATTCAACACTACGGGGGGGATCGGCTCGACAGCCAGTCGGTTGCCGGCCAGCGCCGGTACGAGCTGCTCTACCCCCTGATCGACATTGCGACGTCCCTGGATCCGTACTTCAACATCGCGTATCGGTTCGGCGCGATCTTCCTCGCTGAGCCGTACCGGGTGGCCCCGGCAGACCCGATCAGGCTGTGGCCCTGCTCCACAAGGCGATTGCGGCCATGCCGCAGAAGTGGCAGTACCTACCACGACCTCGCGTTCGTGTACTACTGGCGCCTGAAGGACTTCAAGGCAGCGGGGGAGTGGTTCCAGCGTGCAGCCGAGCAGCCCGGTGCCCCCGAGTGGTTACCGTCTGTGGCCGCGTCGATGGTCACCCGCAGCGCCGATCGCACGACCGCCCGCTTCATGTGGCGGCAGCTGCTGCGATCCGAGCAGCCGTGGATACGTAGCACGGCTGAGCGATCGCTGCTGCAAATCCAGGCGCTCGATCAGCTCGATCAGCTGCGGGCGACTGTCATCCTGCTGGGTCCCGGTGTGGAAGGACGCTACGGCTGGTCCGTGCTCATGGCGAGGGGAGTGCTCCTCGGCGTGCCGCTCGATCCCGCACGAACGCCCTACGCGATCGACCCGGCAACCGGGCGCGTCAGCGTGAGTCCGCAGTCTCCATTGTTTCCGATGCCTCAAGAGGGGGGAGCACCGAGATGAGTCTGGATCCGCTCCAGCTCACCATCCTCTCTGTGCTGGGTCTCTCAGTCGGAAGCTTCCTCAACGTCTGCGTGCACCGGCTGCCCCGTCGTCAGTCCATCGCCCATCCAGGCTCTCGTTGCCCGCATTGCGGCTACGTGCTGCGGTGGTACGACAACATTCCCGTCGTGAGCTATCTGATCCTCCGTGGCCGCTGCCGGAAATGCCGTGACCCGATCGCCCTTCGCTATCCCGCGCTCGAGCTCGCGACGCTCATCCTGTTCCTGGTGCACGGCGCCGTCTTCGAATGGAGCGCGCTGCTCGTCGTGCGGCTGCTGTTCGCCTGCGCGATGGTGGTGCTGTTCGCGATCGATCTCGAGCACCACCTGCTGCCGGACGTCGTCACGCTGCCGGGGATCGCCGCGGGTCTGCTCTTCAGCACCGTGCTGCCTCCCGGCATCGTGAGCGCGCTTCTCGGGATGCTCATTGGCGGAGGGGTCCTGTGGTTGATAGGAGAAGCGTACTTCCGCTACTCCGGGCAGGAAGGCATGGGCGGCGGCGACGTCAAGATGCTGGCCATGATCGGTGCGTTCCTTGGATGGAAGCTCGTGCTGGTCACGCTCGTGCTGTCCTCCGTCGCGGGCTCGCTGATCGGCGTGTTCGTCATCGTCCTCAAGCGGGGCGACATGAAGTACGCCCTGCCGTACGGCACCTTCCTCGCGCTGGGGGCGCTGGCGGCATCGCTCGCCGGGGAGCGTCTCGTCACCTGGTACGCTGGTTTCTACTGATCTGCCAACCATGACCCACACCGGCTACCTCTTCCTCGGGCTCACCGCCATCGTCGGGGTCTTGTGCGGCGTCCTTGCGTTTGCCGTGATCCGTATCTTTGCGGCGGCACGCGTGGCGGCGAAGGGCGGACAGCGGGGGGAAGCCCTCTTCATGTCGTCGGCTATGGAGGACGCGCTGCAGGCGTTGAAGTCGCAGGAGGCCGCGATGAAAGCGCGCGCCGAAGCTTCCGAGCGGCTGAGCAGCGAGATCATCGCCAGCATGACCTCGGGACTGCTCGTGGTGAACGAGGAGGGGGTCGTGCGCACGCTGAATCCTGCCGGGCGGCGCCTGCTCAGTCTCGGGGAGGACGTGGATCTCAGCGGCGGGTACAAGAGGGTCCTCGCGAACGCGGCTCCCCTCGCCGACGTCGTGGACGAATGCGTGACGACGATGCGCCCGATCGTCCGGCGTGCCGTGCAGATGGTCAAGCCGATGGGTGGGGCGACGCATCTCGGCATCACGGTGTCGCCCGTGCGCGACGGGGCGGGCAATCCACACGGTGCGATCTGCCTGTTCACGGACCTCAGCGACGTGGCGGAGCTCGAAGAGCAGCTGCGCCTGAAAGACAGCCTCGCGCGGCTGGGGGAGCTCACGGCCGGCATCGCGCACGAGTTCCGCAACGGCCTCGCCACGATTCATGGGTATGCGCGCCTGCTGGAGATGGATCGCCTGGTGCAGGAGTTTCGACCGTACGTGCAGGGCATCCGGGACGAAACCGAAGCGCTCGGTCAGGTCGTCACCAACTTCCTCAATTTCGCCAAACCTGCCGACCTGACGCTCACCCCCGTCGACATTCGAGGCCTCGTCGAACGGGCCGGAGAAGAGATTCGAAGTGACGCGCGGTCGCGGGGAGGCGACGTGACGGTGACGGGCAGCTTCGGCAGTGTGGAAGGAGACGAAGTGCTTCTTCGCCAGGCGTTCAGCAACCTGTGCCGGAATGCGCTCGAGGCCTGCATCGATGCGAGCGTCCCGCCCCGCATCAGCATCGACGGCGTCGAGGATCCTGCACTGAAGGTGCTGCGCATCACGGTCAGCGACAACGGCCCCGGCATCAAACCGGGAGCCGGGCCGCGGATCTTCACGCCCTTCTTCACCACCAAGGCGCGCGGCACCGGTCTCGGACTGGCGCTCGTCCAGAAGATCATCGTCACTCACAACGGGAGGGTGACGGCCACGAATGGGGCACAGGGTGGCGCACGCCTGACCATCTCCCTTCCGCTCGGCGCCTCCTGATACGCCCGAATCCCCTCCCTCGCCATCACCCGTCAGCGTCTCTTTTCTCCAGCAGTTTCTGCCAATCTGCACAAGGCCCAGCGGTGCAGTTTCTGCAACGGACCTCAACCTGAGCGCGGCCCATCCAGCTTTTCTCCGGCAAAAAAACAAACCGGCGCGAGGCCAGCTATTTGCACTCCCTCGATGCATGGTTGCTGCATACCGGGCAGGACGTGGAATTCGCGGCGACGCCGGGTTCAGTCTTCTCGAGACCGTGCTCGCCGCGGGGATACTGGCGTCGCTGGCGGTGGGCGTCGCACAGGTCTTTGCCGTGTCGGCACGCGGCAGTGATATCGCACGCGTCCAGACGCTCGCCGCGATCCTTGCGGCGCAGAAGATGGAGCAGTTGCGGTCGCTCACATGGGCGCACGCACCAGGCGGAGCGGCACTGTCGGATACGTCCACGGATCTGTCTTCCGATCCGCCGACGGACGGAGGATTCGGATTGCGGCCCGCACCCGCCGGATCACTCGATGCCGACGTTCCCTTGTATGTCGACTACCTGGGTGCGTCCGGGATGCGGGTCGCCGCGCGCGATTCCGCAGCCTACGTGCGCCGATGGTCGATCGCGCCGATTGCGTCGGATCCTGGCAATCTTCTCTTTTTGCAGGTCAGGGTGCTCATTGTCGCCGGCGGAGACTCGCGTCTCGTCAGCATCAAGGCGCGACGGCCATGACTCGACAGACAACACGCATCGATGGCGACGGGCGCGCACGCCTCGACGCAGGAACTGGCGCGCCCGGCTATGCGCTCCTCGAATTGCTCGTGTCGGCCGCGGTCGTCTGCGTGCTGCTGGGCGTTCTCATCAGATTCTGCGTGATGGCTCAGGCCTCCGTCCGGACGCAGGGCGATCGCGCTGATCTGCACCAGCGGCTTCGGGTCGCCGTGGAAGCCCTGCGGCGGGACCTCATGGCTGCGGGGGCAGGTCTCTCGAGCGGGCTCCCGCGGGGTCCACTCGTGGACGTGTTTGCTCCCGTTCTTCCGGCCCGGTCTGGCCGCAGCGGCGCGGATCCGGAGGTGTCCTACCAGGACGATCGCATCTCGATCGTCTATGTCCCCGCCGGCGCTTCACAAACCAGGCTGACGCAGGCCATGGCTGCAGACGATGGGCCGTTGCGGATCGATGCGAACGCCCCGGGCTGTCCGCCTGGCAACCTCTGTGGTTTCAACAGAGGTGACCGCGTCCTGGTCTACCCCTCGGCTGGAAACGACGGCTCTCACGACGTGTTCACGGTGTCCGGTACAGACGCGACCCAGGCGCTCCTGATTCCGGATGGGCCGCTCTCACAGGCGTACCCTGCCGACAGCCGAATCGCCCTGATCGTCCAGCGCGTGTACTACCTGGACCGGGCCGGCAGGCGGCTGATGGTGTACGACGGCGATCGCAGCGATGTTCCTCTCGTCGATCACGTGGCCGATCTGCAGTTCACGTACTTCGCCGACCCGTCGTCCACGAGCGTCACGCCGCCGGCCGAGGGCGCATCGAACTGTGCGTATGCGTCGGGCGCGCCGCCGGTGCCGGTGCTCGCTGACCTCGGCGGAGCAGCGCTCGTTCCGCTCTCGGCGGGGCAGTTGACCGACGGTCCTGTGTGCGGTCGCGCGCCGCGCCGCTTCGACGTGGATCTGATGCGCGTCCGACGGATTGGCGTCTCGCTCCGGATCGAGACGGAGGGGGCAGAGTTTCGAGGATCCGGCCCGTCCTTCGCGAACCCGGGCACTTCTCGTGACGCGGACCGGTACATTCCCGATCTCCAGGTCACATTCGAAGTGGCACCTCGGAACATGCTGAACACGGGGCTCCGATGATTGTCCGCCCACCGACCCCTCTCGGCCGGGAGGCAGGCACGGCCTTGATCTCAGTTTTGATGGTGACCACACTTCTGACGACGCTGTCGGCCGCGGCCGTTCTCGTCGTGATGACAGAGAGCATGGCGAGTGCGAACCATGCCGCCGCACAGCAGGCGCTCTACGCGGCGGATGCCGCGCTCGAACAGACTCTGAGCGAGGTGCAGGCCGCCGACTGGCGCAGCCTGCCGGGCGTAGCCGTCTCCGCGCGGCTCTGGGATGGAGCGCTGACTCCACGCGCACCGGACGGAGCGGTCCTCGATCTCGCGCAGCTTGCCACCGCGCGGCAGGCCGAAAGCGATGGGGCGTTCGGGATCTCGCCGGACCGCCCTGTCTGGCGTCTCTTCGGCCATGCGCCACTCTCCGATCTCGCGCCTCCCGGCGCTGTCATTCCGCCGGCGTATCTCCTGGTGTGGATGGCGGACGATGGGGACGAGAGGGACGGGGAGCCGGGACGGGACTCGAACGATGTGTTGATGGTGAGAGTGGAGGCATTCGGGGCGTCGCACGCGCATCGGTCGATTGAGGCGACCCTGGCATTGCAGACGGCACCAGCGGCTGAGGCGGGTGGCGGCCCTCCGCCGGCGGATCGGCGTGAGGTGCGCGTACTCTCGTGGAAGGAGGTGCGGTAAGGGAGCGCTCTGATGACGCGCCGGAGGGCGATCGCCTGTACACTTGGCGGCGTCATGACATGGCTGTACATCGAGCACTTTGAGTCGCCGGACGGCTCTCCGGGCGCACGCTGTTGAGCTCTCGCCCTCGCATGCCTGCCGCTGCCCAGATTCTCCTTGTCGAAGACAAAGACTCATTGCGGACGATGCTGCGGCATGCGTTGGAGCGGCAGGGGCATGCCGTGCTCGAGGCTCGCGATCAGCCTGAGGCGGTGAAGCTCCTGCAGCAGACGCAGCCCGCGCTCGTGCTTTCGGATTTGCGGCTTCCCGAGGGAGATGGCTTTGGCGTCCTGCGGGCGTCGAAAGAAATCGACGCGGACGTCCCCGTCATCGTCATGACCGCCTACGGGAGCATTGAAGACGCCGTGACGGCGATGAAGGAGGGTGCCCTCGATTTTCTCGCGAAGCCGGTGGACCCCGACCATCTCTCGCTGATCGTGGGCCGCGCACTCGAACAGCGCCGGCTCGTCACCGAGAACTTTCTGATGAAGGAGGAGCTGGCGGTGCGGCGTGGTGCGCCGAAGGTCCTCGGCGAGGATCCGTTGCTGCTCAAGGTGTTCGCGTCGCTGCGGCGCGCTGCGGCGACTGACACGACCGTGCTGCTCGAAGGAGAGAGCGGGACCGGAAAGGAGTTGTTCGCGCGATCCCTGCACGCGTACAGCCCCCGAGTCGAGGCGCCGTTCGTGGCCATCAACTGTGCCGCCATTCCGGAGACGCTGCTCGAGACGGAGCTCTTCGGCCACGAAAAGGGCGCGTTCACGGGGGCGGTGGCGCGGAAGCCCGGGAAGTTCGAGATGGCGCACCGCGGAACGCTATTCCTCGACGAGATTGGGGACCTGCCGCTGCCGCTTCAGGCGAAGATCCTGCGTGCCCTCGAAGAGCGGCAGTTCGAGCGTGTCGGTGGCACGGCGCTGGTCAAGGTGGATGTGCGGCTCGTGGCCGCGACCAACAAGGGGCTCCGCGCCGCCGTGGCGGCGCGCCGTTTCCGCGAGGACCTGTTTTTCCGGCTCTCGGTTTTTCCGATCACCGTGCCCCCCTTGCGTGACCGCGGGGGAGATATCCCGCTCCTCGCGCTGGCGTTTGTGGATCGGTTCTGCCGGGACTTGAAGAAGCGGTCGTTGACGCTCTCCGAGGCGGCGCTCGAGCAGCTGCAGACGTACCGCTGGCCTGGCAATGTCCGGGAGCTTCAGAACTGTATCGAGCGCGCGGTCATCCTGGCGGATGGCGACACGATTCTTCCGCGGCACCTGAACCTGTCGTTCGTCAATCAGGCGGTCGAAGAGGTGCCCGTCAATCCCTGGGCCCAGGTGGACATGACCGGCACGCTCAGCGACGTGACTCGCCGGGCCATCGCCGGCGTCGAGAAGTTGAAAATCGAGGAAGCGCTGAAGGAAGCCGAGGGCAGCAAGGGCCGGGCCGCGGAACTGCTCCAGATCAGTTACAAGGCTCTCATCTCGAAGCTGAAGGAATACCGCATGGAGTAGCGCCGGTCACTCCTTCAGGCCGATTTGCAAGAGGGCCTGTTTGAGCTCTTCCGGCGTGACATCCGTGACCGTGGTCGTCGCCCCGATCGTCGTCGGCAGGACGAAGTGAAGCCGGCCGGCGAGCACTTTCTTGTCCCGGCGCGTGCCATCTGTCACTTCGGCGGCCGACAGATCACCGACCGGGGGCAACGGTCCCATCTGCATAATCAGCGCTTCGAGCGCGGCGCGATCGCCCTCCGGGAATACACCGCGCGCCGTGGCGAGCGCGGACGCCGCGAGCATTCCATACGCCACCGCCTCGCCGTGGCGGAAGCGGCGATACTTCGTCAGCGCTTCGAGCGCGTGCCCGGCCGTGTGACCGAAGTTGAGCGTGCGGCGCAGCCCGGTTTCGCGCTCGTCCTGTTCGACGATGGATGCCTTGATGCGGCAGGACTCGGCGATGACGGGCAGCAGGGCCGATGCGTCCCGGGAGAAGAGCGCTTTGAGGTCGTGTGCGGTCCGCTCGAACAGAGACCGGCTCGCGATGACGCCGTACTTCACGACTTCGTACAGTCCGGCTCTGAACTCACGCCGCGGCAACGTCGTGAGCAGCTCGGGATCGATGATGACGGCCGTGGGAGGATAGAAGGCGCCGATGAGATTCTTGCCCATCGGATGGTTCACGCCGACCTTGCCTCCGACCGAGCTATCGACCTGCGCGAGGAGCGTCGTGGGCACCTGCACGACCGGGATGCCGCGCAGATAGGTCGCGGCGGCAAACCCGGCGACATCCCCCGTGACGCCGCCGCCCACGGCGACGATGGCGCTCAGCCGATCGGCCCCCGCGCGAATGAGCGCGTCGTAGATCCGTCCGACCGTCGCCAGGTGCTTGAAGCGCTCACCGTCCGGGAGCAGGATGGGGTCCTCCCGGGTGATTCCCTCGAGGCGCTCACCGTGAAAGCGCCAGACCGTCTGGCTCGAGACGACGAAGCGGCGCGTGGGCAGGCCCGTCGCATCGAGAGCGGCCGCGAGCCTGCGTGAGGCGCCGGGCGCGATGTCGATCGCGTACTCGCCGGAAGACGTGCGGACGGTCAGGTGTACGGACGCAGAGGGCACAAGAGAGCTCATGGTTGTGGCGATGGTAGGATAGCAGCATCAGGACGGGCGTGGAGCTTCGCGCGGATTTCATCATCGTCGGCAGCGGCATCGCTGCGCTGCGCGCCGCTGCGGAGCTCGCGGGGGCCGGCGACGTTCTCATTCTCACCAAGGCCGAGCCGCGCGAAGGCAACACCGGCTACGCGCAGGGCGGAATCGCGGCGGCCGTGGGCCCGGGGGACTCGCCGGAGCTGCATGCGGCCGACACGATCGCGGCCGGCGACGGCCTGTGCGACGAGCGCGCGGTACGCGTCCTGGTCGAAGAGGGTCCGAGGTACGTCAGGGAGTTGATGGAGTGGGGGGCTCGCTTCGATTGCGCCCCCGATGGTCAGCCCGCACTCGCGATCGAGGGTGCGCACAGTGCCCGGCGTGTCCTGCACGCCCATGATGCCACCGGTCGTGAGATCGGGCGTGTGCTCTGGACACGCGCGTCGGGCCTTCCCAGGGTCACCACTCACGCACACGCCCGCGTCGTCGATCTCCTGGTGGAGGATGGCGCCTGTGTGGGCGCCTGCTACCTGGCTGACGAGGGACAGCTGCTGGTGGCGCGTGCGCCACTCGTGCTGCTCGCGACCGGCGGCGCCGGGCAGGTGTACAGCCAGACGACCAACCCGCACGTGGCGACCGGCGACGGCGTGGCGATGGCGTTTCGCGCCGGCGCGGCTGTCGAGGATCTCGAGTTCGTCCAGTTCCACCCCACGGCGCTGAATGTGCCCGAACAGCCGCGGTTCCTGCTGTCTGAGGCGCTTCGCGGTGAGGGAGCGAGGCTGCTGAACGCGGACGGTGAGGCGTTCATGGCGCGCTACGACCCGGCGGGCGATCTGGCGTCCCGCGATCGCGTCTCGCGCGCCATCGTCCGGGAGGCGGAGAAGACCGGCCGGCCGATCTTCCTCTCCCTCGAAGACCTGGATCCGGACTTCGTCCACGAGCGGTTTCCCCTGATTTCCGACGCGTGCCGCCGCGCCGGCCTCGACCTGGCGCGGGACCGGATTCCCGTCGGCCCTGCCGCGCACTACGTGATGGGAGGCGTGCAGTCCGACATCGATGGCCGGACGACCCTTCCGGGACTGTTTGCCGCGGGGGAGGTGGCGTGCACCGGCGTGCACGGGGCCAACCGGCTCGCGAGCAATTCGCTGCTCGAAGGGCTTGTCTTCGGGGCGCGTGCCGGGCAGGCGATGCGAGTACAGGGTGCCAGGGGAGCCGACGCTGTCAAGGGTGCCACGGGTGCCAGGGGTGCCAAGGGTGCCAAGGGTGCTGCCGAAGCGTTGACGGCGGAGGAGATTCAGGCGGTGATGTGGCGGGACGTCGGGTTGTTTCGCGAACGCGCCGGGCTCGAGCGGGCGCTGCAGACACTCGAAGGCGCGTGGAACGAGCTGGACGCGCACTTGCGGAACGGCGATCCGCTCGACGCGGATCAATGGCGCCGGGCAAGTCTTCTCACCGTCGGACGGCTCATTGCCCGGGCGGCCCTGCGTCGGGAGGAGAGCCGGGGCGGCCACTACCGCTCCGACTTCCCCAGACGCGACGATATAAACTGGAAGCGCAGGATCACAGAGACACGATGACGGAAGCTCTTAGCTGATAGCTCTTGGCTGACAGCTGAGAGCTGATAGCTGATAGCTGATTGAGGCGTTAATGACCGAGCAGGGGCAATCGACCAAAGGCGGCGCGGGCACCAAGGACAAGCAGGGCCAGAAAAAGGACGCCCTGGTGACCGAAATCACACCACAGTCGGAGGATTTCTCGCGCTGGTATCTCGACGTAGTGCTCAAGGCGGAACTTGCCGACTACACGCCCGTCAAGGGCTGCATGGCGATCCGGCCGTATGGATACGCCATCTGGGAGCTGATTCAGCAGGGGCTGGACAAGCGGTTCAAGGCCACCGGTCATGTCAACGCGTACTTTCCGCTGTTCATCCCCGAGAAGCTGCTGACGCGCGAAGCGGAGCACGTCGAAGGGTTCTCGCCGCAGGTGGCGTGGGTCACGCGCGGCGGCGACGAGGATCTCGAAGAGCGACTCGCGATCAGGCCGACCTCGGAAGTCATCATCGGGACGATGTACGCGAAATGGATCAAGTCCTGGCGTGACCTCCCCGTCCTGATCAACCAGTGGGCGAACGTCGTCCGCTGGGAGAAGGTGACGCGGCCCTTCCTGAGGACGACCGAGTTCCTGTGGCAGGAGGGGCACACGGCCCACGAGACTGAGGCCGAGGCGCAGGACGAGACGATGAAGATCCTGGCGCTCTACAAGGAGTTCGTCGAGACGGAGCTCGCGATGCCGGTCATCGACGGGCAGAAGAGCGAGAGCGAAAAATTCGCCGGCGCCTCGCGGACGTTTTCCATTGAAGCGTTGATGGGCGACGGCCGTGCGCTCCAGGCCGGTACGTCGCACAACCTCGGGCAGAATTTTGCGAAGGCGTTCGAGATCCAGTTCCAGGGGCGCGACAAGACGGTCCAGCACGCGTGGACGACGTCCTGGGGCATGTCGACGCGCCTCATCGGCGGCGTGATCATGACGCATGGGGACGATAGCGGCCTCATCCTGCCGCCGCGCGTGGCGCCGTACCAGGTCGTGATCGTGCCGATTCCCAGGGGCAACTGGCAGGAAACCGTCCTGCCGAAGGCGCGTGAGATCCGGGACGCACTCGTCGCCCAGGGTGTCCGCGTGATGCTGGACGATCGAGACGAGTACAGCCCGGGGTGGAAATACGCCGAATGGGAGATGCGGGGAGTCCCCGTTCGGCTCGAGATCGGGCCGAAGGACATCGAGAAGGCCCAGGTGATGCTGGCGCGTCGCGACACGCGCGAGAAGCTCCCCACGCCGATGGAGGGTCTGCCTTCCGCCATCCTGGCGCTGCTCGACGAGATCCAGCGCGCTCTCTACACGCGCGCGCTTCAATTCCGCGAGGCGCACACGCAGCGGGTGACGTCCTACGACGAGTTCAAGGCGGCGATGGAAGGGCGGCCCGGATTCGTGATCGCCTTCTGGTGCGGCAGCGGCGAGTGCGAAGCGCAGATCAAAGCGGACACGCAGGCCACGCTCCGGAATATTCCGTTCAGCAGCGGCCCTATCGTGCCCGGACCCTGTGTGAAATGCGGACAGCCGGCATCAGTCGAAGCGTGGTTTGCGAAATCCTACTGACAGCTGACGGCTGAGTGCTGAGAGCTCTTACTGACGGCTGATAGCTGACAGCTGATAGCTCCTACTGCGTCAGCTCCCTCGCGGCGTCGGGCCACCGCGCCGCGATCCGCTTGAGCGCGGCGTGGCGACGCGTGATCTTCTCGCGCCTGGTGATCGCGCGGAAGGCCGCGCCGAGCTGATGGCGCCAGCGCGCGTCGCCGGTCGGCGTCCTGGCGTAGGCGGCCGCCAGCGATTCCACGCAGGACTCATCACCGATGACGTGCAGCGCCGCCAGGAAGGAGACGGGGAGCGGCTCCCGCGCTTCTTCAATCGTTTCCCGCAGATCGTAGACCGCGACGCGGCTGCCGCGGAGAGCGAGCGCCTGGTGCAGGGCGCCTCTAGCGGCGCGCCAATCGTCGCGCCGCGGGCCGGGAGCCATCGAGCCCTCCCGCGCGCGGACCAGATCGATCATCTTCTGTAAATCGCTGAGAGCGGGCGCAGGGCTTCGGGTGAGCGCGATCTCGCGCAGCATCGCGGGATCGTCGGGCAGCCGGCCGTCGAGCGCGTCGTGCCATGCCGCGTCCGCCGCCGCCTTGTCGCGCGGCACGTCCTTCGCGCCCGCCGTGATCCCCGCATCGGGATCCTCCTGCAACGCGGCCGCGATCCGGTCTCCGACGGTGGGGATGTGCTGGATGGCCTGGAACGATGCGAGCCGCACGCGCCGCTCCTGGGATGTGTCGAGAGCGGTCGCGACGAGGACATCGAGGGCGTCCGTTGCCGCCGGCGCGGGCGTCGCGTCGACCAGCGCGCCGAGCGCAGCGACCGCTGCCACGGCCACGTCCCCCCCTTCGAGGATCGCCCCGCGTGCGACCGAGACCGTTCGGCGATCGCCGGCCACCTCGAGCGCGCGCAGCACCGCCACTTTCAAGTCCCTGCTGGTCGCGGATCGATAGGCGTCCACGAGACGGTCCACCGCTCGTGCGCCGATCACACCGAGCCGCGCGATCGCGGCTTCACGGCGCACGTCATCGTCGCCGCCGAGCCCCTCAATCAGCTGACGAATGTCGGAGGCCGCCGACGCCTTGATGACCATAACTGATCGGAATACGTGCTACGTGCTACGTGCTGAGTGCTACACCCCGGACGTGCGACGAGGCCAGCCCGTAGCTTCCCACCCCGTAGCTTCCGGCTTTAGCCGGAAGTCACGCGCGAGATACGAGTGCTACGCGCTACCGCCGAACGTGCAAAAGTGCTACGTGCTGGGTGCGACGCGTGCGACGTGCCAAACGTGGCTAGATGCTACGCGCGACGGCAGAAGCCGTAGCACGTAGCACCCTGCACGTAGCACGTCAGCGAGATACTCGAACAACGAGCGCCGCGCGGCGATTGAGACGGCGGGTCTCTTCGCGCGCGTTGTCGTGCTTCGGCCGTTCTTCGCCGTAGCTGACCGTCCGCAGCCGATCCGCCCCGATGCCCCGGCTCGCGAGGTAGTCCCGCACCGCCGTGGACCGCCGTTCGCCCAGCGCCAGGTTGTATTCCGCCGTGCCGATGTTGCACGTGTGCCCTTCGATCTCCAGCCGCAGGTCCGCGTTCTGCTGCAGTGTCGCAATCGCCTCGTCGAGCGCCCGCGTCGCTTCCGGCCGCAGCGAGTACCGGTCGAAGTCGAAGTGCACATCCTCGAACGTATACTCCTTCACCGCCGGCCGGATCACCTGCACGTTCACCGTCGCGTTCGCCGTCTTCCCGTCCGACGGGCAGGTTACCGTCACCGTCACCGGGACCGTCCCCTCCTGCATCGGCGCCGTCCACGGCGTCTGCCGGGCCGTTCCGCTCGTGAACGTCCCCGCCGGGGCGCTCCACGCATACGTCACCGCGCACCCGATCGAGTCGAGCGCCGTCGCCGTGATCGTCGACACTTTCCCGACTTCCACCGTGCACGGATCACACTGCGCCGTCACCGACAGCGTGTGCTGCGGCGCCGGTGGGGGCGGTGGGGGTGGCGGCGGCGGAGGCGGCACATACACCCGCACCCCCGGGTGATAGCCCACGCGCAGCTGGAAGCCCGCGGCATCCCCCGTGCGATTGTCGAAGCCCGAAAAGAAATTGTCCCGGCTGTCCATGTGCAGGTTCCAGTTGATCCCCGCCCCGGCGAAGATCCCCTTCTTCCCCTGCCACGTCAGCCCGAGCGTCGCATTCACCGGCGAGGTCAGCTGCGTGACCAGCGGCGAGATGCTGCCGTCCAGCCCGATGATCGGCGACGAGAGCGTCACCGTGTCGCTCAGGTAGCGTTCGCCGTGCAGTTCCGCCGTCAGCCGCAGGCTCTTGCGCGAGGGCACCCCGATGCCGACGCCCCAGCGCAATCCGTTGCTCAAATCCACCCCGTCTGGGTCGCCGCGGACAATGAAGCCGCCGAAGCCCGAGACCTCCACCCGCTGGTTGATCTCTTTGCTCAGGATCGCGTCGATGGCGAAGTCCGGCTTGCCGGTCCCGACCCCTTCCTCGTCGTCTTTCGCGGTGGGCACCTTGACCAGCCCGCGGACGGCCAGGGCCACCGGCCGCTGCCGCCACTCCGACAGCAGGTTGACCTTCGCGCCCAGCGTCAGGTCGCCGAGCTGATTGTCCGACCAGCCCTGCCGCACGAAGGGCATTTCGTTGACGACGCCGCCCGCCACCGGCTGGGTCGGCACGAACACCGGCCGCAGGTCGCGGTCGACCCGCCGCACCACCGTCCACGCCCCGAACAGCTCGGCGCGATCCCCCAGGCCGATCCCGAACGTCAGCGGCCAGTTCGAGACGTCCGTGAACCCCTGGTCCCGGTCGAAGTTCACCCGGTAGGCGCTCAGCGACCACTTCTTGGCCGGCAGCACCTCACCCGTCGGCACGAACCACAGGCCCGTATCTCCCTCGAAGGTCGTCGTCGCCGGGCGCGTCTCGGACGCCGGGTCGGTTGACGCGGGAGCCGGGGTCGGTTGGGCGGTCGTCTGCGCAAGAACCGGCACAGCCACGGCCAGAAGCGCCGCAGCCAGTCCGAACGTCCGGGCGTACCATCTCGTATCCATCGAAACCTTCCTCTGCCTCTTCATAAACCAGCCCTCAGCCGGTTCATTGGGAGGCCTGCCTCATCGTTATGGGTGGCTATCAGTGTAGGCGGTTCCGCGCGACGCGTCAATCCAGTTTCGTCTGGAAATAACGTCGCAAACGCATGACTCAGGCGGCTTTACGCTTCCCGAAGATCCAGGCGACGAGGATGCTGACGCCGTAGAGCCCGAGCATCGGGCCGGCCATCAGGGCCTGTGACACCACGTCGGTCCCCGGGCTGATGACCGCCGCAATGATGAAAATGGCGAGTACGGCGTATTTGGTGTGGCGCACGAGAAAGCCGGCGGAAATGACCCCCATGCGCGCGAGGAAGAGCACGATGGTGGGCATCTGGAAAATCAGACCGAAGCCCAGCAGCATCGTTACGTACAGACCAAATGCCTCGGAAATCTTCGGCATGAAGGTCATGTACGGCGTCTGGAAGCTGATGAAGAACTTCCAGGTCCAGGGGAACGCGATGTAGTGCGAGAAGAGCGCACCGATGAGGAAGAACACCGTCGAAAACAGCACGAATGGAATCGCGAATTTCTTTTCGTGCGAGTACAGCCCCGGTGCGATGAAGAGCCAGACCTGAATGAGGATCGCCGGAATGGCGATGATGAGTCCCGCCAGCGCGCCGCACTTCATGTAGAGCATGAAGGCTTCGCCCCCCTGCGTAAAGATCAGGGTTCCGCCAGGGGGCAGCATCCGGTAGAGCGGCACCATGACGAATTCGAAGATGCGGTTGATGAAAATGAACGCGATGACGCAGCCGACGACGAGCGCGATGACGCAGTTGATCAGGCGCTTGCGCAGCTCGTCGAGGTGATCGAGGAACGACATCTTCGCCCCGGCGTCCTCGAAGACGTCAGGGTCGGTGAGATGGATGTGTGGATCGTCGTCGTCGGGCGCAGCAGCGCCCGGGAATGGCACGAGCGCCATGATTCGGGCTAGACCTCGCCGGACTGGCGGGGTACGGCCTGCTCGTCAGCGGGATGCGGATGGGCGGGCTCGGGGGCGCGCTGGCGTTCGGCGCTGCGCGTCTCTTCCACCCGGATCTCCTCGTCGAGCGTGTTCTTCAGCTCGTTCGACGCGCGCTTGAACTCGTTGATGCTCTTCCCAAGCGAACGGCCGAGCTCGGGCAGTTTTCGGGGCCCGAAGATAATCAGAGCGATCACAAAGATGATGATCAACTCGGGCATCCCGATGGAACCCAACATAATAGAAATCCT
Source organism: uncultured Acidobacteriota bacterium (assembly GCA_963749835.1). Lineage (GTDB taxonomy): Bacteria > Acidobacteriota > Vicinamibacteria > Vicinamibacterales > 2-12-FULL-66-21 > JALZOC01. The sequence goes on from CAVVOD010000001.1 coordinate 591,420, forward strand.
TCGCAGGCTGACAGTTGACGATGCGCGGGTGAGGGAAACCGCGCCCTGATGGCATTATAGGAACCCGGCCGGACGGGGTCAAGGCGCGAGGGGCCGGTCGAGTGCCCGGAACTCGTTGCGGCACGGGCACTTGGTCTGTTAGGATCGATTAATGCGCACCCCCCGTTTCCTTGCCGCAACTGTGTTCGCCGTGCTCATCGCGGCGCTGGCCGGCGGATTCTTTGGCAGCACCGCCCTGGCGCGCCAGGACGAGGTCTCGCAGCAGTACCGCGTATTCACTGCGGCGCTCGACGCGGTCGAAAAGGAGTACGTGGACGAACTGCCGTCGGATCGGCTCGTCTACGGCGCCATCGACGGGATGCTCCACACGCTCGACCCGCATTCGAGCTTCTTCGATCCGAGATCGTATGCGCAGATGCGCGAGCGTCAGGAAGGCCACTACTACGGCCTCGGCATCACCATTCAGGTGATCGACGGCGACATCACCGTGCAATCCATTTTCGAAGGCTCGCCCGCGTACAAGACCGGACTCCGGCGCGCCGACGTGATCGCGCGCATCGGCGGCCAGGACGCCAAAGGGTGGACGAGCGACCAGGCGGTCAAGAAGCTGAAAGGCCCGAAGGGCACGAGCGTCAACATCTCGATCCGCCGTGCCGGCTACGACGGACTGATCGACATGGACGTGCAGCGCGACGAGGTGAACATCACGACCGTGCGCGCCGCGTTCATGATCGACAAGGACACGGGCTACATCAAGCTCGATCAGTTCACCGAGACGTCCGACCGTGAAATGGGTGAGGCGCTGCAGAAGCTGTCTGCCAGCGGGATGAAGCGCCTGATGTTCGACCTCCGCGAAAACCCGGGCGGCGCGCTCGATCAGGCGATCCGGATCTCGAACAGGTTTCTTCCCAAAGGCGACATGATCGTCTTTACGCACGGACGGGTGCCGAATTCGAACCAGGAATATCGCGCAACGGAAGAGAGCCAGTACACGCACCTGCCGATGATCACGCTCGTCACGCGCGGCAGCGCGAGCGCCTCGGAGATCGTCAGCGGCGCCCTCCAGGATCACGATCGTTCGCTCGTCGTCGGCGAGACGACGTTCGGAAAGGCGCTCGTGCAGTCGGTGTACCCGATCAGCGAAGGCGCAGGAGTCGCGGTGACCACCGGACGCTACTTCACCCCTTCGGGCCGGATGATTCAACGCCCCTGGGACGGCAGCTTCGACGAGTACCTCACGTACACACTTCGGGACCAGGCCGCGGACCGTCAGCACAAGGCCTCCGAGCTGAAGTTCACCGACGCCGGACGCAAGGTGTACGGCGGCGGCGGTATCGAGCCCGACAAGTTCATCGTGGGCACCGTGCCGTTCTGCGAAGGCTTCACACCCACGCGGTTCGGCCGGCTGCTGCAAAGCCGCCAGGAGTTCGTGGAGTTCGCCAACCAGTTCACCGCGGAAGGCGACACGCGGATGAGCGCGGCGAACAAGAGCAAGAAGCCGATCGCGCGCGGCTTCGTCGTGACCGACGCCATGCTCAACGACTTCAAGGCCAGGCTCGTGGCCCGCAAGGTGAAAGTCGACGAGGAATCGTTCGTGAAGGACGATGCGTTCATCCGCGCGATGATCCATTTCGAGATCGACTCGGCGCTCTTCGGCATGGACGAGGCGCGCCGGAACCTCATCGCCAAGGACCCGCAGGCGCAGTTCGCGCTGGCGCAATTCGGCGAGGCCGAACACCTTCTCCAACTGTCATCGACGAAGTCGGCCCGGGGGGCGAAGCTCCAGTAGTCAGCGGGGCATTGATAGGGCATTTGGCCCTATATCATGCGGTCCTACTTTGCTGTTGCCCCTAGGTATGGTGGCTTGCTAGACTGACGGCCATTCGCCGGGCTCAGGGCTACTTCTGCTGTGGGCAGGGTGTGGGCACCGGCCGTACGGCGTTGTCAGGTCACCGTCTCCCAGACAGTTCAGGTGTTCGAAGCGGCACTCGCCGCCTCCGGGTTGGAGTGTGCCTCGGCACCTGGCGCCATTCGTCTTTGTCGGGCCATTCGGAAGGAATCGAACGTCATGCGGTTGCAACGCCTTGAAATTGCCGGCTTCAAAAGCTTCCCTGACCGATCGGAGCTCACCTTCGATCGCGGCGTCACTGCCATCGTCGGCCCGAACGGCTGCGGCAAGAGCAACGTCGTCGACGCGCTGACGTGGGTCCTGGGTGAGCAGAGCGCCAAGAGTCTCCGTGGCGATCGGATGGAGGACGTCATTTTCGGCGGAAGCGACGCGCGGAAGCCGACCGGCGCGGCGGAAGTCAGGTTGCGGCTGGCCGGCGTCGCCGCGCGCGTCCCCGGCAACATCCCGAATCCTCCGGCGTTCGCCGAGGCGACAGCCAATGGCGCGGGGGACCTTCTCGGCGGCGGAGCGGTGGCGGTCGAGGAGGAGCCGCCGCTCATCGTGCGCGACGTCGAGCTGATGCGCCGGCTGTATCGGTCCGGTGAGAGTGAATACCTGATCGACGGGGAGTCGGTGCGGCTCCGTGATGTGCAGGACCTGCTCATGGACGCCGGGCTCGGGATCAAAGCCTACGCGGTCATCGAGCAGGGCAAGATCGGACAGATCCTGAGCGCCCGGCCGACGGATCGGCGTCAACTCATCGAGGAGGCGGCCGGCGTCACGAAGTACAAGAGCCGCCGGAGGGCGGCCGAGCTCAAGCTCGAGGCCGCTCAGCAGAACCTGACGCGCGTCGACGACATCGTGTTCGAGGTCGAGAAGCAGCGGGGCGCGCTCAAGCGCCAGGCCGCGAAGGCCAAGCGCTATCGGCGACTGCGCGAAGAGCTGCGGCGGTGGGAGAAAGTCCAGTTCGCGCGGCGCTACCGGGTGCTCGGCGAAGCGATCGACTCGACTCGTACGAAGCTGGCCGACGCGCGTGAGCGTGAAGCCGTTGCCGCGGCACACGTCGCCGAAGTCGAATCGACGCTCGAACGGCTGCGTCTGGAGCTGACGGAAGCGGACAGCCGGACCACCGCGGCGCGCGAAGCCGCGCACGCGAGCGAGCTCGAGATCGGACGTCTGCAGCAGCAGATCGCCTTCGACAGGCAGCAGGTCGAGTCGCTCGCGGCCGCAGCCGCCGACATCGAAACCGAGGTGCGTGCGCTCGAGGCGCGTCGCGAGCCGGCCAGGATCGAGCTCGAGTCGCGCCGTGAGGCCGCCGCGCGCGCGACCACTGAACGTGACCAGGCGTCAGAGACTCTCAGGGGCGAAGAGGCTGCCTACGCGGATGTGCAGCGGAACATCGAGGGACTCGAGGCCGATGTGGAGGCGGCCCGAAGCGAGGTCTTCGCGGCCGTCAACGCCGCGACCGCGTTGCGGCATGCGATGGATCACGCAGCCGCCGCCCGCGCGAGGCTCGCGGAGCAGATCGGGAAGCTGGAAGGGGAGAGCCACGATCTGCACGTGGAGCTCGAGCGCGCAGCGCAGGACCGCGCCGTTGCCCAGGAGTCGGCCGAGCGCGCCGCCCTGGCGATCGAGGAGCTGCGGCTCGACCGGACGTCGAAGGACTCCGAGCTGTCCGCCACGCGGGCGGAGCGCGACGTGCGCACACAGGAGTTTCGTGTGCGTGAGCGTGAGCTCGCCGGCGTGCATGCCCGTTTGAAATCGCTCGAGGAGCTCGATGCCGCGCGTGCCGAATACGGCGATGGCGCCAGGCTCCTGCTCGCAGAGTCCCGGGAGTCGCTCCCTCAGCTCGGTTCGGTTGCAGACTATCTCGACGTGGACGGCCGCTACGAGCGCGCCGTCGAGGCCTGTCTCGGCGACCTGCTGCAGCACGTCGTCGTGGAATCAGAGGAATACGCCGCGGCGGGGCTGGCGTTCGCGCGCGCGCACGATGCGGGGCGCGTCGGGTTCCTGATCGCCGGCAGTGTCGCCGTCAGCGACCCGGCTCCCGCGCCGTCTTCCGATCTCACCGCGCTTGCCGACGTCGTCCGGGTCAGCGGTCCTGCGAGCGACGTGATTCGCGCGGCGATCGCCGATGCCTGGATTGCCGGCAGCTACGAGTCCGCACGGCAGGCCGCGGCCCTGACACACGCACCGGTGGCGACGCTCGACGGGGAGGTCTTCCGCGGCGCGCACGTCGTGGAGGGAGGAACGCGGGCCGAGGCGCGCGGGATCCTGACCACGAAACGCGAAATCAAGGAGCTCCGCGAGCGCGCGGAGGTCGATGGCGCGGCTGCCGATCGGCTGCGGGAGGAGATCGCGTCGCTGGACACGCGCGTCGCGTCCGTCGAGTCCGCGATCGCGGCCGTCCATGGTGAGCTGCACCGCCAGGAGAAAGCGACGGTTGGCTTCGAGCTTCAGGTGTCGAGCGCACGGGACACCGTAGATCGGATCACGCGGAAGCAGGATCAGATCGGGAACGAGAGACGCTCGGCGGAAGAACAGCTTCGCGTCCAGGAGGCCCGGCAGGACGAAGCGCGCGAGTCGATCTCGCGCATCGAGGGAGAGCAGCGCACGGCCGACGATCTGCTGAACACGGCGCAGCGCCGCCTGTTCGACGGACGCGAAGCCATGCAGGCGCAGGCACAGCGGACCTCCGAGGCCAAGGCCGCTCAGGCCGCGCTCGTCGAACGTGCCGGAGCGCTCGCGATCGAAGTCACCCGACTGGAGGAATCCGCGCGCGAACTGGAAACGCGCGTCACGACGCGGCAGGACGATCTGCAGCGCGCCCAGGCGAAGCGGTCGAGCCTCGTCGAGGCGATCGAAGCCTCCGAGGTGAAGCTGGACGATGGCGTGCGGACGTTCGACCGACTGCGCGAGCACGTGCGCAGCGCGGATGAAGCCTCGCAGGCGCTGCGCGCCACGTTCGACGAGCAGGAGGCCCGCATCCGTGAGGCACGACGCTCGCTCGAGAGCGTGCGCGCGGAGGCCGGACAGCTCGAGGTCGCACGGGCGACGGCGGAGACGGACCTGTCGCATCTCGCCACCGCGTGCGTCGATTCGGTGCAGGCGACGCTCGACGAAGTCGCGGAGGAAGTGGCTCAGCTCGAGCGGGACGGACTCCTTGCCAGCCCGAAACCCGTCGACGACGCGCCGGACGCGGCGGAGACGGAAGACGAGGCGGGCGTGCCAGCCCCTGTCGAACCGGTCGAGGAACTGAACGCCGCCGCCGCGCGGACGATGACGCCGGACGAAATGGTCGCCGATCTTCGCGCGAAGCTCGAACGCATGGGCGCCGTGAACATGATGGCGATCGATCAGTTCGACGACCTCGAGTCCCGTCACGCATTCCTCACCACACAACGCAAGGATTTGGTGGACTCGATCGCCGCCACGAACGAGGCGATCAAGAAGATCGACAAGACGACGCGTGAGCGATTCCGCGAAGCGTTCACGGTCATCAACGCGAACTTCGAGCGCACGTTCACGACGCTCTTCGGCGGCGGCCGCGCCGGCCTCACGCTCCTCGACGAAGCGGATCAGCTCGAAAGCGGGATCGACATCATCGCCCAGCCGCCGGGCAAGCGCCTGCAGAGCGTCCAGCTCCTGTCGGGCGGCGAGAAGGCGCTGACCGCGATGGCGCTCATGTTCGCCATCTTCAAGTACCGCCCCAGCCCGTTCTGCCTCCTCGACGAAATCGATGCGCCGCTCGACGATGCCAACATCGGCCGGTTCGTCGAGATGCTCCAGGGCATGCAGGAGCACACGCAGTTCATCCTGATTACCCACAACCGCAAGACGATGGAGATTGCCGACCGCCTCTATGGCGTGACCATGGAGGAGCCCGGCGTGTCCAAACTGATCTCGGTGCAGCTGAACTAAGGCCAGGAGAACGCGCTCGAGTCTCCGGTCTCTGGTCCGATCGTGAACGAAGACAAGTCCTCCCGGTACCATCGACTCAAGCGACGCGCGGGCGTGCTCTCGGGTACTGCTGACCGTCCTGGTGCTGGGCGGCCTCCTGCTCAGTGGAGCGTCGTCGGTGCTGGCCGCGGCCGCCAGGTGGATTGCGCCCGTTCCGGCCGCCTCGATCGCCCTTTACGTCCTCATGCTGGCCGGCGTGCAGGAGGCGACGGCGTTTCCCCTCACCTTCTATCGCTCGTATTTCCTGGAGCGCCGCTACGGGCTGTCGTCGGAGCCGCTCGGCGCCTGGCTTCGGGATCATGCCAAAGCGTCCCTGCTGGGAACCGTGCTCGGCATCGCGGGAGCCGAGGTGGTCTATTTCCTCCTCGTCCGGTCGCCTGTGTGGTGGTGGCTGCTGTCCGCGGCTGTCTTTGTGCTCGGTATGGGGCTGCTGGCGAAGATCGCCCCGGTCCTGCTCCTCCCGATGTTCTACACGTTCAGGCCCCTCGACCGTGAGTCGCTGCGCGCCAGGCTGGTGGAGCTGTCCACGCGGGCGGGGGTGCCGGTCCTCGGCGTGTACGAGTGGGGGCTGGGGGAGAAGACGCGGCGTGCCAATGCCGCGCTCGTGGGCACCGGCCGCACGCGCCGGATCATCGTCTCCGACACACTCCTGACCGGGTACTCCGAGGACGAGATCGAAGTCGTGATGGCGCACGAGCTCGGGCACCACGTGCACCGGGACATCCAGATCGGGATGATCGCAGAGGCCGCGCTGCTGACGGCCGCTTTCGGTGCGGCAGCCTACGCGCTGGCCGCATTGTGGCGCGTCACAGGTCTTGGCTCTCCGTCCGATGTCGCGGGCCTCCCGCTCCTGCTCATGGCCGGGGGAGCCGTGACTCTGGTCGCCGCCCCGTTCATGAACGGTTTGTCACGACGCAACGAGCGTCGCGCCGACCGCTACGCGCTGATGATGACGGCGCAGCCGGCCGCCTTCATCTCGGCGATGAAGCGGCTCGCGGCGCAGAACCTCGCCGAAGAGGATCCGTCCCGCACGGTCCTGTGGCTGTTCCACACGCATCCGCCCATCTCGCAGCGGATCGAGGCAGCAAGGCAATTCGTGCCCGTGTCAACCGACCGCTGACGGGAATCGGGGGCCGTTGTGGCCCTCCTGCTGCGCCTAGCGAACGATGAGCTGTCCTTCCATCCTGCGGCACCTGTCGTCCTGCGTCAGGTTGCAGTAAAAGCGGTGGGTGCCGACCTGGTCGGCGCGGAACTCGAACGTCACGCTCTGGCCGGCGGCCGCGCGCTTGGCGATGCGGTAGTTGTCGATGGTGAAGCTGTGTGCGATATCGCGTGCGGTGAAGGTGATCTTCACCAGGTCGTCCTTCTGGACTTCAAGGCGGAGGGGAGCGAAGGTGAAGTGATCGCCCAGGACCGTGAATTCCCTGGCGTTGCCCTGTGCGCGCACGACGGGAGTGCGCACGAACGCGCCGGCCAGGAGGCCGGCCGCCACACAGGCCGCGGCGACGATGCTGTGGTGCCGCAATTGATCCATAAGCTCTTGTCGTCCTATCGGCGGAGCCCGTTGCCCCCTGCACCTCACCAGCGCTCGCCGTCGCTCGCGGAGCCCAGTTCCTGGCGCCGGCCTGAGCAGAGCCCTATGGATAGGTAGACGCCAGGGCGGGGAAAATGGTTTTCCCCCCGGCCCGGCGCTTCCGAGCCTAGGTCCTGCTCGTTTCGGCCTTCGCCTCTTCGGGCTGGAGGAGCGCCTTTCGGCTGAGCCGTATCTTCCCTGACGGATCGATGTTGATCACCTTGACCATCACCTGTTCGCCTTCCTTCAACTCGTCACGCACGTCCTTCACGCGGTAGTGCGCGATCTCCGAGACGTGCAGCAGGCCGTCGAGGCCGGGCATGATTTCGACGAACGCGCCAAAGTCCGTGATGCGCTGGACCTTGCCGGCGTATGTCTTATTGAGCTCCGGCGTCGCCGTCAGCTCCTGGATGATGCTGATCGCCTTCTGGGCGGAGGCTTCGTCAGCCGACGCCACGTTCACGCGGCCGTCGTCTTCGACGTCGATCTTCACGCCTGTCCGCTCGATGATGCTCCGGATCATCTTGCCACCGGGTCCGATGACGTCGCGGATCTTGTCCACCGGGATCCGGATCGTCACGATGCGCGGCGCGTGCGCCGACACGTCCGAACGCGACTGCGACAGGGTCTCCTGCATCTTCCCGAGGATGTGCATGCGCCCCTGCCGCGCCTGCTCGAGCGCCTTGCGCATGATGTCGGTCGTGATGCCGGCGACCTTGATGTCCATCTGCAGGGCGGTGATCCCCTCGGAGGTCCCGGTGACCTTGAAGTCCATGTCGCCGTAGTGGTCCTCGGCTCCGGCGATGTCGGAGAGGATTGCGTACTTGCCGGTCTCCTCGTTCATCACCAGGCCCATCGCGACTCCCGCGACCGGCTTCTTGAGCGGCACGCCCGCGTCCATCATCGCGAGCGACCCGCCGCACACCGACGCCATCGACGAGGATCCGTTCGATTCGAGGATCTCCGAGACGACCCGCACCGTGTAGGGGAAGGTTTCCTCCGGCGGCATCATCGGGAAGAGCGAGCGCTCGGCGAGCGCGCCGTGACCAATCTCGCGCCGTCCGGGTCCCCGCAGGAACTTCACTTCACCGACGGAGAACGGCGGGAAATTGTAGTGGAGCATGAAGCGCTTCCACGTCTCGCCGTCAACAGTCTCGACCTTCTGCTGGTCGTCTGCGGTGCCGAGCGTGGCCGTGACGAGCGCCTGCGTCTCGCCGCGCGTGAACAGACAGGAGCCGTGCGTACAGGGGGAGGACGCCGACTTCGATCGTGATCTTGCGGATCTCGTCGAACTTCCGGCCGTCCAGGCGCTGGCCGCGCTCGAGGATCTCGTCGCGCAGGATCTTTTCCTTCAACCCCTTGGCAATCGACTTCGACTCGGCCTTCCGCACGGCATCGTCGTCTGCCAGGCCGGCGACAAAATCGCTGATCACCTTGTCGACCGTCGCGTAGTTCTCGAGCTTGTCCTTGATCCGCATGGCGTCGCTGAGCGGCCCGAGCACCTTGCCCTCGACCTCCGCGACGAGATCTTTCGAGATGGCCGGTTTCACGGCGGCGGGACGCTTCGTCTTCCCCGCCTGCGCCGCCAGCTGGTCGATGCCGGCCACGATGTCCTTGATCGCTGCGTGGGCGCGCTCGAGCGCTTCCACCATCTGCGCTTCAGGCACTTCCTTCGCGCCCGCCTCCACCATCACGATGCCGTCCTTGCTGCCGGCGACGATCAGGTCGAGCGTGCTGCGTTTGCGCTGCTCGAAGGTCGGGTTGATCACGAAGTCGCCGTCCGCGTGGCCGACGCGCACACCGGCGATCGTCCGCGTCTGCGGGATGCTCGAGAGCGCAAGCGCCGCCGACGCGCCGGTGATCGAGAGCACATCGGAGTCGTTCTCCGAGTCCGCCGAGATCACGAGGGCGATGATCTGCGACTCGTTGCGCCACCCGTCCGGGAACAGCGGACGGATCGGGCGATCGATCAGGCGGCTCGTGAGCACTTCCTTTTCGGGCGGCTTGCCTTCGCGCTTGAAGAATCCGCCGGGGATTCGCCCCGATGCGTACGCGTTCTCTTTGTAGTCGCAGGTGAGCGGAAGGAAGTCGACACCTTCGCGGGGGTTGGGGTCCGCGCAGGCGGTGACGAGCACCATCGTGTCGCCTGCCCGGATGACGACCGACCCGTCCGACTGCTTGGCAAGCCGGCCGGTCTCGATGGAAATGGTCTTACCGCCGCCGATGGCAATTTCGCGTGTGTGCATGTGAATCTTTCTGTTTGTGAGCTGCGCCAGCTTCTTGGGTGCGCGTCGCGTTGAATGGCTCGAGGTTCATCCCGGGCAGGACTCGGCACGTGGAACGGAAGGCCGGAGGTACGACGTCCTACTTCCGGATGCCCAGCCGCTTGATCAGATCCGCGTAGCGGTTGATGTCCTTTGCCTTCAGGTAGTCGAGCAGCGAGCGGCGCTGACCGACGAGCATCAGCAGGCCGCGCCGTGAATGATGATCCTTCGCGTGGGTCTTGAAATGTTCGGTGAGGTAACTGATGCGCTCGCTGAGGAGCGCAACCTGCACCTCAGGAGAGCCGGTGTCCGCGGTGTGGGTTTTGTACGAGCCGATGACTTCCAGCTTACGGTCTTTGGTGAACGCCACTGCTTCCTCCACGCACGGTCCAGAACGCGAAGGCGCAAGCCGCCGCCGCACCGAATCCGCCGTATCCTGTTTGGGTTATCGTCAAACGAATCAATATTTTACACCAGAACGATCACGGGATGCAAAAGCCCGCCTGGGCTCCGTTCGGCAATCCCGAGGAGCATGCCGGCCTCGTCGAGCAGGCGCCAGCGGGCCTCGATTCCGGGTGCGGTTTCGGGCGGCCCGGACTCCGCCAGATCGGCCGATGTCACGTCGTTCCCGTGGGTGGCTCTTCGGATGCCGCGTTCGTTCAGCACCACGGCGGGCAGGTGGGGCAGCAGGAGGCTCAGGGGCACCAAACGCCGGCTCGCATCCGGACCCTCTGATTCGACCTCGTTCAGGCGGACCGCAGATGACTCGTCGAACGATCCTGCGCGCACGCGGCGCAGGGTCTCGAGATGGGCGCCGCAGCCCAGACGCGTCCCCAGGTCGTGGGCCAGGGAACGGACGTAGAACCCCGCCGAGCACTGGACCCTGAGCTGCGCCAGCCCATTCGCGTAGGAGAGCAGTGTCAGGCGGTGGACGGTGACGGTGACCGCTTTCGGGTGAACCGGCTCGTTGCGCCGCGCCAGCGTGTAGGCCGCGACACCGTTGATTTTCTTCGCGGAGTACGCCGGCGGTGTCTGCGTGTAGGTGCCGCGGAACTCCTCGAGCGTCGTTTCGATGGCGGCGGCTTCGATCCCCGCAGGTGCTTCAGGGGCGGGGCCGGAGAGGTGGGCGGCATCGTACGTATCCGTCGCGAGACCGAGCCTGACGCCCGCGTCGTATTCCTTCTCGGCTCCGCTGAAGAGCGAAGCGAGGCGCGTGGCACGGCCGACGACGAGCGGGAGGACGCCGGTGGCGAGTGGATCGAGCGTGCCCGTGTGGCCGATGCGGGAGGTGCCGAGCGCCCGCCGCACGCGCGCGACGACATCGTGAGAGGTGGGGCCCGCCGGCTTGTCGATCACGAGGACGCCGTCTAAGTCAGCTATCAGCTTTCAGTCCTCAGCTATCAGGGCAGCCATCAGCTCTCAGCGGTGCCGAGAGCTGACGGCTGAGAGACTAGGGGCGACTCTGCAGCCCCTCAGCCACCGCCTCGACGAGGCGATCCAGGATTTTTGCGCGGGCGCTCTCGAGCGAGCCATTGACGGTGAACCCTGCGGCGTTCTTGTGCCCGCCACCGCCGAACTCGTTCGCGACGCGGCGCACGTCCACGTCGTACTTCGACCGCATGCTGACGCGCATCTCGCCGTCGGGACCGGACTTGAAGAACACGACCGCCTGGATTTCGCGCGCGGTCAGCGGCAGGTTGATCAGTCCTTCCGTGTCGTTGTTCGTGCAGCCGCACGCCTCCAGCATGCCGTCGTCCATGTGCAGGACGGCGACGCGGCCTTCGTCGAGCAGCTCCATGGAATCGAGGAGCGCGCCAATCAGCTTCAGCTTTCCGAAGCTGTTGCTGTCGAAGACGCGACGCGCCATGGTCGCCGGTTCGACGCCCGCCTCGACCGTCTGCCTGCAGATGTCGAACGTCCGTGGCGTGATGTGCGAGTGATGGAACGATCCGGTGTCCGTGAGGATCGCGAGGTAGATATGCGTCGCGATCTCGAGGCTCAACGGAACGCCAAGCGACTGAATCAGGTCGAAGACCATCTCGCCGCACGCCGCGGCCGATTCGTCGTGCCAGTTCAGCGCCCCGTACGACTTGTTGCCGGCGTGGTGATCGATGTTGATGATGAACGCGTGCTCGAGCCCGTCGACCCCCGATCGGCTGAGATCGCTGCATTCCATCACGATGACCGCATCGACGTCGGCAGTGGCCCGTCGAGCGATCTCGATCCGGTCCATTCCCGGGAAGTCGTTGTAGTGCTCCGGCGCGGCGTCCGCATTGACGATCCGGACCTGCTTGCCGAGCGCGTCGAGCGCGAACGCCATGGCGAGCTGCGAGCCTATCGAATCACCGTCCGGACGTGCATGCGAGGTGAGGAGGAAGCGCTGGCGGCGGAGAATTTCGTCTCTGATCTCGCCGACGACCGCGTCGGCGGGGACGGGGGTCCGTTCACTGCTCATTTGGGGTCGTCGACATCGTCATCGGATTTGCCGGGAGTGGGGGCGGCGCTCCCCGGTTCAGTGGTCAGTCCCTGCAGGATGCGTTCGATGCGGTCGTTCTTTTCGATCGAGTCGTCGAACATCCAGGTGAGCTCGGGCACGCGCTTGAGCTGAAGGCGCCGTCCGACATGCCGCTTCAGGAACGGAGTTGCGCGCTGAAGCGCCTTCGCAGAGTCCTTCCGGGCCTTCTCGTCGCCGATCGTGGTGTAGAACACCCGCGCCTGCTGCAGGTCTGCCGAGACCTTGACGTGGGTAATGGTGAGGAAGCCGATGCCGGGATCCTGGACTTCCCGCGCCAGCAATTCGGCGAGCTCGGCACGAATCTGGTCACCGACGCGGGAGGCTCTGGATCCTTGAGGCATAGTTTCGGAATGTGCTGGTCGCGCCCTGGCACCGTGCCACCTTGGCACCTCTGGCACCCTTGGCACCTTAGACGGGAGTAGCGACCCTTTCGACCACGAACGCCTCGATCATGTCGCCGACCTTGATGTCGTTGTACTTGTCGAAGCCGATACCGCACTCGAACCCGGCCTTCACTTCGGACACGTCGTCCTTGAAGCGACGCAGCGAGCCGATCTTCCCCTCGTAGACGACCTGGTTGTCGCGCAGCAGCCGCGCCTGTGTATCGCCCGCGCGCGTGATGCGCCCTTCGCGAACCATGCAGCCCGCGATTGTGCCGAACTTCGGCGTCTTGAAGATGTCCCGCACCTCGGCCGTGCCGACGCGGACTTCGCGGAACGTCGGGTCGAGCAGGCCCGCCATCGCCTTCTTCATCTCGTCGGTGACGTTGTAGATGATCGAGTGCTGCCGGATGTCGACTTTTTCGCGCTCGGCCACGTCGGCGGCATTGCGGTCCGGCCGCACGTTGAACCCGATGATGATCGCATTCGAGGCGGACGCGAGCAGCACGTCCGACTCGTTGATCGAGCCGACGCCGCTGTGAATGATCCGGATCTTCACCTTCTCGTCGGTCAGCTTCGTGAGCGTATCGGCCAGCACTTCGGCGGACCCCTGCACGTCCGCCTTGATGATGATCGGCAGTTCCTTGACGCCGCCTTCAGCGATCTGCGCCTGCAGCGACTCGAGCGTCAGACGGCTTCCGCGGCCCGCATGCGCTTTTTCTTTTGCCTGCGACTGCCGGAAATGCGCGATCTGGCGGGCCTTCGCGGCGTCCGTAAGCGCCTGGAAAGCGTCTCCGGGCTGCGGCAGGCCGCCCAGGCCGAGCACCTCGACCGGCGTCGCGGGTCCGGCCGTCTTCAGCTGGCGGCCGCGATCGTCGATGAGGGCGCGCACCTTGCCGACAATCGTGCCGGCAATCAGCGTGTCTCCGACACGCAGCGTCCCGTCCTGCACGAGGATCGTGGCCACCGGGCCGCGTCCCTTGTCCAGCTTGGCTTCGAGCACCGTGCCGGACGCGTTCCGCTTGGGATTCGCCTTGAGCTCGCCAAGTTCCGTGACGAGCAGGATCATCTCCAGCAGCAGCTCGAGGTTCTCCTTCTTCTTGGCCGAGACCTCCACCATGACGGTGGTGCCGCCCCACGCTTCCGGCGTCAGTCCCAGGTCGGCGAGCTCCTTCTTCACCCGCTCGGGATTGGCGTTCGGCTTGTCGATCTTGTTGATCGCCACGAGGATCGGCACGCCCGCGGCCTTGGCGTGATCGATGGCCTCGCGCGTCTGCGGCATGACGCCGTCGTCAGCGGCCACCACCAGGATGACCACGTCGGTGACGCGCGACCCGCGCGCGCGCATCATCGTGAAGGCTTCGTGACCCGGCGTATCGAGGAACACGACATTGCGATCGTTGACCGTGACCGCATAGGCGCCGATGTGCTGCGTGATCCCGCCGGCCTCGCGCTCGGCGACGCGAGCCGAACGAATCGCATCGAGCAGCGTGGTCTTGCCGTGGTCGACGTGACCCATGACCGTCACGACCGGCGCACGCGTGACGAGATCGGCCGGATCGACATCCTCCGCCTCGACCTGCAGCATCTCCTCTTCGAAGGTCTGCATCTTCACGTCGGCGCCGAACTCGCGCGCGATCATCGCGGCGGTCTCGTCGTCGAGCGTGCTGTTGATGGTCACCATCATGCGGCGGTCCATCAGCTTCTTCATGACGTCCTTCGCCTTGACGTCGAGCTTCGTTGCGAGATCGGCGACGGTCATACCCTCAGCCAGCGTAATGGTGCGAGTGACGGGCGGCGGCGGAGCCTGCATCGGCGCGGGCGACTGGGTCCTCGGACCCTGATCGCGCCGGGAGCCGGGGCGCTGGCTGCCAGGACGGTGGTGCATCGGCGGCCGGTACGCTGGCATGCCGGGACGAGGCGGAACGGACGGCCGCACGGGCTGCGACGGAAGCGGTCGCGGTCCACCCATCGCGGAACCCGGGCGGGGCGGCAGGCCGCCGCCGGGACGCGGCGGCGCCGGACGTGGCGGCGCGCTGCCCGGTGCACCCGGACGCCCGGCCGCGGGCCGGCTCAGGTTACCTGTCGGAGTCTGCGATGTCGCCGTCGGCGTTGGCGCCGTCGGGCGAACGAGCATCGGCCGGCGCGGTGGCGCCGGTGGCGCCTGTCCGGTCCGCGGATCCTCGACGCGCAAGCGCAGCGTGGGCGGCACGATGCGCCCTGTTGGCGCCGGCATCACGGGACGCGGAGGAGCCGGCTGCACGGGCGCCGGAGGCGGTGGAGCCTGTGGCCGCGCGAGATTGCCGGTCGGTTCCTGTGAACCGGCCGCAGGCTTCGGCCGCGCCAGATTTCCGGTCGGCTCCTGTGACCCGACAGGCGGACGCGGACGTGCGAGGTTACCGGTGGGCTCCTGCGATCCTGCGGGCGATGCGGCCACGGGCTGCCCCGGCATGCTCGCCGGGGGCGGCGGAGCCTGGGGCACGACCGGACTCTCGGCGACCGGTGAATCCTCGATGGCCGGCTCCTCGGCAACCGGCTCCTCGTAAGGCTCCTGTTCCGGTTCCGCGGGGGCGTCATACGGTTCGGGCGCGGCCTCCGCCTCGGCCGGCAGCGATGCCGGGTCCACAACAGGTTTGGCGCTCTTGACCAGACGCGGCGGGGGCAGCGGTGCTGCCGTCGGCTTGGCCGGCTCCGCCGCTTTGCCGCCCGGCTTCTTGCCCCTGGCGGGTGCGGGCGTATCGGCCATCGAGGCGTTGGAGGGGACATTCAGTCCACGCTGGCGCGACATGCGGGCCACGAATTCCCGCGCGACGACCTCTTCAATCGTGCTCGACGCGCTCTTCACTTCGATGCCATGGTCGCGCTTCAGCAGCGCCATCACTTCCTGGCTCGACGTGTTGAGGAGCTCAGCGACTTTGTAAATCCGGACTGTTGCCATTCGTTGGAAGTTCTCTGACGTTTCTAAATTCCGTTATTTCCCATCGGCGTCGTCGGCCAGCGCCGCGGCCGGTTCGGCCGGCGCAGATGTCTCCCCGTCGGCTGTGGGGGCTTCGTCGGCAGGCGGTTCATCACCCGCCTCGGCCGCCTGAATCTCTCCTGCGGGGCTCTCCGGTTCCTGCCCGGGTTCGGTGAGGCCGACGGCCTCCGCATCTCCCTCGCCAGCACCGGCCTCGACACCGTCCTGGTCAGCCGGAACCTCGCCGACTTCGAGCGCACCGAGCTGCAGCTCGACTTCCTTCCGCTTCTCTTCCTCGCTCTTGATGTCGATCTTCCATCCGGTCAGCTTCGCCGCGAGCCGCACGTTCTGACCCTTCTTGCCGATGGCGAGCGACAGCTGCTTGTCCTCGACGACCACTTCCATAACCTTCTCCGCGTCGTCCACGATCGACACGCGCTGAACCTTTGCCGGGCTGAGCGCGCTCGTGACGAACAGGATCGGGTCTTCGGAATACTCGACGATGTCGATCTTCTCGCCGCGCAGCTCGCGGATGATCGACTGGACGCGCGTGCCCTTCATTCCGACGCAGGCGCCGACCGGATCGACGTCGCGCTCGCGGGAGTACACCGCAACCTTGGCCCGGTCGCCCGCCTCGCGGACCGCACCGCGGATGATGACCGTGCCGTCGTAGATCTCAGGCACTTCCTGCTCGAAGAGCTTGATCAGCAGGGCCGGATCCGTCCGGGACAGCACGACCTGAGGACCCTTGGCGCTGCGGTTGACGCCTCGGATGACGGCCCGCACGCGATCACCGACCGTGTAGTTTTCCGCACGCGACTGTTCCTTGCGGGGCAGCTGGCACTCAACGCGGCCGAGCTCGATGATGATGTCGCCGTTCTCGAAGCGCTTCACCATCCCGCTCACGACTTCGCCGACCCGCTGGCTGTATTCGCCGTAGACGTTTTCGCGCTCCGCTTCCCTGACCTTCTGGAAGATGACCTGCTTGGCCGTCTGCGCCGCGATGCGCCCGAGATCCTCCGTCGGCCGGGGGAACTCGATTTCCATGTCCACTTCGGCTTCGTCGCCGTACAGCTGCTGCGCCTCGCCGAGGGAGATCTGCGTCGACGCGTCGGTCACCTCCGCCACGATCTTCTTCACCGCATACAGCTCGAGCTGACCGCTCTCGGTGTTGAACCGGGCACGCAGCGCCTCGCTCTTGTACCGCTTGCGCGCGGCCGCCTCGAGCGCGTCCTGGACGGCGCTGATGATGATTTCCGGTTCGACGCCCTTTTCCTTGGCAATAGCGTCGATCTGCTGGAGCAGCGGGTTCGTGGTGGCCATTATCAATCTCTAATTGTCTTCCGGTTGTGACTTCAGCCTTCAGACTTCGTGCGTTCAGTCCTCAGCCGTTCGACCTGCAGCCTTCAGCCTTTCTTCAAGCAACAGACTTTCACCACGGACTGCTAAAACTCCACCTCGAGCCGTCCGCGCCTGATCTGCGCCACCGGCACGCGGTGCACCTTCCGTCCTTCCTGGAGCAGCACGACGCCGTTCTCGACGCCCGCGAGCCGGCCGGCAAACGCCGACTGGCCGTCCACCGGCGCGGTCGTCACGATCTTGGCCAGCCGCCCCGTGAACCGGCGGTAGTCCGCTTCGTGCCGCAGCGGCCGATCGAGGCCGGGCGAAGAAACTTCCAGCGTATACGCCTGCGCGAGGGCCGCCTCGCCGAGCTCGTCTTCTTCGACATCGAGGAGCGCACTCAGGTCCTGGCTGACCCGCTGGCAGTCCGCAACACCGATACTGTCCGCCCCGGGTTCCAGCAGGGCTTCGGCGTCGATCGCCGGAGACTTGCCGGTGCCGTCATTCGAAGCGGCGCTGACTGTTGACGTCGGGATACCTGGATCCGGCCGGTCGATCACGACGCGCAACACAATCCCCACCGGTTCGCGCCGGAGTTGCACGTCGAAAATTTCGAGCCCGTAGCTTCGGGCGACTCGTTCCGCCGCATCGCGGACGCGCGCCAATTCAGTCCGTGACGTAAGTACGCCCCTGAAACACGAAAAGTGGGCAAGAGGCCCACTCGGGTAACCTTACTCGAAGCTGCCACCCATAAATATAGCACACGGATTCGCGCGATGCCGTCGGGCGAGTCGCTCCTGCGGTCGATCTGGCGGGGGGGTTCCTGAGAGGCTGGGGCTCAGAAACCCGGCTCGAGCGGTGCCGCGACCAGGTCGTATCCCTGCGCGCCGACGACTCGTGCACGGATGAGCTGCCCCTTTTCGAACGCGGCGGGGTCACAATCGGTCAGAAACACCATCGGATCGATGTCGGGGGCCTGCCCTTCGAGCCTGCCCTGGAGTACCAGCTCGTGCTCGGCCGACGGTCCGTCGATCAGCACGGCGACTTCGGTGCCGATCCGGGCTTTCTGAGCGCGCGCCACGATCTTCTTCTGCCGCGCCATCAGCGCATTCCGACGCTGACGTTTCACCGCCGGCGCCACATCGTCCGCGAAGTCGAACGCGCGTGTGCCGTCTTCGTGGGAATAGGTGAACACGCCGACATGATCGAAGCCGATGTCGGCGACGAAACCGTCGAGCTCAGCGAAGTCGGCCTCCGTCTCGCCCGGAAAACCGACGATGAGGGTCGTCCTCAATGTGACGCCTGGAACCCGCTGCCGGATCCGGCCGAGGAGCTTGTCATACGTGGCGCGATTGCCGGGCCGCCGCATGCGCTTGAGGACTGCGGCGGACGCGTGCTGCAACGGCAGATCGATATACCGGCAGACCTTCTCGCACTCGGCCATCGCGCCGAGCACGTCGTCCGTGATCGTGGTGGGGTAGAGATACAGGAGCCGGATCCAGTGGAGCCCGTCGATCGCGTTCAACTCCCGGAGGAGGCGCGCGAGGGCGCCGCGCTCACCGCGATCGATGCCGTAGAACGTCGTGTCCTGCGAAATCAGCAGCAGCTCCCGGACGCCGCGGTCCGCGAGCGCACGGGCTTCGCGCACGATCGATTCGGCGGCACGGCTGCGGTACGAGCCGCGCAGCGTCGGAATGATGCAGAACGCGCACGTGTAGTCGCATCCTTCCGCAACCTTGACATACGCGAAATGCGCCGGCGTCGTCAGCAGGCGTGGGGTCTCGGCGTCGTAGATGTAAGTGGGCGGCGACTGAACGCGCGCCACATCCCCCGGACCCCGTGCCGGGGCGAAATCCGACGAACGGAAGAGCGTCAGCGGGTACTGACGACCCGTTGCTGGCAGGCGGTGTGGACCTTCCGCTGATGGCCTCGAGGATCTGCGGCACTTCGCCGGTGCCGAGCACGGCGTCGATCTCCGGGATTTCTTTCCTCAACTCGTCCCGGTACCGCTCGGCGAGGCAACCCGTGACGACCAGGCGCGTGCACTTTCCGTCGCGCTTCTGGCCCGCCATCTCGAGGATCGCGTCGATCGACTCCTGCTTCGCCGAGTCGATGAAGGCGCAGGTGTTCACGACCAGCACGTCGGCCTCGGACGCCTCCGCCGTCACGACGTGACCGGCGTCACGCGCAATGCCGAGCATCACCTCGCCGTCGACGAGATTCTTCGGGCAGCCGAGCGACAGAAAACCAATCTTCACGGATAGATCCTGTACAACATGCGGGGATACGGAATGGCCTCGCGCAGGTGCTCGATGCCGCAGATCCAGGTGACGACCCGTTCGATCCCCATGCCGAAGCCGCCGTGCGGCACGCTGCCGAACCGGCGCAGATCCAGGTACCACTCGAAGGCTTCCTTCGGCAGGCCGTGCTCCTCGATGCGGCGCAGCAGCAGGTCGTAGTCGTCGATACGTTGACCACCGCCGATGATCTCGCCGTATCCCTCGGGCGCGAGCATGTCGACGCACAGGGCGAGATCCGCGCGCTCCGGATCGGGCTTCATATAGAACGCCTTGACCGCCGATGGATAGCGGTGGACGAGGACGGGACGGTCGAACTGTTCGGAGATCGCCGTCTCGTCGGGCGCTCCGAAGTCGCCGCCCCATTCGAACGGGAGTCCCTTCTCCGTCAGGAGCTTCGCCGCGTCGTCGTACCGCAGCCGCGGGAAGGGCGCCTTGACGTTCTCGAGCTTCGCGACGTCGCGCTCGAGGACCTTCAGCTCACCCGTCCGCCGCTCGAGCACGCGCGCGACGACCGAGACGACGAGCGCCTCGGCGAGATCCATGACGTCGTCCAGCGTCGCGTAGGCCATCTCCGGCTCGACCATCCAGAACTCGGTGAGGTGACGCCTCGTCTTGGACTTTTCCGCGCGGAACGTCGGGCCGAAGCAGTACACGCGGCCGAGCGCCATGGCGTTTGCCTCGTTGTACAACTGTCCGCTCTGGGTGAGGTACGCGGTTTCCTCGTCGAAATACTGGACGGGGAAGAGCGTCGTCGTCCCTTCGCACGCCGCGGGCGTGAAGATCGGCGTGTCGGCCAGGATGAAGCCGCGGTCGTTGAAGAAGTCCCTCACGGCATTGATCACTTCGTGTCGGATCCGCAGGATCGCCTGCTGCCTGGGGGAGCGGATCCACAGGTGCCGCCGATCCATCAGAAAGTCGACGCCGTGCTCCTTCGGGGAGATCGGATAGTTCTGCGATTCGGAGACGACCGTGAGCGCCGTCACGTCCACCTCGTAGCCGCCCGGCGCGCGCGCATCGGCGCGGACGGTCCCGTCAACGATGATGGAGCTTTCCTGCGCAAGGTGATCGGCCTGCTTGAACGCGTCCTCGCCGACCGCCTGCTTCGTCATGATGCACTGGATGAACCCGGTGCCGTCGCGAAGCGTGAGGAAGTGGATCTTTCCGCTGGAGCGGCGGTTGTGCAGCCAGCCTTTGAGCGTAACCGCCTGGCCGTTGGAGCCCGCGATGTCCTGGATGTAAGCAGTCATGGATATGTCAGTGTGCGTTCGAAGCGCTGCCGCGCGCGCTGGGCTTCCTCGAGCACAGACGCCGGCGACCCGGTGTTCGCGAGCTCCAGCAGGTACGTCCCCTCGTAGCCGATCTTCTGCATCGTCATCAGCGCCATGTCCCAGTTGATCGTGCCGAGGAACGGCGACAGATGATCGTCGTCGCGGCGCCTGTTGTCGTGCACGTGCGTCGCAATCAGGTGCTCGGCCGCGACTTCGACGGCGTCCGCGACGTCCCCCATCAGGTGCGCGTGTCCGAAGTCCAGGCAGATACCCGCGTGCGGGGCTTCGAGGTCCCGTTCGAGCAGCGTCACGAGCTCCGCGGGCGTCGAGAGCGCGTTTGGAATGACCTCGAAGGCCACCTTCACGCCGTGAGGATGCGCGAGGCGGCAGATTTCCTCCGCGCTCCGGAACGCGGCCCCGCGGTTGTTGTCTCCCGCGCCACTCCTGTTGTCCGGCGTCCCGAGGTGCACGACCAGGAGATCGAACGGGATCTGTTTGGCAACCTGGAGCGCCAGATCGGTTTCGCGAACGGCGGCCTGCCGTGCGGCGCCGTCCGATGCCGCGTTCGACAGGCTCTGACCCGTGCTGCCGAGGGCGAACATGATCGGCGCGTGAATGCTGCCGAGGGCGAGCCCCGTGTCCGACAGCCAGGTCGAAAGCTCCGTTACGGCTGCCGCGTCGTGATAGTCGAAGTGGCTGCGCGTGGCAAACAGCTCGATCGCCTCGAACCCGGCGTCCGCGATCTGCGCCAGGTGGGCGCGCTCGAGCCGCTGGTCATGGAACAGATGGGTCGAGATCCCGAAGCGCATACGCTCTGCAGGGCCTTTCCGCGGTCAGTGAACCACCCATTGTACCACGCGGACGGATGAAGGCTCCGGCTACCGGAACTCCTCCACGTGCGTGGCCAGGAGCCCCCGGATGCGGGCGAACTCCGGCAGGTTTTCGAGGTTGTCCCGGACGTATCGGAGCGTTCGCGGGATGTACTGGATGTAGACGGGGTTGCGGCGGGCGGTGGTCTGGTAGCCAAACGTGCCAAGCGCCTTCAGATTGCGCTGGAGCGCCATGATGTCGAAGCGGTGGCGGAACCCGGATTGCTCGCCGCTCTGTCCCTTGAGGGCGAGAAAATACGCAAGGAGCTCGCTGACCGTCTGTTCCGGCAGATCCACGTAGGAATCGCGCAGGAGCGACGCCAGATCGTACGTGTCCGGGCCCATGCGGGCGTCCTGGAAGTCGATGATGTAGAGCTGGCTGTCGTGCAGCATGAGATTGCGGCTGTGATAGTCGCGATGGCAGAGGACTCGGGGCTCGGCGGCAAGGCTCGCGACCACGACGGCGAATTCGGAGCGGAGCTCGTTGCGCGAGGCGTCGGACATCACAATCCCGCGGTACGCCTCGATGAAGTGCTTGATGAAAAAATCGAGCTCCCACGTGAGCTTGTCCACGTCGAAGGCCACGGAGTAGGGCAGATACTCCGTCGACTCGAGCTCCGCGCCGCGGTTCTGCAACGTGGCAATGAGCGCGACGGCCTGGCGATAGAGCGCGGCGTGCTCCTCCGGCGTCGCGGCGCCGAGATGCGCCTGCAACGTGACGTCGCCGAGATCCTCGAGCGCGAGGACGCCGAGATCGTCGGCGTGCCCGAGCACGGCGGGAATCGGCACGGGCATCCGGGACAGCAGCCGTGCGACGTTGACGAACGGCAGCGTCTCGAACGCGAACGGGACCGAGTGCAGAGACAGCACGAGCGACGCCGCGTCCGGCAAGAGGAGCCGGAAATAGCGGCGGTCGGAGGCGTCGCCGGTCAGCGGCACGACGCGGGGGGATCTCGACGCCAGCTTGCTGCGTTTGAGATACCCGTCGATGCGATCGCGGACCTCAGTGCTTTCGGTCTGTCGTTTGTCGTTCATGCTCTCTCTCAGCTGGCTCGTGCCGGGCAGGCCGCGGGTATCGACGTCTTCAGCCGAGCGGCGCAATCAACAGCCCGTCGGCGAGGCGCTCACCCGGAGCGGGGCTCCGGGCGCCGGCCGGCACGATCGCGCATCGCTCGTATCGCGCGTGCTCGGGCATCCGCACGCCGTCCCCCACGATGCAATCGATGAGCGTCGCGTGGGCGCCGATCACGACATCATCCCACACCGCCGTGCCCTGTACGGTCGCTGAGGCCGCCATCTGGACGTTACGGCCTGCAGCGAGCCGGTCTCCCTCTTCCTGCGCCAGCTGGACCGATGTGCGCAGGCAATCCGCAGGAGTGCCGATGTCCTGGAAGCTCGCCGTGGAGACGAACGCGGCGACGCACCCGGGCTCGCTCGCCATCAGGCGTGGATACAGCACATTCACGGATTCAGCGGGCACGCCGTCCGTCAGGCCCGCGAAGACGCGCGCTTCGACGAATTGCACGCCGATGAAGTGGTAGTTCTCGCGTGTCGCACCGGCGCGGGTGAAGCCGGTCACGGTGTCCGAATCGTCCACCATGACTCCGCCATACTTTTCCGGCTGCGGATTGGGAATCAGCGCCATCGTCACGAGCGCTCCGCTGTCGACGTGACGGCGCGACATGGCCGCCAGATCAACGTTCGTGAGGGTGTCTCCGTTCACGATGATGAAAGTTCGGCCGCCTCCGCTCGCAATGCCATCGGCGCGAGCTACGGCGCGCGCCTCGGGATTTGGGCCGGAGTGCGGTTCGGTTCTTTCCGCTCGATCGATCAGCAGCGGCAGCGCATGGCGCGGACCGCCGGCGGATCCGAGCAGCGGCTGCTCCCACGAATAGCGGACGCGGGCGCCGAGATCGGATCCGTCACCCACCGACGCGGTGATGCTCTCCGGATGGTGATGCAGGTTGAGCACGAGATCGGTGACGCCCTGGGACGCGAGCCAGCGGACGGCGCGTCGGGCGAGCGTCTCGCCGTTGATCGGCACCGCCGCCTTCGCGCGCAGATATGTCAGTGGCCGCAGACGAGTACCGAGTCCCGCGGTGAGGACGAGCGCGCGCGGAGCGCTCATGCGGGGCCGTCGAACACCATGTCGCAGCCGGTCAGGCCGAGCGTTTCGCGCTGCTGGAGGAACAGTCCGCGATACGAGTCGACGATGTAGTCCGAGGGCGTCCGGCCCAGGGCCGCCGCGGTCGCTTCGATGCCGCGCTCGCTGCCCTCGATCTCCACGAACACGCCGAGAGGGGTTTCGTCGACGGCTATCGTCACGTCCTCGTGCGAGAACTCCTCGCGATACTTCTCGTATCGGAACCACACCTCCAGGCCGAGCTCCTTGAACACACGCAGCAACACTTCGCCGTCGCCGACCACCGTTTCCACTTCCTCCCGCACCTTCATCGCCGACGGCTGCACGGGCCCCTTGAAGGTGACGCGGCTCTTGCCGTTCTCCATGCGGACGCGGAGCACGGATCGCCGCTCGCGGAAATGTCCCGCAGGCGTATCGAGCAGCGAGTCCTCCTGGAGACGGCGGCCCAGCAGGGGCGTCGCGCCGAGCGCGAGAATGGCGACGCGCGCTTCGTCGGCTGATGTGAAGCGGAGCTTGATTTCGCGCTCGAGGGGCGGAGTGATCATGGCAGTCTCATCAAGGGCCTCATCGCCCCGGCTCGGGAAACTCAGACGGCGACCGGTCTGGGCGCAAATCGCCAGAGCCACCGCCGCACGGCCACGTACATCACGAAACACTCGACGGCAAACGGAGGGAACCCGCCAAAACCGAGCACCGGCATCTCGAAGATTTTCACGGTTGGCAGGAAGGGGACGTTGTAGAACCATTTCGCGCCGCTCCAGTAGTTCCAGAACTCCCACAGGAACCCGCAGAGCAGTCCCGCTATGAGGAGATTGGTGAGGCGCGACGTGCGGCGCCTGCGCCAGTCGCCAAGAATGGATTCGCTTCCGGCGCGTGCGTTCAATGGATCCAGCACGAAGATGAACCCGAGCCACACCGGGGCCGCCAGGTAAGTGGCGATCGGGCTCGAACGGAGTACGAGCGGAGCCGTGAGCATCACCCCACCGGCCGCCACACACAGCCATCCGGCCACCCCGAGCGGACGTGGCGCGGGGGTCTCCGTCCGATCCATCGGCGCGCGGCGGTCACGGATGCTCGACACGAGATCGGCGGTCTCGAAGATCGCTGGCCAGATCGTCGCGAACGACCAGATATATCCGATCGCGCGCAGGGCCTGATTCTCCGGAAGCCCGATGTAGTACCAGTTCCTCAAGCTGTACTTGTTGTACATCTCGAAGATCACCCACAGGGGCACGGACGCACAGGCAAGAAAGAAGAGCTCGGCCGGATTGTTGCGCAGCCACGACGTGCCGCGCCGCTTCCACACGAACGCATCCGCCAGCAGGATGTAGCCGGTCCACGCAATCGGCGTGTGCCAGTGATAGAACGGCTCGAGCCTGGCGAAGACCGCCGCCTGCGAAAGCGCGACAATCAGCGCGCCGATCCAGCCGTACAGGGGGAGGCTGCGTAATGCAATCACCAGGTCAGCCGTCCTGACGCCGTGCTCCGGAGCGGCGGTTTGCCGACGTTCTTCGCAAACACCATGGCCTTCATCGTACTGCCCAGCCCTCCAGGCATCATGATCGTCCGGGCGGCAAGCCGCTGTCGCATCGCGCGCTGATTCTGTCCTGTCTCGAGCCGCTCGGCAAGGCCCAGTGAGAGAAGAAAATACGTCTGGTCGAGAATTCCCAGCGTCTCGAACCCGCAGGCTTCGGCCGTCCGGCGCACGGCCGTGAGGTCCACGTGGGCGGTGAGATCCCGCTCGCCGGGGTCGGTCAACCAGTCCCCGGCAGCGCTCCGATGGCCATGGTACGTCGTCAGCGTGCCGCCTGGAAACGCGGCATGGAGCCGCGGGGTCTCACGTCCGTAGTCGAAGAGCAGGAGAAAGCCGCGGTCGAGCGCTTCCGCCGCCCCGGCCACCCACGCCGAAGCGGCGAGCGCCACTTCGACCCTGGCACCGACATCCAGGGCGACGTTCGCGGACCGCAGGTGCTCGACGAGTTGCTCGCTCGAGATGGGTATCAGCGATTCCACGAGCATTCCGTCGCGCTCCGAGACCGCGATCTCGCGAAGGCCTTCCGATGTCCGCGTGACGACATGCACGGGAAACGCGTCAAGCAGCTCGTTCGCGTAGATGACACCGGTCACGCGCGTCGGGAGGTTCGTCCCCATCTCGACGAGCCGGTCCACGTGCGGCTCGAGACAGGCGGCCTGCGCGCGGCGCGCCGTCGCACTGCGCTCGACGAGCGTCAGCCGGATGCACCGGTAGAGCTCGGGAAATTGGCGCGCGGCCGCGTCCATGACGTCGCGCGCCAGGCGGCCGTTTCCGGCACCCGCTTCAACGATGTCGAACGCCTCCGCACCCCGCGACCGGAGGACCTCCCACATCTCGGCCAGCTGCGCGGCGATCATCTCGCCGAACAGAGGACCGACATCGACGCTCGTGTAGAAATCCCCGGCACGGCCCGACCGCTGCTCCGCACGCGAATAGTAGCCGAGGCTGGGGTGGTAGAGCGCCAGCTCCATGAACTCGGCGGCGGTCATCGGACCCCGTGAGCGGATCTCCGAAAGGAGCAGCGGGAGGAGGGGCATCTTTCTCGGGACTCGGGACTCGGGACTCGGGACTCGGGACTCGGGACTCGGGATTCGGGATTCGGGATTCGGGATTCGGGATTCGTAAAAACGGTGCGGGCTCGGGCAGATGGAAAATCCGCCCGAGCCCTTAACTCTTGGATCCGAACCCGGAACTCGGAAGCGAACCCCGAACCGGCGAATCCCGGATCCCGAATCCCGAGGGTGTCTATCGTTTGCTCATCGTCACGAACAGTTCCTGTCCCTCGCGCCACACGACGAGAAACACCGGCGTCCCCGCCGTGACGTTCTGCAGCGCGCGGGTGACCTGCGTGAGCGACGTCATGGGCTGACGATTGACCTCGAGGATGATGTCGTTGGGCTGCACGCCCGCGCGCGCCGCGGCGCTGCCGCGATCGACGTCCGCCACGATCGCACCTCCGCGGCCGCGCGGCACTTCGGCGCTCCGCGCGATCTCCGGTGTGATGGCCTCGAGCTGCATGCCGAAGTCCGTGACCGTCGGCGGTTCGGGCTGATCGCTGGGACCAGGGGATCGGCGCCCGGAGGCTTCGGCTTCGAGGTCCAGCTCCTCCGGCGTGATACTCAGCGACTTCCGCTGGTTTTCACGATAGACCGTCACCGGCACCGTCGTTCCGGGCTTCGTCGCGACCACGAGCGCCACGAGCGCGTCGCTGTCCGCCACCGGCCGGCCGTTGTATTCGACGATGACGTCGCCGCGGAGAACCCCGGCCTTGCCGGCCGGACCGTCGGGCTTGACGCTCGAGATGACCGCGCCGCTCGTGTTCGGCAGCCCCAGCAGCTTTGCCGCTTCCTTCGTGATCGGATCGCGGCTCACCTGCACGCCGATCACGCCACGGGAGATCTTGCCCGTGCGGAGCTGGGGCAGCAGATCGCGAATGGTGTTGATGGGCGTGGCGAACCCGATGCCGATGTTGGCCGCCTGCTGGTTCGTATAGATCGCGGTGTTCATGCCGACGACCTCTCCGCGCACGTTGAGGAGGGGACCGCCGGAGTTCCCGGGGTTGATCGCCGCATCCGTCTGCAGCATGTTCTGCTCGCGCTGGGCGACGCCGCCAAACGGACGGTTCAGCGCGGAGACGACGCCGACCGTGACCGTGTGGCCGAGGCCGAACGGATTCCCGATGGCCATGACCCAGTCACCCTGCTGCATCTGCGACGAGTCGCCGAACTTCGCTTCCTGCAGCGGCTGCGTCGGCAGTTCCGTGAGCTGGAGGAGCGCGCTGTCGGTCAGCGCGTCGTGCCCCACGACCTTGGCGGCGTACTCTTCGTTGCGGGCGCCGCCGGAGAACGAGATCGTGATCTTGTCGGCTCCCTCGACCACATGGTTGTTCGTGAGAATGAATCCGGCCTTGTCAATCACGAACCCTGTTCCGGCTCCGGCTGTGAGCTGATCCGGCGGAGCCTGCCGTCCCCGTGGAGTCCGGCGCCCATCCTGTGAGGGAGGCGAGGGCTGCCCGCCTCCGCCGAAGAAACGCCGCAGGAGATCCTCACCGCCGCCCCCGCCGCCTCCGCCGAAGAACTCGGTCAGATCCTGGGTGCGCTGCCTCGACTCGGTGCGGATGTTGACCACCGTCGGGATCTGCGCCTTCGCGACGTTCCGGAAGGTCGCCGCGTCGATGGCGCCGGCAAGCGGCGCGCTGTTCATCGGCGGGATCGAGACGACCTGGGCCGTTGACGCGGGCGTGAGATCGAGCCGTGAGGCGATGACCATCCCGACGGCCACCGACGCGACCGCAATGAGGACAGCATAAAAGAGCGAGGTCTTGCGCGTGGACATTTAGGTTCTCCGTGGTGTTGCCGACCGACGTCACGCCAGGGTGACGATCTCCTTCTGCATCGGTCCGGTGACCTCCGCATCGCGTTCGCCGACGAACATGTTGATCTCGGTCCGGACGCCGAATTCCGCCGTGTAGATGCCAGGCTCGATCGTGAAGCCCGTCCCGGGAATCAGGCGGCGCTCATCGTGCGTTTCGTAATCGTCCATGTGAACGCCGTTGCCGTGCACGTTCTGGCCGAGACTGTGGCCGGTTCGATGGATGAACTGCGGACCGAACCCGGCGCGCTCGATCACGGTGCGCGCGGCGCGATCGACTTCGAACCCCCGCAGCTCGCGGCCGGCGCGGGCGGCAGTCCTGACGAGCTCGACGGCTGCGTCGCGTCCGTCCCGGGCGGCGGCAAACGCCTGCACATACGGCTCCGGCACATCACGACCCGTAAACCCTATCCATGTGATGTCAGCAAACACTGCGCCGGGCTCCGGGAGCTTACCCCAGAGGTCGAGCAGGAGCACCTCGTTCGGGCGGATGGGCCGGTGCGCGCTTGCCGTCGGCTGATAGTGCGGGTTGCCGGCGTTCTCCTGCGCCGACACACACGGGGCATCGTCGCTCGTCAGCCCTTCTTCCGTAAACCACTGCAGCATCGACTGCTGGACCTCATACTCATCAACGGCTACGCCCGACGCCAGCCGTTCCCGAACGAGCGCGAACGCGCGATCCTTGACACGATACAGCCGTTCGGAGGCCGTCCGGTGGGTCGCCAGCGCCTCGGGGGTCCAGATGGCCTCGAACCGCTGGACCAGATCGCCTGACGAGACCACCGTGATGCCCAGTGCGCGGACCGCCTCGACCGTGCCCGCATCGACACGGGAGATGTATGGAATCGCGTTGCCCGGCGAGTATTCCATCGCGACCCGCGACAGTCCGTGCAGCAGGTCCCGCAGCCCGCTATCCAGCTGCTCGCGTCCGGCGTACGGGCGCTTCTCTCCAGGCAGGCCGTCCAGATTGTGACGCTCGATAGCGTGGACGAGGCCCCTGGGGGTGCCAACCGCCGGCACCATATAGTACCAGCGGCGGGTCGCCATCTTGCCAGACGTATCGAGTCCGGTCAGCCGTGTCGCGATGGGATTCGAACCGTGGAAATCGTACAGCAGCCAGGCGTCGATGCCCTCCTGCCTCAATGCCTGCTGGATTTCGGGAATCGGCAGCGCCATCTCGTGAGTATACCGTCCATGCTCCTGAGTTAAGACGACGAAGCTCTACCCAGAGTTTCTCAGCAATCAGATATCAGCTGTCAGCTTCAGCTGTCAGCTATTAGCTGTCAGCTATCAGCTTTCAGTTGAGAGCCAATAGCTGACCTCTGACGTCTATAATCCAGCCATGCGACAGACGCTGCGTATCGTTGCCCTGCTGCTCCTCACGAGTGGCGTACTGGTGGGGCAGTCAACCCCTCCGCCTGCACAAGGTCAGGGACAACCGCCCGTGACCTTCAAGGTGGAGGTCAATTACGTCGAAATCGACGCCGTCGTCACGGATGCGCAGGGGCAGTTCGTGACGGACCTGACGAAGGACGACTTTCAGGTCACCGAGGGAGGGGCCGCGCAATCGATCACGGCGTTCTCCCGCGTGGAAGTGCCGATCGACCGCGCGGACCCGCCGCTCTTCAGACGCGCGGTCGTCGAGCCCGACGTTCGATCGAACCGCGACGCGTTCAACGGTCGCGTCCTCCTGATCGTCATGGACGATCTCCAGACGGACTTTCGCAGAACGTCGCGTGTCCAGGCCGCGGCGCGTCAGTTCATCCGCCGCTACGTGGGCGCCAACGACATGGTGGCGATCGTGACGACGGGTGGAGGTACGGGGGCGGCGCAGGAGTTCACGAGCAGCCAGGCGCGGCTCATCGCGGCGGTCGACAAGTTCATGGGGCAGAAATCCACACGCGACACGATCGACATGGAGCGCGTGATGAAGGCGCGGAACACGTATGAGACTCTCCGTGGCGTGGCCGAGTTCCTCGGCCCGGTCCACGGCAGGCGGAAAGCCGTCGTGTGGTTCGGGGAAGGCGTCGATTACGACATCGGCAATCCGTCCGTGCGCGACTCCGACGTCGTCCGGAGCGAGATGCAGTCGGTGATTGCGGCGGCGACCCGGGCGAATGTCACCATCTACGCGATCGATCCGCGCGGCATCGGCGCCGGCCTCGATGAAGCGATCGAGCTCACGCCGCTGCCCGACGAGAACAATCCGATGGGGCCGGTGTTCGATGCCGTCCGCCGGGCCCAGGACAGCCTGCGGAGCGTGGCCGACGGAACCGGCGGCTTCGCGGCGGTGAACCAGAACGATCTGAACAACGCGTTTGCGCGGATCATCCAGGAGAACAGCAGCTACTACGTGCTGGGGTACTATCCGTCGGCCGACAAACGGGACGGCAGGTTCCGCAGCGTGGACGTGAAAGTCAGGCGTCCCGGCCTCACGGTCAGGGCGCGCAAGGGGTACGTGGCGCCCGTCAGCAAGTCGGCATCGGGATCCCCGAAGAAGGGGTTCGACCCGAAGATCCCCGCAGCGATTCGCGAGGCGCTCGCCAGTCCGGTTCCCACCCGGGATGTGCCGCTGGCCATGTTCGCGGCACCGTTCGCCGGCGTCCGTCCGAAAGCGTCCGTGGCGATCACGATCGAGATTGACGCCTCCAGGCTGCCCTTTGCCGAGAAGGATGGTCTCTTCAACAACGATCTCGAGATTCACATCATGGCGATCGATGCGGCCGGCAAACTGCAGGGAGGCGGCCGCGACGCTGCGCCGCTCCACCTGCGCCCCGCCAGCCATGACGCGGTCGTGAAGAACGGACTGCGGCTGACACGCCGTCTCGAACTCACACCGGGGCGCTACCAGATTCATGTCGCCGTTCGCGAGGCGAACGGGGGAGCCATCGGCACCATCCGGCAGGATCTCGACGTGCCGGACTTCGGGAAGGGATCGCTGCAGATGAGCGGGATCGCGCTCGCCGCCGCCTCGACGGTCCGAATGCTGACGGCCAACCCCGACCCCGAGTTCAAGGAGGTCCTGCCCGCACCCGCGACCACCACGCGCGACTTTCCGCGCGCCGACACGCTCGCGCTCTTCGTGGAGATCTACGACAACGAGACGGCACGCCACAAGGTCGCCATCAAGGCCTCGGTCATCGCGGGCGACGGACAGGTCGTGTTCACGGCCGGTGACGAACGCAGCACCGACGAGCTCCAGGGCAAGAAGGGGGGATTCGGTTACACCACGAAAATCCCGCTGACGGCGTTCTCCCCCGGACGTTACCTGCTGCGGGTCGAGGCCCAGGCGCTGGTCTCGAAAGGCGCGACCGTCGCGCGTGAGCTGGAATTCCGGGTTCAATGACGGTCCCGTTGATCACGGTGGCGCAGGGCAGCGACAGTAACATTGCCACCGACCGCCGCGTCATCGTCCGCGACGCCACGGCCTGGCGCGCGTTGTGGGCTGAACACGCCGGTTCCGGCGCCGAGGGGCCCGCGATGGACTTCGAATCGCGCATCGTCGCCGCGGTGTTCGCAGGCGAGCGACCCTCTCCAGGTCACGCGATCGAAATCGCGGAGGGCCGCACGGATGCCGGAGTCGTCACGCTCATCGTGCGGGAGCACGCGCCGGCTCGCGGCATGGCGGCCGCACAGATCCTCGTCTCACCCTTCCACATGGTGACGCTTCCGCGAGTGGACGCGGACGTCCGTTTCGAGGAGACGCCCGTGACCAGCGCACGTCCTCTGCACGTCCCCCTCCCCGGCGAGGCGCCGCCGCAGGGCGTCAAGGACGCGACCGCCTCGTCGACGGGGCTCGATCCCAACTTCGCCGCGGCCCTGTCGTACCTGGCGGGACCGTTTTCCGGCATCCTGATCCTGCTCGTCGAGCGATCGAACCGGTATGTGCGGTTCCATGCGTGGCAGGCGGTCCTCGGGCTCGGCGGACTGGGTCTTCTCGCGATCGGCGCGCTCCTGTTCTCGTTCCTGACGCTGCTCATCTCACCGCTGTTGTTCACGGTGATGTACAGGTTGTCGGAGATCGTCGCGCTGGTGTGGGTGGCCGTCTGGCTCTGGTGCCTCGTGCAGGCATTCAACGGGCACGCCTGGAGGATGCCCGTCGCGGGCCGCCATGCGGAGCGGCTCGCGACGAGACCCCTGCCCGCGGGATAGTGCCTGCCCCGCTGATCAAGGATCGGCTTCCGATCACTACTCGAACTTCTTCACCGGCTTCGCCTTCACCTGCCCGTTCGCATGCGAGAACGCGAACTGATTCTTGTAGAGATCGGGCTTGACCGGCGACCGCATCGTGATCTCGATGATCTCTTTCTCGTTGAAGGGTTTCCGGTACGGCTGCGTGTCGCCGCTCACGACCTTCATGCTGCGGTCGTACCAGTATTCGTCAACCTTCAGCAGCGAGATGGCGCCGGGGGACATGTTCCTGATCTTCAGGACCGTGACCATGTCCTGGCCAACCCGCTTGGGTATGCCCTGGATCACTTCGATTTCCGCGGTGCCTTTGTACATCTTGGCGAATCGCGCGGGGGCTGCGGCTGCGGGGGCGGCGGTGATAGGAGCGGCCTTCGTCGCCGGTGCTTGAGCGCCTGGACGCGCCTGTGCGGAGGCGGACGAGGCGGCGAGGAGGAGGACACCGAGGACGAGCGCAAGGGCAGGAGCGAACGCGTGGCGTTTCATGACTACCTCCCGGGGAAAGGCGAACCGGGAGGATTATAGGCTTCTACATCTCGCCGTTCCAGTCCTCTCCTTCAGGGCTGGAGGACCGGAAAATTTCGAGATGCCACTTGCCCCCGCCCCAGGGCTCGATGACTTCGGCAGCCACGACATCGACCAGGATCTCGGCGAACGAGCGGCCTTCGGGGTCCCCCTCGAGGTGGTAGGCGGCCTCGTCCCAGGCGAAGCTGGGGTAGAGCACCATGGTGAGGAACAGATCGTAGCCGTCGTCCACCACGATGAGCTGACCGCAGGGCCTTTTCAGGGTGGAGTGGTAAATGAGGTATTTTTCCGCGCTCTGCGCCCGGATGTAGCGTTTGAGGGCGAATTCGCGCGCGACGATTTCTTCGACCGCGATCTTCTTGTCCCAGCAGTCGCGGCAATAGCGTTCCTCACCGCGAGGCTCGGACACTTCTTTGGCGCCACAGAGCGCACAGCGAGCCTGAACGACCGTTTTGCGGGACATACGAGATTGTACTACGTCAATCGCCGTTCGACGCCGGACTCGGAGGCGTTCGAGCCTTCGCGGCCGCGTCGAACCCGGTGGTTCCTGCGCGCGATCACGCCTGCGGCTGAGCCTCACGCGAGCGGACGGCCGGCGCGTACAACTCGTCCGCGTACTGCTTGACCATCCGGCGCGCGCTGAAGCGCGGCGCAACCGTGACGATCGCCTGGCGCACGACCGACAGCCATCGGCGCGGGATGTTCTGCGCATCGCGCTCGTAGAACGTCGGGACGATCTCGCGCTCGAGCAGCTGGTACAGCGCTTCGGCGTCAGCGGCATCGACCGCATCGTGATCCGTGCTGGCCGTCTTGCCCTCGATGAGCCAGCCGTTGTGGCCGGTGTAGCCTTCCGCCCACCATCCGTCGCCGATGCTCAGGTGAGGCACGCCGTTGACTGACGCCTTCATGCCGCTCGTGCCGCTGGCTTCGAGCGGCTTGCGCGGGTTGTTCATCCAGACGTCGCAGCCCTGCACGAGGAAATGGGCGACATGCAGGTCGTAGTCGTCGACGAAGGCGATGCGTCCCCCGAACTTCTGGTCGATCGCGCGGCGATAGACCTGCTGGAGGTGGTGCTTCCCCGTTTCGTCGGCCGGATGCGCCTTCCCCGCGAACACGATCTGGACCGGACGCCGGGAGGCGTTCAGGATGCCGAGCAGGCGCTCGGCGTTGTGAAAAATGAGCTCGGGGCGTTTGTATCCGGTGAAGCGGCGGGCGAACCCGATGGTGAGAGCGTGCGGATCCAGCAGCGTTCCTGCGGCCACGACGCGCGGTGCGCTGACGTGCTCGTCCGTCCAGCGGGAGCGGGCGCGCTCACGGATGAAGGCGAAGAGATAGTTCCGCAGCGCCTCCCGGGCCGCCCACAGCTCCTCGTCCGGGATCTCGAGGACGCGCTCCCAGATGGCTGGATCGTCGTGGCGTTCCCGCCAGTCGGGCTCGAAGTGGTCATCGAAGAGCCGCATCATTTCGGAGGAGAGCCACGTCGGCACGTGGACGCCGTTGGTGATCGCCCGCACGGGTCGCCGATCGTCCGGGACACCCGGCCAGATGGGGCCCCACATGTCACGCGTGACTTCGCCGTGGAGCTGACTGACCGCATTGGTGGCGCCGGCCGTCCGCAGTGCGAGGGCCGTCATGTTGAACAGCGGTCCGCTGCCGTTGTCGTAGTGCCCCAGCGCCATGAACGCATCGCGGTACCCGCCGAGCGTGCCCCAGGCGTTGGCCAGGTGCGTCTCGACGAGGTTGAACGGGAACGCATCGTGGCCGGCGGGCACGGGGGTGTGGGTCGTGAAGATCGTCGTGCGACGCACTTCCGCGAGCGCCGTGTCGAACGAGTCGCCGCGCTCGATGAAATCGCGGATGCGCTGCAGCACCACGAACGCGGCATGCCCTTCATTCAGGTGCCATGCGGTCGGCGTCTCGCCCATCGCCTTGAGCGCGCGGACCCCGCCAATCCCCAGAATGATTTCCTGCTGGACGCGTGTCTCGCGGTCGCCGCCGTAGAGGCGGGCGGACAGCTCGCGATCCCATGGGGCGTTCTCCTCGAGATCGGTATCGAGCAAAAACAGCTTCACCCGGCCGAGCCGCACGCGCCAGACCGTGACGAGCACGCTGCGGTTTCCCAGCGGCACCGCGATGACGCAGGGCTTGCCGTCGGCCGTTCTCGCGGGTTCCACGGGAGCCCGAGCCCAGGACAGCCGTTCGTACGACTCCTGCTGCCATCCCTCGGGTGAGACGCTCTGATGGAAATATCCCTGGGGATACATGAAGCCCACACCGATGAGGGGAATGCCGAGGTCGCCCGCCTCCTTGCAGTGATCGCCGGCCAGCACCCCCAGGCCCCCCGCGTAGATCGGGAGCGACTGGTGCAGCGCGAACTCAGCCGAGAAATATGCGATGGGACCCTGCGCATCCGGATGGCGGCGGTGCCACCATGTGTCCTTCGGGCTCTGCGCCGCATCGAGTGCGTCGATCGCCGCGCCGTACAGCGCGAGGAACTCCTCGTCGCGCGCGGCGGCGTTCAGCACCTCCTGGGAGATCAGCGTCAGCATGGCCACCGGGTTGTGCGCCGTCTGGCGCCACAGCGGGTAGTCGAGCCGGCGGAACACGTCGCGCGCCTGAACGTTCCACGTCCACCAGAGGTCGCCGGCGAGCTCGGGGAGCCGCCGCAGCCGCTCGGGAATGGTTGGAGCTGTCACATTATCCAAGGTGCCCTTCCAGTGTCAGACAACAAAACAATGATTTCACCACAGAGACCCGGTCCACGCGAAATGAATCCGTAGGCATCCGTTCACGCGCAGGCGCCGACGAGGGCCGCGAACCTGCCGAGGTCGATGTTGCCGCCGGAGACGATCGCCACGACCTTCCGGTGCTGCCTGTCGGCACATGCGGACGACAGCGCAGCCGCCACGGCGCATCCCGCCGCTCCCTCCGCGATCACGTGAGTACGATCCGCAACCACGCGCATCGCGCGTGCGGCGTCATCGAGGGAGACCACTAGAGACTCGTGCACCCAGGCACTCAGCAGCGGCCACATCGTCGGAAGCACGGACCGTCCCCCCGCGCCGTCGACGAAGGACGCTTCCCACGCCTCGAACCGTCGCGGCGCACCCGCTCGCAATGACTCCGACAGCGGCGCCGCCGTTGCCGGCTCCGCCGCGTACACGCGCGCGGCCGGGCGCAGCGCGTGCAGGGCACATCCGACGCCCGCAAGGAGTCCGCCTCCGCCAACGGGAGCGATGACGGCGTCCACATCCGGCAGGTCTTCGAGGATCTCGAGGCCGATGGTGCCGTTGCCCGAAATGAAGTGGTCGTCGTCGAACGGGTGCACGAACTGCCCTGTCATGCGATCGGATTCATGCCGCTCGACCGTCTCCCAGCACTCGTCGTAGGAGGCTTTCACGATCGTCGCCCCCAGCCGCTCGATCGCGCGCAGCTTGGTCTCGGGTGCGGTGTCCATGACCATGACGCTGCAGCGCGCGCCGGCCAGCTGCGCCGCAAGCGCGACCCCCTGCGCCGCGTTGCCGGCGCTGACGGTCCAGACACCTGCGGAGAGCTGTTCGGCGGTCAGGCGGCCGACCGCGTTCTGTGCGCCGCGGATCTTGAACGAGCCGATCGGCTGGAGCGTCTCGAGCTTCAGGAATATCTCGGGGCCCCGCCGCGGCTCCGGCAGATCGAGCCGTACGAGAGGCGTGCGCACGGCAGCGCGGTAGACCGTCGCGCGCGCGTCGCGAATGGTCTGCAGGGAAATGTGTCTGGCGTTCACTGGACTCCGTCTTGTGCAGTCCGCGATCCTATGCGGCCCTTCGACCCGGGTCAACGCACCAGCCGCCCGCAATCGGCTAGACTCCCCAAAACGTGCTACGTGCTGCGTGCTACGTGCTCCGTAAAATTGGGGACACTCACCTTTACGGTAAATTGTTGATTCCATTGAGCCGTCGCCGACAGCCGTGAAGACTCCCCGCACTGCCGGTTGTGGTACGCGAAGAGTCGTCGTGGTTGAGGAGGTCGAATGTTTCGCAGAGTGACCCGTCGTGAGTTCGTCGCAGGGGCTGCGGCCGGGCTGACAGCCGCCACGGTGCCGGTGTTCGGGCAGGCTCCGGCCGTTGCAGCGCGCCGCAGCAAGCCGGTGGTCATTTCATCCGCCAACGGCCACCAGTTCAAGAACGGCGGCGACAGGACCTGTGTCGAGACGGCGTTTGAACGCATGACCAAAGGGGGGGACGTCCTCGACGCGCTGATTGCCGGCGTCAATATCGTCGAACTGGATCCCGAGGAGACCAGTGTCGGCTACGGCGGCCTGCCAAACGCCGAAGGCGTGGTCCAGCTCGATGCGTGCTGCATGCACGGTCCGAAGAAGCGCGCCGGAGGGGTCGCGGCCCTCGAAGGCGTGCGCACGCCGTCGCTCGTCGCGCGAGCGGTCATGGACCAGACCGATCATCACCTGATCGTCGGCAAGGGCGCGCAGCAACTCGCCCGCAATCTCGGCTTCAAGATCGAGGACGACCTGAACACCGAGCGCTCGCGTGCCGCATGGCTTCGCTGGAAGCGCGAAACCGACACGCTCCACTATCTCGATCCCGCCAAACGGCAGGAGGCGGTCCGCCGCATCGAGGCGCAGATGATCGCAGAGGGAATCATCGAGCCCAGGCACTTCTACGGCACGATCAACTGCGACGGCGTGAACGCGGCCGGCGATGTATGCGGCGTCACCACGACGAGCGGGATGGCGTTCAAGATTCCCGGACGGGTCGGGGACTCGCCGATTCTCGGGGCCGGCCTCTACGTCGACAATGACATCGGGGCCGCGGGCTCGACCGGACGCGGAGAGGCCAACCTGTTCGGCCTCTGCTCGTTTCTCGTGGTCGAAGAGCTGCGACGCGGTGCCCACCCCAAGGACGCCGGCATGGCGGCGCTGAAACGGATCAAGAGCAATACCATCGAGAAGCGCCTCCTCAACGATCGCGGCGAGCCGAACTTCGGTATCGATTTCTACGTGCTGACGAACAAGGGAGAGCACGCGGGAGTGACGATGTACGCCGGCGACAACAGTGCCTATGCGTGCTGCGACGAGAACGGCCCCCGGAAGATCCCGCTCGAGCCGCTTCTGAAAGGGAAGGCCTGAGCCTTGCGCGCGCGACCGCTCGTGCGATTCGGCCGTGGCGCGACGGGCATCGTCGTGGCGCTGGCGGCCAGCCTCGCGGGGTTCACGCTCTCGGCGCAGAGAGCCGGCTACCGGAGCTGGGCCGCGTATGGCGGCGGGCCGGAGCAGATC
This sequence comes from uncultured Acidobacteriota bacterium, assembly GCA_963749835.1. Taxonomy (GTDB): domain Bacteria; phylum Acidobacteriota; class Vicinamibacteria; order Vicinamibacterales; family 2-12-FULL-66-21; genus JALZOC01. The sequence continues at coordinate 629,267 of CAVVOD010000001.1, forward strand.
CGCTACTCCAGCCTGGATCAGATCAATCGCGGGAACGTGAACCGCCTGGCGGTGGCGTGGACCTACGACACGGGCGAGAAGGGGACGATGCAGACGCAGCCGATTGTCGTCGGCAACGCGCTGTACGGCTACACGCCCCTGCACAAGACGTTCGCCATACGCGCGGACACGGGCGCACACCTATGGACGTTCGATCCAGGCACGCCGGAGACGGGCGCCAATCGCGGCGTGATGTACTGGGCCGCGGGGACGGACCGTCGCGTGTTCGCGGCCGTCGGGAATTACATCTACGCGCTCAACGCCGGGACAGGCAAGCCGATCGCCACGTTCGGCGACGGCGGGCGCATCGACCTGCGCCAGAACCTGGGGCGCGATCCCCAGTCGCAGGGCGTTCGACTCACGTCTCCGGGTGTCGTCTATCGGGATCTGATGATTGTCGGCGGGCGGGTGGGTGAAGGACTCCCGACGTCACCTGGCCATATCCGGGCCTACGACGTCAGGACCGGCGCGCTGCGCTGGACGTTCCATACCATTCCGCATCCGAAGGAGCCGGGATACGAGACATGGCCCGCGTCCGCGTGGGAGTACGGCGGCGGCGCCAACAGCTGGCCCGGCATGGCGCTCGACGAGCGGCGGGGCATCGTCTACGTTCCGACAGGATCTGCGGCGAGCGATTTCTACGGCGCGGATCGGATTGGCGACAATCTGTACGCGAACTCGCTCCTGGCGCTCGAGGCGTCCACGGGCAAGCGCATCTGGCACTTCCAGTTCGTCCATCACGATCTCTGGGATCGCGATCTTCCCGCGCCGCCGAGCCTCGTCACCGTGCGGCGCAACGGGCGCACGATCGACGCCGTCGCGCAGGCGACCAAACAGGGGTTCGTGTTTCTCTTCGACAGAACGAACGGCCAGCCGCTGTTTCCGATTGAGAACAAGCCGTATCCCGCAAGCACCCTGCCGGGCGAGATCACCGCACCGGCGCAGCCGCTCCCGACGGCGCCAAAGCCATTCGCGCGTCAGTTGCTGACGGAAAAGACGCTCTCTTCGCGCACACCCGAGATCCACAAGTGGGCGCTCGATCGGTTCAGGACCTTCCGGAGCGAGGGGCAATTCGTGCCGTTCGGCATCGATCGCCCGACGGTCGTCTTCCCCGGCTACGACGGCGGGGCCGAGTGGGGCGGTCAGGCCTTCGATCCGCAGACCGGGCTGTACTACGTCAATGCCAACGACCTGGCCTGGACGGGGCTGATGGCGCCCAACACAGGAGGGGAGAGCGGCCGCGCGCTGTATCTGCAGCACTGTGCGTCGTGCCATCGGGACGATCGGCAGGGCACGCCCCCGCAGATTCCCTCGCTCACGAACCTTGGCGCCAAACTCTCGCAGCCCGAGCTCTCCGTGATCGTCCGCCGCGGGGCCGGGAGGATGCCCGGGTTCCCCACGCTGTCGCAAACCGTCGTCAATGCGATCCTTCACTACGTCCTCACGGGCGAGGACGCGCCGGTTGTCGGCCGTGGACGGCAGTCCGCCGCGAGCACCGCGCCCGTGCATCCGGGTATCGACAACGCCTTCCGCTTCACCGGTTACGACCGGTTCATGGACCCCGATGGCTATCCCGCGACTGCGCCCCCGTGGGGGACGCTGAGCGCCATCGACCTGAATACCGGCGAATACGCGTGGCAGGTGCCGCTCGGCGAATATCCCGGGCTGGTCGCCCAAGGATTGAAGGACACGGGGAGTGAAAATTACGGCGGTCCCGTCGTCACCGCCGGGGGGCTCGTCTTCATCGGTGCGACGATTGAGGACAGAAAGTTCCGCGCGTTCGACAAGGCATCGGGCAAGCTGCTCTGGGAGGCGACCATGCCTTCGTCGGGGAATGCGACGCCGGCGACGTACGAAGTGGGCGGGCGTCAGTTCATCGCCATCGCCGCCGGAGGAAAGGGGAGCCCCGCCGGTGGGCCCGGAGGCGTCTACGTCGCGTTTGCGTTGCCCAAGTAGCGAACAGCTGTCAGCTGACAGCTGTTCGTGTGGAGTTCCTGGTTTGCAGTTCCGAGTTTCAAGCTGACAGCTGAGGGCTGAGAGCTCTCACCGTCCCACTTTTCGCCTCACGACTCTGATCGCCTCGTCCTCGAACACCGTCGTCCACTTCGGCTCGCGGAAGTGGCCCGCACCCGAGAGCTCGTTCGGCCTCGGCAGCGAGATGACGGCCCAGTCGATGCCGCGAAGAAGCGAGTCCCATGCCGCAGGGTCCCGCGATGCCTTCAGCGTGGTGAGAAAGTGTTCGGGCGGTACGGCCTGAAGCCGTGCATCCTGGAAAATCCGGATCTGCGGGTAGAGCTCCCACGCGAGGAAGCCGCCGAGATTCAGGCTGTTGAACACGGGACCCTGCATTCCCACCTTTCGCATCGCCGCACCAAAACCCGGTGGAAAAAATTCGGGTGGTGCGACGGCGTGAGTGCCGACGTCAATCCGTGTGAGAACCGAGAGCGGCTGTCGAAACGTGATCATGCCGATGGCCAGCGCGGTGACGACGAGCGCGCGGCCGTCCAGTCCACGCGAGATCAATCCGGTCAGCCGGTCCGCCAGGGTTGGCGCCGTCACGAGAAAGACGAGTGGAGTGAACCGCAGAAATTTCACGCCCAGGGCCGCGAAGATCAGCGCCGCAGCGATCTCCCAGAACGCGGCGGCCCGGGGACGCCAGAGCAAGAGCGCTGCCCCGATTCCGAGGTAGACGAAGAACGCCCGATAGTTCGGCAGGTAAGCCGGCCGGAGCTCGGCGATGTTGAGAAACTGCGGCACCCGCCAGTTCTCAGCCAGGTAGAGCAAGATGCCCCAGCCGTACGGGTTTGCCAGTGTGGCGGCCAGACAACCAAACGCGATCGCGCAGGCATACAGGGACTCGCGCCGGCTGAAAACGGCTGGACGGAGGAGCTCTGACGCGGCGAACAAGGCGATGAGCAGCACGCCCATGAAGCACTCGACGTGCAGGTTGCTCCAGAGCGCGACCACGGGCAGCGCCCACAGGAGCGGACGTGCGGATGCGCCGTGACGCGCGCGTTCGATCAGGAACGTGCAGGCTGCCATTCCGGCAAACGACGCAAGGTGGGGCCGCGGCACGGCGCGCGGCTCGACGACGAAGAATCCGAGGATGAGGATCGCCAGCGTCGCGGACATCGTGGCGCGCTGACGGCAGGCCAGGAACGTGAGGACGAAGGCGGACGCGAGCAGCGCCCCTTGTGCGATCTGAATCCCCGCCCCGCCGGCGGCCTGCCACGCGATGTAGGCGCCGAGATCGAAGAGCCAGGGTGTGTAGGGCTGCGGATACGACGCGTAGAGGAAGTTGAAGACGTTCGTGTGCACCAGCCGGCCCGCAGCAGCCTCCCGGCCCTGCGCGAGGTGCCACCACAGGTCCGGCTCATAGATCGATCGGAAGCTGAGCACTCCGGCGGCGGCGACCGCGAGGGCACCGAGGAGTGCGATCCGCAGCATCGGTCGTGCGGTCGCGAGAGGAGAAGGAGTGCCAGGGTGCCAGGGTGCCAAGGTGCCAAGGTGCCAGGATGTCACGTGCTACGTGCTACGTGCTACGTGCTACGTGCAAGGGGACTGTATCATTGCGTCAAGTTGATGCGGGGCCGGTGCGTCACGCGGTCGCGACGTCTGGCGAGACTCTTATGAACGTATATCTGGCGTGCACGGTGCGCGGGGATCGCGGTGGTCAAACTGGAGCCCGCGCGCTGGCCTCTCTCCTGCAGCGTTGTGGGCACACTGTCATGACGAGTCATCTTCTTGCGGATGACGTCGAGATGGCCGAATCGGGGCTGAGTGAGCGCGAGGTATTTGCGCGGGATCTCAACTGGTTGAATGCGGCGGATTTGCTCATCGCAGAAGCGTCAGGCTCCAGCTATGGTGTCGGCTTCGAGGTCGGGTACGTGCTGGGGCGGGCCGAGCAGACCGGACAACGCGTGATCCTGCTGTACGATGCCGCCCGCGCATCGGAGGTCTCGCGTCTGATTGCCGGCAATACCCATCCCTCGTGCACGACGTATTCCTATCGCGACGCCGACGACTTGTTGCGGTTCGTCGAGACTCTGCTCGCGCCGGTGTCCGGGGGTTGATAGACCCGCCGCGAGAGCACCCTGGCACCTTGGCACCCTTGGCACCCTTGGCACTTTGGCACCTTAAAGAATGATTCCCATCCGCATTCGAAGACTGCGCGCATCGGTGGCGCTTCCTCGCTATGAGAGTGACGGCGCCGCGGCGTTCGATCTCGCGGCGTCCGAAGACGTCGAGATCCAGCCGGGCGAGGTCGCGCTCGTGCCCACGGGGCTCGTCGTGGAGGTACCGTCCGGAATGTTCCTGGCCATCCTCGCGCGGAGCAGCACGCCGCTCAAGCGCGGGCTGATGGTGGCGAACGGGATGGGGGTCGTGGACTCGGACTACTGCGGCGAGTCCGACGAGGTGAAAATCGCGGTCCTGAATTTCCGGCCCGCTCCCGTGCTGGTCAGGGCCGGCGATCGAATCGCCCAGGGACTGGTGCTGTCGTCGCCGCGCGTGCAGTGGGTGGAGACCGCCGATCCGGCAGGGCCGTCGCGGGGAGGGTTTGGATCCACGGGATAAAAAATCGCCAGCCGTAGCCGGCTGGCGATCGTCGATCACGCTGTCGAGATGAAACGGTTACCAGCGGGGCTCGCGGCCGCCACCACGCCCGCCGCCACCGCCACCGCTGCCGCCGCGCCCACGACCGCCGCCGAATCCACCACCGCCGCCGCCGGAGTGCTCCGGCTTGGGCCGCGCTTCGTTGACGGCGAGGGCCCGCCCGCCAAGCTCGTACTCGTTGAACTCGGTCACGGCCTTCTGCGCTTCTTCGTCGGTCGCCATTTCCACGAACGCGAATCCGCGCGCGCGCCCGGTGGCCATATCGCGCATCACGCGTACGGTTTCGACGTTGCCGGCCTTCGCGAACAGTTCCTGCAGCTCGGTCTCGCCGATCGAGTACGGAAGATTGCCGACGTATAGCTTGCGACCCATCTTGTGTTGCTCCTGCGCTAGCCGGCTGACGCCCGCCGGTCTGCGGACCCTGAGTCCGCAACTGATTCAAAAAAGCTTAGAGATCGAGCGGGTGTCCACTCCTGTCGCTTCGGCGTGCTCGGGCTGAGGGGAGCGAGTCGGTCTCGGTCGGCTCTAGAGCGAGAGGCAAAAGCAGGCGGCTAAACTTCTAACTACAGCCTCAAGGTTACAGGACGCCCGGGGCTTCCGCAAGGAATTTAGGGATCTCCACCCAGCATGGAATCGACGTCAGAAACGTGAAGCCCGCCTTCTCGTAGAAGCCCTTTGCGGTGGCGCGGCTGTCGAGATACAGCAGTGCAATCCCCTCCGACGCCGCCCGCGCGGCGACGAAGCGCAGGACGGCCGCGCCGTGACCCTTTCCGCGCACGCGCTCGTCGGTGACCAGGTCGTCGACGAACAGATGCTCGCCGCGCGAGAGCGTGTGCGACCGGCGCACACCGGCGAGCGCGACGAGGGTGTCGTCGTCGAACGCGCCGACGAGCTCGTACCCCTGGCGCTGCTGCCGCCGCACCTCGTCGACGAACGTCTCGGCGCGAATGCGATCCCGCAGCACCGACATCAGAGGAAACGCGAACGCGATCTCGGCGTCCGTCCGAAGCTCGCGGAACGTGATCATGAGATTCCCTTTCAGTGAAGCCGATAGAGCCTGATGCCGCGTGACCCGGCAGCCATGAGCTCGAATTCGGGCCGGCGCGTGAGCTCGGCGACGACTTCGTCACCCTCGCGGCCAAATCGCATCGGGTGCACCATCACGTGCGTGACTCCTGCGCGGCGCATGGCCTGGATGGCATGCTCGCGCGGAAAGAACCAGAACACATCCGCATACGCACCGTACGTGGCGGGCACGTAGCCGCTGTACCCGTTCATCAGCGGACGCCAGTGCGCCGTGGAGTTCAGGACATACTCCGCGTTCTCGAAAACGGCCCGACGCGGATAGAACGGCACTTCCGCCAGCACGACGCGCGGCTCCGCCGCGAGCAGCTTGTAAATGCCGGGGATGCCGTCGAAGCGGCGGTACTCGAACGGGGCACGCAGCGCTTCGACATTCGCCAGTGCCACGAGGACAATCGCGACGGCGGCGAGCCGCCTCGAGCCCGGGTGCCGTACGCCGAGTGCCGCGAGGCCAAGACCGGCGAGCGCCGACATCGCGAAGAGAAAGAGAATCCCGAAGCGCGCCGCCGCCCGCAACCCTTGCATCGGCGGGAATACGGCGTAGAGCCAGGCGTAGACAGGCGTGTGCGTACCGAGCGACAGGATCAGTCCGACCCCGCCGATCGCCAGCATCATCGTCACGCGCCGCCGCGTCTCCACGTCGTGTGGATCCGTCGAGACGATCCTCCGCAATCCCCAGACGGCCGTCAGCGCGAGGGCGATGACGATGAACCCTGGAAAGAAACTGTCTACGGGATCCCTGAAAAAGCTGCGGCTCCATGTCGAGATGTGGATCGTTCCGGCCGCTGCGAGGTACCCCTTCAGCGAAGCGGAAAACTCGGTGACACTCTCGATCGACCGGACCATGCCCTGTTCGATTGCGGCACGGCGGTAGGGCAGCCACAACGGGAGGATCGCCACCGCGGCAGCGACGGCCGCCAGGAAGAGTCTCGTGAGCACCATCTTCCACTGATGCCGCCACTCGGGCAGTCGGACGAGCGTCGCCGTCCCCACCATGATCGCTCCGAACACGAAGAGGTATCCGGACGTGTAGGCCATCGTCACCATCCAGACGGCCAGCCAGAGTGCGTCGCGCGTGCGCGGTGCGGACAACAGGCGATCGGTCGCGAGGAGCGCAAGGGGAAGTCCATACAGGTGCAACCCCTGCACGTGGGCCAGACGCGTCAGTGTGTGCGTGTTGAACGCGAGCGTCGATCCCGTGAGGAGCGCCGCGAGCCGATCTCCGGTCCAGCGATGGATGAGCGCATACCCCGCCAGCGCGGTGAGCGCAAACCCCGCCATCACCAGGAGATTGTGGACGAGCACCGGCGAGCCTCCCAGCCAGGCGACAGGCGCCCCGAGGAGTGCCGGGACGATGAGGGGTTCGGAGAAGGCGAGCGCGTCCGGAGCCGGGTAAAAGATGTTGGCCTGGAACAATTCCGCCGGCGCACGTGGCAACTGGTGGGCCACCCACGCCAGGATCCACTCGTTCAGCTGGGCGTCGCCGTTGTCGTTTCGCGACAGCGTGGCCGGCGCCGTGGCCAGGGGCCACGTGTGGACGATGGCGAGCAGCGTACACGCCAGCGCGGGCCCTGCCCACGCATCACGAAACCTCATCGTCGCTCGTATCGCACATCACGTGTTCCACGGGAGGCCAGCATTATCGCAGATGGCACTTTCATTGTATGAATGCCCGGCGTCGTTGCTGCCAGGGATTCGGCCCGGCGCCTGCGGCGGCCGCGTATCGCCGAACCGTCGCTCAGGCGGGGTATGATTCGCGCACTTTGCATGTCCTGGTTCAGTTGAATGGAGGAGACGCATGACTAGACGCTCGCTCGCCGTACTCGCAACCGTCCTGGCCGGGGCCCTGAACTGGACGAGTATCGGGAGTGCACAGACGCCCTCCAACACACCGAAGGAAGAGTTCATCGCGAACGCGGTCAACCTGTCGAATGTCGGCAGGCCCGGCGCCTCGCAGATTGAAATCACCGTCAACCGGTACACGAGCGATGCCGCGCGCGATCGCCTGATGTCCGTGTTCCGTGAAAAGGGTGCGCCCGCGTTGCTGAAGGAGCTGCAGAAGGAACCGCCGGTCGGGTCCATCCGCGCGCCGGGGTCGCTCGCCTACGATCTGCGGTATGCGCGGGAGCTCCCCGGCGTGGACGGCGGCCGGCGCATCATTCTGGCAACCGACAGGCCGATTGGCTTTGCAGAAGCCCGCAACAGCTCCCGCACGCTCGACTACCCGTTTACGCTCATCGAAATGCGGCTCGACAAGGAGGGAAAGGGCGAAGGCAAGCTGAACATCGCTGCCAAGCTCACGCTGAACGACAACGTGCTCGTCATCGAGGATTACGGGACCCAGCCGGTCATGCTGACCGAGGTCCGCAAGCGCTGACACAGGCAGGGTGTTCGCCTCCGCCCGCTCCGCGATTCGTGCGGGCTATGGCGAGACCTCGCCGTAGCCGCTTTCGCGGCGAAGGCGGGCCAGGGGCATGGTCCCTGATGACTCCGCCGACAGGTAAGATGGTGCTGCCACCCCAAAATGCTGCCCATCTCATCTGGAGGGCTGTGTGAGCTATGTTCTGCTGCTGCTGTTGGTTGCGGCGATTCCGTTCGTCGCGCCGATCGTGGCGTGGGTCTCCGCACGCCGGGCGAACAGGCGGATAGACGCGCTCGCCGCCCGGCTGGACGAGCAGGCCGTCCACATCGATCGGCTGTGGTCGCAGCTGTCGGAGCTGCGGCGGCAGGTGTCCGACCATCCGCCGGTGCCCGCCGAGGGAGCCGCTCGTACGGCTCCCGTCAGCGCGGCGCCCGCCCCGGCGCCGGCCGCTGTGGCTTCGCCCACGCCTCCGCCGGCGCCCGTTCAGACGCCGACCCCGCCGACGCCTGTTCCGATCGACGTGCTGCGACCTGAGGCCGCGCCCGACAAGGGGCCTGAGACAGCCACGCCGCCGCTGGTGACTCCGACCGTTGTGCCTCCTCGGCCGCCGGTCCCGCCAGTGCCGCTCGCTCAACCCGTGGCATCCCGATCCAGCGTAGAACCTGGCAAGAGCGTTCCGCAGGCCGCCGGCGACGCGGCGTCAGGGACGGGCAGTGTGCCCCCCTCGCGTCCGCCGGTTGTCCCTCCACCCGTCCGGCCGCCCGGTCCTCCCGCGCGCGCGTTCGATCTGGAGAACCTGGTCGGCGTGAAGCTGTTCTCGGCCATCGCCGGCATTGCGCTCGTGTTTGCCGCGGTGTTCTTCCTCCGGTACTCCGTCGAGCACGGCTGGCTGCAGCCTCCGGTGCGCGTGGCGATCGGGATCCTGGTGGCGCTGTCGCTGCTCGTGGCGTGCGAGATGAAGGCGGCGCGCAAGTACCCGTCCACGGCGAACGCGCTCGACGCGGCGGCGATCGCGATCCTCTTTGCCACCTTCTTCGCCGCGCATGCGCTCTGGAACCTGATCCCCGCGCTCGTCACGTTCGTGCTCCTTGGCGTGGTGACGGCGGTCGCCGTGCTGCTGTCGATCCGGCGGGAATCCCTCTTCATCGCGGTCCTCGGCCTGCTCGGTGGATTCGCCACACCTGCGCTGCTCTCGTCCGGTGAGAACGCGCCGGTCCCGCTCTTTGCGTATCTGATGCTGCTCAATATCGGCCTGGCCTGGGTGGCCTATCGCAACACCTGGCCGATCCTGACCGGGCTGACGCTCGTCTTCACGACGATCTACCAGTGGGCGTGGGTGCTGAAATTCCTGGACCGCAGCTCGCTGACGCTCGCGATGAGCATCTTCATCATGTTTCCGCTCGCCACGCTTGGAGGTCTGCTGCTCGCAAAGCGCCGCGTGCCGGGACCTGGGCAGGGACCCGCCGATGGGATCTTCGAGAACACGGCGCTCGCCGCCGCGGCATTGCCGCTCTTCTTCGCGATTTACCTGAGTGGGATCCCGGCATACGGCGACCGTCCGGCATTGCTCTTCGGCTTCCTCTTCCTGCTGGACGCGGGCCTGCTGGCTGTCGCGCTCGCACGCAGGAACGACATGCTGCACGCGGCGGGTGCACTCGCCACGGTCACGGTCCTTGGCTCGTGGCTGGGCTCGGCGTACACGAGTGCCGGTGCGTACCCGGCGCTCCTCTTCGGGGCGCTGTTCGTCACGTTCTTCGCGCTGGCGCCTGCGATTGCCAGTCGTGTCGGTGCCGCACTGACCGGACCGGGCGGCGAAGCCGTGTTTGCGGCTCCACTCCTGTTGTTCGTCCCCGCGGTGCTCGCTCGCATCGAGCCGGGCTTCAGCGCTCCGCTGGCGCTCTTCGCCACGCTGCTGGCCCTCGTGCTGCTCATCGCCTGGCGCGCGGTGGCAACGAACCGGGGCGCGCTCTATCACGTCGCGGCGTTCTTCGCCGTGGCGACCCAGGCGTCCTGGTCCGCGACACACCTGACGGTGGAGCGCCTCGGAACGGCGGTCGCCGTCTACGCCCTCTTCGGAATCGTCGCGATGGCCGTGCCGATCGGAGCGCGCCGCATGGGCCGGCCGCTGCAGCCCAGGGGCGCCGGCGGGCTGGTGCTGATTGCCAGCCTCTGTCTGCTCTTCTTCCTCTCACTGGGACCAATCGCGCCCGCGGCGCTCTGGGCGCTCGCGCTGCTCCTGGCGATCATCAACGCAGGGCTGTTCGTGGAAAGCGGCGCCGGAGGCGTGCCGCTCGTCTCCGTGGCGGGCAGCGTCGTGTCGTGGATGGTCCTCGCCAGCTGGTGGCTGCGCGCCGGTGGAGTGGTGGGCATCGTGCCGTCACTCACGGTCATCGCAGGGCTCGCGCTCATCACCATGGGCGGCCACGCATGGGTGCACCGTCAGACAAACGCCCGGCTCGTCGGCGCCGGCGGGATCTCCACCCCCGCGACGCTCCGGAACGGCTTGTATCTCGGACTGATCGGGCACCTCTTCCTCTTCCTCATCGTGCTGAACCGCACATGGTCGGTGCCTCCATGGCCCTGGTTCGCAACCCTGGCCGTCATGACGCTTGCGGCCAGTGCCGTGTCGCTCGCGACGCGGACCCCGAGCCTCCACGCGGCCGCCGCGATTGCCGCGGCAGTGGTCGTCGCGGCGTGGACCTCAGCGGTCGAGGCGTCCTGGAGCTCGGTCGCGCTGATCGCGTCAGCCGCCGTGAGTGCGTACGGACTTGCGTGGATGGCTGTCGCGCGCGACCGAAACGCCGCGGCTCCCGCGGCGGCGGTCCTCTTTCTCGGCGAGCTCACGGCGATCATCGCCACCGCCGCAGGTGGTGTCCCCTTCGCGGCGATCGTCCTGTCACACGTCGTGAGCCTCGCCCTGATCCTCGCGCTCACCTGGACGGGCCGCTGGCGCCACGTCGCACTCTGGGCGGTGGTCGCCGCGTCCTGCGCTGCGGCCGCGGTGTGGGCCGAGGGACCGGACGCGTGGCGCCGTCTGCTGACGCTCGCGTTCGCGATGTACAGCGTCTTCATTGCGTACCCGGTGATCCTTGGCGCACGTGCACGCGCCCAGCGGGATCCGTATCTCGCCGCCGTGCTCGCGAGCGCCATGTTCTTCGTGTTCGCCAGGTCGGCGCTGATGCGTGGAGGCTTTGGCTGGATGATCGGCGCGCTCCCCGTGGCGCTGGGGGCCGTGATGGCGCTGCTGCTCCGCCAGCTGCTGCGGCTGGAAGCGGGCCAGCCGCGAGATAACGGCCGGCTGGCAATTGTCGCCGGGGCGGCGCTGGCGTTCGTCACCGTCGCCATACCGCTCCAGCTGCATCATCAATGGATCACCATCGGATGGGCGATCGAGGGCGCTGCGCTCGCATGGCTCTTCCGCAGGATTCCGCACCGGGGCCTGCTCCTGACCGCGGTCGGGCTCTTGAGCGCGGTGTTCGTGCGCCTGGCACTGAATCCCGGTGTCTTCCTGTACGAGCCGCGCGGCGACATGCGGATCCTGAACTGGTACCTGTATGCCTACGTGATCTGTGCTGTCGCCTTCCTCGTCGCCGCCTGGTGGCTGTCGGAGACGGCCGATACGCTGCCGCCTCTTCCTCGTGCCTCGCGGCTGTTACCCGCGGGTGCGGTCATCCTGCTGTTCCTGCTGCTCAACATCGAGATCGCCGACTACTACGCCGTCGGCCCGTCGATCATGTTTCGCGTCGGCGTCAGCGTGTCGCAGGATCTCACCTACACGATCGGCTGGCTCGCTTTCGGGATGCTGCTGCTGGCCGCCTGCATCTATCTCCACAACCGGATGGGCCGCGTGACCGCGCTGGCGCTCATCGCGGTGACGACGTTCAAGTGCTTCCTCTACGACCTCGGGTCGCTCGGCGGTTTGTACCGCGTCGCGTCGTTCGTTGGCCTGGCGATGTCGCTGGCGCTCGTGTCGCTCGCGCTCCAGAAGTTCGTCCTCGCAAAGCCGGAGCGACCGGTTTGAAGGCGCTGTGCCGAACGGTGGTCGCGCTTACGATCGTGGCCGCCGCAGCCGAAGCCCGCCAGTCAGGCGCCGATCGGTTCCGATACGAGCGTCCGGTGGCGACGGCCGGTCCGGGACCGCAGCGTCTCGCGGTTGATGCTCCGCTCCTCGCCGGTGCGGCGGCTGCGCCGGCGGCCGGGCCCGACGACCAGTCGCGGCGTGCGGGCAGCAGCCGTGGGCTGGCGGACCTGCGGCTCTTCGGCGAGAACGGTGCGCCGGTGCCGTATCTGCTGGTATATCCACCGTCCCGCGAACCGGAGTGGCTCGGGGCGCGCCTGCTTGCGCTTGCCCGCACAACGAAAACCAGCGGATTCGAGGCCGACCTCGGATCGGCCGTCCGGGTTGATGCGATCCGCGTGACCGGCTTGAGCGCCCCATTTCACAAACGCCTGGTTCTGGAGGGCAGCGGCGATCGCCGGCGATGGACGCTGCTGGCGGGCGAGGGGACCCTCTTCGATTTCCCGGATGACGGACTGCACGGGACCGAACTGCCGTTTCCGTCCGGATCCTTCCGGTACCTGCGAGTCACCTGGGACGACACGAACAGCGGGCGCGTCCCGTTGCCGCCCATCGTCGAAGCCAGGCTCGTCCCGGGAGACGCACCTCCAGCCGTGCTGACGGCACCGCTCGTCTACGAGCGCCGTCCGAGCGAGCCGGGCCGCAGCCGATACCGCCTCAGGCTCCCGGCCCCGGGACTGCCGATCGTCGCCATCGATCTCTCCGCGGGGGGAGGATATGTGTTCCGTGACGCGCGGGTCACGGAATCGCGACTGTCCGGAGTGAGCGCCGAGCCCGCCGAGCTCGGACGCGCACGGCTCACGCGCGTCGTGCGCAGCGGAATGCCCGCGGGCACTCTGCGCATTCCGATTGCCTTTCCTCACGAATCCGTCATCGATCTCGTCATCGAGGATGGCTCGAATGCCCCACTCGAAGTGACGGGGGTGTCGGCCGTGTTCGACGTGCTGCCATGGATCTATTTCGAGGCGCCCGCAGGACGGGTGACGGCTCGGTACGGGAACCCTACCGCCACACGTCCTCAGTACAATCTCGAGGCGGCGCGGGGCTCGATCAAGCTGATGTCGCTCCCGGAAGCCGCGTGGGGCGCTGAACGGCCGCTGACCACTGTCAGTGTCCCCGACCCGGCCAGCGGATCGATGGACGCTCGGATCGGGGCGACGATCGACACCAACCTCTTCACTCATCGCCGGTCGATTCCGGATGGTCCCGCAGGGCTGCACGCACTCGTCATGGATGCGGCGGTCCTCGCCCACAGCCGCGGACCTGACACGCGCTTCGCAGATGTGCGCATCGTGGACGCGTCCAACAGGCAGATCCCGTACCTGGTCGAACGTCGCGACGAGCCGCTCGTGGTCGATGTGTCCATCCAGAAGGGGGATCCGGGGGTGCCCGAGCTTCCAGCCGGCTCGGCGCGGACGCGTTCTACGTACAAGCTGGGGATCCCGGTACTCGACGCTGCCGGCGTCGCAGGTCGTGCTCGAGACCTCCGCCCGCGTGTTCCAGCGTCGGGTGCAGCTGGGTGCGAAGCGTCAGGCGGATCGGCGCCGGCGCGATGCCTCGATGCACGTGCTCGCGTCGGCGATGTGGACGCACGCGGACAGTTCCGCCGCCGCTCCGCCACTCGCCATGTCCATCGGTGCCCAGGGCGACCTCGACCTGTGGCTCACGGTTGACGAAGGAGATAACGCGGCACTCCCGCTTGCGGGTGCCCGGCTGCTGCTGCCGTCGTACCGCCTGCGCTTCTACAGGTCTGGGAAAGAACCACTTCGACTGGTCTACGGGAGTCGCGACCAGGGCGCACCCCAGTACAATCTCGCGCTTCTTGCACCGGAGGTCATGGGGGTGGACGCGCGCGAGGTTTCGGCGCTTCCCGAGAGTGGTGCCGCGGCCGGAGCCACGCCATTTGTCTCGGGGCCCGTGTTCTGGATATTCCTGTCAGTGGCGGTGCTCGTTCTGCTCGCTCTCATCGCCCGCCTGGCCAGGCGCTCTTGAGCTCTCCGCTCTCAGCTGTCCGCTCTCAGCTGTCAGTTCTCAGTTCTCAGCTGTCAGCTATCAGCTCTCAGTTCTCAGTTCTCAGTTCTCAGCTGTCAGCTATCAGCTGTCGTCACCGCGCCGGATGCGTGACGTCGGCGACGACGAACCACGTGCCGGCGGTATCCCGCGTCCAGATGCGAAGGTAGGCCCCCTTTTCGGGAGTACCGCTCTTCACCTCGTACAGACCATAGGTGTAGCCGATCTCGCCCGACTGTGCAGCCTCCGCCGCTGTGGAGACGGCCGACATCGAAGCGGCGCTCGCGGCAATCCACGCGGCAATCGCGTCCTTCCCGACGACGGCAAGGGATCCTGGCCGGTGTATGCGTGACGCCGTCGTCGTCCGTTCCGCGAATGCGGTGGCGGCGCCCGTGGCGAGGCGTTCGTTGAGGGAACGATCTGCCTCCGCAAGAGCACTCGTAGCGGACTCCTTCCCGCCGGGGCCCGCGTATTTGCCGCCGAACGGGGTCCGCGTGAATCCGGGCGCGAAGGCCGGGAGCTCCGGCATGTTGACCCCGACGTCGATGAACACACGCCACCGGCCGTCAGGCTGGCGGCGCCACAACGACAGGTAGTTCCCGAATCGGGGAACGGACTTGCCTGACGCGTGATTGATGATGGTGGACGGGCCCGTAAGCCATCCGATGTCGTTGCTGGCTGCGACATCGCCAAGCCGCGGCTCCCAGACGATCTCGAGCTCTGAGAACGGCTGGGCCGGCTGCGCACGAAGACGTGCCTTTGCGGATTCCGGCGCGGGCACCAGCGCGATTGCGTCGTCGGCAAAATAGTCGAGGAACGAATCGCGGAGCCCCTTGACGGTTGCCGTTCTCGCGAAGTCCCGCTCGGTCTCGACCAGCGCCTGCAGGTCTGCGGGGATCGCCTGCTGTCGCGGAAAGAGCGTCGTCACGAGCAGCAGACCACATGCGAGGGTCGAGGATTTCATCTGGGCCCTCCCGAATCACTATCCAGTAATTGAATGCCGAGGCCTAATCCCCTGCGCCGCGAAGCGGCTACGGCGCGGCCGCGCCGTAGCTCGCGCTGATTGCCAGCGAGCGCAGGCGGGCGAGTCCCGATTTTGCTCCACCCTAACAGGAGCGTCTGGCTGCGGCCATCCGGTGGGGACGAACGGGCGCACCAGCGGGACCACCGAACGTGCTACGGGCCGCAGAGCAGCTGTCAGCTATCGGCTCTCAGTCCCCAGTTCCCCGTACGGGCTACTGGCTGATAGCTGATAGCTGATAGCTGACAGCTGACAGCTGTGAGCGATACCATGGTGCATATGCGGTCCGTCGCCGTACCGTGTCGCGAGTGCTGAAACAGCCTTCTTCGAAGTCTCTCATGACCAACAGATTTTTTCGTGCCGGACTCGCCGTCGCCGTCCCTGCCCTGTGTGTGCAGGTATTGATCGAAGCCCAGGATCGTCTCAAGACGATGCCCGGGTACGAGCAGTACCAGAAAATGAGCCGCGAGATTCCGACAGCGGTGAAGTCGGGGGCGCTCGACGCGCTCTGGCGCGACGCACGGACGCTGGAGTATTCGCGCGACGGCAAGCGGTTTCGATTCGACCTCGGGGCCAGTTCGGTCACCACTCTTGCGACCCCGACCGATGGGCCAGGGATTGCCTCGGGCCCGCGAGTTGGGCCCGAGCGCGGGCGGCAGTTCGACGCGGCCGAATCGCCGGACGGCAAGCTGAAGGCCTTCTACCGTCAGCGGAACGTCTGGATCGGCGACATGGCCGGCCGGAACGAAACGCAGGTCACGACGGACGGAAGCGAAGGGGATCGCGTCAAGTCCGGCACGGCCAGCTGGGTCTACGGTGAGGAGCTGTCGCAGACAACCGCGATGTGGTGGTCGCCCGACAGCACCAGGCTCGCCTACTACCGGTTCGACGAGAAGAAAGTGCCGGACTATTTCCTGCAGGTGGACCAGACGCGGCTCCAGAGCGCCATCGACACCGAGGCGTACCCCAAAGCTGGCGTGCCGAACCCGATCGTCGACGTGTACATCTACGACGTTGCGACGAAGAAGACGACGCGGGTGGATGTCCGTAACGGCAAGCCGTTCGACAACACGGTCGTCGGCCACTACGTGTACCGCATCGCGTGGTCGCCTGACGGCACCGAGTTGCTCTTCAATCGCACGAACCGTCGTCAGAACATCCTGGAGCTTGCGGCGGCCGACCCCGCCACCGGAGAAACGCGGGTCGTCGTGCACGAGGAATGGCCGACCGGATGGATCGAGAACAGTCCGGCCATGCAGTTCCTCAAGGACGGCCGGCGGTTCATCTGGGAATCGTCGCGCAACGGCTGGAACAACTTCTATCTGTACGACCTCAATGGGAAGCTTCTCGGGCCACTGACCACGCACACGGTGTTCGAGGTCGGGAATCTGGTCAAGGTTGACGAAGACGCAGGCGCACTCTTCTACACGGCCCGGGACGGCGACAACTATCTGAAGATGCAGTTGCACCGTGTCGGACTGGACGGGACGGGTGATGTGCGTCTGACTGATCCGGTTTTCCACCACGTCATCGGCAGTTGCGGGCCGGCGGGTTCGAGCCGGCGTGCGTCTCGCGGGGCCGCGGGTTCGGCCTTCTGCAGTATTTCCCCCGACAGCCGCCACTTCATCGACGTGTATCAGGCGCATGACGTGGCGCCAGGTACGCGCGTCGTCGATGCCGCCACCGGCCGGACCGTCATCGAGCTCGCGCAGAGCGATCTGACCCGCTTCACGCAGCTCGGGTTTCAACCCGCCGAGAAGTTCACATACAAAGCTGCCGACGGAAAGACCACGCTGCACGGCATCATCCAGTTCCCGTCGCACTTCGATCCGTCGCGGCGCTATCCGGCACTCGTCAGTGTCTATGGAGGCCCCGCGTCGGCCTCGAGCACTGCGCGTGAGACTTTCATCCCGCCGAACCCTGTCGCCGAGTACGGATTTCTGGTGCTGAACCTCGACTCGCGTGCCGTGCCGGGGCTCGGGAAGCGGACGCTCGACGAGATTTACCTGAAGCTCGGGCAGGTCGAGATCGACGACATGGCGGAAGGGGTGAAGTCGTTGTGGAGTCGTCCGTACTTCGACCGGACGCGCGTCGGAATGTACGGCACATCGTACGGTGGATATTCATCCGTCATGTCGCTGCTGCGCCATCCGGATGTCTTTGCGGCGGCCTCCGCCTCGTCACCAGTCACGGCCTGGTACCACTACGACACCGTCTACACCGAGCGGTACATGTCGCTGCCGGACGAGAACAAGACAGGGTACGAAGCGGGCAGTGCCATGACCTACGCCAGGAACCTGAAGGGAAAGCTGCTGCTCTATTACGGCACGGCGGACAACAACGTGCATCCGTCGAACATGATGCAGCTCATCTCGGCGCTGCAGCAGGCGGGGAAGAGCTTCGAGCTTCAGGTCGGCCCGGATCGCGGCCACAGCGCCGTCAACCAGGACCGGATGATGGAGTTCTTCATCGAAAATCTCGTCGTCCATGCGCAGTCCGCCCCGTCAGAACAAAGCGGCCGTGAGAAATTCGGGCAGCTGCCCTGACGCTGGGAAGTCCGCCAGCCTACCTGCGTTTTCCTGCCGTTTCGGGCCACTCGGCAGTACCCGGCACCCGCGCAGTCGCGCGGGCGTCATAGATGTGAGCGTAGGGGCCTGAAACGTTTTGGCGCCAAACTGTCAACAATGTGCAGAAGAGATGCACCGCGCCGCAAATCCCGATATGATTGGGGAAACCATGAGTGAAACGCAGCCGGAACGGCGCCCGAAACCGCGTAGTGCCGTCAAAGTTCCCAGCCCTCAGCGGGAGGTCTGTCCGAAGTGCGGCAGCCCGAACGCGCGGATCATTGGTCGATCCGAATCATTTCCGATTCTTTACTTCCGGTGCGAGGATTGCCGCCGCACGTCCGTCGGGCCGGCAGTCTAACGCACGATTGCCGCGAATCGGCGGCCGGGAACGACTCAGTTGCGAGGTGGGCGCTTCACCGTAAGGTGGGCGAACGAGCACAATCGCGGTGTATCAGCGCCAACTGCCCCGACTGTTGTGACGCGATGCCTGCTGCAGCCTTTCCACATTCCAGATCTCTCCGCAACCACCACATCGCCAGTAACTTGCCGTATCAGGGTTCTTGCTGGTCGTGGAGATCTCGTGCGAACGGCAGAATGGACAAATCGTGGGCGGCGGAATACGGCTGGCCTGACTATCGGTCTGTGACACGGTTTCCTTCCTGCACGGAGCTTTAATGAGGACTGAAAAGTCGTCGCAGGACTCAGGAAAGCACGAGTACGCCAGTATACACCCCCGCCCCGAGGGGCACGGAGGTGCGGAAGGCAGAGTCAGATGGATCCGCGCCTGGACATACTGCTGAGTCGCCTGCGGGCGTCAGGCTTTTCCGACCTTCGAGGTGCGCACGCGGACCTGACGCTGCCCATCTCGGATCGACTGTTCAACGACTTGATCGCCGGAGCTCTGCCGGCGTCCGCGCCGGTTCGGGATCTGCAGCTGACGTCGAAGCCCGGCAATCGAATCGCCGTTCGCTTCAAGGTGGCTGCAGCCTCATTCCTCCCTCCCATGAAGGTCGGCCTCGTCATCGAAGGGCAGCCGGAGCTCCCGGCCTCGCCGATCCTCGTGCTCAAACTGGAAATGGGTGGCCTGCTGGCGCTGGCTGGACCTGCGACGCGATTTCTGAGTGCGCTGCCGGCCGGCATTCAGATCGTCGAGGATCGAATTTACGTGAACCTCGCGACACTCCTCGCCGAACACGGTCTCGGAGAGCTGCTGGAGTACGTTGAGCAGATACGCGTGACGACGGGTGACGGGGCCGTTGTGGTCGATGTCCGCGCGGGTGTTCAGCTCTGAGCGATCAGCTGTCAGCTACGCACGCCCCCATCGAGAACTGAGAGCCGAGAGCTGATAGCTGAGGTCTCCCCGGATGGACGAGCTGTTTGACGTGACCTGTCCCTATTGCGGAGAGCAGGTCGAGATCTACGTGGAACCCGAAGTGTCCGGCCGCTTCGTCCAGGATTGCGAGGTCTGCTGCAATCCGTGGCTCGTTCGCGTGACACAGGAAGACGGCGCACGGTGGGTGGAGATCGGCAAAGCCGACGGGTCTGACTGAAACCGGCCCCTGTTCCGCCTACAATCACGTGGGGTGATGCCGATTGTGACGCCTCGCCGCCTGCCCGCGCTGATTCTCGTGGCGCTGGTGCTTGGTCTTGCCCGCGCCGGCGGGACCGCAGGCCAGGCGCGCAGTACCTTTGCGTCGCAGATCGAAGCGCTGTCGGAGCCTGACGGCTACTTCGACACCGACAACCTGATTTCCAACGAGCGGTCGTATTTGCAGGTGCTCCCGGAGCTCGAGCGGGCAGACGTAAGGGGTGGGGCCTACGTCGGCGTCGGCCCCGATCAGAACTTCTCGTACATTGCCGGCCTCCGTCCGCCGATCGCGTTCATCGTCGACATCCGCCGGGACAACCTGCTGCTGCACCTGCTGTTCAAAGGGCTGTTCGCACAGGCGCAGACGCGCATCGAATACCTGGCGCTGCTCTTCGGACGCCCGGTGCCCGCAGGCCTGGAACGCTGGCGCGCCGAGCCGATCGAACGCCTGGCGGCGTATATCGACAACACCCCTCGAGATCCTGCGGCGGTCGCACCGCTTCGTCGGCGGACGGACTCGGTCATCACCGCGTTCGGCGTCCCTCTGACCCCGGAAGATCTGGCCACCATCGGCAGATTTCACGCGACGTTCATCAACGCCGGGCTGGACCTCCGGTTCGAGAGCATCGGGCGGCCGCCACAGAGCTATTACCCGACGTATCGCGAGCTGTTGCGTGCCGTGGACCCCCTCGGGCGGCAAGGTCACTTTCTGGCGTCGGAAGATGGGTTCCAGTTCGTCAGGTCGCTGCAGGCGCGCAACCTCGTCATTCCTGTCGTGGGGAATCTCGCGGGTCCGCGTGCCGTCATGGCGATAGGAGAGGTACTGAAACGCCGCGGCGAACCGCTCTCGGCCTTCTATACATCGAATGTCGAGTTCTATCTCGCGCGCGCCGGCACGCTCGACCGATTTCTGGAGAATCTGGCCCGCGTGCCCCGAAAGCAGAAGGCGGTGGTGATCAGATCGGTGTTCGGACGATCCATCGGCGGGAGCACATCGGCCACGCAGCAAGTCGAGGAGATGGTCGGGGCTAAATAGGGTGCCATGGTGCCAAAGGTGCCAGGGTGCGAATCTCGAGTCCCGAGCCTGGCGCCGCGAAGCGGCTGTGGCGAGGGCGCGCCGTAGCTCCCAACGGTTTGTCCTGGGGAGCGAATGCGGGCGAACCCCCAGTCCCGAGTTTCAGATGCTTCCGTGCTTCGCGAGCTCTCCCCGCCGCAGCTTCCGGTACAACTCGAGCGCTTCGACGATGATCGCGATGGCCTGTTCCGGACCCAGCATGTCTTCGACCAGGACCTGCTTCTGTTCGAGCACCTTGTAGTCCTCGAAGAACCGGCGCACCTGCCGAAGCATGTGATTGGGTAACTGCGCTTTGTCGGTGTAGTCCGAGAACGACGGATCGCGCACGCTGACGGCGACGATCTTGTCGTCGATCCCCTTCTCGTCGCGCATCCGCATGACACCGATCGCCCGGGCCTCCACGATGGTCAGGGGATACACGGGCTCCTGGCTGAGGACCAGCACATCGAGCGGATCGCCGTCGTCGCAATAGGTACGAGGGATGAACCCGTAGTCTGCCGGGTAGTAGACAGCGCTGTGCAGGACGCGGTCGAGCCGGAGAAGTCCGGTTTCTTTGTCCAGTTCGTACTTGTTCTTGCTGCCCTTCGGAATCTCGATAACGACCGGAAAAGCGGTCGCAATGACGGAGTCGTCGATGTAGCTGTCGTGCCAGGGATGCATGGTTGAGGTAATTATACGTGCACACCTCCTCTGGAACGTCGGCTTCCGTGCGCACACACGGTCTGTGCAGAGGCGGGTGGTATGCTGGCGTCGGCTTTGCGTCCGGAGCACAGACGGCGTTGGTGACGGGCCCTGACTGCGAGCAACCAGATGCCTGACGTGCCTCACAATCCGGCGACCGCCCCCTTCCTCGACAACCAGACTGCCCGCAACGGCGCGCCCCAACGCTCGCGCAAGCCACCCGGCTCGCGCCGCTGGCGCCGTCGGTCGGTGCCCAAGCACTGGCGATACCGGCTCGCGCCCGATCCGCGGAAGCGTCATCCGAAGGGCATGCTGCGTTTCTGGACGCGCGCCCGCCGGCTGCTCTGGTCATGGTGGCCGTGGACCCTGGCATTCCTCTATGCCATGGTTCAGGACGCGTGGGGCTGGGCGATCGGGATGGGGGCGATGGCACTCTTCAGCTACCTGATCGCGCCGTCAGAATTCCCTCCGCGGTACGGCCTGGACCACGAGTTTTCCGTGGACGACGAGGAGTTCCTGCCGACGATGGCGGGCGCCACCGGCGTGCCTTTCGCTCCGGGCAATCGCCTCGACATCCTGGACAATGGTGACGCCTTCTATCCCGCGATGCTCGCGGCGATTCGCGAGGCGCAGCTCTCGATCACGATCGAGGCGTACATCTACTGGGCCGGGGAGATCGGACAGGAATTTGCCGAGGCGCTGGCCGGCAAGGCGAGCGAAGGCATCAGGGTCAAGATTCTGCTCGACGCCGTTGGATCGTCGACCATCGGCACGAAGATTCTGACAACGCTCGAATCCGGAGGGTGCCAGCTCGCCTGGTACAATCCGATCCGGTGGTACTCGATCGGCCGGTTCAACCACCGGACTCACCGGAAATCTCTCATCATCGACGGCACGGTCGCCTTCACGGGAGGGGCTGGCATCGCCGATCACTGGACGGGCAATGCCGAGGACCCCGCGCACTGGCGCGATGTGCAGATCCGCCTCGAGGGCCGGGGGGTGACCCCGCTGCAGACAGGGTTCGCGCAGAACTGGCTCGAGACGACCGGTGAGCTCATCTCGGGTCCGCTGTACTATCCTCTTCCTTCGAAGCCGGCGGGGCGTCTCCCGGTGCAGAACATCATGAGCTCGCCCGAGAACGGGGCTTCGACGGTGCGGACGATGTACTACCTGTCAATCGTCTGCGCTCGCCGATCCATCTACATCGCGAATCCGTATTTCGTGCCGGACGAGGTGGCGCTGGAGGCGCTCTCGGACGCAAAGAAGCGCGGTGTAGACGTGCGCGTCATGGTGTCGGGGATCCACAACGACAACTGGCTTGCGCGGCAGAACAGCGTGCGGCTGTTCGGCCGGCTCCTGCGCGCGGGGATTGAGGTGCAGGAGTACAACCGCACGATGCTGCACCACAAAACGATGGTTGTGGACTCGTTGTGGGCCACGATTGGCACGACCAACTTCGACAACCGGTCGTTTGCGTACAACGAAGAGAACAACGTGTGCTTCTACGATGACGAGATCGCGTGCGCCATGCACGATACGTTTCTGAAGGACCTGGATGGATGCGACCGGGTGACGCTCGAAGGCTGGCGCGGCCGGGGCATCGTGCGCCGTGCCAGCGAGCTCATCGCCTCGCTCCTCCAGGAGCAGGTCTGAATCGCGGGAGACGAGGTCGGATGGTCGGCGGGCCTACGCCTGCTTCGCCCGGTAGCGCGCGACGTGCATCCCGGATTCAGTTTTCTCGGGATCGACCGTGCCCGTGAACTGGGCTCCGTCAGCGAGCGTGATCGCGGGCGACCTGACGTGTCCGCGCATTTTCGCGGTCGGCATCAGCCAGACACGCTCGGCGGCGAGGATCGTGCCTTCGAGCGCGCCACCGATCGTGACCGAACGGGCCACGATTCTCGCCTTCACGGACGCGGTGGCCTCGATCGACACGTGATGTCCGGGGACGTTGATCTGCCCGTCGAAGTGGCCGCGAATCGCGACGTCTTCTGTGGCGGCGAGGTCTCCGGTAATCGAAAGGCCCGGCGAAAAATCTTCAGGGTTGCTGGTGAGCTGTGTCATCGGCCGTAACTATACAGATGGGGTCGCGCGATCGCAGGAGAGCTATCGTATCATCCCACCGAGCGGCTGTGCGTACTCTCGCATCATCGTCACCGCTCTCGTCCTGCATGGCGCCGCAGCCTGGCCCGTTGGTCACCCTAGCGACGGCGGGCGGACGTCCAACGACTCATGCCGGTACGCACCGAGGACGCCGTTTTCGACTTCGCCGAACTGGAGGAGGCGTTCCCCCCGTCCGTCACGATCACCCGCACGTCGGAGCAGGACTACAAGTCGCGCCAGCTGATTGTCTCGATTGACGGCGCCCGCCTCGCGACCCTTCTCTGGGGCGATTCCATTTCCTCAGAGCTCACGCCGGGTCCCCACACGCTGCGCGTCAGCAATACGCTCGTGTGGAAGACCGTAGACTTCGTCGTGGCGCCAGGGCAGCAGGTGTATTTCGAGGCCCTGAATCGGCTCGGGCCCGGCAGCCTCTTCTGCCTGCTGCTCCTCGGCGCCGGTCCCCTGTATGTGACCATCAGAAGAATGGTCTGACACCCGCCGCTGTCCGTCCGGCCGAACCGAGTCCGAATCCCGAGCCCAAGTACCAAAAACCGCTGCCGCAGGAACGCCTGATCTAATGAAATCGGTCCCCCCTGTCGATAGGCCGGTGGGAAGGTGCAGCGTGGAAGATGAATCTGTTCATGAACGGCTGAGGCGGGCGCGGGAAGCGGGCGGCGAGACCGCCGTTGTGTTTGCCAAGAGGATTGGCGTGGGTCTGCGCCTGGTCCTTGCGATAGATGAAGGCCGTTTTGCCGACCTGCCGACCGGGCTCTATGCGCGGGCGGCGATCCGGGTCTACGCCAAGGCGCTGGCGTTCGACCCTGACGAGATTCTCACAGCCTGCGAGCCGCTGCTTCCCGCAGCCGAAGATCAGGTCACCGCTCTCGCGCGTCTCCGGGGCCTTCGGCCGGCCCCGACGAAACCGGCTCCTGTGCCTCCTCCACCGCGCGAACGTACAGCCGTCGAGGCGAAGAGTCCCGATGGTCCGCCGCCGTTCCCGCCCTGGCGTCCGGTTGCGGCCGTCGCGATCGACGGGTTGATGGTCGCCGCACTGCTGGTCACCGCTATCGCCGGGACCGTCACGATGTCCGGGGCAGGCCCCTCCTCGCTCGGCTACGCGGCGGCACCCGTCTTTGGATTGATGGCCGCCATCCTGCTCTGCAGCTACTTCGTGTTCTTCGGCGGGATTGCGTGCGCCACGGCCGGCGAGCGGCTCGTCGGCATGCGGGTGGGACGACGGCACCCGAGCCATGTCGATCCCCGGATGGTCGCGGCTCGGGCGTTGCGGTGTGCCGGGCGCGACGTCCGCTATATCCTCAGGCTTGGTGAGTGGACGGGAGCGATGATCCCGTCAGGACCGTCCGGAGCAGCGTCCGAGACGACACCATCCATCGGACACGCGACGGGGCCGTAAAAGTACGCAAACCGACGCCCGGGGTCTGACCCCAGTGTCCGGAAACAGACGATCGGGTCTGATCAAGAGGACGTCAGCCGATCAGGTGACCGTAGAATTCGACGGTCTGGCGCGCGATGCTCGACCAGCTGAAATGCTCTTCGACCCGGGCGCGCGCCTTACGGGCCATCGACAGCCGCAATTCGGGATCCTCGAGCAGCAGATTGACCGCCGAGGCCAGCGCGCGGGAGAACTGGTCGGGATCGGCCGGCTCGACATCGGCCGCGCTGATCGGGTTCGTCGGCACCAGAAAGCCGGTTTCGCCATCCACGACCACTTCCGGAATTCCCCCAACTGCTGACGCCACCACCGGCGTCTCACAGGCCATGGCCTCGAGGTTGATGATCCCGAACGGCTCATAGACCGACGGACACACGAAAATCGCAGCGTGTGTGTAGAGATGGACCGCCTTCTCTTTGGACAGCATCTCCCGAATCCAGACGATCTTGTGCGAGCTCTCGGCGCGCGCGCGGTCCACGGCATCCGACATTTCCGCGGCGATCTCCGGGGTGTCTGGCGCTCCGGCACAGAGGACCACCTGGGCGTCCACACGCAGGTGGCGGATGGCGTTCACCAGATGGAGGATGCCCTTCTGGCGGGTGATGCGGCCGACAAACAACACGTACGGCACGTCAGGATCGATGTCGAATTCCCGCAGCGTGGCCGCGTTCAGCGTGGGGCGGTACTCGTGCAGATCGATGCCGTTGTGGATCACGCGGATCCGGTCGAGCGGCACGCCGTACAGCTCGTGGACGTCTTTCTTCATCGAGGCGGAGACGGCGACGACGCCGTCCGCGTTCTGGTAGGCGGTGCGCTCGATCCACGTGGACACGTGATAGGCCGTCCCCAGCTGCTCGGCTTTCCAGGGCCGGTGCGGCTCCAGCGAATGCGTCGTCAGGACGAGCGGCACACCCTGCAGATATTTTCCGACGCAGCCGGCCAGGTGCGTGTACCACGTGTGGCAGTGCACGATGTCGACATCGAGCAGCTTGCCGCTCATGACCAGGTCCTGCAGCATCGTGGCAAACAGCTTCGCGTGGCGGGGATCGTCCGAGTCGATCGCCACCGGAGGCTGCACGCCCTCGACACGAAGAGTCCCGTTCTGCTCCTTCTGATCGCCGAAGCACAGCACGTGGACGGAGTGACGGCCGTCTTCCAGCGTCGCCAGCTCGCGCGTGAGGTATTCGACGTGCACGCCGGCGCCGCCGTAGACGTAGGGCGGGTACTCGTTCGTGAGGATGCCGATCCTCATGGGCTGACTCGCTCCTGCACCCGACAAAAATGTGCCATTTTC
Organism: uncultured Acidobacteriota bacterium; assembly: GCA_963749835.1. Taxonomy (GTDB): domain Bacteria; phylum Acidobacteriota; class Vicinamibacteria; order Vicinamibacterales; family 2-12-FULL-66-21; genus JALZOC01. The sequence continues at coordinate 655,235 of CAVVOD010000001.1, forward strand.
TACGCTCCGCTCAGGCGTCATCTTACACCGCGTCCGCTGCCTCCTTCCTCGACCGCCCGTTGCATGGATAATGTGAGCGATGAAAAGCTGGCTCCGATCGGAGACGTGTCTTCCGGAAGATCACCACGACGCCGTGCTCGTCGCGCGCGCCTGGATCCCGTCCGCGGGCCCGACGCCTGTGCTCATTCAGGGAGGCGATGTTCTCGACTTGTCCGGTCTCGCCGCCACGTCGAGTCAACTCCTGGACCTCGACGATCCCGTCGCGGCCATTCGATCGTCCAAGACGCTGCCGCGGCTGGCCTCATTGCAGGACGTGCTGTCGAACTCACTGCACGATGCCAGGGATGAGGCTGCCCCGTGGTTGCTGGCACCATGCGATCTCCAGGCGATCAAGGCCAGCGGCGTCACGTTCGTGGCGAGTCTGCTCGAACGCGTGATCGAAGAGCAGGCCCGTGGAGACGCGGGCAAGGCGGCGGGCCTTCGCCAGACCATCACGTCCATCATCGGCGACAATCTGCAGGCGGTCCGCCCTGGATCGGCGGAGGCGCAGCAACTCAAGGACGTGCTGATTGCGCAGGGCGCGTGGTCGCAGTATCTCGAGGTCGGCATCGGTCCCGACGCGGAGATCTTCACCAAGGCGCCCGCGATGTCCGCTGTCGGGACCGGGGCGGAAGTCGGCATCCATCCGAAGTCCGCATGGAACAATCCCGAGCCGGAGATTGTCCTCGCCGTCAGCAGCACCGGCCGGGTCGTCGGCGCCTCTCTCGGGAACGACGTCAATCTCCGCGATTTCGAAGGGCGCAGCGCGCTGCTCCTGGGGAAGGCCAAGGACAACAACGCCTCCTGTGCGATTGGGCCGTTCATCCGGCTGTTCGACGGGTCGTTCACGATGGACTCGGTCCGGCAGTGCGATCTGGCCCTCCACATCAAGGGGCCGGACGGGTTCACGCTGAAGGCCCACAGCTCGATGTCGAAGATCAGCCGCGATCCCCTGGCGATCGTGGAACAGACCATCGGTCCCAACCATCAGTATCCCGACGGCCTGATGCTGTTCCTTGGCACGATGTTCGCGCCCACCGTTGACCGCCTCGGGGCGGGGAAGGGCTTCACGCACCTGACAGGTGATATCGTGACGGTCGAGACACCCGGACTCGGGGCCCTGGTGAACAGGGTCAACGACACCGATCGGATTGCGCCCTGGACGTTCGGGGCCGTGGCGCTGATGAAGAACCTCGCAGGACGCGGACTTCTCTGACCAGGAACATGGCGAACAGATTTCACAACTACATCGGCGGTGAATGGGTGGAAGGGGCGACGTGGGCGCCCAATCGCAACCCGTCGGATCTGAGCGACGTCATCGGGGAGTACGCCCAGGCCGACGCGGAGCAGACGAACGCCGCGGTGGCCGCGGCCGCGCGCGCGTTCACCCAGTGGTCCGTCAGCTCGATTCAGGACCGCGCGAACATCCTCGACAAGGTGGGCTCGGACATCCTCGCACGCAAGGATGAACTGGGCCGTCTCCTCGCGCGCGAGGAAGGCAAGACGCTGCCGGAAGGCATCGGCGAGACGGTGCGCGCCGGGCACATCTTCAAGTTCTTCGCGGGCGAAGCGCTGCGCCTCGCCGGCGAGAAGCTGCCGTCGGTGCGGCCCGGTGTGGAGGTAGAGATTACCCGTGAGCCCGTCGGCGTCGTCGGGCTCATCACGCCGTGGAATTTCCCCATCGCGATCCCGGCCTGGAAGATCGCCCCGGCGCTGGCGTTCGGCAACACCGTGGTCTTCAAGCCGGCGCAGTGGACGCCGGGCTGCGCATGGGTGCTCGCGGAGATTCTTGCCGCGGCGGGAATTCCAGCCGGGGTGTTCAACCTCGTGCTCGGGCCCGGCTCGGTGGTCGGCGAAACGCTCGTGAACCATCCTGACGTCGTGGCGCTGAGCTTCACGGGGTCCGTGGCCACGGGACATGAGATCGCCCGGAAGGCCGTCTCGCGCATGGCGAAGGTCCAGCTGGAGATGGGCAGCAAGAACCCGCTGGTCGTGCTCGACGATGCCGACATCTCGATAGCGGTGAATGTTGCCCTGCAGGGGGCCTATTTTTCCACGGGCCAGCGCTGCACCGCGTCATCGCGCCTGATCGTGACGGACGGCATTCACGATCGGTTCGTGGAGGCGCTGATCAAGAAGCTCGAGTCGGTCAAGGTCGACAATGCGCTGACACCCGGCACCGAAATCGGTCCCGTGGTCGAGAAGCCGCAGCTCGATCAGGATCTGGAGTACATCGCGCTCGGACCGCGGGAGGGTGCCCGGCTCGCCATCGGCGGCCAGCGGCTGACGCGGAGCACGGACGGCTATTATCTCGCGCCGGCGCTCTTCGTCGATGCGACGAACGCGATGCGCATTTCTCGCGAGGAGATCTTCGGGCCGGTCGCCTGTGTCATCCGCGCGCGGAACTACGACGAGGCGCTGGCGATTGCGAACGACACCGAGTCGGGTCTGTCGTCAGGGATTGTGACGACGTCGCTGAAGCACGCGTCGCACTTCAAGCGTCATGCGCAGGCGGGCATGGTGATGGTGAACCTGCCGACCGCCGGTGTGGACTACCACGTGCCGTTCGGCGGGCGCAAGGCGTCCAGCTACGGGCCGCGCGAGCAGGGACGTTACGCCGCGGAGTTCTACACCACGGTGAAGACGACGTATATCGCGCCGTAGAGTTGCTCAGCTCTCAGCTGTCGGCCTTCTCAATCCACACGTCGGGGCGGCTCGGCGAAGCTGATCGCTGACAGCTGACTTATAGTCTACTTTTCTGATAGACTAACTTCTGTGCTTTCGCGGAAGTCGAAGTACGGCCTGAAGGCGCTGATGGTGCTCGCGCAGGAGGCCGGCCGCGGGCCGATCCTGATCTCGGAGCTCGCGGCTCGCGACGCGATTCCCCGGAAGTTTCTCGAGGCGATCCTGCTGGAGCTCAAACGCCACGGCCTGGTGCAGAGCCAGAAGGGCAAGGGGGGCGGGTATTTCCTGCGCCGCCCGCCGGCGGAGATTACGTTCGGCGACGTGATTCGCGCCCTCGAGGGGCCGCTGGCGATGGTGCCGTGTGTCAGCCAGACGGCGTATACGAAATGCGCCGAGTGCGTCGACGAGCAGACCTGCGCCGTGCGCTTCGCGATGAAGGAAGTGCGCGACGCCACGGCGCGGATTCTCGACCATACGACCCTGGTCGATGCGAATGCGAGCGTCGCCAGGAAGCGCCGAAAAACGTCATGAGTGACGCGTCCAACCCCGCTGCCCACCCCACGTCGTCGACGTGTTGTCGACGCCTGTGTAGTGGGCCGGCGATGCCCGGGTCGGACAGCGACGAGAACGTCACCTCTCCTCCTGCCTCTCCCGCGCTCCGCCGGCGATAACGGCTGCTCTCCACTTCTCGATGCCGTTGTACGCGCGCCGGCCCTGCCGCTCGCGCTTTTCGGGAGATTTGTATGTCCTTTTCGTTCGCGCGCGTGTTCGTCGCGGCCGCTGTCGGCGCCGCGTCAGTGATCGCGGCTCCGCCGCCTGCCGCCGCGCAGGCCCCTGCACCCGCGGCGTCCGCCACCGCCTCGCAACCGTCTGCCGCGCCGGCGTCCCCCGTCGCGGGCTTCCAGGATGGGTTCTTCATTCAAAACGCGAACGGCGACAACCGCCTGCTGTTCGGCATGATCGTTCAGATGGACGGTCGATTCTCGGTCGACGACCCCAAGCCCATCACCAACACCTTCACGATGCGCAAGGTCAGGCCGACGTTCAGCGGGCGCGTCGCCAAGTACTTCGACTTCAAGGTCATGCCCGACTTCGGCAGCGGCACCGTCGTGATGCTGGATGCCTACGTCGACCTGCGCTTCTCGCCGAAGTTCAGGGTCCGGACCGGCAAGGACAAGACCCCGATCGGGCACGAGCTGCTGATCGGCGACGCGTATCTCCTGTTCCCCGAGCGCGCACTGGCGTCGAGCCTGGTGCCGAACCGCGACATCGGCGTGGCCGTGCAGGGGGACCTCGCGGGTAACAAGGTGTTCTACGCCGCGGGCGTCTACAACGGCATTCCGGACGGCACCAGCACCACGACGGATGTCGATACGAACAACGGCAAGGACCTGGCGGGCCGGATTGTCGTCAATCCATTCCGGGATCCCAAGCGACCCACCAGGGCGCTGAACGGACTCGGGTTTCAGGTCGGAGGATCGACAGGCAAGCAGAGCGGCGCGCTGCCCGCCTTCCGGACGTCGGTCGGGCAGACGTACTTCTCGTACGTGACCGGCGCCGCAGCGAGCGGGACACGCACACGGGTGACCCCCGCCGTCTTCTACTACTACAAGGGATTCGGCGGCTATGCCGAGTGGATGCAGTCGTCGCAGGGAGTCACGCGCAACGCCATCGAGACCGACGTCACCAACCAGGCCTGGGAAGTGACGGCCTCCTATCTTCTGACCGGGGAGACCGCCTCCGCCGGGATCACTCGTCCGAAGGCCGTCTTCGATCCGGCGAACAGAAAATGGGGCGCGCTGCAGCTCGTCGCGCGCTACACGGCAGTGACGGTCGATGACTCGGTGTTCAGCTCGGGCCTGGCCGGCACCGGCGCGAACCAGGACGCGAAGGCGTTCACCATCGCGGCGAACTGGTACCTCACCCCGTACATCAAGTACTACGCGACGTTCGAGCGGACCACGTTCGACGGCGGCGCCACCGCGCGCCCGGACGAGAACGTCATCCTGTTCCGCACGCAGCTCGCATTCTAGGAGATCGATCACATGTCAACATTCAAGAAACTCTCAATCGCCGTCGCGCTGGCGGCCGTCACGTCCTGGAACGTCGCCGCGCAGAACACGCTGCTGAACGTGTCCTACGATCCCACCCGCGAGCTCTATCAGGACTTCAACGCCGCGTTCGTCAAATACTGGAAGACGAAAAGCGGTCAGGACGTCACCATCCGTCAGTCCCACGGTGGCTCCGGAGGGCAGGCGCGGGCCGTCATCGACGGCCTCGAAGCGGACGTCGTCACACTCGCGCTCGCCTACGATGTGGATGCCGTGGCGGCCTCGGGCCTGATCAAGCCGGACTGGCAGAAGCGGCTGACGCAGAACAGTGCGCCGTACACGTCGACGATCGTCTTCCTGGTCCGCAAGGGCAATCCGAAGGGCATCAAGGACTGGGGAGACCTGGCGAAGCCGGGCGTGCAGATCATCACGCCGAACCCGAAGACGTCGGGCGGCGCCCGGTGGAACTACCTGGCCGCGTGGGGTTATGCCCTCCGGCAGCCTGGCGGCACCGACGCCAAGGCGAAGGAGTTCGTGACCGCGCTCTTCAAGCAGGTTCCCGTGCTCGATTCGGGGGCGCGTGGTTCCACGAACACGTTCGTCCAGCGCGGCATCGGTGACGTGCTCCTCGCGTGGGAGAACGAGGCGTACCTCTCGATCGACGAGACGCCCGGCAAGCTCGAGATCGTGGTGCCGTCGGTAAGCATCCTGGCCGAGCCATCGGTCGCCGTCGTGGACAAGAATGTCGATCGCAAGGGGACGCGCGCGGTCGCAGAGGCCTACCTGCAGTATCTTTATTCCCCCGAGGGCCAGGAGATCGCCGCGAAGCGTCACTATCGGCCGCGCGACGAGAAGGTCGCGGCGAAATACGCGAGCTCGTTCGCCAAGGTCAAGCTGTTCACGATCGACGAAGTGTTTGGCGGATGGCAGAACGCACAGAAGACCCATTTCGCGGACCGGGGCCTCTTCGATCAGATATACACACCAGGGCGATGAAACAGCCGGTTTCGTATGACGTCGTGGACACGGGGGGCGGCGCCGTCGTCGCCGTTCCCCCGTGTCGGCCGTGGCAGAGAGTCTGTTGATGTCCACTCGCGCTCGCAGCCGCTCGGTTCTACCGGGCTTTCGGATGACGCTGGGGTTCACGGTCCTGTACCTGAGCCTCATCGTCATCATTCCTCTCCTGACCCTGCCGGCGAAGACGGCGACGCTGTCGCCGCACCAGGTGTGGGATATCGTCAGCGATCCGCGCGTCGTGGCGTCGTACCGGCTCAGCATCGGCGCGTCCCTCATTGCGGCCTCGGTCAATGCCGTGTTCGGCTTCGTGCTGGCCTGGGTCCTGGTCCGGTACCCGTTTCCGGGACGTCGCGTGGTCGATGCGCTCATCGACCTGCCGTTCGCGCTGCCGACGGCGGTCGCCGGTATCGTGCTGACGACGATTTACGCCCCGAACGCGTGGCTTGGCGCGCTCCTGGGCCGCTTCGGCATCAAGGTCGCGTTCACACCGCTCGGCATCACGATTGCGCTCATCTTCATCGGCCTCCCGTTCGTCGTCCGCACGCTGCAGCCGGTGATCGAGGATCTCGACCTGGAGATCGAGGAAGCGGCGACGAGCCTCGGGGCGGATCGCCGGACGGTGCTGTGGCGGGTGATCCTGCCGTACCTCATGCCTGCCTGGCTGACAGGTTTTGCGCTGGCGTTCGCCCGCGCCGTGGGGGAGTACGGATCGGTGGTGTTCATCTCGGGCAACATGCCGATGCGGACCGAGATTTCCCCGCTGCTGATCATCACGAAGCTCGAACAGTTCGACTACGCGGGCGCAACCGCCATCGCCCTCGTGATGCTCATCATGTCGTTCGTGCTGCTGCTCGTGATCAACGGGCTGCAGAGCTGGAGCAGCCGTCGTCTCGCGGACTGACAGGGAACCTACCAAGTGGCTGGATATGTGAGATCGATCAGCGGGAAGGCGCCGAAAGCCCGGCGCCTGACCGAGACGCGCGCCGTGCGCCTGACGCTGACCGCCATCGCTCTGCTGTTCGTGCTGTTGTTTCTGGTGATGCCGCTGGCCGTGGTGTTCACCGAAGCGCTGGCGAAGGGCCTCGCGGCCTACCGGGATGCCGTCACGACGCCTGACGCGCTGTCGGCGTTGAAGCTGACCCTCATCGCCGCCGGCATTGCCGTACCGATGAACCTGCTGTTCGGGGTCTCGGCGGGGTGGGCGATCGGCAAGTTCGATTTCCGCGGCAAGGAGCTCCTGATCACGCTGATTGATCTCCCGTTTGCCGTGTCGCCGGTCATCTCAGGAATGGTCTTTGTCCTGTTGTTCGGCCGCCAGGGCTTCCTCGGACCCTGGATGCTCGACCACGGGTACCGCATCGCCTTCGCCGTTCCGGGCATCGTGCTCGCCACCATCTTCGTGTCGTTCCCGTTCGTGGCGCGCGAGATCATCCCGATCATGCAGGCGACCGGCACGCAGGAGGAGGAGGCCGCGCGGGTGCTGGGCGCCGGCGGATTGCAGATCTTCTTCCGTGTCACGCTGCCGAACATCAAGTGGGGGCTGATCTACGGCGCGATCCTCGCGAACGCGCGCGCGATGGGAGAGTTCGGCGCCGTGTCGGTGATTTCCGGGCACATCCGCGGCGAGACCAACACGCTGCCGCTCCACGTGGAAATCCTCTACAACGAATACAATTTTCAGGCGGCGTTTGCCGTCGCGTCCCTGCTGGCGTGCCTGGCTGTGGTGACGCTCGTGCTCAAGGCGATTGTCGAGCGGCGGGCACATGCGGTGGACGTGGCGCGCGAGCAGGCGGAGATCGACCTGCTGGCGGAAGGGCACGTATAGCGGAGGGCCGCCAGGGCCGTCCGGGAGACCTATGGGAATCGAAGTCCGGCGCGTGACGAAGACATTCGGCAGTTTTGTCGCGCTGAACGACGTGAGCTTCGGCGTCGCCTCCGGAGAGCTGGTGGCGCTGCTCGGGCCCTCGGGCTCAGGCAAGACCACACTGCTGCGTGTGATTGCGGGCCTCGAGACCGCGAACTCCGGCACGGTGCTGTTCGAAGACGAAGACGCCACCGAGCGGAACGTGCGCGATCGGGGTGTGGGATTCGTGTTCCAGCACTACGCCCTCTTCCGTCACATGACCGTGTTCGAGAACATCGCGTTCGGCCTGAGGGTCAGGCCGCGCAACCGGCGTCCGACCAGCGCCGAGATCAACCGCCGGGTCCGCGACCTCCTCGAGCTCGTGCAGCTCGATTTCATGTCCGACCGCCGCCCATCGGAGCTGTCCGGCGGCCAGCGGCAGCGCGTCGCCCTGGCTCGGGCGCTGGCCGTCGAGCCGAAAGTGCTGCTGCTCGACGAGCCGTTCGGCGCGCTGGATGCCAAGGTCAGAAAGGATCTCCGTCGCTGGCTGCGGCGGCTGCACGAGAACATTCACCTGACCAGCGTGTTCGTGACCCACGATCAGGAAGAGGCGCTCGAGCTCGCCGACCGCGTGGTGATCATGAACCACGGCCGCATCGAGCAGGAGGGGACGTCGGAACAGGTCGTCGAACATCCCGCGACGCCATTCGTCATGAACTTTCTCGGCACGGTGAACATCTTCCATGGCCGGATCGAGAACGGCCGCGGCGTCTTCGGTGGGCTGGCGCTCGAGGCGGAAGGCGAGGGGCCGGCGGCTGCGTACGCGAGGCCGCACGAGTTCGACGTCAGTCGCACGGCCACTGAGGGAGCGCTCTCGGCGACGGTGACGCAGATCAACGCGTTCGGCGCGGTGGTCAAACTGGAGCTCGCCGCAGGCGAGGCCGATCTCATCCAGGTGGAGCTCGCGCGCGAACAGTTCGAGCGGCTCGCGCTGAAGATGGGCGACATCCTGTATGTGAAGCCGCGGAAGATGCGGGTGTTCGTCGATGCGGACGGATCGCCGCCGGTGTCGGAGCTGAAACGGCCGTAACCAGCGTGCATCACCAGCCCTTCCCCATAACTACCTGCCGACCTCAGCCGTAACATCGCGAGCGGTGTGACGCGCGCCACTGTCGTCGTGTTCCACGCGACGCGCATCGCACACGCTCTCTGCCGCCGATTGAGGTCGATTGCGCATGCGCGCATGCGTGAAATGGGCCCACCTCGTCCATATCGCCGCTCACAATAACCGCGACCGCACACACAAGATCGTGATTGAGGGATCAGGAGTGCGATCGCTCCTCGCACTCACTTTCTGCCTGTTTCATTCAGAGAACTCGCTAGATCACGAACGGTCCAAATCCTGCACTCGCTCGTCCGTATCGCATTCCGAAACGACAAACACCGAGCGAGGCTGTGATGGTGGCGAATTTCAGGAAATTGAAAATCGGAGTCTGTTCGTTCGCTGTCGCAGTGTCGCTGGCGCCACACGCGTCGGCTCAGAGCATCGTGGACGCACGGCGAGTCGAGTTCACGCCGTCCGCCGATCACGCGACGCTCGGGAGCGGCGGGACTCCACTGGTCCAGACCTACTCGCTGGACATCTATGTCGCGGGCGGCACGCAGCCAGTGCAGACCCTGAACCTTGGAAAACCCGCGCCCGACGTGGACGGCATGATCCGCCTCGATTTCGTCACGCTGCTTACCGCACCGCTGTCGGGCGGGGTCATCTACGAGACCCGCGTGTCCGCCGTAGGACCCGGAGGACGTGCTGCGAGCGCGCTGTCTAATACGTTCGCGTTCACAGCGCCGTGTGCGCCTTCGATTTCGACCACGTCGCAGTCATTCGCCGCGCCGGGCGGGAGCGCCAGCCTGGCTGTGACGGCAGGGTCCGGGTGTGCGTGGAGCGCGGTGAGCAACGCATCCTGGCTGTCGGTAGCCTCCGGTGCGTCCGGCTCCGGAAGCGGCACCGTGAGCTTTGCCGTCGCCGCGACGACTGCGACGACATCACGAACCGGGACGCTGACTATCGCGGGGCACACGTTCACCGTGACCCAGTCGGGTGCGAACTGCACGTTCACCATCTCCCCCTCGACGCAGGCAGTCGCCTCCGGCGGGGGCCCGGCGAGCCTTGCGGTCACGACGACGACGGGGTGTGGCTGGTCGACGACCGGCGGCGCCAGCTGGGTGACCGTGACCGGCGGAGCCAGCGGCTCGGGGAGCGGGACCGTGACCTTGAACGCGGCCGCAAACACCACGACGTCTGCTCGAACGGCAACACTGACAATCGCGGGTCAGAGCGTGACCGTGACGCAGCCGGGTGCCAGCTGCACGTTCGGCATTTCGACGTCGACGCAGGCCTTCGCCGGGGCCGGGGGATCGGGAAGCGTCGCCGTCACAGCGATCACGGGTTGCCCCTGGACGGCGACCAGCGGCGCGAGCTGGGTGACGGTGACAGGCGGATCGAGCGGCTCGACGAGCGGGACGGTCACGTTCAACGTTGCCGCCAACACGGCCACGACCAGTCGATCTGCGACACTGACCATTGCGGGCCGGAGCTTCACGGTGACGCAGGCGGGTGCGGGCTGCACATTCAGCATCTCACCAACGAGCCGGGCATTCGGCGCAGCCGCGGGAACGGGGACGGCGGCCGTCACGACGACATCCGGTTGTGCGTGGACGGCGACCAGCGGTGCGAGCTGGGTCACGGTGACGGGAGGGGCGAGCGGCTCGGCGAGCGGGACGGTCAGCTTGAGCGTTGCCGCGAACACCACGGCGGCGGCTCGAAGCGCGATCGTGACGATCGCCACCAGGACCTTCACGGTCACGCAGTCGGCAGCCTGTTCGTTCGTCGTGAGCCCGATGGCCCTGACGCCTGCCGCGTCGGGGGGCACCGGAACATTCAGCGTCACGACCCAGAGCGGCTGCACGTGGGCTTCGTCCACGAGCACCTCCTGGATCACGGTCACCGGGTCCGGTACCGGCTCCGGCACGGCTTCCTACACGATTGGCGTGAATGGTACGGTCGCCAGCCGGAGCGGCAACGTCCTGGTGGCTGGCAGAACGGCAACCGTGACACAGGCGCAGAAGGCGGGGCCTGTGCCGCCGAAGAACATGCGAGTCGTCACGCAGTAGCGGCTGCGCGTCCGTCCAGCGGTCTCTGAGCTCCCCGCATGGCCATCAGGCCGTGCGGGGTTCTTCATCGGGGGCGTGCGTATCGGAGGTTCAGATCACCCACTTCGCGGAGCGGGTGCGCGACGCTCTCACAGGCATCGGGGTCTCACGGCACTGCAGCGGAGCCGGTGCCGCGGCATACGTCTGAAGGCCCGCGGCCACCCCCGACCAGCGTCCGACGCCGTCCTCCATCAGGCTCGGCCTCGGCTTCCTGCTGGTTCGGGCCGAGTTTCGTGCGAGCTGCTCGGTGATTCGGCGTTCCTCCCGCAGAGCCGCGCTGAGACGCTCGGCAAGGTGACCGAAATCGTTACCCGATTTACGGAGGACCGCATTCTCCTCGACGAGGTCCCGAATCATGCGGTGGCAGTTCTCAATCGAAGTTGGCAGTTCCATGGCCCCTACTCGGTCTGAAGGGGGGAGTGCTTTTCGCCCTCCCCGGTCACCTGTCCTCGGTCTCTGTAGGAAATAACGCCGCATCGGGGAAAATGGTACAGGGAGGTTTCAGGCCGGAAAGGGAGGAAAGACGGGGACGAGGCCGGGAAATGGGGTCGCCGGTCCTCAGCGCCGGGGGCAGGCGCCGGCTGGAGCTACTGAAGCGTGGCCTTCACAATCTGCCATCGGTCGTTGTCGCGCGCCAGGCTGAACTTCCACTCCTGCCCGGTCATGCGGAGGACGCGAGAGCCCACTTTCGGCCGGTAGGTCGTTTCCGCGAGGCAGCGTGCGTTTGCATCCCGTTCCGTGACGGACACGCCGCAGGACGCTATGCGAAGCTGCTGGCCATCGATCCCCTGAAAGGCACGCTGCAGTTTGCGGTCGTCGAGCGACGGGTTGAGCGCCTTCGCTGCCTTCACATCCAGACGTTCCAGGGCGCGCGCGTAGTCGAGCAGGACGCCGCGGACCATTTCTTCCTGTTTTCGCAGCTCGGCTGTTCTGTCCACCGCGGTAGGGGCCGGCGCGTTCACCTCCGTCGTGGCCTCTGACGCCGCCGCAAGCACCCCCGGATCCGGAGCATGCTCCGGGACCTCAATGGACACGGGACGGAGGGGCATCGCGTCCGATATCGGCGTCGAGTGCATGACGGGAATGACCGGACCTCTGTCAGTCCCGATGGTCCCGGGGTTGGGGATTTCGACGCCTGCACCGAGACTGGCGAGTACGAAGCCGCTCGTCGCGACGGAATGTTCGGGCGTCACCCGGGAGGGGCCGCCCCATTCGAATGCGACAGGGACATTGATGAATTCGGCGATCACCTGAACGGATCGTCCTGACGGGGTTGACGCCGGCCGGGCCGCAACCGTTGAGGCCATCGTCAGGCCCGACTTCGACACAGCCGCTGACAACGCGGCGGGCAGCCTTGCCGCCAGACCGTCTTTGGGACGGGGATGGACAACCCACACGTGCACCGCGATCGCGGCGAGGAGGATCAGGAGCGCCCGACGAAGCCTCGGTCCAAACGCGTCCCCGCTTCTCGACGAGGCGGACCGATCCAGGGAGTCTGTTGCTGTAGCGTGTTCGATAACGTCCATGGGTGCCGCGATATCTTGCCCCTGAAGCGGGTGCGCCTTTGCCGATGCAAGTGCCGAACCGCCCGCCACGATCGTATCGCGCGAGTAACGGGCGTTATTTCCGTCTCTTTTTATCGCTGTCGAACTCTTCCGTATGGGCGAGATCCAACCGGATGAAGGCCGGGTCGAGAATATGGGAAACACGGTGCCGATTGTCAGCCCTGTTCTGCACGATTCTCGACGTCTGGCGACGGCAGCGTGACGATGACGGTCGTTCCTTTGCGAGGATTGCTCTCTGCGCGGATGTCTCCTCCATGCAAGGTGATCAGACTCTTCGAGATCGCGAGGCCCAGGCCCGAGCCGCGTGACGCCCGATCCTTGTAGAAGCGATTGAAAATCTTCGGCAGGTCCTCCGGCGCGATGCCGGAGCCGGTGTCGGCGATCGAGATGATGGCACGGCGGTTCGCGTAAGAAATACCGACCGAGACGCCACCGCCGGGCGGCGTGTGGTGGAGCGCGTTGGACAGAAGATTCATCAGGACTTCGCGGAGGCGCAACGGATCGACGGAGATGACGGGTGAATCGATCGGCGCCTCGACTCTGACCTCGACGTTACGACGTGCCGATTCGGCTGAGAGTGACGCGACCACATCCTCGGCCAGCAACACCACGTCCGTGGGTTCCTTCTGCAAGGTCACCGCTCCGCTCTCGGCGTTCGCGAGTGTCCTGAGATCGTCAACGAGCCGCGACAGCACACGCGTCTCCTCGAGCACCTCGTTCAGGTGCCCATCGTCGCGCGGATACACTCCGTCGAGGAGTCCTTCGAGACGCCCCTGGACGATCGTCAGGGGAGTGCGGAGCTCGTGCGCGATGTCCGCCATCAGATCACGGCGCTGGCGTTCCTGCGCTTCGAGCCGGGCCGCCATGCTGTTGAAGGCGCTTCCGACCATTCGGATCGGGCGCGATCCCCGGACAGGCACGCGGGTCGAGAAGTCTCCCGCCGCCAGCCGGTGAGCCGCTTCGGTCACGTCGCCGAGGGGAACGCCCACCCGACGCACGACGATGAGCAGCAGGACGAAGAGAAGAACGGCCGACCCCACCGCAGTCGCTGCCGGGATGACGACTGCTGTCTCGCGGCCTCGCGTGGCGATCGAGATCAGGGACACCATGCCGAGCCCGCTGAGGAGGAGCATCAGTAGAAAAACACCCGCGATGCGCCGGACGAATCGGCCTCGCCCGCGGCGCCAGCGCTGCTCGCCCGTGATGGGGGGCCATGCCTCGTTGTCGGGCCACCACGGAGGACGCGAACGGACCGAGTGTCGATGCCACGTCATGACTCGCTGAACTTGTATCCCATGCCGTAGATCGTCAGGAGATATCGAGGCTTGCGCGGGTCCGGCTCCAGCTTGCGCCGGATGTTCTTGATATGGGTGTCGATGGCGCGTTCGAATGAGTCCACGTCGGTGCCGCGGACCGCGTCGAGCAGCTGAGCTCGCGTGAACACCCGTCCGGGCTGCCTCGCCAGGGTCGTCAGCACCTGAAACTCGGTTGTCGTCAGGTCGATGGGCATCCCGGAGCGGCTGACCGTCATGCCCAGCGGATCGAGCGTCAGATCTGCACGGCTGAAGACGCCCTCGCCGGACGCCGCGGACTCCGCCCGGCGCAGCACGGCCCGTACGCGCGCGACGAGCTCTCTTGGGCTGAACGGTTTTGAAATGTAGTCGTCGGCGCCCAGCTCCAGCCCGATCAGACGATCCGACTCCTCGACACGCGCGGTGAGCATGATGATCGGGATGGTGCCCTCGTGACGAAGCCGCCTGGTGACCTCGAGGCCATCGAGTCCCGGCAGGCCGAGGTCGAGCACGACGAGATCGGGCCGGCGCTCGCGCGCCAGCCGCAAGGCCTCGGCGCCGTGACCGCTCACGATCACGGTGAAGCCCGCGCGCCGCAGGTAGTCGCGTGCGATCTCCGCGATCTGGCGCTCATCTTCGACGACGAGAATCGTTTTCATGCGGGAAATCGGTGGCCCCGGCGGCCGGCGACCACCGACATCGTATCGCTGTGGAGGTTCAGGCGCTTCCCTGCGGCTGATTCATCCGTTCGTGCGCCCGGCGATGCCACTCGTCGAACGCCTCCGGTCCGCCGTACCGGCCGTGGCGCCAGCCGCCCCGGCCACCCCAGAAGAAGAGCCGAACCAGCACGAACCAGAAGAGCACCAGGCCAAGCGGCCCGAGTCCGAACCCCCAGGGTCCATGCCACATGTACGGTGGCAGCGATCGCGCCGGCAGGTCAGCGGACGCGGCGGCCATCGCCAGACCGTGCGCCACTCCCGAGTTGTACGAGATCACCCCTACCGCAACGCCGATCAGCACCATCAAGAGCCCTGCGGCCCACGTGAAACGACGCTCCATTGCATTACCTCCTCGACTTCGAGTGTGCACGGAGATTGTGGAGCGATTGTGAAGACGCCCGTGAGAGCGTCCAGGGGCCGTGTCGAGATTCACGGCGGCAAGTCAACTTCCGTCGACACCCCCTCAGCCGATTGAGTACAACCAAGCTCATGATCGGTTCGAACCGCGGCACGTGTTGTTGGACTCGGGAGCTTCTTGTCCTTCATCATGCTGTGCGTTCGGACCTGCTGATTGTGTAGCGGTCAACGCTATTTCGGAGTGACAGCGCAAGAAGGGCTGGGAGAGTTTTACTTTCCCGGCCCTTTTTGCGTTTAGGGTCTGTCAGCTGACAGCTGTCAGCTGACAGCTGGAGGTTATGTGCTGTCCGTGGTTTCCGTGTGCCGGTGGCTCGAGTCCACCGCGCTGAGTACCGGCATTCGCGAGTCGATCTGGAGCTACCCGGTCATCGAGTCGTTGCACGTCCTGACCCTGTGCGTGTTTCTCGGCCTCACGGTCCTGATGGACGGCCGGCTGGTTGGCCTGGTCCTCACCGAGACGCCGGTCTCGCACGTCATGGAGCGTCTGCTTCCGTGGATTCGGAGCGGCTTTGCCCTGATGGTGGTGACCGGCCTGCTGCTCTTTCTCGCCACGCCGGTGCGGTTCTACGACAACGTCCTCTTCCGGCTCAAGCTGCTCCTGCTCGTCGCCGCCGGGCATCAACGTGTGGCTGTTTCACCGCACGCTCTACGGGCTGTACGCGAATGGGGCAGCGGACGCGTGCTGCCCAGAAGGGCATGGCTCGCCGGCGCGATCTCCCTGGTGCTCTGGACGGCCATCGTCGCCGCGGGCCGCCTGGTCGCTTACAACTGGTTCGAATGATGTTGGCGATGTCATGGCTGCCGTTCTTCGCCTGGTGCAACGACACGGCCGTCGGTGCGGCCGTCCGCGAATCGGCGTGGCTCTTTCCCGTCATCGAGGTGTTCCATCTGCTCGCACTGGCCGTGCTCGGCGGCGCCGTGTTGAGCGTCGACCTGCGGCTGCTCGGACTTGGGGTAACCGGCATCCCGGTGTCACGGCTCGCCACGGCGGTGAGACCATGGCTGCTCTGGAGCCTGGTCGTCATCTTCATCTCCGGCGGGCTGCTGTTCCTGTCCGAGGCGCTGAAGTGCTACGAAAACCCCGCCTTCCGGGTGAAGCTGGCGCTCCTCACGCTCGCCATCCTCTTTGCGCTGTTCGTCCGCAGCAGGTGGACACGCGATGAAGACGCCTCGATGACCTGGGGCGGGCGCCTCGTCGCGCTGGTCTCCATCACGCTCTGGTCCGGCGTCGGCATCGCGGGCCGCGGCATCGGCTTCTGGTGATGAGGAAGGCAGCAGGACACATGCGGATTGTTCCGGTGATTCTCACGCTCGGAGTTGCAAGCCTGGCCGCAGCCGCGGGCATCGCCTGGTCGAGGCGCGCCGAGCCAGCGCCACCGGCGGGCAGCGCACGCCCGACAGAGAGCGCCCGGATCCCGCCAGACGCGACGGTCAGGGAAATCATGGCCGGCGTGATCGACCCGGCGGCCGACGCACTCTGGGAAAGCGTCGGAACGGTGATCACGGCATCCCGCACGGAGGAGCACGCGCCGTCGAGCGCGCCGGAGTGGCAGCGGCTCGAAGGACAGGCGATCGCACTTGGTGAATGAGCGAAGTCGCTCCTCGATGCGCGTCGAGCGTTGAACGAACAAGCGTGGCGCGATCAGGCGGAGGCACTCCACAAAGCGAGTCAGGTCGCACTCGCAGCCACACGGGCCCGCAATACGACCGCGTTGTTCGAGTCCGGAGAGGCCATCGTCAACGCATGCGACGGCTGCCACGAACGCTATTGGAAGCTGCCAGGGGCGACGCCGTGACGACCGCGAATCCTTCCAGGATTCTCGAGGAGCCGGTGCCCTCGGCCGTAGTCGTTCGGCAGGTTGCTGCGTTCGAGGAGCGGTACGGGCCCTCCACGACTCTGACGAAGGCATCACTTTTCGGTCTCAGGTATTCGCTCGATCTGATCTCGAACTTCACGTTCTTCCTGGACGATCCGGTCAACGGCGATCAGCAGGAGCAGGTCGATCGCCGGTCGGTCATCGTGGGCCGGCTGTCGCATCGTCGTCTGGCCACGTGGTTCGGCCGATCGGTGGAGAGCACGTTTGGCGGACAGGTCAGGATCGACGACGTGGACGATGTAGGGCTGTATCACACGAGCGCACGGAACAGGCTCGAGACACGAACGAGCTCGTCGGCGCTCGTCGCCACGACGGGCTGGTACGCGCAGACCGAGACGTCCTGGACGCCCTGGCTGCGAACCATCGCCGGCATTCGGGGTGATCTGCTTCAAGCCAGGGTCACTGCGCTGGATCCGGCCAACAGCGGCTCCTCACGCGCGGCCCTGGCGAGCCCGAAGGGGACCGCGACCTTCGGTCCCTGGAAACGCACAGAGCTCTACGTCAACACCGGCGCCGGATTTCACAGCAACAATGCGATTGGAACCACGCTCACTCGCGATGCCGACGGCCAGCGGGCCGGACGCGTCACCCCGCTCGTGAGAGCCATCGGAGCGGAAGTCGGAGTTCGCACGGTCGCGTTTCGACGGCTGCAAACCACCGTCTCGCTGTGGTCACTCCGCCTGGCGTCCGAGCTCGTTTACAACGGTGACGCCGGTGCAACCGAACCCGGCCCTGCCAGCCGGCGCTACGAGTCGAGATTGCCAACTACTACAGCCCGGCATCGTGGCTCGTATTCGACGCCGACGTGTCCCTGTCCGTGCACGATTCGCGAGTGGAGAGTCGGCGGGCGCCTACGTTCCTGAGGCCGTGGGCGCTGTAATTTCGGCGGGAGCAGGCATCGAGCGCTTTCACCGGATCTCTCCGGGATCTGGCAGACACTGAGCGGCGCGGAGTTCGATCTCGAGCCGCATGCGGCGCGCGAGGATGCGCCTCCCGGCGCGGGCATCGTCGACGGGAAGGTGATTCCATATCTGCCCGCCGCGCTGGCGCAGCGGAAGGCGAAGTTCGAGGCGAGGGCCACCGCGGATCCGCGCACGAAATGCTTCACCCTGGGGGTGCCGCGCGGAATCTACTACCCCGAGCCATTCCAGATCTTTCAGCGTCCGAGAGATCTCACGCTCATGTTCGAGTTCGGCCATCCGGTCCGCACGATCCACGCGAACGGGACTCTCCATCCGGACGGCCACATCGACTTCTGGCTCGGCGACTCCAGGGGTAAATGGGAAGGAGACACCCTCGTAGTGGACGTCATCGAGTTCAACGGCGAAACGTGGCTCGATCGCGCCGGGAACTTCGCCAGCGATGCCCTGCACGTGGTCGAGCGGTGGACGATGATCGATGCCAACACCATCGACTACAAGGCGACGCTCGACGATCCCAAAGTCTACAGCCGTCCGTGGTCGCTCAGCGTCCTGCTGCACCGGCATCGCGAGCCGAATTTCCAGCTGATTGAAAACCACTGCTCGACGCTCGCCTACGAAAAGTACTACCCCTGCCCGCGGCGAAGCCGGCAGCGGAGCGTCGATCGTCGGAGCGCAGGTGAGGGATATGAGAACAACCAGGAATGACTGGCGGCGCCGGGCCGCGCGCCTTGTCGTCGTAGCGCTGCTGCTTGTGCCCATCGTCGGCGCTTCTCAGGAGCGGCCGCGGCAGTGGCGCGAAAGGAGGGTTGTTCGTACGGCGCCGGAGAGTGGACCGGGCCAAGACTGCCGGACGGACAGCCGGACATCCAGGGGCACTGGTCGAATACGATCGGCAATCACAACAACCTCACCGATCCGCAGGGCAGTCTCGGAGACGACGAACCGTCCGAGCGTCGCCGGCCGCAGGGTCCGCGGTCGGAGCGAGCCCCGAGCCGTATCAGCGATCCGGCGGACGGGCAGGTGCCGTTCCAGCCCTGGGCACGCGAGAGGCAGAAGGAGCTGCTCGCGCACCTCACAATCCGACCAGGCCTGAGTACGTCGAGCCCTTCGCCAGGTGCGCCCCGGGCGGTCCCTCGAAATCCTTCATGTGGCACGGCTACGAAGTCAGGCAGTACCCCGGATATGTGGTGTTCCTCTTTGATTCCGGAAACCGCGTGATTCATTTGAACGGCGGGCCGCATCTCCCGGGACGCATCACGCTCTGGAACGGGGACTCCCGGGGCCGCTGGGAAGGCAACACGCTCGTGGTAGACGTGACCAACAACAACTCCAAGGCACGGCTCGGACGAACCGGAGAGTTTGCGAGCGAGCACGTGCACATCCAGGAGCGATACATCTTCGACAACGACGGAGAACGGTTCACGTATGAGGCCGTCCACACCGATCCCACCGTCTTCACACGGCCATTCATGATCACCATTCCGAATCGCCGGGTGACGGCGGAAACGCTCGTGGACGACTGGAACAACATGACCTTCCTCGCGAAGCATCCAGGCACCACCCCCATCATCGAAGCCTACGAGCGCATCTGCGCGGAAGGCAACGGCAATCACGGCCAAGTCGTCGTCGAGACCAGGTAGCCGGGAGCGCACCGTTCCCGCAACCGTTCAAGTATTCTGGAGGATTGACATCATGAAGAAGCACATCGCCACGGCACTTCTGCTCGGCGTCACCATCGCGTCAGTGACTGCAGCGCAGGAGACTGCATCGCAGGGACAGGCACAACCGCGTGCACAGGCGGAGACGAAGACACCGGCACCGTCGAAGGACGCCAGTGGCGAGGCGCCCGCGTTCAGGAAGCTGACGCGTGCCGAGTTCGACGCGTTGTTGAAGACCCCCGGGAAGACACTCGTTCTCGACGTCCGCCGGCCCGACGAAGTGCAGTCGATCGGCGGGTTCCCCGTCTATCTGAGTATCCAGTCAGTGGATCTGGAGAAGTATCTGGCGTTCATTCCCAGAGACCGGACGATCGTCACGGTGTCGAACCACGCTGGGCGCGCGGGCAGGGCGGTGGCGCTGCTCGAGAAGAATGGATTCACGGTAGCCGGAGGAATCGGCGCGCAGGACTACGAGGCGGAGGGAGGCTCGCTGGTCAAGATCGCTCCGAAGGCACCGAAGACGGCAGCTGGCACCGCGTCGCGCTGACGAGTTCTTCCGGCTAAGGCGAAGGGAGGGTGACCTTCCGGCTAAAGCCGGAAGCTACGGCAATCCCGATCCCCGATCCCTGGTTTGTCGCCAGAGCCGGTCCGCTGACCGGCTCTGGCGTCCATTCGTGTTGCCGCGATGCGTCAATCCGACAGGCTGAACGTGATGGTCACCGTCATCGTGACTTCGACCGGCTGTCCGTTCAGGAGCGTGGGATCGAAGCGCCATTGCCGGACCGCGTCGGCCGCCGCCACGGCAAAGTCGGGATGAATGTTCGCGCTCAGCACGCGTACGGAGTGCACCAGTCCGTCGCGGCCGATCAACGCCTCGAGTGGAACCACGCCTTCGCGACCCGCATCGCGCATGGACGCCGGGTACTGCGGAGCGACATGTTTGATCTTGAGTGGCGTGCGGATGTTTCCGCCGACCCTCACACGCTGCGGGCCGGGAGGCGGCGGCGCCGCCGAGCCGTTCGTGCGCGGCTCGCTGACGTTGATGGTCTCCTTCAGGTCTCCGACCTGCAGCGTGATGGCACGATCCCAGTCACGCTCCTGCCGAAGTTCGAACTCGTGCCGGAGGGCGCGGAACCCTGGCAGGGATACCTGAAGCACGTAGTGTCCCGGCGCCACTTGCGGGAACTCGAACTGGCCCTTGGCGTCGGTCACTGCCTGCGATTTGTTGCGCTTCGCGTCCTCGACCGTGAGCTCCACGCCGGGCAGCACGGCGCCGCTCGTGTCGTAGACCGATCCGGTCAGCGGCATTGGGAGTGTCTGTCCTGCACGGAATGCCGCCGCGGGAAGTGTCACCGCCATGAGTGCCGCGGCAGTGAGGACGAGCGCGTAGAATGACACCGGTCTGCGATCGACAGTGGGGTTCAGCATCGCGGCGAATCTCCTTTCAAGAGTTGACGGGCGTGCCATCGGTGTTGCGCCTGCCCATGCGGGCCCGGGCCGACGGCATGTGCGTGCGAGTGCCAGCAGATGCGCCGCGTACTCACGCGGCCGCACGCCGGCGGTCAGGACGGCGTCGTCACAGGCCTGTTCGCTCTCGCGCCGGAGACCCGTGCACGCTCGCCAGACGAGCGGATTGAACCAGTAGACGATGCGCACCAGTTCCGCGCCGATCTGGACGGTCCAGTCGTGGCGCCGGATATGCGCGAGCTCGTGAGACAGCACGACGCGGATGCGCTCACGGTCCCATTCGCGCGCCTGCGCCGGCAGGACCACGCACGGACGAAACAGGCCGAACGTCGCGAGCAGATCGGGCGCATCGGTGTGACAGACGATCACAGGACGGCGCAGCCCGTACACCGCGGAGATCTCGGCGACCATGTGCGCCCAGTGGTCGTCATGCGACTGCTCGCTGCGGCGGACGATGCGCCGGAGGCGGTAGAGACTCCACAGCAGGGCCGCAGCGCCCAGGGCGACGCCCGAGGCCCAGACGACGCCAATCGCCTGCACGATGGTGACACGGCGTGATTCTTGTCGAGGCTCCGGTTCAGCGAGGGCTGTTGTCGTCGAGTCAACCGCGACGGTCGATTGCGGAGAGACCTCGGTCCGGAGCGCTGGAAGATCCCACGACGGGAGGACCAGGCTGAGCGGGATCACGGCAACCGCCGCAAACATCGCCGTCGCGAGGACGGCGTGGCGGAGAGCCGCCGATCGATGACGCAGCGCGATGTTCGCCGCGAGACCCACGAGGACAATCAGGGAGGAGCGGACGGTGAGATCCGCAAGGAGCCTCACCGGAGCTCTCCCTTGGCGGCCCGCACCAGGTCGGCGATGCGGTCCAGCTCGTCGTCCGAGACCCTCGCGGCTTCCCCTCCGAGCAGCGCCGCGACGACTTTGGCGTTGGAGCCGTCGAAGAACGTGTCCACGAGGTGTTTCAGGGCCGACTTCCGCGCGGTATGGCGCGGCACCGTGGGCATGTAGACGTACCGCAGCCCCTGCTCGTCGTGCCTGACGTGCCCCTTGCCCTCGAGGACGCGAAGCTGGGTGCGGACGGTGGAATCGCTGGGTGTGCCCGGCAGCGCGTCACGAATCTCGCCGGCCGTCGCGCGCCCCAGCCGATAGAGCACGTCCATGATCTGACGCTCACGCTTCGTGAGCACGGCATGGAGGCGCCCGGCGGTGATGCTACGTTTGTCGCCCATATGTTACGTACATAACACTTAGGGGGACGGGCGTCAACGGCTACCAGCTTCCGTACAGCTACCAGCTACCAGCTACCAGCTACCAGCTACCGGCTTCCAGCTTTCAGCTTTCAGCTTCCGGCTTCCAGCTTCCGGCTTCCGGCTTCCGAATCCCGAACCCTGAACCCTGAACCCCGAGTCCCGAGTCCCGAGTCCCGAGTCCCTGATCTCCGATTCCCGATCCCCGATCTCCAATCCCCTCGTTCGGGCTGTAGATCGACTTCCAGCCCCGGCTGGAGAAGAATAGCCGGATGCCGCTCGACGCAGGCAGCCGTCTGGGACCGTATGAGATCGTCGCGCCGCTGGGGGCCGGCGGCATGGGCGAGGTCTATCGGGCGCGCGACCCCCGGCTCGGACGGGACGTCGCGGTCAAGGTCCTTGCGGATGCCCCTGGCGCCGACCCCGATCGGCTGCGCCGGTTCGAGCAGGAGGCGCGCGCGGTGGCCGCGTTGTCGCATCCGAACGTGCTCGCCATCTTCGACATCGGCGTCGGTGACGTGCCCTTTCTCGTGACCGAGCTCCTCGACGGCGAGACGCTTCGCGCGCTGCTCGAGCGGGGGCCGCTCACGCCAGGGCGGACGATCGAGCTCGCCCTCCAGCTCGTCGCCGGGCTCGCCGCGGCGCACGGGCGTGGCATCGTGCATCGCGACCTGAAGCCGGACAACATCTTCATCACGGCCGACGGCCGCCTGAAGATTCTCGACTTCGGGCTGGCCCGGCACACAGGCATTGGCGGCGCGGACGCGCAGTCCCTGACCCGGTCGGAAACACTGAGCGGCACCGTCCTCGGCACGCTCGGCTACATGGCGCCCGAGCAGGTGCGCGGACTCGAGGCGGATCACCGGGCCGACATCTTTGCCTTCGGCGCGATCCTGTTCGAGATGCTCACGGGGGAGCGTGCGTTCCGCCGCGCATCGCCCGCCGACACCATCAGCGCGGTCCTCAACGATCCGCCCTCGGCGCTGGTCTTCGGCGCCGGCACGCCGCCCGCGCTCGCCGTCATCGCCCGGCGCTGCCTCGACAAGGAGACGAGCCGCCGGTTCCAGTCGGCGCCTGAACTGGCGGCCGCGCTCGAGACCATCTCCGACGTACGGTCCGGGTCGATCGCGGTGGCCGACAACCCGACGCTCACGTCGATCGCCGTCCTGCCGTTCTCGAACCTGAGCGCCGACCCCGACAATCAGTACTTCAGCGACGGCCTGGCCGAAGAGCTGATCAACGCGCTGACGCGGCTGTCGGGGCTGCGCGTGGCATCCCGCACGTCCGCCTTCAGGTTCGGCGGGCGTGAGGCTGACGTCCGCCACATTGGCCGCGAGCTCGGAGTCGGCGCGATTCTGGAGGGAAGCGTCCGCCGCGCGGGCAGCCGTCTGCGCATTACCGCGCAGCTCACGAACACCGCAGACGGATACCACATCTGGTCCGAGCGGTACGACCGGGAGATGACCGACGTCTTCGAGATCCAGGACGCGATCGTGGAATCGATCGTGACGGCCATTGCTCCGGCGCTCGTGGGGCAGGCCAGAACCGCCGTCCGTCGTCCCACCGAGAACCTCCAGGCGTACGAGCTCTATTTGAAGGGACGCCACTTCTGGAATCAGCGGTCGCCCGCAGTGTTCGGTACGGCCATCCACTACTTCGAAGAGGCGATCGAGCTCGATGCGGACTACGCCCTCGCGTATGCAGGACTCGCCGACTGTTACTCGATCCTCCGCGTCTACGGCTGGACCCCTCCCGAGCACAGCCAGCCACGCGCGCTGAACGCCGTGACGAAGGCCCTCGCGCTCGATCCGCAGCTGGCCGAGGCCCACTTCTCGAAGGCGCTCTACACGTTTCACTTCGAGCGGCACTGGCGATCCGCTCGGGCCCATTTCGTCGAGGCGCTCGCGGCGAGCCCCAGGATGGCGATGTTCGAGGCGTACTTCGGGCTCTTCCTCGCGACCGAGTATGAATACGTCGATGCACGCCTGCGGCTCGACCGTGCGCTCGAGCTCGATCCGCATTCCTCGGTCGTGCACTTCCTGGCCGCGTCCGCGGCGTGTGCGATGGGTGACGTCCTGGGCGCCGAGCGCCACGCGCTCCGCGCGCTCGAGCTGCAGCCGGACTCGCTCGGTCCACGCTGGCCTCAGACAGTCGCGCTGCTGGCCGCCGGCCGATACGAGGACGCCATTGCCGCCGGTGAGCATGTGACCGCGCGCACGCGCGCACCGATTTACCTCGGAGTGCTCGGGATGATGTACGGGTGTATCGGCCGGCTGGCCGACGCGCGCCGGCTCCTGCAGGAGCTCGACGAGCGCCAGAGCCGCGGAGAGTACATCGTGCCTGTCGCGCGGCTGTCCGTCTTTCTCGGGCTCAGGGATGTGGCAGGCATCCGTGCCACGCTTGCCGCGTGCCTCGACGGTGGCGCGGCCGTCTTCTCCGTGGTCGCCACCAACCGCTGGCGCCTCGACACCTACCGCGGCGATCCGGAGTTCGATCGGCTCCTCGATCGACTGCACGACGGGGCAGCTCCACGCGCCGAATCCAGCGCTGCACCATAGGCGCGGATCACGTGCTACGTGCTACGTGCTACAGAGCAGTCAGCAATCAGCCGTCAGCACTGAGAGCTGATGGCCGAGAGCTGAGAGCTACTTGCCCGTAGCACGTAGCACGCGAAGGTTGCACGTGACGGCTACAAGCGACAGATCAGCAGTTCCCGCTCGTAGACCATCTCCGGCGGCAGATGATCGTGCAGGTCGATGAACAACTCTTCGTGCTCCATGACTTCGCGCCGCCACTGTTTCGGGTCCACTTCCTGCAGCGCGTCGAAGGCTGCCTGAGGAAACGGCAGCCCGGTCCAGTCGAGGTCGTCCCAGCGGGGCATCCAGCCGATGGGGGTCTCCTTCGCGAGGACGCGCCCGCGCACGCGGTCGACAATCCACTTGAGCACCCGCATGTTTTCCTGGAAGCCGGGCCACAGAAACCGGCCGTCGGCGTCCTTGCGGAACCAGTTCACATGGAAAATTTTCGGCGTCTCGCGCAGGGCCCGCTGCATCCTGATCCAGTGCCGGAAGTAGTCGCCCATGTGATAGCCGCAGAACGGCAGCATCGCCATCGGATCCCGGCGGACCCTGCCGACGGCGCCCGCCGCGGCGGCCGTGGTCTCCGAACCCATCGTCGCGCCGATATAGACGCCGGCCGTCCAGTTGAACGCCTGATAGACGAGCGGCATCGTCGTCGCCCGGCGTCCGCCGAAGACGAAGGCGCTGACAGGCACCCCCTCCGGCGATTCCCAGTGCGGATCGATGATCGGGCTCTGGGCCGCGGGTGCGGTGTAGCGCGCGTTCGGATGCGCGGCGGTTGCCCCCGTCGCGGCCGCGATCTCCGGCGTCCACCGTCGCCCCTGCCAGTCCAGGCACTCGACCGGCGGGGCCGGTGTCATGCCCTCCCACCACACGCCCCCCTCCGGCGTGAGGGCGACGTTCGTGAAGATCGTGTTGCGGGCAATCATCGCGATGGCGTTGGGATTGGTCGCCGCCCCTGTCCCTGGCGCGACGCCGAACACTCCGGCCTCGGGATTGATCGCCCTCAACCGGCCGTTCTCGTCCGGTTTGATCCACGCGATGTCGTCGCCGACCAGCGTGATCTTCCAGTCCTTGAGCCCGGCGGGCGGAATCATCATCGCGAGATTCGTCTTGCCGCAGGCGCTCGGAAACGCCGCGGCGATGTACGTCTTCTCGCCGCGCGGGTCTTCGACGCCGACGATCAGCATGTGCTCGGCCATCCACCCTTCGTCGCGCGCCAGCGCCGACGCGATCCGCAGTCCGAAGCATTTCTTGCCGAGCAGGGCGTTGCCGCCGTAGCCCGAGCCGTACGACCAGATCTCGCGTGTCTCCGGAAAGTGCACGATGTACTTGTCGGGATTGCAGGGCCACGGTACGTCCGCCTGCCCGGGCGCGAGCGGCACGCCGACGCTGTGCATGCAGGGCACGACGCGCTTCACGTCCTTGTCGATCTCGGCGAGCACCGGCAGACCGATCCGGGCCATGATGCGCGTGCTGGCGACGACGTAAGGGGAGTCGGTGAGCTGCACGGCGATCTGGGACATGGGTGCGCCGACCGTACCCATGCTGAACGCCAGGACGTACATCGTGCGCCCCTCCATCGCCCCGCTGAACTTCTCCTTCAGCGTCCGCCGCATCTCGAACGGGTTGACCCAGTTGTTCGTCGGGCCGGCCGTGTCTTTCGACAGCGAGCAGACGAACGTGCGCTGCTCGACACGGGCGACGTCGCTGGCGTCGGATCGCGCGTAGAAGCAGCCGGGCCACAGGTCTTCGTTCAGCTTGACCATGGTCCGGTTCCTGACCATCAAAGCACAGAGGCGGTCGTACTCGTCCTTCGAACCATCGACCCAATGGACCGCGGCCGGTCGCGTAAGATTGCGCATCTTCTCCACCCATCGCAGCAGGTGGGCGTTCCGGGACAGGGGTTGAGACACATCACGGGTCATGAACCGTACTCCGATATGAACGAGGCGCCCAGCGGACCGCGGGTGATCCGGGGTTCCGGGAAGACTGAGAAGGCGACGGCAGCAACGGACGAATGTCGCGGCCACCTTCAATAACATACGGGAAACACGGTGCGGAGCGCCAACAACGTGTGCGAGGCCGTCCGCAGCGGGAGACAGGGAGAACGATGGCTCGAGTCCCAGGAATGACGACGCGGGAGACGATCAGACCGTGACGGCGCGGTCCTCCACGGCGCAGACGCCGGCCAGGCCCGTCAAGGGGCTGCGCTGGTACATCGGCGGACTGCTCTTCGCGTCCACCGTCATCAACTACATCGATCGTCAGACGCTCAGTGTCCTGGCGCCGTTCCTGAAGGCCGATTTCCACTGGACGAATACGGACTTCGCGTTCATCGTCATCGCGTTTCGCGCAGCGTATGCGATTGGACAGACCGTAGCGGGCGGCGCGCTCGATCGGCTCGGCACGCGTGCGGGCCTGACCATCGGCGTGGCGTGGTACTCGATCGCCGCGATGCTGACGTCTGCGGCGACCGGCTTCTGGAGCTTCTGCGGATTCCGGTTCCTGCTCGGTGCCGGCGAGGCGGCGAACTGGCCCGGCGCCACGAAGGCCGTCTCCGAGTGGTTCCCGCGCCGCGAAAGCGGCTGGGCGGTGGCACTCTTCGACAGTGGCTCCTCGATCGGCGGAGCGGTGGCACCCTTTCTCGTTCTCGGGCTGTATCAATTCTTCGGCACCTGGCGTCCCGCGTTCATCGTCACGGGTGCGCTGGGGTTCGTGTGGCTCTTCGTCTTCCGCCGCGTTTACCGCCTTCCCGAAGAGCATCCCCGGATTTCGGCGGAGGAGCTGTCACTCATCCTCGACGATCGGAGTGACGGCACGGGCGGGACGGATGGGACGTCAGCCGGGCAGGCGGGGCCGCCGCCAACTTATCGCGAGCTGCTCTCCCTTCCCCAGACCTGGGGAATCATCGTCGGCAAGATGCTGACGGATCCGGTCTGGTTCTTCATCACCGACTGGTTTGCCATCTATATCGTGTCGCGCGGCTTCAAGCTGGAAGACAGCCTGCTGGCGTTCTGGGTGCCGTTTCTGGCGGCGGATGCCGGCAATTTCATCGGCGGAGGCGTGTCCAGCACGCTCATCCGCCGCGGCTGGAGCGTCGGCGCTGCGCGCCGCCTGGTGATTGTGCTCGGTGGCATCGGCATGAGCGGGCTGGCCGTCAGCCTGCTGGATGACAGTCTCCTGTGGCTCACGACATGGTTCGCCATCTCGACCCTTGCGTATGCGGCGCTGTCGACGATGATCCTGAACCTGCCTGCGGATCTGTACCCTTCACGGTCGGTGGCCTCGGTCAGCGGCATGAGCGGCACCGCGGCCGGACTGGGCACCATTGCGGCGACGCTCGTGATCGGCGTCGTTGCCGATCGGTATTCGTTCGCGCCGATCCTCGTCGGGGCCAGCCTTATCCCGCTCGTCGCATCAACCGTGCTGTTCGTGCTGATTCGAAATGGCCCGAAGACCGGCCAGGGACTGCTGCGGAGGATCTGACTCACTCACGTGCTACGTGCAACCCTCTCACGTGCTACGTGCTACGTGCTACCCCATGCAGGACTGTGACGATGTGCGGCAGTTTGCAGTAGATTTCCGAGGGAGGGGGAGTCATGTTTCCATCCGAGGCTCCGGCATCGAAGCCAGTCGCTTTCCACAGCGTCATTCCTGTCTTGCGCGTCAACGATATCGACGTCAGCCTCGACTACTACATCCGGGTGCTGGGCTTCGAACAGGACTGGCGGGATGATGACGGCAGTTCCTTCGCCTCGGTGTCTCGCGGGCGATGTCATCTGTTTCTCACCGTGAGCGACCAGGGCAATCCCGGGAGCTGGATGTGGATTGGTGTGAGTGATGTCGACGCGCTGCACGAGGAGCTCCTCGGCAGGGGAGCCAGGGTGCGGCATCCACCGACGAACTATCCCTGGGGCTCCCGCGAGCTGCACGTCGAAGACCCGGACGGGAATGAGCTTCGTTTCGGCTCGGAAAACAAACCCGGCGAGCCGCCCGGCGACTGGCTTGATATGCACGGCATTCTCTGGCGGCACAGGCCCGAGGGGGGCTGGATTCGGGTCGGATCAGTTGAACGTCCATGACGTGGGGCTTCGACCCGAATCCCGAAGCCCGAACCCCGAATCCCGGAGAGGAACCCCATGGCGTCCGCCGAAACCCGCCCCGCGAACAGGCTGCTGCGGCTGCTGAGGCACGAGGCGTTCAAGCGTATCGCGCCGAAGTTGAAGCCCATACGTCTCCGGGCCAGGCAGGTGCTCTACACACCGAACGAACCGATCGGCGCGGTGTATTTTCCCGAGAACGCCGTGATCTGCCAGATGACCGTGATGCCCAACGGCGACACGCTCGAAACGGGCACCGTGGGGCTGGAAGGGGCGTCGTGGATTTCCGCGAGTATCGGCGCACCCAGCATGCCCTGCGAGACGGTCGTGGCCATCGGCGGCGACGCCAACGCGCTCGACATCAAGGACCTCGACCTGGAGATGCAGGAGAACGAGCACTTCCGTGACGTGCTCACGCAGTATTCGCACGCCCTGCTGATTCACAGCATGCGGCTGACGGGCTGCACCGGATTGCACTCGCTCGAACAGCGATGTGCCCGGTGGATGCTGACGACGCTGGATCGGGTGCCGGAGAACCGTTTTTCCGTGACCCACGAGTTCCTGGCCATGCTGCTCGGATCGAGCCGGCCGTCAGTGAGCGTGGTCATCGAGGATTTCACCAAACGGGGCATGCTGAAGGTCGAGCGCGGGCGGGTATTGATCGGGGACCGGGACCGCCTGGTCACCGTATCGTGCGACTGCCACGAAGTGATTCGCCGGAACTACGAAAGGGTAGGGGCACCCGGCGATCTGAAGAAGGATCTCATGTGACCGGCTGAGACGTGTTTCGCTGCTGTCGAGGCGATTCACGCTGCTGGGCAGGCAGCGCGCCGCAACCACCCGCATCAGCAGGCGGCTCTCATCCACCCGCGTGCGAGCACGATCGATCGCGTGTCGTCCCAGGCGCGACCCGGCTGTATCCATATGCCGAGTCTGACTGGATTACGCCCGCCGTTCAGTCTGCCAGGGTACCACTCGACATGCCGCCGTCGAGCCATCGCCGCGGAGTCTTCAGGGACTGTACGCTGGCGGACAGATATCCCGCTCCGTCTGCGGGATAATCAACCATTTTCCGAGCATGCGCACCCGACGCGGTAGACGACCGCGTCACTGCCTACAATCCGCCCAGCCTGCCAGTCACGATCGTATGGGGTGGCCGCCTGCCACCGCGTCAGCAGGCTCCGCGGCGCGAGCGCCGCGGCTCAACTGCAGCATGCCGGCGTCGTTCCCGAGGGCTTCTCATCACACTATGAACACAGCATCCTTGAACCGCATCTCGTCCGCCGGCGTCATTCTCGTGATCGAGGACGATCTGCACGTCCTTCGTCTGATTGCGCGCGTGCTGAGGTTCGGCGGGTTCATCGCCATCGAGGCGCCGACGACCGAGACCGCGTGGTCGCTCCTCGACGAGGGACTCACTCCTGACGCGGTACTCCTCGACCTGCGGATGCCCGGCGTGGGCGGCCTTGGCTTTTTGCTGCGGCTGCGCGCGAGTCCGAAGTATGCCTCGGTGCCGGTCACCATCCTGACCGGCGACGTCTTCATCGACTCGACCACGGAAGCCGCAGCGCGGGCCATGGGCGCGACGCTGACGTTCAAGCCGCTGGAGAAGCAGGACATCCTGCTGCTCGTCCGGGAGATGATGCAGCCGGCCACACTGACGCACTGACGTGCTACGTGCTATGTGCTACGTGCTACGCCCGTCGCCCGTCGCCCGTCGCCCGTCGCCCGTCGCACGGGTAGCACGTAGCACGTAGCACGTAGCACGTGCACCTTGGCACCTCTGGCACCCTGGTCCCCTGGCACGTCTTTAGGCCCCCGCCACCTCTCCTGATCTTCTGAACTGCTCAGAACATACTGCCGCAGGACGAAATAGTCTGCGCCGAGTTACGGGATTGACAAGAGCGTACGGTCGCGAATATATTCGCCATGGGCGAAAAATTTCGCGCACTCCACACGACGCCGGCAACCGCGGACGACCATCAGCGCCCCTGAGACTTATGCCGAACCAGACACGCGTCGATCTCACCCGCCGCGAAAGCCAGATCATGGAGATCCTGTATCGGCGCCGGCGCGCGACGGTCGAGGAGATCCGGTCCGGCCTGCCGGACGCGCCGAGCCCGTCCAGCGTCCGCAAGCTGCTGGAGATCATGATCGACAGGGGCTTGCTGGCCCGCGAATACGACGGCCCCCGCTACGTGTACTTTCCTGCGGTCAAGCCCGAAGCCGCGAGCCGGTCGGCGCTGAAGCAGCTGCTGCGCACGTTCTTCGACAACTCGCCAGGCTCGGCAATGGCGGCGCTGCTCGACATCACATCCACGCCGCTGTCGGCCGCAGAGTACCGCCGTTTGAGCAGTCTGCTGAAACGCGCCCGCGAACAGGGAGATGAGCGATGAGCACGTACTCAATCGATCCGGCCATACTCGTCGCGTTCGGCGTCGTCGTCAAAGCCTCGCTGCTGCTGGTCGTTGCCGCCATCGTCCAGGCGGTGCTGCCACGGCGAACCTCCGCCGCCACCCGGCACCTCGTGTGGACCCTGGCGATGGCGTCGCTGCTCGTGCTCCCGCTGCTGTCGCTCGCGCTGCCGTCATGGGCCGTCGTCATTCACACGCCGTCAGCGGCGGCCCCGCCGGTGGTCGATCCCGCCACGGCACCGGGAGACCTGCCGAGCACGCCCATTCGTGTCGCAGGGAACGCGTCCGCTCCTGCGACAGAGAGTGCGGAATCCGCGCCGCCCGCGGGCCTCGATGTGTCATGGCCGGCAGCGATCTTCGGTGTGTACGCCGCCGGCGCACTGGTAATGCTGACCCACCTGGTGATGCAGCTCTGGCGCGTGCAGCGGTGTGCGCGACATGCCACCGACGTGCAGAATCCAGAGTGGAGGCGGCTGCTCGCCGACTGTGCGGCCGGCATGGGCATCCGCCGGCGCGTCCGTCTGCTTCGAAGCCGTGAGCGTGCGGTCCCGATGACGTTCGGCACCCGCCGTCCGGCAATCCTGATTCCAAGCATCGGCGACGCCTGGCCCGGCGATCGGCGGCGTGCCGTGATCCTTCACGAGCTCGCTCACGTCGCCCGCCTGGATTGCCTGACGCAGACGCTGGCCTTCACCGTCTGCGCGCTCTACTGGTTCCATCCGGTTGCCTGGTGGGTCGCGCACCGGCTGCGGATCGAGCGGGAGCTCGCGTGCGACGACCGGGTGATTGCCGCCGGCACCGAGGCGCGCGAATACGCCGGGCATCTGCTCGAGATCGCGTACTCGTCCGGCGGCCACGGCGCGCCGGCCCTCGCGGTCAGTATGGCGCGTCCGCGCCACCTCGAAGGCCGCATGCTGGCCGCCCTCGACGAGGCGCGCAACCGCAGCGTGCCGCGGGTTCGCGTCCGGTTCGCGAGCGCGGCCATCGCGGCCCTCTTGCTCGTGGCTTTGGCGGGGGCCACGCCGACGATCGTTGCGGCGGATCGAGACGAAGTGAACGTGCTCGCGGCGATGCCGGAGGTGGACGCTCGACAGCAGGACGCCGAGCTTGCGGAGTCAGTGAAAGGCCTCGAGGCGCCGCTCAGAGAGCTCGCGCACCGCGTCGTCCGGCTGGCGGGGGCAGCTGTGGGTGTCAGCCAGGAGCGTCTGCCTGGCACCTGGGAAATCCGGCCAACCGACACGAAGGGCACGGTCCATCTGCGGCTCAATGAAGTGAATTCGTCCTCCGGATCGAACGTGCCGATCGAGCAGCTGGAGGGGCTGACCGGTGCTCAGATCACGGGCGCAGGGGGTCCGATACAGTTCCGGCTGAAGCGCGATGCCGGCACGCTCACCTTCGAAGGCGTCGTCCGCAACGGCGTTGGCGCCGGCACGTTTTCGTTTGCGCCGGATCCGAACTTTCCCGCAGAACTGGCGAAGCGCGGGTTTGCGAAGCCGTCAGCCGGTGAGCAGTACCAGATGGCGAGGCACGATGTCGGATTTGCTTTCGTGGACGAGCTGACCAAACAGGGGTATACGAAGCCGGAGACGTCAGAGCTGGTCCGCGCCGGTCAGCACGGCGTCCACGTGACGTATCTGCGCGACATGGGCTCGCTCGGCTATCGCCTCGGATCGCTGGACCCGTTGATCACATTGAGGGACCACGGTGTGACGCCTGACTACATCCGTGAGCTCGCGGCGCAGGGCTACAAGGGACTCTCCGCCGATGATCTCCGGCGGGCGCGCGATCACGGCATCACGCCGGACTACGTGAAGTCGATGCAGGATGCCGGGTACAGTTCGCTGCGGATGGAGGAGCTGATCAACGCGAGGGATCACGGGGTCACCTCGGACTTCGTTCGCGGGCTCGGAGATGCCGGCTATCGCAAGCTGCCGCTCGATCAGGCCATCCGGGTGCGCGATCACGGCGTGTCGCCGGAGTATGCGCGCGACATGCGCCAGCTCGGATACACCCTGCCGATTGAGGAGCTCATTCGCACACGCGATCACGGCGTCACCGTCGAGTTCGTCCGGGCCATGGCCGCGCTCGGCTACACCGGCTTGCCGATGGATGCGCTGGTTCGCGTCCGGGACCACGGCGTGACGCCCGAGTTCGCGCAGGAGATCAAGGCGCTCGGGTACGAGCGCCTCGCGCTCGATGATCTGGTCATGCTGCGCGATCATGGACTGACGCCGACTCGGATCCGGGCCGCGAATGCGCGCGCCGGCTCGCGCCTGCCCATCGATCTGCTGAAGTCGCTTGCGGACGGCGGGATGCGGTAGACCTGTCGCGACGGTGGGCCCCGCGCGTCGCGAGCGCGGGGGCCGCACCGGGAAGACTCACTCGAACCGCAGCGCGATGAGTGGATCCATTCTCGCCGCCCGCCGGGCGGGCAGATAGCAGGCCAGCGAGGCCGCGAGGAGCAGAAGCGCGCCGGCTGTGCCAAGGGCGATCGGGTCGAGCGGCTCGATACCGAAGAGGAACGACTGGAGCGATCGTGCCGCTGCCGCGGCAGCCAGGGAACCGACGGCCAGTCCGGCGACCACAGGCCGCAATCCCTGGAGCAGAATGTTTCTGAGGACGGTCGAGCGCGGCGCGCCAAGCGCGACACGAACCCCGATCTCGTGCGTCTGGCGCGCCACGGCGTAGGTCATCACACCGGACACGCCAACCACCGCGAGGGCGAGGGACAACGCGGCGAACAGCACAATCAGCGCCGCCTGAAAGCGGCGCGTGGCAACCGAGGCCGACACGATTTCAGCCGTTTTGCCGGAGGGATCGGCAGATCCGTGTCCATCTGCCTGATCGCGCCACGGATCGCGGCAGCGCTCGATTCAGGTGGTTGAGAAGTGCGCGCGACCAGCGTCATCGTCCATGACACCACCTGTGCGTGCGGGCGGTAGATCGCCGGCATGGGTTTACGATCCATGGCCCCGGACTGCACTTCCCCGACCACACCTACAATCGTGAGGAGGGGCGACCCCAGATCTCCCTGCCTGATGCGTCGTCCGATCGCGGAGGCGGACGGCTCGTTCGGCCAGAGGTCACGCGCCAGGCCGGCACTGATCACCGCAGCAGGAATGGGCTCGTGCTGCTCGAAGAAGCGGCCCGCGACGAGCGGGATGCCGAGCGACGCGAAGTATCCGGCGGTGACGTTTCGGGCCACGGCGATGGGCCTCTCGAGATCGTGAGAGTAGTCACGGTCCGACTCCAGCCGGATGCCATTCGTGTGGGCTTCGCTGACCAGCGGCAGCACCGTAGATGCGCCTGCGGCGACGACCCCCGGGAGCCCGCGCACCCGCTCGACGAGATCCTCATAGAACCGGGCGACCCTCGCGCGCTCGTAGCTCTGTCCCGGCAGGGACAGTTCCACCGACAGCACGCGTTCCGCAACGAATCCCTTGTCCACCCTCAACACATTGACGAAGCTGTGGAGCAGCAGTCCGGCGACCATCAGCAGCGCCGTGCAGAGTTAGATCAGTAACGTGTAGAAGTGCAAGGTGTCAGTACCCCGCTCTCGTCAGTCGCACCGAAGTGTGTGCGCCGGTTCGAGACGAGAGGCCCACCGTGCAGGCAGGTACAGCGCAGCGAGGCTGGTGAGGATCAGCACTGCGCACACCACGCCGAGGGTCAGCGGATCCGCAGGGCCGGCGCCAAACAACCGGCTTCGGACGACCTGTGCCAGCGCGAGCGTCGCCAGAGCCCCGATGGCCAGGCCGATTCCGACGATGGTGAGGCCCTGTGCCAGGACCAGCCGCTTGACATCGGCAGGCCGCGCGCCCAGGGCGAGGCGAATACCGAGCTCCCGCGCCCGTTCGCGCACGCCGTACGCGACCACTCCATAGAGTCCGACGGCGCTCAGCAGCAGTCCGAGCACACCCACGAGCGAAAGGACGGCGGCGGGAGCGCGCCGCTGCGCGATGGTGGCATCGAGCAGCTGATCAACGGTGCGCAGATCCACGATCGCCAGATCCGGGTTGACCTCGCGCATCGTCCGGCGGACTTCCCCGAGCAGCGCCGCCGGATCGCCGTGCACCCGGATGAGCGCGGTCATGTGCGCGCTGTACGCCTGTGGAAACGGCCTATAGAACGCGGGTTGTGACGCCCGGCCGGGCGACCGATCTCCCACGTCCACGGTCCCGATGACCTGCACAGCTTCTCCATCTGTTCCATCGAGTTTGAAGACCCGGCCCAGCGACGACGTTCCCGGCCACAAACGGCGAGCCATTGATTCGTTCACGATGGCCACCGATGGCCTCGCCGGCTCGTTGTCGTCGAACGCGCGCCCCTGGAGGATCGACACCCCAAGCGTCTGGAAGTACTGCGCCGAGACCACGGTTGCCGTCGCGGCGACGGGATCGGCGGGCCGCGTCGCTGGGTCGGCCTCGGCGTGAACCGTCACGGTTCGGCCCGGTCCGATTGGAAGATCGCGCGTGAGGCTGACGCTGCTGACTCCCGGCAGCGCCGACAGCCGCTGCATCACGTCGTGGTAGAAACGAATGCCGGCAGCCCGGTCGAGATTGATCTGATCCACGTCCATCGTCACGGCCACGACGCCCGTCGTATCAAAGCCGGAGTGTGTCGATTGAGCGCTCACGTAGGTGCGCACGAGCATCCCCGCGCCCGCGAGGAGCGTAGTCGACACAGCGAACTGCATACCGACCATCGCATTCAGCGTGCGCATCGACTTCCGGGACCGGCCTTTCGCCGCGGCCTGTTTGAGGACGTCGAGCACGTCGACCCGGGCCGCGTATCGAATGGGGGCAATCCCGCAGAGAATGGCCGTCAGCGCGGTTGCGATCGCGGAGTAGGCGAATACGCGCGCGTCGGGGTGAACATCGATCGCGTAACTGACATGCTGAAATGGGGTCGTCAGCCGCGCGACGAGCGCCTGCGTGAGCCAGAGCGCGAAGAGCGTTCCCGCCGTGCAGCCCGCGAGTGAGAGCACGATGCTTTCGGTGATCAGTTGCCGGGCGATGTGCATCCGGGAAGCGCCAAGGCTCAGGCGAACGGCAATTTCGCGGGTGCGGCCGGCGCCACGCGCCAGTACAAGAGCGGCGACATTGGCGCACGCGACACCCATGAGCAGCGCCATCGTGACGTAGATGAATCCAGAGAGCGTGAGCACCATTCCCTGCACGGAGATGGGCACTCCGAATCCGGCGGCCGGCGTCACGATCACGGTAAGGGGAGCCTTCGCATCGGTCGTGGCGGGAAGTGCTGCGGCCATCGAAGTCAGTCGCGCCGATGCCTCGGCAGGGGTCACACCCTCCGTCAGCCGGCCCATGACGCCGAACATCGGGATCGTGTCGGCCGCGGGCGCGCCGGCGAGGTCTGGATAGAGAGCTGCCGGCAGCCAGAGATCCGCGGCCACGAGCTGCATGGCGCCGACGAAGCCAGGCGGTGCGATGCCGGCAATCGTCACCGTCCGGCCGTTGATCCGGACGGATTGACCGACGACCGCCGGGTTCGCATCAAAACGAAGCTGCCAGAGACGGTGACTGAGCACCGCGAGCCGCGGGCCGCCTTCGCGATCGGCCCCGGCGTCAAAGAAGCGACCGGCGAATGGCGTTATGCGCAGCGTCTCGAAGTAGTTGCCGCTGACCAGCTCGGCCTGCGCCATGCGTGCGCCATCCGCGGCCGCCAGGCTCAGGGGGAAGAACGTCCGCGCGAGCAGCGTGGCTGTCGAGGTCGAGCGGTCCGCGAGTGCCCGATATTCGCGAAGGGCGAACGGGCGCGGGGAGGTCTGTCTGGGTTCCCGGAACGCCACCATCACGAGCTGTTGCGGCTCGTCGAAGGGCAGCGGCCGCAGCAGGAGTCCGTTGACAAGCGTGAATGCAGCGGTGTTGGCACCGGTCGCAATCGCCAGGCAGAGGACCGCCGCGACGGTCCATCCTGGCCGTGCGGCGAGCACACGGACCGCCGAGCGAAGGTCGCGGATGGCGGATTCCAGCATGATACCCATGAGATACGCGGCGTCAGCAGCCAAAGTTCTCGCCACGCGGCGGCGTCGCAAGATGATCGGTCATCCATTCTGTCGCAACGGCCACGAGGTCGGTGGCGTCGAGGAGCTCGCTCCTGGCGTTTCCAACGAATCGGACTGCGGTTTCGCGCTGGCGCAGGTAGGTGTTGAGGATCGTGGCGAAGTAGTCCTCCTCCGGATAGTCGACGATCCCGTCCGCGTCGTCGAGGCACTCGACGGCGCGTATTGCAGGACCGTTCAGGCCGGCCACCAGACGATGCCGACGGACACGTCGCTTGTGCGGGAGCTCGGCGAGGTACTCTGCGTAGTGCAGCAGCGTCACCGTGCTCGGATCGGCACCGAGCCGCAGGACTTTGCCGCGGGCGTGCGTAAAGCGTTCGAGTGGTGAGCCGGGTCCGTAGTAGTCGTCCCATGGCACGCGGACGAGGAAGCGTTCGGCGAGACGACCGCGTGCGCCGAACCGGCCCTCGGGGTGATCGGACGCGAGCGTGCCCGGCGTCCGGCGGAACACTTCGGCCAGCACGCCCACATCCGGATCGGCGGGCGTGGACATGGAGTCGAACGGCTCGGTGCCGGCGAGCAGCCCGGCGCGTTCCGCTTCGGGCCGTTCGTTCACCCACGCGCACTCGTCGCGGGCGCCGAGTGTCATCAGCACCGTACCGGTTTCGCCGACGGCTGCGTCGAGCGCGCGCACGAGACCGGCCGCACGATCTTCGATCGGACCCAATGCCCGCAACGACGCGTGCACCATGATCGCGTCGCCGCTGACGATGCCCAGGTCGTGCAGGCTTGCGACCAGATCTCGAAGTTCCAACATGCACCAATTGTGTCGCATCGGCGCCTGACCACCGTGCCGCGTCAGGGGCGTTGATGCGAGAATTCCGAGTCTTCTTCCGGCTGACGCCGGAAGCTACGAGTCCCGAATCCCCCGCTGTACTTCGACAACTGGATGAGGTTGTGGTTCCTATTGACATTCGATAGGAGTAGCCACACACTGGTCTCGTATAGAAGGGCGATAGCAGCGAACCTCATGCCAGACCACCGCACGACCCTGCTGCAGGGCACACTCGATCTCCTGATTCTGAAGGCGCTCGCCAGCAGCGAGCTGCACGGGCTGGGCGTGTCGCGCCGCATCGAACAGATCACGGGGGGCACCTTTGTCGTGCAGCCCGGTTCTCTCTTCCCGGCGCTCCATCGCCTCGAAGAGGCGGGCTGGCTCACCTCGACCTGGCAGCCGTCAGAGAACAACCGCCGGGCGAAGTACTACACGCTGACCCGTACGGGCCGCCGCCAGCTGGAGAAGGAAACCGAGCAGTGGCAACGCATTGCGCTGGGCATTGCTCGCGCCCTCGAAGCCTGATCGTTCCTGCGCAGGGGAGGTTGCATGGCACTCGGTCGCTTGTCCAGGCTGTGGCGGAACCTCGTGCAACGCCGGCGTGTCGAGCGTGAGCTCGACGACGAGGTCAGAGGGATGTTCGACCTGCTGGTCGAGGAGAAGACTGGCGCCGGCATGAGCCTCGACGCGGCTCGCCGTGCCGCGACGCTGGAGCTCGGTCAGGTCGACAGCATCAAAGAGCAGGTCCGCGATGTCCGCGCGGGAGCGCTTGCCGACACCTTCCTGCAGGATGTCCGCTACGCCTGGCGGACACTGATACGCCGCCCGGCCACGGGTCTCGCGGCCGTCGCGATGCTCGCGCTCGCGATCGGCATCACGACCGCGATGTTCACGCTGGTCGATGCCCTCCTTCTGCGGCCTGTGCCATTTCCAGATCCCGATCAACTGGCGCAGGTCTACATGGGAAACGAGCACGGTGGACGGACCACGGTTGCACCCGCCGTGCTTCACAGCTGGCGTGAGAGTCCCGCGTTCTCGGGGGCCGAATCCGCCGATTCGGACACGGCGCTGATCGAATTCGACGGGTCGGTGGTCACGCGAGGCATCGCGCGCGTGACTCCAGGGATCTTCGATCTGCTGGGAGGTGTGCGGCCGGTTCGCGGCCGATTGTTCGACGCGTCGGAGGGGCGTGCCGGCAACGACGATCGGGTGCTGCTGTCGGAAGACTTCTGGCGCACTCTCTATCATGGGGATCCGACGCTCGTCGGCCGCCGCATCACGGTCGGCGGTGAATCGCTCACAGTCGTGGGCATCCTGCCTGCAGAGTTCCGGTTTCCGGCCTGGAATACCGTCATCTGGAAAGCGGTCAGTTTCGGTGCGGGGAGCACGCCAGGGACCCGTGCGACGGCGTACGTGCGGTTTGCGCCGGAGATGCCCAGGCCGGACGCTGTGCGCCTCGCCACCAATGCCGCGCGGACTGCGGACAGTGCGAACGCTGACCTGGAGGCGCGGGTCGAGCCGCTGGCCGGTCTCGTGCTCGACACCTACTACCAGCGCGCTGTGCCGCTCCTCGCGGGTGCGGTGGTTCTCGTCTTTCTCGTGCTGTGCGCGAATGTCAGCAGCCTGCTGCTGGCGCGGCTGACGGCACGCCAGCGCGAGTTCAGCGTCCGGTCCGCGCTGGGCGCATCACGAGCCCGCCTCCTGCGACAGGGGCTGGTGGAAAGCGGGCTCCTCGGCGCGCTTGCGGTGCTGACCGGGACCGGAATCGCCTGGACGCTCGTGTCGGTGTCGAGAGCGTTTCTGCCGGAGGCGTTTCTCCTTCGCACACTCAATCCCCTCAACCTCGATGGGCGCGCACTCGCCATCACCGCCGTCTCAGGCGTGGTCGCGACGTTCGCCGCAGGTCTCCTGCCGGCCTGGCTTGGGAGCCGTGCGAACGCCGACAGTTCGCTGGGTGTGACGGACCGGGGCGGAACAGAAACGCGCGGGGCCAGGGGCCTCACGCGTGTGCTGCTCTGCAGCCAGATTGCGCTGGCGTGCACGCTGCTCGTGGGCGCAACGCTCCTCGTTCGTTCCTTTCTGAACCTGACGCATGCCGACCGTGGTCTGGACTCGAATGGTGTGATCACCGCGTGGCTGTCGATGCCGCGCACGGCGTTTCCGGACAGGCCCTCGCGCGCGTCAGCGGCGCGGTCGATCGAGGAGCAGGTACGCGCGCTGCCGGGCATCCAGCAGGTGGCGTGGTCTGTACGGCCTGCCGCCGGACGGCGGCGGAATGTCCTTCGGGAACTGGAAGTCTGACGTATCGGGCGGACCCGCGGTCAACATGACCGTCGAGCGATACAACGTCGGCCCGGACTTCTTCGCCCTCTATGGAATTCCGCTCCTGCGGGGTCGCACGTTTCAGCCGTCGGCCGCATCCGGCGAAGTGATCGTGGGCGAGCGGCTGGCAACGGCGCTGTGGCCTGGGCTGGACCCGATCGGCCGCACGTTCACCTTCGACCAGGAACGATTCCACGTGGTCGGGCTCGCCCGCGAGATCCATCATCCCTCTCTCGACCCGGGAATCGACCGCCCGGAATTCTACGAGCCGTTCTCAGGTGTCGGCAGTCAGGCGATGATGAACCTCCGCTGCACCGGGACGTGTCCCGGCGCAGCCCTGATCCAGCAGCGGATCGCGGTGGGGCAGCCGGCGGTCCAGATCGTGACCGTCCGCGCGCTGGACGACGTGTACTTCGAGCAACTCGCGCGTCCGCGCGCTTCGGCCGCGCTGGGTGTCGCGTTTGCCGGAATGGCCGTCCTCGCCGCCGCAGGCGGGCTGTTCAGCGTGCTCAGCTACGCGGTGGTTCGGCGCCGGCGCGAGTTCGGCATTCGGACGGCCCTGGGCGCCTCGCCGGCCCAGATCGGACGACTCGTCCTTCGCGACGGCACGGCGGTCGCGCTGACGGGACTCGCGATTGGCGCCGTCGGCGCGTGGTCCCTGTCGCGCGCGCTGGTGTCGCTGCAATACGGCGTCACGATGAACGATCCCCGGACGTGGCTCATCGTCATCGCCCTCCTGGCCATCACGACCGCCCTGGCATCGTGGCGGCCCGCGCGGCACGCGATGCTCGTCGATCCGGCCCTGCTCTTGCGGGAGGAGTAACCCCCGGGCACCCGGATCCCGCCGTCAGCTCCACCGTGAACCAAACGCAACAGAGTCTCGTCTATACTCCACCAGACACTCTGATGGAGAGCCGTGATGACTCTGAAGAAGCGACCGAAGGCGCCTGGCGCGGATCTGCTGCAGGGCACGCTCGACATGCTGGTCCTCCAGACGCTGCGCCTCGGGGCTGCCCATGGCTATGCCATCGCACGGACGCTCGAACAGCGGTCTGAAGCGTTCCTGCAGGTGGAGCAGGGGTCTCTCTATCCCGCGCTGAACCGCCTCGAAGATCGCGGCTGGGTCGACTCGTACTGGGCGACCTCCGAGAACAACCGTCGCGCACGGTACTACGCCCTCACACCGAAAGGCCGCCGTCAACTGCAGCAGGAGAGCGAGCAGTGGCGCCAGATCGTGCACGCCAT
This sequence comes from uncultured Acidobacteriota bacterium, assembly GCA_963749835.1. Lineage (GTDB taxonomy): Bacteria > Acidobacteriota > Vicinamibacteria > Vicinamibacterales > 2-12-FULL-66-21 > JALZOC01. The sequence continues at coordinate 696,771 of CAVVOD010000001.1, forward strand.
CGGCCTGGTCATGCGGCCCATCGAGGACTGACATGCGCCGCTTCTTCCGCCGCGGACGTCTCGATGCGGAACGGGCCCGCGAAATGCGGGCGCATATCGACCACCACGTCGACGACCTCGTGGCGCAAGGACATTCGCCGGACGACGCCCGGCGCCAGGCCCACCGGCGCTTCGGCAATGCGACAGCGATTCGCGAGGAGATTTACGACATGAACAGCGTCCCTGTCGTGGAACCCATCCTGCGGGACATGCGATACGCCGTCAGGATGCTGCGCAAGACGCCGGGCTTCACGATCGTCGCTCTCGTGACGCTCGCAGTCGGCATCGGCGTGAACACAGCGGTCTTCAGCGTCGTGAATGCGGTGCTCCTAAAGCCGCTGCCCTATCCGAATCCGGATCGCCTGGCGACGATCAGGATCGCCGCCCGCGATGCGCGGGGCGACGAGGCCAGCGATTCGAGCGTGGATGGCGCGACATTCCGGGCTATTCGCGACAACGCCAGGACGGTTGACGCCGCCGTGCGAGGCAGCGGTGGCAGTGTCAACCTCATCGCCGAGGACCGGGCTGCGAGCGTCGTGCAGTCACGTGTCAGCGCCGGCTACTTCGCAGTACTGGGGGTGCCGCCGCTCATCGGTCGCGAGTTCACCCCTGATGAGGATCGCGCGGGCGGTGCGCCGGTCGCCGTCCTCAGCCACCGGCTCTGGTCGCGGCTCTTCCAGAACGATCCGGATGCCGTCGGTCGAACCATCATGGTGCGGGGCGCGCCGCACACGATCGTCGGTGTGATGCCGCCGGGGTTTGCGGATGCCGGGCCCCCCTCACGCTTTCTGCCCGCGCGGGCCGAGCTCTGGACACCGGTCCGTCCGTCGACGAGTGGTGAGGGTGGTGGAACGAACTATGCGTTTGTCGCGCGGCTTCGACCCGGTGCGGCCTGGACCGAGGCCAGTGCGGAGGTCGATCGACTGACGGCGCCGGTCATGGCCCGGCAGAAGGAGAGCGCGACGACGCGTGTCACCTGTGCGCTGATTCCGCTGCAGACGGGCACGACGTCCGACTTCCGTGAGGCGCTGCTCATGGTGTGGGGTGCTGTCGGAGTCGTGTGGCTGATTGCGTGCGTCAATGTGGCCGGACTGCTCCTCGCGCGGTCGGGCGCGCGTACGCGTGAGATCGCCACGCGCCTGGCGCTGGGCGGCGGGCGCGCCGCCATCATTCGCCAGTTGCTGATCGAAAGCGCCGTGCTGGCGCTCGTGGGAGGGATCGCGGGAGTGGCGCTTGGCTGGATGACGCTCGAAGCGCTCAAGACCCTCAGCACCGACGTATTCAACTTCGGCTACCCGATTTCGCTGGACGCACGCGTGCTGGCGGCCACGCTCACCCTGGCGCTGGCGACGAGCCTGGTGTTCGGCCTCGTTCCAGCCCTGCATGCGAGCCGGCTCGACGTCCAGCGGACCCTGGCCCGGGCAGGCACGCGATCGGTGGCGGGTGGCGGTGGCTGGTCCCGGCGCGTGCTCGTCGTGGGGGAGGTGGCCCTGGGCGTGGTCCTGCTGGTCAGCGCCGGATTGCTGGTGCGGACGTTCGTGGGGCTCAGGACCCTCAGCCCCGGGTTCGATCCGGCGGGGGTCGTCACCGCAACGATCTCGCTGCAGGACGCGCGGTACGAGGATCCGGCGCGGATGACGCAGCTCTTCGACGATACGCTGGCCCGCATCCGGCGACATCCCGGCGTGCAGGCCGCAGGAGTCACGCTCGGCCTGCCCTATACACGCCTGCTGAATCTCGGGTTCAGACTGTGGGACGGCGATGTCGATCCGACGAAGAAAACGTTCGCCAACGTCAGCTACATCACCTCCGGGTACTTCGACGCCTTGAGCGTCACGCTGGCCGAGGGGCGGGACTTCTCGCCGGCTGACCAGGCCGGCTCCATGCCGGTTGCCATCGTCAACGAGGAGTTCGCCCGGCGGTACTACGGCGGGAGCGCCGGCGCCGTGGGCCGTCACATCGGCGTCATCGTTCGCGGCGAACGGCGCGAGGTCGTCGGGGTCGTCGGAAATACCCGGACCACCACCTCCGGATACGAGGAGTACAAGGATCCGCTCGTCACTCCGCCGATCATTTACGTGCCGGCGACGCAACTGAGTCCGGGGCTCGTCAAGCTGGTTCACACATGGTTCTCGCCGTCATGGGTAGTACGGGGTTCCGGTTCGATTGAAGGGACCGGCGTCGCACTGCGCGAGGCCCTGGCTGCGGGCGATCGATTGCTGCCCATCGCCAGTCTGGAGAGCCTGTCCGACGTGCAAGCCGAATCGCTGGCCGTGCAGCGATTCATGATGTCCCTCGTCCTGGGCCTTGGCGCTGTCGCGCTGCTCCTTGCCGCGATTGGTATTTACGGTCTCATCGGGAGCTCGGTTGCCGGACGCACGCGCGAGCTCGGGATTCGCCTGGCCCTCGGCGCGTCGAGCGCACAGGTGATGCGGGACGTCGTGAAACCTGGCGTCATGCTCGCGGCAATCGGCGTGGGGCTTGGCGCGGCGGCCGCCATTCCCGTCGCGCGTCTCATGCAGTCGTTCATCTGGGGCATCACGGCCACCGATCCGTTGACGTTCGCGGCGGTCATGACCGCGCTGCTGACCGTCGCACTGCTGGCGAGCGTCCTCCCGGCACGGCGGGTGCTGCGGCTGGATCCAGCGCTCACGCTCCGCGCGGAGTAGCACCTCGATCGGCAGACGTCTCACGCGTCCATGCGCGTTCGGCCCGGACGCGACTATTCTTCGCGCAGCGCCGCGATCGGATCAATGCGGAGTGCCCGGCGCGCAGGCAGATAGCATGCGAGGAGTGCAACAGCCGCGAGCACCGTGGGCGCGAGAGCAAAGCTGACCGGGTCCAGCGGCGTCACACCAAAGAGCATCGACCGAAGCGCGTGTGTCATGCCGACCGCACCTGCCACGCCGGCCAGGCCACCGAGCGCCACAGGCCACATGCCCTGTGCGAGCACCCTGCCGAGCACGTCGCCTGCCTGAGCGCCAAGCGCCATCCGGATGCCGATTTCGCGCGTGCGCCGCGTGACGCTCATCGCCGCGACGCCGTAGATGCCGACGGCGGCCAGGCCAAGAGCCACGACGGCGAAGCTCCCTACCAGCAACAGGTGGAACCGCGGACGCGACAGGGCGCCCGAGACGACGTCCGCCATTGGCCGTGTGCGAAGGACCAGGAGCTGCGGGTCGTAGGCGAGGAGGCGGGCGCGAATGGCAGGCGCAAGGACGGGTGGCGACAACGAGGAGCGCACGACGAGCGTCGGCCGGAACACGCCCGGATGCTGGGCGTGCGGAAGGAAGATCATCGGTGGCCCCGGCTCCGCGATCGCGCCGGCCCGCACATCCGACACGACTCCGACGATCGTGCGGGTGCCACCAAATGTCTGGTCGTCGAGGAGCACGACCGACTTGCCGATGGAGTCTTCGTTCGGAAAGTAGCGCGCCTCGAAGGCGGTGTTGATGAGGGCCACGGAGGAGCGCGGGCTGTCCGGATTGTTCAACTGCTCTTCCGTGAAGCGATCGGCGTCCGAAAAGTTGCGCCCTCTCTCGAGAAGAATGCCAAGGGCGGGAAAATATCCGGCTGTCACGATACTGATCTGTGCCTGCCACTGATCGCGCGCGGACGCGGGGGGCGCCGCTCCCGAGGCGCCCGGCGCGTCGGCGCGCCACATGGTGCCGGTGGACGAATCGCCTCTGAGGGGAAGGTCGCTCACGAGGCCGACCGCTTCGACACCTGGGATGCTGCGCACGGCCGCAATCAGCCCGTCTACCCCTGCTGACAGCTCGAACCAGGGGCGGCGGGATGCGGTCGTGAAACGGCCGGTCGGCCACCTCGTCTCCACGCTCAGCACACGATCCGGCTCGAAGCCGAGCTCCACACCACGAAGCTGCGCGAAACTGCGCACCAGCAGCATCGACGAGATCAGGAGCACCACGACGACCGCGACCTCCGCGGCGATGAGCCACGCGCGGATCGACCCTCCGGACTCAATCACTGAGCGGGGCGTCGGTCTGGTGAGGCCATGATGCTGTGTTCTTGCCGCATAGACGGCAGGTGCCAGCCCGGTCAGTGCGGTCGTGATCAGGGCGGTGCAGACGGCGAACGTCAGCAGCGCCCCGTTCAGCCCCACCTCGGACAGCCGTGGCAGATCGGAAGGCGCGAGACGGACGAGCGCCTGGGTGACCCACGTGCCCACCACCAGCCCGGCAAGTGCTCCGAGGGTCACCAGCACGAGCGCCTCGATGAAGCAGTATCGGACCAGCCGCCAGATTCCGGCTCCCAATGCCACGCGCACCGCTGTGTCCTGCCGGCGGCTGCTCGCGCGCGCGAGCAGCAGGTTGGCCACGTTGGCACATCCGATCAGCAGCACACCGGCGACGGCGGCCCAGAGGACCAGCAACGCGCCGCGGGAGCCTCGCGTGGTGGCGTCTGCGAGTGGCTCCAGCTGTGACGACCAGCCGGCGTTGCGCGGTGGGTGCTCCACCTGCAGCTGCGACGAGATCGTCGTCAGGTCCGCCGCGGCATCGACTGGCGCGACACCTGGCGCCAGTCTGGCGAGGGCTCGATAGTAGCGAACCTGCCGCTGCTCCGGCCCTATGGGACGGAGGAACATCAGGTTCGTCCACGCCTCTGTGCCCTCGGGAAACGCGAAGTCACGCGGCATCACGCCGACGATCTGGCGCAGGAGACGCCCTTCAATCCTGATGGCCTGTCCAATTACCGCCGGGGAGCCGCCAAAGCGGCGCTGCCACACCCCGTAGCTGAGGATCACTTCGACGCCGTCTCCGTCCGGGGGAGCCTGGTCCGCTTCGGCCCTGAACGTCCGACCGAGTACCGGCTGGACTCGGAGGAGCGAAAACAGGATCGGTGACACCGCTGACGTCTTGACGACTTCCTGCTGATCGCCGAACGACCACAGTCCCTCACCGGTCGTGTAGAGAGCGATGCCTTCGAGCGTACGACTGCGCGCGCGCCAGTCCACGTAGGTTCCAGGCGAGAGGTCTCCTCGCTCGATGCCCTGGGCAGGGTTGCGCTCGTAGAGCCGGACGAGACGATCCGGTTCCGCGTAGGGCAATGGCTTCAGCAGCACCGCGTGCACGATTGAAAAGACTGCCGTATTGGCGCCGATACCGAGTGCCAGCGCCAGGATGGCGCTCGCGCCGAAGCCGGGAGTCCGTCGGAAAGTGCGAAGCACGTCGCGCAGGTCGTTCAACATGCCAGTCCAATTGTGCGCTCGATTCAATCGATCCGCGCGTGGCGTCGTCAATCGGGCGATCGTTCTCGATTGTCGAGAGCCAGCCCGCTTGTGTTATGACTGGAGGGCCAGCCTGCGGACGAAGGAGCAATGCGCATGACGCGGTTTCTCACGTGCGGCACACTTGCCGCCTGTGCCCTTGGTGTGCTTGGCGTGGCCGGGCAACAGCAACGCCAACAGACCGGGGCGGAGCAGCAGCCGGTCTTTCGCGGCGGGAGCGACACGGTGCGTGTCTTCGTGACCGTGACGGATCGCGACGGCCGGCTCGTCACGACGCTCGCACAGGACAACTTCGAAGTACGCGACGAGGGCAAGCCTCAGCCCATCACCCAGTTCGACAACACGCCTCAGCCCATCCGGCTGATCGTCATGCTGGACGTGTCCGGCAGCATGGAGGGCAACCTGCCGCTGCTGCGCGCGGCCTCGGCGCAGCTGTTCGCGCGGCTGGGGAAAGACGATGTGGCGCGCGTCGGCGAGTTCGGGCATGACGTCACCATCAGCCCGTCCTTCACGCGCGATCCCCGCGAACTCGCCTCGGCGCTGCCGACGACGATCGCGCCCGATGCACCGACACCGCTCTGGCGCGCGATAGACGAGGCGCTGGGTGGCTTCGAGAAGGGGGACGAGCGCCGCAAGGTGATTCTCGTGCTGAGCGACGGGAAGGACACCGGTTCCCTCAGCCTTCGTCAACGTCCTTCGAGCCAGGGGGGCGTCATCGACCGCGCGCGCAGTGAAGACGCGATGATCTACGCGATTGGCATGCGCAGCCGGCGCCGGCAGCCGATGACCCCGGGCATCGGACCGGGCGGGCTCCAGGCGATGCTGCTCGCGGACATGCCCGATCCTGGCCTGGCTCGTGTCGCGGAGGAAACCGGCGGGGGCTACATCGAGATTCGTTTCGGGCAGGACCTCGGTGCCGCCTTTGCGGAAGTGGCTGACGAGCTGCACTCACAGTACCTCCTCGGCTTCGCGCCGCCGAAACGCGACGGCAAGACACACGACATCGACGTGCGCGTCACCCAGGGAGGACTGAAGCCGCGCGCGAGAAAGAGCTACGTCGCGCCGAAAGGGTAGGGCTGCCCGATCAGGAGGACGTCCACAGGTGTTGCGCCGCATAGGCGCGCCAGGGACGCCACGTGCTAGAACGATTGAGGAGCTCAGACGGGGAAAACGAGTGTCCTTCCTGAGCAGCCATGGCGCGGAGGAGTCCGACATCGGCGGCGGGGAAGGCATCCGGCTCGCGCAACTGGCGCAGGGCGATGTACTGCGCCGTCCATTCACCGACGCCGTGAATCGACCGCAGCCGCCGGACGGCTTCGTCGAGCCCGCAGGTCGCGTCGAAGAGATGCGGGTTCCGAATCGCGGCAGCCGCGACGGCCGAGAGCGCCGCGGCGCGGCTCCGAGGCATGCCCAGCGACGTCAGGTCAGCTGACGCCAGCGCCTCCGGTTCCGGAAACACGTGTGTCAGTTCGCCATCCGGCGCCGCCAGTGGCTCACCGTGCGCCGCCACCAGGCGCCCGGCCAGCCGGACGGCCGCGGCAACGGTGATCTGCTGCCCCAGCACCGCGCGGATGGCCAGCTCGAAGCCGTCCCACGCGCCGGGCAGGCGCAGGCCGGGTCGGGCCTTCACCAGGGAGGCGAGCGTCCGATCCTTCGCAAGGTGCGCAGAGATCGCGATGGGATCGGCCGCCAGGTCGAAGACCCGCCGCAGACGCGCGATGATGGCCGGCAACTTCGACAGCCTGGGAAATCGCACCGTCACAGCCAGCGCGTTCCCGGCAGCAGGCTGGACGGCGATGGTCCCCTGCAGTCCTCCCAGTCCCACGGTTCGCGTGTACCGGTCGGCGTCGACGCGCTCGAGTCCGGGAATGGCCCGCCGGTGCAGGAACTCCAGCATCGCGGGCCAGTCGTACGGCGGGTAGTAGCGCAGCAGCACGGCAATTTCCCCGGGCAGTCCGACCGGAACGTCAGGCCCGCGCGTGCGCCGCAAGTCGCCTGGCGCGCGGCCGAAGAGCGACAGGAAGGCTTCATTGAACCGCCGGATGCTGCCGAACCCTGCGGCGAAGGCGACTTCGGCCATCGGCAGCTGCGTCTCGTGAATGAGCTGCGTGGCGAGCAGCACGCGGCGGGTCTGGGCGACGGCAACCGGCGAAGCCCCGAGATGCTGGCGGAACAACCGCCGCAGCTGCCGTTCACCCATGCCGACGCGACCCGCCAGCGCATCGACGCCACCGTCGTCCAGCGCGCCCAGCTCGATGAGGGTCAGCGCGCGCGACACCGTAGTCGAGGTGCCGCGCCAGGGGCCCAGCGCCGGCGCCGTCTCCGGCCGGCACCGCAGGCAGGGGCGGTAGCCCGCCTCCTGTGCCGCCGCCGCCGTGTGAAAGAACGTCACGTTCCTGGACCGCGGCGTCGGCGCCGGACAGACCGGGCGGCAATAAATGCGCGTGGTCCTCACCGCGGTGAAGAACCGGCCATCGAAGCGGGCGTCGCGCAGGCAGATCGCGCGATAGCAGGCGTCGTGATCGAGGTCCATTCCGAAATACTGACGTTGGGCCGCCGTTCCGTCTAGCGGTTTTCGGACATGGTCACCGGAAGCACGGAGAACGCTCAGCGGAGCTGTTTGCCGGTGGCCCGCTGTTCGAGCGCCTCGAGCTGCGCATTGAACGTGCTCCACCGCGCCTGTTCTTCCGAGAGCAGCTGTGACAAACGTGCGTGGCGATCCTTCAGGGCCGGATCACCGTTCTCGAGCTTTTCGAGCTGCGCCTTCATGCCGGCAAACAGGCCGGCCTCGTCCGAATCGGGCGGCTGCTCGTTCATCTTCGCCAGCATCTGCGTGAGGAATGGATTGCGTACACTCTCGAGCGCACGCATCTGTTCCTGTGTCTCGCTCAGTTCGCGTGCGAGCCCCGCAATCCGTTGTTCTTCCACCTGCAGACGCGCGAGCAGGAGCTGTGCCCGCAGGCTCGTCTCGGCCATCTGGCGGATGTCGGTCCGAAGGCCACGCAGCTCGTGGACGATCTCGTCCGTCGGGCCCTGCGGCCGTACCGGCGTCGTCGTCTGCCCGGTCACGAGAGTCGCGCTGAGAACGGCGGGCGCAATCAACAGGTGCTTCAACATGATGCTCACTCCATGGCTCGCACCACACGCGTCTTCGACAGGAGCTCGAATGCGCGCTGGTGGCGTTCAGTAAACAGTGCGAACAGGACATCGACCCAGCCAACCTGCAGGAACATGGGCAGCTGTCGTACCACTGACTGCCCCAGACTGATTCGGGTGCCTGACTCCCGGACGACCTGGAGCCTGAGAAGATGCTTCCCGACCGTCTCCCCGAACCGGTATTCCGCGATGATCAGGTAGAGCGTGCACCCGAGCGCGAAGAATGCGATGGCTGCGATCACCGCGAGCTGCATGAGTTGCACGGGCGCGACCTGCGCGACGAGCCATGCGACCGGAACATAGGCGCACGCAAACGCGAGGATGTCCACGATCTTCGCCGCGCCCCGCCGCCAGAACGACGCCGGCACCAGCGGGATCGCCTGCACATACGACTCTGCCAGTGTGACCGGGCTTCCGAGCTGTCGGAGCGTGTCGTCGATCGTGTATCCGTGCTCCACGCGTTCGGCGATATGACTGCGGAGCTCCATCGCGACCTGGGATCGCAGTCCAGCAGCCCGCGGGAGCTGTCCGATGACCTGGCCGACATACGACTCTTCTACGCTCATATCACCTCCGGCTGCTGGCGAAGGAGCCTCGCCATGGCGCTGGCGAAGGTGTTCCACTCGTGCGTCAGGAGGGCCAGCTCGGCATGCCCGTCCTTGGTGAGGCGGTAGTACTTGCGTGGGACGCCGCGCTGCGGCGTCTCCCATCGGACTGACACGAAGCCGCCGCGCTCGAGGCGGTAGAGCACGGGATAGAGCGTGCCGTCCGTCACGCCGAGACCTCCGTCGGTGCGTTCGGTCAGGGCCGTGACGATCTCGTAGCCGTATGCCTCACCCAGCGAGAGCAGGTGCAGAACGATGAGCTCCAGCGAGCCCCGCTTGAGCTCGCGGTCGATGCCTTTGCGGTCGTCATCACGTCCGGCAGCACTCACAGGGAGCACTATACAGCAATATACCTTGTCACGCAAGACGTATGGTGATGGCATACGGATGACCTTTTTCCGGGATCGAAAAGATGATGAGATCGGTGAGTCAAGTCCCTACCACTGTCGTGGTAGCTGAAAAACCCCCGATGCGGTGACGCTCGGACCGTGGTGATCCGGGGAAACTGATGGGGAGGAATGACGGACACACATGAAGGGAAGCAGACGATGAGCACGAAGAGCACGAAGAGCTTGGATGCCGATGCGATCACGCGCGCGACTCCCGCGACCCACCAGCACGCCCACGAGATCCAGCCATACGGTCACCTTGTCCGGATGCCCATCGCGTTGCCGGAGACGACGTGCAAGGAGTCGGTCGAGAATCTGAATCAACTGCTGGCGGACACCATTACCCTGCGCGACATGTACAAGAAGCACCACTGGCAGGTGAGCGGGCCGACCTTCTATCAACTCCACCTGTTGTACGACAAGCATGCCGGAGAACAGAGCGAACTGGTCGACGCGATTGCCGAACGGATTCAGCTGCTCGGAGGAATCAGCCTCGCGATGGCGCCGGACATCGCCGCGACCACGTTGATCCCGCGCCCGCCCAAGGGACGCGAGGAGGCGCCCGTACAGATTTCGCGCCTGCTCCACGCGCACGAAATCGTCATCAAGGAAGCGCGCGCGATGGCGCGTCGAGCCGCCGCCGGCGGCGACGATGGCACCAACGACTTGCTGGTGAGCGAGGTGATCCGGAGCGGCGAGCTGCAGGTCTGGTTCCTCGCCGAGCATCTCGTGGACGTGCCACTCGCCCGGGCGGACGACTGAGCGGGCGGCCGGGACATCGGCCAGAAGACGAGTCATCGGGGCGAAGAAGGAGCGACTCCTCCTTCGCCCACGAGGAGCCGGACTCCCGGCACGCAGCGCAACCCCAGCGTCGCGCGAGCCCGCCATGTGACACAAGGAGCCCGCGATCGACACCCCACGATCCCAGCGCCACACCCGCGAAGAGTAGACCGCGTAGTGAAGACTGAGGCTCGTCTGCACGAAGAACGAGCCGGAGGTCGCTCAGGTCAAGCCTCTGTTCGAGGCACGTTCAAAAAAAGGAGGCGGTTTTGATCGGTCGGACTCTGCTGAGTTACTGTTGGTCTGCTCCCGACTAACTGGCAGATCCTGTTCGAAACGATACGGAGGTTGTGTAGATGTCCGGATTTGACGCGCGGCTCGGTCTCATCAAAGCCGGGGTGATGCTGGCACTGGCGGGTGCGACGGGACTCACGGTGTCCGGCCAGGCGCCGCGCGAATGGCGCGACTACGCCGGCGGGCCCGACAGCTCGCGGTTCGTGACCGCGACCCAGATCACCAAATCCAATGTGAGCCAGCTTCAAGTGGCCTGGACGTACCCGTCGGGCCTCACGGACTTCAACCCGCTCGTCGTCCGGGGCATCGTCTACGGCCGCGGCCCGGAAGGTTCATTCGTTGCGCTCGACGCGGCGACAGGAAAGCAGATCTGGATCCACGAGGGGGTCCAGGGTTTCAACACGCGCGGCATGAACTATTGGGAGAGCAAGGACGGCAAGTCCCGCCGCCTGATTTTCAGCTCGATGAACTTCCTCCAGGAAATCGACGCCCTGACGGGAGAGACCATTTCGTCGTTCGGCAAGGACGGCCGCGTCGATCTGCGCGTCGGCCTCGACCGGGATCCGGAGGCCGTCAATCAGCAGTCCCGGACACCGGGGCGCGTCTTCGAGAATCTCATCATCATGGGCTCGGCGACCAATCAGGAATACGCGTCGGCGCCCGGCGACATTCGTGCCTTCGACGTGCGCACCGGCGCCCTGGTCTGGACCTTTCACACCGTGCCCCGCCCCGGCGAGTACGGCTACGACACGTGGCCGCCGGAGGCGTGGAAGACCGTCGGCGGCGCGAACAACTGGGGGGAGCAGTCGATCGACGAGAAGCGCGGCATCATCTACATCCCCACCGGCAGCGCGAAGTACAACTTCTACGGGGGACACCGGAAAGGCGCCAATCTGTTCGGTGACTGCATCATCGCGCTCGATGTCCGGACGGGCAAGCGTCTCTGGCATTTCCAGACCGTGCACCACGACATCTGGGATCTCGACAACAATTCCGCCCCGCAGCTGACGACGATCCGCCGCAACGGCAAGACCGTCGACGTCGTCGCGGTCGCGAGCAAGACCGGATATCTCTACGTGTTCAACCGCGTGACGGGAGAGCCGATCTGGCCGATCGAGGAACGGCCCGTGCCGCAGAAGACGACGGTGCCCGGTGAAGAGGTATGGCCCACGCAGCCCTTCCCGACGGCCCCTCCGCCGTTCTCGCGCCAGAAGTTCACGGTGGACGATCTGAATCCCTACATCCTCACGCCGGAGGAACGGGAGCAGTTCCGCCAGCGGATTCTGAAGGCGCGCAATGACGGCCCGTTCACGCCCATTGGATTCGACGAAGTGATTCACATGCCGGGCAATCAGGGTGGATCCAACTGGGGCAGCACCGCGGGCAATCCGACGGACGGCAGCGTCTACGTCATCGGCTTCAACGTGCCGACGATCATCCGCCTGTTCAAACCGGGCGAGATGCGTCCCGGACAGCGCGGCGGTCAGCCGGAAGTGGTGAAGGAAGGACGATACGTGACGGACGGTTTCGGGCTCTATCCCACGATCGTCAATCCGCCGTATACGACGTTGAATGCGTACGATCTCAACAACGGCACGCTGAAGTGGCAGATTGGGCTCGGTGACGACCTGCGGCTCGTCGGTCAGGGCGTGAAAGGGACAGGGTCGGCGGCGACGATCAAGGGAGGGATCATCCCGACCGCGACGGGGCTGCTGTTCGTCACGGCCGCTGACCGCAAGGTCCACGTGTACGACAGCACCAGCGGCAAGCAGCTGTGGGAGCTTCAGCTGGGCGGGACGTCCAGCGGATCGCCGTCGATGTACGAGCTTGACGGCCGGCAGTACCTGCTCGTGACCGCGTCAACCCCGGCGGCCCAGGGCAGCGCGCGGATCGATCCGCGCATTCCCCCGCCATCAGGCCCGACCGGCATCGTGGCGTTCGCGCTGCCGGCGCGTTGATCAGTCGGCGAAGCCGTAGTCGTACGGCTTCCGCATGGGACGCGCGAGGTGAGCGTTCGCGTCCTTTGCGCCCTCACCGACGAACTTCTCCTCAGAGGGGTTCCACTGCAGCGTGCGTCCGGTGCGCAGCGCAATGACGATCAGGTGGCCGACCGTGGCGGAGCGGTGTCCGGCTTCGACGGGGGCGATCGGATCTTTGCGTGAGCTCACCGAGTTGAAGAAGTTCGCCATGTGATCGTCGCTGACCTCGAGGCGGACGGCGTTCTCGGGTAGGGGCGCATCGAGCATGTCGGGATCGCTCGCTTCGAGCTGCGAGCGGTTGACCCAGATCCAGCCGTTCGTACCCTCGAGCCTCAGGCCGTTGCGCTGACCGTCCGGCTTGATGGCCACGCCGAACGGGGTGTCGTCCACCGTGGTCTTGACGACCTGTGTGACGCCGTTCGCCCAGGTCAGCGTCGCCTCGAATTCCGAAGGTGTCGTATAGCCCCCGGGGATGGGTTCGGTGAGGGCCTTCGCCTGAACGTTCGTCGGACCGTCCAGTCCAATGGCCCACCGGGCGCTGTCGTTGTGATGCGCGCCCCAGTCCGTCACGGGACCTCCGGAGTAGTCCCACCACCAGCGGAATGTCGCGTGGCACCGCTCGGCGAGATACTCGACCTGCGGCGCCTGTCCGAGCCACATATCCCAGTTCAACTCTTTGGGCACGGGCACCGGCTTGAACGGCCCCTCGCGAAGCCCCGCCGGCACGTACACCGTGACCTTCGTGAGTTTGCCGATCCGCCCGTTGTGGACGAGGTCGCATGCGAGGCGGAACAGCTTGTTGCTCCGCTGCTGCGTGCCTGTCTGCAGGACAACCTTGTTCTTGCGAACGCTCTTGACCATCCGTTTGCCTTCGTCGATGGTCAGCGTCAGCGGCTTCTCGGCGTAAATGTCTTTCCTGGCACTGGCCGCCGCGAGGTTGATGAGGGTATGCCAGTGATCGGGCGTGGCATTCACGATGATGTCCACGTCTTTGTTCTCGAGCACCTTGCGGAAGTCGGTGAACTGCGCAGGAGCTCTGCCGGTGGCCCCAAACTGCTGTGCAGCCGCCGCGGCATGGCTCTCGTCGGCGTCGCAGACGGCGACGATGTCGCCGAAGCGGCTGGCGCTCTTGGCGTCGCCGCGACCCATCCCTCCGCACCCGATGAGCGCAATCCCGGGCCGATCGTTCGGGCCAGCCGGAACGACGGGGGTGCTCTGTGACGCGGCGGACAGTTCTCGTTCGACGAACCACAGGGGCAGCCCCGTGGCCGCCGCGACCGCTGTGCAGTGATTCAGAAACGTTCGGCGGGAGATGCGCATGCGCTTGGACACCGCTGCATTGAACGCCAAAAGCGTGGCGGAGTGCAAGGGCCGAGAGCGCGGTGTCCAACGCCCGGCGATCAGGCCCGGGCGAAGAAAATGTTCGAGTGACCGCTTCCGCGGCAGAACATGCCCACGTGTTCGCTATAGACCGCGACGACCTGAAACCCGAGGTCGCGCGACATCGCCATCAGCTCCACCGCGTCCACATGCGGGGCGCCGCGAGGATTGAACGTGCATTCGGCGACGAAGGTGTCGATCGAGCCACGCGCGAACGCCTCTCGCGCACCTCTCAGCACATGCAGGTCGAAACCCTCGGCATCAATCTTCAGCAGGCCGACACCAGGCCATCCATGTGCCTCGAGGAAACTGTCAAGCGTGATGGTTTCAACCGTGACCATCGGCTTCGAGCCGGTTTGCTCGTCCGTGATGCGGTTGATCTGAGAGTCGGGCACGGCCGTCATCCGTACCTCGCCACACCGATCGGACACCGCCACCGGGTGGCAGAACACCTGGCCGCGGTTGCGAAGCCGCGCCTGAAGCGCCGCGAAGGTACCAGGCACCGGTTCGAAGGCATGCAGGGTGCACTGAGGGAAGCGCGTCGCGAGTTCGGAGGACACCCGTCCCACATGCGCGCCAACATCCAGAATCCAGGTTGGCGCGCTCCAGTCCCGAATCCGGGTGGCGTCGTCGATCCAGTCGACACCATATGTATGCGCGGTCTGCGCGGTCTGCGCAATCGGTCGCCGCAGCCGCCGAATCAAATCAACTGTTCTTGACACCGATTCTCGCCTCTCTGCTCAGTTCATCTCAACCATTCGACCGTCGGCCGACGAAGCGTGTCGAGCATCGCCGTGGGAAGACGGTTGTCTCTTTCAGGCCGTCGCTTGCTCAACCCTGTCGGCTCGACGCAAATCCGGTGGCAGTCCGACGGCGAGATGCAGCCGTGGTGCCAAGCTCGGGATTCGGGATTCGGGATTCGGGACTCGGGACTCGGGATTCGGCATCAGGGATCAGGGATTCGGCGATACGTCTTGATGAAAAACTGGCGGTCGCCGATTTCGGACGCCACGCTCGCACCGTCACCGAACACGGCGGCCACTTCGTAGTTGGCATCAATCCATCCCATCAGGTCGCGGTAGCACTCCCGGCCGAACGCCGGACAGGCGAACTCCGTCGTGGGTCGATTCAGCAGGAAGATGAATCGGACTCGTTTCGCTTTCAGTTGCTCGATCGCCTCCCGCTCGCCATTGGCATCCAGGAATCCCGGCGTCACGATTTCGTACCGAAGCGCAGTCCGCCGGTCGGCCAGAAAGTTCAGGCTGCTGCCCTCGGGAAGGGCGCAGAGATAGTCGTCCGGCCCGGTCGCCTGTCCGACGAACGCCAACGCCTCCTGGAACGCGCGGCTCTGGTTTCGGGGCACCTTCGTGGTCCCGCGGGCCGTCTCGAGGGCCACGTAGTCGGTCCTGACGTAGCGATATCCGACCACCAGGGTCGCTGCCGTCAGCGCCGTCGTGAACAGCGTGACGACGATTCGGCGCGCCTGGAATGCCGATGCCGGGAATCCCGCGAAGACCGGCTCGTAGAACTTCGTTCCCAGATGTGTGAACAGGAGCAACGGTACGGGCAGGAGGTAGGATCCGTACCCTCCGCCGCTCGGGACCCTGAGAATCACGCGGGCGAGCACGGCAACACCGTAGACGCCGAGCACGAAGAGCGAGCGTCGTTGCACCTCGCGTTCGCGAGCGCCATCGCATCGTCTCCAGTAGTACCAGGCGAGCGCCACGCAGAGCAGGGGCAGGGCCCTGAACGGGCTCACGTCCCAGCGCGTGTTGAAGACCCACCTGTTGACGAGCAGCAGTCCGACACTCCCGCCGGCGATGGACAGGAGCCATCGGCGGGATGGATGCGGCAGCGTCCCGAGCACAGCGCGGATGGAACCCTCACCCAGGCGGGCGCTCGCGGCCAGGACAACAGACGCGGCGAGACCGAGCATGGCGAGCCCGCTCAGCAGCTCGCGCAGCGTCTTTGCGGGATCGTTCAATCCGAGTTTCGTCCGATTGAAGTACAGGAGCTCCGCAGGAATGTCGGCCGGCCAGAGAAACGTATCCTTCACCACGCTGTCCCACGACAGCATCGCCAGCAGCAGGCCATAGGTGATCGCGGGAATCGCCAGCGCCGGCAGGAGACCGCGGATCAGAGTCTGGAGCCTGGCGCCAGGACGCTCGGACAGCGCCAGCGCGATCAGACTGACCGTCGCGGCAAACCCGAACTCCAGCTTGCAGATGAGCGCGAGACCGGCGAGGACGCCGGAGAGGATCAGCCAGCGCGGTCGCTGTCCCTGTATGTAGCGAATCCCGGACGCAAGCGCCGCGAGTCCCAGCAACGTGCCGTACACGGCTGCGTACGTATATGGAAAAATGTAGTTGCCGTTTCGCTTGAACACACAGAAGACGAGCACGGTCCATGTCGTCAGCGCCGCGGCCCGGACGCTCGTCAGTGCCGCTCCCAGCTGGAAGACCAGGGCCAGCACGAGAAGCGACGCGATGGTGCCGGCGGCATAGAGCGTGTTCAGGTGAACCCCGAACACGGCATACAGCCCGGCGTTGAGATACGGCGCGAGGGGGCCGTAGAGATAGTAGACGTCCGAGTAGATCAGCTCGCCGCGAAGCAGACGCAGCGGCGTGTTCATTTCCCGGCCGCCGTCGATGGTCAGGTCCGCCCACTTCTGCCAGGAGACGACGAACAGCAGCGCGAAGCCGATGACCGTCAACGTCAGGAGAAGGGCCTGCTCTCGACGGCCACTGTCGGCTCGTGCCAAATTCATCCTTTCGCTAGTGGACACAAGCTCACGACGATCGGGCGCCCGGGGCAACAAGCGGGTCACGCGCCGAACTGCCGGAGGTGATGATCCATGTGCAGGTAGGCCCACCGGAGCCACGCGGCCTTCGACATCCTGCCGAAGATCGGATGCGTCGGCCACTGAACGCTTTGGTCTCGCGCCATGAAGGTCGCCATGAGCGCCCTCAGCTCGGCGACGTCCGTGGCAAAGTCACCCGGTCTCGTTCCGGAACCCTCGTGCTGATCGATTTCCGGGCGTGTCGCAATTCTGCCGCCGGGCCATGGCATCGGCACATACAGCGCGATCCATTTCACCAGCGTTCGTTGCAGCCGTCCGGTCGCGTCGCTCACCGGCTTCGTGCCGATCGCCATTCGAAAGGCGTCACTCAGATGGCAGATCATCTGGGGCGCGGACATCCGGCCCCATCGGCTGGCGCTGTCGGGACGCACCGTCAGCAGCCTGCGGACGATTTCCGCCCGGCACCGCTCCTCGGCGAAGGTCTTCATATGATCAGCCGACAGTCTGGTCCGATGATGCCCGCGCCTACGACGCGATCAGGCGCTCTCCTCCGGCGTCGCGGAAGGCGGCGAGCGCCCGCTGGCGGCCGGCTTCCGCTTCTTCGAGCAGCGCGCGGAAGCGGGGATCGCTCCGCAACGCGTCGAACTGCCGGCGGCCGGAGAGCGTCGGGGCCACGAAGTAGCCCTTCGCAACGGCTCGCCGGAGACAGTCGAGCCCGGTCTCGTACTCGCCAACATCGCACAGCAGCCAGCCCTCCTGGAAAATCGCCTCCGGGTCGTCCCGGATCTTCAATCCGAGGGGTATGGACATGTTGACGACCATATCCGCCGGACGGCCGTCGAGCCAGGCGGTCAGGTAGTCCATCCACGTCTGGAAGAGGGGAATGCGTGACTTCTGGCGCATGGCGTCGAGCTTTTGCCGCGCCTCGTCGCGACGGCCCGCGAGCCCCAGACCGATCACCAGAATGCCGTCGTCGGCGCCGGCGACCAGGCGCGGAACCTGGATGTCGAGGAGCCGGTCGATCTGGTCCGCCATCAGCAGCGTCTGATCGAGGCTGGTCGGCGCGTTCGGATCCAGCCGGCGTGCTTCGGCGTGCGCGGCGATGGACTGTTCGTTCAGTCCGCAGTAGCGGCACGCGTGGACGAGCCCCGCGAACAGCTCAGGATCGTTGCCGTTACGGTCCGCCGCCTCCAGGAGCCGCACGACCGCTCCCTGCGCCTGGCCGATGTCGGCTTCCAGGTTCGCATAGAACTTGTGCGCGACCGAGAGCCGCGGGCTCAGGGCGAGCGCGCGGCGGAACGCCTCCTCGGCGCGCAGCTCGCTGTCGGGAGAGGCCTCCACATACTTGCCGATCACGCGGTGGCAGCGTCCGAGGTGCGCCCACGCGGGGGCGAACCGTGGATCCAGGTCGAGACAGCGCTGATACAGATCCCGAGCGGCGATCAGGCCGTCATACGTGCGGGCGATCTCGTTCGCGCGGAGATAGAGCTCGTACGCCCGGGCGTCGTGCGGCGAGTCGGGCGTCGCCGAGCTGATGCCGCCCGACAGCGGGACCGAAAGCGCCTCGGAGACGCGCCGCGCGATGTCGTCCTGGAGGTGAAACAATTCACCCATCGACGACTGCACGGTGTGCGACGTCAGAAGCGTGCCCCCCGGCGCTTCGATGAGCTGCGCCGAGGCCCGTAACTGATCGCCGGAGCGAAGGAGCGTTCCCATCACCACTCGATCGACGTCCGCTTCTGCCGCCAGGGCCTTCAGGTCCGGCGTCCCGCCGCTGAAGCGTGCAGCGACGAGCGCTGGAGCGCACGATGAGCGACGGATTCGCGGACAGCGACGTCGCGATGGCGTCGGGCAGACTGAACGCCAGAAAATCGGTATCCGAATCCGGCCGGAGGACGCGGAATGGCAGGACGACCAGCCGCGTCAGCGCCTGCGCCAGGCCGGACGTGGCGCCGCTCTGCACCCCGCGGATGTCTCGAATCTCCTCCGCCATGACCTCCGCCGACGAGGGCCGCTCCTCGGGTCTCTTGGACATGGCGCGGCGGATGACGCGGTCCACGGCGGCGACCGCGGGCGAACCGGTGAGCGCCGGCGGCTGTTCATACCGTGTCGCGTGCAGGACTTCGGCGATGGTGCGGCCGCTGAAGGCGGGACGTCCCGCGAGCATCTCGAAGAGGATGGCGCCCGCGGCGAAGATGTCGCTGCGCGTGTCGATCGTGTCGCCGGTGACCTGCTCGGGGGCCATGTATCGCGGCGTGCCCATGACGATCCCGGTGCGCGTCAGTCCGGTGGCCTCGCTGAGCGCTCCGTCCAGTTCCGGCCGCGCCAGGCCGAAGTCGAGCAGCTTCACGCCGTGGGCGGTGAGGAAGACATTGGACGGCTTCAAGTCGCGGTGCACGATCCCCCGGGCGTGCAGCGCCGAGAGCGCGGCGAGAATGCCCAGCCCGATCGGCACCGCCTCCGACGTGCTCAAAGGCCCCCGTCGCAGCCGCTCGGCCAGCGCTTCGCCTTCCAGCAGCTCCATCGCGATGAACAACTGGCCGCCGTCCTCACCGATTTCATAAATCTGGCAGACGTTCGGATGGTTGACGCTCGCCGCGGCCCGGGCCTCGCGCCACAGGCGCTGCCGCGCCGTGCCGTCATTGACGAGCGACGACAGCGTCTTCAGCGCAATCGTGCGTTCGAGGCGGTCGTCTCGCGCCGCGTAGACGACCCCCATGCCGCCTTCTCCCAGCTTGCGCTCGATCGCATAGCGGCCGATCCGGGCCGGGAGGGTCTCTCCGCCGAACGCGGTCGTGACGCTGGAGGACGGCTGCGACGACGTGGCGCCGGTCAGCCATTCATAGAAGGCGCGGAAGCCTCCGCGGGACGTGTGGTCGGCGGGGTTATCTGCCACGCGAACGTCGATCATACCAGCGGATTCGCCTCGCACGACGAAAGGCTCCGGAGGACCGGGGCGCGTTCCATTTGGCGCGCGCAGCCCTGTCGCGGGATACTCGTTCTGTTCCGCCCGCCGTCGGGGCACCCAAGGCAGACTTGCGAGAGCGATACATGTGGCCGTTCACCGGCATCAAATCCAAGCTGCTGCTGGCTTTTGCCGGATTCCTGATTGTCATCACGCTGCTGAACGCAGGGCTCGCGTCGTACCTGACGGAACACCAGAGCGAGATCGACGCGCTCAGCCTCCTGTCGCAGCAGCTGATACGAACCCAGACCGATTTGGAGCGCGCACGCGAGGACCAGCTCGCCGTGGCGGAGGAGGCCGCGGGCGACGACAAGAATCTCAGCGACATGGCGATGCTCTTCAGCCAGGAACTGGCGCTGAAAGGGATCGTCAACCCGATTCAAGAGAGTGCCTGGAGCCTGAACAAGGCCATCTCCCTGAACCGCCTCCAGTTGATCCTGCGCTCTGCGCGCCTGTCGAGCATCGCCGTCTACTTCCAGGGTGAGCTGAGCCACTACATCACCGACCATGAAGCCGGCATGATCAGGCGGCACGGGACCAGGCCGGTGCTCACCGCCACCACGGACAGGGATCGCGAAGGGGTTCAACTCGACAACTGGCGCGACTGGTCCCAGCGCGATCTGCCGCTACTGGTTGCCGGCAAGACCCCTGTCGTCAACCATGTCACCGCGGCGTTCGACTTCCCGGCCGCGCAGGTGATGGTGCTGCGCGTGGTGGTCCCGGTCCAGGGATTCCTCCGCCCGTCATCCGGTGGCACGGTCGCAGAGCAGCTGACCGTCGCAACTCCCGACACGCTGCGGCAGGCTGATGCCCGGGGCACCCTTCCCACGGTGATTGGCCTCTTCGTCTTCACCAAGACCTTCGACCCGGCATTCCTCAAAGGAACGGCGGTGAAAGCCGGCGTGCTGCCCGCGGTGATCGCGCCCGATGGGCGGTCCCGGCTGCAGCTTCTGGAGATGGACGTCCCGTCAGACTTTCTGTCGAGCCGAGAGGACCACCCTGTCCGGCCGCTGACGCTCGACATCGGAGGTACGCGCTACCACGAGGCGTTGACGCGATGGCGGATCGACGGTCAGCCCGCGCTGATCCTGGGCGCCGCCCTGTCGCGTGAGCCCACGCGTGCGAGCATCCGGCGGACAGTCTTCGGGATCATGATCGCCTCGGGCCTCATTCTGGCGATCGGGGCGGCGTTCGGGTACGGCCTCATTTCCCGCATGGTGGCCCCGATCAAGGCACTGACGGCCGCCGCCACCTCGATGGAGGCCAACGTCGGGGTCGGCAAAGAAAAAGCCCTGTACAGCGCGCTGGGTCGATATCTCGAGAGCCCGGTCGTCTCCCGGTCGCACGACGAGATTCGCGAGCTGGCGTCGGCCTTCAACACGATGGCCGGGCGGTTGCACAGGCTGGTGGGTGATCTCGCGCAGGAAAACCTCGAGCGCAGGCAGGCCGAGGAGGAACAGAAGCGCGCCGAGGAGGCATTGCGCCAGGCGCAGGCGGAGCTGGCCCACGTCAGCCGGGTCACCACTCTCGGAGAAATGGCTGCGTCGATCGCCCACGAGGTGGACCAGCCGCTCTCCGGCGTCGTCATCAACGCGAACGCCTGCCTGCGCTTCCTGGCAGGCGTGCCGCCAAATCTCGACGAAGTGCGCGACGGGCTGCAGGCGATCGCGCGCGACGGCCGGCGGGCGAGCGACGTGATCGCGCGGATTCGGGCCCTCGCACGCAGGGCGGCGACCGAGACGGAGCAGCTGGACATGAACGAGGTCATTCGCGAGGTGATCACCCTTGCCGAGGGGGAAGCGCGGAGGACACGCGCGAAATTGAGGGTGGAGCTCGCCGGGGATCTCCCGCGCGTGCTCGGCGACCCCGTCGAGCTGCAGCAGGTGGTGCTCAACCTGCTCCTGAACGGACTCGAGTCGATGACGACGGTCGTCGGTCGCCCGCGCGAGCTCGTCATCAGGACCGAACGGGAGGCGAGCGATCACGTCCATGTCTCAGTCCAGGACGCTGGATCCGGCATCGACCCCAAGGTCGCGAGCCAGATTTTCAACGCGTTCTACACCACGAAGCGCAGCGGCATGGGCATGGGACTCTCGATCAGCCGGTCCATCGTGGAGCAGCATGGCGGACGACTCTGGGCCGTGCCCAATGACGGGCCTGGCACGACGTTCCACTTCACCGTGTGATGCAGACCCCCTTGCCGGACACGCGGGGCATCGTGTTCGTGGTGGATGACGACGAGTCGGTTCGCGAAGCGCTGCGGCGCCTCGTTCGGTCGGCAGGACTGAGCGTCGAGGCCTTCGCTTCCGCAGAGGAGTTCCTGAACCGCCCGCGCGCGGAGGCACCCAGTTGCCTGCTGCTGGATGTGCGGCTGCCCCAGTTGAGCGGGCTCGACGTGCAGCGACGGATGAGTGAAGCGCACAACGAAATTCCGATTGTCTTCATCACGGGACACGGCGATATCCCGACCACGGTGAGAGCGATGAAGGCCGGAGCCGTCGAGTTCCTCACGAAGCCGCTCGTCGACCATGACGTGCTGGAATCCATCCGCCAGGCGATTGCCCGCGATCGGACCGCCCGTGAGCGCCAGGCCGAAACCGCAGGGCTGCGGGCCCGGTATGCGTCACTCACGCCTCGCGAAGGGGAAACGATGGAGTGGGTCGTGTCGGGCCTGCTCAACAAGCAGATCGCCGGCGAGCTCGGCATCAGCGAGGAGACCGTCAAAGTGCATCGAGGCCACGTGATGCGCAAGATGGGCGCCGGCTCTCTGGCAGATCTCGTGAGAATGTCAGAGAGGCTCGGAACGCCGCGTCGAAAGAACCCCTGAGAGAACTGCGGACCATGCCGCTGACGTCCGTCAACGACCTCCGCGACATGGCCCGACCGATGGCGGTTCCGTCATGCATTCGTCATGAATGCGCTTTCCGCGCCTCGACGCGCTCCTCGGTGGCGGAGCCGTACTGCTTGGCCGCGTGGCGTTCTCCCTCGGACGCGAGACTCTCGGCGCCGGTGTTCGAGCCCGCGACCCAGACATCTTTCAGGACGTACGTGTCGCCGTAGTGCGTGAACACGATTTCTGTCTCGTTGGGCGTCTTGCGCGCTTCTGTGTCCAGCGCCTGGAAGAACACGGTTGTGTGTCTGCCCTGCAGCTTCAGAATGCCTGGGTTCTCGTCGTCCGGACGGATGGTGTAGCTGCCCGCCGGCACCGTCCCATAACCGACCGTGAACGGAAACGTCGTGGTGAACGTCACGGGGTCAGTCACCTGCGCGCTGGCGTTCTGGATGCCGGCGATCAGTAAGAGGCCCCCGGCGATTCCGATGTTACGAATGAGAGATTTCATATAACTGCTCCTTGGCCTTGTCGGACACTCGCGTGACCTGGCGTTCGATTGAACGCGTCCGGGCCCTGCTTGTGTGTACCGCAAGAGTCGTGCTCAGACTGGAACGCCCTGCAGAAGGGGCGATCGATCGAACCCATGTGTTGGAGTGCGCACAACGGTGTGCCGATGCGCATTGCAGCACGCCAGTCATTTCAGGAATATGCGCCGATATCCGCCGGCGACTAGGGCTGACACATCAGCCAGGATGCGTGGCAGGCGCAGGCCGCCTGGATACGCGAGGTAGTGCGGCTCCCAGACCGGATTGAACTTCTGCTTGTACGCGCGCAGCCCCTGGAAGTTGTAGACCGATTTGCCATGGTCGTAGAGAAACGCCCCGATCCGATTCCAGAGCGGGCCGACCGGCGACTGCTCGAACCCGGACAGGGGGGCCATACCCAGCGCGAACCACTGGTATCCCTGCTCCTTGCCCCACTGCATGACGTGCACGAACAGCGCTTCCATCACGTCCTTCGGCGCTTTCCTGCTGTATCGCATGAGATCGAGCGACAGCTCGACTCGCGGACCGGCCAGCCAGACGTTCGCAAATGCCTGGATCTGTCCGTCGCGTTCGATCACCGCGATGGGGAAACGCGACAGGTAGTCTTCGTCGAAGAACCCGAGCGAAAAGCCCTTCTCTCCGGCGGCTTTCGCGGCGAGCCAGTCGTCCGACACCGCCCGGAGCGCGGTCAGGACGGCGGGCACCCCGGCGGGCTCGACGATTCTGAACGTGCCTCCATCTTTCTGGAGCCGACGGAGCACCTGCCGGTATCTCGCCGCGCCCGCCCCCTCCAGGGTGAAGGCCGTCAGATCCACCTTCGCTTCTTCGCCGAGCTTGACGAATGTCAATCCGAGGTCGGCGTACCGATGCAGATGCGTTTTGCTGACTTCGTAGAAGACCGGTGTCCCGCCGAAATCGGCGCACCGCTCGAGGAACTGGAGCGCGAGGCTGGTGAATCGCTCCTCCGGACCGACGGGATCACCCAGCGCCGCCCACGTGCGTCCCTGGACGGCGTACATGATGAACGCCGAGCGTGTGTCGTCGAACAGCAGCGACTTGTCCCCGAGAAAGGCCAGGCTGGGAAACGTGGACGCCTGCGCGGCGATCACCTTCGCCGCGTCCTCGAGGTCCGCGGACGTCGGGGCCGGCGCGTCGTGCGGGGCGTACCCAATCATTCGCGCAAACCCAAACAGCAGGAGCACGACGGCTGCGCCCACCGAGGCACGGAGGAACCTCGAGGCGTCCCCCTGGAGCTCGAACTGCCACCAGAGGTCATGCGAATAGTCGACGTGCTTGAACGCGAAGAGTCCGAGCCACACCGACGTGACGATGGCGCCGACCACGGCAGCCACCCAGGCCGGGGAAAACCGCGTCTCGAAAAACGCGGCGCGTCTGTCGAAGGCCGGCCTCGCGCGCCACAGGACCGCCAGAAGGATCAGCAGCAGGGTTGCCTCTTCGTAGTCGAAGCCCTTGAGCATCGACGTCGTCACGCCCAGGATCAGGAGGGTCGACGCGAGGTAGTAGGCGCCGTCGAGGCGGCGTGCGAGCCCCTGCGACAGCAGGAGCAGCCCGGTCCCGGCGACACTCGCCATGAAGTGCGACGCCTCGATCACCTGGATCGGCAGCGCCCGTCCGAGCAGGGCCAGACGGGTTTCCGACGCCGGCGTCGCGCCTGAGAACAAAAGACCGAGGCCGCCGAGGAACGTGAAGATCGCCAGCACACGCGGTGTGACCTGCTCCGTGATCCGGCCTACGGCGGCGCCGAACCGTGCCGCCTGTTCGCGCCGCTGAAGGGCATCGTCAACGACCAGGCCGACGAGCGCCACACAGAGCGGCACGAGGTAGTACACGCCGCGAAACACCACCAGCGCAGGCAGCACCTCGCCTGAACCGAGATACGGTTTCATGAGCATCACCATGAGGCCCTCGAAGACGCCGAGGCCGCCTGGTACGTGACTCGCCATCCCGATCAGGATGGCGCTCAAAAAGAGGCCGAGAAAACCTGCAAAGGACAGGGAGCTGGGAGGAAGCAACACGTAGAGGACCGCGCCGGCCAGGGTCCAGTCGACACACGACAGCGCGAGCTGTCCCGCGGCAAGGCGGGCCGTCGGCATGGGCAGCTCCAGCTTCCACAGTCGAAGGGGCCGCCGGCGAAGCGGTGCGATCACCACGTAGGCGGCAGGCACCAGCATCAGGAGGCAGCCAGTCACCGTGACGAGCTCTCGCGCCGGGGGTGCGCTCGCTGCCGGCAGCGGAGCCAGCACCAGGCTGAGTCCGCCCAGTGCGAACAGGCCGAGCCAGAACGTCACCGAGTACGAGAAGACGATGCGTGAGAGCTCTTCGGCGGTGACACCCCATCGCGTGTAGAAGCGGTATCGCACCGAAGCGCCCGACACCATCGCCAGTCCAACGCTGTTCGAAATGGCATACGCGAGGAAGGACGCCAGCGCAACTCTCGCGCGCGGCAGGGTCTTGCCGATGTATGCGAATGCGACCTGATCGTAGCCCGTGAGCACGACGTAACTCAGGCAGGTCAGGAGGATCGCCAGTGCGAGCTGGCCGCGGGGAATCCCGACGACAGCGGCTGACAATTCGGACCAGCTGATCGCGCGCAGCTCGAAGCGCAGCACCTCGAGCGCCACGCAAAAAAGGACGAACCCGGCGAGCATCGGCAGCGCGCGGAGCACACGCTCCGATCGCGCCGATCTGACCTCGCCGAGTGCCGGGTAATCCAGAGGTTCGCTTTGAGTAAGCACTGGTCGAGCTCCGCGTGGCTGAAAGCCGCGCGTTCTGCGCGGGGTGAGGCGACAGGCCCACGACAGGCCAGCGCAAGCGTGATGCCAGCCGTGCGCCAAACCGGCCACAGCAGGGTTCGCAGTCGGCGGAAGAGTGTTGCGGAACGCAGGCAGGGTCGTGAAGCGCAACCGCGCATGCGTCCACACCAGTGCGCATTTCGACGCAGGCCGATCATCTGTGCGTCCACCGGTTGCCCGGGGAGGGAGTGTCCGATCGGCGGCCCCCCGCTTGCTCAACCGAGAGCTGGGAGGCGCGACATGAATGCGAAATGGCTGGTGATGGCCGTCGTTCTGATCGGATCGGCGAGCGGGTGTGCCTACGGCATCAAGGCCAGCTCGGACTACAAGAGGCAGGGCAACCCGTTGAATGACCGCACGTTCTTCCTGCTGAAGGGCAATTCGTCGGGAGAGTCCGCGGCGGACGCCAGGGTGGCGACGGACGTCGTGTCCGCGCTCAGGTCCAAAGGCTGGACGGAAGTGCCCGAAGGTGAAGGGGAGACGGCCGTGGTCATTCACGCCGCCACGCCGTCGGAGCACACCTACGAAGCGTTCTACAGGGGATGGGGCGGCTGGCGCTGGCGCGGGCTCGACAGCGGGACGAAAGCGGGAGAGGACTACAAGGTCGGAACGGTGGTCGTGACGATCTTCGACGCCGACACCAAGCAGGCGGTCTGGCGCGGTGCTGCCCCCGACGCGATCTCGGACAGCGCCAGGCAGCCGGACCAGGTTCATGCAGGGTCCGTTGCCAGGATGTTCGCCAGGTTTCCCGACGGTCTGCAGACCGCGGCGCCGGCCGCTGCGGCTGACGGCGCCAGCCCGGCACGAACAGAAGCGCCACAGATCCTCTTTTCCGCCACGCCGGCATTGCTGATCCCGATCGATGGCGATCCGGTCTATCACGACGTCGACGGTACCGGGCTTCAACGCATCACGAACACGAAGCCGCTGATCCTGCGCGACGAATCCGGCACGTTCTACCTGAGAATTCTCAACGGATGGATGGAAGCCTACTCGCTCGAGGGCCTGTGGTCGGTTGCCGGTGTTCCGCCCGAGAACGCCGACGCGGCTCTCAGGAATGCTGCCGCGGCGAAGGGAGTCGACCTGCTGGACGGTGGAGATGCCGGCAACGCTCATCTCACCGATGAGCGAGCGCCGGCTATCTACATCGCGACGATTCCCTCGGCGCTGGTCGTCACGGACGGCGCCCCGCAGTTTGCGGCCGTCCCGGGCACCTCGTCGGAATACATCGCGAATACATCGTCGAAGGTGTACAGGGAGTCGACCGATCAAGAGCTTTATCTGCTGGCCGACGGACGCTGGTTTCGCTCGTGGACGACGACGGGTCCCTGGCAGGTCGTTCCCGGCGATCAACTCCCTGCCGACATCGCGCGTGTATCTGTGCGCCGGCTTGACTGAAAGGTTTCGAGGGCTCGGAGGGCATGACCTGGCCTCCTGATTGCCTTTTCAGATCGTCAGGTCGGTAGTTTCAGGAGGCAGCGCAATACGATCTCGCCTTCTGCAATGACTGGTTGTGGGACTCCGATCAGGTCGTGATCTATGTCGATCCCGATCACGTGGGATGGTACCTGGCCTACAACGTCAGGCTGGGCACGTACGTGCACGTCGAGTACCTCGGCACGCACTGAGCGGCAGCGCGCGCCATCATTGGGTTTGTCTACCGCGACGGCGAACACGTGCGTCGGTCCGAGCATCCCGGAGCGGAAGACGATCCATTTCATGTCGGGCGTGAACGCGACGTTCGGCGAGGCTGTAATCATGGTGTGCCAGATTCACCAGCTTTTCAGCCTCGAGCCCCCGGCTGAATGAGGTCTGCCGAGCCGGGAAGCCTTCCATCCGTACGATCCGGCACGAGTCGAAGAAGGAAACGGTAGATCCATTGTCCGTCCTGCTGTAGTATCGGTAACCGAGGTTACGTGAGCAAACCCACCGATCTGGTTCAAGGCACCCTGGACCTGCTCCTGCTGAAGATCGTGGCGCTCGAGCCCTTGCACGGCTGGGCGATTGCCCAGCGTCTCAAGCAGGTGTCGGGTGACGTTCTGCAGGTCAGCGAAGGCTCCCTTTATCCCGCGCTGCACAAGCTCGAGCACGAAGGGTGGATTACGGCGAACTGGCAGCTTGCCGAGACCGGCCGACGCGCCAAGTTCTACACGCTTTCACGTGCAGGCCAGCGGGCCCTCGAACGCGAGGCGGCCAACTGGGAGCGACTCGCAGGAGCCATCTCGCGCGTCGTCCGTCTGAAGGAGGTGTAGACATGCGCCTGTCGCGTCTGCTCTCGACGTTGCCGCTGCGGATTCGGGCTCTCGTCCGCCGCGACCAGGTTGAACAGGAGCTCGAGGACGAGTTCCGCGATCACGTCGAGCGTCGCGTCGAAGCCGACGTCGCGCGAGGCATGACGGCCGAGGACGCTCGCGCCGCCGCCTTGCGAGCACTCGGAGGCGTCGAGCAGCGAAAGGAAGAGTGCCGCGACATGCGAGGCACTCAGTTCGCCGATCAGTTCCGTCAGGACGTCCGCTACGCGTGGCGTTCGGTTGCGAAGAGTCCGGGTTTCACTGGCATCACCGTGCTGTCGCTGGCCCTCGGCATCGGTGCCAATACCGCCATCTTCAGTTTGATCAACGCGCTCGTGATCCGGCCGCTGCCCGGGGTTGACCAGCCCGACAGGCTGGTCCGGCTGGCCAACGGCAGCTTCAGCTACGCGATGTTCCAGGAGCTCAATCGCGAGCGGATGTTCGCGCACACGGTCGCGTTCAGTGTGAGACGGACGCCAGCGGAAGTGAACGGCTCGATGCAGTGGACGCAAGTCGAACTGGCGAGCGGCGATTACTATCCCGCGCTGGGTATCCAGGCCGCGCTCGGGCGGACGCTGTCACTGGACGACGAGCGCACGCATGCCCCGGTGGCCGTCCTCACCGACCGTTTCTGGAGGCGGACCTTCTCTTCCGATCCCAGCGTGCTCGGGAAGACGATCCGGATCAACGGGCAACCTGTGACGATCGTCGGAGTGACAGCGCCGGAATTTGACGGCGTCGTGGTCGGCTCGCCGACGGACGTCATGGTGCCGCTGACGCTGGCGCCACGTATCTGGGCCGAGCTCAGACCCGACGTGCTCACCAGGAGGTCTGCACGCTGGCTCAGCCTCCTGGCGACGCTGACACCGGGGGAGTCCCTGGAACATGCCAATGCGCGGCTCCAGGTCGTGTGGCCTCGCGTGCTGTCGGCCGCGGCGCCGGCCGGCAGCCTGCCGACATCCAGCTTCTTCGCGCATAGAACCCGGCTCCTGCCTGCCGGCAATGGCCTGTCGCCTCTTCGCGGTCCTTATGTGTCACCGCTGTACGTCCTGATGGGACTCGTGGGCCTCGTCCTGCTGATCGCATGCGCGAACGTCGCCAATCTGCTGCTGGCGCGCGGGGCGGCGCGAGAGCGGGAATTCGCGATCCGCCTCGCCGCCGGCGCCAGCCGCGGTCGCGTCATCAGGCAACTGCTGACCGAGAGCGCGTTGCTGGCGATGGTGGCCGCAGCGGGAGGAGCGATCTTCGCGTCCTGGGGCACGCATGTGCTCGTGCGGTTCATTTCGTCGAGCCGTGAACCGGTCTTTCTGGATCTCGGGCCTGACTGGCGCGTCCTGCTGTTCACGATCGTCGTCACCGGGCTGACCGTTCTGCTCTTCGGCCTTGCGCCCGCGCTGCGCAGCGTCCGCGTAGACGTCGCGGCGTCACTCAAGGAGCATGCGAGGAGCATCGGCGGCGCCGGGACACGGCTCAGACGTGGACTGCTGATTGCCCAGGTTGCGCTGTCCATGCTGCTGGCGGTGGGAGCCGGACTGTTCATCGGCAGCCTGCGGCAGGTTCTGGCCGTGGACACGGGCATCGACGCGACGAACGTGCTGCTGGTGCGTGCGGACGCGACGGATGCCGGATACCGCGGTGAGCGTCTCACTCAATTTTTCACCGAGCTCCTGGATCGCGTGAACGCGCTGCCGGATGTCCAGTCGGCGGCCATGTCGTGGGTGCCCCCGGTCAGCCAGGGCACGGCCAATAGCGGCGACGTCTCCGTCGAGGGAGTCGTGGCACGAACCGGCGACGACAGGCTCGCGTTGAGCAACTTCGTGTCGCCACGGTATTTCGAGACGGTCGCGCAGACGCTCGTGCTGGGGCGGGCATTCACCGAGCAGGATCGGCAGGATGCGCCTCACGTCGCGATCGTCAACGAGAGCTTCGCGCGGTATTTCTTCGGCAACGAAAATCCCGTCGGCAGGAAATTCGATCCGGCGGGTGGCAATCGGTTCACGTGCGAAATCGTCGGCGTAGTCCAGGATGCATCCTATCTGAGCGTGAAGGACGAGGCGAAGCGGGTGTTCTATGTGCCCTATGCCCAGGGTCCGGACTTCCTTCTGAGCGACAACATGATCCTGGCAGTGCGCAGCGCGGCGGCCGGCGCCTCGCTCGCCCGGGAAGTGCGGCAGGCGGTCGCGCAGCGGGACAAGAGCATCCTGGTCGAGACCGAGACCCTGCAGAACCACATCGACGGATCACTGGCGCGCGACAGGCTGCTGGCCGTGCTGTCGGGACTCCTCGGAGCGATCTCGCTGCTGCTGGTTGCGATCGGCCTGTACGGCGTGATGGCCTATTCCGTTGCGCGGCGGACGGGAGAAATCGGCATCCGTATGGCCCTTGGCGCTCGACCCGCCGCGATGCTGATCATGGTTTTACGCGAAGGGTCCCTGTTGGTCCTGGTCGGGGTCTTCATCGGTGCCGTGGCGGCGCTTGCCGTCACCGATGTGATTGCCAGTCTGCTGTTCGGCATCACCGCTCGCGATACCGGCGCGTTCGCCGGAGCCGCGGGTGCACTGGCGCTGGCTGCGCTGGTTGCAACGCTGCTGCCCGCGCTCCGAGCCGCACGGGTCGATCCCATGGTGGCCCTGCGTTCCGAGTAGCGGACGCGGTTGCCGGTCGAGCCGGCGATGGCTCACGCCGCTACGGGACACTAGAAATCCATCTCATGAATGCGGCGCAGCACCGAATGCCGGCGCATTTATGAGATGGGTTCTAGCGCGTGACCCAGACGCGGCCGTCCTGGTTGATGTGCACCAGCGTGCCACTGGATCCCTTGGCGGAGATCTCGTATAGCGAGCGCGTGGTCTGAAGCACCGGGCTATCGGGGATGTCGATGCGGACGCGGCCGGCATTGAGGGCCTCGAGCGTTTCGGCATACCGGCCGGTCGCAGCCCGCATGGCGCGCTGGCGATAGTAGAGCCGGCGCAGGCCCCATTTCACGGACTCGTTCGGGTCGTCGACAAAGGCATCCGTTCCGGAGCCCGCGAGCCTGCTCGAGAACTGCACGTACCCCCAGCGCTCCGGCATGTGCATGTCGATGGCGCCCTGTGGGCTCCATACCCAGTTGTCCTCTGGAAGCGGGGTCGTCGTCCCCGGCTTCAGCCGCTTGGCGTAGCTCCCGTTCCCGTCGTCCAGGTGCCACTGCACGCGCGAGAAGTTGATGCGCCACTGATCGCCGGCTTCGGGTCTCTTGTGATCGCGCGCCGCCTCCCTGAGAATCTTCCATGGCATCGCGATCTCCACGGTCCATCCGTCGTCTCGATCGCCTGGCCGATTGACGGTTCCCCGCGTGTCGACGCCGACCCGCAGGCCCGCGATGTCCCACCCGTTGAGCGCGGGACCGCCGTCCCGGTAGGGCTTCACGAGCATCAAATCCCACGCCGTGGCCAGGACATTGACCTCCAGCTCGTAGTACGCGTGCGTGTCTCCGTCCGGGTCGATGAAGAGTTCGAAGTCGTTGTCCTGAAAGATCACGGAGTCGCGCACCGTGAGCGTGCCCCAGAGATCGGGCTCTTCCATCTCCGCGGCGACGTAGAAATACTCGTCGTCCCACAGCATCTTCGCACGCGTGCGGAAACGCGGCTGCGGACGCCTGTCTCCCTCGATGTCGATGAAGACATCGGTCCATGCCGCAGAGGTCCAGGCACGTTCGTCGAGTTTGCCGTCAACGCTGATCGGCGCCGCGGCGCGATACGTCACATACCTGCGCGGCGCGAACGGCATCGCTTCGAAATCGCCCTTCGGACTCTGCGCGAAGAGCGCACTGAAACCAAGGACACTCACAAGCCCCGCGATTGGCCATGCACCGCGACCTGAGACATGCCGACGTACGCGCGCGCCGACGCACTGGTCCATATGCGCGGATAGTACACCGCTAAATCGGGACTCGGGACTCGGGACTCGGGACTCGGTCGGGATTCGGGATTCGGGACTCGGTCGGATTCGGGATTCGGGATTCGGGGTCCCGACTCGGGACCGTAGCTTCCGCCTTCAGGCGGAAGAGCACAGTCGGGGCTCGGATCGGGGATCAGGGATCAGGGATCAGGGATCAGGGATCAGGGATTTAGGTATTGGGTCGTCCGCACGCGTTCGTCGATCATCTTCAGCGTCCGCAGCGCGGAAAGCGCCGCCCCTTCCTGCCACGCCGGGGCATGACTGCAACGGTCGCCGGCGAAATAGAGGCGGTCGTCCGGCTCCGCGAGCGCTGCATACGATCCGTCCTTGTAGAAGTCCGGGCGTCTGGTTGACGGATCCGCGCCCGATGAGATCCATGATCCCTCGTTGAATGGGATCTGTCGTCAGTTAATGTACGGAGGCTCACTCAGAGACTGGCCGTGGCGTGGATGGAGCGCGCCTCGAGCGACTTGGCCGGGCCTCGCGTCCGCTTCAGGACTTGCCATCAGCATCCGCCGGCGGCTCGCCGATGCGAAAGCGCATGAACTGCACCAGCTCGTCGAGCGACCCGAAATGCGCCGCATCACACGACCGCATGTGCTGAATGCGGCCGCAGAAGCGGCCGGATGAGGGGCACGCGTCAAGACTGAGCTGAACGATGAACACGCGTCCGGTGCAGGACTCGTCGGCGTCAACGAAGTGAAATTCGGCCATATTCAGAGCCTAGCGACTTCACGTCGACCGAGTCGTGAGGACGCCGTATGAATACGGTAAGAACCTCGGCAATAAAATCGGGGTCTCGCGCCTCTGGCACCCTGGCACCCCTGGCACTCTTTCCCGGTTCAGCCTGGCAGCGGCAAGCCCCCCAAATTGGCGAAGTGTCTGGCCAGTGAGCTGTCTGCGGCGAAGCTCTGGACCAGGCGAAGGTCGAGTCGCTCGCGCTCGACCTGAAAGAGCCCCGCGCTCCTGGCGTCGACCTGCGTCGTGGCGAGACGGGACGCGCGCGCCCACACCCGCCGAGCCGCCACGGGCACCTGGCCGCTGCCGGCCAGGTCGCAGGCGGTCCTGAGCGCCGTCCGTGACGCTTCTCGATCGCCGGTAAGGGCCAGCGTTTCGGCGAGCGTCATCGAACCCAGAGCCAGCCACGTCCGCTCGCCATAGCGCGCCGCGCTATCGCACACGGTTCCGGCTCGTTTCCGGGCGTCGTCGATCCGGCCCTCCGCGAGCGCCAGATCGGCCAGTCCGAGATCCAGTGGCATCCGCCAGGTCCAGTCCATCAGCACCCGCTCGTGTGCAAGCCGTCGATCGAGCGGGTCGAGCTCGTTGCGGGCCTCCTCGAATCGACGGCATTCGAGGCAGGAGAGACCGAGCTGCAGGCCCGCGAGGAGCTCGCCGAACGCGAACTGCGCCGCTCGGGCGTCCGCGAGTCCCTGGCGTGCGAGATCGGCCGCGGCCTCCGGGTCGCAGACCTCGCGGAGCAGCCACGCGCGCATCGCCCGAAAGAGGCTCTGCCACTGGCGATGCTCGTTGCGGATGGCATCGCGCAGACTCTCGTCGCAGATGCGCTCCGCTTCCCCCCAGGCGCCGCTCAGCAGCGCTGCCCACACGCGATAGAACTGCGCGACCAGAAGGCTGAACGTGTCCCCGCGGCGCGCCAGATCGGCGCCTTCGCCCGCAGCACGCTTCGATCCTTCGTAGTCTCCACCGAGCAGGCGGCCGAATGCGTCTCGCCAGAACAGCGACGCCCCATGCCTGGACGTCCGGGCCAGCGCAGCGGTCATGGGCGCCTCGCAGTCGCGCACATCGTCAGCGCTCCAGCAATCCCAGAGAAGCCGCCAGTAGGCGGCGTAGCTGCGCGCGTGGTGCTGGACCCCGGCGTCCAGCGCGTGCGCGCGTACCACGGCGCGATCCGCCAGAGTGAGGCAGGCCAGACGGTCGAACCAGGAGAGCGAGCTGGCCGCCAGGACCAATGACTCGACCTGCTGCTCGGCGCGCCCGTGTGAATCGGCGAGGGCGGCCGACGACAGGAACGCCTCGGCGGCGCCGCGCATGTCTCCCATGCTGCGTCGAAGATGACCGAGCTCATCCAGGAGCGGCAATTCGGTCTCCCAGCGGTTCATCTCGTTCAGCTCGCCCGTCAACGTGAGCGCGCGTTCCAGGCAATATGCGGCTTCCCGGTTGGCGAACCTGCCGACCGCGTTGGCGGATGCCATCCGGAGGTAGGTGATGGCTTTGCGGGGCTCGGCGCCGCGTTCGAAATGGAGCGCGAGCTCCGTCGCGATGCGATCGACCGCCGTCCCGTACACCGTCTCGCCGCCCGTGGCGATCGCCAGGTGCAGACGCATCCGGCCGACGAGCGACACCCGCTGATACAGACCGTGCTGGAGGAGTGCGTGCGTGAACGCATATCGAGGGGACCACGAGCCGTCGGGCAGCCGGACCGAGCCGACGTGACGAATGAAGGATCCGCTCGCCACCAGCCTGTCGAGCTCGTGTTCGACGGCGTGTTGACTGGCGTCGAGCCCCGCCGCCACGGCAGCCGCGGCAAAGTCGAAGCCGCAGACGCTCGCCGCCTCGAGCACGCGCCGTTGCTCGCTCGACAGCCGGTCCACGCGCGCGTCGATCAACTGACGGAGCGACTCCGGGACGACGCCGCTGATGTCGTCGATGGTGCGGGTCAGCGTCCAGCGGCCGTCGCGCTGATCGAGGGCCCCCTCCGACTGAAGATGATCGAGCAGATGAGTGACGAAGAGCGGATTGCCTCCCGTGTGTGCATGCACGAAGGCGTCGAAGCCGTCGGGCAGGGCGTGGCCTTCAAAACGCCGATCCAGATAGGTGCTCACGTCGTCGATGGTGAGGAGGTCGAGCGGTATCTCGCGAGCCAGCCCCTTGGCGACGAGCTCCTGCCGCACCAGCTTCACCTTGGATGCCGTCGCCGGGGGTTCCGACGGTCGAGAGGCGAGGAGCAGCAGGAGCCGGGCCGGCTCGGTTCGCCGGCTGACAAAACTGATGAAGTCGAGCGTGGCCTCGTCCGCCCAGTGCAGGTCGTCCAGGAAGAGCACGAGCACCAGATTCCGCGTCAGATCTTCGAGGGCTTCAGCCGCTTCCCGCAGCATGCGTCCGGGTGTGGCGCCGAGCGTCTCCTGCTCCAGACCGCGGCTGGCGCCGTCCGCCAGCCCCGGCAGCTGCGCGACCCACATCGGCGCACAGTTCTTCAGTGCGGCCTCGACCCGGGTCCGGTGATGCCGTCTTCAGCAATCGGCTGAACGCGTCGAGGACCGCGAGGTACGGCTCCGAAACAGTGGCTTGTTGCAGACACTGCCCGCGTGAGACCGCCGCGCGGTCCGAGCGTTCGATGCCCGCAAGGAACGCCTCAATCGCGCTGGTCTTACCGACTCCGGCCTCCCCGGACACGAACAGCACCTGCCGCCGGCCGTCCATCGCTCGTTCGAACGCGTTTTCGATCAGCGCGAGAGGCTCCTGGCGGCCGACAAGGAGTTCGTTCCCGCTGGCTGATTCGCCGCCGGACGCGTCCAGGAGCCTCGTTGGCGCCGAGGTAAACGCCACCGGCGACACGAACCGGTATCCGCGCCTGTGCGCAGTCTCGATGTAACGCGACTGTCTGGCGTGATCGCCGAGCAGCCGCCGGATTTCACGCACGCCGACTTTCAGAACGGCGTCGCCCACGTGCACATCGGGCCAGACCGCGTCCAGGAGCTCATCCTTTGTGACGATCCGAGGCCGCTCGCGAATGAGGTACAGAAGGACCGCCAGCGACTTCGGAGAGAGACGCAGTGGCTCACCGTCCCGCCACAGCCGCTCGCTGATCGGGTCGACGACGTACGGTCCGAATTGCAGGCAATGATCACCGGCCATCGTGAGTGCCGCAATTTTACTTTCCCTTTTACCGATTCGTAAGGACTGCCGCGTCTGTTCAAGCGATCCTGTCTCGATGGCTTCACCTCAACAGTTCTCTCCATCTCATGACACTCCGCTGGTCATCGGCGCGTGCGTTCTCAATCGCGCCAGCGCCCAGGCTGACGCGCGAGGGCCGGGTCGTGCCACTGACGCCAAAGGCGTACAGCGTGCTGGTGTACCTGGTCGAACACGCGGGACGCCTCGTCACGAAGCAGGAGCTTCTCGACGCCGCGTGGCCGGACGTCTTTGTCGGAGACGCGGCGCTCAAGGTCTGCATCCGGGAGATTCGCAAGGCGCTGGAGGACGAGGCCCAGAACCCGCAGTACATCGAGACCGCCCACCGGCGCGGATACCGATTCATCGCCGACGTGACGATGGCGACCGAACGGCCGGCCGTTCCGGAGCGTCCGGGCACTGAAGCGGTACCGCCGGCATCGACGTTCACGTCACTGGAGATTCCGAAGACACACTACGCGCGCAGCGGCGACGTGAACATCGCCTACCAGGTCCTCGGCGATGGCCCGATTGATCTGGTCTTCGTGATGGGATGGGTGTCGCACCTGGAGTGCTTCTGGACCGAGCCGACCTTCGCGCGGTTCCTTCGCCGTCTGTCCCAGTTCTGCCGCGTCATCCTGTTCGACAAGCGCGGCACCGGTCTGTCCGATCGTGTCGGCGCGCTGCCGACGCTCGAACAGCGAATGGACGACGTCCGGGCCGTGATGACAGCGGCAGGCTCGCACGAGGCTGTCCTGCTCGGCGTCTCCGAAGGCGGCCCCATGTGCAGCCTCTTTGCCACGACCTATCCGGAGAAGACCCGCGCGCTCATCATGATCGGCAGCTACGCGAAGCGGCTGTGGGCGCATGACTATCCCTGGGCGCCAACCAAGGAGGCACGCGAGCGGTTCTTCGAAGAGATGCGGACGAACTGGGGAGGGCCGGTCGGGATCGAGATGCGCGCGCCGAGCCGCGCGGCCGATCCGGCGTTCAGAGACTGGTGGAGCAACTACCTGCGACAGGGCGCGAGCCCCGGCGCTGCTCTGATGCTGACCCAGATGAACGCGGAGATCGACGTACGGGACGTGCTGCCACTCGTGCGCGTGCCGACGCTCGTGCTCCATCGATCCGGCGATCGCTGCCTCCTCGTCGATGAGGGACGCTACGTGGCGAGCCTCGTACCCGGGGCGCAGTTCGTCGAGCTGCCGGGTGACGATCATCTCCCGTTCGTGGGCGACCAGGACGCCATCATCGACGAAATCGAGACGTTCCTGGCTTCCGCCGGACAGGGCGAGCTGCCCGATCGCGTGCTGGCGACGGTCCTCTGCGCCCGCATCGACGAAGGGCGGGCTGTGGCCGGGGCTGATTTCGAGACCCATGTGCGCCAGGAAATCGCATGGTTCAGGGGCCGCGGCTTGATGTTCACCCCCGACGGCTTCTTTGCGGCCTTCGACGGGCCGGCGCGAGCCATCGCCTGCGCACGGGCGCTCGCCGGCGCCTCTCCGCGTTTCGGCCGCGCGGGGCATTTCGGACTGCACACCGGAGAATGCGATCTGACGCGTGAGGGTCGTGTGGCGGGCCGCGCCTACGAGCGGGCGCGCGCCGTCTGCGAGCGTGCGGCCGCCGGTGAAGTGCTCGTGTCGCGGACGGTGACGGATCTCGTCGCCGGCTCCGGGGTCGCGTTCCTCCAGCGCGGGGCGCATCCGCTGGAAGCCGGCGGCGAACCCTGGCACCTGTTCGCCGCCACCCAGGGCATCACCGCCAGGGTCGCGGACACGCCCGTGCACAGGCCCGCGTCACGTTCTGCGATTCCGGCAGCGCCGCGCGAGGCGAATGAGCCGCGCGCCGCCCTCTCCGGGACGTTACCAAAGCCGGGCCGGGGCGCCCGGCCGAGGCCGGGCGCAGCGTTTCCCGCGCTTACCTGACGATCACCATACCCTGCGCCTCCCGCGTGTCACTGCAGAACACACAGGGGCCGGTGTCGTGGACGCCGATCACCAAGGACGGCGCACCACTGCCTTCCAGCGCGCGTACTGCGACGCCGGCGCGGCAGACGATTGCTGTCGGCGAGACATATGACTTCGAAGTCGACGTGGCGCCCGGCGCGTCTCCGAGACTGTCGACCTCGAAGTAGAAACCATGTAGATGCAGCGGATGGGACTGGGACGTGAGATTGATCACGCGCCACCGCACTCTCTCCTCCAGCCGATACGTCAGCCGCTCCGTCGCGGGCCACGACAGCCCGTTGATCATGAACGCCGCCTTGGGGTTGAAGGAAACGAAGACCCTGTCCGGAACATCCGCGTTCATCACCTCGCGCAGCTGCGCCTCCGTGAGGTTCGACCACTCCGTAATCACCATCACCCGATCCGCTTCGGCCACGGTGCCCGAAGGATCGACAATGAACGCCCCGGCCATCTCCCGGAACGGCGCCGGCGCGCCGAACGCCGACGCCCAGTAGTGATACGTGCCGGCCCCTCCGCTGGCAAACCTGGCCTCCCGCGTCTCACCCGCAGGAATCGGCAACGGTGAGCAGGGCGTGCCGTCGTGTGCGCAGAGCCCATGCACGGTGAGCATCGCGTCGAGCTCGTTCCGGACCGAGGCCACGATCTGCGTGCCTTCCTGCACGCGGATCAACGGCGCCGGCACGGTCAACGACGACGATGTCTCACCGAATGCTTCGACGGACAGGGTCGGCCCCCCGGGTCCTTCGGGCTGCCAGGTGCCCTTGCCGGCGAGCGCGCGAGTGTCAGCGTTCCGCGGTCGAGCTTGCCCGCCGGATGCCGATTGTCATTCGGGACGATGGACGGACGGAGTGGATCGGCCACCGCGGGGGATGCCGTGGTGACGGCCGCGACCGCGGCAGCCGCGGCGGCGAAGCGCGCAACACGCGCCATGAGCGAACGAAGGTGAACCATCATGTGAAACTCCAGATTTCAGACACATCAAACACGTTGAATCGACTCCATGCAGCGTAGCGACGGGGGAGAACCGTGTCCTGAGCGAATCGTGAGAACGAGGTAAAGAAACAGGACGCGCGTCGAGCGCCGGCCGCTGTCAGAAGCACACGTCGATGCGCGCACGCGTGACCATGACGGACTGCTGCTGGTGGCGCGCCTTGTAGATGGTCACGATCTCGTCGATGCGGCTTCTCGTGTCCGGTGAGTCGTCGTGCACGATCTCGACGACGCGCGCCGGCTCCTGTTCGAGCCGGCTGCCCCGTCCACGCCACTGCCCGTTGGCCTGGAATACAGTCAGGCCGTCCGGAAACCGCGGCGTGACGGTTTCCGCCAGGAACAGCGCCCACTCTCCCTCCGAGACGAACCCTGCCGATCCGCGCAGCCCGAAGAACAAGCGCGCCTGAACCTGCCGGTCGCAGCCGAGGCCGCCAGACAGCCCCGGAGACGACGACGTCGTCGTCCCGATGGCACAAACGATCGCAGCCGCGCAAAACGTGAGGCTCGTGCGTCGAGCATGTCCGGTGTGAAGTGTCAATCGCATGGTGGACGAACGCGGATCGAGAAGAGAGCCGTCGTTCATCAACACCTTAAGCAGTCCGCCGGGCGGAGTTGTGAGCGAACGGTAAGACTTCACGGCGCATCGCTTCTCGCCGGTACTTTGCGCCCATGTACATCGATCGCCGTCGCGCGCGCCTTACACGAGACTCACGCGACGCACACCACTCCCTCATGACTGCTGCCGGCCGCGATGCGACTCTCAATCAGTCACACGGCGACGCGGAAATCGAGATGGGAGTGGATGATGAAGGTACGACGACGACTGTGGATGACACGCGCGACGATCTGCGGAGCGGTGGCGGTCCTGGTGCTCGCGGCCTCCTGGCGCGTGCGGCTTGCGGCGCACGACGAGGATCGGGATCGGGATCGGGATCGAGATGAACTTCGGCTGTTCAGCGGCCGTCACCTGTTCGAGCGTGAAACGTTCGGCGGAAACGGACGGACATGCGTGACCTGCCATAGCCGTGACACCGGAACGGTGTCGCCTGCGACGCGAAGCCTTCACACCGCAGCCGCGCGCCTGCCGCGTTCCCTGGTCAGCGCGGTGCTATCATCGAGCATGGTGTTGCTCACCAAGTGCGTGGCAGCGGTTCTGCTGTCTGCCATCGTGACTGCCAATGTCGGCGCTGCGGCTTGCCTGCTCGACTGCGAGAATCGAACGGCGCCGGCGACGGTTTCGACAACCGCCTGCCACGAGGGGGACAGCCTCGCGGCCGGAGGCGTCGCGATCGCACCGACGGCCGTCGTGTGTCATCGTGATCACGACGGTCTGGCGGCCGAGCTCGGATCGCCGAACGATACGGCAGCTTTCCGCGCTGCCGAGGTGGCACACCTCGGAGGCGCCTCGACGTCGCCTGCGCGGACTCTCATTTCCTTATCCTCCATTCCCGTTCCAGTTCAGCTGACCGCCCAGCCTCCTGTCGGGGCACCGCTGCCGCTGCGGTTGTAGACCTTCCACTCTTCCCTCGACTTCCGGCGGCCCCGTCGCCGTTTCTCGCTCTCTGCTGTTCGAAAGAGGTGGACCATTTGTCTATCGTTGGTATTCGACGTGTACTAATGTGCGGAATCGTGCTGGTGGCGGGGGTCCCGGCGACGGTCGCCGGCCAGGAACACGCTCAGCACACGATGCCCATGCCTGCAGAAGAGGACGCCTGGTCGTTCATGCAGGACGGCGTCGTCTTCGGTCTGTTCAATCACCAGGGTGGACCGCGAGGCGGCGACGAATTCCGTGTCCCGAACTGGTGGATGGGAATGGCCACGAAGAAGACGGGTCGATCGCAGCTGACGCTGACGTCGATGTTCAGTCTCGATCCGGCGACGGTGGGGAAGCGCGGCTACCGCGAGATCTTCCAGGCCGGGGAGGCTGCCGACGGAGAACCGTTGATCGATCGGCAGCACCCGCACGATTTCTTCATGCAGCTGGGGGCCGTCTGGCGGATGCCGTTGACGGCGAAGACCGGGCTGACGCTGTCGGGCGGTCCCGTCGGCGAGCCCGCGCTTGGTCCGGTGGCCTTCATGCACCGGGCGTCGGCCGCCGAGATCCCGCTGGCGCCGCTGGGGCACCACACGTTCGATTCCACACACATCGCCTTCGGCGTCGTCACCGCCGCCATCGATCATGGGCCGTTCGTGCTGGAGGGTTCGGTATTCAATGGGCGCGAGCCGGATGAGGACCGCTGGAACATCGACTTCGGCAAGCTCGACTCGGTCTCGGCGCGCCTCTGGTATAAACCGTCGCCGTCGTGGGAACTTCAGGTCTCGACCGGACATCTGATACATCCGGAGGAGCTGGAACCGGGAAACATCCAGCGCACAACGGCGTCCGCCGGCTGGATGAGGCAGCGTGGCGCGAGCATCTCGGCCGTGACGCTCGCATACGGTGTCAACGTGACGGATCATGGCACGCGTCACGCAATGCTCGCTGAGGCGACTCGCCGCGAGGGTGCGCTCGCGGTCTTCGGACGATTCGAGGTGCTCCAGCCGGAGGTCGATCTCCTGCTGCAGGGCGCCGGTCTCGAACCAGACGGCAGGACGCCCGGGCTCACCGCGTTCACTGCCGGGGTGCTGCGCGACGTCGTCAACATGCGGGGGTTCGAAGGAGCCGTCGGGGGAGCAGTGACGGTTTATGCGGTGCCTGAGGTGCTGCGCAGCACCCACGGCGATCATCCTGTGTCGTTTCAATTGTTCTTCCGCCTGCGCCTGCCCGCGCCGATGGGCCGCATGTGGAACATGCGGATGTCGCAGCCGCCGATGGGCCGCGCTATGACGCACTGAAGGGCACGATGCTGAGACCACTCTGGAAGGTATGCGTCTGGGCGCTGGCGAGCGTCGGATTCGTTGCCTTTGCGGGGGCCCTCTGGTTCCTGTCCGGCGGCATCAGCGCGAGGACTCCGCCGGGCCGGGTTGAATCGGCCGTCGCCCGAGGGGCGCGCTCCCTGGCAATCCCGCGTGAGGTCAGGACTCGACCGAATCCCGTGCCGGCGACGCCGGACGCGATCGTGTCCGGTATGCGGCACTTTGCCGACCACTGCGCTGTGTGTCACGCCAACAACGGCAGCGGAGAGACGGAAATGGGCCGCGGCCTGTACCCGCGTGTGCCGGATATGCGAGCGGCACCGACACAGGCGCTGACCGATGGAGAGCTGTTCCACATCATCGAGAACGGCGTCCGGCTGACGGGGATGCCGGCGTGGGGCACCGGATCGGCCGAGAGTGAGCAAGCGAGCTGGAAGCTCGTGAACTTCATCCGGCACCTCCCGACGGTCACCCAGAAGGAACTGACAGAGATG
Organism: uncultured Acidobacteriota bacterium; assembly: GCA_963749835.1. GTDB lineage: Bacteria > Acidobacteriota > Vicinamibacteria > Vicinamibacterales > 2-12-FULL-66-21 > JALZOC01. The sequence goes on from CAVVOD010000001.1 coordinate 739,046, forward strand.
GAACATCTCAATCCGAAAGGCCCCGAAGAACAGATGGACCCGGAGGAGTTCTTGAAGGGGAAGGATGCGCCGTCACCGGCCAAACCAGAGCACAAGCATTTCTAGGAGAGATACATGACCGCAAAACCGCTCACCGTTCTCGTTCTCGCGCTTGCTCTATCTGCAGCGACCGTTCTTGCGCACGAGCACAAAGTACTCGGAACGGTAACGTCGACCGCGGCCGACCAATTGATGATGAAAACGACGGAGGGCAAGGCCGTGACCGTCAAGGTCACCGCCGATACGAAGATGACCAAAGACAAGGAACCTGTGAAGATTGCGACCGTGAAGGAAGGCACACGGATTGTCGTCACGACGGAATCCGACGAAGATCCGTATACGGCCAAGCTGATCGAGGTCGGAGAGGCGCCGAAGTCCATCGACAAGACGAAGTGAAGATGCGCTGCCGTGCGCGAGCGGTATCGCTGAGCCTGGCTCTGTGTGCCCCGGCCATCCACGTGTCCACGGGGGGTGCCGGTCAGGCGCGAACGCCGGAGGCCGCCCGGTCGAGAGCTGAGATGGCGGTGCTGGTCAAAGCGGACCTGGCGAAACGCCTGAAGCTTCCGGCGGCAGACATCAACGTTGTCGAGGTGGTCAGTGAGGTTGATCGCCGGTGGGCGGACGCCAACCTGGGATGTCCGGGTCGCAAGCCGCTCGGCGAGCCGCTGCCTGTCCCCGGCTTCGCGTTCACGCTCGCCTATCGCGGCCGGCAGTTCGTCTATCACACCGATCGACGCGGTCGGTTCCGGCAGTGCGACGTCCGGAAGCCGATCGCGCCGATCGTCCGCTAGTCGCGTCTAGTCAAAGGGGTTTCGAATCCGGCACACGATCCGTCGCGCGGCCGTGCCCGGCAGCGCGCGTCTTGCGGCGTCGAGCGTCGGCGTCGACGCGCCAATCTGTTCCGCCGCCAGCGCAACGAGCGAATAGGCCCGGCGGGCGGCCGTCACGGCCCGCAGGTAATCCCATCGCTTGAATGCCGCGATCGATGCACCTGCCGACGCGTCGGCGGCGAGGATGAGCGGCCGCACGAATCTCGCCTTTGGGTTCGCCAGCAGGTCGCCCAGGACGGCGTTCGACCAGTTGATGTAGCCGGCCATCTCCCACCGGTACTGATTGTCGCGGTCGAACCTGCCAAAGCCGTTCGACAGGGCCAGGTAGTGCATCACCGTGTGGCTCTCGTCGCCAGACCAGGCGAATTCGAACTTCCCCACGGCATCGAAATCGAGCCCCTGCTCCGAGTCGTACCCGTCGTGGGGATGCGACATGCCGACGTGGTGGCCGAACTCGTGAATCGCTGTCGTCGTGAAGCCATACCCGAGCGCGCGGTCCTCGGGCGTGTCGAACATGAACACGTGGGACTGCGTGCCGTCCACCCAGTTGTCGTCTGCGAAACCGAGCAGGCCGACCTGATTGCCCAGGTTCGCGTCGGTGGTGTTGAAGCCGAAGATCTCGCCGACGTAGTCGCGCGGATGATAGGCCGGAATGTACTTCGTCAGGTTCGCGGTGAAATAGCAGAACAGTTGTGCGAAGGTCGTGCCGAACGGATTCCAGCAGTCGTCAGCGACGAGCATGTTCGTGAAGATGTCGAGGGACCGCTTCGCCTTGACGTCAATCGGCTTCGTGTCGGATAGCCCGACCTTCCATGTGTAGTAGGGCTGAAACCGCCGCAGCTCGCGCTTCGTGAACGCCGCGTTCACGAATGACAGGCCGCTGCTGCCGGCATCGTCTTCGAGCATGGCTATGTGCGCCACTTTCGAGCCGCCGATGTCAGGCGCCGTCACGAGGGGATCGTAGAGTGGCGACGTGGTGAACAGGAGATCGATCCCGACGTAGCGCGCGACCATCGCGAGGTCGCCCGTCAATTGCCGCTTCGGCCGGTAGCCGCCGGCCCGGTACTCCCAGATCGGCGGCATGTGGTACTCCGACTGGTCGTCGTCCACGCTCCAGTTGTTGGTCCACGATTCGGGCCCGGCCGACAGGTCATAGAACCAGGACCGGGACACGGTTCCTCCCCACGCAATCATCTTGCGCGAGCCACGCAGTGTGCCGAAGTTGTAGTTGGTGTCGGGATCGACTTCGTCGGTCTTGGTGTAGACGTGGAAGCGGAAATCGCGACGATTGAACCAGTTGATGAAGTAGATCGCGTAGCCTGGTTTGCCATCGGAGTCACGGGCGAGATACTTCTCGACGGTGGGTGCGTCGATGTAGAGCACTGGACCCGCAACGTCGAGCACGTTCCTCGTTTCCTGGTTGTACAGATCCTGGAACGGGGTGATCGGCCCTTCGCTTCCGGTCTGCGCAAGAAACGAGAAGAACCGGTTCTCGAAGGCCCGGCTCTTGTAGACCACGTTGTATTTGAAACGGAACGTGAGCCCGAGATCGCGGCCATTCAACCCGTAAAACTGTGGATATCGCACAACCGGCGCATACGTGGCCGGCAGCGCCTTGAGCAGGGCCTGCTCGTTGATTTGTCCCGGCTCATACCCGATCAGCACAAGGTCGATCGGCACAATCTGCTTCTGCACGACGAACGCGCCTGGTCGCAGCGTGCGCAGATCGGAATGGTTGCGGTCATCGAGGCGTTCCTGGGCGCCGGTGACGCGCGCCAGCGAGGCACAGATGCACACCGCCAGGACCGCGGCCCGGCGAATTCCTGCAGCACTCATGGGGGACCTCCAGTTGGTGGAATCGGCGCGCCGGACGTTCCGCGCGGCAGAAGCGCGGATTATAGTTCGGCGACATCGCGTACACCACGCTGCGGGATCGGGCGTGCAGGACAGGGGGCTCGGTGAGCGTGACCGCGTTGACGAGTGGGAGCGCCGGGAATGCGGTAGTGTCGTCTCCTTGAATGCTCAGGGTCAGGGCGTGCCCGCCGCTTCGGCCACGCGGGTCACGTCAAGTTGAAATCCGTAGACGAACTTCTTGAACTCGGGGTGCAGGAAATCGGCCCCGAACTTGTACTGCTTCATCTCCGCGAATGCCCTGGCCGCGTCCCAGCCATCTGTGGTCATGCGATAGACCGCCGTCATGACACCCGTTCGGTGGCGACCACCCTGGCAATGCACATACACCGGCTGATTCGCCGAATCGCCGACGACGCTCAAGAACTGCGCGAGCTGATCGGCCGTCGGGATGACGCGCGTAGTCATCGGAATCCGAACGAACTTCATACCCTGGGCCTCGACGAGCCCCGCTTCATCCTCATCGCCATCCCTGGTCAGATCGATGACCGTCCTGACGCCGAGTGCCTGCAGATCGGCGTAGTCGGACCCCTTCGGCTGCGCCCCGCGGTAGTAGCCCTCGTTGATCCGGCCGAAGTTGTCGATGCGAACGCTCGACGCCGCGGCGCTGACATGCTTCGCCGCATCGTTCCCGGAGACGTCCTGAGCACCGGCCGGCAGCGCGAGAGTCAAGACGAGCAGTACGGCGGCTACATATGGACGAAAGACCTGTTGATCAAAACGCAAAGCGCACCTTCCAGAGACAGGCGTTAGCCGGTGTGTTGGAACGACAAATTCAGAGGTTGAGGTGTCCTTTTCCGCGCGCCGATCGACGACGGGAGGACGGCTGCAGGTTCAAGTGCAGCCACGGGCAGTGCAACTGCCGTCAGAAGTTAAGACGTTGGGGGGCGGCTGGCGGTCGGCGCGAAGATGCGCCAGCCAGGCTCTGCAGGCACACGTCTGACGGGCGAACGGCTTCGCTGATGGTTGGGGCCAAAGCGAGCCCAGCAGGTCCACCGAATCCGCGATGTCAGTCGCAGCGGAGAGCGGCCAGCGGATCGAGCCGGGCGGCCCTGCGCGCGGGTACATAGCACGCGAGGAAGGCGACCATGGCCAGCGCCGCGGCGGCCAGGACAATCGTCAGCGGATCGCGGGCGCTGACGCCGAACAGCAGGCTGGACAGCACCCGCGTCAGGGCAAGCGAACCCGCCAGGCCGAGCACCAGTCCCGCGAACGCCAGCTTCATCCCGCCGCCGAGCACCAGCCGCAGCAATGTGCCGCGCGTCGCGCCGAGCGCCGAGCGAATCCCGATCTCGTGGGTGCGCTGCGCGACGGTGTACGACAGCACGCCGTAGATGCCGAGTGCCGACAGCAACACCGCGAGCGACGCGAACATCGCCAGCAGCATCGTTCGCAGCTTGTTGCTGGCGGCGCTCTGATCCTTGATCTGCTCGAGCGTCAGCACGTCGGCGATGGACTGATCCCGGTTGATCTCGTGGATCGCCTGGCCGATCGTTCGCACCAGCGTCGCCGGGTCGATGTGCGCCCGCACCACCAGGTTCGCCGACGTCGACGGGCTCTGCTCGAGCGGCACGTACATCCCGGCCGACGGCCCGCTCGCGAGCCCGAAGTTCTTCTCGTCCGCGACGACGCCGACGACCTCCCATGGGATCTCGTCGCCCAGCGCCGGCTGACCCGGCACGATTTCCTGGACGAGAATGTGCTGGCCGATCGGGTTCTCTCCCTCGAAAAAGCGCGTCGCCATGGTCTGGTTGATCACCATGGCGGGCGCGGCCCCCTTCAGATCCCGGTCCGAGAGGCCGCGTCCCTTGACCAGCTTCATGCCGAGCGTATGGAAATACGAGGGGCTGATGGACTTGAATCCCGCCGCACGGCGGTTCGCCCGGTCGACGACCGGCCGGCCGGCCACGAGGAACGGCATGCCGTCGCTCCAGCCGCGCATCGGCAGAGCGGACGTCATCGCGGTCTCGCGAACCCCTGGCAGGGCGTCGATGCGTGCGACGATCTGCCGCAGGTAGACGTTCAGCTCTTCGGGCGACGAGAATCGATCCACTGTCGTCGGCAGCCGCATCGTGATGACGTTCGTCGAATCGAATCCGGTCTCCACGTTCATCATGGCGAAGAAGCTTCGCACCAGCAGGCCGGACCCGATGAGCAGCACGAACGCCAGGGCGACCTCGATGACGACCAGCGCCCCGCGCACACGCCGTCTCCCGGCGTCGCTCGTCGAGCCTCGCCCGCCTTCCTTCATGGCGCCCGCGAGATCCGGCTTGGTGACCTGCAGCGTCGGCGCGAGCCCGAAGAGTACCGCCGTGACCATCGAGAGCCCGAGCGTGAACGCCAGCACGCGACCGTCCATCGTCACACCGACGTCGGACGGCAGCATGAAGGGGGGCAGCGCCAGCTTGAGGCCCGCCATCATGCCGTAACCAACCAGCAGGCCAAGCCCGCCGCCGATCGCCGACAGGAGCACGTTCTCGGTGAGGAACTGTCGTACGAGCCGCCCGCGGCCGGCGCCGAGCGCCGCCCGCACCGTGACTTCCCGCTCGCGCGTGGTGCCGCGCGTCAGGGTCAGGTTCGCGAGGTTCGCACAGCCGATGAGCAGCAGCATGCCGACGGCGGCGAGCAGCACGTAGAGCGAGCTCCGCAACTGGGCGTCCACGACGGTGTCGGCGTAAGGGTCGATCGTCACCCCCCAGCCCTTGTTCGAGTCGGGGTAGTCGGTCGAGATCCGCGCGCCGATCGCGTCCATCTGCGCGCGCGCCTGTTCGATCGTCACGCCCGGCTTGAGGCGCCCGAGGGATCCCATCCAGTGGTAGTCGCGCGTGCGTTCGGCCGGCTTGAAGGCGAGCGGCCGCCACATCTGGTTGAAGTTACGGTCGAAGGCGCTGCCTGCCGGCATCACACCGATGACGGTGTACGGTTCGCCGTCGAGAATCAGCGAGCGGCCGACGAGGCTCTTGTCCGATCCGAACTGTGAGGCCCAGAGCCGATGACTCAGGACGACGACGTGCTCCTTGCCGGGCTGATCCTCGTCCGGGGCGAAGGTGCGCCCGAGTGCCGGTTTCACCTGGAAGACCTCGAAATACGAGGCGGAGACGCGGCTGCCGCGCACCAGCATCGGCTCGTCGATGCCCGAGAGCGTCATCGAGCCGCCGGTCTGCGCCGCCAGCGCTTCGAAGACCGTGTTCTGGCGTTGCCAGTCGAGGAACGTGAGCGCGGAGATCCCGTTGCGCCCCCCGCCGGGCGGTTTCTCGAGCACGCGCATGATGCGGTCGGCGTCGCGATAGGGGAGCGGCTTGAGAAGCACCCCGTCCACGAAGCTGAAGATGGCGCTGTTCGCCCCGATGCCCAGGGCGAGCGTCAGGGCGGCGATCGCCGTGAACATTGGGGTGTTCCGCAACGACCGGGCGCCATAACGGATGTCCTGCGCGAGTTGTTCGAGCATGATGCGCGGTTAGACGGGAGGTCCGGCCCAAAGGTTGGCCTCAGCGGCAGCCGAATGCAGAGGATTCAGCAGGGCTGGTAATCTCTGTCCCTGGGAACCTGACACAGTGTGGCCGGGCGTTGACCGGCATGCGCGTGCGCAGGGCCGGAGACTGGAGCTGGGATGAAAGTGAGCGTGGTGACGCCGACGTACGGCCGCGAATCGCACCTTCCGCGCCTGCACTCGGCTTTCAAAGAGCAAACTCATCAAGACGTGGAGCTGTTGATTTATGACGACAGCGACACCCCGGGTTCGCGCCGGGGTCGCTACAGGCCCGGCGGCATCCCGAGAAGCGGCGCGATCTCACGCAGCTTCGTCTGGATCGCCCGAACGTTCCGTGGTCCCATCCGGAGGAACTGTCGCTGTGCGGCTGTGAGAGAGGCCAGGCGGGGATCGGCAAACTCGTACTGGAGCCCCTTGGGGGTCAGGGCCACGGGCCCGTCGATCACGGGGGTCTTGAGCAGTTCCGCGATCGCCTTCTCGAACATTGCATCGAAGTCGTCCGGATGCCCCAGTTCTCCGGCAGCTTCCCGGATGCGCGGCTTCAGCGTCGCGTAGAGCCTGGCGGTGCCCTCTGCATCGAGGGCCGCGACAGCATCCGCATACTCGTCGTAACGACGGTAACTTCTCGGATCGATGACCGGAGCCCCGCTGCTGGCGTCCACGATGAAGGTGCCCGCCACAGGCACGGCCCGGAGGTGCGGCGCCGGCGTCTGCCCCTCGGCGATGTTCAGAGCCACGACGGTGAAATTGCGAATGAGCTGACCGGTCGTGAACCAGGCCACCACTTTGGGATGGGACGACAGGCGGCTGACGAGCTGCCGGACGATCGGGTCGGTGTCCGGCAGCGGCGGCAGCGCGAGCTCCTCGCCTTCGAGCGCCTTTGGGCGCTCCGTCTTCGGAGCCGCCACCGATTCCGATTTGACGTTGACGTTCGAGGAACGTGCATCCTTCGAGAGATACAGCCAGAGGAGCACCGCGACCGCCACGCCGACGAGCGTGATGAGGATCACGATGCCGAGCGGTCCGAAGCTGCGGGACTGCGGCGGAACGAGAGGTTCCCGTGTCTTGTCGAGCTCGAGGTCGTCGAGATCGTCCATACCCAAGTCTATACGCCAGGACCGTGGGCGCGTCGACGCTGCGCTCCGACCGCGGAGGGCACGAAGAAAAAATTCCAACACGGAGAAGCGGAGGCACGGAGACGACACGGAGGGACCGCTGTCTGTCTCCGATAAAAGCTGTCTCGATTTCGATCCGTGGCCAGTGCCAGGAGCCGCTGGTTATCTCCGTGTCGTCTCCGCGACTCCGTGTCCCCGTGGTGATCTTTCCGTGATCACCACCGTCTCTGATCTTCTGAACTCCTGTATGCCGCGGTCGAGAGGTGGGACAGGCTCCGCCTTCGCGCTGACTGGCGTCGGGACGATGACCCCAGCCACCGCGAAGGCGAAAACGCGCGACGTTACCAGCCGAGACGCATGCCCAGGCGCACCTGTCGTTCTCCGTACGCGCTGGTCACCTCAGCAAACCCGTTCAGATTGCGCACCGTGCCGTCAGGGTTCAGCTGCAGATTCGACACGTTCGCGCCGGGGTTGTTGAAATGCGCCGTGTCGAGGATGTTGAAGGCTTCGACCCGGATCTGCAGCGTCTTCTTGCGCGGCAGCACGACTTCGCGGAACAACCCGAAATCCCAGTTGGCGTAGCCGGGCCCTCGGACCGCGCTCCAGGGCGCGGTGCCGAACCGCGCCTCGGTGACCGGTTTGAACGCCAGCGGATCGAAGTAGGCGTTGCCGGTTCCGATACCGCCAAGGATGTCGACCTTCGGTTTTCACCTGATCGGCTCGCTGTGCGCTTTCCGGCGCATTCAGCGACGTGCCTGACGCGGTGACGTCGAACGGCGTGCCGCTGGTGAAGCTCAAGAGGTTGTTGACCTGCCAGCCGCCGACGATCGCCGCGACGATCGCCGGCGCCGTTCAGCCAGCGCCGGCCGGGACCGAACGGAAGCTCGGTGAGATTGGTGATCTGCAGGTTGTGCGTGCGGTCGAACGGGCTGAGCGCCGTGTTCAAGTGGTAAAACTCGGGAATCATGATGCGCGGTACGCCGTCGCTGTCGCGGCGCGCCCGCAATCCCGGTCGACTTCGACAGCGTGTAGCTGACGCCAAGCTGGACGCCGTTCGCGAATCGCCGATCGAGGCGCGCCTGCAGCGCGTCGTACTTCGTATCGCCGATCGGCGCGACGATGCGCGTCTGCGCAGTTGCGTCCGAACTGCGATTCAGCTGCCGCCCGGGCTGCCCGCCGCCGATCGGCGACCAGTTCAGCTCCAGGAACCCGAGCTGGTCGATCTGCCGCGTGGCCACGTAGGCCGCCTCGCCGACGAAGCCCCACGTGAGCTCCTTCTGCACCGCGGCGTTCCACGACTTGATGTAGCCGCGGTTGAATTCGTCGGGCATCGTGAATGGCGCTGACGTTCGACGGAATCGGGATGATCCCGTTTCCGAGATCGGCATTCGGGATCGCCGGCACGCCGTCGGCCATCCGGCCGGCCGCGGCGAACGTGTTCGGCGCATGGACGATGAGGTTGAGCAGGATGGGATGGTTGGTGCGCATCGGCCGGGCGAGCGAGTACGGGTCGTTCGTGATGCCGAAGCCGCCGCGCAGGACCATCGACGGCGACGCCACGGAAGGTCACGCCCGACCCGCGGCGCGAACAGCCCCTTCTCCATCTAGATCCCGAGGTCCGTGGGCACCGAGCCGATGCCGCCGATCTCCATCATGTTGGTGTCGGGGTTGTAGCGTTCGAGCCCGCGATCGTCCCGCGTCGGCATCGGGAAATACTCGTAGCGCGTGCCGTAGGACGAGCGTCAGGCGATTGGTCACCTGCCACTGATCGCGCACGTAGAAGCTGTAGCTGCGCATCCGCGTCGTGTACGGCGCCACCGTGTGGTTCAGGCGGCCGAGCTGGTCGGGCAGCCCGAGCAGGAACGCGCCCCACGCGTTGTAGCTGTTGCCGGTCGCGCCGCCCGTGCAACTGCGTCGGGCCGGTCCCGAAGCGGAAGCCGCCGCGCGCGCCGAAGTTGTCGCCGGTCAGTTTCAGGCTGCAGGTGATTCAACGCCTGGAAAGTAGATGTCGGTGCCGGCCCGGATGTTGTGCTTGCCTTTCATCCAGTTGACGTTCACGACGGTCTGATACTGGTCGTCGTTGCGCGATGTACGGCATGTAGAGCTCGGTGATGCCGACGTCCTGGATACGTATTGAAGTCGAAGACAGGCATGCCCACCTTCGAAGTCACGCGGACCGTTCAGGCCGGGGATGCCGAAGAGGTCCATGCCCTTTGTTCTGTCCGATGTCGGTGTGCGAACCGACGACGGTGACATGCGCACGTAGCCGAAGTGCGCATCGGCGACGAGGGTCGGGGTGAAGGCGTATGTGGCGCCCGCCGAGAAGTTGGCGGTGTGCCGTGCCCGGTTCCCGGATTGCCGCCGGCGACCGGCATGCCCTGCAGCGCGTCGCCATAAACCGTTTCATTGAAGGTCCAGAAGTCGAGCTGGCTGTAGCGCCCGAAGATATTCAGCTTCGGCGTCGCGTTCCAGTTCACCTTCGTGTCGACCGTCCACCGGTTGAAGTTGAACGGCGCCTTCACGAAGTAGTTGTTCGTCAGCGGCACGGACCGTCGGCGGCCTTCAGGTTCGGCAGCGGCATCAGGTTGATGAGCTTCAACGCTGTCGGGTCTATCCGATCCGCCGGGATGATGTTTCCGGGAAACGGTTTCCGTCCGCTCCCGTGCTGGTCCCGGTGGCCGGATCGTAGATGGGGGTCGTCGAGGCCGACAGGTCGCCGCGGCGCAGCGCCTCGGTCGGCACCGAAATCGTCCGCGTCGCGAACTGATGGTCCCGCGTGCTCTCGTAACTGCCGAAGAAGAACAGCTTGTTACGCCGAATCGGGCCGCCCAGCGTCGCGCCGAACTGGTGGTATGCGCCATTTCCCCTTCGTCGTCCCGTCGGGCGTGAAGTAGTTGTTCGCGCGCAGATTCTCGTCCGTGTAGTATTCGAACGCCGAACCCTTGAACTGGTTCGTCCCGCTCTTGATCTGCACGTTGATCGCCGAGCCGCCGGCGAGTCCCTGCTCCGCGTCGAAGCTGTTCGTGACGACGTTGACGGTCTCGAGCGACTCCAGCGCCGGCACGTACGCCGCCACATGCGGCAGCCAGACGTTCGTCGTGCTGACGCCGTCGATCCGCGTGTTGTTCGAGCTGCGGCTCGCACCGTTCACGTTGAACACGAGCGCGCGCGACGGGTTCGACGGAATCGAGTGCGCGTCGGCCGGCGGGGTGAACCCGGGAATCACCTTGAACAGCTGCTGGTAATTGCGCCCGAGCGGCACCGGCAGCTCGCGCAGCTCGCGTGCCTTGAGCTCCGCGCGCACCTCGGCGCGGTCGGTCTGGAGAATCGGCGAGTCCCCGGAGACCTGCACCGTTTCGGCGAGTTGGCCGAGCTCGAGCTTCGCGTCGATGCGGGCCGTGGAGTTGAGCGTCACCGGCACGCCGCTCCGGCTGTAGGCTCGGAACCCGTTCATCTTCACCGAGACGGTGTAGGTACCGGTCGGCACGGCGGTGAACTGATACGTGCCGGCGGCGTCACTCACCAGCTCGCGCGTGAGCTTCGTCTCGGATTGTTCGATCGTGACCGTCGCCCCGGGGAGCGTGGCCCCTGTCGAGTCGGTGACCGCACCGACAATGGATCCGTACAGGACTTGTGCGTGCGCGATCGGTGCCGTCAGGATAACCGCTGTGAAGACCGCGAGCGCACCGGAACGACGACGTACTGACAGTGGCATGGGCTCTCCTCGGGCAGTCAGGTCAAAGCCGGTCGGGTGGCGGTAGCTTCCCCAGGGTACGAAATTGACCGCAAACTAGAACGTCGAGCGGGTATTGTCAAGCAGCAACAACAGCGACTGCGCCGCGTGTCAACGAGACGCTGTCAGCCGGCCGGCACCGGACAGGGCGACTGGCCGTGCGGAAGGCAGGGACGGGTCACGGCAACCCGCCCGGCACATCGAGGCCCACCGCACGCATCAGGGCGATGGCGTTGCTGCGGGTGACCGGCCCCGGCTTCATCAGGTAGTCGAACCTGATGTCGTTGCTTTCGAACCAGTCCTGGAAATGCACGTTTGCCGCGGAGGGCGACAGCTGGTCCGCGACCGTCGTCAGGGCCAGGTCGTGGGTGGTAATCAACCCGATAGCGCCGCGATTCCGCAGGCTGCCGAGCACGCCGGCCGCGCCGAGGAGCCTGTCGTGCGAGTTGGTGCCGTGAAAGAGCTCGTCGAGCAGAAAGAGCAGCGGCACCGGACCGGCCGCGATGTCGGCGAGCTCACGGATGCGCGTAATCTCTGCGTAGAATCGCGATCGCCCCTCGAGGAGCGAGTCCTGGATCCGAAGCGTTGCGCCTATCGCCAGGGGCGAGAGCCGAAGCGACGCGGCGCGCACAGGTGCGCCGGCAAGCGCGAGCACGGCATTGATGCCCACGGTTCGCAGCAGGGTGCTCTTCCCTGACATGTTCGACCCGCTCACGACGAACAGCTGTATTCCGCCGGAGAGGTGCACGTCGTTCCGCACCATGCTCGCGGCAGGAAGCAGCGGGTGTCCCAGCTGCATGCCGTCGAACAGCGCGGGCGGGCGGAGCCCGGTTCCGGTCGAGACGATCTCCGGAAAGGGATCGTCGCGGTGCTCATACCGGTAAGCAGACAGCGAAGCGAGGGCCTCGAATTGCGCGACGGTCTCGAACCAGACGCGGACGTGAACGCCGTACCGTCCGCGCCACCGGTCAACCGCAACGGCAACGTGGGGACGCACAAGTTGAAGCAGCGCCCCGACGCTCAACGCGAGCTCTGTCCAGTGATCGAAGAACGCCCGCGCGTCGGCGATCTGCCCCAGCATGAACAGAGAGAGCGGGATGATGACGGTGTTTTTTTCGGAGTCATGAATCGCGGCCAGCCGGAGGAGCCGCCGGATGATCCGTGACGCCGGTTCTCCGTCAGCGGTGAGTCTTCCGTGCAGCTGGGCGAGACGCTCGCACCGGAAGTGCTCACGCTCCAGGTTTTTCAAGACATCGGCGACGACGTCGAGGTCCCGTGCCCGGTGGGTCAAGGCGTCCGCCACGAAGTCGGCTGTCGTTTCCGGCTCCCTCCCGGACAGGATCGTGTTCATCTGCGCACGGAGACGGCGGAACACGACGACCTGCAGGACGAGAATCGTGCCGAGTGGCCACCACGCCGACGTGATCGCCACGTACGGAATGGCCGCGAGAACCGCCGCGGTGAAGAACCACGTCCAGATACGCAGTGCCCGTGGTGGCGGCATCGGCGCCTCCGCCCACTCCACGACACGATCCGTGTGCACGCCCGTGCGAACATCGGCCCCGGCCAGTGCGAGCTGCTCACGAAAATCCAGCGCAGCACCGAGCTCTTCGACCGCTTCCTGGCGCGCCCGAATCTCGGACCCTTCCGCAGGCAATGTCAACCACCGCGCGAGCGTCTCTTCGCCCATCCGCGTTCGGGCCAGCGACAGCAGTTCGAACAGTGAGCCGCGGCCGAACAGATCGAGATCGTTCGCATAGACGTGGCGATCGTCGCGGAATCGATCGCCGGTGTCGCCCGTTCCCGCCCACCGGTCTTCGAGCCTCGCGAGACCACGCTCGTAGAACGCCACTGCCCGGAGCGCCTCGTCGCGCGAGCGGAGCACGCGATCGTGCCTGTGGACGAGCCAGACAAACATCGCTGCCGGCACGAGCAGCCACCAGGCGCTGAGCGCCGTGCGCCAGGCGAGGGCCGCGAGGACGATCGCGGTGACGAATGTCGCCAGCCGTGCGTGCGCGAAACGCGCGTCGGCCGCGGTCAGCGCGTCACAGGTCTTGCGTCGCGCCGTCAGGCGCGCCAGGTACTCGGCCGAGGCGTCGTGTGGCACGGCCCATTCTGCCGCATCTCAGGTCAGGGCTCCCACCGGCCTGGTCGCGTCGGGCAGCTGAATTCGAATGTGCACGCAGGCGGCGAACCCCGCGTTCGTGGTTCTAACGCGTTCGCGGCATGAATTCCATCGTTGTCTCGCGCCGCCGTTCGGTACGGAAGCCGCGTACGTACTTCGCTGACCCTGGTGTCGGGTACTTCGTCGCGTAGGCTCTCTCGACGGCGTCGCGGATGCGGTTCCCACGTGCCCGGACGGCGCGAAACCGAACCTGCCGATCACCCACCTGGATGGTGCCGAGCGGATCGTCAAGCAACGTCCGATACCATCCGCCGGGCTTCTGCGTCCATGACCGCGCAAACACGCGATCGCCCACGACGATGGCCCAGACCCCGATGAACCGATGGTCGGTTCGGGCACCGGCCCGGATGCCGACTATCTTGCTTTCGTCGATGGCTGCCACGATTGGCTTCGAAAACCGACGCGTCATAGACACCCTCCGCCGGCGTTCATGTCAGAACCTGTGTGACCACGTGTTCGTCCACCGTTCGGCGTGGCCGGGTTCAGGACCGCAATGCTGTCGGTTGCGGCCGACGCGTGCCAGCGGCCGCCGATGTAGTTCTGCATGATGCCGCGTGTGCCATCCGGGTGACTCCGTCGTCTGCGCGGTCGGGTATCGTCCCGTCGGTTCCGCGCCGCAACCGCCACGCGTCTTCCACGCATTGGGGTCGAGCAGGGGTTGCCCGCCGGGGAATTATCTCGCGAACAATGGAGACGGAGCACGAGGCCCGGCCACTCGCCAGCTATGATGGTGGAATGGCAGGCTGGCGCCTCGAGCACACCTACGCGGAGCTTCCTCCGCTCTTCTACTCGCATGCGGAACCCACGGCGGTCCGCGACCCGCGCCTCGTCGCGTTCAACCGGCCCCTTGCCACAAGCCTGGGACTCGAGCCGGAGGCGCTCGACGGGCCGGAAGGCGCCGCGATTTTCGCCGGCAATGCCCTGCCCGAAGGCGGGCGAGCGATCGCGCAGGCGTACGCGGGTCACCAGTACGGCCACTTCACCGTCCTCGGCGATGGCCGTGCCATCCTGCTCGGCGAGCAGATCACGCCGTCCGGCGATCGCATGGACATTCAACTGAAAGGGCCAGGGCAGACCCGGTTCTCCCGCCGGGGTGACGGACGCGCCGCGCTGGGGCCCATGCTGCGGGAGTACATCATCAGCGAGGCGATGCACGCGCTCGGCATTCCGACCACCCGGAGCCTGGCCGTGGTAACGACGGGCGAGCCTGTGTACCGCGAGTCGGTGCTCCAGGGTGCGGTGCTCACGCGCGTCGCCGCAAGCCACATCCGGGTCGGCACCATGCAGTGGGCCGCGGCGCACGACGACGAAGGGGCCCTGCGCGCGCTGGCGGACTACACGAGGGCGCGACACTACCCGGAGATCGCCGATTCCCCTGAGGCGCATCTCGCGCTGTTCGACGCGATTCTCGCACGACAAGCGTCCCTGATTGCCCGCTGGCAGCTGGTCGGATTCATCCACGGCGTGATGAACACCGACAACATGGCCCTCTCCGGTGAAACGATCGATTACGGCCCGTGCGCGTTCATGGACACGTACGATCCCGCGACGGTGTTCAGTTCCATCGACCACGGCGGGCGGTACGCATACGGCAACCAGCCGCCGATCGCGCAGTGGAACCTCGCGCGACTTGCCGAGGCGATGTTGCCGCTGTTCGATCGCGACGTCGATCGCGCGGTCGAGCGGGCAACGTCGGCGCTCGACCGTTTTCCGGACCTGTTCGAGCGGCACTGGCTGGACGGCATGCGAGCGAAGTGTGGACTGTTCACGGCGGAAGACGACGACAAGGCGCTCGTCGACGACCTCCTCGCCTGGATGCAGCGGCGGTCTGCCGACTTCACGAACACCTTCCGGTTGCTGACCCGCCTCCGCCAGGGCTCCGGCGGGCGCCTGATCGGGGACTCCACGAACCCCGATCCCGAATTGGAGGCCTGGCATCGCCGGCTGGACGCCCGCCGCGCGCGCCAGCCGCAGCCGCCTGCCGAGGCCGAAGCCCTGATGCGGCGGCACAACCCGGCGGTCATCCCGCGCAATGACCACGTCGAGGAGGCTCTCCTGGCCGCAACCAGCGGGAACGACTTTTCCGTGATGGCGCGACTGCTCGAGGTGTTGGCGACACCCTACGATCACGAACGCGACCTGCCCGTGTACAGCGCGCCCAGCCCGGGCGACCGGTCGTACCGCACGTTCTGCGGTACGTAGCTCACACCGGGCACGGGGGGGCCGGCGTCAGCCGCCCGACAGGCTGCCCTCAACGACGCCCAGAATTCCAGGAGCTGGTCATGACGCCGGGGATCTCCGGGAAATCCCTGCTTCGGCGTCATTCACAACGCAGGGGCTCCATCGGGTCGACGCAGGGTACCGCCGACCAGTGAAAGGACCATCGTCTCCACCATCAGCGCCTGCACCAGGCGTCCCCGGCTGGCTCCCAGCGCGAGACGCACGGCGAGCTCTCGATGTCGCGTCGTGCCCCGGGCGAGAAGTAGATTGGCGAGGTTGACACAACAGATCAGCAACACGGCTGCGACCGTCACGGCGAGGATGGGAATGGCTTGCCGGGTCCGTCCCAGCACCTGGTCGCGGAAGCTCACCAGATGGAACCTCCAGTTTCGGTTGGTCGCCGGATCGTCTGCGGCCAGCCTCTGGCTCAACGCGGCCCGTTCGGCGCTCGCCGTCTCCATCGTTGCATCGGTCCTCAGGCGGCCGACGGGCAGGAACATTCGTGCACCGCGCGAACCGCGATCCTCGCTCTGGACTTTCATCGGAAACCAAAACGACTGAAGCCCGGGTGTCAGGACGCTTCCGGTCCCGGCAGTCGGAGCCCGTTCGAGAGGGAACCGAAGCGCCGGCGGCAGGACACCCACGACCGTGTGGAGCTTCTCGTCGAGGCGAAGCGTTTGACCGATGACGTCCGGTGTGCCGCCGAGCCGTGCCTGCCAGAGCTCATGGCTCACGAGAACGACTGGCCGGGCGAATTCATCGGCATCGGACGCCACGAAGAATCGGCCCAGCGCCGGACGGATGCGCAAGACGTCGACGAGGTTCGGTGTCACCCGAGCGCCAAGAGCTCTTCTATGCCGTCGCCCTGTTGCCATGTTGCCCGTCGGGCTCCGAATGTCGCAGCGACTCAAAGCTCCGCGTGGACTCACGGATGTCCTGGATGTCCTGCTGCGACAAACGATCTTCGGTCGCTCCGGTCTCAACGTTGGACAGGCGAATCCACATCAGGCGATCCGGCGCGACAAATCCAAGCGGCCGAAGCAACACTGCCTTCGCAACGCTGAAGACGACTGTGTTCGCACCGATGCCGAGCGCGAGCGTGACGACCGCCACCAGGGCGAATCCAGGATGCGTGCGCAGCTGACGAAGACCGTGGTGCACGTCTTTCGCGAGGTGCTCGATCCATGCGAAGCGCCGCTTGTCTCGGCATTCTGCCTGGATACGGGTCACGCCACCGAAGGCACGACGTCCGTTGTACCTGGCCTCGCTCGGCGTCAGGCCCGCACGCATGTTCTGCTCGATACGCTGCTCGAGGTGCAGACGCATCTCCTCAGCCATCTCTGTTTCGAACGTGGCTCTCTGACGCCAGGCCCGCACGCGGTGCTGAAGTGCTTTTATGGGGTGCATGGGAGATCGTGGATAGTTGTGCGGGAGCTGTTGCGGGGCGTTCCTCAGCTGCTGGTTCGCGTCAGGCGGAACGCATGATCTCGCCGATGGCCACTGACAACCGGTCCCATGTGTCCTGCTCGACGTCCAGTTGTCTGCGTCCGGCGCTCGTGAGGCGATAGAACTTCGCCCGGCGATTGTTGTCCGACTGACCCCATTTCGAGTCGATCCAGCCCCGAGCCTGCAGGCGGTAGAGCGCGGGGTACAGAGACCCTTCTCCCACGCTCAGCACGTCCTTCGACACGAGTTGAATGCGATCGGCGATGCCCCAGCCGTGCATCGCGCCGCTTCTGAGGACGCGCAGGATCAGCATGTCGAGCGTGCCCTGCCGGAGATCGGTTCGAGGAGCAGAGACGCGGTTCTTTCCCATCGACGTTCGACGGTGCAGCCGCTCCCATCGAATGTCAAGGGAAGAGGGCGGAATGAAAGCGCAGGTGTACGAGCGTCGGCGCTCCGGCTCGATTCTGCCGCAGACTACGGATGGTTCCCCTTAAACGGGGACGAAAGCCTGATGCGAACGAAATCGAATGGCCGGCTGGGAATCCTCGCCCTGGCAGGGATCCGTGCGATTCTGGGGGACCGCGTCCGGAGCCCAAACGGGCGCCGTGGCGACCGGCGCGCATGCGAACGAGCCCTTTTGCAAGGCCATCATCAAGCAGGCCGAGCGGCTCGGGCTGTTCATGAAGGCGAATCCGGCGACCTGGATTTCCTCAAATTCGGCCCCGGCGCGCTCCTCCGCGAATTTGCGCCTCGTTTCTCATCACGAAATGTGACGCTCAGTCGAGCCTGAAAGGCCGTCGCCACATTCAAGGATCTGGACATCGATTTGTGCACCGGAAAAGGGGCCGTCGACGGGTCATCCTTCCAGTTCGCAGTGCGAGACGTCAGTGTTATGCACCTGAGGGCTTGTCCGTCTCGCGTCTGCTGCCTATGATGCCGAGCGTGATGCAAATGCTTCGGCGAGTCGGCTGGCCCGTCGCAGGCCTCGCGGCTGCGGTGCTGGCGGCAGGGGGCCCGGGTTTCGCTTCCGATTTCCTCGCGGAGGGGGTCGACAGCGCGCGCAGCGGCTGGGTGCGCGACGAGAAGATCTTCACGACCGCGAACGTCGGGACCACCAAGTTGCTGTGGAAGGTGACGCTCGAGAGCAAGCCGCGCGCGATGCACAACCTGTTCGCTCCGCTCGTCGCCCAGCGGGTCACTACTGCGCAGGGCGCACGCGAGCTCGCCGTGGTCGCCGGCGTGTCCGACGATCTGTTCGGGATCGACGTGGCAACCGGCAAGCAGATCTGGCATCGCCGCTTCGACAGCACCCTGGCGACTCCAGGTGGTACGAACGACACGCTCTGTCCAGGCGGTCAAACGGCCGCACCAACGATGGCGGAGACGTCGCCCGGCAAGTACACCGTGTACGCAGTGTCCTGGGATGGCCGCCTCCGGCAGGTGAACCTTGCGGATGGTCAGGACATCGTTCCGCCGGAGAAATTCATCCCGGGTGGTGGCAAGCCATACGCGCTGAACCTGTACAACGGCGTCATCTACACGGCCACGGCTCAGGGCTGCGGCGGCCTCGCCAACGCGTTCTATTCGTTCGATCTCGCCTCGCGCCGCGCCAGCGCGTTCATGCCTGCGGGCGGCGGGTTGTGGGGACGAAGGGGCGCTGCCATCGATCCCGAAGGCAGGGTATTCCTGGGAACGGGCGACGCGCAGTTCGATCCCCTGACGCGCCGCCTGGGCAACGGCATCGTCGCCGTGAAGCTCGACGCGAACAAGCAGCTGCAACTCGTGGACTTCTTCGGTGCGCCCAACGCGAACTGGCTCTGGCGGCGCGACCTCGACGTCAACACGACACCCATCGCCTTCGACCATCAGGGCAAGAAATTCCTCGTCGGCACCAGCAAGGAGTGCCGGCTGTGGCTGCTCGACCGCGACAGCCTCGGCGGCGAGGATCATCGCACCTCGCTGCAGACGACGCCGCTCATCTGCAACGATGCCCAGGCGTTCGATGCGAAGGGCGTGTGGGGCGCGCTCGGCGCGTGGAAGGACAGTCGGGGCACGCAGTGGGTGCTCGTGCCCTTCTGGGGTCCCGTGAGCACTGGATTCAAGGCGCCCATCGAGCATGCGCGGCCGACCGGCGGCGGCGTCGCCGCGTTCAAGGTCGAACAGCGTGCGGGCAAGTGGCAGCTCGCACCGGCCTGGCTCTCGCGGGACATGGATCTGGCTGAGGAAACAGTCATCGCCAATGGCGTCATCTTCGCCTACGCGGCGGGTGAGGATGCCTCGCAGACGATGCCGGACAAAGCCTGGGATGAACCGGGCGGACCGGTGTACGGCGGCGGCCTCAGTTCAGGTCCGGCCCGCCGCATTCCAGGGTCGCGCAAGGCTGCGCTGTATGCGCTCGACGGTCAGACCGGTAAGGAACTGTGGTCGAGCGGCACGCAGATCCAGTCGTGGAACCACTTCAGCGGATTGACGGTCGCGAACGGCCGCGCGTACGTCGCCACATTCGACGGCGTCCTTTATTGCTTCGGGATCGAGCGGTAAGGGGAGAGGGACGACATATGCGCGCTCGACGTCTGTTGCTCGTGTGTGGTGGCTGCCTGGTGGCAGGAGGGCTGTCGTTCGCCCAGGTCGGACGCGGCGGGTCTCAGTGGCTGGCCCCGCTGGCCGATGCCCAGCGCACATCATGGGTGCGCAGCGACGACAAGATTTCGGTGGAGAGCCTTGCGAAGCCCGGCTTCGAGCTGCAATGGAAGACAGCGCTCGAGAATCAGCCACGGGGGCTGCAGGGGCTCGGGCAGGGTGTGACGGCGAGCGGCGTGACGCTGTTCGTGCCCATGTCGATCGTGACCGGCAGCTCGAACAACGTCTACGGCATTGACAACGACATCGGCTACGCCGTGTGGCGGCGTCACTTCGACGCGCCGCTGGCCGCTGCCACACCACAGTGTCCCGGCGGCATCGCCTCGGGCGCGACCCGAATCGTCAAGCTGGATGGATCGGTCCCTCCAGGCTTCGGCGGGTTCGGCGGAGCGTCCGCCGGGTATCGAAGTCTGCTCGGCGAGCCCGGGCAGGGCGTGCCGGTGGAAGGACGCGGTGCGGCACGTGGCGGAGATCCGTCGCCTGCCCCGGCGGGGCGGCAGGGTGCGCCACCGCCGGCCGGCGCCAGGGCGGGTGCACCGGGTCGTGGCGCGGCAGCAGCGCCACCTGCTCCGGCCGGCCGCGGCGGTCAGACCCCCGTGCGGATTCCCGGATCGCCGCCGACGGAAGAGAGCGGCCCGTACGGCTTTCTCTTTCGACCTTCCGGCGTGGCGTACGTGATCTCGAGCGACGGGATGCTGCGCGTTCTCGGGTTGTCGTCAGGCAAGGACCTGCAACGTCCGGCCCCCTTCCTGCCTCCCAACTCGCGCTGGTCATCACCGGTCGCGGTCGATACGACACTCTACGCCGCGACGTCCGGCGGATGCGGAGGCGCGCCGAACGCCGTCTGGGCGATTGATCTGGACCTCGACACGAAACCAGTCGTCTCGTGGAAGACCAATGGCGGAGGCGTAGTCGGCGCCGTGGCTCTCGCGTCGGACGGCACGGTCATCGCGACCATCGGCGATGGCCCCACGTCGGGCGATGGGGTGGCCAATGCCATTGTTGCGCTCGATCCCAAAACGCTGCAGCGGAAGGACTGGTTCTCGGCGCCGGATACGCAGTTCGCGACCGGTCCCACGATCCTGCGCCACAACGGCAAGGACGTTGTCGTCGTCGCAACAAAGGACGGGCGCGTGCTTCTGCTCGACCCGACATCGCTCGGTGGCCAGAGTCACGCCACTCCGCTCTTCTCGACGAAGCCGCTCGTCGGCGCGGGAGCAACGGTGAGCGCAGATGCGCTGGCCGTCTGGCAGCAGACGAACGCCGGACCTGCGCCGGCCCAGACGGGTCCGGCCGACGCGACTTCGTGGGTACTCCTTCCGGTCGCCGGCCGTCCAGCCGCGGGCGTGCCGGCTGCGAACGGTCCCATCTCTTCGGGCGCCGTCCTTTCCCTGAAAGTTGCCGGCCAGAACGGTGGCCTCTCACTCGAGCCGGCGTGGACGTCGCACGACCTTTCCGCTGCGGCCACTCCGCTCGTAATCAACGGCGTAGTGTTCGCTCTGGCGACGGGTTTGCCGGCCGCGCCGGCGGGTCGGGGCACCGCGGCGATTCTCCATGCGTACGACGGCGCCACGGGAAAGCGACTCTGGAACAGTGGGAAGGCGATGACCACGTCCGCGTCGCCGGGAAGCCTCTGGACCGGCCTGGGTCAGCTCTACGTCGGCGCGCAAAACGGCACGCTCTACGCATTCGGTTTTGACGACGAGCGTCGCGCGACCACCGACCGGTGAACTGCGCGGCGGCGTCAACGGTCTGCTGGCGGAGGCAGGTACAACACGGCCGGACTTCGTCGCTGTCGACTGCGGTGCGGGTAATGCGAAGCGGTCTTTGCCGGAGACGACTTCCATGAAAAATCTGAAGACGTGCGTCGCGCTTGCCGCGCTGTTGTGTGTGTCCCCGACGGCGCGCGCCCAGCAGGCCCACGTGATCCTCGACTGGAACCCGCACAAGAACGTCCAAAATCTGAATCCTTTTGGCGCGAACGTCATCTCACCTGAAGTTGGCGATGACCGCGCCGTCACGTTCAGGCTCCGCGCCGCGGACGCCCGCTCCGTTGCGTTGACCGGCGGCCCCATCCTGCTTGCCGTCGGCAAGGGCAACACGCCGATTCCGTTCGAGAAAGGGGCCGACGGCGTCTGGACGCTGACCGTCGGTCCGCTGAAGCCAAACCTCTACATCTACCGGTTGCTCGTGGACGGCGTGGCCGTCGTGGATCCGAACAACACGTTCACCGGTTTTTCCGACCAG
Organism: uncultured Acidobacteriota bacterium; assembly: GCA_963749835.1. Lineage (GTDB taxonomy): Bacteria > Acidobacteriota > Vicinamibacteria > Vicinamibacterales > 2-12-FULL-66-21 > JALZOC01. The sequence continues at coordinate 760,902 of CAVVOD010000001.1, forward strand.
CCCGGGTACAGCACCGTCGTCGTGCATGGCGACGGGCCTGCGTACTATGACGCGAAGCGTGTCCCGCACGGCAGCGTGACCCGGCACGTCTATCACTCGGGCGTACTCAACGGTGAGCGGGAGATGTACGTCTACACGCCGCCGAACTACGACCGCACGCGAAAGTATCCGGTGTTGTACCTGCTGGGTGGCAGCGGGGAGCTGGCATCGAATTGGAACATCGACGGCCGCGCCGGCTTCATCGCTGACAACCTGATCGCCGAAGGCAAGGCCGTGCCGACGATCATCGCGATGCCGAACAATCAGGTCGTGCACCGCAGCGATCCCAGGCACACCGAGCTGACGTTTCCCCTGTTCGAGAAGGAACTGCGGCAGCACATCATCCCGGGTGTCGAGAAGGCGTACAGCACTCAGCCGGGGCCGCGCGGGCGCGCCATCGCGGGCCTCTCGATGGGCGGCAGGCACGCGCAGCTCGTCGGCTTCAAGTCGCTCGACCTCTTTCGATCGTTCGGCATCCTGAGCGCCGGTGATCCGGAGTCCGAGAAGAGCACTCCCGAGTTCCTTACCGATCCTGCGATCAATCAGAAGGTCGACTACCTGTTCGTCGGCCTTGGCACCCACGAGAATCAGCCGACCAATCGCAGCGTGGTGTTCCACGCGATTCTCGAAAAGCACCGCGTGGCCCACGACTACTACATCGGCGGTGACGGCGGTCATGACTGGGGAACGTGGCGCGCACATCTGGTCTACATGCTGCCGAAGCTGTGGCGCACGAAGGCACCGCAGAACACCTCGTCGTCCAGGTTTCCAGAGACACGCTGACTGTGCTCAGGCCTGGTGCTGCCGGGGCTTCCAATCCCTGGACGCGTCCCTGACAGGCGCGTTGGACAGGCCATGGATGGCGCGCAACAATCCCCCGAGGTCGGGCCCGACGCGCATGGTGATCGTGGGCTTGCCGGCGTGCTTGAGCTGAATGCGGACCGAGGACTGGTGCTGCCGGACCTCGCGGATGTCCGCGATTGGGATCGAGCAGTACCGGTAGTAGAACGACTCCATTTCGAAATACAGCACGAGCCTCTTGTCGGTGAGCACGACGCGTTCAGCCCGATGGCGGTCCAGCGGGAAGAAGTGCGCGTTGGGGTTCTTCGAGCGGCGATAACGAAGATGCCAATACGTAATCGGGAAGAACAGGAGGTAGAAGAACCATGTGATATAGCCGCTCAGGAAGAACTCCGGTGTCACACACGCGACGTGCAGAATCCGTTCGTGCAAGCCGCCGACAAGGAATCCGTATTCTTTGAGTCGATCGAGATAGAGGCGAGACTCGTCAACAAGGCCGTCGATGTCCCCGAGCCTTGGGCTGTTCGAATGCTCCTCGCCAAAGTCTCTTGTCGTGTCGTCGAAAATCGATAGACGGCGGTTGATCTCCTGTGGCGTCTGTGGAAAGGGCTCTGACTCGCTGAGCGGAAGCCTGTCGGGAGCCAGGCAGATCGCGCATCGCCTCGGCAGGAACGTGAGATGAAGCACCATCATCAGCCCGGGAATGTTCACCAGGCTGGCCGGATCGACCATGGGCCGCCACTGCTGGCACCGCCGGCAATAGTTACCGGCCATTCTCACACCGTCCTGAAGATGTCTTCATTCGCCTCGCCGAGCTGCTTCTCGATTGATTCGACGCGCGGCTGGAGCACAGTGCGAACGATTGCGAGGCCGATAGCTTTCAGCACGGTGAGACTTGCGATCAGGGCGAGGGCAGCGGTGGCAAGGCGGAGAATCTGGTCGAGATAGGCAGACGCCGCCTGAGCGGGCCCAGCGGCGAGGACGGGCCAGGCACTTTGCCATGCTACGAATACGCCGTTCAGATGTCGGGCCGCCGCCGAGAGATAGCCGGACACGGGCGGTTCGGCGGTCATCTTGTAGAGTCCGACAAGGACGATGAATCCGATCGGATAGATCAGGATCAGGAGCGGCGCAAGAACGTAGAACGGGATGCCGACCTGTCGCCAGAGCTCCGCGCGATGTTCCAGTCGAGAGGCGTCGGTCGCCTCGTGAATCCTTGACTCAGCCTCCATGCGCAGCGCATTGAACGGGCCGGTCAAGATGAAAAAGTGGATGTCGAAAGGATCCTTCTTATCGACCGCCTGCCAGTGACCGATCGAGTATCGTCTCCTGGTCGCCTCCGCTACGTACGGCGATTCCGGATAGGTGGCGCAGTACTGCGCATACGCGCTGTCCGTGAGCCTGGCGTGTATACGCTTCCACGCCATGCCCGACTCCGACATGTCGCCGCGGGTATCCGGATCCAGAGTGAGCACCGACGCGTGCTGCTGCAGGACTGACAGCTCGTCGCCCAGCCTCTCAAGCCGCCGCTCGATGGAGCTCGATTGCTGATGGAGCGCTTCACTGCTGTGATCTGAACTGTACGCGTTACGGACTTGATAGAACGTGACGAGTCCGCCGCCGATGGCGGCGAGGATCTTGAACAATGTGACGTCATCGGTAACGAACAGGCTCTCGACGAGAGGGATCGCGCAACACGCGCCTAGCACGAGAAGGGCGATACTGCTCGTATGCATGGCGCGCGCTCTGGTCGTCTGGCAGCTAGTGCGATTGGACTGTCTGGGTCCACGCACTAATACACGATTTCACAGCTGATTGGCAATGGTGCATTGGGAATCGCGGCACGACTCGTGGTCGGTGTTCTCTGCCCTCAGACGGCCCGTGGCCGCACCCTCTTGGGAGAGTCGCGTCGGCCTCGAATCCCAGCGACCGCTCAGTCCATGAGGCCGAGACGCAGAGTGGGCGGGTCTACGAGCTCGTCGAGCTCGACTTCACCACGATCTCGCCGCTGCCACACGTCCAGTCCACGGATGACGGCCAGGATGGCCCCGGTGACGACAAAGAGAACGACCGTGCCGCTCGTGCTGCTCAGGGCCATGTGTTCGAGCCAGGCCACTGTGTACACCGCAACCAAGAAGACCGCGGCGTAAACACCCCCGTAGATAGTCACGTCCACCGTCGGAACGTAACTGGATGCGAAGGGCAGTCGGCGATATCCCAGCAGGGCCGCCTCGCCGAGCACGAGCGCGCTGAGCAACCCGTACGTGAAATGCAGGATCGCCGTTTGTCGGCCCAGTGCGAGAACGCTCAACGGGAGCAGCACCACCAGCACGGGAACCACCAGCTTCAGGAGCGCGGCCCGTTTGGCGCCCGCCATATACGCGGAGTGATTGGCGGGTCGTATGAGATGAAAGAGCCACCTGGCGCGCAGGTCTGCCGGCACCCGGACGGCATGACGAAAGCCGATGACCAGTGCGGCGACGAACAACAGCTGAACCGCCAGCACCGCAATCGGCGCGCTCGAGAAGTCCAGCGACGCACTCAGCCCCGCCACGCGCAACGAGACAGTGGCCACGGCGATGGCGACCGCGAGCGGAATCCCAATCGAAAGACGGTTCTGCACGCTGCGGGCGAGGACTCGCAAGGTGAAGAAGAAGCCCGCTCGAACCAACGGCCGTCGTGCGACGAGCCGCCGTCCGACCGCGTCGAGAATAGCGCCCACTGGACCGCGTTCTGCCGTTCGCGAAATTGTGCGATCAGGAAGCCGCCGGTTGTTCCAGAGGTACGCGACGGACGCACCGAGCAGGACCAGGAGGAACGTGCCGGCGCCCGCCAGTCCAAGCTGCTGCAACATCGGACGGTGGCTCTGGTACATGAGTTCAAACGCGCGCTCGGATGCGGCCACGGACGGCGGGAGATCCGGGCGTGGCAACTGCGCCCAGATGTGCCCGCTCATCATGTCGTGAAGCCCCGCGAACCACATCGGCGGCAAGAGCGTCGTCTTGATTGTGCCGAGCAGCCACAGGTTGGCGACTCTGAAGGACATGACTGGTGTGAGCAGGAGGGTGGTCACGAGTGCCACGACGAGCCCCGCGCGTACCACCACGGAGACGCGCCGGAACGCGGTGCTTCCCAGGATGGCGTGCAACAGCTCGCGCAGTCCCAGCACTGCGACGAAGCCGAACGTTGCCGCAGCCGTCGTGCTCGTGATGTGAGCCGCGATCAGCGTGACGACCTGGAGCGTGCTCGGCCGCAGCCTGCTCACGGCCGAGATCGGATGGATCAGTGCGGGCACGACGTTCAACGCGGCCGCAAATGCCGCCGCAAACATAATGAGCGCCGAGACCTTCGCGCGAACGATGACGCCGCGCGGAATGGGCAGCGGTCCGAGAATCTCCGTATCGCGACTGTCGAGCGCCATGGCGTCCCATACAGAGACGGCAACGAGCGCCATGACCGTGATCGACCACGCGGCGTACAGGAACTGAACGCGGACCATGTTCGCAGCCGTGCGACTCGGCAAGGGGTACGGGCTGCTCAGATATGGCAGCGAGAGCATGATGCTGACGAAGAGACCGCCCGTGATGAGGGCCGCAGCCGCCTGCGAGAGGACCTGCAGGCGGTCGGCGTCAGGCGAGATCAGGTCGTTCTCGACGAACCGTTGCAGGAAGAGACGCGTCAGGGGACGATCAGGCACCGACGGTCACCACGTCGGCGATGTCCCGCGCGATTCGCTCAGGATCGTTGCGCAATACGAGGTGCGCGAAGACCTGTTCGAGCGAACTGCTCGCAAGCAGCGTGCGAAGCTCTTTCACCGAGTCGTCTGCGACGACGCGGCCCTGGTGGAGGACGATGACGCGCGTGCAGAGCCGTTCGACGACGTCGAGGATGTGCGACGTGTACAGAATCGCCTTGCCGCGTGCGGCCAGGTTCCCAATCAGGTGGCGCATGACGAGCGCCGCCGTCACGTCGAGCCCTGAATCGGGCTCATCCAGGATCAGCACGTCCGGATCGTGGAGGAGCGCGGCAATGACCAGGATCTTCTGCTTCATCCCCTTTGAATAGGAGGCGATCCCCTGCTCCCCGGCATCCGACAACCCGAACAGTTCCAGGAGCGCGCCGATCTTGCGATCCATCGAGGACGGTGCCAGCTCGCGCAGGCGTCCGACCAGCTCGAGGTACTCGCGCCCGGACAGGAACGGATAGAGATACGGTTCCTCCGGCACGTAGCCGAGCCGTCTCCGGAACTCGAGAGGGTCGAGCCGCGTCTCGAGCCCGTCGAAGAGAACCGCACCGCTGGTGGGCTCGAGCAGGCCGGTCAGCATGCGCGTGGTCGTCGTCTTGCCGGATCCGTTCGGCCCGAGATAGCCGACGACCTCTCCTCGATGCACGGCAAAGCTCACGTGATCCACGACCGCGTGTCCATGAAATCGTTTCACCAGATGTCGTGCTTCAAGCATGGGGGCGCTCTCTGTCTCATGTGGACGGACTACATGAGAATATGCCGTCTCATGTAGCCAGTCAACAGATCAGGATCCCCACGGGCACAATAGAGCGGCGGCTGCAGGCGCCAACGATGGCGACGCGCAGCGTCAGAAGACGATGCGCGCCCCGACTTGAATCTGGCGTGACGAGGTGACCGTGGAGGTGATCCGGCCGAAGGTGGCGAACGGGCGCTCATCATCGGCCGTTCCGGCAAACGCCGTGAGGCTGGGGGCACCGAAGTTGGCACGGTTGAACACGTTGAACGCCTCCACCCGGAGCTCGAGGCGGCTGCCGCTGCCCAGCCGCGCCCAGCGAGCGGTCTTGGAGAGCGCGAGATCGACCGTTCGCAGACTGGGGCCGATGAAGTCGCCGCGACCGGTGTTGCCGAAGGTCCCGGCCGGCTGGAGGACGAACGCGTCAGGGTTGAACCACTGGTCCTGTCTGCCGAGAACCGCGTTGTCTGGGCCGAAGCCCGGGGCGTAGCTCGGACGATCCTGGCCGATTCCGGGGCCGCGCGACGGGTTCCACTGGGATCGCGATCGGTTGCTCTGCACGAAAACGGTGAGCGGGTTTCCGCTGCGCATGTTCCAGATACCCGACACGCGCCACCCGCTGAGGATGGCGCCCGCCGCACCGGTCAGGCCTTTGCCGACGGGCAGCTCCCACGTGGCATTGACGACCAGCGCGTGACGCGAGTCGAAGTCGGACAGCCCCCTGTTGTAGCCCTCGATGAATTCCGGCATCGCCGACGTCGTCCCGTTCGTGGCGTCCGAGAAGAACGTGGACGCCTGGGTCGTGTCCTCGTTCTTCGAAAGGGTGTACGAGCGTCTGCGCGGTGAAGCCGCCGCTCCACCGGCGCCGCACGTCGACGATGAGCGCGTTGTACCAGGACTCACCGTCGCTGCTCTTCAACTCGATCGTCGAGAACGCCGGATTCTGCCTGGGTGTGCCCGGTGCGATGAACGGCTCACCGTTCAGGGTGCCGGTCGGCAGGGCCGTGTTCACGTCGCCGCTGCGGAGCAGGTGCCGTCCGCGCGATCCCGCATAGCCCACCATGAGCGTGGCGTCGCCCCACAGCTCGCGCTGCACGCTCGCGTTGAAGACGTGCACACGGGGATTGTCGAGATCGAACTGCACCGGGCGAATCGAGATCGCGCCCGCGCGATTGAAATCAGGCACGGGGAACGTCGGGTTGATGATCACGGGCCGGGGCGTGGCCGGCGGATTCGTCACGGTCACGATGAGGTTCTGGTTGTTGTTCGTATTGAAGTACAACCCGTAGCCGCCGCGCAACGACGTGCGCCCGTCGCCGAAGACATCCCATGCGAACCCCGTCCGCGGGGAGAGGTTCGTGTACGTCGGGTTCCGGTACAGCGGGCCGATCGTGGGCACCGACGCGCTGAGGTCCGGCAGCGACGAATCCCTGTCGTACTTGTCCTGCGGCATCGTCGTGAACTCGTAGCGGAGGCCGGCGTTCACCGTCAACCGCGGGTGCACCTGATACTCGTCCTGCGCGTAGAACCCGAACAGGGTGAAGCGCCAGTAGCGATCGAACTGCGCCTCCGGAGTCAGGCCGATGAAGTTGTTCGGACGCCCCTGCAGGAACAGGCTCAGATTCGGGAAGGCAAAAATCCCGTTGCTGAAGGTCGGATTGACCATGTTGTCCTGGTAGTGTTCGACCAGGATCCCCCCCTTCACCACGTGGCGTCCGCGTGTGTGCACGAGATCGTTCGAGAGACTGAACACGTTCTGCACCAGCCGCAGATTGGCGGAGCTCTGGGGCCCGAAACGGCGCATCCCGCCGACGTCGATGGAGCCGGTGATGCCCCGGCCTGGCACGAATTCCGGCAGCGGCTCCGTGTTGTTCGCCTCGACGTTCTGGCCGATGCGCGTGCGGCTGAACCCCAGCCGGGTGGTGTTCATGCTGCGCGCCGACAGGATCTGACGATGCTCGCCGGTGAAGAACTGATTGCGCGAAAAGAACGTGCGCGGAAACTGGGGATAGTCGGCCGGCAGGAATTGTTCGGAATCGTCCAGCGTGTACCGCGCGAAGAGCTGCCGGCTGGGACTCACGTTGTAGTCGATGCGACCCTGGACGAAGTGCTCGTCGAGCGTCTGGGCGAACGGGAAGGTGTAAGCCGCCAGGCCGCCACCGAGCACGGCGCCATTTGCGCGCGGGAGCTCCGCGAGAAACGGCGCGACCAGCGGGTTGATCGGTACCGTCACCGTGCCGCCGGAACCCGCGGGGCCAGGCAGGATGCCCCTTCGAGCATTGTCGTCGGGCACAACCGTGCTGATCGTGCGGCCAAGGCGCTCGATGAGCCCTTCGTAGCCCGCGAAGAAGAAGAGGCGGTCCTTCGTGATGGGGCCTCCTGCCGTCGCGCCGAACTGGTTGCGTTGAAAGTCCGGCTTGTCCGAGCCGTCGAAGAAGTTGCGCGCGTCGAGCGCGTCGTTGCGGTGATACTCGAATGCGCTGCCGGAGAACTGGTTCGTTCCGGACTTCGTGAGGACGTTCACCTGTCCGCCGGCGTTGCGTCCGAACTCGGCGCTGTAGGCGTTCGCCTCCACGCGGAACTCGCTCACCGTGTCCATGCCGAGGGCGGTGCCCGCGGCGCTTCCTGCCGGGCCGTTGGTCATGTCGTTCTGAAGCGTGCCGTCGAGCAGGTACACGTTGGAGCGGGGATCCTGGCCGTTGACGCTCATCGCGAGGCCGTGCGCCACCACGGAACCGCCGTCGCGGTGAGGAAAGGCATTCACGCCAGGCTGCAGCAGCGCGAGATCCGTATAGTTTCGTCCGTTCAGCGGCAGCTGCTCGATCGCCTGTGCCCCGACCAGGTAACTGAGCTCTGACGTCGAGGTGTTGACCAGCGGGGTCGCGCCCGTCACGACCTCCTCGACGGAGATGCCTCCGACCTGGAGGACAACGTTCAGTGCGAGGGTCTCGGCAACCGCAAGCCGCACGTCCCGGCGCAGCTGGGTCGTGAAGCCCGTGAGCTCGGCTCGAAGCTCGTAAGTCCCCGGCGGCACCGCAGCAAGCACGTACCGCCCTTCGGCTCCCGTGACAGTGCTCCTGACGAGCCCCGTGCCGGTGTTGCGAGCAGTGACCGTGACGCCGGGCAGGGCAGCGCCGGAAGCGTCGCTCACCGCGCCAACGACCGACGCGGCCGTCTGTGCCGACGCACTCCGGATCGCCGGTGGACCGATGAGCAGCAAACACAGCAACAACAGGACGCGACGCATGAGGGAACTCTCCGTAAGTTGGGGGCCAGGACCGGACCTCCACATTATCAGGTTGCATCGCCCTGTGTGCCGCGCTCCCGTCTTAGAACTGCAGTTGAGGTTGCCGGAGGAAAGCCAGCACTGACATCGACAGCACCGCGCCTTATTTGCGCTGCGGTTGAGGACGGATGTTCCTGCCGTGGTAGATATCCGCCGGTATGTGGTGCCCGACGTACACCCGCCCAAGCAGTTCGAAGAGCTTCGGGTCATACGCTTTCAGGTCGTCCGGCGTCTGGAGGCGCGTCGTACCGTCCATCCATTCATAGTTCGACCAGAACCACCACTGCGTCCCTTCCGCCCAGTACCTCGTTCGCGGTGGTCTCGGCGTAGTGCCCCTTGTACCTGTCCTCGCGCCATGGCCTGCTTGTACGCCGCCTGAATCTCCCCGTACAGGGCCGGGTCCGCCGTGCGAGTGGCGCCCATGACACCGTGCGACCACTCGTGCACGAGAATGTGCTCGCCGTAGTAGCGCGTGTTGGGATATCCGAGCACGTTCTCTTCGGCGCAGGTGGTGTACACACCGCCCAGACCGCGGGCGCGACGATTCCAGTAGTCCTTGTCTGTCTGACCGCCAATCCCGGTGGGCGTATCGTAGTTCTCCCGCTCGCTCCGCGTCAGCCGGGGATCGTCCTTCGCCGGCCTCTTGCGATCCTGCTGTTCCGGCAGGTCGGTCGTCATCTCGGTCTGCGCCATGACGCCGACACGATATCCGCGAGCGACCATTTCCTTCCGGATGTCCGTCCGGCCCGCGAGCATGAAGATGACGATGTCCCGTGCCATCAGCAAGGCGGCGTCAGGGACCTTCTCGGACGCGATGACCGGAATGCCGTGACCGTCGACGTACTTCTTATAGAAGCTCCTGTCGTACGGGAGCCCGTCGGGCAGCGGTCCGACCGCGAAGCTGGCGTAGTCCTCGACGATGGGTTTCTCAGGGGGTTGCGCAGGCGCCGTCTGTCGAGCGTCCGCGACGCCCGCAAGCAGCACGACTGTGACAACGGTCCCTGCGACGTGTTTCATGGCATTGTCGTGTTGTCCGTGTCAACCCGGGCGCCCGCGAGCCAGCGGATCACGACACGGCCGGCTCAGGGCTTGCGCGCGTCGTCGTTCTGCGGCGGCGGCTCTTTCTTGAGCACCTCGGTCAGGCCGCTCAGCAGATCGGCCTGTTCCGCGGCGTCGGTGGTGCGCGCCAGACGTTCCGCGAGGACGCGCAGCGCGTCGGGGGACTTCATCGCGGCGATCCGCTGGACCATGAACGAAAAGGACCGGGGCAGCCGTGAGCCGGACCCAAGGGAGAGCGCGCGTTCAGCGTCCTGCTCCGCGAGCGGTTCGGCCCCGTACCAGACCAGCAGCGGCTGGTTGGGATCGGCCTGATCCTCTTCCCGCGCAAGGAGACCCGCCACGATGTCCCAGCGCTGCTCGACCGGTACGCGCTGAAGCGCGCTCGCCAGATAGAGGCGCACCAGCGCCGACGTTTCCTGATGCGCCATCGAGGCAAACCTGACGACCGCACCTGCTGAGGGATTCCGGCCTTCGACCAGCAGCTGCACCGCCCAGCTCCGGAGGTACTCGCTCTGGTGCGACAGCAGATCCAGCAGGTCCTGCTCGCTCAGCCCGCCGGTCACGTGCAGCGTCCAGAGCGCGCGCAGCTTGCGCGTTACGTCGGGGTTCGTCTGCAGGATGGTTCGCAGCCGCGCATGCACCTTCGGGTCCGGACCTCGCTCCTGGAGGATCCGCCGGGCGTGCCGCACGTACCAGTCGTTGCGATGAAGCTGCAGGTCCACGAGACGTTCTGACGGTTCCTTCCGCAGGTCGACCTTCACCGGCCGATCTTTCTCGTGACTGATCCTGAAGATTCGGCCCAGTGTCTTGTCGTGCACGTCCGGGTTGCTGCTGTGGCACTGATTCTTGTCGTACCAGTCGATCACATGGACGGATCCGTCCGGACCGTACTGGAAATTGATCATCTGACTCCAGGAATCATTCGCCTTCAGGAAATCCGGCCCGTGTTTGGCGATGTAGCCCGACCCCTTCCGCTGCAGCAGGTCCGTATTCGCCCGCTGTCCGTGGATGTTGTTCATGAAGATCGAGTTGCGATACTCCGCGGGCCAGGTGTCTCCACCCAGGTAGATCATCGCGCCTGCGTGCGCATGCCCGCCACCGGCTTCGTCGGATCGGCTGTTCCCCGCATGCGGTCCCTTCCGCCCGGACCAGTGCACATGGTCTGCAATCGTCTTCACGTCGTCGTAGATATACGGGTTGAAGTGTTTGCCGGCCTGGCGCTTGTAGCGCGCGCCCTGGACGACGTGATACAGGTGCTCGATCACGCATGCCGTCGTGAAGGCGTGGCCGTAGTCGTTGAAGTCGAGCCCCCACGGGTTGCTCGTGCCCTCGGCGAACACTTCGAACACGTGCCTGGTCGGATGGAACCGCCAGATCGCCGCGTTGAGCTTCTGGCGCTCCGAGTCCGGCGCGCCGGGTTTTCCCACGTTCGAATGCGTGAAGACGCCGTGCGTTCCATAGAGCCAGCCGTCAGGTCCCCACGTGAACGTATTGAGCATCTCGTGGGTGTCTTCGTATCCCCACCCGTCGAGGAGAATCTGCGGCGGGCCTGACGGCGTGTCGGTCCCCTCCTTGACGGGAATGAACAGCAGGTAGGGAGCCGCGCCGACGAAGACTCCGCCGAAACCGACTTCGAGGCCACTCACCAGGTTCAAGTGCTCGATGAAGACCTTCCGGCTGTCGAGGCGCCCGTCTCCGTTGGTGTCTTCGAAAATCAGGATGCGGTCTTGCCCTTCACCTTTCGCACGGATCGGATAGGTGTGTGCTTCGGCCACCCAGAGCCGGCCTCGATCGTCGAGCGCGAACGCAATCGGACGCACGACATCGGGTTCGGCCGCGGCGAGCTTCACGGTGAAGCCTTTCGGCACCGTCATCGCACGCGCGGCCTCGATACCGGAAAGGCCCGCATGGAGCACCCGATCCATCGGGGGCAGAATGCTGATCTCCGCGGGACTGATTTCGTTGGGAAAGAACGGCTTTGCGTCGTGGAACCGGAACTGGTCGAAATTGACGTGGGCCCAGGGATTCTCTTTCAGGTAGGTTGCGGTTGGCGCGCCCGTTTCGTCGTCGACCAGCCGGATGATGATGTCCTTGCCGGCGTACGGGCGGAGATCCACGGCCGCGGGACGCAGCCGCGCGGAATCCGCTCCTGAGATCGTGTAAATGATCTTCTTGTCCTCGGCAAGCGCGAGCTCGACGCGGGTGCTGACGAATCCGCCGCCGGACACCAGGAAGCTGGCGTACGGATGCGTGACCCGTACCGGCGCCGAGGTGAGCGTGCCCTGCCGCGCGCTGCCCCTGACGCCGCTGCTCACCCAGTACTCGCCTGACTGGCCGCGGACCACGCTGGCCTTTTCGGCGCCGCCTTCGGGCAGACCGTCCCCCTTGACGATGTCGAAGGCGTCACCGGTGGCGGTCCAGTCGTTCAGCGTGCCGGTCTCGAAGTCGAGATTGAGCGGACGGCCGTTGGTCTCGGGCGTCACCCCCTCGGATCGGGTCGGCGGTGCGTCGGACACCTCGAGTCGTCCCTCCATACCGGCGGCCCTGTGCCCGGGCAGGGAGCAGTAGTAGGTGTCGCTGGCGGCGGCCGTGAACGTGATGCTCCCGCTCGCCCCCTTGTCGAGAATTTCAGGGCTCTTGATCTTGAGCTTCTCGAGCGCGATGTCGTGAACCATCAACTCAGTGTTGATGATGGTCAGCCGGACCCGCTCTCCCGTGCGCGCCCAGAGTGTCGGGTTGCGGACTCCATCGATCTCCCCGCCCCGCCCGCGATAGCCGAGCATCGATGATTCGAGTACGTACTCACGCTCCGGGGGGGCGCCATCGCGGGAGCCGGCCGTGGGCTGGCCGGCCACGTCCCCCTTGGTCAGCGTGAGGATCGAGATGAGAACGAGGCCTGTCGCGGCGCGGACGTGCTGGGTCCTGGTCATTTCGCTCCGGTCCTGGACGACGGGGGAGACAGCCGCGCAGGCTGCGCAGCCTGCCACTCTTCACGCGTCACGGTTTTCTTCTGCTGCAGGTGCACGAACGTCCCGCGCTTGTTGCCGACGATGGTATCGGGCAGCCCGTCCCCGTTGATGTCGGTCGCCACCACCTGGGTACCGACGCCGGACTGGTCGTCGATGAGATGCGGGATGAAGTCCACGCTGCGATCCGCATGGCGTACGAGCTTGAACCAGTAGAGCACCGCGGCATCGTTGCGGTCCGGATCGCCGGTCCGGCCGTGCGACCAGAAGCGTTTGCCCGTCACGATGTCCTTCACACCATCGCCGTCCATGTCGACCAGGTCGATGGCGTGCACTTCGGAAAACTTCACGCCGTACGGGTTGTCTCCAGCCGCCTTGTTCATGAACACGTGCTCGCGGAACCGGATGGCGGAGCCCTCGCGGTACTGCTCGGTACCATGCGAGCCCGAAGCCGTGCGCCTCGAGCGACGTGATGATGTCGTTCAGGCCATCTCCGTTCACGTCGTAGGCGTGCATCTGCGCTCCGCCCTTGCCCATCGGCTGGGGATGAAACGTCCAGACGGGATCGTTGGCCAGGGACTGAGGCTGTTCCCACCAGCCGTCCTTCTCGAGCAGGTCGAGCCGCTTGTCGCCGTTGACGTCCCCGACACCCAGGCCATGGGTAAAGTTGCCATACTTGTTGTTTGCCGACAGCGGGTGGAATGTCCACGGGCGTGCCGGGTCGGCCGGGTCGGGCCCGGCGTATCCATACCGGCCCTTCGTGATGCAGACGAGCTCGGGCGTGCCGTCGCCCGTGAGATCGACGAACGTCGCCGACTCGTTGTCCGTCTGATCGAACACCTTATGCCGTACCCAGTGGCCTGGCGCCCCTTTGGGGTTCTCGAACCATGACGTGTCGGTGCCCGGAAACCCGATGATCAGGATGTCGAGCCAGCCGTCGCGGTTGAAGTCGCGCGTCCACACGAAGAAATTGTCGGAATACTTGTTCTCGCGGCCCAGCGTCCCCTCGAACCCCGGCACCGCGATCGTCGTCATCGGCCCGAGCTTCAACGGAAAAGTGGTCGTCGCGGGATAGAACTCGTGGCGCTTGTCGAAGCGGGGGCCTTCCCACCACCAGGGGCCCGAAATGACGTCGAGGGCGCCGTCGTTGTTCAGGTCACCGACGTTCGCTCCCTCGCTCCAGAACTGGTCGCTCAGCTGGATGCGCTTGAAGGTGCGGAGGTCCTCCGCCCACGCGCCGTGGAGCGCAGGAAGCCATGCGAGGATGAACAGAGCGGCCGTCGAGGTTATTTTCATGGCCCAGGTGACTCACCGCACGTGCGTGTTGAGGTCGGCATGACCGACGCCCGTTCCGATCGGCGCCGACGGAACCGCCCCGCTCGGCCCGGGGCTTCGGGCGACGTGAACGCGTGCGCGGGATGGTCGCACGGCCGGCACGCACGGGGCAAGCGGGTATTGCTCGAGCGGGGATTGCTCGAGGCAGTGAGGGCGGCCGGGGCCGCCGATGCCTCAGGACGCTGTCCGAGTGGATTACCCGGCGCGGCGGACACTGAATCGCGGAGACCGCCGCCGCTCGTGGACGATCCACACCGCGCAGCATGCGTCGCATTGCAGGTAGGCCACCCGGTCCACCAGGGCGGTGGTCTGAGCTCCAACCGCCTGACAGTCCGGCCACGTCTGTCGGGTGCGATCAATGTCGGGTGCAGCGTACTTCATCGTGTGTGCGTGGGCGCACCGGTCGATGAGGCCCAGTCGCGGAGAAGCCATGGCGCAATCGCGGTGCCGTGCCAAAACGTTCCAGGTAGAGCCGATCTCTGCCCGCGGTCGTGAGAAGGTGCGCAGCACGACCATAAGTGTCTCGCTCTGAATGAACTTCTCGTGCGACCGCGGCGAGCCAGGGGCGTCCCTCCCGCACAGAACTGGTGGCGCTCGATGGCCCGGCTGCAGCGTGCGGCTGTTCGAAGCCCGCTGTGCTATTTGGAGCATCGTCCTGACCCGCGCCGCCGTACGCTGTTCATCGACAAAACCCTGAGAGTGACCATGATGACTAAACGGCAAGGCGAGCGAGGGAAGCGTGGCGCGCAAGGAGCCCCGGGACGAGCCGGAAAGGCGGGCCCGGCAGGGGCAGACGGCAGCGCGGGGGTCAAAGGCAAGACCGGGTCAAAGGGTCAGACGGGGTCAACCGGTCACACCGGATCAACGGGGCAGACGGGATTGACCGGTCACACCGGATCAACGGGGCAGACGGGATTGACCGGTCACACCGGATTGAAGGGGCAAATGGGATTGACCGGTCACACCGGACTGAAGGGGCAAACGGGGTCAACCGGTCACGCGGGATTGAAGGGAGCGACCGGGTTGACGGGAAAGCGTGGCATGCGCGGCGATCGCGGAAGCGCGCGAACCATGACCATTCCCGACATCGTGCTCTCGAGCCTTCACAAGCAGATCGAGAGTATTTACAACGAACTGGAAATCCAGATGAAGCGCATGGCGCAGGTCCAGGCCGAACTCGACGAGCTGCGTGACAGACGTCACCGGCCGACGGGTTCCTGACCCGCGCCCCGCAGGGGGAGGATCGGGGAGTGAACAGATCGGGATTCGGGACTCGGGATTCGCTCGGGATTCGGGACTTGCCCGGGATTCGGCACGTGCTCGGGATTCGAGGTTCAGAGTTCGAGTCACGTTTGAGCTGTCGGCTTCGGGATCCCGCCCGGCCCCCGAATCTCAACCCCGCAGTCTTCTTCCGCCTCACGGCGGAAGCTACGAGTCTCGAACCCCGAACCCCGAATCCCGATCTTCTTCCGCCCGCATCCCGAATCCCGCACTCCGAATCCCGATCTCTCCTGACATCGGCCTGGAACGGCCTCACTTGACACCCAAGTGAACGCCGTGGCACCGTGAGCCGGATGAAACGAAAGGCCGACCACATCGAACTGCTGCAGGGCACGCTCGACCTTATTGTCCTGCGCGCGCTATCGACCATGGGCCCGCTCCATGCCTACGCCCTCGCGACCCGACTCGCGCAGGTATCGGACCATCCGCTCTCGCTGAACCAGGGCACGCTCTATCCGGCGCTGGTCCGTCTCGAGCAGAAGGGTTGGATTAAAGGCGCATGGCAGAAGACCGACACCAACCGCGATGCGAAGTATTACTCGATCACCAGGTCCGGTGAGCGCGAGGTCGTCAGGCAGGCGGCGCGCTGGCGTCGGCTTGCGGGGCTCGTCGACAAACTTCTGCTCGAGACGTAGCCGTTGTCTGCACTCCGACGTGTGCTGCCGCAAGGCGAGCGTTTGGCGGAGTCGAGCAGGCTCGCGTGCATCGTCCCCACGCAGCGTGCGCTCCGCATCCAGCCGACAGAGGCATTGAAGGCAGACGCATGGCGCTTCGGCCTCGAGCGAGAGGTTGAGTCCGAGCAACCCGCCACTGCCAGCCGGGAATCACCTCGACGGCGGAGAGCACGAAGAAAATTCCACCACGGAGTTCGCGGAGCCACGGGGACGCACGGAGAGAACCGGGTGGCCTGATCCGATCGGCGGTGGTCGGGCGCCGGCCGTCTGGCCGGGCGAGGACAGGCAGGGGATCACACGCACACAAGCTCGTGCTGTTGTCTTATCGAGCTTGTGTGCGTGTGATCCCCTGCCTGTCCACCGCGCAAAGCGCGGCCCGACCACACTCACTACGTCGAGTTCACACACCCACCGCATCACGGTGAATCGAGAGACTGCGCCCGACGCCATCCGGAGCTCTCCGTGCGTCCCCGCGTCTCCGTGTCCCCGTGGTGGAATTTGTCCGTGGCCTCCGTACCCTCCGTGCCCCGATCTGATTACACCGGCATCGCGCGCGACGCGCCTCACAGGTATCTCCGATCGGATCCGCCGATTTATCCGATTGGATACAACTTCAGAAGGCATCGCTCCAGACAGGACAATACGCGCGCTTTCGCAGGGCAGGAGCCACGTGCGCAAGCGTGAGCCCCAGGCACGAAATCCGCACTGCAGCGTTGAGGGTCCCTCTTCATCGCACGGAGCATCCACATGACGAACATCGCCTCGCGTCGAGTCGTGCCTTTCTGGTTGATCGGTCTGCTGTTGACGGCAGGGGAGATCGCGCCGCCGGCTGTGGCGCAATCGCCCGTGCTGCCTTACGCCACGCTCCGCACGCTTCCGCAGACGTTTGGCGAAGTGTGGCCGGGCGATTTCAACGAGGACGGCATCACGGATCTGGTGAGCGGCGCCGACGACATGATGGATCCGATCAACAGCGAGGCGCGGATCCAGGTCGCGGTCGGCAACGGCAACGGCACGTTCCAGGCGCCGATTGTCTCCGCCACCATCGGCTGGGTGCGCGCGGTCGCCGATCTGAATCGCGACGGGTTCGTGGACGTGATTGCCGGGAGCCCCAACGGTCTCATCGTGCTGCCCGGCAACGGGAACGGGACGCTCCAGGCGCCGCGCCTCGTCACGATGGACGGAGGGTTCGGCGGGTTCGTGCTGGCCGTGGATCTGAACGGCGATGGAAACCGCGACCTCGCGCTGGTGACTTACACGGACGGCACGCCGTACCTGGGAATCTTCGCCGGGCGTGGGGATTTCACGTTCGCAGACCCGGTGCTGCTGCCGATCGGACCGATTCCACAACAGGCGGTCACGGGGGACTTCGACGGCGACGGCCGGCTGGATATCGCGGTGGCGCACGTCTCGCCGGCGCAGCTGACGATCTACCTGAATGCCGGGCTGCTCCAGTTCACGCCGAACACGATACCGGTGCCGAAGGCCGCCTCGGACCTGGCGCCGCGCGACGTGAACGGCGACGGCGCCCTCGATCTGGTCGTGGCCGCATCGACCCACCCTGGCCAGTCGTACGCGCACGACGGCGTCGTCTACATCTTCACCGGCGGAGGCGACGGCACCTTCACGCTGACCGGCATGTACCCGACGGCGATTGGGCCCATCGCCATCGTCGTGGCGGATTTCACGCGCGACGGGCGCCTCGACGTCGCCACGGCGAACCGCTCGTTCCGCGTCATCGACGACGGCTGCGCCTTCATGCGTGGCGCCGACAGCGTCTCGATCCTCCCTGGCAATGGCGCCGGCGCGTTCGGCGCACCGACCACGTTCGCGCTCGGATCGCAGGCGCCCGGCGCGCCGGTCTTCGGCAATGACGTCGATTCGCTGAACACGTCCGATCTGAACCGCGATGGTCATCAGGATCTGATCGTGTCCGACGGCAAGCTGCTGATCGCGGCCGCGCCGCGGACCAACCGGGCCCCGGTCGTAGACGCCGGTGAGGGGGCGACCTCGGTAGGGGCGAGCACGATCATCCTGCACGGCGGCGGCACGGATCCGGATGGCCATCTTCTCGCGTTCCGGGTGACGGACACGTCCGGACGGATCGACTATCCCTCCAGTTTCGGGTGCATCGACAACCTGCCGGCGGAACGCTACGAGCTGACCATGACCGCCACCGACGGTCGGGCACAGGCCTCCGACACGGTGGTCTTCGATTTCGCCTTCAAGGATCCCGGGCCGCCCGGATGGACCAACGGCGACATCGGCGCCGTCGCCGCGCCAGGGAGCTCGGTCTTCAACGCTTACGAGAACGAGTTCACGGTCACCGGAAGCGGGGCGGACATCTGGAACCGGGCCGACGAGTTCCACTTCGTGCAGACGCCGTACTCAGGCGACTTCACGGTCTACACGCGGGTCTCCAGCGTCGAGAACGTGAACGCGTGGACGAAGGCCGGCTTGATGCTCCGCGAGGGCACCGCACCGGGCGCACGTCACGCGTCCCTCTTCGCCACACCCACCACGGTGAAGGGGCTGGCGTTCCAGCGGCGGCGGGAGGTGAACGGCCTCAGCGTCTATACGGCGGGTCCGGCCGTGACTGCGCCGGTGTGGATCATGCTGAAGCGAAGCGGCGACCTGATCAGCGCTTACTACAAGACGGACGTGATCGGCGCGCCGTGGATCCTCGTCGGACGGGACGTGTTGCCGGGCCTGGCGGCGACCGTGCGCGTCGGCGTGGCCGTGAGCAGCCATGTCGACGGGACGCTCGCGACGGCGCGCTTCCGCGACCTGCTGCTTTATAGTCCTGAGTCCGAGGTGTTCACCGCCGCTGATATCGGCGCCGTCGGCGTGCCGGGCGACGGCGCGTTCAGCCAGACGACGGGCGACATGCAGGGATCCGGCGCGGACATCTGGGGAACCGCGGACGCCTTCTACTTCATGCGTAAGTGGTGGACGTCGGACGCCACCGCGACGGTGCGGGTTCAGTCGATCGAGCAGACGCATCGCTGGGCGAAGCTGGGATTGATGTTCCGCGAGAGCGCGGATCCGGGCGCACGGCACGTCATGCTGGTCGTCTCGGCCGCCAGCGGCGTGGCCATGCAGTACCGCGCGCAGCCCGGGGGCATCTCGAGCAATGTCGCGGTTGCGACCGGCGCCGCCCCCGAGTGGCTGCGTCTCAGGCGCACGGGGAACACGTTCACCGGCTACGCGTCAGACGACGGCACGACGTGGCGAACGATCGGCTCGCTGACGCTGCCCATGGATGTCGATACGTTCGTCGGCATGGCGATCACCAGCCACAACAACACCACCCTCGCGAGGGGGATCTACGAGAACCTCAGCGTCATGAGATGAGGCAAGGCGCGGTGCCCGGGACCGCGCTCGAAGGTCAGGGGGCGCACCTTGCGACAGGTGCGTTCCCCAACGGTCGCTTCGCGTAAAATGCGTGAGGCCATGCCGACCTATTCCTGCCGCGTCAACGGCCGAGCCACTTCGCTACACACCTGGGATCCAAACCAGCCGCTTCTGTATACGCTCCGCGGCTCTCTCGGGCTCACCGGCACGAAGGCCGGCTGCATGCTGGGACAGTGCGGCACCTGTACGGTGCTCCTCGACGACCAGGCCGTGCGGTCGTGCATGGTGCCGACGAGCAGCGTCGCCGGGCGCCGCGTCACGACAATCGAGGGTCTGGGCACGACGGAGAAGCCCGATCGCGTGCAGGCCGCGTTCATCGCCGAGCAGGCGGCGCAGTGCGGCTACTGCACGAGCGGCTGTGTGATGGCCACGAAAGCGCTGCTGATCCGTACCCCGAACCCGACACTGGACCAGGCGAAAAAGGCACTGGCGGGCATCCTGTGCCGCTGCGGCACCCACACGCGCATTCTCAAGGCGGTCATGCGGGCCGCGAGCCGATGACCGGGCGCAGCGCCTTGGCCACGCGCGAGCCACGAGCAATCCCATGAATCGGCGCGACTGGCTCAAGACCGCCGGCGGCCTCGTCGTCGGCTTCACGTTCAGCGGCGTGCCGGCATTCGGCGGGCAGTCGGTGCCGGCGGGCCCTGTCGGCAGCGACGGGCGGCCACTCGATCCGAAAGAGGTCGACAGCTTTCTCTCGATCCACCCTGACGGCTCGGTCACGGTCTACACGAGCAAAGTGGACGTCGGGACCGGCATGCGCATCGCGATGGCGCAGATGGCGGCCGAAGAGCTCGGCGTGGACACCGACCGGATCACCGTCGTCGACGGAGACACCGCGCGATGTCCGAACACCGGCGGCACGGGTGGCAGCACCGGGCTGACACGCGGAGGCACCGCCGTTCGCCAGGCCGCGGCGACCGCCCGGCAGGCGCTTCTCGGTCTCGCGGCGACGCGGTTGAAGCGCCCGGTTGCCGACCTGACGATCGTCGCGGGCGAAGTGCGCCCCGCGGGTGGCGGTCGCGGCGTACGCATCGGCGCCCTGGTCGGCGGCCGGCGCCTGGCCCTGCCAGTGGACGCGAAGGCACCGCTCGTCCCTCCGTCGCAGTACGTGAAGGTTGGACAGTCCCCGCCGAGGCGCGAGGTCAATGCCAAGTGCACGGGCCGCTACCAGTACATCCAGGACTTCACCGTTCCCGGCATGCTCTACGGCCGCGTGATCCGGCCGCCAGCTGTCGGCGCAACGCTCATCTCGGTCGACGAGGCCTCTGTCGCGCAGCTTCCCGGCGTTCGCGTGGTCCGGGTCGAGAGCTTCCTCGCGGTCGTGTCGGACGACGAGTGGGCAGCGGTGAGGGCGTCGCGCGAGCTCGAGGCGAAATGGACGTCGTGGCGCGGTCTGCCCGGGCACGACAACCTCGAGCGCTATCTGCGCGAGGGCGTGGTCGAGCGGGATCAGGCGATCGTGAACCGTGGACCATCGGGGCCAATCAGCGACGGCGATCAGTCGGGCGCCGCGCTCGAGGCGGCGCTGGCGGCGGCAAAGACGACGATGGCGGCCACCTACTTCTGGCCATGTCAGAGTCACGCGTCGCTTGCGCCATCGTGTGCCGTCGCAGACGTTCGCGGCGACGCCGCCACGATCTGGACGTCGTCGCAGGCCACCAACGGCATGCGCGCCACGCTGTCGCGCGTCTTCGGCCTCGTGCCCGAGAAAGTGCGTGTCGTGTTCGTCGAGGGGTCGGGATCGTATGGCACGAACGGCGCCGATCACGCGGCGGCCGACGCCGTGCTCCTGTCGAAGACGATCGGCAAGCCGGTGCGCGTCCAATGGTCGCGCCAGGACGAGCATGGATGGGATCCCAAGGGGCCGCAGCAGCTGCTCGACCTGAGGGCGGGGCTCGATGCCGCCGGCCGGATGGTGGCGTGGGATACGCAGATGTGGATTCCCGCCAATCGCCGTGGCGCGCGGATCCTCCTCGCGGCGCAGTCGGCGGGGATTCCCCAGGACAGCGGGCGCGACGCCGCTGCCATCTTCGAGAACGGCGATCCGTCTTACCCGGTCGATCACGTCCGGGTGCTCGCGCATTGGATGCGGGATACACCGCTCAACCCGTCCAACCTGCGCGCCCCCGGCAAGCCGGCAAACGTCTTTGCGGTCGAGAGTTTCACCGACGAGATCGCCGCGAGGCTCCGCGCCGACGCGCTCGAGTTCCGGACGGCGCGCCTGACCGATCCTCGCGCGTCCGAGGTGTTGACGCGCGCAGCGGCGGCATTCGGCTGGCAGCGAAGGCCGTCACCCAACAACGCCGGCCCCGTGAACGGCGCGCTCGTGGGACGCGGTGTGGCCTACACGCGCTACAAGCAAGCGGAGAACTACGTCGCGACGTTCATCGAGGTGGCTGTGGAGCCCGAGAGCGGCATCATTTCGGTGCGTCGCGTCGTCTGCGGCCACGACTGCGGCCTCGTCGTCAATCCCGAGGCGCTGCGGAATCAGATCGAGGGCGGGATCGTGCAGACGCTCAGCCGCGCGCTGCACGAGGAAGTGCAGTTCGACGAGTCGCGGGTCACGAGCGTGGACTGGTCGACGTATCCGATTCTGAAATTCTCCGAGGCACCCGCGGTCGAGGTGATCCTGATCGAGCGGCGGGACCAGCCCTTATGGGGTGCGGGCGAAGCCTCGACCGTGCCCGTCGCGGCGGCGTTGGGGAACGCGGTGTTCGACGCGACGGGTGTGCGGCTGCGCCGGGTCCCGTTCACGGCCGGCCGCGTCAAGGCGGCGCTGGCGGCCGGGCGCTGAGTTCTCCCGTTACTTCTTCGCGGGCGCGGCTCCCTCCGTCACAACTTTGAGGTCGAACGCTCCGTTGCCTTCCGCGAAGAGCAGGCACTCCGATGCCTTGTCACAGGAGGTCGTGTGCCGGTAGTTCCCGCCGGGCTGCATCATGTATGAGCCCGGACCGAGCCGCACTTCGGCCTTTCCTTCCGGCGCCTGGATATACGTCCCAGACAGGAATGCGACCTTCATGGTGTGGGTATGCGTGTGAAGGGGAACGGCGAATCCCGCCGGCAGCTTGATGTAGGCGCCGAACGCCCCCTTCGCATGGTTCCCCCACAAGTCCGCGATCTTGACTCCCGGAGCGCCCTTCGGATCGAGGTCGGTCCACTTCAAGTCACCGGCTGGCATGAAGACGGGTTGGCCTGGCCCTGCTTTGGGCGCTGTGTTGACCTGCGGCTTTTCGGGTGACTGCGCCAGAAGTGGGGCAGTCAGCATGAGCGACATCGAAAACGCCAAAACGCTTCTGGACCTCATCGAATTCTCCTCTTGCCGTCATGAGACAGCCGCGAAGCCATCACCACGCGGCGCAACGGGTTTGTCGATCTACGGCGTTGCCCGATCCCGGGCGTCAGCGTCGCCCGTCGGCGGTCCATTGTAGGCGAGAGTCCTGATGACTGGAACGTGAGTTGAAGCGGACGGGCCGATAGTACCTGGCGCCGCGGATTCTGACCGGCAGATTCATCGCACACGCTCCTTGATGCGATAACGCTGCAGCGTGGCGCCAGAGGGGAAGCGCTGCGTGTCCACGAGCGAGAGCGTGCGACGGTTCCCGTCGCGGGCAAACAGCGACGTCCCGCCTCCGACGAGGATCGGGTGCTGAATCAAGTGGACCTCGTCGATCAAGTGCTGTTCCAGCAGTGCCTGGGCGGCACTGGCGCCCGCAAAGACCGCGAGTGGACGCGCCGCTTTGACCTTCAGGCCGCGCACATCGTCCACCGTGATGGCGTGCGAGTGTGCCCAGCCGGTTCGCTCCGCTCCGTGCGTCAGGACGTATTTGGGGAGCGCGTTCATCAATTCCGCCTGGGCGATGAGTGCCGGCGTCGCGTCCGGATGTTTGCCGGCATCCGGCCAGAACGCGGCCAGGAGCGCGTGCGACTTGCGGCCGAAGATCATGCCGTCGATCGATTGCAGCAGCGCGGTGCTGTAGTCGTCGAACGACGTGTCGCTGGTCATCCACTCGATGTCGCCCTGCGCATCCTCGATGTAGCCTTCGACTGACACGCTGATGTGAAGAAAGAGCTCGGCCATCACACATTCAACTCCTCAGTCCGCCTGCAGCCGCCCGGCTCGAGACACTCGAACGGAGCATGCCGGGGACTCCGCCTCTCGAGATGGCTGGATCGGTCGAACGTCCCCAACATAACGAGTTCTACCGGGAAATCAAAGAATGAGCGGGCTGCTGTCAACCTGAGCTACTATGCAGGTTCCACAATCACAGCCCCGTCCGGCATCTGGTGTGGCCACTCGGAAAGGCCTGAATCCCTTCCGATCCGCCGATTGTCGTCACGAAATTACGAGATGCGCTCCTCGTGAATGCCGGATCCGCCAGTATTCACGTCGCTGCCGCTGCTGTCGCCCGATCGGTCGCTACCGTCGGCTGACGTCTCGTCCAACCCTGAGCGGACCCGGCCGTTGTCCGGAAGAGGACACACATGCGCCGACACCTGCTTCTCCGGGGGGCAACCCTCCTGGGTCCGGCCGCGGTCCTGTTCCTGTTCGGGGGCCTGTGGGCTCTCGGCGGTTCGACGACGGGCTCTGAAACTCCAACACGAGACCGGGCGGTCCCCGCCGTCGCGGAGCCGACGGTCGCCATCGCTCCCGTCGCGGAACCGAAGGTCGCCGCTGATCCGGTCGCGCAGCCGAAGGCCGCCGTTGATTCGCGCGCGTTCCAATCTGTCCCCCGGCGGACCGACCCGCCTGCGCGCGCCATCCGATCGGACAGTTACGGAAACCTGCCGCTGACTTTTGAGGCCAACCGGGGACAGAGCGATCCCTCCGTCCGTTATCTGGCCCGCGGCGATGGCTACGCCCTTTTCCTGACGCCCACCGAGGCGGTACTCAGCCTCCGCGCGCCGGCGCAGCGCAAACGCCCCGCGGGTTCCGCCACCCGCGGTGTCGCCTCACGTGAAGAGAAGCCCCGGCACGGCGCGGTCGTGCGGATGCGGCTGGCTGGTGCGACGGAGCGCCCGCAGATCACCGGACTCGATCGGCAGCCTGGTACGAGCAACTACTTCATCGGCAACGATCCCGAACAGTGGCAGCGGGACGTGCCGACCTACGCCAGGGTCGAGTACGCAGAGGTCTACCCCGGCATCGATCTGATCTACTACGGCAACCAGCGGCAGCTCGAATACGACTTCGTGGTGGCTCCCGGGGCGGACCCGCGCGTGATCGCGCTTACCTTCGAGGGCACGGAGAGCATTACGACCGATCCGACGGGAAATCTCGTCCTGACGGCAGGGGACGGGCAGCTGCAGATCCAGAAGCCCATCATCTATCAGCTCGCGCAGGGCGGGCGGCGCGAAGTGGCCGGCAACTTTGCGCTGGAGAAATCCGGAACTGTGCGCTTTGACGTTTCGGCTTATGACGCCACACTGCCGCTCGTCATCGATCCGGTGCTGGTCTACTCCACATATCTTGGTGGCACCGGACAGGACAGCGGTAACGGCATCGCGGTCGATGCTGCCGGCAGCGCCTACGTGGTCGGCGACGCCGGCGCGGCCAGTTTTCCGACTGTCGGTTCCAACCAGGCCTTCAATAATTCCGCAGACATATTCATTTCCAAGTTCAACCCGGCCGGATCGGCGTTGATCTATTCGACCCTCCTGGGTGGCAACACCGGTCTGGAGCATGGCTGGGACATCGCCGTGGACGGATCGGGCAACGCGTATGTGACGGGCGTGACGATTGCCGCTGACTTCCCGACGACGGCGAATGCCCTGCAGCCGACCAAGCTCACGGGCAGCAGTCAGGACACGGCATTCGTGACGAAGCTCGGGCCCACTGGTGCGCTCGCGTACTCGACATACCTCAGCGGGACCCAGTCGACGCGCGGCTTCGGAATCGCAACCGACGGTGTCGGCAATGCCTATGTGACCGGCCAGGCCGGCACCGGCTTTCCCTTGACGCCGAGTGCGTTCAGTTCCACCTCCTCCGGCGCCGGGTTCCTGACGAAGCTGGATACGTCCGACTCGGGATCGGCATCGCTCGCATACTCCACCTACCTTGGCCCCACCGGCTTTGCAGAAGGCCGCGCAATCGCGCTGGACGCGGAGTGGAACGTCTACATCACGGGCTACACCAATGCCACGTCTTTGAACTTCACCTCGCCCGGGGCGTTTCAGACGACCATTGGTGCGGGCAGCCACGCCTTCGTGGCCAAGTTCAACACCTTCCTTTCAGGCGCGGCGTCGCGGGTCTATTCGACGTATCTCGGGGGCAACGGCCAGGACTTCGGTGGCAGTTCACTCGCCAGGGGCAGCAAGGCTATCGCGGTTGACGCGTCCGGCCATGCCTATGTCACCGGGCAGACCTCGTCGACGAACTTCCCCGTCGTCAACGCGTTTCAACCGTCCAACGCCGGGTACGTCGATGGCTTTCTGACCAAGGTGGATCCGACGGGAACCTCGCTCGTGTACTCGACATATCTTGGTGGCAACAGCAGCAACGTCGCGGACGAGAGCCCGGCGGTGGCCGTGAATGCCGCGGGTAACGCGTATGTGACGGGTCACACAGAGTCGCCGACCTTTCCCCTGTCGTCTCCGTTCGTGATCCCAGGCTCGACGACGGGCGGTGTGTTCGTGACGAAGTTCACGCCGGCCGGCAACGCCCTGGTGTATCCGTGCGGCTCGGCAGGGCAGGCGTCAGCTTTGACGAGAGCGGAAGAGGCATCGCGCTGGATGCGGCGGGCAACGCCTTCGTCACCGGCTTTGCGCGAGTGGAGTTTCCCATGGTGAGCCCCTTCCAGGCGCTCTCTGGTGGCAATCTTGACGCCTTCATTTCGCGCATCGCCGATCCCACAATCATCGGCTGCGTGACCCGAGGCGCCGGCGCCCCGATTGCGGGTGCGACCGTGAACCTGACCGGTGCGCTGACACAAACGACGACGACCGACGCCAACGGCTGCTTTACGTTCGGCCTCCTGACGGAGGCTCAGAACTACACGGTATCCGTCGTCGCACCGCCCGGCACTTACACGCCCCAGGTCATCACCAACCTCCAGCAGAACGTCAAGCTCGCCTTTGCGTCGCCTGTCCCCCATACGGCCGGCGATTTCGACGGTGACGGAAAGGCCGACCTTTCCGTCCGCCGTCCGTCGACCGGAGAGTGGTGGGTCAGCAGGAGCGGCAACGGCGCCTTGTCCGTGGACGTATGGGGCCTGGGTACCGATCTCATGGTTCCGGCCGACTACGACGGCGACGGCAGGACGGATTTCGCGACCTTTCGAAGAGGTTCCTGGTTCGTCTCGCTCAGCGGCGGCGGAGCCATCGGCGCCGGCCTGGGGCAAGCAGGAGACGTGCCGGTGCCCGCTGACTATGACGGCGACGGCAAGGCCGACCTGTGCGTGTTTCGTCCGTCAACAGGCGTGTGGCTCCGAAGGAACAGTTCCGATCTCACGGAGGTCACGAACGCCTTTGGCCTCCCCGGAGACGTGCCGCTCATCGGAGACTTTGACGGCGACGGTGAGTCCGATCTCGCCGTGTATCGTCCGCCGACCGGCACGTGGTATGTCCTTCGCAGCTCGGACAGCGCGATTCGGATCCTGCAATTCGGCACCAGCGGGGACATCCCGGTACCTGCGGACTACAGCGGCGACGGCAAGACCGACATCGCTGTATTCAGGCCCTCCACCGGAACCTGGTACATCCTCCGGAGTGAGGACGACTCGTTCTTTGCGCTCGTGTGGGGCGTCAATGGAGACATACCGGTCGCGGCTGATTACGACGGCGACGGCAAGGCCGACGTTGCGGTGTTCCGTCCCGATGGAGCGAACTGGTACGTGAACCGCAGCCTCGATGGAATCCTGATCCAGCAATTTGGTGCGTCGGGTGACCAGCCCGTCCCGCTCTTCTTTGACAAGCCGGCGATGTCCCTCGATCGGACGTCGCTCAGTTTCGGCGCTACCAGCAACGGAGCCGCTTTCGTCAGCAAGACTGGCGCGCAGACCGTACGCCTGACACAGGGCTCCGCCGGCAACGTGGCGTGGACGGCGACGTCGAGTCAGCCGTGGCTCTCGGTGTCGCCGGCATCGGGCACGGGCTCAGCGACACTGACGATCAGCGTGGCGTTCTCGAGCAGCGTGGCCGCGGCGGGAACAGCAACAGGCGCGATCGACATCGCGTTCGCCGGCGCCGCGAACACGGCCGGCCCCGTCACCGTGTCGCTCAAGACGATCTCCAACGGCACGACGCTCGCCCCCACCGGTGCGTTCGATACGCCGGCCAATAATACGACGGGCGTGACCGGGTCGATCCCGGTCACCGGCTGGGCGATTGACGATCTCGAGGTCACCCGGGTGCGGATCCTGCGCGATCCGGTCGCCGGCGAAGGCGCCGTACCGATCTTCATCGGCAACGCCGTGTTTGTCGACGGCGCTCGGACTGACATCCAGGCAGGGAACCCGGGCGCGCCGCGCAATACGCGGGCGGGATGGGGCTATCTGATGTTGACCAACTTCCTGCCCAATCAGGGGAACGGGACCTTCAAACTCTACGCGTACGCGGACGATGCGGACGGGCATACGACACTCCTGGGCACCCGGACGATCACGTGCGACAACGCGAACGCGATCACGCCGTTCGGGGCGATCGACACGCCCCTCCAGGGCGGCGTCGTCAGTGGCGTCGTCAACAACTTCGGGTGGGTGCTGGCGCCCGGGACCGTCCGCGCGGATGTCCCCGGAGGTGGCACGGTGAATGTCGTGATCGACGGGGCCGTCGTGGGCGCACCGGCGGGGTGGACGAGTCGCTCAGATCTGACCACCTTGTTTCCGACGGGGTTCTCGGATCTGGCCTCGACACTGGCGGTGTTCCCCATCGATACCACCGGGCTCACCAACGGCGTCCACACGATTGCCTGGGGGGTCGTGGCGAACAACACGCAGTCAGCCGGGATTGGCAGTCGCTACTTCACCGTGACCAACGGCAGCGGACTGCAGGCCGGAGTCCAGGCGCCGCAGGTCAGCGTCGAGGGGCCGGCCCTGAGGGCTGGTGGGGCTTCGCACGCGAACAGGTCGGTCGCCCACGCGCTTTCGATGCGTGCGGAGGTGGACGCCGCGCCGCTGGATCGCACGCCGATCAGCGGACGCCGTGGATACGACATCGACACGCCGTTCCGGCTGTTTCCGGTGGCGACGAGCGGCCGAACCATCGTGCAGGGAGAGGAACTGGACCGCTTTGAGCTGCAGCTGGGTGAGGCGGACGGACATCAGTACGCCGGCTACGTGCGCGCGGGTGCCGAGTTGCACCCGCTGCCGATCGGATCGCGCCTCGATCCCGCGACCGGCGTATTTACGTGGGCGCCCGGGGTGGGCTTCGTCCATACCTACGACCTCGTGTTCGTGCGCTGGATCGACGGGCAGGCGGTGGCGCGCCGGGAGGTGCGATTCGTCCTGCATCCCAAGGGCAGCAATCGGCTGGGTCCGCAGGTCACCATCGACACGCCGACGGCGAATGCGAGCGTCGGCCGATCGTTCGCGATCGCCGGCTGGGCGATCGACCTCGACGATCAGGTCGGCGCCGGGATCGACACCCTCCACGTGTGGGCGTATCCCGCCGGGGGCGACGAGCCGATCTTCCTCGGCGCGGCGGCGTACGGTGGTGCCCGCCCCGATGTGGCGACGATCTACGGGGATCGCTTTACGCACAGTGGCTTCGGGATCGGCGTCGACTCGCTGGCAGTGGGGGAGTACGACGTGGCCGTCTTCGCGTGGAGCACCGTGAGGAACGGGTTCGTGCCGGCGAAGGTGGTGCGAGTCACGGTGCGGTAGATCCGGAGCGAGATCGCCGAAGGGTTTACTTCTACTCGACGGCGGCGAACAGCAGCCGGGAATCGATTGGCTTCGCGAGATAACCGTCCATGCCGGCGGCGAGACACCGTTCCTGGTCGCCCGTCATCGCGTGCGCGGTCATCGCGACTATGCGCTGGCGGGTGCCGGTCTCCCGCTCGCGCCGGCGGATTGCGGCGGTCGCTTCGAAACCGCCCATCACCGGCATCTGCACGTCCATCAGCACGAGGTCGAAGGTCTCGCGCTCCAGGGCGGCGAGCGCCTCGCGTCCGTTGTTCACCACCGTCACCGCGTGGCCCCGCCTGGTGAGTAGCTTGACGGCCAGGACCTGGTTGACGATGTTGTCCTCTGCGATGAGGACCTTCATGGGCCGGACCGGCGAGGCCGCGATCGGGAGGGCTGTCGCGCGAGGAGCTGCGCCGCGCTCCCTGGTTGCGGGCGGCATCGCCGAGCGCAGCGCCTCGCTGACCTTCGCGAGCAGCTCGGACCCGTCGACGGGCTTGCAGAGATGAGCGGCGATCCGGAGCTCGCGGCAGCGGGCGACGTCGCCGAACCGCCCACTCGATGTCAGCATCATGATCGTCGCGCAGTTCAGCTCGGGACGCGAGGCGATCTGCCCGGCGACCCAAAACCCGTCCTGACCAGGCATGTTGGCGTCGAGCAGCGCGAGCCCAAACGGATGCCCTCTCCCGGCGGCGAGCGCCAGCGTCTCCAGCGCGGCCGCCCCGCTGCCGACCGTGGTGGGAATCATGCCCCACCCGGCGACGAGCTCGTGCAGGATGCCGCGGCTGATCGCGTTGTCGTCGGCGATGAGCACGGAGACGTCTGCCGGTGGCAACTCCCGCGCAGCAGCCTCCGGCACTTCCACCGTCTCGAATGACGCGGTGAAATGGAAGGCGCTCCCGGCGTCAGGCGCGCTCTCGACCCACATCCGGCCGGCCATCAGCTTGACGAGCGTGGCCGAGATCGTCAGACCGAGCCCTGTGCCTCCGAATCGTCTCGTGGTCGAGCCGTCCGCCTGGTTGAACGCCTCGAAAATCGTGGCATGCTTTTCCGGCGGAATGCCGATGCCGGTGTCGCGGACGAGGAAGTGTACGTTGGTGCGCCCGTCGCGGCGGCCCTCTTCGCGCACCTGGAGCAGCACGTGTCCCGACGGGGTGAACTTGAGCGCATTTCCGAGCAGGTTCGCCAGGACCTGACCCAGCCGCACCGGATCGCCGACGACCATGGCGGGGACTGCGGAATCGACCTCGCACAGGAGCTCGAGTCCGGCCTGATCCGCCTCGAGCGATAGCGACTTCAGCAAATCCCTGACCAGCGCGCCGATCGAGAAGGGAATCGCCTCGAGCGCGAGCTTGCCCGACTCGATCTTCGAGAAGTCGAGGATGTCGTTGAGAATCGCGAGCAGCGACTCGGCCGACGACCGACCCGTTGTCAGGCAATCGCGCTGCTCGACCGTCAGGTCGCTGTCCAGCGCCAGCTCGATCATGCCGAGAAGGCCGTTCATCGGCGTCCGGATCTCATGGCTCATGTTGGCCAGGAATTCGGCCTTCTGACGGGCGGCCTGGAGCGCTGCATCCCGCGCGTCGACGAGCGCCGATTGGATCTGGCGCCGCTCGGACATCTGGCGGCGGAGGCTGAGGATCACGGCGATCCACGCCGCGATGGACAGGCCGAACAGCACGGCCGATCCGGCCATCGACAGCAGGGCTTGGCGTTTGGCCTGGCGGAGGCTTGCGTCGACCCGCGCACGCACGTCAGACAGCACCGCGGTCATGCCGCCCGCGTAGAGCGCCTTCTGATCTCCATACGCCTGCGCAGAGAGCAGTGCGCGTGCATCTGCGGCTCGCCCGGCGCGGACGAGTGCAAACGCCTGATTCTCCATCTCCACGAGCTTCGCGTTGGCGGCGTCGGTCTGCGTGGAGCCTGCGAGCGCAGAATTACCCGGCGCGCTCGCCATCGTTTCCTTGATCGCTGCGTCCAGCTTGGATTCGAAGGCACGGTACCGCACTTCCCAGCGCGGGTCGGCCGTGGCCACCGCCATCCGAGCGGACATCGTCAGCACCTCATCGAGGTGAACGATGACGCCCCGCAGTTCTTCGACACGCAGGTCGCGAGACCGGTAGGAATCGGCGTCGCGATAGCTGGCATACGCGTTCCAGACGACCAGGCCAAAGGTCGTCAGGGCCAATATCAGCGTCAGCGCGCAGAGCTCGGTCGGAAACCGCAGCAGGCCCGGATCGTGTACCAGGGGGCCGACGCCGTCGGCTGAACCGTCGTGGGTGTGCGGATCAGGAACCACTATTGGTCTGCTGATCATCGGGTCGGAATTGGGCTCTCGCGGTGACCGGGCCGGCCAGCCAGCAGACGATCACGAGAGTCACCGTGGCGCAACACCACTGCGTCGAAGACGAACGACGTGCGTGCGGAAGCGCCTCCCATCAACCGGGGTGGAGCAACTTATCGGCCACCCGGGCGGGTGATACTTGCCCCATGCTTCTGTCGCCTGAGCTGTTGGGGCGCACTCTGCGCGCGGAATCCGCGCACGGCCGCACACGCGCCGCGGGATTCCTTTGACGGCGTCTGTCGCGGACCGAGGGTTTCTAACCGGTGGCTTTCGCGTCTTCCGATCGTCCGGCTTTCAGAGACAGCTGCCTGATCCCCTGTTCGAGGCGCTCCGCCAGCTCGCGCTCGTGCTGCAGCGTCCCGATGGTGCGCCGCGCCTCCTGCAGCCTGAATTCCAGCTGCCCAACGGTCTGGGCCACCTGGTCCACGAGTGCTTTCTGTTCCCCGATCGTCTCGACGTTGATGCGCACGTCGTCCAGCAGATTGACAATGACATTGGCCTTGGTCTCGACCTCCTCGAGGAGGGCCCGGCGGGCGTCGATCGAGACGATGCGCTGGTTGGTGTCGGTGATGCGCGACGAGAGCTGGTCGACCTGCGCCTTGAGCGCCGACACCTCGCCGCGGTGCTGCACCACGTAATCGAGGTCCGCCCTGCTGCGGGCGCTGATCAAATGGACTGTCTCGACCTCCGCTTTGATCGCGCTGACCAGCTGCTCGCGGCTCGCGATCGCATGATGGCTGCGGTCAAGATCGTCACTCGTCTGCTTGATTTCCGCCAGCCGGGCCTCGACTCCCGCGAGCTTGCGCTCGCCGACTGTGATCTGCGCGCGCCGCTCCTCGAGCTGTTTGAACAGTTTCTCGACCCGCAGAAGTTGATCCTCTGAAGCCTCGGTCTGACCGATCGCCTCGCGCTGCCGACTCTGCACCACGTCCAGTTCAGCGAGCAGCAGATTCTTGGTCTGTTCGGTACGCACCAGCTCTTCCGAGAGAGCCTGCATGTGCTGAGTCCGTTCGGCGAGCTCGCTCGCCAGCATGCGGTCCGTTTCCCTGAGCTCGGAGTATCGCTCCGCAAGTTCAGCGACTGTTGCGCCGTCCGACTTGATCCCGTCGAGCTGACTTCGTGTTGATTCGATGTCGATTTCGAGTGCGCGCACGCGCTCGACGACGGGCAGAAACCGCTCCTGGAGCGCGTTGAGCGCCTCGACCCGGTGGTGGGCGTCCGCGATCTGGGCGGCAATGCCGTCGGCTGCAATCGTGAGTCGGTCGAAATCGGTCCGGCGCTCCAGCTGCTGCTCGAGCCTCCGATCAATCTCGGTGCTGAGTGTATGCAGCCCGTTCAGCCGCGCCTCGAGCGTGTCGACGACCGACGCACGCGCCTCCAGGCGCACGACCTGCCCATCGAGCGTTGACATCAATTCCTTGAGCAACACCGCCTGGTGCGCCGCACTTTCGACGTGCGACATCCTGGCGACAATCCCGCCGACCGTGGCCTCGAGCTCCGGCATGCGAGACGAGACGGCGGTCATCCGTACGCTGAACGCCTGGAGCGCCTCCCGGTCCACTTCGAGAGCCGCGCGCAGCTGCGCGACGTCCGCGTGGGACGCCTGGAATTCCAGGACATCCTTTCGGAGCGCTTCCATGTCCTCGCGGCCTTGACGAAGCCAGTCCATCTGCCACGATGTCTTTTTCGCGAGCGCGTCCAGGTCCGCGAGTTGCTCGCGGAGCCCGTCGAGCACGAGCTGCCTTCTCGTCAGCTCATCGGATTGTGCAAGAAGGTCTTCGAAGCGTTGTGACGCGACGTCGATGCCGACTGCGATGCCGGCAAGATCCTTCTCCTGCCCCGCAAGCGCGCCGATGCGTTCCTCGGCGCGAGCCAGCGCACCGTCCAGAAGGCGGAGCCGTTCGTTCACGGCTTCCACTTCCTTCTTGTCGACGGCAAGAGCCCCGATCTGTGCGTGCATCGACTGGAGCAGCGACGCACCGTGGTGTTCGAGCATCGCGGCCTGCTGGCCGGTCTCCGCCTGCAGCCTCGCGGCGCCCTCGAGCCGTTGCGCCGTATCGGTGGACAGCTTCTCGAGCCGCAGGAGCGTCTCTTCGGCCGATGCGGCATGCCGCATCCCTTCGCTCAGCTTGGCGATCTGCTGGTCCATCGACCAGACCATTTCCTGCACCCGGTTGGACTGGACGAGCGCGTGCTCAACAGTCAGCTGCTGGCTCTCGATCGCTTTCGCCTTGAGCGAGACGCGCTCGGCGAGGGCGTTGAGGACCACCAGACGTTCCTCCGTGTTCTGCCCCAGCGACTGGAGTTTCGCGAGCGGTCCAAGCTTCTTCTCCACGTCACCGATCGCGGCCACCGCGGCGGCTGTTTCCCGGCGTACCCTCTGCGAGGTGTCGTCCAGCCGAACCCATTCGTCGGTCAATCCGCCCGCCACACTGCGAAGCTGCTCAAGTTCCTTGTCGAGGGCGCCGGCGTGCTCGACCGATTGCTCGATCGCGGTTTGCGTTGAGCGCAGCTCACCTCGCAGGGCCTCGAACGCCGCGTGCTCCTCCTTGAGAACGGCAAGACTCGCGTGCGTCCCTCGCGCCTGCGCCGAGAGCTGTTCGATCGCCTCGCGATGCTTCCGCACCTCGCCATCGGGTTTGGTCGCTTCCCGGAGGCTCTGCTCCGCCTGCTTCGCGGCATCCTGGAGATTCTGGATCCGCCCGCCCAGCTGCTCGAGCTCCCGGGTGCGCCCATCCAGCCCGGCGAGGCGCTCGCCGATCTCTTCGAGCTTCGTCGTCGTGCCAGTCATCATCTGCGTAATCTGCTCGAATGACTTGGCGATCGGCGTGAGGCTGGCGCTTCTCTGCCTCAGCGACAGGAGGGTTTTGTCCATCGCCGTCCGCTCCGCGCGTGCGGCCTGGATCAGGTGCTCGAGCTCCTGGCGCTCGGAGAGGACGACCTCGCGTTTGTTTCCGGCCGCGAGGTTCTTGAAAGCATCAATCATGAGAATCTCCGTAACACAGCGAGCTTCTAAGCGCGGACAGGTATGGCCGCTTCGCGTGAGCGGCCACGCCGCGCTCGATCCAGTGCAGCCGACGATATGGAAAGTACGCGGGCGGGAGCGCCCGCTGCGCAACCATTCAGCCGGCACGAATCGAATAGACAGGAAACGCGTGAAACGTCAGGCCACTGCATTGCTGAATCAGTAACGAGGGTCAGTGCTCCAGGAGGCTGGCCAGTTTGACACGGGCTGCGCGCCGTCACCGCCCGCCGACGCCGGGGATGCGCCACTCAATCGGCTGAGTGAGCTCTCCGATCAGCGCCTGCAAGTGGGCAATCTCGCCTGCCAGGTCACGCGGGCCCTCCGAGTCGAGCGCGCTCGCACTCGGTGACACTGCGATTCCGGATGTCGAAACGGCTTCGCTCCCGGCATACGCGGGCTCGCTGTCGTCACGCGTCTCTGCCCCGTCCCCTGGCGTCCGTGACTGTGGGGGAGCGGAGACGGCGGCCAGCAGGGGCTCCGGCACAGGGAACGGCGCCGCCGGTCGCCCTGCGAGCACATCGAGCCTGAGGCCACGCTGCGTTTGTGCCGTTTCCTCCGAGCCCGCCGGGAGTCCTGGCGCGCGCGTCTCGGATGGGAACAGGGTGGCCACGTCCATCTCAGATGGGAACAGGCCGAGCGCGTCCGTTGCGGCTGAACAGTCCACCGCGGAAGCCCCCCCCGGCTGTGTCTCTGGGGCTTCGAATCTTTCCGCACTCTCCGGGCTGGACCGCCTGTGTCGTGGGAGTTCGTCGTCGGTCAGAGGCCAATTGACGCGTACGCGCGGCGGTTCCTTCGAAGCGATGCGCGCAGGGCGTGTGGGCGGACGGTGACTCATGGTAATTGCTGTCCTGCAGTGATAGGGCAGTGGAGGTGCCGGACAATCTCTGAGCACATCCTGCGTGTCGGTGGCTGAGCATTACCGACTCGCGGCCGTCCAACTCGCACCGACGACATCAACCAGACTTACAAGGCAGCGATCCTGCAGCTCCGCTAAGCTGTTTCGGGTTGACTAAAGTTCCCCGTAGGGCAGGATATTCAGCGGCACGCCAGTATCGTTCCCGCCACGTCGCAGGCAACAAACGGCATACAGAACCGCCATTCGTACGCATTTGACGACGAACCCGCCACCTTCAGCGAGCGAGCGCACCCCGCGACCCAGCAAAAAGCGGACCTCGTATTACTCCGGAAACAGTTGGAACTCAGCTGTGGAGAATCTCAGCGTCGATATGAATTGATCAGGCATTGTTCGTGCGTTGTCACCGTCGGCCCGTCGAGAGATTGTTCTGTCGATCGAAGCACCGCATCGGGACTCGTGACCGCTTGTCCCGCCGCCGCGGCTCGTGACCAGGGGGTCGCAGAAGTTCGGCGACCACGCCGGGAATTCCGGCGAAAGGTTGACAATCCCGGCGATCGCGTGCTCCGGCGGGTCCGCATCAGTGAACTCGTTCGCTGGCGTGATTGCGCCAGGGCGGCCACGATCTCCCGATCCGGAGGCGTGAAACACCAGGCCGCCCGAGTGCGGCGAACAGCGATGCACGGGCGACGTTAGTCGCCGCAACGCGGTGCTACCGTGCATTCCCGATCCTGGAGCAGTCCGCGATCGGCACGCGCCGTCATGAAGCGGGGAAGCCGCGCGCACGCTGGTCGAGTCCGTTCATCCGGGCGCGCGCTGTGGCGCCTCAGACAGCGACTGACAGGATTCCAAGACGTTTCCAGCACAAACCGTGGACGCAGGGGGCTTATCCGTTTTGCCGTACACATCACGAGAATTCATTCTGGCCGGGCGAATCCGTTTGGTCTGCTCGGCGATCGTCCTCTTCGTTCTGGTGACCGGCTGCGGACCCAAACGTCAGCTGTCCCTGTCCAAGTCTCGGCTCCCTCACGCACCAGCAACCGGAGAGAGGTCCGCGGAGAATGCTGTCGATCGCGTCAAGGATCCGATTCGCTCGCTGAGGCCCGACAGTAAGATGAGGCGTCCCAACGCACGGCAATGGCTCGCCGATCTGCCACCGATTCCACTGATCAGCGCATCGAGAGCCGAACGGGCCGTAGGAACGACTGGTCTCTGGATGATGGTCGTGACGACCCAGCCCACACCGCCGGGCTCGCCGTCCCCCGAGCAAACCGCCCATGACGCCGAATCCAGGAAGACCCGGAACACAACCTGGATTCTGCTCGCTGGCTGCGTCGCGTCCGTCGCCGCGGTGATTACCGCGCGAGAGCACTCGAGGAGACGTCGCGTCCGATAGCCCGTGAGATTCCCCGACGGCAACTGAGTCCGGCGCTGATTGGGGCAACACTTCCCGCTCGTCGGAACGTCGAATCGCTGCCGTCTGCCAGCCTTCTACGAGCTGCACGTCTGGGCTGGAGAGACAACCCCTTCGGCACATTCGTCGATTGGAATCCTGCCGTGTCCTGTGCGGAATTCAACCGGATGTTTCCATGCACTCACGCGAGAACCCGCGCACCACAGGCGTCGGTGCTACGCGTGCGCGTGAAGACAGACGCCGGCCTCTGCCTTCATCGTCTTGAGGCGGCTGGGGGCGGCG
Organism: uncultured Acidobacteriota bacterium; assembly: GCA_963749835.1. GTDB lineage: Bacteria > Acidobacteriota > Vicinamibacteria > Vicinamibacterales > 2-12-FULL-66-21 > JALZOC01. Next base: position 797,995 of record CAVVOD010000001.1, read on the forward strand.
GCAGTCCTGCCTTCGTGGGATCGTCACGCCAGATCCGGACGGTGACGCCCCGACTCGATGAATTCCTGCTGCACCACCGCGCGCGGGCCGGGAAGAATGATAGGGTATCGGTCTCGAAATCTGGCGAGCATGCCTACCATCACGATTCTCGGACAGGAGCGCGGGCGCTCCGCCACCACCAGCGGCATCAACGACGACGGGCATGTCGTCGGCAGTGAGGAGAGCGCTCGTCCATTCGTGTGGCGGCCGGCAGCCCCCAACGCCACGGTCGGTACCTTTGTTGAGTTGGGAACGCTGCCCGAACACCCGAACGCCAAGGGTGGCGCGACCGCGATCAATCGACAGGGTGACGTAGTCGGCTTCAGCGAAACTGTGAATGCTGCCGGCGCCGTCGTGACTCGCGCCGTTCGATGGCTGAGCGCGACGAGGGATCCCGTACCGCTCGGAACACTGCTGGGGACCGGCGCCGACGGCGTGTTCCTCGGAAACAGCCGCGCGTTCGCGGTCAACGACTTGGGCCAGATCGCCGGGGTTTCGGATGCGCCGGACGGTCCGCGTGGGTTCGTCTTCGACCCGTCGGTCGGCGGCATGCTCGAACTGCCCAAACCGGGCATCGATCCGGTGGCCGGCGCCAGCGAGGCGCTCGGCATCAACAACTTCGGCGAGATCGTCGGATCGCACCGCATCCATCGTGGCGGACGCATGGTCCGGCTCGCGTATCACTGGATCCTCTCCCCGCCGAATCCTCCACTGGGCCAGCCGTTACCAGGAATGGGAGAGAACGATGTCGCGCGCGCGATCAACAACGTCGGGACGATTGTCGGCGACGCGCAGCCCGGCGACGCCGCCAGCCCTGTCGCGACATCGGTTGCGTCTCTGTTCCGGCTATCCGGCGACTTGACCACGGTTGTCGACAGCCGGTTCAGCACCGCGTTGGCCGTCAACGACGACGGTGCGATCGTCGGCGCTGAAGGCCAGGAATCGCCGCGAGCGTATCGCGTGATCTCTGGCCAGTTCGAGGACCTGTCCGCACTCGTCGACGGCCTGCGGATCGTTCGCGCGGCAGGCATCAACCGCCGCGGGCAGATTGCTGCGACCGCCACGGACGGGACGCGGGACTTCGCGGTGCTCATCACGTTCTGATTGGGGGCACGAAGTGGAGGCCGTTCAAACGCATCAATACGCCCACACCGCGGATGGTCGAGTGATCAGTAGGAGGGACTATGGGTTTGGGGGCTGAAATTCGCCGTGGAGCTTACCGATGCGGGGACGCAGTGCCCGAGCATCTGGGGAGGCCAGCAACAGGTCGCCGAGCTGCTCGACGCCGCAGGGTTGCCTGCCGGCGGGACAGCGCTCAACACAGTCAGTCAGGCGGTCTGACGGTGGTCGACTCGGTGTAGCGGCAGTTCCCACGGCCGGGAGATACGGAGATCGACGATGGCCCTGTCACCTGAGTTTCTGCTGATCCGTCGCGCTGATCTGCTCGTCGTCGGCGTGCAGTGGTCCGACTTCGACCTGGAGGCTGACGCCGCCACCGGGCGGTCGCGCCTGACGGCCACCGGCGATCACGCGCGAATCTTCCTCACGTTCCCGCCTCAATCCATCGGCGAAGAAAAGATTGACGACGTCGCGCTTGGACGACGGGATGCGCGCCTCGGCGGCATCAGCCGCCTGCAGTGCGATGTGGTGAGAGGGGCCTCGTTCGAGCTCAACGCGAAGGGCCTGCTCGAGGTGATCGGCGATCCGGCTCGAACCGCTCTCTCGAACCCTGACGATCCCGACGACGCCACGGCGGTCGAGATACCGTGGCGTCTGCTGGTGACGATGACGGCCCGGCACCCGGGCATCCCGGTCCTGTTGGAGCCGCGAACGCTGCCAGTTGTTTCGCCGCGGGGTGTCATCGGCCTCTGGCGGCTGCGCCTCAAAGCCGGGGACGGCACGCCGATCGACGCGGGCCTGTCACTGGTGCCGCGGAGACGCGAGCCCGATGTCGCCGGCCTCGACAGCGTACCGCTCTCTGCCGCCCAGCGTCAGACGATCGTCGACGAGAGCCGGGAGCGGCGTCCCGACGTCAAACGCCTCGACCTGACCGCTCTCGGAGGCGCGCTGACGGCCAAAGCGGTGTGGCCCACGTCCTCCTGGGAGCATCAGACGTCCCTGGGCCGCGACTCGCACGTCCGCGTCGAGTCGAGGGGCGTGCTGTATCCGTTTGGTCATCGCGCGGCGTTCGTGCAGGTCGCCGACCGCGTCTTCAACCCGGCGCCGATGGCGTCGGACCCGGCGTTTCGTGCTGACGCGGTGCTGCAGCGACGGTCCACCCTGATCGTCACCGAACCGGTCCGAGGTCCTGTCGTCGACGATGAGGCGCTGGCGCGGACGTTTCCGTTCTCCAACGTGGAGATCCGCGTCCTCGAGTTCGCTCATCTACGGAACCCGGACTGGCAGACACGCGCCCGCCAGCCGTTTCCACCGGATGATCTGCAGCGCCAGCTCGACGAGCGGGTGGCTGAGGAACGTCCGCTTGCCGACGCGCTTCAGCTCCTTCTCGACGCGCAGCCTGCGACCTTCACCGACTACGAGAACTCGGACGTCGGCTTCGCGCCGGCCTTTCGCTCCGCGCGGGACACCGCCAACGCAGCGGCCACGAACCTGGGCGCTCTCGAGCAGAAGCGGGCGGAGATAGACGAGGCACTCGATCGATTGGATCCAGAGGCACCTCAAGAAGAAAGGGACAGGCTGCTTGCCGAGCGGCCCGGCAATGAGGATCTCGCGCGGGCGAGGGCCGAGAATGACGCTGCGGCGAGGGATGCCGCTCAACTCCTCGAGGCAGCCGTCAACGAGTTCAACAATCTGCCTCGCACCTTCGCCGCGCTCGCACTGCAGGGGAATCAGGATGCGGTTCGCCAGCAGCAGTTGGAAGGGGAAATCAATCAGCTGCGCACGACGATCGCCGCTCTGGCGGCGGCCGAGGAACAGCCCCGCAACATCTTCTTCATGCCGCACGGGATGGATGGGAAGCCGATCCGGTTCCCGGTTCGGTGCGCCGGGGCCATCGGCGACGTGTTCTTCTCCGTGCCGTTGATCTTCGTGGAGGACGTGTCGATTGAGGCCGACCAGAGCTTTCCCGCGTTCACGTCGCTGACCGATGAGAATGTCGCGAGAGATCTGGCTGCCGCGTGGGCGCCCCACAGCCGCATCCAACTGGCGCCGACGCGCATCGATCTGGTCCGCAGTTCGAACCCGGAACCCGCCGACACGCACGAAGTCCACGAGCTCGCCCTCGCGGGCCGGCCGCATGACCACACGTTCCGCGCGACGCTCGCGCACGCGACCGTGGAGCTCCCGGCGCTGCGCGCGCTGGTACCGGGTGTCGCGAGTCGCGTGCCACTCGCGTTCAGCGAGGAGTTCCTGCGGGTGGGCGAGAGCGCCGCGGTCGCGCTGAAGCCGCTTGCCGATCGCGTGGTCCAGATCGACTTCACGGATCAACCGGGCCGCTCGGGCGGGCTGGTCGCGCCAAGGTTCACAGTCGACGCTATCTCGCGCTCGCTCGGTCCTGTCGCCGAGGCTGCCCTGGACACGGGCGGCGGTCCCAACCTGTCTGAGGCGTTCGAGGGTGCGACCTTGCTCGGTTTTCCCCTCGCGTCGGTCGTCGAGATCGGCGGCGCCGGCGGCGCTCCGCCGCCGCCCGCGATCCTTCCTGTCTTCGAGAACGGTCGGCCGACAGGTGCCCGGATGACGTGGAAGCAGCTGAGACTGAAGAGTCACGGGCCGCTGCGGGCGCGAGCATCGACTCAGCTGGAACTCGCGGTCGAGACTTCGGAGGCAAAGTCCGAGATCGTGTGCAAGGTGTCGAACTTCGACCTGGTCCTGCCGCCAGAGGGACCGGAGCTGCTGAAACTGCGTTTTCGATCGGTCGAGTTCGCGCAGCGACCCGGCCGCGATCCCGACCTGAAGATCACCGGCCTCGAGATCAGTTTTCACGGCAGCCTGAAGCTGCTGATGGAGTTGCGCGATCGCCTTCAGCCGCTGCTGGGTGGCGCGTCGCCGACCGTGCGCGTCTCACCATCCGGAATCACCGCCGGCTTCGCGCTGGCGATTCCCGACGCCTCCTTTGGCGCGTTCGTGCTGCGCCGGATCGCCGTGTCCCTGGGCATCGAGGTCCCGTTCGAGAAGAAGCCGGTCACCGTGTCGCTGGGGTTCGCCAGCCGCGAGAATCCGTTCAACCTCAGCGTGCTGATGCTAGGTGGCGGTGGATACATCGAGCTTCAGATCGCGGGCAGCGGGATCACGCGGCTGGAAGCGTCGCTCGAGTTCGGCGCGACGCTCGCGGTGAACTTCGTGATCGCCTCGGGCGAGGTCCATGCGCTCGGCGGAATCCATTTCGAGAAAGGGGCGGACGGCGAGGTCGTCGTGGCGGGGTACCTGCGCCTCGGCGGCAGCCTGCAGGTCCTGGGATTGATCTCGGTCTCGGTGGAGCTCCGTGTCGACCTGCGCTACGAGTCGCGGGGCAACCGTCTTGTGGGCCGCGCGACCCTGGTGATCGAGGTCGACCTCACGTTGATTTCGGAATCGGTGACCATCGACAGCGGCGTCTGGGTCATCGCTGGCGGCGCACCGCGAGAGCTGGCCCCGCCCCCGGGCGAGGACGAGGCCAGCGAGGCGGCGCGTCGCGAAGACTGGCAGGGTTATAGAGAGGCGTTTGCATCGTGAGCGAACTACTGTGGATCGCCGTCCCGGGCGGAATCACGGAGCAGGGTGGCACCCGCGTGGCGCACCTGCGAATCGCCCTCATGCCGAAGCTCGAACGGGCTTCCCTGGCCGAGGCGGGCATGGCACAGTGGCCGCCGCCGAGCCTCGTGACCGGGACGCTGGTCGTGGATTTCGCGACGGGCCCCGACATGGACGTGGTACCCGTGTCCGTGCCGCCGCCGCATGTCAGGCCGCAGGCCGGCGTCTGGGACGCTTTCTTCGGTGCCGGCACGACGGTGCGCACGACGCGACCCGCCAACGCGCCACCCGCGGTGGACGTCGCGCCCACCGCTGCCGAGGCCGCCGCCGTCAGAGGCACGTTCGAGAATTGTGCCCGGATCGACATTCGCGACGGCAGGTCACCGCTCGTCTCTGCCGTGCAGGCCGAGTTGAAGACGAACTGGAGCACCGAGCCCAGCCGGGCCGTTCCTGCCACGGCATCGGGCGCCGCCGAGCCGCCGGACTTCCATCGCACGGTGGCGCTGCTGAGAGAGCACCCGGCCGTGCTTCGTGCTCTCGGTTTCATCATCGAGCTGACGCTGCCGGCGTCCACGATTGCGCATGCCGACGGCGTCGTGCGCGTTCGCTGGCCGGACGCGGCCGCTGCCGGGCTCGTTCCGACGATTGTCTCGCCGTGGACGGCTTACGGCGGGACCTTCCTGCCCGGCTCCACCGACAACATCAGCAACGGCATGGTGACGCTGACCGACGACCGCCCGACGCCTCCAGCCGTAGCGCCACGATGGAGCGTGACCACCGTGGACGTCGACAGCGCAACGGCGAGGCTGCGCAGCGCGGCGCGGTCGCTCGCCGTCGCCACGAACGGAAACGAGCAGCCGCCGGAAACGCTGCCGGCGTTGCGTTCGGGAGGACTGACGCTGCTCCGGAACGGTCGCGCGACGGATTTCGAGGGGCGCCGTTCCGCGGCTGTGACCAACGCGACGCGCAACTCGATGGGGGAGGCGGTTCTCACGGCCGATGATCTCCTGCTCGGCTACCGGATCGACGTGCTGCCACACGGCGGCCGGGAGTGGCTGTCGCTGCAGCAACGTGCCGCGACCTACACGGTAGGTGCGGACATGGACATCGGCGCTGCCGGCGCAAGGGAAGAGGGGCACGTCAAAGCGCATGCCGCCACAATCGATGGGAGCGGCGCGATTCGTGCGGACGAGATCGTCGCGCGCTGGAATGGCTGGAGCCTGGCGGTGCCACAGCCGGTGTTCGACCGGGGCATCGCGGAGCGACAGCCGGAACGGCGGGCCAGCGTACCGTTCGACTTCCGGTGGACCTTCAAGGTGCCCAAAGAGACCCTGCCGGCCCTGCGATTCGGCGAGCAGTACCGTCTGCGCGCCCGCGCCGCCGACATTGCCGGCGGCGGGCTGGCCCTCGCCGATCCGGCAGCGGCGCGTTGCGCGACCGAGCTCACGGGGTACAGACGTTATGAACCAGTGGCGTCACCTGAGGTCGCGCTCCCCGATGGCAGCCTTGCGGCCGGCCTCGGGCCAGGCGAGTCCGCGACGGTGGTCGTGATCCGAAGCGAGCGCGACGAGTCTGTCGCGGAATTCGCCGAGGGGAATCCTCGCTATCCGGTCACGCCGCGACGCGTGTTTCTCGCGCCGCCGGCGCCGCTTGCCCTTGCAGAACAACATGACATGCTGAAGAACGTGCCCGTCGAACGAACGTTCGAATGGCTGAAGCGGGGAACGAGTCGCGGCGATGCCGATGGCGTTCAGCTGCCGGACGCCGCGGCCGGTGGCATCTGCGTCTTTCCGCGGATCGAGACGCGTGAGCTCGTCGCGCAACAAACCGAACGAGCGTGGACCGAGCCGTGGCCGGATCTGCTCCCAAGCACCTGGAGCTCAGAGAGGGCGCGCCAGGCAACGCCACTCCAGTCGCCTGGCAGAGCGACGGACCCCAGGATGTTCTCGTCGTGCGTCTGGGCAAGGCCGAGCGAATGACTATCGAGGTGTCAACATTTCTCCGCAGTGGATTCCTCGATCACTTTGCGTTCACTGCCGTCACTGATCTCCCTGCCGCTGCCGCCGAACTCGTCCAGGCGGGGCGGCACCCCATGGTGACGCCAGCGCGCCTGGTGACGCTGGTGCACGCCGTACGGCGGCCTCTCGAGACGCCCCGGGGAACGCTGACGCCCCGCCGCCAACCCGGTGACACCTGCGCCGTGCTCGAACCGACACCACCGGATCTGGGCGTCGACACCAACAGTACCCGGACAGGTGGAGGTCACCGCCGAGTGGTTCGAGCGGCGTGACGACCGACGCCCACAGAAGATGACCGCTCGGGTGCAGACGGTCCTCGTCAACCCGGGCGATGCCGCGTTGAAGGATGTCCTCCGCCAGGAGTTCGGGGACACGCGCCACCGAAGCGTCACCTACACCATCACCGCCGCGAGCCGGTTCCGGCAGTTCTTCGACAGGCGCGAGCCGGCCCAGGCGTTCGTCGTCGTGAAGAAGCTGGATCAGCCAGTGAACATCCTGAGCTCCGCGCGGCCCCCGGTTCCTGTCGTCCTGTCGGCCTCTCCCGCATTTGCCTGGACGCAGGGAACCCAGGCGGCGGAAGACGGCGCCGTCATTCTCCGTCGCACGCGCACGGGAGGCCACGTCCGCATCGAGATCGAGCGTCCCTGGTATCAGACCGGCGACGGCGAACAACTCGCGGTGATGGTATCGACAGATGGCCGCCCACCCCTTGAAGTGAGCCCGTACGTCACGCAGGCAGGCCGCGATCCCATCCAGGACACCGGCATGCCACCGCGCTGGCCGACGGCCGACATGTTCGCGGCGGCGGCGTCCGCGGGCGCGAGCGCGCTGGTGGCAGAGCTGGGCGAGAGCGTGGACTTCGTGCCTTACGAGGCGTGGTTTCACAACGACCGTTGGTACGTCGACGTGGTGATGCCGACCGTCGCGGCGTCCTCGGTACTGCCCGTTCGTCCAGCTCGCGGTCGCGCGGTATCAGCCCGGTAGCCTGGTTGACATTGACGGCAATTCGGGGCTCGATCTACGGCTGTCCGAGGTCGTCAAGACGGAGATGGTTCAGCTGCTCCCGGATCGCGCGCTGACGATCACACGGCGAGGACGCGAGGTCCAGGTCGTTCTCGAGGGAGTCGGCCCGGCCGGTCCACGGCCCAACCGCGTCGATGTATTCCTCGAGCATGCGGCTGTGCGATCTCGCGCTGTTGAAAAAGTGGAGCTCATTGCCTTCGACGATGTCGGTGGCGGCGCGATCACCTGGCAGGCAGTACCCGGCCAGACCGGTCAGGGCGGCCTCGGCGCGTCGATCGCGCTGCAGCTTCCGGACGGTCTCGACCCTCTTCGCGTCCGCGTGCGTGAAGTCGAACTTGTCGGCACTGCCGACCCGGACCCCGGAACGATCGCCGGACTCGGTGAGCTCAGAGAGCGCGTCGTGTTCACAGAAACGACGACGTTGGAGGATATCTAGATGGCTTTGTCACCGTCAATCGAAGAGGTCGCGCCGAAACGGGGCCTCGCTCCCAACGACGACCTCCGCATCTCGGGCTCGGTTGTCCGGTTCGTGGGTCGCAACTTCAACGTTGGCCAGCTCGTCGTCCACTTCGGCGACGCCCAGGCCGAGGTGCTGTCGCGAAGCCCGTCGAGGATCGACGCACGGGTGCCCGCACTCGAGCCCGGGCTGTGCGCGCTCGCGGTGACGACCGACGGCGGAACGACGACGGCCGCCGACGCGTTCGAGGTGCTGGACCCTCCAGGTATCGAAAGCCTCGATCCATTCGGCTTCAGCCGCGATCCCTCCGGGGAGAATGTCACGATCACGGTTGCGGGCCATGGCCTGGATCTCGGCGTGGGTCAGGTGCCCGCCGTGGTGTGCCGGCTCTCCGAGCCATTCGATCCCGAAGTGCAGCACGCCGACGAATCGGTCGTCCTCCAAGTGCTCTCGGCCAGTCCCACGTCGATCGTCGTCGGCATTCCGCCGATCGACCGATTCGACCGGTTCGTGGGCGGGACGGGGGCGATCGTCCTCACATTCACCAACGGGCCCGATCTCGAAAGCGAGACCTGGACCATCGAGGGACTGTAAGCTCTTGAGCCTCATCTCCGCCAGCCATGAATACTCAACGCGAGAAACGGAGCGCACCATGTCGCTGGAAGAAGGTTCTCAGGGCAAGGCCGTCGAGGACGCGGCTAGTCAGGACCCTAGGGCAGCAGCGCTTGCGCGGCCTGGACCTCGTCGAGCGTGAGCCCCACCATGCTCGCGACCTCGAGTCCTCCCCCTGGCATGGCCGTGATCACTCCGGCTTTGCTGACGTAGAACGAGACCTGGAACAGCAGGTGCGTGAAGTTCCCGATCGTGGCGTGCGTGAGCAACGATGGTGTCGGGAGCGTGGGCGTTGGCGCAACCTGTGTCTGCCAGTGACGTTGCAGAGACGCATCCGTCATCGCAGTCGGTCTCCAGCGTGGCGGATGCTCGAACGAATGCCAGATGGCGAGTAGCGGCTGGCTCACGGTCGCCGCGTTCAAGCCGTCGGTGGAAAGCGTGCCAAACTGTTGAAGCAACCCACTCGTCAGAAGCAGGCGGCGGAACTCGCTCGTCCAGATGGAGTTGTGCCTGGCTGCTCCTGGCACCCCCAGCGCCGCCGCCTGCAGGAGATTCACCTTTGACGTCAGGATGGGCCCATCTGCCAAATTTGTCGGTGTGGCACCCCCCTGGGTATCCATCACAAGATGGTAGTGGTTCAGATCGAACGGACCGACACCCCATGTCGCGGGGTCCGTACCCGGCCCATTGGGCGACCCGTTCGGATCGAGAAACGCGGAGAGACTCTGCACGAGCGCTGATTGCAGCGGTCCGGGTAGCCAGCTCGATTCTGCATCGAACGTGAATGGCTGTCCGGCGATGCGGCGGGCCAGTTCATCAGCCCGGGTGAAATCGAATGCGCCGACTCGCGGCACGCTGGCCCGATCGCGCCACGACACCCACTCGTTGCGGTCGGAAAACGGCACCGGCGGCTTGTCCACGCATTCGGCATCAAGAGCGGCCATCGTCTTTGGGCCAACGACGGGGTCGTTCGGAAAAATGTTGCGCACCGTCTTGTAGTTGACGACCGCCTCACCCGTGTGAACACCGAACACACCGTCCTGCTGCTGCTGACTGAATCCCAGATCGACCAGCGCCTCCTGGACCTTCCTGACCGCCGGGCCGGTTTCGGGGGTCAACATCCGATGAGTACCTGCAAAGCACGCTTCGAGAACGGGCTCGCCAGCGAATCGCGGAGCTGTCAGTGGCATGTGTTTTCTCCAGAACCGGTGTTTTTGAGAACCCGCGGCTTCGCGGCGTGGCGGATATTCAGACGAGGGTGTCGCCAGCTGCGGCAGTCGCGGTGCTTACTCTGGTACGGGCAAGTTCCCTGGCAGTGCGCGGCTGCAACAGCCGCACGGCGACACGCCCGTCGGGACGCTGCTGCTCGCAGCAGACGAAGCCGGGCTCATTCGTGACGCGCTGGATGGCAAGACGAATCGTGCGGGCCGCCGGCAGGTCGTGCGGCGCAATGCACCCCGCAAAACGTCGTTGATGACGAATCTCGTCCCGGATATTCAGGAAGGCGGACACAGTCACCTCTTGAACCGAGCAAGAGGGCACTTTCAGGCTCGCGCGACTCCCTCACACGTGTATTAACGTCGGACAGGCACAAACCAAACAAGCAGGTCTTGATCCGATCGGGTGGAGAGTTCAACTCCGCCACTTGCTCTGCTCGCCGTTCCAAGGCCTGCCGGGCTGATTGACGAGGCGTCGAGTGCCGGCGCCCCCGTTTCGTCGAGCGCTCTCAGCTCTCAGCGGGCTCGGCGACTCTCCTGCAGCCAGCACGGCCGCAGCGTCCTTCAAGAACGCGCGATGCCACGATCATTGGCAACGCTCATCGCGGCTCCTGTGATCACTGCTTCAGCGAATGGAACGACGATCTTCAACCGCACCGACCGAGTGACGGCGTTGCCAGAAAGCTGAGTCGGGCCAGCGGCGCTCTCGACCGTCAGTACACGGCGCGCAGTCGGCCGTGCTCGCGAAAGCATTTCGTCGCCTCTCGGTCATAGTCGCGAATGGCCTCCGGCTTGCCTGACCTGGAGGCGTTCAGCGCGTCCGCCGCGGAAAGGGCAGACCTCAGTGCGGTCGACAGACCCTGTGACGAAAGGGGATCGAAAGCCATCGCCGCATCGCCCACAGCAAGCCAGTCGCGCCCGGTGATTCGGTCCAGCCGCGAGCTCGTGGCCGCGACCACCGTCGGGGCCGCAGCCATCTCAAGCGCGTCGAGTCGCGTCCGCGTGTAAATGGTCTCGTGCAGTCGTGCCCTCCAGAGTGTGGACCATCTCGCGCGACTGGGTAAGAGGTCCGCATCAGTCAGATAGGTGGCGATCGCGCCACCAGCCGGCAGCAATGCCGAGTACCACCAGCCGTCGCGGCACGCCTCCACCAGCGTGCAGTGGTCGTGGCCGCTGCCTGGACATTCGTGCTCGGCGTGCGCCCTGGCCCTCGCCGTCAACCTGCCGACGAGCGCGACAAGTCGGTCGTCACCGATGCGGTTCGCCCCCTGCTGACGCGCCCACACGCCCGTGCGGCCCGTCGCGTCCACGACGAAACCGGCCCGGAGCAGATCGCTGCGCCGGCCGTCGGGGAGAGCGGATCTCAACTCGAGTTGCCAGCCTGCAGCCCCAAGCGGCCGGCACGATGACATCTGTGCATGCGGGTAGAGGCGCGCCCCGGCGCGGGATGCCGCCCCGGCCAACATCGTGTCGAACCGCTGCCGATCGATGTGCCATCCGTGACCATAGGGATTGAAGATCGAGTGGCTGTCGTGTATCTCAGCCTCGCCCCAGACGGACAGCACCGCGGACGAAGGCCGATGACCCGCAGCAAGGAACTCGTCCCACACACCAAGCCGCTCGAGTGACCGGCGCGCAGACGCCGGCAACGTCTCGCCGATGCGCGCCGCCTCGTAGTGCGATTTCTCGATGATGACGACGGAACGCCCGGCGCGCGCGAGTTGGACGGCCGTCGCCGCTCCGGCCGGGCCGCCGCCCAGCACGACGACATCGCATTCATCGGGCCGAGCAGTCATGGAGTGAAGAAGCGCTCATCCTCTTCATGCACGACGTTTCCATCCACGTTTCTCGCAACGACGAAGCCGAGCTGCGCCCAGTTGTCGACCATCGCTCGGCGCGGGTCCCGCCCTGCCTCACTCCACGCCGGGGGAACCCATTCCGCGTGTCGTTCGGCGCCGCGAGCCACCTGATTCGGCCGCTGGCCCGGCCACCAGTCTGCCCCGTTTTCGATGCTGCAGTCGTTGAAGTCCGCCTGCCATGGCACGGCCATGGGCGCAGTCACGGTTCCGGGAGGCAGCCCCGGGTTCAGCCGGAACAGGCGAGTGCGATCGTACGTCGCCTCATCGACCATGCACCGGCTGGCCTCAATCCCTGGGTAGAAGGGCCCGCCGACGCACGCCTCGAGCGCAGCCCGGTCCAGCGCGTGCGGACGATCCGCCTCAGGCAAGTCCTCGAGCGGCGTCGGCGCAGGCTCGGTGCCAGGCCAATCAGCGTCGAAGGTGCCCAGCGCCCAGCGCTCCATACGCCTGTACTGCGTCTCGGTGATGGTTGTACCGGGGACTTTGTTCTCCAGTGCGAGACGGGGCACCTTCGGCATGCGGCCGAGGCCCGTCCTCGGCGATCTCAGGGCTCTGAAGATATCGCCGCGCGCCGGTTCGTTCTCTGGCGTGTTGCTCGACAGCTCGTCGAGCCGCGAGATGAAGTGCTGGCTCTGTCCCGGACCGTGACGGGTCGCCACGAACCCGCTAACCCAGTGGAGGTCTGACACCCGCCGGAGAATCGGGTACACGTCTCTGGTGAATGAAATCGTGGTCGAGTCGGTGACCGCCAGCCGCGGATCGAACCGCGCCATCACGTCATACACGGCGTCGTAGAGCGTGACGACGTTCTCGATGGGGGGCGCGAAATCAGGGGGGGCGACAATCAGCCACGCCGGGTCGACAGCCACCGATGCGGACTCGCCGTTCAGCCGCAGCGTTGCGCGAACCGGACCATCCGCCGTGTCATCGCACCAGCCGTCGTTGTCGGCGAAGTCGACGAGAGGGGTGCCCGGCACCGATTGTGACTGGCCATGGCCCCCGAGGACCACCAGGCGCCCGGCGCCGTCGGTGAGCAGATCTCCGAGGTGCACGTCCATCGTCTTCATGAACGTTCCGCGCAACTCCGTCGGCCCCTGGTTGGCGCCGCTGATGCGGTGCGGACCCGGATCGATGATGAGAAGATCGCGTTCCGCCGTCTTCCCGTTCCGCGGGCCGGCGTCATCCAGCTTCTGCGCGGCCGCCTTCCCGTTCACCAGGTGAACCTCCCACTCGATGAGCCCGTCGATATCAGTGATCTCACGAACGTCGCTGACTGTCCCGGCATCGTCCTGGGTATACGCGTAAATGCGAAACCGGGCCCCTTGCCTCTTTATCCGGTGATGCTCGTCCTTGTACTGACCGGGGCGGGCAGATGAACCGTCCGGCCTGTTCAACGTGGGGGGGACTCCCGGTGCCTCCGGGCCGACGAAGAAATCGTCGACGCTGTCGCCTACGCGCGCAATCCCGATCGCCGGGTGTATGCGATATGTGACTGGCATTTCATTTCACCCTTTCAGCGAGCTCACGAGAGCTTGAGAGTACGTCCGAGTCATTCGGGCAGCACGGCGTCGAACTGGAGACCACTGGATCCTTCGCCACGGCCGCTTCGCTTCCTGCGGGCTTTCCAGAGATGCACGCGACCGTCGTGCCAGCGTCCAAGCTTCGCAATGCGCTCCACCGTGACCCCCGAGCGCGGCACTTCCTCCTCGTACAGCCACAGCGATCCGCCCTCCGGCGCCTGCAGCAGCGTCCCATCGGGCTCCGCCGCTTCGAAAGAGTCGCTAGAGGCAGAGGGCACAACCAGCGGCGAAACGACGAGCCGGATCGAGCGTTGATCGGCCAGCTGCTGCGGCTGCAGCGGGATCCAGTAGTCCGGTACCTCGGTCTCGACGATATAGCGTGGGATCTCGCTGGACGTGTTCGCGAACTCACGCCGCTTCGAGCGCCAGGCGGCGTGTCGGTCCATTCTGTCGCCGAGTGGCGACTCCACGTATCGCTCGATCGCCCAGGCCAGGTTGGCCATCTCATCTCGCATGAAGTGCACGAGCTCCGACGGTTCGCTGGTGAGCGGCGTTCCAGTGACAGGAGGCATGAACAGGGCTCCCTCCGCCGGGTGTGGGCCGCCATTTGTCGTCTCGTGCGAGAAGAGGTTCCACTGCGGCTCGTCCTTCCCCGCCCGGGTCATCGAGAAGCGCCGGCCGAATACGTCGGTGAGGACGACCTCGTGGAGCAGCGTGACGGTCCCCACGCCGAGTGGCACAGGTACGAGGAACCAGTCGTTGCCGAAGACCATCGTGAACTGGACCAGCAGCAGGCGTCCCAGATCGTGTCCGGCCGAATCGACATTCCCGAAATCGAACCGCGCATCTTCCAACTCCCAATAACGCGGGGCCGGCATGCCCCCGAACGTCACCGGCGTCGGAGTTGCCCGCACGCGCACTTCCCGCCCGGACGCGCCTGACAACTCCGGCACCTCCGCGTCGTCCACGAGATCGAACTCACACCAGTCGAGCGTCTCCCCGGCGTAGTCTCCTGCCCGGAAGACCACGCCTCCTCCAGCGGCCGACGCGACGCGAATCCTGTGCTCGAGCCGATGAGGATCCCACGCGTCGCCTGCGGACGATGCAGGTCCGCGCTCGGCCGAAAACCAGGCGAGCCATTCCTTCGCCACGGCGACGGCAGCGGTCCGATCCGCCGGTTTGACCTGAAATCCGCTCGCGCGCCCCTGGACGAAGGAATCGAGCCCCACAGCGAGTCGTTCCGCGTCAGGGACGGCGGCGGCACAGGCGGCGAGCAATGGATCCGGGGAGAACGGATCGAGCGTCGCAAAACCAAACGTGGTGACGCTGGCATCGCGATAGTCCAGCAGACCGTTTGCTGCCAGCAGCCGCAGGAAGTGGGCGCCCGCCTCGACCGCCAGCCGCAGATCGCGGGTCTCGGGGATCGCTTCGGCGGCGGCGTCAAGTGGAGACGCTCGGGGATCGAATGGCTGCCAGGGGCCTTCACCGAGTGCGAACGCGGCAATGGGGTGGCTCGTCCCGGCGACTTCGAGCAGCCTGGGCGAGCCGGCGTCGTCGCCCTGGAACTCGCCGAGCTGCCACTGGCGCGCGAGGAACCAGAGCGGATCGTGGATCCTGGCTGCAAGCGTGTCGTTGATGCTGCCGGAGGGAACCGGTTCCAACCTCAATTCATCCACAGCCGCACCTCAGAACAGATCCGGGTCCATCTCGAGCGGCCATTTGCCGCCGTCGTCCGCCATCGCGATATACGTGACGGGAAGGAATGGAGTCACCCTCGGAAGGTCGCGATGATCCATGGCCCGGATCTTGGCGAGGTCGAGGGTTTCGCTGACAATCTTCAGCACCGCCTCTTCAGTCCAGGGCTTGCTGACGTCAGGTGGCACGGCCACCAGGATGACGTGCGGCGCCTGCGCATCAGGCTGGTTGAAATGAAACGTCAGGCCAGCCAGCTCGGATCGGTCGGAGTCTGGATCGTCTTTGAGCACAGTAAGGCCTGGAATCCGCTCCGACCACGCGTCGATGAGCCAACCGCACAACGGTGTTTTCGGATCCGCTCCATGAGGCACGTGCAGCACGGCGGTTCGCTGGGGCGCCGAGGGACGCCGTCCCCGGAAATCCTGCGCCGCCCACTGATCGTTCGCGCTGTCGTGCGGTGTCTGGGTGACCCGGACCGCCGCCGCCTCGTTGTCGCGGAGTTCGGCGGTCAGGAGGCTGTCGTGAAAGTCCCGCAGTGCAGGGCGAACTCGCGCGAGCCTCCGCAGCCAGATCATGACGTCCGGGTATCCGGCGTTCTTCACGCGGGAGTCCCCCTCGAGATTCTGCGCAAGCTCCCCGTCCGGTACCGGCACGAACGGCGCGGCGAGTGGAAAGCTGTCGCCGGCAACGCGGCGGACCGCTGCGATCAGCTCGTCGAGCCATGCACGCAGCGGCGTCGGCGTGTCGAGACTGACGCCGTCCGGGGGAAGGTGGTAGTTCTCAACGGTCACGAGCACGAGCCTGGCCTGTTCGGCCACAAGCGCCGCCGTGGGCAGGGATGTCGCGCTGACGACGGGGTAGCTTCCCTCCACTCCGTAGTCCGCCAGCACGCGGAGACCGGTTTCCACCGTGCGCGCGGCTCGGAGCCTGTCCGTGTCCGTCGCCGCCGCGGAGAAGCGCTGGAGCTCGGTGTCGAGCGTGGCGGCCGATTCGGACCATCCCCCGCAGGTACTCGTTGGCCCGATGGGTGACCTCGATGGCTGACGCGAGCGCGACCTCGTCTGACGCCGCATCGCGTTTGGCGGCACTCGCCGCGGCAAGAGTCCTGGCGGCCTTCGACAGTGCGGTCAGAGTGGAGGACGGCGATGATCCGGCCGGCGCCAGGCGGGTCGTGAAATTCGTGGCGGTGAGTGCGGGATTCGGTACGCGATCGACCGGCGCAAGATCCGGAACGGCCAGGGGCCTGGCCCCGCGCAGCATTCCGGTGATTCGCTGCACGTGCGATGCGAGCGTTCGCCACATGGCGCCCCGGGCACCCGTGGCCAGCTGCACCGAGGCCTTCGGATCGGCGGTGGTCGACACGTGCGCGAGCACGCGGCGCTCGAGCACTGACGCGGTGCCTGCGGCGCGTACCTGCAGGTCGTACACCACGTCGAGGGCCGATAGGTTCAGCTCGCTCAGCTTGACCGAGGCCGTGGTGGTCGCTCCGTCAAGCTCTATGTCACAGTCGAAGCGCCAGGACGCCGCCGGGCCGAGCATGCCGCTCACCCACGCGTCCGCTTGCGGTGAAAGGATCGCTCGGGGCCGGTCAGCGTTCCACCCCGGGCCAGGTGTCGCGTCCGCGGGAAGCACGACGGCCACGCTGCACATGAGGCCGACGCCGCTCCTGGGCGAGGCGATGATGTCGAACCGGCCCGGCAGCGATTCGCCGCGGCCGAGCGTGTCGGCCGCGAGGCCGGCGCGGAGCGGGTTGCCACCCACGAGATGGTGGACACTCTCCGCGAGCAGAAGGTCTCCGACTGCGTCGACCAGATCCAGCAGTCCTTTGCAGAGCGGTCCAACGACCGCGTCCCCTTTCAGCTCCGCGACCAGTGCCCTGGCCGGATCGGTGAGTGGAACGTCGTTGGTGCCGGCGAGAGCGCGGTATAACGCGAGGCCGTCGGCGACGTTCCGCGCGGCGATGTACTCGAACGGCTGGCCGGGAGCTTCCTCCTGCTGGCCGGCGACGATCGGCAGAGGGAAGCGCTCCCGCAGCGGCGCAATTCGATGGTCCTGCTGCAGATCGTGGAGCCCGCGTTCGAACCAGTAGCCGAGCAGCGCACCGATCGTCTGTCCGCTTCGTACCCCGTCCACGATCCAGCGTGCCCGCCGGGCGCGGCCGGACGTCAGGTTGACGCCGAACGCGCCCTCGTCCGTGTGCGCATCGAATCCCGAGCGCAGCACTGCCGCCGACGCGGCGTGGTGAAGCGACGGGGCGAGCACGTACGTGTCGGTATCACGCTCACGCACCTCGTCGAAGTCGGGAATGCTCTCGGGCGCGGTCAGGGACTCGACCCAGCCGTAGCTGCCCATGCGGCAGCCGGACGGAGCGAGCTTGCGCATGTCGGAGAGGCGGCGAGTGGCGAGGGACGTAATCCAGGCGTCGAGCCGATGCGAGAAGAGATCCAGCGTCTCGATGAGGAGCAACTCGAGTTCTGACGGCCGTACGGTGGCGAGGCGATCGAGGAGTGCCGCCTGCCGGCGCGCGCAGCGCGCAAAGAACTCGTTGGGATCGCCTGTAATGCCGTCCATGCCGATGATCGAGTCCTGCTCGCGGCCCTGCCCGTAGTTGAAGAGCGCGTAGAGGAGCGTGTTGGTGATGGGCGGCCCTTCCCCCATCTCGGCTGCGAGGAACGCCGTGGCCTTGTTCTGAATGGTCTGCGCGTCGGCTGGCGGAGTCACGAGGCAGTCCTCGACAATAATCCTCCGCCGCTCCGCCCAGTATCGCAGGAGCTTCTCGCCATCTCCCACGAGCGGTCGATCGAAGAGGCCGGTCTCCGCGTGCAGGTTCCTGGTGAGCAGCGACGATTGCCATGGGAGATCGGGTGTGATCGTGAGCGGCTCGGCGGCGTCGAAGTTGTCGTGGCCCACCGCCTTGCGGAACGCGATCTGCGCCGACACGGCGTCCTGCACCAGCACCTCGAGCAGCGCGCGATCCTGATCCTGACGGCCATGGACGCGCGGCACCTTCGCCAGGCCGGCCTGCCAGAACGGTCGGAGGTGCCTGAGGACGTCCAATTTCATCGCCTCGACAGGCCCCTCGTCCGCGTTCACCCAGAGATCGAGTGAGCTGACGGGCAGGATGCCGTATGGTTGCCGCCCGATGCGCACGGCCGGTAGCGGTCCGCGGTTCCTGACGAAATCGACGGCGTCTTTTCTCAGGGCGTCCATCGTCGTCTCGTCGTACCCCGACGCCTGCTGCGTCGAGCTGCCGAACTCGCTCAGGCTCAGCTCGTTCCTCCGCAGCTGGTCCCAGTCGACCGTCATCGCCGGCCAGAGCGCGTCCATGACGATCCCGGCGGAGGTCTGCCAGTCTTCGGCCGCGTTCGGGATGCCGGCCAGCGCTTCACGTCCGTCGATTCCCAGCGCGCGCGCGAGAGTCGCGGCGTTCTGCATCGTCTCCGGTTTGAACGCGAGGCGCAGGGCGTCCGGAGCGACGGTCTGTTGCCGGGCCGAATGCCAGGAAGACGCGCTGTCGGCGCTATTGTTGGTCGGCGCCCTCGGCGGAAGGAACTCGAGCGCGTTGCGGTTGGCATGCGTAGTCAGTGCGTCGCCGATTTGTCCGGCAGCCTCGTCGGGCGTGAGCGTCGCCGAGGTACCGACCACGAAGAGCTGGTCGATCGACCGCCGTGCGCCCTCGAGCGGCACGGTGAGCGCCATGCCGACTGCGAGCGCCTTGTCGAAGTCGACCAGCCATTCACCGTCTCCGGCGGCAGCGGCGCGTCGGCCTGTCTGCCGCAGCGCCGTGAGTGGCAGGGGACGGCGAATCGGAAGGCCCTCCTGCCGAAACAGCAGCTGGTCGTCGACCAGCCCGTACGCCACCCAACGATCCGGAAGCAGCACGACGTGAGCGCCGGCCGTCTCGGCCGGATTATCAGCCGGCGTATCGAACCGGGGCTCGGCGTCCGGGGCGGAGGCAGGGCTGGCGAGATCCGACGGCGCATTCACCGGTCGCGTGCCGGCCACTACCCAGGCCGACCGCTCGGGCTGCACGGTCAGCCCGAGTTTCTTCCACGCTTCGTCCACTCGTGTCAGCAATGTCGGCGCGTCGCCCAGCGCCGTCCAGATCGATCGCCAGTACGTCTGGCCGGCCTGCTGCTCGTTCCTGGACAGTTTGCGGCGCAGCGCGTCAACCTGGATCTCGTCGGGGTACACACGGATCAGCAGCTCGACACCGCGAGTGCTGGACCGGAAAACGGTCTCGAGGCGAACGGGGAAGAGCACCAGCGGATGGGCGCTGGGGTCCCAGAGCGGTGGCTGTTCCGCTTCCAGTTGCTCGACACGCTCGGAGGTGGTGCGGATTTCATCTTCGAGGCGGCGAATCTCGTCCGCCAGCGCGTCCCGCTCGCCAGGCAGGGTCTCTTTCAACCGGCGGCGCAGGGCGCGTTCCGGCGCGCGAAACGGGTCGGCGAAGCTCGGCGCCAGCAGCGCGTCGCGATGGGTCGCGTACTCGAGTCGGAGCTGGTTGTCCACGAGGGCTGCGCGCCGCGCCGCGAGGAGCTCGCGCTGAAACGTCACCTGATGCCGCGCCTTGATCAATTCGGCGAGACTGGCCATACGGTCACCCCAGGAGAGCCCGCGCGTGGAAGAGAATGCGGAACGGCCGTTGCACCGTGACGGCCGCGACGTCCGCCGCCGTCACACGGTTGGGATCCCACGTCGCTCCGGCGGGATTCTCAGGCGCCGGCAACCTGGCCTGTGTATCCAGAAACTGGGGACGCGCCGCGCCAGTGACATCGCCCCACGCCACATCGTTCCACGACAGGATCGCGTCCCCCGCCGGCCGTGACACGTCGAGCCCGAACCGCGGCACCGACACCGGTTCCTGGAAAATGAAGAACCACCTCGCCGGATCGAAGCTCTGATTGGACAGGCGGAGGTTGAACACGTACGCCACTGCATCGTTGCCGAGCGGCATCACGAATTCCGGCAACCGCCACTGTGCGAGATCGCCGGCCGTTTGCCCGTTGCGTGCCGGAGCGGCCATCACGATGGTGTTCGGGAACCTCCGCAGCACTTCTCCGCGTACGAGGAGCACGGTTTCTTCAGCGCGCCCGCCCGCGAGGTTCTTTCCGAGACGCCGTTCGAGCCGCCATGTCGCAATCGGGTCGATTTCGCGGCCGTCATCCCGGTCCGTTCGCAGCCTGGGCCAGAAGTGCGCGAAGGGCGTGCCCCGTTGATCGGTCGGGAACTCGCGCCACAGATACTCGCGGTTCATCTCATGATTGGCACCGACGAGGAACGCTTCGATGAAGGCGGGGTTCGTTTCGAGGAGCGTGACCTTGTTCATCGGAAACGTTCCGAGGCTCGGCAGGACGATGTTCGGCCAGTCGTGCAGCACGGCCAGCGCGAGCGGCGCGGGGAACCGCGGGTGGGCCATGACCTGGCCGAACGTATCGGCCGGCTCGGCGAACGGGATTGTCATCCGATCCTTGATCCGACGCTGCAAGGACAGGGACGGCCGCATCGCCGACATGAGCGCGGTGCCGAGCAGGCTCACGTCCACGCCTGCCACCTCGGGCTGCGGCCGAACCGGGACGATTGGCTCCCGGGTGGCGATGTAGTTGCTGACGGCCGTGACGGCCTCCGTCGCTGCGGCCACGGCGCTCGGCGTTTCGAACAGCGTGCGAAGCGGCTCGATGGTTCCGGCCGCGAGGTTGAACGCCCCGAGCGTGCCGCGCATCGCGGCGCGCACCGGCTCGAGCTGTACGGGGAACGAGTCCCCGGCTTCTGCCGTCGTGACAGCGACGTGCACTGTGGCAAGTGCGCCTGCGAGCGCCTGCTTCTCACCGCCCGTCACGAGGTCGCGATACGGCGCGGCCCGCCGGGTGGTGAGATTGGACACGGCTGCGTGGAACGGCAGCGCGAGACTCACGATCGGCGCGGTGCTGGTGGCAACCCGGGGACGCAGCTCGCCTGCGAGCGTGCGCTCGACCATCGCCGATGCGGCGTTCGACGAGAGGCGGCGGCCCAGGGATCCTTGCCGCTTGACGAGCCGGGTGAAGGCCGGTGTCGCGGCCGCATCCGGGAGCGGAGAGGCGTGAACCGTGGCTTCCAGTGTGCGTTCGCCCTGCATGAGGCGGGTTCGCGCAGGCGCGGCAACCGTGAGCATCTCCGAGGGTGTCAGCGCGGTGACGTGACGCCGATGCAGCGCATCGCCCGTCACGCTCGCCAGCTCCGCCAGGCGTCGCAGACGGTTGGCTTGCTCGAGATCCTGGAGTTGGTCCCACGACCTCGCCATCAGGAACTCCTGATGCTTCTGCACGTAGCGCGTGCCCATCGCCGCGGCGGCGCGACGCCTGGGATCCAGGTTCAGATCGTCGGTCCAGCGCGTGGCGGACGGATCGACCTTGTCGATGCCAGGATAGTAGCGGCCGTAGATTGGCGGCGTGAGGTGCAACGTCGTGGCCGCCTCGCCACCCTCGCCGGGCTCCGCAATGGGGTCAGGGGCGGTGTCGCTCACGCCCTGATTCAACTGTTCGGTGAGCTGAGAGACGAGTGCGTTTCTCGAGGCATCATCCATCGAGGGACGCGACCCTTGAGCGGGCACCGCAAACGCACCATCCTGCTGGAACGTCACGGGCGCGGTCACGTCCGCTTCGCCCGCAAGCTCCCGAAGAAGGGCGCCGGTCGGCCAGGGGCGAGCCGCGTCGACCGTTCGAGTGCCGAGCTGCGCGAGCATTGCGGGCTCCGCCGGCTTCAAACGCGTGACGAGCTCTTCGAAGTCTTCAGGCGGTCCCGTCCGGAAGTCCCACGAGAGGTACACGGGAACGTCGGCCGTCCCTGTCGCGCTCTCCCATGAGGGTCGAAGTGCCTTCGTGAACGCCGGGACCACACAGGCGCGGTACCACGTGTCGCTCGCGAGCTTGCGCGGGCACACCAGGCGCGACACGGCGCCCGCGCCTTCGCGCGCGATCGCCGCGTCGATGTCGGCGGGACTGTCCGCGATGACCTGCGCATGGGCCCACGCCCAGGAATCGCTCAAATCCGGCAACTCGCCGGCGGGAATTTTCAACCTGGGAAGCGGGCGCTCGTCCGTGAGATGAACGGAGAGAGGTACCACGACCAGCACGATCCACGGCCGCAGTCGGCCGCCGGCGGCGGCGGCCGGCGTGAACATCCAGGGAAAATCGGCCCGCATGAACTCGATGTACGCGAACTCATTCGGCGGCCCGTTCGTCGAGCCGGGGTGGGGATACTGCCGGGCGACGAGGTTGGCCGAGATCGACTCGACGTCCGACGGGTCCATGACCCTCAGGGTCGGACCCTCGAGGCGCAGGGGCTCGGCGCCGTCGCGCGAAACGAATATACGGGGTTGGATCTCCGGAGCGCCCGCCATGGCGCCGCTCAGCGGGTCGGGCCGCAACAGGCCGGCGGATGCTCCCTGACGCACGTACGAAAGGAAGTAGCGCTGACTCATGGTTTCGTTTCCCACGCTTCGACGAGTTGTACGCCGCGCAAGCCCTGCGCCGCGGCGGCCGCCAGTATCTCGGACGCCTGCACGACACTGCGACCTTCGAGCGATTCGGCGAGGATTTGCCGCTGCATCGAGTCGACGCTCGCGGCCGCCAGCGGCTGCGTCGCGTGCACCACCACCGCGCGGCGGCCCTGGTCGGTCCACCACCGGGCTTCGTCGTGCATATCGAAGGCGCCGGACACCAGCTCGAGGAAAGGTGACGCGAGCGGCGCGCGCGTGGTCGCTCGGTGTCTGGTGCGCGGCAACGTGACCTGCTCGGCGGGATCGGCGATGACTTTCTCGTCGAACGTGTCGTCCTTCGCTTCGATCACCGTCCCATGGCTCGGGCTCGCAGGGACGACCACGCCGCCGGACACCTCCGAGGTGAACCCTCGGGCGGACAGCTGGTCCCCCTCGCTGAGATCGAAGTACTGGGCTCTGGCGAAGTCATCCCGCAACTCGACCGCGAGTGGTTTCCGGTCATCGTCCGACAGTCCTGCGCCTGCAACAGTCCAGCGCTGCGGCGCAATCGGCAGCCCCTGAAATCGCTGAACCGTGATGCCAAACGGCACCTGCCGTTGACGTGCTTGCAGTCGTCCGAGCGGGTGCAGGGCCGGTGACTGGCCGGGCGCCGCGGGCCGGATCCTCACGCCCGAGCGATCGGCTCCGACCGTGTCCGGCATCCACGCCTTCGGATCGCGAAACGCTCTGCGCAGCTCCTCCTCGAGGTCGAGGTTGCGCTCGATACGGGGTGGAGGATCGCCCCACGTGGCGTCGAAGTCGAGAGAGATGTCTTCCCACAGGATCGAGATGGAGCCACGCGCATGGATGATCCATGGCGACGGGCCCTGCAGGCTGATGTCCAGCGACACGGCGATGAGCGTCTGCCCGAAGGCTTCGACCGCGACGCGGCCGGCGCACCGTGCGGTGAACATGAAATCGGGCGCGAACACACACAGCGCGTCGAAGATGAAGTAGCCCTCGATGCCGCAATCCGCAAGGGTTGCGGAGAGGTAGACGCCCGCCCCGAACTGTACGGAGTTGGAGGTGAGCGCGAAATACATCTCGGCACGGAGTCGCGGGAAGGGAAGCGGCGACATGTCGAACGCGATCCGGCGCAGAACGGGCGTTGATGCGGGACGCGGGTATTCCGGATGAAACCCTCCAGCCGAGATGACCAGTTCCGGATTGCGGCCGGCGGACAGGAGGATGAACGCGTCGCCCTCGAGCGGGAGCCCGAGGATGTGGGATCCCTCCAGGGTGCCGAGAAAATGCGTTCGCGGTATCGAGGGATCGAATCCCCCTAAAAAAGTGACACGGATCAGGATCAGCGGCGCAGCGGGATCCGGGATCGCGATGGTGAATCGTCCGAGCAGCGCGAGAGTCGGCGGGTCGGGGAGATCGAAAATCAGCGCCAGCGATGCGGTGATGAGACGTCCACCCCAGGACAGGTGCAGCATCGGACCGATGACGAAGTGCCCGGACGCCGCCGGGAACACGCTCGACAGCGTGGCGAGAGCCGCAGACGGGTTCGTCGAGGCGGATGCGGGGGCGATCAGCGCGCCGGCGCGTCCATCGAGCACGGCTGCCTGAAGCGCCGGGACGTCGGTCCGCCGATTGATGGCGACGAGGCCCCCCACCCCGTTGAGAGCGAAGCCCAGCCCGAGCTGGATGCCCGGGAACGGAAACTCGACCGAGATGAGCACGACGAGGGAAAGCGGGCGGCCGTTGCGGCTCGGTTCGAGCACGGCAAGGGCGCGGACGCCAACGAACCCGAGGTCGATGTCGAAGGCGCCCGCGAGTCCGCCGTCCGGTGTCTCGAGCAGGAAGCCCGACCCTTTTGCGAAGGGGAGCTGGAGCTCCGCGCCGATACCGCTTGGCGGGAGGGGAAGAATCTCCGAGGGTGCAAACCCGAACAGGGCGCCGCGCCCCAGGCTCAACCCGAACGACGCCCCCGATCCGTCGGCGCTGATCGACAGGGGCAAGCCCGGGATTCGTCCAGCCACCGCGACCGTGACCGCGAGTTGCAGCGGCGCCGACGGCCGCCCGGCGGACCGGAGCTCGAGACCGGCCCGATCGATCCGAAGTCCTGCGGAAGGCGCGAGGTTGACCGCGGAGGACCGCGTGCCACCGCCAGTCGCGCTCCCGAACTCCATGCCTGTGGCGTTTGCGGAAACGTCGAGCGCGATCCGCGGTCTGGCCGCGCCACCGATCAAATCGACAACCGCCGAGGGCAGTACGTCGAGTTCCACTTCAGTGGCGGCCAGTTTCACGCCGACCGTCGGCATCCCATTGCCACTCGCGAGGCCTACCTCGACGCCCACCGTGAGCCCACGCATGCTGAACGATGGACCCGGTGACCCGCCGACTGTCACGGCCGCACCTTCCGGTCGGAAGAGCTGCAAGGCCAGCGTCCCGTCCGCGGACCCATTGACCCGCCCTGCCCCTCCACGTTCGAACTCGCAGTCCAGCGTCCCGGCCACCGCGACCTGCACGCTCACGTTCAACGACGACCCGGCCGGAAGGATGCCTCCCGCGGGGCCGGCCGCCTGAGCGATCACGCGCAGGGTTGACGCGCCGGTCGTGGAGACGGGGAATACCACCGCGACGGTGCCGGGAACACCGCCCGGAAGCTGCGCGACCAGCGCGACCGTTCGCGCGAGTCCGCCTCCGGGGTCCCAGCCGTGCAGGCGAACGGGATCCGCGGGGGACACGGCACCGGGCACCAATGCGCGAAGGAGGGCGAAGCTCGCGGCAGCGAGAGGATCTCCGAGCGTGAGCGAATCGATCTGCCCAAGTACGTGATCTTTGAACGGCGCGCTGGTGAACGAGGGATCAGGCTGGAGTGAGCGGAGTTGCGCGTTGGCGCCGAGGTCGCGACAGAACGAATCGACCGCGTCCCAGACTTGCGCGAGGAACTGATCGAGCAACTCACGGGACTCGCTCACTGGATCTCCAGTACGGTGCGGCTCGCGGCAACCGATGTCTGCGAGACCGCGATGACCTATGGAAGTTCGGCCATGGATGCAACAGATCCGTGGCAGTGCCCGACACGGTAGAGGGCGGCTGTAATGCTGTCAACAGAATTCGCGGGGAATCCAGCGGCATTGACATCGACGGGACGCGCTCGATGCCATATCGTGACGGCCGTCTCAGGACTTCTGTCGCTCAGGACCGACGATCAGGCGTCGAAACGAGGCGTGGCCTCCTTGTATGCCGATCAGGTCGCGGAACGGCTCTGACAGTTGTTGTGCGGTAGCGACAGGGAGTATGGTTGCGTGCACTCGCGGCGGCGGGCATCGAGGGTTCCTGCCGCACCGCCCGTCGCAGAGCTGCGCGGCACATCATTCGCCCGGCGCGTGCGCAGTGTGAATCCGCAACCCCATGGAGGTTCCCAATGCTGCTGGAGCTCACCGATCCAAACGATCCCGCCGTCCGCGGTTCCCTGATTAATGACGATCCGATCGGCGACGAGATCTTTGCGGGCGGGACGATGAACCTGTTCGTCGATGAGCACACGTCCTCGCACGGCCCCAAGGAACTGTTCGATTTATCGGAGCCACCCTCCTTCTTCGATCGATTCATGGTCTGGGGCCGGGTCGATGAGAACGGCGCGCTGCTGTTGTTTCTCTCGCCCACGACCGGCGACCCGGCGCACCCGTTCGCGACGCTGGACGAATTCAAGGCTGCCGTCCAGGCCGGAGGCGCGCCAACCGGCACAGGCACCCTCTCGCGCAGCAACAAGCTGCCGCCTCAGGTCAACTGGCAGGTGAGTCCGTAGCCGCTTCGAGTGGGCAGCTACCGCCTCGACACGCGCTCAAAATGCGAAGCGTATTCCGAGCATCAATTCCACGTTCTCCGCCGTGGACATGATGCCGCGCTGGCCGCCCAGCTTCTCTCCCCACAACAATCCCACCGCGGTTGGGGTCGCATCGTCGAGCACGAGCGATCCCGAGTCGCCGACGACGCAGAAAATGCCGCCGGGATTCGAGCTTGAGCCGGCGACTTCCTGCTGGTGCAGCAGGAACGTGTTCGATGGCCCGGCCGTCCACTGGACGGTCGTAAAGTCGCCGACGATGATGCCCCTGGTCAGGCGCGTTTGAAACCCCCGTTTGCGTACGGGCTGCCCTGGCCTGAATCGCGCCGTCGCCGTGACACGGTCCACCAGGTTCGGCGGCGTTCCGCTGTCGCTGACGACCTTCGCGGAGAGCGTGCGGCCATGAGCCATCGCTTCGTCGAGCGTGAACACTGCTGCGTCGGCCGCGCCGACGACCATCGGGACTATCGTGGGGGTTGGCGTTTGCGGGAACTCGACCCGTATGACGTGGCCGATATTGTTGTCGGCGACGACGGGGACGCCGACCACCATCGGCGGATGGGTCGGCTGCCAGATCGTGTCGGGGAATACATCCGCCGTGCCGCCGACCACGTGAAAGCAACTGAGGCCGAACAGCGCATGGCTGGTCGCGTCCTTGACGATCGCCCCCATCGTGCCGTGCCCTTTCGATGGTTTCGTAATCTGGATACCACCACCGAGTTCGGGGTGCTGGCCCGTGTCCGGCCCGGCGCACGGTGTGATGCTCCCGGGAATGATCGACACGGCGACCCCGGCAATCTCTGCTGGCAGCTCAGCCGGCACTTCCACGCCGTCGGCGATATGGATGCGCACCGCCAGTTCGTCGAGGAACTCCCCATTCTCTTCACGGAAGCCCAGACCGACGCCAACTACGCCCGGAATCTGGAGCAGTGCAAACTCGACCGCCTCTTTCGCAGCGACAATTTCCGGCGGAATCTCCATGCGGCCCCCGATCTGAAGCCGTCACCATACTCCAATTTCGTGCTGTAGAGGGCGACCTCCGTGGATCCATCGCGAGGCTTCGTATTTCGCATATAGTGACGCGCGATACGGCTTCCGTTGACTGCGTGAAGAGGACGAACCGATGACTGCGATTCAAGACAAGTTCGAGTTCCTACGGCAGAACGTCGTCAATCTGGGCGACCCCATTGGCGCCGAAGAGGCCTTTCCAGACGGCGGAGGCCGGCAGGTCTATCAACTCGGCCGCATCTACTTTCACCCGCGGGTGGGCGCGTTCGAATGCCACGGCCTGATTCTGGAGAAGTACCTCGAGCTCGGCGAACAGCTGGGAAGCCTCGGATATCCTGCCAGCGACGAGTCCGACAATCCCGCCGTCGGCGGTGGACGGCTGAACACGTTCGAGAACGGCGCCCTGCTGTTCGACCCTTCGATTGGCGTCATCGTGCAACTCGCCGACCGGTTCCTCACGCCGGTCGTCGTGGTCAAGCTGTTCGACGCGATCCCTGTCGCCCTCGGTCAGGGTCAGTCCGTGAGCCTCGACGACCTCGCGGGATTTCTGGGCCCGCTTGGCGTCAACCCGGCGGTCGACGCGATTCGAGCCCTTCTGCCCGATTTGACGTTCGGTCGTCTCTTCGAGTCACTCAGTCCCGAAGAGCTGCAGAGCCTCGTCGATCGTGCGCGCACGCAGTCGCCTGACTACGTGCCGCCGAACTTCAACACGTTCCTGCAGATCGAATGTCCGCCCGGCTTCAATACGGAGGCCCTGGTCGTGGCGCTGCAGCGATGGGCTGGCGTCGTCGAGACGGCGTATACGGCCGGCGTGCCCTCGGATCCCGTGGTGGGGACCACCAACCCTTTTTTTAACCGGCAAGGATATCTCTCGGCAGCGCCGACCGGGATCGGCGTCCAGGCCGCGTGGGCGAAGGGAGCGGACGGATCCCCGAGCAGCTTCGTCGATCTCGAACAGGGATGGCTCCTCACGCACGAGGATCTTCCTCAGAACATCCGATTGCTGGCCGGTACCAATCGCACCAGCAGCATCTTTCACGGATGTGCAGTGCTGGGCATCGTGCTGGCGAACGACAACGCCGTCGGCGTCGCCGGCATTGCGCCGAGCACGACCGCCGCGGTGATCTCGTACTTCGATCCCAGGGTCAGAGACGCATCGCCGCGAGTCAACGTCAACATTGCGGACAGGATCTCGGTGGCCACCAACGCGCTGGGGCTCGGCGACGTGCTGCTGCTCGAGGTGCAGATTCCCGGCACGATTGACGGACGGCGGACAGTGATCGCGGCGGAGTCCGAGCGGGCAATCTTCGACGCGATCCGCCTTGCGACCGCGTTCGGCGTCAGCGTCGTCGAGGCGGCAGGCAACGGCAACGCGCCTCTCGACAACTTTGTCGCCGGAGGCCAGCGCGTCCTGTCTCGCGGGGTTCGCGAGTCGGGTGCGATCATGGTGGGTTCGTGCCGATCGGCGGTGCCGCACGCGAGGTTCGCCAGCTCGAACTTCGGCACACGCGTCGATTGCCACGCCTGGGGCGAGGACATCGTCACGACCGGCAATCCGGTGACGCCGACGCTCATCAATGCCTATTGGCTGGGGCCCGGTCCCGGGCAGTTTTTCGGCGGCACGTCAGGCGCTTCGGCGATCGTTACGGGCGTGTGCCTGCTCGTGCAGCACCTGAAGGTGATCAAGGACGGGGCATCGACGCGCCTGACCACCGGCGAGCTCCGCCGCATCGTGAGCGCACCCGCCAACGGCACCCCGTCGTTCGTCGTGTCAGACGCGATTGGATCCATGCCTGACCTGGCGAAGATCGTCACCAACGAATTCCCCGGGATCTAAGTCGTCAGCGAGACGGCAGAGGATGCGGAGGTCCGTCCAGGGTTCCCTCGGACGCGAGGTTCTCGTCTGTCTGGAGCTTTCTCAACACGCGGAACGGGGAGCAAAATACCCTCACCGGCAAACCCACACATCCCTACAACATTCACGGGATCCTGATCGGGCATCAGCGCATGGATCCCGGCTACGACCTGCTTGTCGGCGTTGGATGACGTCGTCACAACAGTTCCGCCACGTGTAAGCCTTCGAAGCCAACGAGCAGGACGTTTCAGAATCATCGGCCGGCCACGTACCAAAGTCGCTGTTCACTTGCCCCTATCCTGGCTCCTAACCCGCCTGCGTCTGTTCCGGCGCACGGTATACACGGCCCGAGGTCGTAGTCCCTTCTGTTCGCTTCGGCGGGCGCCGACGTTGTCAACAAAGAGTGTCCAGGTGCGGGCGCCATCGCATCGTGTGAAGCCGCGCCATTCAAAATTCGGCCAGTGTCGTTCTTTCGGGACGTCTCTGTGCTGACCACGAGACCGGAGGTGTCTGATGTCGAAACGCCACCCTAAGACCGACAACCACGATCACGGACCGGAAGGCCATGGACCAGGAGGGCATGGGCCGGAACCGGGAAAACCCCACCACAGACCACACGATCTCCCGTACCTACGATCCCGACTACGAACGGCCGGTCTCTTACCAGCATGAGGCTCCAGACAACCCGCGCTATCCGGACCCGCGTTTTTACGGCGATTACGCCTCAAAAACTCCGCCACGCTACGTGCCGCATCCGACCGACCACGCCTGCTTCAAGCCGCGCAAGGAAGACTACAAGCCCCCGGTCACCTGTGACGACGAGAGCGATGACGAACTGTGCGTGCGCAAGGACCACCGCATGCTCACCGCTGACGAGCAGAATCGTTTCCTGAATGCCTTCGCCCAGGTGAATGCCATCAACGCGCTTGGTCCGATGGTCGACATTCACTCGAACGCCGCCCACCAGATGCATTCGAACCCGCGCTTCCTGCCCTGGCATCGGATCTATCTGCTGCGGATGGAGGAGCTGCTGATGAGCGTCGATCCCACGGTGTGCATTCCGTACTGGAAGTCGAGTGAAGAGCAGGCATTTCCGTCATGGCTCATCGGATTCACCCCGACCGTCAACCTGCTAAGCGGGCCACACACTGTCACGCGCAATATCGGTGGCTCGCTGTTGCCCGGTGCCGCCGCGGTCGCCGCGGTGATGGCCAATGGCACCTTCAACGCGTTCGCATCGGCGCTCGAGGGTGTGCACAATTCCGGTCACGTCTGGGTGGGGGGATCCATGGGCAGCATCCCGACGGCACCCGCCGACCCCGTGTTCTGGATGCATCACGCGGAAATCGATCGCATCTGGGCGCAGTGGCAGGCGGCCAATCCAGGGCAGCATCCACCCCTTGCGGGCGCGGCCGCGACGATGGATCCCTGGAGCGAGACTGAAGTGGACACGCGAGACATCCTGGCTCTGGGATTCACCTACGTCTGAAGACTGTCTACACGTAGCGAGACGCCGAACGGGCTGGGGGGAGATTCAGCGCGACGCGACGAGCCGCAGCTCGCCGGAGCCCGGCCGTTCGGTGGTCTCGCCACGTGCGTGTTCCGCGCGGACGGCGGCATCGATCGCCTTGGCGAGGTGGGGCGCCACGATCTGGACGAGCCGTCCATGATCGGCCGTGAAACCTTCGGGCGCGGCGGTGTACAGCGTGAGAACGGCGACCAGCGTGTCGCCGACCATGAGCGGAAGGCTGATGCATCGCGGCCAGCGGCGGTGTGACCGCGTCCACGCGCGCGCCGAGATCGAGCGCGGCGTCCGAGTTGATGATCGGCCTGGCGTCTCACCGCCACCCATCCGGTCAGCCGCTCGCCGACCGGGACCGACGTGCCGCGAAGCGCCGGCGCGGCCGGGCCGAACGCGTCGGCGACGACGAGGCGATCGTGCGCCGCATCGGGCAGGAACCATGCGCCCGTCGATCCGGGCATCACGTCGGCCAGCAGCGCCGACCCCAGCGCCAGGACGTCGGCCACGCACGCTTCGCCGGCGGCGGCGCGCGCCAGGCTCACGAACGCGAGCAGATTCGCCGATGCCGCGCCGGCGACGTCGGCGACCGGTTCGCGCGGCGCGTCGATCTCGCTGGCGCGACTGGTGAATTCGCTGGAGCACTTCATGTCCCGCCACCGTATCCCCGGAGCAATCGGGATGCTCCGGTAGACGTCGATGAAGGTGGCCACCACGTGCGGGTCGTACATGCGGCCGCTGCGCTCGCGCAGGATCTGCAGAGCGGCCGCCTCCGTCATTCGGCCGCGATACGGCCGATCCGAGGTGAGCGCGTCGAAGCAGTCGACAACCGACAGAATCCGCGCGCCGATCGGGATGTCCTCGCCGGCGATGCCGCGCGGGTAGCCGCGTGCCGTCCCAGTTCTCGTGATGGCAATGCACGATCGGCACCACCGGATACGGGAAACTGCACGAGCGAGAGGATGTCGGCGCCGACGTCAACGTGGCGCTTCATCTTCTCGAACTCCGCCTCCGTCAGCTTGCCCGGCTTGTTGAGGATGTGTTCGGGCACCGCCAGCTTCCCGGTGTCGTGCAGGAGCGCGGCCGCTTCGATCGCTTTCAACTCGAGCGCGTCCGTGATGCCGAGCGCCGCGCGCCAGACCGATCGCGTATGCCTGCACCCGGACCACATGGCTGTGCGTCACGTCGTCTTTCGCGTCGATCGCCATCGCGAGCGTTTCGACCGTCGACAGGTAGAGCCGATCCATGTCGGTGAGATGACGGCGCGCGTCCGTCCACGCGTCCGAACGAGGACCGCAGCGTCAGGTGGAACACGATCAGCAGCGGGATGACCACGACCATGGCGAGCATGCCCGCCTGCTGGATCAGGAGAATGACAGCAGAACGCCAGAGACGCCGCCGCCAGGTAGTTGATCGACAGACCCTGGAAATGCCGCCGCCAGATCTGGATCGGAGACTGGCGCGTGTCGAGACCGACGGCGATCGGCTGTCAGGCCCGAGTTCAGCGCGAAATAGACGGCCGTCATCGCGAGCAGCGGAAGGACCAGCGCACCAAGCGACGGCGTCGATTGTGACAGCGGCGCGATGCCGGCGCGTCAGGAAGAAGACGTGCGAGCCGGCCCACATCGAGACGGCGAGCGTCGGCCGTGTTGAACGCGATGCGGCGCGCAGGCATGCGCCGCCGAAGGCAGAACACGAAGGCCGCCGGCCGCAATCGCGACCGTGGCGGGCCCTGGACCGAACAGCAGCGCGGTCGTGATGAAGAACGTGTCTTCGTCAATCGCGATGTTCGCGGACTCCGACGCGAAGTTCAACCAGAAGGATCCGGCCACGATCGCGAGCCCGGCGAGCGCGATCCACCGGATCGGGTGCGGCGTGTGCATCGCATCGAACGCCGCGGCGACGAGCACGCACACGCCCGCCAGCACGACCGCCAGCATGTAGCCCCGCAGCGCCTGCGTCGAGGAGATGGAGCGCAGCCGCTGGATGATCACGATGTCACTTCGGATCCGGGGACGTCATGACCGCCGTGTCCCAGACAATGCCGTCGCTGTCCGACGTGTCCCAGACAATGCCGTTCGCCCCCGACGTATCCCAGACAATGCCCACGCCCTGCGGATCCTGGATCGGTGTGCCCCAGACGATCGACGGATGCGGCCGTCCAGCCGGCGACCGCGCCGTACAGCAGCGACTTCGGCAGCAGCGACGCTGATCGGATTCGTCAGGCCGAGCAGGTTGAGGTCGCCGAACGTCAGGAGCGACGGATTCGCCCACGCGAGCGGATGCGTCGGCCGCCGAGAGGACGCGAGTGCCGACGCCCGCCTGGAGCCGAGCGGCGAGCGTGCCGACGTCCCAGAACGAGAGGCCGCTGCCGGTGGTCTGCGCGCCGCCGACCGTTGTCGTGACCGCCGACGTCGGATTGGTCGCGGTGACCGCGTTGGTATCGAGCGTCACGGCGCCGTTTCGCGCCAGGGTGCGGCCCGTCACGCGTACGCCGGTCGTCACCGTGATGCTCGCCAGCGCCAGGATGTTTCCGGCGAACGACGTGGTCGTCCCGAGCGTCGCCGAACTGCCGACCTGCCAGAACACGTTGCCCGCGGACGCGCCGTTGATCAGGACGACCGACGAGGCGCTCGCCGTCGTGAGCGTGCTCCCCATCTTGAAGATGAAGACCGCGTTGGCGTTGCCCTGGGCGTCGAGCGTGAGGGTTCCTGTCAGCTGAGCCGAGGAGGAAAAACAGTAGACGCCCGCGGTGAGCGTCTGTCCGCCCAGATCCTGACCCGTCAGGTCCCGCGTGCACGCCTGGCCGACCAGGCTGTTGTACGCCGCGGTGACGGCATCCTGCGCCGCGAGCGCGGCCGCGTCAGCGCTGTGTATCGTGCCGGACGCGACGAGCCCGGGAGCAAAGCCGGTGACGGCGGTGCCAGGGCTGACGCCGAGGTCGCCGGTGATGACGCTCGAGCCGGTGTTGGTGACCGTCGAGGCGCCCAGCACCGCGAAGCGCTGCGCCGCACCGAGCGACGGTGCGGTCTGCGCCGAGACCGGAGAGGCCCCGTAGAACGGCGATCTGACGCGAGGCCCAGAAATTCACGCTGCCCGCGCCGGCGCCCATCAGCCCTGCGTCGGTCATGGCCGTCGCGCCGTTCTGCAGCGCGAACTTCACCTGCGCCGGAGACAGGTCCGGCGATCCCTGCAGGAGCAGCGCGACGCCACCGCTGACCATCGGGGCCGCCATGCTGGTCCCGCTGAGATACATGTAGGCATTGCTGCCGCTGCCCGCGACATGAATCGACGGATAGAACGCCGGCAGGAACGCACCCTCCGCCTGCAGCGAGAGGATCTTCGTGCCGGGCGCGGCCATGTCGGGCTTCACGGCGAAGTCGTACGCCGTAGGACCGCGAGAGCTGAACGCCGCCACGGTGTCGTCCGATCGATCGACCGTTCCCCACGTGTTCAGCGCGCCGACGGTGATCGCATAGGGAGAGTTCGCCGGCGACGAAATGCCGCCCGAGCACGGTGCGGCCATCGGGTGCTGTCCCGGCGTTGCCCGCGGCGACGACCACGACAATTCCGGCCTGCACCGCCTGGTTGACCGCTTCGCACAGCGGGTCGGTGGCGCACGCTTCCGTCACGGGATGGCCGAGCGACAGGTTGATGACGCGGATGTTGTAGCGCGCGCGGTTGGCG
The DNA here is from genome assembly GCA_963749835.1 of uncultured Acidobacteriota bacterium. GTDB lineage: Bacteria > Acidobacteriota > Vicinamibacteria > Vicinamibacterales > 2-12-FULL-66-21 > JALZOC01. The sequence goes on from CAVVOD010000001.1 coordinate 832,505, forward strand.
ACGACCCATTCGATGCCGTCGATGACGTCGCTCGTGTAGCCGGTGCCGTCGGCGCCGAGCACCCTGACGTTGACGAGGTGCGCGCGGGGCGCGATGCCGCCGGCATACTCCGGCGCGACGCCGCTGGCCGACGCCGGGTTGCCGGCGATGATCCCGGCGACGTGCGTGCCGTGACCGTACGCATCGGTGGTCTGCGGGATCGCCGGTGACGAAGCTCACGTTCGCGACGACGCGGTTGCGCGAGCGCCGAGTGCGGCGAGATGCCGGAATCGATGATCGCGACGCCGATGCCCTGCCCGTCCACTCCCGGGAATGCCGAGCAGCCCGGCCAGCAGCGCGTTTCCGGCGCGCGTCTGATCCGCCGCCGTCGACGCGTCCGGAGATCACCGTCGAGCTGTGCACGCGCAGATCGCCGGACAGATGGTCGACGGCCCCGTCACGCGACAGATCGGTCAGCTCGGCGCTGTTCGCGAGAACCACGGCAGCGCCGCGCATCCGCTTGACGACTGTACAGCCGGTGACGCGAGGCCAGCAGATCGAGCTCGCGCCTCGTCCCGTGCACGATGACGCGCTCGCGCGCCTTCGTCTTGCGCGCCTGGTGTTTGGTCAGATCAGCCGAGAGGTGCGCCCGCCTGTCGGGCTTCGAGCCAATGAGCCCCGGAGAGGAAAATGCGATCAGGGCAGCGACGGCCACGATGAAGCCGATGGTCTTTACGGTCACGGACTGACGACAAGGCATATGGAAACCTGGATCTCTGTGCACTGGCAGGGTTCGGACCTGCTCGAGTTTGACGATCGACCTGCCCATCGGAAATGGTCCGTTCTTCGACGCGATTGGAGGAGCGTCGCGCCATCAAATCTGCGTCGTATCGAGACACTCAACACCATTATTGGTGCCTCAAATAGCCGTAACTGATTGAACAGACAAGTCATTAGCAATGTGTGTTCCGTTCATGAACAGGCTGCTTCCGAGGTCCATCTGTGGCCCTGCGGGGTGTTTGGGGGGGCCTGGGGATCGAGGCCTGGACCTCGCGATATCAGCCGGAGGAAGGACGGTCTTTCGGCCTCGCGAATTCAGTCCATCACGTCCAGCCTCCCGGCGCCGTGACGGGCGAGGTCCCGTTCGATGATACGAGCGCGTGACCAGAACGGCGCGTCTCCGAAGCGGACGACCTCTTTATAGAGCTTCGCGCGCCGCGTGACGTGACGGGCAAAGACGGCGTCGACACCCGCCCCGTAGGCCCCGAGCGCGTCCCGACGGCCTGCGCGATGCTGCACGATCGTTTCGGCCGCGTCGAGCGCCGAGCGCAGCGCGAAGCACAAGCCGTCGCCGGAAATGGGGTCAAAGGCTGCGGCGGCGTCGCCAACCGGCAGGGCCGGCAGCGCGGGGTCGAACAGTGTGAGAGAAGGACCGGCGGGGCAGACGGAGAGCCGCCCGTCGGGTCTCGAGCCGGCACATCGCGCGCGCGTGTGGATGCTTGCCTGCAGCGAGGCGTCGAAGTACTCCGGGCGGGACGCATGACCGCGGGCGAGATCGGCGTCGGTGAACCAGATCGCCAGCCCACGGTTCCCCGGCAGGGGAGCGCTGTACCACCAGCCATTGTCCGTCGTCTCGATCAAGACCGATCGCTGCGGGAACGGTTCGAGGTACGTCCTGCTGACCGCGATCAGCCGATCTGCTTCGGTCACGATCCGCCCGCCCAGCCGTCGGATGACGGCGGCGGAGCGCCCCGTCGCATCGACCAGCGAGTGCGACACGATCGCGGTGATGCCGAGCTCGCTCGACACGGCACAGCGAAACCGTTCCGCCGCGGGATCGAAAGTCGCGCTCTCCAGCGCGGAGCATCGTACACGCTCCGCGCCGCCGCGAACGGCTTCGGCGACGAGCCACGCGTCGAAGGCGCGGCGTTCGAGATGATATTCGGGACCCCAGACATGATCGATCGCGCGCCGCTCGCGAAGCTCCGCGCGCTCCCACGCGATCTCTGCGAGGTAGCTCCGCTGAAAACGCTGTTGGAGAAAGCCCGGCCACAGGCCGAGCTCGGCGAGACTCGAGGCGGCGACGCCGTGCAGTGACTCACCCGGGCTCGGCTTGCGTCCGCTCGCCGCGTCGAGCAGCAGTACCTGCATTCCACGCCGGGCAAGTGCGAGCGCGCATGCGGCGCCGGCGGGCCCGGCGCCGACGACCAACACGTCGCAGGTTCGGATTGACGCGTCCATGCGAAAAGACATGCCGTACAGAAGGACCGCGAACGCCGTGATGTCAGCCGCCCGGACGAGGCCGGTCAGGGACGCGAAGCTCCCGCTCCCGGTCGGCTTCGAGCTCCGCCTTGCGGCTATCTCTGTTGCCCGGATCGTTGGCGCTGCTCGTTCCCGCGAACAGCGTGCGCGTCGCTTCACGTTTGAAGACGAAGCCGCGCGGCGTCTGGCCGTCGGCGGACAGTGTGATGCGGTGGAGACCCACTTCCGAGAGGATGTGCCGGGCCGCGTAGTGCCCCTGTTCCTCCTCCCGCAGCGTCAGCGTCGAACGCGCACCGCGCGGGCTCCACCACTGGGCGAGCACCCGCGCTCTCCCTTCGAACGGCGCGCCGAACTGCGTGAGCCGCGCATTGACCCTCGCCTCGGCGCCCACGAAATGTTTCGTCTGCCGCGCGTCGGCGCGGAACGCGACTTCCGAGCGCGTGTTCACGATCGCCGCGTAGGAGACCGGCCTCCTGTCGTCGCCACGCTTCGCCAGCACCAGTGCCCATCTCCCGCCGTGGCTCCCCCTCTGTCCAGGCGGGAACGGCAGATCGATGCGATAGAACACGTCGTGCGCGCCGGCGAAATAGCTGGCACCCGGAACGGCTTGGAGCGCCGACGGCTCGATCAGCTCGCCGCGCGGCGTCTCGAGCGACACCCTGAGGCTCCTGGCATCGTCGGAAAGGACGATCGCTTCGAGCATGTGATCCTGCTCGGTCACTGGAAACGGGATGCGTTTGACGCCACCGGGCCGCACGACGCCCGTGGGGTCCAGGATGATCTGGTTGTTGTTCACCTCCGCGAGGATCTGCAGCAGGTACTTCTCCAGCTCGTAGCGATTGTCCCCGGTGACCGCGCCGGTGAGCAGGAGGTAGCCACCCGTATTTCCCGACAACTGCTGCAGCGTCGACACGTTGATGTTGCCGGGGGTGCCGATGCCGACGGCGAACGTCCGTTGATCGATGGAGCTGGCGACGTCGGCGATGAAGAGCGGGGAATTCTCCTTGCCGTCGGTGACTATGATCAGCGCTTCGCGATCGAACGTGGCGGTGGGAGGCAGCGGAGGTCCGGCGAGCACGGTGCGCCCGGACGCGATGCCGTCGCCGATCGACGTGTTGCCGCCGGCGCTCAGCGCGTCCTTGGCCATCCGCACGCTCTCGCGCTGCGGCTCTCCCGGGACGTTTGGACCGAGCTGCGTGACGGCGAGCGGCGGCAGCGCGTCATGGTTGTACAGGTGCGAGGCCGATCCCGTCGTCTTCGCGCGCCGTGTCGATCGCGACGTCCATCGCGTCTTTCAGGCCCTGGAGCTTTGAGGTCCCGTCTCCGCGGTCTTCGTTCATGCTGCCCGACGCGTCGAGCACGAATCCCAGCTTCGTCGTCTGCGGTGCGATCGTGTTCGCCAGCACGCGCACGTTGTGCGTGATTCCGCCTGTCTGCGACACGGTCACGATCACGTCGATGGTGCTGCCCACCGCTCCGGTCTCGTAGGTGAGCCACAGGCGCCTGGTCTCGATGGCGCCGGACGCGAGCGGTCCGACCGCGAACGACGGCACGGGGCTCGTGAGTGCCGGTGCCGGCAAGGCACCAACGGTAAACGTCAGCGCGGACGTGACCGAGCCCACCTCGAAAACGATCGCGGCGCTCTGGAAGGCGGCGCCTCCGCCCGGTGCCTGGGCCACGTCGCCGAAGTCGACCGTGCGCGTGAGAAGCATCACGTACGGGAAATTGCCGGTGCAGTCCTCGACGTAATCGGTGCCGCCCGCGCCGTCGCGCACCACGAAGCCGCGCGTGTGCCAGAAGTCGACTCCGCCGCCCGCGCCGCCAGCCAGGGTCGACTGCGAGGGCCACTCGAAGACGCACGCGCTCGCGTCGGCCTGCCACGCGAACAGGCCGGTCACGGCAAAACCGTGCGTGACGCCGTTGACATCAGGGCGATACGGTTCCACATACGGCGTTCCGGCTGCGACGATCCCCGGACCGCATTCATAGGCGCCGAACAGCTGCAGGCAATGCGAGACAGGCCCGCGGTCGAGCTCTGTGGGGGTCAACGGGAGCGGCGTGCCGAGACTCGCCCAATCGTCGGTGAACGAGCCGGCGACCCAGGAATCGAGCATCGCACGCTGGGTCGGGGTGACCTGCTTCGGATCGACGGACGGACTGCCCGGCACCTGGAACGGATTCGCCGCCGTCATCCGCTCCGCCTGGCTCGCCAGACTCGGAAAGTTCGTTTCGTCGAGTGGAGAACTGAGTGCACCGGCTTTCAGGATCGGGTAAATCTCGCGAAGGAACGAAGGGCTGGCAGGAACCGGAATGCTCATGCCGCTGTCGATGTGAAACTGCTGCAGGCGCGCGTGCACGTTGAGCACGGGCCGGATGCATGGGGCATAGTCAGGCGGTCCCACCACCATCCATGACGCGGCGGCTGCCTCGAGCGGGTCCCCGGTCGGCGTGACATCGGCCTTGACCCAGCCGTCGGTGCGCCCGTCGAACGCGCCCGCGACGACGCCGCTCAAGACGATGAGCCGTCCCTCGGGATCGGTGCGGAGCTCACCGAGGGACGGCGAGCCCGGCAGCGCCGCCTGCTGATTCGGACCGCCGATCGTCGTGATGGCGGTGGCGCTGGTGCCGAGCTTTACGGACCACGTGATGGCGCCGTGCGCGAGCGTGAACTCCCCGAGTGCATTCCCGGAGGCGTCGTACTGCCAGATGCGAAAGCGCGCGCCCTGCCGTTTGATGCGACAGTCATCGTCCTTGTACCCGCCGTGCGGGGGTATCGGTTCGTCTGCGGTTTCGGGGCCTATGAACCACTCCGTGGGGCTGTCGCCTCCGCGCGCGACGCCCATACCGGGGTGAATCTTGAACGGCATTGCGGTCCTCCTCGGGTCGATGCAGCCGACACCATACCTGACCTTGCGCCGGCAGGCCAGGGCCCCTTACCGCAGGTGATCACTTGATTGAAGCGATCGTGTTTGCCGAACTCGCAGCGGCCCTGCAGCCTGCTCAACGGGGATCGTATTCTCGTCGACGTTCTGCACATAGCCCGTCACGCCGCCGGTCTCGTATTCAAGGAGTTTGCCCCGCCCGCACGAGATCTGAATCCATTGTCCACATGATCTGAACCGGATAGACTGCCGCTGCGCGACAGATTGCCAGAGGGGCCAACGAAACATGCCAGACGGATCTGCGCCAGGTCGAGTATGAATGCCGGGCGGCAATATGGCCGCGTCCGCATGGCAGTCACGGGTTGGGTCGTCGTGTGTGCGTGCTGGGTCTCGGCCGCGCCGCAAGCTCCTCCAGGCATCGAACCGTTGATGACGCGTGTCGCGGAGCGCGTGGCCGAGTACTACCGGCGTGCGCAAAGCGTGATCTGCGTCGAACGCTCGACCGTCCAGCCGATCCAGTCGAACTGGACGCCGGACGGGTTTGCGCGGACCGTCGAATCGGAGCTGCGAGTCGAATCCGAATTCGCCGACGGGAGCTCGGCGCCGACGGCGCGTGTGATTCGCGCCGTTCGCCGAGTCAACGGCCGGGCACCGCGCGCGCAGGACGACAAGGACCGTGGCGGCTGCACCAATCCCGACCTGCTGTCCCCAGAGCCGCTCACCTTCCTGCTGCCCGACCACCGCGACGAGTACGTGTTCACGAAGGTGACCGAAGGCCGAGAGAAAGATCGAGCGGCGCTGATCGTCGACTTCACGTCGGCGAACCGGAACAGCAGGCTGGAGCTGATCGAAGACGAGCGCGGCCACCGCGACTGCTTCGACTGGACGGGTCCCGTTGCGACTCGAGGGCGTCTCTGGGTCGATGCGCGCACGCACGAGGTGCTACGCGTCGATCGACGGCTCCATGGACCGATCGACGTCCGCGTTCCCTGGAAGCTCCAGCGCAGCCACAATCTGCCGCCTGCGATCGTCGTCGAACGGGACGATCTGACGTTGCGTTTCAGGGCCGTGCAGTTCAGTGACCCTGACGAAGTCTTGCTGGTGCCGGAGTCCAGCGAGTCGCTCACGGTCGTGCGGAGCGCCCTGCAGTCGACGCGCCGTATCGACACGTTCTCGGATTACCGTCGCTTTCTCACGGCGACCCGGATCGTCAAGGAGCCCTAACGGGGGACAGTCACAGGATTGGGGCCGACTCAACCTCGCGTGCATGTTCCCGGCAGCCTGCCAGATAATGCGGAATGGCCAAGAAGAAAGTCGTACGCAGACGCAAACGCGTGGGTGCGAAGTCGGTCGGCCTGACCGCGCGCGAAACAGCCGATATTCAGGATCCGGCGGCCCGCACACTGGCGTCTCACATCGAAGATGACGGCGGCGCCGTTCTCGCGAGCTACCGCGATCCCTTCGGCGGGACGTCCGCCGTACTGGCGGCGCTGCCGATCGATCGTGTCGAGCCCACACCGTACCAACGCGATCCCTCGCAGCCGCACGTCAAGCGCCTGATGACGGTCATCGAAACGCTCGGCCGCTTCCTGGATCCGATCATTGCCGTCAGGCGCGATGAGGGCTACTGGACGCCGAATGGCAACCATCGTCTCCAGGCGATGCGCAAGCTCGGAGCAAGAGCGATCGTCGCGCTCGTGGTCCCCGATCCGGACGTCGCCTTCAAGATCCTCGCGCTGAACACCGAGAAGGCGCACAACCTGAAAGAGAAATCGCTCGAGACCATTCGTATGCTGCGCGCGCTGGCGGATGAGCGGGGCGCGCAGACGGAACGTGAGTTCGCGTTCGAGTTCGATCAGCCGGCGTTGCTCACGCTGGGCGCCGCCTACGACGAGCGGCCGCGTCTCAGCGGCGGTGCGTATCACCCGGTCCTGCGGCGCGTCGACGACTTCCTCGACGAGCGGCTGCCGCGTGCGCTCGCCGAACGGCGCCGCCGCGCGCGCCTGGTGCTCGAGGTCGACGACGCCGTTGGCGGGATCGTCGCGAAGTTGAAGAAGCGCGGGTTTACCAGCCCGTACCTGCGCCCGTTCGTGATCGCCCGTGTCAACCCTATCCGGTTCTCGACGTCGACGGAGTTCGATTTCGACGACGTGCTCGGCCGGATGCTGAAGGCGGCCGCGAAGTTCAACGTGGACCGTGTGCGTCAGGAGGACGTGGTGCGCACCGGCGGCGGTCCGGTCGACGACGAGCAGTAGAACCGGGCACAGAAGTCTCCGACGCGCTGTCGTGTGCCAGTCGGCGTCGGTGAAGAACCGCCCCAGCACCAGCGCAGTCCGCAGCTGTATCATGCGAGCGGCACGGACACAAGGAGAACCCCCATGCGCAGCCAGCTCGCGTCGTTTGTTCTCGTTGTCTCGGTCGTCTTCATCCCCTTGTCCGCCACAGGGCAAACGCGGGGCGCGGACCGGCCGGCGGACGCGGCGGCCATCCGCGCACACATCGAAAGCATCTTTCAGGCGTTCGTCGACAAGGATCGCGCGAAACTCGAGGCGACGCACAGCGCCGAGTGGCGCGGCTTTACCCCCTGGTCCGGCCACGTCATCCGCGGCCGCGACGGTTACATGAACGAGGCCACCTTCCCGCCAAACCAGCCGAAGAACCAGGGCATGGTCGGCTACCGCATCGGCGAGTTCGACATCGTCTTCTACGGCGACACCGGCGTCGTATCGTTCCTGGCGGAAGTGGACCGGATGGCGGGAACGGAGAAGAGCACGCAGAAGCTGACGTTCATCGACGTCTACCACAAGGATCCCGGCGGCTGGATTCAAGTCGCGTCGAACACCTCGCTCCATCCGGACGCCGTGTTGGAGATAGCCTCCCAGCGCCGCCAGCTGGATGAGGCCGAGCGCGCGGAGCTGATGAAAGCGCGAGAGGCCGTCTGGCGCGCGTGGTTTGCCGGCGACGGACCGGCGTTGCGGAAGCTGTTGCCGCCGGAGTTGATCACGATCGAGCCGCACTCGAATACCTTCGGCAGCTTCACGTCCACGATGGAAGGGTCGCGCGGCTTCGCCGCTGGCGGCGGCCAGCTGACTCGACTCGCATTTCCGTCGACGGAGATCCAGGTCTACGGCAACACGGCCATCATCTACACGTCGTACGAGATGGATCTGCTGAGCGGCGGGCAGAGGCGCAACGAGCGCGGCATGGCGACCGAGATATTCGTGCTCAAGAACGGGCAGTGGCTGAATACCGGCTGGCAGCTGGCGCCGTCGACGAAATAGCCGTCACGGAGGGCTCAATGTGGTGCGGAAGAGAGGATTTGAACCTCCACTACCTTGCGGTAACAAGCTCCTGAGGCTTGCGCGTCTGCCAGTTCCGCCACTTCCGCACAGAAGGGAGGACAACATCGAACTGGAATCTCCGATTATAGACAAACCCGCCCGCTCCGTCGACCCCCTCGCCTTGGCCCGTCCTCCTGAAACGCAGGCCCCTGCTCTGGCGTATCCGAGCTAACTCTCCTCTCCACGACCACTTCAGGAGGACATCTGGTGATTGTTCGAAGCCCCGGCCGCGCCTTGCTTGCGGGGACGACGCTGTCCCTGCTGATCGCCCTCACGGAACGGACGGATCTGCGCGCACAGCAGCAGCCGCAGGGGACCCCGCAGGCGCCGGTCCCTCAGAGCGCACCTCAACCGGGCGGAGGCGGCGGACGCGGCGGGCCGCCCAAGAACATCCAGATCCTCAAAGACGTGCCCCAGGATCAGTTGATGCTGACGATGCAGTACATCGCCGCGTCGCTCGGCGTCAACTGCACTTACTGCCATGTGCAGGGGCAGAACGATCTCGATGACAAGGAGACGAAGAAAATCGCGCGCGACATGATGAAGATGGTCGCGGACGTGAACGGCAAGTTCTTCGACGGCAGGGATCGTCTCAGCTGCGCGTCGTGCCACAACGGCCATCCGAAACCGCTGCGGACGCCGCCCCTCGCCATCGAGATGACGCCGGCCCAGGCCGCCGCGGCGGCTGCGGCCCGAGGGCGCGGCCCGGGCGGACCAGGCGGTGGACCGGGCGGACCCGGTGGACCGGCTGGTCCCCGTGTGGGCGCCGCCGGTGGAGCAGGACGCGGCACCGGACCGCAGGAGCCGCCGGCTCCTCCAGTGCCAACCGAAACCGTGGACGAAGTGGTCGCCAGCTACCATCAGGCGCTCGGCGGAGCACAGGCCGTGCAGAGCGCGAAGACGCGAGTGATGACCGCCACGATCACGAGCCGCGACCTGGTGACGACGAACGCGACGGTGCAGGAGAAGATCACCGGAGAGTACCGGATTGACATCGCCTCGCAACCCATTCCGACCATCCGCGCTTTCAACGGCCAGGCCGCGTGGGCCGTCGGGGGAGGGGGCGGCCGGGGCGGCCCCGGTGGTCCGCCTCCCGATGCACCGCGCGACCTCGCCGGCTTCCAGATGCAGCAGGGCCTGCGACTCGCGGACTTCTCACTGCCGCTGCGCCTGAAGGATCGCTATCAGAGCCTCGCGGTGAACAAGGCCTACGACACGATCGATGGAAGGGCGGTCGTCGTCCTCACGGGCCGGCCGTATCCCGAGGTCACCGAGCAGCTGAGCTTTGATCGGGAGACCGGTCTCCTGCGCCGCCGCACCATCACCACGACCGGTGTGCGGCTCATGGTGCTGCCCGAGCAGATCGACTACAGCGACTACCGGGACGTGAGCGGAGTGAAGGTGCCGTTCACGGTCCGGCATGCCACCTGGAATGCCGTGACGACCGAGAACGTCACCGACGTGAAGTTCAACGCGCCCGTCGCGGACGAATTGTTCGTGAAGCCCTCCCCGAAGCCATAGAGCTCAGGTGAGCGGTCAGGCCGGTTGACCGCTCACATCCGCCGCCGCACGTCGGGCATGAAATACGCTACGCTCGGTGACGGAGAGTGAATATTGCCCCGACGATTCTCTTTAGTGGCAGGTCTCGTGATGATCCTGGCGGCCTACGCGGCTGTCGCGGCTGCTGAGCCAGTCTCAGCCTGTACGTCTGATTCAGTTCGTATCTCCCGATTCCGGGCCTGTACCGCTGACGGCATGCTTCTGTCGAACATCACCGCCACAGTTGGGGGTGTGGATGTCAGCGACTCCGGCTTCCTTGCGGTGTTGCGCGTCGCGGACAACGCACCAGGCGACTTCAACTGGTTGCCCCTCTTCGGCTACCCCGTGACAGGGGAGTTCGAGCACCCGGTCGATGCCTCGTCGCCGCTGGTCTTCAGCTACGACTTGAGCGCCGTGGACGACCGGAGGCCGATGCACGCGGCCGATATGGCACTGACCAACCTCAATCAGACCGGGTTCCACAGCCTCGTCGAGACGATGCTGCAGTTCGAAGACGGCACCACTCGCCTGATCAGGATGGGATGGGATGCCGACAGCTCGTTCCTGGGCGACCGGATGGGCATCGACTTTGCGCCGAGCACGTCCCTGTCGGTTCAGACCCGCATCTATGGGACGGCGCCGCGTGGCGGCGGCGGAGTCGGATTCTTCAGCACCGTCGTCCCCGATCCGTCACCGGTCCCGGAGCCCGGCACTATGCTACTCATCGGTAGCGGCCTCGCTTTGATGGTGCGACGACTCCGCGCCTGACGCCCGCCCCCGACCTCGCAGCTGCCGCATCCGGCGACCCACGTGTCACGTCCATCGTGCCAGGCACCACCCTGACGCGTGCCGCACGCCGTGGGTCACACGTATACTGGAACCTTACAGTTCGGTGAAAGAGGAGGCTCGTCTTGGCAGTCAGGCGCGGCGTCGGCATCGTGGTCATGCTCATCGTCTTCGCCGCCGTGGTGTCTGCTGCGGGTCTCCTGCTGATGGCCGCGCTCGTGGGCCGGCAGCCCCAGGTCTCAGGCAACTCGACGCTGGTATTGAAGATCGGTGGCGACCTCCAGGAGATGGAGCCCGGCGGCGTCATCGGCCAGTTCTTCGAAGCTCCGCCGACTGTGCGGTCGCTCGTGGACGCGCTGCGGAAAGCCAAGGTCGATCGCCGGATCTCGAGCGTCGTGATCCGGCCGGCCGGGGCGGCCGCCCTCTGGGGCAAGGTCCAGGAGATCCGCGACGCGATCACGGACTTCCGCAGCTCCGGCAAGCCGATCATCGCCTACCTCGAATACGGCGGCGAGCAGGAGTTCTATCTGGCGAGCGCCTGCGACAAGGTCTTCCTCATGCCTGCCGCGTCGCTCGACCTGACCGGTATCGCCAGCTACGAGCTGTTCCTGCGCGGGACGCTCGACAAGGTTGGCGCCTACCCCGACACGCTGCACATCGGGCGAGTACAAGACGGCATCGAACACCTTCACGGAACGCACCTTCACGCCCGCGCACCTCGAGATGGCGCAGTCGCTCAACGCGGATTTGTATGAGCAGCTGATTCGGGGCCTGGCCGACGGACGTCACAAGTCGGAAACAGAGATCCGCGCGCTGGTGGATCACGGTCCGTTCCTCCCCGAGGACGCGATTCGCGCGGGGCTCGTGGACGATGTGGCGTACGAGGACGAGCTCGACGACAAGGTGAAGCTCGCGAGCGGGACCGCCAGATTTCTGGACGAGGCGGACTACCGGCGCGTGTCGCCCGCTTCTCTCGGGTTGAACAGGGGACCGCGCATCGCCGTCATTTATGCGACGGGGATGATCGCGTCCGGACAGAGCAGCTACGACTCTCCCTCAGGACAGGTCCTCGGATCGGACACGATGGCCGAGTACCTCCGCAAGGCGCGGGCGGACAGCTCGATCAAGGCGATCGTCCTTCGTATCGACAGCCCGGGAGGATCCGCGATTGCCTCGGATGTCATCTGGCGGGAAGTCATGCTCACGCGCGGCGTCAAGCCGGTGATCGCGTCGATGGCCGACGTCGCCGCATCGGGCGGCTACTACATCGCGATGCCTGCGCACGTGATTGTCGCCCAGCCGGCGACGCTCACCGGTTCCATCGGCGTCGTGATGCTGAAGTTCGTGATCGACGGCACGCTCAAGAAGCTGGGCATGAACGTGGAGGGTGTCACCAACGGCAAGTACGCGGGCCTGTATTCCCCCGTTCGCGCGTTCACCCCGGAGGAGCGCGCGAAGGTGCAGGAGCAGATGCAGGCCACGTACGACACGTTCGTGGAGAAAGCGGCCGACGGCCGCAACACCACGCCCGAGCGCATCGACAAGGTGGGGCAGGGGCGCGTCTGGACCGGCCGGCAGGCGAAAGAGATCGGGCTGGTGGACGAGCTCGGCGGCCTCGAGCGCGCGCTCGCCGTGGCGAAGCAGCGGGCCAGGCTGCCCCCCGACAGCGAAGTGGAAGTGGTCGTCTATCCCGGACGGAAGTCGATCTACGAGATCGTGAGGAACCCGTTCGGCAGTTCGGAGAGCAGCACCGCGCTCGGCGCGATGCTGGGGTTCCGCGATCCAAAGGGGCTCCAGCTGCTGACCGCGCCCCTTCGTCTCTTCCGCCGCGGCGAGCCGCTCGCCATCATGCCGAATGTGTTCATCAAGTAGCTCACAGCTATCAGCTGTCAGTAAAATCCCCCGCAGCTCTGTTTCTGATAGCGGTCAGCTGATAGCTGAGAGAGGCTCTCGGCCGGCTCTTGCTGATAGCTGTCGGCTGATAGCTGAGAGACTCTATGCCACCAGCTGCGCGATGACTTCGTTGTTGATATTCACTTTCATGCGCTCTCGGGCTTTGGTCATGTACGACGCGTAGAAGCGGTTGCGGCGCTCGTTGAGCACCTCGGTCTTCACGGAATCCTTGGTCGGTGCGGGGGGCGCCTCCTTGCCGGCCACAGGTGCGTCCGGTTGAGACGCGTCCTTCTTCTCCAGCACCTTGACGATGACGGCGCCGTTGTCGGTCACGATTGGACCGCTGACGCCCCCTGCGGGGAGCGCAAAGGCGGCCGCATCCACCGCGGGGCTCGCCCCTACGTCGGCGATCGGCGCGCCTCGCGCGATGAGCTCGGTCGTCTTCACCTCGAAGCCGGCGGCCTTCGCCGCCGCGGTGAAATCGCCTGTCTTCAGCTGCGCACCGAGGGTCGCGGCACGCTCACGCGCCACGCCAATCGCCTTCTGCTTCAGCACTTCGTCGCGCACTTTCTCCTTGACCTCTTCGAGCTTCGGCAGGTACGCGTCCTGACGGCCGGTCACGGTCACGAATGCGAATCCCTGCGGCGTCCGGATCGCCTCGCTGACCTCGCCGTCCTTGAGTGCGAATGCCCGTTCTGCGGCCGCCGGAGCCATGCCGACACCGGAAATCGGCTCTTCACGGCTGAAGAATCCGGACTCGCCGACGGTCAATCCGCGCGGCTTTGCGACGGTGTCGAAATCAGCCGGCGTCTTCAGCTTGGTCGCGACGTCGTCGGCCGTGCGCTGGGTCTCGGCCTGCGCACGCTCCGTTTTCAGCTGATCCTCGATCTGCGGGCGCACCTCGGCGAGCGGCTTCGTGATCGCGGGCTTCTTGTCGAGCACCTTGATGATGTGGAACCCGAACTGCGTCTTCACCAGGTCGCTGATCTGGCCCGGCGCCAGCGAAAATGCGACCGTGTCGAACTCCGGCACCATCTGGCCCTTGGAGAAGTAGTCGAGGTCTCCACCCTTGACCTTGCTCGTGTCGTCTTCCGAGAACTCCGTCGCGAGCTTGGCGAAATCCGCCCCGGCGCGCACCTTGGCGAGGAGCTCTTCCGCCTGCTTCCTGACCGCCGCTTCGTCCTTCCCGTCGGTCTTGAGCAGGATGTGCGTGGCGCGGACCTGCTCCGGTGTCGAGGTACCTGCTGCTGGTTGTCGTCGTACGAGCGCTGGATGTCCTCCGCTGTGATCTGGACCCGATCCCGGTTCGCCTGCATGTCCACCAGGGCGTACCGCACTTTTCGCTTCTCGGGGATCTTGAGCTCGTTCTTGTGGGCTTCGAAGTACGTGCTCAACTCGGCGTCCGTGGCTTCGAGCCCGGGCCTGAATTTGTCCGCGGGCAACGACACGACCGCGAGCTTGACCTTCTCGTTCCGGCGCCGGAACTCCCGGTCCACTTCGTCGTCGCTGACGGTAATCCAGTTCGTGAGCGCCGCCTGCAGCTTCTCGACCGTCACACCGCGCCGCACCTGCTCTTCGAATTCATCGGGCCGCAGCGGCGGGTTCTGGATCGCGAGCATCTGCCGATACCGCTCTTCGCCGATGAACCGTCCGTTTTCCTGCAGGGCGGGGAGCGTGGCGATGCGCTCCCTGACCTCCTCATCGGTCGCCGAGATCCCCAGCCTCGCGGCTTCCGCGAGTGCCGTCTCTTCCTCGAGCATCTGCTGGACGATGCGCTGGTCGATCCCGAGCTGCTTCAGCATCCGTTCGTCGACATTGGCCCCGTAGGCGCCCCGATAGGCCTGCATCTGCTGCTGGTAGACGCGACGGAAGCGCGCGGCCGTGATGTCGCGGCCGTCCACGGAGGCGACGACCTGGTTGTTGCCCAGGCCGGTCGCGTCGGTCTCCAGGAAGCTGGGAATGTAGAGAACGATGAACGCGAGGACCACAACGGCGAGGCTCCACTTGAGCCAGCCTCTGTGTCGGCGCATCCGGTCGAGCATCGTCATGTTTCGTGAGCCTCGTTGGGGGTGGAAACGGCAATTATGACATACCAGGATAGCCATCGGCACTCGGCTCTCAGCCCTCAGCTTCGGAGTGTCCCTTTTCGAGTGCACCCCTCCGCCGTGCGATCCCGAGCACCGAAAGTCGACCCTCCGGCGGAGGCGGTGTCAGGAGCTGAATGCTGACAGCTGAAAGCTCTCATCGGGACCGGCCTGATGTGTTATATTCTCGTTGGATAGAAGGACTTAGAGGGCCCCGCCATTCTTACAGGACGCAGAGCCGATTGACCGCGACTGGTCGGCAGCCTCGCGCCCGTCGCCCATCGAGCAGAGCCGTGTCGGCAGTGCGCCGCGACCTCGCGGGCAGGCTTATTCCGCTTCAGGCGGCCCTTAAGCGCCGGCTCGCCCGAGCCGATGTACTAGCCGACATGATCCGCGCGGTGAACCTGAGCCTCGAGCCCGAGAAGGTCGCGGAGGCGCTGGTCACGCAGGCCTCCGGATGGATTCCGGCGCCGGCGTGGCTCGTCCTCGCGGTCGACGGGGGTGGTCGGACCCGTTCGATGCACTCCAACGGACTGACCCCTCCTCTGGAATCGTGCGCGCACGCGGTCGGGACCTGGGTGATGCGCAGCGGCGAGGTGTTCACGTCGGCGAGCGTCGGCGCCGATCGCCGGGTCAACGACAAGGCGGAGGTCGCGGCGATCGGGTTCCCGCTGGACTGCCGGGGGCGCACCATTGGCGCGCTCGTCGGCGTCGATCGTGTCCGGGCGCAGACGGTGCCGAAGTTCACCTCGGGGACGATGACGGCGCTCCTGGCGGGGATTGAGCCGGGGGCCATCGCGCTCGAGAACGCGCTGCGCATTCAGCGCGCCGAGGCGCTCTCGGTCACCGACGACCTGACGCAGCTGTACAACTCGCGGTTCCTCTCGCACGTACTGCGACGCGAGACGAAACGCGCATCGCGCGGCGGACGTCCGCTGTCGCTGCTGTTCATCGACCTGGACGGGTTCAAGAGCATCAACGACACGCACGGCCACCTGTTCGGCAGCCGTGCGCTCGTGGAGGCGGCCGGCGTCATCCGCGCGAGCGCCCGGGAAACCGACATGGTGGCGCGTTTCGGCGGCGACGAGTTCGCTCTCATTCTCCCGGACACCGGCAGTGAAGGGGCGGCCGCGGTTGGCGAGCGCGTGCGCGAGCGCATCGCCGAGTTCCGCTTCCTGCAGGGGGACGGTTTGTCGATCCAGCTGACCGTGTCGGTCGGCGTGGCGACGCTGCCGGACGTCGCGGCGTCCGCCGACGGGCTCGTCCACGCGGCGGACCAGGCGATGTACTGGATCAAGGAACATGGCAAGAACGGGCTTCACGTGGCGGGAAGCTGACTTGCTGACACGCTGATTTCGAATGCTGAGTCCCCCGTGAGGGGGGCCGCCGGCCGTCAGCCCGCGTCCAGCAGCTGAAGGAGCTATCGTTGAGTTTCCGTTCTCTTTTCTCTCTCTTCTCGAGCGATCTCGCGATCGATCTCGGCACGGCGAACACCTGCGTCTACGCACGCGGGAAGGGCATCGTCGTGAACGAGCCCTCGATTGTCGCCATCAACAAAGTGAACGGGCGGATCGAGGCCGTCGGCAAGGACGCGAAGGACATGCTCGGGCGCACGCCCGGGAACATCGTCGCGATCAAGCCGATGAAGGACGGCGTCATCGCCGACTTCGAAGTCACCGAGAAGATGCTCACCTATTTCATCAAGAAGGCGCACAACCGCAACGTGTGGGTGCGTCCGCGCATCGTCATCGGCGTGCCGTCGGAGATCACGCAGGTCGAGAAGCGCGCGGTGAAGGACAGTGCGTACCGGGCGAAGGCGAGCGAGGTCCACCTGGTCGAAGAGGCGATGGCGGCGGCCATCGGCGCGGGCATGCCGATCACCGAGCCCTCGGGCAACATGATCGTCGACATCGGCGGCGGCACGACCGACATCGCCGTCATCTCGCTCGCCGGGATCGTGTACAGCAAGGCGGTGCGCGTCGCGGGCAACGAGATGGATGAAGCGATCATCCAGTACGTCAAGAAGACCTACAACCTCCTCATCGGCGAGCGCACGGCCGAAGCGATCAAGATGGAGATCGGCTCGGCGTATCCGCTGGACGAGCGGATGACGATGGAGATCAAGGGGCGGCACCTGATCGAAGGGGTGCCCAAGACGATTACGATCTCGGACGAAGAGATTCGCGAGGCGCTGGCGGAAACCGTGAACGTGATCGTGGACGCCGTCCGCGTCGCGCTCGAGCGGACGCCCCCGGAGCTGTCGGCCGACATCGTCGATCGGGGCATCGTGCTGACCGGCGGCGGGTCGATGCTGAAGAACCTGGACAAGCGCCTCCGTGAAGAGACGGGGTTGCCGCTGGCCATGGCCGAGGATCCGCTCTCGTCCGTCGTGCTCGGCGCGGGCAAGATGCTGTCGGACTTCAATCTGCTGAGGAAGATTTCCATCGACTAGTCATCAGCGTTCAGCCATCAGCTATCAGAGCTGACAGCTGAAGGCTGACAGCTGACAGCAATGCTAGATATCCGCCGCCGCACTGGCGTCCTCCTGTTCGTCGTCATGATGGGGCACGTCTTCCTCATCTCGGTGCAGGTGCAGTCGAAGTCAGGCGTGCCGGTCCTCCAGGCCGTGACGTTCGGCGCATTTGCGCGCGTCCAGTCGGGAACGTGGAGCGCGGTGCACGGCGTGCGCAGTTTCTGGGGCAACTACGTCGGGCTCCGGGGGGCGCGGGCCGAGAACGAGGGCCTGCGCAAGCAGGTGGCGGACCTGGAGATCCGGCTGCAGGAGCAGCGGACGCTGGCACTGCGGGCGACGCGGCTGCAGGAGCTCATGGATCTCAAGGCGAACACGGCCCTGCCGACGATTGCGGCCGACGTGATTGCCGGTAACCCGAATCCGGGGATGCGCACCGTGACGATCGGACGAGGAACAGCGGATGGCGTGCAGGCCGACATGGCCGTCATTGCGCCGGGCGGCGTGGTGGGCCGCGTCATCGGCACGCCGGCGGCGCATGCGGCGCGCGTCCAGCTCCTCATCGATCGCTACGCGGCCGCCGGAGCCGTGACGGAACGGGCGCGGGCCGGAGGCATGGTGGTGGGCGTCGAGAGGGATCCACCGCTCTCGATGGATCTCGTGTCGAACCAGGCCGACGTGAAGGCCGGGGACGCCGTGGTGGCGTCGGGGGTGGACGGCATCTATCCGAAGGGCTTCAAGATCGGACACGTCGAGACCTCGGAGCGGGGCGCACGGCTCTATCGCACCATCACGATCCGGCCGGCGGTGGACTTTTCCAGCCTCGACGAAGTGCTCGTGGTGCTCGTCCCCGCGCGGTCGGTGGTGCCCGAAGCCGCGCCGGCGCCCGCGGTGACTGCGAAGTGAGGACCGCAGGCGTCCTGGCGGCCCTGGTCGTGGCGATCGTGCTGCAGGCCACGCTCTCGGGGATGTCGATGGCGGGCGGCACGCGGGTGAATCTCGTCCTCGTCGCCGTGGTGTATGTCGCGCTCGCGTTCGGGGCCGTGACGGGACTGCTGGCGGGCACGGCGGGCGGGCTTGCTCAGGACGCGCTCGCCGGCGGCATCGTCGGCGTGGGCGGGCTGTCCAAGACGATCGTGGGCTTCTTCGTGGGTGTGCTCGGCGCGCAGTTCATCGTGTCGCAGCCGGTCCCGAGGTTCGTGATGTTCGTGGGCGCGACGTTCCTGCACGAGCTCTGCTTCCAGGCGCTGTATGCGCTCGTCGAGTCCCGTGTATTCACGATCCACTACTCGGCCGTGTTGCTCCAGGCGCTGGTGAACGGGGCGATTGGTGTGCTGGCGTTCCAGGTCGTCGAAGGCACGCCGGGGCTTCTCCAGCGGCGTCACTCCCGCGGGGCGATGTTCAGCCGGAGAAGGTATTGAGTAAGATTCGGTAAGCCGCAGGAATGCTATGTCTTCCTCCACCTTGATGCCGGACGATCGCCGCAGCCTGACCGCAAGGCTCACGGCGATCCAGTACATCGTCGCGGCGCTCTTCGCCTCGCTGGCGGTCGGCTTCTGGATCTTCCAGGTCGCAGAGCACGACAAGTTCAAGGAAATGGCGGAGGAGAATCATCTTCGCCGCCTGCCGCTTCCCGCCCCGCGTGGCGTGCTGTTCGACCGCCACGGCAAAGTGCTGGTCGAGAATCAGAACAGCTTCAACATTTCCCTGCTCCGTGAGCAGACGAAGAATCTCGACCAGACGCTCCAGCGGCTCGCCGCCGCCACGGGCACGAACGAGGCGCAGCTGCGCGAAACGGTGAGCCGGCGCCGGAAGGACCCGAGCTACCGTCCCATCGTGCTCATCGAGAATGCCACGCTCGAGCAGGTACATCGCGGTGCGCGCGCGCGCATGGGAGCTTCCCGGGATCGATACGCGCGAGGTCCCGTCCAGGAAGTATCCGGCCAGTGACATGGCGGCCCATCTTTTCGGGTACGTCAGCGAAGTCACGGAGGCCCAGCTCCAGCGTCCTGAATACGCGGGCGTGGAGTCCGGCGCCATCGTCGGCCAGGCGGGCGTCGAGCAGGCGTACAACCGGATGCTGATGGGCTCCGAGGGGAATCGGGCGGTCGTGGTCAACAGTCTCGGGCGCGAGATCGAAGAGCTCGACAAGCACGACCCTGTCGAGGGGGAGCCCCTCCAGCTCACCATCGATGGCGATGTGCAGCGCGCGGCGGAGGAAGGATTCCGGCATGCGGGCTTCAACGGCGCCGCCGTCATCCTCGATCCGCGCAGCGGCGAAGTCCTGGCGCTCGTGAGCCGGCCCGCGTACGATCCCAACAGCTTCGCCACCGGCATCGATCGCGCCACCTGGAACGGGCTCATCGAGGACAAGCTCAAGCCGCTCCAGAACCGTGCGCTCCAGGGCACCTACTCGCCCGGGTCCACGTTCAAGATCGCCGTCGCCACCGCTGCCCTCGAAGAAGGGGTGATCACGCCGGAGTTCCGCGTGCACTGCGGTGGCGGGGCCACGTTCTACGGGCGGTACTTCCAGTGCTGGAAGAAGGGGGGGCACGGCACGGTCGACATGCGCCAGGCGATCGAGCAGTCGTGCAACGTGTTCTTCTACACCGTCGGCAATATGCTCGGCGTGGACAGGATTCACAAGTGGGCCGCGGCGCTCGGCCTGGGGGAGCGGAGCGGCATCGAGCTCCCGAACGAGGCCCGGGGGCTCGTGCCCTCGACCGAGTGGAAGCGCCAGAGGCTGAACGAGAAGTGGTACGCCGGCGAAACGATCTCGGTGTCGATCGGACAGGGGCAGGTGTCGGTGACGCCCATGTCACAGGCCGTCATGATGATGACCGTCGCGAACGGCGGCACCCGCTATACGCCGCACCTCCTCAAGGCCATCGACAGAGGCAAGGGCTGGGAACCGGTCACGGCCCCGGAACCCAAGTCGGTTGTCCACATGAAGCCGCAGACGGTGGCGGCGATCCATGACGGCCTCTGGCGCGTCGTGAACGCCGCCGGCACGGGCGGCCGGGCCCGCATCGCCGGAAGGGACGTCTCCGGCAAGACGGGAACCGCGCAGGTGATCTCGCTCACGGGCGCCAAGACGGCGCGCGCGAGGATGGACGTCCGGCATCACGGGTGGTTCGTCTTCTTCGCGCCACGCGACAACCCGGAAATTGCCGGCGTCGTGTTCGCGGAGCACGCCGAGCACGGCTCGAGCGCGGCGCCGATCGCGAAGTACGCGATGGAAACGTTCTTCGCCAAGAAGGACGGACGTCCGCTCCCGACGCTGGAGCTGCCCCTCCCCACGGAGCCGCAGGTCCCGGCCGATGACCCCGTCATCGTTCCCCAGCCGCCGGCGACGCCTGGAGGCGGATAGATGTTCGAACGGCGCCTCTATTTTCACATCGACTGGCTGCTCCTGGGTGCCGTGCTGCTGCTGGCAGGTCTCGGCCTTGCCATGATCTACAGCACGACCTACGTGCACCTGCCGGGGGGCGGAGGGCATCCGGGGCCGCGCTTCTGGGTACAGCTCTACGCCGTGGGCCTCGGCTTCGTCGGGCTCCTCATCTTTCTCGCCATCGACTACCGGTTCCTCTCCGAGCATTCGCTCTTTCTCTACATCGCGCTCCTGGCCCTGCTGTTGTACGTACTGCTCGGTGGCGTGCGTGCGGGGGGATCGACGCGCTGGATTTCCCTGGGCCCCTTCAACCTTCAGCCGTCGGAGTTCGCCCGCATCGCGGTCGCGCTGATTCTCGCGATGTACTTCGGCGAGAACCGGCGGGGGGCCCGCAACAACAGCGACCTCGTCATCGCCGGCCTGTTCTTCATCGTCCCGTTCATTCTCATCGGCAAGCAGCCGGACCTCGGCACGGCGGTGACGCTCGTGCCGGTGGCCTTCGCCATCGCCTTCCTGGCGGGCCTGCGCCTGCGGCTCATCGTGATCTTCGCGCTTGCCGCGGTGCTCCTGGCGCCGGTCGCCTGGAAGGTCGCGCTCAAGGACTATCAGAAATCCCGGATCAACACGTTTCTCGACCCCGAGCAGGATCCGCGCGGCAGCGGATATCAGCAGATTCAGGCGCGGATCACCGTCGGATCCGGCGGCCTCAAGGGCAAGGGTTTCATGAACGGCACGCAGGGCACCTACAAGTTCCTGCCGGTCGCCGACAACGACTTCATCTTCTCCGTCCTCGCCGAGGAGCACGGCTTCATCGGGGTGCTCGTCGCGCTCGGACTCTACTTGTTCGTCATTTGGAGGGCGATCGAGGCGGCCCGGCTCGCGAAGGACCGCATCGGCGCGTATCTGGTCGGAGGCATCATTTCGGGCTTCGCATTCCAGGTGATCTATAACATCACGATGTCGGCCGGGCTCGCTCCCGTGAAAGGGCTCACGCTGCCCCTCATGAGCTACGGCGGTTCATCGATGATCGCAACGCTCGCAGCTTTCGGTCTCATCCTCAACGTGAGGATGCGCAGGTTTACCAACTAACGGGTTCTCGGAATCGGGGCTCGGGGTTCGTGGGAGCTCCGCAATCACTTCCGGGACATGTCACTTGAACGGGGAACGATGGCGCTTCTGCTTCTCGCACTGTTCGCGTGCTGGCTGACCTGGCGGATGCCGGGGCAGGCGATGGTGCACGCGCCGGCGCGGCCGTCCGCGTCCCCGCCTTTCTGGAGTCCGATCCATGAACAAGGAGATGATCATCTCCTCGGGAGATCACGACACACGTGTCGCCATCCTCGAGGAGGATCAGGTCGTCGAGATCTTCATCGAGCGAGAGCGTCAGCGCGGAGTGGTCGGGAATATCTACAAGGGCCGCGTGTCCAAGGTATTGCCCGGCATGCAGTCCTCCTTCGTTGACATCGGCCTCGAGCGGGACGCGTTTCTCTACGTCACCGAGGTCGTCAACACCGTCGCGGAGTTCGATCGGCTCGAATCGGGCGACGATGAGGAGACGCTCGTTGCGGTTCCTGTCGCCGAACCGGTGCTCGTCGGCGAGGGGGACGGCGGCGAGGGCCTGGCGCCTCCGGCCGGCGGTCCCGTCCCCGAGCGCTCGCCTGCGGGCGGCACCGCCCCCTCGTCTCGTGGTGGGCCGAGAGCGGATCGGGAGACGCAGGCCAAGATCGAAGACCTCCTGAAGGAAGGCCAGGAAGTCCTCGTGCAGGTGGTCAAGGAGCCACTCGGCACCAAGGGGGCGCGCCTCACCTCGCACGTCACGATGCCGGGCCGCTTCCTGGTCTTCATGCCGACGGTGGACCACGTCGGCGTGTCACGCAAGATCGAATCCCGCGAGGAGCGCGCCCGGCTGCGCGCCATCGTTCGCGAGTTCCGCGACGAGCACGGGTTCACCGGCGGCGTCATCATCCGCACCGCGGCCGGCGGACGCTCAAAGGAAGACATCGTGAGCGACCTGGCCTATTTCCACCAGGTGTGGACCGAGATCCGGCAGCGCATGGAGTTGCGGCGGCCACCGGCTGTCCTCTTCCAGGAACAGAGCCTCGTGACGAAGCTGCTGCGGGATCTCCTCACCGAGGATTTCACCGCGATTCGCATCGACAACGAGCAGGAGCACCGCCGCGTCGTCGCGCTCATCGAGCGCATCATGCCGGCGCTCCTCCCGCGGGTGAAGCTCTACACCAAGGAATTTCCGATCTTCGAAGAGTACGGAGTACAGGCGGAGATCGACAAGGCGCTCCGCAGCAAGGTGTGGCTGAAGTCCGGCGGATACCTGGTCATCAACCAGACCGAAGCGCTGGTCGCCATCGACGTGAACACTGGCCGCTACGTCGGCAAGCGGACCGGACGGCTCGAGGACACGATCGTCAAGACGAACCTGGAGGCGGTCAAGGAGATCGTCCGGCAGCTGCGGCTGCGCGACCTCGGCGGCATCATCGTGCTCGATCTCATCGATATGGAGGAGAAGAAGAACCGTCAGAAGGTCTTCCAGGAGGTCGAGAAGGAGCTTCGCCGCGATCGGTCGCCGTCGAAGGCGCTCCAGGTCTCCGACTTCGGCCTCGTCATCGTCACGCGCAAACGCGTGAAGCAGAGCATCGAGCGTCAGCTCACCGACCCGTGCCCGTACTGTTCGGGTTCAGGGTCGATCAAGTCGGCGTCGACAATCTGTTACGAGATCCTGACGGAGATGAAAAAGCTCGGCAGCGATCTGGAAGGGCAGGGCGTCATCCTGCGCGTCAACCCGGACATCGCCAGGGCACTCAAGGAAGAGGAGAGCGCGCTGCTCCGGGACCTGCAGCAGACGCTCGGCAAGCCGGTGACCATCAAGCCGGACACGCACCTGCACCACGAGCAGTTCGACGTCATGGCGATCTGAGAGACTCGTCGCTCGGACCAACGACAAAAGGGGCGGCCGTCCAGGGACAAGGACAGCCGCCCCTCCCTATGTGAGCGCGCGCGCTGCGTATCAGGCTTTGGCGGCGCCGGTCGGCAGATGGATCAGGTAGTGATTTCCCGCCTTGTTGATCCAGACCCGCAGGTACTCGTTGCCGCGGAGCACCTGGACCTTCGATGCCCCTGGCGCCGGCGGTGTGTCCTTCACGACGGTCTTGACTTCGGCCTGCGGAACGATGCTGACGACTTCGCGTCCCTTGACCGTTCCCCCCTGCACGAACTCCACCCACCGTTCGATGTTCTTGCTCGCGCCGACCGCATCCGGCTTGGCTTCCTGCGCGGTCAATTTCACCTGGTAGGTGCCCGCCGGGAGCGGCTTGCCGTCGGCCGTCACGGCCTTGGTCAGCCGCACGCTTCCCAGAACCAGATCTCCCGTCGGCGCCTCGGGCGCGGTGGCCGTTGCCGGCTGCGCGTTCGGGACCGTGTGCTGCGCGAATGCCGGGGCCGCCGCCATCAGCGAACCGGCCAGAATTCCCACCGCAACAAACTGATTTCTCATAACGACATCTCTCCTGACAGCGTCGGGTCCGAATCGGGTCTCCCGGGCGAATCCAGGACCCCGGCGGAGGCCGCCCAGTCCGCCTGATTAGTATAGGTCAACAGGCAGACTTTGACTGAGCAGTGAGTGAGCAAGTAGGGTGCCACCGATGGAGGGGCGAAACACAGCCATTCTTGGCCCATTCGGGCTCTATGAATCCTCGTATCGCGGACCGTACTGTTGGGAATCGCGACAGTCGCGATCTCTTCCTTCCGCCTGAAGGCGGAAGCTACGGGCTGTCTGCCTTCCGCTCGAAGGCGGAAGCTGCAGCGGCTGTCTTCCTTCCGGCTGAAGCCGGAAGCTACGGTGCTGGCTGCCTTCCGCCTGAAGGCGGGAGCTACGGTGCTGTCTCCCTGCCGCCTGAAGCGGAAGCTACGGTGCTGTCTCCCTGGCGCCTGAAGGCGGAAGCTACAGCGGTTCAGCGCTTGGAGATGACGATGCTGCCGGAAAACGTGGTGACGCTGATGGCGGCGCTGCCGTCTCCGTACGTGCCCCGCAGCGCGCGGCGATTGCCACGGTCGCCGCCGTCCCGCCCGCCAATGGTCAGCGGCAAATCGGATCGAATCGATCCACTGAAGGAATTCGCCTCGAGCTCGAATCCTGCGTCCGCGCCGACGGCCAGTCTGACATCCCCCGAGTGTGAGTTCAGCTCGTACCGGCCCGTCTTCGCCAGGGCCCCGCTGTACTCGATGCTGCCGCTGACGGAATGCGCCTCCACCCTGTCGCTCCTGACGTCCTGGAGGGTCACGTTGCCGCTGACGCTGCCCGCGTCGACGCGTCGCGCGTTCACCTTCCGCAGCAGCACGCTGCCGCTCACGCTGGCGGCTTCGACCGCGCCGTCCACCTCGGTGTCGACAATCTCCACGTCGCCGGACACCGACTTGGCCGCCCCGATGCGGCCGACATTGGCAAGGCGCACGGCACCGCTCACGCTCGTGGCGGACAGATCCCCCTTGATGTCCGTCACCCGGATGCCCCCGGAGACCGAGCTCGCGGATACGCGGGTCCCGGCGGGAGCGGCCACTGTGTAGTTCACGGTGACATTGACGTTGCGCCGGTTGTCGCGGCGCCACTGCTCCTGCGGGTAGACCGTTTTCACTTCGGCGCGCCCTGCGCGCTCCGTGACCGCGACATCCACCAGGCCGAGCATCGCCCGCGCGTCGTCAGCCGTTCGGCCTCGCGCGGTCTTGACGATCTCCACCGTCGCCTCACTGCCGCTGCTGCGCGTGATGACGATCTCGCCGGAGACGTTGCCGAGTATCAGCTCTCCATCGGTGCCGAGCTTCAACGTCTTCGTCTGCCGATCGGTTTGCTCCTCGCGTCCCTGCTGATAGAGAACAGGTCGAATCCCCTCCGCCCGCTCGCGGGCGTCTGCGCGAACCCGGTCGCGACGCGATTGCGCGGCTGCGGGTCCGGCGCCGGCCACCATGGCGCACAGCGTGAGGCACAGAACGGTCTTTGACATCATCATCGTTGGTTCAGATCCGCAGCATCGCTGCTTCATGAATGTTCTCGGGAACGTCAGGATTTGCTCGAACCCTGGATAATCTGGGCGGCTCCGGCCGCATTGCCTTTGCGCATTTCGTTCATCAGCGCGATCGTGTCCTGGAGGAGCGCCACTTTCCGTTTCAACGCGTCGAAGAGACTGTCGCGCGCCGGTGCGCTCTGCGGCTCGGCGCGAAGAGCGGCCCGGCTTTCGGCGATGGCGCTGTCGATGACGTGCAGGTTTTTCTGCAGCATGGCGGCCGTCTGCGGATCGATTCTCGCCTCGCCTCCGGTGGCCTCGCTGGCGACCGCCTCCTGATCGAGCCGCGCCGCCTGTTCCAGTTTGGCGATGGCGTTCTGGTAATGCTGTTCGGCGAGCCGGAACTCGGTCTCAACACCTTGGACGGTAGCGTCGGTTCCCGCGTTGCCGTCTGTCTGCCCGGCGGGTGCGGCCGCGGTCTGCGCAGGCGTCGTACTCTGTGCGCGATCCCGGGGGAGCAGCATGACGATGGATGCGCCGATGGCCAGCACGAGGGCCGCGGCAATCGCGAGCAGCGCCGCGTGCCGCACGGGCCAGGGGCGGACGGGAACGGGCGCGATGCCTCCGGCCTTGTGGAGCTGCGCCGCCACCTGGAGCCACACGGCGGCAGGGGGCTCGAGCTGGTCCAGCGACGCCGCCGTGTCCCGGATTTCCTGAAGATCGCTGGCGAGCATCCGGCACTCCGCGCAGCTCTCCAGATGACGCTCGAGCTCCGCGCGGCGGATTGGCCCGATCGTCCCGTCGACGAGCTCGTGAATCGATTGCCGGTATCCAGTGCAGTGCATAGCTCTCAGCTTTCAGCTCTCAGCCTTCGGCTGTCAGTTCCAGGTCCCAGTCTCCGAGTCCCGAGTCCCGATCCGTGATCCCCGATCCCCTCGACGTTTACCGCCCCCGGGCGCCGAGGATCGCGCGAAGCCGCAGCCGCGCCTTGTGCACCTGCGACTTCGACGTGCCTTCCGCGATGCCAAGCGCCTCGGCCACCTCGCGGTGTTCGAGCCCCTCGACGTCGTGCAGGACGAATGCAGCCCGGCATCCCAGCGGCAACTGGGCGATCGCTCGCTCCAGGTCCATCTTCGCGACGGTCTGCTCTGCCAGCCCCACCCGGCCGGGCTCGGTACAGCCCGGGCTCCTCGTCGAGTGTATCCGTCAGATCGTTCGTGCGCGCCGCGCGGCTCCTCAGAAAGTCCAGGCAGTGGTTCGTCGCGAGCCGGTAGAGCCACGTGCCGAGTGCCGATTCTCCACGAAAGCCGTCCAGTTTGCGGTGTGCCGAGAGGAAGATCTCCTGGAGGAGGTCTTCCGCGTCGGAGGCGTTGCCCAGCATCCGGCACGCGACGCTGAACAGCCGGCCCGCGTGGACGGAATACAGCTCCTCGAACGCGGCGAGGTCACCCGCACGGCAGCGGGCCACCAGCGCCATGTCCGCGGTCCGTCCAGCCGATCCGCCAGAATTTGGCTGGGCGGCTATGACTTTAGACGTAGACATGAGGTGTCCGCGTTGCCGGTGGGATTAGTGTTGCACCGTGGGAAGGCATTACAGATCTAACGAGTACCGGGCCCTGTCGGTTTCTGGCGGGATCGCGTTTTTCGGCCCTTTTGAGGCCGTGTGCGCCCGCGGCCTGCATCGGGCGTCACCGACGGCCAGCGCCGGTTCGCGAAGTCGCGGACGGTGGTCGGACCCACGAGCAGCCCTTCCGCCCGCAGGAGCGCCCGCTTCATCTCGACATTACCGCCGAAGCCCCCGAGCCGTCCAGCCGCCGCGATCACGCGATGTGCCGGCACGTCGCGCTCCGTCAGCTGGCTCATGATGTTCCCAACGGCGCGCGCCGCCCCCGGCTGGCCGGCAGCCTTTGCCACGTCGCCGTACGTAGCCACGCGTCCCGCCGGGATCCGACGCACGACCGAGATGACGCGGCGCCGGAAGGTGGACATTGGTCGGGACTCGGGACTCGCTCGGGACTCGGGACTCGCTCGGGACCCGGGATTCGGGATTCGGGATTCGGGATTCGCGATTCGCGATTCGCGATTCGAGCTCGCTCGTGACTCTGGACTCGGACACGTCGCTTCCGCCTTCAGGCGGAAGGAATTTCCGAACCCCGAATCCCGAGTCCCGAATCCCGAATCCCGACTCAAAATACCACCCTGATCCCAACCCCCCCCTGTACTCCGCCGGCGCGGACGGCGAGAGTGCGGTTGTCGCTGGTGGTCAGATCGACGGTTGCGCGTGAGAAGCGCACGAGCCCTCCCAATCCAATCGACCGTGAGAACATCCAGCGGAGATCGGCTCCTGCATTGAAGCCCGCGGCGGAGGCCTTTGCGCGGCGCGACTGGGCGCTCCTGAAGGTGGCGACGTCGAACGGATAGGTTTCGTCGTAGGTCACGCCGTCCACGAGCTCCTGTTCGAGGCGGACGATCGATGGCCCGGCGGACAGCGTCAGCGTGATCCTCGGGCTCGCCTGCACGGCGTAGAGCACCTGCACATGGACGTCGGTTTCGGTCGTGTCGATGCCACTCTGCCTTCCCTCTATCGCCCGCAGCTGCGAGAACGCGAGAGGATGAGGAATCTGCGCATCGACCTGCGCGGATCCGCTGCGCGTGGCGTTCGCCACGGCCACTCCGACGCCGAGGCGTTTCCACAGCCGCACACCAATGCCCGCGTCGATGAGCGCCTGGACCTTGGTTGGATACCTGACGTCGACGGTCGCGGTCTCGACGTTGCGCTCGAATTCGAAGTGGTCCGAAACGGTGGGCGCCCCTCCCTGCACGCCTCCGCTGACGCCGACGACGAACCGAGGCTCGGATTGCGCGTCCGCGCGCGTGACGGCTCCCAGAAGAATCAGCGCGGCAGCGGCCAGCCAACCGCACAGTCTCGATGGACGCATCACTGGACCCCCACCGCGGTCCACGCCTCTGTCACGGCACGTTCTGCCGGGCTCCCGGATGCGTAGAGATCGCGCGCCGACTGGATGGAGGCGGCCCGTGCGACGGAGAATGTCGCATTGGACGGCATCAGCTGCGTGAACGCGCGATAGAACACTTTCTCGATCTGCTCCCGGTTGGCGCCGCCGACACCCTGCACGCTCAATCCCGACGTCCGGTTCGTGCCCCCCTCGATGGCCAGGTAGAAGACGTGGTTCGGGATGCCGGAGTTCGTGTGCACACCACCGTTGTCCTCGGTTCCCTGAAACCTCTTCGAATAGTGATCCGGATCGCCGAAGACGCCCGGGTTCTCCATCGATCGCAGGCCGCCCGGCCGTATGACGTCCTCGCCGATCAGGTAGTCGGCTGTGAGGTTCCCGCTGCCCGCCGTCTGAAAGAAGAACTCGGCGCTCGTCGCCATCATGTCGGAGAACGCTTCGTTCAAGGCTCCGGACTCGTTCCTGTACACCAGGTTCGAGGTGAACTCCGTGACACCGTGCGTGAGCTCGTGCGCCACGATGTCGAGCGCACCGGCCAGGAAGTCCCAGGTCTGGCCGCCGAGGGTGAAGCCCGCCGGGAGTCCCTCGCCATACACCATCACGCCATCGCCGTCGTAGAACGCGTTGACGAAGAAATCCGGGAATTCGTCCACGTAGGTGAAAAAATCGCTCCGCCGGACCGGGTGCACGAGATTCTGCACGCGGATGTCCGCGTTGTTCAGGCCGTGGCGCCCGAAGCGCTTGAAGTAGAAGTCGTACGTATACCCCGTGTAGACGTGGGCGTCGTCCACAGCGCCGTCCGACCAGTCGTTGTCGGTATCGGAGGCGAGGTCGGCCGCCGACAGCGTGACGCTCCCGAGCAGCGCGTCCTCCACGCGCGAGGGATTACCCAGCATGTCGTACGTCTGGATAGAAGGAGGGCGCAGCTCATCGGCCGTGAGGAACCGGCCGCTGCTGCTGCGGACGCTGATCTTCTTCGTGTCCCCGAGGACGCCGCGCGCACGTCCGACGGCGCTCTGCGCCTTCCGATCGCTGAAGTCGAGCAGCGGGGCGCCGGTCCGCGCGTCGATGAAGTACTGCCGGGCGTCGCGCCTGGTCTTCACTCGAAGCCTCCACGCCAGCACGTAGCGCCCGTCGTCGAGCGGCAGCACCACCAGCTCCGGCACGTCGGACGCCTGGAGCGTGCGTCCGGTGCGCTCCGCGAAAATCGCGCGGGCGCGATCCTCGTCAACGGCAGGAGAGGGATCGACGTCGATCCCCTGATAGAGCGTGCCGAATGCGGACTCCGTGAGACCGGAGTCGTCAGCCTGTCGGGCGACGTCTCCGCCAAACACCCGGACGCCCCGGTAGTACCTGGTCCGCGCGCTGATGCGTCCGGCCTTTGATGAGCGTGTCTTCGCGCGTGCCGCGCACGCGCAGCTCGCCCTGCCGGAGCATGGTGTCCAGCCGGCGATCCCAGTCGCGGAGCTCGGTGGCGGATCGCGCGTCGATGGTGATCGCGCGGCGGGCGTCCTGTGCCCGGGCGGGGTGCGTGGTCGCAACCGCGCCGGCCAGCAGGCAGAGCGCAGCTGCCGCCGCGCATGCGGCGTTACGAACGGTCATCTGGAGCCTCCTGCACGACGTCCGCGCCGAGCGTCAGCGTTCGGGATTCAGCTGTCAATGGTTACCCTCCGGAATTCACTGTGACGTCAACGACTTCCATCTCAAGGTGGAAGCCACGATCCCGAATCGCGCGTCGCTTCCCGCATCTCGAGTCCCGAGTCCCGAATCGAGTCCCGGGTCCCGAGTCCCGAATCGAGTCCCGAGTCCCGAATCCCGTTCGTTCATCGCCTGAGGATGGGGAAATAGCAGAGCGCACCGATGTACACGTCGAACACGGCGCACCCGATTGAGTACCACGTCGGCGCCATGCCGTCAGGGAGAGGCCATCCGGGGCGGTGCGCCACATCGAGCACCGCGTGAGCCGCGAACGCGAATGCCAGCATCGTGAGCGCCTGATGTGGATCGCGCACGAGCGTAGCCGCCGCCATGACGAAGAACCCCACGGCCAGCGCGACGTCGAACCCGACGCCGAGCTGCGCTTCGTGCGCGACCGCCAGACCCACGTAGGCTCCCGCCGACATGCAGAGCAGCAGCGCGGCGATCTGCGCGAGCCGCAGCTCCGCCACCAGCCGATCCGGCGAGCTGACCGGCACCATGGAGGTGCGTACCGACTGCCACGTGAGGCCCACGGCGAGTGCGACAAATGCGACGAGCGTCGTGCGGAAGCCTTCGGTCACCCTCGAAGAGTATAGCTGTGGATCGAAGGAGGCCGTCGAGGACTCGACGCGGGTACCGTTGCCACTATTTCGTCTCCATGTGGCTCAGCGGGTCGATATCGTAGTCGGCTGCGTCCACCGGCGCGACAATCGACTGATCCTCGGTGGTTCGCGGCGATTCCCACAGGTTGCGGTCGTACGGCAGGTCGAGGCGTGTGCCGTCGCTCGCGAAGAGGACCCGGACGCGTGGCCGGTGCGGATCGGGCGCATGCACCTGCGTTACCACCGCGATCTCTCCTGTCGTCAATCGCACCAGGTTTCCGGGAGGGTAGATGCCGAGCAGCTGCACGAACCGGCGGACGAGGTGCTGATCGAACTGGGTACCGTCGTTGCGCTGCAGCACGGCCAGGATCCGATCGGTGGGGAAGGCCTGCTGGTACGCACGCTGCGAGCGCATGGCGTCGTACACGTCGGAAATCCCGCACAGCGTCGTCCCGAGATTCAGCTGGACGCGTTTGGCGTGGGCCGGATAGCCGGTGCCGTCCTGGCGCAGGTGATGCTCGAACGCCACCACCGGTGCGAGGATCGGCATCTCCGGTGTGCGGCGCAGAATCTCCGCGCCGTCCACGGTGTGCCGACGCATGATCGTGAACTCCTGGTCGGTCAACTTGTCTGGCTTGTTCAGGATTTCCTTGGGCGTGCGGACCTTGCCGATGTCGTGCATCAGCGCCGAGAGTCCGAACTCGCGCAGCAGCCGCCCCTCGATTCCGAGCGCGCGCGCCTGCCCCATCGTCAGAATCGAGACGTTCACCATGTGCGTGAACGTGTAGTTGTCGTAGTTGCGCATGGCGGTGAGCGCGACGATCGCCGTGCGGTTCTGCGTCACGGCATCGGCAAGCCCCTCGATGGCCTGAAGGGCCGCAGGGAGATCGGGTTCTCCTTCCGTCTCCGTGCTTTCCCACGCCACCTGTGCCACCGACACGGCGCCCGAGTAGAGCCGACGGATGGCCGCCATGTCGCTGCCAATGCCGTCGATGCCGCGCTCGGCCGCGGTGATCCGGCCGACGCGGATGTGCGCGAAATTCCAGGTGGCCTCCGGCACGTCCTCCGTCTTGCCGCCGAGCGCCGCGAGGGCAAGGATGAACGGCGCCATCTGCTCCTCGGTCACGCCGCGCTCGAACGCCACGCGCTCGATGTGATGGTCCTTGAGTCGCTTGATGAGCTCGGCCATGCCGAGGCTTGCCCTCGACATCGGGGTGTCGGCGACGATGAGCTGCGTACCGATGATGCCGATGGCGATGGAGGACTGATTGGCGTGGAGGACCTTCAACACGGCCAGCAGGCCCTCGACGTTTCTGCCGACGAGCGGGTGATCCGGCGCGTAGAGCTGCGCCGCCCGCACGCCAGAGGCGAAGCGCCGGAGCAGCTCGTCGTAGTGACCGATGCGCGTCTGAAGGTCAGACATATACTTTGTTGCTGTCAGCTACCAGCTACCAGCTACCAGCTACCAGCTACCAGCTACCAGCTACCAGCTACAAGCTTCCAGCTTCCCGTCCGAATCCCGAGCCCCGACTCCCGAGTCCCGAATCCCGAGTCTCGAATCCCTAGAGTTGCGCTTTCGCGGCTGCGCGAACGCCGCGGGGTCCGCTGGCCGCCGACGTCCGCAGCGCGTCGATCGCCTCCGGTGTTCCGATTTTGCGCAGGGCGAGGGCGATCGCCGTGCGTCTCCGCTTCGTGCGCATCGGTGACCACCAGTGCCCGTGCTTGAACGCCCACTGCAGGGCGCCGACCGCCTCCACGCCCGCGCCCGTTCCGATGGCCCCGAGCGCCTCGATCGCGGCATCGTACAACCGGGGCATCACCGCGGGATCGAGACGCCGGAGCAGGAATGCAAACATCGGCGCTGCGCGTTTGTCGCGGATGGCCAACAGGTCGTCTGCGACCGTCTCGTGTCCCTTCGCGCCCGCCGTGAGCGTGGCCAGCAGGATCGCCGACGCTTCTTCGCTGCCGTTGAGCGCCAGTCCGTTGATTGCCTCCCGGCGAACGAGCGGTTCGGAGTCCGTGAGCAACGGCACCAGCTCTTTCAGGCCTTCGGTGCCCCCGAACTCGCGCAGGAGGTGGGCGGCCGTGCGACGCACCTCCCAGTTGGGCGCGTTCATCAGCTGCTGCACGGACTCCCGGCCGCGCGCTCCAAACCCCAGCAGAATTTCGCGCAGCCGTTTGCGCGACCGGGCGTCCTGCTCGCTCGAGAGCACTTCCGCGAGCGGGCCCACGACCGCCGTGCCCATCGCATGGCACAGGCGCTTGACGCGTTCGAACCCCTCGTCCTCGACGCTTCGCAGGTGCGGCGCGACGTGCTTCATCATCGAGCCGCGGCCGAAGCGCTCGAGTGCTTCGTGGGCATGGGGCCGCCGCTCGGGTTGAGACTCGGACTGCGCGATGATCGCTTCGGCAAGCTGCCAGGCCTGATCGAAATAACCGACCCTGACGAGATCGTCCGCATGGCCTGCAACCGTCTGCGCGATGTCGCGCCAGCGCAGAGGGTCCGCTTCGATGACGAGCAGATCGACGAGGAGCTGATGGTCGAGCCCGCGAAGGGCGGCATCACCGACGGTGGCGAGCCAGGACGCGATGCGCTCGGGCGGGTCGTCGCTCGTGGCCTCGACCGTCACGGCACGGTTGCGCGCGCCGGCGAGCTCGCGGCCATATTCAGACGACACGAAATTCTCGTCCGAGTACGACGTCAGCATGCCTTCGACGCGGTTCCACAACTCCGGGAAGGCCTGGTCTTCTCCGAGATCGGACTCCGCAACTTCCGTCTCCGCCAGGGCGAGGAGCTGTCGCTGACGGTCGCGTTCCGGCACCAGCGACTGGAACGCCTGCGCAAGGCGATCCGTGGCGCCCCCTTCCGCGATGACCGATCCTGCCACGAACTGCGCGACGGACGTGTCGGTCATGCGTTCCGTCATGGCGTTCACGACGTTGATCGTACCGGAGAGCGCCGCAGGCTCATCGCGTTTTGCCAGCAGCGCCACCATGTTTTCTGCCGACAGACGGCCCGCCGCGTGACCCATCTGCTTGAACATGGTGTCCAGCTTCTCGGGCCCGGTGCGCGAGACATGATCAGCCAGCCCGCGAAGGAGACTCAGGAACGCGCCGGTCTTCGCGTCCACTCCCTGCCCGTCGGCATGCTTCTCGAGCTGCGCCATGAGCTCGTCGAGCTTCGCGGGGTCTCCGATGATGTCGGCCAGCGTCCGCGCCGCGGAGTCGTCGAGCTCGAGGTGCGGACCGGCGAGCGCCGCAGCCAGGATCTGGTCGATCGTCGCGGCCAGCCCCTGCTTCTCGCGCAGGACCTCCGCGTAGTCGATTTCGACAATCTCGAGGCTCGGTCCACCCGCGGTGCCCCACAGATGCGCGATGCCACCGTCCGCACGCACGTCTTCGGGGGTGCGTGCCAGGAGAAGCAGAAGTGTCCTCCACGAGGCGGCGTCCGCCCCGGCGTTGACGGTCAGCGCGCCGATGAGGTGACGATGGAGGACCTCGGCGAGCTCAGCGATCGACGTGTCCGGCTTCGAGGCGAGGGCGCCGTCGAGCAGCAGCGAGTTCGCCCTGACCTGAATCCGGAACGGAGCCGAGTCGTTGAGGCGCGCGGTCGCCTGTGCCAGACGTCCAAGCGACGCGTTGATGGCGGGATGGGTGCCCGGGTACAGGGCAACTGCCCGCGCGGCGGCCTTGCAGGACCGCGCGAACTCAGCGAACCGGGCGGCAGCGTCCGGCGAGAGCGACGGCGGAGCAGGATCCGGCGTGGTCACATGAATGACTATCGGTCGATCTCGACCGTTGGAGGCATCCGCGCCAGGGGCGCGACGGGGACGATGAGCGCCCACGCTCGCGCTCGCACTCTGCGCGAGACTCCGGGCGGACGCGGCGTCACTTCGGACATGTAAGCTGTGGTGTCGGTGGTAATTCTAATCTATCGCTCCAGTTCCTGACTGCGGGGCTGCCCGGTCCCGCTGAGCGGAAACCCCGCAAATTCAGCGCTTTCGGGAATCCTACCCATAATCTATAGTAGTGTCCGCTCTGGCGAATCCGCTCTGACAGCCAACCTTACCCACACCCTGCATGCGCGCGGTCGATGTCATACGGCACAAGCGGGACGGCGGCACACTGGACCGCACGCAGATTGACTTTTTCGTCGACGGGGTGACCTGCGGCAGTCTGCCCGACTATCAGGCCTCGGCGCTGCTGATGGCGATCCTCATTCGGGGTATGTCCCCGGAGGAGACGGCGGCCTTGACGGACGCCATGGTCCGCTCCGGCGTCCGCGTTGACTATCCCGGTCTTGACGGCATCCCTGTCGACAAGCACAGCACCGGGGGGGTCGGCGACAAGACATCGCTCATTCTGGCGCCCCTGGCTGCGGCGTGCGGCGCCTGCGTGCCGATGATGTCCGGCCGCGGGCTTGGACATACGGGCGGAACGCTCGACAAGCTCGAGTCGATTCCGGGTTTCCGCACGGGCCTGTCCCTTGTCGAGCTCCGGGAGGCTCTGGCATCTGTCGGCTGCGCGATGATTGGACAAACAGCCGAGATCGCGCCAGCCGATCGGAAGCTCTACGCCCTGCGCGATGTGACCGGCACGGTCGAGAGCATCCCGCTCATCTGCGCGTCCATCATGAGCAAGAAAATCGCGGAGGGCATCGGGGGCCTGGTCCTGGACGTCAAGACCGGCGCCGGTGCGTTCATGAAGACCCCCGAGGCGTCGCGCCAGCTTGCGGAGTCGCTGGTCGCCATCGGCCTTGCGTCCGGCGTACGGACCGAAGCGCTGATCACAGCGATGGACGCCCCTCTCGGACGCATGGTGGGCAACTCGCTCGAGGTGATCGAGTCGCTCGAGACGCTCAAGGGGCGCGGCCCCGCCGACCTCGAGGCCCTGTCCGTCACCCTCGCCGCCCGGATGCTCATCACGGCCGGCATCGAGCAGGACGAGGAGACCGCCGAAGCCCGCATCCGCTCGGCGCTCGACTCCGGTGCGGCGCTCGAGACGTTCCGGCGGATCATCGAACGGCAGGGGGGCGATCCTGCTGTCGTGGACGACTACGGCCGCCTGCCGTCCGCCCCCGATCGACACCCCATCCCATCACCGCGTCCCGGGTACGTCACGGCCTTGCACGCGGAAAAGATCGGCCGCGCGGCGGTAGCCCTCGGCGCCGGCCGTGCGACGCTCGACGACGTGGTCGATCCGGGCGTGGGCATCGAGGTGCTCTGCCCGCCCGGTACTCAGGTTCGGGAAGGGGAACCGATCCTGATGGTGCATCATCGCGGCGGCCGCGGCCTGGCCGAAGCCGTGGCGCTCCTCACTTCCGCCGTCGAGATCGGCGACGCGCCCCCGACGCCCGGTCCGCTCATCGTCGAGCGTATTGGCCAGGTGACGGCATCCTGATGCTCGCAAAGGAACTTGATGACTGAGGTTGTTGGCGAAGCGCTTCACGCGCCGCCCCGGCGAGCGCCCTACGACATGCGCGACGCGTCGGTGATAGGCGTCGCCGTTGCCGCGGCTGTGCTCGTGGCACTGGTGGCGCAGTTCGGTGGCGTGCCGCGTCTGCAGCCCCTCGTCGGGCTCATCGTGATCATGTCGATTGCGTACTCGCTGTCCACGAACCGCCGTGCCATCGATCTGCGCACCGTCATCTGGGGACTGAGCCTCCAGATGGTCTTTGCGCTGCTGGTGCTGAAGACGGCGGCCGGCCAGCGTGTCTTCCAGACGCTTGGCGCCGCGATCAACCGCCTGCTCGATTTCGCGTTCGTCGGATCGAGCTTCGTCTTCGGACCACTGGGCGACAAGGAGGTGTGGCCGCGGATCATGACGACGGTGCTCGGGCCGGAGGGGGCGCGGTACGGCGTGGTGTTCGCCTTCCAGGTGCTGCCGACGATCATCTTCATCGCCGCCCTCTTCGCGATTCTCTATTACTTCGGCGTCATGCAGCTCGTCGTCCGCGCGTTCGCGATCGTCATGCGTCGCGTCATGCGTGCCTCCGGCGCCGAATCGCTGAACGTCGCGGCAAGCATCTTCATGGGGCAGACGGAGGCGCCGCTCACGATCCGGCCGTACCTGCCGCGCATGACGGAATCGGAGCTCATGACCGTCATGACGTCCGGCATGGCCCACATCTCCGGCGGCATCATGGCCGCCTACATCCTGTTCGGCATCGAGGCCAAGCACCTGCTGACCGCGGTGATCATGACCGCGCCCGGAACGCTCATGATGGCCAAGATCTTCGTCCCCGAGACCGAGGTGCCGGCAACGATGGGCACGGTCAAGCTCGAGATCGAGCGGACCGACGTGAACGTCATCGACGCGGCAGGCAGGGGAACCGGAGAAGGGCTGGCCCTCGCGCTCAATGTCGGCGCGATGCTGATCTCGTTTCTCGCGCTCGTCGCGCTCGTCAATGCCATCCTCGGTCTGGCCGGGCTCAGCCTGCAGCAGATTTTCGGCTGGGTCTTCGCGCCCGTGGCCTGGAGCATGGGAGTGCCATGGCGCGATGCTCCGACGATCGGGAACCTCCTCGGGACGCGCATGGCGCTGAACGAGTTCGTCGCGTACTCGCAGCTCGGGTCTCTGAAGGAGGCGCTCGATCCGCGCTCCTTCACGATTGCGACCTTCGCGCTCTGCGGATTCGCCAACTTCAGCTCGATCGGAATTCAGATTGGGGGCATCGGTGCGCTGGCCCCGACCAGGCGGCACGATCTGGCTCGACTCGGCTTACGCGCGATGCTGGCCGGTACGCTGGCGAATTTCGTGACGGCGACGATTGCCGGCTTTCTCCTATGACCGACGATTACGTCCGCGTGGACGCGGCCGCTGAGTTCCTCCGGCCGCGAATCGGCGTGCCCCCCGAGGTGGCCATCGTGCTCGGTTCCGGCCTTGGCGCTTTCGCGTCATCGCTGGAAAAGGCCGTTTCGGTGCCGTACGGTGAGATCCCGAACTGGCCGGCCTCGGCGGTGGTGGGCCACGCCGGCACGCTGGCTGTCGGCACACTTGCCGGGCGGCGCGTGGCAGCCTTGAGCGGCCGGGCCCACTATTACGAAGGGCATACGTTCCAGACCGCCGCGTTTGCGACACGCGTCATGGGACGGCTGGGTGTGCGAACGCTCCTCCTCACGAATGCGGCCGGCGGCATCAATCTCGGATTCAAGCCGGGGACACTGATGGTGATCGACGATCACATCAACCTGATGGGAGGCAGCCCGCTCGCCGGTCCGAACGACGAACGGTTCGGTCCGCGGTTCCCCGACATGACGGAGGCGTATTCGAAGCGGCTCCGGGACGTGGCAGACGAGGCCGCGAAGAGCCGCGGCGTCGCGATTGCCCATGGCGTGTACGTGGCGATGCACGGGCCGAGCTACGAAACGCCGGCGGAGATCCGGTTCCTCCGCACCATCGGCGCCGATGCCGTGGGGATGTCGACCGTGCCGGAAACCATTGCCGCGCGTCACATGGGAATGGAGGTTCTCGGGATCTCCTGCATCACCAACCCGGCGGCAGGCGTCCTCCCGCAACCGCTCGTGCACGACGAAGTGATGGAGGTCGCACGCCGTGTCCGTGCCGAATTTTCATCGCTGCTGGAGGCTGTGATTGAGCGACTCTGATCGACCGAAGCCCAAGGCCCCGATTTTCCGCGGCGGACGTCCGGAGCCGCGGGCCGGGGATCGCCGGAGCGGAAAGGACAGGCGGACCGCATCGAGGCCTGCCGCGAAGACTCCGACCCCTGAGCGGCGCACCGCCGAACGGCGGCGTGGGGACCGGCGCAACGAGACAGGCTGGCAGTCGGTCTCCATCGAGTCGACGACGACGGAGGGCCTCAACCAGGAGGCGACGCTGCTGGCGGCGGCGACCGACGCCCGGACTCGCGCGCACGCGCACTACTCGAACTTCCAGGTCGGGGCGGCGCTCGAGACGGCCGACGGCCGCATCATCGGCGGGTGCAACATCGAGAACGCCACGTATGGCCTGACGCTCTGCGCCGAGCGCGTCGCGCTCGTGAAGGCGCTGTCGGACGGGGAGGCCGTCTTTACGAGGATTGCGGTGGTGGCCGACACGGAATCGCCGACCCCCCCGTGCGGACCCTGCCGTCAACTGCTCTGGGAGTATTGCGGCGACATCGATATCATTCTTGGAAACCTGAGCGGGCCCACGGGCCGGTTCCGGCTGTCGGCGCTCCTGCCGCTGCCGTTCGACAGGCGATTGCTGGGATAAACACACATGCTTCCGACGATAGATTGGCAGGGCGACGTGGTCGTGATGGTCGACCAGCGCAAGCTGCCGGGCCAGGAACTCTACATCCGGTGCCGCACGGCGCAGGAGGTCGCCAAGGCGATCCGCACGATGGTGATCAGGGGAGCCCCCGCGATCGGCGTGGCGGCGGCGATGGGCCTGGCCCTCGGGGTGCGCCGCAGCACGGCCAGGGGGACGCGTCAGTTCGCGGTCGAGTTCCAGAAGACGTGCGACATGATGGCGGCCACGCGTCCGACCGCCGTCAATCTGTTCTGGGCGATCGACCGGATGAAGGCGGCGTTTGCGACGGGCGTCGCGGCCGGTGAGTCGACCGACGAGCTCGCCGCCCGCCTGGAGCGCGAGGCCCGCGCGATTCACGACGAAGACGTGGCCAACTGCCGGCTGATGGGGGGCATCGGGGCCGCCGTTGTACCGGACGGCGCCCGTGTGCTGACGCACTGCAATGCCGGCGCGCTCGCGACCGCCGGGTATGGGTCGGCGCTCGGGGTGATCAGAGCGGCCGTCGAACAGGGCAAGAAGGTCTCCGTCTTCGCCGACGAGACGCGTCCCTTCATGCAGGGCGCGCGACTGACGGCGTGGGAGCTCATCCGCGAAGGCATCAGCACCACGGTCATCACCGAAAGCATGGCCGGTCCGCTCATGCGCGGCGGCGAGATCGACGTGATCGTGGTCGGCGCCGACCGCATTGCCGCCAACGGCGACACCGCGAACAAGATCGGGACGTACACCGTCGCCGTCCTCGCCCGCGAACACAAGCTGCCCTTCTACGTGGCGGCGCCCATCTCCACGATCGATCTGGCGACCGCGGACGGCGATCACATTCCCATCGAGGAGCGCGATCAGCGCGAGGTCACGCACCTCGGCACGTCACGTCTCACGCCGATCGGGGCGCTGATCCGCAATCCGGCCTTCGATGTCACGCCGCATCGCTACATCACGGGCATCATCACCGAGCGCGGTATCTTCACCGCGCCGTACAGCGAATCGCTGAAGCAGGCGCTCGAGGGAGCGGCGCCTGCGGCCGCATCCGGCCTCTGACACGAGCGTCACCGATGAACCTCCTCGCCATCGAGACCTCCTGCGACGAAACGGCGGCTGCCGTGGTCGAGGAAACAGGCGACGACGGCCGTCCGTGGCGGACGCGATCGAATGTCGTGGCCTCGCAGGTGGCGATCCACCGCGAGTGGGGCGGCGTCGTGCCGGAGCTCGCCTCGCGCCAGCACGTTCGCGACATCTGCGGCGTCTTCGAGGCCGCGCTGGCGGAGGCCGACATCACGCTCGACGGCATCGGTGCCGTTGCCGTGACGCAAGGACCGGGACTCGTGGGATCGCTGCTCGTCGGAGTGGCGTTCGCGAAGGCGCTGGCATGGTCGCGGGCCGTTCCGGTGATTCCCGTCCATCACCTGGCGGGGCATATCGAGTCGCTGACGCTCGCACATGGCGAGCTGCCACTGCCGGCGGCCGTCCTCGTGGTGTCCGGCGGCCACACGAGCCTGTACCTCATTCGTGAGCGCGGCCACTATCAGGTGATTGGGCGGACGAGAGACGATGCGGCGGGGGAAGCCTACGACAAGGTCGCGAAGCTGCTCGGGCTCGGCTACCCCGGCGGGCCGGCGATCGATCGCGCCGCCCGCGCGGGAAACGATCGGGCTTACGATTTTCCGATCACGCGCCTGACGCACGCCGATCGCAATGCGCCACTGTCGACCGGCGATGGTGTCCTGCCTGCCGACATCGCGCGCCGGATCGATTTCAGCTTCAGCGGATTGAAGACCGCCGCGCTTCGGCTCGTCAGGGAGCGCACGGGATCCGAGCAGGGGGGGAAAGCCGGAGCGTCCGGTCATGCCGGCGCCGTGCTGCCGGAGCAGGACATCGCGGACATCTGCGCGAGCTTCCAGCGTGCGGTCGTCGGTGCGCTGCTCGACCGGACGTTCGAGGCTGCGCGCTGGCTCGACGCGCGCAGCGTGGGCCTTGCGGGCGGCGTGTCGGCGAACAGCCGCCTGCGCAGCGACGCCGAAGCACGCGGCATCCGCTACGGCATCCCGGTGTTCATTCCGCCGATCGCGCTGTCAACCGACAACGCGGCCATGATTGGCGCCGCCGCGCTGCGCCGGTATCGCACGCAGGGGTCCGGAAGCTGGGACTTCAACGCGGAGGCGGCACTGGGGCTATGAGTGAATGTCAGCTTCCCGCTTCCGGCTTCCCGCTTCCAGCTTTAGTTCCGGGTTGGGGACTTAGCAAAGCGCAGGAAGCTGGGAGCAGGAAGCTGGGAGCGTTCATGATCACTTTCACCGACTACCTCTGGTTCAATACCGCGAAGCGCCAGGAGTTCGTGCGGATCACGGACGAGGTCGCCGCGGTGGTGAAGAAGAGCGGCGTGACGGACGGAATGGTGCTCGTCTCGGCGATGCACATCACGTCCGGTGTCTACGTGAACGACTGGGAGGACGGGCTCATCGAGGACTTTCAGGTGTGGCTCGAAAAGCTCGCGCCCGCGGGGCTGCCCTACAAGCACCACCGCACCGGCGAAGACAATGCGGACGCACACCTGAAGCGCACCATCATGGGCCACCAGGTGATCGTCCCGATCACGGCCGGCGCGCTCGACCTGGGTCCCTGGGAACAGGTGTTCTATGCGGAGTTCGACGGCCGGCGCAGGAAGCGGGTGGTCGTCAAGGTCATCGGCGCAGGACCCACCTCATAAACGCGCCGGCATTCCGTGCTGCGACGCGTTCATGAGATGGATTCTAGTGTAAGGTGCAGTGTCGTGACGTTATCGAGAGACGCCGCCTGGGCGCTTGTGACCGAGCATACGAAGAGCGAGAGCCTCAGGAAGCACATGCTGGCCGTTGAAGCGTCGGTGGCGGGGTATGCGCGCCTCTGGGGCGAGCCCGAGGAAGACTGGAGGGTCGTCGCGCTCCTGCACGACTTCGACTACGAGCGGTATCCCGATCAGGAGAACCACCCGTTTCGGGGAGTCGAGATCCTGACGGCCGGTGGCTATCCCGAGTGGGTCACCCGCGCGATTCTCTCGCATGCCGACTATTCTGGTGTGCCCAGGGAATCCCGGCTGGAGCATGCGCTGTATGCCTGCGACGAGATGTCGGGCTTCGTCATGGCGTGTGCGCTGGTGCGTCCCTCGAAGAGCGTCCTCGACCTCGAGGCATCGTCGGTCGTGAAGAAGATGAAGGACAAGGCCTTTGCCCGGGCGGTTTCGCGCGAGGACATGCGAAGGGGGGCGGACGAGATCGGATTGCCGCTCCAGGAGCACATTGCCAACGTCATTACGTTTCTGCGTGAACGCGCCGACGCGCTCGGATTGCGCGGAACTCTCTGAGCCCCTCTATCCGTATACACAAAGACTTGGATCCCAATAACGCCATTCCAGCGAGAGAGCCGCACGCCGCGGCTGGCAACGGGCCGGTCGTGGATCTGGATGCGGTGACGGTCATCTACGGCACGAACCAGGCACTGAAACGCGTCAGCGCCCGCTTTACCGGAGGTGCGGTCGGGCTCCTCGGCCCGAACGGGGCCGGGAAGAGCACGATGCTGAAGGCGCTGCTCGGGTTCATCAAGCCCAGCGAAGGGCGCATGACCGTCCTCGGGCTCGACGTCGCCAAAAAGCCGATGGAGATCCGCGCCCGCATCGGATACATGCCGGAGAGCGACTCCCACATTCCCGGCATGAACGCCGTCTCGTTCGTGGCGTACTGCGGGCAGCTGGCGGGGCTGCCGGCCGTGGACGCGATGCAGCGGGCCCACGAAGTCCTGTACTACGTCGGACTCGGCGAGGCGCGATACAGGAACATCGAAACGTACTCCACCGGGATGAAGCAGCGCATCAAGCTCGCGCAGGCGCTCGTCCACGATCCCGACCTGCTGTTCCTCGACGAGCCCACCAACGGCATGGATCCCAAGGGGCGCGACGAGATGCTCGAGCTCATTCGGGATCTCGGCCACAACAAGAACGTCAATCTGATCCTGTCCTCCCACCTCCTGCCGGACGTGGAATTTACATGCGACGACGTGATCGTCATGGACAAGGGGCAGGTCGTCGCGCAGGGGCCGATCGCAGAGCTCAAGGGGCCGGGAGGCCGCGTGTTCGAGCTTCGCATCAAGGGCAACCTGCCGGGCTTTCTCGAAGTCCTGCACCAGGCCGGCATGGAGACCTCATCCACCGACGAGGATGTCATGCGCGTCTTCGTGCCGGCGGGCATCGGTTCGGCCGGTCAGGACCAGCGACAGTTGTTTACCCTCGCTGCGAAGTACGGCGTGCAGGTACGGCACCTGCGCCCGAGCGTGCCGACGCTCGAGGATGTCTTCGCGAAAGCGGTGGGGCGTGAGTAACGTGCTACGTGCAGCGTGCTACGGCATCAGTGAACTGGTGACCACCTAGACTTCGACTTTATGCCGATACACGACCAGAGTTATCGACGCTACGGCGGCGGCAAAGGGGCGCTCGGGCAGGCCTGGCTGGTGATCGCGCGTGCGGGCATCATGACGATGTTGCGCAAGCGCATGTTCCTGGGGCTGCTGGTGGGATCGTGGGTGCCGTTCGTCGTTCGAGCCGTGCAGATTTATTTCGCCGCGAACTATCCCCAGTTCGCCGTGATCGCGCCGACGGGGGAGACGTTCCGCCAGTTCCTGGGGCAGCAGGACTTCGTCGTCTTCATCATGACGATCTACGCGGGAGCCGGACTCATCGCGAACGACCGCCGTGCCAACGCCCTTCAGATATACCTGTCGAAGCCGTTGATGCGATCGGAATACATCGCCGGCAAGGCGGCGGTGCTGTTCACGTTCATTCTCTTCATCACTCTGGTGCCTG
This sequence comes from uncultured Acidobacteriota bacterium, assembly GCA_963749835.1. Taxonomy (GTDB): domain Bacteria; phylum Acidobacteriota; class Vicinamibacteria; order Vicinamibacterales; family 2-12-FULL-66-21; genus JALZOC01. The sequence goes on from CAVVOD010000001.1 coordinate 876,500, forward strand.
CCATTCTGCTCCTCCTGCTGCAGGTCGCGTTCGCGGGAAGCTTCGATTTCCTCGTCAAGAACCTGTTCCTGTTCCCGGCCATCACCGTCGCCACGCTGCTGGAGGCCCTGCTCTGCACGTTCGCGATGCTCGCGCTGTCGTCGTTGTCGAACAGCAGCCGGTACGTCGGAATCCTCTATGCGGGGATCGTGTTCTTCACCGCGGCGATCTCCGGGGTGATGGTGGCGATCACCGGCAGCACGCGGCTCGCGTGGCTGTCGCTCGGCGGCAACCTGACGCAGGTCATCGACGTGATCTTCAGGCTCAAGCCGCGATATGCGACGCCGTGGCCGGTGTCGCTCATCGTCATTCTCGGGCTCGTTGCTCTCTCCATTTCGATTCTCGAGCGGCGCGTGCGCGGCGTGGAGGTCGTCACGTGAGCGCCCCCATCGTCACCGCGGAGCACGTCTCGAAGTGGTACGGACAGGTGATCGGCCTGAACGACGTGTCGGTCAGCGTCCCGGCCGGGATCACGGGACTGCTGGGCCCCAACGGCGCCGGCAAGTCCACGTTCATGAAGCTGATTACCGGACAGCTCAAACCGAGCAAGGGCTCGGTGAAGGTGCTCGGCGAGCCGATCTGGGGCAATCCTCATCTCTACTTCCAGATTGGGTTCTGTCCCGAGCAGGACTCGTTCTATGAGCGGATGACGGGGCTCGAGTGGGTGACCGCGCTCGTGCGTCTGAACGGGCTCAGCGAGAAGGAAGCGGACGAGGCGGCGCGCCGCGCCATGACGGCCGTCGATCTGATGGAGGCCGCCGGGAAGAAGATTGGCGCCTACAGCAAGGGCATGCGCCAGCGCGTCAAGCTCGCGCAGGCGATCGTGCACGATCCGGCGCTCCTGATCCTGGACGAGCCGCTCTCCGGCATGGATCCACTCGCCAGGCGCCGGACCATCAGGTTGATCCGCGACTGGGCGCGCGCGGGCAAGAGCATCATCGTCTCGAGCCACATCCTGCACGAGATCGAGTCGATGACGGCGAACATCCTGCTGATCAACAACGGGCGGATTCTCGCCGAGGGGGACGTCCACCACATCCGCGATCTGATTGACGAGCACCCCCACACCGTGTACGTCCGCGCGGAGAATCCCCGCGGGCTTGCCAAGGACTTCCTCGAGCGCGCCGACGTGCGCAGCATGAAGTTCGAGGAAGGGGCCGTGGTCGTGGAAACGGGGAAGCCGGACGCGTTCTACGCCCGGCTCACGGAGCTGGCCGCGAGCGGTGAGTTCGGCGCCATCGAGGAAGTGACGTCACCGGACGACAACCTCCAGGCGGTCTTCCAGTACCTGGTCAAGTAGGCGATTCCAGCCCATATGTCTGACACCACCGCGCCGTTGCGTCCCATCCCCGCCGCGCCGGGCTTCGTCGCGGCAGCGTTGCGGATCTTCGATCTGTCGCTGGGGGAGATGCTCTGGTCCCGCCGCACGATTTTCATGCTGCTCGTCGTCGGCGCCCCGGTCCTGATTGCGCTCCTGTTGCGGGTGCTGGTCTCCCTCGGCGCGCCGATCCTGGAAAACACCCGTATGACGGGCCCGGCCATCTTCGGTCTGATGATCTGGGTGTTCTACCTGCGATTCACCGTGCCGGTCCTCGGCGTGTTCTACGGCACTTCGCTGATGGCCGACGAGGTGGAGGACAAGACCATCACGTACCTGTTCACGCGTCCAATCAGGCGGGGAGCGGTGCTCTTCGGGAAGTACCTGGCGTACCTGGCCTGTACGGTGCTGGTCGTGCTTCCATCGGTCGTGCTCGTCTACCTGTTCATCGTCCCCATGCAGGGCAACCTTGGGGCGTCGTTCATCGACCTGTTGAAGGACCTGGCGCTGCTGGCGCTCGGGCTCGCGGTGTACGGGTCGCTCTTCGCCTTCATCGGGGCGAAGTTCAAGCGGCCGCTGCTGATCGGCCTCGTCTTTATCTTCGGCTGGGAGCAGGCGGCTCTGGCGTTCCCGGGCTATCTGAAGAAGTTCACCGTCGCGTACTACACCCAGGCGCTCGTCCCGCATGCGATGCCCAACGACAACACCCTCAGTCTCATCCAGGGCATATTCCGGGAGAGTCCACCGCTGGGCACCAGCCTGTTCTGGCTGGCAGCGATCTGGATTACGTTTCTTGTCGGTGCCGCGTGGGTCGTGGAGCGCCGGGAGTATGTGCTCGAGCAGTAACTCGAAAAATGTTGGATCTGTCCGGAAACGGACGGTTAGAGACTTTCAGAGGGAACTTTCTACTCGCCCGATCGGTATAATCACTGTCAGAGGGCCACGCGCATGACAAAGAAAACCCGTTACTTCATGGCAGGTTCGGCCGCCGTTCTCGCGGCGGGTGTTGGGACGGGGATGGTCGCCTACTACACAGGCGGTTTCCAGCCCGTATCGGCTTCGGCTGTTGCAAACGAATTGCGCTACGTTCCAGCCGACGCCACGCTCGTGGCCTACGCTGACGTCCGCGCGATTATGGACTCGGATCTCCGCTCCCGCCTGAAGGCCGCGATTCCCATGCACGAAGAGGGGCAGAAGGAATTCCAGGAGCAGACGGGTATCGATATCGAGCGCGACATCGACTACGTCGTGGCCTCGCTTTCGACTGGCAACCTGAAGACGGCGCCGCTCGTCGTCGCGCGAGGGCGGTTCAACGATACGCAGCTCGAAGGCCTGATTCGCGAGCACGGCGGCACCGTCGAGCTCTACAAGGGCAAGCGGCTCGTGAACGCTCCCGGTTCGACGCAGGCCGAAGCCGCGGCGCCCACGCCGGAAGCCACGAACCCCGGCGACCCATCCCTCCCCGAACTCCACGCCCGTCAGCTGCACAAGATGCACCAGAACCTGGTGCTGGCCTTCCTCGAACCAGGGCTCATCGCATTCGGCGATGCCACGGCCGTCAAGACGGCCATTGACGCGCAGCTTTCCGCACACAGCATCACCAGCAACAGCGAGATGATGGATCTCGTCGCCGACATCGGCCAGAGCAACAATGCCTGGGCCGTCGGACGGTTCGACCTCCTGGCCTCCAAGGCCAACCTGCCCGAACAGGTGACGCGGCAGCTGCCGCAGGTCAAGTGGTTCGCGGCGGCGGGTCACGTCAACGGCGGACTCTCCGGCAGCCTCCGCGCCGAGACGCGCGACGACCCGGCGGCCGAGAACCTTCGCGACGTGGTCCGGGGCTTCCTGGCGCTGGCCCGCATGCAGGCGCAGGCGGATCCCAGGGCTGCCGCCCTTGTCGAATCGCTGCAGCTCACGGGCACAGGTAAGACGGTGGCGCTCTCCTTCACCGTGCCGTCCGAAGTCATCGATATGATCCCGAAAGCCAGCCCCGCGCCGATTCAGTAAGCGCCGCGGCGCACACGCATCCGATCGAATGGGCCGGTGACGCCAGCGTCACCGGCCTTTTCTTTTGCCCCTGACGCGTGTACGCTCCTGCCACCGGTGCAGGATCGCGTCTTCTTCTACGGCACGTTGATGGCGGGCTTCGACCGGCGTCGCCGCGCCGGCATCGACAGCAAGCTGACGTATGCCGGACGGGGCTCGATCCAGGCCTCGCTGTTCGATCTCGGCATTTATCCCGCCGCAGTCCCCGCGACCGACGGCCTGGTCTGGGGAGAGCTCTACGAGGCCGTGGACGCGCCGATGGTGCTTGCCGCCCTCGACGAAATCGAGGGATATCGTCCGGATGATCCCGATCGGAGCCTGTATATCCGGAGCCGCGTGCCCGTCACGCTTCCCGACGGCCATCCAGAAGCCGCCTGGGTGTATTTCTACAATGCGCCTCTGGGGCAGGCCCAGCGGATCCTGTCCGGGGACTACCTCGAACACGTGAAAGCCCGATGAGCACCCAATCCATGCCCCACCTGTCACCGCGCGTGAATCGATGAGCGACCGGAAGCGCGACGCCGAACGCGTCATGGTGCCCGGGGAGGTGACGGGAGAAGTATCCGTTTACCAGCCGCTGACGATCATGAACTTGAGCGATCGCGGAGCCCAGGTCGAGACCACCTTTCCGCTGCACCTGGGCTCGCTGCACGACTTCCGGTTTTCCTTGAACGGGCTTTCCGTGATCGTCAAGGGGCGGATTGTCCATTCCCAGATCGGCGGCCTCGGCGGAGGGGCCATCCTCTACCGGACGGGTGTGGAGCTCGTCGAGGTGTCCGACCACGCGCTCACCGCGATCCGCACGTTCGTGGAAACGCACAAGCTCTCCGTCGGAGAGCGCCCCGTCGTCATTGACGCCGAAATAGCTGACAGCTGACAGCAGACCGCTTGACTCTTATGACCCCCCCTCCCATCCATCACAACTACATCGACGGACGCTGGATCCCCTCGGCGACAGGCAAGACATTCGAGAATCGCAACCCCGCCAACACGGACGACCTCATCGGGCTCTTCCAGGACTCGAGCCGTGCGGATGTCGACGCCGCCATCGCGGCCGCGACGCGCGCCTACGAGACGTGGCGCCTCGTTCCTGCGCCGGTCAGGGCAGAGATGCTGTTCAAGGCCGCCCAGCTCATCGTCGAGCGCAAAGAGCAGTACGCGCGGGACATGACGCGCGAGATGGGGAAGGTCCTCAACGAGACGCGCGGCGACGTGCAGGAGGCCATCGACATGACCTTCTACATAGCGGGGGAGGGGCGCCGCATGTTCGGCCAGACGGTGCCCTCGGAGCTGCGCAACAAGTTCGCCATGTCGGTGCGCCAGCCGCTCGGGGTGTGCTCGATCATCACGCCATGGAACTTCCCGATGGCGATCCCATCCTGGAAGATCATTCCGGCGCTGGTCTGCGGCAATACCGTCGTGTTCAAGCCGGCCTCGCAGACGCCGCTCTCCGCCGTGAACTTCGTCAAAGTGCTGGAGGATGCCGGCATCCCGAACGGCGTCGTCAACATGGTTACGGGGGACGGAGCCGAGGTCGGCACGCCGCTGACCACCAGCGACTCGGTACGGGTAGTGTCGTTCACCGGCTCGACTCGAGTCGGCCGCATCGTCAACCAGGCGGCGGCCCCGACCTTCAAGAAGGTCCATCTCGAGATGGGCGGCAAGAACGTCATCATGATCATGGAGGACGCGAACCTCGAGCTCGCGGTCGACGGGTGCCTGTGGGGGGGCTTCGGAACGGCGGGGCAGCGGTGCACGGCGGCCAGCCGCGTGGTCGTCCACGAGAAGGTGTACGAACCGTTCGTCGAGATGTTCGTGGCGCGCGCACGGTCGCTGGTCGTGGGCGATGGTATGGACGCCGCGACCGAGGTTGGTCCGTCGAACAGCGAGCCGCAGCTGCAGACCGTGATGAAGTACGTGCAGATCGGACGCGATGAAGGGGCCACGCTTGCCTGCGGCGGGCATCGTCTCGAGGCCGGAGCGTTCGCCAGGGGATACTTTCACGAGCCGACCGTCTTCACCGACGTCGAGCCGGCCATGCGAATCGCGCGAGAGGAGATCTTCGGGCCTGTGGTGTCCGTGATGCGATGCGGCTCGCTGGAGAAGGCCGTGGAGATTGGCAACGGCGTCGAATACGGGCTGTCCGCGTCGATCTACACCCAGGACATCAATCGCGCGTTCTCGGCCATGCGCGACCTGTATACGGGGATTTTCTACGTCAACGCCCCGACGATCGGCGCCGAAGTCCACCTTCCGTTCGGGGGGACGAAGAACACCGGCAACGGCCACCGCGAGGCGGGCGTCGCAGCTCTTGACGTCTTTTCGGAGTGGAAATCCATCTACATTGACTTCAGCGGCAAGCTCCAGCGGGCGCAGATCGACGTGGAACAGATCTGACGAACCCCGAATCCCGAATCCCGAATCCCGAGTCCCGAGCCCCGGGTAGAGTCCAGGATCGTGTTAAACTCCTACCACTCCCCAACTTAAGGACGGGTCCCCCGTTTCTGGCAGGTGCCTGATCGTGGTGCTGTATCTCTCGAGCGGTGTCGGGTATGTCCTGTTGTACGCCGCCCTCGCGTGGGCGCTACGCGGCCATCCGTCGCTGATGTCGCTCTTCGGTAATATCGGGCTGATCGTCCCGCCGCTCGGCGTGTGCGCGATCATCCTCCGGCGACGGTCGCGCTGGGCCGGCTGCCAGCGGCTGTTCTGGGACACCTTTGCCATCGGCATGGCGCTCTGGAGCATCGGCCATCTTGGCTGGGCGTTCGAGGGGGTTGTGCTTGGCCGGGCCTCCTGGATCCAGTGGCACACGCTGTTCACCCTGTGCGGCGGCATTGGTCCTCTGATTGCGCTCCTCGCCAGGCCCCAGAGTGGCGTTCGCCGCGAAGCCGTTGGTCCCGTCGGGCTGATCATCGCCAGCTACGGGCTCCTCGCCCTCTTCATCTACACGTATTTCGTCCTCGTGCCGGGACTTGTCCCCGGCATTACCGACGCACAGTCCACACTCCTGAAGCTTGTGCAGGTCAACCGCGCGCTGCTCGTCGGCGCCACTCTGTGGGCGCTCTTCGACGCGTGGAAAACTCCCTGGCGCCGGACCTACGTGCTCCTGGCGGCGGGAACGGGTATCGGCTTCTGCCTCCGCATCGTGACGAGCCTTGCGATCATGGACGGCCGGTATCAGCCCGGCACGCTCTATGACCTCGCCTGGATTGTGCCGTTCCTCTGCTTCGCAGGTGCCGCGCTCTGCGCGCCAGATTCACCCAAAGAAGGGGCGGGGGTCGAGCTGCTGACGACCGGCATTCACACAGCCGTGGCGGCACTCCCGGTCTTCCTGATTCCGCTGGTAGGTTACAGCGCGTTATACATCCAGCCGCTCGGCGGGGCTGGTGATTCGTTCCGCGCGCTGTTGACCGGAGTCATGACCGTCGCCGGCCTGGGCGTACTGACGCTGCGCCTCGCCGCGCAGGGAGGCGAACTGCAGCGCGCCGACGCCCGCATGCGGCTGCTGGCGGCGGCGACCGAGCACACCGGCGACCTGATTCTCATCACACGGGCGGATGGCGGGGTCGAGCTGGCCAACGACGCCTTCGTGCGCGCTCTGGGATATTCCCGCCTCGAACTGGCCGGGCTGGGCTTCGGCGATCTCGTGGAACGAGCCTCCCGGCCGATCGGCGCGGATATTCGCGCGGAGGTGATCGCGCGGGGCGTCTGGCGCGGAACGCTGCTGCGCCAGCGGCGCGACGGTTCGACGTTTCCGGTCTCCTGCACGGTCGTGGCGCTGAAAAACGCCGGCGGGGCGATTACGCACTTCGTCGGCGCCGAGCGCGACATCGGCCAGGAGCTCAAGGTGCGCGATCAACTGGTACACAGCGAACGGCTGTCCGCGATTGGAGAGCTCGTGGCAGGCGTTGCGCACGAGATCAACAATCCGTTGCAGACGATCATCGGTTCGGTGGAGCTGCTGCTGGAGGACCGGCCGGACACCGGTTCCCGCCACGATCTCGAGATCGTGCGGCGTGAGGCGGGACGCGCCGGGCAGATCGTCCGCAATCTCCTGTCGTTCGTCCGGCGCAGCGCTCCGGACCGCATGGCGGCCGATCTGAACGACATCATCCATTCGGTGGTGGAGCTGCGCGGCTATCACCTGCAGCAGCGGAACATCACACTCGCGACCAGTCTCCAGCGCCCACCCGCCTACGTCCTCGTCAATCGCGAGGAGATTCAGCAGATCATCCTGAACCTGATCCTGAACGCCGAGCAGGCCATGCTGGCGGCGGGCCGCGGCAGCACGATCACGATCCGCTCATTTTCCGAGGGTGGCGATCACCTGGTCGAGGTCTCCGACGACGGGCCCGGCGTGGGCGCGGAGATGCGGGGCAGAATTTTCGAGCCGTTCTTCACGACGAAGGACGTCGGGCAGGGAACCGGGCTCGGCCTGTCGATTTCGCACGGGATCGCCTCCGCGCATGGCGGGTCGCTGACGCTGTGCACGGACGCGCCGGGCGCGTGTTTCAGGCTCAGGCTGCCGGCGTACTCCGATGCGACTCCGCAGCCACCACCGTCGATTCCGGCAGACATCCCCGCCCGTCTTGCGCTCGTTGTGGACGACGAGGCGTCGATCCGGACGCTGCTGACGCGGCTGCTCCGGCGGCGCGGCTTCGACGTCGTCGAAGCGGACAGCACGTCGGTCGCGATGAGCATCGCGGCGACCGCCCGGTTGTCGCTGGTCCTTTGTGACGTGCGGATGCCCGGTTCGAGCGGGAAAGATTTCTACCACACACTGTCGGAACGCTACCCGGAGCTTGGACGCGCGTTCGTCTTCATCACCGGAGATCGTACCGCCATCGACGTGGACGAGACGCTACGCCACGTACCGGTGCTCGCGAAGCCGTTCAGCGCGGAAGATCTTCAGGCCGCGCTCGTGGCCGTGGGGCTCGAAGAAGTCACAGCGTAAACGTGCTACGTGCTACGTGCTACGTGGCTACGCGTTTCCTGCTTCCCGCTTCCTCCTCACGAATCCCGAGTCCCAGATCCCGAGTCCCGAACCGCGTCATTGTCCGGCCTTCAGTTTGGCCTTGATGTCGTCCTTCAGCATCGGGTTCACCTTGAACCCCGTCTTCTCGGCCGCCTTCACTGACTTCTCGGCTTCATCGAAGCGCCCGGTTTCCATGTACACGACGGCCAGGTTGCTGTGCGCCTCGCCCGTTTTCGCATCGGCGGCGATGGCTGCTTTGTACTCTCGCTCGGCGTCGGTCAAACGTCCCAGCCGGAACAGTGCGCTGCCAAGTGCCAGCGAAACATAGGACGGAACGGCGCTTTCCATTGGTGCGCTCGTGCCTCGCTGGAGGCTTTCCTGGAGCTGCCTGCGTCTCTCAACCATTTGACGCGTAGATTCCTGCACCTGCGTTGTCTGCGGGAGCTGCTGGTACTGACGCAAGATCTCGTCGATCTCGGTCAACCGATCTTGCCTGTGCCTCCGTGCATCCTGCAGGTTCGTAAACTGTTTGCCTGCCTCTTCGCGATACAGGTCCCGGCACTTGCTCAGCGCTGCGACAGCGTCGGCGTACTTCTTCTGTGGCATCATCGCGCGGCCCAGCGCGTAGTAGGACATGTCAAATGTGGGGTCGATGTCGATGGCCCGCTGGAAGTGGGCCGCAGCCTTCTCCCATTGCTCGGATCTCATTTCCTCCAGCCCGAGCTTGTAGGGTCCCATCGCGCGCCCACGATTCTGGTTCTGCTGAGCCTGTGCCCACGCCGTGCCGCCGCACAGACCGATTACGGTCACGAGACAGATGATGCGTAGTTGCATGGTCGCCTCCGACGCTGCCAAAAAAAACCCCGCGGACCACGGGCCCGCGGGGCAACAAAATACCGTACTCCGAGCGACGATCAGAACATGAACTTGACGCCGATGCGTGCCTGGATTGGCTGCTGATAGCCGTTAGCCAGGAGGAAACGCGGATCCCTCGTCATCGCACCAGACGCAAGGGCGCCTGCGATGAGGGAGTCCAGTGTCTGCTGTCCCGTATAGAACAGCGCTTCGTCCGGTGACACTCCGCCCGTTCTCTGGAATGTGGAGAACTTGCTCACCGCGATCTCCTGGTTGAACAGGTTCAGGACGTTCAGGCTAACCTGAAGCTGCCGGCTCGCACCGATTCTGAAGCCGTGCTGCAGGAAGAGGTCCGTCTGTGAGAATACCGGCGTGCGACCGTCGCTGCCGCGGCCCAGGTACTGAACCGGATAGCTGTTCGGCGGAAGCACCGCAATTTCGCGGCTAACGGGAAGCCCGCTCGACACGAACTCGTTCACACCCACGCTCGTTCCCACCGGCAGCTGGTAGATGAACTGGGTCTTGAACTGATGCGGACGGTCGCTTGCCAGCGGCCCGTAAGCCGGCTGCCCGCCGTCCTGGAACATCATGATCGGGTAGTCGAACAAGCGGCCGACGTTCGGGCTGAGGCGACCGTTCTCGTCCGACTGTGATAGACCTGAGTAGTTGCCATAGAGACGGCTCCACAAGTAGCTCGACCTGAGATACCAGCTGCTCGCGAACCGCTTCTCGAGGGCGACCTCCACGCTGTCGTAATCGCGCTTTGCCTTCGGAAGGGGCACGTTGGGATTCGTGAACGCAAGCGACGTGATTCCCTCGCCGGGATTGGCAATCACATAGCCCTCACTACCGTCCGGGAGAAGGAAACCCGTATCCTCAACGGCGCGATCAATCTGCTTGTGAACGTACCGTGCACTGAGCGCGATCACGTTGTTGAACTGGTGCTCGATACCGCCAGTGGCTTCCTGCTGCCGCATCGGTTTCAGATCCGGGTCGATCGCATCGGAACCGAAGGAGGGGTGCCGGAAGTCGATCGGTCCTCGAATGAGCGTTCCAGGGCACGCCGGTGGGCAGGCGGAGTTTGCCAGCAGGGTTGAATAATCCGCCTGGTCGAGAGAGTAGTAGTACGACAGCCACTTGTCGCCGCCGAACGAGCCGCGCGGCAGTTCCAGCTTGAAGATGTCGTAGAACACCCCCCACGAACCGAACGCCTTCCACCTGCCGTCGCCGTTGATGTCGTACGCGGCACCGATACGCGGCGCGAGCTTGTCCTTGAAGCCGAACTCGACGCCGAACTCCGGAATGTCGGCTCCTGACGTGTAGGTCGGGACGCGTTCACGCTCGGTGCGGATACCGGCATTGATCGTCAGCTTGTTGTTGATCGTCCAGGAATCCTGGATGAACAGTCCGATGTTCGTTGTGTGGATGTCCCCTTCCGTAATGATGCCCTTGCTGGAATCGACTCCGTTGCTGCGGACTTCATAGTACCCGTACGGGCCGCGCTGAATCGGCACACCGGTCGACAGCGGGACGTTGAAGAACATCCGGACCACTGGACGAGCATTGCCCGACAGGACGTTGTTGCCCACGCGATCCGCCTGCACACCGAACTTGAACTGGTGGTCGCCGCCCGCTTTCACATACCAGGTGCCGTCCGCCTGGAAGTACGCGCGCGTCTGCTGGTCTCGGGTAACCTCTTGATTCGAGGGGATGCTGGTGAACCCGGTTCCATGCTGCAGGCTCAGCGGCGTATCCAGCAAGCCGATGTTGTTCGTTCCTTGGAAGATGAACTGGGGTTCGACCGTCACTTTTGAGTCGTGCTGATCGGCCATGTAGTAGCCGCCGCGGACACCGAAGAACAGCTTCTGAGACGCGACCCAGTCCATGTTGCCCGAGAGGGAATAGTTCGGGAACGTCGACGTCTTCGCGTAGTTGGTGTCCAAACGGTCCGTGCCCGTGAACGACGGTAGCAACCCTTGCGTGCGGGCCCAGCTGTTGTTGAACGCGACCCGCGTCCTCAAGCTGTCAGACAGCTGTGACGTGATATTGCCCGTGGCGTATTGCGTTTGCTGTTTCCGCTCCACTGAAAACGTGCTGGCGGCAGGGTTCTGCGACGTCTGGGGGTCTACGTCCCGGCTCGTCGTCGTCAGCGCGGGCTGGTAGGCGCCGAAGAACCACGCGCGGTTCGTCATGATCGGCCCGCCAAGAGCCAAGCCAGGCTCGATGCGATTTTCCTTGTCCTTCGGATACGTCACGTACTCGGCCTTGGTCGCGTCAGTAAGACTGAGCCGAAGGGTAGGAGAACCGGTTCCGATGAGCTGCCCGGACACTGCCTGGCCCGCTGCAGGAACGGTTCCGCCAGACAACTTGTCTCCCTGGTAGTTGAAGAGGAGGTTGCCATGCCAGTTGTTCGTGCCGCTCTTGGTGATGACGTTGATGACGCCGCCCGTTGCGCCGCCGTACTCGGCCGTGTAGCCGCTCGACTTGACCTGGATCTCTTCGACGAAGTCGGCGATGACGGCCTTGCCAGAGGTACCGTCCTGGAGGTCAGTCGTTTCGATGCCGTCGATCACGTACCGGTTTTCGCCGGCGCTTGCACCGTCGATTGAAATGCCGCCAAGCTTCGTTTCCTGGTTCGCGCCAGGCGCCTGCGTCACGAGTGACGTGAAATCGCGGCCTTTCGGGAGGAGCTCAATCTGCTCGCGGGCAATGTTCGTCTGGCGTGCACTCTGCCGCACGTCGACCAGCGGCGATTCAGCGGTGACCTGAACGTTCTCGGCCACACCCTGCAGCCCCAGCGCGAGATCGACTTTCTTGATCTGGCCGAGGCCGACCGTAACGGCGTCCTGCTTCTTGGGCGCGAAACCCTGCAACGTTGCGCTGACATCGTACGTGCCCGGGGACACGGACGGGAAGCGGTATGTGCCTTCGGCATCGGTCATGGAAGTCAAAACCACACCGGTGCTGGTTCGCGCTTCGACGGTCACGCCGGGAAGCACTGCGCCGGAGCTGTCTCTCACCACGCCTTCAATGGAGCCACGCTGTTCCTGCGCCGCAGCCGGCCAGGCAAACAACAGGGCCACCATCAGTGCGGCAAATGTACGTGCTCGCATTTCTAGTTCATCCTCCTGAAAACATCAGAACATGTCAGCACATGCGGCGGCCCCGAAGGGAGGACGGATGCGTGACTGGAAACCTGGGACCGTCCCCAGGCTGGGGACTATATAGCACGGAATATGCCCGGCGTTTACAGGCGCGAGTATCATTAAAATCAGTCATTTAGCGGCTCTAGACAGGCGACTCGTCCCTGAAATCCGTTTTTTTGAATCCAAAGTGATGGATTGTGGGACGAAGTGTCGAATGCCTCTCGTCACGTCACGGCAGCAGTTCGTCCCAGGGGCGACCTTCCTAGTTCCGGTTCGGGGTTCCGGCTTTCGCTTCGGTTCAAGGTTCAACGTTCAGGGTTCGAGGAACCCGTTTCCAAGCGCGACGCGATCTTCCGCCCGAAGGCGGAAGCCAGACGCCGAGCCGAATCGCGAGCCGCGGATCCTGAGTCCCGAGTCCCGCTATTGGTATGATCCGTTCTTGTCTCCCTCAGATGTTGTGATTGTGGGTGCGGCCAGAACGCCGATCGGCCGCTACGGAGGCGCCTTCCGGACGGTCCACCCCGCGGAGCTGGGCGCCGTGGCGGCGCGGGCGGCGCTCGCCCGAGCAGGCCTCCAGGGCACAGCCGTGGACGAGGTGCTGGTCGGGCATGCACGTCAGGCCGGATCCGGTCCCAACCCGGCCCGGCAGGTCGGGCGCCGGGCCGGGCTGCCAGACGAGGTGCCGGCCCAGACGATCAACAAGGCCTGCGCGTCAGGCATGCAGGCGATTGCGACGGGGGCTCAGGCCATCATGCTCGGGGACGCCGAGGTCGTGCTCGCCGGGGGCATCGAGTCCATGAGCCGCATGCCGTATCTCATCGATTCCGAGGACGCACGCTGGGGTCATCGGATGGGCAACTTCACGCTTGTCGATGCCATGTATCGCGACGGCTTCACGTGCTCGCTCTCGGGCATGATCATGGGAGAAACCGCCGAGGACCTCGCACGGCAGTACGGGATCACGCGTGAGGAGTCCGATCTGTTCGCCCTCGAGACGCAGCGCCGCGCGGCGGCGGCGATCGCGGCAGGGTACTTCGCGGAAGAGATCATGCCGGTCACAGTCACGGACGCCAGGGGACGTGCCACGGTCGTCCATGCGGACGAGCATCCGCGGCCGGACACGACGCTCGAGTCCCTGAGAAAGCTGGCTCCGGTATTCAACGGCGGGATCATCACCGCCGGCACCTCGTCCGGCATCACGGACGGCGGTGCGGCCGTGGTGCTGATGAGCGCCGCGCGCGCCGCGGCCTCAGGCGTGGCTCCACTCGCGCGCCTGATCGGGTGGGCCTCCGCGGGCGTGGACCCTCGTATGATGGGGATTGGTCCGGTCCCGGCGATGCGCAAGCTGTTCTCGCGCACCGGACTCTCGGCCGGTGACTTCGATCTCGTCGAGTTGAACGAGGCCTTCGCACCGCAGGTGCTCGCGGTGCTGCGCGACGTGCCGATCCCGGTGGAGAAGGTCAACGTCAACGGCGGCGCCATTGCGCTCGGTCATCCCATCGGCTGTACCGGCACACGCATCGTCGTCACCCTGCTGCACGAGATGCGGCGTCGACACGCCCGCCGCGGCCTGGCGACGCTCTGCGTCAGCGGCGGGATGGGGATGGCACTCGGGATCGAGGCGGTGTAGCTGTCAGCGCTCAGCTGTCAGCCATCAGTCAATCGATGATTCAAACCCAGCTGATAGCTGATTGCTGAAAGCTGACAGACTAGAGAGCGGAGCCCCCATTTGCAGATTGCGATGATTCCCGGCGACGGGATCGGCAAGGACGTCACGGCGGAGGCGGTGAAGGCGCTGCACGCCGTCGCGGAGACGTTCGGCCGCGCCTTCAAGATCGAGCACCTCCCGTGGAGCGCGGACTACTACCTGGAGTCCGGCATCACGATCCCGGCGGGTGGATACGACACGCTGCGCCAGTTCGATGCGATCTTCATCGGTGCGCTCGGCGACCCGCGCATCCCGGACAACCGGCACGCGCGCGATATTCTCCTCGGGACCCGCTTCGAGCTCGATCTCTTCGTGAACTACCGACCGGTCCGGCTGCTCGACGAACGGCTGTGCCCGTTGAAAGGGCGCGGGCCCCGCGACGTGAACTTTGTCGTGTTCCGGGAAAACACCGAGGGCCTGTACGTCGGGATGGGCGGACGCTTCAAGGCGGGCACCGAGGACGAGATCGCCATCCAGGAGGAAATCAACACCTGGAAGGGCGTGCACCGGATCGTCAGGCACGCGTTCGAATTCGCGAGGGCGCGCGGCCTCACGAAAGTGTGCATGGCCGACAAGAGCAACGCGATGACCCACGGACACGCGCTCTGGCAGCGTGTGTTCCGGGAGACGGCGCAGGAATACCCCGACATCGCGGCGACGCACTACTACATCGATGCGCTCGCGATGCACATGATCCTCGACCCGGCGCAGTTCCAGGTCGTCGTCACCAACAACCTGTTCGGCGACATCGTCACCGACCTGGGCGCCGCCCTGCAGGGCGGACTCGGGATGGCCGCGTCCGGCAACATCCACCCCGGCAAGTGCTCCATGTTCGAGCCCGTTCACGGATCCGCGCCGAAGATGGCCGGAAAGAACACCGCGAACCCGATCGGCGCGATCCTCTCCGCGGCGCTCATGCTCGACACCGCAGGTTTCGAGAGAGAAGCGGCCGCCATCGAAGCGGCCGTCCTCGCCGCCGTCGAAGCCGGCCAGGGGACGGCCGACATCGGCGGCACGCTCGGCACGCGTGAAACCGGCGACTGGATTGCCAGCAAGGTGCGCAGCACGACGCAGATCTGAGGAAGACACTGACGGTTCCGGGCTCCGGGTTCGGGGTTCGGGATTCGGGGTTCGAATCCCGAGTCCCGAATCCGAATCCCCGATCCCGAATCCCTGATCCCGAATCCCTGATCCCTGATCCTTGATCCTTGATCCCGAATTGATCTTTTATGAGTGATGACGTCTTTATCGTAGGCGGCGCCCGTACCCCGATGGCGGACTACACGGGGAGGTTGAAGGACCTCTCCGCGATCGAGCTTGGCGCGATCGCCGCCCGAGCGGCACTGGAGCGCACGGGGGTGCAGCCCGCGAGCGTGGACCACGTCGTGTTCGGCAACGTCCTCCAGACGAGCGCGGACGCCGTGTATGGAGCGCGCCACGTCGGGTTGAAGGCGGGGTTGCCGGTCGAAGTGCCGGCGCTCACGGTGAATCGCCTGTGCGGCTCCGGCATCCAGGCCGCAATCAGTGGCGGGCAGATGATTCGTCTCCACGAAGCGGACATCGTCCTCACCGGGGGCATGGAGAGCATGAGCCAGGCGCCGCACGTCATCCGCGGGTTGAGAAACGGACTTCGGCTCGGCCAGGGGGAGCTGGAAGACACATTGTGGTCGGCGCTGCTCGACACGCACTGCGGCTGCACGATGGCGGCGACGGCGGAGAACTGCGCCTCGAAATATGAGATCTCCCGGGAGGAGCAGGATCGGTACGCCATTCGCAGCCAGCGGCTCGCTGACGCGGCCTGGACGGCGGGACGGTTCGACGATGAAGTCGCGCCTGTGGAAGTGAAGGCGCGAAAGGGGGTCGAGCTGTTCGCGCGTGACGACCACATGCGGCCGGATTCAACGCTCGAGGGGCTCGCGAAGCTGGCGCCGGCGTTCAGCAAGACCGGATGCGTGACGGCGGGGAATGCGTCCGGGATTGTCGACGGCGGCGCGGCGCTCGTGCTGGCGTCCGCGGCGGGTGTGAAGCGCGACAGCCTCGAGCCGCTCGCGCGACTTACCGCGTGGGCCACCGTCGGCGTCGAGCCTGCGCTGATGGGAATGGGTCCGGTTCCGGCCACTCGGACAGTCCTGCAGAAGGCGGGCCTGACGCTGAAGGACGTCGATCTCATCGAGGTCAACGAGGCCTTCGCCGGGCAGTATCTGTCCGTGGAGAAGGAGCTGGGCCTGGATCGGGATCGCGTCAACGTGAATGGCGGCGCGATCGCGCTCGGTCACCCGCTCGGCATGACCGGCACACGCCTGCTGCTGACGCTCGTCCTGGAGCTCCGCCGCCGGGGCCTCAGGCGCGGCCTCGCGACCGCGTGCATCGGAGGAGGACAGGGGATCGCGGCGATAGTGGAGGCGGTGTGAGCGGGCGCGCTTCCAGCTTCCAGCTGCCAGCTTCCAGCTTCCAGCTGCCAGCTTCCAGCTTTTTGGGTTCGGGAGGCGTCCTATCTAATGAGTCGCGGCGCGACAAGCCAGTTCCAGCGGGAAGCTGGGAGCAGGAAGCTGGAAGCGCGCCTACTTTTTCATCCCCGCGAGCAGTTGCTGTCCCTTCGCCTTGTATTCCCGATCCTCCGGGGCCCAATCGGGATCGCCGGGTGTGTCCTTGAGCCTCTGCAGCACGTCACGCGCCTCCTGGTACTTCCTCTGCGCGATGAGCGTCTCTGCGAGGAAGTAGAGTGATGTCGTGCTGCCAGGGCCATACGTGAGCGATTTGCGGATGTGCTCTTCGGACTTGGAGTTGCTGCCGCCGAAGAGCCCGGGCACCTTGTAGTACCACCGGCCCAGAGCGCGATCGGCCGATCCGTGCTGGAACGCGGGATCCAGCCGCAGGACGGTCATCAGCTCGTCGCGGATCTCTCCTCTGTACTTCAGCCCCTGCCGCAGCCCGAACGATTCGGCGAGCATCCCCATGTTGGCGGCGATCCAGAAATGCCCCTCGGGCCGGTTCGGCTGGAGGGCGACGGCGGTCCGCCCGAACGCGATGCCTTTTTCCAGCAGGGCTTTTCGTTCCGCCTCAGGCGCATGGCCGCCGAGCCAGTAGTACACACGAGCGAGCCACGCGGCGGACGTGAAGTCCTTTGGATTCTGCTGCAGCCGCGCCACCCAGATCGCGGCCGCCTGCCGGGCGCTCGCGAGGTCCGATCGATTGGCATAGAGCGCCTCGGGATCGAGGCTGGCGCTGCCGGGCGAATCGGTCTGCGCTGAAGCCGCCGATTGCGCGGGCGTGGTCGCGATGTCGCGACCCGTAGGCGAAAAAATCGCGATGTACAATACAAAAATGCAGGACATCATCCGGCAGCTCCTGAGCGCGATGGGGGAAAACCCCTCGCGTGAAGGGCTGATCGATACGCCGAAGCGCGCTGAACGCTCCCTGCGCTTCCTGACGAGCGGCTACGCGGCGGATGTCGACGCGGTGCTCAACAACGCCATGTTCACCGTTGATTATAACGAGATGGTGATCGTGAAGGACATCGACTTCTACAGTCTCTGCGAGCATCACCTGCTGCCGTTCTTCGGGAAGTGCCACGTGGCGTACATCCCAAACGGCAGGGTCATCGGGCTCAGCAAGATTCCGCGGCTGGTCGACGTGTTCGCGCGCCGCCTGCAGGTGCAGGAGAGGCTCACCAATCAGATCGCCAGCACGCTCCTCGAAAAAATTCAGCCGCTGGGCGTGGCGGTCGTCACCGAAGCCACCCACCTCTGCATGTCGATGCGGGGGGTCGAGAAGCAGAACTCCCTCGCGGTCGCGAGCGCGATGCTCGGCACGTTCCGCGAGGACGCCCGCACGCGCTCCGAGTTCCTCGAGCTGATCAAGAAGCGCTGATCTCCCCGCGCGCCGCCCGCGCGATGCACTCGTGCAGGCGCTGCACCCCTTCGGTCAACGAGGCCGGTCCCGGCTGCAGAATGTACGTCGACTTGATCTCGTAGATCTGATCGTTCCGCACGGCGCTGATCTGGTCCCACCCGGGCCGTTCGACGATCGTCCGTTTCTTCATGGCCTTTCCGCACCACGACGCGATGATCACCTCCGGATCCGCGGCGACGACGTCTTCGGGCCGGACGATGCGGTCCCGGGCGAGGGACGCGTGACGCAAATCCGGAAAAATGGGCGAGCCGCCCGCAATCTCGGTGAGCTCCTCGACCCACTGGATCCCCGAAATCAACGGCGCGTCCCACTCCTCGAAGAAGACGCGTGGACGCCGCGGGAGGCCGGCCGCGGCATCGCGGACCCGGTCGAGCCCCTGCTCGAGCGTGCCGGCAAGCGCCTCGGCGCGCGCCTGCTGTCCCACGAGGGCGCCGACCGTGCGAATCATCCGGAAGATCTCGACGAGAGACCGCTGGTTGAACGTCATGACGGGATAGCCGCGGCGGATCAGCTCCGCGGCAATGTCCGCCTGGAGATCCGAGAACGCCAGGATCAGGTCGGGCTTCAGCGCCTCGATCTTGTCGAACCGTGCATTGATGAACGCGGACACCTTCGGCTTCCTGCGTGCCTCCGGTGGACGGACGGTGTAGCCCGAGACGCCGACCACGCGATCACCTTCGCCGAGCAGGTAGAGCGTTTCGGTCGTTTCCTCGGTCAGGCAGACGATGCGCGTCGGATAGGGGGAGATCATGACGGGGGTAGCTATCAGCTCTCAGCTTCCGGCTTCCGGCTTCCAGCTCTTGTTCTGACAGCTGACGGCTGATAGCTGAGAGCTCTCCTTGCTATACTGCCGCCATGCGCACGGCGGGTCTGATCCTGATGATTCTATCGATGACGGTGTCGCTCGGCGCGTCGCAGCGGCGGCGCCAGGCCCCGGCGCCCGCGCGGAAGCCTGTGCCGGCGGCGCCTCTCAAGGTTGCGCCCGCGGACGTCAAGTGCCCGGAAGTGCTGGGAACCGGTGTGAGGACGGGCGCCTCGGTACTGTTTCGTGCTCGCCGGCCGCGAGCCCGGCGAGGGGGTGCTCGTGAGCATCCCTCCGCATACAGGGCCCGCCACGCTGATGTTCGACCTCCACAACCGACACACGTTTTCGGATGAGGACATTCGCGCCGGACGCGGGTTCGCGAAGTACACGGCGGTCGTCGCGGTGCTCTCGATGAAGGGGGATCTGCTCGGCCGCGGGGCCGTGCAGACAGAGTTCCGCACCGCGCTGGACCTGCACGAACGCGTGTCGGGTGGCGCCGGTCCCGGCGGCGTCAAAGCCGTCGCGCCGCTCGGGAGGGAACAGGTCACCGTCTCCATTCCGGCCGGTCTCGACAGCGTGAGCCTGCTCGGAGAGGTGCTCGATGCGACCACGTCCGCCGGCCGCGAGACCGCGACCCCCGGACGAACCGTCGCCATCGTCAGTAACGTGCGGCTGGAATATCGCCCCGCCCCGGTCCGCAAAAAGTAATCTTCCGGCTGAAGCCGGAAGCTACGAGGCGGAAGCCGGAAGCTACGAGCCGGAAGCCGCAAACTACGGTGAGCCCCGAATCCTCGCTCGCGAATCCCGAGCCCCGAATCCCCGAGTCCCGAGTCCCCGAGTCTCGAATTCCGAATCCCGAGTCCCGAGTCCCGAGTCCCGATCTAGTTCCCCCCCTGCCCCCACTCGTGCCGGGCGACGATCACTTTCATTTCGAGCAGGTCGATGAGCGAGCGGCACCGTGCCACGAGACCGTCGCGCTCGAGCAGCGCCTGCTTCTCGACGATCTCGAGCTCGAGATACTGCGCCAGCGCGTTGACGATGTCCTCGTCACCCATCGACCGGGGCAATTTTCTATCGACGTCGCGTCCCCCGGTCTGAGGGACGAGGAGCGCCTCCAGCCGCTGGCGCTCCTGACGCACGACGTCGCGGTCCCTGTCGCTGAGGTGCTCCATGATCGGATCGATCTCAGCGGTCCGGTACGGCCGATGCTCATGTTCGCGCACGACCCTGAATTTCTCGAGTCCGCGGAGGACAATATTGTAGCGGTCGTCTGGGAGCCGCTCCGCATGCGTGATCAGGCCGGCACAGCCCACAGGATAGATCGCCGGACGCCCGTCGTAATTGCTCTCCCACCCTGGACGCAGCAGCGCCATGCCGATGATGCGATCTCCCTCGAGCGCGTCCGCGACCATCTCGCGATATCGCGGCTCGAAGATGTGCAGCGGCAGGCTGACTGTCGGAAACAGCACGACGTTCGGAAGCGGGAAGACCGGAATCGTGGCTGGAAGCATACGTTTCAACGTGCAGGGTGCTATCTGCTACAAAAACACGTGCTGCGTGCTACGTGCTGCGGCACCTCGCTCCTCGCACTCCTGGAACCCTGCTCGTCTTCTTCCGCCCGGAGGCGGAAGCTACGAGTGTCGAATCTCGAATCCCGAGTCCCGACGTAAGCACCCTGGCACCTTTGGCACCCCTGGCACGTTGGCACTCTAATGAATCGTCCGTGTCTTCTTGTCCATGTAGTCCATCAGCACGTACCGTCCCAGCGTGCGTGGGGTCGTGAAGTACGCCTTCCCGTGGCAGATCTCGGCGACCTTCCGGACGAAGCTGACGAGGTCGTAGTCGCGCGCGAGCATGAAGGTGTTGATCAGGATGCCCGCCTTCTTGCACGCCGCCACCTCGGCGATCGTCTCCGAGACGATGAAGGGATCCAGCCCGAACGCGTTGCGGTAGATGCGTCCGTCCGGACGCGTGAGCGCAGACGGCTTGCCGTCCGTGATCATGACGATCTGCCGCATGTCCTTCTGCTGCCGCTCGAGCAGCCGCCGTGCGAGCCGCAGCCCCTCGCGGGTGTTCGTGTAGTACGGCCCCACCCTGACGCGGGCCAGCTGCGTGAGCGGAATCTCTTCGGCGGAGTCGTGGAAGAGCACGACCTTCAGCGCGTCGCCGGGATACTGCAGGCGGATCAGGTTCGCCAGCGCCAGCGCGACACGCTTCGCGGGCGTGAACCGATCTTCCCCGTACAGAATCATGCTGTGGCTGCAGTCGAGCATCAGCACCGTCGCGCAGGAGCTCTGGTACTCCCCCTGCGCCACCATCAGATCCTCGTACGTGATGTCGATGCCCGGGCCACGGCCGGTTGTGCCCGACTCAGACGATGAGCGCATGACCGCATTCAGGATCGTGGCGCTCGCGTCGAGGTTCATCGTGTCGCCGAATTCGTACGGCTTCGGTGCGCCGCTGGCTTCGACGCCGGTTGCCATCTCACGCGTGTCGTGCCGTCCGAGGCTGCTCTTGCCGATGGACCCGAGCAGATCGCGGAGTGCACGGTACCCGAGGAAGTCGAGGCTCTTGTCCGTAATCTCGAACTTGAACGACTGATCCGTCTGTCCGCTCCCGCCGCCGGGACGCTGCCGGCGCTCCTGCTCACCCTCGAGATTCGGCGAGGGGGTGACATAGCCCTGCTTCTGCAGCTTGTCCACGATCTGCTGGATCAGCTCGTCGAGCCGCGCCTCAGCGTCGTCGCGATCCTGCCAGTCCTTGCCGAACATCTTCTCGAGCGTTTCGTCCGAGAGCAGCCCGCCGTTCAACAGCGCTTCGAGGATCGCATCATGGAGCGCCTGCATCGACTGGCCGCTCTCGCCGGGCATGCCATACGGATCGTCGAACCCGCTCGACAGGAGCATGTCCGAGAGCCGCGACAGAAGCTCCTCGAGATCGAGCTCGTCGAGGTCATCGCCGGTGAATTTGGAGTAGCGGTATTTCATTGATCTTCGGAGAAGCTACCAGACGTCAGCTTTCAGCGGTCAGCTCATGATCCACATTACTGATAGCTGATGGCTAGTTGTAATACTTCTTCTTGTTCCCCGGCATCGGCATCTCTCGTTCCATCGGCGGCTCGGAGGGCACGCCGGGACGCGCGGCGCGTCTCGGCGGTTCGGCCCCCTGATACTGGAACTCGTCGGACCGCGTGATCTTCTTCTGCGCGTAGAGCCCTTCGAGGATGAAGTCCACCGCTGCGGCCAGGAGCGGCGCCGACGGCCTCGCGCCCACACCCGCATGCGTCGTCAGGTCCCGGAGGCCCTGGACCTGGGCGGTGCGCGCGAGCAGTTCGCCGGCGTCGATGGTGTCGTCCACCTGGAGTGTGCCCCCGAGGTCGAACCATTCGGTGACCTGCTGGACGTCCGCGGTCGCGAAGTACCCCGTGAACACGTTGCCGACGGCCCCCCGGATGATGTCGCGCGCGACGTTGTCGGCGCCGCGGAGCTCGCCTTCGTATTCGAGCTCGAACTTGCCGGTAATCGCCGGGAGCGCGGCATAGACGTCGGTGATTCTCGGGACGATCGGCGTCTCGCTGGCGAGGAGCGCACGGCGCTCGGCATTCGAGACGACGTTTTCGAGGAGCGAGATGGGCAGGCGCTGGCTGACGCCGGAGCGCTTGTCGATCTTGGAGTCCTGGCGCGCCTGGAACGCCACCTCCTCGACAACTTCGCGGACGAACTGCGGGACGAGAATACCTTCGCCGTCGGCGTACGCGCGCGAGACCCACGCCTCCTGCGCCGTGATGGCCATCGCGTGCTGGCGCGTCGCCGGATAGTGCGTCCGGATCTCCGACCCGATGCGGTCCTTGAGCGGCGTGATGATCTTGCCGCGCGCCGTGTAGTCCTCCGGGTTGGCGCTGAAGACCAGCAGCACGTCGAGCGGCAGGCGCACGGGATAACCCTTAATCTGGACGTCCCCCTCCTGAAGAATGTTGAAGAGGCCCACCTGGATCTTGCCGGCAAGGTCCGGCAGCTCGTTGATCGCGAAGATGCCGCGGTTCGCCCTCGGCAGGAGTCCATAGTGCATCGTCAATTCGTCCGAGAGCTGGAGCCCCGCGCGGGCCGCCTTGATCGGATCGAGGTCGCCGATCATGTCGGCGATCGTGACGTCCGG
This sequence comes from uncultured Acidobacteriota bacterium, assembly GCA_963749835.1. Lineage (GTDB taxonomy): Bacteria > Acidobacteriota > Vicinamibacteria > Vicinamibacterales > 2-12-FULL-66-21 > JALZOC01. Next base: position 899,459 of record CAVVOD010000001.1, read on the forward strand.
CGTCGCGAGCTTTTCGACATACCGCGCCTGGCGCGGCAGCCACGCGACGGGCAGGGCATCGCCTTCGGTGCGGACGCGGGCGCGGCACGCTGAGCACAGCGGCGCGAGGGGATCGTCGTGAATCTCACAGCCGGGCACCACGGGGATCTCCTCGTCGAGCAGATCGGCGAGCGCACGGAGGATCCGGCTCTTCGCCTGACCCCGCAGACCGAGGAGGATGAAGTTGTGGCGCGACAGCACCGCATTGACGATCTGCGGCACGACGGTTTCCTCGTAGCCGATGATGCCGGGAAAGAGCTCCTGTCGGGATCGCAGTTTCGCGATCAGGTTCTCGCGAATTTCATCGCGGACGGAGCGGCGTCGCACGCGTCCGGCGGTGACGGCCGTCCGCAGCTGAGCAAGAGTCGAGGGGCGTTCCGAGGTCATAGAGCATCTTACCATCGAGGCATCCGACGATCGGGCGATACAATACGCACGTTGTCCCCCAGAAAGCAGCCGCTCGTTTACGCGCACCGCGGCGGTGCGGCCCTCCGTCCGGAGAACACGATCGCGTCCTTCGACAACGGTCTGTCACTGGGAGCCGACGGCCTCGAGTTCGATGTGCACCTGTCGCGCGACGGCGTGGTGGTCGTCCATCACGACCCGACGCTGGACCGCACGACGAATGCCCGTGGTCCTCTGTCGGCGCTGACGGCGGACGAACTCGGCGTGGTCGATGCGGGGCACTGGTTTCGCGGTGAGGACGAGACGTCATTCCCGTTCAGGGGGCAGGGCATCGGGATCCCGCGGCTCTGCGACGTGCTCGGGCGGTATCCAGGCATCCCCGTCATCATCGAGCTGAAACTGAATCTGCCGGCACTCGCCGAGCGGGCGGTCGACGAAGTGCGCGCGGCTGGTGCGGTCGAGCGCGTCTCGTTCGGCTCGTTCGGCTGGCGCGTGCTCAATGCGCTGCGCGTGTATGAGCCCCGCATTCCCACGGGTGCGTCGCGCGAGGAAGCCAGGTGGGCGCTCTATCGTTCATGGGTCCGCTGGCCGTCCGGCCGGCCTGCCTACCGGGAGCTCCAGGTTCCGGAGCGCTCGGGTTCGACCACGATTGTCTCCCCGCGCTTCATCGAGTACGCCCACCGCTCGAACCTGCCGGTGAAGGTCTGGACGGTCAACGACCGCGCCGACATCCGCCGCCTGACGGAGTGGGGCGTGGACGGCATCATCAGCGACCGTCCGGACATCGCGGCCGCTGTCGTGCGCGACCACGCGATCCCACGGCCCTGAGACATCGGCGGGCGGCGGACCGGTCGCATGAGCTTGGCAATGCGCGTGCATATCTGTCGCTGTCGCGTGTCATCAGCTCCCTCCCTCCGGACTCAGAGTGGCGGAGAACTGTACCCGTGAATCGAATTCATCCACAAATGTTCACCCGTTGACAGCGTAGACCCTGGACCCAGAGAAACAGTCATGGCCACTCCGGCACTTGCCAGCGACGCCCTCGATCAACGGCGTCTGCTGAAGGTCCTGTCCGACTATCGGCGCGGCAATTTCTCCGTGCGGATGCCCGTCGACCGCACGGGCATGTCCGGAAAGATTTGCGACGCGTTGAACGAGGCGATCGAGCGGAACGAGAAGCTCGTGCGCGAGCTCGAGCGGCTCAGCAATGTGGTGGGCAAGGCCGGCAACATCAGGCAGCGCGCTTCGATCCCCCACGCAGAAGGCGGCTGGGTCACCGCCGTGGAAGCCGTGAACACGCTGGTGTCGGACCTTGTCCAGCCGACCACCGAAGTCGCCCGGATCATCGGAGCGGTCGCCAAGGGAGATTTGTCGCAGGGGATGGCGCTCGAGATCGACGGGCGCCCCCTCACCGGCGAGTTCCTGCGAACGGCGAGGACCGTCAACACGATGGTCGATCGGCTCGGGACCTTCGCGTCGGAGGTCACGCGCGTCGCGCGCGAGGTCGGCACCGAGGGGAAGCTCGGAGGGCAGGCCGTCGTAAAGGGGGTGGCCGGCACGTGGAAGGACCTCACCGACAACGTCAACTTCATGGCGGCGAACCTCACGAGCCAGGTGCGGAACATCGCGGAGGTCACGACAGCGGTCGCCAGGGGAGATCTGTCGAAGAAGATCACGGTGGATGTCAAAGGAGAAATCCTGGAGCTGAAGAACACCGTGAACACGATGGTCGATCAGCTCAGCTCCTTCGCGTCGGAAGTGACGCGCGTCGCGCGCGAAGTGGGGACGGAGGGGGAGCTTGGCGGCCAGGCTGACGTCAAAGGGGTGGCGGGCACGTGGAAAGATCTCACGGACAACGTCAATCAGCTGGCCGGCAACCTGACCATCCAGTTGCGCGACGTGTCACGCGTCGCGACGGCGATTGCGAGCGGCGACCTCTCGAAGAAGATCACGGTCGATGCGCGGGGCGAGATCCTCCAGATCAAGGACGTGATCAACACGATGGTCGATCAGCTCGGCTCCTTCGCGTCGGAGGTCACGCGCGTCGCCAAGGAAGTCGGCACGGAGGGAAAGCTCGGCGGGCAGGCGGAAGTGAGAGGCGTCGCCGGGACCTGGAAGGATCTGACCGACAACGTCAACACGCTGGCCGGCAACCTCACGAGCCAGGTGCGCAACATCGCGGAGGTCACGACCGCCGTCGCGCGCGGCGACCTCTCCAGGAAAATCACCGTTGACGTCCGCGGCGAGATCCTGGAGCTGAAGGTCACGATCAACACGATGGTCGATCAGCTGAATGCGTTCGCGTCGGAGGTCACGCGCGTCGCCAAGGAAGTCGGGACCGACGGAAAGCTCGGGGGCCAGGCCGAGGTGCGGGGCGTTGCGGGGACATGGCGCGATCTCACCGACAACGTCAACCAGCTCGCCGGCAACCTGACCGTCCAGCTGCGCGACGTCTCGAAAGTGGCCACCGCCATCGCGACCGGTGACCTGACCCAGAAAATCACCGTCCAGGCGCAGGGGGAGATTCTTCAGATCAAGAACGTCATCAACACGATGACGGACCAGTTGAACGCCTTCGCGTCGGAAGTCACGCGCGTCGCGCGCGAGGTGGGCAGCGAAGGGAAGCTCGGCGGCCAGGCCGACGTGCGGGGTGTCGCGGGCACGTGGCGCGACCTCACCGACAACGTCAACGCGATGGCGAGCAACCTCACCAACCAGGTCCGCAACATCGCGGACGTCACGACGGCCGTCGCCAGTGGCGACCTGTCGAAGAAAATCACCGTTGACGTCCGCGGCGAGATCCTGGAGCTGAAGGTCACCTTCAACACGATGGTCGATCAGCTCAATGCCTTCGCCTCCGAGGTCACCCGCGTCGCGAGGGAAGTCGGGACGGAAGGGAAGCTGGGCGGACAGGCGCAGGTGCGGGGCGTCGGAGGCACGTGGAAGGACCTGACCGACAACGTCAACTTCATGGCCAGCAACCTGACCTCGCAGGTCCGCAACATCGTCGATGTCACGACGGCGGTCGCCAACGGCGATCTGTCCAGGAAGATCACGGTTGACGTCCGTGGCGAGATTCTCGAGCTGAAGAACACGATCAACACGATGGTGGATCAGCTCAACGGATTTGCCTCCGAGGTCACGCGCGTGGCCCGCGAGGTGGGCACCGAAGGCAAGCTTGGCGGCCAGGCGCAGGTGAAGGGGGTTGCCGGCACGTGGAAGGACCTGACCGACAGCGTCAACTTCATGGCGGCCAACCTGACGAGCCAGGTGCGGAACATCGCCGCGGTCACGACCGCTGTCGCGACCGGCGATCTCTCGAAAAAGATCACGGTCGACGCACGGGGCGAGATCCTGGAGCTGAAGAGCACGGTCAATACGATGGTCGATCAGCTCGGCACATTCGCCTCGGAAGTCACGCGCGTGGCGCGCGAGGTCGGCACCGAAGGCAAGCTGGGCGGGCAGGCGCAGGTGCAGGGAGTCGCCGGCACCTGGAAGGACCTCACCGACAACGTCAACTTCATGGCCGACAACCTGACCAACCAGGTTCGCGGCATCGCGACGGTCGTCTCGGACGTCGCGATCGGCAATCTGAAGCGCAAGCTCGTGCTCGATGCGAAGGGGGAGATCGAGCAGCTCGCCGGCACGATCAACGGGATGATCGACACGCTTGCGATCTTCGCAGACCAAGTCACGACGGTCGCGCGCGAGGTCGGGATCGAGGGCAAGCTGGGCGGGCAGGCCAGCGTTCCGGGTGCGGCGGGCACATGGCGTGACCTCACCGACAACGTCAACCGTCTGGCCGCCAATCTCACGACCCAGGTGCGGGCGATCGCCGAAGTCGCGACGGCCGTCACGAAGGGCGATCTCTCCCGCGCCATCGACGTCGAGGCAGCCGGCGAAGTGGCGTCTCTCAAGGACAACATCAACGAGATGATCGTCAACCTGCGCGACACGACAGAGAAGAACACGGCGCAGGACTGGCTGAAGACGAACCTCGCGAAGTTCACGCGGCTCCTGCAGGGGCAGCGAGACATGATCACCGTCGCGCGCACCATCCTCTCGGAGCTTGCGCCGCTGATTTCGATCCAGCACGGCGTCTTCTATCAGAACGACTCCCAGACCGGAGTGCCCGACCTCAAGCTGCTCGCCAGTTATGCCCATGCCGAGCGCACGCAGCTCTCCTCGCGCTTCCGCGCGGGAGAAGGGCTCGTCGGCCAGGCGGCCCTCGAACGGCGGAGCATCGTCCTGACCGAGGTGCCCGCGGACTACGTGCGCATCCGTTCGGGGCTCGGCGAGGCCAGGCCTCTGAACATCGTCGTCATGCCCGTGCTCTTCGAGGGTGAGGTCAAGGCCGTCATCGAGCTCGCGTCGTTCTACCGTTTCAGCGACATCCATCTGACGTTCCTGAACCAGCTCACCGAAAGCATCGGCATCGTCCTCAACACCATTGCGGCGACGATGAGGACCGAGGAGCTGCTGACGCAGTCGCAGTCGCTCGCCGTGGAGCTGCAGACGCGGCAGGAGGAGTTGACGGAGACCAACTCCAGGCTGGAACAGCAGGCAAGGACGCTGCAGGCGTCGGAGGAGCGCCTGAGGCAGCAGCAGGAGGAGCTGCAGCAGACGAACGAGGAACTGGAGGAGAAGGCCGAGCTCCTGGTGCGGCAGAACAAGGAAGTCGAGCGGAAGAACCGCGAGATCGAGCAGGCGCGGACCTCCGTCGAGGAGAAGGCCGAGCAGCTGGCGCTCACGTCCCGGTACAAGTCCGAGTTCCTCGCCAACATGTCGCACGAGCTCCGCACGCCGCTCAACAGCCTCCTCATTCTCTCGAAGCTGCTCGCGCAGAATCCGGATCAGAATCTCAGTGAGAAGCAGGTGGAGTTCGCCAAGACGATTCACTCGTCGGGCGCCGATCTGCTCGAGCTGATCAACGAGATTCTCGATCTGACCAAGATCGAGTCCGGGATGATGGACGTCGACTCGAAAACGGTGCTGTTCGGCGACCTGCAGTCGTATGTCGAACGGTCGTTCCGGGAGATCGCGATCAGCAAGGGGCTGGAGTTCGCGGCGTCGATGGCTCCGGGTCTGCCCCGCGGGATCGAGACCGATCCGCGGCGGCTTCGGCAGATCCTCAAGAACCTGCTGTCGAACGCGCTGAAGTTCACCGAGGAGGGGGCCGTCACGCTGACGATGGAGCCGGCAAGCGGCGGCTGGAGCGCGGATCAGCAGGCGCTCAATCATGCCGGGGGCGTCATCGCATTCCGTGTTTCCGACACCGGGATCGGCATCCCGGCCCACAAGCACCGGATCATCTTCGAGGCTTTCCAGCAGGCCGACGGGACGACCAGCCGCAAGTACGGTGGTACCGGCCTGGGGCTCTCAATCAGCCGCGAGATCGCGCGGCTGCTGGGAGGGGAAATCGCGCTGACGAGCGAGCCCGGGTCGGGCAGCATGTTCGTCCTGTATCTACCGCAGGTGTACGAAGGGACCCGGATCGAGCCTGGCATGCCGGCGGCCGATCGCGCCATCGCCATGCGCACGGCGGCGGCCGAGCGGCCCTTCGAGGCCGAGGACATGCCGCTCGTCGAGCCCGACATCCGAGACGACCGTGGAGTCATCGAGCCGGGCGACCGGGTCGTCCTCATTCTCGAGAACGACCGGACGTTCTCGTCGATTCTGAGCGACCTCGCGAGGGAACGAGGCTTCAAGGTGCTTCTGGCCTCACGGGGAGATGTGGGGCTGGCGATGGCGCGGCACTATCGGCCGGACGCCGTGACCCTGGATACCAACCTGCCGGGCATGGACGGATGGACCGTGCTGGATCGCCTGAAGCACGACCCGGCCACGCGTCATATCCCGGTGCACATCATCTCGACGCTGGACGAGGCCCAGCGCGGGCTGCGGCTCGGCGCGCTGGCCTGCCTGCCGAAACCCGTGGAGCGGGAGGCGCTGGCCTCCGCCTTCAGTGCGATCCACACCTTCATCGAGCGCAAGGTCAAGAGCCTGCTCATCGTCGAAGACAATGACGTCGAGCGTCAGAGCGTCGTGGAGCTGATTGGCAACGGCGACGTCAGGACGACCGCCGTCGCGACGGGGGCTGAAGCCATGGCCGCGTTAGAAGCCCAGCCGTTCGACTGCCTCGTCCTCGATCTCGGGCTCAGCGATATGAGCGGATTCGAGCTGCTGGAACGCATGAAAGCGGATCCGCGGCTGTCGCAGGTACCGGTCATCGTCTATACCGGCCAGGATCTGTCCAAAAAGCAGGAGACGGAGCTGCGACGGCTGGCCGAGACGATCATCATCAAGGATGTGAAGTCCCCCGACCGTCTGCTCGACGAAACGGCCCTGTTCCTGCATCGGGTCGAGAGCAACCTGCCGGCTGAGAAGCGAAAGCTGCTGGAGCACCTCCACCAGCACGATCCCGCGCTGTCGGGACGCAAAGCCCTGATTGTCGATGACGATATTCGGAATATTTTTGCCCTCACGAGTGTCCTCGAACAGCACGATGTGGAAGTGCATTACGCGGAGAACGGCAAGGATGGGCTGCGGATGGTCGAAGACGTCCCCGGCATCGACGTCGTCCTGATGGACGTCATGATGCCGGAGATGGACGGCTATGAGGCCATGCGCCGCATCCGGCAGAAGAAGGACCGGCGCTCCCTTCCGATCATCGCTTTGACCGCCAAGGCGATGAAGGGCGATCGTGAGAAGTGCATCGAAGCCGGCGCGTCCGACTACGTGATGAAACCGGTGGACACCGAACAGCTCATTTCGCTGCTGCGGGTATGGCTGTCCCGCTGACGTCCGGACGAGAGGGGGCCCACAGGGACCCGGTCGAGGATCTCGAGCTGGATCTCCTGCTCGAGGCCGTGCATCGCCACTACGGGTACGATTTCCGGGACTACGCCCGGACGTCAATCCGCCGCCGGGTGTGGAAGGCCGTCAGGTCTGAAGAGCTCGACAGCATCAGCGCGCTTCAGGGGCGCGTGCTGCACGATCCCCTGGCCTGGGAACGGTTCGTCCAGGGGATGTCCGTCAACGTGAGCGCGATGTTCCGCGATCCGCATTTCTTCCGGGCGTTCCGGCGGCATGCGATTCCCGTGCTTCGCACGTATCCGTTCATCCGGATCTGGCAGGCGGGGTGCTCGCTGGGGGAGGAAGCGTATTCGCTGGCGATCCTGCTGATCGAGGAGGGGCTGTACGAACGCAGTCTGATCTACGCGACGGATATCAACGAGGCGACGCTGCGCCAGGCACGTGAGGGTATCTATCCGGCGGACACGATGCAGAAGTACACGCACAACTATCTCGAGGCCGGCGGCACTCGCTCGTTCTCCGAGTACTACACGGCGCGGTACGAGCTGGCCATCATGCGGCCGTCGCTTCGGAAACAGATTGTGTTCTCCCAGCACAATCTCGTCAGCGACGGGGCGTTCAACGAGTTCAACGTGGTGCTGTGCCGCAACGTGATGATCTATTTCAATCGTGCGCTCCAGGAGCGGACGCACGCGCTGCTGCACGGCAGCCTCTCGATGTTCGGGATCCTCGGCCTGGGGTCGAAGGAGTCGCTGCACTTCCTCTCGGTGCAGCCCTCCTACGAACAGTTCGAGCCTCGTGAGAAGCTCTATCGGCGGATCGCGTAGGTATGAGGCCCGAGGTGATCACCGTTGGCACGTCGCTCGGAGGGTTGCACGCGATCACCACGATGCTGCGGGGGATGCCGGCGAATCTGCCGATCCCGATTCTGATTGTGCAGCACCGCGGCACGGCGTCCGACGAAGGGCTCGTCACGGTGCTGCAGGACCAGACGGCGCTCACGGTCGTCGAAGCCGAGGACAAGGTCCCCCTCGCCGCGGGCACGGTCTACATCGCGGCCCCGGACTACCACCTGCTGGTGGAGGCACCCGGCGAAGTTGCCCTCTCGACCGACGCGCCGCTCCGATCGGCACGTCCGTCGATCGATGTGCTCTTCGAGACGGCGGCCGAGGCGTATGGCGCGGGCGTGCTCGGTGTGCTCCTGACCGGAGCCAGCGCAGACGGCGCCAGCGGGCTGGCACGAATCAAGGCGCTCGGCGGACGGGCGATTGTGCAGGACCCCGCGACGGCCGAGTGCGCGACGATGCCGGCGGCGGGTATCGCGGCGACGTCGGTGGACTACATCCTGCCTCTCGAGAGTATTGGCGAGTACGTGGTCACGCTCGTCAAGGGCACGCGCGCATGACCGGGCATGTCGATATCCTGCTCGTCGACGATCATGAGGAGAACCTCCTCGCGGTCGAAGCCATCCTGTCGGATCCGTCCTACCGCATCGTGCGCGCGCGATCGGGGCGTGACGCGCTGCGCGAAGTCCTCGCCCGCGAGTTTGCCCTGATCCTGCTCGATGTCGCGATGCCGGGCCTGGACGGCTACGAAACCGCCACGCTCATCCGGCAGCGGGAGCGCTCGCGCGACACCCCCATCATCTTCCTCACGGCGAACAACCGCAGCGACGTGCACGTCTTCCGCGGGTACTCCGTCGGCGCCGTCGATTACCTGTTCAAGCCGTTCACGCCGGAGATTCTCCAGTCCAAGGTCGCGGTGTTCGTCGAGCTGTTCACGAAGCGCGAAGCGTTGAAGCGGCACACCGAGGCGCTCCAGCGGGCACACGACGAGCTCGAGGAACGGGTCGAGGCCCGCACGCGAGAGCTGGCGGCGGCCAATGCCTCGCTCAGGACGGAGATTGCGGAACGCGTGCGGATTGAGCGCGAACGCCTCTCGCTCTTCGAGCGCGAGCGGATTGCGCGGGCGCAGGCCGAGTCTGTCAATCGTATGAAGGACGAGTTCCTCGCGACGCTCTCCCACGAGCTCCGCACGCCGCTCAATGCCATCATGGGCTGGTCGCACCTCCTGGCCGCCGGCAAGGCGGACCCTGCGACCACGGAGCGCGCGCTCGGCGTCATCCGCAACAACGCGATGGCGCAGTCGCAGCTGATCGAAGACATTCTCGATGTCTCCCGCATCATCAGCGGCAAGCTCCGCCTGAACCTGGCGCCCACGCGCCTTCTCCACGTGATCGAAGCGGCGCTCGACTCCGTGTCGCCGGCCGCCGACGCCAAGAAAATCGTGATCGATCGCCACCTCGAGGACGTCGGCGCGATCTCGGGCGACCGGGATCGCCTGCAGCAAGTCTTCTGGAACCTCCTGTCGAACGCCGTGAAGTTCACGCCGCGCGAGGGGCGGGTCGCCGTCCGGCTCGAACGGCAAGAGGACGAACTGACAATCTCGGTGGAGGACAGCGGGATCGGCATCAGCCAGGAGTTCCTGCCGTACGTGTTCGACCGGTTCACCCAGGCGGACGGGTCGGCCACGCGTCGTCACGGCGGCCTCGGACTGGGAATGGCGATCGTGCGGCACCTCGTGGAGCAGCATGGCGGGACCGTCCACGCAGACAGCCCGGGAGAGGATCTCGGCGCGACGTTCACGATTGTGCTGCCGATCGGCGTGGTCTCTTCCCTGCAGGCACCCGAATCAGACCCGACGATCGAATGCACAACCGCCGCGATGCCGCGGCTCGACGGCGTGCAGATCCTGGTGGTGGACGACGACCGCGATTCGCGGGCATTTCTCTGTACGCTGCTGGAGGACCAGGGGGCAGCCGTCGATGCGGCCGGATCCGCCGCCGAAGCGCTGACCCTCTTCCAGAATCGGCGCCCGGATGTGCTCGTCAGCGACATCGCGATGCCGCGCGAGGATGGCTACGATCTCATCCGAGCCGTACGGCACCTGCCCGTGCTCGAGGGAGGGGAGACCCCCGCCGTCGCGCTCACGGCGTATGTCCGCGACGAAGATGCCGGATCCGCACTCGCCGCCGGCTATCACCGCCACATCAAAAAACCTGTCGTCGTCGAAGACTTGATCGCTGCCGTTGCGGAGCTCGCTGCCGGACGCCGTGAGGTGGCGGCCAGCCTGAACGTGGAAGCCGTCAGCCCGAAGGTGTGAATCAGGTCGGCATCAGGAGCAGCCGCCGTACGACCTTCAGCAGATCGTCGGGAAGGACCGGCTTCGGCAGGAACGCTGCCGCGCCGGCATCGGCGGCGTCACGACGGTCCCCCTCCGTCACGAGCGCACTGAGCACGAGGACCGGCAACGTGGCTGTGGCCGGGTTCTGCCGGAATTGGCGAATCAGGTCGGTGCCGTAGTAGTCGGGCAGCCGGAGATCGACGATGAGCGCCTGCGGTGTCGGAGCGGTCCGCAGCCATTCGATGGCCGCGGCGCCGCTGCTCGCTTCCGCCGTCCCGATGCCCGCTGCGCCAAGCACGACGGCAATCAGCTCGCGGCAGTCCGCATGATCATCCACGACGAGCACCGTAGGACGTTGTCCCCGGTCTTCGTCGCGCCGCCCGCCGCGCCATGACTTTCGTCGATCTTCGGGGCGCGCCCGTCGATCGTTCACCGGATCCGTCCGTCCATGCCGGAACGAATCTATGTGGCGGGATGGATCGGGTCAATAGACGGGACGGAACTAATGAACTAATGGTTCGTCCTTCCGGCTGAAGCCGGAAGCTCCGGAAGTGGAAGCTGCGCTCAGGCCGCGCGGCGTTTCAAGTCGGGCAGAAAGCACCGGTGCTCGGGACGCGCGCGCAGCTGCCTCAGGATCCGCGCGATGACCACGCGGGAGTCGTGCGACTCGTTCACGACATCGTCGAACCCGCATCCGATGAGGGTCCGGCGGTCGTCCATCGACGATCCGTCCAGCGCGACCGCGATGAGCACTCGCTGGCCGAAGTAGGGTTTGGCGCGGAGCCGCGCGGCCATCATGGAAATATTCTGCAGATCGCGCAGGAGCACGAGCACGACTTCAAAACTGCGAATCATCTCGTCCCCGGGCCACTGACCGGTTTCGACCACGCGGAATCCGACACTCTCGAGTGGCTGACGGTAACGCGTTTCCGTTCCGCTGGTGTTGATGACGAGTATTGAGCACTGTTTCACGGCATCATTCTCCCTCGCACGCCCTGCCTCGTCGTAAAGGCAATGGGCATGCCAGCAGAGACGACGCCGGAGTACTACCTCAGGCGTTCGGCTGTCGTGAATCGTGGCTCGATGTCGACGGGGACGGCCGTGAGCCTGTCCAATACTCTCTGGACTGAGGGGCGGACATTCCCCAGCCGATCGATCAGGCCCTTGGCCTTCGTGTAGCTGCCTTCGGCCTGGAGCGTCATGATTTCGCGGGTCAGCGCCGTCACCGCGTCCACGATCTTCGTGTCGTCCACGGCGAACGTTCCGCCGGGCATCACCTTGAAGGCGCCGGCGTCGAGCAGGTAATTCAGCTGGATGGCAATACCCTTCCCGTGGGCTTCGTTGATCCCGAACCGGATGGATCGGAACGCCGACGCGAGAAAGGTCGTGTACATCGTCCGGGCGATCGCCGGATCCACGAGCTTGCGGTCGGCGAGCTGCTGCAGCGCCCAGAGGCCAGAGACATCGGCCTTGGCCTCCTCGATCGCGCTGTACGTTTCCTTGAGCTCCTGGCGTACCGTTGTCTCCCGCCCGCCGGCCGTGATGTTGTGCGGACCGAGGCCGTGCATCAGCTCGTGCATGAGAATGTGCGTGAAGAAGGCGTCGAACGACAGGTTGCGCTGATCGGCGGCGGAGAGCGCGACCTTGCTGATCGGTACCAGGACGCGGTTGAACTTCGCGTCCTGCATGTTCTTCAGCATGACGCGCTTCGTGCCCTTTTCCTTCACGACGCGCTCGTCGTTCGGCAGGTTGTAGGCGGCCGTCTGTACGCCGCGGTTCGCATCGCCGGCGGTGAACACGACGTTCACCACTCGTATGGGCGCCAGCGAGCCGAGCTTCGAGTTGCGATAGGTGGGATCGATCGGGAGAGCGTTCTCGAGCTCCTGCAGATGCGCCGAGAAGGCCTGGAGCCGCTTCGACTCCGCTTCATCCCGTACCGTGATGAACGCTTCGAACGCCCCTTTGAAGTTGAACCACTCGTCTTCGTACACTTCGTACGGTCCGATCGTCGGCTCGATCGACGCGTCGAGCTCCATCCAGGCGACGTCGCTGGCGTAGTAGTCGTTCGTGAGGAAAGCGTCCGCCCGCGTGGTGAGGAACTTCTTGAGGGTTGGCTGCGCGGTCAGCTCCGCGGCCTCGCGAAGGAGCGCCGAGGCACGCGCGAGCTCGGGCTGGTATTCGAGGTTGTACGGGACGATGGCGAACTCGCCCGGAGCGGAGTCGCCGGATGCGCCTTTCGAGCCGGCGGCACGCCTGATCGTCGTGAAGAACCCCGTCGCCGCGGTTTTGGCCTCGCCGCTCAGGCTGTCGATCCAGCGCTGCACGCGCGCTTTGTCCGTCCCTTCGGGATAGAAGTTGCCGGACTCGGGTTTGGGCGGGGCTCCGGGAATGAAGATCCGGTTGTGGTCGAGCCTGGACCAGGGGCCCTTGTTGATCAGGAAGTAGTGCAGACGCGCTTCCGCCTCGGCCTGCCGTGCGTCGGCGGACGCGGGCCCTTTCGTGACCGCCGCGCGCGCGAGGTCCTGGAGCATCGCGTCGTTGCCTGCCCAGACCTGCCTGAGGAACAGGCTGTCCATCAGCTTCGCGGCTTCCACGAGCCTGGCGAGCGCTCGACGTTCCTGATCAGGCAGTGACGTAATGTCCGCGCCGATGTCGGCCGGTGCGAACCTGGCGGTCATCACGTGCAGTTCAGCCGTCGAGGGCATCGTGGGGGTCGGCGTCTGATCTTTCAAGAAGGGCACTCCAGCCGACGCGCGCAGGCCGGCGGCGGCAAAGGGGACGCTGATGAGGACGAACGCACTCAGGGCGGCACAGAACCCGTTCAATTTCATATGGTTTCACACTTGTGCATCGACACTTCCACACCCCAGCGCGCGCCGGGGCCCGGCCTGCCACCCCACCGCGCAAAAATAGCGCTGGGGGCCCCGGTCTCCCACCCCGCTCACGGCGCCGCCGCGACCGCAGCACGTCCGGCTGTGTCACACCGTGACATCAGCACTCCAACGCTAGGCGTCGAACGCGCGACGGGACTACAATAGAAGGATTGTAAGCCGCAGAAACAAGAGAATACACGGCGGACCCGGTGCATATGACACATCCGGGGGTCGTCGGTCGAAACCGCCAGGCCCGGATGGGCGCCAATCGCAGCGGCGAAGGATTGATCAGATGAGGAATATCGCACCACAGGACAGCTCCGAAGTGGAGGCTCTCGAACAGCGCGAGTGGCGTGAGTCGCTCGAGTACGTGGTCCAGCAGGGCGACCGCGGCCGCGTGCAGCGGCTGCTGGGCATGCTGCGGCACCATGCGCGGATGGCGGGCGTCAGTCTGCCGTTCACGGCCGTAACCCCGTATCTGAACTCGATCCGCGTCGAAGATCAGACGCCGCTGCCGGGCAACCAGGAGATCGAGCGCCGCATCAAGAGCCTCGTCCGGTGGAATGCGATGGCGATGGTCGTCCGCGGGAATCGGGCCTCGGAGGGAATCGGCGGCCACATTTCGACCTATGCGTCAGCGGCGACGCTGTACGAAATCGGGTTCAATCATTTCTTCCGGGGTAAGGGGGAGGACGGCGACGGCGACAGTATTTACTTCCAGGGGCACGCTTCGCCGGGTATTTATTCCCGCGCATTTCTCGAAGGCCGGCTGTCAGTCGAGCAGCTGATCAATTTCCGGCGGGAGCTCGCGCCGGAGGGCGGGTTGTCCTCCTATCCGCATCCCTGGCTGATGCCGGACTTCTGGCAATTCCCGACGGTCTCGATGGGGCTTGGGCCCATCATGTCGATCTACCAGGCCCGCTTCAACCGGTACCTCGAAGACCGGGGATTGAAGAAGCCCTCCCAGTCGAAAGTCTGGGCGTTTCTGGGCGACGGAGAAACGGACGAACCGGAGTCGCTCGGCGCCATCAGTCTCGCGTCACGTGAAAAGCTCGACAACCTGATCTTCGTCATCAACTGCAACCTCCAGCGGCTGGACGGACCGGTCCGCGGCAACGGGCAGATCATCCAGGAGCTCGAGGCGATCTTCCGCGGCGCCGGATGGAACGTCATCAAGGTGCTGTGGGGCTGCGACTGGGATCCGCTGTTTGCGGCGGATCACGAAGGCCTTCTGGCCCAGCGGCTGGGGGAGATCGTCGACGGCCAATACCAGAAGTACGCGGTCGAGGACGGCGCTTACATGCGCGAGCACCTGTTCGGGACGGACCCGCGCCTGCTCGACATGGTCAAGCATCTGTCCGACGACCAGCTGAAGAAGCTGCGCCTCGGCGGGCACGATCCCGTCAAGGTCTACAACGGCTTCAAGGCGGCGATGGAAACCACCGGGCAGCCGACCGTGGTCCTCGCACGGACGATCAAGGGCTACGGCCTCGGCGAAGCGGGTGAGGGCAAGAACATCACCCACCAGCAGAAGAAGATGAACGACTCGGACCTGAAGATTTTCCGGACGCGCTTCGGGATTCCGATCTCCGACGAAGAAATCGCCGACGCGCCGTTCTATCGGCCTGCGGAGGACAGCGCGGAGCTGCAGTACTTGCGCGAGCGCCGCCAGTCGCTCGGCGGCTTCGTGCCGAGCCGCACGGTCCGCGTCGAGTCGCTGAAGGCGCCGGCCGATACGCTCTTCGAGGAGTTCTACAAGGGCACCGACGGGCGCAAGGCCTCGACGACGATGGTGTTCGTGCGGATTCTGTCGAAGCTGCTGCGCGACAAGGAACTGGGAAGTCTGATCGTTCCCATCATCCCTGACGAAGCACGCACGTTCGGGATGGAGTCGCTCTTCCGTGCCATCGGCATCTACTCGCACGTCGGGCAGAAGTACGAGCCGGTCGACATGGACACGCTGCTCTATTACAAGGAAGCGCAGGACGGGCAGATCCTCGAGGAGGGCATCACCGAGGCGGGATCGATGTCGTCGTTCATCGCCGCCGGTACCGCGTATGCGACGCACGGCGTGAACACGATTCCGTTCTTCATCTACTACTCGATGTTCGGCTTCCAGCGGGTGGCCGACCTGATCTGGGCCGGGGCGGATTCGCGCGTGCGGGGCTTCCTGCTCGGTGCGACCGCGGGGCGGACCACTCTCGCGGGTGAAGGGCTCCAGCACCAGGACGGCCAGAGCCACGTGTACTCGCTCGCGACCCCGAACTGCATCTCGTACGATCCGGCCTACGCCTACGAGCTCGCGGTCATCATCCAGGACGGCATCCGGCGGATGTACCAGGAGCAGGAGAGCATCTTCTACTACCTGACCGTGATGAACGAAAACTACGCGATGCCGGCGATGCCTGAAGGGGTGCGCGATGGCATCCTGAAGGGGATGTACCGCCTGAAGGCCGCGTCCAACTCGAAGGCCAAGCTCAAGGCGCAGCTCTTCGGCAGTGGTGCGATCCTCAACGAAGTCGTGGCCGCGCAGAAGCTGCTCGAAAAGTACGACGTGGCGGCCGATGTCTGGAGCGTGACGAGCTACCAGGAGCTCTACCGCGACGGCCACGCGTGCGATCGGTGGAACATGCTGCACCCCGGAGACACGCCGCGGGTGCCCTACGTCGCGCAGTGTCTCAAGGATGCCCCCGGCGTCCTCGTCGCGGCGTCCGATTATCTGAAGGTGCTGCCCGACTCGATCGATCAGTGGATGCCCCGGCGGATGCGGTCGCTCGGGACCGACGGCTTCGGGCGGAGCGAGGATCGTCAGCGGCTGCGGGACTTCTTCGAGGTGGATGCGCGCTTCGTGACGCTCGCCACGCTCGCCGAGCTCGCCCAGGACGGCAAGCTCGATCGCAAGGTCGTCGCACAGGCCATCAAGGACCTGGAGATCAATCCGGAGAAGCTCAATCCCGCGAAGAGCTAGCGGACCACCACCCGCCTGTTTCGTTCAGCAGACACTTTACACATGCCTACAGATTTCACGCTTCCTGAACTCGGCGAAAACGTCACCGCGGGCGACGTCGTCCGCGTGCTCGTCGCCGCCGGCGATACCGTCGCGAAAGATCAGGCGGTCCTGGAGCTCGAAACCGACAAAGCCACCATCGAGGTGCCGTCGAGCGTCGCCGGCACCGTGAAGGAAGTGCGTGTCAAACAGGGTGACCGGATCAAGGTCGGGCAGGTAGTGCTGACTCTGGACGACACCGCCGGTGCCGCCGCAAAAGGCCCCAAGGACGCCAAGGCTTCCAAGGAGACGAAGAGCGAACCGGCGGAGAAGGCGGAGAAGCCGAAGGGGCAGCCCTCGGCGGAGCCGGAAGAAGAGGGTGGCCAGGAAGCTCCCGGCGCGGACGGCGGCGACACGAACGCCGTCGCTTCGGGCGGTGCGCAAAAGGGCGCGGCTGAACGCACACGAGGAACAACCGACGCGCCCGCGGACGAGCGCTTTGCCGAGCACGCCCAGGCCGCCGGTGATCGAGCTGACGAAGGAGCCAAGCCGAAGCCACGGGGCGAGGTCGTGAACATCGATCGCGGTGCGCGTCCGGCGCCCGCGCCGGTCAAAGGCCCGGAGGAATCGGGGGCGTTCGAAGGGGGCGCCCCGCCTGCGGCGCCGTCCGTGCGGCGGCTCGCGCGGGAGCTCGGCGTGGAGATCGGGCAGGTGCCGGGCACCGGGCCGGATGGACGCATCAGCGTCGAAGACGTCCAGGCCTTCGTCCGTGCGGCCCTCGCGAGTCCCGGCGCCGGTGCGCGGCCGGCCGCGGCGCTCCCGGACTTCACGAAGTGGGGAGAGGTCGAGCGCAAGCCGATGAGCGGGATTCGCCGCAAGACCGCCGAGCATCTCTCTCATGCGTGGACCGCCATCCCGCACGTCACGCAGCACGACAAGGCCGACATCACCGCCCTCGAGGTGCTGCGCAAGCAATACAGTCCACAGGCCGAGAAGGCCGGCGGAAAACTCACGATGACCGTCGTGGCCTTGAAGATCGTGGCCGCGGCGCTGCAGAAGTTTCCGCAGTTCAATGCCTCGGTCGACATGGGCACGCAGGAGATCGTCTACAAGAAGTCCATTCACGTCGGCGTCGCGGTCGACACGCCGCGCGGCCTGCTCGTGCCGGTCATCCGCGATGTCGATCGAAAGGGCATCATCGAGCTCGCCGCGGATCTCGGCAAAGCGTCCGAGAAGGCGCGGGCCGGGAAGCTGTCGCTCGACGAAATGCAGGGGGCCGGATTCACCATCACGAACCTCGGGGGGATCGGCGGCACGTCGTTCACGCCGATCGTCAACTGGCCGGAGGTCGCGATTCTGGGTATCTCGCGCGGGATCCACGAACCGGTGTACGACGGCCACGAGTTCCACCCGCGGCAGATGCTGCCGCTCTCGCTCTCGTACGACCACCGCGCCATCGACGGCGCCGACGGCGCCCGGTTCCTCCGGTGGGTCGCCGAGGCGTTCGAGCAGACGTTTGTGGTACTGCTATAGCGCGGTTCCGGGTTCCGGGTTTCGATACGGTTCAGGGTTCCCGGTTCTCAGAACGGTGCAGCCCGAACCTTGAGCCCGAACCTTGAACCCCGAACCTGAACCCGGAACCCCGAACCCGGAACCCTGAACCCCGAATATGCCCTCCCTCTCCACCCAACTCGTTGTCATCGGCGCCGGTCCAGGCGGATACGCGGCGGCGTTCTACGCGGCGGACCTCGGCATGCAGGTCACGCTGGTCGACCCTTCGGTGAATCCCGGCGGCGTCTGCCTGTACCGCGGCTGCATCCCGTCGAAGGCGCTCCTGCACGTCGCGGACGTCGTCAACGAGGCGCGGCACGCCGAAGCGTGGGGCGTGACGTTCGGGGCCCCGAAGATCGACGTCGATCGGCTGCGCGCGTTCAAGACGAAGGTTGTCAACGGGTTGACCGGCGGCCTGGGCCAGCTGTCGAAGCAGCGCAAGATCGCCTATATCCAGGGGACCGCGGCGTTTCGTGATGCGCGTACTCTCGAGATCACGCGCTCGGCGGAGGGGGGTGGCGTCGACACTCTCGCTTTCGAGCACGCGATCATCGCAACCGGATCCCGCCCGTCGACCGTGCCAGGGCTGAGCATCGACAGCCCGCGGGTCATGGACTCCACTGGCGCGCTCGAGCTGCCGGATATTCCGAAGTCGCTGCTGGTCGTCGGCGGCGGGTACATCGGCCTCGAACTCGGGAGTGTGTATGCCGCCCTCGGCACGAAGGTCACCGTCGTCGAGATGACGGCTGGTCTCCTGCCCGGAGCGGACCGGGATCTGGTCAACATCCTCGCGAAGCGCATCGAGGCCATCTGCGAAAGCGTGCTGCTGAACACGAAGGTGGTCGGCATGAAGGACGTGAAGAACGGCGTGGCCGTCACGTTCGAGGGAGAGGGTCTCGTCGGCGACGCAGCAAAGGAGCGGACCTTCGATCGAGTGCTCATGTCGATCGGGCGGCGGCCGAATTCAGCCGTGCCCGGGCTCGATCGCACCGGCGTCAAGGTGAATGCACGCGGCTTCATCGAGGTCGATCCGGCGCGGCGGACCGCCGAGCCGTCGATCTATGCGATCGGCGACGTCGTGGGTGAACCCATGCTCGCGCACAAGGCGTCGCACGAGGGTCGCGTGGCGGTCGAGGCGATCGCAGGCGAGAAGGTGGCCTTCGAGCCGCTGGCGATCCCCGCCGTGGTCTTCACCGATCCTGAGCTGGCATGGTGCGGGCTCACGGAGAGCGACGCGAAAAAGGACAACCGCGACGTGACCGTCGCACGCTTTCCGTGGGCCGCCTCCGGCCGTTCTCAGACGCTCGATCGCTCCGACGGCCTGACGAAGCTGATTCTGGATCCGAAGACCGAACGGATCCTCGGTGTGGGCATTGTCGGCCCCGGCGCCGGCGAGCTCATCGCGGAGGGGGTGCTGGCGGTGGAGATGGGCGCGAACGCCACGGACCTGCGGATGACCATCCATCCGCACCCGACGCTCTCCGAGACGCTGATGGAATCCGCGGAGGTCTTTTTTGGCCAGGCGACTCACGTCTACCGGCCGAAGAAGAAAGCCTAGCGCCGTTCGAGCGCTTCGACCTGCTCGTGTGCGTGGTACGAGCTGCGCACGAGCGGACCGGACTCCACGTGACCGAACCCCATGCCGAGAGCCAGCCGCTTCAGCTCGGCAAATTCAGCCGGACTCCAGTAGCGCGCCAGCGGCAGGTTCGCGAGTGACGGCCTGAAGGTACTGTCCGATGGTCACGATCTGGCATCCGGCCGATCGCAGGTCGCGCAGCGTGTCCACGACTTCTCCCCACTCTTCGCCGAGGCCGACCATCAGGCCGGACTTGGTCGGGATGCCGGGTGCGTATGTCCGCGATCGGTCGAGCAACTGCAACGCCCGGTCGTAGCGCCCGCCGGGGCGGGCCGTGCGGTAGAGACGCGGAACGGTCTCGATGTTGTGATTGAGGATGTCCGGCCCTGCATCGAGTACGACGCGCAGCGACGATGCTTCCCCCTTGAAATCCGGAATCAGGACTTCGATCCGGCAGCTGGCAATCCGCCCTCTCGTTTCGGCAATCGTCTGTGCGAAATGCGAGGCGCCGCAATCCGGCAGGTCGTCACGGTCTACCGATGTGATGACGACGTAGGCGAGCTCCATCGCGTGGATCGCGCTCGCGACCTTCCCCGGCTCATGCGCGTCAGGCGGCTTGGGAGCGCCGTGCGTGACGTTGCAATACCCGCAGGAGCGCGTACAGGTGTCCCCCAGGATCATGAACGTCGCGGTCCCGTGGTTCCAGCACTCTCCGATGTTCGGGCAGTTCGCTTCCTCGCAGACGGTGTGCAGCCCGAGCGTACGCATCAGCCCCTTGAGCCGGAGGTAGTTCTCCGATCCCGGAGCCCGCACTTTGAGCCAGTCCGGCTTCGCCTGACGCGGGATCTCTTCGATCCGCTTCTTCCGGCCGCGGATGAAGTTCAGGGGTACCGTCTGCATGGATATTCAATTATAGCCGGGGACGGCAGGTTCGCCGAAGGGCGCAAAAGGCAGCTCTCCGCCATACAATTCAGTCATGGGAACACACTCAGGACAGCTGTCGTTCACGTGGCACGGGCATTCCACGTTCGTGATCACCACCCCCGGTGGCAAGCGGATCGTCACCGATCCCTGGCTCGAGCAGAATCCGGTCTGCCCCTCAGACATGAAGCGTATCGCGAAGGCCGATGTGATTCTGCTGTCGCACGGTCATTCGGATCACACCGGAGATGTCGTCGCGGTCTCACGCTCGACAGGCGCCCCCATCGTCGCCGTCTACGAGCTGGCGCTCTGGTGCGAGCGGAAGGGTCTGCAGAACGTCAAGGGCATGGGCATCGGGGGCACGATCGACGTGGCGGGGTTGAGAATCTCCATGGTGCCGGCCATCCACACGAGCAGCGTGGTCGAGAACGATACGAACACGTATCTGGGGCAGCCGGCGGGCTTCGTCGTGCGGACGGAGGACGGCGAGGCGTTCTACTTCGCCGGCGATACGGCGGTCTTCGGCGACATGCGGCTGATTGCGGAGATGCACGCCCCCCGCATCGGCTTCCTCCCCATCGGCGATCATTTCACCATGGGCCCGGAAGGGGCCGCGCTCGCGGCGAAGATGCTGGGCGTCCGGCAGGTCGTTCCCATGCACTACGGGACGTTCCCGGTGCTCACTGGAACGCCAGATCGGCTGCGGGAGCTGATGGATCCTGGTATCGACATGCTCGTGCTGAAGCCAGGTCAGACGTCGAGCTGAACTGAGCGAAATTCCACCACAGAGACGCAGAGACACGGGGACGCACGGAGTGAACCGGGTGGCTTGATCCGATCGGCGGTGGTCGGGGCGCGAAGCGCGGCCCGATCACCTCTCGACATCGATTCCGGCAACAACACCTCACGCTGAATCCAAGAGACCTGCGCCCGACGCCATCCGGTTCTCTCCGTGTCGTCTCCGTGGCTCCGCTTCTCCGTGGTGAATCTCTCCGTGATATGACCGCGTGGTGGCGGCAGGAATGAGGTCTGACCCCGGCGCTCGGATCCGAGCGCGGTGGACGGCGGGATGTGTTCGTGGCATGGATGTCATGCGCGCGCAAGATGGCTGGGTCCATCTGCCATGTGCATTCTTCGCATCTGAAAGTTCTGCACGACAGGTCGGTCGGCCTCTTTTATCATTCGACCATGATCGATCCTGACTCCAATCCCACTCGCACGCTGACTCTCGTCCTTCCCGAAGACGACTGGAAGGCCCTCCGGGCCGCTGAACCGGACGCCATTGGCTGGCTGCGCACGCAGATTCAAAACCGGCTGGCCGAAGGTGAGGGGGCCGGCCACTCTGCTCCTTCGACTCCGTGGTCGTCACGCTCCAACCCCGCGTCAGCGTCAGCCGCTGAAACGTGGTGGGGCAACGAAGACGAGGTACTGACCGTCGAATGCGGCAGCGGCCAGCAGCCGCATTCGTTTGATATCTCGTGTCTCTCGGTTCCAGGGAGTCTCCTGATCTCCCTGCCTCCTGTATGCCCTTCATCGGTGAAAAATCTTTAAGGTGATCTCAGCAGGCGCCACGCGCCTGCTCCCAAAACGTCGCTCATTCGTCGATGGCAACAATTCTGTCGGCACGTCGCGCCGGCGTGCTGGACGGGAGGCGGCTTCTCCTGGGCCGGACGCCGCCCGACCGGTCAGACCTCGGGTCAATAAGCTTCACGATTGTCGCCGTCCCGCTCGTGTTCCGACAGGAGCGTCGCTCGAGACGTGTATCCGCGTCACGTCCCTTCGCCGAAAATATCGATAGAAGTTATTGAGAGCACACCAGATCCGTGCTCGTGTGCCGCAGAGCGGCAGAGGGCACGTCGCTTGCTCCCTCGTTGAGTTGCGCGTGTGATCCGGTGGTTGCCGGCAGCCCGCCGTTCACATAATGGATTCCCTGTCACGCTTCGCATTTGTCGAAACGCATTGCCCGTATTGCGCAATGCAGTGCGGCATGCACGTGGGCAGGCGATCGCAGCGGCGTTCTCGGTCGCCGGCACATCGGCGCTTTCCGGTCAACAAGGGTGGGCTCTGCGTCAAAGGCTGGTCGGCAGCCGAAACGCTTGCGCATCGCTGATCGTCTTCTTCACCCGCTCGTGCGCAGCCCAGACGGCTGCGCTGGTCGCCGGCCACCTGGGAGGCCGCGCTGGATCGCATCGCCGACGGCATCCAGCACGTGCAGGCACGCTACGGCCCCGATGCCGTCGGCGTCTTCGGCAGCGGCGTCGCTGACCAACGAGAAGGCCTACCTGCTCGGCAAGTTCGCGCGCGTTGCGCTGGGCACGGCCAACATCGACTACAACGGCCGCTTCTGCATGTCGTCGCCGCGGCCGCGGCGCGACGCGCGCCTTCGGCCTCGATCGCGGCCTGCCGTTTCCGCTCGAGGACATTGCGCACGCCAATGTCGTGCTGCTCGTCGGCAGCAACATCGCCGAGACGATGCCGCCCGCTGATGCAGTACTTCGCCGCGCTGCGAGGAGAACGGCGGCACGCTGCGTCGTCATCGATCCGCGCCGCTCGCCGACGGCGCAGTGGGCGACGAAGCACCTGGCGGTCACGGCCCGGATCGGACACGGCGCTGGCCAACGGCCTCCTGCACCTCCTCATCCGGGATCGCACTGATCGACACGGCCTACATCGCGAAGCCGGACCGAGGGATTCGACGAAGTGCGGCAGCTCGCCGCGACCTACTGGCCGGAACGCGTCGAGCGGCTGACCGGCGTGCCGGAAGCGGACCTGGTCGCAGACGGCGCGCATCCTGGGCACGGCGGAACGGGTCATCGTCCTCACCGGCCGCGGACCCGAGCAGCAGGCGCAGGGTGTCAACAACGCGCTCGCCTACATCAACATCGCGCTGGCGCTCGGGCCAGGTTGGCAAGCAGTTCGGCGGCTACGGCACGCTGACCGGCCAGGGCAACGGCCAGGGCGGACGCGAGCACGGCCAGAAGGCGGACCAGCTTCCCGGCTACCGGCAGGATCGACGATCCCGCGGCGCGCCGTCACATGGCGGAGGTCTGGGGCGTCCCCGAAGACAGCGATCCCGAGGCGCCGGCAAATCGGCCTTCGAGCTGCTGGATTCGCTCGGTCAGGACGACGGCGTGCGCGCCCTGCTTCGTCTTCGGCTCGAACGTGCTCGTGTCGGCGCCCGGACGCGCGGCGGATCGAAGCAGCGCCTTCGAGTCGCTCGACCTGCTCGTCGTGTCCGACTTCTTCCTGTCCGAGACCGCCGCGCTCGCCGATGTCGTGCTGCCCGAGCGCGCAATGGGCGGAAGAGGAGGGGACGACGACCAACCTCGAAGGGCGGGTTGTGCTGCGCCGCCGCGCGCGTCAAGCCGCCGCCGAGGACGTCCGCACCGATCTCGAGATGATCGTCGACCTCGCGGCGCGGCTGGGCACGTCGGCGCTGGTTCCCGATCAGCCGCATCCGGCGACGTGTTCGACGAGCTGCGCCGCGCCAGCGAGCGGCGGCCTCGCCGACTACTCCGGGCATCACCTATCGACCGGATCGACGCGGAGGACGGCGTGTTCTGGCCGTGTCCCGCCATCGACCATCCAGGCACGCCGCGGCTGTTCGCGGATCGCTTCCCGACGGCCGGCGGCCGCGCCCGCTTTCACGCCGTTCCGCACCAGCCGCCGGCCGAGGATCGCGACGCGGATTACCCGCTCTATCTCACCACCGGTCGTGTGCTCGCGCAGTACCAGTCCGGCACGCAGACGCGGCGCGTCCGCGAAGCTGCGGGACGCTGGCGCCTGAGCCGCTCGCCGAGATTGCATCCGCTGACGGCCCGGCGGCTCGGCGTTGCGGACGAGCGCGTCCGTGACGCTCGACCACCCGTCGCGGCTCGGGCCGCTTCAAGGTCAAGGTGACGACCACGGCATCCGCGAGGACACCGTGTTCGTGCCGTTTCACTGGGGCGGCGCCAATCGATCAATCGCCTCACCAATGCGGCGCTGGATCCGGTGAGCCGCATGCCCGAGTTCAAGGTGTGCGCGGTGCGGGCGGAGGCGCGCGACAGGTGCCGGGCATCGGCCGCGCGGAGGAGGGACCGCGACATGCACGACGGCGTGAGCGGCTCGTGATCGGCAACGGCATGGCCGGCGGCCGCTTCGTCGAGGATCTGCTGGCGCGCGGCGGCGCCGACCGCTTCGACGATCACGGTCTTCGGCGACGAGCCGCACGGGCAACTACAACCGCATCCTGCTGTCGAGCGTGCTCGCCGGGCACCATCGCCCCGCGGACATCGTCATCAACCCGCTGTCGTGGTACGCCGCGCACGGTGTGACGCTGCACGCCGGGCGTGCGGGTCGAGGCGATCGACCTCGTCGGCAGGCGCGTGCTCGGCGCCGGCGGCAGTGTCGCAGGAGTACGACACGCTGGTGATCGCGACCGGGAGCCATCCGGTCGTTCCGCGCATGGAGGGCCTCGAGGCTGAGGGCGGCGGATTCAGGGACGGCGTGTTCGTCTTCCGCACGCTCGACGACTGCGATCGGATTCTGGCGTTCGCCGAAGCACGCGCGGCGCGCGGTCGTCATCGGCGGCGGGCTGCTCGGGCTCGAAGCCGCGCGCGGGCTGCTCAACCGCGGTCTCGACGTTCACGTCGTGCACCTCATGCCGCACATCTGATGGACGCACAGCTCGATGCCGGCCGGCCGGCGCTGATCCTGCAGCGGCAGCTCGACGAGATGGGGGTGCAGCTGCACTTCGAGAAGCTCACCACGGCGGTCCTCGGGCAACGGGCACGTCACCGGCGTGGCAGTTCAAGGATGGCGAGCACGCTCGACTGCGACATGGTCGTGCTCTCGGCTGGCATCCGGCCGAACGTCGAGCTCGCCCGCACGCGCCGGCCTCCAGGTCAACCGCGGCATCGTGGTCGGGGACGATCTCGGCTGCGTCGATGCCCCGGGCGTCTACGCGGTCGGCGAATGCGCCGAGCATCGCGGCCAGCGTCTATGGCCTGGTGGCGCCGCTCTGGGAGCAGACCCAGGTGCTCGCGGATCGCTTGAGCGGTCAGGAACCCGAGCGCGTCTATTCGCGGCTCGCGCACGTCCACCAAGCTCAAGGTCGCCGGTGTCGACGTCGCCGTCATGGGCCGCAAGGAGCCCGAGGATGCCGACGACGAGGTCGTGAGCTATGTCGAGCCGGCCGCGGCGTCTACAAGAAACTGATCGTCCGCGGACGATCGGCTCATCGGCGCGATCGTCATGGGCGACGGCGCCATCGTGCCGTCGCTGCTCCAGGCATTCGGCGAGGGCGCGCCGCTCGCCGCCAACCGCGCGGAGCTCCTGTTTCCTCTCGCCTTCGACGCCGCGCCGCTGTCGGTCGAGCGCATGCCAGACAGCGCGCAGATCTGCGACTGCAACGCGGTCTCGAAAGCGGACGATCGTGCAGCACGATTCTCGAGGGGGCCCGCGGGTTGCAGGCGGTCTGCGATGCCACCCGCGCCGGCACCGGCTGCGGCTCGTGCCGTCCGCAGGTCCAGGAGATCGTCGACTTCGTCTGCCGGGATCGGTCGATGTCGCCGCGCACGACGCAGCGCTCGGACCTCGGAGCTGTCCCAGGAGTGCGCGTGAGACCGAATGCAAGCGGCTGGTCGTCGTCGGCAACGGCATGGCGGGCGTGGGCTGCGTCGAGCAGATCCTCAAGCACGCGCCGCGGTTCGACATCACCATCTTCGGCGACGAGACCCACGTCAACTACAACCGGATCCTGCTCTCGTCCGTGCTCGCCGGCGAGCGGGCATCTGACGAGATCACGATCAACCCGATTGAATGGTATCGGCGGAACGACATCGAGTTGCGCGTCGGCCGCCGGGTGACGCGACGTCGACGCGGTGGCGAAGACCGTAACGTCGCAGGACGGCTCGGTCACGCCGTTCGACACGCTGCTGCTGGCCACCGGCAGCTCCGCCTGGATGCCGCCGATCGCCGGGCTCGACAAGGACGGCGTGTTCGCGTTCCGGACGCTCGACGACACGCGGGCGCTGCTCGAACGGGCGCGGCCGGGCGCCAAAGCGGTCGTGATTGGAGGCGGCCTCCTCGGGCTCGAGGCGGCCCGCGGCCTGCAGGTGCAGGGCTGCGACGTGACCGTCATCCACCTGATGGACACCTTGATGGAGCGGCAGCTCGACGCGACGGGCGGCGGCTATCTCGCGACGCGCATGGAGGACGCTCGGCGTGCGGCTCCTGCTCGGGCGGACCACGAAAGCGATTATCGGATCGGACTCCGCTCGAAGCCGTGGAGCTCGGTGACGGAACCCTGCATCGGACGCCGATCTCGTGGTGGTCGCTGCAGGCATTCGTCCCGAACGTGGAGCTTGGACGGCAGGCGGGGCTCGACGTGAACCGCGGCATCGTCGTCAACGACCACATGGAGACGTCGCACCCGGACATTTTCGCTGTCGGCGAATGCGTCGAGCACAACGGGGTCTGCTACGGTCTGGTCGCACCTCTTCTCGAACAGGGCAAGGTGCTTGCGGCGACCATCACCGGGAACAAGGGGCCCGTCTATACCGGGACCGTCCAGGCCGCGAAGCTCAAGATCATGGGCGTCGACGTCTTCTCTGCGGGCGTCTGGGCGGACGCGCCAGACGCCGAGCCGGTGCGGTTCGAGGATTCGGCTTTCGGCGTTTACAAGAAGCTGTCGCTGCGCGGCGGCAAACTGGCCGGCGTGATCCTGGTCGGGGACACCTCGGACAGCCATCGCTACATGGAATGGCTGCGTTCCGACACCGACCTGACCACGCAGCGCCGTCACCTGCTGTTTCCGCCGCCTGCCGCGGATGCCGGGCTCGACATCGCGCAGATGGCGGACAGCGCCACCGTGTGCGGCTGCGTCGGCGTCACCAAGGGGACGATCATCCAGGCCATTCACGACAGCGGGGTGAACACGCTGTCGCAGCTCAAGGACGTCACGCGGGCGAGCACCGGCTGCGGGAGCTGCACGTCGCTGTGCCAGGAATTGCTCAAGGCGGTCGCGCCCGAGTTCGAGGAGGAGGCGACGAAGCTGCTGTGCGGCTGCGTCCCGTTCACGCAGGACGAGTCTTCGCGCGATCCTCCGCAGCCAGAAGCTGCAAGTCCGTCCAGGACGTCCTGGACATCTATGGCAACGGTCTCGGTTGCGAGGTCTGCAAGCCGGCGCTCAGCTACATGCTCGACATGCTCTGGTGCGGCGACCACGAAGAGGACCGGTCGGCCCGGTTCATCAACGACCGCGTGCACGCGAACATCCAGAAGGACGGCACCTTCTCGGTCATTCCGCGGATTCGCGGCGGCGTGACGACGCCAGACGAACTGCGGCGCATCGCCGATGTCGCGGACAAGTACAAGGTCCCGATGGTGAAGATCACGGGCAGCCAGCGGATCGATCTGCTCGGTGTCAAGAAGGAGGACCTGCCGAAGGTCTGGGCGGACCTCGGCATGCCGTCCGGCCAGGCGTACACGAAGGGTGTCCGGATGGTGAAGACGTGCGTCGGGACGGACTTCTGCCGCTTCGGCACGCAGGATTCGACGAGCGCGGGGATCGAGATGGAGCGGCGCTTCGAGAATCTCTTCACGCCCCACAAGGTCAAGATGGCAACCGTGGGCTGTCCGCGCAACTGTGCCGAGGCGACGGTCAAGGACATCGGGCTGGTCGGCCAGGAGGGTGGCTGGCAGGTCGTGGTCGGAGGCGCGGCGGGGAAGTCGGTCCGCAAGGCGGACCTCCTGATCACCGTGGAGACGACCGAGGCTGCACTCGAAGCGTCCGAGCTGTTCTTCCAGGTACTACCGCGAGCACGCCAACTACCTGGAGCGGACCTACGACTTCGTCGAGCGCGTGGGCATCGACAAGGTCCGGAAGGACACCGTCTACGCACCGGAGATCGCGCGGGAGGCGCTGCTCGATCGATTGCGCAAGTCAAAGGCACGCTCGCGCGACGCCTGGCAGGAAGGACAGACGCCCGTGCACCCGACGCAGTTCATTCCACTGCGGCCGATGAGAGGAGCTCAGATGAACGACCGATGGGTAGGCATCACCGATTGCGGCAACATTCCGCCGCGAGAAGGGCGGGCCGCGATCGTCGGCGATCGTGAGATCGCGATTTTCAATCTCGGCGATCGGTTTCTCGCCGTGGACAACCGTTGTCCGCACAAGGGAGGACCGCTGGCCGACGGCATCGTCACGGGTGGCGCGGTCGTGTGTCCGCTCCATGCGTGGAAATTCTCGCTGCACAGCGGGGCGGTCGAGCGGCCTGGAGATTCGTCGGCGTGCGTGCGGACGTACCCGACTCGCGTCGAGGCGGGTATCGTGCTCGTCCAGATCCCCTCTGACGACGCGGCAGCGGGTGCCGGCCAGGCCGCATGATCTCGCAAGATCCGGTTTTCTGAAAAGCGGCCATCTTCCGACCCTCGTTGCAGCGCTCCTGTATTTCGACGTCAGCTTCATGGCGTGGGTCCTGCTCGGACCGCTGGCGCCGTTTCTGCGCGACGAGCTCAAAATCAGCGCGACAGCAGCAGGGCTTGCTGATCGCGATCCCTCTGCTGGGCGGCTCGCTGTTTCGGCCGATCCTTGGACTGCTCGGCGATCGGTTCGGCGGGCGTCGCACCGCGTGTGTCGCGCTCGTCGTGACGCTGTGTGCCGCTCCTCCTTGGCTGGAAGGTGGCCGCACACGATCGGACAGTTCTACGCGCTCGGCTTTCTACTGGGTATTGCGGGCGCCAGTTTCGCCGTGGCACTGCCGCTGGCGAGCGCATGGTATCCGCCGCAATACCAGGGACTCGCCATGGGGATTGCCGGCGCGGGAAACTCCGGCTCGCTCGATGGCGACGCTCTGTGCACCGCGCCTCGCGGAGCGGTTCGGCTGGTGCGACCACGTTCGGGTTGATGCTGCTGCCGGTGGCGATCGTGCTGGTCGTCTTCATGTGCCTGGCGAAGGACGCTCCCCGCCGGACCGCACCGGCGACGCGTCGCGACTACGCGGCGGTGTTGATGCAGGCGGACACGATCTGGTTCGCGTTCCTGTACAGCCTGACGTTCGGCGGCTTCGTCGGTTTCGCGAGCTTCCTGACGACGTTCTTTCACGAGCAATACGCCCTGTCGCGCGTCGTCGCCGGCGATCTCACGACCGTCGTCGTTCTGGCCGGCAGCCTGCTGCGCCCGGTGGGGGGGTGGCTGTCGGATCGCATCGGCGGCTACCCGCTTCTGCTCGTGCTTCTCCTGGGCGTGTCCGTCTGTCTTCTTGTCGCCGCCGGGCTGCAGCCGCTGACGGTCGAGGTCACCGTGCTCTTCGTGGCGCTCGGGCTTCTCGGCATGGGCAACGGCGCCGTTTTCCAGCTCGTGCCGCAGCGGTTCGGCAATCAGATCGGTCTCGTGACCGGCATCGTCGGCGCGGCGGGCGGGCTTGGCGGATTCTTTCTTCCTTCGATGCTCGGAGCCGTGCGGGATGCGACCGGCGGGTACGGCGCGGGGCTGTTGATGTTTGCCGCCGCGCTCTTCGCGGGCGCCGTCACGCTGTTGCAGCTTGGCGCTTACTGGGTTCCGCGCTGGGAATCCGGAGCGGTGAAGCGCGCGGGTGTATTCTGCTACCTGGGATATCTGCGGGAACGTTTCCGGCAGCAGGAGGCCTGATGCGATGACGACCCCGAGCTTCCGCGGCGCGCGCGTGCTGTCGTTCGAGAGCCGCCGCGCGACGGAAGTGGCCACGCTCATCACGACGTTCGGCGGCCGGCCGATGATCGCGCCGGCACTTCGCGAAGTGCCGATCGAAGCGAACGCCGACGCCGTGGAATTTGCGCAGGCGCTGGTTCGCGGCGAGTTCGACGTCGTGGTATTTCTGACGGGTGTGGGTGTGCGGGCGCTCATCAGCGCCGTCGAGACGGTCTGCTCGCGGCCAGAGCTCGCGGCTGCGCTCGCGCGCACGAAGGTCGTGGCCCGCGGCCCCAAGCCACTCGCGGTGCTTCGTGAACTGCAGGTGCCCGTCTGGGTTGCGGCGCCGGAACCAAACACGTGGCGTGAGCTGATGACGGCGCTCGACGCAAAGGCGGACGAATTTACTGTCGCCGGCGCCCGAATTGCCGTGCAGGAATATGGCGTCTCCAACCCTGAGTTACTCGCTGCGCTGCGTGCGCGGGGGGCTGACGTGACGCAGGTGCCGGTCTATCAATGGGCACTTCCCGAAGATCTCACGCCGCTCGAGAATGCGGTGACGGCGCTCTGCGACAACGCCGTGGAAGTGGTGCTCGTCACGTCCAGCGTCCAGATCGTCCATCTGTGGGAGGTCGCGGGAGCCAGGCACCACGAGGTTCAGCAGGGGCTCGCGCGTGCCTTCGTGGCGTCCATCGGTCCAACCACGTCGGAAGAGTTGCGACGACGAGGACTCACACCCCAGCTCGAAGCATCGCATCCCAAGATGGGCATCCTTGTGCGCGAGGCGGCCGCCGGCGCCGGCGCGCTCCAATAAATGGGGACACTCACCTTTAGCGTAAGTTGCTGATTCGCAAGCGCGATTGTAGATGAGTCGGGACTCGGGATCGGGGATCGGGGACTTGGGATTCGGGATTCGGGACTCGGAATCAGGGACTCGGGATTCGGGATTCGGACGCCGTACTTCCGGCTTTAGCCGGAAGTGATCAGACAGCCTTCCTACTCATCAGCACGGCGACGGATTCGACGATACGGCTGACCGTGATGCCAGACGTGTCCACGGTGTGGTCCGCGAGCGCGTAGAGCGGCTCGCGCGCGGCCAGTCGTGCACGGAGGTCCGCCATCGCCTGCGGATGGTCGGCCATCGGGCGACGATCTCCCTGCCGTACCACGCGGTCCCAGTGATCTTCGGGTTTTGCGCGGAGCCAGACCGTCATCGCCGAGTGTCGAAGAAGCGCGTAGGTTTCGGATGACGTCACGATGCCTCCGCCGGTCGCGATCACCATGCCCTTCCTCTCGGCGACCACCCCTTTCAGTGTTTCGAGCTCCAGGCGACGGTAATAGTCCTCCCCGTGGAGTGAGAACAGCTCACTGAGGCTGAGGTCGGCTGCCCGCTCGATGCGGCAATCGAGCTCCACGAACTGCAGACGAAGCCGCCTGGCGAGCCGTCGCCCGACCGTCGTCTTGCCCGCGCCCCGCAGGCCGAGCAGCGCAACCACGGGCAGCGGCGGTCCTTCGACCTCTGTCAGCAGAAGCGCTGGCGAGGTATCGAGCGCCCGTGCGACGTCCGCCAGTCGCTTGATCGAGATGTTGCCGCGTCCCGCCTCGAGCTGCACGAGAAATCGGGCCGAGAGCCCTGAACGTTCGGCGACATCGCGGAGCGTCCATCCGCGTGCCAGGCGGAGCGCGCGTGCGCGTCGGCCGAGCGATTCGAGGAGCGGATCCATTGCGCACTATATTACACACCACATCTCAACAATGGAAGTATAGTGCCTTGACATCAGGCGTTCCACGCGGGTAGGCTTGCTTCGTGGAGACCCTCGCGAAGCAGGATCCCGTCGTGTCGTTCGAGACCTCTCCGGATCGGTACCGGCACTGGAAGCTGACGTTCGACGGGGCCATCGCCACGCTCTCGATGGACGTTCAGGAAGATGCCGGCCTCTCCCCCGATTACCGCCTCAAGCTCAATTCCTACGATCTCGGCGTCGACATCGAGCTTGCGGACGCCGTGCAGCGCATCCGCTTCGAGCATCCGGAAGTCCATGCGGTCGTCATCACAAGCCTGAAGGAGCGGGTCTTCTGTGCGGGGGCCAACATCTTCATGCTGCGCGGCTCGTCGCACGCCTGGAAAGTGAATTTCTGCAAATACACGAACGAGACCCGGCTGGCGATTGAAGACGCGAGCGCGCATTCCGGTGTGAAGTTCCTCGCGGCCCTGAACGGCATCTGCGCCGGCGGCGGGTACGAGCTGGCGCTCGCGTGCGACGAGATTGATTTGGTGGACGACGGGAATTCTGCTGTGAGCCTGCCGGAAACGCCGCTGCTGGGTGTGCTGCCGGGCACCGGCGGTCTCACGCGAGTGGTGGACAAGCGCAAGGTCCGTCGCGATCTGGCGGATGTGTTCGGAACCGTTGCCGAGGGCATCAAGGGCAAGCGTGCCGTTGAATGGCGGCTGGTTGACGCCGTGTATCCCACGAGTCAATTCAAGGATCGCGTGGCCGAGCGGGCGCGGGCGCTGGCCGCGCGTTCGGACCGGCCGGCCGGCGGCCCCGGCATCGGCCTTGGCCCTCTCAACCCGACTGTCACAGGCAGCATGCTTCGTTATTCCGCGGTGAAGCTGGAAATCGATCGCGAGAAGCGTGTCGCGACCCTGACGCTCAGCGCACCGGAAAGCGACGAGCCGTCCGATCCGGCCGGCATTCTCGAGGCCGGCGATCGCTTCTGGCCGCTGCGCGTATTTCGCGAGCTCGACGACTGCCTGCTCCGCCTGCGGCTCGACGAGCCTCTCATCGGCACGGTCGTCGTCAAGACGGAGGGAGACGCCGCAAAAGTCCTCGCCGTCGATCGGACGCTCCTCACGCACGCGGATCACTGGCTGGTGCGCGAGATCGTCCACTTCATCAAGCGCACGCTCAAGCGGATGGATCTGACGTCCCGCAGTTTCTTCGCGCTGATTGAGCCCGGGAGCTGCTTTGCCGGGACGTTGTTCGAGCTGGCGATTGCATGCGACCGGGCGTACATGCTGAACGACCCGGATCGTCCCAATGCCATCGCACTCTCGGGCATGAACGGCGGGCCGCTGACGATGAGCAACGGGCTCACCAGGCTGGAGTCCCGGTTTCTCGGCGACGCCGATCGCGTTGTCGATCTTCTCGCACAGACGGAGCCGTTCGACGCGGAGGCCGCGTTCGATCGCGGGCTCGTGACCTTCGCCCCCGACGAGCTCGATTGGGACGACGAGGTGCGGCTCGCCGTCGAGAGCCGGGCCGCGTTCTCGCCGGACGCGTTGACCGGCATGGAAGCCAACCTGCGATTCGCCGGCCCCGAGACCATGGAGACGAAGATCTTCGGACGGCTCACTGCCTGGCAGAACTGGATCTTCCAACGGCCGAATGCCGTGGGGGAGAAAGGGGCGCTGACGTCGTATGGCTCGCAGGGACGGCCGGAGTTCGATTTCAGGAGGGCGTGATGGAGCTCTCAGCTGAGAGCTGATAGCTGATAGCTGGATCGGAGCCCTGTATGATCTCTGCCGAGAAGATCCCCAACAACGTCGGCCTGTCCGGCAACAAGCGGCTGCAGCGGGCGCTCGAGCACTGGCAGCCGCAGTACATCCAGTGGTGGAAGGACATGGGGCCGCAGGGGTTCCAGGACTACCACCAGGTGTACGTGCGCACGGCGGTGAGCGTCGATCCCTCGGGCTGGGCGCACTTCGAATATGTGAAGCTGCCCGAGTACCGCTGGGGGATCTTCCTCGCGGATCCCGTTCACGACCGCCGGATCGGTTTCGGTGATTTTCTCGGACAGCCCGTCTGGCAGGAGGTCCCGGGCGAGTTCCGGAATCAGCTGCGGCGCCTGATCGTCACACAAGGGGATACGGAACCCGCCAGCGTCGAGCAGCAGCGCTGGCTCGGGCAGCGGTGCCCGAGCATGTACGATTTGCGGAACCTGTTCCAGGTCAACGTCGAAGAAGGACGGCACCTCTGGGCAATGGTCTACCTGCTGCACTCATACTTCGGCCGTGACGGGCGCGACGAGGCCGAGGAGCTCCTGTCCCGCCAGAGCGGCAATCGCGACAAGCCCCGCATCCTCGACGCGTTCAACGAACCGATCGAGAACTGGCTGGACTTCTTCATGTTCACCATGTTCACCGACCGGGACGGCAAGTCGCAGCTGTTGTCGTTGTCGGAGAGCTCGCTCGATCCGCTGTCGCGCACGACCAGGTTCATGCTCACCGAGGAAGCGCATCACATGTTCGTCGGCGAAACCGGCATCGCCCGCATTGTCGAGCGAACGTGTCAGCTGCTCGCGGGTGCGGGATACTCCGAGGACGTGCGGAAGCTTGGCGGGATTGACCTTCCCACCATCCAGAAGTTCATCAACCTGTGGTTCAGCCTCAGCCTCGACCTGCACGGCAACGAGATTTCCACCAACGCCGCGTCGTACTTCGGCAACGGCCTCAAGGGACGGGCACAGGAAGAGAAGTGGACCGACCATCACGTGACGGAGGCCTACTACGAGCTCGACGTGCCTGAACGCGGGCGGCTGGCGCGGAAGGCCATTCCGATGCGGACCGCGATGAACGAAGTCCTGCGCGACTGGTATGTCGGCGACTGTGAGGCAGGGGTCCAGCGCTGGAACAAGATCTTCGAGCGCCACGGCATGTCGGATCGGCTTCGACTGCCGGATCGCAAGTTCAACCGCGGCATCGGCATGTTCTCGTCGATACATTTCGACCCGTCGGGAGCGCACCTGTCGGCGGACGAGTGGGAACGCCGCAAGACCGAGTGGCTGCCGGCTCCGTCCGATCGCGAGTATCTCCTGAGCATCATGGCCACGCCTGTCTATGAGCCGGGCAAGTTCGCCAACTACATCGCCCCGCCGGTGCGCGGCATCAACCGGCAGCCGATCAATTTCGAGTACGTGCGAACCGAAACGTAGTTCCGTAGCCTCCGCCTTCAAGCTCGTAGCTTCCGCCTTTAGGCGGAAGGGCAGACGGCCAGGGTGCCAAAGTGCCAGGGTGCCAGGGGTGCCAAGGGTGCCAGAGTGCCAGGCAGGGTGCTAGAGTGCCACGGTGCCA
Source organism: uncultured Acidobacteriota bacterium (assembly GCA_963749835.1). GTDB lineage: Bacteria > Acidobacteriota > Vicinamibacteria > Vicinamibacterales > 2-12-FULL-66-21 > JALZOC01. The sequence continues at coordinate 934,538 of CAVVOD010000001.1, forward strand.
GAGTGCCAGGGTGCACTGAGAGCTGACAGCTATTAGCTGAGAGCTGGGTGATGCAGAGCAAACTCTTTATCGGCAACGAGTGGCGCCATGCGGCGTCCGGACAGACGATGGAGGTCGTCAATCCGGCGACGGAGGAGGTCATCGCCGAGGTGGCATCCGCGGGAGCGGACGACCTCGATGTGGCTGTCCATGTGGCGCGCACGGCGCTCAACGGGCCCTGGAGCGCGCTCTCCGCGCGCGAGCGCGGACGCCTGGTCGGCAAGCTGGGCGAGCGGCTGCTCGAACGCGCGGACGAGATCGCCAGGCTCGAGACGCTCCACAACGGCAAGCCGATCTTCGAATCGCGCAACATCGAGATCCCCGCCGCGGCCGAGTGCTTCGAGTATTACGGCGGCTGGTCCGACAAGATCATGGGTGAGACGATCCCCGTCAAGGGCAACCACCTCACCTACACGCTCCGCGAACCGATTGGCGTCGTCGCAGCGATCGTGCCGTGGAACTTCCCGCTCCTGCTCGCCGCCTGGAAAGTGGCGCCTGCGCTGGCGTGCGGCAACACCGTCATCCTGAAGCCCGCGAGCCAGACACCACTGACGGCACTCGCGCTCGGCGAGATTGCCGTCGAAGTCGGTCTCCCTCCGGGTGTGCTCAGTGTGCTCACGGGACCCGGCGCGAGCCTGGGGCAGGCCATCGTGGAGCATCCCGCCATCGACAAGATCGCCTTCACCGGGGACACGACGACCGGCAAGGGGATCATGCGCGGGGCCGCCTCGACGCTCAAGAGAATCACGCTCGAGCTCGGCGGCAAGTCCCCCAACATCGTCCTTGCGGACGCCGACATCGACGCCGCGGTGCGGGGGGCGACGGTGGGGATCTTCTACGGCAAAGGGGAAGTGTGCGCGGCGGGATCGCGACTGCTGGTGGACACGTCGATCAAGTCGGAGTTCATCGACAAGCTCGCGGCGCGCGCGAAGAAGATGGTGCCGGGCGATCCTCTGGACCCCAAGACACGGTTCGGCGCGGTCTCATCCCGGAAGCAGATGGAAACCGTCCTTCGCTACATCGATTCAGGCAAGAAGGAAGGCGCGACGCTCGTGGCTGGCGGCGCGCGCGCGGACATCGGCACCGGGAAGGGATTCTTCGTGCAGCCGACGGTCTTCGCGGACGTGAAGCCCGAAATGACCATCTCGCGCGAAGAGATTTTTGGTCCCGTCCTCGCCGCCATCGAGTTCGCCGACATCGACGAAGCCATCGCACGCGCGAACGACAGCCCATATGGGCTCGCGGCCGGCGTCTGGACCCGGGACATCAAGAAAGCCCACTACGTCGCCCGCCAGCTCCAGGCTGGAACGGTCTGGATCAACACCTACAACGTCTACGACACCGCGGCGCCATTCGGCGGCTACAAACAGAGCGGGTTCGGCCGTGAGATGAGCTCGCACGCGCTCGAGCACTACACGCAAATCAAGACTGTCTGGGTGGATTTGAGTCTCTAGATCGGGATTCGGCGTTCGGGACTCGGGGTTCGACTCGGGACTCGGGACTCGGGATTCGGGACTCGGGATTCGGGACTCGGGATTCGGGATTCGGGACTCGGGATCGGATCGGGACTCGGACCAGTAGCTTCCGGCTTTAGCCGGAGAAGAACGAATCCCGAACCCCGAATCCCGAATCCCGAATCCCGCCTACTTCACGACGATCCGTCCCTTCAGTGATGCGTTGTCCGGGTTGTCGTGATCGTGGAACCCGCACGTCCGCACGGTGACGAGGTTGAGCGTCTCCCGGCTCTGCCCGGGGTTGAGCGTACCCAGGTTCAACTCCCTGCAGATATCGTGATCCGGATGCGGGTCGGACGCCATGTCGTGCGGTCGCGCGTCGCCGTTGACGAACAGCACGCGGATGCCCGGGGCGACGGTCAACTCCCTGGGACTGACGCCGGAGGCGGTGATGGTGACGGTGTTGGGGTTCGAGGGTGGAGGATTTGGCGCTGAAGGCGAACCGCCACCGCATGAGGCCATCAGCATGCCGGCCGTGAGAGCTACCGCCCGGATCCGCATGGGTGATTATGCCATCGGCTCGTGCGGCAGCCTCCCCGATCGACTCGAGCGCTCGACTACTGAATGATGATGTTCCCCTGAAGCCCCGCGTCAGTGGGATTGCCGTGGTCGTGGAAGCCGCACGTGCGGGCCGCGGTAAACGCGTTGGTCAGCTTCGTCTGGCCGGGCGCGAGGTTCCCGGCGGCGTTCATCGACGGGCAATCCGTATGCGCGGGATGGGGGTTCGACGCCATGTCGTGCACCCGCGAATCGTTGTTGATGAACGTCACACTCTGCCCGACGGCAATCGTGACCTGGGATGGGCTGACGACCCCATTGGCGCCGATCGTGATCGTCGCGCCGCTTGTCCCCGGGCCGCCGCTGCCGCCGGAGGGCGCAGTCGGCGTACTGTCGCCGCCGCACGCCGTCATGACGGCCAGCGCTCCGGCCGCGACGATCGATCCTGAGAGTATCCGCATCCGCAGAGCCAAGAAGTCCTCCGATCCGGGAAAAAGCCGGCGCGAGCCTTTAGAAAAATTTTCGCGCGATGTTGAAGCCGAGATACCAGTTGTCGTTGTTGAACCCGCCGTCTGCAATCTGGCCGAGCGTCGTCCCGAACCCATTCGAGAAATTCAGCTGAAACAGATGGCCGCCCGCACGTCCTTCGAGACCGAAGCTGATTTGATTGACGCCAGGCTCGAACCCGGTCAACCGGGGCGTGATTTCGCCGACGAGGTACGTGGAGGGCCGGATGCGCAGCCGCGCACCGAGACCCAGCATCAGCGTGTTGTTGTCCGACCCCTGATTCGCTCCGGGGTTGCTGTTCACGACGAAGAACGGCTCGGCATAGAGCGCCGCGATCCGGTGGACGTTGCGCGACGCGACCAGCCCCAGGGCGCTCCGGTGCCACGTGCTCAGGTTTTCGTTGCCTTCGAGCGTAGCCATGGCGTCGAGCCCGATGGGCTTCCCGTTTTTTTGCGAGAGGAGGCTGTGCTGCCCGAAGATCTGAATGGCACGGTTGCTCGTGCGGTGGACGCCAATCTGCGTCCCGCGAGCCAGCCCGTAACGCACTTCGAGGCCAATCTGCGCGCCCGCGTCGAAGCCGAAAAGGTCGGACGCCAGATCTCCGAAATCTCCGTCGCCGAGCGGCCGGTTGAATCGATGCGTGACGCGGAACGCAAACTTGTGCACCGGCATCCGGAGCGTTGTCGGCAGCGCCGCCAGGTTGAAGTCCGGCTGAAGCGCGTCAACGCGCGCGTCCGGATCCGCCTGGGCGTCGGGTGCAGGGGCTGGATCCGGCGCCGGAGTGGTCGTCTGCGCGCCGGCTGCGGCCGGCATGAGTGTCGTCGCGGAAAGAATGAGAGGTACAGAGCCACTTCATCGTGACGTTCTCCGACGCAAGGGGGATGCCGGACGGGATTTGCTGGAACATGCAGATAAACCGAGGGTTGCGGGCAGAGAGATTACCCGCGGCGTAAGGCGTTACCTGGGACGTAAACGGGCTATCAGCTATCAGCTGGCGTCTGAAAGCTGACAGCTTTTATTCCACCCTGTGTTTCGCGAGGTAATAGCTGAGTGCGCGCTGGCTGATGCCCATCGCTTCGGCGGCGTCCTTCTTGACGCCTGCGGAATTGTCCAGGGCACGACGGACGGTCTCCCGCTCGGCCCAGTCGAGATTCTGCCGGAGGTTCATCGAGGGCAGACCCGCGGGCGTAGCGCTGCTCACTCCGAGAATACGCACGACGTCCGGCCCGATCATGCGGGAGGGGGAGAGCACCACGGCCCGCTCGACGGTGTTCTCGAGCTCCCGAACGTTGCCTGGCCAGTCTGCCGCCTGCAGCGCCTCCAGCACACCGGGCTCCAGACCGTCGATCCGCTTGCCCGCTCGCTGTGAGTGCTTGGCAATGAAGTGTTCGACGAGCACCGGCACATCCTCCCGCCGCTCGCGCAGCGGTGGAATGTGGATGGGGATGACGTTGAGACGGTAATACAGATCCTCCTGGAACCTCCCGTCGGACACCATCTGCCGGAGGTCGCGATTGGTCGCGGCAATGACGCGCACGTCAACCTTCTGTGTCCGCTCCGACCCGAGCGGCTCGAACTCACGCTCCTGCAGGACACGAAGCAGCTTCGCCTGCAGGGCCGGGCTCATCGTCCCGATTTCGTCCAGGAAGATGGTTCCGCCGTCGGCGAGCGCGAACTTGCCCTTCTTGTTCGTGGCGGCGCCCGTGAACGCGCCTCGCGTGTGGCCGAAGAGCTCCGACTCGAGCAGCGTTTCCGGGATTGCGGCGCAGTTCACCTTGATGAGCGGCATCTCCCGCTGCGCGCTGTGATAGTGGATCGCGCGCGCGACCATTTCCTTCCCGGTCCCCGTCTCCCCGGTGATGAGGATCGTGCTCTTCGACTTCGCCACGACCTGCGAGGTGTTGATGACGTCCTGCATCCGCCGGCTGCGGCCGACGATGCCGTAGTGATTGAACTCGGCGTCGCGCTCGCTGATGAGGTACCGGTGCTCCGTGCTGAGACGCTGATGCTCCAGCGCACGGTTGACGAGTACCAGGAGCTCGTCGATTTCGAACGGCTTCTGGAGGTAGTCGAGCGCCCCCAGCTTCATCGCCTCGATCGCGTTTTCGACCGTCGCGTGTGCCGTCATCATCAGAATCTGCGGGCGTTCACCGGATGGCGTGGACGCCACGAGCTCCCGAATCAGGTCCGTGCCCGTCAGCTCAGGCATCAGGTTGTCCACGACAAGGACGTCGAACAGCCGCTGGCCGAGAAGCCGCTGCGCCTCGCGCGCGCTGCCGGTCGCCACGACCTCATGTCCCTCCGTCCGGAGCGCGGCGGCAAGCGCGCTGAGAATCTTCGCCTCGTCGTCAACCAGCAGAATCGATCCTGTTGTCATCTTGTCCAGCACACTGAATCAGCGCCACGCCACAGGACGGCCGATGTCAACCGTCGCTCGTGTCGTGGGGCTCCGATGGTTACGCGGGCAGCTCGATGCGCACATCCGTGCCCGATCCCGGACGGCTCGCCACGCTAATCGTACCGCCGAGGCCCTCGATGATGTTCTTCGAAATCGCGAGGCCGAGCCCCGTGCCCGTCCGCCGCGTGGTGAAGTATGGGTCGAACACGCGCGCAAGATCATCCGGAGCGATGCCGATGCCCCGGTCGCGCGTTTCGATGACGACGCGTCCTGCCGCCGTGCGGAAGGTGGCCAGTCGAATAGGTTCGTCCGGCGGCGGCGGAGTCCCGGCCAGCACGGCGTGGCGCGCATTCGTCAGGACGTTGACGAGCGCCAGCCTCACGCGTTCGCCGTCGGTCGTGACGGACCCGAGGCTTCGATCGAGGTGAAGCGCGACCTGAAGGGCCGGACCTTCGGTGGCATCGAGCGCCCGCGCCGCATCCTCGCAGAGCGCGTTCAGATCCACCGGCGCCAGCTCGAAGACGATCGGCCGCGCGAAATCCAGCACGCCGGAGACGAGCTGGTTCAGGCGCGCGACCTCCTCGTCGATGTCCGCCACCGCCGACCGCACCTGGTCGGGGGGCACCGGTTCCCGTTTCAACCCGCGCAGCGCCGCCTTGATGATCATGAGCGGGTTCCGGATCTCGTGCGCCATCACCGTCGACAGGCGCCCGAGCGACGAAAGCCGTTCCCGCTGTGCCGCTTCCCGTTGGAAGCGCGCGATGGACTGCGTCATGGTGTTGAATGTGGTCGCCAGCAGCCGCGCGTCCTCGTCGTCCCATCGGGCGTTCGACGAGAGCGTGATTTTTCTCGTCAGGTCGCCCGTCGAGGCCATCTCGCGCATCGTGGCAGTGATGGCGCCGAGCGGACGCGTGACCGTCCGCGCGACAGCATAACTGAGGAGCGTGGCGGCGAGAACCGCCAGAAACGCAGTACCGGCCAGCTCGCGGTGGACGATGTTGAGGAACCGAAGCCGGTCGGTGCGTGAGCGGAGGATCAGCGCGACGGGCACGGCCGTCGATCCACCGGGCCCCGTCACCGTCGCAGCTGACGGCGTCAGCGGCAGCTTGCGGCTCACGAACACGTACTCGCTGTCGCCGAGATGGATGCTGCTGACGTCACCGGATCCCGCAGCGCGCGCGAGCTCGCCGTTGAACTGCGCCGGCAGCGTGGACGCCTGGATCTCGCCGCCGAGCTCGAACGCCACCTCGCTGTTCGTGAGCAGCTTGAACCGTGCGGCCGCGTCTTCGTCCAGGCTGGATCCGACGCTGACCGTGCCCATCAGCTCGGAGTTCAGAAAGCTCGGGACCGTGGCGACCTGGATCACTCCGCCGTGGTGACCCCACAGCGACAACGCCTCATGGCCGGTGATGGCCCGCTGGATCGCCGCGCTGGCCGCCGGATCCTCGCGCGTCATCCGCAGCCGGCCGGCCTCGGCGAGCACTCGCCCGGAAGGATCCGTCACCATCAGCAAGTCCGACCCGATACGGCGCTGGTAGTCTTCCGCCAACGGCTGGACCGTCAGCGGATCCTTCGTGTCCATCGCCGCCTTGAGGTTCGAGAGGTCGGCAACCAGGCGGGCCTCGCGCGTGAAGTGCTCGAAGAGCGTGCTGCGATACCCCTCGAGGAGCGTGCCCGCTTCTTCGACGCCGCGGCGCAGCTCGCTCTCGGCCTGCGCCGTGACGGCCACGTTGACGCGGTACACGGCGACGCCGATGGTCAGGACGGCGAGGAGTGCGGACGCGAAGAAGATGCGGTTCGAGAGGGACGAGAAGACCGTCATCGGCGGCCGAGCGCGACGTTGTGCTCGACTTCGCCGCCCGCCTCGGGAATGACGACCTGCGCGGAATCGAGCGGGGTCGATTCGTTCCAGGTCATCACCGTATACGTCCCCGGCGGGACGCTCTCGATCCGGTAGAGTCCTTCCTGATCCGTCACGGCAAAATAGCGGTGCGCGAACACCAGGATGAACGCGCTCATGTGCGAATGGATATCGCAGAACACGCGAACGATACCGGGACGGTCGAAGCGGATGGCTTTCGACCGTCCGACGGCGTAGCGTCCGAGATCGAACGACTTCGTCTTCGAGAGCGAGAACACATTGTGGTACGTGTGATCGCTGTTCGGAAAATCGACGGTCGTTCCGGTTGCAATCGCGAGCACGTGAGGCACGAATGTCTCATGCCGCTGATCCATGCGCGCGCGCGGCTCTTCCCGCGTGTCGAACGCCGCGCGGGGCGCGGGGTCGAGGTAGACCACGCTGCGCCGATCGACGGGAATGTGGATGTTCGAGACGCCGACGTCGGTGACCGTGGCGCGAGTTGAGGCGTCGAGCGACGGCCCGCGAAGCACCACGCGGCCGCGAATCGTGCCGCTCGCAGTCTCGGGCTCTCCTGTCGCCGACGCCGTGAGGAGGACGTCATCGGCCTGGCACACCGCGAGTGCGACGGCGGCGACGAAGCAGGTGAGAACTCCCGTGATGCTCATCAGAACCAGTAGGCGAGCTGGGCGGAGACGAACGTCCGCTCTGTCACTCTGCCGCCCGAACGATGATTCGTCTGAACGGTCGCGCGGGCGACCAGGTTGCGTTGAAGGTAGTACCCGGCCCCCGCCTCGAACCGGGTGACGGGCGCATCCCACGGGAGCGTCTCGCTGCCCTGGAGCTGCGAGAAGCCAAGGCGATCTGCCCGTCCCGCGACGAAGATCCTCGGCGTGAGGCGGTACTTGCCTTCCACCCACGTCCCGAGCGCACTGAGGGACCGCGCGTTCGACGGCGGGAGCTGCAGCGGAAGCGACCACCGGCTGAAGACCATCTCGCCGCGGACGATCCAATGATCCCGCGAGTACTCGATATCGGTGCCGAAGGCTCGCTGCTGTGTGCCGTCGCTCAAGGGGACGCGGCGCGAGAGCCAGGCCCCTCCGGCTCCGGACACGCCGATCACCAGTCCGACCGCGGGCGTCAGCACGACACGTCCGGACAGCTGCTTGCCACCGTTGTCGTCCGACAGACGCGGGTTCGACAGGGTGCCCTGGGTGAGTGCGCTCGTGACCTCCACAGGCCCCGCCTTCCAGCGAACCTGGACCCCGGTATCCCACCGGAAGCCGCTGATGAGCGGCAGCCCCGGCGCCGGCGTGGGGTCTCCGACAGGAAAACTCGAACGCCATCCCCGCGCACGCATCCCCAGCACGTCGTCCGCTACCGCCGGTACCGCGTCACTCCGAAGCGACGTGAGGTACTGATATGCGAGGGGATAGCCGATGACGGGGTTGTCCGTGCTGTATGCGCGCTTGCCGAACGCGCCGAACGTCGTGGGAATGCGCCCTGCCAGGATATCGATGTTGCGGCCCCGCCACGGGCGGACGCGCGCGTAGGCCGCATAGACGGATGGATTCTGGAGATCCTCCGACCGCACTTCACCCGCGAGTGCGAGCCACTCCGTCGGCCGCCACACACCTGAGGTGCCGAGGCGGAGCATACGCAGTGCGTTGTGCTCGTAGTCGGTGTAGTTGAAAAACGCCGTGTCGTCCTGGCTGCCGACCGTGGCGATGAGCTCTGCGCTGACGACCAGCCGGCCGTCTGGACTGCGCAACGGGTTCTCCGGCAGCACCTGTGCCTCGCCCCGCGCCGCCATCGCGACCGACCAGAGCACGACGATCAGACGGGTTCGAGCGGATGTCAGCACGATTCACGACCGGACGAGCAGATGGAAAGCACGCAATTATAATCAGGAGTATGGAGCCAACGAGCCACACTCCCGCGATCTTCACGCTGCAGCAGGCCCGCGAGCTCCTGCCTCACGTAAAACACCTCACCGCTGACGCCGTGCGACGGTCCGAGACGCTGGCCGTCCAGCTGCACGGACTGGCCGAAGATGATCCGCAACACGTGTCTCTTTCCGCCACCCTCCGCGAAGTCGTGGACGGGTGGGCCGAGCAGGTCCGCGCCCTGGGTCTCGAGGCGAAGGGGCTGTGGCTGGTCGATTTCGACAATGGCGAAGGGTACTACTGCTGGAGCTACCCCGAGCCTGCGATTGCCCACTTTCACGGCTACGGCGAGGGTTTCGCCGGCCGGATGACCATTCAATAGCGCAGTCACACCCGCGACCTTGATCGGCTGGGCCGGACCGTGTACGCTGTTAGGGAAGTGGAATGGCGTTCCACAATGTGGAATATGATACAGCTCAAAGATCCTCAGGCGCCGGCGCCGGCGACCGCTCCCAGGCGCGAAGGGCAGACGTCGCTCGAAAAAGCACTCGACGTATGCGAGGCGCTTGCCGCCGCACAACGGGGGCTGAGCGTGACCGATCTTGCCAAAGTGCTCCGGCAGCCGCCGCCCACGGTTCATCGCCTGCTTGCTGTGCTCAAGCGGCGCGGCTTCGTGCGGCAGGATGAGGAAACGCTCCGCTACAGCCTCACATTGAAGATGCTGGATTTGAGTTTCCGGCTGCTGGGGCGCTCCGAGTTGCGGCTCCATGCGTATCCGGTGCTGCGCGAGTACGTGCTTCGAACCGGGCTTCGGGCGTTCATCGCCGTCCCTGGCGCCACCGAGGTCACGTATCTCTGGAGCGGCGGACCCGACGAGGTCGGCATGCACACGACACACGGCCGGGAGATGCCGGTGCACTGTGCGTTGTACGTGGACGCGTCCGCGAAGCGGCGGCTGAGCTGTCTCAAGCTCGAGCAGCCTCGCGATGCCGTCAACATCGAGAAAATCGCGGTGCGCTTCGGCGCCCCGGTCCCGCAGCAGATCCAGCGGCTGGTCTGTACCTGCGCACCGGTCTACGACTATACCGGCCGGCACGTGGCCCGCATCGGCGTCTTCACCCATGCGTCCGACGAGGCCCCCTTCGTGAACGAGCACCCGTCCGCCGCCATGGAGCTGGCGCGATTGATCTCCCTGCGCCTCGGGCACCTTCCCGCGGCCTCGATTGCGCTGGGAGCCTGACCACTCGAGTACCGGGTTCGAGGACGAACCCTGCGACGACCGACCGTCATACAGCCAGGAGGAGAGAGAGAACGTGGCCTATATCATCACTGAACCCTGCATCGGCACGAAGGACACCGCGTGCGTGGATGTGTGTCCCGTCGATTGCATTCACCCGCGGAAGGACGAGCCCGAATTCGCCGCCGCCGAGATGTTGTACATCCATCCTGACGAATGCATCGACTGCGGCGCCTGCGTGCCGGCCTGCCCGGTCGAAGCGATCTTTGCGCTCGACGAAACCCCGGAGAAGTGGAAGAGTTTCATCCCGGTGAATGCGCAATATTTTCAGAAATAGCTCTCAGGCATCAGCTGTCGGCTTTCAGAAATTCTGAGAGCTGACGGCTGACAGCTGAAAGCTGAGGTCTGCCCATGGGCCTGATCGAGCACAAGTTCGACGACAACTTCATCACGACCAACGTCGACAAGGTGCTCAACTGGGCGCGTCAGTCGTCCCTCTGGCCGATGGGCTTCGGCCTGGCGTGCTGTGCGATCGAGATGATGGCGGCCTCGGCCTCGCGTTTCGACATCTCGCGCTTCGGAGCGGAAGTGTTTCGCGCCTCTCCGCGGCAGTCCGACCTGCTCATCGTCGCCGGGACGGTGACGAAGAAAATGGCGCCCGTGCTCCGCCGGCTGTACGACCAGATGCCGGAGCCCAAGTGGGTGATTTCCATGGGGGCCTGCTCGAACGCCGGCGGTCCGTTTCCCACCTACAGCGTCCTCCAGGGTGTCGACAAGATCGTGCCGGTGGACGTTTACGTGTCCGGCTGCCCGCCGCGGCCGGAGGCTCTGTTGTACGGATTGATGCGGCTTCAGGACAAGATACGTCGCGAGAGCACGGTCCTTCGGAAGGAGCGGATCATCCGGGTTGGAGATCGCGACGCCACCCTCGTCGACACCACAGCGGCTGCAGGGAGTTAGCAGGTGGAGCGCTTCCGTGATCTCCTGCGGACGATCTTTCTCGTCGACATCCTGAAGGGCCTCTGGCTCACGCTCAAGTACACGCCGCAGCCCGCCTTCACGTTCCAGTATCCGGCCGAGCGGCGACCTGTCTCCCCGCGGTTCCGGGGTGTGCTCCGGCTGCAGGTCGAACCGGAAACGGGCGCACAGACCTGCATTGTCTGCGATCAGTGCGCGAAGGTCTGCCCTGACGATCTGATTGCCCTGGGCGGACACCGGGAGCCCGGGCAGAAGATCAAGGTGCTCGACTACTTCGACTTCAATCTGTCGCGGTGCAGCTTCTGTGGATTGTGCGCGGAGGTGTGCCCGACGAAGCCGGTGAAGGCGCTCATCATGAGCGAAGAGTACGAGCTGGGCAGCTACTCACGTGCGTCGCAGGTCCTGCGGATCGACGAGATGTACGACGGCGTGCCCACCGAGCGCTATACCCGCTGAGCCAGTCGTTCTTCGAGCGCCTTCCGCGCGGCGAGCCGGTGCGCCCGCCTGACTTCCGCTTCCTGCGCGCGGCGCCTGTCCTCGTCGTTCTCGAGAATCAGTCCGGGGACCGGCAGCCGCTGTCCGCCGTGGTCCACGGCGACGAAGGTGAGATAAGCCAGGCTCGTCATGCGCCGGACGCCCGTCAGCGTTTCCTCCGAGAACACTTCCACTTCGACTTCGAGCGATGTGGTCCATGCCGCGGTCACGCGCGCGCGAAGGATGATCAGGTCGCCGACTTTGATGGGATGGAGAAACTGCAGCCCGTCCACGGCAGCCGTCACCAGCCTGGTGCGGGTGTGCCGGTGAGAGGCGATCGCACCCGCCATGTCGATGAGGTGCATGACCGTCCCACCGAGGATGAAGCCCAGGGGATTGGCGTCATTCGGCAGCACCGCCTGCACCATCTCCGTCTGGGACTCTGACGGCGTCTTCGGCGTCATTCAGTTGCCGCAGTTGCGGTCGAAGAACGACTTGAGCGTGCACCGCAGTTCGGCCGGGAGATCGTCCTCGCGGATGGAGCGAAGCAGGGAGACGGTCGTACGGTAGGTCTTGAGCTGGCTGATGCAGCGGGGGCAGGCGCTCAGGTGTCGCTCGAGCTCGGCGTGCACGTCCGGCGGCAGATGGTGCTCGACGAAATCTGCCAGCAGACCGACGATATCCGTGCAGCGACGTTTGGACAAGAGACTGTTTCACAGTTGAAGGTCGAAGGCTGAAGCGCGAGCCCCAGCCTTCGACCTTCGAACGTTCTTAAAAGTCGTACCCGATCCAGACGGAGAAGCGCGGCTTGCGGAACCACTTGCTGCCGCTCATGCTCTCCTGGATGCCCTGGTACGCGAACACGTAGTCTTCGTAGTCCTTGTTGAGGAGCGTGCGCCAGGACCAGTCGAAGTGGATCGGGAAACCGAGCGCAAACGTCTCGAGCCCGACGCCGTACGACGCCCGGCCGTCCACCAGCTTGAGGCCGCCGATGGTCGCCGGGTCTCCATAGATGGGATCGTATTGCTGCGTCTGGAAGTTCGGCTCGAAGCCGATGAGCGGCGTCACGGTGATCGGGTCGCGGCTGAAGACCTTCAGCCCCACGCCGTCGTACCCCGCCGCGCCAATGCCGGCGAAGGCGATGCCGCGAAGGCCGCCAATCACGCCGAGCGGCGTGAGCGCCGCCTCGATCAGCGGGAACCTCAGTTCGGCATTCAGGAAGAAGGCCTTGTTGCCGAGGAACTCGAGGTAGTCATACCCGCGGAGCTCCGAGTTGCCGCCGAAATACATGTAACCGGGGAACTCGCCAAAGCTCTTGAAGCCGCGGGCCCGGAACGCCAGGACGCCGTTCGTCGCCAGCCGCAGGTAGTAGCGGGCGTCGGCCTCGACGGTGTGCCGCGAGAGAAGGCCTCCAAAGCTCGGCGCGTATTCGTACCCGGCGCGGATCGTGTTACCCGCCAGCGGCCCGTACTCGCGGAAGACCGTCGTCTCCTGGACGAATGTGGCCCCGATCGGCATGATCGTGCCGTTCGCGAAGAGCGTCCGGCCATACTGCGCGACCTGGTACTGATCCGCTACCTGCTGGAGGCCGGCGTCGTTGTACGCCTGCTTGAACTGGAACAGTCCGCCCGACAGCTCAACGCGCGCATATCGATTGAACGGGTAGATGCCGTATGCCGTGGCACCGCGGGACGTCTGCGTCGCGAGAGCGTCGTCGCGATCCAGGTAGGCGTACTGCGATCCGTAGAGGAGTCCGGGGTCGTACCCATAGTAGAACTGCGTCTGCGAATACGCCTGAAGGGCGTATTGCAGCCGTCGCGACAGGTTCGTATACGAGAACGACATCGTCCTGTACTGCGAGACGGAAGACGCAAACAGGTTGAACTGCTTGTCGCCCAGCACGTCGGTGAACGTGACCTGCGTGCCCCCGAACAGGTCGCCGCCGCTCGTCACGCCCACGTTCACCGGGGGCCGGCCCTCCAGGAACAGCTTCTCGAACGTGCCCTTCGTCTTGATGTTCGACTTGACCAGCGTGTGGTTGATCGGCGCCTGGAAGTCGATGATCGGACCGGGAGAGCCGAAGTCGGCGCTCGCCACGGTGTGGAGCGGTTCCAACCGCGGCAGCGTATGAATGCCGTACTCCCCTTTGTAGTACGTGACGAACGCGATCTTCGCGGGCTTCTGATCGCGCAGGATGATCGGCGACACGTTGCCGGTCAGCGTGTCGGTGTATTGCTTCAGCTCGCCGTTCTTCAGGCTGAGCGTCCAGATGTTGTAGATGTTGCCGTTCCGCGCGACTTCCGGATCGATCGGCTGGCTTGGATCCACGGCGGTCGAGGGGAACACGATGGTGTCCGCATCCACGAACTGCACGCCGCCGTCGTCGTGGGTGCCGAAAGTGAGCTGTGTCTTCGTCCCGGTCGCCAGGTCGAGGCGGAACAGCTTGTCGTTGCCGCTCACGCGGGCCAGGTAGATGATCGACTTCCCGTCGGGTGAAAACGTCGGGGCGAAGTCGCCGAACTGGTCGTTGGTCAGGTTGCGGATCTCGCCGCTGTCGATATTCACGATGAAGATGTCGCCGATCGCGCCGCGCAGGCCGGCAAACGCGACCTCACGCCCGTCGGGGCTGATGTCGGGCGACTCAGGGCTGTCCACCGACTTGATGAAAATCCGCTTCTCGATGTTCTTCGTGACCACGTTCTGAAGAATGAGCGTCTTCATCTTTTCGGTGCGCGCAAAGTACCCCACGCGGTCGCCTGCCGGAGACCACGACATCCACGAGACCGCATTGTTCCGGAACCCGCCGGGGGTCGCGATGTACTCGAAGCCCCGGTCCTTGTTGAACCCATCGGTGAGATTGCGGAGGACCTTTCCGTCCTTCGTGGACATGAGGACGATGTCGAGCTCCTGGTCTTTGCCGTTGCCTGCGGCGACAGCCATCAGGTCCCCGGAGGGAGAGGGCTCGATCGAGACCACGACCGTGTACTGCGTCTTGCCGCGCTTCGGTGCGAGGTCCCGGCCGTAGTCCACGGGCCGCTCCTTGTCACGGAACGGCTTGAAGCGATCCTTCAGGTACTTCTCGAACTGTTCGTCGAACTCTTCGGGCTTCAGCTTGAACGCTTCTTCGTAGGCGCTCTCTCCGCCGCCGATGACGGCCTTGCGAAGCGCGAAGAGGAACTGCCGCAACCCTTCCTTGCCCCAGCGCGATTCGATGAACTCGAAGGCCGCGTGTCCGAGGTTGTACGGCAGCCGGCCGTCGGCGAACTGCACGCCCTGGAAATCGCTCATCGACGGGACGATGTCCGCGATGGCGGCATCGCGGACCGCCATGAGATCGAAGGGCTGCCAGTAGCCCGTCATGTACTCCGACAATCCTTCGTCCACCCACAGCGGAAGTCCGCGCCTCAGGAGCGAGCGGGGAATGATGTCGAATTCGAAGATGTGTGTGAGCTCGTGCGTGATGAGCCGGTAGAGCGCATCCGAGGGCTGGTCAATCGGGAGCACCATACGGTCGCGATACGGCTCGGCGAAGGCGAGCACGCCTTCGGGCAGCTCGCCGGGCTCGATGTTCTGCTGCTGAAATTCGCTCTGCGTCTTGTACAGAACGAGCGGCACCTTGAAGGCGAGATCGTGCTTCAGGTCTGAGCTCACCTGCTGGTACGCGCTCTCCGCGTAGGAGGTGACGCGCTCGAGCTGCGGCTCGACGTCCGGGTAGAAATAGATTTCGAAATGGTCCGTCGTATAGATCTTCCACTTGAAGTCGTTGTACCGGACACGGTTCTTCCC
The DNA here is from genome assembly GCA_963749835.1 of uncultured Acidobacteriota bacterium. Lineage (GTDB taxonomy): Bacteria > Acidobacteriota > Vicinamibacteria > Vicinamibacterales > 2-12-FULL-66-21 > JALZOC01. Next base: position 949,713 of record CAVVOD010000001.1, read on the forward strand.
GTAGTAGGGCACATACGGCGTCTGAGCGAAGGCCTCTTCGACAGCACCACCCAGAATGCCGATCGCCACGAGGGCGACCGCCAGGGGAGCGACGGTGCCGCGCGTGTTGCGCGTGCGCATATTTCACCTCGGTTGCGGCAGCGGAAGGCAGCAGCCCGGCTCCGCGAACGCGGCGACGTCAGATCGTCTGCTGCTCGTCGCCGATGTTACTGTAGCTAAGACGGTTGTCGCAACGCCAGAGTCCCCGTGGCGGGGGTGGCGCCCAACGAGCCGGGCTGAGCAAGGCATGTGCCCGAACGGAACACTTCGGAACGCCTTGAAAAGCCCTCGCCGTGCCCCGGGGAGGCCAGAAAGTGTCACCGGCGGGGAACGCCTGCGTCCCCGTTTCCGGGCATTCAGTACAATTGGAGGAATAAACAGGCGCCCCGGCGGTGTTCTCTCATGTGGGCGTCAGTTTCCGACACATGGTCTTTCGCCGACGCTCACCGACGTCGTCTGACCACCCGGGCGGAGCGCCCGCTGGCGGGTCGGGCGGTGCCGTGCCCGGCAGGCGCGACGACGACGCGTTTGCGGCGGAAGCGCTGTCGTATATCGACAGCCTGTACGGCACGGCAATGCGGCTGACCCGGCGGGCCGCAGACGCCGAGGATCTCGTCCAGGACACGTACCTGAAGGCGTTCCGGTCGGCCGCCCAGTTCGAGCGCGGCACGAATCTGAAGGCGTGGCTGTTCACGATCCTTCACAACACGTTCCGGAACATGCGGAGACACGACGGCCGCAATCCGATCGATGTCGACAGCGAAGCCGTGGAGCAGGCGGCCGGCGACTCGGCTCATGAGTTTTCGCCGGAGCAGTTGCTGACGCGCGCGTCGCTCGACCAGGACCTGCAGGCCGCGCTCGATGCGTTGCCAGATACGTTCCGCCAAGCGGTCTGGCTTCGCGATGTTGAGGAGCTCACGTATGCCGAGATTGCCCAGGTGCTCGACGTGCCGATCGGAACTGTGATGTCGAGGATCTCTCGCGGCCGGCGGGCGCTGTTCGAACGCCTGGCCGGGCCGCGCGCCGGCGTCGGGGACATCAACCGCCGCGCCCTGCCTCCCGGCGATGCCGAGGCCCCGGCCAAGACCGAAGGCGGAAGGCAGAAGGCGGATGTGGTGTAGGAATGTGGTGCAGGTGCGATGAGTAAGTGCCAGGAGCTCGAGCCGCTGCTCGCATCGTACGTGGACGGTGAGGCGCCCACCGATACCCGCGCCTGGGTGGACGCGCACCTGGACCGGTGCCCGCCGTGCCGCACGCGTGTCGAGGGAGAGCGCGCCGCGCGCGAGGTCCTGGCGGCTCGAGGCCGGCGGCTCCGTCCCTGCGCCTCCGAACATCTGCGCGCGAGGTGCGCGGCGCACCGGCTGCGGCATTCGAAGCTGTTCGGTCTGCGTCGGCGCGTGTGGGTGCCGCTCTCCGTGGCCGCGACGCTGATCCTCGCGGTGGCCGGCGCGTTCGTGTTCGGCCTGAACGACAACGTCGAGGCCGTGACGGCGCAGCTGACGCTCGATCACGTGCGGTGTTTTCAGCTCGCGCCCGAGCGGCTCACGCACGCCGATGCCGCGGGCGCCGGACGTGAATGGGCGGCGAGCCAGGGTTGGACCCTGCAGGTCCCGGCGAGCTCGCCGGCCGCGCAGGTCGAGTTGCTCGGTGTCCGCCGCTGCGTGACGGCGAGCGGGACGACGGCCCACCTGCTCTACAAATGGCGCGGTGAACCGCTCTCGGTCTACGTCCTGCCGCGCACGCTCCACAGCCGCGAGCAGGCGGACCAGATCGTCGACACGTTTGGACACGAAGCGGTCGTCTGGTCCGCGCGCGACCGGACATACGTCGTGCTGGCGCACGGCCGCCCGGCAGATATCGGATCGATTGTCGGGTACATGAAAACGCAGGCGCGATAGCGCGGAGACGCGAACAGATGGAACAGGCCCAGGATCGCATGACGACGAGTCGATGGATTGCCGCAGGCGCCGCGGCGTGCGCGGTCGCGCTGCTCACGGTGCCGTGGATGCTTCGGAGCGCGCGCACGGTGCCGCCCGAAACGGCCCCCGTCACGACGGCCGCTCCCGCGACCGAGAGGGGACCGGCCAACCTGGATCTCACCGTCAAGGACATGAACGGCGCCTCGGTCCGCCTCGCAGACTACAAGGGGCAGGTGATCGTCCTGAATTTCTGGGCGACGTGGTGCGGTCCGTGTCAGGCTGAAATCCCCGAGCTCGTGAGAACCTACGCCGAGTACAAGAAGCAGGGCGTGGTCGTGCTCGGCGTTTCGATCGACGACACGGCCGAGACGCTGCGCGCGTACGCGCCGCAGAAGAACATGACGTACCCCCTGCTGCTGATGCAGGACGACGTCGACCAGGCCTATGGTCCCATTTTCGGAGTGCCGATCACGTTCTTCATCGGGCGTGACGGCATGATCAGCCGGAAGCATTTCGGACCTGTCACGAAGGAGCAGGTGGACCAGGAGATCAAGGCGCTCCTGTAGTATGATCGCTTCAGAATGTTGAAAGGCTTCACCCACGCTCGTCTCGCCTGCGGCTGCCGGGTCGGCTTCCGCGACGGAGTGGAAGGCAGTCCCGTCACGGTCGTCGTCGATCAGAAAGGGCCCGGCTGCCCGCTCACGCTGCACGTCCGCGATCTGCCGCTCTTCGATCACCGCGAGGCCCTGCGTCCGTCGACGCGGCTGCTTCCGCCTGAAGAGAACGAGTACGAAGAGTCCTGATCCCGCGGCGCCTCAATCCTTCTTCTTCAACGTCGGCGTCTCCCGGCCTTCCTGCTTCAACGCGCGCCTCAAGAGGAACTCGATCTGGCCGTTCAGGCTGCGCAGCTCGTCGTCTGCCCAGCGCTGAACGGCATCGAGGACGTCGCGATCGATCCGAAGCAGGAACGGCTTCCGTTCAGCCACGGCGTTTACTGATAGATCGTGCCGGTGTTGATGACGGGCTGCGTGGACTTGTCGCCACAGAGCACCACCAGGAGGTTGCTGACCATCGCGGCCTTGCGCTCGTCGTCGAGCGTCACGATGCCGCGGCGCGAGAGCAGGTCGAGGGCCATCTCCACCATCCCGACCGCTCCCTCCACGATGCGCTGGCGCGCGGCGATGATGGCGCCCGCCTGCTGCCGCTGCAGCATCGCGTGCGCGATCTCCTGCGCGTACGCCAGATGGCTGATCCGCGCTTCCATCGCCTCGACACCGGCGCGCGTGAGGCGGTCCTGTATCTCCGTCTTCAGATGCTCGGCGACGGCGGCGGTGTGCCCGCGCAGTGACATCTGCGCTTCGTCATGCGTGTCGTAGGTGTAGTTGGTCGCCAGGTTGCGCAGCGCGGCCTCGGTCTGGACCTTGACGTAGTTGTTGTAGTCGTCCACCTCGAACACGGCTTCGGCCGTGTCCACCACCCGCCACACCACGACGGCCGCAATCTCGATCGGGTTGCCCTCGTTGTCGTTGACCTTGAGGTGCGCGCTCTCGAAGTTGCGGATCCGCTGCGAGATGCGCTTCTTCGAATAGAGAGGGTTGGCCCAGCGGAGCCCCGGCTGCTTGATCGTGCCCGCGTAGCGTCCGAAGAACTGCAGCACCTTGGCCTCGTTGGGATTCACGACGATGAGCCCGGTCAGGAGAAAAATCGACACCACCAGGGCGAAGGCGGCGGCGAAAAGGAGCGGCAACGACTCTCCTCTGATCGCGGTAACGATCCCGAAGGCGCTGAGCGCGATGAGCACGAGCAACACGATGGCGACGGGCAGACCGGGGAGCGCTGTGAATTCGCGTTCACGAATCATGGTGTGCGACCTCCTCGCAGCAGATGTCATAGTGATATCACTATGACATCACGCCTGTCAATACGGATGGGCATGACGGAAGTTCAAGGTCGGAGGGCACGGAGAGATCGGAGGCCCGGAGGAAATGCCACCACGGTGACACGGGGTCACGGAGACGCACGGAGAACCAGCTGGTTACCGGCAAGAGAGACGGCTGACGATCGGGATCGTGACGTGGTCGGCCTGCGCACGGTGCCATCCAACGTTTGCCAGCCGCGCGCGTCGCTTTGCGCCGTAGAACGGACACACGAATGGATCCACAAACGGCCTGGGACCGTTCGCCGCTTGTGGATCCGTTCGTGCGTCCGTTCTGAGGCCGGCCTCCAGGCGGCCTCCAGGCCGGCCCGCGCGGTCACTGACGTCGGGATTGTGCCATCGGCCGGCGGCCGACCACGCTCCGTCTGATCTCCGTGGCTCCGTGCCTCCGTGTGGAATTTCTCCGTGAACTCTCGCTCGGACGCTTCTGATTGGCGTCCGATAGCTAGAACTTGATCCGCAGATCGGCGACGAGCGGCAGGTGGTCCGAGGCCATGAGGGACGTGCGCGAGCGGGTGAGCTCGACGCCGCGCACCTCGACTCTTCCCTCGTAGTAAATGTGATCGAGATGAAGGAAGGGGAAGATGCCCGGGTAGGTCCTTCGACGCTTCAGGAACGCGTAGATGTCGACGCTCTCGAACAGGGCCGTCAGTGTCTTCGTGGCGAGTCCGCGGGTCCATTCGTTGAAGTCACCGAGGATCACTTTGGGCCCCTCGATGCGGCGATCGTGGACGAACGCTGCGAGCCGCGTGGCCTGGTAGCGGCGTTCGAGCACCGCAGTCCCGAGATGCACATTGTAGATGTGCAGCTGATGCCCGGACCCGAGATCCAGATCCGCCCGCTGACACGCGCGCGGTTCGCAGGTCCGCCAGGATAAGTCGTACTGGCTGTGGTGGACGATCGGGAGGCGGCTCAGGATCACATTTCCGAACAGGTGTTTCCGCAGCTGCCGCACGGACGTCATCACCCAGCCCATCCCGACGGCTGCCCCGATCTCCTCCGCCTGCCCGGCGCCCGCAGGGCCGGCGCCGATGACCTCCTGCAGCGCCACGACATCCGCATTCAAACTGCGAATCACCTCGGCGACGCGCGACGGCATCGTCCGGCGATCCATGCCGCGGCTGCGATGGATGTTGTACGTCGCGATCCGGAGATCGATGTGCCGCCGGGACTGTTTCGGCTCGGTCACGGATCAGGTAATCACTTGTTGGACGTGCGGCCTGCGATGGCAGTGGAGCTGAGCGTCAGGTCGAGCACTCGCGCTTCGACGCCTTTGAGCGTCAACGGCGCACCCGCTTCGCTCAGCCGCTCGAGGACGGGAATTTGAAACGCCACGGCTTCGTCCACGTCGAGTGACGCCAGCGCCCGGTACTCCCCCTCCGGGAGGCCGCGGACCCTGAAGCGTCCGTCCGCGCCAGTGCGCAGCAGCCCGAAGCGGCGGCTCGTACGGTGCCAGAACTGTTGCGAGAGCGGAATGACGAGGACGACGGCGTCCGGGACAGCCTTGCCGGCGGCGTCGTTGACGACGCCGGAGAGCTCGGTCGCGGCATCGGTCAGCGTGATCTTGACGTTGTCGAACCGTTGCCGGGCATCGGCTTGGAGCCCCACATCCGTGATGTCCTGTCCCCGGGACACAACGCTCTTGACGATCCACGGATGGGGCAACCCCTCGACGCTGAGGAAGTGGCTGCCGGCCATCACGCCGCGGATGACGTACGAGAAGTTGGACTGGACCTCGCCCGTCAGCGCATCGCCGAACGTGCTGCCGTCGGTGAGCGGCGCGCGAACACGGACGCCGTCTATCGAGGGAGGCACGGCCGTCCGCACCGGCTCGAACGCGAGCTGGCCGGAAATGACCGCGCCGGGGAGAAGCGCCATCTCGAGATTGGTGACGTCACTCCCTTCGATGAGCAGCCGGAACGTGGCGAAGTGGGCCGTGCCGCCCGGCGCGAGCTCGCCGCGTGCCCGAATCTCGTAGCGACCTGGCAGGACATTCGAGAACGTGAAGGTCCCGTCCGGGAGAATCATCGAGTCCTGCGACGGGACGGTCAGCGCCGTGGTCCCATGCGTCATGATCACCGTGCCGCTCGCAAGCCGCGCCTGGTTCGGCGCGGTGATCCGTCCGCTGACGCGCGCAGGACGCACCATCTTCATGACGAAGCGGACGCCGCCTGCCGGCGGCTCCACGCCGGGTGTGACGGTCACCGCCGTCGCCCGATCGGGGGCCGCGACGCCGGGATAGTAGGTGGCGGAATAACGCAGGGGCCCGGTTTCGTCGCCGACGCGCGCAAAAGCCGGATCGAAAGCGCTCACGTAGTACGATCCGGCGGGCAGGCCCGTCAGCCTGAACTCTCCTCGATCGTCACTCTCCGTCGTCGCCACGGCTGCGAGCGTCGGCTGCCCGTTCTCGATTCGAGGGACGAGGGCGTCGACGGTTGCGCCGGCGAACGGCCGGTCGTCTTCGTCGAGAATGCGCCCCGCGATGACCCCCGCAGGCGGAAGAGGAAAATCGAGGCTTGCGAGCGCCTGGCCGTCGGCAAGCGTCACCGGAGCCGCCGGCGTTCCTCGCCTCTCACCGTACGCCTGTTTTGCGTAACCCGTCCGACTTGCGGAGAGAAAATATGAACCGGCCGGCAGACGCGTGAATTCGTACCGACCGTCGGCTCGCGAGAGGGTCACACGGGATTCCGGCAGCGCCGGCGATGTGAGAACGATGCGCGCGCGCCCCAGCGGCACGACATCCGTGCTGCTCATCACCTTGCCAGAGATTGAGCCGGTTCCGACGCGAACGCCCGCGCCGCCCTGGCGGGGCACCTGGGCCGTAGAGGTGGTCTGGCGGGCTGCCGCCCCGGGGGTCCCCGCGAGCGCCAGCGGCACGGCGCTCCATCCGATCAGGCACGAAACCAGCGCGCCGACCAGAGCCGGTGTCCGGCTCTCGAGGAACATGGGGATATCATAGCCGGAAGACCGGTCCCGGCCCTGCGCGATTCTGCGGGCTCCGGGAGCTGCCATCTGAGAGCTGACCACCATGAAACTCCAATCAGAGTTCGAGGCGACCTGCCCGTGCTGCCAGGCGACGCTGATCGTCGACGCCAATCTGCGCCGCATCGTGCGGCACGAGGAGCCTGTGCGCGGCGATCGTCCCGAATTGAGCGATGCGCACCGGCTGGTGGCCGAAGAAGCGGAGCGACGGGAGTCGCTCTTCCAGAAGTCCGTGGCCGCGGAACGGACACGCGGCGACGCGCTGTCGAAGCGGTTCGAAGAGGCACTGCGCCAGGCGAACGACGAGCCGATCACCAAACCTGCACGCGATTTCGATCTCGACTGAACGCGCGGAGTGCTGACGCTGGAATCGCCAGCAGGGGAGGTCAGCTCCGGCCCGATTCCCTGAACTCCATCGGCAGGTCGCTCCACCGATCGCGCCGGGTGTAGTACACCGGTTTCTTCTCGTACTGCTGCATGTGATCGACATACCGCTTGCGCAGCCTGTCGATGCGGTGATCCGACGTGTGCAGGCGCCGATGCGGCAGATCGAGCAGCATGCGCTCGACCTTCCAGACGTTTCCCTCAGCCAGACGCCAGTCGTACCGGCCGACATGTCTCAGATCGGCCACCGTGTAGCCGGTGATCCGCCCGGTATAGTCCACGTAGGGATCGACGTAGCTTTGCGCCAGCGCCCTCGGCGTGGCGAAGACCGGCAGGCGTCCATGCAGCCCGGGATCGCGCGATCGGGCGATCGACCCCCAGCGTCCTTTCTGCTGATACACGAAGATGACGTGATCGAGCTCGTCGATCGATTCGAACGAGAGCACGAGCGGCGGCCAGCCATGATGTTCGAGGATGACGGCGGCTGCGATCGCCGCCTCGAGGCAATGCGCCGTGTTGTGGCGAACGACGCCGCGGAAGCTCCGAAGAGTGGCGCCGCCGGGGGCGGGTTCGTTGTTGTACGGGAGCGCATTCAGATACCGTTGCACGCCGTCGGGCGTCCGCACCCGTGCGAGGACCCTGCGCTCCGCGGACGTGAAAGCCTCGAGGGGAGGCGGCCCTGGATCAATCGGCCGCCATCCGGCCGCCGCGCGGTGCTTAGCCACCGGCCCGCCTCGCGGCGTCGACGAGCGCCGCAGGTGTCCAGTCGTTGCCGCCAAGGACCGTCGCGAGCGTGCCGTCAGGCTTGATGATCGCGGTCCGGAGATTGTGTGTGAGACCGCTCGGATCGGTGCCTTCGCGAAAGACGGACACTCCGAAGCGCCCTGCCAGCCGCGTGATCGCCTCTGCGCCTCCCGTGGCGAAGCTCCAGACCCTCGCGTCCGCGCCCGCCCGTCGGGCATGAGCGGCCAGTACCTCCGGTGTGTCGAATTGCGGATCCACGCTGACGGACAGGAGCGCCACCCGGTCGCGCAGCTTCGCGTCGTTCAGCACCTCGCGCTGGACGGCGGCGAAGTGTTGATCCATGCGCGGACAGAAGTCGGGCAGTGGACAGCGGGTGTATACGAACGTGACGGCCAGCACCCGTCCGCGCCAGTCCGAGAGCGAACGCGCCGCACCGGTCTCGTCGATCAATTTCGCATCCGGGACGGGTGAACCGGGGTCCAGGATGTCCATCGTTCGAGGGGGTGGCGGCGGCTCCGAAAGGGGCGCACGGCCGGTGGCCATGAGCGTCGAGAGATATGCCGCGCTGTCCTCGACAACCAGGGTGGCGGTCACCAGATCCCCGGGCGTTCGACCCTCGATGAGCTTCGCGTCCTTCACCTTGAACGGCATCGTCATTCCGGGCATGAATCCCCGGATATCGCCGTGCTTGATCGTGAGTTCCTGACGCACCGGGTCAACCGCGAGCACCTGGCCCTTGAGCTCGTACTGACGGCCGCGGGAGCAGGCGCCCGCGAGGAGTAACGAGCCGACGAGGAGCGTAAGAACCTGACGCATTCCTGTCACTGTAGCGTGCGGTCCGAAACGCGTAAAGCGTCAATCGATGAGGTCCCTGGCCCGTCCGGACGACGGCATGCAATCTGCTATACTCCGGCGAGTTGAGAGCGCGCCCCTTGCCTGCGAGGTCGAAGCCTTCCGGCAGTAGCAATCCGCGTGAGCTTTCCGGCGGGCGCGGTCCAGGACGCGGGGGCCCCGCTTGATAGACTATCGCGCGTCAATTGGCAGGAGTAAGTGACAGCATGGGCAGGAGACTCTACGTCGGGAACCTTCCGTACTCTGCAACCGAAGATCAGCTGACGGAACTGTTCAGCCGCGCCGGCAAGGTGGACAGCGTTCGCGTGATGCGGGACATGGCCACCGGCCGCGCCCGCGGCTTTGCATTTGTAGAGATGGGGACGGACGAAGAAGCGCAGAAAGCCATCACCGATTTCCACGAGCAGCAGATGGATGGCCGGGCGCTCGTCGTGAACGAGGCGCGTCCCAAGCCCGAGGGCGGCTTCGGCGGTGGCGGTGGTGGCAGGGGAGGCGGCGGCTACCGCGGTGGCGGCGGCGGGGGCGGCCGAGGAATGGACGACGGCGACTTCTCCGGCGGACGACGGAAAGAACCGCGCTGGTAAGCAGGTCTCAGCGCTGAAAGACAGCACCCTGATGGAAAAAGGTCGGCGCGACGCGCCGACCTTTTCTGTTTGAGCGCTCCGGGGCCTCGAGCGTCAACCCCGCCGCGACTATTCGTCGACCACCCAGCCGTCCCGGAGATTGACGACCCGGCTGCCGTACGCGGCGTTCACCTCCGAGTGCGTGACCTGGATGATGGTCGTGCCACCCTCGTTCAATTTCTTGAACAGCTCCATGATCTCCTTGCCCTGGCTCGAGTGGAGATTGCCGGTGGGCTCATCCGCGAGAATCACCTTGGGGGTCGAGATGACCGCCCTCGCGACAGCGACGAGCTGCTGCTGACCGCCCGAGAGCTGATTCGGGTACAGGTCTTTCTTTCCCACGATCGCGAACTTGTCGAGGATGTCGCAGACCATGCTCTCGCGTTCCGACTTCTTGATGTCGCGGTACGAGAGGGGGATGTCGAGGTTCTCGTAGACGGTCAGGTGATCGAGCAGGTGATAGCTCTGGAAGACGAACCCGACGTACTGCTTGTGCAGCTTGGCCCGGTCCTTGGCCGCGAGCCTGTGAACCGGCTGGTCGACGAAGTAGTACTCGCCCGTCCACGCGCTGTCGTGCATGCCGATGATGTGCAGCAGCGTCGACTTGCCGGCACCCGACGGGCCCATGATGGAGATGAACTCGCCTTCTTTGACGTCCAGGTTGATGCGCCGGAGCACGTACGTGCGGCTCGTGCCGTGCGCGTAGGATTTTTCGATGTTCCGGAGGCCAATCAGCGCGTTGGGCGCGAGCACTTCAGTCGCGACGCTGTCGGGCTGGCGGACCGCTTGGGGCGTTTTTGAGAAGAACGACATGAATCTGCTGCACCTTTCCTGCGGACGGGCCGTCCGAGCCGCTCGGCTTTTTGGAGCCGCTCGACCGTTAGACGGGTTCTCACCATCAACGGTTTCTGATTATAAGGCCGGACGACGACATCTGTGGCGATCGCGAAGAGCGTGCCGGAGGCGACGGGTTGCCGCAACTCAAGGTATCGTAGGACTTATGACCGCGATGCGAGCGAACACGCTGGAGCGGGGCTGCGCGGTGGCGAACAGCCGCGTCCCACGCAAGGGACACGCCCGCCTCCCCGGACTGAGGCCGCCGCCTTGCCCCCGGCGTCCTAATGGGCACGCGTGATGTTCCTGCCTATGCTGATCGTCTGTTCGGCGCTCGCCGCTCAGGCGCAGCCCCCGGCGAATCCGGCCGAGGCCGCGACCACCGTGGAACCCGCCACGGCCGAAACACCCTCCACGGATGCGGACGGTGACCTGCCCGTTTCCATGGAGCGCATCCAGCGCAAGCTGTCGCGCCAGCCTGCGATCAGGCTGAAGGGGGACCAGTCGGTATTCCGCGTCGAAGTGCTTGGGAAACGGCTGACGATTGAGGACATCCTGGGCCCGGATTATCTCAAGGGCCCCGTGCCGCGGGCCCCCATGACGCATCAGGAGTTCCTCGACATGGTCACGCCGAAGGACTACCAGGGCTACGCGGCGTTCAGCAATCGCGAAGGCCTCGCGGTCGCGGCCACGTCATTCGCCCTGAAATGGGCGCTGCAGAAGGCCATCCACAAGTACCAGACGGCGCGCGAGGATCGCGAGCGCGAAGCCGCGCGCAGGGAAGTGCAGGACGCCCTTCTGGAACTGGACAAGGCGCGCGTCAAGGCCGGCCTCGCCCCGCGGTAGTCTCGCTCCTCAACCCGCCTTCTTGTTACGCTCGCCTCCGCCGTGTTCCATGGTGCACAGTGCGCATTTCGTTCGCGGCAGTGAGTTGTCGACGAAATGATCGACCGGGGCCAGCGCCTTCAGATACGCGAAGATCGCCTGCAGATCCTCGTCGGTCATGTGGCGGTAGAACGCCCACGGCATCAGGTCGGAGATCTGCCGCTCGCGCACGCGTCCGGTCCTGATCGTTTCCACGAACAGCGCCTCGGTGTAGTAGGGAATCCCGTTCGGCGACGGGGTCAGGTTGGCGGACGCAACGCTCGGCCTGCCCGTGTACTCCAACGTGTTGCCTCCACCGAACGCCAGTCCGGGCACGAACTGGCCCCGCACCATGGGCGAGTGGCAGTCTGCGCAGGAGGCCATCGTGACGAGGTACCGCCCGCGCGTGGCCTGGTCGGAGAGATCCGGTGAGGGGACCGGCTCCGTGACTGGCTCCGGCGCGGAGTTGATCAAGCGGCTGACCGGGAACGGCAGCACGGATCGAGGCAGCTTGCGGCGAATCGGTTTCAAGCTTCGCAGGTACACGACGACGGACGCGAGATCCTCGTCGGACATGGTCCGGTAGTTGCCGTACGGCATCAACGGAAACAGGGCCCGCCCGTCATGACCGATGCCTTCACGCACGGCGCGTGCGATCGTGTCGTCAGACCAGTTCCCGGCGCCGGTGTCCTTGTCGGGCGTGATGTTCGGCGCCACGAGCCACGGCAGGCCTTCGGGCGCCCAGACGTGCCCGCCCCCCTCGGTGCCCGTCTTCGTGCTGAGCGGCTCCCGCGAGGCGTCGAAGTCCGAATGGCAGTACGTGCACCCGGTGAGGTTGTTGACCACATAGGCGCCACGCGCGAGCCGTGCCGCGGTGGGCTCGAATGTCCGGCCGGTCAGCGGCCGGACGCGCGGACCGATGAAGGGACGCCAGCCGATCGTGACGCTCACGCCGAGACCGAAGAGCACGACAAGACCGAGCAGGCCGTAAACAACGGCCTTCTTCCAACCCTTCACTCGACCTCCACTACGGTTTCAGGAACTGTTCGACTTCGGCAATGGTGCGCGGGACGCCGGCAGAGAGGCGTTCCAGCCCGGAGTCGGTCAGGAGGTAGGAGTCCTCGATGCGCACGCCGATGTTCTTGTATTTCTGGACGAGCGGGCGGACCTTCTCGGCGAACGCGAGATTGGCGGCTGTCTTCGGCAGGTCGTCGAGCGCCGCTTCGCGGATGTAGATGCCCGGCTCGATCGTGAACGCCATGCCGGGGCCGAGCGGACGGGGGATCGCCACGTCGTGGACGTCCATCCCGATCCAGTGGCTGACGCCGTGCGTCGCCCAGGTCTTGAACTGCATGCCGCTCGCATCCGTCACGAGCCCGAGCTTCACCAGTCCCGCACGGAGCACCTCGTCGCAGGCCCTCTGGATGTCGCGTACGTCGGCGCCGACCTTCGCCGCTTTCTCGCCGGCCTGCTGCGCCGCGAAAATGATCTCGTAGATGTCGCGCTGCTCGCGTGAGAACGTGCCGCTCACCGGGTACGTGCGGGTGATATCGCCGGTGAGGCCGCGATAGTTTGCCGCGGCGTCCACCAGGAGCAGGTCGCCCGGCTCCATCTTCCGGAGCGACTTCTGATAGTGCAGGATGGTCGCGTTCGGACCGCTGCCGACGATGGACGGATAGCCCCAGCTCATGGCGCCATTGCGTAAGTAGACTTCCTCGATCGCCGCTTCCACCTCGGTACTGGTACTTGCCCGGGGCCGCAGCCTTCATGCCCGCGCGATGCGCGTCGTTGGAGATCGACACGCTTTTTCGAAGGACCTCCTGTTCGTAGGGGGTCTTGATCTGCCGCAGCTCGCCAAGCACCGGAGACGCGTCCTGGAGCGTGAAACCGAAGAAGCGCTCGCGGAGTTTCGCCGCGAACTGCGCCGCCGGGCCAGGCGGCGTCGACAGGTTCGTCTGACGGTCGGCGAGCACGGCGAGCCGGGCGCGATTGTCCGCCAGGGCTTTGAACAACTTGCTGAAGTCCGCCGCCGGGTTGTTGCTTCGGCGCGAGAAGAGCCCCGCGACGAACGGCTCGAACTGGTTCGCCGTCAGCACGGTGGCGATGCCGCTCTCTGCCGACGCTTCGGACGGTGTGAGGCTGTGACCGTCCCAGTGCTCGCGCCGGGCGTCCGCTTCGCGTACGAACAGCACCTCCCGGGTCCCTGCGCCGCCAGGAATCAGGACGAGGATGGTTTCCGGCTGATCGATCGCCGTGAGATACAGGAAGTTGCTCTCCTGCCGGTACTCATAGTCGACGTCCGTCGAGTAGACGCGTTCGGGCGCGCTGAAGAAAATCGCAACGGCATCCGTCCCGAGGCGCTCCATGACGCGCGCACGCCGGGCTTTCACGTCCTCCTGGAGCGGCCCCGCCGCGGCCAGGGCGGGGATGAACAGGCACAGAAGGACAAGACACGACGGCAGGGGATTGCGGTTGAGGCGCATGATTCGCGCGCATTTTACCAGAATGCCTCGCCGTTTACCGGACGGGTGGCGGTGTTCGCCGGGAAAGGGGGTGACGCGCGTCGCGCGCAGCGTATGGTCTACAGAACACGCGCTACGTGCTACGGCAGCTTGAGGAACGGAGCGATCATGAATGTCGAGTTGCACGGCCGGCCGCGCCATCCGGGACGCATCGTCGGCGGCATCGCCGTGGTCCTGGTGGGGCTGTCGATGCTGGTCGATCGGACAGGCTTCCACGGTCTGCACCTGTCGGGACGCTACTGGCCGCTCATCCTGATTGCCATCGGCATCGCCCGGCTCGCCGAGGTGTCGGGACCTGACGGGCGGCCGCGGTCGCGCCGCGTGGGCGCCTGGCTCACGTTCGTTGGGATCTGGGGGCTCGTCAATGAGTTCCATGCCTTCGGATTGGACTACGGCACGTCCTGGCCAATCCTGATCATTGGCGCCGGCGCCGGCATGGTCTGGCGCGCACTCGAGCAGCCCGCCGGCCGCAGGCCCGTTCAGGAGAGCTGACATGGACCCCCGTCCCGAATCAGGATTTCACCTCACGCCCCAGCTCCTGATGGGGCTGCTCATCATCTCGATCGGCATCATCTTCACGCTCGACAACCTGGGTGTCACCGACGGCCCGACGTTACTCCGCTACTGGCCGGTGGGTCTCATCGCCATCGGGCTGCTCAAGGCGCAGCAGGCACGCGACGGCGGGGGAGCCCTCGCCGGCCTGCTGTTCGTCGTCGTGGGCGGGTGGCTCCTCCTGGAGTCATTCGGGATCGTACGCCTCAGTGTCTGGGAGTTGTGGCCGGTGCTGCTCGTCTTCTTTGGCGCGTCGATGGTGTGGCAGGGGCTCTACGGACGCAGCCGCCGAATGTACGACAGCACGGACGCCAATGCCACCATCAGCGGTCTCGCAATCCTGGGCGGCGTGTCGCGCGCCAGCAACTCGCGCACCTTCAAGGGAGGAGATCTGACCGCGATCCTGGGCGGATGCGAGATCGACTTGCGCCAGGCGGCGATCGACGGTGAAGCGGTGCTTGACGTGTTCGCGATCTGCGGCGGGGTGGAGATCCGGGTGCCCGACGACTGGATGGTCGTGAGCCGGGTCACGCCGGTGCTGGGCGGGTACGACGACAAGACCCGGCCGCCACAGAGCGCGGGCGCGCACCGGCTGGTGATCCGCGGGTTCGTGATCATGGGCGGCATCGAGGTGAAGAACTGACCCTCGATGCATCCCATTCTTGCGCGCGGCGGACGGCTGGCGCTGTACCTGGCAGTATGGGCGCTCGGAGGGGTTCTGCTGGCGGCGCTGCTGGGCGGAGCCGGCGGGCTCGGCTGGTCCCGGTCGCTCGCCGTCGCGATGCCGCTGACGCTCACCTACGCGTTCTTCTGCCTGTCGTCGTGGTACGTCTCCCGCAGCATGCCGCTCGCCGCGACCGGGGCCGTGCGCCTGACGGCGACGGCGTTGACCGCGGCCGTCATGAGCAGCGCGGCCTGGCTCGCGCTGACGCGCGGCTGGATCGAGGTGCTGGCGCGCCGCAGCGCCGGGTTCGACGCCGAGCTGACCTTCCAGCGGATCGATGCGCTCATGTTCGGGTTCGGCGTGCTGTTGTACTTGCTGTCGCTCGCGGTCAGTCACCTCGTCGGATCCTTCGAGCGGTCGCGTGAGACCGAGCGCCGGGCGCTCGAGGTGCAGGTCCTCGGACGGGAGGCGGAGCTTCGATTGCTCCGCGCGCAGATCGACCCGCACTTCCTGTTCAACAGCCTGAATTCGATCAGCGCCCTGACGACGAGCGATCCCGCCGCCGCGCGGCGCATGTGCCTGCTGCTGGCGGAATTCCTCCGCGAAAGCCTGGCGCTCGGTGCGGCCGACCGGATCCCGGTGGCGCGCGAGTTGAAGCTGGCCGCGCGCTTCCTCGCTATCGAGCGTGTGCGGTTCGGGGAGCGTCTGGCGGTGGAGGTCGAGCCCCATGACGCCGGGGCCTGCCTTGTGCCGCCGCTGCTGCTGCAGCCGCTTGTCGAGAACGCGGTGACGCACGGCATTGCGCACCTTCTGGCCGGTGGTACCATCCGCGTGACCGTCTCACGGACCGCCTCGATCCTGTCGATCGTCGTCGAGAATCCCTGTGAAGGCGATCGGCCGCGAGGGACCGGGAGCGGCGTCGGGCTCGCGAACGTGCGGTTGCGGCTTCGAGCGCTATACGGCACCGATGCGTGGATGTCGGCCGGGGAACACGAGGGCGTATGGCGGGTGGAGATAGCCGTTCCGATCGGAAGCCAGTCCGAGGCGAGTTCCGAATCCCGAGTCCCGAACCCGGAGTCTCGAATCCCGAGTCCCGACCCACGAGTCCCGAGCCCCGAACCCCGAACCCCGAACCCCGAGTCCCGAACCCCGAACCCCGAGTCCCGACCCACGAGCCCCGAATCCCGATGAGCGACGTCCTGAGAGTGGTGATTGTGGACGACGAGCCGCTGGCGCGGGAGATGGTGCGCGAGCTGCTGTCCGGTCACGCGGGGGTAGAGGTCGTGGCGGAGTGCGCCAATGGCTTCGAGGCGGTGAAGGCCGTGGCGGAGCTCAAGCCCGACCTGATGTTCCTCGACGTGCAGATGCCGAAACTGAGCGGGTTCGAAGTGCTCGAGCTGCTCGGTCAGGAAGTGCCCGGTGATCTTCACGACGGCATACGATCAGTATGCCCTGCGCGCGTTCGAGGTGCATGCGGTGGACTATCTGCTGAAGCCGTTCGGCGCGGAGCGTTTCGCGGAGGCGCTGTCCCGCGCGCGCGAGCGGCTGGCGGCGCGCGAGGCGGTGCCGGTCGACGCGCTGCTGGCGGAGGCCCGCCCACGACAGGCGCCGCTCGCGCGCGTGCTGATCCGCGACGGATCCCAGGTCCACGTCCTGCCGGTCGATCGGATCGACTTCGTCGAAGCGCAGGACGACTACGTCAGCTTCAAGGCGGACGGAAAGCAGTACCTGAAGGACCAGACGCTGGCCGCGGTCGAAGCGTGCCTGGATCCCGCGCGGTTCGTACGCATCCACCGGTCGTACCTGCTCAACATCGATCGCATTGCGCGGGTGGAGCTCTACGCGAAGGACAGCCGGCTGGCGATCCTGCGCGACGGCACGCGGCTGCCCGTGAGCCGCGCGGGCTATGCGCGGCTGGCGAAGTTGCTCTAGCTAGAGCTCTCAGCTCTCAGCTGTCAGTTCGGTTCCCAGTCTCCAGTGCAAAGTTTCCAGTTTCCAGTGCCAGTTTCCAGTTCCCAGTTTCCAGCGCCCAGTTTCCGCATCCACAATACCCAATCCCCAATCCCGAGTCCCCGAATCCCGATCCGCGATCTGTCCGAGTCCCGAGCCCCGAATCCCGATCTGCAGTCTCTCCGATCCCCGATGCCCGATCCCCGATTTCCGATCCCCGATTCCTGAATCCCGAACCCGGGCCCGGGCCCGGAATTTGACAAGCGGGCCTATCGGTGTTAACTATCCAGTTAGTTTAACCAACCGGATAGTCAATACGTTGCACATGCCGCGCGCCCGCCCGTCACCGTCTGCCGCCTCTCGCCGTCAGGCCCCCAGGAGCTCCCGCGAGCGGCTGTTCACCGCGGCGGCGACGGAATTCGCGGCCCGGGGATTCGCCGGAGCCAGCGTCGACCGCATCGCCAGGGCCGCGCGCGTGAACAAGGCGATGATCTACTACCACTTCAGCAGCAAGGCCGCCCTCTACCGCGAGATCCTCAGGGACATGTTCGAAGCCGTGTCCACCCGCGTCGGCGTGCTGGCACGCTCGGCGATCGACCCCGCCGACAAGATCCGGGCGTTCGTGGACGCGATTGCCACGGAAGCCGAGGCACGGCCGCACTTCCCGCCCATCTGGTTCCGCGAGATCGCGGACGGCGGCCGGCATCTCGACGTGCAGACCTCGGCGCACATCGCCGCCATCGTCAAGGTGCTCGGCGCCATCGTGGCCGAAGGCGTTGCGGCAAAGCGGTTCCGTCCCGTCAAACCCCTCTTCGTCCACGCCGGCATCGTCGGGCCGCTGCTGCTGTACTTCGCGAGCGCCGACGTCCGCAAACGCCTGGAGCAGCGGGGTGTGGCGGGCGCCGACCGCCTCGAACGCCGCGAGGTCGTCGCGCACATCCAGAGCGTCGCGATCGGCACGCTGGAGGGGCACATAGCATGACGATGAGTCGTCGCCGCAGGGTCGTCGCAGCGCTGGTCATGGCCGGGCTGAGCGCGAGCGGCGCCGCGTGCCGCTCGAAGGCGAACGAAGGGCCGCAACGCGCATCGGGATACGTGGAGGCGACCGAAGTGCGCGTCGCTCCCGAAGTCGGTGGCCGCGTGCTCGAGGTCACGGTTCGTGAAGGAGACACCGTCGCGGCCGGCGCCCGCGTCGCCAGGCTCGACACGGCCGACGTCGAGATCGCGCTCCGCCGTGCGAGGCCGAGCGGGATCAGGCCCTCGCGCAGCTGCGCCTCCTCAACGCCGGTGCGCGCGTCGAAGACATTCGGCAGGCCTCAGCCCAGACCGAATCGGCGCGGGCGGATGTGCAGGCTGCGGAGTCCGAGCTGCAGGCGGCATCCGCGGATCTGCAACGTTTCGAGGCGCTGCTCGCCACGAACGCCGGTTCCCGCAAGCAGCGCGACGATGCGGTGACCAGGCGGGACGTGGCGGCCGCGAGGGTGGCTGCGGCGCGCGAGCGGACGCGGGCGGCGACCGAAGGCCTGGCCCGGCTGAAGGCGGGCTCGCGCGCCGAGGAGATCGCCGGCGCTCGCGCCAGGGTCGCAGTGGTGGACGCTCAGATCGAGGGGCTCGAGAAAAACGCGCGGGATGCGGTGCTGACGTCGCCGGTCGGCGGCATCGTCACCTCGAAGCTCGTCGATGCCGGAGAAATCGTCACGCCGCGCACCCCCATCGTCGTCGTCACCGACCTCGCGCGTCCGTGGGCGAACGTCTACGTGGACGAGCCCGTCGTGCCACGCCTGCGCCTCGGGCAGAAGGTCACGCTCGTCACGGACGCGGGCCAGCGACTCGAGGGCACGATCACGTTCATTTCTCCGCGGGCCGAGTTCACGCCGCGCAACGTGCAGACGGCGGAGGAGCGATCCAGGCTCGTCTATCGCATCAAGGTGACGGTCGACAACCGCGACGGCGTGCTCAAGTCCGGAATGCCGGTCGAAGCCGAGCTGCCCCGGTAGTTGCTGTTTGGCGAGACATCGATGCCCATCCCTGCCATGAGCTTCGATCGCGTGACGAAACGGTACGGCGCGACGACCGCGCTCGCAGACGTGTCGTTCGAGGTCTCACCGGGCGAGATGTTCGGCCTCATCGGACCCGACGGCGCGGGGAAGACGACCACCATTCGACTCGCGTGCGGACTTCTCGGGCGCGACGCCGGAGAGGTCCGGGTGCTGGGCCACGATCCCATCCGGGAGCACCGGGCCCTGACCGCTGCCGTCGGCTATCTCTCGCAGCGCTTCTAGCCTGTACGGCGATCTGACGATTGACGAGAATGTCGGGTTCTTCGCAGAGATTCACGGCGTCCGCGAGTACCGGGCCGACGCGCGATCGGCTGCTCGAGATGACCCAGCTGACCGCGTTTCGATCGCGTCGTGCCGATCAGCTGTCCGGCGGGATGAAGCAGAAGCTGGCGCTTGCGTGCACGCTCGTGCACGCGCCACGGATTCTCCTGCTCGACGAACCGACGACCGGCGTGGACCCGGTGTCGCGCCGCGAGTTCTGGAAGCTCCTGTCCGAGTTCCTGGCCAGCGGCCTCACCATCGTCATGGCCACCCCCTACCTCGATGAAGCCGAGCGTTGCGGCCGCGTGGCGCTGCTGCACGACGGCCGCCTCCTGGCGATCGATCGGCCGGCGGCGCTGCAGGGCTCGATTGGACGGCTCCTGGAAGTCTCCGTCGAGTCTGCAGAAAAAGCCCTTCGAGGTGCTGGCGGCGCTCCCCGGCGTGCAGGACGTTCAGCGATTCGGCGACCGGGCCCACGTCCGGCTCCAGGGAGTGGCGATCGCGGAAGGGACGCGCGCGATCGAGGCCGCACTCGCGGCCAACGGGATTCGGTTCAGCCGTCGTCCGTCCGATTGCCGGCGTCGCTCGAAGACGTGTTCATCGAGCTCATTGGAACGAGCCGCGCCGGCCGAGAAGCCGCGTGAACACGGTGCAGTGATGATGTTGCGCTCAGTGCTGATTGTTGTTGTGGTTGCGGTGGCCTCGAGCGCCGCCGCGCAGGAGGCCGGGCAGACCGCTCCCGCGCGCGCTCCCGTCGAGCGATTGACGCTCGACGCGGCGATCGCTCGCGGCGTCGAAAACAGCCAGCGGCTCGCCGAACTGCAGGCGCGGAAGGAAGGAGCCGAAGCCGCGGAAGAGGGCCGGCGTGCGGCCGCGAGGCCGCTGGTGGCGCTGACGGCGGGGTATACGCGGACCAATCACGTCGAGGAGTTCGGCATCACGGTGCCGGGTCTCCCGCCCCGCATCATTTATCCCGACATTCCAGATAACCTCCGGACGCGGCTCGATCTCCAGTGGCCGGTGTACACCGGCGGCCGCACGAACGCGCTGGAGCGTGCAGCCCGTGCGGAGCGCGAGGCCGCCGGCGAGGACCTCGCCGCGGCCCGATCCGATCTGCGTCTCGAGATCACGCGCGCGTTCTGGGCTCTCGTGACGGCGCGCGAAACCGAAGCGGTCGTCGCCCGGTCGCTCGCAGAGCATGGACGCACACGTGCCCGACCTGCGCAGCCGGCTCGAGCAGGGCCTCATCCCCCCGAACGACGTGCTCTCCGCCGAAGCGCAGGAGTCGCGTGCGCGGCTGCTGGCCATCGAGTCGAGCAATACCCGCGCGGTGGCGGAGGCGGATCTTCATCGGCTCCTGGGGATCGACGGAGAAGGCGCGATCGAGCCGCTGGCCGTGCTCGATCCCGCACCGGTCCCTGGCGCGTCCTCTGCCACGCTCACCGGACTCGCGCGGACCGACCGCCCGGAGCGCCGTGCGCTATCGGATCGCGTGAAGGCGTTCCAGGCGCGCGAGGTCGCGGCCGGATCAGGATCAAAACCACAGATCGCGCTGGCGGGCGGCTACGACTACGCGCGCCCGAATCCCCGCATCTTCCCGCGCAGGATCGGAGAGTGGCGCGACTCCTGGGACGTTTCGGTCAATGTCAGCTGGACGCTGTGGGACGGCGGCCGGCGCCGCGCCGAGTATGCGGAGGCCGCTCGCAAATACCCGCGGTGCGCAAGCGCGCGTGCGCGGACTTCGATCGTCAAGTGGCGTTCGAAGTGCGCCAGCGCTGGCTCGAGGTCGACTCCAGCCGCGCCGCGATCGCGGCGGCCGACGACGGCCTGCGGAGCGCGACGGAGGCGCGGCGTGTCGTGGGTGAGCGGTTCAACGCCGGCGTCGCCACCAGCACCGAAGTGCTCGATGCCGAGATCGCGCTGCTCCAGGCCGAGCTCGATCGCACGCGGGCGCTCGCGAACGCCCGGCTGGCCGAGGCGCGTCTCGCAGCGCGCCGTGGGCCGGTGAGCGCGCAGCCGAGGCTGACCGAATGCCAGGAACCATCCTCACCGCAGGCGATCGAAGTCAAGCACCTGACGCGTCGCTTCGGCACGTTCGTCGCCGTCGACGACTGTCGTTCGACGTCGCGCGTGGATGATCTTCGGCTTCCTCGGCAGCAACGGCGCCGGCAAGTCCACGACGATCCGCATGCTGTGCGGGCTCCTCCGTCCGACATCCGGCACCGCGCTCGTCGGCGGCATCGACGTCTCGGCCGATCCCGGAGGCGGTCAAGCAGCGCATCGGCTACATGTCGCAGCGCTTCTCGCTCTACGAGCTGCTGACCGTCGATCAGAACATCCGGTTCTTCGGCGGCGTTTACGGCCTGCGCCCTCAGCGCCTGGCCGAGCGGCGCGCGTTCGTGCTCGAGATGGCCGGGCTGCAAGGCCGCGAGCACCAGCTGGCGCGCGACCTGGCGGGTGGCTGGCGGCAGCGGCTGGCGCTCGGCTGCGCGATCCTGCACGAGCCGGCCATCCTGTTCCTCGACGAGCCGACCGGCGGTGTCGATCCGCTCTCGCGCCGGCAGTTCTGGCGGCTCATCGACACGCTGGCGGCTTCCGGGCGTCACCGTGCTCGTCACGACGCACTATCTCGACGAAGCGGAGCGCTGCCACCGCGTCGCGCTGATCCATGCCGGACGGCTGGCCGCGCTCGGCACGACAGCCGAGGTGAAGCAGGTGTTCGCCGGGCGTCCGGTCGTGGAAGTGCGCTCGGCACGGACGGTCGACGCGATGCGCGCCCTCGACCAGATGCCGGAGGTGGAGAAGACGAGCCTCTTCGGGACCGCCGTCCACGCCGTGCTGCGCAGCGGCGACTCGCGCCGGCGCCGGGGACCTCGCCGCGGAAGCTCCGGGCGCTCGGCATCGCGGTCGAGAGCGCCGAGGACGTGGCCCCGTCGCTCGAGGACGTGTTCCTCGACGTCGTGGAGAAGGCCGAGCGTGCCAGGGGAACCGCCGCATGACCAAGGCCCTTGCCGTCTGCCGGAAGGAGCTGCGGCAGATCGCGCGCGATCGGCGCACGCTGCTCATCCTCGTCTTCGTCCCGGCGCTTCTTTCTGCTGCTCTACGGCTACGCGCTGAACTTCGACATCCGTCACATCGCCTGGCGGTCGAAGATCGCGACGGCACGCCGGAGAGCCGCGCGGTCGTCTCGGCGTTCATCAACTCGGGCTACTTCGACCTCGCCGCCTCGGTCCACTCGCCGAGCCGATGTCGAGCGCCTGCTCGACCTGAACGAGGCGCGGGCCGCGCTGGTGATTCCCGAAGGATTCGGCCGTGACAGTGCGTTCCGGAAGGCTGGCACCGGTGCAGGTGCTGATCAACGGCGACAACGCCAACACCGCGACGACGGTGCTCGGCTACGCCGGCAGTCATCCTGCGGACGGCGGGGGCAGAGTTTGTCGCCGGGCGGCGTGCATCGTCCAGCCGCCGCTCGCTGACGTCGAGCCGCGCATCTGGTACAACCCCGAGCTGCGCAGCACGCTCTTTCTGGTCCCCGGCCTCATCGCCTACATCGCGCATGATCACCGCCGTGGCGTCGACGGCGCTGTCGATCGTCCGCGAGAAGGAGATCCGGGACGATCGAGCAGGTGCGGATGGCGCCGATCGAGCACGTTCTCGTTCATCGTCGGCAAGACGCATTCCCTACTTCCTGATCTCGCTCGCCTCGGCCGCTCTCATCATCGGCGCCTCGATGGTGCTGTTCGGACTGCCGATGCGCGGCAACTGGCTCGCGCTGCTGCTCGCGCTGTCGCTCTTTCTCGTCGGCGCGCTCGCGCACGGGCCTCCTCATCTCGACCGTCGCCGAGACGCAGCAGGTGGCCTTCCAGATGGCGCTGCTCATCTCGTTCCTGCCGACGATCATGCTGTCCGGCTTCATCTTTCCGATCAGCAGCATGCCGGCAGGCGCTGCAGCTCGTGACGTACGTGGTGCCGGCGCGGTACTTCCTGATCGCGCTCCGCGGCATCGTGCTCAAGGGTACCGAGCTCGAGCCACCTCGCTTGCCGCAGCTCGCCGCGCTGCGCTCTACGCGGTCGCGATGCTCGGCCTGGCGTCGCTGCGCCTGCGCGAGAGATCGAGGCTGACATGCAGCGGCTGCGATTCCTCGTCCGCAAGGAGTTCCTGGAGCTGCGCCAGAATCCGCGGCTGTTCGGGCTCGTCATCATCGCGCCGATCGTGCAGCTGACGATGCTCGGGTATGCCGCGACGACCGACGTCCGGGACGTGCCCGTCGTCGTCGCCGATGGCGATCGCTCGGCCGGCAGCCGGGAGCTCATCGCGCGGTTCGACGCCTCGGCAAACTTCACCGTCGTCCGACACGGTCACGACCACCCGTGAGATCGAGCCCTTCCTGGAGAGCGGCAACGCCTGGCTGGCGCTCTCGATCCCCGCCGGATATGGCGAGCGGATCGATCGCCGACTGCCGGCCGTCGTGCAGGTCATCGCCGACGGCAGCGACTCCAACTCGACGACCGTCGCGCTCGGGTACGCGACGAGCCTGATCGGAGGCTACGCCCAGGAGCTGGCGCGGCGCCGCGATGCCCGCGCGGACACCGTGTCCGGCGGGCATCGACGGCCGCATCCGCGTGTGGTTCAACCCGCAGCTCGAGAGCCGCCACTTCATGATTCCCGGCGTGCTCGCGCTGGTGCTGCTCGTCGTCACCGCGAATCTTGCGGCGATGGCCATCGTGCGGGAGAAGGAGCTCGGCACGCTCGAGCAGCTGAACGTGACGCCGCTTCGACGCTGGGAGCTCATCGTCGGTAAGCTCCTGCCGTTCGGTGTGATCGGGATGATCGACGTGCTGCTGGTGGTCGCGGTCGCGGTGTTCTGGTTCGAGGTACCGCTGCGCGGCAGCTTCACGCTGCTGTTTGCGCTGAGCCTGCTCTACGTGCTGTGCACGCTGTCGCTGGGCCTCTTCATCTCGACGATCTCGGACACGCAGCAGCAGGCGATGATGACGGCGACGTTCTTCTTCCTGACGCCGATGATCTACCTCTCGGGCTTCATCTTTCCGATCGAGAACATGCCGGCCGTCATCCAGCCGTTCACGTACCTCATTCCGCTGCGATACTTCCTGGTGATCGTGCGGGGGATTTTCCTGAAGGGGATCGGGCTGGACCTGTTGTGGCCCCAGGCGGCGGCGCTCGCCGCCTGGGGACTGGTCGTGCTGTCGCTCGCCGTCGCGCGCAGTCGAAAGCGCGCCGCGTAGGCTGTTACTTCGCCGGAGCGATCGTGAGCTGGTCAACGACGCGCGAGACGCCCTTCGTGGTCTTCGCGATCTGAACCGCCCGGTCCCGGCCCGCCTCTGAGGCGACCGTGCCTTTGAGCGTCACAATGTGGTTGTTCGTGTCGGCGTTGATGGAACTGCCCTTGAGCAGATCCTCGTTCACGAAGTCCGCCTTCAGCTTCGTCGTGATCCACCCGTCGGTCACGTTGCCGCCCACATCCTCCGCAGCGTCCTTCGTTTTGACGCCTGCCTTCTTTCCGGCCGTGCCTGTGGCACGCGCCGCGTCGGCGGTCTTCTCGCCGACCTTCTCCGCAGCGTTGGCCGTCTTGTCCCCGGCCTTGTGCATCGCGCTCTCGCTCTTGTCGGCGGCCTTGTCCATGGCCTTGTCAGTCTTGTCGGCAGCCTTGTCCATGGCCTTGTCGGTCTTGTCTTCGGCCTTGTCGATCGCGCGCGCGCTCGCACTGTCCACCTTCAACTTGTTGTCGACGTTGGTGACACCCGTCACCTTGGCGAGGCTGGCGGCGCGCAGGTTCTGCGCCTCCGAGTGAACGGTCCCGGTCAGCGTGACGACGCCGTGGTCCACGGCCACATCGATATCGGCGCCCTTGAGCGTCGCGCTGCTCTTGAGGCGTGACTCGATGCGTGTCTTGATGGCCCCGTCGTCCACTTTGGCGGCGCCGGCCGTGCTGGCTGTCTGTGCAACGGCGGCGGGCGGCGCGAACGCGAGACCTGCCACGGCCATGGTCCCGATCAAATTGCGAAGCTTCATCAATATCCTCCTGAAATTATTACGTCGATCATCAAGAGACCCTGCAACAGGCGCTCCACTGGAATCCCGGCAGTATGGGCGCCTTCCGCCGCCGGATGGATAAATCTGAGGTGTTAAGGAGGCACAGAGGGGAAGCGCTTACACTGCCGCGGTCGTGTGCCACCTCATCCGGTGAACCCTGGCCGAACCGGGTTCGACGCCAGCTCGGCCGCGCACACGACTCGGCAGGTTTTTGCTATTCCGTTCGCAGCGCGATGACAGGTTCCACGCGCGATGCCCGTCGTGCGGGAATGTAGCTCGCCGCGAGGGCGATGGTAAGAAGCAGGACGCCGCCGATGCCGAACGTGAGCGGATCGCGCGCGGTGACACCGAAGAGGAGGTCCGCCATCAGTTTCGTGAAGACCGTCGCGCCCGCCAGCCCCAGTCCGACACCGCCGAGCGCGACCCCCAGGCCCTCGGAGACGACCAGCCGGAGCACGTCCGCCCGGTTCGCGCCGAGTGC
Organism: uncultured Acidobacteriota bacterium; assembly: GCA_963749835.1. Taxonomy (GTDB): domain Bacteria; phylum Acidobacteriota; class Vicinamibacteria; order Vicinamibacterales; family 2-12-FULL-66-21; genus JALZOC01. The sequence continues at coordinate 975,435 of CAVVOD010000001.1, forward strand.
CATCCGAACGCCGATCTCGTGCGTGCGCTGTATGACGGAATAGGCGATCACACCGTAGATGCCAATGGCCGACAGGAGGAGTGCGAGCAGAGCGAAGGTGGAGACGACCAGCATGTTGAATCGCGGCTCCGCGACGTTCCCGGCAAGCACGTCAATCATCGGGCGGATGTTGGCCGGCACCAGTACCGGGGCCACTTCGGGAACCGCCTTTCGCAGCACCTGCGCGGTGGCTTCGAATCCCGCGGGGGTACGGACCATCATGTAGAGCCACATGAAAGGCGTCTGCGCGTACGGCGTATACAGCACCGGCCTCGGTTGCTCCTCGATCCCCTGGTATTTGACGTCACCGACCACGCCGACGATCGTCCGCCACTCCGCGGACTGCTCCGGATTGATGATCTTCAACCGGCGGCCGATCGCCTCGGCGTTCGGAAACAACTGCTGCGCGAGCGTCCGGTTGATGAGGACGACTCGCGCGCCCCCGGCTGAATCTGTGCGCTCGATTGGCCGCCCCTGCAGGATGGGCGTTCGCAGCGCGGCGAAGTAGCCGGGTGTGACGGCGATGAACAACGCCGAGTCCTCATCGGCCGTCAGCGTTCGTCCGTCGATCGCGAACCGGGTCGCGCGCTGAGGCGTCACGGCCGCGAGGCCGGTTGCGCCGCCGGCCGCTTCCACGCCGGGCAGCTGCGACAGTTTGTCGACGAGCTGCGCGGCCGCCTGCGTGCGTGACGCGTCATCGGGAAGCGGCACGAACTGCACGTTGAACGAGAGCAGGTGGTCAGGGGAGAAGCCCGCGTTCCGCGTCGTGATGGAGATGAAGCTGCGGACCAGCAGTCCCGCACCCACCAGCACGACGAGCGCGAGCGCGATCTCGAGCACCGCGAGTGTCCGCCGCACCCGTCGTCCCCCGGTGCCTCCTGCGACAGTGCGTCCGCTTTCTTTGAGCGATCGGGACGTGCCCCTTGCCGCCTGGAAAGCGGGCGCGAGGCCGAAGAAGAGGCCTGTCAGCAGCGTCGTCAGCATCGAGAACGCGAGCACGGAGCCGTCGACGCGAATCCCGTCGGCTCGGGGCAGACGCGCCTCGAGAACGGCGGGGAGCGCGTCGATCCCCCACATCGTGATCAGGAGCCCGAGCAGCCCGCCCGCGAACGCCAGCGTGAGGCTTTCGGTGATCAGCTGGCGAAGCAGCCGGCCGCGCCCGGCGCCGAGCGCGGTACGGATCGCGAATTCGCGCTCTCGAACCGTGGTCCGCGCGAGCAGCAGGTTGGCGATGTTCGCGCACGCGATCAGGAGCAGCAGGGCCACGGTGCCGAGCAGGACTCTGAGGACGGGTCTGGCATCTCCGACAAGCCGGTCGTAGAGCGGCGCGAGCGCGAGCGTCACCCCTTCGTTCGTCGCCGGGAACTCCCGCGCCAGTCTCGTGCTGAACGCTGCGGACTCCGACCGGGCCTGCTCGAGGGTCACGCCGTTCTTCAGTCGTGCGACGCCACTGAAGATCCGGAACGCCCGGTTGGCGGCCTGCCTGGGCGCCTGCTGGTCGATGAGGCGCAACGGGGTCCACAACTGAAAGGCGGCGCTGGGAAACCGGAACCACGCGGGCGCGACGCCGATGACGGTATAGGACTGTCCCCCCAGATCGATAGCTCGTCCGAGCACACCCGGATCGCCGCCGAACCGCGTTCGCCAGAGCGCGTCGCTCAGGATGACCGTCTGTTGCCGTTCGTCCTCAGGTGTGAAGTTGCGGCCCAGCGCCGGCTGTACTCCAAGCAGCGGTAATAGATTGCCCGTCAGCAGGCCGCCAAGCACCTGGCTCGTTGCCGCGTCCGTCCGGAGGTTGTACTGATTCGACGCCCAGAATGCCATGCCCTCGAACGACTGGCTCGCAGCCTCGAAATCGCGGAGATCGGCAAGCGAGCCGCGCGTCGCCACCAGCTGGTCGGCGCTCGCATAGGGCAGGGGCCTGAGCAGCACCGCGTTGACCACGCTGAAGATGGCGGTCGTGGCGCCGATGCCGAGGCCCAGCGTCAGGACTGCGACCAGCGTGAAACCGGGTGTGCGCAGGAAGGCCCGGATCGCGCACTTCAAGTCGTTCATGATTTACCCTTGGCGTTTCGACATGGTGAATCGCACGAAGAATCAATCGGTCCTCAGGGCCGTCACCGGATCGATGCTCAAGACGCGTCTCGACGGAATGTACGACGCCAGAAGGGCGACGGCGAGCAGGAAAAGCGTGACTGCGGCGTACGTGAGTGGATCTGTGAAGCCGACCCCGAACAGGAAACGGGCCAGAAGGCGGCTCGCGGCGAAGGAACCAGCGAGCCCGATCCAGTCGTCACCCGAGTCGCCGAACCTGACGCGAATGCCGATGGGATCGCGGCCTGCCAGATATCTGCGCGCGAGCTCCGCATTGACGATTCCCACCGCGGGCGCGGGGTCACGGTCCTGCTCTCCGAATGTCCTCCCCTGGATCAGGGGAATCCCGAGCGTCCGGAAATAGTCGGCGGAGACCGAGCCAATCGCCGTGAACGGACGATCCGCGCGAGCCTGGATGGGGCTGCCTTCGACGCTGAAGGAGCCGTTGGCATTCGCTCCCTGGATCGGCGATGGAAAGAGAATCGCAGCGGAGCGGACTTCGGGCCTCTGCTGCAGCCCCTCCATGATGCGCTGGTAGAACGCAGCCTGGCGTTTGCCATCCAGGTACTTCGCCTGAGGCAGAGGCAGGGGAACGAGCGACACGTCTTCCGTGCGGAATCCGGGGTCGACGTTCTGCAGCCTCACGAAGCTGTTCGCGAAGAGCCCGGCGCAGACAAGCAGGATCGACGTCAGCGCGATCTCACCAACGACGAGCGCGGCGCGTGTGCGTCCCTGCGTGCGTCCCGCCGTCGTCGCACGATCGGCGTCGCGCAGGGCCAGCGCGCCATCGACGCGCGAAGCCTGCAGCGCCGGGATCAGGCCGAAAATCAGCGCGCTCGCGAACGAGACCACCCCGGCAATGCCTGCAACCCGGAGGTCCAGGCCGATCTGCTGAACTCGTGGGATCCCTTCGGGAATGACTTTCAGGAGGAGCGCGATCGCCCATGTCCCGGCAATGAGCCCTGCCGCGCCGCCGGCCGCCCACAGCAGCAGGCTTTCCGTAATCAGCTGGCGGACGAGCCGCGTCCGCCGTGCCCCAAGAGCCGCACGAATAGCGAGCTCGCGGCGTCGCCCGGCCCCGCGCGCCAGCAGGAGGCTCGCGACGTTGGCGCAGGAGATCAGCAGGACGATCCCCACAGCGCTGAGCAGCATGATGAGTGCCGCCCTCACGTCGCCGACGATTTGCTCGTGCAGCCGCACGACGGAGACGCCGCGGTCGCCATTCATCTCCGGGAACCGCTTCATCTGATCGTCCGCGATGGACTTCAGATCCGCCTGGGCCTGCTCGGGCGTCACGCCCGGACGAAGCCGGCCGACAGCGTTGAAATAGTGAACGCCACGGCTCTCGAGGAGGTCACCGGGAATGTCCACCGGAGGAAGCGGCACGGGCTTCGCGGACAGCACCCAGGCCTGTGCCTCCTCGGGATACGCGAACGCCGACGGCATCACGCCAACCACCGTGTGCGGCACGCCGTTGATGCGCACTCTCGTGCCCACGATTTCCTTGTCTGCGCCGAATTGATGCGTCCACGCGGCGTTGCTGAGCACGACCAGCGGTTCGTTCGTCGCGGAGTCCGCGGCGCGGCTGAACGTACGCCCCAGGGCGGCCGGCATGCCGAAGACATCGAAGTAGTCCACGGTGACGAGCGCACCGGAGAACCGTACGGGTTCCCCACCGGCCGGGACCACGGTGAGCGCGTCTTCGCGGTAGCCCGCCAGCTTCAACAGCGAGTGGTTCTCACGCTGGAGATCCAGGAAGTCCGCCGGCGCGTGCGCGCTCCTCGGCTCGCCGGCACTCGTCGTCCAGACCCGCAGGATCTCGTCGGGGCGGGGATACGGAAGTGCCCGGAGAAGCACGCCGTTGACGACGCTGAAGATGGCCGTGCTGGCGCCGATGCCCAGCGCCAGCGTGAGGATGGCGACGATGGTGAACCCGGGTGTTCGCCAGAACGCGCGGGCTGCGTATTGAAGGTCGTTGAACATGGCGTGGCCTATTCGGCGCGCAGGGCCGTCAGTGGATCCACGCGGGTTGCCCGCCGTGCAGGAATCCAGCACGCGGCGAAGCCGACGCCAGTCAGCAGGACGACAGCGATGCCGAACGTCAGAGGATCGAGCGGTGCTACCCCGAAGAGGAGGTTGGAGATGAACGGTGTGCCGCCGACGGCACCCGCAATCCCCACGGCGACCCCCGCGAAGATCGGCCGCATGCCCCTGCTCGATGACCAGTCGAAGAATTTCGCGCGGTTGTGCGCCGAGCGCCATGCGGACGCCAATCTCACGCCCTGAGACGTCCGATGACCTGAAGATTGTGACGGCCGACCGCGCGGATCTGATCCGGCATGTCGATTGGGGCCAGGACGTCCGGGGTCAGTGACGCCGGCAGAGGGGCGAGAACTCCCACGACGGTGTAGGGCTCGTCGTCGAGCGTGATGCGCGTGCCAATCACGCTGTCGTCGGCCGCAAAGCGGCGGCGCCAGAGTCGATCGCTCAGGATCGCGACTCTGTTCCGGCCGTCTACATCGTCTCCCTCGGCGAACCCGCGCCCGAGCGCCGGCTGCAGACCGACCAGCGGCAGGTAACCCGCAGAGACACGCATCACCGCAATCGCTTCGGGCTCGCCCGTGCCGGTCAGGTTCAGCCGCTCGCCGCGGGAGAGGGCGAGCGCGTCGAAAACCTGGTTCGAGTCCGTCCAGGCGGCATATTCGTGACCGGAGACCGGGAGGTTGGTGTTCCGGCTGCCGCTGCGCCTTTCAGAGAGCGACACGAGACGGTCGGGGTCGGCAAAGGGCAGGGGGTTCGAGAAGACCGCGCGTGCCACGGTGAGGACGGCGGTATTGGCGCCGATGCCGAGGGCCAGGGTCACGACGGCAACCGCGGTGAAACCTGGCGTGCGAAACAGCCCACGGAGGGCCTGACGCAGGTCGTGGAGCATGTGCGACGTCAAGCGAACCCCCTGCCATCCACCTCGTCCCTGTCTAACCGACTGAGGACTTGACGGTTACGACAGTCAGCCAGGTGTCCCCGATCCGGGCACGGTGTCCGGACGTGGGAAGATGCCGTCCCACGACCGGCCGCGTTGTAGACTGACCCGCGTGTCACAGTCTGCAGCCCACGTTCACGTCGGCACGTCCGGTTACAACTATCCGGAGTGGCGAGGCACCTTCTATCCGGAGAAATTCAGCACCGCAAAGATGCTCGGCTACTATGCCGAGCGGTTCTCCACGGTCGAGATCAACTACACCTTCTACCGGATCCCGACCGAGAAGCTGCTGGCCGGCTGGGCGGAAGGCACGCCCGAGCCATTCCAGTTCACGCTGAAAGCGCCGCGCCGCATCACGCACGATGCGAAGCTGCAGCGCTGCGAGGATCTGCTCCAGTCGTTCTGCCGCACCGCCCGGACGCTGGGGCCGAAGCTCGGTGCGCTTCTGTTCCAGCTGCCCCCGACGTTCAAGAAGGACGCCGCCGTGCTGCGCGCATTCGTCGAGCTGCTGCCCGAGGGCACCCGCGCCGCTGTCGAGTTCCGGCATGCCTCGTGGCTCGACGCCGAGACGTACGACGTCCTTCGCTCGAGGAACGTGGCGCTCTGCGTGGCCGACAGCGAAAAGCTGAGCACGCCCGTCGAAGTGACCGCCGACTACGCGTACTTTCGCCTGCGCGACGAAGGGTATCAGCAGGCCGACGTCGAGAGGTGGGCCGCGACGGCTCGGGGACTGGACGGTGTGCGTGACGTCTTCGTCTACTTCAAGCACGAAGAGCAGGGGCTGGGCCCCGACTTCGCGAAGAGGTTCATCGAGGCGCTCTGACAGCTAACAGCTGTCAGCTATCAGCTTCCAGCGCTATTCGGGGCCTCGCGACTTCCGCCTAAAGGCGGAAGCTACGCCGTAGTAGCACGTAGCACGTAGCACGTGAATCCTGATCTATTTCGTCAGTCTTTCTGCGAACTCGACGACCTGCTGTTCCGCCCAATACCCGTCGTCGGTCGGGGTCGCGTCCGAGACGAAGCCGCAATGGCCGCCGTGCGGCGTGACGATCAGGGTGATGTGGTCGTTGCCGGTGAGCCGGGGATCGCGGAACGGATCGGTGGGGACGAACGGATCGTCTTCGGCGGTGACGATGAGCGCCGGCACGCGGATGCGGTCGATGACCCGCATGGCGCTGGCGCGGTGATAGTAGTCGTCGGCCCCCTGGAAGCCGAAGTGCGGTGCGGTGAACACCTCGTCGAAATGCCGGACGCTCCGCACGTCGGCGAGGCGTGCGACGGGATAGTGGCCAGGGTGGGTCACCGCTTTACGCCGCATCCGTGCCTTGAGGCCTCGTACGAAGTTCCACTGATAGACGACGTTCTGCCGCCTCTCGAGCGCGCGGACGCAGGCCGACAGCTCGAGGACCGGAGAGATCGCGCACACACCCCGCAATGATGCCGGGGGGGTGTCCCCATAGTCGCCGGCGAGCTTGAGGGCGAGGTTGCCGCCAAGTGAGTAGCCCGCCACGACGACCCGGCTGATGCCTTCGTCGGCGATCTCGCGAATGACATGGTCCGCGTCATGCGTGAGGCCCGAGTGGTAGAGACCCGGTGCGAGATGCTCGGTCCCGCCGCAGTTGCGCTGGTTGAGGAGGATCACGCTGAAGCCGTGCGCAAAGGCCTTGTCGGCGATTCCGCGCATGTAGTGAGCGTTGCTCGAGCCCTCGAGACCATGCAGGACGATCAGCGCCGGATGCGCGGACGGCTGCGTTTGCCAGTAACAGTGTGCGAGCACGCGGGTGCCGGGCTCGACGTCGAACTCCCGCGCGGTAGCGGCCGGGAGTCCCGGAAACTCACGCCGGCGCGCCCAGCAGTACACCGTCATCGCATGGCCGTTCCGGAGAAAGCGTTTCGGTGTGTAGGACATCAGCTATCAGCTATCAGCTCCGATCGAGTTCCGAGTCCCGTCAGCGAAGCCGATAGACCCTCATCTCGCCGCTCTGGAACGCGAGCGGAAGTTCCAGCGCGGTCTCGGTGACGAGATAGTCGAGTCCGTACCGCCCGCCGAGGGCTCGCGCACGATCGGGCGTCAGCCTCTCGAAGTCTCCGAGCTCCGTGAGGCGGTCGCGTGTGCGGATGGCGATGCTCCGCTCGTACATCCCGATGGCCGTGTCTTTGACGGCTTCGACGAATACGTCACGCTGTCCGGCGACGCGGACGCTGGTCCCGTACCTGATGGCGTGCATGGGATCGGCCAGCCAGCCGGAGCCGTCAGGTGTCGTCCGCGCCCACGCCATCGCCCGGCCCCAGTCGGTGTCGGCGACGTCCAGCTGCGCAACGGGACGCTCGGGAAACTTCACCAGCATCACGTACGAGCCCCGCGCCAGAGACGCCACCGTGACGACAGCCGCGGTCAGCCACGCACGGCGCGCGGTGGGAGCGGCGCCTTCCGCGAAGATCCAGACGACATACAGCGTGGCGACGAAGTCCAGCATCCAGAAGATCCGCGGGATCTGCAGCTGCACGGCCAGGGCCACGCGGGCCGCGTTGAAGGGAAGCGACAGCGCGAATATCAGGAACAGCGTCAGGCAGCCGATGACCAGACCGGTCTCCCCCCTGACGATCGCTCCGGCCGCCGCCCTCCGGCGATAAAGCATGACGATGACCGGAGCGTAGAGGAGGTTGATGAGCCAGACATCCAGGGGCCACTGGAGGGGAAAGAGATAGTCCTTGGTGGTCAGCGTTCCAAGCCACTCCGGATCCATGATCGTCAGCCGGCCTGCGAGCGGTCCGGACGTGAGGGCCCAGAGACCGAGGATGCCCGCGAGCGCAGCTGCAGCCGCGAGGGGCACGCGAGCCTGACGGTTTTCGACAGCTGTTGCCACGGCCAGCCAGATCGCAAACCACAGCGCCGTCGTCGGATGAAGGAGCGCAGCGGCCACGAGCAGCGCCATCGTCAGGGCGCGTTTGCGGCTCAGAAATCCCGCGAGGGCCAGGACGCCGCACGCAAACGCGAGCTGGCGCGGATGGAAGTACGCCTCGAGCGTGTTCGTGCCCGACCTCGCAATCGCATGCCGCAACGTCATCGCCGCAGTCAGCGCCAGCGTCGTCCCCGCCGTGCGATACAGACGTGAGCCCACCAGCCAGAGGCCGGCCGCGAGCACCGCCAGCGCCACGCAGTACAGGACGGCGAACAGCGAGGGCAGCGAGATCCCTGTGACGTGCACGATCGCCGCAAGGACTTCGTCAATCGCCGTCAGCTTCGCCTGCGCGGCAATGAGCTCTCCGTCGCGCGGGAAAAACGCCGGATTGATTTGCACGAGTGCCGCCGGGACATAGAACGCGAGGTCAGACGCGCCGTACCGGTATCCGGCCGCGTTCAACGTGGAGAGGAAGATGAACGGAACCAGCGACAGCGCGATCACCCAGAGCGGGGCCGCCTGTCCCCGTGCCGCGGAATCGTCTCCCAGGATCACCTAAATTTCGTCGGCGGTCGGGCCGTAGATCGAGGGCAGCGCGACGTCTCTCAACCGCAGGTAGACGGTCAGTTGACCGCGGTGGTGAATGAGGTGGTTCATGATGAACGACCGAATGGCCGCGACGCGGGGCAGGGTGAAGATCTCCTGATCCCCGTGTTTGAGCGTCCAGGGACTCAGCATGACAGGGTCCGGCGCATCGGCCAGCGCCGTGCGGGCCGCGACGACCTTCGCGTCGAAATCCGATATCAGGTGCGCGACTGACGGCGGAGCCACGGCGCGGGGATCCGGTCCCAGTGACGTGATGTCGAAGACGGCGTTTCCGAGCACGAGCGTGCACCAATGCGGAATGCCGACGATGTGGTTGGCGAGATGTCCGAGCCCCATCGATTTGTCGTGAGGCTTCCAGCCGAGATCGGCCTCGGGTATGCGCTGGAACAGCCGCCGGGTCGTGGCCATCTCGTGGTCGTATTCCGGCAGCAGGCTGTCTCTGATCGCCATCAGGGAAAGATATGCGGACAGGCGCGGTTCAGAAGGTCACCTTGGGCACCTGTTTCGCTTCCGCAGGCACTTCCCAGTACGGATATTCCTTGAACTTGAACATCTTGGCCGTCACGTTGGAGGGGAACCGGTTACGCTGCGCGTTGTAGTCGCGCACGAGCTCGTTGTAGCGCATCCGCTCGGTGGCGAGGCGATTCTCCGTACCCGCGAGCTCGTCCTGCAGCCTGAGGAACTGCTGGTCCGCTTTCAAGTTTGGATAGCTCTCGACAACTGCCAGGAGCCGTCCGAGCGCGGAGGTCTGCTGGTTGGCAGCCTGGATGGACTCCTCCGGCGTCTTCGCCGCCAGCAGCCGGGAGCGCGCATCCGCGATGTCCTTGAAGACGCCCGCCTCGTGCGCGGCATAGCCCTTCACCGTCGCGACCAGGTTGGGGATCAGGTCGTTGCGGCGCTGGAGCTGGTTCTGCACCTGCGCCCACTGCGCCTTGATCCCCTCTTCCTGCGTCGTGAACTTGTTGTACGAGCAACCGGACAATGTCATGACCATGATGGCCATGACAGCTGCTTGCACGAATCGAAGTCGTCTCATTGGCTCTTGCCTTTTCTTTTCGGTCACAGACTTTCGACCGCCTACGCTGCAAGTCTACTACCAGCCTCCGGATGCGCCGCCTCCGCCACTGCGGCCACCGCCGAAGCCGCCGAATCCACCACCGCCGCCACCGCCACCGCCGCCTCCGCCAAACCCGCCGAACCCTCCACCGAATCCGCCGCCTCCGCCGAATGGTCCGATGCCGCTGTTCCAGCCGCTCCACGGTCCGCCGCCCCAGGACCGTCCGCGGCGTCCCCGGCCCCGCAGGCTGAAGATGATGGCGAAGACGATCCAGAACGCGATTGTTCCGAGCGGAATGCCCGGCGATCGCCGCCGCGGCGCCGGCTGTTCTGCCGGGACCTCCTGGAGTTTGACGCCGCGTCCCTCGGCAATCCGGTTGATGATGCGTGTGGCGCCCGCCAGCAGCCCCGCGCCGTAGTTTCCGCTCCGGAACTGCGGTGTGATGGCGTTGCGAATCGTGTCACCCGAAAAACCATCCGTGATGAACTGTTCGAGGTCGTAGCCCACCTCGATGTCGACCTTCCGGTCCTTGACGGCGACCACGATCAGGATCCCGTTGTCCTTACCCTTGGCGCCGATGCCCCGCCCGCCGTTTTCGAACATCTTGCCGGCGAACTCGCGAATGTCGCCGTACGGCTGGAATGTCGGGACCGTGGCGACAACGACCGCGTCACCGGTGGCGGCCAGCAGCGCACGAATGCGGCGGTCGAGCTCGGCGGCGCTCGCCGCATCGATGACGCGTGCGTTGTCGGTCACCGGGCCGGTGAGCACCGGCGGGGCCGGCTGCGCCGACGCCGCGCCCGGCGCGAGCAGCAGCGGGCCGAGGCACAGCGCCAGCACGAGGCGCTGGATCATGCGCGTGCCCGCCATGTGTCGACGAATTCCCACACCTGTTCCGCGGCCGCGATGTAGCGGGAGAGGAGCGCGGTGGGATCGGCGATCGTGCTGTTGTGACCGGCGCCCGCCGAGAGTACGTCGCGCACCACCGAGGCGGGAATGCCGATCTGACGTTCAGCCGTGGCCGCGACGTCAGGGTCGTGGTCGTCCGCGAGCCGGGCGATGTTCGCCAGCAGCGCACGAAACGGCGCCGCCGAGGCGGCGATGAGCCGCCCGGTCGTCCGGGAATCTCCGCCGGCTTCCAGGAACCCTTCTCGCAGATGAATGAGGTGACTCTTCGCCCCCAGCTCGCACGCGCGCCGCATGTCGTCGGGCGCGACGCGGGCGCCGGCAAAGAGGTCGGTGCCGGCCACGAGCTCGTGATGCGCGATGATGTCGCCGTATTCGAGCGGGAACACGTCGAGTGTTCGCAGAAACTCCTCCCGCTCCAGAATCAGCGGCACTGCCAGCGAGCGGCGCCGCCATCCCGATGCGAGCGGGGCGCACTGCGTGAGATCGCCGAACGCGAGGCGTTCCACGAGGGCGATGGAATGGACGAGGCGGGGAGAGGCGGACGGCGCGTTCAGCCCGTATGCGGCGAGCGAGAGCAGCCGGGATGCCGAACACGCGCCCGAGGTCCGTGGCCATCCCGGTGAGCGCGCGGCGTTCTTCCGAGGTCAACGAGGCAGAGTCCATTGGATCATTATGCGCGAGACAGCTCTCAGACTTCAGCCATCAGCTGTCAGCTGAGAGCTGGTAGCTGATAGCTGTGATAGGCGCCTCCGATAGTCCCGTCGTGGAATAATGAGGGGTTATGCATCTCCGCAGGGTGAACGTGGGGTGTTTCGGCGGGGGCACGGGTCTGCCCAGCCTGCTCGGCGGGCTGAAGGCGAACCCGTGGCTGACGCTGAACGCCGTGGTCACCATGTTCGACAGCGGAGGCAGCTCGGGGCAGTTGCGCGATCAGCTGGGCGTGCTGCCGCCGGGGGACGTGCTGAAATGCGCGCTCGCGCTGGCGCGGAACGAGAAGGAGGCGCGACGTGTGCTCCTGTCGAGGCTGACCATGGGCGAGCACGCGCGTCTGCGCGGCCACACCGGTGGCAACCTGCTCCTCTCGATGATGGAACAGTACAGCGGTGACTTCCTGGCGGCGGTCGATGGGCTTCGCGCGTTGCTCGGCTGCGCGGGGCGCGTGTGGCCGGTCAGCGTCGAGCAGGCGAGCGTCTGCGCGGAATATGGCGACGGGACCCGGACGCGCGGCGAGGTCGAGGTCGATGCGGGCCAGAGTGCCGGACACGCGATCACGCGGCTGTGGCTCGAGCCCGAAGTCGGCCTGCACGAGGCGGCCGCACGCGAAATCCCGCAGTTCGAAGCGGTCATCATCGGTCCGGGCAGCTTCTACACGAGCCTGCTGCCGATCTTTCTCGTGCGGGGCGCCCGCGACGCCCTGGGGCATGTGAAGGGGCCGGTCATTCTCGTCACGAACCTGCTGACGGAAGGTCGTGGCATGTGGCACTTCACCGCCGGTGAAGCCGTGCGGCGGATGAGTGAGGCCATCGGGCGACCCGTCGACGTGGCGATCTTCAACACGGCACGTCCATCGGAGGAGACGCTGACCCGCTACTACGCCGAGCACAAGCGTCCACTGGAGCTGGGCGACGTGCCCGACTCGTGCGAGGTCGTCACCGGAGAATTCTGGTGCGGCGACATCGCCCGCCACGATCGCCGGCGCCTCGCGCAGGGTGTGTGGGCCGTGCTTGCATCCAGGCTGCTGTAAATGGGGACACTCACCTTTACGGTAAGTTGTTGATTCGTAAGGCCGACTTCGGCGGGCACGGTCGACACCCTTCGTGCCCAACGCCGCCAGCGTCAGCCGTCAGTCACATCAGAGAACAAGAGTCCATTGCCCCTTATTACCCTCGATTCCGTTGCGCTCGCATTTGGTCACCTGCCGCTCTTCGACGCCGCCGATCTGCGGATCGAGCCCGGGGAGCGCATTGCGCTCATCGGCCGGAATGGGACGGGCAAGTCCAGCCTCCTGAAAGTCATTTCCGGCGAGCTGCCGCCCGACGCGGGAACGGTCTGGCGGAGTCCCGGTGTGCGCATCGCGCGGCTCGAGCAGGACGTGCCCGGTTCAGAGGAGCGTTCCGTGTTCGAGGAGGTCGCGAGCGGCCTCGGTGAACTGGGGACACTGGTCGCCAACTACCATCGCGCGGCGGTACGCGTCGCCGAGAACGCCGAAGATCCTGTCGCCCTCGCGCAGCTGGGTGAGTCGCAGCATCAGCTCGAGGAACGCGACGGCTGGCGCCTCGAGCAGAAAGTCGAGACGGTGGTGACCCGCCTCGCACTGCCCGCCGACCGCCCGATGCGCGAGCTCTCCGGAGGCTGGCGCCGCCGGGCGCTTCTCGGGAAGGCACTCGTGTCCGACCCGGATCTGCTGCTGCTCGACGAGCCGACGAATCATCTCGACATCGACGCGATCCGCTGGCTCGAAGACTACCTGCGGACCTTCGGCGGTGCGCTGCTCTTCGTCACGCACGACCGCGCATTCCTCTCGGCGCTCTCCACCCGCATCGTCGAGCTCGATCGTGGACGGCTGACGTCCTGGCCTGGCAGCTATCCGCTGTATCTCCAGAAGAAGGCCGACGCGCTCGACGCGGAAGCGGGGGAACTGGCGCGCCTGGACAAGAAACTGGAGAAGGAAGAAGCCTGGCTGCGCCAGGGCGTGAAGGCGAGGCGCACCCGGAACGAAGGACGCGTCAAGGATCTGATGGCGCTCCGTCAGCAGCGCGCCGAGTACCGCGCGCAGTCCGGGACCGTGCGGATGAACGTGGACGCGTCGGAGACGACAGGTAAGCTTGTCTTTCACGCGGACCGCGTCAGCAAATCGCTCGGCGGCGTGCCGGTGATCCGGGACTACTCGCAGCGGATTCTGCGTGGGGACCGCGTGGGGCTCATCGGACCGAACGGATCCGGCAAGACGACATTGCTGCGGATGCTGGTGGGGGAGACGGAGCCGGATTCCGGCGAGGTCAGACAAGGGGCGCGCCTCCAGATTGCGTACTACGATCAGCAGCGCGAGCAGCTCGATCCGGAGCGCACGGTCGCCGACACCGTGAATGGCGGCAACGACGTGATCATCGCCAATGGCGAGCCCCGGCACGTCATCGGCTACCTGGCGGATTTCCTGTTCCCGCGCGAGCGTGCACAGTCGCCGGTGAAGCTCCTCTCCGGCGGAGAGCGCAACCGGCTGATGCTGGCGCGGCTCTTCGCGCGTCCGGCCAACGTCCTGGTCCTCGACGAACCCACGAACGACCTCGACATCGAAACACTGGAGCTCCTGGAGGAGCTGATCGGCGGGTTCGACGGCACCGTGCTGCTCGTCAGCCACGACCGGACGTTTCTCGACAACATCGTGACGAGCACCCTGGCCTTCGATGGACAGGGGGGCGTCACCGAATATGTCGGCGGGTACGAGGATTTCCTGAGACAGAGCCGTCAGTCGGGACCCGGCCGGGATTCGGGATCCGGGACTCGGGACTCGGGACCCGGCGCTCGGGACTCGGTTGGCGGGAAGCGTCCGCAGCAGACGGAGACGCCGAAAACGCCCGCGAAGAAGCTCTCGTTCAAAGAGAAGAAGGAATTCGACTCGCTGCCCGCGCACATCGAGGCGCTCGAGGCCGAACAGGCGAGGCTGCAGAGGAGTCGGCATTGCCTGCCTTCTACAAGGAAAGCGCCGCGCACATCAAGGGCGTGCTCGCTCGAATCGACGCGATTGCGAAAGAGCTCGAAACGGTGCTCGCGCGCTGGGTGGAGCTCGACGAGCGCTCCTGAAAATGGGGACACTCACCTTTACGGTAAGTCGTTGAAAGCAAAGGGCTGAAAATCGGCCAGTCGAAAAGTCCTGCGAAATCGAGTGGCCAAAAATCGCGCCTGTGTTTTCAATCACTTACCGTAAAGGTGAGTGTCCCCATTATCGAGGCGCTATTCGAACGACTTCGTGAAGAGCTCTTCGATCGCTCTCTTGCCGTTGTCGTGGACCTTGCGGGTGCCAGTGCCGGTGAAGTGCGGGTGGGAGATCGTCGGCGTCGTGTTGCCGAGAGTCTTCCAGTCGTCGCCCGTCCAGCCGAACCAGCCGTCCTTTTCCTGATCGAACACAAACAGCGGCTTGTTGCATAACTTGGCGAACTCGGCGCCCCAGCCGGTTCCGCCGCGGACGGTCTTGTCCTGCTGGATGACACCGAGGACGTAGATCTCCTGGCCGTTGTTGACCTGATACCAGAGCGACTGCAGCACTTTGCGGATCAGCGGGCTGTCCGTGTAGCGGCGGTTCATCAGCCGGGACACGTACTCGAGGCTCACGTCGCCCGCCTGCAGCTCCTCGTGATTGAGCACACGCACCCCTCTGCGCCGCGCCTCGACGTGCCCTTCGAAGGTGAAGTTGACTTCCTCGATGCCGTGGCGCTCGGCGCACGCGCCGAATTCCGCCTCCGCGCCGGGCGCCCCGCCGCTGAACAGAATGAAGTCGCTCTTGTTCATGATGATTTCCTGGAGCGCGTCGCGCTCGTCCTGACTGACGGCTTCCCCGTGGTCGCTGCCCGTTTGACGCTCCGTGCGGCCGGCTTCGCTCTCCCGGATTTTTCGGAGGCTGTCGTGGCCTTGCCTGCACGCGGCGCCGGCGCCGCTTTCCTGGTGACCGTCTTAGCCTCTGCGGCCGGAGAGTGGGCTGCGGCGGACCGCTTGCCGGCCTTCAGCTTCGCAGCGCGCTCGATGATGGTCGCCAGCATCGCGCCCGCTTCGCCTCCCTTGGCGGGCCGGTTCGATTTCCATACATCCGGACGATCCGCAGCCAGGATGTCCTCGAAGTTCCCCTGGCTCTTCACGCTGAGCGGAGCGAACTCCGCGATGTCCACGTCGCCGGCCCAGTCGTCACGATGCTTGATGAGGAGCCAGCTCCGCGCGTCTCCGCCGCCGGACGACGACCCCCATCGTCCGCCCGTGCGGACGAGCACCCAGGACCCCTTCAGCTTGAAGCCGTCCAGCGTGAATTTGAGGTCCCCCTTCTTGAGCGCCGCATCGACATCCTCGCCCTCGGGCATCCATGTCCCTTGATCCCAGAGCATGACGATGCCGGCGCCATAGCCCTCGGGGATGACCCCCTCGAACGTGCCGTACTCGATCGGATGATCCTCGACGTGCATGGCGAGCCGCTTCGTCTTCGGGTCGAGCGACGGCCCCTTCGGCACTGCCCACGAGAGCAGGACGCCCTTGTACTCGAGCCGGAAATCGTAGTGCAGGTGGCTGGCGAGGTGCTTCTGCACGCAGAAGAACAGGCTGCCCGCCTTCGCCTTTTTCGCTCGGGCGGCAGCGACCTCGAGGTCGCCGGCCGGCTCGGGCGTCGCGCTGAAGTTTCGCTTCTGCTTGTATTTCTCGAGGACCATGAGGAGTCGCCTCTATTTCCCTTCGACCATCAGGCGCCGCATCGGCTTGACCAGCGCGAACATGATCACGGCCGACACCAGGAGGACGGCCGTCACCACGCCGAAGAGGGACTGGAGCGGCATCGTGCTGAAGAACCCGGCCGCCCAGCCCGCCAGCTTGTTGCCGAAGGCGTTCGACAGGAACCACACGCCCATCATCAGACCGACGATGCGCGCGGGGGAGAGTCTCGTGACGGCACTGAGCCCCACAGGGCTCAGACAGAGCTCGCCGAGCTCCGAGATGCCGTACGCCGCGATCAGCCACCAGGGGCTCACGCGTACACCGCTGCCCGCCTGCGCCATCGCGCCGGCCGGCATGAGCACGAGGAACGACAGACCCATGAAGAGCAGGCCGAACGCGAACTTGGCCGGCACCGACGGCTCGCGCGGTCCGAGCCGCATCCAGAGCCACGCAAACACCGGCGCGAGCAGGATCACGAAGATGGGCTGCACGGACTGGAACCAGGAGGACGGGAACGAGAAGCCGAACATCTCCGTTCGCGTGTAGCGGTCCGCGAAGAGATTGAGCGTCGAGCCTGCCTGTTCGTACGCGCCCCAGAAGAGGATCGCGACCAGGAAGAACACGACGATTGCGCCGATGCGCTTCCACTCCGCCGTCGTGAAGGCCAGTCCGGATCCCGTCACAGCTTCGCCCGTTGTGCTCGAGCCGGCGTCGGTCGGCTTGACGGCCAGCCGCTCGAGAGCCGGCCGGAGACGCCGCTTTCCCAGCACATACTGCGTGACGCCGAACGCCATGCCGATGCCTGCCGACGCGAAACCCAGGTGCCAGTCGACCCGCTGCGCCAGATAGCCGGCGACGAGCGGGCCGATGAACGCCCCGAGGTTGATCCCCATGTAGAAGATCGAGAATCCCGCGTCGCGGCGGGAGTCGCCCGGTGCGTACAGCGAACCCACCATCGTGCTGACGTTCGGCTTGAGCAGTCCCGTGCCGACCACAATCAGGCCCAGGCCCGTGTAGAAGAAGGGGAGCGCCTTGAAGGCCAGCGTGAAGTGCCCGAGCGCGATGATGATGCCGCCGACGAGCACGGTGCGGTACTGACCGAGGAACCGGTCGGCCACGATTCCGCCGAGGATCGCCGCGCCCCACACGCTGCCGGTATAGGTCCCGTAGATGGACGCGGCATCGGCATCGGCGAGCCCGAGGCCGCCCGCGGACTGCGGCGCGACCATGTAGAGGATGAGGAAGGCCCGCATCCCGTAATAGCTGAACCGCTCCCACATCTCAGTGAAGAACAGCGTCGAGAGCCCCCGCGGGTGCCCGAAGAAGCCGCGATCGTCAGGGACGGTGAGGCCGCGCGGGTCCGGAGCGATGCCCGGAGACAAAGGGTCCGCCATTGAGGTTCAGCATAACGTATCTGCTGACCGGCGCCTCGGTCCCGGACGTACGTAAACCGACGAGCGGGGTCTGACCCCACAGGTAGAATGGAGTCGTGCACGTCCTCCTCATCTCGACATATGACCTGGGCCGCCAGCCGTTCGGGCTGGCCTCGCCGGCAGCGTGGCTGAAGGAGGCAGGCTTCGAGGTTGCCTGCGCCGACCTCGCGAAGGATCGTCTGCAGGATGCAGCCGTCGCCAAGGCGTCGCTCGTGGCGTTCTTCCTGCCCATGCACACGGCGACACGCCTGGCCGTCCCGGTGATCGACCGCGTGCGCGCGATCAACCCTGGCGCGCAGCTCGCGGCGTATGGCTTGTACGCGCCGCTGAATGCCGACATGCTGCGGTCGCACGGTGTCGCGCACGTGCTCGGCGGTGAGTTCGAGCACGATCTCGTCGAGGTGGCGAGGGCCGCGGCCGGCGGGATCCTCCTGCCAGCCGTGAACGTGCTGGAACCGGCGGGTGATGAGTCGAAGGCCTCGATTCCGCGGCTCTCGTTTCTCGTTCCCGTTCGCGACGGGCTGCCGGCGCTCAGTCGATACGCGACGCTGCAGATCGGCGGCGAACAGCGGATTGCCGGTTACACCGAGGCCAGCCGGGGCTGCAAGCACCGCTGCCGTCACTGCCCGATCGTCCCGGTGTACGACGGTCGCTTCCGCACGGTCGGCGTCGATGTCGTTCTCAGCGACGTCGGGGCGCAGGTCGCCGCCGGCGCCGAGCACATCACGTTCGGGGATCCGGATTTCTTCAACGGCATCAAACACGCCGAAGCGGTCATGACGCGCATGGCGCGGGAGTTTCCCGGTGTCACCTACGACGTCACCATCAAGATCGAGCATCTGCTGAAGCACGCCGGACATCTTCCCCAGCTGCGGGACACCGGGTGCGTCTTCGTGACGAGCGCGGTGGAGTCGATCGACGATCGCGTGCTCGAGAAGCTCGAGAAGGGGCACACGCGCGCAGACTTCGAGCGGGTCGTCACGCTCTTTCACGAGATGCAGTTTCCGCTGGCCGCGACGTTCGTGCCGTTCTCGCCGTGGACGACGATCGACTCCTACCTCGATTTGCTCCACGTCATCGATGCGCTCGACCTGGTGGAAAACGTCGCGCCCGTCCAGTTCGTGGTCCGGCTCCTCATTCCGCAGGGATCGCGCATGCTCGAACTGCAGGATGTCCGCGGCGTGACGGAGGGGTTCGATCAGACGTCGCTGACATACCCGTGGACGCACAGCGATCCATCGGTGGATGCCCTGCAGAAAGTGTTGACGGATGTCGTCGCCGGGCGCCTGATGGCGCCCAGGCGCCAGATGTTCGCGAGCATCTGGGAGGCCGCCCATCAGCACGCCGGGGTTGCCGCGCCGCCGCGTCAGGACAGCGCGCTCCGCAAGGACGTGATCCCGGCGTTGAGCGAGCCGTGGTTCTGTTGCGCCGAACCCACCGCAGAGCAGCTGGCTCTGATGTAATCGGTGCGCCCCGTGCCCAGAATCCTGATCCTGTCGACGACGACCGGCTATCAGCTCCGATCGTTCGGAGATTCCGCCGCGCGCGCGGGGATCGATCTGATCTTCGCCACCGATCGCTGCCACCATCTCGACGATCCGTGGCGCGACCAGGCGGTGCCCGTGCGTTTTCACGAAGAGGACGCGTCGCTGGCCGCTATCGTGGACGCGGCGAAGGATCGGCCGATCGACGGCGTGCTGCCCGTGGGGGATCGGCCCGTCGCACTCGCCGCCCGCGTGGCGCGCGCGCTGGGGCTTCGCGGCAACCCGCCCGATGCCGCCGAGGCCTGCACGAACAAGGTTCTCTCACGCGCACGGTTTGCCGCGGCCGGGCTCGCTGTCCCGTGGTTCGTCGAGGTGCCTCCGAACTCGCTTGATGATCCGCGGATCCACTATCCGTGTGTCGTCAAGCCGCTGGGGCTGTCAGGTAGCCGTGGTGTCATTCGCGCGGATACGCGCGCGCAACTCAACGCCGCCGTCACGCGGGTGCGCGCGCTGCTCGCGCGCAAGGACCTGCGGGCGGCGCGTACCGGCCTCGACCACAGGCTGCTCATCGAAGGGTTCATACCGGGGCGGGAGTTTGCGATCGAGGGCGTCCTCACGAACGGCGCGCTGCGCGCGTTCGCGATCTTCGACAAGCCCGATCCGCTCGACGGTCCGTACTTCGAGGAGACGATCTACGTCACGCCGTCAGGCCTGCCGCGGGACGAGCAGTCCGCGGTGCTCGATCATGTCCAGCGCGCGGCGTCGGCGCTGGGTCTCACGGACGGCCCTCTCCACGCCGAGTGCCGCATCGGCGCAGAGGGCGTGTTCATGCTGGAGGCGGCGGCGCGGCCGATTGGCGGACTGTGCGCGCGGGTGCTGCAGTTCACGGACTCGACGCACGGCGCGACGGTCCCGCTCGAGGAGATCCTGCTCCGGCATGCTGCGGGAGAAGACATCAGCACGTACGACCGCGAGTCGCAGGCAGCCGCGGTGATGATGATTCCGATTCCCAAACGCGGGATCCTGAAACAGGTGGACGGGATTGAATCAGCGGCGGGCCTGCCTCGGATCGAGGAGGTCAGAATTACCGCGAAGAGGGATCAGTTGCTCGAGCGGCTGCCCGAGGCGGGCAGTTACCTGGGGTTCATCTTCGCGCGGGGTCCGCGTCCGCAGGATCTCGTGAGCGCACTGAAAGCGGCGCACGCCCGTCTGCGCTTCCACATCGACACACCCCTCACCATCGTCAGCTCGTAGGACACGGGATTCCCAGTCCTTGATCCGCCGTTGTGGAATCAACGACTTAGCGTAAAGGTGAGTGTCCCCATTATTTGGACTGCTGCGGGACATACCCGGGCGGGAGCGCGGCCTCCTCGCCGAAGAAAAAGTCCTCCATCTGTTTCTTGACGAGCTCCTGCGCCTCTTTCTGCCAGGGCATCAGGCGGTACTCGTTGAGGATCATCTTCATCCGCTCTTCCCACAGCTTCCAGGCTTCCGCCGAGATGTTCTCGTAGATGCGTTGACCCAGCTCCCCAGGCCACGGCGGTGCGTCGAGCCCCGGCATGTTCTTCTGGAATTTGTTGCAGAACACGGTGCGGCCGCCCGGGTTGTCTGGCGGGGACGGCGGTTGAGGAGGGCTGCATGAACTCATGAACTGATTCTATCAGTGCGGCCAAGGGTCGGCTCCTTGATACGCATTCGTACCTCGTGTGTAGCAATTGCGTGTAGGGATTTCCATCACGCGGGCGGTCGCCTTCGAACGAACGAACCGGCTCTGCCAAATTCGCAGGCGTTTCTACTGACTCTACAGTCCTTCTGCAATAGTCGTCGTGGCACGGGACTTGATACACAGCCCGGCGGTAGGAACCGTGAAGAGCCCAACAGCGCAACACGACGACGAGCGTCCCCAACCGGAGGACGATCCCGAGGAGGCGCCCGAGACTCCGACGGACGAACCGCAACCCGTGCCCGTCCAGGATCCCCCGGCGGAACCCGATCCCTCTCCCTACGTTGTGCGGGGTGTGAGGCAGGACGGCAAGCCAGACTGAGAGTTGAATCATGAATGATGCTCCAAAGACCCGGATGCCAGGGGAACGCAAGGAACGCCGTGGGTTCGCCTCGATGACCCCCGAAAAGCAGCGCGAGATCGCGAGCAAGGGTGGGCGTGCGGCGCACCAGAAGGGGACCGCCCACGAATGGACGTCCGATGAGGCGCGCTCTGCCGGTCGAAAAGGCGGCCAGATCAGCCGCGGAGGACGCGGACGCCTCGTCGAGGAGGCCGAAGCCGCCGAGAACAGCGGATTTGCACAGGATAATACCGGCGCGTCCGACGGTCGTCAGTAGCGTGGATTACGGAGGCTTGTGCGTATGTTGTTGCTGAAACGTGTAGCGATGGTGATGGCCGTGGCGCTGGGGTGCGCCCCGGCGGCGTCGGCGCAGACTTCGACGACGGGAGGCGCGCAGGCGACATCGCAGTCGGGGACCCCGACAACATCAGCCTCGCCGAGCGCTCCGCAGGATTCACGGCAATCGCCACCGGCGCCGTCGGGCGAGGCGGAGACGCGCCCGGCGACGACGACATTCGAGGGAGATACGGGGCTGTGGTTCGTGCCGACGGGTGAGGTGCTGCCGGCCAAGAAGTGGTCGCTGAGCGCCTACCGGGTGAACTTCGACCGGGACCAGGGGTTCACGGACGTCTCGAACTGGCCGCTGACGTTCGGGATCGGCCTGGGGGATCGCGCCGAGTTGTTCGGCGCGTGGACGGTGGTACGGCGGGTCGACCGGGACCTGCGGCCGGTGTTCGTGCCGACCCAGCCGGTGGCGGGCGGCGTCGTCAACGAAATGCCCTTCGTGCGGCAGGGCTGGTCGGACAATCAGCTCGGCGACCTGACGCTGGGCGCGAAGGTCAACCTGCTGTCGGAGTGGCGGCAGCGGCCGGTGGCCCTGGCCGTCCGCGGGCTGGTCAAGGTGCCCACCGCGAAAGACGACGAGGAAGGGGTCGGGACCGGCAAGCCGGACTTCGCCATCGACGCGATCCTGAGCAAAGAGATCAACCAGCGGGTGGAGGTCTCGGGCTTCGGCGGCTTCATTGTCCGCGGCGACCCAGACGGGGTGGATTTGAGCAACGGATTGCGCTGGGGCGTCGGCATCGGGGTGCCCTCGCGCAAGAGCCTGCGGCTGACGGCGGAACTGCACGGCGAACGCTACCTGAGCGACACGGTGACGCTCTCGTCGCCGATCATCGGGCTGGACGGCAGCATCTCGCCGCTGGTCACGCAGCTGACCTCGCCGGTGAATGCGACGCTCGGGCTGACGTGGCAGGGGAAGAAGGGGATCTTCGCCGGGGCGGGGATCAACTGGAACCTGCACATGGACAGCCGGGACAATTTCTTTTCGGGCTTCGACAATCGCACGGGGGATGCCGCGGGCTTCCAGCTGCGCGTGGGCTATCACCCGGGGGTGCGGGTGTATGTGCCGCCTCCGCCGCCGCCACCCCCACCGCCCCCACCGGCGCCGCAGCACACGCTGTCGGTGACGGCGCAGTGTGATCCGTGCACGGTGGAAGTCGGGAAAGTGTCGACGGTCACGGCGACGGCGCTCGACTCGATCGGGTGCGCGGTGACGTATGCGTGGAGCGCCCCGGCGGGGACGTTCACGAGCGGAACGGCCCGGCAGACGCCGTGGACGGCGCCGATGCAGGAGGGGACCGTCCCGGTGACGGTGACGGTAACCTGCCCGTCGGACGGGAAGACGGCGAACGCGACGGTGAACGTGCAGGTGATCCGGCCGGCGGTGAAGGAGTATACGTTCGAGGATGTGCACTTCGACTTCGACCGGTACTCGCTGCGGCCGGAAGCGACGCGGGCGCTCGACGAGGCGATTGCGACACTGCAGCAGAACGCGGACCTGCGGCTGGAGATCGAAGGGCACACGTGCAACATCGGCACGGCGGAATACAACCTGGCGCTGGGCGAACGGCGGTCCACGGCGGTGCGGGACTACCTCGCGAGCCGGGGCATCGGCGCGGATCGGCTGCGGACGGTCAGCTACGGCGAAGAACGGCCGAAGCACGACAACGCGCGTGAAGAGACCCGCCGTCTCAATCGCCGCGCGGCGCTCGTCGTCCGCATCGCGCGCTAACGATCACGTGCAAGGGTGCTACGTGCTACGGCGTCTGCCGTAGCACGTAGCATCTCGAGCCCTTCCGGCTAAAGCCGGAAGCTACGGGATCGGAAGCTACGGTCTCGGAAGCGACGGGGTGGGAAGCTACGGGCTGGCCTCGTCGTATGTCCGGCCGTAGCACGTAGCACTCAGCCCGTAGCACGTTGTCTGTCTGGAGGACTCTCCGTGCGGTTCATCAATGCATACCTGATCGGGTATTTCATTCTGGTGATGGGGGCTCTCGCTGCACTCTGGTACGGCGGCGTCCTTCGTCACGTCTCGGCGACGTGGGTGATCATCGGACTCGTCATTGTCACAGGCCTCGGGATCATGCTTTCGGTTTCGGCAGGAAAACCCGACATCACCCGCGAATAAGCATTCCGGCGACACTTCCGTCCTCGGGCGCCGACAGAAGCCCCCGCTTTTCTCACCCTTCTCTATTGACTCGCCCAAATCTGCCAGTCGAGCCGACATGGCACATGTTGTGAGTACTGGCCTGCTGCCTATGTTCCGCCCCCATTTGGCACGAGGGATCCTCCTGTGTTTTCTGCTTCTGACGGCCGCCGGCTGTGAAGAAGAGCGGAGCGTCAAGGTCTCCAGCTTCACGTTCAAGGGCACGAAGGCAGTCACGACGGCGCAGCTGAAGTCCGTGCTTGCGACAAACGCCAGCTCGAAGCTCCCCTGGGGGCAGAAACACTACTTCAGCCGAGACCAGTTCGGCGCCGACCTCAAGCGGATTGTCGCGTTCTATCAGGACCGCGGCTATCCTGATGCGCGCATCACGTCCTCAGACGCGAAACTGAACGCGGACCAGACGTCGGTCAACATCACCGTCACGATCGACGAAGGGCAGCCGGTCCGCGTGGAGCGGGTGGTTTTCCAGGGCTTCGACGCGCTTCCCGCGCAGCACCGTGCCTCACTCGACAAGGAGCTCCCCTTGAAGGTCGGCCAACCGGTCGACCGCGCCCTGCTCCAGGCGAGCCGCGAATCGGCCCTCGACGAACTCCGAGACCACGGGTACCCCTATGCGTCCGTCAGGATGTCTGAGGCGGCCGGGACGTCTGAGCGCAGCCGCGTCGTGTCGTTCGTCGCCGATCCCGGGCCGCTCTCCACGTTCGGGCCGATTGAAATCGTCGGCAATACCAGCGTCAGCGAGAACGTCATACGCCGGCAGCTCACGTATCGCCCCGGACGGCCCTATCGCCAGAGCGCTCTCCAGCAAAGCCAGCGCCGGTTATACGGTCCTGAGCTCTTCGAGTTCGCGAACGTCGAGCCCATACGAACCGAAGAGAAACCACCCGAGATCCCGACACGGGTCACGGTCACCGAGGGCAAGCACCGGAAGGTGAACTTCGGCGTCGGGTATGGAACGGAGGAAAAGGGGCGCGTCGAGGTGGACTGGCGCCACGTCAACTTCCTCGGCGGCGCCCGTACGGCAGGCGTGCTGGCGCGCTACTCGGGGTTCGACCGCGGGGTCCGGTTGACCTTCAAGGAGCCGTACTTCTTCAGTCCCCGGTACGACCTGAATCTCACCGGCCAGTCGTGGCACGCCAAGGAGCCGGCTTTCACACTGGACACCAACGGCGGCCGCGCGACGATCTCGCGGCAGTTCCGTCGGGGCGGCGGGCCGGTGCTCCGTTCGCGTCCTTCGGCGACGCTCTCATTTACGTATGCGAACGAACTGGAACGGTATTCGATCACCAACGAAGCGCTCGCGGACCTCACTTTCAGAGACGAGCTGATCGCTCTTGGCCTCGATCCGCGGACGGGCACGGGGAGAGGCACCCGATCGGCGCTGAGCGTCGATGGCGGCCGGAACACCACGAACAACCTGCTCGACGCGAAACATGGCTACGTCGTGTCCGCGCATCTGGAGCAGGCAGGCAAGTGGCTGGGCGGCACGTACGACTACTACGAGTTCACCACGGAAGGGCGCTACTTCCATTCGTTGGGCCCTGTCGTCGCGGCCGTGCAGGCGCGCCTCGGTTCCATCGACGCCTTCGGCGATCAGGAGAAGGGTGTGCCCTTCTTCAAGCGTTACTTCCTTGGCGGCGCGACGAACCTGCGCGGGTGGGGCCGGTTTGAAGTCTCGCCACTGAGCGGCGGCGGCCTGCCGATCGGCGGTGCGGCCTTCGTCAATTTCTCGACCGAGCTCCGGGCGCCGATCTGGCGCAGCCTCGGCGTCGTGCTCTTCCTCGACGGCGGCAACGTCTGGACGGATCCCTGGCAGTTCAAGATGAACGACCTGCGCTACGACGCGGGACCAGGGCTTCGCTATCAGACGCCGATCGGGCCCATTCGCGCGGACCTTGGGTACCAGCTGAACCGGATTCCCAACCTGATCGTGAACGGGGAGAAAGAGCCGCGGCGCTTCCGTTTTCACTTCAGCATCGGTCAGGCGTTTTAGACGAACCGGCTCCGGACGGCGCTGCCGGCCGCGAGCCTTCCATCACCACGGCGACAGAGCGAGAGAAGACACCGAAAGATGCACGGCGCATCCCAGACACCGGGGCCTCAGGACCAGCCGTCGAATCGCCCCCCGGCAGGACCCCGGAAGGGTGCGATCCACGCCATCCGGCGTGTGCTGCAGGTGGTCGCGCTCGTCGGCACACTCGCCGTGGGGATCATCGCGCTGGCGCTCATCGTCTCGCAGACGCCCTGGTTCAAGGACTGGCTGCGCCGGTATCTCGTCCGCGAATCCAGGCAATACGTGAACGGCGAGCTGACGATTGGCGCGCTCGGCGGCAACCTGCTGTTCGGCGTCGATCTCGCGAACGTGGCCCTCGACGTCTCCGGCGAGCGCGTCTTCGCGATGAAGAGCGTGAACGTCGACTTCAGCGTGTTCACCCTCATCGAACGCGGCATTGTCATCGATCACATCAAGGTGGACCAGCCGGCCCTGAAGCTCGATCGGAACGCCAGCGGCTGGAATGTCGCGACGTTGCTCAAGCCGCAGCCGACCGATCCGAACGCGCCCGGACGCGCCGTGTCGCTGCCGTCGATTGAGATCTCTGACGGCACGCTGACGATTGCCGATCGCACGAATGACGCGGGAATCACCTATCCAGAGTCGGTCAGCGATCTCGACCTCAAGGCGGCGGTCGAGTACGCACCCGACCGGTACAGCGTCAAGCTCGATCACCTCAGTTTCAGCGCCACCTCGCCGCAACTCTCGCTTCGCAATCTCACGGGCACCATCGCGGTGCGCGACGCCAACCTCCATCTCCAGAAGGTTGCACTCGAGACCACGGAAACATCGCTCGCGATCGACGGCGTCCTGGAAAAGTATCTGACCGCGCCCGTTGTCCGGCTGACGACTACCGGGCACGTGTCTCTGCCGGAAATCGGCCGCATCGTTCCCGCGGTTGCAGGCTACGGCCTGCACCCGGTGATCAACGTCAAGGCTGACGGACCGTACGATCGCCTGGCGCTGAATGTGCACGTCCAGTCAGAAGCCGGGAATGTTCGCGGTCAGGCGACGGCTGACGTCGCGGCCCCTGTTCTGGGCGTGCGCGGCGGCGTGGATCTCGAGCGGCTCAATCTTGCTCCAATCCTGAAGGATGCCGGGCAGAGGAGCGATCTGACAGGACATGTGACCATCGACCTGAAGATGAGCGCAGATCCGCCGAACGCCCCCGTGATGGATCGCGTGAGCGGCACATATGCGTTCAATGGTCCGCACGTGGCGGCGGCCGGGTACGCGGCGCGCGACGTGCGGGTTTCAGGGACGCTCGAACGGTCGCGAATTACGCTCGATGGTCAGGCAGCCGCGTACGGCGGCACGGCAACGGCGCGCGGGTTCATCGTGACACCGGCGCCCGGGCGAGCCCTCGCGTTCGACCTCGCCGGCAGGGCGGCGCACGTGGATCTGCGAAAACTTCCCGCCTCCACCGGGGCCCCGCAGCTCGAGAGCGATCTGTCCGTGGCCGACTATCACGTCACCGGAGCGGGGCGGTCCATGAAGGGGACGGCGACCCTGAACCAGTCGTCCGTTGAAGGCGCGACCGTCGGCGACGGGACCGTTGCGACGTTCGATCTGACTCCGTCCAGCATCTCGTACAGCGCACGGGGAAGCGTCACGGACCTGGACGTCGATCGCCTTGGCGCAGCATTGAAGATCGATGCGCTGGGCAAGCCCGCGTACGACAGCCGGATCAACGGCAGCTTCGACATGACCGGGAGCATGCCCCTGACTCCCGCCACGCCGCGCCGGTCGGCCGAGCGCCCGTCCACGGCCGCCCTGATGAAGCTCGACGCGACAGGAACGTTCACGGACTCGGCGGTCATGGGCGGCACGCTGCCGCGCCTCGCGTTCGAAGTGCACCTCGACAAGGGGAAGCTTGACGGCCGCGCGAACGGGGCCTTCGAGGGTTTCAATCCCGGACAGCTCGCCGGCCGGAAGGACCTGGAAGGCAAGGTGACCGGAACCGTCGACGCGAGCTTTGCCGTCGCAGACATCAACGCCCCCATCACGCCGGACGCGCTGACCGCGGAAGGCAAGGCCGGATTGACCGGCTCCACGGTCGGCGGTCTGACTATCGACAACGCTGCGGTCGAGGGCCGGTACGCCGGCCAGGTCGGAGACATCAAAGCCATCACGCTCACGGGTCCTGACGTGAAGTTGAACGCGTCGGGACGCCTCGCGCTCGATCGCACGAACGATTCGAACCTGAAATATCACGTCGAGGCCATCAATGTCGCGGAGCTCGCGCGCCTGGCCGGGCAGGCGGGGGTAGGCGGAACGGCCGTTCTCGATGGAACCCTCACGGGAAACGCCGCGGTGCTGAAGGCGGACGGTACGCTGAACGGCACCAACCTCGCGTACGAGCAGAACAGCGCCCTGGACCTCAACAGCCGCTACGCGGTGTCGGTGCCGGATCTGGATTTCGCAAAGGCTCACGTGCAGGCCACGACCGACGGCACCTTCGTCAAGGTTGGCGGGATGGAGCTGAGCGCGATCACGGCGACCACCACGTACGACCAGCGTCGTCTCGACTTCTCGACGAACGTGAAGGAGAAGACGCGTGAGCTCGACGCGAAGGGGCAGCTGATTCTCCATCCCGATCACCAGGAGATTCATCTGCCGGAGCTGTCCCTCCGCACGCAGGGTGTGGAGTGGCGGACCGCCCCCGGGAGCGACGCGACGGTGAACTACGCCGGCAGCCGCGTACAGCTCCAGGGCGTTCGACTCGTCAGCGGCGACCAGTCGCTCGATCTCTCGGGCGGACTTGCGATCGGCACGGAGCCGTCGACCGACGTCATCGAGGTGCATGCGCGCAATGTGGACCTCCAGCAGCTCCAGACGCTGGCGCTTCAGGATCGCGGACTGTCGGGCAGGATCACCGCGGACGCACGAATTTCCGGCTCCACTTCAGCGCCGACGCTCGACGGAACGGTCTCGATCAACAACGGCGGGTTCCAGTCGTATCACTACGATTCCCTGACCGTGAAGGTCGACTACGCCGGCAAGCGGATCGGCCTCGATGCGGCCTTGCAGCAGTCAGCCACCGAGAGCATCACTGCCAAAGGCAGCGTCCCGACCACCTTGTTCCAGGCGACCCCTGGGGGCGGGCACGTCGAGGCCGGCCCCGGCGATGAGATCGATCTGCAGATCAAGTCCACCGCGCTCAACCTGGCCGTGCTCCAGGGGGTCACGTCGGAGCTGACCAACGTCACCGGTACGCTCGAGGCCGACATCCACGTCGGCGGCTCCGGCCAGGATCCACACCTCCGGGGATTCGTGGACATCAAGAATGGCGGGTTCGGCGTGCCGGCCGCGGGGGGCACGTTCTCCGGACTCACAACGCGAATTGACCTCGAGCCGGATCGGATGCGGATTCAGCAGTTCCAGCTGCTCGATCACAATGGCGAGAAGCTGACGATCGCCGGAGAGCTGGCGGTGCACGAGCGCCAGGTCGGTGGCGTCAATATCACCATCGACTCCGACAATTTCGAGCTCCTGAACAACGAGCTTGGCGACATCCAGGTCCAGACGGCGCTGAAGGTCACCGGCGAAATCAGGAGACCCCGTGTCGAGGGAGAGGTCCGGCTCGATGCCGCGCGTGTGGAAGTGGACCGGGTGCTGCAGCTGTTCTACAGCCCGTATGCGGAGGAAGCTCTCCCGGAAGTCGTCTCGGCCGAGCGAAAAATCGACGGGAGCGGCAGCGCCGAGGAAGCCACGCGGTCGGCGCTCACGACGGCCCAGCAGCCCGGAGCGACCGAAGCTCCCGGGGCCGAAGTCGAGGCACCAGCGTCACAGGCGGGTGGGTTCGATCCCGTCGCGCTCGACATCCACGTCGTCATCCCCGACAACCTGGTGGTGCGCGGCCAGGACATCAGGCCGGCGGGTCCCACCGGGACGGCGCTTGGAAACGTGAACATCACGGTCGGCGGAGACCTGCGCATCCGGAAGGAGCCCGGAAGCAACGTCGCGCCGGTGGGGACGGTGCAGACCGTGCGCGGCACGTACGAGTTCCAGGGGCGCCGCTTCGACCTCGTGCGCGGCGGTACGCTACGGTTCGTCGGTTCTCCGAACATCAACCCGAACCTCGATCTCACAGCGACGCGCACGATCCCGAACACGGGCGTCGAGGCGCGCATACACGTCACCGGCACCGCGCAGTCGCCCCGGCTCGAGCTCACGAGCAATCCGCCGCTCGAAGAGAGCGACATCCTCGCACTCATCGTCTTCAACCGTCCCGTGAACGAGCTCGGTACCGGCGAACGGTCGTCACTCGCGGCCACGGCTGGAGGGATCGCGACAGGGTTCATCGCCGCGCCGCTCGGCGAGTCGATTGGCAAGGCGCTCGACCTCGATCTGTTCGAGATTACGACGACGACCGAATCGGGGGACCTTGGGGCGGGCGTCACGCTCGGACAGCAGGTCGGCGACCGCGCGTTCGTCCGTCTGCGGCAGGAGTTCGGGGCGCAAAATACGACCGAGTTCCAGTTCGAGTATCAGCTCGCGCGGTTCCTGCGCGCCCAGGCAAAAGCATCGCCGGAAACCAGCGGTTCCGCCAATCGCATCAATCAGCGCCGCGTCGAGCGAGCGGGGATTGATTTGATCTTCTTCTTTAGTTACTGAGTGCGTTCCGGGTCGTCCGAATCCCTGATCCCTGATCCCGAGTCTCCTTCCGGCTAAAGCCGGAAGCCACGGTCCAGAGTCAATGTCTCCCCAATGACGAAACCTCAACGCGTGCATCGTTGAAGCAGGCGCCGGCGCCCAGATCAGTGAGCGTGTCGGGCACGAGGGCGTTCGAGGTCGATCCGTTGTAGGTGCTCTTCCGCCACAGTCCCTTCGCGAGCGACACGGTGCCCGGACGGATGTCCGGGTTCAGCGCCACGGCGCAGTGGACCTCGCCGAGATCGTTGAAGACCCGGACGGGATCGTCGGTCGCGAGTCCGCGCGCCGCTCCGTCGGCCGGGTTCATCTGCAGGACCGCGGCCCGCTTCCTCAGCTCGCCGAGCATCGACGACACGGTTTTCTCGCTCGCCGGGGAAATGAGCGCGAGGGGAAACTTCTCCGTCCCGGGGTCCGGCTGATACCCATACAGCCCGGCCGGGGCCTCCGCGTCGAGCGCTGCCGGAAACAGATCGACCTTGCTGTCCGGCGTTCGTGGAAAGACATCCACGAACTGAATCGGCACTCCCTCGAACGGCGGTGTGATCGATCCGGTTTCCATGAGCTCCGACGCAAGATGCGGCGGGAACCGGCTGGTGACGCGCATCAGCGTGTCGGTTTCCTCCTCGGCCTCGCCGAGACCCAGACGGCTGGCCAGGTCGGAAAACACGACGGCGTTCGCGCGCGCCTCGCCGCACGGCTCGATGACGGGACGAACGAGCTGCAGGCTGATCGGGCCATACCCGCGCGCGATGTCGTAATTCTCGAGAAACGTGGTCGCCGGCAGCACGACGTCCGCGTAGCGGGTCGTGTCCGTGAAGACCTGATCGTAGACGACAGTGAAGAGGTCGTCGCGCTTGAGCCCGTCGAGCACACGATTCTGGTCCGGCATCGTCGCGAGGGGATTGCAGTTGTAGACGAAGAGCATCTGGACGGGCGGATCGTTGAGCTCGAGCAGCGCGCGGCCAAGGTGGTTCATGTTGACCAGACGCGTCTGCGGTTCGGGCGTGTCGTTCATCCACGCGGCGGCCTTGATTCCCAGCGCCGCCGTGTTGCTCATCGAATACCCGCCGCCGCGGACCCGGAACTTGCCGCCGACCGCCGGAAGCGCAAGGACCGCCGCCGCCGCACTGCCGCCGTTGCGGTTCCTCTCGAGTCCCCATCCGCAGCGGACGAGTGCGGGGGATGCGGCACGATACATCTCGGCGAAGCGTGCGAGCGAGGCGGGTTCGACGCCTGCGACAGCGGCGGCCCGCTCGATCGTCCATTCCTGCGCGCGCGCTCGAAGCTCCGCGGCCCCCCGCGCATGTTCAGCCAGAAAAGCCTCATCCGCGAAGCCGCCTTCGAAGAGGAAGCGGTGGAGCGCGAGGGCGATCGGCAGATCCGTACCCGGCTTCGGCGCGATGTGCAGATCCGCCTGACGTGCCAGCGCCGTCGCGCGCGGATCGACGACGACGAGGAGGGCGCCGGCTTTCTGGGCCGCCTTCACGTACGGCACGAGGTGGATGCCCGACGCTGAAGGGTTCACGCCCCAGAGCACGATCAACCGTGCGTGAACGTAATCCGCGTACGTCACCGTCGGCATCTTTCCGTAGAGCGCCAGGCTGGCCGCGCCCGTAGGGGCTGCGCAGACGGTTCGCGCAAGGCGCGACGTACCAAATCCGCGAAAGAGCGTGGCGTCGGTCGTGTCCTGAGTCAGGAGCCCGTTCGAGCCGCCGTAACAGAACGGGAGGATTCCCTCTGCACCCACGGTGTCGCGGATCTCCTGCATCCGCTGCGCAATGTGATCGAGCGCCTCGTCCCAGGTGACGCGCGTGAACACACCCTGGCCCTTCGGGCCTTTCCGGATTGCCGGGTACAGGAGCCGGTCCTCGCCGTAGAGGCGGTCGGTGAAGCGGCGAACTTTGCCGCAGATGAACCCCTGCGTCGCCGGATTCGTGTGCCCGCCGTCGAGTTTGACGACGCGTCCTTTTTCGAGGGTGACGTCGAGGGTGCAGGAGTCGGGGCAATCCAGAGGGCAGGCGGTGCGAACCGTGGAGCGGCCCCAGGTCTCGTCGGCGGTGCGATGCATGTCAGATTATCGCACGGGCACTAGCGGGGCGTCCGGGCGCCGATCTCGCCGGCGTACGTCGGACAGGCTCGCGTACAAAACAATCGCCGCAAGCATCCGACACATGCGGCGATTGTATGCAGAACGGACGCGCTGCTACTCGAGGTCGGTCCCGGACCCGCCAGTCCCATGTCTATGCCGGTTGCCCCCTTTGTGCGAGGCATGTCGTCCCGGCTGTCGAGCTCTCACTCGTTCATGCGCGCGCGTCGCCGCGCGACTGACTGATCGTCGAACTCCGTGACGGGATCGTCTGCCGTTTTCGGCGGGACGATGTTGCCGAGCCCGAGAATGTCCCCCTCCCTCGTGGGCGTGTCGCTGGACGCGTCGTCGGCCGGAATGTCGATATCCGCCGGCGCGTCGTCCTGTCGCGACACATCAGCCTTGCGCGAGACATCGATGTCGCGGTCGACGGAACGGATGTGTTCTTCCGGACGCATCGAATTGACGTCTGCTGCTTCGTCGTATCGATCCATGGGTTCGTACCTCCGGGCAGGGGAGAGCAAGCCAGGTGCCACGCACGCCGGAACGGAAGGGAGGCACCGGTGTCTAAGTCAGCAGAAAGATAGACAGCTCGTTCACCGCTGAGGGGGCCGGACATGCGCTGGTTCATGCTGCCTGTGTCGATCGGTGCCCACGTGTTCGCCGCCATCGCGATCCTGATCGTTCCACTCGCGGCGGAGGTCGAGCGGCCAGTGCCGGCTCCGCTGCGCTCGATGCTTCTCACGACCGTCGTCCCGGTCACACCGGAGGTTGCGGCACGGGTGCCCCTGCGACGCGGCGCTCCGGTTCCGGCCCCTTCATTTGTCACAGCGTCGGACGTCATTCGACCTGAGCGCATCACTCCCGCAGTGGCGTCGTCCACGGGTGACGATCTGCCAACCGGCGCACCATCGGTGGGCAGCGAAATGCCATCCGGTGTGGGAAGTGAGGTTGCTGTGGAAGTCCCTTCGCAGCCGACCCCGCGTGCGGTTGCACCGACAGCGCCGCTGCGGGTGGGCCATGGCGTGCGCGAGCCTCGGAAGATCGTGGACGTGACGCCTGTCTATCCAGCGCTTGCGCTGAGCGTCAAGGTCGAGGGGGTGGTGCTTCTCGAGGCCGTGATCAACGAACGCGGACTGGTCGAACGGCTGCGAGTGCTGAAATCCGTTCCGCTTCTCGACGCTGCAGCGATCGATGCCGTGAGCCGATGGCGCTACACGCCGACGTTGTTGAACGGCACGCCGGTCGCCGTGCTGATGACGATCACGATCAACTTCACCCTCAAGTGAATCGTCCGCTACTTACGGCTGATCGCCGGAGTGCGGGGTGGGACGTAGCGCGGCTTGACGCCATAACGATCGGGAAAGAAGTCCCTGCCCCGCGCCATCTCGATGACATTCTTGGTGGCGCCCACGAACGGGATCGCGTTCAGTCCCGTATCGAGGGTGCCGCTGATCACCCCTTTGCGCCGGATCGTGGAGGCCACCGTCGCGAGGGCGATGAACCCCCCGACCCAGGGTAGAGACCGGGACAGGCGGCGCGAGAGTCGTGCGCCACCCCAGCTTGCTACGCGCCGTGTCATGGTCATCCCGGTCGCGTGTGCAAGGCGCGTTCCCTGCGCGCCGAGGGGCCGGCCGAGCTACCATTGATCTCGTGGATCCGCATGTCATCATCGCCGGTGGCGGGTTTGGCGGCCTCTATGCCGCACGGGCACTTCGTCACGCCCCCGTCAGGGTGACGCTGCTCGACCGCAAGAATCACCACACTTTTCAGCCGCTGCTGTATCAGGTTGCCACCGCGGCGCTTTCCCCCGGTGACATCGCTTCTCCGATCCGCTGGATTCTTCGTCACCAGCCGAACGTCGAGGTGCAGCTCGCCGAGCTGCGCAGTGTGGACGTGGCACGCCGCACCGTCATCCTGACGGATGGGGAGATGGGCTACGACTATCTGATCCTCGCGACGGGCTCGACGCATGCCTATTTCGGGCACGAGGAATGGCGCGAAGCTGCGCCCGGACTGAAGTCGCTCGAAGACGCGCTCGAGATTCGCCGGCGTGTACTCATGGCGTTCGAGCGTGCCGAGCGGGAGGCTGACCCGTCCAGGCGCCGCGCGCTGCTGACGTTCGTCGTCGTCGGCGGCGGTCCCACGGGAGTTGAGCTGGCCGGCGCGCTCGCCGAAATATCGCGCCAGTCACTCGCGCGCAACTTCCGGCACTTTGATCCGGGCTCCGCGCGCGTGCTGCTGCTGGAAGGCGGGCCGACGCTGCTGGGTGCTTTTCCCGAGTCACTCCGTACGGCCGCCAGCCAGCATCTGGAGCAACTTGGCGTCGATGTGCGCACGGGTTCCGTCGTGACGCGCGTCTCGCCTGGCGAGGTCGAGGCGGCAGGAGAGTCCATCGAGGCTTCGACGGTGTTGTGGGCCGCGGGCGTGGCCGCATCGCCCCTCGGTGGCACTCTGGGCGTGCCGACGGACAGGGCGGGTCGCGTTCTTGTCCAGCAGGACCTGACCATCCCTGGTCATCCCGAAGTTTTCGTCGTCGGCGACCTGGCGTCTCTCAACGGCCCGAACGGTAAGCCGCTGCCGGGTGTCGCCCAGGTCGCGATACAGATGGGCAAGCACTCGGCGCGGAACATCATGCGCGCGATCGCGGGTGAGGCGAACCTGCCCTTCAAATACGTCGATCTCGGCAACATGGCCACGATCGGCCGCGGATTCGCCATTGCGGATTTTGGATGGCTTCGGCTGAAGGGCTGGATCGCCTGGCTCGCGTGGCTCTTCGTGCACATCATGAATCTCATCGGATTCAGGAACCGGCTCGTCGTGCTCGTGCAATGGGCGTGGGCCTACTTCAGCTATCAGCGCGCCATTCGGCTCATCACCGGGAGCGACCCGGAACCGCGCAGGTGAAGTTCCGCGCAGTCGTCGTTGTCGCCGCTGTTGCGATCGCGCTCATGCCTCTTGATCCAGTGAAGGTGGAGCGCTGGTACTCGACGGCGCTCTACCTGCGGATCCAGGGGCTCACCACGCCCGTGACCAATCGCGTGCCGTTCGCGCTGCTCGACATCGCGGTCGCGCTTTGCGTCATCGGCCTGGCGTTCCTTGTCGCACGCCGCCTGAAGACGCTGAGCGTCGGCCGGGCGGTTCTCCGGACCGTGTTGTCTCTCATCTCGAGTGCCGCGGTCCTGTATCTCTTGTTTGTGGCCCTGTGGGGGCTGAACTATCGCCGGCTGCCGCTCGAACGGAAGCTGGATTGGGAGCAGACACGTGTCACCGAGCGCGCGGCCGTCGATCTGGCGAACATGGCCGCAGCCGCGGTCAACGCGCGCTTCGACTCCGCCCACGCCAGCGGGTGGGACGGTCCTTCGCTCGAACGATCGTTCGGAGAGGTGGAACGCGCCCTGGGCGCATCTCGAGGCGCGGTCCCGGGAATCCCGAAGCGATCGCTCCTCTCGTTCTACTTTCGGTGGGCCGCCATCGACGGCATGACGGATCCCTTCTTCCTGGAGATCATCGTCAACCCGGACCTGCTCCAGATCGAGCGGCCGTTCGTCCTCGCGCACGAGTGGGCGCACCTGGCGGGGTATGCCGACGAGTCCGAGGCGAACTTCGTCGCCTGGCTGACGTGCCTGCGCGGCGACCCCCTCGCGCAATACAGCGGCTGGCTGGCGGCGTACGAGCATGCAGTTCGCGCATTGCCACGCGACATCCGCCGCGGCCTGACTCCGCTCGCGCCGGGCCCTCGGGGCGACTTTCAGGCGATGGCGGCGCGGTACGCGCGATCGTCTCCGACCGTCCGTGAGGCCGCCCATAACGTGTACGACAGCTATCTGAAGGCGAATCGGGTGCAGGAGGGCATTGCCAGCTACGGCGCCGTCGTCAGACTGATGCTCGGGACGCGTTTCGGGCCAGGCTGGACGCCGCTGGTCCGATGAGGGTCCACGGTTTGCTTACGGTTCAGCCGATGGCTTGTCGAGCAGATCCAGCTCGTGCGGCGAAACGGGTTGTTGCGAACGGCCGGTGCGCAGGTCCTCGGGCTCGACATCCGGGCTCTCCGGATGCACACGGACGTCGCGCCACTTCCGCCAGTCACACTCATGGCACCGGTGCGGCTGTTTTTCCGTCATCAGGTGCCGGAGGCGTTCGAAACCGTTCCGCAGCCGCGACGGGAACAGTCGCGTGGATCCGCAGGCCGGGCATTTCATGAAGCGTGTACCTCGGGGGGAGCACCCGCATCCTACCACAGGCGCCAGGGCCGGACTCGATGCGACGAGTCCCGATCCTGCCGACTCAGCGAGGTCGGCCGGGCTGCGCTACTCCGCGGACACGGCGCCGGGAATTCAGCGCGTGTGGCGCGGCGCTTCGTTTCGCTATCTCGGGCCTGACGGGAAGGTCATTCGCCAGGCCGAGGTTCTCGAGCGCATTCGTGGGCTCGTCATTCCGCCTGCCTGGGTCCGCGTCTGGATCTCCACCGATCCTCGGGGGCACCTGCAGGCCACGGGCCGCGACGCCCGCGGACGGAAGCAATACCGGTATCACCCACGCTGGCGGGCGGTGCGCGACGACACCAAGTACCACCGCTTGATTGCGTTTGCGCAGGCGCTCGCGTTGATCCGCCGCCGCACGAGCGACGATCTCGGCCGCACGGGTCTCTCGAAGGAGAAGGTGCTCGGGGTCGTCGTCCAACTGCTCGAGAAGACACTCATCCGCGTCGGCAACGACGAGTACGCAAAGCAGAACAACTCGTTCGGTCTCACGACGATGCGCGACGCCCATGTGGAGGTCGCGGGAGGGCGCGTTCGCTTCACGTTCAGGGGCAAGAGCGGCGTCGAACACGAGATCGATCTCACTGACCGTCGTCTGGCCCGCATCGTGAAGGCGTGCCGCGACATTCCGGGGTACGACCTGTTCCAGTACTACGACGAGAACGGCCAGCGTCAGTCAATCGGATCCGCGGACGTGAACGCGTACCTCCAGGAGATCACAGGCAAGGATTTCACGTCGAAGGACTTCCGCACGTGGGCCGGGACCGTGCTCGCGGCGCAATTGCTCAGGGACTACGAGCGCTTCGACTCGGACGCCCAGGCCAAACGCAACATCGTCCAGGCGGTCGAGGCGGTCGCGAAGCGCCTTGGCAACACGAAGGCGGTCTGCCGGAAGTGCTACATCCACCCGGCCGTGTTCGACGCGTATCTCGATGGATCGATGCTGAAGACCATCGCGCAGCGCGCGAAGCGGACGGCGCGGAAGATCGAGGATCTGTCGGAGGGAGAGGCCGCCGTCCTCGGATTGCTGGAACGGCGGCTCGCCAGGGAAACGAAGCGTCGCGCGAGCTAGCGGTCCGTATCAGCGGCTGGCGATGCGGATGCCGCCGTTCGTGCCTTCGAGGTCTACTCTGGCGCCCCCCCCGTTCAACGTTCCATTCAGCCGGCGGCGGGAGATCTCACCGCTCGTCTGAATCTGGAGACCGTCGGTGTCGATGCCGCCGTTCGTGATCCGCGCCGAAATCGTCGCCTTCGAGCCGGAAGGCAGGCGCAGCTCGATCCCGCCGTTGGTGCATCCGAGCTTCACGCCCCCTTCGGTCAACTCCGCCAGATCGACTTCCACGCCGCCGTTTGTCGTGCTCGCATCGATCGATCCGGAGACGTCGCGCGCTTTGATGCCGCCATTCGTGGTCTCGGCGTTGATCCGGCCCTTCAGGCCCGTCAGCGCGATCCCGCCATTCACGGTCCGGAAGGTCACCTCGGCGCCGGCGGGCACCTTGACGGTGTAGTTCACCTGCTGACTGGAGCGGCTGATCAGTCCTCCCGATGCGCGCTGCACTTTCGTTTCGATCCGAATCTCGCCGGGGGAGACGGTTTCGGCGATCTCGATGCGATCGAGCGCCTCTTTGGCCGCCTCGGAGGAGCCCGCTTTGGCGGTCTTTTCCGCGACGACCTGCACGGCATTTCCGGTCGAGAGCTCCACGTCGATCTTGCCGTTGACGTTGCTGATGAAGACGCGGCCGCCCGGCTGCAGGTCGTACGTCTTCCGCCATTCGGCGGTTTCCTTCTGTTTGTAGTCCGCCATCGCGATATCGCACCCGGCGCCGGCGGCCGAGAGGAAGAGCAGTGGCAGGACGAGGGTGGCAAAGCGCGCGCGCGTGGTCATGGGCGTCATGGATCTCTCTCCTGGGCCGGTTAGACGTGCCCCCGGGGGCACCGGTTCACGGGTTTGTCAGCTTCTCCGGCTCAACCGCGAACCGTGAGCGTATAATCGCATCAGTGTCCGACAGGAAATACCGTCAGCACGGCTACCAGGACGAGCCCAGGCGTCCGCGCGAGGAACACAAGCCCGCCGAAAAGAAGGAGTATGCCCCCCGGGGGCAGACGCCGGCCGGAGCCCCCAAGACTTTTAACATGCCCGGGTTCCGCGAAGTAGTCCGGTGCCGGGGCTGCGGTCACGAATTGACCGTCGCTCTGGCCTGGAGCCCGGACGGCCGGTGCGCCCGCTGCGGCGCCGACCTTCACGCCTGCGCCCAGTGTGTGAGCTTCGACACCGGTGCCAGCTTCGAGTGTCTGCAGACCATTCCCGTGCGCATTTCTCCCAAGGACGTGCGGAATACGTGCACGCTCTTCGAGCCACGGACTACCGTCGAGCGCGAGACGCGGTCAGCGCCTGCCGCGAGCGCCCGGTCGGCTTTCGACGATCTGTTCAAATGATCCTGCCGTCCGCCGCTGCCCGCATTCCCCTGGTGATGCCCGGGTGGGGCGGCGCCGCGGCCCTCGTCGCGCCACGCTCGCACGGCGCGCGCCATTCGTTCCCCGCTTTACGATGAGTCCCGTGCGCGCGATCCGGACGCTGGTGTGGGTTGTTCTGGCCGCCGCGCTCGGACTCGCCTCGGCGCCATCAACCCCGCAACGTGCCCTGACCGCTCCCGTGGCTCGCTACCAGGTCGTGCATGTGTATCCCCACGATCCGCAGGCGTTCACGCAGGGGCTGGCGTTCGTGGACGGCGTGCTGTACGAGGGCACGGGCCTGAACGGCCGGTCTACCGTCCGCAAGGTGAAGCTCGAGAACGGAGAAGTGCTGCAGGTCCAGAAGGTTGCCGAGGAGTATTTCGGCGAGGGCATCACCGTCCTGCGGGATCGGATCTTCGAGCTGACCTGGCGCTCGGGTATCGGGTTCATCTACGACCGCGCCTCGTTCGCGAAGGTCGGGACGTTTGCGGTCGAGGGCGAAGGATGGGGCCTGACGCACGACGGCACGCGTCTCATCATGAGCGACGGCACGGCATTCCTGCGCTTTCTCAATCCCGCCACGCAGCGCGAGACCGGCCGTATCCAGGTGCGCGATGGTCGGGTTCCCGTAGAGCACCTGAACGAGCTCGAGTTCGTGAAGGGGGAAGTGCTCGCGAATGTCTGGCAGACCGAGCGCGTCGCGCGGATTGATCCCCGAACCGGACGCGTCACGGGGTGGATCGACTTCGCGGGCCTGCTCGGCCCTGCGGACGCCGCTCGCGGAGCCGACGTCATGAACGGGATCGCCTACGACGCCGCGAACGATCGGCTGTTCGTGACCGGCAAGCTCTGGCCGAAGCTGTTCGAGGTGAAGATCGTCCACTGATCGGGCGCGGAGGTGACGGAGGTCACGGAACGAAATGCCACCACGGTGGCACGGAGCCACGGAGACGACACGGAGGGTGAGTGTCCGGCGCCGGCGAACGGCCGGCGCCCGGCCACGCTCTCTTTCTGTGAGTCACTTCCGGCTTCTCGCGGGCAGGGTTGCCGCTGAGCATCCGTATCTCTCCGTGCGTCCCCGTGTCTCCGCGGCTCCGTGGTGGACTGGCCCGTGCCTCCGTTCCCTCCGTGCCTCTACTTCCGTGCCTGTCGCGCACTCTCAACCGTGACGACCTTTCGCAGGCTTCGCAGCGTGCGCTCGAGCGACTCACGCGCGATGCGATCCACGATCGGACTGGCCACCGGCCGGAGCAGCATCGGGACAGGCCGGCTGAGGCTCACCGATTCGCACTCGACCAGCACGCCGCCGTCGACAGCTTCGTAGCGCCAGTACGCGCCGAGCCGCCACAGAAACCCATTGTCCTGGCCGGGCGCCTTCTCGCGCTCGCTCGGAGTCCCGGCATCTGTGAGCTCGGCGATCCGGGTGGCGACGCTCTTCGCGGACGAGCGCGCCGCGCCGATGTTGCGGTATTCGACGGCGTGTTCCGTGTTGTACGTGACGGTGATGAGCGACGTTCTCTTCAGCTTCATGAAGATGCGCAGCCGGTCTCCATCCTTCCCCAGCAGCCTGGACTCCACCACATCGTCATAGAACTGTGATTCGTGGCCGGCCTGCTGCTTCAGCCGGCGGAGTAGTGCCTCGAGACCGACTCCCGGCACGAAGACCGCGCCGACCCAATGATGGATCCTTCCGTCTTCAATCGATGGGGCATCGAGCTGGACGACGTTGATCTCGCCGGCACGCACGGTGTCGCGCCAGCCGCGCTGACCGCCTTCGCGATCGTGGATGAAGAACGTCGAGGCGTTGGTGTCCGACTCATACCGTGCGTCGAGTGCCGACTGATAGCGCGCCCATCCGGTGAGCGTCGCGGCACCCTGGGCAGACAGCGACGGGTGAGCAGCCAGAATGGAGATCAGAACGGGCAGGCAGCGCGCGGTCCGAAACACGACCGTCTCGCTGGCCGCGAAGTTGAGCATCGAGCAGGTTGCGATCGCCGCGAGGTTCGCGACGATCGGATCGATGCCGAAGATGCCTGCCAGAATCCGCATCAGGATGAGATTGCCCGCCAGGGAGATGGCTCCGTTCAGCATCTGAAAGCGAACGAAGCGCGATGCGATCGATCGCGCCGAGCCGGCAGGCCGATCGTTCCACGTCCAGCGCTGGTGCCAGGCGAAATTGTGTAACACGGCCGCCTCGACCGCGAGGGCGGTCGCGGCCAGATAGTGCCATCCGCACACGCGCACCAGGAAGGCGATCGTCCCGATCTGCACGGCGATACCGGCGGCTCCGACGAGGTTGAAGGCGGTCCAGCGTCTCACGATGTTCATGGCACCCACACCGTCTGGAAGCCCGGCGCAGGCTTCCCCGAGGACCTTCCGGGTCCTCCTGTTCAATAAGGCGCGAAGCCCGATGGGAACGGCTCAATCGGTGCGATACGCGTAAAGGCCATATAATCCGCGCCAACATGACCCATCACCTCGACAGGGGACACCGCGGCGCAGCTCAGCTGCTTGCGCTCGGCGTATCCGTGATCGCGATCGCCGGCTCGTATGATGATCACCGGGCGGAGTCACGCGAGATCGACAAGGTCGAGCAGAGGCACGGCAGACGGTGACCATCAAGGTGAGGCGGGCGCGTCCCGAGGATAGCGCGTTCGTGCTCGAAACGACATCACGGCTGTCGGCGTTCGGCCCTCCGCCCTGGCGCGAGGCGGTGGACGTCGTGGAGGGCGAAGCGCGCACGCTGCGCGAGTTCTTCGAATCTCCCGACCCGTCGTCTGCGCTCCTCATCGCGGAGGCGGCGTCCGGCGAGGCCCTCGGGTTTGCGCTGCTCGAAGAGGCGCGCGACTATTTCACGCACGACTGGCACGGACATCTCGGGATTCTTGCCGTCGCCGAGTCGGCAGAAGGGCAGGGTGCCGGCGCCGCATTGATCCGCGCCGCAGAGGCATGGGCGAGACGCCGCAGATATCCCACGCTCACGTTGAACGTGTTCGAGGGCAACCGGCACGCCCGCGACGTGTACGAGCATTTCGGATTCCAGCCGGACACGATTCGCTATATCAAGAAGCTGTAGCTCGCGGCTCGCGGCTCGCGGCTCGCGACTCGGGACTAGGAATTAGGGATTGGCAGGGATCAGGGATCAGGGATCAGGGATCAGGGAGTTGGTCTCACCGGCTCGGCACTCTGGCACC
The DNA here is from genome assembly GCA_963749835.1 of uncultured Acidobacteriota bacterium. GTDB lineage: Bacteria > Acidobacteriota > Vicinamibacteria > Vicinamibacterales > 2-12-FULL-66-21 > JALZOC01. Next base: position 1,017,626 of record CAVVOD010000001.1, read on the forward strand.
CTGGCACTTGGCATCCTGGCACTCTGGCACCTTGGCACCTTGCACCTTGCACCTTGGCGGAGCTGGTACATGTATCGACGGTTTGCTTTCGCGGCGCTTGCCGCCGCGCTGACTTCGTCTGCGGCCATCGCGGTGACGCCCATTGCGGCTGAGAACTGCGCGACGCTCTCGTCCCTTCGGCTTCCCGACACGACAATCGTCTCGGCCGAGGTGGTTCCAGGGCCCTCCTTCTCGCCGCCAGGGTCGCACAACGCCATCACCGGACTCCCGGCGTTCTGCCGCGTGACGGCGGTGACGAAGCCGGCCATCAAGTTCGAAGTCTGGCTGCCCGCCGCGGGATGGAACGGCAAATTCCAGGGGGTGGGCAACGGCGGGATGGCCGGGGTCATCAGTTACGCCGCCATGGCGACCGCACTCAAGCGCGGCTACGCCGTCGCCAGCACCGACACCGGGCACGTCAGCAAGGGATCGTTCGATGCGTCGTGGGCGCTTGGCCGGCCGGACCTGATCGCCGACTTCGGCCATCGCGGACTCCACCTCACGACGGTGCACGGCAAGAAGATCACACAGACGTTCTACGGCAAGCCCCCGCGGCACGCGTATTACGTCGGCTGCTCGAAAGGAGGGCAGCAGGGACTGATGGAGGCGCAGCGGTACCCGGAGGACTACGACGGGATCATCGCCGGGGACCCCGCGAACAACTGGACTCGCTTCTACGCCGGCGGCCACCTCTGGTACTGGCTGGCGACCACGAAGGATCCATCGAGCTACATCCCCGCGAGCAAGATCCCGATGCTCAATGACGCGGTGAACGCCGCGTGTGACGGGAATGACGGCGTCAAGGACGGCGTACTCGAAGATCCACGCGCCTGCACGTTCGACCCGGCCGTCCTGACGTGTCGCTCCGGTCAGGACCCCGAGACGTGCTTCACGAGCCAGCAGGTGCGCGCGGTTCAGGACATCTGGCGCGGCGCACGCTCGTCCTCCGGTGAGCTGATCTACCCCGGCCTCGTGCCCGGTGCCGAGGCCGGCCAGGGCGGATGGGCCGCATGGACCACCGGCACGGCGCCGTCCACCGGCACTCACGCGCTGGCGGCGGACGGGTTCTTCAAGAACATGGTCTTCGACGATCCGAAGTGGGATTTCCGAACGTTCAACTACGACACGGACGTGAAGATTGCGCTGAAGAAGGTCGGGGGGCTTCTCGATGCGGTCGATACCGACCTGCGGCCGCTCCAGCGTCGCGGCGCAAAGCTGCTCGTGTATCACGGCTGGAGCGACCCGGATATCTCTCCACTGAATACGATCGACTACTACGAGCGTGTCGTGGCCGGCCTCCAGGGCAAACGATCGCGTGACGAGGCGTTGAAGGCCACGCAGCAGTTCTTCCGGCTCTTCATGGTCCCCGGCATGCAGCACTGCTCGGGCGGCCCGGGGACGAGCACGTTCGACATGCTCACGGCGCTCGAGGACTGGGTGGAGAAGGACAAGGCGCCCGACATCATTCCCGCGTCGCGCGTCATCCCCGGGGGCGTTCGCACACGCCCGTTGTGTCTCTATCCGGCAGTGGCTGCTTACAACGGTACCGGCAGCATCGACGACGCGGCAAACTTCACGTGCAGAGTGCCAAACGAGTCCGGGCAGAAGTAACCGTCCATCGGCCCTCTCGCCGGGCTACTTGGGCTTCCCGATGAATTTCAGCAGATCGCTGTCGGTGCCCAGGATGAAAATCGTCTTCGCGTCCATGGTGTGCTCGTACGTCTCGAGCGATTTGGTGAAGGCGTAGAAGTCGGGGTCGCGGCCGTGTGCGTCGGCGTAGATGTCGGTGGCTTGCGCATCCGCCTTCCCGCGCAGTTCCTCGCCCGATCTGTACGCCTCCGACTGGATACGCTTCAATTCGCGCTCCCGCTCGCCGCGGATGCGAGCCGCTTCCCCCTCGCCCTCGGAGCGGAACAGCTCCGCGACGCGGTTGCGCTCGGCGATCATGCGAGCGAAGACGTCCTTCTGCACTTGTTCGACGTAGTTGAGGCGCTTCAGCCGCAGGTCGAGCAGCTCGATGCCGAGATTGGCCATGCGGGACGACGCGCGCTGGAGGATCTCCTGCTCGATCGCCGCGCGCCCTTTCTGGATCTGCTCGAGGATGGCGCTTTCTTCGTCGGACTCGATCGCCACTTCCGCACGCGTGCGGTTCGTGTTCCGCACGAGCTCGATGAGGTCGTAGCGGGCAACCGAGTTGCGCGTCTCGCCGTCGAGGATGTCATCGAGCCGGGACTGCGCACCGCGCTCGTCGCGCAGCCGCTGGAAGAACTTCAACGGATCCACGATGCGCCAGCGCGCGTACGTGTCCACCCAGATGAATCGCTTGTCCTTCGTCGGTACCTGGTTCGGGTTGCCCTCCCACTCCAGGAACCGTTTGTCGAACGAGTTCGCCCGCTGGATGAACGGGACCTTGATGTGCAATCCCGGTGTCGTCACGGGTGCGCCCACGGGGTTGCCGAACTGCGTGATGATCACCTGCGAGGTCTCGCTGACTTCGTAGTACGCGCTGTTGAACAGCACGAGCACGACCAGCGCCACGCCGATGCCGATGAGACCGCGCCGGTTCACTGCCCACCCCCGGTCTTGGCGGCGTCGCCGAGCATGTTCTGCAGCGGCAGCAGCGGCACGATGCCCTTGACGTCATTGTCCACGAAGACTTTTCCCCCGAGGCTTGGCAGCACCCGTCCCATCGTTTCGAGATACATCCGCCGGCGCGTGACGTCCGGCGCCTTGCGGTAGGAGTCGTAGACGGACTTGAACCGTGCGCTGTCTCCCTGCGAGCGGTTCACACGGTCGAGCGCGTATCCCTGCGCCTGGAGAATCGTCTGCTCAGCCTCACCCTTCGCCCTCGGGACGACCTTGTTGTACTCGGCACGAGCCTCGTTGATCAGCCGGTCGCGCTGCTGCTGCGCCTGGTTGACGGCGTCCCACGACGGCTTGACGGGATTCGGCGGGTTCACGTCCTGGAGCACGACCTGATCCAGCGTGATGCCGAGCTCGTACTGCTTGGCCATGGCCTGCAGCTCGACCTCCACGCGGGTCTCGATCTCCTGCCGGCCGACCGTGAGCACTTCGGTCACCGTCCGATCGCCGACGACCTGACGCATCACCGCTTCGTTCATCGCGCGGAAGGTCGTCTCCGGGTTGCGCACCTTGAAGAGGAACTGGTACGGATCGGAGACGCGATACTGGACGATCCATTCGACAATCGCGACGTTGAGATCCCCCGTCAGCATCATCGACTCGTCGTTGAAGTTCTCCTGTGAATACTGCGTGCGGACCCCGGGGTCCTCCGTCCGGAACCCGAACTCCTGCTTCAACTGGCGCTGGACGGGCACCTTAATCACCTGCTCCGCGAACGGCGCCTTGATGTGAAGGCCAGGTTCCGTGGTGCGCACGTAGCGGCCGAAGCGAAGGACGACTCCCACGGCCTCCGGCTGGACCTGGTAAAAGGTTGTCATGAGCAGGAGGATCGCCGCGATCACCGGGACAGCGATACGGAGCAGCGGGCCGGATCCTCCAGGGAACCGCGGCACGCGGGGAACGTGTGTGCCCCATCGACTTGGATCGAAGATGTCATCGTTCATAATTCAGCTCTCAGCTCTCAGCTCTCAGCTGTCAGCTCTTCGCTATCAGCGTTCACTCTCCGACGCCCAGCGCCCAGCGATCGATGTCCAGCCGTCAGGCAGAGACTGATCGCTGACAGCTGATGGCTGGTAGTTGTCTCGGGTGCCGCCACGGTATCAGAGCTTGGCCGTCAAGATGCCAAGATTCGCTACCGGCTGAGCCGCGCGGCCAGGCCCGAAACGGCGATCAGCCCTGCCAGATCATCGGGCAGCGCCGATTCGACGAGAAGCCTGCGCCCGGTGACCGGGTGGACGAAGGTTACGCGCCACGCATGCAGCGCCTGCCGTGGAAAACCCTGCAGAGCCTCGGCGAGCCGGGGGTCGTCAATCTCTTTCCATCGGGGCGATCCGTAGACCGGATCACCGACGATGGGCCAGCCCTTTGCCGCCAGATGCACCCGGATCTGGTGCGTCCGGCCGGTGACCAGGCGGCAGCGGAGCAGCGACAGCCCGACACGCGGCGCGGCCGTCCGTCCGGCCCGCTCGAACCTGGTGATGCTCGACGCGCCCAGGGTCGCCGACGCAATGACTCGCCGGCGGTCGGCGGGATCGCGACGAAGCCCGAGCTCGATGACTCCACGCGCGGAGCGCACACGTCCATAGACCAGCGCCAGGTAGTCCTTTTCCGTCTGACTCGAAGACCACGCACGCTGCAGCGCCGCATGGATGGCGGCCGTCCTCGCGACGACGACGAGCCCCGATGTGAGCTTGTCGAGACGGCCGACGATGGATGGCCGGGAGGTTGGCGGCCATCTCCTCGCGTACCAGAGGAGGGCGTTCATCATCGTCCCCGCGAGGTGGCGATGCGTCGGATGCACGACCATCCCCGCTGGCTTGTCGACGACGAGCAGGTGCTCGTCTTCGTAGAGGACGCGCACCGGCATCTCTTCGGGCGCCATCGGCGGCCGGATGACCTCGGCAGGAAGCGCCACGGTGAGGACATCGCCGGGCGCCGCCCTGGTCGCGACGCGACGGACGAGCCTGCCATTGAGCGTCACGCGTCCCCCTTCAATCCACGCCTGGACGCGCGTTCGAGTCGCCGCGCCCACGTCCGTCAGATGACGCCGGAGGACCAGATCGATTCGGAGGCCTCTGTCGCCGCGGTCGGTCGTGAGCGTTCGAAGCGGGGGGATGGTCTCGTCCAAGTTCCCAGCATACCGGGGTTGAGTTGCGACGCGATGCTCCTCTCGCACATGATGCCTCCAGGCGGTGGCGGGACGGCAGGGTGGTTCTGCCCGATGCCTGCCGTCCCATCTGTCCGGGCTGCGCTGGCCCGTGGGAGTCAAAGGCGATGAAGATCGATACGTATACGAAAGCCGTGCTCACCGTCATCGCGGCCTGTCTCGTGTGGCTGTGCGTCAAGTCATCCGGCGAGGTCGTCGTGGCGCAGGCACAGGCGAACCCGGTCGGCGCCCTGCCCGCGCAGCCCGTGGTCGTCGTGGGCTGGGGCAGGCTCAACCCGGCCGTCGCCGGCGGCATCGAGATCGACTGGTCGGACTCGCAGCGCCGCATTTCGGAAACGTCGCTGGCGATACGTCCGAGCACGGACGCGCGGTTCGATCCGCTCCGCGTCCGGGTCGAGAACCAGGCGCCGGTGCCCGTGAGCGTGGACAGCGTGCGGAAGGGGAAGGACTGGGATCCGCTGCGGACGCAGGTCGAGAAAGATCCTCCGCAGCTCACGCCGGGGATCATCACGCGCTGAACCGCGGGGGGTGATCTGTCACACTTTTGCCTTGTGCGCGCCGCCCCGGTTGCACGCGTGCGCGTGATACGATCCGCCGTCCATTTGCACCCCAAGAGGTAGTCCCGAATGACCGCGCGCCGTGTGCTCCCGGCGTTGTTGCTGCTCTTCGTCGGCAGCGGCTGCGCCGCGCTGATTTATGAAATCGTCTGGTTCCAGCTGCTGCAGCTGGTCATCGGATCGTCCGCGGTATCCCTGGGTGTTCTGCTCGGGACGTTCATGGGAGGCATGTGCCTCGGCAGTCTCTTCCTTGCACGCCTCATCTCCCGTCGTCACCACCCGCTCCGGGTTTACGCATACCTGGAGCTCGGCATCGCGGTGGTGGGCATTCTTCTGCTGTTCGGCATGCCGCTCCTCGGCGGCGTCTATTTCGCCTGGGGCGGCTCCGGCGTGACCGGGATTCTGCTGCGCGGCGTGGCGGCCAGCATCTGCCTGCTGCCGCCGACGCTCCTGATGGGGGCGACGCTGCCGGCGATGTCGCGCTGGGTGGAGTCGACGCCGGAGGGGATCTCCTGGCTCGGGTTCTTCTACGGCGGCAACATCGGCGGCGGCGTGATCGGGTGCCTGCTCGCCGGCTTCTACCTGCTGCGTGTGCACGACACGGCGTTTGCGACCTTCGTGGCGGTGGGCCTCAACGTACTCGTCGCCGTGATTGCGCTGGCGATTGCGAAGGCGACCCCGGACGTCGTGCCGGCCGAGCCCGTCGAGGCTGCGCCTCTCGAGCCGTCGGCCGATGCGTGGCCCGTCTACGTGGCGATCGGGCTGTCCGGAATGACGGCGCTCGGCGCGGAGGTCGTCTGGACGCGCGTGCTGTCGCTGCTCTTTGGCGCGACGGTCTACACGTTTTCGCTCATCCTGGCGGTCTTCCTGTTCGGCCTCGGCATCGGCAGCAGCCTCGGCTCGGCGCTGGCCGGCCGTGTCGCGAGGCCGCGCCTGGCCCTTGGCTGGTGCCAGATGCTCATCTGCGCCGCTCTCGCGTGGACGGCGTACATGCTCACGCAGTCGCTGCCATACTGGCCCATCAACCCGTCGATTTCGACGGACCCCTGGTTCAACTTTCAGCTCGATCTCGTCCGCTGCCTCTGGGCGATCCTGCCGGGCGCCATTCTGTGGGGCGCCAGCTTTCCGCTGGCTCTCGCATCCGTCGCCACGGGTGGAAAGGATCCCGCACGGCTCGTGGGTGGCGTGTACGCGGCAAACACCCTCGGGGCGATCATCGGATCGGTCACCGCGAGTCTGCTCCTCGTCGTCTGGCTCGGCAGCCAGCGCGCGCAACAGGTCCTCGTGCTGCTCTCCGCCGTGTCCGCGCTCCTGATGTTCGAATCCGCGGCCGGGGAGGCCGCGGGCAAGAAGCCGCGCGTGCAGTTCGTCGGCACGTTGCTCCTCGCCATCGGCATGGGAGGCGCCGTCCTCCTGGCGCGGACGATTCAGCCGCTGCCTGGAATCCTCGTGGCGTACGGGCGTTACGCGGCGACCCGCATGGGCGGCGCCGACATCATTTACATGGGCGAAGGATGGAACGCGTCGGTGGCGGTCTCGAGACTGTCGAACGGCGTGCTGAACTATCACAACGCCGGCAAGGTACAGGCGTCGAGCGAACCGCAGGACATGCGCCTCCAGCGGATGCTCGGGCACATGACGACGCTCATCCCGCGCAAGCCGGAGTCCGTGCTCGTCATCGGGTGTGGCGCGGGGGTGACGGCCGGCGCCGTGTCTGTCGACCCGAACGTCAAGAAGCTGACGATCGCGGAGATCGAACCGCTGGTGCCGAAAGTCGTCTCGAAATATTTCAGCGACTACAACTTCGCCGTCGTGGACAACCCGAAGACGAAGGTCGTGCTGGACGATGCGCGGCATTTTCTGTTGACGACGAACGAGAAGTTCGACGCGATCACGTCCGATCCGCTCGATCCCTGGGTCAAGGGTGCGGCGATGCTCTACACCAAGGAGTTCTTCGAGACGGTGAAGGCGCACCTCAATCCGGGCGGGGCGGTGACGCTCTTCGTGCAGCTGTACGAGAGCAACTCGGCGGCCGTCAAGAGCGAGATCGCCACGTTCCTCGAGGTGTTCCCCGGCGGCGTGGTGTGGGGCAACACGAACAACGGTGCGGGTTACGATCTCGTGCTCCTCGGTCAGGCGGAGCCCACGCAGATCGACGTCGAGGCCGTGCAGGCGCGTCTCTCGTCTCCCGACATGGCGCCGGTGGCGAAGTCGCTGGGCGAGATCGGGATGTTCTCGGCGGTGGATCTCTTTTCGAACTACGCGGGCACGAGAGCAGATCTCGCGCCCTGGCTCGCCGACGCCACCATCAACAGGGACCGCAACCTGCGGCTGCAGTATCTCGCGGGCATGGGATTCAATCTGTATCAGAGTGAAGCCATCTACTCCGACATGCTTCAGTACAGCCGCTACCCCGAGGGCCTTTTCGTCGGTTCGGACGCGACCAAGGCGTCACTGCGGGCGGCGATTCAGCGGATGCAGGGCAAGTAGCCGGCGACGCGGCTCATTCCGGCGTCTCCGTGATGCTGCCGTCGAAGAGGTAGATGTGGCGCTTTGCGAGCGCGATGTAGCGGGGATCGTGCGTGGCGAGGCACACGGTGGCCCCGTCGGCGTGGAGCTCGCCGAGCATCTGCATCAGCGCGTCGCCGGCTTTCGAATCGAGGTTCCCGGTCGGCTCGTCCGCCAGCAGGATTGCCGGCCGTCCGGCGATCGCACGGGCGATGGCGACCAGTTGCTGGTGGCCGCCTGAGAGCTGTCCCGGACGCTGTTTTGCCCGCGCCATGAGGCCGACGCGCTCGAGCGCGGCCTCCGCCCGCGCCTTCCGATCGGCCGGCGTCCGATTGCGGAGCGCGAGCGGATACTCCACATTCTCGTACACGCTCATGTCGCCGATCAGATTGAAGCTCTGGAAGATGAGCCCGATCTCGATGTTGCGCAGCCGCGCCTTCTCGCCGGGGGGGAGCTGATCGACCGCACGGCCGTTCAGGAAATACCGGCCGCTCGTCGGCGTATCGAGCATCGCCAGGATCGAGAGAAACGTCGACTTCCCGCATCCGGAAGGGCCCGACACGGAGACATATTCGCCGCGGCCGATGACCGTGGAGACGTCCCAGAGCGCGCGGGTCTCTTCCGTCGGGTCGTCTCCCTTGAACACCTTGCTGACGTGTTCGAGCCGGATGAGCGGCATGTCGGGATCGTCAGGTTTGTCTTGCGCATCGGGTGCGCGTCGCGACCACCAGGCCATACCGCAGACTAACATGCGCGTTTCCGAAGACAACGAGGATGTGACGAGCGGGATTCGGGGCTCGCCCGCCTTCGCTCGCTGCGCGGTGCGTGCGAGCTACGGCGCGGCCCCGCCAGAGCCGCTTCGCGGCGGAGGCGCGGGGATGATTCGGGACTGGGGCCTCGGACGCCGTAGCTTCCGGCTTCAGCCTTCGCTCAAGCTACGGCCGCCCCGTAGCTTCCGGCTTTGGCCGGAAGGAACTTCGGACGCCATCAGCGCGAGCTTCGGCGGAGGGCCCACGCGAGAAAGCGTTCCGAGTGATACAGCGCCAGCTGGCCGCCCGGGCCAAAGGGGACGGCATCGAAGGCGTGCTCGGCCCACGGCAAGTCGAGGAGCACCGAGGTGGTGCCCGTGGCGCGCAGCCGATCGTGGAGCGCGGCGCCGAAGCGTGGCAACACGACATGATCCCGCCCGCCGTAGATGAGCAGCGTCGGCGGTTGCGGGCGTGTGGCGTAGGTGATGGGCGATGCCGCCTTGTAGGCCTCGGCCTGATCGTCCGGCGTTCCGCCCACGAACGCCCGCAGGATCGCCCGGACGTCGAGCGGGTCGGGACGAGGCGGCTCGCGAAAGCCCCGGGTCAGGTCCGTCGGGCCGTACAGACTCACGACAGCGGTCACAGGTGGCGAGCCCGGAGTATAAGCGGCAAGAAGCGCCAGGTGGGCGCCTGACGATCGGCCGACGAGCGCGATGCGGGAGACGTCCACGCCGCGCTCTGCGCCATGCCGGCGGATCCAGGTCAACGCCGTGCGGACGTCGTCGATCTGTGCGGGCCAGCGCCAGCGCGGAGCGTGCCGGTAGTCGATCGCGAACACCACGTAGTTGCGGTCCGCGAAGTACGCGGCGAACGCGGCGTTGTCCCGCGGTTGGCCGCGCTGCCACGCGCCTCCATAGATTTGTACGATGGCAGGATGCGGTCCGGGCCCCGCCGGCGCATAGACGTCCATTCGCAGTGCGGCTCCGTCCGCAGCGCCCAGCACGACCGACGACGACGGACGCGGGTCGCGCGCCTGGATCCCGCGGAAGAGATCGCCAATGACGATGGGCGCCGGCCGCATGCCCGCCCGCACCTCGGGAGCGACCTGGCTCAGGGCGTCCTGACCGAGTCCGTCGCGCATCGCGGCCTCGAGCCTGGGAACCGCCGCAGCCGCACGGACGAGCGGCACGATCCCGAGCGCCACGGCCGCGCACGCGAGCCCCAGCGCCGTCCGGCGGAGCCGGCGGTTGTGACCATCGAACAGAGCCGCGGCTCCGAGCAGCACCGCCACCACCACGATCCAGACGCTGACTTCCGGTGCGCCGACGGCCAGCGGCAGCAGCGCGGTGACGGGCGCCGGGACGACAATCCACAGCGCGAGAGCGAACAGGACGATCGAGGCGGTGAGCGTGAAGCTGCTGCGGATCGATCGGAGGATCATGGACACGCGGGGCGGTATCCGGTTTGGAGGCTCAAGGCGTCGTCATGCCTGTTCCGGCCGCTCAGTGCGTCAGCGCGTAGAGGAGGACGTTGATGCCGAACGCGTAGCCGTCGACGGAGAAGGTGTAGAAATACCGGGGGTCTGTGCCTTCCTGCTCGAACGCGTCGCCGAAGTCGGTGTTGTGCGTGATGAACACCATCATGTGCCCCTTCTTGTCGTAGATTGCGCGCGCATGCGCCTCGGTGCTGTCGGGGCGTTCGGATGTGCCACCGCCGCTGCCGTACCAGTACCCGATCGACGGAATCTGGGGCATTTTCTCGACCACGAACTGCGTGCGGAAGAGTGGGTGGCTCGAGGGAACGTCGACGATCGGATACTCGGACGGGGGAAAGACCTTCGCGATCTCTCGCGTCCAGACCTGCCAGGCGTATTCCCCCCAGAAGTCGTCCACCCACAGGAAGCCTCCCTTGAGGAGGTACTCGCGCAGGCGGACGGCTTCCTCGGGGCTGATGTAGGCCGAGCCGACCTCGGTCATCATGATGAAGGGGCATTGGAATATCAGATCGTCGGTGAGCCGGATGAGCACGTGATTCGGCTCGCCCGTCGCGGCGTCGCGGCTGATCCGGGTGCGGGTCAGTTCCGCGAGTCGGATTGAGAGGTTGACGTCCGCACGCGGATAATCGACACTCCAGTTCCCGCCGTCGCCGTCGGGGCTCTCTGAAAAAATGATCCGGCAGAAATTGAAGCTGCCGTCGAAGCTTTCGGCGCTCGCCATGCGGAGCGGGGCGCGAAACCCGAATCCGCGCCGCCGCTGGGCGAGCACAGAAGTCGCCGCGCCGATGCACAGGGCAAGCGCAATGACGATGGTGAACCAGCGGAGCCGGCGCATGTGCCAGTCTAGCCCGAAACCGCGGTCGAGGAGTCGCCGCCGGGGCGTGCGCCAGCGGTTTCTGTCCACGTGTTCGTACCTCAGAAGGTTCCATGTCACAGCGCAGCAGCAGCTCAGCGACTGACCACCTCGGCCGCGGGTTGGCGGAGATGGTGTGACCATGCTGCCGTCCTTTCAGGCTCTGTTCGGCGCAGTGCCGGAGGTGAGCACGGATGCCCCCGGGCGCGTCAATCTGATCGGTGAGCACACCGACTACAACGGCGGCTTCGTTCTTCCGGCAGCGATTCCTCAGCGCACGCGGGTCGAGGCCGCGGCCAGGGCCGACAGGACGGTCCGCCTGTGGAGCGCGCAGTTTCCGGATCACGAACCGCACGCCTTCACGCTTGGCGAGGAAACACCGACCGCGGGCTGGGTCGACTACATCAAGGGCATCACCTGTCAGCTCGCGGCCTACCCGGTTCGCGGATTCGATGCGCGCATCGCCTCCGACGTGCCGGTGGGCAGCGGGCTGTCGTCGAGCGCGGCGCTGGAGATCGCCGCAGGCCGCGCGATACGAAAACTGTTCGCACTGTCCATCGACGATGTCGAACTGGCGCGGATGGGGCAGCGCGCGGAGGTCGACTTCGTCGGTGCGCCAATCGGTATCATGGACCAGATGGCCTGCAGCCTGGCTGATACGACGGCGGCGCTCTTTCTCGACACGAGAACGCTCGAATACGAGCGCGTGCCCCTGCCGCGGCAGGCGGCGCTCGTCGTGATTGACTCCGGCGTCGTCCACGCGCATTCGTCGAGTGACTATCGCGTCCGTCGTGACGAGTGCACGGAGGCGGCACGCCGGCTCGGCGTCCGTGAGCTGCGCGACGTCGCCGATCCTGCGTCCGTCGAACCGCTGCCGCCGCCGCTCGACCGGCGGGCGCGGCATGTCATCACGGAGAACGCGCGGGTTCTCGACACGGTCGCAGCACTGAGGGCCGGCGACTGCACCCGGGCAGGACAGCTGTTCGCGCTGTCCCACGCGTCGATGCGCGATGACTTCGAGATCTCGATCGCCGCCATCGACGTCCTGGTTCAGATCGCATCGAGCGTCAAGGGCGTGTACGGGGCGCGTCTCACAGGCGGGGGATTCGGCGGGTCAGTCGTGGCGCTCGTCGATGCCTCGGCGGCACTGACCATCGCCGACCGCATCGTGGCAGCCTATCGTCGTCAGACGGGACATGAGGGCCGGCGGCTGGTGCCAGAATAGCTCTCAGCTGACAGCTGTCAGCTCTCAGCCTTCGGGTATCCAGGCTCCAGTCTCCGGTTTCAAGTTTCCAGTTTCCAGTTTCCAGATTCCAGTTTCCAGATCCCAGATCCCTATCCCTGATCCCTGACCCCGATTCCAATTGCTACTACAGCTTTCAGCTGACGGCTGATAGCTGAAAGCTGAAAGCTGTAACATCACCAGGGGGGAACCTCATGACCGATCCAATAGCCTTCTCGGCGACGCTCGTGGCGGCGGTGATCATCGGGCTGCCGTTCGTCCAGTCGTCGTCAGCGCCGACGCCGGAGGAGCGCGCGCTCGTCAGCTTCATCGACGCGCACAACGCAGAGGCGCTCGCCCTGCTCGAACGCGTCGTCAACATCAACAGCGGCACGCAGAATCTCGAAGGGGTTCGCGAGGTCGGCCGCGTGTTCAGCGCGGAGCTCGAGGCGCTGGGCTTCAAGACGCGCTGGGCCGACGGCTCCGCGTTCAAGCGCGCAGGACACCTTGTGGGGGAGCATCCGGGGACCGGACCGCGCATTCTGCTGATCGGTCATCTCGATACCGTTTTCGAGAAGGACTCACCATTTCAGAAGTTCGAGCGCATCGACGACCGCACCGCGCGGGGCCCGGGCATCATCGACATGAAGGGCGGAGACGTCATCATGATCTCGGCCCTCAAGGCGCTGCACGCGGCCGGGACACTTGCGTCGATGAACGTGGTGGTGTTCATGACGGGTGACGAGGAAGATTCGGGTGATCCGCTGAGCGTGGCACGCGAAGCGCTGGTCGCCGCGGCAGAGGGGGCGGACATCGCGATTGGATTCGAGAACGGTCCCGGGGATCCAAAGCTCGGTGTCACGGCACGGCGGGGCACGACCGGATGGCAGCTGACGGTCACGGGCAAGCCCTCGCACTCGTCACAGATCTTCCGCGAGGACGTCGGATACGGCGCCGTGTTCGAGCTGGCGCGGGTCATCAACGGCTTCCGCGAAAAGATGGCGGGAGAGGCGCACCTGACCTTCAATCCCGGCGTAACCCTGGGCGGGACCACGGTGGAGTTCGATCCGGTCCAGCTGCGAGGGTCGGCGTTCGGCAAGACCAACGTCGTCGCGGAGCGCGCCGTCGCGTCTGGAGACTTGCGCGCACTCTCGGCCGAGCAGTTCCAGAAGGCGCGGCAGACGATGGAGGCGATCGTGGCGGCATCGCTGCCGCACACACACTCCACGATCACCTTCGACGAGGGGTATCCAGCGATGGCCCCGACCGAAGGAAACGCGCGGTTGCTTGCGATGTACAACCAGGCCAGTCAGGACCTCGGCTTTGGCTCGGTCACAGCCGTGAGCCCGGACAGGGCCGGCGCTGCCGACGTGTCATTCGTGGCGGGAAAAATCAAGACCGTCATCGACGGTGTCGGGCTCATGGGTCGCGACGATCACACCGCCCGCGAAACCGCGGATCTCGCCACACTCCCATCACAGACCAAGCGCATGGCCGTGCTGCTTCATCGCATCCAGAAAGCCGGGGGAATTAAGTAGAGATCGGGATTCGGGATTTGGGACTCGGGACTCGATTCGGGATTCGGGATTCCTTCCGGCTAAAGCCGGAAGCTACGGCTAAAGCCGGAAGCTACGGCTTGAGGGCGGAAGCTACGGCTTGAAGGCGGAAGCTACGGCTTGATCAGGATTGCCCGAACATAAAGCAGCTCGAAGCCCTGGCGCTGCACGTTCGCCTGCGATTTCGATCCGGGCTCGGTGGTGACGATGGCGACGTCACATCCGGCGCCGGCTGCGTGGATCAGCCGTTCGCGCAGAAGCGCGGTCTGTATCCCGAGCCGCCGATGCCCGGGCAGCGTCGCGGCGCCACAGAGCTGCGCGACACCTTCGTGGATGCGCATGCTCGCGCCACCGGCAGGCTCTCCGTCTCGCCGCGCGAGGTACCGCGAATACGCATCGAGAAGGGCGATGTCCTGGAAGAATGGCTCGATGAGCGCGCGATCGATGGGCTCCTGCGTCGATGGGCCGTCGAAGATGTCCGGATGCATGAACCCCGTGGCAATCACATCGATCCACGCCTCGACGTCCTGCGCGCTGGTTCTTTCGATGGTGATTGGCGCCGAGGCCGCCGGTGCGAGGGCACCCGGCAATCCAAGGGAGAGACCGAGCACGTTCTCGAACCCGGAGAGCGCATAGCCTCGCCTGGAGAGGAGCTTGCCGATGTCTGGATCGCCCAGAGACGACAGCTCGACTCGAACCGGTGTCTGGAACCGTTGGAACTCAGCCTCCACGACCTCGAGAGAGGCCTCGTCGAGCGGTTCAAAGCCGAGCCCTGAGACCTTGCTCAACGGGGACCCGGCGGCTGGCATCACGGCCGCGCCGCCGCCGATTGAGGACACAATCACCTGATCGCGGCCGAGCCGGAGTGCGGCCGATCGGCCCATCTCGGCGATCAGGGCGCTCTCCGCCTGCTCTATCCGTCTGGCCAATGAGGACGTTGCGGTCAGCATGCCGCATAGTGACACGACCGCTTGGTGGGCACGAATCCCGCATGAGGTATCAGAGGAGCCAGCAAAGTCCGCAATTTGCGGACTCCGGGACTGAGCTGGTGTAGCGAAGGCAGGAGACAGAGCATGCGAGTGTCCGGATTGTCGGTCGTGGTCGTGGTAGCGCTGCTGGCGGGCAATGCGGCTGAGGCCCAGACGGCCATCAAGGCTCCGAAAAACAAATACACGCCGCAGCAGGATGTGCAGCTCGGCCGGGAGGCCGCTAGTCAGGTCGAGGAGCAGATGCCCATCCTGCGCGATGACAACGTGACGTCCTACGTTCAGGCAATCGGTGAACGTCTCGCGAAGGCTATTCCGGCAGACCAGCAGTATCCCGAGTTCAAGTACACATTCAAGGTCGTGAATGTGAAAGAGATCAACGCGTTTGCCCTTCCCGGCGGCCCGATGTACGTCAACCGCGGGATGATCGAGGCCGCGAAGACCGAAGGGGAGGTCGTCGGTGTCCTGGCACATGAGATGAGCCACGTGGCGCTGCGCCACGGCACGGCGCAGGCGACGAAGGCCACCAAGTATCAGATGGGTACGATTGCGGGTGCGGTGCTCGGGGCGATTGTCGGAGGGCGTACCGGCAACGTCATCGCGCAGGGGGCGCAGTTCGGACTGGGGACCGCCTTTCTGAGGTTCAGCCGCGAGTACGAGAAGCAGGCGGATCTCGAAGGGGCGCAGATCATGGCCCGTGCGGGATACGACCCGCGCGACATGGCGAACATGTTCAAGACCATCGAAGCGCAGGGAGGATCCGGTGGGCCGCAGTGGATGAGCGACCATCCCAATCCGGGCAACCGCTACGACTACATCGTCAAGGAGGCCCAGTCGCTGCGCGTACAGAATGCCGTGAAAGACAGCAATGGGTTCCAGAGCGCACAGGCGCGCCTCCGGCAGATGTCCCCTGCGCCGAGCACCGAGCAGGCCACGAAGAACAGCGGCGGCAAGTCTGGTCCGGCGGGGTCCCCGGGCCCGCCGGTCACCGGCAATGTCGCGAAGCCCTCCTCGAGCTTCAAGTCGTACCACGAGGGCAACGTGTTCCGCATCAGCGTCCCCTCGAACTGGCGCGAGCTGCCCGGCAACAATTCCGTGACGTTCGCGCCGGAGGGCGCGTACGGCACCGCCAACCAGCAGAGCGTGTTCACTCACGGGATCCAGGCGGGTGTCTCCCGTAATGAGACGCACGATCTGCAGACGGCAACCGACGAGTTGATTCAATCGCTCGCGCAATCGAATCCACGGCTCAAGCAGGCGTCGGGGTACAGCCGCGTCACGGTCGGTGGTGGCGCAGGTCTGAGCACCATCCTCAACAACGTCTCCGACGCGACCGGTCAGAATGAACGGATCAACGTGGTGACGACCTTGATGCAGGACGGGACGCTGTTCTATCTCGTCGGCGTTGCGCCGGACAAGGAGTTCAGCGCGTATGAGCCGGTGATCCGCAAAGTGGCGAGCTCGATTCAGTTCACGCGCTGACGGGCGTCTCTGAAGGGCTGATGATGAGCTTTTCCGGAATGCTACACTCCGGGATCATCATCCTGTCCCCTGGAGGGCATATGCTCGGTTTCACATCACGGCAGGCGCAATCATGAAGTCCCACGTCACGGCGGCCGTGATGGGGGCGGTGCTTCTGGTGGGGGGTTCGACGGCTGTGACGCGCGCGTCACGGGCTGGAGCAGCCCCGGCCGCGCAGGAGCTTCCACCCATTCGCAACTTTCTGCAGGTCACGCCGGAGTTCTGCACCGGCGGCCAGCCGCGCATCGAGCATTTCGCAAAGCTGAAGGCCGACGGCGTCAAGTCGGTGCTGAACCTCCGCACGCCCGGTGAGCACCGGGCGGAGGAAGAGCAGGCGGCGGTGGAGAAGGCGGGGCTGAAGTACTTCAACATCCCGTTCGTCTACACCGCGCCGTCGGAGGCACAGGTCGACGAGTTCCTCCGGCTGACCGACGACCCGGCCAACCGCCCGATGTTCATCCACTGCACGGCGGCAATCCGGGTGGGTGCGTTCTGGACGATTCGCCGGGCGCTCCGCGACGGCATGCCCGTGGACGCGGCACTCGAGGAAGGGCGCAAGGTCGGCCTCGTCAACGCACCGCACCTCGAGGAGTTCGCGAAAAACTACATCGCGGCGAAGAAGAAGGCTTAGGCCAGCAGTTTCCGGACGGCGTCGAGGGTGTCGGCCTGCTCGGGCGTCTTGTCTTTGCGCCACCGCAGCATCCGCGGAAACCGGACCGCGATGCCCGAGCGGTGGCGTGTCAATCGGGCGATGGCCTCGAAGCCCAGCTCGAATACCTGCACCGGCTCGACGTGCCGGACAGGACCGAACCGCTCGCGCGTGTGCCTCCGGATCCACCGGTCCATCTCGGTAATCTCGTCGTTCGACAGGCCTGAATAGGCCTTTGCGATCGGCACCAGCTCGCCGGCATCCCAGACGCCGAACGTGTAGTCCGTCAGGAGGCTTGCCCGGCGTCCGCTCCCTGGCTGCGCGTAGATCAGCACGGCGTCGATGGTGTAAGGGTCGATCTTCCACTTCCACCAGTCCCCGCGCCGCCGGCCTACACCGTAGGCGGACGAGCGCCGCTTCAGCATGAGCCCTTCGACGCCCAGGTCGCGCGACTCACCGCGGAGCCGCGCGAGCTCGTCCCACGAGCCGGCGCTCACGATCGTGGACGTTCGCAGCACGCCACCGGGCGCCTCGATGAGCGACTCGAGCACGCGTCGCCGCTCCTCCAGCGGCCGGTCGCGAATGTCGCGGCCCTCGTGCTCGAGGATGTCGTAGGTCATGAAGACGACGGGCACGGCGCGCGCCATCTGGGCGACCTGCTTCTGACGCCCGATGCGCTGCTGCAGCGCGGAGAACGGCATCGGGCGATCGTCGCGGAACGCCAGGACCTCTCCGTCGAGCACCGTGCCTTCAGGCAGCCGCGTGGCCGCCGCCGCGATTTCCGGAAACCGCCTCGTGATGAGCTCTTCCCCGCGCGACCAGAGATGGACCGCATCGCCGCGTCGTACCAGCTGCGCTCGGATGCCGTCCCATTTCCACTCGACAATCCACTCGCCGAGCGGGCCAAGGAGCTCGACGGCCCCATCGAGCGGCGATGCCAGAAAGAACGGATAAGGCCGCGACTGGTCCTCGTCCGTCCGCTCGTGCGACAGCAGGTCGGTGAACCAGTCGCCCGTCGGCGTCCATTCACCCATGATGCGTGCCGCGACGGTGGTCGCCGGCAACACGGCCGCCTGTGCGAGCGCCCGTACGACGAGCGTCTGTGACACGCCCACCCGCAGTTCTCCCGTCAGAATCTTCAGCAGCATGAAGCGCTGCAGCCGATCGAGCGTCGTCCACCACGAGGCCACCTGCAGCTGCTGTCCCGCCGGGTTCAACTCCCGCAGCGGAAGAATGCGCGACTGCATCCACTCGGCGAGCGACGTGTCGTCGTGCCCTTCGACGGCGACCTGATCCAGCACGAGCGCGGCGGTTTCGGCGCCGTCGCCGACGACGGCGTAGCACTCGTGGAGCAGCCATTCGTCGATGCCGGTGGCGGCCAGCGTCCAGTCCCGAATCGCGGCATACGGCACGAGCCGCTTGAGACGACGGCCCGTGAGGAAGAAGACCGCCCAGGCGGCGTCCTCGGGAGGGGCGCTCTGGAAGTACTGCACCATGGCTGCGACCTTCGCATTCGTGGAGGTCGTGCGGTCGACGGCGTCGTAGAGGGCAGCGAAGCGCTTCATCGCGTATGTGTCGTCAATCGCCTGACGGTTCGCCTTCCCAAGCCGTCCGCATGGTGCCTGACTCCACTCCGCGAGCCGAGAGGTATCGCGCCAGCGGCTCCGCGTGTCCGTGCGTCGCGAACACCCGGCTTGCGCCGGTGTCTGCCACCGTCTGCAGCAGCGCCGGCCAGTCGGCGTGATCGGACAGGACGAAGCCGCGATCGAACCCGCGCTGACGGCGAACGCCTCGCACCCGCATGAGTCCAGAGGCGAAGCCGTCAGAGATGTCTCCCAGCCGTCGAATCCATGGCGTGCCTCGAGCAGAAAGCGGGGCGAGCACGAGCTCCCCGGCGAACGATGCGGCGGTGGAGCGGCTGCCCCGCGCACGTTCAATCACTGGAAGCACCGGGAGCATGGCGACGCCTGCCTCACGATAGGCGTCAATCATCGCGGTCATCATCCCGTGCACGTAGACCGGCCGGTCGGTGACGCGCATGAGCTCAGCGAGCACCCGCTGCGCCTTGCCGAGCGTGTAGCAGAAGAGCACGGACGTTCGTCCGTCGTCGCGATTGCCCTGCCACCATCGCTCGATGTCGTCGACTACGAGCGCGGTGTCGTCCCAGCGATAGATCGGGAGGCCGAATGTGGACTCGGTGATGAACGTATCGCAGCGAATCGGCTCGAAGGGCGCGCACGTCGGGTCCGGCGCACGCTTGTAGTCACCTGACACGACCCAGATGCCGTCGGGCGACTCGAGGCGTATCTGCGCGGAGCCGAGCACATGGCCGGCGGGATGGAAGCTGACCGTCACTTCGCCGAGTGTCAACGGACTGCCGTAAGGCACCGTTTCGATGCGCGTGTCGGCGCCAAGCCTCCGTCGGAGGAGCGCTTCCGTCGGAGCGGCACACAGGTAGGCGGCGCTTCCCGCGCGCGCGTGATCGCCGTGGGCGTGCGTGATGAGGGCGCGATCCACGGGCAGCCATGGATCGATGTGGAACCCTCCGCGCTCGCAGAACAGTCCACTTGCACTTTCCGACAAAAACGGCACGAGACTCCCCGCGGGTTCCGTTAACATGGAGACACCCGACATGTTTCCGGCTGTCTCGACCGATGGAGCGCTCGCCGACGCGCTCGAACGCTACTGGGGTTATACCTCGTTCCGGCCGCTTCAGCGTGAAGCGATGGACGCGATCCTCTCGTCGCGCGACTCGATCGTCGTGCTGCCGACGGGAGGGGGCAAGTCCCTCTGCTTCCAGGCTCCCGCGCTCGTCCGCCAGGGGCTCGCGGTCGTGGTGTCTCCGCTCATCTCGCTGATGAAGGATCAGGTAGACACCCTGGTCGGCAACGGAGTGCCGGCTGCGCTGTACAACAGCTCGCTCAGCGGGGAACACAAGACCGCGGTCGTCGCCGGGCTGCGGGAAGGACGGTTCCGGCTGCTGTACGTGTCTCCCGAGCGGCTGGTGGGTGAGGGGAGCGACGGTTTTCTGGGTCTGCTCGCTAGATGCCAGGTGAGCTTCGTGGCCGTCGACGAGGCGCACTGCATCAGCCAGTGGGGGCACGATTTTCGGCCTGAGTACCGTCAGCTCGGGCGTCTGCGTGATCTCCTGCCGGGCATCAGCATCCACGCCTACACGGCCACCGCGACCGCGCGTGTGCGCCGCGACATCTCGGTGCAGCTCGGGCTTGCTGACCCTGTGGAGCTGGTCGGCTCGTTCGATCGGCCGAACCTCGTCTACCGCGTCCTCGCGCGGTCGAACCTGAAGAAGCAACTGCTCGATGTGATGGGCCGCCACCGCGGGCAGGCGGGCATCATCTACTGCACGTCGAGGCGCGAAGTCGATGCACTGTCGGCCTGGCTGCGCGAGACAGGTGTGCGCGCGCTGCCGTACCATGCGGGCCTGGCCGATGCCGAGCGAAGCCGGAATCAGACGGCGTTCCTCGAGGAGGACGCCGATGTCATCGTCGCCACCGTGGCGTTCGGCATGGGCATCGATCGCTCAGACGTCCGCTTCGTGGTCCACGCGGGCGCCCCGCAGTCGCTCGAGCACTATCAGCAGGAGTCCGGCCGCGCCGGGCGCGACGGTCTCGAAGCCGAATGCGTGCTCGTGTACTCCACCGCGGATTTCATGAAATGGCGGCTGATGCTCGAGCGCAACGGCGAGCTCACCGACGCGGCGCGCAAGCTTCTGCGCGACATCGAGCGGTACGCCGCGAGCGTCGGCTGCCGTCACCGCCACCTCGTGACGTACTTCGGCGACACGTACGCCCGCACGGACTGCAGCGCCTGCGACTACTGTCTCGACGAGCTCGAGACGGCCGACGAGCCGGTCGTGCTCGCGCGCAAGATCCTGTCCTGCGTCGCGCGTGTCGGCCAGCGATTCGGTGTCGCGCACGTGGCGAATGTGCTCTGCGGAAGCGACATCGAGGCCGTCACATCCCGGCGGCATCAGGCGCTGAGCACGTTCGGCCTGTTGCGTGGCGCACCTGTGCCCGAGGTGAGGGGCTACGTGGAGCAGCTCATCGCGCACGGGTTTCTCCGCCAGACGGACGATGCGTTTCCCGTGGTGGCACTGACGGAACGCGGTGTCGGCCTGCTGAAAGACGCGACGAGCGAATCGGAGCTCGTGCTCGCGCGCCAGCGCCGTCCCGTCAAGGACCGCGTCGCCAAGCGGTCGCGGATCGAGGCCGAGTCCTGGCAGGACGTCGATCGCGATCTGTTCGACCGCCTCCGTGCCGTGCGACTCGAGATTGCCCGTTCCCGCGGCGTCCCTCCGTACGTCATCTTCCACGACACGACCCTGCGCGAGCTCGCGCGGCTGCGGCCGAAGACGATCGAAGATCTGCATGGCATCCGCGGGGTCGGCGCGCGCAAGGCGCAGGATCTCGGCGAGACGTTCCTCGCGGCGATTCGGGACGGCTGAATCGGGATTCGGGACTCGCCCGCCTTCGCTCGCGACACATCAGTGCGAGCTACGGCGCGGCCCCGCTATAGCGGCTTCGCCGCGTAGGCGGGGGGACTCGGGACTCGGGATTCTGGACCGTAGCTTCCGGCTTCAGCCGGAAGGAACTGGAACTGTAACTGACTGGAAACTGGACACTGGAAACTGACGCCGTGACCCGCTGTGCCTGAACTGCCGGACATCACGCTCTATCTCGAGGCGCTTGCGCCGCGAGTGCTCCATCAGCCGCTCGAGCGGCTGCGCATCGCCAATCCGTTCCTGCTTCGCACGCCCGATCCGCCAGTCAGTGCGGTCGAGGGGCACCGTGTCACAGGGCTTCGCCGTCTCGGCAAGCGCATCGTCATGGCCGTCGAAGGCGATCTGTTCCTGGTGCTGCACCTGATGATCGCGGGGCGGTTGCGATGGCGTGACGCGGGCGCGCCGATTCCGGGCAAGGTCGGGCTGGCGGCGTTCGATTTTCCGACCGGTACGGCAATCCTGACCGAAGCCGGCTCCAGGCGGCAGGCGTCACTCCACATCGTGAGCGCGTCGGGACTCGAGGCACTCGATCCGGGCGGGCTCGAGGTATTCGACTCCGATCTGGGGGCATTTGCCGAGCGGCTGACGCGCGAGAATCACACGGTGAAGCGCGCCCTGACCGATCCGCGTATCTTCAGCGGCATCGGCAATGCGTATTCCGACGAGATCCTGCATGCGGCCGGAATGTCACCGATGAAGCTCACCGGCAGCCTCAGCGACGAAGACATCGCGCGCCTGCACGAGGCCACCCTCGGTACGCTCGATCGGTGGATCCGGCGTCTCCGGGAGGAAGCGGCCGGTGCGTTTCCGGAGAAGGTCTCGGCCTTCCGGCAGGGTATGGCCGTGCATGGACGCTACCGGCAACCGTGCCCAGTGTGCGGCGCGCCGGTGCAGCGGATCGTCTACGCACGCAACGAGGCCAACTACTGCGCCCAGTGCCAGACGGGGGGCCGTCTGCTCTCGGATCGCGCGCTCGCGCGACTTCTGCGCGACGACTGGCCGAAGACGCTCGAGGCCATGGAGCAGCGCATGCGGGGAAAGAGCGACTGAGAGCGGCCCGCCAGGCTCGATGCTATGATCGCGTCCCCATGAACAAAGACCGCCTTCGCTCCGTGTTGCTGCTGCTGCCGGCGGCGCTCGGTATCGTGATGGGCATCACGACGGCGCTCGCGCTCGTGCCACGGGTCCGCGCGGTGGAGGTCATTACTGTCTTCGCCTCGGCGTTCGGCAGCGGTGCGGCCCTGACCGCGTCGCTCATCGAGTACCGAAAGTCCCGCGCGGTCTCTCCTGGACTGCGGCGCTGAAGCCACCGATCACACTGTTCACCTCCATCCACGTGACGATGTCCATACGCCTGCGGTTCAGCCTCTTCACGGCACTCGTCGCTCTTGCGCTCTCGCTCCGGATAGGTGCTCAAGCACCGCCTGCGTCCGCACCGCCCGACCTGGACGCCTACGTCCAGCAGGTCATGAAGTCGTTCGAGGTGCCGGGCATTGCGCTGAGCGTCGTGCACGGCGGCAAGGTCGTCGTCGCCAGAGGATACGGCGTGCGGCGGCTCGGCGACGCGACGCCGATCGACGCGCGCACGCTCTTCGGCATCGCGTCGAACACCAAACTCTTCACCGCAACCGCACTCGGGCTCCTGGTCGAGGAGGGAAAGCTCGAATGGGACGCGCCCGTCGTCCGCTACCTGCCGGCGTTCCAGATGTGGGACCCGTTCGTTACGCGCGAGATCACGATCCGGGATCTGCTCGTTCACCGGAGCGGCCTCGGGCTTGGCGCCGGAGATCTCCTCTGGTGGCCGGCGTCCACGTACGACCGGAAGGAGATCGCCCGGCGGCTACGCTACATACGACCTGCGACGAGCTTTCGCAGTGCCTACGCCTACGACAACGTGCTCTATCTCGTGGCGGGCGAGGTCATCGAGGCTGTGAGCGGCCGATCCTGGGAGGACTTCGTGAGCACGCGCCTTCTTGCCCGCGTGGGGATGACCGGCAGCAATGTCCGTCATTCGGCAGCCGTGGAGGGGGGCAACGTCGCCGTTCCTCACGCGCGCGTCGACGGGGCCGTCCGTCCTATCAAGCCGTTCGACAGTGACAACACGAATCCGGCCGGCGGCATCAACAGCAATGCGGACGACATGGCGAAATGGATGATGGTGCAGCTCGCGCACGGCCGGCTGGCCGGCGGAACGGCCCTCTTCTCTGATGCCACGTGGCGCGAATTGACGACGATCGTGACGCCGCGGCCGCTCACGACCCCGCCGCCGGAGCTCGCCGCACAGCGGCAGAACTTCCGCGGGTACGCGCTCGGGCTCGATGTCGCGGACTACCGCGGCCGGCGGCTGCTGATGCACACCGGCGGGCTGCCCGGGTACGTCTCGCGCGTCATGATGATCCCCGAGCTGGACCTCGGGATTGCCGTCCTGACGAACCAGGAAGTGGGACAGGCATTCGACGCTATCGCGTTCCGGGTGGCGGACCACTATCTCGGCGCACCCGCGACAGACTGGCTCGATGCGTATCAGAAAGTCGAGGCGCGCCAGCGAGAGGCGTTCGCCGCGTCTGAGCGCGCCACGGTGACCGGCCGGAACGCGGCCTCCCGCCCATCGCTTCCGCTCGCGAAGTACGCCGGCACTTACACCGATCGGTGGTACGGCGACATCGCGATCGAAGAAAATTCCGGCAAGCTTCAGATTCGCTTCACCCGGACGCCGGGTCTCGTCGGTGATCTCGAGCACTGGCAGTACGACACCTTCGTCGCGCGCTGGCGCGATCGAGAGCTGCGCGCCGACGCGTTCGTCACATTCGCGCTCAACCCGGACGGAACCATCGACCAGGCGAAGATGGAGGCCGTCTCGCCGGAGACCGACTTCAGCTTCGATTTCCAGGACCTGCTGCTCGAACCCTCTCCACGTAAGTAGCTCTCTCAACCGTCCTGCCATGTGGCAAGAGATCAAGAGGCAGGAGAAAATTCCAACACGGAGTCGCGGAGGCACGGAGACCGAACGGAGATCGAGAGGTCGGGCCGCGCTCTGCGCGGCGAACAGCCAGGAGATCTCACACAAACAAAGTCGGCCCCAATCTCACTCCCGACCTTGTTTGTGTGAGATCTCCTGGCTGTTCTGCGCCGGCCGGGCCGGCCGCTGTCTGTCTTTGATGACGGCATCCCTCTACATCGAACCGTGGGCGCCTGCCACTCACCGGCTCGTTATCTCCGTCCGGCCCCCGTGTCTCCGCGGTTCCGTGGTGATCTTTCCGTGATCCGCGGTCTGCAGAGGGCGTGCTCGACGTGACGTGATGAGCACGCCTACTGCGTCACGGTGAATGTCTGACCGCCGATGATGATCGTGCCGGCGCGTGCTGCGCCCGTGAGGTTGGGTGCGACGAGGAACGCGACTGTGCCGTCTCCAGATCCGGATGCGCCTGCGGTGACGATGATCCACAGGTCCTGGCTCACGGCCGTCCAGGGGCAGCCGGCCACCGTCGTGACGGCGACGCTTCCGAGGCCCCCGAGGGGAGACGCTGCAAAGTTGGGCGCGCCCAGCGCGATGGTGCAGCCCGATTCCTGACTCACCGTCACGGTGCGCGTGGCCACTGTCAGGGTGCCGTTGCGCACCGGGCCCGTATTCGCCTCGAAGGCGACCTCGACGGGACCATTGCCGGTGCCGGCGGCGCCGTTGTTGATCTTCACCCAGGGCACATTGCTGACGGCCGTCCAGCTGCAACCGGCCGCCGCGGTGACATTCACGGTGTCAGTCATCGCGCCGCTCCCGCGCGCCAGCGTATCGGGCGTGACGGCGTACCCGCAGTCTCCATCCTGGGTCAGCGTGAAGGTCTGCCCGGCAATCGTGAACGTGCCGGTGCGCGTGGGTCCGGTGTTGGGATCCGCGGTGAAGGTCACGGGTCCGCCACCCGTGCCGGACGCGCCGGCTGTCACGCGGGCCCACGGAACAGCGCTTGCGGCCGTCCAGGTGCAGGCGGCCGGGGCGGTGACGGTCACGGTCCCGTTGCCGCCCGCTGCCGGGAGCGTCTGCGTTCCGGGCGCGATGGAATAGGAACAGCCGCTCGCCTGGGTGACGGTCAATGTCGCGCCGGCAATCGTCAGCGTGCCGGTCCGCGCGGCGCCGGTGTTGGCGTCGGAGGTGTACTGCACCGTGCCGTTCCCGGTGCCCGAGGTGCCGTTCGAGACTTTGATCCACGGGACGTTACTCGCGGCCGTCCACGTGCATCCGGACGATGCGGTGACGCCGACCGATCCGGCGCCGCCTTCCGGAGGAGCCGACTGCGAGGTTTGCGACAGGGAGTACGAGCACCCGCTCGCCTGATTGATCGTGACCGTCCGGCCCGCGACGGTCGCCGTGCCGTTACGCGCTCCGCCGCCGTTCGCGGCAATCGTGAGCTGCACTGTGCCGTCGCCTGTCCCGCCGGCTCCGGACGGGACACTGATCCAGGCCACGCTGGATGCCGCGGTCCATCGGCATCCGCCCGACGTGTCCACGGAGACGGGCACGTTGCCGCCGGCGGCCGCCACGTTCTGCTGCGTGGGAGTGACAGCAAACGAGCAGGACTCGCCCTGATTGATCGTGAACGTGAGCCCCGCGATGGTCAGCGTTCCCGACCGCGATCCGCCGCTGTGCCTCGCGGCGCTGAATGCGACGTTCCCGCTGCCGCTGGAGCCGCCGGTGACGCTGATCCAGTCTGCGTTGCTGGCCGCCGTCCACGTGCAGCCGGCGGCAGCCGTGACGCCGACCGTGCCCGAACCGCCGTCACCGGGGACGCTCGTGCTCGTCGCCGAGAGCGCGTACGAACAGCCGGCCGGCTGGCTGACGGTGAAGGTTTGCCCCGCGGCGGTAATCGTTCCCGTCCTGGCAGGCCCCGTGTTCGCCGCGGCGGTGAACCCGACGGTGCCGTTCCCGGCGCCGGTGGCGCCGGCGGAGATCGTGAGCCAGGCCGCGTCTGCAGTTGCGGACCACGCGCAGCCGCCGGCGGTCTGGACATCGAAGGACCCCGGTCCGCCGCCAGCCGGTACCGAGCCGCTCGAGGACGTGATGGCGAATGTGCAGCCCTGCCCCTGGTTCACCGTGAACGCGCGTCCCGCGATCGTAACCGTGCCCGATCGATTGGGGCCTGTGGTCCCGGTGACGGTCAGTTGAACCGTGCCGTTGCCCGATCCGTTCGAGCCGGATGCGACGACGATCCAGGGTGCGTTGCTCGCGGCGGTCCACGCGCATCCTGCTCCGGCGGTCACACCAACCGTTGCGTTGCCGCCGGCCGCCGGCACAGATGACCCGTCGGTGGAGAGCGCAAACGAACAGCCCTGGCCCTGCGTGACGGTGAAAGGCTTTCCTGCAATCGTCAGCGTCGCCGAACGCGAGGTTCCGGTCGTCGGCGCCACAGTGACCGAAACGGAGCCAGGCCCCGTGACGCTCGTTCCAGATCCAGAAACGGTGACCCAGTCCACGCTGCTCGACGCGGTCCACGTGCATCCGCTGGTCGTGGTCACGGCGACAGTGCCGGTCCCTCCCTCAGACCCGGTCTGGTACGTCGTCGGATCCAGCGTATAGGCACACCCCTGAGACTGGGTCACGCTGAACTGGTGTCCCGCGATCGTGATGCGTGCCGTCCGTGGCGGACCCGTTGTCGCCGCGATATCGAAGGTGACGGCTCCGGTCCCCGTCCCGTTTGTCGGAGGACGAATCGTGATCCAGTCGGCGTCGGCGACAGCAGTCCACGTACAGAGCGCGCTCGACGCCCGCACGTCGATGCGCCCCGATCCGCCGGACGGATCGAAGCTCGCCGCCTCCTGTCCGAGCGTGATGATGCATTCTCCCGCCGCCTGCGAAATCTCGGCACGCTGGTCGTTCAGCACGATCGCGCCGCGCCGCACAGCGGGATCCGGATTCGACGCCGCCTCGAACTGGACCGCGCCGTCACCCTGGCCGCTGACGCCTGTCTTGATACTGAGCCACGGTGCCTCGGACGACGCGGTCCACGCGCACTCGCGCGCCGTGGCCACGGCAATCTGTCCGGTTCCACCTGAGGCGGGGACCGGCGTGCCGGGAGCCGAGACCGACACGCCGCACTTGGAAACGGTCCCAGGAGAGGTGACGGTCGTGGTTCCAGATGAGCCGCAGGCCGTCAGATTGACCGCCAGGACAACCACAGGCACCAGCACCGACGCGCGACGATGCCAGCAATCGAGGCGGGCCCGACGTAGGTGAGCCATACAATATGGAGATCAGGTGGATTCAAGACCTTGGCCAGCCATCAGGGATTCGGCAGAACGGCCATTTCATTGGAGAAAGTGCAATACTCGGCGAGACGAGCGCGCCTGTGTGGTAAGCGATCGCGTCCCGGCCAGCGTAAGCAATAAAGGATGGGTCGTTGGATTCCGTTTTCCGGTTGATAGAGGTCACCTGCTGATGCGCTTGCGAACCGCTCCCCTTACACGAGTCGGCCTCATCCTTTCAGTTTTCTGGCTGACCATTGGCGCTGCGAGAGGGGCCCCTGCGGGGGCTCCCGGCTCGGTTCAGCCGGGCGAGATTCGAGAGTGGCTCGACTACATCGCGTCCGATGAGCTCGAGGGCCGCCAGGTTTTTACCGAAGGGCTCGGCCTCGCGGCTGCTTACATCGCCGGTCACCTGGCGCAGTGGAAGGTCAAACCGGCAGGCGAGGACGGCACCTACTTCCAGACGGTGAAGGTCGTCGGCGTGCGCTCGACGAGCCGGGCCTCGGTCACGGTTGACGTCAACGGCCAGACGCGCGTCTTCAAGGATGGAGAGGGCATCGTCTTTCCGAAGAGGATGGGTGGCAAGCAGACGATCGTCAGCGACCGGATTGCGTTCGCCGGCTACGGCCTGCAGATCCCGGCGGCCGATCTGGACGACTATGCGAAGACGGATCCGAGCGGCAAGGTCGTCATCTACCTCGGGCAAGGTCCGAAGACGCTTCCTCCCAACTCATTCAGGCTGATCAACGCGCGGTCGCGGAATGCGATCTCGAAAGGCGCCGTCGCGACGATCGGATCCACCTTCGCCGGGGGACGCGCTCCAGGCTCGCAGTCCGGCAGCGACAGGTCGGCACCGGCCGGCTCTTCCGGTGGCGGCAGGTCTTCGACCCCGGTGGACAACGGCGACTTCACGACGGTCGAGCGCTACGACACCCCGGTCCAGCCGGCGCTGACCGCGACAGACGAGTTCTTCGAGTTTCTCTTCAGCGGCGCCGACGTGAAGTACGCGGACCTCAAAGAGAAGATATCGAAAGGGGAGCCGCTGCCCGCGTTCGACCTCAAGGGCACGAAGATCACGTTCGACGTCGATGCTGAGTACACCGTCGTGCGCACACGCCTGACGCGCAACGTCGTCGGCATCGTCACAGGCACCGATTCGAAGCTGCGTGATACCTACGTGGCGTTTGGCGCTCACTACGATCACATTGGATACGTGGATTCTGCGGCCGGCGCCGGCCGCGGCGCCGGTACGTTCTCGACGAGCTGCCCCGGTCAGACGCGCGACGTTCCGCGTCCAGGCGATGTCGTCAACAACGGGGCGGACGACGATGGGTCAGGGACCGTGGCGCTGATGGCGCTCGCCAAGGAGTTTGCGCACGGACCGAAGCCGAAACGGTCGCTGCTCTTCATCTGGCACTCCGGCGAGGAGGCAGGTCTCTACGGATCGCGGTACTACGCCGACTTCCCGATCGTGCCGCTCGACAAGATCTCGGCGCAGTTGAACATCGACATGATCGGGCGCAACCGCTGCGACGATCCGGGTCAGGAGAATACGGTCTATCTGGTCGGAGCGGACCGTATCAGCACCGAGCTGCACAACGTCAACGAGGAGGCGAATGCGTCGCTCTCGAAGCCGCTCACGCTCAACTACGATCTGAACGATCCAGCGGATCCCGAATCCATCTACACACGCAGCGATCACTACAGCTATGCGTCGAAGGGCGTGCCGATCATTTTCTTCACGACCGGGCTGCACAGGGATTACCACTACCTGACGGATGAAGTCTCGAAGATCGACTTCACGAAGCTGGCGCGCATCACCGACCTCGTCTATGCCACCGGAACCAGGGTCGCCAACCTGGATCACGCGCCCGCACGCGACAACAAGGGACCGCGAAAGGGCAAGGGGGCGGGGGGAAAGATCGGGGAGTGAAGCAGATCGGGATTCGGGGCTCGGGACTCGCTCGGATTGGGGATTCGGGGCTCGGGATTCGGGATCCGCTCGGGACTCGGGATTCGGGGCTCGGGATTCGGGATTTGGGACCCGTAGCTTCCGGCTTTAGCCGGAAGGATCTCGGTTCGAGGTTCGGAGTTCGAGTTCAGCTGTCGGCTTCGGGACCCCGCCCGGACCCCCGAATCTCAACCCCGCAGCCTTCTTCCGCCCGAATCCCGAACCCCGAATCCCGATCTTTCCTCGGCCCGAATCCCGAGTCCCGAACCCTCTACTGCCTGACCAGCTGTCCTCGCACGGCACCGCCAGGGTTGGTGACGGTGTGGGCGTTGAAATAAAAGCCCGCGGGATTCGAGGCGATAGCCTGCCCATCGACTTGGGAGACAGGGATGTCGCTGAACGTCAGCGTTCCCGTCCCATCAGCCGCCAATGTGATCGGGTTGGCAGGGGTGAGTCTGGTGTCGACGAGCGGCGAGCCATTGACGCCGGCCGCGCCGGGATGAATATGGGCGGCTCTCACCACCGCACCGCCTGGAAATCCTGACAGCTGGATCACGAAGTTCATCGTCCCCGCCCCGGTCACCGCGCCAGAGGAATCGCGGGGCGCGGTCAGCGTGATCGTCGCGGTCCCACGCCCGTTCGCGTCCGCGTTCGTGACGGGGGGGACTTCGTTGGCCGCGGTCAAGGCCGCGGTGAAGACGATCGGTCCCGAGCTAGGGTTCGTCGGCGAGTCGCTCCCGCACGCAGCGACGGCGGTCAGGACGGCAAGTAGGGCGATTCTTTTCATGTCGTTGTCTCCTCCAAAGTCAACCGGCGGCGACCGTCCCGGATGGGACCGGTCCGGCGGCGTCAGAACTTCCGTGTGATGTTGAATCCCAGATACACATCGTGCGGGCTGCCGCCGCGCGCAAGCTGTCCCAGGGTCGTGCCGAACGAGTTCGTGATATTGAGCTGAAGCGTGTGGCCGCCGGTGCGTTTCTCGATCGCGAACCCCCAGACCGCTTTCTCCGGATCGTACCCTGCCAGGCGCGGAGTGTACTCCCCGACCATGTATCCGGTCTGAGAGAAACGGAGACGAGCGCCAAGCCCGGCCAGCCATGTGTCGTGGTGATCGGCATGCTCGTCGATGACTGTGCCTCCCGTGTCATGGTCATGGCCGGAGTCCAGCTCGGCCACGTGGGTATCCTTCACGAACGCGGGAGTCGCGTAGAGCGCGAGCGAGTCACCGAAGGTTCGTGACACCGTCACCGCGATGCCTGGCTGATGGCTGTCCTTGAGGTTGTTCAGTCCCTCGAACGAGCCCATCACCGAGAGGGCTACCGGACGCGAGTCTCCCTGCCTGACGGCGTCCCACTTCGCAAAGGTCTGGATCGTCTTGCTCAGCATGGATCTGGTGACTCCGGCGTGCACGTTGCCCGTTATGGCATATCGGTATTCCAACCCGATGACTGCACCGTCGTCCAGGCTGAACAGGGACTTGGCGAGATCGTCGAACGTGCCGCGCCGCAGGTCCCGGGAGAACCGGTGCGTGAGCCGGAAATAGCCGCGGTGGCGTTTGAGCGACAGCGTGGTCGGGAGATTGATGAGAGCGAGGTCAACCTCCGTCGGGAGCGGCGTCGTGAGGACCGGCGGATCTGTCGCCGGGTCCTGCGCGAAGACGGGTGATGGGCACACCAGGAATACGCCCGCCAGCAGCAGGAGGCCTGCGAGCGGAGCTCGGAATCGACTGAACTTGAACATAGGCTGGCCCGGCGGTCGCAATCCGCGTGCCTCGTCTGCCGAGTCAGGCTGAGCAGAATTGCCAAGAGAGCGTGAGACCGGCGTAAATCCAGCTTTCTGTTTCAGTAAAGGGTTACGGGTCATGTAACGTATTTGGAGCATGTCCAAGCGCGAACCCGGGGAGAGCACCGGCAGCGTGCTCCCTCCCGACGGTTGGCGCAAGGCCTCCGGGACGGTGAGTCTACCCGAGGTTCACGGCTCGGTCCCCATTCCGTTGACCGGCGGGTTCTGGCGCAAGATGTTCGCGTTTGCGGGCCCGGGTTACCTGGTGGCCGTGGGCTACATGGATCCGGGCAACTGGGCCACGGATCTTGCGGGCGGTTCGAAGTATGGCTACACGCTCCTCAGCGTGATCATGCTCTCGAACCTGATGGCGATTCTGCTCCAGGCCCTTGCCCTGCGGCTCGGAATCGCCAGCGGACGCGATCTCGCACAGGCCTGCCGCGACCACTATTCCCGGCCGACGACGCTGGTGCTGTGGCTGCTGTGCGAGGTGGCGATTGCGGCCTGCGACCTGGCGGAGGTCATCGGCTCCGCGATTGCGCTGAACCTGCTGTTCGACCTGCCACTCATCTGGGGCGTATGCCTGACATCGCTGGACGTGCTGCTGGTGCTCTACATGCAGCAGTTCCGGTTCCGGTACGTCGAAGTGCTCGTGGTCCTGCTGATTCTCGGGATTGCGGGCTGTTTCTCGGTCCAGTTGTGGCTCGCGAAACCCGACCTCCTGGGTGTGCTGAGCGGGTTCCTGCCGCAGTTCGAAATCGCCCGCAATCCCGACATGCTCTACATTGCCGTCGGCATCCTCGGCGCCACGGTGATGCCGCACAACCTCTATCTGCACTCCTCGATCGTCCAGACGCGCCGGTATCAGGACACGACAGAGAGCAAGCGGCAGGCGGTCCGTTTTGCGTCGATCGACTCGACGGTCGCCCTCATGTTCGCACTCTTTCTGAACGGCGCGATTCTGGTCATGGCGGCCGCGACGTTTCATCTGAGCGGGAACCAGGAGGTCGCGGAAATCTCTGATGCCTACAAGCTGCTCGCTCCGCTCCTCGGCACACAGCTCGCGAGTACGCTGTTCGCGGTCGCGCTGCTGTTCTCGGGACAGAACGCCACGCTGACCGGCACCCTCGCCGGGCAGATCGTGATGGAAGGTTTCCTGAACATCCGGTTGCGGCCATGGCTGCGGCGTCTCATCACACGGCTGATTGCCATCATCCCGGCGCTCATCACTGTCTACTTCTATGGCGAGCACGGGATTGGGTCGCTGCTCATCCTCAGCCAGGTGATACTCAGCCTTCAGTTGCCGTTCGCGGTGTTCCCGCTCGTGCTGTTCACGGGCGACCGGCGGAAGATGGGTGCGCTCGTCGCGCCACGATGGATGCTCACGCTGGCCTGGCCCGTCGCGGTGCTCATCGCAGGGTTGAATGTCTGGCTCCTCTGGCAGACGTTCGTGGGGTAGCCGATCCCTGGGCCTCGACTCTCGAGCGGTTTAGCTATGTACAGCCACATCCTCATCGCGATCGAACACTCTGACGCCGATCGGGCCGTCCTGTCGCACGTCGAGGAGCTCGCGCGCCTGACGGGCGCACGGCTGCTGCTCGTGCACGTCGCCGACGGGTGGGCGGCGCGGCACTTCGAAGAGCTCAAGCTGCGCGAGTCGGAGGAGATTCAGGGCGATCGCGAATACCTCGGTCAGCTCTGCGAGGACTTGGCGCAGCGCGGTTTCGACACGCGGGCGCGGCTCGCGATGGGCGATCCCGCGACGCAGCTCGTGATCGTTGCGGCCGAGGAAGGCGTGGACCTGATTGCCATGTCCACGCACGGCCATCGGTTCCTGAACGATCTCCTGCGCGGAAGCACCGCCGATCGCGTCCGGCACAACGTCAAGATTCCGGTCCTGATGGTGCGGGCGTGAGGGCAGTTGTCAGCTGTCAGCTATCAGCCTTCAGCTGTGACGGCGGCCGACAACGGATTCCATGACAGCCGTGCAGAGTACCGCCTGGCGTGCCCGTCTGGCCCGTCTCAAGACGCGGGATCGCGGCGAGCTCGCGCTCCTGGCCGGCGCGTTCGTCTTTGTCCTGCTGCTCCTCATCGTCATCAAACTGGCCGCAGAAGTGCTCGAGGGCGAGACGCTGGGGTTCGACCGGCGGATCCTCCTGGCTCTGAGGAATCCGCAGGATCCTTCGGTGCCGATCGGCCCC
The DNA here is from genome assembly GCA_963749835.1 of uncultured Acidobacteriota bacterium. Classification (GTDB taxonomy): domain Bacteria; phylum Acidobacteriota; class Vicinamibacteria; order Vicinamibacterales; family 2-12-FULL-66-21; genus JALZOC01. The sequence continues at coordinate 1,051,258 of CAVVOD010000001.1, forward strand.
CGGTGGCTGGTGAACGCGGCGCTCGACATCACGGCACTCGGCAGCTCGACGGTCATCGGGCTGACGGTGATGGCCGTGTCGGGTTTTCTCGTGTTTCAGGGCATGTGGCGCAACGGCCTTTTCGTCGTCTTCGCCACCGGCAGCGCATTCGTCGTCAATGAATCACTGAAGGAGCTCTTTCACCGCGCCCGGCCTGACGTCGTGCCGCACCTGCGCGAAGTCGTGACGATGAGCTTTCCGAGCGGGCACGCGCTCATGTCTGCGGTCGTGTATCTGACACTTGGCGCGCTGTCCATGCGCATCGCCGAACGACGCCTCACCAGGTTCTACTGCATGGCGATGGCGATGCTTATTACCGCACTTGTCGGTGCGAGCCGGGTGTATCTCGGCGTACACTACCCTACCGACGTTTTTGCGGGCTGGCTGATCGGCCTGGGGTGGGCGTTGTTGTGCTGGATGCTGGAGCGCATGCTCGAGCGCCGAGCGGGGTGGAAACGTGAGCGAGCAGAGGCAGAAGCGCAAGCGGACTGAGCCAGGGGCGAATCCGCACACTCCCGCGCGCACCGTCAGTGCGTCCCCCGCACAGGTGCGCGGGTTCGGCCCGGATGCAGGTCCTTCTCCCGTGGTTTTCAGCGCATCTCGAAGAGGCCGGACAATTGCAGGAGAGCCCACGACTGCAACTCGAAGAGGTGAATTGCTCGATATGTATCCCGCACGACTCGCTCCAGACACGGCTGCAGAACGTCCGGCGGCACCAGCCGCTGCCACGCGTGAGGCTATTCTTCTCGTGGAAGACGAGCCCGCCGTCCGCCAGCTGTTCGCCCAGGCGCTTCTGCGCGCCGGTTACCGCGTGTACGAAGCGCGCAACGGACAGGAGGCGATGAAGGTGTTCGATCAGCACGGCGATGCGATCGACCTGCTTCTGACCGACCTGCGCATGCCCTATATGGGAGGCGTGGAGCTCGCCCAGCATTTGCGGGCGCGCCGCAAGACGCTGAAGTTGATTTGTGTGTCGGGATATCCGGGCGGCTCCGAAACCGAGCTGACGGGTGATTTCCTCGCGAAGCCGTTCTCACGCGAGAGCCTGCTCTCCAAGGTCCGCGAAGTGCTCGACAGGCGCTGAGCGACGCGCGCGCGTTTCGTGTTAGAAGTGGTCCGTGCTGTCAGCGGTCGCCCTCCTGTTCGTCACTGCATGGCTCGCCGCCGGCGCCGGACTGCCGGAATCCCCGCCTCAGAAACCGGAGCCGACGCCGTCCGCCTTCGCTCCGGGACAGACCGAGCGGAGCAACGGCGCGGCAGGCCCCTTCACGATCGGGCTGCTCCGGCGCGACTCCGTCGTCGTCCCCTTCGCGACGTTCGACGGCAAGAACTGGACGTCGCCATGGCCCGCCGACCTGCGGCCCCTCAACATGCCGGTTTCCCTCGAAGCTGTGCCCGGAAAGTGGTGGGGGAAAGCCGGCCTCCTCACTGAGATGACGCTGTGGGCGGAAGGTGAACGCCGCGGAGCCGTCCGGCTTGGGCGTCCCGCGACGGTGCGGATCATGTGTTCCGCACGCCTGGGGTTGCGCTCGGACTACGCCTCGCCGCTGCCCGTGCCGCCGCCGACCGAGCCGTCGTTTCCCAAGGACGGCCTCGTCGTGTCGGGCAGCACGGTCGTCGAGCCCATCACGGTCGTACCGAAAAGCTCCCCGGAGTGGCAGACCATCGAGGCCGGAATGGACAAGGCCTTCGACGAGTCCGAAGCAACCGCGGCGCAGTCTTTCACGGACTGGAAGCATCCGATCGGACGTGCGCAGCGCCGGCAGGTGCCTGTCGAACTGGAGGCGCTCTACAAGGCGCCGATGGATGCACCGGGATGGGTGGCCTATCGCTTCCAGGCGGTCAAGCGCTACACGCCGCGGCCTCTTGACGGGAACTGCGGACTGCTGTCGTCCGCGGTGGGGTGGATTGCGACCGGGCCGGACGGGAAAAAGTGGGCGCAGCTCGCCGTCCAGATCACCTACTGCGATCGCATGGACGACGTGATCACGCTGCCGTTCGGGATCATTCGCGCGGGAGGCCGCTCGTACTGGATCTACCAGCTGTCAGGGTACGACCGCGAGGGCTACGTGATTCAGCGGCCGACGCCCAAGGGCATCGAGAGGGATGTGGAATACCCCGCCGGATTCTGTCCTCGCTGACGCGCTCGGCGGTCGCTCGCACCGGCGCCGTCTCACCGCACCACAATCCTCGCCCAGTCCCATCCCTCCATTCCCTTTCCATTGATCGCCTTCACCGACACCGTCGTTCCAGCGGTGATGCCGCTCAGCCTTGCGGACGGGCGAGCGATGCGACTCATGTGCAGTTCGGGGCGTGAAGCGGTCCCGGTGGCGACGACATAGCCGGTCACGTCCTTTTCAGGGCTCGGCGCCCACGCGAGGGACGCGGTGCCGTTCGCGAACGCCGTCACTTTCAAGTCATTGATGCGTGAGGGACTGGAGGCCAGCAGCATCAGTGTCGCCACGGTCGTTTTCGCCACCTCGGTCACCAGCTGGTGATTGATGCCGTCGAGCAGGTCGTGCGACTGGTGGTAGTGGGGGTTGCCCAGGACCGGGTAGGACCCGATCCCTCCCACGATGTCGCCATACGCGTCGTAGAACGCCGCGGCATCCGTGCCTTTGTAGTAGAGCGCGTCATAAGTGATCAGGTTCGAGAACTGCATCGCGGCGGCGTGCTGCACGTCACGAATGCCGGCGTTCGAGTAGCGAATCGTGTTGTCCAGGCGGTGATCGTTCGCCCATCCGATCATGTCGTTGTTCAGCGCCCCGGCGATGCGCAGCTTGTCGGCGAGGGCGCGCCGGACGAATTCGCGGCTGCCGAGGAGCCCCGCCTCTTCGCCGGTGAACGAGGCGAAGATGATCGTGGCGGGCTGCGGGTGGTCCGCCAGCAGCCTTGCGGTTTCCAGCAGCGCCGCGGTCCCCGACGAGTCGTCGTCTGCTCCCGGACCGGCCAGCACGGAATCGAAGTGGCTGCTGACCACGTAGACCAGCTCGGGGTTGACCGTGCCTTTCAGCGTGGCGAGCACGTTGGACGTCTGCCCGGGCTGGCCGTTGCGTATCCGGTACTCGAAGGACTGGTACTGCGGTGCATAGCCGAATGACGTGTACGTGTCGTAGAGAAAGGCAGCGGCACGCGCGTTTCCGGGCTGCGTGATGAACTTCGAGTCGAAGTCGAACAATGTCTTCTCGTACCGGTAGATTCGCTGAATCGATGCCTGAGAGGTGACTGCCGAGACCCGCGCGGCGATCGGTGCGTACATCCGGGCGCCCCGGCTCCGAAGGGCGCGCTCGTCGTCGAGGCTGGCCCGGACGCGGGCGCGAAGCTCGTCCCGGGTGACGCGCCGGTTGAGATCGATGAGGTAAACGCCGCGGTCGGGCGACACGGTATTCCCGTCCCGTTCGGCCGTGATGAGCACCCTGGTGCCGTCCGGGCTCGGGAGCCACGAGTATTCCGGGGCAATCGTCCGCACCGTGTTGTTGTGAAAGAGCCGTGTGCGGGTCATCGCGGTCAGGTCGTACAGGGAGGACCTGCGATGCCGGGGCTCTCCGACCGCAGCCAGAATGCGATCCGGTCCGAGAAACACCGGAAGCACGTCGTGCTGGATCTCCCGGGTCACGCGCATCTGTCCTGTGCCGTCGCGATTGATTGTGTAAATCTCCCAGTCCTCCTTGCTCATCATCTGGAACGCGATTCGGCGCCCGTCGGGGCTGAACGCTGGCGCGTCCATCGGTTCAGGCCCTTTGCGCAAAGCGATGCCTGCATCGGGAGCTGTGGTGGCCGCAGCCATCAGCCGGCTCTCGTTCCCTTCGCGTGCGACATAACTGAACGAGGATCCGTCGTCAGAAAACGCCGGCGATGCGCCGGCAATCATCGTCGTATGTCCATCCGCCGTTGAGATGAGCCCGAAGATCTGAGATGGCGGGGCCTGGGTCATGCCCGGCGCCGGGCGAGACCGCGCGGTAAACAGCAGGGCAGTGCCAGTCGAATTCATCCGGACGATGGCCTTCTCCAGGGGGCCCGTCGTTCGGACAACGGGTGGACGTCCCGGTGGCACTTCGTAGATCTGCATGGCCTCATCGCCCGGCGACTGTCCGGAAAACCATAGCGTGGCGGCTCCGTAGGCGAGCTGCGTCTTTCGGAGACCAGCCACCGGAATTTCGGATTCGCGTCCGCTGGCCAGCTCGCGGGCGACGATCCTGGACTGTGCGGCGATCAGATCGTTGAGGGCTGCGAGTCGTCGGGGCCGGTCGGACGGGGCCCCCTGGTCGACTGCCGTCTGGGCGGTTGCCAGTTCGGCCGTCGGCGTGACGGCCAGGTAGGCGAGGCTCGCACTGTCGGGTGAGAAGACTGCGGCGAACCCCGGTATCTCGGTGGCGGTGATGGTCGGGCCATCCGCCGGCAGCAGCCGGGTGACGCGCCTGACGCCGGTGCCCTCCTCGTACAGCAGAGCGCGGCCGTCCGGCGAGAAGCGTGGCGCGGCGCCGTCAGCCGTCAACTCGGTCGTGCGATAGAGCTCGCCGGTCTGCAGGGCGATCGCCTCGAGATCCGATTCCGCGGGCTGAGCATCGAGAATCTGAAGATAGGCCGCGAGGGCCGCGATGTAGTTGCCGCGATCCCATTCGAGTCCGGCGGATAGAAGCCGAGTATCCGAAAGGTGTCCGGACAGCGGCGCCAGGAATGCGACAGCGCCAATGGTCGCCGTGAGGAAGAAGTTTCTCATTCCGGGGTCTTTGGTCTCCTTTATGACGACTAGTGACCCAGCCGCGCGACTTAATGCTGAGCTTGACTCTGCGAGTTGCGGACGTTACGAATGTCGTACAAGGCGAAATAGTATCGAATGGCAGACAGCAGTTTATTGGTCTTCTTGCCCGGCCGACACCCACAACCGAATCCGGTTCATCGGCGGAAGCGTTCACGCGTTCAGAGGAACGTCGGTTGCACAACGCTCCCGCGATGTCTGCTTCCATTCGACGCCTCGGGTTCGTTTGCATCATTGCGCTGCTGACGGCATCTGTCTCCGCTGCACAAACACCGTCGGCCGTGCGGCTGAAGGCGCGGCGCTTCGTGCCTCCGGCGAACGTCCACGAGAGAGGGCCTGGCGGGGACACGCTGACACGGCGCAGCCTGTCAGGGACGCCAGCCGCTAACCGTACCCACTTTCTGATTCAGTTTGCCGGTCCGGTGACACCCGCGGACCTCGCGGCACTTCGCGCCGCAGGGGCGGTGCCGCTACGGTATGTGCCCGACAACACCGTCGCCGTTTCGGTGAAGCCGAACTTCAACCCCGCGTCTATCACACGGGCGCGGTGGATCGGCCAGCTCGGTCCGTCGGACAAACTGAGCGTCGATACGACGAAGGACATCGAGCGCGACTTTCCCGCGTATCCGCTGACGGTCGTTGAGTTCCAACCCGATGTCAGCCAGGCCACCGTGATCGAACGCCTCGCCGCTGCGGGCACGGCTCTCGTCCGCTCGAAGGCATTTCCCCGATACATGGCGGCGATCCCCACCGAGCGCGCCGCAATCGAGGCGCTTGCGAACGACGACGCCGTCGCCTGGATCTACCCGGGTACGCACCGATCTCATATCGAGCGGCGCGTTGATGTGTGAAGGGGTCAACAGCAGTGAAGGCATCGTGGCCAACTACGCGACTGTCGGTGACGGGTGGGACGGCAGCGGACTGGGCACCGTGTCACTGTCTTACTATCTGCAGAAGGGCACGACGGACATCGCGGTGTCGTTGCAGGCCGGCGAGATCGCACGCGCCCTCACGGAATGGTCGCGGTTTGTGGACGTGCGATGGGCGCCGGCGCCCCGGGCCGGCGAGATGCGGTCCCTCACGATCCTCTGGGGACCCCGCGATCATGGCGACGACTATCCCTTCGACCCCGATGTCCTGGCCCACGCCTTCTATCCGTCTCCGCCAGTGCCGGAGCCGATCGCGGGCGACATTCACTTCAACGAGGCTTTCGACTGGGGAGCCGGCGATCCCGGGCGGTACGACATCTTCAGCGTGGCCCTGCATGAGTCGGGGCACAGCCTTGGCCTCGAGCATTCAAGCGATCCGTCGGCGGTGATGTACCCGATTTATCACGGGATCGTCCAGGGACCCGCCGGCGACGATATCCGCGCCGTGCAATCTCTCTACGCGCAGCCGGCGCGTGGCCCGCTGCCGCAGGGATGGGCGAACGCGGAGATCGGCGGAGCCGTCAGTGGTGACGCGATTGAGCAAGACGGCATCTATACCGTCACGGCCGCCGGGCGCGACGTCTGGGGGACCGCCGACGAACTTCGCTTCGTCTCGCGCACGCTCTCCGGAGACGGCGACATCGTCGCGCGGATCGACTCGCTGGCGTCTGTCCATCCTTGGACCAAAGCGGGTGTCATGATTCGCGGGTCCGGAGAAGCTGGTGCGCCACACGCCTTCATGTTGCTCTCCGGCGGCAGGGGGCTCGCGTTCCAGCGCCGCGTCACGAGGAACGGTCCGACGATTTACACGGACGGCGGCCCTGGAACAGCGCCGCGCTGGCTGCGGCTGTCGCGTCGCGGCAGCCGCATCACCGCCTACGCGGGGGTGGATGGCAATACATGGCGGCTCGTAGGGAGTGACACCATCCCGATGGGTGAGCAGGCCCTTGTCGGCCTGGCGGTATCCAGTCACGATGTGGCCGCGAGCGCGACCGCAGTGTTCTCGAGCGTGTCCGTCGTCTCCACACCCGCATGGACCGACGCGGACGTCGGAGCGGTGGGAGTGGCGGGGTCGTTGAACACGTCGGACACGACCCTCGAGGTCGCCGGCGCCGGCGGGGATATCTGGGACACCGCCGATGCGTTTCACTTCGCGTGGGTGCCGCTCTGGGGAGATGGAGAGATCGTCGCGCGCGTCGTGAGTCTGCAGAACGTGCAGCCCTGGTCGAAGGCCGGTGTGATGATTCGTGAGAACCTCGGCGCGGGGTCGGCCCACGCCTTCATGCTGGTGTCGAGCGCGAGGGGCTATGCGTTTCAGCGCCGCGTCTCACCCGGTGGCCTCACGACGCATACGGCGGCGGGCTACGGAACGGCGCCTCAATGGCTGAAGTTGAAACGTACCGGCGACCTCTTCGAAACCTTCCGATCGATCGACGGCACGACCTGGACGGCCACCGGGTCCGACGTGATCCCGATGGGAGTCGGAGTGCTGGCCGGGCTGGCAGTGTCGAGTCATGTCTCGACCGCCACCAGCCAGGCCGTATTCGACAACGTTCGGGTGCAGTGACCGCGGTTACTTCTTCTCCGCAGCCGGCATGTCGATCTTCGCGATCGTCACGGTGTCGTCCTTCATCGTGCCGCTGACTGTGACGCTGTGGCCGGCGTGGGTCTTCAGTCCCGCGAAGTCCTGGTTCGCGATCTTGTAGACCTTGGCGCCTTCGCCGACGAACACATACTTGGCGTCGCCCTTCACGCACGCTTCGACGCACTGCTTGTCCGTCATCTTCTTGGTGCCGTGCTCGCCGTCGGCATGTTTGGCGTTGCACATCGAATCGCTGATCTGCCCCTTCCACGAGTCCGCCGCCATGGACGGTCGCCGCAACCGCCATTACCGCCACTACCGCCGCCGCCAGAGACGCCAGAATCTTGCGCATGCATGCCTCCTGAAAAGGCCGAAATTGCCGGGGCAAGTCTACCGCCGACGTGCCGGCTTCACACCAGAAAAACTGACGGCCCGTACAAAAAAAGAGGGAAGGGCGTGGGCCCTTCCCTCTGAGAATCGCGTCACCAGAAACTACTGTGGTGCCGGTGCCGATCCGCCGGACGCCTTTTCGAAGTCCGCGAGGTTCTTCTTCAGTTCGAGCAGCTTGGCCTTGATCGACGGGTCAATCTGCGCCGTGGCGCTGCCGGACGTGCCGACCGCTCCTGGAGTCGGGCTGGCAGGCGTGGCGCCTGCGGCGCCAGGTTCTGCCGCTGGAGGCGTCGCGCCCGCTGTGCCCGCTGCACCCGGCGTCGCCGTCGGCGCGGGGGCGGCACTGGCCTCAGTGCTCTCCGGTCCCAGCAGGGCGTCAAGACTCGACGAGACTTTCGCGTAGCTCGCGCGCCACTGGACCTGCGTGGTGATCAGCTCGTTGAAGTTCGAGATGAGCTGCGCGACCTGCGTCCTCGCCGGACCGCTCAACTGGGCCGCGGCAGGAAGCTGGGTCAACTGGCTGAGCGACTCCCGTGCCGCCGTAAGCGCACGGCGCGCGGCTTCGGGATCGCTGTCGCCCGCGGGCTGCGCCTGAACGGCTGATTGCGCAGCGGGGTCGGCGCTCGGTGTTGCAGGCTGTGATCCTGCCTGCGCCGCCGGAGCGGCACTCTGCGACGCCGGAGGTGTCGCCTGCGATTCGGGCGCCGGAGGTGTGGCCTGCGGTTCTGCCGCTGCAGACGATGCAGACGGCGGAGTCGCCGGTGTCGGCTCTGCTGCCGGCGTCGGTTCTGCCGGCGTCCTGCTGGCGGTTGACGCCGCCGACGGCGAAGGCGTCATCGCGGAAGACGCTCCGGCCGCGGCGCCCGCAGCACTCGCTTCGTCCCCACCCTTCGGCGTCGTTGCACCGGCGCCGCCCTTGGCTGCCGCATACGCGGTGATCTGCGTCTTCACTTCCGTCAGGCTTGCGCGCGTGGCTTCGTCCAGTGCGGCCGGTTCGGTCGCCTTCGCGCTGCCGGACGTTCCAGCGGCCCCGGGGGTCGCACTCGGCGCCGGGCTGCTCGGCGATGCCGCCGCCGAATTGCTGGCGAGGAGCTCGCCCAGGATCTTGTCCATCGCGGCGACTTCGGTGCTCCACTTGTCGTCCCTGGGTGCGGCACCAGGGCTTGATTCCGACGAGGAGGCCGACGCGGCCTTGTCGAGCGCCTTCAGGTGTTTCTTCAGCTCACCGACCTGCTTCTTTGCGTCCCCCTTCAATGACGAACCGGGAATCGCGTCCAGCGCCGCTTTGGCCTTCACCAGGTGCTCGTCGGGTGAGGCGCTCTGGGCGGCTGACGTCGACTGCGCACTCGGTGTGGGACTGGGCGTCGCGCCCGTCGGTTCCGCCGGCTTTGGGGAAGGCTGCGACGGTGGCTCAGGTGCCGGCTGCTGCTGTGTCGGCGGCGCGGGGCTTTCTCTCGGCGGCGTCGTCGACGGTGACTGTGCGAATCCGGCGGCCGGCAAACCGAGGAGAGCCGCCGTCGCCAGCGTCGTCGTCCATCGGGTGATTGAACGTTTCATTAGTGGCTCCTTCTGAGCACTGCGTGCTTTTCCGAGCACGCCATCAACTTGAAAACGAAACATTTGCTGAATGTTTCGTCTAGAAACTTCTGCCGATGAATTCAGCAACGGGGGTGCCAGACCGAGCTGAGCGGGATTTGGCGTCGAGAAAACGAGGAGTATTGCGACTTACATGGACGAGTCGGAAGGGCCGATCGTGAACCGATTACGCAATCGAAGCGCGCGATGCAACCAAAGGCCGAGGTCCAAGGGGCCGTGCGCTGCCCAGGCGCTCAATTGGGCACGAGGTAGAACGCGAGAGCGAGAATCACGTACACACCGAGGAGTTGCAGCCCCTCGAGCCAGTTGCTCTCGCCGTCGAGCGAAACCAGAACAACCGCAAGGACCGAGAGCCCGATTGCCGCGAGCTCGAATGCGTTGAAGACGAGCGACATCGGCGAGCCGAGCGCGTAGGAGAGAAGGACCAGCACCGGCGCGACCATCAGCGCGATCTGTGCGCTGCTCCCGATGCTGATCTCCAGGGCGAGCGTCATCTCGTTGTTGCGGGCGGCGGTCACCGCGCTGTAGTGCTCCGCGGCATTCCCCACGAGCGCGATGATGATCACCCCCGCGAACAGCTCGGACATTCCCAGTCCGGAGAGCGCCGGCCCCAGTGCCTCGATCAGGACTTCTGCTTCCACCGTCGTGATGATCGTACCGATCAGGAGAAGCGCTATCGCGGCGCCGATCCCGACGCGGGTCCCATGCTCCCTATCGGGGGCGCCCCGCAATGGATCCCGCTGCGATCGAAACGAGAACACCAGGCCCGACGCATAGACGGCAAGAAGGACGAGTGAGGACCAGAAGCTCAGACGATCGATCGCAGCCGTGTGCGCTGCGAGCGACCCGAAGCTGACGAGCGCAACGAGCGCCGGCATCACGAGGGCCACAGTCGCCAGGAAGAGCATGACGGTTGTGGATCCGGCGGAGAGCCGATTGAATTTCTGCCGGCCGTGCCGCAGGCCCCCGAGGTAGCAGGAGAGTCCGAACACCAGGAGCAGATTTCCGATGATGCTTCCGGTGATGGAGGCTTTCACGACTTCGGTGTGGCCCGCCCGAAGCGCCGCAATCGCGATGATCAGCTCAGCGGCGTTGCCGAACGTGGCGTTCAGGAAGCCCCCGAGGGTCGGGCCGGCACGCCGGGCCAGGTGCTCAGTCGCGGTCCCGATGAGCCCGGCCGCCGGGATCAGCGATATGGCCGCCGTCACGAACACCCAGACCGAGATGCCGGACTGCCAGCGAAGCATCAGGCTGATCGGGGCGGCCACGAGAAGGACGTTTAGCCAGCTGCCCGCGAGCAGCCTGAAGGGCGGGGTCAGGACCGGCACCGGGTCATTATCAACCAGGGGGCCGGCAGGTCCCGACCCGGAGGTCCCGAAGGTTCGGTACAGAGTGGTACCCACGCCGAGTATGTTCGTGGTAAGATAACGATTCTGCTTTCTGAGCCTGTCGTCGACCCGACCTCAACCGGGTAATTGATCCCAGACCTCACCAAAGCTGCGTTACCCAGGTAAACGGTTGGGCTTTGCCGTAAGCAAACGGCGGCCGGCCACATCGATCGCGCGGTTTTTGCCGCGCGCGGCGGCGAACCGACACTCGCACTAGGAGATTCTCAGATGGCACCCATGAACGGCACGATCAAGCGGCTGGTGAGCGAAAAAGGCTTCGGCTTTGTAGCGGCTGGCGACGGCAACGAGTACTTCTTCCACCAGTCCGCCTGCAACGGCTGTCAGTTCGACAGTCTGCGCGAAGGCCAGGCTGTCACGTTCGAAAAAGGCCAGGGCCCCAAGGGTCCCCGCGCCGAGAACGTCCGCCTCGCATAACTCTCGCGGAGCGTCCGCCGTCGGGCGGAACACCCGTGACTCCCCAGGGCAGCGGCTAACCCCGCTGCCCTTTTTTTCTGTGCTTCAGCCACTCGAACAGGAACGGGAGCAGCGACACGACGACGATCCCGATCGCGACCAGGGTGAAGTTTTCCTTGATGATCGGCACATTGCCGAACGCATACCCCGCCCCCACGCAGCCCCCGACCCACAGCAGCGCGCCGACGACGTTATAAAACGCGAAGGTCGAGTACTGCATCGCACCAGCGCCCGCGACGAATGGCACGAAGGTCCTGATGATGGGCACGAATCGGGCGATGACGACCGCCTTGCCGCCGTGGTGCTCGAAGAACGCGTGGGCGCGATCCAGATGCTCCCGGTTCAGCAGCCGCTGCAGCAGGCCGGTGTGGTCCGACGCGCTGAAGACGCGGGGGCCGAGATAGCGGCCGACGCTGTAGTTGACGGCGTCTCCCGCGACGCCGCGACGAGCAGGAGCACCACCACCAGCCGGATGTCGAGCGCGCCCGTCGCAGCCAGCGCACCGGCCGCAAAGAGCAGCGAGTCACCCGGCAGAAACGGCGTGACGACGAGCCCGGTCTCCGCGAACACGATCGCGAACAGCAGCCCGTAGACCCAGCGTGCCGTACTGGGCGACGAATTCCGCCAGGTGCTTGTCGAAGTGAAGGAACAGATCGATCAGTGCCTGCATGGACTCCCGGAGTTGGTGCGTTAAGGCTAATGGGTGGCGTCGCCAGCGAGGGCCTTGACGACGTCGCCGAGCACGGCCTTGGCATCGCCGAACAGCATCAAGGTGTTGTCCGCCGAGTAGAGCTCGTTGTCGATTCCGGCAAAGCCGGGGTTCATCGACCGCTTGTTCGCGATGACGAACTTCGCGCGATCCGCATCGATGATCGGCATGCCGTAAATCGGGACTCTTCGTGTCGTGCCTGGCCGCGGGATTCACGACGTCGTTGGCGCCGACGACGAGCACCACGTCGGTCTGCGGCAGGTCGCGGTTGATCTCGTCCATCTCAATCAGCGCCTCGTACGGCACCTCGGCCTCGGCGAGCAGGACGTTCATGTGGCCCGGCATCCGCCCGGCGACCGGGTGGATCGCGAACTTCACGTCGACGCCGCGCTTCGTGAGCTGATCGTAGATCTCTTTGACCCGGTGCTGCGCCTGCGCGACGGCCATCCCGTAGCCGGGCACGATGACCACGCGCGCCGCATTCTCGAGCAGGTCGGCCGCATCACGCGGCGTACCGCTCTTGACGGCCTTGGCTTCGGCCGCACCCGAGCTCGCCTGCACCTGTCCGAACGCGCCGAAGAGCACGTTCGTGAACGATCGGTTCATCGCGCGGCACATGATGACCGACAGGATGAAGCCCGACGATCCGTCGAGCGCGCCCGCCGTGATGAGGACCTTGTTCTCGAGCGCGAACCCCATCGCCACCGCCGCCAGCCCCGCGTAGGCGTTCAGCAGCGAGATGACGGTCGGCATGTCGGCCCCGCCAATCGGCATGATCATCAGCACCCCGAAGGCGAGCGAGAGTATGACGATCACCGGAAAGAGCTGCCACATCTCGGGGCGGAAGAGGAGCATCAGGGCTGCGCCCGCCGCCACGCCGAGCAGCCCGAGGTTGACGAAGTTCTGTCCGCGGTAGGTCATGGGCCGCGTCGGCACGATCTCCTGCAGCTTGCCCGCCGCCATGAGGCTGCCGGTGAAGGTCAGGCACCCGAGGATCACCTCGATGCCGATCGCCGCCATCCGGAATGTCGTCAGCTCACCATCCTGCAGCCAGAGGAAGTACTTGGCCGTGCCGACGAGACCTGCCGCGAGGCCGCCGAACGCATGCGAGAGCGCGGTCCGCTGCGGGACTGCCGTCAGCGGGACCCGCGAGAGCGGCACGCCGATGGCGCTGCCGACGACGATCGCAATCACGATCCAGGTGTAGTTGACGATCTCGGGATGGAGCAGCGTCCCGATCATCGCCAGCGGACATCCCGCCGACACCTGCCACCACTCCCTTGCGGGCGGTCTTGGGATCGCTCAGCCATCGCAGCGAGAGGATGAAGAGGGCGGCGGCCGCGAGGTAGCTTGCCTGGGTGAGGTGCTCGGCGAGCGTCATGACCGGGGCTTCCGCTCCCGGAACATCTTCAGCATCCGGTCAGTAATCAGGAAGCCGCTGACGATGTTCGTGACGGAGGCCGCGACCGCGATGGTCCCGAGAATCGTGCTGAACGTGCTCTTTTGCTCTCCCGCGATGATGATGGACCCGACGACGGCGATCGCGGAGATCGCGTTGGTCAGCGACATCAGCGGCGTGTGGAGCAGGCGCGAGACGTTCTGAATTACCTGGAAGCCCACGAACGTGGCGAGCAGGAACACGAACGCCATGGACCATAGGTCAAGGACTGGCACGGCACGATCCTCCTGAAGAGTCGCGCGAGTGTACCGTCCCGGCCTCCGGCTGCGCAAGGGCTTGCGCCCGGCGGGCGTTGGGTGTACGGCGCGTTACTGAATCTTGAGGTTGGACCGGACGTCCTTCAGCCCTTCGACCTTGCGTGCAGCGGCCACGGCCGCGTCGGCTTCCGCCTGCGTGCGAACGGTTCCCGACAGCGTCACGACACCCTGCGTCACCTCTGTCGTGACGGCAGTGGGATTGACGCCGGGAGCGTTCATCAGGGAGGTCTGCACGCGCGTCTTCAGCGTCTGATCGTCCGGCGCTGCCACGGTCCGCGGTGCCGATCGCGCCGCGCCGCACGCGGTCATGATGACGACGAGTACCATCGCGGCGACGGGACGCATCCACTTGAGGCAGTTGGCTTTCATGCCGCCATCGTCATCCATACGGAGGATCGCGTCAAGGTATACGTGCGGGAAGCTGGACCGTGATGGCGACCAGCGACCGACCGACCCGATGGTTCAGCGCATGGCTGACGTGACGGTGGGAAACGGGCGGACGGTATGGCTGCCATCACCGGCGAAGATACGCACAATGCGACGGCCAAGCGGCAGGCGCGGCCGCGAGTTCACCAGCGCGTACCGCGCACGCCGGGCCGGGCCGGACCGGCGGGCGGTCGGGGAGGCGGCGCGCGAAGCCTGGAGGGTTGGAATCGAGACCGGGGCAGCAATTTCCGTGGTCACGACCTCCACGCGCGGGATCGTGCCAACGGCGGCGGGCGGAGGAGTCCGCACGGCGCTCGCGGTCTCCACAGGGGTGCCAGAAGCGGTCTCCCGCGACAGGAGGACGGGCGTCGCGATAAAGATGGCGGAAACGATGCCGGCGGCGACCAGTTTCATCAGGTCGAGCCTCTGCTGTCGTGACAGGTGCACAGCTTGCTGTGCTCCGAGGCGCCCGGACGGTTCAAGCGGCATCATGCACTCCAAGGCGCACCTGGCGCGGTGCGCGTGCTTAAACTCAAGAATCGGGCCGTTCGCCAGATACCGGACGAAAATTGTCAACCGGTTGCCCATCAATGATTTGCATGTAAATGAGAAAATCCGACAAAACGGACGGGTGGAAAGCCTCCATCCAACCAGTGGGCGTTCTTACACGATAGTCGTCAACGGGTTCCGCCTGTTCTCGCCTTCCTCCCGCTTCCGCGCTAATATCCGGCCCACCAAGGAGCCGAGATACATGACCAGACGCGCCCTCATTGCCCCGCTCGCGTTCGCCTGCCTCGTGGCTGGCGGCGCGCATATCATCGCCCAGGCCCCCACCCCCACGGCACAGCCTCCCGCTACGACTGGGAGCCCTGCGCCAACTGCCGCGCCCGCTCCCGCGCCGGCGGCCGGGCCGACGGTGCCGCCGTCAACTTGTCCGGAGATGGCAACGGCACTGACGACGCTGTTGCGGAACGATGCGCGGCTGTCCGACTGGCCCGCGCTCGCACGCTACCGCGAAGCGAACCGCACACTGGCGCCGGCTGGCGCGGCCGAACAGAGAGTCGTGTTCATGGGGGACTCGATCACCGACGCCTGGCAGCAGCTGCGCTTCGGGGGATTCTTCCCTGGCAAGCCATACGTCGATCGCGGCATCAGCGGTCAGACGACGCCGCAGATGCTGCTGCGGTTCCGGCGGGACGTGATCGATCTGAAGCCGAAGGTCGTCGTCATCCTCGCCGGCACGAACGACATCGCCGGCAACACCGGTACGATGAGTGACGAAGACATCCAGAACAACCTGATGTCCATGAGCCAGCTGGCGCACGCCAACAACATCAAGGTGGTGTTCGGGAGCGTGACGCCGGTCAGCGCGTATCACACCGCCATGCCGCGCGGTGTGCCGCAGACCAGCCTCCGGCCGATGACGCGAATCAAGGCCCTCAATGACTGGATGAAGAAATATGCCGCCGCCAACGGCGACACATATCTGGATTACTTCTCCGCGATGACGGATCAGGACGGCCTCATGCGGACCGAGCTCACCGAGGACGACCTGCACCCCAACGCGAAGGGGTATGCGATCATGGCTCCGCTCGCTGAAGCCGCGATTGCCGAGGCGTTGAAGAGATAGACACGCGTCGGGATTCGGGATTCGGGACTCGGGCCGTAGCTTCCGGCTTCCGCCTTCGCTGAAGCGACGGCGGTCAGCCGGAAGGAAAACCGGGAACTGGTTACTGGGAACTGGCTACGCCGGGACGGGTTGGTCCCGCCCCGGCGCCTGTCTGCTCCAGCGCAGATGCGACGGCGTCGAGATCGTCGTCCGACAGGACGATCTTCGCCGACGGCAGCCAGCCGTCAACCTGTTCAGGCGAGCGCGCCCCGACGATAGCTCCCGTCACACCCGCCCACGACAGCACCCATGCGATGGCAATCGCGCCGACCGTCGTGTCGTGGCGCGCGGCGATCGGCTTCAGCGCATCGCGCAGGGCAATGTTCCGCTCGAGCTGCGGCGACTTGAACTCGAGGCCGCGGCGCCGCCAGTCGTCCTCAGCAAACGCCGCGACCCGCTCCGCGCTGAACGACTCCGTCAGGATCCCCGACTGCATCGGGCTGTAGCAGATCACGCCCGTACCTTGTGACGCGCACCAGGGAATCTGTGCGCCCGCCGCATCGCGCTTGATGGGAGAGAACGGCGGCTGGAGCGAGTCCACATGCCGCGCGGCTTCGCAGCGCTCGAGCAGGGGGATCCCGAAGTTCGAGACGCCGATCGCGCGCACCTTTCCCTGCTCGACGAGTCGCACCATCGCGCCCCACGAGTCTTCGACGGCGTTGCCCGATTCATCGGGCCAGTGGAACTGGTAGAGATCGATTCGCTCGACCTGGAGGCGCCGCAGGGAGATGTCGCACTCGCGCGCGATCGAATCGGGGTGGAGGTTGCGCACCGCGACCGCCATCCGGTGGGCGTCATCCCACACGAGTCCGCATTTCGTGAAGACGAACGGACGATCGGCGGCAGGGAGGTCGTGGAGAAACCGGCCGACGACCTCCTCCGAGTGCCCGAGTCCGTATACGGCCGCCGTGTCGATCCAGTTGACGCCGCCGTCAATGGCGCGGCGCATGGCGGCAATGGACGCCTCGTCGTCCTGAGGCCCCCATCCGAAGGACCAGCCGCCTCCGCCCGCTGCCCAGGCGCCGAAGCCGATGGTGGTGATCTCGAGGCCGCTGGATCCGAGCGGACGGGTAGGCAGGTGCATCAGTCTCAACTCTCCGGCGCTTTTCGCGCGCTTCGCTCTCAACAACTTACCGTAAAGGTGAGTGTCCCCATTTATTGTAGCGGGAGAGGCGGCGAGAGGACTCAGTTGAGCGGACGGAGGAGAATCGGCGTCGTGGCGCGTCGGCCGGTCACACCGGAACTGGATCCGCCCGTTCGCGCCGCAGCGCGTACGACGGAAAGGCACCGTGTCAATTCCTGGCTGGCAAACCCTGGCGTCACACTGTTCTGAGCGTGGAGCTTCGAGGCGCAGGCGACGGAAGCAGCGGCAATGAGAAATGCACGGCACGAGAAACGAAAGATCACGACAGCTGAGATGGCAAGGAGGGTTCCGCGGCGTTTGCTGGTATTTCCCGCAATTTTTCGCGAAGACTCCGTCAGCGTCTTACAGATTCGGGTCGTCCCTTACATTCCTGCGGCGGTCACCAGGGCTCCGCGGTTCTGGGCCTCGGCCTGCTCTCCGCCGCAAGCCCCTCGCTCAGACGGAAACCGCCGAACAGCGCGTCCGGATCGTCTTCGGCATAAGAGAGCCCCGGCGGCGGCTGCAAATCGAAGTGCCGGAGCACCGCCAATCCCACATCAATCAGTCCTGCCACCACAAGTACACCGCCAAGGACGAGCGGGTTGTGGAGGGCGATCACCTCGAGGTTCGCGAGCCCGAATGAGTACACGCTGAACGCCGCGATGTACAAAGGCCAGAGCGTCCGCGCGCGCGATCGCCCGGGGCGATAGGTGCAGGTGAACGGTATCTTCCGGAGCCCCACAAGGAGCAGATCGGCCAGAAGCACGCCCGCGGTGCCCGTGAATACCGTGTGAACGACGGCGACCCCCGGTCCCCAGAGTGCCACCGCGACAAGACCGCCGGCCAGCGCGAGCGGCGCGACGACCATGAGCAGCAGCGCGACGCGAACACCTTGAATCGCCTCGGCGACGTGATCGTCGGACGCGTTGAGCCGAAGCACCCAGTTCGCCCGTATCTCTGCGGGAATGGCGAACAGCACGCGCACGCCGCAGAGAATGCAGAAGTTCAGGATGAGAGAAGGGGACAGCATCGCCGCGTTCGGGGTGAACGCCACGCCGATTCCCTTCCTGACGATGACGGGAATGAGCGTCGAGAGGACGAGCGCAATCGCGATGCCGATGTACATCGCGAGCAGCACCAGGTGCGTGCGGCTTCGCGCGATTGTGCGAAGCGTGAAGCCGGTCACCGCCGACTGGACGGGATGGATCGACAGACGGCGCGCACACGAGACCGACCACCGCCACACGATGCTCGCCCGTTCGGGTCCGCTTCGGTCGCTGGTCTCGAGCGCCATGCGCACGAGCCGCCGGTAGCTGCCGCCGAGGAGCGCCGTTGCCGCCACGAGCGACATCAGCGTCGCGCCCACGGCAATGAGGGCGAATTCCGCCGGAACGCGGCCGGACGCGCCCGCGAGCACATGGAAAAGCGCCACGAACCAGGCAGGCGGCAGGAACGCCGCGACGGTGTGCTCGCCGTGAAATGACGTGCGCATCAGCGAGCCCAGGTACGGCACGAACATCATGGCCTGCAGAAGCACGACGACGAAGATGCCCTGCAGGACCAGCGCGAGCCGCTGCGCGGTTCGTCGTCCGAATGTGCTGAGTAGCGCCCCCTGAGCGGTGATCAGCGTGAAAAATACGAACAGACCGCCCAGTCCCGCGGCGCCGAGATGCGCTCCGATGCCGCGCGGCAAGCTGGTGGCCGCGCCGTACGACCAGAGCACCGTGCCGTAGGCTACCGCGGACATCAGGTTGGCGCCGACGCAGAAGAGGCCTGCCACCGCGCCCAGAGCCGCGAGACGGCCAATCACATGAGAACGCGTGCGCAGCGGCAGTACGCCGAGCGTACGCACGTCACGCCGATCCGGAAAAACTCCTTCCCACACCACCAGGGCGACGAGCCCCAGTACCATCATGCTGTAAGTCACGAACAGCAGCTCGTCGTCCAGAATCGCGCCTGGGATGCCCCCTCGGGCGGTCCTCCACAGACGCGCGTAGTTTCGCTCGAGTTGAAAGGACAGGATGAAGCCCGGAGCAGCCATCATCGCGATGCTCCAGATCACGAGCTGCACCTGCGGAAGGCCGGCCGGCATGAGCTCGCTCTCGAACAGGCGACCGAAGAACGTCCGCGCGAGGAGCCGTTCCGATCGGAGCACGCTCACGCTTTCATGGCCTCGACGAGCTGGCCGGCAACGCTGTCCACGTCGTCCACCTTCGTTTCCTCGAGCGTGCGGCGGAACACCTGCTCGAGCGATCCCAGCTTCATCATGTCGCGCAGCTCCGTGACCGAGCCGTGGGCCGCAACGCGCCCGTCGTGCAGGATCAGGACGTCAGTCGCCACCTGCTCGACGATCTCGAGGACGTGCGAGCTGTAGAGCACCATCCGTCCTTCGGCAGCGAGCGCCTGGACCAGGCTGCGGAGGACGAGCGACGACGTGACGTCCAGGCCCGAATCGGGCTCGTCGAAGATCACGAGCTGCGGGTTGTGCAGGAGCGCCGCCGAGATCAGAATCTTCTGCCGCATGCCCTTCGAGTACGCCGAGAGCGGCGCATGCTGATCGTCGGTCAATCCAAAGATTTCGAGGAAGGCCGGAATCTTCCGGCGGAGGGATGCGTCAGGCAACGATCGCAGCTGGCCGATGAACTGCAGGTATTCAGGGCCCGTAAGGTAGTTGTAGAGATGTGCCTCCTCCGGAACATATCCGAGGCGCGCCTTGTAGTCGAGCAGGCACTCCCGGATGTCCACGCCGTCGATGAAGACGCCGCCACCAGAGGGCTCGAGCAGGCCGGTGAGGATCGAAACGGTCGTGGACTTGCCGGACCCGTTGGGACCGAGTAGACCGAGCACCGCCCCGGGCGGAACGGAGAAGCTGACGTCGCGTATGGCCGGGATCGCGGCATAGTATTTCGTCAGGTTGCGTGCCTCGAGCATGGAACTATGGACCCCGGTGGCCGGCAAATGTTCCGGCAGCGGGACGGAATGTCCGGCAGACCGCGTTGGGCTGAGGCGTCAGAGCGACCCTTGATGCGCACCGGTCAGGCGCCTGTTCAGCCAGACATACATCGGCAGACTGAAGCCGAGCCCTCCGATGAGCGACAGACCGACGAACCAGGGCCACTTGAACCGGCCGGGGGGCTCGCGGGCAAAGTAGTAGGCGAGCAGTCCGAGCGCCATGAGGGCATCAATCATGAGCGCAACAGCGGGCTTGTTGTGCAGAGCTGCCGCGAGGCCGTTGTATTCGAGAGGAGCCAGTAGAGGAACAGGCCATTCGGCACGGCCAGGCCGAACAGCGGAGTCGCCAGCAGGATCATGACAATGCCTTCCGGTGTTCGGACGTGAGGACCGCCGAGGTTCCCGATCGGGGATTCTACACGCGCGGCGATGTTCCCGGTGCATCGGAGTCGGTGGCGCGGCGCGCAAAATTTCGACAGGATGGAGGAGTCGTCCACGGTGAAGAATCCAGGCACAGCCGCAGTTCTGAGCGCCGTCATCCCGGGGCTGGGGCAGATCTACAACGGTGATTTCCTTCGTGCGATCTTCTGGTTGATCGTGACGCCGGGCCTGTGGATTGGCACAGGTGGCATGTTCGGGTGGGTCTGTCATGTCATCGCGGCGATGACGGCCTACCATCGGGCCAGGTCGAAGAATCGAGCGTTCGCTCCGTGATCGACTGGCCTCGGGGTGGTCGGCTGGACCGAGGGCCTGCCCCTACTCGAGGAGGTGTTTCAGTTGCCAGTCCGGGTCGTCTGCGAGAGCGCGATACTCCTCGAGGGTGATGGAGCGGTTCGCGTACTGGCACGAGATCACGAAGAGCCCCCGGTCCTCGTTCCAGTCGACCCGCACAACCCTCGACGGCAGCGCTCTTCCCGAGCTCGTCATGAGCTCCAGCGCCTCTTCGGCCTTGGGAATTGCAGGGAGGTCGATCACCTTTCTGAACCTCACTGAGCTGTGGTCGATGGGGTACCCGTTTTCATCCAGCGCCCGGACCTTCATGTTCGGGACTCTCAACCGGACTTCCACTTGCTTTGACATCGTTTTCTGGGTTCTCGGACCTGAGCGTCGGCCGGCACGGCTTCAGCTTGCTGCTCACAATATACCGCGGCGCTCGGCCGGTCGCGATGGACATTGTCAGAGTGCCAAGGTGCCAAGGTGCCAAGGTGCCAAGGTGCCAAGGTGCCAAGGTGCCAGGGTGCCAGGGTGCCAAGGTGCCAAGGCAGGTGCCAGAGCGCCAGAGCGCCAGGGTGTCGGCACGCGGCCAGGCAGGCCGGAGAGTAGCCGCAGCGGTCGGCGTCGGACCGGCCGCCGCGGCTCAGGCGTGATTCCGTTACGGGCAGGTCTGCGAGACCATCTTCACTGACGTGACGTTGACGGTCATGGCCTTCTCGGCGGCCTCCTTCGGCTTGGCCATCGTTTCCTTGGGCATGGTGTCTTTCGCCATGCCGCCCTTGCCCATGGCGCTCATGCCGGCCTTGGCGTCCATGGTTCCGGTGACCGCGACCTTGTGGCCGACGTGCGCCTTCAGTTCGCCGCCCGTCAGCGAGTAGCTCGCCGTCGGCGCTCCGGCAGCGTCACCCTCCTTGGTTGCCTCCTTGAGCGTGAACGACCCGGGCTCGGTCCCCGCAGCGAGACACCCGGTGACGGTCACGGCCCCTTTCTTCGCGGCCGAGTCCATCATCTTGTCTTTGTCCGGCTTCTCCGTCGGAGTTGTCTGCGCCGCCGGCGCTGCCGCAACGGCACACACACAACAGAGGGCCATCATCAATCGCTTCATGTGCATCTCCTTTGAACTACGAATCGTTTAACGGCGCCGTGGGACGAGAGGGAGCAGAAACCGCCGGTTCGTACTCGGGACGCATCTTCCAGCCGATCAGCATCGATCGGAAATTGTCCCATCCGTGAATCGCCACCATCACGAGGTGTCCCGCGATGAAGGCGAGCAGGCCGCACATCGCCAGGAAGTGCAGCACGCGCGCCCCATAATAGCCGCCGACGAGCACGCCGGCCGCCGAGAATTGCACCGGCTTGTACATCACGATGCCGGTGAAGAGGAGGAGCGCGCCCAGAAGCACGGCCGAGGTGTAGGCGAGTTTCTGGAGCGGATTGTATTGACCGGCTGCCGTGGGCTTCGGGCGAAACAGAAAGTAGTGGCGCGCCATGGGCCAGAGGCCGCGCACATCGCCAGGCGTGAAGAGGACGGTTCGAAAATGACCGCTTGCAGCCTGGGCGATCGCGTAGAAGATCCCGCCCGCGGCGAAGATCCACATGAAGGTGAAGTGCCACTGCAGTGCGCCTCCGAGCCAGCCTCCGAGCCGCATCGCTTCCGGGATCGCCTGCAGCAGGTTCTCCTGCGGCACTTTCGGCCCGAAGCTCGGGAAGGCATAGAAGATCTGCATGCCGCTCAGGGCGAGGACGGTTACCGAGATCGCATTGGTCCAGTGAGTGAACCGCACGAACCATGGATGCTCGTATACCGGCCGGCGGTCGCCTGTCGCCATGCGCATCAGAGGCCACCGTACCAGCTGTAGCCCTGGTCTCCCCAGTAGCTGCGCTCGGCAGGAAGCACATGCCGCACATCGAGACTGACCAGGTACTTGGCCTGCTTGTATCCGAGCGTCGTCGGTACCTGCAGCCGCAGCGGCGCCCCGTGTCCGCGGTCGAGCGGACGATCATACATCTCGTAACAGAGCAGCGATTGCGGGTGCCTGGCCGTAGCCATGTCGAGAGATTCGTAGTACCCGTCCGCGCACGTCACCGTCACGAAGGAGGCTTTGGGATCGGCGCCGACCGCGTCGAGGAAGTCGCCGATGCGCGCCCCGCCGAATCGGCCGACAACGTCCCAGCCCTCGACGCAGACGTGTTGGGTGTTCTGGCGAATACGAGGCAGTTTCTGAATCTGTTCGAGCCGATACGTCCCTGCCCGGCTGACGGCCCCTCCGACGCGAAGGGACCAGGCCTCGAGATCGACGCCCGGATCCACCACGTCGTAATAGTTATAGGGGAACTTGTCGAAGGGGACGACGTCCGTGTCTGAAAATTCCCGCGCGAGATGGGTCCTCCTGAACAACGCGGCTGAGGCGGCGTCGCTGAGAGCGAGGCCCCGGCGCAGGAGCGGCTCCTGAAGCGCCGGTACCGCGAATGCCCCAAGCAGGAGCACTGGGCTGAGCTTCAGCAGCTCTCGACGAGTCGTGCCCCGACCGATCTCACGAGTCATGATTGCTAAATACCGCGCATGCGAGGAATATTCCCACGCGAACCGGCTCAGCCAGAACGATCCAGCCATCCGCTGAACCAGCTACGGCACCGTTGAATCCCGAGTTCCCGAGTCCGGATTTGGGCCGGAGGTTTGACTCGGGTTCCCGCCGCACCGATACTCTGGCCTGATGCGCGCATTGGTCAAGAGTCTTCTGATGGCGGGGTTGCTCAGTGGGGCGGCCCCGGACGGCTTTGCGCAGCAGGCGCCCGTGCCGCGCGGCGCGCCGGGACGCATGGTGCCCGGCACCCGCGACCTACGGCGACTTCAAACCTTCGTGACGTCCACAACGACTGACTTCAAGAACTGACGGAGAGCAGCCATCCATTTTGACGATTGTGAATCCCCCCCCATCGTGAACGGCATCGAGCTGTCGGTCGTGATCCCGGCGCTGGACGACCGTGCGAGCCTGGCGCTGATCCTGCCCGAGCTTCGGAGCGTTCTCGATTCCCTGGATATCCAATACGAAATTCTTGTCGTGATGGCGGCGCCGGACGCCGTGACGCGATCGGTCGTGGAGACGGCGAGCGGAGAGATCGTTGAGCCGTCGGATCCGGGATACGGCGCAGCCCTGACCGCCGGATTTGCGCGCGCCCGCGGCGAATACATCCTGACGATGGATGCGGATATTTCGGACCGCCCTGTATTCATCGAAGACCTGTGGCGGCGGCGGACTGCGGCGGAAGTCACGATTGCGTCGCGGTATGTGCGCGGAGGCCGCGCCTATTTGCCGGCTGGCCGCCGCATCCTCAGCAGAGCGCTCAACTGGCTCTCCGCCCATGGCCTGAGCGTACCCATAAGGGATCTGTCGAGCGGGTTCCGTCTCTACAAGAGTGCCGTGCTGCGCCAGCAGACACACACGACGCGGGATTTCGACATCCTGCAGCAAATTGTGGTGCGCGCCTACGCCGAGGGCTGGAGGGTGCAGGAAATTCCTTTCGTGTACAGACCGCGCGAGCGGGGCAGCTCGCAGGGTCGTGCGCCGAGAGTTGCCGTGGCATCACTGCGCAACCTGCCTGGACTCTGGCTGCTGCGCAACTCGATCCTTGCCGCTGACTATGACGACCGTGCGCACGACAGCCGTATCCCGCTGCAGCGATACTGGCAGCGCGCGCGATATCGGCACGTGACGGAGCTCATCGCCGGCGAGGGGCCTGTGCTGGATGTCGGGTGTGGCTCGAGCCGGATCATCGGCGCGCTGCCGCGCGGGAGCGTCGGGGTCGATATTCTCCTCCGCAAGCTGCGATACTCGCGAAAATTCGGCCGGGCCCTGGTGCACGGCTCCGCCTTCAGTCTTCCCTTTGGCGACCATGCCTTCCCCTGCGTGCTGTGCTCTCAGGTCATCGAGCACGTCCCCAAGGACTCGCCCATTCTCGATGAGCTCTGTCGGGTGCTTGCGCCGGGAGGGCGACTCGTGCTCGGAACGCCTGACTACAACCACTGGGAGTGGCTCGTCACGGAACGCCTGTACGGCATGGTGCCGGGCGGATACGCTGACGAGCACATCGCCCATTACTCGTACCGAGGAGCTGGAGGCGATCTTCCGCGGGCGGGGCTACAGCCTGGAGGAGTTCCGTTACATCCTTCGTGGTGAGCTCATCATGGCGTTCAGAAAACCGCGTGCATGAGCTCGCTCCGCTTGAACGAGCGCCTTTTCAGGCGTATCCTGAATAGCCCCCCTCCGCAGCCTGACGGGAGATTCCATGAAAACGCGTTGTTTGGCCGGTCTTTTTCTACTCGTACCTTTTCTCGCGGGGCAGGCCCGGGCCCAGTCCGCGCCGCTTCCCAGCGGCTGGCCCAACCGGCTCGAGTTGGGCATGTCCGACGCGCCGGGCGGCGCGGCGGCCATGAAGGCCACGGCGCCGTTCGCTTTCCGGTACCAGTACCTCGCGGGCGGGGTCAATACGGGGAACGGCTGGGCCAACTGGAGTCCCAACGGCGACTTTGCGCGGTTCTATATAGAGGACTCCGTCGCCAACGGGATCATCCCCGTCTTCACCTATTACATGATGCTCCAATCCGCTCCCGGGGGCGGATCGGAGGGCGCCGCGGTCTTCACGAACCTGAGCAACACCGCCACGATGACCGCGTACTACAACGATCTGAAGTTGTTCTTTCAGAAGGCCGGCGCGTTTTCTTCACAGAAGGTCGTCCTCCACGTCGAACCTGACCTGTGGGGCTACATGCAGCAGCGCGCGACGGGGGACAACGCGACGACCGTGCCCGTCAAGGTTTCGGAGACGGGCCTTTCGGAGCTCGCGGGGCTGCCCGGCAACTTTTCCGGCTTCGCGCGCGCGATCGTCAAGCTTCGCGATACCTATGCGCCGAACGTGAGCCTCGGGTACCACATCAGCGTCTGGGGAACCGGCAACGACATTGTGCTGTCGAACCCGCCTGACGCTACGCTCGACGCGCTCTCCGCACGTGCCGCCGCCTTCTACAGGTCGCTCGCGGCCGACTTCGATGTCGCGTTCGCAGAGTTCAGCGACCGGGATTCAGGGTTTTATCAGTATGTCTACGGCGACGGTGGCCAGCACTGGTTCGACGCGGAAGACTTCCGCCGCGTGGCTCGCTTCCTGGGCGGCTTTTCCACGTCCGCGGCCGAGCGCATCGTGATGTGGCAGATACCACTCGGCAACACGAAGGCGAGGGCGCAGAACAACACCACCGGACACTATCAGGACAATCGTCCGGAGTGGCTGCTGGACGACACTGCGCGGACCCACCTCGCCGCGTACCGGGACGCAGGAGTGATCGCGTTCCTGTTTGGTGGCGGTGCCAGCGGGGTGACCTGCGCCTGCGACGGTCAGAACGACGGCGTCTCGAACCCGGCTGCCATCAACGGCAATACGCTCGCCTCGGAGCTGGCCGCAGCGGGCACCGCGCCGTCCCAGGTGCTTCGAGGAAGCACGCCAACGCTGGTCACTCCACATGCGGCGAACGACGACGGCGGCTTTTTCCGGTGGAAGGCGTGGCAGTACTACCAGGCAGGTCCGATGACGATTTCTGGAACCAGCGCCACACCGCCGTCCGCCCCGACGAACCTGCGCATCGTCCGCTGAGCTCGTTCTCTACTTCTTGGGCTGAGCCGACGGCGGCAGGATGTCGTTCAACCGAAGGTACGACGCCGCCGTCGAGTAGTGGTCCGCCCAGTCGTTCGCGATCGTAACCAGGGCGTCGGCACGCGACAACCCGGTCCGGCGCCCGAATATCGACGCCTCTTCGCCGAGATGGCTGTCGTCGAACTTCGCCATCACCTCGGTGCAGTAATCGAACGACTGCTTCATCGCGCCAACGAGCGCCTCCTTCGAGTCGGTGTCGGCCAGCTTCTTGATTTGCTCCATCGTCAGACTGGGATAGCGCGTATCAGGTAGAGGCTCCCCGGAGATCCCCGAACAGAGCGCCGAGTTCGTCTGGACGATGTGCGCGACGAGCTGTGCGAAGGTCATCTGCCCCGGTGTGGGGCGGTAGGCGTACTTCTCGGCCGGCAGCAGCTCCGCCGAGGCGACGAGGTGCTTCGAATCGCGTGCCAGCACACGGCGTACCGCGTCGCTGACCGGGTTCGCCGACGTCTTGAACTCCTGGGCCGCGAGGGTCGTCGAACAGAGTGCGCCCGCCAGGATGAATGTCGTGATGAATCTCATGGCACTCCTTCAAAGAGAGTTGTCTCGACGGACTCCCGCCACGTGTCCGACCGACTCTGACGCCGGCAGCTGCGACGCAGCTGTACCTCGAATCCGAACGGCCAGTTTCTCGGCGGACGGAGGCAGCGGATCGCAGGCCAGCAGGTACAGCACTATCGTCGTGAGGACGATGAGGGAGTACATCAGGAGCGCCATGGGAACGTGAAGGGTCACGTAGGCAAACAGCACGGGATAGATGAGTACGAAGGAGAGCGTCAGAAACGAGATGCGCAGGCTCGCGTCCCGAACGCGTCGTGGATTCCTGAGCCCTTTGGCGACGCGCCGAAAGGCGGCGGTCTGGTACGCTTCGATGGACACTTTGAAGATCGTCTGAGTGAGCGCATACAGCAACGCACCGCAGAAGAGCCCGAGCGCTGCGCGTGCGAGGACGTCTCTGTTCCAGAAAATCATCCCCGCCCAGACGAAGTACACGACGATGCTGAGATTCGTGACCTGGACAGCCAGCCACACGTTTGTCCTGCCCGTCAGCACTTGAAACCTGCGACAGAGCCATTCGGTGAGGTCCAATATGGCCGAATCGATGTGCGTCATCATCCCTCGATCGCGATCTCGTGCGAGACTTCATCCGGCTCGCGCCGAGCAGCCTTCCGCTGTTGTATACGCCAACAGGATGCTCCAGGTTTGATCGCCGGCCGGCGATGCGGAGAGCAAAGGGATTCCGGCCTGTTGTGCGACCGTTGACTCCGCTCAGCGGCTGGCCAGGGCTTTATCGATGTACTTGACAGTCGCCAGGTTGTACCAGGTTTCCTCTTTCGCCGGCTGGCTGAACCCCACCTTCTCCTTGCCGGGCGCGCACCTGAGGAAGTTCCCGCGAATCTCTCCCACGACGCAGGTCACAACGCCGTCGGGGATAAATCCCACGGAGACCCTGTCGCCGGTCGAGAACGGCAAAAGTTGCTGCTCCTGGGCGCGGGCGGTGAACACATGGGCGCTGAGCACATTCCAGATGAGCGCTGTTCCGAAAAGAGCGATAACCAGCCAGAGCTTCTGTCGAGTCGCCATCTGCGTCTCCATTCTTTGAAAGGAGCCACCGTCCGACCAGGAATTGTACTCCTGCAGCGCGTCGCAGGTTGGCCCGCGGCAGTCCGCGATGTATCCTGCGGCTCGCCCAATACGGCCGGGACGCCCGGTCCGTCCGTCATTCAAAGTCGAGGTCCCTGGTCAAACGTCGCGCTCGAACTCGAGCGTTGAACGGAGTCAAAAGGCCACGTCATGCCCCAGCCTGTCGGCGAGCACCGCGCGGGTCTCCGTGAACTGTTGTTGCAGCTCGGTTGGCTTGGAGCCCTTGTGTTCACATTCGCGGTCACTCTTGGCCTCGATGCCGTTGGACACCTGAATTACATGAGCAGCCTGCTGTTCTGGGTCATCCCGATCGTCTACCTGGCCTGGACCTTCCGGACGATCACGGCCGGTGGTCAGGGACGACGTCGCCTGGCGCTGCTGGCGAGCACGGGCACCATCGTCGTCCTCGGTGTCCTTCTCGATTTTCTGCTCGGCCACAGGACGCTTCGGTTTCCCGACTGCAGCAAGCCTGACTGGGGGGAGTATGCCTACTGCTTCACCGCCGTCGGCGGGTTCGTTCCGCTGGAGGAGATCCTTTTCTACGCGCTCGGGCCGGTCGCGATGGCGCTGGTCTATGCCTGTGCGGACGAGGTCTGGCTGCGGCGGTACAATCCGTTCGACGACCTGCTGGACGCGAAGCTCCTGCAGTTTTCGCCGTCGATCGCCGTCACGGGCGCCGCGGTTGGTGCAGCGCTGCTGATCGTGTGGCGGGTGAATGGCACTTTTCCAACCTACGCGGCATTTCTCGCGGCCGGGGCGCTGCTGCCCGCCATGTTCCTCTACCGGTGCGTGAGCGGCTTGACGAACTGGCCGGCCTTCGCCGTGACCATCCTGTATACGCTGGTCACGTCCATCGTCTGGGAAGTGACGCTCGCGATCCCTCGAGAGTGGTGGGGGTACGAACCGACCGGCATGCTGGGTCCCTCCATCCGTGCATGGTCGCCGCCCGGCGCCATGTTTCCGATCGAGGCCGCCTTCGTGTGGATCACGGCGCCGTTCTTCACGGTGCTGGCGTATGAGTTTGCGAAGGCGTTCATGCACCACCCGGCGCGCAAGACTCCGCGCATCGCGTTGTTTGGGGCGAAATAATGGGGTTGGCGGTCAGATGTCAGAGTATCTCGCACTGCAGGCGGCCAGTTTCCTGTCGAACTCGTCCCGCCAGCGGTGGCCCTGTCGCATACAGATGCATGATACGATTCATACAGATTGAGGGTTGATGCATGGCACACGTGACCAAGGAGCGGAATCCGGTCCGTAGCTCCGGCAAGGCAAGTCAGAAACGCGGACGAGGTGCGGGCTGGGTCCGGAAGAACGTCGTCATGGATCAGCGGAAGCTGGATGCGGCGCGCCGTGTGCTTGGCGTTCAGACCGAGACCGAGACGATCGACGTGGCGCTCGACCTCGTGGCATTCCGCCGCGAACTTGTCCGAGGGATTGCCGCCGTCCGGCGTGCGGGCGGTGTGGAAGACGTGTTCGAAAAACGTCAGGCGTGAAGTTCGTCCTGGATACGAACGTGTTCGTCGATGCGTTCCGCGATGAGACGTTCGCCGAGTCGCTGACCGCGTTTCTCGAACAGGCACTCCCGACGACGTTTCTCAGCGCCGTGGTCGTGCAGGAGCTGGCAGCCGGCGCGCGCACTCGCGAACAGGTTCGCGCCCTCGAGTTGTCAGTGTTTCGGCCATTCGAACGCCGGGGTCGGGTGTTCGCACCGTCTACATTCGCGTTTCGTCAGAGTGGCCGACTCCTGGCGGAACTCGCTGCGCGCGAAGGCTGGGCGGCGATCCACTCAAACCCGTCGCTGGCAAACGACGCCTTGCTGGCCGCGTCCTGCCGCGAGCAGGGCTTCACGCTGGTCACGAGCGACGCAGATTTCGATCGGTTCCTTCCGTCTCTTGGCCGTTGGCGCCACCTAAGACCCTGGCCGCGGGTTGGTAGTGTCGCAGGCCGCTGATTGCCCACGAGTGCGGTGCGTATCCTGTTTGCGAAGCGAACCGAGGCCGCTGGCTTGCCAGCCGAAGCTCGTGGGCGTAACCAAGTAAGACAGAGTGAGCCCGACTTCAACCACAAGAGCTAAAGAACAGTAAGACCCCCAGTCACGACACGAGCTGCTTCGCGATCAGTGTCCCGAGGTCCCCGCCGGGAGTCGTCCACGTCGACGAAAGCCGGCGACGGTTCCAGGTCGCTTCCGTCTCGGCCCAGGAGGTCGTGACCTGATACACGCCGATAGTGCGCTCGCGGCTGCGGCGGCGCGATGGAACATGGTCGGTATTCGCGGGCAGCTCGGGGTCGAGCGCGTTGCCGCAGCAGACAGCCGCCGGGCTGACGCGCTCATGGCGCGAAAACCCACATCGCCCCAAAGGCATCGGAAAGACCGGCGGCCGGGAGAAAGGCACGCCGAGTAGCCAGCAAGATCACAGCTATGCCAGCAATCAGAAACACCTTCCACCGTCGCCTCAGGACCCAGTTCATTCCGTCCAATGAGGATGACACTGGCATGTTTCCGAGCGTCACCGCGGCGCGGTGGAGCCCTCGCGACGCAGCGACGAACGACGTGGGTCCTTGTCCCGTCCTGACTCGACCAAGGCCGCGACGCCATCCGGCCAATCGCCTCTCTAATCGACCCCACCCGGCCGGACATCTCGGTTCGGCGGCCCCGGTGTGGGTAGATAGTCGACGTGGTGTTGCTCGTGTTGAGTCGATGACGGTAATTCACACTGACCTACCACCGTGATGCGTGTGGCGGTGTCGGGCCCCGGCACGCCGCCTGACGGATGCCGAGGAGGACGTCCGCGACCACGAGGAGTAAATCTGCAACTGTTGCGGGTTGGCCGACAAGGTCGGGGGGACGGAACAAGACTGGCAGGGTCGGTGTCTGACGTGCCACGCCAGATGCGCACTGCTACCACTCTGCGGCCGCTGGCGGACAACAACAATCATGCATTCGCTGAAAGCGCCAAGCCTCGCATATCTCCTTGTCGTTGCCCTCGCTAACGGCAGTGGGTGCGGCGGGGGTCAACCGGCGGCGCCAGATGCCCGTCCAGTGCCTGCATCACCTCTCGCGCCGAAATCACGCGTGGCGATCGTCAACCGCCTCCGCGTACGAAACGTCGGCGCTATCGCTGTTCGTCAGCTTGTCGTGAGTCTTGTGACCGACAGACTTCGATTCGGCGATGTTGCAGCGGGTGCGACAACGGGTTTTCTCGATGCGCCCACGGGTGTGTTTCGTTACGCAGCCTTTCATCACTCGTGGAATGGTAGAACCATCGTTCAGTCAGTCATTGACTGGATGGAGGCTCCTCTCCCGGTTGGTGCGTATATGTACGTCATCCGGTTGGAGTCTTACGGCGCGGCGATGCAGGTCAACCTAGTTCGCGTCGTGCGCGATGAGGAAGCCAACCCGTCGAAGCCGACCATCCCGGCGCCCGGCCTCGGCGATCGGTAAGCGACTCAGTGCCTAATGCATGTCGGGTTGAGCACTTTCGACCACAATCCGCAAAAAGCAATCCTGGGCGGACCGCTGAAACTTCTCGGGAACGCCATCCGGAACGAGTAGTTCCGGACCACGCGCTGGGCGCTTCGGCCGCGGTCGCTCTGGGTGACCAGAGGCAGGAGGTGGACCGCTCCACATTGCCTGATGACTGAGTTCTCAACGTCCTGCCGACTCGCCCGACGTACCGTGAGCCACGAACGCCATCCCGGAGTTGATTCCTCGCCGGCCTGCCCGCGGGTACTGAGCCCGGTCAGTGAAGCGCACATCTTGCGGACGTGAAGGCCGGACGGGGTCGATTCGAGATGGAGAGCGGCCAGCTACCGTCGAGGGGACGGTCGAGTCTTGACGGAGAGGAGACCCCCGTCATTCGTCGCCGGCGATGATTCTTGTCCTGGCTCACTGGA
Organism: uncultured Acidobacteriota bacterium; assembly: GCA_963749835.1. Lineage (GTDB taxonomy): Bacteria > Acidobacteriota > Vicinamibacteria > Vicinamibacterales > 2-12-FULL-66-21 > JALZOC01. The sequence continues at coordinate 1,082,968 of CAVVOD010000001.1, forward strand.
GGTCAGCGTCCAGCACACGCCTGAGTCGTTGACGAAACTCGCGCGGTTTCTCAGCACGGAGCACCTGCTGGAGCTGCAGGCGCTAATCGCACGGCAAGAAGCAATCCTGGATGGACCGCTGAAACTTCTCGGATCAGACGCGTCGTAGAACCCCATGATGCGGATGTCCGCCACCGTGTCACGGCTCGTCCGATGGAACACGCGCGTGGTTCCCTTGCGCTCGGATGGGTCCATAGGCGGTTGTGGTGACGGTGCTTGGTGTGAGAGGCGCTCCGGCAGTTCTGCCGATGCGGTGAGTGGTGGCGGCCGAACAATAGAGGGCTGACCGTGTGCGCGATCCACGGGCGGAGCTGTTCAGCTCCCGTTCAGGCCTCGTCTGCCGCGCTGCGACCTCTTTCAAGTGGAGGTTCGCGTTGGTCTGGGCACATTGATCCATCCTCGTGGGCTATCTGTGTAACGTGATCGCCGCATGGATGCTCGTCAGGAAGCTCCTACCCGCGCATCGGCCGTATATCGCGATGCTCGCGGAGCACAACGTGCGTACCGGATTTTTCGAGACGAGCGAGTTCACCGCCGTGAAAAAACAGCTCCCGGCGGCGGTAGGGTGAAGCGTTTCGCGCGTGGCCGTAAGTGATTGAGCTTAAATGGTGCCGGAGGAGGGGGTCGAACCCTCACGACCCGAAGGTCACGGGATTTTGAGTCCCGCGCGTCTGCCAGTTTCACCACTCCGGCCGGAGGGGGAACGCTCATTTTACGCCAGTTCGCCGCTCGCTCCCTGCTCTCCTTGACCGCAGCCTGACCCCTGAGTCAACCTGAGACGCATATGTCGAACGTGCGTCTCATGACCGTCGATCCCGGGCATTTCCACGCCGCCCTGGTCCACGGCGAAATGTACCCGGACGTCGCGCCCCGCGTCGATGTCTTCGCGCCGGTCGGGCCCGACCTTGTCGCGCACCTCCACCGGCTTGCCGCCGTCAACCGGAGGAGCGAACGCCCGACCTCCTGGGAGTGGGAAGTTCACGGCGCCCCGGACCACTTCGAGCGCATGCTGCGCGACCGCCCCGGCAACGTCGTCGTGCTCTCCGGACGCAACCGCGCGAAGATCGATCAGATCCTCGCGTCGGTGCGAGCGGGCCTCCATGTCCTCGCGGACAAGCCGTGGGTGCTGAAGTCCGATGACCTCCCGAAGCTCGAGGTGGCGCTCGCGGAAGCCGACGAACGGGGCGTCGTCGCCTACGACATCATGACGGAGCGGTTCGAAGCGACACACAGCCTGCAGCGCGCGCTCGTGAACGACGATGCCACGTTCGGACAGATTCTGCCAGGCAGCTCCGGCGAACCCGCCGTCTACATGGAGAGCGTGCACTATCTGAAGAAGATGGTCGCCGGCGCGCCGAACATCAGGCCGCCGTGGTTCTTCAACACGGCGGACCAGGGAGAAGGGCTGAACGACGTCGGCACGCATCTCGTGGACCTGGTGCAGTGGACGCTCTTTCCAAATCGGGCGATCGACAGAGCGACGGATATCCAGGTGATCGACGCGCAGCGATGGCCTACATCGATCTCGGAGGCGGACTTCCGGAGCGTGACGAACGCCCCGCGATTTCCCGACGATCTCATGGACGCGGTCGTCGATGGCAGGCTCGACTACTACTGCAACACGCTCGTCTCGTACATGCTCCGCGACGTCTACGTCAGGCTCAATGTGATTTGGGACTGGGAGCCGGTGGACACCCCCGGGGACACGCACTTCGCGTACTACCAGGGAAGCCGGTCGAGAATCGAAGTCCGTCAGACCGCGGCTGACGCCTTCCGCCCGGAGTTGTACGTCATCCCGGCGAGGCATGCGTCGAAGCTGCAGGTGCTCTCGGCTCTCGAGTCCAGGATCGCGTCGCTCCAGCCCGAGTTCCCCGGTTGCCGGGTCGAGGACCGCGGCTCCGAGATCCACATCGCGATCCCCGACGCGCTGCGCGTCGGTCACGAGGCGCATTTTGCCCAGGTGACGACGAGCTTTCTCGGTTATCTCAGGGACCGCACCCGGCTCCCTGCGTGGGAGCGGCCCGGCATGCTCGCCAAGTACCACGTCACGACGCGCGGCACCGAGTTGAGCCGCGAGCGGCCTCCGCTCTCAGCACCACGCATCGCGCCGCGCTGAGGCCGTGGGGCCGCGGGGTGATAAATTGGGAGCGCGTGTTTGTCGCGCTCGGTCATCGTGATTTCCGTCTCCTCTGGGCCGGACTGCTGTTCTCGTTCACCGGGACATACATGCAGTCGGCTGCGCTGCTCTGGCACGTCTCGCTGCTCGCGCCGGACAACAAACGGGCGCTTGCGCTCGGCCTCGTCGGGCTCGTCCGCATCGGACCCATCCTGGTCTTTTCCCTCATCAGCGGCGTCGCGGCCGACGCGCTGAATCGCCGCACGCTGATGCTCGTCACGCAGTCGATGATGGCCATCCTTGCCGGCGTCCTCGCGGTGCTGACGCTCCGCGGCCTGAGCCAGCTCTGGCCGATCTACCTGCTCGCGGCGTGCAGTTCGGCCGCGGGCGCCTTCGATCTCCCCGCACGTCAGGCCCTCATGCCGACTCTCGTGCCGCGCGACCACCTTCCGAACGCGATCAGCCTGAACACGATCGCCGTGCAGACCGCGTCGGTAGCCGGTCCGGCTGCGGGCGGGATCATGATTGCCTTCACCAGCGTCGGCTGGGTCTACGCGGTCAACGCCGTCTCGTTCCTCTTCGTCATCGGCGCGCTGCTCCTCATGAAAGGGCAGGGAGCCACGCACATGACAGGAGAGGGGAGCCATGCGCGATCCCGCAGCGACTTCACCATGGCGGCGGCGCTCGAAGGGTTGCGCTTCGTTTTCCGTGCTCCGCTCATTCGCTCGACGATGCTGCTGGATTTCTTCGCGACGTTCTTTTCGTCCGCGACCGCGCTCCTACCGATCTTCGCGCAGGATGTGCTGCACGTCGGGGCACGCGGCTACGGCTGGCTCTTTGCGGCGCCGGCGGTTGGCGCGGTCCTCACCAGCGCCGTGATGGTGAAGGCGGTCGATCTCATCGAGCGCCGGGGTCAGGTCCTCATCGCGGCGGTCATGACGTACGGCGCCGCGACGGTCGCGTTCGGTCTGTCGACGACGTTCTGGCTGACGTTTGCGTGCCTGGCCGTCACCGGCGCGGCCGATACCGTGAGCACGATCTTCCGAAACCTGATCCGCCAGATGGAGACCCCGGATTACCTGCGTGGCCGGATGACGGGGGTCAATATGGTGTTCTTCATGGGCGGACCGCAGCTCGGCGAGCTCGAGGCGGGGCTCGTGGCGAACTGGCTCGGGCCCGTGGTGTCGGTTGTCACCGGCGGGCTCGGGTGCCTCGTGTCGACCGGCTGGCTGGCCGCGGTGACGCCGGAACTGCGGCGCTATGGACGCGCGGCACGCGAGCGGCAGAAGGCGCAGGGCTCCGTGCTGGAGGACGTTCAGTCGCCCACGAGCCCGGGGCCAGAGGACTGAGAGCGAGTGCTCAGCTGTCAGCCATCAGCTCTCAGAACTGAAAGCTGATAGCTGATAGCTGATAGCTAGTTTGCCGCCGGCTTCGGCAGGTCGCTGCTCCAGCTGGTGTACTCCATCCGCCACTTTCCACCGGTGTTCCGGAGCACGAACAGGTACTTGCCGCGATCCCGCGTAGTTCCGAGATTCATGGTGTAGGTGCCGGATTCGTACGCGATGGGACCATGGCCGGCCACATCGACAGGTTCCAGCGTGATGTCGGTCACCTTCGTGACGAGATCCGTGTAGAAGGACTTCAGCGGTTCCCGGCCTCGCAGGAGCGGTGCGTTGGGCGGCATGAAGACCGAGTTGTCGGCATACAGCGCCAGAATCTCCTCCACGTTCTTGGCGTTGATGTGGGTCGCGAGATCCGCGGTGCTCTTGCGGATCGCGTCCGAGTCCGCCTTGCCGAATGCCTGTTCAACCGGCCCGCCGCAGGCCCCCGCTCCAAGGGCTAGCGCCAGCGCCGCAGCTTTCATCACGGTGCGCATTGTCATCCTTCCACTGTGGTGTCGAGACGATGATCTTCTGTCACGCACACGGCTGTGTCAATGGCGGAAAACAGGATCGCGTTGAGTTTCCTTCGCCCAGTCCTTTATAATCGCGACGACTGTGAGCAAATTGAACGTTGTCGTCCTGTACGATCGGTGGGAGGCACCCGAGGAGGCGGACGCCGCATCGGGCGACAAGACCCCGATCACGCGGATGCTCGACAAGAAGGAAGTCGAGGAGGAAGTCGCCGAGACGCTCGGAAAGCTTGGCCACGAGGCCGTGCTGCGCGTGCTCGACGGCTCCATCAAAGGGCTGCATGCACTCGCGAAGATGGAGTGCGATCTGGTCTTCAACCTGGCGGAATCGTTCGGTGGCAACGATACCGCCGACTACTGCATCGCGGCGTACCTCGAGCTCGTAGGAAAGCGCATCACCGGGTCCGGGTCCCACGGCCTGCTGTACGGCCAGGACAAGGCCGTCGCGAAGAAGATCCTGGCGTTCCACGGCGTGGACACGCCCGTCTTCGCGCGCTCGTTCCGCGGCCGCCTCGATTTTTCTCACGATCTCGAATTTCCGGTCATCGTCAAGCCGGCCCGCGAGGACGGCTCGATCGGGATCGAGTTCAGTTCCGTCGTGTCGTCCATCCGGGAGCTGATGGAGCGGATCGACTGGCTCCATGCCAATTTCGATTCCCCCGTCCTCATCGAGGAGTACGTCGACGGACGCGAGATGTACGTCGGCGTCATCGGCAACGACAACCCGACGGCGCTGCCCGTCATCGAGCTCGACCTGTCGAAGCTGCCGGAAGGCCGGCCGCGCATTGCGGGCGCCGAGGTCAAATGGGGCATCGGGACCCGCGCGTACCGGGACACGAAATCTGCCGTGGCCGAGGATCTGCCGGAAGAAATCGGCGCGCTGCTGCAGCAGACGGCCGTCGCGGTGTTTCAGGCGCTGGAGCTTCGCGACTACGCCCGCATCGACATGCGGCTGCGCCCGGACGGCCGGGTCACGGTGATCGAGGCCAACCCGAACCCCTGGCTCGCCTCCAAGGCGGAGTTCGCCATGGCGGCACGCAAGTCCGGCCGCAACTACACCCAGCTGATTGAAGAGATCCTCGACCTCGCGCTCGCGCGCTACGGCGTCAGCTGATCCCTGACCCCTGATCCCGAATCCCCGATCCCCGAGCGAATCCCGAATCCCGATCCCCGAGCGAATCCCGATTCCCGAGTCCCGAGCGAATCCCGAATCCCGAATCCCGATCCCCGATCCCCGATCCCCGAGCGAATCCCGAGTCCCGAGTCCCGAATCCCGATCTCGTCTTACTTGATCTGCCACAGGTACAGCGTCACCTCGTCCCCGCGGGCGCTGACGAACTGATCCACCCGATCGGCCGGCCACGACCGGCCCATACTGAAGGCGTGCGAGACGATGCGCGCGCCCGGTTTCAGCTGGCGCGTGAGCTGCGGCCGCAGCCTTTCGTTCGACGAGGTCAGGAGGAAGAGCGTCACGACCGTGGCAGGGGAGACATCAGCCGTCAGGACATCCTGGACGCGGAACTCGACCCGCCCTTCGACGCCTGCCGCCCTCGCGTTCGCTCGGGCGCGGTCGATCAGCGCCGGATCGATATCGAGCCCGACTCCGCGCGCACCATATTTCACGGCCGCGGCGATGGGGATCCGGCCGTCCCCGCATCCCAGGTCGTACACGACATCGTCCTTTGTCACCCCCGCCAGCGCCAGCATCCGCTCCACCACATCGTCGGGCGTTGCAATGTATGGCGCAAGAGTCTGTTGATGAACTCTAGAGTCAGAATTGAACAGCCACAGCGCGAACAACAGTGAGGCACAAACCTTAGTCATAGAAGTCGAATGATACGTCTTGGGCTCAGCATTTCGCCAACTGGGGCAATCGGCCGCAAACCCTTTCGATCGACACGCTTAGAGCATTCCAGGGGCGTCGAACTCCGCTCCATGGGTGTCATGAATGATACAGGTCGTCAGGCACAGGAGAGTGCGAAATCGCAAAAACAGGCGGATTTAGAGGGTTTTTCGTTGCCTGATGGCAATGCTTCCGCTATAATAAGGAGACTGCTTCGCGCTCGCCACCCAGCCTACTCACCATACTCAGTGGGGGACATGTGACATTTCAGGTCGGTGACAAGGTCATTTACCCGAACCACGGACTCGGCGTCGTTCAGGGCATAGAAATCAAGACCATCCTGGGAACAACGTGCGGGTTTTATCACCTGCGGATGGTAGCCAATGAAACTACCGTTCTCGTTCCCGTGGATAACGTTGACGGCGTCGGCCTCAGGCGCGCCATCAACGACGAAGAAATCGAACGGTTGTTCTCCCTCCTCGGCGACGGCAAAATCGACAATCACCAGAACTGGAAAGGGCGCTTCAAAGACAATTCCGATCGGATGCGGACGGGCTCGATCTATGACGTGGTCGAAGTGCTGAAGAGCCTCACGTTCCTCGCGCGTTCGAAGAACCTCTCGTTCCGCGAGAAGCGCATGCTCGACCGCGCGAAGTTCCTCGTCGTCTCCGAGATTTCGGAGGTCTCCCACGAGATCACCGCGGCAATCGAAGAGAAGGTGGATCGCGCGCTCGACCGCTGCTTCACCACGAAGAACCGGTCGATCGCCCGTGCGAAGGCTGCCAAGGCCACGGCGACGACCCGCGTGACGGCCCGCCGGACGGCGAAAGCCTCCTAGCCAGATCGCTCTTTACCAGCACAGGGACGGGATCTTTCGCGCGCGAGAAAGATTCCGTCCCTGTTCTCTTCATGGTTGTCGCCATCCGGTCGGTCATCACCTACATCGCTGTCGCGCTCTACGTCCTTCTCATCGGTTCCCCATTCGTCATCGTCGCGCTGCTCTTCGGTGAGCGGGCACTGCTGTACCGCATCGCGCACTGGGGCGTGCGGCTGGGTATGTTCCTGAGCGGCATCACGTGCACGGTTGAAGGCGGCGAGAACATCCAGCGCCGACGGGCTGCAGTCTACGCAGTCAATCACGCGAGCAATGTCGAGCCGCCCCTTCTCTTCTACGCACTGCACCCCCTGTTTCCGCGCCTTCGGATCGTCTACAAGGCGGAGCTCCGCAAGCTTCCGGTGCTCGTCCAGGCCTTCGATCTGGCCGGGTTCATCCCGCTGCAGCGTGGGAACCCAGAGCAGAGTCTCCCGGCCATCGAACGCGCGGGGGAAGCGCTGCGCGAGGGAAACTCATTCCTGATCTTTCCGGAAGGCACTCGCAGCCGGACCGGCGAGCTGTTGCCGTTCAAGAAGGGGGGGTTCATCATGGCGCTCAAGGGACAGGCGCCTGTGGTGCCGGTGGCGATCACGGGCGCCCGTCTGGCGATGCGCAAGGGCAGCCTCGTCATCAATCCCGTGCACGTCCGCGTGAGATTCGGCGTGCCGGTCGAAACGTCAGGCCTGACGCTCGAAGACAGGGACGCGCTGGCCGCCACCGTCCGGCAACGCGTGCGGACGCTTCTCGCCGATTCCGCAGCAAACGAACCTCCCGGCGGAACGCCCGAGCGCTGACGCCGCGCGCGTTTTCCTCAGTTGTGATAAATCAGGGACGTGGATCTCCTGACGACATTCGGTCGGTTGATGGGGTTTTCGTTCGCGGCCGGGATCAACCTGTACGCGACCGTCGCGATTCTCGGCCTCGCCAGCCGCTTCGACTGGGTGGATCTCCCGCCTCAATTCAAGGTCTTCGACCACGACATCGTCATCGGTGCCGCGATCGTGCTGTACGTGATTGAGTTCGTCGCCGACAAGATCCCGTGGTTCGATTCGGTCTGGGATACCGTGCACACGGCCATCCGTCCGCTCGGCGGCGCCTTCATCGCGGTCGCGACGCTCGGTGATGCCAGCCCTCCCGTGCAGGGTCTCGTGGCACTCCTCGGCGGCACGCTCGCGGCAGGCAGTCATTTCACGAAGGCGGGAACACGTGCCGCGGCGAATGCGAGCCCGGAGCCATTCTCGAACTGGATCCTCAGCATCACCGAAGACATCTTCGTCGTCGGCCTCGGCATGCTGGCCCTCAACTATCCGATCGCGGCCGCTGCCGTCGTGATCATCTGTGTCGTCCTGATGATCGTCTTTGCCACGTGGATCGTGCGCGCCGTCCGCGGCCGCCTCCGCTCGCGTGCAGTCAAGGCGAACTACGGCGAGCGCGGATCGGGATTCGGGACTCGGGACTAGGGATTCGATCCCGGATCTCCAGAGTCCCGACGTCCGAGTCCCGAATCCCGAATCCCGAATCCCGAGCCCCGAGTCCCGAATGTCCGAATCCCGAGTCCCGAATCCCGAGTCCCGCCGCTTCACCCCCCCGTCGAGAACCGCAGCGTCCAGGGCTTGAGCGGCTGACCGTCGATGGCGACAATTCCGGCGCCCAGCTCAATCGTGATGGTCTGGAACCGCTCGAGCGGTTCTTTGAACTTGATTTCGAGCGAGCGGGTCCCGTCGTTGTATGTGGCCGTCGAGGCGGGCGCGGTGGCGGGGGCGTTGGGGCCGGTAAAGCGGGTGTGCACCTGACCGGCGAAGCTGCCCGGCTTCATGTCGCGTGAGAACTGGATTCTCACCGGACTGTTGACGGGGAAATCGGTTTCGTCCGCCAGCGGCGCGCTGAAAATGACGGTTGGCGGCGCCTCAACCGGCGTCGCCGGAGTAGCTACTTCCACGGGGACTGCCGCCGGGGCCGCCGTCAGCTTGATGGAATCGCCGGCAATCCAGAGCGCGCTCCCTTCACGGTGCACCGTTCCCGAGACTTCGAGCCAGCGGCCCGTGTCCACGCGCGCGCCCGGGTCGAGATCGAAGTCCTTGCCCTTCGGCCGGACGCCGGTCACCCAGATCGCCGCATCGGCCGATTGCAGCACGAAGTCCCATTTGCTCTTCGCCACGCCCTGGGGCAGGTCGCCGTAGAGGTTCCGTCCCTTGAAGCGTCCGCTCACCGTCACCGCACGATTGTCGAAAGGCTCAGGGTTGAGCGCGATGGAGCGGATGCTCGGGGCTGACGACGGCGGTCCGGGTACGAACGTGGCGGCGAGCAGGACCGAAGACCTGATCGCGCCCCGGCCAGCGTCCCTTGGTGGCCGCTTCGACGACCGGCCGGAAATCATAGGAGGCAAACCGTTCGTCTCCCTCCACCATCCGGCCCAGATCCCAGAACTCGCCGCGAATCTCCCCTTCGGAGGCGGTGGGCTGCTCCCTCCAGAAAATGTACACCGGCTTGGGGGTGGCATCGAGCTCCGAAAGACGGTCCGTCTGACGGATGGCGTGGCGCACCGCGATGCGCTTTCCGTGAAAGAACAGTGGATTGCCCACGAGGGCGTCAGCCGTCGTGGCGATGCGCTCCGGCGCCTGCGCAGGGGCCGCGGTCACGCTGAGCACGATTGCGGTGAGGAGAGCGAAGCCTTTACGCAATTTTCTTCCGGCCGGCCCGCGTCAGCACGATGGCCAGCGCAAGAAACAGCAACCCGCCTGCGAGCGTGCCGATCGGACCATTGTGCAGGAACGGGATCAATCCGATCGTATCCCCTTCGTCTGCGGCGCCGATGATCTTCCATCCGAACAGCGCGGCGTAGAGGATTCCGGCGAGGGAGCCGCCGGCAATGAGCCCCGAGCTGAAGAGTGTTCCAGAGCTGATCTCCGATTCCTCGGCCACGCCCGTTTTACGTTCGACGAACCATCGTACCAGCCCTCCAACGAAAATCGGCGCGGTTGTCGCGATCGGGAGGTACGAACCGACGGCGAACGACAGCGACCGGATCCCGCAGAGTTCCAGCGTCACCGAGATGAAGACGCCGACAAGGACGAGTCCCCACGGAAGGTTCTGGCTGAGCAGCCCCTTGATGATCGTCGCCATGAGCGTGGCCTGGGGCGCCGGCAGCGACGACGAGCCGATCACCATGATGCGGTGCAGATACAACGTCGTCATCCCGATCACGAAGGAAGCCGTCAGCACGCCGATGATGAGACCGACCTGCTGACGGACGGGCGTCGCGCCGACGAGAAAGCCCGTCTTCAGGTCCTGGGACGTGGCGCCGGCGATCGATGCCGCGATGCAGACGACGGCGCCCACGCCGAGGGCGATCGGCGCGTAGGCGTCCCCCAGCCATCCTGCCGCGACGAAGATCGAGCAGGTCATGATGAGCGTCGCGATGGTCATGCCCGAGATCGGATTCGACGAGTTGCCGATGAGGCCCGTGATGCGCGACGAGACGGTGACGAAGAAAAACCCGAAGACGACGATAAGGATCGCAGCCACGAAGTTCCACTGCATCGGCATCCCGGGGGTCACCGCGAGAAAGAGCGCGAGCAGCAGGGAACCGACGAGCACGATGACGAGGGGCATGTCGCGCTCCGTGCGGAGCCTCCCGCCCGGACCGGCGGCGACGCCGAAGTCCTTCATGCTCTCGCGGAATGACGCGATGATTGTCGGAATCGTCCGGCCGAGCGTGATCAGCCCTGCCGCCAGCACCGCGCCGGCACCGGTGTAGCGGATGTATGCGCTCCACAACTGCTGCGCCGACATCTGATCGATCCGCAATCCGCTCGCGGGAACCGGCGGAAACGGCACGGTCATGTAGTTGCCCATGATGGACAGGAGCGGGAGGAGCACGAGCCACGACAGCACGCCTCCGGCGAACATGACGCCCGCGATGCGCGGCCCGATCACGTAGCCGACGCCCATGTACTCCGGCGAGAGATCGAGGTTCAGCGTGGCGTTCGGGAACACGCCGGTGCGATGAACCGTGTAGCCAATGGCGGTCCGGAAGATCTGGAAGATCCAGGACAGAGACTTCCAGACCGCGCCGACCGCCAGGCCCATGAACACCGTGCGGGCGAGCGCGCCCCCCCGTTCACCGGCGACGAGGACGTCGGCGCAGGCTGTGCCCTCCGGATACGGCAGCGCCCCGTGCTCTTTGACGATGAGCGCCTGCCGAAGCGGCACCATCATCAGCACGCCCAGGATGCCGCCCGCGATCGCCAGCAGCGTGATCTGAGTGTAATTGAAATATTTCGGCCCGTCGGGGACGAGAAAGATGAGCGCCGGTATCGTGAAGACGACGCCGGCCGCGAGCGACTCGCCGGCGGAGCCTATCGTCTGGACAATGTTGTTCTCGAGGATGGTGGACCCGCCCAGCCGTTTCAGCACCGAGATTGCCAGCACGGCAATCGGTATCGACGCGCTGACCGTGAGTCCCGCCCTGAGGCCGAGATACACCGTCGAGGCGCCAAATATCAGCCCGAAGAGCACCCCAAGGAGCACCGCCTTGACCGTGAACTCGGCCGGCGACTGGGATGCGGGTACGAACGGTTTGAACTGGGAGACCGTGGCGACGGGAACCGCAGGTTTCGCAGGGTGGGCCATATGGCCAGATACTGCCATAAAACCGCGCCGGGCTCCCAGCGAGCCCCGAAGGGCTATGCGACCGCTTCGCCGATTCCCGGCGGGTCGTCCTCGTCGCGCTCGAGAATCTGCTTGTTCCGCGGCAGCTTGATATCCCAGGCCAGACCGAGTGCCTGGAGCGTGCGGATGCCCATCCAGTTGAAATCGATCTCGTACCAGGCCAGTCCGTGACGCGCGCTCGTCGGGTGCGCGTGATGGTTGTTGTGCCACCCCTCGCCGAAGGTCAGGAGCGCCACCCACCAGTTGTTCGTCGAGTCGTCGCGCGTTGCAAACCGGCGCGAGCCCCACAGGTGTGTCGCGGAGTTCACGAGCCAGGTCGCGTGGAGCCCGACCGTGGTGCGGAAGAAGATTCCCCAGAGCACGTACGGCATGCCCCCGTAGGCAAGCAGCGCGAGACCCACGACGACGTTGGACGTCCAGTGCCAGCGGGAGAGGAACACGTGCCCGGGATCGCGGACGAGATCCGGGACGTAGCGCGCGAGCACGGACGCATCATGATGGAGTCCCTGGCCGCTGACGATCCATCCCATGTGTGCCCACCACGTACCCTCGCGCGGCGTGTGCGGGTCTCCCTCATGATCCGAGTGCTGATGGTGGATGCGGTGCGTAGCCACCCAGAAGACTGGGCCCCCTTCGAGGGCCAGCGTGCCGCACCAGGTGAGGAAGTACTCCACCCACCTGTAGGTCTTGTAGCCGCGATGCGTCAGCAGCCGGTGGTAGGCCATGCCAATCCCGAGCATGCCGGCCACGACATACAGCACGAGCGCGACGAGCATGGCGCCCGGTTCGGCGAAGAACAGGGCCGCGACGGCTCCCAGGTGAAAAACCACCATCGCCGTGGCCGTAATCCCGTTCCAGCCAATCTGATGCTTGCGCCCGTATTTCATTGCTGACGATGTCATGCGTCCTCCGTCCCCCCAGATCCCCGGGGCAGATGGGGGTAAAGCCAACCGTCCCGGCAGGAGGCCGTAATGACGATAGCAGGCGCCGGGGCGACCGACTGTAAGACTTCTGTACGTCGAGGCCCGCCCTGCCCATTTCCGGACACTGGGGTCAGACCCCGGTGGTCGAGTTACGTACTTTCAGACGGCAGTACCCGTTGACAGGGGGTCGCCGTCCCCTCAGGCTGGAAGCACCCATGGTTCAGGCGACTCCAGATCCGGCGTTCTCTCCGGGATCACGAGGACGGTTGACGGGTCGCGATCTCGGCCGTTTTCCCGACGCCACGCTCTTTCACCGCCTGGCGCGGGCGGTCTGCCACGCCGGGTGCCTGCCGCGAAAGGAGCTCTACGAATCGTGGGAAGTGGCCCGGCGGGTGAGACGCCTCTTCCGCGGCGGACGCATCGTCGACCTGGGCGGCGGCCACGGACTGCTCGCGCAGATCATGCTGGTACTCGACGACACGTCGCCATCAGCCGTCGTCGTGGACAAGGTCCTGCCGCCTTCGAGCCGGCTGATTCAGGAGTCGCTCGCGCTCGTCTGGCCTCGCCTGACGGACCGCGTCGCATTCGTGCAAGGACAGCTGGACAGCGTCGAGATCCTGGCGACCGACATCGTCGTCGCCAGCCACGCGTGCGGAGCGCTGACGGAGCGGGTACTCGAGCGCGCCGTATCGGGCAGGGCGCGGGTGGCCGTCCTCCCGTGCTGCCATCACCTCTCGGCGCTCGACGCGTCAGAGATCTCCGGATGGGTCGACGGGGCAGTCGCGATAGACATCGCGCGGGCACTTCGTCTCAAGGATCAGGGCTATCGGATCCGGACGCAGACCATTCCGAGCGCCATCACGCCGCAGAACCGTCTCCTGCTGGGCGAGCCCGAGGCACGCGGCTGAGGGGCTCGCCCCTCGGGATTCGGGATTCGGGGCTCCCCGCCTCCGCTCGCGCACAATCGATGCGAGCTACGGCGCGGCCGCGCCGGAGCCGCTTCGCGGCGTAGGCGGGGGGATTCGGAAAGCAAGAAGCGGGAAGCTGAGAGCTGAAAGCTCAGAGCTCCCTCAGTATCCCGCTCTCTTATCGACGGGATTCAGCAGCGCCTGCCCTGCCTCGAAGCGCCGGAGATTCTCGGCAAACAGATCCGTGACGGCATCCCAGTGGTTGCGCCGGAACCCCGCCATGTGCGGCGTGATGAGCACGGTCGGCAGGGACCAGAGCGGGCTGTTTGTGGAGAGCGGCTCGTGCTCGAACACGTCGAGCGCGGCGCCGCCAATCGTGCGCAGATCTGCCGGCGCCGTCAGCGCCGACAGGAGCTCGGCCTGGTCCACGAGCTTGCCGCGGCTGACGTTGACGAGAATGGAATCGCGACGCATCGCCGCGAGCTCGCGCGCCCCGATCAGTCCGCGCGTGTCCGCGGTCTGAGGCGCGGCCAGGACGACAATGTCGGCGTCAGGGAGCAAATCGAGCAACTGATTCGGTCCGGCGACGCGATTGACGCCCGGCGGAGGGGCACCGGACAGATTCCGCCGGATTCCGTCGACCCGTGCGCCGAGCGCGCTGAGCAGGCGTGCGGTCGCGGTCCCGATCGAGCCGAGCCCGACCACCAGCGCGCTGGTCCCGGCGATCGTGCGGATGCTGGGTGCATCGAGAACCGCATCCTGCGCCCACTCGCGCGCCGCCTGGCTGTGGATCGCGAGCTTGAGCTTCCGGAACAGCACCAGCGTGACGGCGACGACGTGCTCTGCGATGGTTGTCGCGCTGATCCCGCGCGAGTTGCTCATCACGATCGGAGACTCGACCATCACCGGGAACAGCATGCCGCCGATGCCGGCCGCCGGGCTGTGAACCCACCGCAGCTTCTCCGCCGCTGCGAGGTGCGACGGCCGCAGTTCGGCCATGAACGCGACGTCCGCGCGCGGGATCAGGCCGAGCACCTGCTCGTCGGTCACCGCATGGAGAAATGTGTGCTGCGGGAACGCCTGGCGCAGCGTCGCGACGTGCGACGGTGGAATGTTCCAGACCGCGAACGGACTGTAGATGCCGACGAGGACGGTGAGTGGAGTGGTCAAGACGTATAGTCGCTGCGGCCGCCGCGTTTCTCGACGACTCGGATGTCCCCGATCACCATCGCTTTGTCTACCGCCTTGATCATGTCGTAGATCGTGAGGGCGGCGACGGCGACCGCGTGGAGCGCCTCCATTTCGACGCCCGTCTGTGCCGACGTGCGCACTCGCGCCACGATTTCATAGCCGTCCTCGAGCGGCAGGAGCTCGACATCTGCGTGCGACAGTGCGAGCGGGTGGCAGAGCGGAATCACGTCTGACGTGCGTTTGGCCGCCATGATCCCCGCGAGCCTGGCCGTCTGCAGCGGATCCCCTTTCTTGACCGCCCCCGAACGGATCTGCCGGACAGCCTCGCGCGACATCGTGATACGCCCGCGCGCCACGGCCTCCCGTGCCGTCACCGCCTTGTCGCTCACGTCCACCATCCGGACAGAGCCGTCGCGTGAGACGTGAGACAACTCGGGATTCGGCATTCGGGACTCGGGATTCGGGGTTCTCGGTTCTGACTTCCGCGCGCCGGCTCGCGGACCCCGCGAATCCCGAGTCCCGAGTCCCGAATCCCGATCACTCGCTCGTGTCTTACTCATCCTCCTGCCCCTTGCCCCTGCGCGAGAAAGAACGACAGGCTCTCGAGCGATACGGTCAAGTCGACGCTTTTCAGCTTCACGCCCGATGGCACCTTCAACGTGCCAGGGGAAAAGTTCAGCACGGCCTTGACGCCTGCCGCCACCACGATGTTGACCACGGCCTGGGCCGCCTCGGCGGGGACGGCGATCGCCGCAATGCGGATCTGCTCGCGGCGCACGATCCGGCGGAAGTCGCGCATGTCGTGGATCGGAACGCCGGCGCGCGACCGGTGGCCGATCTTCTCGCGCTTGGCGTCAAAGAGCGCCGCGATCGAGAATCCATCCTCGCGGAACCCGGGATAGTCCGCCAGCGCCAGCCCCAGGTTCCCGGCGCCGATGATCGCGATGGCCACCTGGCGATCGAGGCCGAGGATCTCCCGCAGGTGCCGCCTCAGCTCCTTCACGTAGTAGCCGACCCCGCGCACCCCGAACTCACCGAAGTACGCGAGGTCTTTCCGGATCTGCGCGGCGTTCAACTGGAACTGCTCCGCGAGCGCCTGTGACGAGACCGTCCGGACGCCTGCGGCGTCCAGCGTGCTCAGACAGCGCAGGTACACCGACAGCCGGTTCGTCGTCAGCTCGGAGACAGGCTCCGGAGACTCCGGCCGCCCCTGCTGCTGCGATGATTTTCGAGCGGCCGCCCTGCTGTGGTTCGCCGGCTTCACAAGTGTGTTATGGGTGGGCTGCAGTATGGGTTTCAGCAATCAGCTCCCAGCCATCGGGTCTGGCACGAGCTGACAGCCGATAGCCGGCAGCTGATAGCTCTCGAGCCATGAGCACCGCAATTGTACATGGAGCCGGTGCACGTTCGTACCGTGTTACGCTCCGCGATGATGCCCTCCGCCGAGGAAACCGACTCCGCGCCCATCGACCTCCGGACGATCGCCGAGCTGCCGTTTTACATGATGGGGCGGTTCCCGAAGCCCCTGACGATCGGACGCTGCCGGGGCGATCGGATCGACGGGCTCTCCGCCAACGCGGTCTTTGAACGCATCCGCGACATCTCGCTGGGATTGTCCGCGCTGGGCATGTCGGCAGGCGATCGGGTCGCCATCGTTTCCGAGAGCCGCCCGGAGTGGATCATGTGCGACCTGGCCGCGCTGGCCGCCGGGGCGGTGACGGTCCCGATCTACCCCACCCTGTCGGCTCCGCAGGTGCGGTACATCCTCCAGGACTCCCGTGCGCGTCTGGCGGTCGTCTCGACGCTCGAGCAGCTCGAAAAGCTCCAGGAGGTGCGGCACCTGCTCCCCGCGCTCGAGGCGGTCGTCATCATGGATGCGCAGGCCGGCCAGGCCGGATCGGCGCTCACACTCGAGGAGCTCGAGGTCCGCGGTCATGCCCGCATGACCGGCGAGTGGGGCGCCGGCCGCGAGTTCCGGGAAGCCGCACGCAAGGTCAGTCCCGCCGACCTGGCCACGATCATCTACACCTCGGGCACGACGGGCGTGCCGAAGGGGGTGATGCTCACGCACGCCAACCTGACCGCGAACCTCGAGGGGGGCTCGCAGGTGTTCGTGCTGTCGCAGGAGGATGTGGCGCTGTCGTTCCTGCCGCTCAGCCATGCGTTCGAGCGGATGGTGTCGTTCGTCTATCTCTTCACCGGCGTGACGATCGTCTTTGCCGAAACCATGGACACTGTCGCGCGCGATATCGGCCTCGTGCGGCCGACCGTGCTCACGGGTGTGCCGCGCGTCTACGAGAAGATGCAGACGCGCATCGTCACGACGGGTGAGGCGGCGCCCGGGCCCCGGGCGCTGATTTTCAAGTGGTCCGTCAGGGCCGGGCTCGCGAAAGCCAGAGCGCAGCTGACCGGCCGGACCCCGGGCGCGATCGTGTCGGCGAAAGCGGCGCTTGCCGATCGGCTCGTCTTTTCCACGATCCGCAGCAGGCTGGGTGGCCGGATCCGTTTTCTGGTTTCCGGGAGCGCGCCGCTCGGCGCAACCGTGCTGGAGTTTTTCTACGCCATCGGACTGCCGATTATCGAAGGGTACGGGCTGACCGAAACGGCGCCGATCCTCAGCGTCAATCCTCCGTCCGCGCCGCGTGTCGGGACCGTCGGCCGGGCGCTTCCCGGCGTCGACCTGCGCATCGCGCCGGACGGCGAGATCCTGGCCCGTGGCCCGAACATCATGGTCGGCTACTACAACAACCCGGAGGCGACGGCGGAGGTGCTGCAGGACGGCTGGTTTGCGACCGGCGACATCGGCACGCTGGACGCAGAAGGCTATCTGACGATCACGGACCGCAAGAAAGATCTGCTCGTGACCTCCGGTGGGAAGAAGATCGCGCCGCAGCCGATCGAGCATGTGCTGAAGCGCAGTCTCCTCGTCGCGGAGGCGGTGGTCCTCGGAGACAGGCGCCGGTATGCGACCGCGCTCATCGTGCCGGAGTTCACGGCCCTCGAGCGACGGCTGGAGGCCCTCGGGCGACCGCCGGGCGCACGGGAAGCGCTCGTCACGCGACCGGACGTAATTGCGCTCTATCAGGAAGTCGTCGATGCGCTCAATCGTGACCTGTCGCCGTACGAGCGCATCAAGCGCGTCGCGCTCCTTCCCTCGGAGTTCACGATCGCCTCGGGGGAGCTGACCCCCACGCTGAAGGTCAGGCGCCGACTGGTCGAAAAGCGCTGGAGCGATCTCATCGAAGCGCTCTACACCGACTGACCACAGTCCCCCCAGCGGGCGTCTCGGCCGCATCCACAACGTCAAGCCTCGACAATTTTCGGGTGCCTGCTCACGCACCTCCATTGGCTGAGCCGGCCCCCGTCTTGCTTCTCCTGCACAATCCTGTGCTGTTTTGCATAGGCGCAGTCCCGGCGCCTGTCTCAGGGCGGATTGCGCGCGAATGAATTGCTGACACTGACCGCGTCGGACGGTGCGCTTCACACTTTGTCAATCGCCGAGGAGCCGCATGGAGATTTCGAACAGGCCGACGCCGTTTGAGCCGGGGAACGGCGTACCGCTGGCCGTCACCGACGCCGACACGTTCTCGCGGGCGCTGTTGTCCGCGATGCTGGCGTTCCGGAACGGCGAATTCGACGTGCGCATGCCGGCGGACCTCACCGGCGTCAACGGCAAGATTGCCGACGCGTTCAACGACATCGTGTCCGTCAGCGAGCGCCGTGCGCGCGAGACCGCCCGGGTGACCCACGCGGTCGGCAAGGAAGGGAAGCTCAAACAGCGGATGACGGTCCTCGGGGTGACGGGTGGCTGGGCGGATGAAGTGATCGCCATCAACACACTCATCGACGACTTTGTCTGGCCGACGACCGAGGTCACGCGAGCGGTCGGCGCCGTCGCGAAAGGGGACCTCACGCAGTCCATGGCGCTCGAGGTCGACGGCCGTGCGCTCGAAGGGGAGTTCCTCCGATCGGCGAAGCTCGTGAACAAGATGATCGACCAGCTGTCGGTCTTCACGTCCGAAGTCACGCGCGTGGCGCGGGAGGTCGGTACCGGAGGGCAAGCTCGGAGGCCAGGCGCAGGTCAAGGGTGTGTCCGGCGTGTGGAAGGAGCTGACCGAGTCGGTCAACCAGATGGCCGGCAACCTCACGGCGCAGGTGCGGAACATCGCCGACGTGACCATCGCCGTGGCCAACGGCGACCTCTCGAAGAAGATCACCGTCGACGTGCGCGGCGAGATTCTGCAGCTGAAGGAGGCCATCAATACGATGGTCGATCAGCTGCGCGGCTTTGCGGCGGAGGTGACTCGCGTGGCGCGCGAGGTTGGCACCGACGGCAAACTGGGCGGGCAGGCCGTCGTCCCCGGCGTGGCGGGGACGTGGAAGGACCTGACCGACTCGGTCAACGCGATGGCGTCCAACCTCACGGCGCAGGTCCGGAACATCGCCGGCGTGACGACCGCCGTGGCCCGTGGCGACCTGTCGCGCAAGATTACCGTCGACGTGAAGGGAGAGATCCTCGAGCTGAAAGACACGATCAACACGATGGTCGATCAGCTCAACGCGTTTGCGTCGGAAGTGAGCCGCGTCGCGCGCGAGGTCGGGACGGAAGGCAAGCTCGGCGGCCGGGCGGAAGTGCCGGACGTGGCCGGGACCTGGAAGGACCTGACGGATTCGGTCAACGCCATGGGTGCAAACCTGACCGCGCAGGTCCGCAACATCGCGGAAGTCACGACCGCCGTGGCGCGCGGCGACCTGTCGCGCAAGATCACGGTCGACGTCAAGGGAGAGATCCTCGAGCTGAAGGACACCATCAACACGATGGTCGACCAGTTGAACGGCTTTGCGTCGGAGGTGACGCGCGTGGCCCGCGAGGTCGGCACGGAAGGCAAGCTGGGGGGCCAGGCGGTGGTGCCCGGCATTGCCGGCACCTGGAAGAACCTCACCGACTCGGTCAACTCGATGGCGTCGAACCTGACCGGTCAGGTGCGCAACATCGCGTACGTCGCGACGTCCATCGCGCGCGGGGATCTCTCGAGCAAGATCACCGTGGACGTGAAGGGGGAGATCCTCGAGCTGAAGAACACCATCAACACGATGGTGGACCAGCTGAATGCCTTTGCCTCCGAAGTGAGCCGCGTCGCGCGCGAAGTCGGCACCGAGGGCAAACTCGGTGGCCAGGCCGCGGTCCCGGGCGTCGCCGGCACGTGGAAGGACCTGACGGACAACGTCAATTCGATGGCGTCGAACCTCACCGGACAGGTCCGCAACATCGCCGACGTCGCCACCGCGATCGCTCGAGGCGATCTGTCGCGCAAGATCACCGTCGACGTGAAGGGGGAGATTCTCCAGTTGAAGAACACCATCAACACGATGGTGGACCAGCTGAATGCCTTCGCGTCGGAAGTGAGCCGCGTGGCGCGCGAGGTCGGCACGGAAGGCAAGCTTGGCGGCCAGGCGGCGGTGCCGGACGTCGCCGGCACCTGGAAGGACCTCACCGACAACGTCAACTCGATGGCCTCCAATCTCACCGGGCAGGTCCGCAACATCGCCGACGTCGCGACCTCGATCGCCAACGGAGACCTCTCGCGCAAGATCACGGTTGACGTCAAGGGAGAGATCCTGGAGCTGAAGAACACCATCAACACGATGGTCGATCAGCTCAACGCGTTTGCCTCCGAAGTGACCCGCGTGGCGCGCGAGGTCGGCACCGAGGGCAAGCTGGGCGGGCAGGCGGTGGTCACCGGCGTGGCCGGCACCTGGAAGGATTTGACCGACAACGTCAACTTCATGGCGTCGAACCTGACAGGCCAGGTCCGCAACATCGCGGAAGTCGCGACGGCCGTCGCGCGTGGAGACCTGTCACGCAAGATCACGGTCGACGTGAAGGGGGAAATCCTCGAGCTGAAGAACACCATCAACACGATGGTGGACCAGCTGAACGCCTTCGCGTCGGAAGTCAGCCGCGTGGCGCGCGAAGTCGGCACGGACGGCAAGCTGGGTGGCCAGGCGGTGGTGACCGGCGTGGCCGGCACCTGGAAGGACCTGACGGACAACGTCAACCAGATGGCCGGCAACCTGACCGCGCAGGTCCGCAACATCGCGGAGGTCACGGTCGCGGTCGCCAACGGCGACCTCTCGAAGAAGATCACGGTTGACGTCCGCGGCGAGATCCTGCAGCTCAAGGACACGATGAACACGATGGTCGAGCAGCTGCGATCGTTCGCGGCCGAAGTGACCCGCGTGGCACGCGAAGTCGGGACCGAAGGCAAGCTCGGAGGCCAGGCGGAAGTGCCAGGAGTCGGTGGCACCTGGAAGGACCTGACCGACAACGTGAACTGGATGGCCTCCAACCTGACCGGCCAGGTGCGCAACATCGCCGACGTCGCGACGGCCATCGCGCGCGGCGACCTCTCGCGCAAGATCACCGTCGACGTGAAGGGTGAAATCCTCGAGCTGAAGAACACGATCAACACGATGGTGGACCAGCTGAACGCCTTTGCGTCGGAAGTCAGCCGCGTGGCGCGCGAGGTGGGTACGGAGGGTAAGCTGGGCGGACAGGCGCTCGTTCCCGGCGTGGCCGGCACCTGGAAAGACCTGACCGACAACGTGAACTCGATGGCGTCGAACCTGACGGGACAGGTGCGCAACATCGCCGACGTCACGATCGCGGTCGCCAACGGCGACCTGTCCAAGAAGATTACGGTCGACGTCCGCGGCGAGATCCTGCAGCTCAAAGAAGCGATCAACGCGATGGTCGAGCAGCTGCGGTCGTTCGCCTCCGAGGTGACGCGCGTCGCGCGCGAGGTGGGCACGGAAGGACGGCTCGGCGTCCAGGCGGTCGTGCCCGGCGTGGCCGGCACGTGGAAGGACCTCACCGACTCGGTGAACGTCATGGGGGCGAACCTCACGGCGCAGGTGCGCAACATCGCGGAAGTCACGACCGCGGTCGCCAGAGGCGACCTGTCCCGCAAGATCTCGGTCGACGTGAAGGGGGAGATTCTCGAGCTGAAGAACACCATCAACACGATGGTCGATCAGCTGCGCGCGTTCGCCGCGGAAGTGACGCGCGTGGCGCGCGAGGTCGGCACCGAGGGCAAGCTCGGTGGCCAGGGAGAAGTGCCTGGCGTGGCCGGCACGTGGAAGGACCTCACCGACTCGGTGAACGTCATGGCCGCCAACCTCACGGATCAGGTCCGGGGGATCGTCAAGGTCGTGACCGCCGTGGCGGACGGCAACCTCCGGCAGAAGCTCACGGTCGAGGCCAAGGGTGAGGTGGCCGCGCTCGCCGAGACGATCAACAACATGACGGACACGCTCGCGACGTTTGCCGAACAGGTCACGAACGTGGCGCGCGAGGTCGGGGTCGAAGGCCGGCTTGGGGGACAGGCCAACGTCCCGGGCGCCGCGGGCACCTGGAAGGACCTGACCGGCAACGTCAACCTGCTGGCGGCGAATCTCACGAATCAGGTGCGCGCGATTGCCGAAGTCGCGACGGCCGTCACGAAAGGCGATCTCACGCGGTCCATCCAGGTCGAAGCGCGAGGGGAGGTCGCCGAGCTCAAAGACAACATCAACACGATGATCGACAACCTCCGGGGGACGACCGATCGCAACCAGGAGCAGGACTGGCTGAAAACCAATCTCGCCCGGTTCACCCGCATGCTGCAGGGGCAGCGCGATCTCGTGACGGTCGGCCGGCTGCTGCTCTCGGAGCTCGCGCCGCTCGTCAATGCGCAGCAGGGGGCCGTCTATCAGATGCTCAGCGAGGTCACCGACAGCGCGCCGGCGCTGCTGCTGCTCGCCGGTTATGCGATCGGCGATCAGCAGTCGAAGCGCATCGAAGTCGGCAACGGCCTCGTCGGCCAGTGCGCGCTCGAAAAGCAGCGCATCCTCCTCACGAAAGTGCCGCCGCGCTACACGCGGGTCCGCTCGAGCCTCGGCGCCGCCCCTCCCAAGAACGTCGTCGTCCTGCCCGTCCTCTTCGAAGGGGAAACCAAGGCCGTCATCGAGCTGGCCTCGCTGGAACCGTTCACGGCGACCCACCTCACGTTCCTCGAACAGCTCACCCAGTCAATCGGCGTCGTGCTCAACACCATCGAAGCGACGATGCGGACCGAGAACCTGCTGCAGCAGTCCCAGCAGCTCACGATTGAGCTGCAGACGCGGCAGACCGAGCTGCAGCAGACGAACGAGGAGCTCGCGTCGAAGGCCAAGCAGCTTGCCGAGCAGAACGTCGAGGTCGAGCGCAAGAACAAGGAAGTCGAGCAGGCGCGGCGCGCGCTCGAGGAGAAAGCGGCCGAGCTCGCGCTCACGTCGAAATACAAGTCCGAGTTCCTCGCCAACATGTCGCACGAGCTGCGCACGCCGCTCAACTCGATCCTCATCCTCGGTCAGCAGCTCGCGGAAAACGCCTCGGGCAACCTGGCCGCCAAGCAGGTCGACTTCGCCAGGAACATCCACTCCGCCGGCACGGACCTGCTGACTCTCATCAACGACATCCTCGATCTCTCGAAAATCGAATCCGGGACGGTGACGGTCGAAGCCGAGGAGATTACGTTCAGGTCGCTGCGCGACAGCGTGAACCGAACGTTCCGCCACCTGGCCGAAACCAAGAACCTGAACTTCCAGGTCGAGATCGACAACACGTTGCCGCGCACGTTCACCACCGACCCGAAGCGGCTCCAGCAGATACTCAAGAACCTGCTCTCGAACGCGTTCAAGTTCACCTCGCAGGGACAGGTAAAGATGCGCGTGCAGCAGGTCACCAGCGGGTGGTCTCCCGATCATCCCATTCTGCGATACGTGCCGGCGGCCATCGCGATCGAGGTCAGCGACACGGGAATCGGCATCGCCGCGGAGAAGCAGCGCCTCATTTTCGAGGCCTTTCAGCAGGCGGACGCCGGAACGAGCCGCAAGTACGGTGGGACGGGGCTCGGCCTGGCGATCAGCCGGGAGCTGGCGACCCTGCTCGGAGGGGAGATCCGGCTCGCGAGCGTGCCGGCGCAGGGCAGCACGTTTACGCTCTATCTGCCGGCAACCTACACAGGGCCGGCCCGTACGGCCCTCCCGGGCAGCGTGCCCGTGGCGTTCCCGCGTGAGCGCCTCTCGAGTCTCCCTGTCCTGACCATTGCGCGACCGGAAGAGGTGGTCTTCGACGACCGCGACGAGGTCGTGGATGGTGACAGCGTATTGCTCATCGTCGACGACGATCCGCATTACGCACGCGTGCTGTTGGGGCTCGCACGGGACAAGGGCTTCAAGGGAGTCGTTGCGAACCGCGGCCAGGCGGCGCTGCATCTCTCGCGGCAATTCCTGCCGACAGCCATCACGCTCGACGTGTTCCTGCCGGACATGCTGGGGTGGACGGTCCTCAACAACCTCAAGCTCGATCCGGCCACGCGGCACATTCCGGTGCAGATGCTCTCGGTCGAGGAGGAGCGGCAGCATGGGCTGTCGCACGGCGCCTTCTCATACCTGGTCAAGCCCGGCACCACCCAGGATCTTGAGCAGGCGTTCGACCGGATCCGAACCTACGCGGCTCCACACAAGAAGCGGCTGCTGGTCGTCGAAGACAACGAGATCGAGCGACAGAGCATCGTCGAGTTGCTGCTGCACGACGACATCGAGGTCGCCGCCGTCGGCACCGGCGCCGAAGCGATGGACGTCATGCGGGACGGCGCGGTGGAATGCTGTGTCATGGACCTGAGGCTGCCCGACATGAGCGGCTTCGAGTTGCTCGAGCGAATGCAGGAGGAGCCGGAGCTGCGCGATCTGCCGGTTGTCGTGTTCACCGGAAAGGACCTCTCGGAGGAGGAGGGTGCCAGATTGCGGGCACTGGCCAAGAGTGTGGTGCTCAAGGACGTGCAGTCGCCGGAGCGGTTGTTTGACGAGACGGCCCTGTTCCTCCACCGCGTGGTCGCCGACCTGCCCGAACCGAAGCGGAGACTGCTCGAACGGCTGCACGGATCGAACGCCGTCCTCCACAGCCGGAAGGTCCTCGTCGTGGACGACGATGCGCGGAACATCTTTGCGCTGACGACCGTTCTCGAGAATCACGACATGGAAGTGCTGACCGCAACCAACGGCCGGCAGGCGATCGAGTTGATCGAGAGCACGCCGGATCTCAGCGTGGTCCTGATGGATATCATGATGCCGGAGATGGACGGCTACGAGACGATGCGCGAGATTCGCAACAAGGCGGAGTTCCGGACGCTGCCAATCCTGGCCCTGACCGCCAAGGCCATGAAGGGGGACCGGGAGAAGTGCCTGCAGGCCGGGGCATCGGATTACATCGCGAAGCCGGTCAACACTGACCAGCTACTCTCGCTGCTTCGGGTGTGGCTGTACCGGTGAGTATGCAGGAACCCAGGGCGCCAGACGACATCAAGCTCCTGATTGTCGACGACGAAGCGCGAAATCTGGACGCGCTCGAGGTCATGCTGCAGTCGAGCGGATGCACGTTCGTGCGCGCGCATTCCGCCGACGAGGCCCTGCTCGCTCTGCTGCACGACAACTTTGCCGCGATGATTCTCGACATCAAGATGCCGGGGATGGGCGGCCTCGAGCTCGCACAGCTGATCAAGCAGCGGCGACGCACCCAGAACGTGCCCATCCTGTTCCTGACCGCGCATCTTCTCGAGGAAGACGACGTGCTGCGCGGGTACGGCGTCGGCGGTGTGGACTATCTGAGCAAGCCGATCAATGCCGATATCCTGCGATCGAAGGTCGGGGTCTTCATCGAGCTGTTCCGCAAGACGCGTGACCTGCTGGCGCTCAACGACACGCTGCACTACCAGATCTCCGAACGCGCCAAGGCACAGCTCGCGCTGCAGGAGGCGAACGAGGAGCTGGAGCGCCGCGTGGCCGAACGCACCGGGGCCCTGACGGTCGCGCACCGCGGCGTGCGAGACAACGAGGAGCGCCTCAGAATGGCGATGGAGGTCGCCCAGATCGCGGCGTGGGAGTGGGACATTCATGCCGGGCACATGACGTGGTCGAGCGATCCCGAAGCGCTCTTCGGCTTTCCGAGGGGGACGCTGGGCCCGGAGCAGCGCCTGTTCTGCGTCCTCCACCCCGACGACAAGAGCCGCTGTGAGGAGGCTCTTCGGCAGGCGCTTTCGTCCGGGACGTACGAATGCGATTACCGCGTCGTGCGACCCGACGGCACCGAGGTCTGGGTCACGGAGCGTGGGCGGGTGCTGCGGCGCGACGACGGCGCCGTCGAGAAGATGGTGGGAGTGACCCGCGACGTCAGCGTACAGCGGAAGGCTGATCGGGAGCGCGAGCGGCTGCTGGTCAGCGAACGGCGCGCGCGGGACGAGGCCGAACGCCAGAGCCGCATCAAGGACGAATTCCTCGCGACCCTGAGCCACGAGCTGCGCACCCCGATGAATGCGATTCTCGGCTGGTTGAACATGCTCGCGACCGGCAAGGCCGTGCGCGATCCTGAAGAGGCGATGGCGGTCATCCAGCGGAACGCGCAGATGCAGGCGAAGCTGATCGAAGACCTGCTCGAGATGAACAGGCTCACGTCCGGCAAGATCACGCTGGATCTGGAACCGGTGAATCTCAGCGCTGTCACGGAAGCCGTTATCCAGTCGCTCCGGCCGACGGCGGAGACGAAGGGGGTCCGCCTGGCTGCGCTGCCGCAGCCGCCGCTGCCGGAGCTCTGGGCGGATCCGCGGCGTCTGCAGCAGATTCTCTGGAACCTGGTTCACAACGCCGTGAAGTTCACGGCCAAAGCCGGCCAGGTCCAGGTCGAGGTGGCGTCCGCCGATGAGTTCGTGGAGATTCTGGTGCGAGACTCCGGCCAGGGCATTTCCCCCGACTTCCTGCCGCACGTCTTCGATCGTTTTCGGCAGGGAGACCAATCGACGACGAAGGGGACGTCCGGGCTGGGTATCGGGCTCTCGATCGCCAGGCACCTGGCCGAGCTCCACGGCGGCTCCATCGCAGCCGCGAGCGAGGGCACGGGACGGGGCGCGACGTTCGTCGTCCAGTTGCCGGTCCGAGCCGCTACCCGGCAGCAGGAGGAGGCGGCTCGATATGGATGATCGCGTCCGCAATCTGCGGATACGTCGCCATGAGCTTGTCCTTGACGACGTGCGACAGCCGGTGAGCCTCATAGAGCGTCATGTCCGGCCGGAACCAGATATGAAGGTCGAGGAACGTGTGGTCGGCCGAACCGCGGGATCGAATGCGATGGCAGCCCACCACCTCCGGCGTGCTCATCACGACGTTCCGGATGTCGTCCTCCGCGAGCACCACGCGATCCGACAGCACCCGTGACGTATTGAGGCCGATTTCCCATCCCGTCTTGGCGATGAAGAATGCGATCACGAGGCCGCCGGCCGCGTCGAGCACGGGAAATCCCAGGCGCACCGCAATCAGCGTCACGATCACCGCGCAGGACGTGAGCACGTCGCTGCGCGTCGCCATCGCATCCGCCAGCAGGAGCTCGCTGCTCAGCCTCCTGCCTTCCCGGCTTTCATACCGGACGACCAGGAGGTTGATGCCGAGGGTCACCGCCATCACGACGAAGCTCAGGGCGGTTACGGTGGGCGCCGCGCCGCCGGAGAGCCGGTTGACCGCGGCCCGTGTCACTTCCATCACGACGAACAGCAGAAACACGAGGATCCCGGCTGCGGCGAGCGTCTCGTACTTCCGGTGGCCGTATGGATGATCCTCGTCGGGAGGCTTGCGCGAGGCGCGCAGCCCGATCATCCCCATGACGTTCGACGCCGCGTCCGTGAGCGAGTGGAATCCGTCCGAGATGACACTGACCGCGCCGGTCGTGTAGCCGAGCGCCAGCTTGGCCACCGCGACCGCCAGGTTCAGAAAGAGAACGCGAAGCAGGACGCGGTAGACCGCGGCGTAGCGGGTTGTCAGCGGAGGCTTTCTGGCGTGAGACCGACGTCAGAACATCCTGGCTGTTTGGACCGGCCACCACCGGAGCTGGACGCGGCCGATGATGTACTTCTTCGGCACGAAGCCCCAATGGCGGCTGTCGGAGCTGTTGTTCCGATGATCCCCCATCACGAAGTAATACCCCTCGGGGATCACCTGCGGACCCCAGTCGTCGTGGCTGCGATAGTCCGGCGGCACGAACGAATCGTCCATGAGGACATCGTTTCGATAGACCTTGCCGTCAACGATCCGGACCTGATCGCCCTCTGCGGCGATCACCCGCTTGACGAAGGACTTCTCGGGTACGAGCGGGTAATAGAGCATCACGATATCGCCGATGTGCGGCTCGCCGATGCGGTACGCGAGCTTGTTCACGATCAGACGATCCTGATCGCCGAGCGTCGGCGCCATGCTGTGGCCCTCAACCCGGGCTACCTGGAACCCGAACGTCACGATCAACGTGGCGTAGACGGCGGCGGACGCGAGCGTCTTCAGCCACGCGATGATCTCTTCGGCGACCCGCTCCATCCGCAGGCTCCCGCCGTCAATCGCCAGCCGCGTTTCCTGGGGGGCGGTCAGCCCGCCGGCGAGCGCAGGGAGGGGCTCCGCCGCGACGAGCGGTTCGGGCGCGCTCAGCGCGTCGGGTGGCGGCGGTGGCTCGGGCGCTGGGTAGGACGGCGCGGCCGGAACCGCGGTCGGCGCATACGGATCGTAGTGGTTGCTCATAGCCTTAGATACTCGCGGAGCCGCTTGGTCTGCGAGCGGCTCACCGGGATTTCGGTCCCCTTGCCGTCCCGCATCTTCAGGATGTAGTTGCGGCTGAACCAGGGCACGATTTCCTTTATTTTATTGATATTTACGAGGTGCGACCGGTGTACCCGCCAGAATATCGCGGGGTCGAGGCGCGCCTGCAATTCATCCAGTGTCCGATAGTTGGACGTTCCAGACAAGCTGTTCGTTACGACAGTGATCACGTCGTCCTCCACGGAGGCGTGAACCACCTCTTCCGTCTGGACCAGGAGGAACCGTTCGGCGACCTTGACCGCGAGCTGCTCCCGGCGTCCCTGCCGCTCCGACAGCAGTTGCAGCAGTCGTTCCACATCCTCCGCCGTCTGTCCCTTGGCGGCGGCCGGGCGGTCGGATTGGATGCGCCGCCGGACCCGATCCACCGCGGTGGCCAGGCGGCCCGCCTCGACCGGCTTCAACAGGTAGTCGACCGCATTCACCTCGAAGGCCTCGATCGCGTATTGGTCGTAGGCGGTGACGAAAACCAGCTGGGTGTCGAAACCGGCCCTGACGATCCGGCGGGCCACCTCGAAGCCCGTCAGCCCGGGCATCTGGACATCGAGCAGCACGAGGTCCGGCCCCTGCTCCTCAATCACGCGGAGCGCCTCGATCCCGTTGCTCGCCTGGCCGACCACTTCCAGCCCCTCCAGCTGTCCGAGCAGGAAGCACAGCTCTTCCCTGGCGAGCTGCTCGTCGTCGACGACGAGCGTCCGCAGCGCGTCGTTCGAGTCCATCGCGTCAGGCGCTCACTTTGGCCGGTACGATGAGCTCGGGAATGACGATCCGGGCGCAGGTGCCTTCGCCCGGCACGCTGTCGAGCTGCAGCTGGTAGTTGGCGCCGTAGATCACGCGCAGCCGCTCGTTGACGTTGCGCAGGCCGATGCCCCCCTCCGTCACGCGGTGCCTGTGGTCGGGCGCCACGCCGACGCCGTTGTCGATGATGTCGATGATGGCGTGCCCCCCCTGACGGCTGCTCCGGATGGTGATGCGCCCTTCGCCGATCTTCGGCGCGAGCCCGTGCTTGATCGAGTTCTCGACCAGCGGCTGCAGCAGCATGCTCGGGACGACGACGTCGAGCGTGTCGGGCTCGATCGACTTTTCGATCTTCAACTTCGGCCCGAAGCGTATGCACTCGATGTCGAGATACTCGTCGATGGCTTCGAGCTCCTCGCGGAGCGTGACGAAGTGATCCTGGCTGCGGAGGAGCCGGCGCAGGAGTCCCGAGAGCTTCACGATCAGCGTCCGCGCGGTCTCGGGTTTCGAGCGGATGAGCGACGAGATCGAGGTGAGCGTGTTGAACAGGAAATGCGGATTGATCTGGCTCGCGAGGGCTTCCACGCGGGCCGCCATCAGCAGCTTTTCCTGCTCCTGCAGCCTGTGCTCGATGCGCGCGCTGTTCCAGATCTTGATGGGGATGGCGACGCAGAGCACCGTGGACAGGATGACGAGGACGGCCAGCCAGGGGTTCGGCGCCGCCAGATAGAAAAGGCGGTGCGGGAAGTGATGGCCAAGTGTCTGGCGGGTGATCTCGAGCCCGATCGGCGCCGCCACCAGGATGACGACCCAGTCGATCTGGAAGCGGCGGACCATCCTCCAGACGTTCCGATGCAGATCGGTGAAGAAGAGCGGAGAGAAGTGCCAGATCGCCTCTTTGGGGCACAGCTCGCGAAGACCGCCGCCCGCGAATCCGCAGCCCACCGCGAAGGGGAGGGCAATCCACTCTCCGGCCACCAGCGGCGGAATGCCGACAATCCCTCCCACGAGAGCGCCGGCGTAGGGCCCGGCCAGGAGGCCCGCCAGAAACGCGCCTGCGAGCGTGAGGTCGGCGGCGTCGTAGTTGATGAGCAGCCGCGCCACGACACCGGCGGTCAGCGGGACGCCGAGGCTGGCCGCGAAGATCAGCCGCTCCGGCCAGTCGCGCTTTTCGGTGAGGAGGATGCGGCGGAACCACGGAAATCGCACGAGCATCGTGGACAGGACCGCGACGATCGCGACCTTGACGACGAGCGTCGTCAGGAGGAACTGCTCGGCGGTGAGGGCCTTGGTCGCCGTGGGCATCTCTCCGTCGATTATAGTCCTTCCCCTTTTCCTTTTCTCCTTTGCCTTGATATGATTACGGGATGATCCGTCCGTTCCTCATCGGCTTTGCGACCACCTTCAAGCACATTTTCAGAAAGCCCATCACCGTCAACTATCCGGATCAGAAAGTGCCTGTTTTCCCCAAGTACCGCGGGAAGCAGGTCCTGATGCGGGACGAGAACGGGCTCGAAAAGTGTGTGGCCTGCGGCCTGTGTGCGGTTGCGTGCCCGGCTGACGCCATTTACCTGGAGGCGGCCGAGAACGACGGATCGGTCCAGGCGGGGCCGCGGTACGCGAAGGTCTACCAGATCCACAAGACCCGATGCATCTTCTGCGGTTACTGCGAGGAGGCCTGCCCCGTGTCCGCCATCTTCATGGGGAAGGACTACGAGCTCGCGGTCTACAGCAACAAGGACTTCATCTGGGACAAGAAGGATCTGCTCGTCCCGGCGGCGACGACAAAGTAGCCCGGATGTTCGGCGCGCTGGGAGACATCCACGGGGATTTCGCCAGCGTTCGCCGCATCATGCAGCGCCATTCCGACATTCCTTTCTGGCTGTGCGTGGGGGATGTCGCGGACGCCGGAGGGGCCTACGAAGCGTTCGACGCGCCCCTCTACTGGATCAAAGGGAACAACGAGGATTTCAACCGCATCGCGGCCGGTGACTTTCCCCACGGTCTCAACTACATCCCCAACGGTTCCGCGATGAGCATCGGGGACGTGCGCGTCGCAGGTCTCGGCGGCACATTCGCGCCGACGATGTACGAGGTCGCCCCGGGCGAGCTGCCGCATCCGAAGAAAGGCACCGCGAAGGCGACGGAGCTTGCGGACCGGCGGAGGCATTTCGTGCGCGCGGAGGTCGAAGCCTGTTCGCGCCTGCGCGATGTGGACATCCTGCTCACGCACGAGGCGCCACGTCCGTTCAGGGTGAGCGCCCCCGGCGGGCGCCCGGGCAACGATGCCGGTAAGACGCCCATCAACGAGGTGCTCGCCGCGATGAAGCCGCGGCTGCATCTCTTCGGTCATCACCATCGCTTTGCGCAGCAGGAGATTCAGGGCGTCCGGTCGGTATGTCTGGACCTGGTGTCCCGCTCGTATCTCCTCATCGACGGCCGGACGTGCCAGGTACCGAGGCAGTGACAGAACCATGACCCGCACACCCTTTCTCGAAGCGCTCGATACCCGCGTCCTCGTCTGCGACGGAGCGATGGGCACGATGCTGTACGCGAAAGGGATTTTCCTGAACCGATCGTTCGACGAGTTGAACCTGACGCAACCGGATCTGGTCGCGGACGTCCACCAGGCGTACGTCCGGGCCGGCGCGGACGTCATCGAGACGAATACGTTCGGCGCCAATCGCATCAAGCTTGGCGCGTTCGGGCTCGCGGACAAGGCGCACGCCATCAACCTGCAGGGGGCGAAGATCGCGCGGCATGCCGCGCGGGACCAGGTCTACGTGGCCGGCGCGATCGGGCCGCTCGGCATCCGCATCGAGCCGTGGGGCAAGACCGGCGTGGACGAAGCCGAAGAGTTCTTCCGCGAGCAGGCGCGCGGTCTGCTGGAAGGGGGCGTGGACCTCTTCGTGCTCGAGACGTTCCGCGACGTGAATGAAATCGGGGCCGCCATTCGCGCGGTGCGGACCATCTGCGACCTGCCCATCGTCGCCCAGGTCACGACCGAGGAGGACGGCAACAGCCTCGACGGCGCGGCTCCGGAAGCATTCGTGCCGGAGCTCGAGCGCCTCGGCGCCCAGGTCGTCGGGCTGAACTGCAGCGTGGGACCCGCGGCGATGCTCGAGACCATCGAACGGATGTCGCAGGTCACGACCGTCAAGCTCTCGGCGCAGCCCAACGCCGGCCGCCCGCGCGAGATCGAGGGACGGCACATCTATCTGTGCTCGCCGGAGTACATGGCGTCGTACGCGCGCCGTTTCATCAACGGCGGCGTCCGCCTCGTCGGCGGATGCTGCGGGACGACTCCCGAGCACATTCGCCACATCAAAATGGCGGTGCGACTGCTGGCGCCCGGCGAGCCGGCGGCGCCGCGCTTTGCCCGTGGTGCGGAAACCAGGCCGGCGGTGCCTGCGGTGGAGCCGATCGCCAGGCCCGAGAAGTCGCGGATGGCGAACGGCCTGGCGCGCGGAGAATTCGTGGTCAGCGTCGAGCTCGTGCCGCCGCGCGGCTTTCGGGCGGAAAAGCTCGTCGACCAGGCCAGGCAGCTCCGCATCCACGGCGTGGATCTGGTGAACATCCCGGATGGTCCTCGCGCGGGCGCGCGGATGAGTGCGCTCTCGGCCGCGGTCCTCGTCCAGCAGCAGGCAGGGCTCGAAACGATCCTCCACTACGCATGCCGCGATCGGAACCTGCTCGGCATGCAGTCGGACCTGCTCGGTGCCCACTCGATGGGTGTGCGGAACCTGCTCCTCATCACGGGCGATCCCCCGCAGGTGGGGGACTACCCGGATGCGACGGGCGTATTCGACGTCGACTCAATCGGCCTGACGAACGTCGTCGCGCGCCTGAACCGCGGGTTCGACATCGGCGGCCAGAGCATCGGCCTCCCGACAGCCTTTCACATCGGTGTCGCGGCCAACCCGGGTGCGCTGGATCCTGATGAAGAGCTTCGGCGCCTGACCTACAAAGTTGAAGCCGGGGCAGAGTTCGTGATCACCCAGCCGGTCTTCGACGCGGCCGAGCTCATCAGGTTTCTCGGACGCATCGAAAGCCTGCGCGTCCCGGTGATCGCCGGAATCACGCCTCTCGACAGCCTCCGCCACGCCGAATTCATGGCGAACGAGGTGCCTGGAGTCCGTGTGCCCGATCCCATCATCGAGCGGATGCGGCTGGCCGACGAGCGCGGAGAGGCAGCAGCCGAGGGACTTGCCATTGCACGCGAAGTGACGCGGGAGATTCGCCACCTGGTGCAGGGGCTCCAGATTTCGACGACGTCCGGGGCCATGGAAGCCGTCAGAGGGGTGATCGACGCCGCCCGCGTCTGACAAACAGCCCAGTTTCGAAGGGGGGGTTCCGCCGCGCTCGGCTTGCCCCTACCACCCTTACGGGGTATAGTCGCAAGGCTCATCCGGCCGCGTCCCGTTATGCGGCACCCGGCTTGTAATTTCAACGGAGACACGGGTTTATGCCCTTATTCGATCGAAAAGTGGAGCCGACGGACGAACTCGTGACGGGGTCTGATATTGCCACCCGGGCGCTGTCGGTTACCGTTGTCGGGAACGATTTTGTCGAAGCCGTCTACAGCCGGATCGCGAAGGTCTACGACCTCACCTTCGGGCCCACGCTTCACCCGGGCCGTCTCCAGGCCATTGAGCGGATGGACATCCAGTCGGGGGAACGGGTCCTCGAAGTCGGGGTGGGCACCGGCATCAACCTGTCGCTCTATCCGAAGAACTGCTCCGTCACGGGCATCGACTTCAGCGATCCGATGCTGGAGATTGCGCGCGAGCGCGCCACGCGCAAAGACGTGCAGAACGTGCGGCTGCTCCAGATGGACGCCGCCGACATGAAGTTCGCCGACAATTCGTTCGACATCGTCTACGCACCCTACGTCATCAGCGTGGTGCCCGATCCGGTCACCGTGGCGCGCGAAATGTACCGCGTGTGCCGGCCCGGCGGACGGATCATCGTCCTCAACCACTTCCTCAGTCCGAATCCCCTTCTCTCCCGCATCGAGCGGCTGATTTCCCCTCTCACCATTCACATCGGATTCAAGTCGGACCTCGATCTGCCGGCGTTCATCACCCAGGCCGGTCTTCACCCGAAGTCGATCGAACGGGTGAACATCCCGAGACTCTGGTCGCTCATCACCACAGTCAAGTAGCCTCTGCCGGTTTCCGTTATTCAGAACGGCGTTTCGAGTGACGGGGACGGTGTCGTGAAGAGCTCCGCACCGTCGTCGGTGATGTGCATGTCGTCTTCGAGCCGCACGCCAAATTCTCCCCGGATGTAGATTCCCGGCTCGTCGCTGAAGACCATTCCCGGTCTCGCGGTCAGCTCCTGTTTCCACCCGAACATGTTGCCTTTCACGAGATACGGCCACTCGTGCATGTCCATGCCGAGACCGTGTCCGACGCGGTGGCTGAAGTGGGTGAACCCTGGTCCGTAGCCGGCGTCGGTCACCACCTTCCGCGCGGCCTGGTCGATCGATGCGAGCGGGACCCCTGGTCGCGCCGCCGCAAGGGCGGCGGCCTGCGCGCGTTTGACGATGTCGAAGACGCGCTTCATCTTGTCGGTCGCCTTCCCCAGTACGAAGGTCCGGGTGATGTCCGACCGGTACCCTTCGACCGTGCAGCCGTCGTCGATCATGATGATCGTGCCTTCGCGGAGCGTCTGCGGCATCGTCGATCCGTGCGGGAGTGCGGTGTACTCCCCGGTCTGCACGCTGGCTTCTCCGGGAAACCCGACCTGGCGGTACGCGGCGGTTATCAGGCCTTCGACGTCGTGCTGCGTCATCCCGGGCTGCAGCGCTTCGTAGACCGCGGCGTACACCTTGATGGTGGCTGACGAGGCGAGCCGCATCAGCGCGACCTCGTGGGCGTCCTTGATCATCCGGCACCCCGCCGTCACGGGCGTTCCACTCACGACCTCGAGCTGCGGCGCCGCCGCCGCGATGCTCTCCGCCCAGACGAATTTGGTGGTTTCCTCGACACCGAGCCGGCCGGCGGAGATTCCGCGATCCTTGAGCGCCTGTGCCAGCAGCAGGTATGGACTCTCGTCCTCGTGCCAGGTGCGGACGTCAGCGCGGCGCCCACCGAAGGGCCCGCGTGCGAGCTGCTCGCGGAGCCGGTCCTCCTCGAAGGCGGGGCAGACGAAGAACGGGTCCCCTTTCTGCGGAATCACGCACGCCGACAACCGCTCCCCGCCGCCCCAGCGCATGTTCGTGAAATACGTGAGCGATGTGCTGCCGGCCAGCATGAGTGCGTCGAGCTTCTCCTCGGTCATCAGCCGCCTGGCGCGTTCGATTCTCGCGAGCCGCTCGTCGTTCGTGATCGGCCGGGCCTCGTGGCGCATCGAGGTGAGCCTGGCGATGGAGGGGGACATGGACGCGGATGGATCGCTCCCGGTCCTGCCGCGCTGTGCGTGGAGGACCGGCGTCCCGGTCGCAGCCGCCAGGGCTGCCGACATCCCGAAAAACGAGCGTCGAGTGATCATCAGTACCTCTGAAAAGGACGCCTGGATTCTACCGTGCAGCATGCGTTGCGGCGTGACGGACCTGGCGGTGCGACGCGCCCGCCGTGAACCGAGTCACAGGAACATCTCCATCACGATCTCATCGTCATATTCGTCCGCGATCCTGACCTGGCGGCCGAGGCGACCGCACGGGGAGAACCCTAAACCCGCATAGAAGCGCTGCGCCCCCGTGTTGCCGGCGCGGACGAACACGACCAGCTTCTCGTATCCCGCCGAACGCGCGAAGGGGAGGGTCTGCCGGGCGAGCTGCCGGCCGATACCGTGTCCCCGCCACGAATCGAGGACGAACGTGCCCAGCTGTCCGACGTGGTCCATCGAATGGAATAGCTTCGTCCACCTGTCGAGGGTCTGAAATCCGGCGATCTGGCCCTCAGCGTTCTCTGCTACGAATACCGCTTCGTGCGCCGACAACGACTGCAGATAGGCTCGTTCGCCGTCGACCGTGAAGGGGCGATCCACTGCCGAATAGATCTTCTCGGACACAATCGCCACCCAGATTGCGACAATGCCTGCCGCATCTGCGGGCGTGGCGCGCCGGACGACCAGGGGCGCTTCAGTAGATGTCACTCGTCCTTACACGGCGAAAAGAAGGTGCCAGGGTGCCAAAGTGCCAGGGGTGCCAGGGTGTCAGGGTGCGGCATCGTGATAACTCTATCGCGGAGCACCGCCGAATGGGTCGGGGCCGAACCGGGCTCCTGGCCCCGGAAGTCAATGCGCCAAGGGGGGGCGGGAACTCGAGCCGAATCCGTTGACTGACAACGCCTCAAGCTGTAGGCTACCAACATATGATCCCCGATCGCAGCGACGTCCTCTACGGCAGCCTCGGGCTGATGGTGCTCAAGACGCTCGAAGCGCTCGGTCCGCTGCACGGCTACCGCATCGCACGGCGCATCGAGCAGATCAGCGGCAATCAGCTCGCCCTCAATCAAGGCACGCTCTATCCCGCACTCCTGAAGCTCGAACAGATGGACTGGATCAGCTCGAAGTGGGGCGAGTCCGAGAGCGGCCGCCGCGTCAAGATCTACTCGCTGACGCGTGTGGGGCGGAAGCAGATTCAGCAAGAGGAAGCGCAGTGGCAGCGCGCGACCGGCATCGTCGATCGGTTTTTCAAGATCTCTGAGGATCCGTCGTGAGCGCGGTCCGCAGGTTCGTCAACCGGCTCGCGGCATTCGTGCGATCGCGCACCCACGATCGCGAGATGGACGATGAGTTCGCGAGTCATCTCGAGGAGGCCGCCGACGAGTACGTCGCACGGGGTCTCTCACGCGAGGCGGCACGGCTCGCGGCGGCGCGTGACTTTGGCGGGATCGCGCAGGCGAAGCAGGTGCATCGCGAGGTCCGGTCGTTCACGTGGCCGGACAAGATGCGGCAGGACCTGAAGTACGCGTGCCGGCGACTGATCAAGGAGCCCGGCTTCACACTGATCGCCGTCGCGACGCTCGCTCTGGGCATCGGCGTCAACACCGCCGTCTTTTCGGTCGTGAATGGTGTCTTCCTGAATCCGCTGCCGTATCCTGACCCCGATCAGCTCGTCGCGCTCTATTCGCGGACGCCCGACCATCCGCGGGCGTCCTCCTCCTATCCCAACTTCCTCGACCTGGCGCGCGACACCCGATCGTTCTCGGAGCTGGCCGCTTTCAGGCCCGACGATCTCAACCTGCTTGGGCTGGGGCAGCCTGAGCGCGTGCCTGCGGAGATGGTCTCCGCCGGCTTTTTCCGGTTGCTCGGCGTGCAACCGATTGCTGGCCGCGCTTTCGTCGATGCTGACGATCGATTGGGCGCGGCGCCTGTTGTCCTGATCGGCGAGAGCCTGTGGCAACGGAAGTTCGGCTCCTCGCCAGGGGCAATCGGCCAGACGCTGACGCTGAGCGGGACCTCGTACGCGATCGTCGGCGTGATCCCCGCGAGTTTTCAGTACGACGCCAGGAACTTTCATCGCAGTGACGTGTATCTCCCAATCGGCCAGTGGAATGCACCGGGGTTTCGCGATCGCAAAGTGTCGATGGGCATGGACGTGGTCGGCCGCTTGAAGCCCGGTGTCACCCTGGAACAGGCACTGGCCGAAACGCAGGCCCTCGCCGCAGGTCTGGCCGATCGGTATCCGGAAATCAACAAGGGCACTGGTGTCACACTGGTTCTGCTCGAATCGGACGTGGTTGGACCAGTCAAGCCACTGCTGCTCTTGCTCGTCGCCGCTGTGCTCTTCGTGCTCCTGATCGCAGGTGTGAATGTGGCGAATCTCCTGCTGGCACGTTCGAGCCGTCGCGCTACCGAAGTTGCGATTCGCACCGCGCTTGGCGCGAGCCGGAGCCGCATTGTCCGGCAATGTCTGACCGAGAGTGTGCTGCTGGCGTCGGCAGGTGGCGTTCTCGGGAGCCTGGCCGCCTATTGGGGAACTGCGGCGGCACTCGCGGTACTGCCGGACGTCCTCTTGCCGCGAGCTGGGGAGATCCGCGTTGACGCCCGCGTCCTGTGGTTCACGACGATCGTGTCCCTGATTGCCGGAGTTCTCTTCGGGTTGGTCCCGGCACTCAGAGTGTCGCGCGTCGATCAGCGAGCGTTGAGAGAACGGGGACCGCGTGCGAGTGGTCTCCAGCATCGCACCCAACGCGTGTTCGTGGTCGTTGAAATCGCGCTCGCCCTCGTCCTGCTGGTCGGTGCGGGACTGATGATTCGCACGCTGACGACAGTCCTGAGCGTGGACCCCGGATTCAACTCCGACCGTCTCCTGGTGGCACGCGTATCGTCAACCGCCTCGAACACGCGTCCGGACCATGTCATGGCCGTCTGGCGGGAGATGAGCCAGAAATTCGCGACCATCCCGGGCATCCAGGCAGCGTCCCTCAGCGCCAGTTCAGTCCCGATGACACCCAACTTCAGCACGCTGCCGTTCTGGCTGGACGGCCAGGCGAAGCCATCGACTCCAGCGGAAATGAAATGGGCGCTTTCCTATGTCGTCGAAGCCAGCTATCTGAAGGTCATGGGCATTCCGCTGGAGCGCGGACGCTTCCTGACCCCGCAGGACAACGAGCATTCGTCGCCTGTGATCGTGATCGACGAGCAGTTTGCCCGGCGCTATTTTGGCGATCAGGATCCGCTTGGCCGCCGCATCAACATTGACATCCTGAACATCACGGCAGAGATCGTGGGCGTTGTCGGGCACGTGAGGCAGTGGGGGCTCGACGAGAATGCGGCGTCCTCTCATCAGGCGCAATGCTATCTCTCGCTGTTCCAGATTCCGGATCGGTACATGCCTTTCGCCGCGAGAGACATGGGCATGGTGTTCCGGACCGCTGATGCACCGCTGGCGCAAATCGGCTCGATTCGGCGGGCGCTGGAACAGATCGATGGCCAGCTGGTCATGCACCGCGAGCAGACGATGAACGGAGTCATGTCGGACCGGCTTGCCAGACGCCGGTTTTCGATGATTGTGCTCGGCGTCTTTGCCGCACTGGCGCTGGCGATGGCCTGCGTCGGAATCTATGGGGTCATGTCGCACCTGGTAGGGGATCGAACGCATGAAATCGCCATCCGTGTGGCGCTTGGTGCCGAGCGGTCCGATGTGCTGCGGACGGTGTTGCGGGATGGGGCGACGATGGCGCTGACGGGTATCGCGATCGGCCTCGGGGCGGCTCTGGCCCTCACCCGCCTCATGACGAGCATGCTGTTCGGCATCAGCGCGCACGACCCGGTCACCCTGGCCGGCGTTGTGAGCCTCCTGACGCTCGTCGCGTTCGCGGCGTGCGTCATTCCCGCGCGGCGCGCCACCCGAGTCGATCCCCTGGTCGCGCTGAGGAACGACTGACCCTGGTGCCGGGTTGCCCCTCGGGGCGATTCGTCAGCAGCGAGACAACAGCTCGACAATCATCTTTGCGACAACCCCTGCACCATTGGTCCCCGGACGCTCCGGCGGCGGCGCCTTCGGGTGCAGGCGCTCGAGCGGTTCCCGCCAGCGTCCCGCCAGCAGCGCCTCGAGCTCGATGTATTCGCAGCGGAGGAATCGCGGCATCTGTTCCACCATCACGTCGTATTCTGCGAAGTTGCCACGGGAGGTGTAGAGCATGGCCGTCCCGTTGGCGATGCACTCCGAGATGATGCCGTAGCCAGGCTTGGTGACGATGACGTCGACCGCCGCGACGAGGTCCGCGTATCGCATGCCCGCGTCGTACACGGCGTTCTCGTGGACGAAATGGACGCCTCGCCCGACGGAGGGACGTCGTCCCCGGCCCGTCAGCACGACCTGCCAGTGATCCAGGCAATCCAGGTGCACGGGATCGAAGTCCTGGAGTCCGTATCCGCCGAAGGAGGCGAGCGCGAGCAGCGCGTCGCGAGGGAGGCCGAGCCGATGCCGCACCTCGTCGCGCGGGTGCGTCGCGTGGCGTGCGACGAATGGCACATCCACCACGCGGTGGAATGTCTGGAAGCCGCCATACAGCGGGAGGCGCCAGGCCACAGAGGCGGTGCCGTAGGCGCGCTGTATCGCCGGAATCAGCTCCGGAGCCGACGTCAGAGACGCCCCGTACAGCCTGGTAGATCCAATCCCACGTGAAGTTCGAGAGAACAACGGATGGAATGCCGTACGCCGTCGCTGCTGCGCAGGCGAGTGGGGGAGCGTCAGCGATGACCAGTCTTGCGTCGTGCCGCCGCAGATGCTCGACCTCCGCCGCCATGAGCCGCGGAAACTGCTGATGGAACGCGGCCGCAGCCTGGATGGTCGCCTCTTCGTCGAGCCGCAGACTGTCGATCTGCACGACGCCGGTGTCGCAGGAACCTTCGATCAACGTCAGCGGTGGTCCGGCGGTCCGATCGAACAGCCACCTCTCTGCCGCCGTGCGGACGACGATCCCGACGCCGGGGAGGTGACGTCCGAGCGCGTTGATGACTTCGATCTGTCTCGATGCGTGGCCGAAGCCGTGGCCCGAGACATAGAAGAAGACAGACGGCACTGACAATCAGGCGACAGTCGGATCCGGCACGGGCACCTCGGGCAACGCCACCCGCAGCACGTCCTCGAGCGTCCGCGCCGGCACGAAGGTCATCTCCTGCCGGACCTCCACCGGCAGCTCTTCGAGGTCAACTTCGTTCATCGCGGGCAGGATGAATGTCTTGATGCCGTAGCGCCGCGCGGCGAGTGCCTTCTCGCGAATACCACCGACCGGCAGCACGAGGCCCGACAGCGTGATCTCGCCGGTCATCGCGACGTCCGGCCGCACCGGAATGCCGCGTGCCGCGGACACGATCGCCGTGGCCATGGTCACCCCCGCGGATGGGCCGTCCTTCGGGATGGCGCCCGCCGGAACGTGGACGTGCAGGTCGCTCTTGCTGAGGACCTCCGGTGCGATCCCGAGTGCGTCGGCCTGACGGCGGACGTGGCTGAGCGCGGCGCGCGCCGACTCCTGCATCACGCTGCCCAGCTGCCCGGTGAGCGTGAGTTGGCCGGCACCCCCCGGCAGCAGCACTGCCTCGATGAACAGCACGTCACCACCCGCCTCGGTCCAGGCGACACCGGTCGCCACACCGGGCCGCGACGTGCGGAACGCCATCTCCGAGCGGAAACGCGAGGGCCCGAGGTAGTCGGCCACCTGCGCGGCGTCAACGGCCACGACGTGCTCCGGATCGCTCGCCACGCGGGACGCGACCTTGCGGGCGACGGTTCCGATCTGCCGCTCGAGCGTCCGCACGCCGGCTTCGCGGGTGTACTCCGTAATGATGCGGCGGAGCGCCGCATCGCTCAGCTGGAGCTGTTCAGGCGTGATCCCGTGCTCCTCCAGTTGCCGCGGGATGAGATACATGCGCGCTATGTGAACCTTGTCCTCCTCCGTGTAGCCGCTCAGCGAGATGAGCTCCATGCGATCCAGCAGCGCGGGATGGATGGTGCCGAGCTGATTCGCCGTCGCGATGAAGAGCACGCGCGACAGGTCGATCGGGATCTCGAGATAGTGATCGCGGAACGCGTGATTCTGCGCCGGGTCGAGCACCTCGAGGAGCGCGGCCGCCGGATCTCCCTGCACGCCAACGGAGACCTTGTCGATCTCGTCGAGCATCAGCACAGGGTTCGACGAGCCCGCGGCCTTCAGTGCCTGCACCAGCCGCC
This sequence comes from uncultured Acidobacteriota bacterium, assembly GCA_963749835.1. Classification (GTDB taxonomy): domain Bacteria; phylum Acidobacteriota; class Vicinamibacteria; order Vicinamibacterales; family 2-12-FULL-66-21; genus JALZOC01. The sequence goes on from CAVVOD010000001.1 coordinate 1,124,518, forward strand.
CGGGCAGCGAGCCGATATACGTGCGACGGTGGCCGCGAATCTCGGCCTCGTCACGCACGCCGCCGAGCGAGATGCGCACGAACTTCCGGTTCATCGCCCGCGCAATCGACTGGCCCAGCGACGTCTTGCCGACACCGGGAGGCCCGACAAAGCACAGAATGGGCCCCTTCATCTTGACTCCCGGGGCCATCAGTCCGCGGTCGCGTTCCACGGGCAGGCCGGCATCGTCGATCCGCGATTCTCCGGCCTCTCCGCTCCGCGCCAGCCTGGCGCCCGCGTCTTCGGACTCAGTCGTGCCGCTGACGCTCACCGATCCGGGGGGCGGCTCCGGAGGCACGGTGGGAATGACTTGCGGTTCAGTCACCCCATTCGCGGTCCGCTTGTTCCGCAGCTTCTGGACGGCGAGGTACTCGACGATGCGCTCCTTGACCTTGTCGAGATCGTAGTGATCCTCGTCCAGGACGCGGCGCGCTTCGATGGGATCCAGCCGGTCCTCGGTGACCTTGTTCCAGGGCACGTCGAGTATCCAGTCGAGGTACGTCCGGATCATCTGGTACTCAGGTGATGCCGGGGTCATCCGATCGAGCCGATCCACTTCGCGTCCGGCGATGGCGGCCACGGCGTCCGGCAGCGCGGCCTCGGCGACACGCTTCCTGAGCTCCGCGGACTCGCCGTCACCTTCGCCAAGCTCGGTCTGGATCGCCTTCATCTGCTGGCGCAGCAGGTACTGCCGCTGCGCGTCGGTCATTTCCTTTTCCGCGCGCGACTCGATCTGGCCCTTGAGCTCGAGGACCTCGATCTCGCGCGAGAGCACCATCGACACTGCGTCGAGCTTGACGGCGAGGTTGTTCTCCTCGAGGAGGCGCTGCTTGTCCTCCGGCTTCATGTCGAGCAGGCTCGCCAGCAGGTACGCGATCCGCAGCGGATCGTCCAGGCTCATGACGAGCGCCTTCACGTCCGGCGACAGGCCTGTCGCGAGCGACAACGCCCGATCGACGAGCTCCTGCAGCCGGCGCACCCGTGCGTCGATGTCGATCGACCGCTCGGTCTGCTCGGGGAGCGGCTTCAACAGCGCACGCAGGAATCCGCGATCGGTCTGGAGGAACTCGGCGCGGGCCCGTGCGACGCCTTCGACCAGCACGCGGATGCCCGTCTGCCCCTTGGCCATCTGCCGGATGATCGCGACGGTGCCGACGCGGTGGAGATCGTCGGGTCCGGGCTCTTCGGCCGTGGTCTGCTGCATGAGCAGCAGGACCATGCGGTCTCCCGCCAGCGCGCGGTTCACCGCCTCGATCGACTGCGGACGGTTCACGCCGAGCGGTGCCACCGTCATCGGCAGCACGACCGCTTCGCGCAGCGGCACGACGGGCAGCTCGGACGGGAGCGCTGGAATGTGTGGAGCGTCAGCCATGATTCACGTCACCTGGATTTCAGCCGCGGTGCGTCGCCTTCCGCCGTCAGCCAGGCGGCGCGGCAGGCGAGCTCCGCGATGCGTTCGAGCTTTGCAAAATCAAGACGTTCCGTGTCGTCCTCCGGCGTGTGGTAATCCGGATGGAGACCCGTGGTGAAGAACAGGGCCGGAATGCCGTGCTCGAGGAACGGCCAGTTGTCGGATCGATACAGCAGGCCCTGCGCGTCGCGGTCGTACTCTTCCCTGATGCGCAGCCGAATCGTCTCGTTGGCCCGTTCGACGATGGCCGCAAGGTCCGGCGAGTAGCTGTAGCCGAGCAGGTGCACGACGTTCGCGTTGTCGCTCGCCGCCGTCTTCGCGAAACCCTGGAAGCGCGGGTCGTTCGGATCCGGAACGTCCTCGTCGCGCCCGATCATGTCGAGATTGAGGTTCGCCACGACGCGTCGCGCGGGCACGGGCTTTCCGGCATAGTACTCAGCCCCAAGTGAGCCTTTCTCTTCGCCGTTCCAGAAGGCGAACACGACCGACCGCGTCGGCCGCTCCCCACGCGCGGATGCCCGGGCGAAAGCCGCCGCGATGGCCAGGACCGCCGCTGCCCCGGATGCATTGTCGTCGGCGCCGTTGTAAATCTGTCCGAGCTCGTCCACGCCGTCGTGGTCGAGATGTGCGCCAACCACGACCATCTCATTCGGGGACTGCCGTCCCTCGATCATGCCCAGCACGTTGTGCATGATGACCGCCGTGGCCACCACGTCCGGCGTCAGCTGTGCACTGACGGTGCGATGGGCATTGATCGCCTCCCGGATCGGCCCGGCGGCACGCTCAGAAATCGCCGCGGCCGCCACGGGCGCCGCGCGCATGGGGGCGAGTAACCTGTAAGACGCCGATCGGATTGACGTCGTTTCGGGCCAGACCGTCTGCGGATCGCTCATGGAACGCTGCACGACGATCACACCGGAGGCGCCGTGCGCGTGTGCATCTGCAACCTTGCGGGCGACGGACCCCAGCTCGGTGCGTTTCTCACTCGAGAGCGAGACCAGCCTCCTCACCGCATCCGGCACATCGTCCAGGGCCAGCACGATGGCGCCCCGCACATCGACGGACGCGTAGTCGTCGTGGCGCGCCTCCGGCACCGTGATGCCGTGTCCGGCGAACACCACCCGGCCGGTCACGGGCCGATCCCCCGAGGCGGGCAGAGGGTAGAAGTCCGGACCCACGCGCAGGTCAGCGAGGGGTGTACTGCCGCCGGTGCTGATCGTCAGCCGTGCCCCAGGTCCGAGGCGCGGCTGGTACACCTCGACATCCTGAAGATAGTCAGGCGCAGCGGGTGGGATCCTGGCGTCACGCAACGCGTTGACGATGTATTGCTCGGCCTGGCGGTTGCCCGGATGGCCGACGCCTCTGCCGGAGAACTCATCGCTCGCGAGAATCTTGACGTGCTGGTGCAGTTCCGCTGTCGTGATTTGCTGGATGGCGGAGTCAACGAGCGAAGGAATGCGGGCTGCGGGACGCCCGGTGCCGGTGGTCAGCAGCCCGAGCAGCGCAACGGTGACGAGACGCGGCAACATCGCCCATCGAGTGTACCTTAAGCCCCGGCCACGGCACTGCCCGGGATGACCCAGGCGGCAGAGTCGGTTCCGGTCGAAGGGCGATGGTTGCTGCTATGATGGGGCGCATGTCTCTCCACGAACGGGATTTTTTCGTCGAGAAGCCCGAAACCAAGCCGGCGACGTTTACCTGCACCAAGTGCCGGCACCGCGCCGAGTATCCCGTGCGATGGCTCGTGCGGACGAAAAAAGACCGGCTGCCCCCCGGCGCCGATGAACATGACCGCGCGATGTACGCCAAGCTGCGCAACTACATGATCCGCGTGGACGACGTGCTGACGTGCAAGCGCTGCCAGCGGAAGTTCGAGATCCCGTCGCAGCAGTCGATCGTCTTCGTCGAGACCGGCCTTCCACCGCTCGACTGGGATCCCGAATCGGAGCTGGCGGGGGGGTAAGGCGGCGGGATTCGGGGGGCGGGACTCGGGACTCGAGGAGTTGATATCCGGGACTCGAATCCGAATCCCGAACACGCCCGAATCCCGAATCCCGATTCAGGTACAGGAACGGAACCATCCTCCACCTAACTCCCCTCCGGTATCGCTCGTAGTCGGCCCCGAACACGTCGACCAGCCCCCGCTCTTCCCACGAAATCGCCATCGCGACGTATGCCGTGCTCACGAGGGCGAAGACGGCACGAGTGGCGGTCATGTCCGGCGTGGCGAGCACGAGAAGCGCCCACCCGAAATAGAGCGGGTGCCGCACAATCCCGAAGACCCCCGTCGTCGAGAGAGGCGCATGCGCCGGAGGGGCCCCGGTTCTGGCGCGGGTCACGGCGCGGATGCCGGCAAGATCGAGGGCGTCCAGCGCGCGTGCCGCGAGCACGATCAGAACGATTCCCGCTATCTGTGCGGTCTCCGCCAGCCGACGCCACGGCCCCTCGAGCTCGTACAGCGGACCGGGGACCGGTTGCCACGCCCAGCACACGGCAATGAAGAGCAGGCTCGCGAGCCAGGTGTAGATGGATCGTTCGAGCGCCGGCGGCGCGATGGCGCGCACCCATGTCTTCAGGGGTGTGCGGGCAAACAGGCTGTGGTGCAGAGCGAATGCAGAGAAGAGCAGGCAGTCGGCGGCAACGGGCCAGAGCACAGGCCCATCTGGCACCGGGCGTCCGAACCGGTAGAGATACGAGTACAAAAAATAGGCGAGCGAAATGACGAACAGGCCCCCGCCGCTCCACGCGACGATGGCCATCAGGCGGATGGAGCGCTCTTGCGGCGGCTGTGCTGCGAGGCTGGCGCCGTTCGGCTGTTGCATGTGACCCGGGTCTTTACCGGCGTCCGCCTCCGCCCGCTCCGTGATTCTCGTGCGGGCTCTGGCGAGACCTCGCCGTAGCCGCTTCGCGGCGGAGGCGGGCCCGAGACCGCCGATTCTCACCGCCGCTATTATAGGGGGCTGGGGCGGGACTCGGGATGCGGGATTCGGGACTCGGGACTCTGGGCTCGGGATTCGTGGCTTCCGCCTTCAGGCGGAAGAAGAGGAGCCGGCTGCAAGGTGTCAGAGGGCCAAGGTGCAGGGTGTCAGAGGGCCAGGTGCAGGGTGCCAGAGGGCCAAGGTGCCAAGGTGCCAGAGTGCCAAGGTGCCAAGTGCGGCGACGATGGGTTTGAGCGAGCTTGATGATTGACGTGCTGATTGCGGGCGCTGGGCCGGCGGGAGCGGTGGCGGCCACTGTGCTCGCGCGCGGGGGGGCGCAGGTGCTCGTCCTCGAGCGCGCGCGGTTTCCCCGTCACAAGCTCTGTGGCGACACGATCAACCCCGGGGCGCTGGCGGTTCTCGATCGTCTCGGGCTCTCGTGCGTGGCGACGGGAGCGGTGCCGCTGGACGGGATGATGGTCACCGGCGATACGGGTGTGACTGTGGTCGGGCGGTATGAGTCGCAGCAGGGCAGGTCACTCTCGCGGCGCGATCTCGATCAGGCGCTCGTGGATGCCGCGGCAGGGACGGGCGCGCAAATTGACGAGGCCGTGCTCGTCCAGGGACCACTGATCGACTCGTCTGGCGCGGTGCCGACGGTTGCCGGCCTGCTGATTCAACGGCGTGATGGCCGCACGCTCCAGGTCCGGGCACGAATGGTGATTGCCGCGGACGGCCGCTACTCGCGGGTGGGCCGCGCGCTTCGCCTGTCGCACGCCGCACCGCATCCCAGGCGCTGGGCGATCGGCGCGTATTTTTCCGGCGTGACCGGGATGTCGAGCCTGGGAGAAATGCACGTCCGCCGGACCCACTATTTTGGCGTCGCCCCGTTGCCGGGCGGCGTCGCCAACGCCTGTGTCGTGGCTCCGCAACTCCCTGGCGGATCGCTGGCTGACGTGCTCGGTCGCGCGCTGCTGGCGGATCCGATGCTTCGCGAGCGGTTTGCGCCCGCCCGCATGGTGGGCGACGCGATGTGCCTCGGCCCGCTCGCGATCGACTGCGCGACTGCCGGGGCGCCGGGACTGCTCCTCGCCGGAGACGCCGCGGGCTTCGTCGATCCCATGACGGGCGACGGCCTGCGCTTCGCGTTTCGCGGCGCCGAGCTCGCTGCGCTCGAGACGCTCACCGTCCTCGAGCATGGCGGCGTTGCCGACGCGCATCTCCGGCTGGCCGCCGCGCGCGCGCACGACTTCGCTCGCAAGTGGCGGTTCAACCGCACGCTGCGCATGCTCGTCGCGCATCCACACGCCGTACGGGCAGCCGGCTTCGCCGCCGCGCTGGCGCCGCGGACCCTGCAACGCGCCATCCGATATGCCGGCGACGTGCACGCCGCATGATGCTCGAGGGCGGTGCGGCTGCCACTCGCGGATCCCGACGGTGGCCGACGCTGCGCAAACGGTCGCGATACTCCCGCACCAGTGACCGGTGAGACAAGAGCGAGGAACTGTCGGCTCTCAGCTCTCTGAGAGCTGAGAGCTGAGAGCTGAGAGCTTCGAGATGCGCAGATGCGAGTTGCACCATAATCGCCGTGATGCCTTCAGATACTGAGACAAGAGAGCGCAGGGTGCCGCTGGCCGTCCACGTCGCGGATGCCGCGGTCGTCGTGCTTGCCGCCGCCGCGCTCTGGATTGCCTTTCTTGGCGGAAACCGCTACCTGATCTTCGGCGTTGTCGTCTCACTCAGGTCGCCGCTCCTCGCGATGTACGCTGCGGGATCAATCCTGATCGTCCGTCATCTGCTGTGGCCGCGGCCCACCATCCTGCAGCGCCTGATCGCGGCGCGTCGGTCGCTGCATGGTCACGCCGATCTGGCTGCCGCGGTGCGCGCCTTCGTCGCCACGCGCCCGGCGGTCCTTCTCGTCGGATTCCTTGCGGTCGTCACGTTCGGGTCGGCCAATCCCGGATTCCAGCTCTCCAAGGATCCGCTGGCGAACCTGCCGGTCCGGTTCGACGCGGGTTGGTACGGTGACATCGCGCTCAAGGGCTACAGCTGGGATCACACCTTCCAGCGGCAGCGGAACATCGCATTCTTTCCCGCTCTGCCGATGATGATGCGGCCAGTGGGAGCGGTCTTCGGCATGTACGATCCCACCGTCCCGTACGATCGGCGCATGCTGCGCGGATTGTGGGCCGGCGTCGCCATTTCGCTTGCCGCCTTCCTCTGGGCGCTTGTCTATATCGTCCGGCTCGGTCGCGTGCTGATCGGCGACGAAGCTGCGGGGAGCGCCGCGATCCTGCTGGCGGCATACCCGTTCGCGCTGTTCTTCAGCGCGCCGTATACAGAATCCCTGTACCTGCTTTCGGCGGCCGGCGCGTTCTACCACTTCGGTCGAGGGGAGTGGAAAGCCTCCGCGGCGTGGGGCCTGCTTCTCGGGCTGACGAGGCCGAACGGCTGCTTTGCGAGCGTGCCGCTGGCGATTCTCGGCGCGCAGCAGATTCTCAAGAGTGCCAGGGCTCGGGATTCGGGATCCGGGACTCGGGATTCGGGACTCGAAACCGTGGCTTCCGCCTTCAGGCGGAAGGACAACCCGGGATTCGATCTCACGGCAGTCGGCTGGAAGCCGATCTCCGTGCGCCTGGTGACGGCGGCGATGCCGGGGATCGGCATGCTGCTGTTCACGGCATATCTGTACGACTTCACGGGGGTTTGGTTCGCATGGGCCAAGAGCCATGAGGCCTGGGGGCGAAATTACCAGGGGCTGGCGCCGTTCGTGACCGCGTTCGGTTGGCTTCGGGATGAGCCGTTCGTGCAGGTCATTGCGGGCGTCCCCTACAGCGCGCTGAACACGATGGGCGTACTCTTTGCGCTCGCACTCACGTACCCGGTGTTCCGCCGGCTCGGCCTTGCCTGGGGCGTCTTCGTGCTGATCAATCTCGTGCCGCCGCTGTTTGCCGGAGGCGTGCTGTCGATGGGACGACTCACGTCCACCCTGTTTCCGATTTTTTTCGCACTCGCGCTGCTCATCCGTCCGGTCGCCCTGCCGGCGTGGGTTGCGGGATTCGCCGTGGCCCAGGGATTCTGCGCCGCGCTGTTCTTCACATGGCGTCAGCTCTTTTGATCGATCGGCGGGTGAATCGCCTAGGCAGACTCTCGTTCGCCGGGCCGCGTCTTACCTGACAGGGCCGCCGGGCCCGTGTTCTATAATCCAGACAAGTCCATGCGGAACTTTGCACCGCGTCCCGCGCTCGCCCTCTTTCTGTCGCTGTGCGTGTGGACCGCCGTGACGATGCCGTCGCATGGGCAGCAGAGCGTGGCGACGCCGCTGGCTTTTCCGGCGAGTGCATGGGCCGCGCTGGCGCATGGCAGTCCCGCGGACGCGGAGCGTCTCGCCCGCGCGCAGCCGGCCGACGATCCAGCGGCCGTTGCCGTCCTCGCGCGCCTCGCGATCGAGCGCGGCCGCTACGACGAAGCGCTGAGCGCTCTTCAGCCGGCAGCCACCCGCGCACCGCTGAGCGATGCGTCGCTCGAGCTTGCGCTGCTCCAGCAGCGGCTCGGCCGACACACATCAGCCGTGCCGACCCTGACGGCCATCTACAACCGGTCAGGCGAGGACCCCGCGTCGCGCCTGCGCGCGGCGCGCGCCGCGAGCGCGCTGGGGCGCGCGCGTGAGGCGAACGGGCTCTTCCGGGCGGCGGCCGCATTCGGTCCGGATCCGGCGCTCGACACCGCCTGGGGTCTGCTGTTTCTCGAGAAGTACAACCGCGCCGAAGCAGTGAAGTCGTTCCAGCAGGCGCTCGCCAGGGACGACAAGTGGGCGCCGGCCCACGCGGGCCTCGGGCGCGCGCTTTCGGAGGACGATCCGCCCGCCGCCGCGGCTGCCGCGAAGCGGGCACTCGAGATCGACCCCCATCTGGCGGACGCCGAGCTGCTGCTCGCGGATCTCGATCTCGACAATACGCACTACGACGAGGCCGGTGCGCGGATCGAGCGCGTGCTCGCCTGGAACCCGTCCGAGCTGGACGGCATTGCGATCGCGGCGGCCATCAAATACGTGCGCGGCGATCGCCCCGGCTTCGACGCCGAGGTCAAGCGTGCGCTTGCCGTCAATCCGTCGTTCGGCGAAATCTATCGAGCGGCGGCCAGCCTGTCGGCGCGCAACTACCGGTTCGACGAAGCCGTCGCCCTTGCGAAACAGGCCACCACCCTCGATCCCAACTACGCACGCGCGCATGCCGAGCTCGGCATGCACCTGATGCGGACGGGCGACGAAGCGGAAGCCCGGGTCGCGCTCAATCGGGCCTTCGCCATCGACGCGTACGATGCGGTCACGTACAACCTCCTGGCGCTCCTCGACAGTCTCGACAAGTTCGTGGAGATCCGCGAGGGGGACATCATCCTCAAGCTGCACCCGGACGAAGCGCCGGTCTTGCGCGAGTACGCCATGCCGCTCGCGCAGAATGCATTGAAGACGCTGTCCGCGAAGTACGGCTTCACGCCGAAGGGGCCGATTCTCGTCGAGGTGTTTCCCAAGCACGACGACTTTGCCGTCAGGACGCTGGGGCTTCCGGGCATGCTCGGCGCGCTGGGGGCCTGCTTCGGACGCGTCGTGACGCTGGATTCGCCACGGGCACGGGAGCCGGGGTCATTTTCCTGGCAGGCCACCCTCTGGCACGAGATGGCGCACGTCATCACGCTGCAGATGTCGAATCAGCGGATTCCCCGATGGCTGACGGAAGGGATCTCCGAGTCACGAGGAGGCACAGGCGCGTCCCGAGTGGGGCCGCCAGATGGAAGTGCCTTTCGCGCTTGCGCTCGAGCGCGGAAAAACCCTCAAGTTGTCGGACCTGAACTCCGGGTTCACGAAGCCCGACACGATCGCCCTGGCGTATTTCCAGGCTTCTCTCCTCGTGGACCACATCGTCCGGACCTACGGCGCCGAGAAGCTCCAGGCGCTGGTGCGATCGTACGGCGAGGGGCTCGAGGGCAACGCCGCCGTCGAGAAGACGATCGGCGTCTCGATCGATCAGCTGCAGGCGTCGTTCGACACGACGGTCGAGGCGCGGTTCGGAGCGTTGCGCGCTGCGCTGCGTCCTCTGCCGGGCGCTGCGCCGGCGGGTGAGCGTTCGGGGCCTCCGAGGCCGGCGAACACGCTCGACCTCGCCGCGGTACGGGCTGCGGCGGCGGCGCATCCGGGCAGCTACGCGGCGCAGCTCACCTACGGCCGGGCGCTCGCGGCGGCCGGCGATCGCGCGGCGTTCGAGCCGCTGGAGAAGGCGGCGGCGCTGGTGCCCGTCACGAGCGGAGAGGACACGCCGCATGCCATCATGGCCGCCCTCGCCGAGAAGCTGGGCGATCCGGCGCGTGCGATGGCGGAGTACAAGGCGGTCCTCGCACAGGACCACACGACGGTTGACGCCGCGCGCCAGCTCGCGGTCCTTGCGGAGAAGGCATCGTCTACCGAGCTCCTCGTGCTCGCGTACGAGCGCGTGGTCGCGATCGATCCCTTCGATCCGCTCGCCCACAGCGGGCTCGGGCGGCTGGCGGTCAAGGCCAACCAGTCGGAGACGGCCGTACGGGAGTTCAAGGCGGCGCTTGCGCTGGGACCGGCGGATCGCGCGGCGGCGCACTGCGATCTGGCGGAGGCGCTCCTCCTGGCGAAAAAACCGGCCGAAGCCAAGACCGAGGCGCTTGCCGCGCTCGAAATCGCACCGACGTACGACCGCGCGCAGGATCTCCTGCTGCGCGCGATCCAGGGCGCCGGTCCCTCTGGTGCACAGCCATGACCCGGCTGCTCCCGGCAGCGACCGCCGCCGGTCTGCTGCTGTGGGCAGTGGCCGCCACGGTCAGCCGCCCGGCCGATGCGCAGAACACCGGCCGGCCTGACGCGCGCTTCGCCGGCCTCCAGTGGACCTTCGCGCGGATCCGCTACACCGCCTGGACGCTGCCGCCGGGACGTTTCGGTCCCGAGGACGAACCCTGGTTCATCGACGCCCCTGCCGCGGAGCAGAACCTCTCCCGGCGGCTCCGAACCGCGACCGCGATTCAGGTCAACGATCCTGTCGTGCTGACGCTCGAGGATCCAAACCTCTGGGCCTATCCATGGATCTACATCGTGGAGCCCGGAAACCTCCGGTTGAAGGAAGCGGAGGTGCCGATCCTTCGCGAGTTCCTGCTCCGCGGCGGCACGCTCACGTTCGACGACTTCCATGGACCCATCGAGTGGGCCAACATGGAGAGCGAGATGCGCCGGGTCTTTCCCGATCGCAAGATCGTCGACCTTCCTCCCGACCATCCGATCTTTCACTGCTTCTACCAGTTCGACTCGTATCCGCAGACACCGGGCCTCGGATCGTTTCTCCAGGGACGCATGTGGGAGAAGGGGGGCTACGTCGCGCGTCTTCGCGCGATCGAGGACGACAACGGTCGCGCGATGGTGCTCATCAACTGGAACGTCGACATGGGCGACGGCTGGGAATGGTCGAACGCGGCGGACTACCCCGGCTACGTGAAGTTCACGGCGATTGCCTACCGCATGCAGATCAACGAAATCATCTACTCGCTGACCCACTGATGAATCCCACCACCACGACCGACATCGCCGCGGCCGCCGACCGGGTCGCCCGCGGACGCCAGCAGATCCTCACCGAGATCCGCAAGGTCATCGTCGGGCAGGACGAAGTGATCGATCAGGTGCTGATGGCACTGTTCACGGGCGGGCACTGCCTCATCACCGGCGTGCCGGGGCTGGCGAAGACGTTGCTCATCAAGACCGTCGCGCGGATCCTCGATCTGTCGTTCAAGCGGATCCAGTTCACGCCGGATCTGATGCCGGCGGACATCACCGGTACCGAGGTGCTCGACGAGGAGAACGGGCATCGCTCGCTGCGCTTCATGCCGGGCCCGATCTTCGCGCAGATCATTCTCGCGGACGAGATCAACCGGACGCCACCCAAGACGCAGGCGGCGCTGCTCGAGGCGATGCAGGAATATCACGTGACCGCGGCGGGCCGGGAGTATCCGCTCGAGCGTCCGTTCTTCGTCCTCGCGACGCAGAACCCCATCGAGCTCGAGGGCACCTATCCGCTGCCGGAAGCCCAGCTCGATCGCTTCATGTTCAACATCGTGATGACGTACCTCTCAGAGGATGAAGAAGTCCGCGTCGTCACGAGCACGACAGGTATCGAGACGCACACGCCTGCGCGCGTGTTCACGGGCGCAGACATCATCGAGATGCAACAGCTCGTCCGGCAGGTGATCGTGGCGGAGGAGATCGCGAGGTACGCCGTGCGCCTCGTGGACGCGTCGAGACCGGGCCGCCAGGGCGATCATCAGTTCGTCCGCGAGTGGGTGAAGTGGGGCGCGGGCCTGCGCGCCTCCCAGTCGCTGATCCTGGCCGCGAAGGCGCGGGCGCTGATCCTCGGCCGCTATCACGTCTCGGCAGCCGACGTGCAGGCGCTCGCGCGTCCGGTGCTGCGCCATCGGATCATCCCGAACTTCTACGCCGAGTCGGAGCGCATTACCTCCGACACGCTCGTCGATCGGCTTCTCGAGGCGGTGCCTGCGCCGCGCAGCGGGATGTAGCCATGCCGAAAGCCTCGACGTCACGCGAGCTCAGGTTTCTCGATCCGGCGATTCTCGCGCGGCTCGGGACGATGGAGCTGAAGGCGCGTACGGTGGTCGAGGGGTTCGTCGCGGGGCTGCATCGGAGTCCGTACAAGGGATTCAGCGTCGAGTTCGCCGAGTACCGCCAGTATCTTCCGGGCGACGACCTGTCCGCTGTTGACTGGAAGGTGTATGCCCGGAGCGACCGCCACTACATCAAACGCTTCGAGGAGGAGACCAACCTCGAGTGTCAGCTGCTGCTCGACGTCAGCGCCTCGATGGGGTATCGCGGCGCGGCGGCGATGACGAAGATGGAGTACGGGTCCGTGCTCGCCGGAGCGCTGGCCTTCCTGATGAACCGTCAACGCGATGCGACGGGCCTCATCGCCTTCGACGATCGCATCAGGTTTCGCATGCCCGCGAGCGCGCGCCGCGGCCACCTGCATGCGCTGCTGCTGGGGCTCGAGCGTCTGCAGCCCGGCGCCCGGTCGAACGTCGCCCGCCCGCTGAACGACCTGGCCGAAGCGATGCTCAAACGCAGCCTGGTGGTGCTCATCTCGGATCTGCTGGATGACCCTGTCCCCGTCGTGCAAGGCCTGAAGCGGCTCCGGTTCCGCGGCACGGACGTGCTCGTCTTCCACGTCCTCGATCCTGACGAGCTGACGTTTCCGTTCCGCGGCTCGTCACGATTTCGCGATCTGGAGAACGGGGAGCAAATCACCGCCGAGCCCTCCGCCGTGCGCGCGCTTTACTTAAGCGAGCTGGCGGCGCTCACGACGACGTACGAGCGGGAACTGCGAGGCGCGGGCATTGACTACGTGCAGATCGATACGTCGAAGCCGCTCGATTTCGCGCTCGTGCCGTACCTGGCGGCGAGGGGACGGAGGGGATAACCCATACCTGCTACGTGCTACGTGCTACGGAGCCAGGGTGCCAGGAGTGCCAGGGTGCCAGGAGTGCGAGGGTGCGAAGGCACCACCTTGTCGCCTTGGCGGTTCGTCGTCAGAGATCTTGTTGTGCCGCGGCGTCTGTATCGGTCTGTAGACTAGTGGAAGGGTAGGCATGAACTTCCTCTATCCCGTTTTTCTCGTCGGGGCTGTGGCGGTGGCGATACCGATCGTCCTGCACTTCCTCCGGCGCGACGCGGCGCCGGATGTGCCGTTCAGCGCCGTCCGGCTGTTGCGCGGGTCGCCCGTCCCGCAGTCGGAGCCGCGACGGCTTCGGGATCTGCTGCTTCTTGCGGCGCGCGTGCTGGCGCTCCTGCTGCTTGCCGCGGCCTTTGCACGTCCGTACCTCACGGGTGCGGCAGCCGGTCTGCCGCGCGTCCGGATTGTGGCGATCGACCGCTCCTTCAGCATGGGCGCGCCCGGACGCTTCGCGGAGGCGCTCGCGCGTGCGCGCGCGGCGGTGGACGAAGCGGCCGGGGGAGACCGCGTCGCGGTCATCGCGTTCGACGATCGGGCCGATGTCGTATCGGAACCTGGCACACCGGCAGAGGCTCGCGCCGCGCTCGCCCGGGTCCAACCGTCTCCTGGCGGTACGCGCTACGCACCGCTTTTTGAGAAAGCATCGAGCCTGGCGGGTTCAGCAGGGGGACGGCTGGTCGTGATTACCGATCTGCAGCGAAGCGGGTGGGACGAGCAGTCACAGCCTGCGCTCGAGGCGGGGCTTCAACTCGAGGTCCGGGATGCGGGCGAGCCTCCGGCAAATCTTGCGGTGGTAGGGCTGCGTGCGGAGCCGGGGCGGATCGTTGCGTCCATTCGCAACACCGGTCGTGAGCTGCGCACGGGACCGCTTCACGTGGCGCGCGACGGCCACGTCGTCGCCACCAATACATACCATGCGGCCGCCGCATCGGTCACAGAGGTCGTCATTCCTTCCCACGCTCCTCCCGGCGGTTCGCTCTCCGTGTCCATCGAGGATCCGGGGGGGGTGGCTGCCGACAATGTCAGGTTCCTGGTGCCCAACCCGGCCAGACACGACGGGGTGCTTGTTGTCGCCGATGGTTCAGGACCGGCGGGCTTCTATCTCTCGCAGGCGCTTGGCGCGAGGACGGCCGGGCCGGTTGATGCCGCAGCGGCGCGTGCGCGAGACGCAGCCGCCCTAACGACTGGCGATCTGTCGAGCTACGGCGCGGTCGTCCTGATGTCCACGCGCGGGTTGGAGCGCCGCGGCCGTGAGGCGATTGCCGGGTTTGTCCGCTCGGGAGGCGGCGTGCTGATTGCGGCGTCGCCGGACGTGGAGCCGGCCGTGCTCGCCACGATGTTCGACGTGCGCGCGACGTTCGCGGGACTCCAGGAACGCGCGTCACCGGTGTCGCTGTCGGTCACGGATCTTCGGCATCCGATCTTCAGGCCGTTCGGCGCGCTCGCCGCGAATCTCGGACAGGTTCAGTTCGAACGGGTCTGGCATCTGAAGCCCGAAGGCTGGGACGTCGCGGCTCGATTCACCGACGGCACGCCGGCCCTCCTTGAACGCGCCGAAGGCAGCGGCCGCGTGGTCCTTTTCGCGTCCGATCTCGATCGCCGCTGGAACAATTTTCCGGTGCAGCCCTCTTTCGTTCCCTTCGTTCTCGAGGCGGTTCGATATGTATCCGGAGCCCGCGAGGGAGGCTCGGACTACGTCGTGGCGAACGTCCCTGACGGCGTGCCGGCGCGGCCAGGCGTCTACCGCACCGGCAATCGCCTCGTCGCGGTGAATGTGGATGAACGAGAGAGTGATCCTGCGAGAGTGTCCCCCGAAGAGTTTGCCGCCATGGTCGCGACGGTCCCCGCCCGATCGACGGACCGGGTGGATCTGCAGGCCCGCCAGGCAGAGGCCCGGCAGAGTTACTGGCAGTACCGGCTTGCTCCTGATGATCGGCGCGCTGGTTGCAGAATCACTGGTCGGTCGAGTTTGAGATGACGCCTCCCACGACGATGCCGCACGACGAAATTCGCTCGATGATCGCCAGGGTGCGGCGACGCTGGATGATGCACGTCCGCCTTCGTGCTGGCGGGCTTGCGATGATGGCCGGCGCCGTTCCGCTCGTTCTCGCTCTTGTTCTGGTTTTCGCCTTCAGGCCCGCCGGCCTGCCGTTTCTCGGGTTGATGGCCGCAGCAGTCGTCCTGGCGATCGTCGCCGCAGGTGTGCCGATTGTCCGGATGCGGAAGAGGCCTGCCGATCGGAAGGTGGCCCGCTACATCGAAGAGCGGCTCGTGGCGCTCACCGGAGACGAGTCGTTCAACGACGGACTGGTCAGCGCGCTGGATGTCGCCGACTCCCGAGACGCGCAACATGGCCGGTTCAGCGATCTGCTCCTCGACCAGGCGTCGCGCCAGCTGAGTGCCGCGCGGCCCGCCGAGATTGTTCCGGCGCAATCGCTGCGCACAAGCGCCTGGACGGCCGCGGCAGGCGCCGCGTTCCTGCTGGCCGCCCTGACGGCGAGCGCTCCGGCCCTCATCCGCGCGGGCGATGTCGCGCGCGTGACGTTCTTTCCCGGCGCCATCCACATGGACGTGCTCCCTGGGAACGTCAGGCTCGCCGCCGGAACGCCGCTTCGTGTACGCACCGTCGTCCGCGGCGGGGACAAGTCCCTGAGTCAGGTCGCTCCCGTGCTGACGATGGCCTCGCGTGGCGAGCGGCAGAACGTCGTGATGACCCCGGTCGGAGAGGCCTTCGAATATTCGATACCGGCCGTCGATCGAACGTTCTCCTACAGCGTGAGCGCCGGCACGGCGCGGTCGGCCGACTATACGGTGACGGCACTGTTCCCACCGCGCGTCACCCGGATCGATCTGAGTTACGTCTATCCGTCATTCTCCGGGCTGGCACCTCGCGAGGAGCAGAACGGCGGGGACATCTACGCGCCGGCCGGCACCCGGGTTCGCGTGCGCATTCACGCGGACAAACCCGTCGCGCGCGGTGAACTGAGGTTTGGTCGCGGTCGAGCGGTCGCAGTTCGCACCGTCGCGGAAGGAATCGTGGAGGCCGATGTCGTCCTCGCTGCGGATGACTCGTATCGCGTGCAGCTGGCGGACCGGGACAGCCTCCAGTCGAGGGGCGAGAGCGAATACTTCATCCGGCTGATGAACGATCGGCCGCCCGACGTGCGCATTCTCAGGCCGTCATCGGATCAGCAGGTCACGCCGCTCGAGGAAATTGCCATCGAAGCGCGGGCGGACGACGACTATGGGATTGCGGCGTTCGATCTTGTCTATGCCGTCGGCGGGGGGGCCGAACGGACGCTCGCGTTCAAGCGCGTCACCGGCACCGCGGTCGAGCGGGTCGGCACGACGCTGCTGTCAGCGGAGGAGCTCGGCGTCAAACCGGGCGACGTCATCAGCTATTACGCGCGAGCCCGGGATGTCGGCCGTGGCAAGCGGTCGGTGCAGGTGACGAGCGACATCTTCTTTCTCGAGGTCAAGCCGTTCAGCGAAGAATTCGTCAGCGCCCAGAGCCAGGCCGGGGGACAGGGTGGGGCTCAGATCGACGGCCTGGTTGAAGCGCAGAAACAGATCATCGCGTCCACCTGGAACATCGAGCGCCGGTCGGCGGGCGGACGCTCGGCGGAAGACATCAAGACCGTCGCCGAGGCGCAGGCGGCGTTGAAGGCGCGCGCGCAGCAGGTGTCCTCGAGAGGGCGCCGACGATTCGGCAGCATGCCGCAGCGTGCGGCGCAGGCCCCGCAGCCGGTGCCATTGTCCGATCCCATAGCGGCCGCCATTCTCGCGATGGACAAGGCCGTCGAGCAGCTGCAGACCGATCGCACGAAGGACGCCCTGCCGCACGAAATGGCGGCGCTCAACGGACTGCTCCAGGCACAAGCCGAAGTGCGTCGCCGGGAAGTCGCCCGGCAACAGGCGAATGGCAGCGGGAACAGCGGCAACCGCGCGGGTCAGGATATGTCGGCGCTGTTCGACAAGGAGCTGCAGCGGCAGCAGCAGACGAACTACGAGTCGCAGCCGTCCGTGGAGTCGCGTGCGGATCGCGCCGAGCCGGATCAGAGCGTGCTCGACCGCCTCCGTGACCTGGCCCGGCGTCAGGAGGATCTGAGTCGCCGCCAGGCGGAGCTCGGGAAGTCTCCGCCCGACGCGGAGGAATTGCGTCGTCAGCTCGAAAAGTTGACACGCGAGCAGACGCAACTGCGCGAGCAGGCGGAGGAACTTGCCAGACGCCTCGGGTCACAGGGCGGCCAGTCGTCTTCGCAGAACGGCAGTCGCCCACAAGCCGGAACGGCCGGGGGGCGTTCGTCGCGTGACGGGTCCGCTCAGACTGGTGATCCGTCTTTGCGGGAGGCGGTAGAAGCGATGCGCGCCGCTTCCAATGACTTGAACCGGAATGATGCCGGCACGGCTGCGCAGAGCGGGAGTCGTGCCGCCGAGCAGCTCCGGCGATTCGAATCACAGACGCGTGCCGGTGCGGCCGGCCCGAACGAGCGGGCTCGATCCGACCTCCAGATGGAAGGGCAGCAGATCGCGCAGGAGCAGCGGCGGATCGCCGCTGAGGCCGAGCGGCTCGATCGGAGCACGGGGGCTGCCGCCACCGACGCGCGTAAGCGCCTGGCGGATGAAAAGGGACGCCTTGCACAACGCGTTGACGAGTTGCAGCGCGCGGTTGGGCGATCGGAGGCCGGCTCGAAGGGGTCGTCCAGCAACGTCGCCAGGGAGCTCGGTGCCGTGGGCCAGCGGATGCGCGCGTCGGCGCAGGAGATGCGCGACGCGCCGCCTGGCCAGTCCGGCTCGGCGAAGGGGGAGCAGGAGCTTGCCCGTTCGCTCGAGCGGATCGCCGGTCAGCTCGGTACGGGTGCCTCCGCCGAAGCGCAGCAGCTCTCTGCGGAGCTCGATGAGATGCGCGCGATTCGCGATCGTCTGCAGCGTCTCGAACAGCAGATGCGCAACGCCGCTACAGACGCCGGCGCATCGCCCGCGCCGGGCCGGCAGTCGGGCGGGCGAGGTGGCCAACCGGGGGACGGTGGGGGTGGCGGCCGCGGCGGCGCCGCGCAGGCGAACGAGGCGCAGCGTCTGCAGGAGGAGTACGGACGTGAGCTGGAACGCTCACGCCAGACGCTCGAGCGGCTGTCGGGCGGCCAGCAGCCTGCCGGCGGTGCGAATGGTGGAACGCCTGCGACCGAGCAGTTCAGTCGATCGGCCCCGGGGACCGAAGCCTTCAAACAGGATCGCAGCGCGTGGAACTCACTGCGGAAGGCGCTGGATCTGGCGCTCGATCAGCACGAAGCGGCGGTGTCGAGCCGGCTGACGCGCAAGGCGGCGGAGGATCGCTTCAGCGCCGGCGGCAGCGAGCGCGTGCCTGAGGGGTATCAGCCGCTCATCGCGCGGTATTTCGAGTCGCTGGCGAGCGCGAAGAAGGTCAAGAAGCCGTGACGTTCGCGCATCCTCTCCCCTGGTGGGGCTTCCTGCTGGCCGTGTCCGCGGTCGGCCTCGTGTCGTGGTTCGCGTATCGGCGCGCCACACCTGGTGCGGGCAGGCGCGGTGGACTCATCGTCCTCCGCGCGGTCACACTGCTGCTCTTGATCCTCTTTCTGATGCGTCCGATCCGCACGGTCGAAGAGGGGACTCGTGACGCGGTCGTTCCCATACTGGTCGACGCGTCGCGCAGCATGAGCATCGCGGACGCGAATGGTGCCTCCCGCATCGATCGCGCGCGCGAGGTGATCACGCGCGAGCTGATGCCGCTCCTGGGGCCGAAGTTCCGTGTTGAGGTGCTCGCGTTCGGCGAAGACGTGCGGGCCACGTCTCCGGCGGCGCTCGCGCCCACCGATCGCCGCAGCGACATCTCCCGTGCGCTTGCCGTCGTCGCTGAGCGCTTCCGTGGCCGCCCGGTGGCGGGCATTGTCCTCCTGTCGGATGGTGGAGATACCGCTGACACGTCGGCTCAGGTCGACGACCCGGAGACGCCGCCCGTGTTCACCATGGGGTTCGGCTCGACCATCGCCGCAGGCGATCGCGAGGTCCTGAGCATCACGGCCGCAGACGCGGTGCTGGACGACTCGCGCATCGAGCTCGCCGTCTCCGCGGTGAGCCACGGACACGGGACCGAACCGCTGGCGATCCGGCTGCTCGAGAACGGGCGGCCGCTCGAAGTCCGCCGCGTCACCCCGTCGGCTGACGGGGTCCCGGTTCATGAGGTGTTCCAGGTGTCGCCGGCGCGAGGATCCGCGACGGTCTACACGGTGGACGTGCCTGTCGCGACCGGCGAGCTCGTTCCGGAGAACAACACACGGAGCACGATCGTGCAACCCCCGTCGCGCCTGCGCCGCGTCCTCTTCGTCGAAGGGGCGCCGGGCTTCGAGCACAGTTTTCTCAAGCGCGCCTGGGCTACCGATACGGGACTCGAGATTGATTCGATCGTGCGGAAGGGAAAAAACGATCAAGGGACCGACACGTTCTATATCCAGGCGTCCCGCTCCCGCAGCGACGCGTTGACGAGCGGATACCCCAAGCGCCTCGAAGATCTCTTCGCCTACGACGCGCTGGTGCTGGCGAACGTCGAGTCCGGGCAGCTGACGACGGCGGAGCTCGATGCGACCCGCGACTTCGTGGCCAGGCGCGGGGGAGGCCTGCTCGTGCTGGGCGCCCGTTCCTTCGGCACGCCGGGCCTCCAGAACACTCCAGTCGAGGACGTGCTTCCCTTGCAGCTCTCCAGCCGCGTGGACGACGTCCTTCCTGCTTCGTCTTCGCGGGGCATGAATCTCGTCACACTCACCGCCGCAGGTGAGGCCCATCCGGTGATGCAGCTTGGATCCTCGCGTGACGACACGCGGAAGAAGTGGGCGGCCGCTCCGGCGCTGGCGTCCGTCTCGCCACTTGGCGGCGCGCGGCCGGGCGCGACGGTGCTGGCAGTGACGGCTGGAGCAGGAGGCACGACGCGCGCGCTCGTCGCCGTCCAGCGCTACGGCGAGGGGCGGACGATGATGTTCACGGGGGAGGCCGCATGGCGCTGGCGCATGCTGCTGCCGTCCTCGGATCGATCGTATGACACGTTCTGGCGCCAGGCCGTGCGCTGGCTCGCGCTCCCGGCCGGCGATCCGATCGCGTTGAGGGTTCCGGCCGGCGCATCGCCCGGCGAGTCCCTGGCGGTTCAGGCGGTCGTGCGCACGGCGAGCTTCGAGCCGCAACTCGACGCGACCGTCGATCTGTTCGTCACATCGCCGGACGGCCGGGTCGAACGGCTGCGCGCCGCCGCTGCGAGCGGCCCGGCACGGAAGCCTGGCGAGTACGTCGCGCGCTTCCGCCCCGAACAGGCGGGGGTCTATCGTGTGAGCGCCGAGGCCCGCCGGGGCGCCGCGCTGCTCGGGTCCGCCGCAACGGTCTTGCTCGTCGGAGGGTCCGATCCTGAGATGTCGGATCCACGCTTGAACGTGCAGTTCCTCGAGCGTCTCGCCCGCCGATCGGGTGGTCGCGTCATTGCCGCCGGCGACGTCCCCAGGCTTCCCGATCTGCTGACCGCCGGCATTCCCGCGGCCCGCCTCTCCGCGACGCGCGACCTCTGGAACACCGGCTGGTCATTTGCCGCCATCGTCATGCTCCTCGGAACCGAATGGATTCTGCGGCGTAGATGGGGGATGCGATGAAGGGGTGCCAAAGGGCCAGGGTGCCAAAGTGCCAGAGTGCCAAAGTGCCACGGTGCCAGGGTGCTGGGCGTTTTCGCCTCGTCGCGATTTTCTGGATCATTGTCATTCTGTGGATCAGCGTCGCGCCGGTCGCGGCGCAAGATCGGTATGCGCTGATCGTGTCGGGCGCGAGCGGTGGGCAGGAGTATGTCGTGCAGTACGGCCGCTGGTGCCGCGATCTGTCGCGGACGCTGGTTGACAATTTCAAGTTCGATCCCGCGGCGGTCACGGTTCTGTCCGAGACCGGGCAGCCGGCCTCGGCGGCGACGGGCGACAACGTCCGCCGCGTGCTCGCGTCGCTTCGGCAGCGGATGACACGAGAGGATCTCCTGCTGGTAGTGATGATGGGCCATGGCACGTTCGACGGTGTGGACGCGAAGTTCAATCTCGTCGGTCCCGACCTCGAGTCTGCTGAATGGGCGGCAGCACTCCGCCCCATTCCCGGCCGCGTTGTCGTCGTCGACACCACGTCCGCGAGCTTCCCGTTCCTGGAACGCCTGGCCGCACCGCGCCGGGTCGTCATCACCGCGACCGATTCCGCCGCACAGCGCTTCGACACGGTCTTTCCCGAGTACTTCATCCGCGCGCTCGGAGACGAAGCGTCGGATCTCGACAAGAACGGCCGGATCTCCGTGTGGGAGGCGTTTGCGGGGGCCAGCAGCGCCGTCAAGCGACACTACCAGCAGCGCGGGCAGCTCTCCACGGAGCGCGCCCTGCTGGACGACAACGGTGACGGCGCGGGGAAGGACGTCGCCGATCAGGGTGCGGACGGTTCCTACGCCAGCCGGACGTATCTGGACGAGTCGCTCCCGGGCGCCGCCCCCACGAACGAGGTCCTTTTGCGGCTCTTTCAACGCCGCACGTTCCTGACGGCGGAAGTCGACGATCTGAAGATCCGCAAGAACTTTCTCGCACCCGAGGAATACGCCAAGGAGTTCGAGCGGCTGATGATCGAGCTCGCCCGCGTCTCGCAGGACATCAGGGTGCGCACGGGCAGCTGAGAGCTCTCAGCTGTCAGCTCTCAGCAAGAAAACAAGAACTGACAGCTGTTAGCTGATAGCTGTGAGCTTTCAGCTGCGAGCTCCTCACTCCCAGTACGCCCGCCGAACGGGTTGACGCAGCCGGTAGATGAAGCCGGTGATGCCGCCGACGGCGAATCCGGCGATGTGCGCCCAGACGGCGACACCGCCGAGCGTGTCGCGCGTGCCCAGCGATCCAACCCCGTTGAACAGCTCCTTCACGAACCAGATTCCCAGGAAGAAGATCGCCGGGATCTCGATCATGTCGAGGAAGAACACCAGGAAGACGATCGTCAGGACGCGCGAGTGTGGATAGATGACGAAGTACGCCCCCATGACGCCGGCGATGGCGCCGCTCGCACCAATCATCGGGAGCGTTGAGATGGGGGAGATCGCCACCTGTCCCAGCGCGGCGGCAGCGCCGCAGAAGAGATAGAAGACCAGAAATCCGGCGTGGCCGAGGCTGTCTTCGACGTTGTCGCCGAAGATCCAGAGATACAGCATGTTCCCGAGCAGGTGCAGCCATCCCTCGTGCAGGAACATACTCGTGAAGACGGTGGTCCAGGAAAAGTAGGCGGGCACCAATCCGAACAGCTGCCAGAGCAGCTGGACCCCCTCGCTGTCGAGCTGTAGCTGATAGAGGAAGATCAGCGCGTTGACCACGATGAGCGATACGGTTACGTAGGGCGTCGTCTTCGACGGAATGACGTCGCTCACCGGGAACATCGGGAAAGTATAGCTGCCCGGCGCTTTGCGTTTTGGCTCGACAGGCCCGTATAATCGAGAGTAGATGGACCGTTCCCGCAGGCTCTTTCGCGGATCCAGACCCGGCCCCGGGTTGAAGTTGGTCCTCGCACTGTACGTCCTCGCTGCGGCGCTGGCGCCCTTCGCGCATCACGATTTCGTCTGCCACCTCAAATCCACGAACCACTGCACGACGTGCGTCGTGGGATCGTCAGCGGAGGCCGCCGCGGATCCCGCGGTGCTCGCGCGGTTCTGGCTGAACGACGCCGGAGCCACAGTCTTCGAGCCGATCACACCGCCGGATTCCGCCGCACGCCGTTCGACGCCCGGTCGCGCTCCGCCCGCCGTCTGAGATCGCTTTCCTGACAGCCGAATAATCGGTGGGTCGCCCGTTCTGACGGGCCTCCTTTCCCGTTCCTGATCCAACAGGGCCGGAGGTGTTTGTGGTCTCAGTAACTGCGTTCATCAGGCGCGCTGTGGCATGCGGCAGCGTCGCTGCCGTTGCGTTCGTCGGGACGGTTCCAGCGTTCGCGCAGGCGCAGGCGGCGCCGCAGGCTCCACCGGCCGCCGCGGGAGCCGCTCCCGCGGACCCGCAGCAGGTGCGCCAGGAGCTCGAGCGCCTTCGTCAGGAGTTCGAAGCCATCCGGGACTCGGTACGGAGCACGGCTCTCGGCGCTCGAGGCAAAGCTTGGAGCGGCAGCGCCTGAAGCGCCTGCGGCGCCCGCCACACCCACGGACGCTGCCGCGATGCCCGCACCACCAACGGCTGCGCCGCCGCCCGCCGCCCCGACGACGGTGGCCGAGGCTCCCGCACCTCCTCAGCCCCGTCAGGGTGGGGGCGGAGTGGACCTGCCGTCGGGCGCCGCCGGCGCCGGCGGCCCGCAGGGGGCCCTCCCTGTCTATGGCAACAGCTCGGCGCTGTCGAAGATCTTCAATCCCGACATGGCCGTCATCGGCAACTTTCTCGGTGCGGCGGGCAAGAACAGCATCGAGTCCGCACCTTCGCTCCAGCTCGAGGAAGCCGAGGTTTCGCTCCAGGCCATCGTCGATCCGTATGCCCGCGCCGACTTCTTTCTGGCCGCGTCTCCCGAGGGCCTCGAGATCGAAGAAGGCTTTCTCACGCTGACGAGCCTGCCCGGCGGCCTTCTCGCCAAGGTCGGAAAGATGAAAGAGCAGTTCGGCAAGGTGAACACGATGCACGCGCACACGCTCCCGTGGGTGGACGCTCCGCTCGTGATGAAAAACCTGATGGGGGGGGCGGAAGGCATCAACGATTCGGGCATCTCCGTCTCGAAACTGATCATGAACCCGGTCCTCTTTCTCGAGGCGACGGGTGAGGTGTATCAGGGGAACTCCGGTGTGTTCCAGGCGGGCGAGCGCAGCGACGTGAGCTGGCTCGGTCGGATCCGGGGCTACCGCGATCTCACCGAAGGCACGAACCTGGACGTAGGGGCGTCGTTCACGACCGGCCACAACGACGCGGGCCTCGATACGAAGACGCGGCTCTTCGGCGTCGATGCCACGATTCGATACCGGCCGCTCCGGCGGGCGGTGTATCGGCGGTTCCTCGGCCGCACCGAGCTGGTCTGGAGCCACCGGGCGCAGGACATGGGCGACGTGTCGGCCTTCGGCATGTACGCCAGCGGCGAGTATCAGTTCGCGCGGAGGTGGTTCGGCGGCCTCCGCTACGACCACTCCCAGCGCGCGACGGACTCCACCCTGACCGACAAGGGACCCTCGTTCGTGCTGACCTACTGGCCGAGCGAGTTCAGTCAGATTCGCGGGCAGTATCGCCGGACCCGGTACGCCGAGAATGTCACGTCGAACGAGTTGCTGTTTCAGTTCCTGTTCGCGATCGGCGCGCACGGCGCGCATACGTTCTAGGCGACGGCGCGGGAAACCGGCGGAATGCCCGTGCAGTCAGAACATAAAGAGAGGGAGACCCGATGAAAGTCATCAGCCGGTGGACAGTGACCCTAGCGGCGGTGCTTGCGCTCTTCGGGAGCACGAACGCCTTTGCCGCGCTCAACGTCATCACCTCGACCCAGGACCTCGCCTCCATCGTCAAGGAAGTGGGTGGCGACAAGGTCACCGTGGATTCGCTCGCGAAGGGCTACCAGGATCCGCACTTCGTAGAAGCGAAGCCGAGCTTCATCCTGAAGCTGCACCAGGCGGACCTGCTCGTGGCCGTCGGGCGCGAACTGGAGATTGGCTGGCTGCCGCCGCTCATCACCCAGAGCCGGAACGCCAAGATCCAGCAGGGTGGCGCCGGATATCTCGACGCCTCGCAGAACGCGAAAATCCTGGACATTCCGACCGGGCAAATCACGAGAGCGATGGGGGACGTCCATCCGCAGGGCAACCCGCATTACTGGCTCGATCCAGCCAATGGCCGGCGCATCGCGCAGGCGGTGCAGGCGAAGCTGACGGAGTTGAGCCGCGGCGACGCCGCGTACTTTGCCCAGCGCTATGCGGATTTCGACCGCCGTCTGACGGAAGGGGAGGCGCGGTGGAAAGCGGCGATGGCCCCTTACAAGGGCCTGAAGGTGGTGTCGTACCATCGATCCTGGCCGAACTTCGCCGACGCGTTCGGTCTGGACGTCATCGGATACGTCGAGCCGAAGCCCGGCATTCCTCCGTCGCCGGCGCACACGCTCGATCTCGAGCAGGAAATGAAGCGCCAGAACGTGAAGATCGTCCTCGTGGAGCCCTACTTCGACCTGAAGACGCCGAATGCGATCGGTCGCGACACGG
The DNA here is from genome assembly GCA_963749835.1 of uncultured Acidobacteriota bacterium. GTDB lineage: Bacteria > Acidobacteriota > Vicinamibacteria > Vicinamibacterales > 2-12-FULL-66-21 > JALZOC01. The sequence goes on from CAVVOD010000001.1 coordinate 1,149,616, forward strand.
GGGCGGCCGTGCTCGTGATGCCGCCGTCGGTCGGCGGGGTCAAGGAAGTCGGGGACTACTTCCAGCTCTTCGACTACGACATCAACCTGCTGGTCGCGGCGATCAAGAAGACGGGAGCGCGATAGGATGGGGGATCTCACCCTCCTGCAGGTGCTCGACTTTCTGGCCGCCCCGTTCGTGGCCAGCCTGATCCTGACCGGCATCCATGCGTACCTCGGCGTGCATGTCGTCGAACGCGGCGTCATCTTCGTCGATCTCTCGCTGGCGCAGATCGCGGCGCTCGGGGCGACGATTGCCATCTTTCTTCCGTTCTCGAACGGCGATCCGCACGCCCCGTCGGTCTACTGGGTGAGTCTGATCTTCACGTTCATCGGGGCCGCCATCTTCTCCATGATTCGCGGAAAGCGCTCCAGGATCCCGCAGGAAGCCATCATCGGCATCAGCTACGCCGTCGCGTCGGCGGCCGCCATCGTGGCGATGAGCAAATCCACGTCGGAGTCCGAGCACCTCAAGCACATGCTCGTCGGCAACATCATCGCCGTGTCGTGGCACGAAGTCGGGAAGACGGCGCTCCTCTACGGCGCGGTCGGCATTTTTCACTACGTCTTCCGGAAGCAGTTCCTCACGATCTCGATGAACCACGATGATCCGGACAAGACGGGCCTGAACGTCCGGTGGTGGGACTTCCTGTTCTACGCCTCGTTCGGGTTCGTGGTGACCTCCTCTGTCGCCATCGCGGGCGTGCTGCTCGTCTTCTGCTATCTGATTGTTCCGTCGGTCGCGGCGATGCTCTATGCCGACTCCATAGGCAAGCGGCTGGCGATCGGCTGGACCATGGGCACGGTCGTGTCGGCGCTGGGCGTGTATCTCTCGCTCATGCTCGATCTCCCGACCGGGGCGACGATCGTGTGCACGTTCGGCCTCGTGCTGGTGCTCATGTCCATCGTTCGCGTCCTGATTCCCCGAAAGTCCGCGCCGGCGGTGCGGCTGAGGGCAGGCGCGGCGTAGTCCCACTATCGGATGCTTTCCAAGCGGCCGATCGGTGCGACATAATCGGCGGACATGCAATGCCGGAACTGCGGGACCGAGATCGCGGACAAGGCCATCATCTGTTACCGATGCGGCACCGGCACCACGGAGCCGATCCGCAGCCCGGCCCTCGTCAAGCGCCGTAGCACCGCGGGACCGCCAATGGTGGTTGCCGTGGTCCCGTTCCTCATCGCGCTGGTCCTGATTGTCATGGCACAGTCGTCCGCACATGCGGAGGCCTTGACCGGGGGGGCCGGCGCGTCAGCCGTCGTGGGCGTCATTCTGGTCATCGCTCGCCTCGTCCGGCGGCGCTGAGTTACACTCTCCCGATGCCCGAGGCCCGCCTTGAAGTGACCGACGCGCTGGGCCGGCGCGTCGTGCCGATTGCCAAGACGCCGTTCGAAATCGGACGGCGCGAGACGAACGATCTGCGCCTCGCCGGGAGCGAGGTGTCCCGCGATCATGCGGAGGTGCTGACGGTCGACAACAGCTACCTCCTCAAGGATCGGACGTCGCGGTATGGCACCTACGTCAACGGCGAACAGGTCACCGAAAGGACCCTGGTCCACGGGGATCGCATCCGGCTCGGACGGAGTGGCGGCGCCGAGATGGTCTTCCTGACCGCCGACACGGAGGCCGTCCCCGAGCGCACCGCTACCACCACGGCGATTGGCGACCTCCGGCAGATCGCGACGCTGCTCGAAGGCCTTCGCGCGCTGGGCACGGGACGTGTGCTGGACGACGTCCTGTCGATGGTGCTGGATTCGGCGATCGACGTGAGCGGCGCCGAGCGCGGGTTCATCATGCTCGCCCCCGCCGACGTGGACGATCTCGAGTTCAAGATGGCGCGAGGCCGGGGGCATTCCACCCTGCCGGGCAGCAGCTTCGCCACCAGCCGGAAGATTCCGGAGGAAGTGTTTCGAACGGGAGAACCTCGCCTCGTGGCGGACCTGCTCGATGGCGATCTCGCCAGCGTGCACATGGGCACCGTCGCGCTCGGCATCCGCAACGTGCTCTGCGTCCCGTTGCGTCTCGTGCGTTACCTCGACAAGGCGGAAGCGGTCGGGGAGGAGCGCCGGATCGGCGTGCTGTATCTCGACAGCCGCGAAAAGGGCATCCTGATGTCCAACTCTACGCGGGCGGCGCTCGAGACGCTCGCGACCGAGGCGGCGGTCGCCATCGAGAACGCGCGTCTCTATCGCGAAACGATGGAGAAGGCGCGGATGGAGCAGGAGATGCGGATCGCAGCGGAGATCCAGCAGTCGCTGCTCCCGAAGATGGCGCGGAGCGGATCCTTCTTCAATGCGGCGGCCGCCTCGCTGCCGTGCCGCTCCATCGGTGGGGACTTCTACGACTACGTCGACCTGCCGACCGGCGCGCTCGGGTTCGCGCTGGGCGACGTGGCCGGCAAGGGCCCGCCCGCGGCGCTCCTCAGCGCGATGATGCAGGGGATGTTCGCCGCGCAGGCGGCCACAAGTGACTCGCCGTCACAGACGATCGCACGGGTCAACCTTGCGCTCTACAAGCGCGGGATTGAGTCGCGGTTCGTCACGTTGATGTACGGCGCGCTTCGTCCGGACGGCCGGCTGACGTACTGCAACGCCGGGCACAACCCGCCGCTCGTCATTTCGGGCAGCGAGGGAGCCCTGACCGTCAAGCGGCTCGAGAGCGGCGGTCCGATCGTCGGCCTGTTCGAGAACGCCACCTACGATGAAGACACCGTGACGCTCGCGAAGGGTGACTGGCTCATCGTGTTCAGCGACGGCGTGTCGGAAGCCATGTCGCTGACGGCCGAGGAATACGAGGAAGAGCGGATCGTGAAGCTCGTGGAGAAGAACCTGGCGGCAGAGCCCAGGCGGATGCTCGAGGCCCTCTTCGCTGACGTGCGCCAGTTCACCCGTGGCGCCCCGCAAAGCGACGACATCACGGCGATGGTGCTCAGGTACGGAGGGTAGCCTGCGGCGGCTCCACCCGAGGCTCAGGCTCGTCGCGATCGGGTGGACCATCCTGGGCATCGGGCTCTGGAACGCGCTGTTCGAGATGCTGGTCGTACGCGGCGTAAAGGACTATCTGCTCCGCGCCGAGCTCGCCGCGGCGGGTCGCGGTCCCGTCACCGCGATTCCCGAAGTGATGGATCCCGCGATTCGCCATGCCGCCTGGGTGGCGACGATGTGGACCGCCGTCGTGTGGGTTGCGGCGGTGTTGACGGTTTACTATGCATCCTCTCATCCACGACTGGAACCGCACGGCGGAGCAGGGTCCCCGCGCGGTGATGCTGAACGATGAGACTCTGCGGGACGGCCTGCAGTCCCCGTCCGTGCGCTGCCCGACGATCGAGCAGAAGCTGGACATCCTGCACCTCATCGACAGGCTCGGGATCGATACCGCCAATATAGGACTGCCCGGCGCCGGCGCCCACGTCGTCCACGATGTCGAGCGCCTGGCCCGCGAGATCTCGTCCCAGCGCCTGTCGGTCAAGGCGAATTGCGCCGCGAGGACGGTTATCGCGGACATCACCCCGATCGCGGAGATCTCGCAGCGGGCCGGCATCCCTATCGAGTGTTGCACCTTCATCGGGTCGAGTCCGCTGCGGCAGTTCGCGGAAGGGTGGACGCTCGACCACCTGCTGCGGCTGACGGAGGAGGCGGTCTCGTTCGCCGTCGGTGAAGGCCTGCCGGTCATGTACGTCACCGAGGACACGACGCGCGCGGATCCGGAAACGCTGCGGCGGCTCTATACCGCGGCCATCAGCGCCGGCGCCTCGCGCGTGTGCGTGGCGGACACCGTCGGCCACGCCACGCCCTCCGGCGCGGCAGCCGTCGTCCGGTTCGTGGGCGAGGTGATCGAGGGGTGCGGTGGCGGGATCGGGATCGACTGGCACGGTCACCGCGATCGGGACTTTGCCGTGATCAATACGCTCGCGGCCCTGGACGCGGGCGCCACGCGGCTGCACGGCGCCGCGATCGGTATCGGCGAGCGGGTCGGCAACACGCCCATGGATACGCTGCTCGTGAACCTCGTGCTGATGGGATACCTGGAGCGGGACCTGTCAGCACTCGTTGAGTACTGCGACACGGTGTCGGAGGCGACCGGTGTGCCGATTCCCCCTAACTATCCGGTCGTGGGGCGTGACGCGTTCAGGACGGCAACGGGCGTCCACGCCGCGGCGGTCATCAAGGCCTACCGCAAGCAGGATCAGGTGCTCGTCGATGCCGTCTATTCCGGCGTACCGGCCACGATGGTCGGCCGCCAACAGACGATCGAGGTCGGCCCCATGTCAGGCCGATCGAACGTCGTGTTCTGGCTCGAAAAGCGAGGCTTGACCGTGACCGACGCTCAGGTCGATCGAGTGTTCGCAAGAGCGAAGGCGTCCGCGACAGTGCTCACGGAAGACGAGATCAGGCAGGAGCTGGATCACTAGTCCGGGCGTCAACTGCGCACCTCGAAGTCCGGTGTGCGCGCCTGGCTGCTCCTCCGGCTGCCGCCGTAGATCAATCGCCGGAGCAGGGCTTCCGCCGGTCCGCGATAACCGTGGCGGTCCATCAGCGAGGCCCCGGCGAGGCTCGCGAGCCAGACAAGCGTTGCGATCGCGGCCGCCGTGAGCATCGGGTTGCCGAACCGCTCCCCCAGCGAGAGCGTGTAGGGCGCCAGCAGGAGCAGCCACGCCACGGACTGGAAGAGATACCCCGAAAGTGACCGCTGACCCAGCGCAGTCACCACACGCGTGAAGCGCGCGATCGTCCGCGAGGGATTTCCTCGGGACAGGTGCAGTGCGGCGAGGCCGAAGAGCGCCACGTATCCCGGTCCGCCGAACATGCCGCTGGCCTGATGAAGAAGAGTCATCAGGGAGATCGTTGCCGCATCGGCGTGGAGGAGTCCCGCGCTGGTGAGGCCCAGGGGCAGTCCACCGGCGACGGCGATGCCGAGCGCGCCGGCGGCAATCCGTCGCAACAATCGGCGATGCGTCGCAGGTTCCTCCAGCAGACGATGCCGCGCTCCCCACATCCCCAGCCACACGATGATGATGAACGGCACCACGGTGAGCGTGTGCCGCGGCCACTCGCGAATCCGTTCGAACATCGACGTGATGTAGTCGGGAGCGGCGAGCGAGCGGATCTCCGCGACAGGCAACGGCGCCTGGGGGGTCGAGCCCTGTAGCAGGTGCGACGTCACGACCGCGGCCAGCACCAGGACCTCCAGAACCATGAACCCCCAGAGCCAGAGCAGTGCCCGGTGCACCCGCGCGCCGCGGCGCAGGAGCGCGAGCGTGGCGACAATTCCGACGATGCCGTAGGCGCCGAGGAAATCACCGAAGTAGAGCAGCACGGCATGGGCCAAGCCGAACCCCACCAGCCAGGCGTTACGGCGCAGCAGCGCTGAACGCACTCTCTCCGGCGTGGCGCCCGCGCGATCGAGCCGCGTGGCCAGCTGCACGAGGCCGTATCCGAACATGATGGCGAACACGGGATACGTCCGGGCGTGCATGACGACGACCATGAACAGATCCACCCACCGTCCGACGCCGCGCGGATCCGACTGGGTTTGAGGCTGAGCACCAACCACGCCCACGGCGTTCGCGAGCGCGATGAACAGCAGCATGGCTCCTCGCGTCAGGTCCGGCGCCAGCGCACGCTCTGTGGGCCGAACCGGCGCCAGAGGTTCCGCCACTGGAAATGTGATGTGCGCTGATACCACGACTCCTGCTCCCTTTGTGCGCTGTCCATTAATGTAATATAGAAACTATACTACATATACTAATTAGACTGCGGCATGATGGAGCGATGAGCGCCGGGCGTCGAAAGAAGCGGGGAATCGCGAACGAGGACGTGCCGATAGAACTGCGGCGGCTCTGGGGACTGCCGGTGCAATCGCGGCTTGGCCGGCCGGCTGAACTCGACGTCGAACAAGTCGTGCGGACGGCCGTCACTCTTGCCGATCGCGACGGACTGCAAGGGGCCAGCCTCCCCAGGATCGCCCGGGCGCTCAAGGTGACGGCGATGTCGCTCTACCGCTACGTCGGCTCGAAAGACGAATTGCTCGCCCTCATGCAGGATCTTGCCGTTGGCGCTCCCCCGGTGATGGCAGCGCCCGCAGGGGAGTGGCGGGATCCTTTGCGGCGGTGGGCCTCTGCCGAGCGGCAGCTGTATCATCGCCGCCCCTGGCTGGCCCGTCTCCCGATTTCCGGTCCGCCAGCCGGACCGAACCAGATAGCGTGGATGGAACGCGCGCTGCAGATCCTCCGTGGCACTGGTCTGGGGTGGGAGGAGAAGATGGGGATCCTGCTCCTCGTGAGTGGCTACGTGCGGCAGTCGGCCCTCCTGTCGGACGACCTGAAGCTCGGTCGGAAGGCGACAGGCATCACCAAAGGGCAGACCGAGCAGCGCTATGGCAGAAACCTGGTGAAGCTGGTTGACCCGAGAAAGTTTCCCGAGGTCGCCGCGCTGTTCACTTCGGGGCTCTTCGAGGCCTCACCGAAGGGCGGCGCCGACCCGGCGACGGATCCAGAGTTCACGTTCGGGCTGGACCGCATCCTCGATGGCGTCGCGGCGGCCATCGCGCGGAAGCCGGCTACCGGCGCGTGAGCTGTTTTTCGATGGCGGGCAGCGCCGCGAGCAGCACCTCGGCGACGACTTCGAGCGATCGCGCGCTGACATTGTCCAGCGTGTCGTCGCGCGTGTGCCAGGCCATCGATCCGGTCCGTGTGCAGTACTCGAGATCGATCAGGTCCACGGCCGGCACGCCCGCCTCGAGGAAGTTGAGGTGATCGTCCTCGACGGGCGTCGATTCGTCGGAGAACTCCGACCGGTTCAGCCGCTTCGCCGCCCCCCAGATCGCGTCGGTCAGCCAGCGCGTGGACCGCGATTCGCGCTTGATGACGAGGTTGCGGTCTCCGATCATGTCGACGAGGATGAAGGCGCGGATGTCCTTGAGGGTGCCATCCTTGCGTGCGGCTTCGACGTAGTGCCGGCTGCCGTACGTGTGATCCTTTCCCTGCCAGTCACCCGTCGACTCTTCCCCGTCGATGAAGAGCAGCTCGATCGTGATCCCGTTCGCACGGGTCTTCAGCAGGCGTCCAAGCTCGATGAGAAACGCCGTGCTCGAGCCGCCGTCGTTGGCGCCGACAAAGGTGAAGTCACGAAAGATCTTCGTGTCGTAGTGGCCGCCGATCACTAGGCGCCCTCGGCCGGGTCCTGGTATCGTGAAGCGCAGATTCGTCATCTTCACCGGCCCGAGTGGGGTGTCGGCGACGAACGACTGTTCCTGCGCCTGGAGGCCTGCCGAACCCAACTGCTGCCGGATGTACGAGCGTGTCTTCTCGGCGCCCGCGGATCCCGCGGGACGCGGTCCAATCGCGACCAGCTGCCGAATGTGCTCGTAGGCGCGCGCGCCGTCGAACTTCCCGGAGGACGACTGGGCGGCCCCGAGGCACCCCGCCGCGAGGAGGATGAGCAGTGTGGTCGCTAGCTTCCGCATATCTCCATCTGCGCTAGAGGAAACGGAGGCCACGGAGCAAGACAACCACGGAGAAGCGGAGACACGGGGTGGCCGGAGGGAGCGGCGGTCGGCCGCCGGCCGTTGGCCGGCGTAGGAGAGGGAGAGGATCTCCCGAACTCAAACCCGAATGTTTTCTCTCGGGCTTGTGTTCGGGAGATCCTCTCCCTCTCCACCGCGCACAGCGCGGGCCGACCGCTCTCTGTCTCCGATAACGAGCTGTGAGTGCCTGCCTCTAGCCAGCCTGCTATCTCCGTGTCTCTCCGTGGTGGATTTTCTCCGTGAGCTCCGTCCCCTCCGTGACGTGTTTATCTCCGCTTGTCCCTGCTCACGTAGTCCCGCTTCGCCTGACCGATGTAGACCTGCCGCGGACGGGCGATCTTCTGCTCGGCGTCGGTGAGCATCTCCTCCCACTGCGCGATCCAGCCCGCCGTGCGCGGGATGGCGAACAGCACCGGGAACATCTCGACGGGGAAGCCCATGGCCTGATAGATCAGGCCCGAGTAGAAGTCGACGTTCGGATAGAGCTTCCGGGTGACGAAGTAGTCGTCCGAGAGCGCGATGCGCTCGAGCTCCAGCGCGATGTCGAGCAGCGGATTCTTGCCCGTCACCTCGAAGACGAGGTCCGCGATGCGCTTGATGATCTTGGCGCGCGGGTCGTACGATTTGTAGACCCGGTGGCCGAACCCCATGAGCCGTCCCTCGCCGGCCTTCACCCGCTTGACGAAGGCGGGAACCTGGTCGATCGTCCCGATTTCCGCCAGCATCCGCAGCACCGCTTCGTTGGCGCCCCCGTGCAGCGGCCCGTACAGCGCCGCGGCCGCGCCCGCCAGCGACGAGTAGGGATCCGCATGCGAGCTGCCGATGCCCCGCATCACGTGCGTGCTGCAGTTCTGCTCGTGATCGACGTGCAGGATGAACAGCACGTCGAGCGCACGCTCCAGGACCGGATGCGGCTTGTAGCGCGGCTCGGTCATCTTGAAGAGCATGTTCAGGAAGTTGCCCGAGAAGCTCAGGTCGTTGTCGGGCAGCACGAACGGGCGCCCGATCGTGTGCCGATAGGCGTAGGCCGCCAGGCCCGGCACTTTCGCAATCAGCCGGATGGTCTGGAGCCGGCGCGACGAGGCATCGAAGATGTTCTTGGCGTCCGGATAGAACGTGGACATCGCCCCCACAGTGCTGAGGAACATCCCCATCGGATGCGCATCGTAGCGAAACCCCTCGACACACTTCTTGATGCCCTCCGGAGGCATCATGTGGCTGTTGACGTCGCTGACCCACGCATCGAGCTCACCGGGCGAGGGAAGCTCCCCGAACAGGATCAGGTAGGCGGTTTCCAGGTAGTCGCTGTGCTCCGCCAGCTGCTCGATGGGATACCCGCGATAGAGCAGAATCCCGCGATCGCCGTCGATGTAGGTGATCCCGCTGCGGCACGCCGCGGTGTTCATGAATGCCGGGTCGTACGTCATCATCCCGAATTCGTCCGGCGAGACCTTGATCTGCCGGAGGTCCATGGCCCGGATGGTGCCATTCTGGATGCGCAGCTCGTACGTTTTCCCGGTCCGATTGTCAGTGATGGTGAGCGTGTCGGCCATGTCTACTCAGCGTCTTCTTCGTCTGGGGGAATCGGTGCCCCGGGAATGCGGTAGTCCTCCGACAGCCACCGCCCGAGATCGGCCATCTTGCACCGCTCAGAGCAGAAGGGTCGCCACGCCGGATCGATCGGACGGCGTCCGCAATACGCGCATGGAGGTTCAGGCTGCACCATGTGCAACCTTTGTATTCTATCTGATGGCCCGAAAGAAGGGCGGAGTGGAAGGGAGGACGGCCGAAAGGGGCTAGCAGCCCGTGGTGAAACTCTGGCTGCATTCGACGAGCGAGGCATCCCCGGGGGCTGCGTCGCTCCTCCCTCAAATACAGCCGGTATTCTCGGTCGTCGCGCCTTGCCCGCGGGGCGCCTCGCTCGTCTCGGTGCGACGCCAGACTCTCACCACGGGCTGCTAGGCCGGCTCCCCGGAATGGTGCCGGACGTCCTTCGCGAGCACCATGAAGATGACGTCCTCCGCGATGTTGGTCGCGTGGTCTCCGATCCGTTCCAGGTGACGGGAGACCAGAATCAAATCCAGGGCCGGCTCGATGGTCGTCGGGTCCTGCAGCATGAATGTCAGCAGCTCACGAAAGAGCTGCGTCTTCAACGCATCCAGGCCGTCGTCGGCATTGAGCACCGCCTGCGCGAGCGTGGTGTCGCGGCGCACGTAAGCGTCCAGGGCATCGCGCAGCATCGCCTGGGCGATCGTCGCCATGCGCGGAATATCAATCAGCTCCTTGACCGGCGCATGACGCATATACCGGCGGGCCGCTTCGGCAATGTTGACAGCCAGGTCCCCGACGCGCTCGAGATCGGTGTTGATCTTCACCGCGGACACAATCGCCCGCAGGTCAACCGCCATCGGCTGATGAAGGGCCAGCAGCTTGAAGCACCGGTTGTCGATTTCGATGTGGAGCTGGTTGATCGGCCGGTCCCCGTCGAGAACCCGCATGACGACGTCCGGATCGCGCCGGACCAGGCTGTCGATGGACGCCCGCACGCGATCCTCCGCGAGGCCTCCCATCTCGAGCAGGCGGGTCTTGAGCTGTTCGAGCTCCTCCTGGAAATGACGAACGACGGTATCGGACATAAGGTCGGGACTCGGGATTCGGGACTCGGGATTCGACTCGGGATTCGGGATTCGGACTACCCAAATCTCCCCGTTACATAATCTTCCGTCAGCTTTTCGGCCGGGTTCGTGAAAATCCTGTCGGTCGGGGCGTACTCCACGAGGCGGCCGAGCCAGAAGAAGGCGGTGTGGTCCGACACCCGCGCCGCCTGCTGCATGTTGTGCGTCACGATGACGATGGTGTACTTCGCCTTGAGCTGGTACACGAGCTCCTCGATGCGCTGTGTCGCGATCGGGTCCAGCGCCGATGCGGGCTCGTCCATCAGCAGGATGTCCGGCTGGATGGCGAGCGCGCGCGCGATGCACAGCCGCTGCTGCTGGCCGCCTGAGAGCGCGAGCGCGGACTCGTGCAGCCGATCCTTGACCTCGTCCCAGATCGCCGCCGCCTTGAGGCTGTCCTCCACGCGCGCGTGGAGTGCAGACCGGTCGCGCGCCAGACCGTTGATGCGGAGCCCGTACGCCACGTTCTCGAAGATCGATTTCGGGAACGGGTTCGATTTCTGGAACACCATCCCGACCCGGCGCCGGAGCCTGACGACGTCGCTGCCCGGGGCGTAGATGTCGTCGCCGTCGATGAGGATCTGCCCCTCGATGCGGGTGCCCGGGATGATGTCGTTCATCCGGTTCAGCGTCCTCAGGAACGTGCTCTTGCCGCACCCTGATGGCCCGATGAACGCCGTCACGAGGTTCGGGCTGATGCCGAGCGTAATCGACTCCAGCGCCCGCTTGGCGCCGTAGTAGAAGTTGAGGTTGCGAGCCTCGATGATCGCCGGCCGCGTCGTGACTGCCGGCTGCGGATTCCCCTCCGCCGGAACGGGCCGCGGCGACAGCGTTTGTACGGACACCATGTCTGGTCAGACTAGCGAAAGCCGATTTCCTGGCCGTTTCTGGCGCGTAAAATCGGTGTAAACAGGCAGCGGGAGGCCATTTAGACCCGCACGACGTCGTCCACCGTCTTCACGGCAGGGGCCTCGGCGTCTGCGAGGAAGGCGCCAATCTGGCGGCGAAGCTCATCCTGGATGACGTCCACCTTGCGGCGCGCGTCGAGGACGCGAAACCCGAACTCGTCCGCCATGGAGGCGTACTCGCGGAGGAGCGAACGCTGGTAGGCGCGGAAGCTCTCGTAGATGTCGTCGCCGAGCTTCATGTCCATCCCGGATTCCCAGTAGTCCATGCCGCGCGACTGCAGCACGCGGCGAATCAGCGTCTTCTCGTCGATCTTCAGGTAGAAGACCTGGTGCGGCGCGATCGCGAAACCGTAGAGGCTTCGCATCCAGGTCCGATCCACGCCGCGGACGCCGGCCCGCGCCAGCGCCGTGAAGATGTACCGGTCCGACAGGACGATGAAGCCGGCCTTGAGCGCCGGGATGATTTCCTTCTCCAGGCGATCGGCGAAGTCCGTGGCGTAGAGGAGCACGAAGGTGAGCTTGTTGAGCGTGTTGCTGGCCTTGGCGAGCTCGATCGTCGGCTGCATCAGCTCCGACCGCGTCCACCCGGTCTCGATGACCCCGTAGCCCTGCACCTCGAGCCATTCGCGCAGCAGCGAGATCTGCGTCGAGCGTCCCACGCCGTCGGTGCCCTCGATGGCGATGATCTTTCCGGGATAGCCGTCGATGGGGAGATAGGGGATGCCGTTGCCGTAGTAGGTGCCCGGCCGCGTCGCTGCGGGCCCCGCGTCAACCAAGCTGCTCGTCGGGCTGTTCGTCGTCATCCTTGATCTCCAGGTGCTGCGAGACGAGCTTGCGGAACGTCCGTTGCTGCTCGGTGATGCTGCCCATTGCGTTGACCTGGCTCAGGCCGAACTCGTCGACGAGCCGGTCGTACTCGTCGAGGACCTTGCCCTGGAACATGCGGAAGCTCTCGATTGCGTTTGAGCTCCAGCCCATGTCGAGGCCGGCCTCGTAGAATTTCAGCTTGACCCGTCGCGCGAGCAGGCGGTCGGTCGAGACGTCGATGGGCACGCGAAAGTACACCGCCATGTCGGGCCGAACCGCGAAGCTGTACAAATCGCGCACCCACAACCGGTCCACGCCACGCGCGGCATCGCGCGCAAACGCCGTGTACGCGTACCGGTCGGCCAGCACGATCATGCCGGCCTTGAGCGGCGGGATGACGTTGTAGAGGAGGCGATCCGCGAAGTCGGTCGCGTGAAGCAGGCTGAACGTCATCGGCGTGAGAGCGTTCTTCTTCTTGCCCGTCTTGGTCGCCGCTTTCACGAGGGCCGACGAGTTCCATTCGGTGACGAACACCGGATGGCCGGCTGCGCTAAGCCATTTTGCGAGGAGGGACAGCTGCGTCGTTTTTCCGGACCCGTCGATTCCTTCGACCACGAACAGTTTTCCCGGGTACTCGTGCGGCGTGGTCAGGTTGTTCAGCATGAGGCGGTTGTTCCTTGGAATCGGCGCGCTCGACCTCGAATCGAATCGTAGAGTCCAGCTCTCGTTCGAGCGGTGCCACGTGGCGGTGGGCGGCCCAGACTTCCAGCTCCACATCACCCCGGGCGCGAAGACGGGCGAGATACTCCTCGCCGTGCGGAAGCAAATCGATTCCGGCGACCGCCTGCGCGTGGCTCCGATCCAGGCCTTCTGCGAGGCGCACAATCGCCCCGAGCACACGAACCGTCGCCCGCAGCGACCCGCCCAAATCGCCGTACCCCTCGTGCGATTTCTTCGGAGTGCCCTGCCGATGGTAGCGGGCCATCAGGGCGATGGCTTCAATCTCCTGAGGTTCGAAGCCCCGCAGATCTCCATTCTTGATCAGGTAGTAGGAATGGCGGTGGTGGCGGTCGTAGCTGATGTGCACGCCGACATCGTGGAGCAGCGCCGCGTACTCGAGCCACTCGCGTTCGCGGGCGGCGAGCCCATGGACGCTCCGCGTCTGATCGAAGATGCTCAGCGCCAGCCGGGCCACCTGCTGCGCATGCTCGGCCCAGTAACCGCATCGCTCGCCCAACTCGATGACGCTCCTGCGCCTGACGTCGGGGTATCGCTCGATCTTCCTGATCCGCGCGGTGTTGCGATGGATGTAGTCGAGGACGAGCCCCTCGCGGAGCGCCAGATCGCAGAGCGTGAGATCGTCGGCGCCGAGGCGCCGCAGAATGGTGTCGAGGAGGACCGAGCCTGCCACGTTCAGATCGGCTCGGCGTGGATCCAGTCCGGGCATCTGCAGGCGCTCTTCGATGTTGGCTTCGACCAGGTGCTTGCGGACCCTGTGAATCCCCTTTGCGGGAACGCGTTGATTGCGGCGGTCGCCCGCCTGCCCGGTGGCATCGGTCAACGCGAGCGCGCCAAGGCTCAGAATGGTTCCGGACGTGCCGATGACGCGCTCGAAGCCCGCCTTCGAGATCTGGTCGAGATACGATCCCGTCTCCCGATTGAGGTGCTTGACCAGCCGGCGCTCGTCCCGTCCCGAGAGCGGGTCGCTCTTGACGAACCGCTCCGTCAGACGAATCACGCCGACCTTGAAGCTCTTTCCCTGCACGACCTTCGTGGCCGTTCCGAGCGTCACTTCGACACTGCCGCCGCCGATGTCGATGACAACGGCCGTACTCCCGCCGACATCCACGCCGTAGCAGGCGGCCAGATGGATGAGCCGGGCCTCTTCCGTTCCAGAGATGACCTTTATCCGGATGCCGGTCTGACGGGCGACCTCGGCTATGAAATCCCCACCATTGTCGGCTTCGCGGGTGGCGCTGGTGGCCGCGGCGACGATCTCGTCAACCTTCCGGGATTCGGCCAGGCGGCGGAATTTGGTCAGCGTCTGGAGCGCTGCAGCCATGGCGGAGGGGGTGAGGCTCCGACCGTCCAGCCCCCCGGCGCCCAGCCGGACCATGTCCTTTTCGCGGTCAATGACCTCGAAAGACAGGTCCGGACGGACCTGGACGACGATCATGTGGATGGAATTGGTACCGATGTCGATGGCGGCAATGCGCATGCAGGAGGGAGCTCAGCAGGTTCTGACTCCGCGCGTTACACGGTCGATATATACTTGCGAACTCACAAGTCGCCGTCGCGCAGGAGAGGTCAGAACGGTCGTCATCCTACCATGAACACTCGAGCCCCCCGGCCCACAACCCGGCTGCTGCAGCGTCTTGCGCGCTCCCTGAAGCGCCATCTGCCCGAGGCGGCTGCCGGGGACAACACGGGCGTCCATCAGGCCCGCGTGACGTCGAGGCGCCTGCGGGAAGCGGTTCCGGTGCTCGCCACGGGGCTGAAGGGCAGCAAGGCGGGCAAGGCAACCCGCAAACTCCGGCGTCTGACCCGGGCGCTCGGGACGGTTCGTGAGCTCGACGTGACGCTGACGCTCCTCGATGAGCTCGCATCGGCGGCCGAGGTGTCCCGCACGGCCGTCGAGGATGTGCGCGCGCATGTGGTTCGGGAGCGCGATGCGCGACGGGCGGTCATGCTGAAACGGCTCGAGCGCGTGGACGCCGACAAACTCGGGCGGCGGCTCGGCTCGGTCGGCGCCGCGCTCGAGAGCGCGACGGAGGAGCCGTGGCGGCGGACGCTTTGCAGCCGCCTGCTGCGCCGTTCGAAGCGTCTCAGTGTCGCCATGGACGCCGCCGGTCAGATGTACTCGCCGGCGCGTCTGCACGACGTGCGCATTGCGGCAAAGAAACTCCGCTACGGTCTCGAGCTCGCCTTCGACAGCGGCGTGAAACAGGCCGCCGCTCATGTCCGAACGATCAAGCGCGCGCAGGATCTGCTCGGGAAGCTGCACGATCTGCAGGTGCTGCAGACACACATTGCAGAAGCCCAAATCAACGGCGACACGGCCCGGGCCGAGTCGCGCGCTGCGCTCGACGTGCTCGCGGGCCATGTCGAAGGGCAATGCCGGCGCCTCCACGGCAGATATCTCTCATCGTCCGCGGCGTTGCGGGAAATGCCGGCGGCCATTCGGAAGGTCATCGTGCCCCAGCTTGCGAATACGCCCAGGCGGCGCCGTCCGCTGAAGATGGCGCTCTCCAGGCCGGCGACGCCGCGCGTCGTGGGGCCGGACAAGGGAGCGGCAAGTGTCCGCGTGTCCGGCGGCCGGGGCGGACGGTAACGATGGCGACACTCGAGCTCTATCTGATTCGACATGGGGTTGCCGCTGAACGCGGCGAGGAATTTCCGGACGACTCGAAGCGCCCCCTGACGAGCGGCGGCATCAAGCGGCTCGAGCAGGAAGCCAGGGCGCTCGACGCGCTGGAGATCGGGTTCGATCACATCATCGCCAGCCCGCTGGTGCGCACGAAGCAGACGGCCGACGTCTTCGCGGCGAGCCTCGCGTCGAAACCATCCGTCGGCACGAGCGACTCGCTCGCGCCCGCAGGCACGCCGGCCGCGGTGTTCCAGGAACTGGCGCGGCACATGCGCAAAGCACGCATTGCGCTGGTCGGCCACGAACCCAACATCGGCGAGCTGGCCGCGCGGCTCATTGGCGCGCGCGTGCCGCTCGAGTTCAAAAAAGGGGCCATCTGCCGGATCGACTTCGAGGTGTTCCCGCCGAAAGGCACCGGGCAGCTCCGGTGGTTCGTCCCGCCCCGCATGCTGCGATCGATCAAGTAGTCCGCGCCGATTGCGTCCGTCGAGCGATCATCCGTCATCCGATCAGTTCCAGCCGCACCTTCCGACCTGCATCCTGCGCCGCCATCGTGTCGTAACGGTGCCGGCCTTTCCCTCCGTGACCGATGGCCTCATACAGCGCGATGAGCGATGCCTCGTCACGCACGCCGGGCGACTCCGCCACTTCGAGCGCGTGCCGCAGTTCGTGACCCACGAGCGCGATGAGCTCGTTGCCTCGCGACGCGGCGCCGATCTGGATGCGCAGGTATCGGTAGCCGGCGGGCCCCGGTGCGATCAGCAGGCGGCCGGCGAGCGACGACGACATGCTGCGCGCCGTTTCGACGTACACGATCACGTCCGATCGATCGAGCGCGAGCACGAGTTGTGCGAAGGTCGTCGAGCGCCGCAGTCCGTCGGCGATCGCGCCGCCGATGCGCGTGTCGACCGCGCGCACGTGGCGGTATTGAGACGTGATGATCTCGCGCACCTCCGACTCGCTGAGATGCGAGCCTGCGTGCGCGGGCGACACGCCACAGGCAAGGGCGATCAGGATCACGCTGGCAACATGAATTGTCAGAGATCGCATCCGGGGCCTCCGTCACGGGTTGGCCTGTCGTCCGGGCGTGCGAGCTGCCGGCCTCCACCGTCAACTCGGCGGGGTTAGACGGTGCGATCGCTCGTTATGTTTAGAGTTGTGCGGTCATGGAATGCGCACGACATCTCGGGGATGACGTGCGGGACCGCAGCGTGGATGAACGGCGTGATGGTTGATGAACGGCGGGACCGGGTGACGGACGGCGGGACGGGATTCGGAGCGAGTCGCGCTCACGCGCGCGCGTCAGACCGAGACGCCCGGCTTCACGACCGCGCCTTTCGGTACGATGATGATGCCGTTTCTGATGTAGTAGCCGTCACCGTCAGCCTCCTCGACGCCGGCGTCGTTCACCAGGCGTACGCCGTCTGCGATGCGCGCGTTCTTGTCGACGATCACGCGATCGAGCACGACATCGCGTCCGATGCCGAGTGGAATGGCGTTGCCGCTGATCTCTTCTTCATACGAGTCCGCACCGAGCAGCACGGACCGCGTGATGCGCGCGCCGACGTCCACGTGCGTGCGGATGCCGACGACGGACTCGACGATCTCGCAGTGATCCAGGTAGCTGCCTTCCGCGACGATCGACGCGTCGATCCGGCAGGCGTACGCGCGTGTCCCCGGAAGAAACCTGGGATGGGTGTAGATGGGCCATCGCGGATGAAAGAAGTTGAACGGCGCGCCACGCCGCGTGAGCTGGATGTTGGCTTCGTAGAAGGCGTCAATGGTGCCGACGTCGGCCCAGTAGCCCCGGAAGATGTACGGGATGACCTGGTGATTGCCGAGCGCCTTTGGAAGGATCTCCCGGCCGAAGTCCACGCCCGGCTGCTCGAGGATCTCGAGCAGCACCTCGCGCGAGAACACGTAGATGCCCATCGACGCGACGAAGGGTTTGTCCAGCGTGACGCCGCCTGCCGTTGACCCGCGCGGAATGCTGCTCCCGATGGCCGACAGGCGGGCCCCGTCCGGCTTCTCCTCGAAGCCGGCGATCTGTCCGCGGTCGTCGAACAGGAAGATGCCCATCGCGCTGGCGTCCTCCGGCGTGACGGGCTGTGCCGCGATGGTGATGTCGGCGCCGCTCTCGACGTGCGCCTCGAGCATCTCGCCGAAGTCCATGCGGTACAAGTGATCGCCGGCGAGGATCAGATAGTACTCGGCGTCATGGCCGACGAAGTGGCGCGCGGCCTGGCGGACGGCGTCCGCGGTCCCCTGGAACCAGTCGTTGCTCTCGGGAGTCTGCTCGGCCGCCAGCACTTCGACGAAGCCGTCGGAGAACACGTCGAGGCGATAGGTCTGCGCGACGTGGCGATTGAGGGATGCGGAGTTGAACTGCGTCAGCACGAAGATCCGTTTGAGATCCGCGTGCATGCAGTTGCTGATGGGGATGTCAATCAGCCGGTATTTCCCACCGAGCGGGACCGCCGGCTTCGAACGCATGTGTGTGAGCGGGAACAGTCGCGTCCCGCGTCCGCCGCCAAGAATGAGCGTGAGCACATCGTTCATGCGCCCCATTCTAACGTCCCGACCGCGTGGTTCGCAGGATCACTTCCGGGAGGGGGCATCCCGTCCCGGTCGAACGCGCGCGGGGTTTCCCGACCGGCGTCAGCTCGCCTCGGTACTCGACCGCGACCTGCTCGTGCCGCTGATCGGGCAGCAGCTCCCACAGACGCAGGCGGAAGCCGATGTCGTGATGGCGGTCCTGGCAAACGGCGCCTCGTCGTTCGATGATGCGGGTGTGCGCGGCGCGGGTCACCGGATGGCACGAGACGTAGACGCGGCAGCCGCACCAGAGCGTGATCGTGTAGGACATGACAAGTGTTGTACGTTCCCGATATGACTTTAATAGGTCATTCGCGTAAAAGGTCTGTAAGTTGTTGATTCCAAGAGTCACGATCTGTTTACGCAGTGTTTACATGTACCGGCGCGGCGGCGATACAAGATGGTCCCGTGATGCAGCAGATGTTCGCAAAAGAACTCACGAATGCCGGCCATACGCGGCGATTCACGATCAGGGATGAGGGACCCGAGGGCTGGGAGGTCCGCGTCGAGCAGGACAGGTACCGTCCTCCGCCGCATCTGTTACACGGACTGGCATCGCGTCGAACGGGCCCTCTTTACGCTCGCGCTGGAAGTCTCCGACCTCGAGCACGGCGGCTGGACCGTTCGCACACCCGCCTGAGGGGCTGCGGCTATTCGATGAAGCGATAGCCGAGGCCGACGACGGTTTCAATCTGCTGGCCGACCACGCCGAGCTTCGCGCGCAGGCGGCCCACGTGCACGTCCACCGAACGCGTCTCGATGTAGTGTTCGTATCCCCACACGCGCTCGAGCAGGCGTTCCCTGGAGAGGACCCGGTTGCGGTTCTCGACCAGGAACCGCAGGAGCTCGAACTCCCGGCGCGTGAGCCGCACGGGCTGTGCATCCACGGAAATGGCAACGGCATCGAAGTCTGCGGCCAGATGAGCTCCCCGGTAGATGCTCGCCGGACTGACCGGTAAGCCTCCTTTCCGCCGCAGGACCGCCCGGACCCGCGCGGCGAGCTCGCGCAGGCTGAACGGCTTCGTGACGTAGTCATCGGCGCCGAGGTCGAGCCCTCCCACGCGATCCGCCTCCGACGTGCGCGCCGTCAGCATGATGATGGGGATGTGGGCCGTTGCGGGCTGCGCCCGCAGCAGGCGGCACACCTCCGTGCCGCTCAGCACCGGAAGATTCAGGTCGAGAATCAGCAGGTCCGGTGGCGACTGCCCGGCGGATCGCAGCGCCTCGTCGCCCGTCGGCACGATCTCCACGTGCGCATCGCCGGATCGCTCGAGCGCATGCTTGATCAGCATCGCGATGTCCTGCTCGTCTTCCACAACGAGGACGCGGTTCTGTCGACTCATGTACCGGCAGCGTATGCCCCCGGGGTTTCGCAGCCGTCACGCGCGCGTTAATTGTGGGTTACGGACACGGCGGGATTCGGGATTCGGGGCTTGGGATTCGGAGAGTGCGTAGGTGAACGTCAGAGCTGAAGAGTCCAGGGCCGAACCCCGAGTCCCGAGTCCCGAAATCCCGAATCCCGAATCCCGAATCCCGAATCCCGATTTGCCCGGCCTCCGAAGTAGATGTGATGGTGATGTTACGCTGCCGAGACGGCTCCGTAGTCCGCACCCTTTACGATTTGCACGTCGGATGGTTGACCGTGCGCGCCTCTCCCGCGCGACTGTTTCCCGACGGAGGAGTTCCACATGCTGCTCATGCAGATTGATGACGCCGTTGAGCTCATGCGCATGGAGTATGACGAGATGCCAGGGTTGAAGCTGACCTTCTGGCAGGCCCAGCGCCTGTGGAACCTCTCGGATGAAGTGTGCACGCGCGCGCTGCAGACATTGATCGAGGGCCGGTTCCTGACGTGTGCAGCAGACGGCGCCTACGTGCGCAGCACCTGGCCCTATGCGACGCGCTATCCGCTACGACGTGTGGCCGGCTAGAAGGCCGGCGCAGAAGGCCGTTCGTGACTCTCCGGGACGCGGCGTTAGTGAGACCCGCCTTCGCGGGCGTCGGCAATGTCGACGACCGCGTACTGAGGAAAGCGCACGGACGCCGCCGCCAGCACGCTTTCGTCGATTGGTGCGAGTCCGATCTGCACCTCCGAAATCGCCAGGACGCGACCGTCACGCACACTGAAACGAAGCGGTAAGAGGTGGCTCTCACTCCACCAGACATCCACAATACCGTCCGTTCCCGTGCCTGACGCTGTGTCCCGAACGTGCTCGACGAACTCGAGGCCTGCCACGATCTCCCTCCGGCCGGTATCGCGGAGTGCATTCACGGCACGCGAATCGAGCGTGAGCGTCAATACGTCGAGCCACCCGCGCACGCCCTGGGCATTCCGCAGATCGCTTTCGTCGTAGACAAGTATGTGTTTCGATTTGTGGTCGATGAGAAACGCTGTGACGCGACGATGGTCGACAGGGTTTTGCAGAAAGAGCCACTCGCGCTCGGTGCCGTCGAGAGCCACGCGAACCCGGTCACGCGTCCTCATCACGGTCTGACGAAGCGTTCGAAGACTCTTGCCGGATTCTTCCCACCGCGTGGTGACCGTGAGCACCATTGGAGAGATGTGCTCCGCCGCAGCCGGCAACGCAGGAAGGTTCGGTGACAGTGGAGCGGCCTGCGCCTGGCGCACCGGGACTGTGATGCGGTCCCCGGTGCCCTGCGCCCGGGACGTCGGCGAGTGCCACCCAAACAGCGCGGCCGTACCCAGGCCGATCGCCAGCGCGCCTGTCCAACGAGATCGCATAGGGAATCCTTTGTCCAACAGTCCAGGCGGGGCACGGGTGATTTCCACCCATCCCCCGGGCGGTTCGAACCGGTTATGAGCCCGTGTGCAGTCCGAGGGCTTTGGCCATCACGCGGAAGATGAATGTGTTTTTGACCGTGCCTCGCACGAGCTCGGCTCCAGGGCCGATGGCGTAGATCGCGACCTCCTCACCGGCGTGGGTCTCGGAACCGAGCGGAACCGCCGCCTCCTGAAAGTACGCGGGGTCGGCGGGTCCCTTCGGAATCAGGCCACCGCGCCCCGGAAATGGGTCCGCCCATGGATCGACGCGCGCGGCGCCGCGGTACCCGGGACCGTTCGCGTACACCAGTGCCGTGTAGGGCACGCCGTTGCTGTCCACGCTCGGCGAGACGACACCGGTGGCCGGATTGACGTCGTGCACCACGTCGAGAATGCCGTGGCCCTTGAGCGCATCGAACCCGGCAGGTGCGGACGCGACCTGGTACGGCAGCTCGTTGCCCGGCCGGAGGGGGTAGCCCGCCACGTTGAACACGTGGCTGTGGTCGGCGGACACGATGATGAGGGTCTCGCGGAGATCGACCATTCGTGCAGCGGCGCCGATGGCCTTGTCCAGTTCTTCGGCATCGGTGATCGCTCTGAAGGCGTTCCCCTCGTGATGAGCATGATCGATGCGCCCGCCTTCGACCATCAGGAAGTAGCCGTTGTCTCGTCGTTTCGATCGGCCCGCGAGAAGTTGAATGGCCTTGACGGTCATATCCGTCAGACTGGGCTCTCCTCCGAGATCGGTCGGACGGTCGTACTCGTACTCCATGTGGCTGCGTTCGAACAGCCCGAGCACCGGCAGATCGGAGGATTTCAAGTTGCTGAACCCGCTGGTATTCCACACGTACTTGTAGCCACGGGTCTTGTACTCGTTGCGCAGATCGCGTCCGTCCGTGCGGCTTCCGGTCCCACCCTCCTCGTCCACGACAGAGGTCGGCAGGAAAAAGCTGCGTCCGCCTCCCATCAACAGGTCGAGGCCGCCGCCAAGCCGGCGGTTGTAGGTGGCGT
The DNA here is from genome assembly GCA_963749835.1 of uncultured Acidobacteriota bacterium. Taxonomy (GTDB): domain Bacteria; phylum Acidobacteriota; class Vicinamibacteria; order Vicinamibacterales; family 2-12-FULL-66-21; genus JALZOC01. Next base: position 1,171,324 of record CAVVOD010000001.1, read on the forward strand.
CACCAGGAAGCGACTGGAGAGCAATCGCATTCTCGTCGTCCCGATTGTTGATGTGGGCGTACGTCGCGGCTGGTGTGGCGTGCGTGACACGAGCCGTGCTCACGACACCGACTTTCATTTCGCTGCGCTTCGCCAGCTCGAGGAGCGTCCAGAGCCGCCTGCCGTCCCCGTCGTGATTGAAGTCCCGCGGCTCAGTCGTGTCGTCGAGTCCGATGACCGACTGGTTCGTGTTGGACCCGGTCATCATCGCCGTCATCGTCGGCGCGCTGTCCGGCGTGATCGAATCCGCCGAATACGTTCGGGAGAGTGCGGTGTAGGGAAACTGATCGACAACGAGCTCACCGGCGACCCCGACCGAGTAGACGCGCGTGGCCGTGATCGTCGAAACACCCATTCCGTCGCCAACGAAAAAAATGACGTTCCTGGCTCGGCGCGATGGTCCGCGATCGCCATCCGAGCGCTCACCCTGCCCATTGGCCATGATCGCTGCGCCGGTGGCGGCGATGACGCCGGCACTCAACAACAGGCGGAATCCTCGTGTCGTTCTCATTCGCATGCTCCGAACCTCCTCGACAAATAGCCCACGGCTGACGCGCTGTTCAATCGCGTGCGAGCGTATCGAAGGCTCGTGACGCATCCGCAACGATGCCGCAACATGCGAGCAACAGAACCTCGGCGAGGCCGGGGCGATCGGCGGTTCCATCAGTGGCGATCCGGGCTGAGGTAGTGGCTTGTTGGAATCGCCCCAGGTGGCGGGGAACTGCTTCCGCTCGTGCTGGCAGGGGCACGTTCGGACCGCGATCGTGTGAGACAGCGGTCTGCGTTTGGGGGTAAGTGCTGAGTAGGGGTGTCGACCTGCGCGTACTTAACTCTCTGGCAATCTCCGCGTCACACCATGGTTACCCCTGCCCAGTATGCTCCGGCCGCGGGGTGTTCGACAGAGTGAATAACCCGAAAACCTTGCATTCGGAGACGGAGGTGAATTGATGAATTTCGCAAGTCGTTTGTCCTTGGCGATCGTCCTCATCGCCGTGACGGCTCTGTTCGCCGCACCCGCGTCGGTGCGCGCACAAGGCAGTCCAACCGGCACACTGACAGGCACTGTGGCCGATCCCAGCGGGGCCGTCCTGCCGGGGGTCACCGTGACTGCCACGGGAGCGCAGACCGGCCTGACGCAGCAGGCGCTCACCGGTGGTGCAGGCGATTGGCGTATTCCGGCGCTGCCGGCAGGGACATACGCATTGTCATTCGAGCTGGACGGGTTCAAGCGGCTTCAGCGGAGCGGCGTGACCGTGGAGGCCGCCGTGACGCGGGCCGTTCCCGTGACGCTCGAGGTCGGCGGAATGTCCGAAACCGTTCAAGTGTCTGCCGATGCGGCCTTGCTCACGACAACGACGTCCGCCACATCTCGAAGGTTGACCGGAGACGATCTCGAGATCGTTCCGACGTCCACGGGGAGCTTCACGCACCTGCTTTCCTCCGAACCCGGCGTCAGCGCCGATCTGCCTCCGGTGCTGGTCAATGGCACGGGAAACATCTCGCCGTCCGTCAACGGCACACGGACCACCAGCACCAGCCTCTTCTTCAACGGCATCGACGCGACGAACCTGACTTCCAATGAAGGTTCGCTGAGTGACAACGTGTCACCGGCATCCGACACTCTCTCCGAAGTCAAGCTGCAGACCAGTATGTACGACGCCTCGACGGGGCGGTCCGGTGGGGGGAATTTCCAGCTCGTGACGCGGAGTGGCACGAACGCGATCCGGGGGTCGGCCCACTACAGCCTTCAGCATGAGAAGCTGAACGCGAACGACTTTTTCTATGAGAAGGATGGCATCTCGAAACCGAAGGCCCGGCGGAATGAGGGAGGCTTCACGATCGGCGGCCCTCTTCGACGGAACAAAGTCTTCTTCTTCGGAGGCTATCAGCGCACGCAGGCGGAGACGGGATTCGTTCCGACGGCCAGCAGCATCACCGTCCTGCCCCAGGCGCTCCAGCTGATTCAGGGTGCTCGCACGAAGGAGAACGTTCTTGCGGCGTTTGCCGGGTTGAATCCTTCCATCCTGCAGTCGATTCCGAAGGCCCAGTGTTCCGGTGCGACCGATACGGCGTGCATCTCGGATATCGCCGTGAACCTCCTGAATCTTCGAAACCCGGTCACGGGGGACTTCGTCATTCCCGCGCCGCGTGCCGGCGGCCAGGTCATCGGCAACGACATCAACGCCGGACCGTCCGTCGGCGGCAACCCGTTCATCCGGCAGCGCAACGTCGTACCGGCGGAGTTCACCCAGGATCAGTACTCGCTCAAGCTGGATGGGCAGGTCTCGGCGAACAATCGTTTGAGCGCCACCGGGTTTTATGCGAACTTTCCCGGTTTTGATCCGTTCCCGGATCCGTCCAGCCTGGCGTCGCCGTTCACGTTGAAGAGAGCCGACCGGAACGCCACGGTGGCGATCTCGGACACCCACATCTGGGGCGCCAACAAGGTCAACGAGATGCGCGGCGGCGTCTTCTATCTGAACAACTCGCGACAGCTGGACGATCCGTTCCTCGGGTTGACGAACGAGAGCGTTGGGGTCACGAACCCGGCAACGTTCTACGACAGCAGCAATGCCACCAATCGGCTTGGGCACTACGTCGGCCGGCCGGGCGGTCTCATGGAGCGATTTTCGTTCGGCGGACCGAACGACAGTTTCAACCGACGGGAGCAGCGTACCTGGACCATCGGCGACACGCTCAGCTGGACGCTGTCGTCCCATGCCCTCCGCATCGGTGGGGAGATTCGACGCAACGAATTCAATACCAACCTGCCGGAAGAGCAGGCCACGGAGTTCGAGAAGTTCGACAACTTCACGATGCTGCTTCGCGGACTGGCGACTGAGGCGGACACGCAGTTCGGGATCACCGACAAGCAGTTCCGCTTCAACGACTTCAACATGTTCCTCTCGGACGACTGGCATCTGTCGCGAACGCTGACCTTGAATCTCGGCGTGCGGTACGAGTTCTTCGGCCTGCCGGAGGAAGTCCACGGTCGCATCGGGAACGTCGATTTCGACGCGATCACGAACACCGAGAATCCCGTGAACGCGTTCATCGTTCCCAAGAACGTGCAGAACACCGGCTTCGCCGCCGTCGATGGCGCCATTGCCGCATCAGAACGCGCGAACAACAATCACACGCTCAAGGGGCAGGACTGGAACAATGTCGCCCCGCGGCTGGGATTTGCCTGGACGCCGAACGACAAATGGGTGGTGCGCGGAGGTTACGGGGTGTTCTTCGATCGCCCCTCTGCGGCATTCATCAATACCGTGTTCAGCAACTATCCGTTCCTCCGCGAGCAGGAGGTCACGTTCCCTGCGAGCGCCGTGCCGCTGAACGGGGCGTGGTCCCAGCAGGATCCGCTCTTCCCGTTCAATCAATACCTGCCCAACCGGATTGTCCGGACCGCCGGTGCCGGCGGCAGCTACCAGATTCGCGACGGCACGAATGTCACGCGGGGTGCAGACGGCACGCTGAACCCCATCGATCCAGCCACTGGACAGCCCACACGCGGCAACATCGCGGAGACGTTCGAATTCCGCGCCATCGATCGGAACCTCAGGACGCCGTACATCCAGCAGTACAACTTCGGCGTTCAGCGGGAGTTCGGCTCGAACATGATGCTCGAAGTGCGCTATGTCGGGAGCAAGGGCAGCAAGCTGCTCGAGTCGAGCGCGTTCAACCAGGGCTATGACCTGAATTCGGGTGAGACGCCGGACTACATCTTCGAGCGATTCAATCAGGCGTATCTCGCGGCCGGCAGTCCGAACGGCGCACTCAACGCCGGGGCGACCGCCAGGGAGCGCGGCGTCGGCAGGGCATTCGGATTCCCGAACACCAGTCTGGGCGGGATGGTTGACTACAATCTCGCGAACGCCGCGGGCGCACTGATTGGCTTCGAGGCGCGTGGCCCGATCCTGGGCTTCAACGTCCCGGAGGCCGTGCTCCTGGCCAATACCGGACGGTCCGCCTACAACTCCGTTCAGTTCAATCTGGTCAAGCGCATGTCGAGCGACCTGCAGTTCAACCTTGCGTACACGTATTCGAAATCGAAGGACACGAGCTCGGTGGACCCGGGGAGCACGGCCGGCGGAGGAAAGCCCGACGTGCCGAACGCAGGATTCGTCGCGCAGGGCGATCAGCGAGATCTCGACAGGAACTACGCACTGTCGGACTTCGATCGGCCGCACCGCATGAGCACCAGCTTCGTGTGGAATCTGCCAGGACGCCGCGCGCTGGGAGGATTCCGTCTCTCCGGATTCGTACAAATCCAGTCGGGGCTTCCGTATTCGATTTACGCCGCGGAGCCAGAACTTGGCAACGTCAGCCAGTATGGGGATCTCGTTCGAGGGTCCGGAGGCCTCTATCGGCTTGGATTCGGGCGGCCCAGTCTGTGCGGCAGCCTCGACGCCCTTCGCCAGGCCGGGGATGATCCGACGGAGGCGACGTTCAACAAGAGCGTGCTCTGCTCGCCGGTCACCGCGGCTGGTGGATATCCGGGGAATCAGGGGTTCGGAAACCTCGGGCGCAACGTGCTCAGGGGCTTCTGGCAGCGACGGGTCGATTTGAGCCTCGCCAAGACCCTCCCGCTGGGCGGATCGCGCAATCTGGAATTGCGCTGGGACGTCTTCAACCTGTTCAACACCGTCAACTACGCGCTTCCAAACAACGTGATCGGCAGCGCCTCCACGGACTTTGGAAAGATTACGGATTCGGTGGGCGGGCCGCGCGTCATGCAGGCCGGGGCGCGAATCCGCTTCTAGCCACCACACTCACACTCACGTGCTACGTGCTACCCGGCTGGTGGCAGCACGTGGCACCTGGCACGTGTAGCACGTAGCACTTAGCACGCCGCACGTTGTGAGCGGCCCAGCTTGAAAGAAGCTATCGACGGGTCGTAGATTGGATTTATCGCAGTCAGCTGCGCGATGGGGCTACCGGGCCCCATCGCTCTTCGACATCAGGAGACGTCGTGACCACTTCACGGAAACTCGAAGAAATCTCCAGCAATCTTGACGACATGTCGGTCACGCTCGAAGAGATCAAGGACGAAGTCAAGAGCGGCGAGACGGGCCAGATCGAGAAGCTCGACAAAGTTCAGGCCGAGATGGAGAAAGCCACTGACATGATCGACGACTCGCTGGACCCTCAGCCGCCCGAGAAATAGCGCTTCTGGGCCGACCCGTCGAGATCTGGAGCCCTCACGCCGCGAGCATCGTGGGCAGGCAGGTCTTCCGGCGTCGTCGCCTGCACGCCCCGCTCACGAGCCAGCGCGCGGTTGAGACGCTCGGCCAGCGCCCCGAACATCGTCGCGGAATTCCGGAGAAGGGCATTCTCTTCGCGCAGTTCTTCGATGATGCGCACGCAGCATTCGATTTCGTTCAACTCCACCTGCATCGAGACGCTCCGCTCGACGAATTGAGTGTCGAACAGCTTCAGGGCTTCCGCAGGCGATCTTCCAGGCGCCGCGCGAGTGGTCACGGCAGGATCGTCGTGTCCCGCCGTGGCGGGCCTGGGGGCCCGAAACGATATCGCCCCGCGGACAACACCAGTTGATCGATCGCGAGGCCATCCTCTCTTGTTTGCACGCGGACGGTGTGCATGCCGGTCCGCGCGAACCGGATGGCCGATCCCAGAGCGCCGGCACCGTACCCGTTGTCCTGCCAGTCCCAGCCGTCGAGCACCGCGTGACTCGCCTCTTCGAGGACCAGCGTCGTCGCGGCGCTCGTGCCGATCCGATAGAGAGACGCCCCGGATTGTGCGACCGCCTCGTCGAACTGCACGTACACGGAATCGTTCGCCCAGTTGTTGGTGTCGGCGCGCCCGCGGAGCCACAGGCGATAAGGTTCGCCGGCGAGTGCGTAGAACGAGAGCTCGAAGTCGTTGGCGGGCGCTGGCAGAGCGGCGGCGAGCTTTGGCGCTCCCGCATCGGCATGTCTCAGACGCCGGCCCCCCGCGGCGGTGGAATCCGCTTCGGCAGTCCAGGCGCCCACGCGCGTGTGAGCCGCCGAGGCATGCAGCACGATCTCACGAGGATCGGGCAGCGCTGTCGACGGGCCGTCCGCGATGGTGACGATGATGCCGTAGTGATCCGAGGGAGCGGCGTGGCCGGGAGGTGCGATGCCGAATCGCGTCATCCCGGCAGGCGTGTACCCCTTGAGCCACGCATAGTCGACCCGCTTCCAGACATAGCCCTCCGGCACACCGCAGCCGGCCCCGGTTCACCATCCCGGTGTAGCCCTCGGCGGTGGCGTGAATGGCGGGCCACGCGTCAACGTATCCGTTGGCCGTGAGTCGCGGCAGCACGGCGTTGTTCGGGATCTGTCCGCAGACCGTCGTGGTCCCTTCGAACACGTTGAGATCGCCGACGAGCACGTGGGGACGGGCCGCGTCCCCGCTCATGGCGAGCAGCGTTCCATCGGCCTGTCGCGCGTAGGTGAGGCGTTCGTTCGGTCCCGTTCCCAGCCAGTGTGCGGCGTAGACGATCACGGATGCCGAACAGGCGGCATCGACGCACACCGGCACGCGCACCACCCACATGGTGTCCTTCAGATTCAGGTTGAGGGACGTATCGAGCTCGGTCCATTGCTCGGGCGCAGAAAACCCGGGCCTGGCGACGATCGCCGTGCCATTGCGTTCCCAGGTGCGGGCCTTCCAGTTCAGGGACCGCCGCACATTCTTAGGTGTTCCGCACCGCCAGGCCTCGGCAAGGCGGAGTGCAATGACGGCGGAGTCTCTGCCGATGCTTGCCTCGAGCTCCGCCTGGACGAAGCCCGTGCCCCACGCATTCAACGGCTGTGTGCTGTCGACGCAGTTCGTGTTCTCGACGAACGGCGTGCCGTGTCCGGTCAGCGCCCGTTCGCCGTTGCCCGATTGGATGTTGTACCAGGCAACCTTGTATGTTGCCGCCGAGGAGGTCGCGGCCGTGCAGAGACATGCAATCGTCGTGAGCGACACGATGAGTGTTCGCACGAAACCTCGGGCAGTTGTGAACGGGTATGTGAGAGGAGGTTAGCGCGCGGCGATGAAGACCCCGCGACGCCTGCGTAACTCTTGCGTGTCAGCCTCGGGGCTCGCCCGCCTCCGCTCGTGGTGAATCAGGGGGAGCTACGGCGCGGCTGGCCCGCAGCCGCTCGCTGCGCAGGCCAGGGGAGCGAGCTTCGTGAATTCGGGGCGGGCGCTCTGATCGTTCCGGGGGGGAGTCTGGAGAAGGCAGCCGGCGACGGAGGGACGAACTGACGGCCTACGATCCTCTCTGCAGCCGCTCCAGCCTGGCGGTTGCGATCCGGGCGACGAGGGAACAGAGCAGAACGATGGCCACCAGCACGAGCGCCCCGGCCCAGGCCTGGCGGTGCCAGTCCTTGTACGGGGAGATCGCATAGGCGAAGATCTGCACCGTCAGTGTCGCGATGGGCTGGTGAAGATCGGTGGACCAGAACCGGTTGTTGAAGGATGTGAAGAGGAGTGGCGCGGTCTCTCCGGCGATGCGCGCGAGCGCGAGCAGGATGCCCGTCATGATGCCTGGCAGCGCCGCCGGCACCACGACGGTGAACACCGCCCGCGCGCGGGTCGCCCCGAGAGCCAGCGCCCCCTCTCGCAGCGTTGACGGCACGAGCAGCAGCAGTTCCTCCGTCGTCCGCATGATGAGCGGGAGCATCATGATGCCGAGCGCCAGGCCGCCGGCAAACGCCGAAAACTGCCTGAACGGCAGCACGGCGATGCCGTACACGAACACACCAATCACGATGGACGGCACGCCGTTCAGGGTATCCGCCGCGAAGCGGACGATCGCGGCGAAGCGGGTTCCCCGGTACTCGGCCGCGTATACGCCGCTGATGACGCCGACGGGAATCGCGAACAGCGCGCCGAGTCCAACCACCATCGTCGACCCGAAGATGGCGTTGGCCATGCCGCCGCCATCTTCCCCGACGGGGACGGGCATGTGCCTGAAGAAGTTGAGGTTGAGCGCGGTGATTCCCTGCGTCACTACGTAAAACAGGATGAACGCGAGCGGCACCAGGGCGAAGAGGACCGATGCGCCCGCCAGGATGACGATTGCGTGAGACGTCCAGCGCCGTCGCATATCGCGCATCATGCCGCCTTGATGAGCTCCGCACGAGCGCGTGATCTGGCCCGCCCGGGCCGGGCCATCGACCAGATGAGCAGACGCGACAAGGCGTTGATGATGAGGGTGATTACGAACAGTACCGAGCCCGATCTCGACCAGTGCGCTCAGGTAGATGTCGTCGGTCGCTTCGGTGAACTCATTGGCGATGACCGCCGCCATCGTGTACTGCGGCGCGTACAGAGACAGCGAGATCTGTGGACTGTTGCCGATGACCATCGTCACCGCCATCGTTTCACCCAGCGCGCGCCCGAAGCCGAGCATGATGGCGCCGATGATCCCGGTACGCGCGAAAAAGAGCGCCATGCGAATCGCCTCCCAGCGTGTGGCGCCAAGTGCATACGCGCCTTCCCGCTGGGCCTGCGGAACGGTCTTGAGGACTTCACGTGCGACCGACGAGGTGAACGGGATCACCATGATGGCCAGGATGAGGGCGGCCGACAGCATTCCCACGCCGAGTGGCGGGCCGCTGAAGAGCGGCACGCTCTTGAGCCACGTCGGTGTAATCACCTGGAGCTGCCGGACGATGGGGACGAGGATGAAGATGCCCCACAGTCCGTATACGATCGACGGAATCGCCGCCAGGAGCTCCGTCAGGAACACCAGGGGCCGTTTCATCCAGTTCGGCGCGAGCTCCGACGTGAAGACCGCGATGCCGAGAGCAATCGGCGTCGAGATGATCAGGGCGAGGACCGCCGAATAGAGCGTGCCCCAGATGAACGGTCGGGCGCCGAATTCCGCCGCGACCGGATCCCAGATGTCCGTCTGCCAGAACCGCAGGCCGAACTTCGTGATGGAGAGACTCGACTGGCGGAACAACTCGACGCCGATACCGACGACGATGAGAATCAGGACCAGCGCAAACGCACCCGTCCCGACCCGGAAGAGCAGGTCGTCCGGACGGGTGCGCGAACGTATCATTCCCATATTGTAGGAGCCGTGAATGCGCGCGCTCTAGAGCTTGATCTTGGCGAGCGCCTGCATCTCCATGTCGACGACGTTCTTCGGCAGAGGAGCGTACCCCAGCTCCTTGGCAAACTTCTGTCCGTCCGTCAGCGCCCACTTCACGAAATCGACCATGATTTTGGCCTGCGCCTTGTCCTGCGGGCTCTCGTAGAGCAGCAGCCAGGTGAAGGAGGAAATCGGGTACACCCCGGCTCCTGGTGCGTTCGTGATTGAGACGCGGAAGTCAGCGGGCATTTTGGCGGCCGCGGCCTCCGCGGCCTTGGTCACGCCGGCCTCCGTCGCCTTGAGGAACTCACCCGCGGAATTCTGCACGGAGCCGTAGCTGATCTTGTTCTGGAGTGCGTAGATCAGCTCGACGTACCCGATGGACCCGGGCGTCTGCTGGACCAGTCCGGCGACCCCTTCGTTCCCTTTGCCGCCGACGCCGACCGGCCAGTTCACCGAGGTGTTCACGCCGACCTTCGTTTTCCATTCCGGCGAGACCTTCGCCAGGTAGTCGACCCAGATATACGTCGTGCCGGAACCGTCGGACCGGTGCACCACCGTGATGTCCGTCGACGGCAGGTTCACGCCGGGGTTGACCTTCGCAATCTGCGCGTCGTTCCACTTCGTGACCTTGCCGAGGAAGATGTCGGCCAGCAGCGGGCCCGTGAATTTCAGCTCCGCGACGCCGGACAGGTTGTACACCGGCACATCGGCGCCGAGCACCGTCGGAAAGTGCAGAATCTTGCCCGGGGCCGCGAGGAGCTGATCCGGGGTCATCGGCCCGTCCGTCGCACCGAAGAAGACTGTGCGATTGGTGATCTGGCGGATGCCGCCGCCCGAGCCAATGGACTGATAGTTGATCTCCACGTTCGGATGCAGCTTGTTGTACTCGGAAAACCACTTCGAGTAGATCGGATTCGGGAACGTGGCGCCCGCGCCGGTAATCTTGATGGTCTGCGCCGTGAGCGACGCGCCGGCCGCCGCGAGGGCGACCGCCACGGAGAGCTGTTTCCATGCGAGCTTCATATGCAATTCATCCTTGTCGTTCCAGTGCGAGTTGCCGGTTGTGCAGCTTTCCTGGCCGTCCTCAGAAGTTGACGAGTGCGTGCAACGCCAGCCGGTTCTGCGTCGGCTGGGGGGTCGCAAAGTCGTTGAACTTGACCTGCTCGAAGTCGAGCAGGAGCGCGGTCGAGACTGTTCCCTGATGCGGGAACCAGTAGGCGATGCCGGCCAGCGAGCGGTTGCGCGTGCCGCTGGCGTCTTTGTTGGGCTCGAGATGATCGAACCGGAGGAGCCCTTCCCACCCATTCGTGGCGCGCGGCGTCGCCCAGACCGAGTAGCCGCGAGCCTTCACGACAGGCTTCGTTGCCGACGCGTTCTGGTCGCTGGCCGCGAGGTAGTCGAACGCGGCGTTCAGATACTTGTGCTCGAACGTGAGCGCGACGATGCCGCGGAGGCGGTCGGCGTCCTTGACGTAGGCGTCCTTGTCGTAGAAGCCCGTGACCCTCAGGCCGCGCAGCACCGGGTGCATCCGGAACGGCCGGAGGGTGGCGCGCGCCATGAAGGCCTTCTGATCGTTCACTTCCGGCCTCGAGTATGTTTCGCCGTTATAAATGCCCGCCTGCACGTCGCCGTAGTTCCCGGGCAGGTTCGTGTGAAACACCGCGCCCACGTCGGACGACGACAGGAAGCCTTCCCGATCCTCGAAAATCGTCCCCTGGAACCTGTAGCGATAAATGGTTTCCATGAAGTCCACCCAGGGGGTCTGCTGCATGCCGAGGCGTACCCACGTGCCCGTTCGTCCCTTGTTCGTCCAGTCGTCGAGATTGAATTGTGCGTAGGCGTACTTGAGCCGGAACGTGTAGCTCCCGCTCAGCGAGCTCCCGGTGCCTGATTCGCGCACGATGTCTGGCGTGATGCGGAAGGAGATGAGGTGCGAGATGTTGCCGGTCACGTTGATGTACGCCCGTCCGACATTGAAGGCGTTCGACGTGACGTCGTTGCCGTCCGCGTCCTTGATCTTTGGCGTCTGCACGACGGTGTAGTCCCCAAAGAACGTGGCCCCGACCCGGATGGTAGGGGTGTCGTCCGGAGGCGTATAACCCCCGGCCGGGGTCACCTGGGCGAGCGCCGGTGCCGCCACCGACACCGCGCCAGCGAACATCGCACAGGCGCAGCCGAACCGAACAGACTCAAATCGCAATGCCATCCTCCTTACGGGAGCCTATCGAGCGGCCGTTTCGTGGCCGTCACGACCGCGTTACACGTGTGTTAACTCGCCGACTCCTTGGTGGTTGCCGACGTAACTCAGCGTAAAGGCTGTCCGTGACCGGCCTGCAACGCGCGGGTTACTTGGGGGTTAATTCCCGGACGGTGTACCCGCATGTAACTGCCGTGTGACGAAACGGTTAAGTCTGATGTGAATCTGCTAAGATTCCCGCCGGGGGATGTTGTGGCGTTCAGACTGATACCGAAAGAAGAACGGTTTTACGATGATTTCGTTGCGCTGGCGGAAGAGATCCGCCACGGCGCCTCCATTCTCGAAGAGATGCTGGCGCCCGACCAGCCGCTCTGGGACAAGGCGGACGAAATCAAGGAAATCGAGCACAAGTGCGATTTCCTGACGCACGAGATCATCCAGCGGCTGCACCGCACGTTCGTGACTCCGCTCGATCGGGAAGACATCTTCGCGCTTGCGCGATCGCTCGACGACGTGATGGACGCGATCGACGCGACGGCCGCGATCGTGCGGCTCTACCAGATCTCGACCGTCCGCCAGGATGCGCGCGACCTCGCTCGCATCATCATGGCATCCGCCGAGCAGGTCGTGAAGGCGGCGAAGGCGCTCGAGCGGAAAAAGGGGGTGGCGGAACCGGCGGTCGAGATCAACCGGCTCGAGAACGAGGCCGATCGCGCCCACCAGAACGCCGTGCGCCGGCTCTTCGAGGAGGAGAAGGACCCGGTCCAGATCATGAAGTGGAAAGAGATTCTGGACTTCCTCGAAGATGCCACCGACCGCTGCGAGGACGTGGCGAACGTCCTCGAGGGTGTCATGGTCAAGCACGCCTAACCGGATGGATTCGAATCTCGTTGCGGTCGTGGCGCTGATCGTCGTCGCGCTGATCTTCGACTACATCAACGGATTCCACGACGCCGCGAACTCGATCGCGACGGTGGTCTCGACGCGCGTCCTCTCGCCCGGCAAGGCGGTCGTCTGGGCGGCGGCGTTCAACTTCATCGCGGCCTTCACGTTTGGCACCGCTGTCGCGAAAACCGTCGGCTCGGGCCTGGTCGACATTCACCTCGTCACGTTCTCAGTCATCTTCGCCGGCCTGATCGGCGCCATCGTCTGGGACCTGATCACCTGGTATTCGGGATTGCCCACCAGCTCGTCGCACGCGCTCATCGGCGGGTACGCCGGAGCGGCCGTGGCGAAGGCCGGCTTCGCCGCGATCATCTTCTCAGGGTGGACGAAGACGCTCATCTTCATCGTCCTGGCCCCGCTCATCGGCATGGGGCTGGGATTTCTCATCATGCTGGCGAACCTGTGGATCTTCAGGTCGTTCTCTCCCGCGCGCGTGGACCGGTGGTTCCGTCGCCTGCAGCTGGTGTCCGCCGCGGCCTACAGCCTCGGCCACGGCGGCAACGACGCGCAGAAAACGATGGGGATTATCGCCGGCGTGCTCGTCGCGGGCGGCTACCTCAATCTCGTCGACGGGCATCTGCCGATTCCGTTCTGGGTCATCATGGCGGCGCACGGGGCGATCGCGCTCGGCACGCTGTCGGGCGGGTGGCGGATCATTCATACGATGGGCTCGAAGATCACGAAGCTGCAGCCCGTTGGCGGCTTTGCCGCGGAGACCGCCGGAGCCATCTCGCTCTTTACCGCGACTCACATGGGTATCCCCGTCAGCACGACGCACACCATTACAGGGGCCATCATCGGCGTCGGCTCCATCCGGCGGTTGTCGGCGGTGCGGTGGGGTATTGCGGGACGCATCGTATGGGCCTGGATCCTGACGATTCCGGCGGCCGCCGGTATCGCAGCGCTGGTGTACTGGGCCGTGGCCCTGACGATCGCGCCGTAGGCTCCCGTCACGCGTCACGCGTCACGCGTCACGCGTCACGCGTCACGCGTCGGTCAGTCGGGCAGTTCGATGCTGAAGATCGCACCACCGCCCGGACGATTGGCGGCGGTGATCCGTCCCCGGTGCACCTCGATCAAATGCTTCGCAATCGCGAGGCCAAGGCCAGTGCCGCCGGGATCCCGCGTGCCCCGTGACCGCGCCTTGTCAACCCGATAGAACCGCTCGAACACCCGGGGGAGATCCGACTCCGGGATCCCGGGACCCGTATCGGCGACCGTCAGGACGATGGACCTTGCTGTCCGGGTCGAGGTTAGGAGGATGGTGCTGTTTTCCGGCGCATAGTTCGTGGCGTTTTCGACGAGGTTCCGCAGCGCATCGTGCAGCTTCGCCGGATCGCCGTGCACCGTCTCGGCCCCTTCGTCGATCGTCGTGACGACCTGCTGTTGACGTCCGTCGATCACCCCCGACAGATCCGCGACGACGCCGGAAAAGACTGAGTCGACGGAGCTCGGCACGCGCTCGACGGTTTCCTGACCGGCGTCCAGGCGCGCGAGCCGCAGGAGGTCGCGTACGAGGCGCTCCATGCGCAGCGTGTGGCGGGCGATGGTCTCGAGGAACCGCCGGGCCTCTTCAGGATCGGAGCCTCCATCGAGCAGGGCCTCCACGTAACCGCGGACCGCGGTCAATGGCGTGCGGAGCTCGTGCGAGACGTTCGCCACGAAGTCGCGCCGGATCTGATCGGCCTGCCGCAAGGCGGTGATGTCGTGCAGCACCAGCACGGCTCCACGTGCGCCGGAGGAGTGCACGGGCGCGGACCTGGCGAGAAACGTGGTCCCCGGCTCGCGGGTCAGCGTCAGCTCGAGCCCCTCCACGGCGCGCCCCTGCAGTGCGGATCCGATCTGCGCGGCGATGTCAGGGTGGCGGACGATTTCGAGGTAGTGCCGGCCTTCGGGCGGTTCGTGCAGCTTCAGCATCCGCCGTGCGGCGCTGTTCACGAGCTGGAGCCGTCCCTGATCGTTCACGACGAGGACCCCCTCGATCATTCCGCTCAGGATGGCTTCCATGCGTGCGCCTTCGCTGTCGCGCTGGCTTGCCCGGTGGGCGATCTCACGGATGGAATCGTCGAGTACGCGCGCCACCGTTCCGAGCTCGTCGGTGCCGTAGTCGCGCGCCAGCTGGGAAAAGTCGCCAGCGGCATAGCGCTGGGCGGCCGCAGCAATCGCGCGCACGCGCCGGCTGATGAGCGCGGATGCGGTCCACGAGAGCGCCAGCGCCGCGAGCAATCCCGCCGCCATGGCGACGACGGCATAGCGCCGCACGGCTGAGAGCTGATCCCTGATCTCGGTCAGTGGCAGCGCGAGCCGGACCAGCGTCAGTCCAGACGGTGAGGCGTCGTGCACCGGCACCGCGACATACAGCATGTCGGTGTTGACGGTGGTGCTGTGACGGCGCGCGATGCCCAATCCAGTCGCGATCGCCTGGTGAACCTCCGGGCGGCCGGCGTGGTTCTCGATCGCCGCCACTTCATCCGGCGTCAGCTCGGAATCGCCCATCACCGCGCCGTCGGCCCCGATAAAGGTCACACGCGCATGGATCAGCCGACCAATCGAGTCCGCCTTCGCGTCGAGCTCGGCAGGCGTAGCGGTCTGCGGGTGCGAGAGCGTTTCAGCCGCGAGCCGCGCCTCGTTGACGAGCCCGCGCTCGATCCGTTCGCCAAGCGTGCGGCGCACCGACCACGACACGAGCGTCGTGGCGACGAGCACCGTGACGGCGGCCGCGAGAAGCGAGCTCAGGAAGAGCCGGGTACGGAAGGTCATTTCAGTGAGCTAGCCGACAGCTGATAGCTGATAGCTACTTGAGTTTGTACCCGAACTGCTTCACCGTTTCGATCGCATCGTTGAGGAGCGGAAGTTTTTCACGGAGCCGCCGGATGTGGACGTCGACCGTTCGCGTGCCTCCCGTGTATTGATAGCCCCAGACGTCCGTCAGCAGCAGGTCGCGCGACAGCACGCGGCCGCGGTGCTGCACGAGGTATTGAAGGAGCAGGAACTCCTTGGCGGTGAGCCGCACGTCCTTCCCGTCGAGCGTCACGACGTGCCGATCGGCGTCGATCGTGATGGGCCCGTAGTGGACGGACGCGACGGACGGTTTTCCGGGCCACGGTCCCGGCGCGCCGGCCGGCTCGATGCGCCGCAGGCGCGCGGCCACGCGTGCCACGAGCTCTTTCGGACTGAACGGTTTGGTGACGTAGTCGTCTGCTCCGATTTCGAGCCCTGCGATCCGGTCCACTTCCTCGCCGCGGGCCGTGAGCATGATCACGGGAATTCCGGCGGTCGCGGGATCGGCCCGCATCGCTTCGCACACCACGAACCCGCTCATCCCGGGCAGCATCAGATCGAGAATCACGAGATCCGGCGGATGCGCGCGCACCCGCCCCATGACGGCGGCGCCAGAGGCGAGCCGCTCCACGACGTGCCCCGCCTTCTCCAGGTAGTGCGCAATGAGAGCGGAGATGTCGAGGTCGTCCTCGACGATGAGAATCTGTGACATTCGGAAGTGATTTTCAGATGGTGTGCGCCGTGTGCTCGGCTGGAGCTTCGTGTTCTACGCCTGGGCGCCCCCTGGTTCTCGTACCGGATCCGGGGCCACTGCTGACCCCGATCGAGGACACTTCATAGTGTCATCGTCGGCAAAATCCTCAAAATTCCGTTGAAATTCACGTCTCTCCCGGTTCTTCGTGTCTGGCATCGCGCTTGGAGCATACCCGCTCGAGGATAGTGGAGGTGAGGCAAATGAGAGGCTACCAGATGACACCGACCATCGGACGCGTCGCGGGGCTCGGCGGACTCGGCGCGCTGATGTTCACATACGCGTGCGGCGGAGCCCAGGGCCCGATCGGCACGCGCGCATCGCTTCCGCAGGAGACCGCATCGCAGAGCGGCGCCCCTGTCATCGTGACATGCGAACCGAATCAGCGCACGCTCGTTCGTCCGGCTGTCGTGAACGGAGCCGCGGTGTCGCAGGTGGAGTGCGTCTCCATCGGCCAGGCCAACGCCTCCGCCGAATCGGTCCCGGCGGCGCAGCCGGTCGCCATGCCCGTGCAATACCGGTACAACACCGCACCGGCGCCACAGGTGAGGCCGGTCGTGTATGACGATGGAGAGCTTGCCGACACGCGCGTGATTCCCGTGAGCGCCACTCCTCGCGTGAGCGCCGCACGGCCGGTTCGCGCAGAGCAGATCGTGTATGACGATCGGCCCGTTCGCACCGTCCGGCGTGCGCCGGTTCGCTCGGCGAAGAAGAGCGCCGTCATCATCGGGAGCTCGGCGGGCGCCGCGGCCGGCATAGGGGCCGCGATTGGCGGCAAGAAGGGGGCGCTCATCGGCGCCGTGCTCGGTGGTGGCGGTGCCACGGTCTGGGATCAGATCACCAGACGCCGCAACTGAGCGCGCGACGAAAGCGTCCTTCGACGGGGCAGGGCCACCAGGCTCTGCCCCGTTTTTGTGCCGGTCGTGCGCACACCACTCCGGGCCCGTCTCCGGTCCTCTTTGTGTCACAATCGACTGCATACAGATGACGAGATTGTCCCGACTCTCCCTGGGGCTTGCGCTGATCGCCGGGGCAGTGGTCCGAGCCGCGTCGCCGACTGAAACGAAACACCTGACGGCGGCGGTCTCATCCCCTGCGGGAGCTGTCGCGCCGGGCACACGCGTGTCGCTGACGCTCGACGTGACGCCGAAGCCGGCGATGCACGTGTATGCGCCAGGGCAGAAGGGCTTCGTGCCGATTTCTCTGACGATCCAGGCGGATCCCGAGATCACGACCGGCGCCGTCCTGTTTCCCAGGTCGGAGAAGCTCCGGCTGAACCCGGATGAAGCCGCCCAGCTCGTTTACAGCAAGCCAATCCGGATCGCACAGGATGTCACGGTGGCCGCCACGCCAGCGGTACTCGATCGCGCGCGGACGCCGGGCGCGACGATCATCGTGAAGGGGACGCTGCGCTATCAGGCGTGCGACGACACCATCTGTTACCTGCCCGTCAACGTGCCGGTCGCCTGGACCATCGCCCTCAAGCCGCCTGCGAGGTAACGCCCTGATCCTCATTTCGTCCGCACTGCTTCTTGGATTCGTGCACGGCCTTGGCGCCGATCACCTGATGGCGATTGCGGCGCTGTCGCTCGGGCCCGGTGCGGAAGCGCCAGCCGTCAAGCGCGCGCGGGCGCTCGGCGTGGCGGTTCGCTTCGCCGTCGGGCATGCGCTGTTGCTCGCGCTCGGCGCCGGGGCGCTCGTCGCCCTGGGCTGGTCGCTGCCGCTCATGTTCGAGCGCGCCGGAGAGATGCTCGGCGGGATCCTGCTGGTGATGTTGGGCGCGCTGGGCCTGTGGGGCGTCGTGGCCGGCCGCGTGTATGGCCATACACATCGTCATGCCCACGAAGACGCGCCGCACTGGCACCTTCACATCGGACGCCGCGATCGTCACCCCCTCGCGGGCGCGCATTCACATCTGCCGACGCTCATCGGGGCGGCGTTCGCCGTCAGCAGCCTTCGCGCGCTGACGCTGCTGCCGTTCGGGATCGGCGCCGCGCCCCTGCCGATCCTGCTCGGACTGATTGTGGTGTTTGCCGCAGGCATCCTGCTCTCGATGTCGCTCTTCGGGGTTGCCTTCGCGGGCTTCATGTCCGCGCGCGTCGTCGCGCGCCTGGGGCGCGCCGCCGGCGGTGCGATGGGGATTGCGTCCATCCTTCTTGGCGTCTTCTGGATTTTCAGCGCCTGACCCCCCCAAAACGTGCAACGTGCTACACCGGCGATGTATAGCACGCAGTACGTAATAGCTCTCCAGAAACCGCCCGGTACTTCCCCCCACATCACAGTCGCTCTCTGTTCGGACTCTCCTCGGGTGCTATTCACTGCCAGGAACAGGAGATCAAGAGGCCGGGAGCATTTGTGGGATGGCACGAAGAAAAATTCCACCACGGAGCCACGGGGACACGGAGACGCACGGAGATAACCGGCTGGCTAGATACTCACAGCTCGATATCGAGAGTGCTCTTATCGGAGACAGCCCGCGGTCGGCCCGCGCGGTGCGCGGTGGAGAGGTAGAGGATCTCTCAAACACAAGCCCGCCAGAAATACATGCGGGTTTGTGTTTGAGAGATCCTCTACCTCTCCTGCGCCGGCCGGATGGCGCCGTGTGGCCGGCGGCCGACCGCCGTTCCCTCCGTCCGGGCTCCGTGCCTCCGTGTCCCCGTGGTGATCTTTCCGTGATCTCCTGATCGTCTGTCAGGCTGACCGCCGGGTTGTTCACGGCAGGTGGGGAGCTGACCCCGCGTCTACAGATTTCTGACGCCGTGGGAGCGGACGAGGAAGTAAAGCGCCACCATCGAGACGAGCGCCCCGTTGACGGCCAGCACGTGCGGCGCGCCGGCGATGCTGGCGGCATATCCGCCCGCCAGGCTTCCGAGCGGCATGCCGCCGCGGAACGCCACCATGTAGATACTCACGACGCGCCCGCGGAGATGATCCGGCACGATCAGCTGGACGAGTGACGCCGTCATCGAAAAGACGATGATCAGCGCGGCGCCGGAGCAGAACAGAATCACACAGCTCAACCACCAGATACGCGACAGCGCGAAGGCCGTGACGAGCCCGCCGAAGGCCACCTGGACGACGAGCAGGATCACCCCCATGCGCTTCGATCGTCCGAGCCAGGCGACGCCCAGCGCGCCCATCACCGCCCCCGCGCCCGAGAACGCCATCATGTGCGTGTAAGCGGCGACGTCGCCGTGGAAGATTTCCCGCGCGAAGACGGGCAGGAAGGTCAGCAACGGCAGTCCCAGGAATGTCGTCAGGAACGCGAGGACCGTCAGCGCGATGATGGACGGCTGGCTCCGCGCGTACGCGATGCCCCCCTTCAACTCGTGGAGGATGGGCTTCCTGTCCGGCGTCCGGATGTGTTTGATGTGCAGCGACATGAGCGCCACGATCACGACGATGAACGACAGGCCGTTGAGTCCGAAGCAGGCGGCCGTTCCGAAGAAGAGCGCCGCGCCGGCGAGCAGCGGACCGAACACGCGCGCGAGATTGAACTGGATCGAGTTCAGCGCGATCGCGTTCGGCAGATCTTTTTTGTCCACGAGTGACGGGATGAGCGACTGGTACGCGGGCCCGCCGAACGCCTGCGCGAATCCCGTCACCGACGACAACGCCAGGATGTGCCAGATGTGCACCTGGCCGAAATACACCAGCGCCGCGAGCATGAAGGCAGTCGCCATCTGCACGTACTGAGAGGCGAGCAGCAGCTGCCGGCGGTCGTGACGATCGGCAATCACGCCCCCCACGAGCGTGAAGAGCAGGATCGGGAGCTGCCCGAGAAAGTCGTCGAGCCCGAGAAAAAATGAAGACTTGGTGAGGTCGAAAACGAGCCAGCTCTGCGCCACCTTCTGCATCCACGTACCGACCGTCGACGTGAAGGCGCCGAACCACAGAACGCGAAAATCCCTGTAGGTAAAGGCTGTCAGCGTGCGCTGGAGGAGCGGATGGCTGAAGGGGACCGGCGTGCCGCATGAGGGGGCCGGCGCCGGTTCAGCCTTCATGTGCGGCGGAGTTGACAAGAGACACCTATCTTAACAGCCAATTCCTCCGCAGTTTACGCGGCGGGACGGGTTGTCCTTGATCCCGTTCGATGGCCAAACTATACTCGCGGCGTGGTAGCGAACAAAAGGCGAAACAATGCCCGCACGCGCTGAGATTGAATCGCTGCTGCGCGCCCGCAAGCTCGACGTAACCCTCACGTCGGCCGCCCCCTTGACGCACGGCGTCCGTGCGGTCGCGCCGACCGGGATGCCCGCACTCGATACCGCGCTCGGAGGCGGCCTTCCCCGCGGTCACCTCTCGGAAATCGTCGGCCCCCGCTCGTCCGGCCGGACCACGGTGCTCTGCCGGGTGCTGGCCGCTGCCGCCGCACGCGGCGAGGCCGTGGCGCTCATCGACACATGTGATCGATTCGATCCCGCCTCCGCCGAGGCATCCGGTCTGGATCTGTCGAAGCTCTTCTGGGTCCGCGACACCGGCGATGCGATCCGCGCGCTCAAAGGCATGAATCTCGTCCTGCAGGCCGGCGGCTTCGGCATCGTCGGATTCGATCTGGCGGACGTGCCGGGGCCGGGGGTGCGCCAGTTTCCACATACCACGTGGATGCGGATCGGGCGGGTGATTGAAGGCAGTCAGACGACGGCGCTCATCATCGGCGCCGAGCGGATCGCGCGGAGTCCGGGAGGCGTGACGATTGCGCTCGATCGGTCGCGGCCGCAGTGGTCCGGCACCGCCGATCGGGCCCGGCTGCTGGGTGCGCTGGATCTGCAGCCGAGGATCGTCGGGGGAAAGATCGCGAGTGCGTGGCAGTAGATCATGCGGATTCCTTCCTACGACGACCTCACGCCGTCCATTCCCGATATCACCGTGCGCGACACGCTCGCGCACGTGAAGCGGATTCTGCCTCCGCGCGAGGAAGCGGCCGGACCGGTTGCGCGGCCGGGCACGGCGGGAACGCCAGGTCAGCTCTTTGCCTGTCTTCGCTCGACACGTCCGCCCGGCGTGATGATGGCGATTGCGCGCGAGTTCTCTCCTCGGATCGAGCGGCACGGCGCAGCCTGCGTGGTGCTCGATGTGAGCGGCCTGGGCCGTCTGCTGGGTGATGCCCACGCGATCGGCGACGCGCTGGCCGACGTCGCCGACGATCACGCCTCCGGCATTCGCGTGGCCGTTGCGCCGACGCAGACCGCGGCACGGCTCCTGACGATCGTGCACCCTCGGCTCGTTGCGCTGACGGGAGACATCGCCGCGGCGCTGGAGCATCTTCCCCTCCGGACCCTGCGCGTGCTCGTCGATGATGGCGAGGCTGTCGCGGGAACTGCGGGGGCACAGGCTGCCGCGCGCGCGAAGGACACCGCCGTCAGGATCGAGACGTTTCGCCGGTGGGGATTGACGACGCTCGGAGAGATCGCGGCGTTGCCGTCCGGCGCGCTGTTCGAGCGGATGGGGCAGGAGGGTCTGCGGCTGCAGCGGCTGGCGCGCGGCCTCGATGCGGCGCCGCTCGTGCCGGATCCCGGAACCCCGCGCTTCATGCAGTCCATGGAGCTGGAATGGCCCATTGATGCGCTCGAGCCGTTGTCGTTCGTGCTCGCGCGCCTGCTGGATCCCCTGTCGGAGGCGCTCGAGCGCGCGGATCGCGGCGCCGTCGCGGTCCGGCTCGATCTCCGTCTCGTCGATCGCACGACGTTCGCGCGGCTGCTGCAGCTGCCGGCGGCGATCCGGGATCCCAAAGTGCTGCGGACGCTGCTGCTCCTGGATCTGGAGTCGCATCCGCCGTCGGCGGCGATCGATATCGTCACGGTCGAGATCGATCCCGCTCCGGCCCGCATCATCCAGTATTCACTGCTCGAGCGCGCCATGCCATCGGCGGAAACCCTGGCGACGCTGAACGCCCGGCTGGGCGCGCTCGTCGGCGACACCCGCTGCGGATCGCCGGCGCTGCTCGATACCCATCGTCCTGACGGCTTCGAGATGCGACGGTTTGCGCCGGAATCCCGAGTCTCGAATCCCAAGTCCCGAGTTGTTCTTCCACCTAACCAGCCTGCGCCAAGGCTTCGGCGGTCCGCCGTAGCTTCAGCGCAGGCGGAAGGCGGAAGCGACGGAGTCGGGTCCCGCGTACCGAATCCCGAGCCCCGGATCCCGAATCCCGAGCTTCGAATCCCGATCCTGCGTCGCTTCCGTCCCCCCATCGCCGTGCGCGTGACGGTGGAGCGGGGCCGGCCGGTTCGCGTCGCCATCGATCGCCGCGGCATGCCGGGCGGCGAGGTGGAGCAGCAGGCTGGCCCCTGGCGTACTTCGGGCGCGTGGTGGGACAGCGGCAGGACGACATGGGATCGCGACGAGTGGGAGGTCGCCGTCAGCGACGGCTCGCTCTGCCGCCTGTTTCACGATCGTCTGATCGACCGGTGGTTCCTGGAAGGCGTGTTCGATTAACCCGCATCGATGATGGCCCCGTGTATATCGAACTCCACGCCTCGTCCGCGTTCTCTTTTCTCGATGGCGCATCGCTGCCCGAGGCGCTCGTGGATCGGGCGGCAGCGCTCGGGTACCCGGCGCTGGCGCTCCTCGATCGGGACGGTCTCTACGGCGCGCCGCGGTTTCATATCGCGGCAAAGCGTGCGGGGATCAAGGCGATCATCGGCGCCGACCTGACGGTGGGCGCCGGGACGGCGGTGTTCCGGCTGCCGGTGCTCGTCGAATCCCCCGTCGGATACCGGAATCTGTGCCGGCTGGTCACGCGGATGAAGCTGCGCGCGCCGAAGGGGGAGGGGGCGCTGACGCTCGACGAGATCGACGGGCACGTCGGGGGCCTCGTGGCGCTCGTCGGCCGCGCGGCGCTCAGCGGGCGCCGCTATGGTGTCGGTGGCCTCGTCGATCGCATCGTCGGAACATTCGGCACGGCCAACGTCTGCGTCGAGGTCCAACGTCATCTGCTGCGCGACGAGGAAGCCGACAATCAGTCGCTCATCGAGCTGGCATCGGCGTTTCACGTGCCTGTCGTGGCCACGAATGGCGTCCGATTCGCGCAGCCGTCGGACCGGCCTTTGTACGACGTGCTCACCTGCATCCGCCACAAGACGACACTCGAGCGTGCCGGGCGACGGCTGGCCTGGAATGCCGAGCGATACCTGAAATCCCCGGACGCGGTGGCGCGCCTCTTCGCCGACATGCCCCATGCGGTGGCGGCGTCGAGCGAGATGGCGGACCGGCTCGTTTATTCGATGTCCGATCTGGGCTACCGGTTTCCCGAATACCCGGTGCCGGCGGGAGAGACGATGGCGTCGTTCCTCCGGAAGATCGCGCAGACGGGTGCACGCGAACGGTATCGTCCGTACCATGAGCGCGCGCGGCGGCAGGTCGAGCGCGAGCTCGATCTCATCGAGAAGCTCGATCTCGCCGGGTACTTCCTCATCGTCTGGGACATTGTCAATTACTGCCGGCAGCACGACATCCTCGTACAGGGCCGGGGCTCCGCCGCGAACAGTGCGGTGTGCTACAGCCTTGGCATTACCGCCGTGGATCCGGTCGGGATGGATCTCCTGTTCGAGCGCTTCCTGTCGGAAGAGCGCGGCGAATGGCCTGACATCGATCTGGATTTGCCGAGCGGCGATCGACGCGAGCAGGTCATCCAGCATCTGTACGAAAAATACGGCGACCGTCACGCCACCGCGCGATCCGGCGCCGGCACAGGTGCGCCACCGGTCCCGCCTGGCGTGAGTCTCATCGGCCCTCGGATCGCCATGACCGCCAACGTCATCACCTATCGCGGGCGGAGCGCCGCGCGTGAAGTGGGGAAGGTGCTGTCGCTCGAGCCCGCCCAGGTGGATCGCCTCGCCAAGCTGACGAACCGCTTCGAGTGGGTGGATCCGAAGGAGACACTCGCCCGCAATCTGAAGGACGTCGGTCTCGATGCCCAGAACTCCGTCATCCAGACGTTCGGCCGGCTGTGGGAAGCGATTCAGGATCTGCCGCGTCACCTTGGGCAGCACTCCGGCGGGATGGTGATGTCGCATGGCCGGCTTGACGACGTGGTGCCGCTCGAGAATGCGAGCATGCCGAACAGGGTCGTCGTCCAGTGGGACAAGGACGACTGTGCCGGCATGGGCATCGTGAAAGTGGATCTGCTCGGTCTGGGCATGATGTCGGTCCTGCAGGATGCGCTGGAGTTGGTGAACAACAGCCGGGGATCGGGGATCGGGGATCGGGGATCGGGAGAAACCGGGACTCCGAATCCCGAGTCCCGAGTCCCCCGCCTACGCCGCGAAGCGGCTACGGCGGGCCGCGCCGTAGCTCGCACTGATTGCGCAGCGAGCGAAGGCGGGCGGATCCCGAATCCCGACGACGGTGCACTCGATCTGGCGCACCTCCCCCCCGACGATCCGGCGGTGTATCGCATGCTGCAGGAGGCGGATACGATCGGCATTTTTCAGGTCGAATCGCGTGCGCAGATGGCGACGCTGCCGCGCCTCAGGCCGGAGCGCTTCTACGACATCGTCGTCGAAGTCGCGATCATCAGGCCGGGGCCGATTGTCGGGCAGATGGTGCATCCGTTCTTGAAGCGGCGACAGGGGCTCGAGGAGGTCGCGTATCCGCATCCGTCGCTGGAACCCATCCTGGCCCGGACCCTCGGCGTGCCGCTCTTCCAGGAGCAGCTGCTCAGGATGGCGATGGTGGCGGCTGGATTTTCAGGCGGCGAGGCGGAGGAGCTGCGCCGTGCGTTCGGGTTCAAGCGATCGGAGCACCGCATGCAGCAGATCGAAGGGAAGCTGCGTGCCGGCATGGCGAAGCGCGAGATCACCGGACCGGCGGCGGACGGGATCATCCGATCGATCACGTCGTTTGCGCTCTATGGGTTTCCTGAGTCGCATGCGGCGAGCTTCGCGCTGCTCGTGTACGCGAGCGCGTACCTGAAAGCGCACTACCCGTCGGCGTTTTATACGGCGCTCCTCAACAACCAGCCGATGGGGTTCTATCATCCGGCGACGCTCGTCAAGGATGCCCAGCGGCACGGCGTGCGATTCGCTCCCATCGACGTCCAGGAATCCGACTGGACGTGCCGCGTCGACCGGGATGGACGCGTGCGGCTGGGTCTGATGTATGTCAACGGGCTTCGTCAGGACATCGGCCGGGCGATCGCGGGAGAAGCCGACGCGGGATCCGGCGTGCGAAATGCCGCCGTTCGTGTCTCAGCGCCTGCGGCTCATGGTCCTGATCCGGCCGATGCGCATGAGAACGGGTCGTGGTCCACCGACCGCTGCCCGAAGTGTGGCTGTGATGATCAGTCGATGCTCGAAGCGACGCTGCCCGACAGATATTTCTGCAACATCTGCGCGTATGAGTGGGGGAAAGAGACGGGACTCGGGACTCGGGATTCGGGGCTCGGGACTAGGCGTGGCTTCCGCCTTCAGGCGGAAGGACAAGGGATCCGGGAATCGGGACCCGGGGCTCAGGGCGACGGCGTCGAGACGGAGGCCGTCACATCCGGAACTCCGAACCCCGAACCCGGAACCCGGAACCCGGAACCAGCTCGATACTCCTCTCTCGATGATCTCATCGCCAGAACCAGAGTCCGCCGCGACGAACTGGCGACGCTGGCGGATATCGGCGCCCTGAACGCATTCGGGTTCGATCGGCGCAGTGCGTTGTGGCAGGTCGAGCGCGCGGTGCGGCCGTCGGGCGAGTTGTTCGCAGGGACTGAAGAGCACGAATCCCGAGTCCCGAATCCCGAGCGAGTCCCGAACCCCGAATCCCGAGTCCCGAATCCCGAGCGAATCCCGAATCCCGAATCACGAGTCCCGACGCCGGAGTCCCCCCTGCGTCCCATGACTCCGCCCGAACGGCTGATGGCGGATTACGCGGGAACGAGCCTGACGATCGGTCCGCACCCGCTGGCGCTCCGTCGCGCGGAACTGGCGCTGCGCGGCGTGCTGCGCGCGAGCGATCTCCCGCGTGGACGTCATGGCCGGCGCGTTCGGATCGCCGGCGCGGTGATCACGCGTCAGCGGCCTGGCACGGCGAAAGGCTTCGTGTTCCTGACGATTGAAGACGAGACCGGGATTGCGAACGTCATCGTGCGGCCGGATCTGTTCACCGAGCAACGGACCACGATTGTCGGGGAGCCCTACCTGCTGATTGAAGGCACGTTGCAGATCCAGGAAGGGGTGACGTCGATCAAGGCCGACAGGGTAATCGGCCTGTCCGGCGGCGGGCCCGAGCCGCAGTCGCACGATTTCCGCTAGAACGAACTCGAGCCTGACAGGCCTGTATTTAAGGCCGAGTTCCTTGGCCCTTCTATTGCAAAATCGCGCCCCGGAGCGCTCAACGCCTGGGGTCAGACTCCCGTCGTCGCGCTACCCGGGGTCAGACCCCGGTCGTCGAATTACACACATCGGGGTCGGCGACAGCGACGGAGGAGCGCGCGTGCCCGAAGTGGACAATCGAGCGGCAAGGTCGAGGCGCCCCGCCGAAGCGGCTGTATGGCTCCTGTCCGCGGCCGCCGCGGCCATCCTCTGTGCCTGCGCCCCTCCCATCAAGTCCACACTGCCAGGGCCCCCGTCCGCGGCCCAGATTGCCGAGCTGTGGATCCGCCCCCAGCCTGGCCGCGACCTCTTCTACGGTGTCGGCGGAAAGAAGCTGCCTCCGGATCCGTCAGTGCGCTACTCGATCCTGGAAATCAAGCGGTCCGGCTACAGCCGCGGATACACAGTCAAGGACCCGGCCGACCGCGAGTGGAGCGTCAAGTTTCCTCCCGAGGCCGCGACCGAGGTTGCCGCGTCACGCATCCTCTGGGGCGTGGGCTATCATCAGCCGCCGATCTACTATCTCGCCAGCTGGAATGCCGAGAAGGCGACGTCGCCGAACCCGCAACGTCCCGCGCGGTTCCGCGAGAAGAAACCGGACCTGTATGGGCTCGACGCCAACGATGCGGAGTGGTCCTACTACCAGAATCCGTTCGTCGGCACTCCGCAACTGAAGGGCCTGCTGGTGCTCCAGGCGATGCTCGGGAACTCCGACCTCAAGCCGCAGCAGAATGCCATCTACACGCTCGAGCGCGCCTTCGAAGGCGCGACCACGTGGTATGTCGCACGCGATCTGGGCCAGACATTCGGACGGACGGGCGTCATCGACGCGCCGCGCGGCGACCCCGGGATCTTCGAGCAGACGCCGTTCATCAAAGGTGTCTCGGACGGCAAGGTGCACTTCGAGTACCACGGCCGCCACGGCGCCCTCTTTCAGAGGATCACACCGGCGGACGTCCGGTGGATCTGTACGCAGCTCTCGCACCTGACGAACCAGCAATGGCAGGACGCGTTTCGCGCCGCCGGCTTTGCCCCGTCGATCGCCGATCGCTTCATCCGCCGGATGAAGCAGAAAATCGACGAAGGCCTTGCACTGAAGGATTGATGCACACAGGTTCCACGTCCCGTTTCGTTCCGGCGGCGATCCTCGTGGCGCTCCTTCTTGTGCCCGGCCTGGTCCTGGCGCAACAGCCGAGCGGCCCCCAACAGCCTGGCGCCTTCACGCAGTTCCTCGAACAGGCCACACACGACGTCCATCCGATGCACGACATCTACGCCGCCATGATCCGCCTTCCGCTGGCCGCGGTGCTCGGCACCGCGCTGGCACTCCGTCCACGCCGGCGGGGCACGCCCCCGCGCGACCAGGCCGTCATCCAGACGCAGATCATCCTCGCCGTGGTGGGCGCGGTCATCATGCTGGTGGTGGGCGCCAGCCTCGCCCGCGCATTCGGCATCGTCGGCGCGGCCAACCTCATTCGGTATCGATCCAAGATCGAGGACCCGAAAGACGCCGTCGTGATGCTCGCCTCGCTCGCCGTCGGCCTCGCCTCCGGCGTAGGGCTCTACGCGCTGACGACGTTCTCGACCATCTTCATCGTCGCGCTGCTCTGGGTCATCGAATCGTTCGAAGCGGAAACGAGGAAGCACTTTTCGCTCACCATCAAGCTTGGCGCCGACACCGATGCGCTGCGGGCCAGGGTGGAGGACATTCTGAAACAGTTCAAGCTCGCCTTCGAGCTTCGCACGTCGTCGGACGAAGCGCTCTGCTACGATGTGCAGGTGCCGCTGGAGCTCCAGACCGACCGCGTCTCCGACGCCATCCTCCGCCTCGACCCCGAGGGCCATGCCGCTGTCGAGTGGTCCGACAAGAAGAACAAGACGAAGTGAAGCTCATCATCCAGCCGGACGACGGCATCCCCCCACTCGTCAAGGCGGTCCGCAAGGCCAAGCGCAAGATCGATATCCTGATTTTCCGGTTCGATCGCAGCGAGCTCGAGAAGGCGCTCGAGGCGGCAGTCGCGCGCGGCGTGAGCGTTCGGGCGCTCATCGCGCATACGAACCGCGGCGGAGAAAAGATTCTCCGGAAGCTCGAGCTCCGGCTGCTCGACGCCGGGGTGTCGGTCGCGCGCACGGCCGACGATCTGCCCCGGTATCACGGCAAGCTCATGATCGCCGACGACACGCTGCACGTGTTCGGCTTCAACTACACGAAGCTCGACATCGAGAAGAGCCGGAGCTTCGGCATCGTGACGACAGACAAGCGGATGATGAAGGAAGCCACGGCGCTCTTCGAGGCCGACTGCACACGCCAGTCCTATGCTCCGGCATACGATCGGTTCGTCGTCAGCCCCGAGTCGTCGCGCGCGCTCCTGAGCGCCTTCATCAAGAAGGCGAAAAAGCAGATCCTCATCTACGACACGAAGGTGAGCGATCGGCTGATGCTCCGGCTGCTCGCCGAGCGCGCGAAAGCGGGAGTGGAGATCCGCATGTTCGGCAAAGTGGGGAAGGGGGCGTCGGGCATCGACGCGCGCAAGCTCCCCGATCTGCGGCTCCACGTGCGGGCGATCATCCGCGATGGCAGCAGCGCTTTCCTGGGCAGCCAGAGCCTGAGAAAGCTGGAGCTCGACGGCCGTCGGGAAGTCGGGGTGATCGTCCGGGATTCACGGGTTGCCCGGAAGATGCGCGCCGTCTTCGAAGCGGACTGGGCCCGCACGGCGGAAGCGGTCCAGGCTGCGGCGGCGAAGGATAGAGAAAAAGAGAAGGCCAACGAACGGGAGAAGGAGAGGGCTACTTCCGGCGCGTGATCACGCCCGAGTCGATGATCTGCCCGGCTCGTGAAATCGCGTTGAACGACATCTCGTCGCCGTTGATTTCCGCAGCCAGAAAGGACTGATCCGTGTCATTGCCCGCAGCGGTGAGGCCGGAGCTCCTGTCGATATTTCCCTTTCGCAGCTGCCCGCCGGACCCGACGACGAAATACACGATTCCCTTCTGAGGGTTGGTCCGCTCGTAGAAGTGATCGTGCCCGGTCAAGACGACGCTGACGTTGTACTTCAGGAACAGCGGCTCGAGCACCTCGCGGAGCCGGTGATCCGAGCCGTGCCGCTCTCCTGACGAGTACGGCGGATGATGGAAGTACGGGATCTTCCAGTTCTCGGTCGCGCTTTTCAGCTCGTTCTCCAGCCAGGCGACCTGCGGCGGGTCCATGTAGGTGCTCTCGAGCGCAATGAACCTGACGCTCTGTTTCATCGCGAACGAGTAATACAGCCTCCCGTCCATGTTGAACTGTTTGTAGTAGCGCTGCTCACGGGCGTCGTGATTCCCGAGCGATGCATAGAACTTCACGCCGGCTTCGAGCAGCGGCTGGTACGGCACCTCGAACTTCTTCTTGAAGTCCTGCGGCCGCTCCGATCCATAGAGGTTGTCGCCGACGAGCGTCACGAGCTCGAACGGAAAGACGTCGTGCGCCCGCTTCATCTGGGCGGCCAGCTCGTATTGTTGGCGACTCCCCGTGCCGAAATCTCCGAGCACCGCGAACTTCAGCGAGTCGGCCTTGTTCGGGAGCGTCAGCGCAAGGGGGGCCGCGGATCCCTTCTGCGCCGCTGTCTGAGCGGCGCCGCCTCCGCCGGTTGCGACAAGGGCGAGGACGATCGTCGCGGCGACGGCGACGAGGCGGATCAGCATGTCGCTCGAGCTACTGTGGAAGAACATTCTCGATCAGGTCCACGATGATGTGGGCGCGTTCGTCCATGAGGATGAAGTGCCTGCCGATGAACCGAAACTCGAGCTCCTCCGGCAGCCTGGGAAGCCGCTGCAGGACCTGCGGCGGGACAGTCGAGAGCGGGACGGTGTCGGGGTAGCGCGCGTTGACCGTCAATTTCGTCAGCCCCGGATTCTCGTCCATGATCGATGCCTTGAGGGCGGCGCCGTCAGAACCGCCGAATACATCCGCCATCACCTGCCGGACCAGGGTCTGCATGCCGGGGGTGAAGACGGCGCCGGGCTGGGCGCCCTTGCGCGTCTGCCGCACGAGCCGCTCGAGCGCGCGCTGATGCTTGTCGATCTCGTCCGGGCTCGACTCCTTCGAGAGCTTCGGCAGCGTGTCTTCGAGCTTCCGGTGCAGCTCCACGTACTCTTTGACGCGGGCGTCGAAGTCGGCCAGAACCGGAGCCTCGGGGCGAGGGGGTTGACCACCTGGTGACGGAGGAACCGCCGGGCCTGGCGCCGCCGGTGCCGGAGCGGCTGCCGGCGCAGACTCCGTCGCCGGTGGAGCGGCAGGTTGGCCGCAGGCCGCGAGCGCCAGGGCCGCTACCGGGAGCGCGACGACAGACCGATGATTCGATCGCGGCATCGCACACCCTTCGATCAGCCCCGATAGTTGCCGAACTGAAGGGCGACGCCGAAGTCGTGCTCGCGCAGGAGCCGCATCGCTTCCTGGAGCTCGTCCTTCGACGGCGATGAGACGCGGACCTGGTCGGCCTGGATCGACGCCTGCACCTTCTTCAGTTTGTTGTCCTTCAGGAATTTGACGATGTCCTTCGCCGCTTCGGTCGGCACACCCTGCTGGAGCGTGATGACCCGCCGGACCGTGTCGTTCGCGGCGCGTTCGACGTCGCCCGGGGTGAGGTTCTTCGTGGGGACGCCGCGGCGCACCATGCGCCCCTGGAGAATCTCCCAGAGCGCATTCATCTTCATGTCGTCGTCCGCCGTGAGCGTCAGCGTGTTGCCGGCACGGTCGAGATCGATGGCGGCGCGTGAGCCTTTGAAGTCGTAACGCTGAGCGACCTCCTTGCGCGCCTGGTTGACGGCATTGTCGACCTCTTGCAGATCAACGCCTGAGGTGATGTCGAACGACGCTATGTTCGCCATACGGAATGTATCAAAGCCGGGATGAGGTGGGCTGACGGTGTGTCATTGAATGTCATTGAACAGCGCGAATTATATCAGGAGCCCCTGAACCTTTACGTTCCGGGGCCGCCGCCGCCCGGTGGCAATCGATGCGCGAGCCATGGCGCGCCAGGCCAACGGCCGTTTCCGGGCGCAGGCTGAGAGACCGCTCAGGTTGAGCAATTCACCTCGCTGTGGGACAATGAAGACACCCCAGCGACCCCGTGTGCGGCAGCCCTACCCAACAAGGAGGCAAACCCCAGGTGCACCAGAAGCACAACCACGACAAGGTGCGACGCATAGCGTCCCCCCACCGGCGGGCGTTCCTGGGTATGGGTGCGGCCGTTGCAGCGGCGGCTCTGGCGCCCTCACGGGCGTACGCGGCACGGGCTCCGGAGCGCGTGCTGTCTTTTTTCCACACACACACGGGTGAGCGGCTGAAGGTGGCCTACTGCTGCGGCGGCCAGTATCAGGCGGCCGGCCTGCAGGAGGTCAACCACATCCTGCGAGACTTCCGCGTGAACGAAACACGAGCCATCGAACCCAGGCTGCTCGACCTCCTGTATGAGCTTGGCGGCACGCTGGGATCGGATCAGCCATTCCACGTCATCTCCGGTTATCGCTCGCCGCAGACCAACACGCTGCTGCGGGAGCGAGGCGGCGCGGTGACTGGCGTGGCGTCGCACAGCCTGCACATGGTGGGTCAGGCGATCGACATCCGGGTGCCCGGTGTGAAGATCGGCGACCTCCGCGAGGCGGCGCGCTCGCTGAAGCTGGGCGGAGTCGGCTTCTACCCAGACTTGAACTTCGTGCACGTTGACGTCGGTCGTGTCCGCTACTGGTAGCCTGCCCATCGCTTGCGGTGCGAGTCTTCGACTCTTCTCTTTTTCGTTTTTGCTTCTTCCGACTGAAGGCGGAAGAAGCCACGGCTCCGACGGTCCCTGTCGCTTCGGCGAAGGTGGAAGGCGGAAGCTGTCGCGCGAAGCTCCGCATATAATCACTCCCGGACATGATCGAAAAACGGCGCTCCAGGATAGAAGGCTCGGGTGTGTTCGCGACCCAGGCCATCCCCAAGAACAAACGGATCGTCACCTACGACGGTGAGAAGATCAACAATCGCGAGAGCCTGAAGCGCGAGATCCGGTACCTGAAGAAGGGACACATCTGGTGCTTCAAGTTGAACCGGCTCTACGTCCGCGACGCCGCCGTCGGCGGTAACATCGCGCGGTTCATCAATCACTCCTGCACGCCCAATTGCTACACCCAGGTGGTCGGCGACACGATCTGGGTGCGCGCGGCGCGGAACATCCGCAGAGGGGAGGAGTTGAGCTACAACTACCTTACCGACGGCGCGCAGTCGATTCCCTGCCGATGCCGGCCGGGATGCAAGGCCATGCTCTGATGCGCGTGTTCTACCTTCACGGCTTCGCCTCGTCGGCGAAGTCGTCGAAGGCGATCTTCCTGTCGGGGAAGTGTGCGGCCCGCGGCATACCCTTGGAAGCACCGGATCTGAACGAGCCTGACTTTGCCACGCTGACGGTCAGCCGCATGGTCGCGCAGGTCGTGTCCGCGATCGATGCCGGCGCCGGCCCTGTCGCCCTGATTGGATCGAGTCTCGGGGCATTCGTCGCCGTGCAGGCGGCGCTCCAGCGGCCTGCCATGATCACGCGGCTGGTCTTGCTGGCGCCGGCGCTGGACGTGGGCACGAACTCCATGCCCGGTCTGGGCGAGGACGGCCTCGATCGATGGAAAGCCTCGAACGCGCTCGATGTCTTCCACTACGCTTACGGCCGCGTGATTCCCATCCACTACGAGCTGTACGCCGACGCGGGCCGTCACGACTCGATGAACGCGGCCCTGACGATGCCTGTGCAGGTATTCCAGGGACGGCGCGACACGGCCGTCGAACCCGGGATGGTCGAGCGGTGGTCGCGCGCCCGGTCGTACGTCGATCTCCACTTGCTGGACGACGATCACCAGCTGCTTGGGAGCCTGGATTACATCTGGACGGAGATGGACAGGTTTCTCTTCGGCTCGCCGCCCTACCAGCAGATCCCCTGATACTGGCCGGGGATCTCCGCGCGATCGGTCTTCACCCTCACGAGATCCACGATCGTCTGATCCGGCCTGGTCCTCTTCAGCGCCTCGCCAAACTCCGGCGCATTGTTGCCGACGACAATCACGTCGGAGTGCTCGAGGACCTCGTCGATGTCTTCACAGAGCAGCGACGACAGGTGCGGGATCTGGTTGGTGATGTATTCCTTGTTCGCCCCGACGAGCCGCGCGATTGAGACGTTCCTGTCGAAGATGCGGAGCTCGTATCCCTTGCCGAGGAGCGCTTCGGCCAGGATGACGATTGGGCTCTCCCGCAGGTCGTCGGTGCCGGCCTTGAAGCTGAAGCCGAGCAGCCCGACGCGCTTCCTGCCGCTGTCCATCACCTGCTCCAGCGCATGCTGGATCTGCAGCTGGTTGCTTCCCAGAATCGACTGGATGACGGGCAGATCGAGGTCGACTTCCTTGGCGCGATACTGCAAGGCGCGGACGTCCTTCGGCAGGCAGGAGCCGCCGAACGCAAATCCCGGCTTCATATAGTACGAAGAGAGATTCAGCTTTTCGTCACGGCAGAAGATGTCCATGACCTCGTGGCTGTCGATGTCGAGGCGCTTGCACAGGTTGCCAATCTCGTTCGCGAAACACACCTTGAGCGCGTGCCACGTGTTGCTCGCGTACTTCATCATCTCGGCCGTGCGGATGCTCGTGTTCACGAGCGGCGCCTCGACGCGCGCGTACAGCGCTTCGGTCGGTGCAGCGTCGGACGCGTAGTTGTGGCCGACGAGCGTCAACGGCGGGTGCCGGAAGTCGTGGAGCGCCGTGCCTTCCCGCAGGAACTCGGGATTCACCGTCACGCCGAAGCCGCTGCCGTATGCCTTGCCGGACGCCTGTTCGATCGCGGGAATGACGACGTCGTGCGTGGTTCCAGGAAGGACAGTGCTTCGCACCACGACCACGTGGTAGTCGGCCTTTGTCGTCAGGGCCTCACCGATCTGCTGGCAGACGCGCTCGAGATACGACAGATCCAGGCTGCCGTTCTTCCGGCTGGGCGTTCCGACGCACAGCAGCGACAGGTCTGTCTGGTTGACGGCCTCGACCGTGTCGGTCGTCGCACGAAGCGACCCGTTGGCCGTGGCATTCCGGATCAGCTCGTCCAGCCCTTTCTCCACGATCGGGCTGCGGCCCTCGTTGAGGCTGGCGACCTTGTCGGGATTCACGTCGACGCCAATGACCGTATGCCCATCCGCCGCGAATGACGCTGCCGACACGCTGCCGACGTACCCAAGACCGAAAACTGACACTTTCATTACGTGCATTCCTCCGGGATCCGATCCGACGGCCCTGACCCCGCCGAAAAGTGTGTAACTGGACGACCGGGGTCTGACCCCAGTGTCCGAAATCGGACACTGGCTATGCCGTGCGTCCGAGCCCTTCGCGGGCCGCCGCGCGGCCCGACCCATTCACCACGCGCCTGAGCGCCTGTTCGAAGTCCTCCGCCACGGCCGACCAGTCGTACCTGCTGGACGACCATCCGTCGTGCGTCGGCTTCGATGCGGCGGCGTGCATCGACATCGCGGATCATGTGCACGACGGCCTGCGCGAAGCGGGCGGGCTCGTCTGCAATCAGGATGTTCTGTCCGGGCGTCACGGGCAGCCCCTCCGCACCCACGGTGGTGGACACGACGGCCTTTCCCATCCCCATGGCCTCGAAGATCTTGAGTCGTGTGCCCCCGCCAATGCGCAGTGGGACGACGTAGACGGCTCCCGCGGCGATATGCGGGCGGACGTCATCCACGCGCCCGGTGACCTCGATGCCCGGTGCGTCGGCAAGCCGCTTGACCGAAGGCGTCGGTGCACGCCCGATGATGCTCAGCGTGGCGTCTGGCTCGACCAGCCTGATTCGCGGCAGAATGTCCCGCACGAAGTACTGCATCCCGTCCTCATTCGGCAGCCAGTCCATCGAGCCGGTGAAGACCATGTGCGCGCGCCGTTCGGGTGCATCCGAGGGAACGAAGTAGGTGGTGTCGACGCCGGTCTGTACGACATGAGCCGGCGTCTGAAGGGCGCCGGCATACAGGCGCTCGAACGTCACGCGATCGGCGTCGGACACGGCGAGCGCCAGGTCGAACCTGGCGAGCGCCGCGCGTTCGAAGCGCAGCATCCGCTTCCACTGCTGTGTGAGCAGCAATCGGGAGACGGGGTTGCGTGCGTTCTCTGCATGCCTGCGCCAGATCTCAGATTCCACGTTGTGCGTGAAGAGAATGGCGGGGCACGGAAGACGCTCTGGCAGATTGACCACCGGCACCAGGAAATCGCAGACAACGGCGTCGAAGCGGCGATCCTGGAGGATGCGCTCGAGCGCGCTCCTGAACGGCGCTGACCTGTACTTTGCGACACCATACGGAACGCTGTCCACGAGGTATCGGGCCGCGTCCAGGTAAAAGCGGGTCGTGCCCTTCGCAGGATCCGTACGAGGGATCGTGTGGAGTTGGGCGCAGACCTCGCTCATGCCGAGATGGTCCTCCGTCGGCTGGTTCGGATCGCAGAACGAAAGATAGGTGATCTCGTGGCGAACCGCCAGGTGGCGCATGACGTGCCACGTGCGCAGTTTCCCTCCCTTGTCGAGGGGCAGCAGCAGGTTCGCGTTCAGCCACAGAATCTTCATGATCCCGATCTCTCGTGCTCCGGTTCGTGCGCCGACGGGTTCATGCGATGGCCTGCAGACCGGCTTCAGATGGAATCGTCATGGCCTTCCCCGGCAGGGTCTGCACGCCGTCGCCGTCGATATGCGTGCGGTACCACAGCTCCAGGTTCAGCAGGCTCCAGAGCGCATCGCCTCCCTCTGCTTCGCCCGACGCATGTGCGGTGATGAGCCGCTCGACCGCGGCCGGTTCGACGATCCCGCGTTGACGGCTCCGGGAGTCGAGGAGCACGTCACGCGCCACGTTGCCCCATGCCCCCTTCATCCAGACGGCAAACGGTACGGGAAACCCCATCTTCTTCCGCGTGAGAATCCCGGCCGGAAGGATGTCGCGCACCGCTTCGCGAAGGATCCATTTCGTCGTGAAGCCGCGCAGCTTCATGCGGACGGGCAGCGCCGCTGCAAACTCCACGAGCTTGTGATCCAGGAAGGGGACCCGGCTCTCGATGGAAGCCGCCATGCTCATCTGGTCCTGCTTCATCAGCAGCTCGACGAGATAGGTTTTCAGATCGGTGTAGAGGAGACGGTCGAGCGTCGTGCTGCGGCCATTCGGCGCATCGAAAAACGCCCGCGACGGTCCGTAGGCGGTCTCCGCCGTCGAGCGTGCCCGGTGGGCGCCACTGAGGAGCGCGGCCTGCCCCTCCAGCCCGATCGCGGCGAAGTTGTCGAAGAACATCGCCTCCGGCGTTCGCGGCATGGCGAGGAACGAACGGCGCGCCAGCCGGCGCAGTCGTCCTGGCAGGTTCGGCACCAGGGTGTCGGAAATCCAGGTGCGCAGGGGCGCGGGCACGGCGCCGTATGCCGAGGCCACACGCCAGTTGACGAGGGCCTTCGGATACTTCGCGTACCCCGCCAGGAGCTCGTCGCTGCCTTCGCCCGTCAGCACCACCTTGACGTGCTTCCGCGCCAGCGCCGACACGAAGTACAGCGGAATGCTCGACGTGTGCGCGATCGGCTCGTCCTCGTGCCAGATCAACCGGGGCAGCGCCCCGAAGAAATCCTGATCGTCGATGACGATCTCGTGGGCATCAGCCCCGACGGCGGTGGCGACCTGGCGCGCGTAATCCAGTTCGCTGTAGGCCCGCTGTTCGAACGCGACCGAGAACGTCTGCAGCGGCCGGTCGATCATCTTCGCCATCATCGCGGCGATGGCGCTGCTGTCGAGACCGCCGGAGAGAAACATCCCGAGCGGCACGTCGGCCATCAGACGGATGCGAACGGACTCCTCGAGAAGCTCGCGGAAGCGCCCGACTACGGCCTGGTCCGATAGTCCGGCGAGCTCGTCCGATTGGCGCCCGACCGGAATATCCCAGTACTCACGGATCGAGACGACGCCGTTTTCGAAGACCAGCGTGTGCCCCGGCTGCAGCCGGTGGACCCCCTTGAAGAGCGTCTCGGTGCCGGACAGGTATCGTGTGCTCAGGAGCTCAGGAAGCGCGCCCTCGTTCGCCTCGGCTCGCACCAGGCCGCTTTTGAGGATCGACTTGATCTCGGAGCCGAAGAGCAGACGGCCGTCTGCCAGCGTCCAGTACAACGGCTTGACTCCGAGACGATCGCGGGCGAGCAGCAGGCGGCGCCGGGGAGCGTCCCAGATCGCGAACGCAAACATGCCGCGGAGGTGTTCGACGCACCCGTCCCCCCACTGCTCGTAGGCATGGACGATCGTCTCGGTGTCGCAGCGCGTCCGGTACCGATGACCCGCCGCTTCGAGCCCGACCCGCACGTCCGCGTGGTTGTAGATCTCTCCATTGAACGCGATCCACACGTTCCCCGCTTCATTCGAGAGAGGCTGATGACCGGCGGCGACGTCCACGATGCTCAGGCGCCGATGCCCGAGCGCGGCCTGATCATCCACGAAGATCCCGTCATCGTCCGGACCGCGGTGTGCGATGACGTCGCGCATCCGCGTGAGCCGATCCCGGTCGTCGGCATGCAGCCGGTCCGGCGCGACGATTCCCGCAATGCCGCACATGGTCCTACATCGCCTCCGTGATCGCGCGCGCGGCTGCGGCCGGCTTCGTCCAGCCCTCTCCCGTCGCCCGCGGACTCGCCGTCTCCGACCAGGCACGCGCCGGAGAAGGACCGGCAGACGCCGGGGAGCCGTCGACGAATCGTCTGAACCAGAGCTCCAGCATGACGAGCTGCCACAGGCGATGCGGGTGGCTCGCGCGTCCGGTGCGGTGTTCTTCCCAGAGTCGCGTGACTTCGCGAGGCTCGAAGATGCCACGGTCCCGCAGCCGGCCGTCCAGCAACAGCTCTGATGTCAGCCCTGCCAGCGGGCCACGGAGCCACTGTCCGATCGGCGCTTCAAATCCCCGCTTCGGCCGATCGATGATCTCGCGAGGCACGCGGCGGTCGAGAACGCGCCGCAGCAGATATTTGCTCTGTCCGTTCCTGAGCTTCAGCGACGCGGGTACGCGTGCGGCAAATTCGAGGAGCTTGTGATCGAGCAGCGGTTCTCGGGCCTCGAGCGACACCGCCATGCTCATGCGGTCGACCTTCGTGAGCACGTCGTCGATCATGTAGGTGCGCGCGTCGACATACATGGCGCGGTCCATCGGGTCGTTCGAGCGGCATTCGCGATAGGCATCGCGGAAACTCGAGAACGCGTCCGCATGCGCGACGCTGCGGGTGAAGTCGCGCGAGTAGAGGCGCGTCTTCGCATCCGGCTCGAACATGCCGTACGCGTGCTTCAAGGCATACGCCTGATCCGGCGCCCAGGACAAGTGTCGAAGCGAACGGGCGCCCTTGACCGAGAGAGGCAAGGCCCGCCCGAGCCACCCGGCCATGCGGGTGGCCGATCCCAGCGATCCCCGGACGCGCTGTTCCCAGTGCTCCACGCGGTGCCGGGCATACCCCGCCCACAGCTCGTCGCCGCCGTCTCCGGACAGCGCCACCGTGACCAGCTCTCGCGCCGCCTTCGACACGTAGTAGGTCGGCACGGCAGACGAGTCGGCAAAGGGCTCGTCGAAATGCCACGCGAGCTTCGGAAGCAGATCGTCCACGCGCGGGCTGGCCGTGAGCGCATGAAACTCGCACCCCACGTGCTTCGCGACAGCTTCCGCATGCCGCACCTCGTCGTACGCCTTGTCGTCGAAACCCACTGCGATGGTGACGGGCGGAGCGCCGCTCGCCTCCTTCATGTACGCGACAACGGTCGATGAGTCGATGCCGCCCGAGAGAAACGCCCCCAGGGGGACGTCGCTGATGAGGCGCAGACCCACCGATTCGCGGAGGAGACTGTCGAGCTCCTCCAGGTAGTCCGCTTCGCGCGCCGCGTCGCCGTCGCCTGTGAACTGCAGGTCCCAGTAACGCGAGACGTGGATGCTCCCACGCTCCGCGACGAGGATGTGGCCGGGAGGAAGCTTGTGGACCGCGCGGTAGATCGTGTCCGGCGCCGGGATGTAGAGCAGCGTCAGGTACGCATCGAGCGCTTCGGGCCGCCAGTCGCGCGGAACGTCCGGATCCTCGAGGAGCGACTTGATCTCGGAGCCGAAGACGATGCCCTTGCCGGGGAGTTCAGCGTAGTAGAGCGGCTTGACGCCGAGACGGTCGCGGGCAAGCAGCAGCCGGCGCTGTGTGGCATCCCACAGCGCAAAGGCAAACATCCCGCGAAACCTGTCGACGCACCGATCGCCCCACTCCTCATAACCATGGACGATGATCTCGGTGTCCGAGCTGGTTCGGAACTGGTGTCCCCGCGCGAGGAGCTCGGTCCGAACGTCCGCGAAGTTGTAGATCTCCCCGTTGAAGACGACCTGCACGGTGCCGTCTTCATTGGACAGGGGCTGATCGCCGGTGGAGAGATCGATGATGCTCAGCCGCCGATGCCCGAGTCCGATGCCGGGTGCGTGGTAGTACCCCGCTGCGTCAGGTCCGCGGTGCGCGACGGCGTCCGTCATGGCGACGAGCAGGTCGCGATCCACCGGCTGAAGGGAGTCGTAGTTGAGGCGTCCCGCAATACCGCACATTTCTAGATTCCCGCCGCTTCCGGCTCGTGAGTCCGCGCCGGCAGTGAGCCATGCAGTCCGGAACAATACAAATCGTCGAACGACCCGACCATGCGATCGAAGGAGTAGCGCTGCTGCACGAGTCGCCGGCCCGCCTTGCCCATCGCGCGTGCGCGCCGGGGGTCGTCGGCGAGCGCGCGAAGCGCCGCGGCGAGCGCGGCCGAATCATCGGGCGGCACCAGCAATCCTGTCCTGCCGTCCTGGACGAGATCGAGAAGCCCTCCGACCGCGCACGCCACGACCGGGATCCCCGCGGCCATGGCTTCGATCACGCTGTTCGGGAAGGCCTCCGTGCGAGAGGGCAGGACGAACGCGTCCGCGGCGGCGAGGAGAGCCGGCACATCCTCACGATGGCCGAGGAACTCGACATGCGCGCCCAGGCCGAGCGTCGTGGCGATCCGCTCGAGCTCGTGGCGCCGAGGGCCGTCGCCGACGATCTGAAACCGCAGCGACGGATGCGACTCGATGAGCCCGACGGCAGCGGCGAGCAGCGTTTCGTGACTCTTCTCCGGGCGCAGATTCGCGACCGTGATGATGGTGCGCAGCGGGCCGGTGCGTTCAGGACTTGCGAAGAAGATCGGATCGACGCCGTTCGGAATCACGGCAATCGACCCGGTCGCGAGCCCTTCCGCCTCGAGCATCTGCCGCGCCGCCGGCGAATTGGCGACGACCTTCGTCGCCGCGCGATACGCGAGTCGCTGGAGCCGGATCTGGCCAGGGGACTTGTCGGGGTTCAGCTCCCTGCGGCTGCCGATCCTCACGGGGACCCTGGCCAGTGCTGCGCCCGGCAACCCGAAGATGTTCGAATACATGTCGCATGTCTGCACCACCGCAATCCGTTCGCGCCGGCACCACCGGGCGAACGACAGCACCTGGGCCGCCGTTGCCGCGCGGGCGAAACCCTGAATCGGAAATTCGACGACAGACGCGGCCCGCTCGAGGATGCGGGGCAGCCAGGCGCCTCGCTTGTGGAAGCACGCGACATGAACCCTGTACCGCTGGGCGTCAAGCCGGCGAATCAGTTCCGACATCTGCCGCTCGGTACCACCGGGTTCGAAGGCCGTCATGAAGACGGCCATCGGCATCGGTACAGGGGGATTCACAGCGTCTATCTCAGCAAGGCGAGTGCCACTCGCAGCGCGCCCGTAGGTCAGACCCCGCCGTCCGATTACGGACACTGGCGTCAGACCCCGGTCGTCGGATTACACACATTTGGGGGTCAGGCCCGTGCCGTTCGATTACACATATTGGGAAGGATCGCGGTCGAACAGCGGTTCGGAAGCGCCCGCGGGCATCTGACAGACCCGCCGTGTGTAACGACAGGGGATAACCAGTGGCGAACGACTACATCAACGCTAGCTCAGCTGATAGCGACCGCCTCGCCCGCCTGGGCCATATGCGCTGTGGCGGGCCTGCCCACGGACGGCGTGTCCAGATACTGCCGGTGCCAGAGCTCGAACACCATGAGCTGCCACAGCCTGAGCGTATGATCGCGGCGTCCCGCGAGGTGTTCGTCCACGAGCCGATCCACGAAGGCCGGCTCGAAGTAGCCGCGCTGACGCGTGCGGGGAGATCGCAGAACGTCGGCGAACACGTCCGTCAGGCCGCCACGAAACCAGACCCCGAGAGGCACCCCGAATCCCTGCTTCTTGCGATCGATGATCCCGGGGGGCAGCAGCGTTCGAACGGCTTCCTTGAGCACGTGCTTCCGCCGGCCGTTGCGGATCTTCAAGTGCGCGGGGAGCGTGGCCGCAAAATCGATCACCCGGTTATCCAGGAGCGGCACCCGTGATTCGATCGAGTGCGCCATGCTCATGCGATCCACCTTCGTGAGCACGTCCTCGGGCAGATACGTCTCGAAATCGAACCGCATCATGCGGCTGTCGTGCGGGAGGGAAGCAAATCGCGAGAAATGCGCCCCCAGACTCTCCTCGGCATCCCAGCCGCTGAGCGACCGCCGTACATCGGCTGAATACAGAGCGTCCTTCTCGTCCGACTGAAAGAAGGCGATGGAGTCGAGGTAGCGGCCATCGTCGGGCCGGGACACACGGCGCAGGAAGTTCTTGCCACGCGTGCCGTGCGGCAGCACGGGCCAGACGGCCCCTGCGAGCCGTCGCATGCCCGGGATGTTCAGCCTGTCGAACTGTGCCACTCGCGGATGCGGAAGATACCGGTCGTACCCGCCAAACAGCTCATCACCACCGTCACCCGAAAGCACGACGGTCACGTGACGCCGTGCGATCTCGGAGACATACCACGTCGGAATGGCGGACGAGTCCGCAAAGGGCTCGTCGAAATGCTCCACGAGCCGCTCCAGGATCGACAGACCGTCGGGGCGGACGACGAACTCATGATGATCCGTACCGAAGTGCTTCGCCACCGTGCGCGCGTGCTCGAGCTCATCGAACTGCGGCTCATCGAACCCGATGGAAAACGTCTGCACGGGTTGCGATGACGCTTCGGCCATCAGACCGACGACAGCGCTGGAGTCGAGGCCACCGGAGAGGAACGCGCCCAGGGGGACGTCGCTGACCATGTGCGAGCGCACGGCATCGGCGAGGACCGTGCGGAGGGTCGTTGCCGCCTCTTCCGCGCTTCCCAGGAACGGTTCGGCCGCGGCCACTTCCCAGTACTTCGCCATCTCGGCCCGGCCGTCGCGCCATCGAAGCAGGTGTCCGGGCGGCAGCTTGCGGACGCCTTTGAACAGCGACCGATCGCGCGGGGCGTATAGAAACGACAGATAGTGATCGAGTGCCTCCAGGTCGATCTGGCGATCGACCGCCCCCGCGGCGATGAGCGACTTGATCTCGGAACCGAAGTAGAGACGGCCCCCGCGTTCGACGAAGTGCAGGGGCTTGATGCCGGTCCGGTCCCGCACGAGCAGCAGCGTCCGGCGGGGTCGATCCCACAGACCGATGCCGAACATGCCTCGCAAGCGTCCGAACGCCGCCTCGCCCCATTGCTCGTACGCGTGGACGATGATCTCGGTGTCGCTCGACGTGTAGAACGCGTGTCCCGCCGCTTCGAGCTCGACCCGAAGCTCCCGGTAGTTGTAAATCTCGCCGTTGAACACGATCCAGATCGAACGATCTTCGTTGTGAATCGGCTGCTGGCCGGTCGAGAGATCGATGATGCTCAGGCGCCGCATGCCGAGGCCGACGCCGGGTTCCACATGAATCCCCTCGTCGTCCGGGCCTCGATGCCTGATCACCTCGCACATGCGATGGACGAGTCCGAACTCCGCCTCGTTGCGCGAGGGGACCTGTCCGTCAGGCCGATCCCGGTCAGCAAAGCCGGCT
This sequence comes from uncultured Acidobacteriota bacterium, assembly GCA_963749835.1. Classification (GTDB taxonomy): domain Bacteria; phylum Acidobacteriota; class Vicinamibacteria; order Vicinamibacterales; family 2-12-FULL-66-21; genus JALZOC01. The sequence goes on from CAVVOD010000001.1 coordinate 1,214,366, forward strand.
ATTCCACACATGTCGTATCGCCTGCGGGATTGAAAAGGGAAGGCACCACCTGAGCTATGCACGCCTCACGCCAGCAGTCGCCAACTCGGCGCGCGAGCCCTGCACCAGGATCGATGCGCCGAGAGCGGAGCCGCTCAGCTGGATAACCGCCGCCCGCGCGTCTGTCTGCGCAAGGTCGGTGCCCCACATCGAGGCGCGGGCCCGGGTTCCGGTCCCGCCCGGTGATTGCTCGACGGCGGTGAGGATGATAGCTTCCTGCCCGCACCAGGTGAGCCGGAACGCAGAGCCATGCCATTGTGGCCCAGGCGCGTGTGTTACTGGAACCTCCTGGATTGACGCCAGTGCAGGGGCCGGTATCGCGGTGATGAAGGTCGCAACCGTCTTCGGTAGCGCCGACGCCACCCGAGCGCGGACACAGAGCGACCGTTCCACTCTGCCATACACGGGCGCGTAACTGTCGAGTCCCGCCGCCTCGTCAGCACTGAGCACACGCAAGCCCGCCGTGCTTTCCATCGCGCTCACGATGCCGTCCCGATGCTCGAACAGGACACCGGCGCCTCGTGCGGTCCAGCGCCAGTCGGGATGAACGTGCCAGAAGGCGTCCGCGACCGTCGTTCCTTCGGGAGGACCCAGGACGTGGTCGAGGAAGACCCAGCCGATGCCGTGGAGCGCGAATATCGCCCTGGCGTGCGTTCGCGGCCGATAGCCCTCATGAACCCCCTCGACATAGTCGAAATGCGCCTCCGATTGCCAGACCACGCATGCCGCGTCCGTGGCCGAGGCCCAGTGAAACGGGCCGCGCGGCCTCGACGCCGGCCGTCCATCGAACACGACCGTGTTGTGCATGGCGGTGGAGCGGAATCGATCGCGGACGGCGGGGTCCATCGTGTAGGTGCCGGTGCCCGCGTCGACGAGGAAGGGGCGGCCCGCTCTGGTCAGCACGACTGCAAGGGCGTCGGCGTGCGCATGACCACCGTTCAGGTATCCATGACGGCCGGCGTCAAAGATCAGGTGATCCCCTGCGGCCGTCCGCGATACGTAGTATCCGCTGGCCCTGAGTGCCTGTGACCCCACGGTTGCGGTCTGCGGACGATCGAGCACCGGTGTCCCACACCACCAGAACGTCTCTTCAGGCGGACTCCCGATCGCGAGCGACGGGTCGTCCACGATCGAGGCCGCATTCCATAGCGTGTCCCGGCCGTCGGACGCTTCGCGGCCGCACACAGGAAACAGCTGCCCGCCGTCGTCGTCACCGAGCAGCGGCAGGCGTCCGGCGTCATCGGCAATCGTGCGCAGGTATCTCGCCTGGCGGCGGGCCGCTTCTTCGAATGCCGGCGCTGCTTCGTCTCCCGAACGCCGGGCAACGAGCGTGGCCAGGAGATAGAAGTCCGTGGAATAGCGGTGGTAGTGGGCAGAGAGCTCCGCATGCCCGCCGTCCGCGTTGATTTGCCGATCGATTTCCCCGAGCAGCACCTGACGCCCGAGGCGCGCGCGGCGAGGGCTCGCGGCGAGCTCCGGCAGTGCCATGCCCGCGACATAAAGCGCCAGCGCTTCGCCTGACAGATGCGTGTTCGGGCTGAAGTACCGCGACAGATTGTGCTCGATGTGCGTCAGCTGCCTGTCCGCGCCGAGGAGCAGGTCGACGCTCCACGGCGCCGCTGCCGGCGCATCGTCGAGCGCGGCCGGCGCGAAGAAGTGCAGCGCCCAGAGCCACGAGAGCGATCGAAAGGCGAGCTCCAGCATGCTCGCCCAGTTGACTCCCTGGAGAGGCGCATTGATCGCCAGCCAGTTCTCGAGCTGCGCGACGAAGCCGTCGTAGTATCGGCGATCTCCCGACAGCTGATGGGCCCGCCCGAAGGCGAGCCAGTGCTGATGCCGGTTGATCTCCCAGATCACCTTGTGATCGCCGTACGCCGGATCGAGATATGGGACGGCCGACCAGAACGCGAGCGGCGGCTGGCGTTCGTGCACGGGGTCACGGTGCCACACCGGAGGCGCACCGTACCGGCAGGTTCCTGTATCCGAGCAGGTCGTAGCGACCCGCGAGCATCCGGTCGGCGCGGGCGGTCGCCTGGGATCGCGCGTCCGGAAACCGGGCTGCAATGTCTTCACGGAGCCGAGGCAGCGCCGAAGCGTCGAGTGGAAACGCGCCTGCGCGGGATGAGAAATGCGCCGCCAGATTGCGGTGCGCTCCGGTCCAGTCACCCTGGAGGAGCGAGTGCCGCGCGCGGTCCAGAGGATCGCCTTCTCCGCTGGAACCTCGCAGCAACGACGCGAGGTCGCGCCGGTCCCACCTCTCCGGGACGACTGCCGCACGCATCCGACCACCGGTCTTGCGCAGCTCGCTCGTCAGGCGGAAGCGCAGCTCCGCTGCATCGAGCGTTCGGAGCCGATCCAGCGTCACCACGTCAGCGCCCCTCGATGCGCGCACGATTCATGACGTTTCCGTCCGTGCACCATCGGCCGCCGTGCAGGGGGCGTGCGTCACCATTCCCCGATACAAGGCGACCCATCGCGACCGCACCGCCGTCCATTGATACTGATCGCAGCTCGCCCGGGCGGCGGTTGTGAGCCGCGCAGCCAGCGCAGGGTTGGCGAGCAGATCGAGGATGCGGCCGGCGGCCGCCTGGTGATCGTCGCAGTCCACCAGCAGGCCGTGGACACCGTCGGTGAGAATGGCCGGAACGCCGCCGGCGTTCGTGGCGACGACGACGCAGCCGCTGGCAAACGCCTCGAGCACTGACGCGGGCATGTTGTCGATGTTGGGTGTCTGCAGGTAGATGTCTGCGTCCGCGTAGTAGCGCCAGATATCGGCCGGTGGGACGCGTCCTTCGAAGCGCACGTTTCGGAGGCCGAGTGTGGCGGCAAGCCGCTTCAGCGCCTCGTTCTGCGAGCCGGCGCCGACGAGCGTCAGGGTTGCTTCGGGATGACGGTCCTGCACGAGCCGGAAGGTGCGCAGCGTGCAGGCCACGTTGTAGAGCGGCTCGAAATTTCTGGTCGAGAGCACGTTGGGCCTGAGCGGATCGCGCATTCGGAAGGCAAAGCGGGCAACGTCCACGATGTTCGGAATGATTTCCGACTCGATTCCAAACCGCGCGAAGACCTGTTGCAGGAACTTGGAGGGGACCGCGTTGCGGTCTACCGCCCGCAGCGTTCTGCGCGCCACGGCGGATCTCCTCAAATGATCGGGCGCTTCTCCGCTGCGATAGTTCACGACCACCGGCTTTCGCAGGAGTGCGGCCACGGCGACTGCGGGCAACGGCGCCAGGAGAAACGAGAAGTAGGAGGCGGAGAACACGTGGACGACGTCGGCACGACGAAGCTCACGGAGGAGCAGCGGAAGATAGGTGAGCTCGGTCGCGAGCGTGCGGAGATACTTGATGTTGACGAGCCGCCCGAGGACGCCGGGCGGCATGGGGTTGATCGGCACCAGCCAGGCGGTCACATCGGGATCGCCGTCCCAGGCACGAACGAGCCGCTCCGCCTGCACCGCCTGCCCGCCCAGAATGCGCATCGATGGCGCGACAATGGCGACGTTCAGTTTGCCGGCGCTTTTCTTGTGACTCGACTGACCCACGACATTCCTTTCCGACGCAGCTCTGCAAATCGCGCGCCCCGGCGATTTTGCTGTCTGAAAATCATGCGTCTCGTCGGCTGGCACGGACTAATGTCGAGCCACAGAATGTTTGCGCGTGGGGATCAATTACTCATCCATGGCGTGCTACACCGCAAATTTCCTGGGGTTTTTTGACTTGATATGTAGATACTCCATACGGCTCAGTTGTATCGACATCAATCAGCCGAGTCCGGATCGGCTGCGCTGGTCCGTAAGCGTATTTTTAAAGCTTTTCTGTGTGTGGCCACTGCTTTGCCCTCCGAAGTCCGGCGGCTGATCACTCGGTCCCCGCCACCCCTGCAGTTTATCGTTGTGCTTCCGAGAAAAGGGCTGCGTCCTGTCGGAAGTGTGTGGGGATCCATGAGCAGCCGCGATGCCGGGAGGGCCTGGCGTCGAATCACCGGTCGGTTGTGACCACGTTCCAGGTGCACCGCGCACTTCGCGAACCAATATCAACAGGGCATCGCGCGCGACACTCGCTCGCGATGGATTCCTTTTTTCCGTAGAACTTTCAACATGAACATGTACCTCCCCGAAGTTGGGGACATTCACTCTCACGCGAAGTCGTCAACCCGGAAGGGTCGGCGTTACGGGATATTCGCCTCGCTCGTGGCCTGCCTGTGGCTCGGAGTCACGCCGGCGTCAGGCCAGGTGCTCTCTCCATCGGACCCGGGATTCTGGGTCACTCTCCCGAATGGGGGAATGGTCCCCTACAACCATCCGCTTGCGGCGGGAGTCAAGACGCCCGCTCCGGCTCCCAAGCCCGCTCCGAAGCCCGCGACTCCAAGTCCGTCTCCGTCCGCCATCCTCACGCCGTCAGATCCGGGATTCTGGGTGACGCTGCCGAACGGCGGCATGGTTCCCTACAATCATCCCGCGGCGATCGCTGCAGCCGCGGCCGCGCAGCCAGCTGCCCCGGCGCCACAGCCCGCGGCCCCGCAGCCTGCTGCGCCACGGACTGCCACGCCGGAGCCCGCCGCGCCGGAGACTGCGGCGCCCCAGCCTGCTGCGCCCGCGCCAGAACCCGCCACCGCCAGCGGCGGCGTGAAACTGCGCGTCCTCCAGTGGAATCTGCACCACGGTGTGGGCACTGACGGCAAGTACGACATCGGCCGCATCGCGTCATGGATGGCGAGGATGAAGCCGGATGTCATCCTGCTGAACGAGGTCGAGAAGAACACCTACTGGGGGCACGAGGATCAGCCCGCCCGCTACGAGGCGCTGATGGAGCAGCACACCGGGCGTAAGTGGTACGCGCTCTTCTCGCAGGAGTTTGGCGACTGGTCCGCGAACGGCAAGGGACACCTCATTCTTTCAACCTATCCCCTCGCGTGGACCGCCCGCGAAGAGATCAGCTATGACCGGGTGATTGGCGCGGCAGGCATCACCGTCAACGGACGATCGCTCAGCCTGATCGTGACGCACCTGGATCCCGACTCGCAGACCCGCCGGCTCACACAGGCCCGAGAGGTGACCTCGTGGTCCGCCTCGCTGGCCGAGAACCGGATTCTCACGGGGGACATGAACGCCTGGCCGGATCAGACGTCGATCGCGCATCTCAACACGCAGTATCGCGACTCGTGGACCGACGCCTCCACCACGAACAAGGCCTTCCAGTTCTCGGGGCTGTCACCGGATGGCGCGACGAAGAAGGGGCGGATCGACTACATCTACTATTCGAAGGGGGCGAGAAATCTCGGTGTCCTTCAGTCCCAGGTGGTCGACACGCGAGACGGCAACGGGGTGAGGCCCTCCGATCACCGCCCTGTTTTGACGACATTCGAAGTCCGCTAGCGCTGCAGGAGCTTCGGTGCTTCCCAGGCACCGGAGCTCCATTTGTCTCCAACATCGAATGTGACTGATTCTGAGACGGTATCTTCGTCCCCTCCCTGAGCAATTGCTCATCAATTAAGTAGCGACTCCCGAAACACTACTCATCAATATCCTAATACATCTGGAAAATCAGGTAGTTCGTAAGCTGATGTGTAGTTCTTACAAACTGATGAGTTCGATCATATTGTCTGGATGAGTCGTAAATCTGGTCGCTGAGCAATATCTTCTTTATTTACACGCCTTTTTTGATGTGGTCGCGCTCTTGCGCTTGAGCCATGCGACCGCGGCCTGCCGCGTGACCCCAGCAACTCGCAGAACTCATCGCTCAGCGCCTGAGCCGGGGGTTCTTCGGAAAGAATCCAACTTCCATTCGGAGTAGCGACGTATGGACCTGAAACTGATTCTCCGCCTTGCGGGGCGCGCGACCACCGGTCTGGCACTTCTGGCTGTCTTTGCGTCTCATGCCGTCGGCCAGACCATCGAGCTCAATCAGTCGAACGCCACGATGTTGCGCGGCGGTTCATATGCAAATACCAACCTCTCGTCCGACTTGCTGCTCGCCACGCGCGCCAGCAGCGACCCCACGTATCAACGCCGCATCGTCCTGAAGTTCGACACTGAGAGCACCATCCCCGCCGGCACCCACATCACGTCGGCCATCCTCACGCTGACCGTAGCCGGCGGCAACCCCGAGACGCGCACGATCTCGGCGTATCGCATCGCTTCGGCCCACGAAGAAACACAGGCGACGTGGAACAGACGGAACGCGAGTATCAACTGGTCACGGGCCGGCGGCGACCTCGCCGAACGCGTCGACACCGCGGTGGTCACCAATACGGTCGGGAGGCTCGTCGAGTTCGACGTGACGTCGCTCGTTCAGGCATCGGTGAACGGCAGCTACGGCGGGCGTTACTCGAGGGTGGAGCTCGTGGATGGCGGGCCGTCGAGCCGCGACTCGTACAAAGAATATTTCTCCGACGAAACCGCCGACGCGTCTGTGCGTCCCGTTCTGACCGTTACCTATGGTTCGAGCGTTTCAACGCCTCCGCCTCCACCTCCTCCGCCCGCACCCACGGGCACCGTGAAGATGCGCGTGCTCCAGTGGAACCTTCATCACGGCGTCGGAACGGACGGGAAGTACGACATCGACCGGATCGCCACCTGGATGGCGACGATGAAACCGGACGTCATCACGCTGAACGAGGTGGAGAAGTATACGGGATGGGGCAACGAAGACCAGCCGGCCCGCTACAAGGCGCTGATGGAGGCGAAGACCGGCCGCAAGTGGTACATGGTGTTCGCGCAGGAGTACGGCCTGTGGACCTCCAACGGCAAGGGGCACGTGATCCTCTCGACCTATCCGCTGCAATCGACGAACTTCTTTGACATGAGCTGGGATCGTGTCGCCGCGCAGGCACGAATCATCGTGAACGGCCGGACGATCAGCCTCCTCGTTACGCACCTTGATCCCTACTCGACGAGCCGCCGGCTCACGCAGGCGCAGCAGATGATCTCCTTGAGCGCCAGCTCGCCCGAGAACCGGATTCTGACGGGGGACATGAACGCATGGCCGGACCAGACGTCGATCGCTGAGTACAACAAGACCTACAACGATTCATGGGCGGTTGCCGAGCTCAAGGGGAAGGCTGTCGGGTTCAGCGGCTTGAACCCGGCTGGTGCGACCAAGAACGGCCGCATCGACTACATCTTCTATTCGAAGAACGCCGCCAACCTCGTCGTCCTCGACTCCCGGGTGTACGACACCAGGAATTCGTCGGGCGCGATGGCGTCCGATCACCGTCCCGTTGTGACCACCTTCGAAGTCCGCTGATCCGATCCCGAAGATTCGAGCGAGTGATGCGCGGGCGTCGTGCCCGCGCGTCGTCGCTCGCGCCATCGGGCCAGGAAATACCCTGCGAAAAACGCCACCATCATCTGGTGACGGAACGACGAAGCTCGACGGCCAGCCACGCGCTCTCGCACCATTCCGAAGGCATCCCGGATGACTGCCCCGTACATGTATCGCGGCACGCTCAGGATGTGAGGTGTCTTACCGAGATCGATCCCAAGCTCGGTGACGGGCTGCATGCGCTCCAGCGCCGCCCGCGACACCCCTTTGCCGAACCACCATCTGCGAAAGTACGCCGGCGTGAGACGCGAGGCCGGGATGTGATGGTGCACCTGCATCGCGGGTACGTATCCGCCGCGCAATCCAGCGCTTCGGGCCCTCAGCAGCAGCTCCGGCACTTCCTGCCCGAGCACGAGCCGTCCTCCCGTCCGACCGAGATCGGCTCGAAAGCCGCCGATCTGCTCGAACAGGACGCGCCGGGCCGCCATGTTCGCGCCGAGCGGAACTTTCCGGCGCTCCTCGTAGACGAACGGCTCGGCGCCGTGATCCTGGATCGCGATGGTTCCCCACAGGTCGCCCCTGGCCAGGTCGAGCCATGGCGGTGGTTGCGCACCCCAGATCGGCCGCACCGGTCCGCCTGAGTAGGCAACGGTCGGATCCTCTCCCAGCAGCGGCGCGGTTGCGGCGTCCAGCCATCCGTCAACGACGCGTACGTCATCGTCAGTGAACACGAGGACCGCCCCGGTAGCCTGCGCGATCCCGGTGTTGAGCGCGCTCGATCGTCCCTGCGCCTGTTCGAACAGGTATTGCAGCCGGACGGGGAACCGGAGGATGTGCCGCTCCACGACTGCCCGCGTATCGTCGCTCGAATTGTTGTCGACGACGATGACGTCCCAGTTCAGGGTGGGCGACACACGCATCCGTGCCATCCATGTCAGCGTCTCGTCGAGCAGGCCCGCGCGATTGTAGGTCGCGATGAGGACCGTCGCGTCCATCAGGAAAGCCCTCCGCCCAGCGGCTGCTGAACCGATTCGCCGACCGGCTGTCCGCGCTGCGCACCATCCGTGAGCAGTTCCCGGATGAGCGCGACCGCACGGGTCGTCGCCCCGCCGGGCTCGTAGAACACGTCGCCGGCTACGCGGCGTCGCTCGGTCGACAGTCGGCCGGGTGCCGCTGTCTCCTGGAGCGCTGCGGCGACGAGCCCATCCACGCTGCCGGCGACGCGCGCGGCGCTTCGAAGGAGGACGACTTTCTCGGCGTTGATCCGTGCGGCCTCGACGAGCCCCGGGGTATCGAACACCAGGAGCGGCCGGTCGAGCACCAGGTACTCGAACCCGACGGAGCTGTGATCCGTGACCATGATGTCGGCCGCGGCAAGGTACGGGGATGCATCGGGTGCTTCGACATATGCGACGCGGCCGGGCACCTCGAGGGCTCGCATCCGCGCGCCCCAGTCGATGCCGGCCGTGTACCGAGGATCGAGGTCCAGTGAGCGGTCGTGGAGCTTGACGATCACATTGAACCCGGCAGATGCGAGTCCGCGGATGATCGCTTCTCCCGCCAGATGGAGCGACGATGCGGGTGAGTAGGTGGGCGCATACAATGCGGTCGGCCTGCCGCCGATGAGACCGAGCGCGTCGCGAACTACACGGCCGTCAAGGGCGCCGGACACCAGCGCATCGAGCTTCGGATATCCGACAAGGGCAGCCTGGGTGGTCGTCACGACACCAGCTTCCAGGTAGCGCTGCATCCGATCGCGATTGATGAACGCGACACGATCGTAGGTACTCGAATCCCATCGGGAGGCCCGCGGGACGATCCAGGTCGTACTTGCCTGCGACGCCGTGGAAGAAGTTGACGCGGTGAGCGCAGCGGCGGAGACGCGCCGCCGCCCAGGGATCCGCATTCAGGTAGAGATCGTAGCGGCTCCACTCGGCCTGCGCGTGGCTCACGAACGTGTAATCACCGATGACCGGCTTGATTCGCTCGGGGTTTTCGCTCGTGTAATGGACCACCACGTCGGGAAACTTCCGGACGACGTCGCAGACGGGACCGAGCACCGCCTGATAGACAGGCGTGCGCACCTCCACGAGGACGCGACGGGGCCGGCTGAGCCGGCCCACGGCGTGGTCGAGTGCGTGGACCACCCGCATGATTCTTCGGACGACGTGCAACTGCGGAACCTCCAGGACCCCGGGCGTTGGAGTCCGGCCCGTTCCGGACTCCGGCAGAGCTAAATGCAAGACCGCCGCCGGAGCCTGGCTGAGGGGCGCCGACGCTGGTGATGTGATCAGGTGCCGTATAGGCCGAGCCGGCGGACGCGATATGCGCGTGAGAGCAGCCCCGGCGCCCAGCGCGCCATCATACTGGCAAGACGGAGCATCGCTCCACCCCGGCGGCGATGAAGCGCCGCAAGGTACTCCTGGACGGCGGTGTGATCTCCGGTTTCCAGCGCATGCCGCGCCTCCGCCGCGACGCGTTCGGTCTCGAAGCGCTCGACTTGCGCATCCAGAATAGCCAGTTCTTCCGGCCGCTGCCCGAGCGCCTCCCGTGTTTTGGCGTACACGCGCAGGATTCCCTTCAGCATCCGCAACTCGTCAGCCGACAGACTGTCCTCGCGCCGGCGGTAATAGGCCGAAGGGGTGTCGTTGCGGGCGAACCGGAAGCCCGCCATCGCGGCGCGAATCCAGAAGTCGTAGTCTTCGTTGCTCCGAAACGCCTCGTCGAAGCCGCCAATCGCGTCGTACACGCGGCGCCGGAAGACGCACATGACGAAAACGGCCGTCTCATCCTCCAGCAGATGGCGAAGATCGGGATCGGGCCGGGGATCAGGCTGGGGACCAGCCGTCCGCCCGCTCCGTGATCCGCCGACGAACCACGCGTTCGTAGTGATGATGTCCACATCGGGGCGTCGCTCGAGAATGCCGATCTGCGAATCCAGGAACGACGGCATCCAGGCATCGTCGCTGTCCAGAATCGCGAGGTATGCGCCACTCGAGTGTTGAAGCGCGACGTTCCGGGCAGCCGAGAGCCCGCGGTTGCTTTGACGAACCAGCCGTATGCGGTCGTCCTCCTGTGCGTGCCGTTCGACGGCCGCCGCGGTTCCGTCCGTTGAGCCATCGTCCACGACCACCAGCTCGAAGTCGGAGAATGTCTGGGAGCGGACCGATTCGATCGCGCCCCCCACGAACGGCTCGACGTTGTACGCCGGCATGATGATGCTCACCGCCGGCCTGCCGGCGGGAGACGAGCGGGGTGGGTGAGTGGCCGGAGAGCCCGACGGACTGGTCATGTCTGGGATTCCAACCTGTGGCTCGTAGCGACGTTCGTGCCAAGAGTCATTTCGTCATCCAGCATGCACTCGCTGCCGAATTCCTGACCAATCCGAGGCATAAGGCAGAGCTATCTGCGCCCGTGCGAATGGCCGGGGGTGTGTGCGGCGATACACGTACGCGGCAGCCATGTACACCTGCGGATACGTTCCGCGCGGCTTCTATTTGGCCGCTACCGCTTTGTTGAAGGCGCGGACGCGGGAGTCCTGCCAGCGTTGCTTCACGATACCCGCAAAGAACCAGAGCCACACTTCGTGATCGAAAGCCGCAACTCTCTGGCCACGGACGGCGGACAGAAGCCAGCCAACCAGGTGCGATCCGGCTCTGCGATAGAGATATCGAGGGACGCCGGCGATATGCGGCACTTTGGAGAAATCCAACACGGACTGCTCCGGCGCCTCCATGTCGAGTCCCGCGCGCTCGTACAGCCGCGCCCGGCTGATGCCTCGCCAGAAAAACCATCGCCGGAAGTAGCGCTTGCACAACCGGCTGGCCGGAATGATGTGCTCGAGCACCAACTCGGGGATATAGACGCCGTTGACTCCTGCCTTGCGCGCGCGAATGCACCATTCACGCACTTCCTGGCCGAGGAGCGTTCCTGCCCGCCGGCCCGTGTCCGGATCGAAGAGCCCGGCCCGGTCCAGGGCCTCACGCCTGAACGCCATGTTGACGCCGAGGGGCACGCGGGCGCCGAACGCCATCGGTTCAGGACCGTAGTCGAGCAGCGCGATCACCGCCCACTGCTTTCCACCGTGATTCGGAATCCACTCCGGCCGGGGCGCGCCCCAGATCGGCAGGACACGGCCGCCGACGTAGTCGCACTTCATACGCTCGAGGCCTTCTGCGGCCCTGTTCAGCCAATCGACCGGCACCCGCACGTCGTCGTCCGTCGTCGCGATGATCGCGCCCCGCGCCATGCGAATGCCGGCGTTCAACGCCGGGCTGCGGCCCTGCTCCCGTTCGAAGGCGTACCGGAGGTCAACGGGGAAGGTGCGCGCCGCGGCTTCCACGACGGTTCGTGTCTCGTCGGGCGAGTTGTTGTCCACGACGATCGCTTCCCAGGGACCGTCCGGGCGCAGAGCCGCAAGGCTCGCGAGTGTCTCGCGCAGGTCGGCCGCGCGATTGTAGGTGGCAATGACGATCGAGTACTTGAGCGCGTTCATGGTCAGGCGATCCGCTGACGGGCGCCACGGCGCCCCGCCAGCCGTGCGCGGCGCATGTTGTACGCGGTCGCGAGCAGCGACGGCGTCCAGAACGCCATGAACCTGGCAAGCCGCAGCAATGCGCCACCCTTCAAATGGTGGAGAGCCGTCAGGTGCTGGCCGGCCGCGGCGAAGTCGCCAGACTCGATGGCGCCACGTGCTTCGGCGGCGACGTACTCGGTCTCGAACCGCACGATCTGGGCCTCGAGGATGGCCAGTTCAGCCGGCCGATTGTGAAGGCGGGGACGAAGCTTGCGGAGTACCTGCAGTATGCCGGGCAGCATCCGCAGCTCGTCCGCGGAGAGGCTGTTATCGCGTCGGCGGTAGTAGCCGAGCGGCCGGTCATTTCTGTGGAATACGAAATCGGCGCAGGCTGCGCGGAGCCAGAAGTCGTAATCCTCGTTGGTGCGGAGCGTCTCGTCGAACGGGCCAATCGTCTCGTAAACCCGGCGGCGGAAGATCGACATGATGAAGACGGCGGTTTCATCCGTGAGCATGTCGGCGAGCGTCGGCGCGGGACGACGATCCGGCCACGGCCTTGCGGGATGCCCGTTCTGGCTGCCGCCGAGGAACCAGGCGTTGCCGGTCACCACGTCCACATCAGCCCGCGCATCCAGGATGGCCATCTGGTCGCGCAGATACGACGGATCCCACGCATCGTCACTGTCGAGAATGGCAATCACCGGGCTCGTGGCGATCCGCAGCGCGTGGTTTCTGGCCGTGGAGATGCCACCGTTTGGCTGGCGGATGACGCGAACCCGCGAATCGCGCGATGCATAGCCGTCCGCCAGGACATCGCTTCCGTCGGTCGACCCGTCGTCGACGACCAGCAGTTCCAGGTCGCCGTACGTCTGGCCAAGGACGGATTCGATCGCCTCGCCTATGTAGGGGGCGACGTTGAACGCCGGCATAACTACACTGACGGCTGGCATTGTGCGCCCTGTCGGATGCGTACGACTGGAGCGGGCTCGAGCTCGATGAGCTCGTACAACGCGGTCATCGAGCGCTCGGTCGCACCGCCAGCGTCGTGAAAGAGATCCGCCGCGGCCGCCCTCCGCTCTGGCCCGCGTGCCGCGGGATCTTCGAGACCGCGCGCGACGGCCGCCAGCGTATCATCGACGCCTTCCACCGAGTCCGATACGCGCGCGAGGAGGTTCACGTAGTCCTGGTGAATGTTCGCGAGCTCGACAAGGGCCGGCCTGTGAATCCGCACGATCGGCCGATCACGGAGCAGGAACTCGAAACCCGCCGAACTGTGGTCGGTGATCATCAGGTCTGCGGCCACGAGGTACGGCGTAATGTCGTGGCCTGGCGCAATCAGGCTGCGCCCGGGAGTCATCAGCGGGTCCAGCCGCGCCACCCAGTCGACCCCTCCGGAGTAGCGCGCGCGCAAGTCTCGCGAACGATCATGGAGCTTGACGATGAGGTTGATCGGCATCCGACGGAGGCCGTTTACGAGATCGACGCCCATCGCATTCAGTGACGAGGCCGGCGACCACGTGGGAGCGTACAGCACGGTCGGGCGCGCAGGATCCAGGCCGAGCGAGAGGAGGACGGCGTCGCGATCGAAAGTGCCGTCCACGAGGCAGTCGACCTTGGGCATGCCGATCATGCGGATCGCCGGGCTGTCCGGTTCGATCGCCCCGGCGGCGATGAAGTTTCTGAGCCGCCGCTGATTGACGAAAAAGAGCCGGTGCCAGTGCCGCATCGACGCGTCGGGCACGTCGAAGCCGTACTTCCCGCCGACGCCGTGAAACACCTGGACGCGGCGGGTGCCTCGCGGCAGCGACGCCCACATGAAGTCCGACGCCACGTACGCATCGAACTTCATCAGCGCTGCCCGACGCGGATCTATCGTCCGCACATCGGGCGCTTCCCGATAGATGTCCGCGAGCCGTTCGGGCTCCTCGCTGGCGGTGAAGTAGAACTGGACCCGCGGATCCTGGTCCATCGCGCGGACGACCGGACTGACCATCGTGAAGTTCACGGGCGTGCGCGCATCGACGAGAATCCGCCGCCCTCCCGAACGGCGGCTGATCCGTGTGTCCACCTCCCGCATGCGGCCGAGAGCCGTTCCGATGAACCGCGTCATACGCGCGCCTCCTGGAGTCGCGCGGCCGGCCTGGCAACGGGGGGAGGCTGACCGATGCCCGCAAGCCTGTCGACGAGGATCTCGCGAGGCGCGGTCGCGAGCGCCAGCAAATAGTAGAAGGTCCAGTTGTACGCGACGGACGCGAATAGCGCGCAGAAGAACCAGCCCGCCAGGGCGGCCGTCATGGCAGCGGAGTGGCCCTGGAACCACTCGACCTCATCCGGTGTGACGATCGACGCGGTGGTGCGGTCCCGGCCGCCGCGTACCGGCGGTCCGGTCGCGCGCCGCAACAGCCGTAGCGTCTGCCTCCCTGCCATCCCTGCCCGCGCAATCAGAAAGAGCAATGTGAGCAAGCCGACGACACCGAGCTCAGCCGCAACCTGCAAGACGATGTTGTGGCTTTCGCGCCAGGGTTGCTCGCGCCCTTCCGGATCGTAGTTCTTGAACTGCCCGGCGCCCACGCCGGTGAACGGGTGCTGGAGAAACGCGGCGAACGATTCGCGTAGCAGTGTCCGTCGCGCTTCGCGCGAGCCCGACTCGTCCTGGCTCCCGTCGGTGATGCTCGAGAGCCGGTGCCAGTACCGAGCTTGGTAGCAGCGGAAGCGCCAATACGAGCGCAAGCACGCCCGCGAAGGCCAAGGCCGGTTTTCGCCTGACGAGGTACACCCCCATGATGAGGGTCATCACCGCCAGCCCGATCGTGCCGCTGCGCGACTGCGAGGCGACGACGGCGCCGACCATCAGAAGCGCACAGAGCGCGCCTCCGGCTCGGCCGAACCGCGTTGCGGCGCGCAGGGCAAGTGAGGCGGCCAGCGGTATGACGGCCACCATGTTCAAGGCGAGGTCATTCGGGTTCTTGAACATGCCCCCGACGGCCCCCTGGACGCGGCCGTTCTCGATGAGGTTGATCCCGCGGGCGGAGTCCAGGACGGCTCGAAAGGCAATGTAGCCGGACGCGATCACGATGAGCCAGATGAACTGCTCGACTCGCTTCCGGGAGCTGAGGGTGTTCACGATCAGCACGAAGATCAGGATGATCTTCGAATAGATATCGGTGAACGTCCCGATGGATCCGCCGGGCCAGATCGAGAACGGCGCGGTCGCGAGAATGATCCCGCCCATGAGGATGACGCCGCACAACTCCGGAGTCACCCGGCTCACCGTCAGGCCGCGGCCAAGGCGTCCGAAGACCATCGCCGCCAGTGCCCCGAGCGCGGACAGCTCGGCAAGATGGAGCGAATTCAGGGCGCGAATCTGGTCCTGAGGCCGGAAGAAGAGGAGAGCGGTAAAGAGCATGAGGCCGATGAAGGCGGCGTCAGCCTTTTCACCTGTCGAGCGGGCACGGCGAGTCTTCGGGGCAGCGGCGGCCGGCTCCGTTTGCCAACGTGAGGCATCTGTGCGGTTGGGTCCTGGAGGTGTGTCGCCCGAATGCCCCGATTTGCCAAATCCAAACGCGAGCCGTTCGCTCATTAACTTCGGTGACCTGACCCCTGGGGCGAACTTTGCCAAAAAATGGAAACTATCTCCACACTCGCCGGCCGCGCCGCAGAGCCAGGAGTCCGGCCACGGCGGCGTAATTCATCATGGTGAACGTAAACGCGACCCGTGCGAGTGTCCGGACCTTATCCATTTATCGGGCTCCCTTGCCGAGCGGCACGGACATGCCTTCGAACTTGGCAGGCTTGCGGCGATCCCGCCATTCCATCCAGCCCCCGACCAGGGCCAGTCCGTAGAATCCTACCTGCACAGTTAGTGCCGCGAGGTAATACCACCGCGATCGCGCCAGGAACACACTGGAGACGAACGCACCAAGGAGGGCCCACGGAACGAGCAGCCTCCCGACTTTGTGCGACATGTATTGCAGCCACACCGGATTGGCGACAGGCACCAGCAGCTTCCACTCCTGCCCCAGGATCTGATAGTTCCCGGCCAGCGTTCTCGTCTTCCGGCGGCTCTCGGTCCGTGCGTCCGCCGGGACCGAATCGTACGCGATGGCCCGCTCCTCGAACACGATCCGCGAGCCGAGCAGCACGGCCCGCATCGGGACGAGCACATCGTCGATCAGGGTGTCCGCGGGCAGCGGCCGCCAGAGACTTCGGCGAAGCGCGTAAATCGCCCCGGTCGCTCCGAGCGTGGACCAGATGGTGCTCTCCTTGCGACGCAGCCACTTCTCGTAATCCCAGTAGAGGCCCACCCCCTCGGCCACATTCGAACCCGCACCTGACGAGCTTTCGGAGTCGAGCATCAGCTCGCCGGTCACCCCTCCGACGACGTCGTCATCGAAATTGGCCACGAGCTCGAGGAGGGCGTCAGCCGCGAACCGCTGACGGGCGTCCGCGAACACGAGGATGTCCCCTGTCGCGGCTGCGACCCCCGCGTTGAGCGCGAGCGGCTTGCCTCCGGCAGGGACTTCCATGAGGCGCACGGCCGCGGTGCTCACGCCCCTGGTCCGAAGGAATTCCCGCAGGGTCGAGAGGGTCCCATCCGTCGATCCGTCCGACACCAGGATGATCTCTCTGAGACCAGGGTAATTCAGTTCGAGCAGATTGGTGATGCGTGCCGGGAGGCGGGGGCCCTCATCACGTGCCGCAACAATGATTGAAACGGAGGGCCAGATTCCCCCGGCGTCGATCCGCGCCTTCCGCGTGGGCCGCGGCCGCAGGCGCGCCCACAGCGCAAGCAGCCCTGGATAGCCCAGGTAGACGTAGAGGATGACAACTGTCGATGTCCAGAACACCCCGTCCATATTCAGGCGCACGGGTGCAATGTGCTGGCCATCAGATCAGACCGTCAGGACGTTCTGCTTCTCCAATTCGGGGTGGGGCGCGCCGAGCCGGAACACGTGTGGGTGCCGCTTCTTGATGGCGTTGCGCGTGTCGACGATCAGGTCGGCTTCGGCCACGATCGCGTCGTAGTCGAATGCCTTGTGATCGGTCACGATGACCACGCAGTCGTACTGTCCGATCGCGCCGTGCGTGAGGTCGACAGCCCTCATATCCAGGTGTCCGGCCCATTCACGGCCGGGCAGCACCGATACGAAGGGGTCCGCATACGAGACGATCGCTCCCTTCGCGTGGAGCAGTCCCAGGACGTCGAGCGCCGGGGATTCGCGCATGTCGTCGATGTCACGCTTGTACGCGATGCCGGCGATCAGAATTTTGGAGCCGTTGATCGCCTTCCGCTTCGTGTTCAGCGCCTCGCCGACCTTGTCCACGACGTAGTGCGGCATGCCCGCATTGATGTGTCCGGCGAGCTCGATGAAACGGGGATCGAAGCCGGTCTGCTTCGCCTTCCACGAGAGATAGAACGGATCGATCGGAATGCAGTGCCCCCCGAGTCCCGGGCCGGGGTAGAAGGCCATGAAGCCGAACGGCTTGGTCTTGGCGGCGTCGACGACCTCCCACACGTCGATGTTCATCTTGTCGCACATCAGCGCGAGCTCGTTCACGAGCCCGATGTTCACGGCACGAAACGTGTTCTCGAGGAGCTTGACCATCTCGGCGACACGCGTGGAGCTGACCGGCACGATCGTCTCGATCGCGCAGCCGTAGAGGGCCCCCGCGAGCCTCGCGCAGTCCGGCGTCAGACCGCCGACGACCTTCGGCACGTTGTGTGTCTGGAAGTTCGGATTACCCGGATCGACGCGCTCCGGGGAGAACGCAATGAAGAAATCCACGCCCGCTTTGAGGCCGGCGGCTTCGAGGATCGGCTGCATCACTTCATCGGTCGTGCCCGGGTAGGTCGTCGACTCGAGCACGATCAGCATGCCCTTGTGCAGATGCTTCGCGATCGCCTCGACCGCCGAGACGATGTAGGACATGTCGGGGTCTTTTGTCTTGCGCAGCGGCGTGGGCACGCAGATGTTGATGGTGTCGAGCTCCCTGACGATCGAAAAATCGGTCGTCGCATCGAGCCTGCCCGCCTGCTTCAGCGCCATGACGTCAGCCGTGGCCACATCGGGAATGTACGAGCGTCCCTCCATGACGGCGTTGACCTTCCGATCGTCGAGGTCGATGCCGGTCGTGCGGAAACCCGCGCGCGCGAGCTCCACGGCGAGCGGCAAACCGACGTATCCCAGCCCGACGACGCCCGTGCGGGCGGAGCGGGACTCAATCTTCTTCAGAAGGGCTGCGGCGAGCGCGGACATCAACATCACTCCTTGTCAGTTTTCTTCCACCGCAGACCTGTCGGCCCCGAGGATCACCCGCTTGATGCGCGCCCACGCGGTCTCGTGCCGGACCGGCGAGAACCCCGCGACCGGGCCTCGGGCCGGCGCGACGGGCGCGGCGGCGACAGCAGGCTTGAACGCAGGTGCGGCCGCCACCGGACGCTGGGTTCGCAGCAGCCGGTATTCCTCGGCGAGAACCCGCCGCTGGTCCGCGAGCTCCCGTTCCCGCTGCGTGACCGTCTGCTCCCGCTGCTTGAGCGCCTGCTCGCGCTGGTCGAGCTGCGCCGCACGCGTCTTCGCTTCTTCGAGCATCGCACGCGCCGCGACGTACGACGCCCCTGCGGGCTCGCTGGGGGAGGGCCGTGTCTCCTGTATGACGCCCGGCCACGTCTGTGCGGTCAGGCTCACGGGTCCGGCCGCGACGCTGCCCGTCCGGGCCAGCTCTCCCTCGGCGGACCGGGACGCCGGCAGCACCCCTGTCGCCTCGAGCTCAATCAGGACATCGTCCATGAGCGTCGAATCGATCTGGCGCCGCTCTTCAGCGTACCCGAAGACCAGGGTCGCGTCACAGATCACGTTGATAATCCTGGGTACGCCCCGGCTCCGGTTGTGAATGACCTCCGTCACGTCACGCGGAAACTCGAGGGGAGCACCGAGGGCAGCCAGGCGAAGCCGGTGGTTGATGTACTTGTCCGTCTCCTCGGAGTCCAGCGGGTTCAGGTGGTAGCTGACGGTAATGCGCTGGCGCAGCTGCTCCAGTTCCGGCGCGGCCAGCTTGTCGCGCAGGTTGGGCTGTCCCACGAGCACGATCTGCAGCAGCTTGGATTTCTCCGTCTCTAGGTTGGAGAGCATGCGCAGCTCTTCGAGGGCCGCGAGGCTCAGGTTCTGGGCCTCGTCGATGACCAGGAGAATCATCCGTCCCGCAAGCCGCTGATCGACCAGGTATTCCGCGAGGTCTCTCAGCATCACCGGCTTGCTGCGGCCCGACGGATCCAGGCCGAAGTCGATCATGATCGTCTCGAGCAGCTCGCGCGCATCGAGCATCGTGTTGACAATCCGCCCGACGGTTGTCTGCGAATCGAGCCCGCGCAGGAGCGTCTGGAGCAGCGTCGTCTTGCCTGATCCGATCTCGCCGGTGATTACCACGAACCCTGCCTGGCTTTCGAGGCCGTAGCGCAGATAATCCAGAGCCTCCCGGTGCACGCGACTGGGGTAGAGATAGTCGGGATCCGGGCTCAGGGCAAACGGCCGTTCCCGCAGGTCGTAAAAACGTTCGTACATGTCAGAGGCCTCCCGCCTCTGCTCTGCCGCGCCACGCGCCGAGCTTCCGCTGAACGAGTGCCGTGATCGCCGCACCAAGGCGTTCGGGATGGTGACGGATCTTCCCCGAAGGATGTTCCGACGCCAGAGCCACGCCGATCGGCTGCACGCCGATCTTCTCGAGCGCCTTCAATTCGAAAGCGCCGGTGACGATGGGAAGTGCATGGCTGGCGGCATACGGTTCCGCGAGATGCGCGGGCACCGGCGTGGTGTTGTAGATGATGTAGTCGAAGAGCTGCGTCCCGACGTGGCGCTCGATCGTGAGCACATGCTCGAGGGCGCTGTAGTCGTCGGTTTCCCCCGGCTCGGTCATCAGATTTGCGATGAGGACCCGGACGCCGCTCGACCGCTGGACCGCCGCCGCGATCTCCGGGACGAGCAGGGACGGAAGGATGCTCGTGTAGAGACTCCCGGGCCCCACCACGATCACATCCGCCCGATGGATCATGTCGCAGATGCCGGGCACGAGACGGGGCCGCTCGGGGATGATCGACAGCCGCGCGATGCGCCCGCCGGCCGCTGCGATGGTTGTTTCTCCACTGAGGATGCGGCCGTCTTCGAACTCCGCCACGAGCGTCAGGATCTCGCTCGTTGCCGGCAGCACGATGCCGCGCGCCCCGACGACGCGGGCCGCAATCTCCACTGCGCGCGGAAAGTCGTTCATCACGTCGGCCAGCGCCGTCAGCACGAGATTGCCGAGCGTGTGGCCGTTCAGGCCCTCGCCGGAGCCGAAGCGATACTGGAAGATGTCGGCAATCAGCGCGTGATTGTCGGACAGCGCGGCCAGGCAGTTGCGGATATCACCAGGCGGGATGATGTTGAACTCCGCCCGCAGTTTCCCCGAGCTCCCCCCGTCGTCGGAGGTCGCGACGATGGCGACCAGCCGGTCGGTCGGGCCCGGCTCGTCCGCGCGCCCGGAGGCGTCCCGGTGCGTGTCCTTGATTCTCGGGTAGAGCAGCGGCCGCAGGCCGCGCAGCACATTGGGGAGTCCGGTTCCGCCTCCGAGCGCCACGATGCGCGACGGGCCGGCCGGCCGGACGTCGGCCTGCCGGGACTCTTCGGGTATGGCGCGAGCGGGCCCGATCGTCGATCTCATGACGCGCCAGCAAAAAGCGCCGGATCGGTCTGCTGTGCGGAGCGAGCGGCGGTGCGGCGCTCGGTCCGGCCATCCCAGCCTCTTGCGGGCGACACGCGATCGGATTCGATGAGGGGCAGCACTTCGTGGACGGCGCGCTCGTAGTCCTCCGGGAAGTCAATCTCAATCCAGGGCAACCCGCGCGTGCCAATCGCGTGGAGCGCGTGCGTCTTCGCAAACTCCGCGAACGCCCGGGGCGCCCAGTCCCGAACCCCGCCGGCGTCAATCAGGCGATCCATGATGTCGACCAGCACGGCGGCTCCCTCGGCGCCAAACTTCACGATGCCGAGATTTTCGCCGTCCGCTTCGGCCGGGTCCATCGATTTGGACATGTCTGTGACGCGTCCGCACCTGACCTTCACCTTCATCTCTTCATCGCCGAAGGGGGGCTGGTCGGCCTCGCGATACGCGAGCAGCAGCGCGTTGTCGTGCCGCGCCGTCAGCAGATCGTCGAGGAGCGCGGGGTGGAAGAGAACATCACAATTGAGGACAACAAACCCCTCAGAAAGAAGAGTTCGGCTCATCCATAAAGAGTACATGCTATTGGTCCGGGCGTACTGCGTGTTCTCAACATAGGTAATGCCGTCCCCACACGCCCGGCGGACCTTGTCGGCCTGACATCCTACGACCACGGAGATCTCGTCGATGCCGGCATTTCGAAGCGTCCGAATCTGACGCTCGATGAGCGTGACGCCACCCGCCTCGACCAGACACTTCGGCGAATCGTTCGCGGTGCCGTTCAGCCGCGACCCCCTGCCCGCCGCCAGAATCACTCCTCGCATGTGCCTCCTCAATCTCCGTAGCTCATCTGCCGTCGCAGCTGAACCGCCATTACACCGCTGATGCGAGCCTTTGACGCCCCATCAGTTCCATCACCTTGGCGGTATAGAGCGCCCGATCGCGCCGCCCGATGGCTACGGTGTAAAACAACGCCAGATACAGAATCCCACCGGCAATTGCTTGCAGCACTACAGCCAGAAACGTGCCGGAAGAGATGAGCCTGGTGCCAGCCAGCACAAGGCCCACAGCGAATGCCGGCCATACGGCAGGCAGGACGGAATGCATCACGGCCCGCGTCACAGGGAGCCCGACTTTCCGGCACGAGGCGGGATACAGAATGAAAATGGCGGTGAACGCAATCGGGACCAGCGTTCCGACGGCCACGCCCACAAGCCCGAAGCGCCTGGCGAGCAGTACGCTCATCACGAGGTTCGCCAGGCCGGTTGCGAGATTCACGTACGCGAGCATCCGATGCTCGCCGGCTCCCTTGAGCACGGTGGTGCCGGTGGCGTTCCCCACGCGGATCGCCACGGCGATCGCCAGGATCTGGAGCACCGGGACAGCCCCCGCCATGGCCGGTGCCTTCTTTGGACCGAGCCACGCATGGATCAGCGGATCGGCGAGCAGGATGAGCGTCGCCGCGATCGGCACGACCATCACCAGCGAGAGCCGCGTTCCCTGCAGCAGAATCTGCTGCAGACGGTCCTTCTGCTGTGACGCATCGCTGTCCACGATGAGCGGAAACAGCATGCCATTCAGCTGGTTCGTCAACCGCTGCGTCCCGGTGATGATCCGTTCCGCCGGCGCCCAGACGGCCACCGCGGAGCTCCCGATCATCGCGCCGATCACGAGCTCGTCGAGCTGATAGTTCAACTTGTTCGCCCAGTCGATGATCGACGCGTAGATGCTGAAGCCGGTGACCTCGCGGAGCCGCCCGCGCCGGAACAGCGACAGCCGGATCTGCAGCTCGGGGAAGATGCGGTAGGCGTTTCGCCGATAGATGAAATACACAACGATGCGGACCAGGGTCGTCGCGGCCACGAGCGTCACGATGCCGTAGCCGGCCAGGAGGACGGCGGCGTTGACGACAGCCACCGCGATGCTGCTCCCGATCGCGACCATGTTGTTCGCGTCGTAGCGCTGGAACCCCGAGATCACCCCTCCGAAGACGCTGAACGGGAAGTTCAGCGAGATGTGCACGGCGATGAGGAGGAGGATCCATTTGCCTGTCTGCGCCTGGTCGGGCGTGAGCTTGAAGACGTGGTCGAGATTGAATGCCACGACGGCAGCCGCCAGATAGGCCACGAGGCCGATGGCGGCGAAGATGAAGAACAGCGTGCTCGCAATCTCGTTCAGGGCTCGCGTGTTGCGATGCGCGCGGTACTGGGCCATGAACTTTACGAGCGCCCCTCCATACCCGAGATCGAGCACCGAGAAGTGCACGGTGATGGATCCGAGGAGCACCCAGAGGCCGTATTCAGCCGTCCCCAGGTGCGTCAGGTTGAAGGGGAGCATCACGAGACCGATGACGGTCTCCGCGATGATGGCGAGATAGCGCGTCGACACGTTTCTGGCGAAGATCACGATCTGGCGCTCGCGGCCCGGCGCCCAGGTGCCTGCGCCGTCGCCGCCCGCGGTCGCCTCGCCGTCCACCGGCGGTGCGTTCACTACGACCCCTTCCGGAACAGCACGACCTTGACCGTGTCGAACACAATCGTGAGATCGAAAAATATCGAGAGGTGCTTGATGTAATACAGGTCGTACCGGAGTTTTTCCATGGCGTCTTCGAGCGACGAACCGTACCGATACTTGACCTGTGCCCACCCGGTCAGCCCCGGTCGTACCGAATGACGCTGCTCGTAGAACGGAATATCCTTGGCGAGCTCCGAGACGAAGTACGGCCGCTCGGGCCTGGGACCGACGAAGCTCATGTCCCCCTTCAGCACGTTCCACAGCTGCGGCAGCTCATCGAGACGGGTCGCCCGAATGATCCGGCCGACCCGCGTGACGCGGGTGTCCCCCTGGGTCGCCCACATCGGCGTGCCGTCGATCTCGGCGTCGAGACGCATCGATCTGAATTTGCACAGCGTGAACGTCCGGCCGTTCTCGCCCACCCGTTCCTGGCAGTACAGCACCGGACGGCCAGACTCGAGAGCCACCGCAATCGCCGTCAGCACCATCAACGGGAAGGCGAGCAGCGCGAGGACGAGCGAGAAGATCAAATCGATGGTCCGCTTGATCCACCGGACCGGGCGCGACACCCTGAACCCCTCGGAGAAGATCAGCCAGCTTGGCCGCAGGTCGTCGATCAGGATCTTGCCGGTGACGCGCTCATACGTCGTGGTCGCGTCTTCGACGCGCACGCCCGCCATCTTCGCGCGGAGCAGTTCCTCGACCGGCAGCTTGCCCCGGCGATCGGCCAGGCCCACGATAATCCGATCGATCTGATGGCTGGCAATGAGCGCCGGAATGTCGGCGGGCGTTCCGACGATCCCCGGGTTCACAATCCGCTCCCCGATCCGCGACGCGTCATCGTCGATGAACCCGATGACGCGATAGGCGAACTCGCGCTGGGTCAGGATCTGGCGCACCACTTTGCGCGCCGTCTCGCCGGTCCCGACCACGAGAATGCGCTCCTGCATGCGGAGGGAGCCCGTCAGCTGGTTGAAGAGGAGCCGCCATCCGAGGATGCCCACGACGAAAACGAACAGCGCCGAGACGAAGATCCCGTCGCCGATCATCAGTGAGGGCACCAGGACGTATAACGCGGCGAGGACGATCGACGCGGCGCCGACCGCCTGCAGGAGCCGCACGATGAGCTCGCGCCTGGAGTGCACGAGCGTCAGGTCGTAGAAGTCGTTGTAATAGAGACAGAGCTGGCACACGAGCGTGACCAGGCCGATCTTCCAGAAGTTGGCGGCCACGTCGGGAGTGCCCTGCACGGTCGCGGCAAGCGCCACCGATCCGAAGATCAGGAGGAGCTCGGCCCCGAACACCGTGAGGCTTCGCGTCGATACGTACCTGTTGAACAGCTGCATGAACCTCGCCCAGAATCGTCCGGAATCTTCGATCGAAATGTCAGCCCGCGACGTACCCGTAGTCGTGGTACGCGGCGGTGTCTGCGATATTGCCCCCGGATTCGTTCAGTACCAGACCAAGCACTTTCGACATGTCGAGTCCGGACAGCGCGCGTTCGATCGCCGGTCTCGGCGTCACGCCTGCGCGGACAATCATGAGCAGCCCGTCGGCCATCGGGGCGACGATGTGGAGGTCGGCAAGTGGCGCCACGGGCGGCATGTCAATCAGAATGCGGTCGTACCGAGTGCGCAGCGAGTCGAGGACGCGGCGCATCGCGGCGGATCCGAGGAGCTCCGCCGGATGATGCGGCACCGAGCCTGCGGGCAGCAGCGTCAGGTGGTGATGTTCCACTTTGACGAGCGCCTGGCTCAGTTCGAGAGCCCCCATCAACACATCGGCGAGGCCGGGCCCCGCCGGCACGCCAAAGAGGTTGTGGATGGCGGGACGCCGCAGGTCCGCGTCGATGAGCAGCACCCGCTGCTGAAACTCCTGCGCCATCGTGAGCGCGAGATTGGCGGCCGTGAGACTCTTGCCATCTCCCTTGTTCGGGCTGGTGATGACGATGGCGCGGACCGCGCGGCCGTTTTCCGCCTGTTTGATCCGCGTCCGCAGGGCACGGTACTGCTCCGCCGCGAGTGACTGAGGCGCGAGCGCCGCCACGAGGCGCGGATCGAGTGTCGACGTGGTGACGCTCGCGTCGGGCTCCATCGCCGCTGCAGTCGCCGCAGGCGTCCAGGAGTGAGGCGGGTCCGCCTCATACTCCGGCTGCTGCGGCCGCTGCCCGACCGTCCGGGGCGGCGACAGCGCCTCGTCGGAGAGGCCGCGCGTGCGCCGGGTGGTGCCGTCGCGCTCGGCCTTGCTCAGAATGTCTTGAATGCGACTCATGAAATCCTCTCGTGGGGTGTCACGGTGTGCAGCGCGCCGTGGATCTTCGGAATCTCGCCGAGCACCGGGACCTCGAACTCGTTCTGCAGCGCGCGCGCATCGTGTACGGAGCGATCCATGAACTCGCGTCCGAGCGCCATCGCCGCACCGAGCACCATGCCCATCCCGATGGCCATGACCAGGAGCTTCAGCGGCTGGCCAGGCGCGGCCGGGCGGCCCGGGTAGGCCGGATACAACACACTGAACCGCTCGCCTCCCTGCTTGCGGGCGAGATCCTCGGCGCTGCGTGCGTTGTCGTAGGCGGTTTTCAGGGACGTGTAACGGGTGCGCTCGAGCTCGACCTCGCGCGTAGTCGCCGCGAGATTTTCCTCGACCATCGGGGCCGCCTCGACGCGGCTCTGGTAATCGGCGATCTGCTTTGACGCCAGTGCCGATTGCGCGCGCAGCGTGTTGATCCGCAGGCGTGCGGAGTCGCGGTCAGCCATTCGCTGTCGATAATTCGGATCGGCCGCCAGGAGGTCTGCGTTTGCCGTCCCCGGCCCCTGCTTCAACGCCGCCAGGTTGGATTCCACCTGCGACAGTTCGATTTTGAGCCGATCGACCTCCGGGTGCTTGTCGGTGTAGCCAAGCGCGCGGGCCTCGGCGATGGCCTGCGTGAGAGCGCCTCTGCGCGCCTGCATCGTCTGCAGGGCGGAAGCGGTCGATGACGTCAGCGTGTTGAGGCCCGTGCCCCGCCGGAATTCTTCGAGCTGCGCCTCAATCGAACTCAGCCGATCCTGTTCGGACCGCAGCTGCAGGGAGTACGAGTCCAGCGATTGCCGAAGGCCTCTGACCATTTCAGTGTTGGAATTCACCTGCGTAGGCAGGCGCCCCATGTTGGCTTCCTTCTTGGTGCGCAACTGTCCTTCGAGCTGCGTGAGGCGCTCCAGACTGCTCTGCAGCTGCTGGCCGAGCACCTCCGAGGTGTTCTCCGCGCGGTTGGTCCGGGACTTCGAGTTCTCCTCGACGAAGACGTACGCGAGACGGTTGGTGATCCGCTGGGCCCGATCCGGTTCGGAGTCCACGTAGCCCAGATCGAAGCTGTCCAGGCCGTTCTTGTTCTCGATGCGCCCGATCGGCTGGTCCACCTTCACGACCACCAGATTGCGCAGCCAGCCGGCGACGTCTTCCACCGGCCTGCCGGGATCGAGCTGCTCTTCGCGGACGACCCGTTCCAGCACCTGCCGGCTCAGGAGCTGCTGAGAAATCGCGCGCTGCCGCTCTTCCTTGTCGATCGAGCTGAGGCCGCGAAGGAGCTCGGGAGAGAGCGTCGGCGCCGCGATGCCGATTTTCGCCTGGGAGATGTAGACCTTCGGCCAGAAGATGGCGAGCAGGATGCCCGCCACGATCCCGATCGTGACCGGCGCGATCAGCCACCACTTGCGGCGGCGGACGACCGACAGGTAGTCGAGCGGATGAAACGCACGTTCTTCCATCACTGGATCCTCATGGGTTGCGAGATCACGATCTGGGCGCCCACGCGATTTCGATTGACCTGGCCGCCTGCGACCCTCGAATCCTGCCGCGTGAACGCATGGAACGCCTCGATACGCAGGTAGCGCGTCACGGAATAGCCGAGCGTCGAGCGAATCAGCATCGTGTCGAGCGGCAACTCGCCGGCCAGGAACGGGTCCGTCCGCCGCCACTGCCCGGAGCCCTGGACGTACATCCGGTTGCGGTTGAGCGGCATCCGGATGTAGGCGCGCACCTGCTGGCTCTGACTCGAACCTCCGAAACCGAAAGACGGGACGAACGAGCGCTCGAACGCTGCTCCGAGTGTTGCGTTCTCCGTGCCATGCGTAAGCTCTGCACGGAGATAGGGGCCGGTCCTGGTCTCATGCAGCGACCGATCGTCCAGATAGGAGTAGCCCGCTCCAAAGGTGGCGCTCGTCCGCTCGTTCAGCCCGATCTCCGCGGTGGCTCCGGCGTCGTGGAAGATGAGCCGCCGCGTCCCCTCGTTCAAATCGGCAAACCGCACGGCGTACTCGGCGCCGACCGAGACGCGTTCACGCAACCGCCGGCTGAGCCCCGTCGTAACACCGTTCACCGACCCGCCCGTCAGGAGCGAGTCCGTGCGATCGAAACTGACCCACGTGTTGTCGTACTTCACCGACAGGTCCATGAACTTCGTCAGGCGCGCGCGAAGCTGGCCGGCCAGCGCGTTCCGCCGTGCCCCGGTGCGCGAGAAAGGGACGCCGTTGACCTCGATCTCGTCGGTGGTCGGCACTCGGGCGTAGCTGTCGCTGACGGACAGCGTGACGTGCTTCGAGACCAGCCGCCGCAGTGAGGCGTGACCGTGCTGGTCGAATCCATTCAGCTGATCCAAATCCATATAGCGGCGGACGTTCCCCTGATATCCCGCCGTGAACGACGTCCGCCTGGCAAGGAAGTCGAGCTGGGCGAACGGTTGCGCCACCAGCATCTGATCCGATTGGGCCCGCTCCGTGGTCGGAGACGCCGCGGCGAGCGCGACGTTCGAGTCGTACAGGCCGCCAAAGCTCAGTCCCGGAGTGAAGGTCCATCCCGGGCCCTTGCCCGTGGTGACCTCCGCCGAGGTGTCCTGGGCGCCGGCCGCGGCAGCGACGAGCAGCAGCATCGCACCCGCGATCGCGTAGTGGCGCCTGGTGGCGTAAGTCTTCATCTGGTCTCTTGCCGGCCGTCAGGGGACGATGATGGTGTCGCCGGGCTGCATGAACACCGCGGGCCCCTTGCCCGCGACCGCGTCCTTGTAATTGAAGCCAACGGTGTCGGTGCCCCCGCGGGCCCCTTTTCGGAGGATCTTGATGCTCTTGGTCTTAGCGAAATCCTTGAAGCCGCCGGCCATCGCGAGCGCCTGCACCGCGGAGATCTGCCCCTTGATCTGGAAGGTCCCCGGCGAGTTGACCTCACCCATCACGTAGAACACCGGAGGTACGGTCTCGACCACAATCACCGTGACGACGGGGTTGGTGTTGTAGTCCTTCAACGACGTCACCAGCGCATCGCGAAGCTCCGCGGAGGTGCGTCCTTCAGCCGGCACATCGCCGACGAGGGGCAGCGTAATCTTCCCGTCCGGCCTCACCTGGAGCGACTGCGAGAGCTGTGCGTCGCGATAGACCTCGATGCGAAGCTTGTCCCCCGGCACCAGCCGGTAATCGGGTGCGGTGTTGGCGGTGCGCGTCTCCGTTCGCGGGGCCGTCGGCGCCGGTTCCGGCACCGGTGTGGTCGTCGAACCGGCGGGGGGCGTGGCAGCCGGCGGTTGCGCCACGGGCGCAGGCAGGCTGCCGGCCGGAGATCCGGCCGCTGGACGGGCCGTCGTCGACGGCGTGGACGTCGAGGTTCCCTGTGCGGACGCGAGGCCGGCCATGCTCAGCAGAATCAGAATAGAGAGCGGGGCAGCGGGCGTGGTCTTCATACACTCACCTTCGTTAGGCGTTCGAAGCATTGCCGCGGGTGTCGCGGCGCGGATGAACCGGTCTGGCTTCGGCGGCGCGGCGGAGCGACTCGACGTCCGCCCCATGCGTAGGACAACAGGCGGCGCCCACCTCGATCGCGAGCGGCTGCGAGAACTGGTAGTGGTCGAGGCGTGACATCAAGCGCTCGATGACCCCGATCGAATTGGGCATGTCGGCGTCGAGCAGGACGATCGACAGGCGGCCGTGGCCGGTGAGTGCCAGGAGGTCCGTTTCACGGACCTCACGGCTGATGAGGCGCGCGATCTCGCGAACGGCCTTCTCACGCTCGCCATTGGCGCTCGTCGGTACGCCCTGGATCGTGGGCTCCACGTGGACGAGCGTGAGGAAGTTCTGCGAGCGGATGGCGCGCTTCAGCTCGTTGTTGAGGACGAAGTCGAACGCTTCGGAGGTCAGCACGCGGAAGTCCTCGTCAAGGAAAGAGTCGGCAGTCACGATGCTTTGTCGAGCTCCGCTTCCTTGATCTTGTAAAGCAGCGCCTTGTAACTGACGCCGAGGATCTCTGCGGCTTCGCGGCGGTTCCAGCGCGTCTGCTGGAGCGTGCGGTAGATCAGCTCCCGTTCCGCTTCCCGCGCAGCCTGCCGCGCGATGTCCTTCAGCGAGCCCGTCAGCGCCAGGGGCACCGTGATGCAGTCTTGAGCAGCCGCCGCCGGCGGGGGAGCGGCCACCTGCACGGCTGGTCGCGACTGCAGGGCCGGAATCGGACCGGTCGCGGCCAGGCGCCCCGCGATGGCATCAGCCAGCTCACGTCGGATCGATTCGTCCGATCCAAGGACGATCGCACGCTTCAGAAGATTCTCGAGCTCGCGCACGTTCCCCGGCCAGTCGTACTCCGCGAACAGCCGGATGGTGTCGCTCGCCAGCGCAATCCGTGGCCTGTTGTAGTGCTCGGCGTACTGACGCAGGAACCGCTCCGTCAGGACGGGGATCTCGTCCCGCCGCTGGCGCAGGGGCGGGAGCGTGATGCAGACCACGTTCAGCCGGAAGAACAGATCCTCGCGAAAGTGCCCGTCGGCGACGGCCCGTTCCAGGTCGCGGTTCGTCGCCGCCACAATCCGGACATCCACGTGCACGTCTTCGCGCCCGCCGAGCCGGGCGAACTCGCCGTCCTGCAGGACCTGCAGGAGCTTCGACTGCAGCGGCGGATGCATCTCGCTGATTTCATCGAGAAACATCGTGCCTTCGTGCGCGAACTCGAACTTGCCGGGCTTCTGCTGGATCGCCCCGGTGAATGCCCCCCGCTCGAATCCGAACAGCTCGGATTCCAGAAGCTCGGACGGCAGCGCGGCGCAGTTCACTTTCACGAACGTCCGGTTCTTACGCGGTGAGCTGGCGTGAATCGCACGCGCCACGAGCTCCTTGCCGGTGCCGCTCTCTCCCCGGATGAGGACGGTGACGTCGGTATCGGCGACACGGCCGATGAGGTCGTGCACCTCGCGCATGTTGTCGCTCATGCCGAGCAGCTCGCCCACCACGCGTGGGTGCCGGCGCTGCTCGCCGCCACTGACCGCTTCCACGCTGTCACGCGTCAGCGTGAGCATGTCGCGTTCACTCATCCTGTGAAGCTCCTGGAAATACGGCACTTTGACGTGGAAATGGCCACGTGTGCGAGTTCAGCAAGCCGAATGCCACGAGAGAAAATGTTTCGCGTTCTGTGGAAAAACGGCGGCCTGCGGCCCAATCAGCCATGGTAGGTACGTGAATCCCGTAAAAATGTGGAAGAGTAGTGCTTACTGTAGGTAGATGGAAGGACAGGAGAGAGGGAGGAATCGAAAGTGATCCGTCCCTCCCTCCGTCGCGCTCAACCTCTGCTGATGCCGCACTCCTTGATCTTGTTGAGGAGCGTCTTGTAGCTCACGCCCAGGATCTGCGCGGCCTTGCGTCTGTTCCAATGCACCTGTCCGAGTGTCTGCTCGATGGCCGCTCGCTCGGCCTTCATCGATGCCGCTTTTGACACCGCTGCCAGTGAGCTATTGGCTTCCTCTACAGGCTCCGACTCGTCCGGTGCATCATTCTCCAACTCGACCGGGTTAAATGTCACTCGGTAGCGAGCCCATGCCGACACCCACCGGGATCGCGACCGCTGCTGCCATCTGCATCGGGGCCACCGCCGCGACCTGCATCGCGGCGAGGCGCTGCATGTTGCGCTGAATCTCGCGAATCACGAGATGCTCGTCCTGAAGAATGACGACGCGCTTGATCATGTTCTCGAGCTCGCGGATATTGCCCGGCCAGTCGTACTGCAGGAACAGCTGTCGAAGCTCATCAGATATCGGGCGGAGGGGACGATTGTACTTGCGCGAATACCGCGCGACGAAGAAGTCCGTGAGCGTCGGCACTTCGTCGGGACGCTCCTTCAGCGACGGTACCGTGAGCTCGATGACCTTGAGCCTGTAGTACAGGTCCTCGCGGAAATCACCGCTCAGCATCATTTTTTCGAGATCGCGGTTCGTGGCGGCGACGATCCGGACATCCACCTGGATGCGCTTGTTGCTGCCGAGCTTGGTGAATTCAGCGTCCTGGAGAACGTGAAGCAGCTTCGCCTGAAGCGCAGGCTTCATCTCGCCGATTTCATCCAGCATCAGGGTGCCGGTGTCCGCCTGCTCGAACTTGCCAATCCGGGTGGTGGCGGCGCCCGTGAAGGCGCCGCGTTCGTGCCCGAAGAGCTCGCTTTCGAGCAGTTCTGCCGGAAGCGCAGCACAGTTCACCTTCACGAAGGGACGGTTGCGCCGCGTCGATCGCTGGTGAATGGCCCGCGACACCAGCTCTTTCCCGACGCCGCTCTCTCCCCGGATGAGCACCGTCACGTCGCTGTCGGCGACCTGTTCGATGACGGTCGCGATGCCGCGCATCTTCTCGCTGTTGCCCCAGACCGCCCGATCCTCGTCGTCACTGAGCTGCTGGCGCAGGTCGAGCAGCTCGCTGACGAGCCGATTCTTCTCGATCGCGTTCTTGATGGCCACGTCGAGCGCGATTTCGCCGAGCCCTTCCGGGTCGTCCGGTTTGACGACGTAGTCGGCCGCCCCAGGCGTACCGCCTCGACGATGGTCGAGGCCTGATTCCGGCCCGAGAGCATGATGACCTGGGCTTCGGGCCGCGAGGCCTTGAGGGCACGCAGAGTCGCCATGCCGTCGAGGCCCGGCATCATGACGTCGAGGAGGATCACGTCCGGCGCCTCGGTCTGCTTCATGGACGCCAGCAGCTCGTCGCCGCGTGTGTAGCATCGCGCTTCATACCCGCGCAAGGAAAGGAACGTTCGCAGGTAGTTCGCAAACGACGAATCGTCGTCCACAATGGCGACGTAGGGGTTTTTCATCTATCTCCCTGCACAAGAAATAAACCGGCCGCGCGGGCGCCCGGTGGGTAATTCGGGTAACACCTTATCGACACGGATACAGCGTGCATTCAAGACTCGTACCTCAACAGAGCCACTAAAAGCCCCAGAATTCGCCCAAGGTAAGCAAACGGATTCCACTGTGACTGCGCCGGACCAAAGATTCAAGCCTGATGTTCGGGAAATTTGTCCCGTCCGAACGCTGAACAGGATGGCACGGCAGTTGTAGCATTCATGGACAGCGCGCGTCCGATTTCGGCTCTGCCATAACGGCGATCCACGGTCGAAGGGGTCGCCGCCAGAAACGGGAACGCGCCGGTTCAACGGCGATAGAGGTCAAAACAGTCATGCGCAGGGAGTGGGTTCTTCTGATGTTCGCAGCTCTGGTTGTAGTGGCTGCTGCGGCGGCCTCGGCGGCTGCGGCCGGCCGACAGCCAGTGGAGGAGGCGCGCGAAAACGCAGCCGCGCCGGTCGCGGTCCAGCGCGTGGGGATCCCGACGACAGGACTACGCGACGAAGCTGCCATGGTACTGGTAGGCTCCGCGCTGATTGGGCTCGCCGCGGCGGTGCGGCGCGCGGCCTGATTGTATCGGTTCGCGTGCGAATTGCAGGGATCAGGTTCGGCACACTGCGGCGTATGTTCGCAGCCGTGACCGAACCCCCTGCACGGTGGTGTACCATACGACCCACCCGTCGAGACCCGCGGACACTGTCCCGACGTGACAATCTCGAATGACCCTCTTCACGCGTCTCAGACTGTTGACGGTGTCCGCGGTGCTCTGCGCGAGCGCGCCCGGCGTCGCCCGTGCGGAAACCATCGCGGTTCCGGCCGGTGGCGACTTGCAGCAGGCGATCAACAGGGCCCGCGGCGGCGACACGGTGACCCTGGCTGCGGGCGCTGTGTACCTCGGAAACTTCGTGCTCCCCGCGAAGGCCGGCAATCTCTTCATCACGATCAGAACGGCCGGAGAGACGCTGCCGCGTCCGGGTCAGCGCGTCCTGCCGGCCCACAGCGGCAAGCTGGCCAGGCTGAAGTCCCCCAACAGAGAGCCCGTTCTTCGTACGGATTCCGGCGCTCATCACTGGCGCCTGCAGCTGCTGGAGTTCCAGTCCACCGTGAACGGGGCGGGAGACATCATCCGGCTCGGCGACGGCGGGGCGGCGCAGAACAGCCTGTCGCAGGTGCCTCACGATCTCGTCATCGATCGCTGCTACATCCACGGCGACCCGGCCGGAGGACAGAAACGCGGGATCGCGCTCAACAGCGCATCGACCACCATTGTCGATTCGTACGTCTCGGACATCAAAGCGGTGGCGCTGGACACGCAGGCCATCGGCGGTTGGAACGGACCGGGCCCCTACACGATCGAGAACAACTATCTCGAGGCTGCCGGTGAGAACTTCATCCTGGGGGGATCAGACCCCGCGATCCCGGGACTGATCGCCCAGGACGTCGTCTTCCGGCGGAACCATCTCGCAAAGCCGATCGCGTGGAGAACCGGTGGGTGGCAGGTCAAGAACCTCTTCGAGTTGAAGAACGCGCGGCGCGTGCTCGTCGAGGGCAATCTCATGGAGTACGTGTGGCGTGAGGCGCAGGTGGGATACGCCATCCTCCTCACCCCGCGCAACCAGGACGGCAAGGCGCCGTGGGTCACCGTCGAGGACGTCACCATCCGTCGCAACGTGGTCCGGCATGCGGGCGGTGGCGTGTCGATCACCGGGGAGGACTCGAATTACCCCAGTGGCTCCACGAAGCGGGTGCGGATCGTCGACAACCTCTTCTACGATCTCGACACGAAGGCGTGGGGCGGATCGGGCGCGTTCCTCCTGATCGGAGACGGGCCGAGCGACATCGTCGTGGAGCACAATACGGTCAGTCAGAGCGGGAACATCGTTCAGGCGTACGGAGGACCGGAGGACGCACCGAAACCGGCAACTGGATTCGTGTTCCGGGACAACCTGATCCGCCACAACGATTACGGCGTCATCGGCGCCAGCCGCGGGATCGGGACGAACACGCTCGAGGGATTCTTTCCGGGTGCGGTGTTCGCTTCGAATACGATCGCCGGGGGAGATTCGAACAGATATCCGAAGGGGAACACCTTCATCAACCAGGACGAGTTCGACCGCACGTTCGTTGACGTGGCGATCGGGGACTATCGGTTGAAGCCTTCGAGCCGCGCGCGTGCGGCGGCCTCGGACGGCAAGGACATGGGGGCCGACGTCGCGGCCATCGTGCAATCGCTGGGTACGAGGCAGCGTTAGCCCCTCTCGGCGCCCGCCAGCCCCACTCACCGATTGACTGGTCCGGATTATCGGACCAGGTGAAGAACGGGCCGGCTGAGTATATTTGGCACGGTGCTCCCCCCCGCCAGGGTGACCCCGCTCGTCACCTTGGATATGTCCGCGCCGATATTCGTCC
Source organism: uncultured Acidobacteriota bacterium (assembly GCA_963749835.1). Lineage (GTDB taxonomy): Bacteria > Acidobacteriota > Vicinamibacteria > Vicinamibacterales > 2-12-FULL-66-21 > JALZOC01. The sequence continues at coordinate 1,248,903 of CAVVOD010000001.1, forward strand.
CATCCGTTCCCGCGCCGATGAGCACGCTGCTCACGGAGACCCGATAATCCCCGAGCACGGTATTCATGAACGCGGACCCGAACGGGCCGCTGAACAGATTCCCCGCCGGGTACCGCGACGCCGAGCCCCCCTGGAACCAGTTCTTCTGCACGACCGATCCGGGGAAGTACGCAGCCAGCGCCGCATTCCCGAACGACGACGAGGCGCCGTTGATCCCGTAAAGGTTATGGCGCAGGGCGTTGTTCGTGAACCGGAATCCCGTGATGGCCTGCGGAGCGGTGGCGCTGCCGCCGTAGGCGTACACGGCCGTGGTGCCGTCGTAGTCGATCGTATTGTGATCGATGACCACATCGCGCGGCTTGTCGCCGATGAGCATGAACCACCCGGTCCCGCCGAGTCCCGACGTGATCCCGTAGAACAGGTTGTGACGAATGGTCACGTTGTTCGTCTGTCCGCTCACATTCGGGGCGTCGTACCCGAGCACGCTGATGGCTCCCGCGACGTTCCGCACCAGGTTGTACTGAAACGTCACGTCTTCGACGATGCACCATGTGCACCCGCCGTCCTGGTTGCGTGGCGTGAACAGGATGGCGTAGCCCTTTTGCGCGTTGAGCCAGTTGTTCTCGAAGACGTTGGACTCGATCAACGAGTGGCGGGCGTTCTTCAATTCGAAGAGATTCTTGACCTGCCAGGTGTCGCCCGGGAGCTTCGGCAGGCCGCCGGCCGTCCCCCCGGTTCCAATGTCCGTGAACGACGTGCCTTTGACGGTCCAGAACCGGTTGCGGCCGTAGACGCGGTATTCCGTCGCGTCCGCGACGGCGCCCCAGGACACAGATACCGTCCCCGGCGCACTGAGGGTCCCCGTCACTTCGGCTGATCCGTTGGACATTCCGACCGTACCGCCGCCAACGGGTCTCCGCGCGTACACCCTGTAGCGGTAGACGCCTGCCGCCAGGGTGCCCCCGCCTGCCGCCGCGGAAACCACGACGGACCGCGGCGTCGGAATCACCGGATCGCGCCACGACAGCGGCTTCGTCACGTAGTTGTACCGGAACACGAGGTACTCGGTCACCATCCCGGGGATGGCCGGATCGCTCCCGCCCAGCAGAAAGTTCTCGCCGGCCGCCTCGAGATAGTTGTTTTCAATCGTAAACGGACCCGGGCCGTTCCAGCCTCCGATGGCCTGCGCGTCGAAACCAACAGACTTGATCTCGGAGATGTAGGAGTTACGGATCGTGATATCTCGTCCGTTGAGCGCGATGCCGCGCTTCTGCCCGTACAGGGGGCTGCCGTGGATGTAGACGCGATCGACTTCGATTGCGTACGGAACCTGGGCCAGCGATATCTGCGGCGCGCCTCCCTCCCCGATGCGCAGCATCTCGCCGTACCCGAGCAACGTCCACGGGAATTCCAGGAACTGCAACCGCCAGTGGTGCGCGCCCGGCAGAGTCCGGAGCGCAGCGAGGCTGTTGGTCGAGACAATCTTCGGCAGCAGAGCCGCGTAGGCCGGGGTCATCCGGACACCGGCGCCGGGCAACGCGCTGTCCGGCGCGGACGAGCGCACGGTGATGACGCCCGTCCCCGATTTGACCGGGAGTGTGAAGTTCCCGGTGAATGTCGCTCCAGCCGCAAGCATGATCACGTCGCCGGGGTTCGCGGCATCGAGCGCCGTCTGCAGCTTGCCGCCCGCAGCGACAAAGATCGTCGCGGCCTGGACGGGTAACCCGCTGGCAATGGTCAATATCGTCGCGGCGCAAAATGTGCGGAAGAGCATCGTATGGGTTCTCCAGACGGTGTCGAGGATGGCTTGTGCAACACTGCCGATCTCTCTGGCCGCGTCCTAGAGCTTGCGCAAGTCGTGTTCCGAGGAAGGCGTCGCGCTAACATTAAATTCCACCTATAATTATACTGATGGGTTGGCTCGGCGGCGCCTCCGCCAACTACCCGAAAGCGTGTGTAGATCACAATTCTGATTTGGAACGAGCTCGGCCGGTCTGCCGTTTGCAGGAGACGCGATGTGACCACCGACAGGACTATCGACGCGCAGCCGCAGATGCGGCGCTGGGAATCCGCGGAAATCGAGCGCAGTTCCGTTGAAGCGCGGCTGACGAGCGACGCGGCGCTGCGCGTCGGCGCACGGACCCTGGCCCGTTATGCGCATCCGGCAGGAGAGACTCCCTATCCACTCGAGTACGCCTACCATCTGCTCGGAGACGACGTTTCAGGTCTGCGGATCCTGGACTTCGGCTGTGGATCGGGGGCCAACTCCGTTCATCTCGCCAACCGGGGAGCGCACGTGTGCGGCGTGGACATCTCCGAGGATCTCATCCGCCTGGCCGAGCGGCGGATGGCCGCGAGCGGCCGCGCCGGCGGCGCGCGGTTCGTCGTCGCCTCTGCGCACGACCTGCCGTTTCCGGACGGGTCCATCGACCTCGTCTTCGGCATCGCGATCCTCCACCACCTGGATCTGAAGCTCGTGTCCAGGGAGGTGCTTCGCGTCCTTCGGCCAGGTGGCCGCGCGATCTTCCAGGAGCCGGTGCGCAACTCGCCCACGATGCGATTCATCCGATCGCTCATTCCGTACCGCGCGCCGGACATTTCCCCCTTCGAGCGTCCGTTGACCGACGAGGAGCTCCGGGAGTTCGCCGCCCCCTTTTCTTCCGTGCGCGTGCGGTCGTTCGGTCTGCCACACGTGCAGGTCGGGCAGGTGCTGCCGATTGTGAAGAAAAACGTGGACGCGCTGTACCGGAGCGACGGCGCGCTTCTCCGCGCCGTCCCATCGCTCAGTTATTACGCCGCGATCCGCGTACTCGAGCTCACGCGTGGTGGCAGCTAGGGAACGCGCGGCACGATCGTGGCGTCGTGCTCGAGCGCACCGGGTGACCTGGTCAGGAATTTCCCGGACGAGAGCACGATCTGATCGAAGCGGAATCCATCTTCACGAGTCTGGACCCGGACGGTCTGAGGCCCGGATGCGGCGAACCTGATCGCCGATCCAAGCCCACCCCTGCCGTATCCATTATCCTGCCAGCCCCAACCTGCGATGCCCGCGCCGGACGCCTCTTCAAGGTTGACCGTATAGGACTTCGTCGTGCCGATCCGCGCGACGGCGGCGCTGGAGATATCGACGGAGCCGCTGAACTGAACGTACACGGAGTCGCTGGCCCAGGAGTCGTTTGCGGCTCGTCCGCGCATCCAGAGGTGGTAGGCGCGTCCCGCGTCCGCATCAAAGGTGAGCTCGACGTAGTCGGAGGCCGCAGCGACGGCAGCGGGGACCTTTGTCGCGCCGGCATCGGGATTCCCGACCGACAGTCCACCGGCCGCGGACGTGTCGGCACTCGTCCTCCATGCACCGGCCGTCCTCGTCACGGCACTGGCGGTGATGAGAATCTCGGAGCGGTCATGCGGTGTGGGTGGGGGAGTCTGCGCGAGAATCACCGTGTCCTCTTTCAGGAGACCTGGTGAGTTCGTGAGATACAGCCTGGGGGACAGGACGATCTGATCGATTGAGATCCCGTCCTCCCGCTGTTGAAACCGGATCGTCTGCGGGCCGCTGGTCGGGAAATAGACAAGCGGTCCGAGAATGCCGTCGCCGTACCCGTTGTCCTGCCACCCCCACCCCTGCACGCCGCAGCCCAGGCAGTTTTCGATACTCAGCCACGTCGCGGCAGTCGTGCCGATTCGCATCGAGGGATTTCCGGCGGCATCAACGCTGCGGCTGAACTGCGCATACACGGAGTCGTTGCGCCAGGAATCCCGGTCCGCGCGGCCGCGCACCCAGAGCCTGTAGGCCCGTCCGGCTTGCGCATCGAAAACCATCTCGAAATAGTTCACCGGAGCTGCCACTGCCGAAGTCACCTTCGGGGCAGCCGCATCCGGACTCCAGAGCCGTGCTCCGCCGGCCGCCTGCGGATCGGGGACGACCTGCCAGCTGCCTGCGATCACTCGAGCGTTCTTGGCATAAAGCACGATCTCCCCATCCGATCCACCGATGGGCCCCGGCGCGATATCCGTGATGACATGGTGAGCCACCGATTGCCCCATGTTGCCTGCCGCGTCGAAGGCCCGCGCCATCACCGTGTGTGTGCCGTCGATGGTCGCAAGGGTTGCGCAGGCGACGACCCTCTGGCCCGCGAGGAGCGTGTGCGCCACGACGCCATCCTCGAGGATCTCCACGCGGGCGACACCGAGATCGTCCGTCGCAAGGACGGAGATGGACACCGGTCCGCCAGTCACCCTGAGACCATCGGCGGGTGTGAGGAGCGTCACGTACGGCGCGAGCACGTCGACAGATGGGACGACACCTGGCGTCACGAACTCCGTCAGGATGCCGTAGTGATCCGACGGAGCCGCGTCGCCCGGCGGCACCATGCCGAAGCGGGTGATCGACACGGGGAGAAAGTGCGAGGGTGACCACGTGTAGTCCGGGCGCTTCCAGACGTTTCCTTCCGGCGATCCGCATCCGGCGCGGTTCGTCATGCCGGTGTAGCCGGTGTCGCTTCCGTGCAGGAGAGGCCAGCCGTCAACGTAGCCGGCATCGCGCAGGCGGTGGAGACCGGCGGTGCTCGGGTCCTGGTGACACACCCGCCGCGGTCCATCCCAGAGATTGAGATCCCCGATGAGGACGTGAGGCCGGATGCCGGCCGTCCGAGCCATGAAGGCGACGGCGCCTGCCGCCTGCCTGTCGTAGCTGGCGGCCCAGCTGCGGCCCGAGCCGAGCCAGTGCGAGACGAACACATTCACGTCGGTCGAACACGCCGCGTCGAGGCAGACCCGGGCGCGCAGAACCCACTTGGTCTCCTTCTGGTTGGTGTTCAGCGTCGTATCGAGCTGCGCCCATTCTTCGGGACCCGCGAATCCGTATCTGGCCGCGAGTCCGACCCCGTTGCGCTCACTCGTCCGGGACTTCCAGCCAAGCGCTTTTCTGACGTTCTCCGGCAATCCGCAGGCCCAGGCTTCCGCGAGACCGAGTGCGACGACGGTCGGATCGCTGCCGAGGCTGCTCATCAGGTGTTGCTGCACCAGCCCGACTCCCCACGCATTCAGAGGCTGGCCCGGGTCCGTGCAGTTGCCGGTGTCGGCGAACCGGATCGCACGACCGCCGATCGGCATCTGGCCTTTGCCGGACTTGATGTTGTAGAACGCCACCTTGAACGTAGCGGAAAGCGGCTGCGCAGCGGCCGCGACAGGCTGCAGCATCGAGATTGCGGACGCGAGCACGCCCACGCATACACGAAGGCACACGACTGCCGTCATCGGAGACTCCTTGATTTCGCCTGCTCCGGTCTCTGATGCCCCGGCGGCGCGACGATTAGTTGTGGATGGAAGATTGGAGGTGGCGTTTCGAGGCACGCCGTCCCGGCCAGTGCAGGACGGCGCAAGTCGAGTGCCACGGCCTCCGACGCGGCTACTTCACGATCTGCGACGTCTTTGGCGAAGAGCTGACGGATTTGCCTGTCCACCCCATGTGCAGTAGTGTGCACGATATTACGGTTCTGGTAGCCACGCCGCGAATCATGGATTGATCCAAGGCACTCAGCCGTATTGGACGTCTTGAATTACACGAAAAATTGTACGGAGCGTAAAAAGTACAAACACACGAGTATCAAGCTGCTACACCTTGTCTCGAGGGGACCGTGCGGCTCGTCTTAACTGCTTTGTTCTAAAGACATTGACCATCTGGCCCCGAGGTTGCGGCTGGCCTGTTCGTCCAATACGTGTTTCACCCCCGGAGTGTGCCTTGCGAAAACTGCTCGCGGTCAGCCTGTTGTGTGTCCTCTCGATCGGTGTGGCGGTCCGCGCGTCGGCGGCCACGCTGAGAGTCTGTGCGAGCGGGTGCGCCTACTCGTCGCTCCAGAATGCGATCGACGCGGCCGTCGCGGGAGACACGATTCTGCTGCGAGCCGGCGAAACGTTCGTCGGGCCATTCATCCTGCGGGCGAAGCCGGCCTCGTCGCAATGGATCACGATACGGTCCGACGCCGCGGACTCCGAGCTGCCCGCAGCCGGCGTGCGGCTCGTACCGTCGGGCAAGTCCGGCGCGAACACGTCGCGCGCGCTGCTGCCACGACTCGTCGGGCAGGGAGGAGCCCTGAAAACGACCCCGGTCGTCAGGACCGCCTCGGGGGCTCACCACTACATCCTGAAATTCCTGGAGATTGACGGCGCGGCCAACCTGGGGTTCGAAACGCTGATCTCGCTCGGCACCGACACGACGTCGACCACGGCATCGGACATCGTGATCGATCGCGTGTATGCGCATGGCCACACATACAAGGGCATCAAGCGCGGGATTTCTCTGAACAGCGTCCGCTGCGATGTGCTCAACAGCTACATTTCGGACGTCAAGGCGGTGAATGCGGATGCGCAGGCGATCGCCTCGTACAACGGCGCGGGCCCCTTTCGCATCGTCAACAACTATCTCGAGGGGGCGGGCGAGAACATCCTGTTTGGCGGATCGGATCCGGCGGTGACCAACCTGGTGGCGACGAACGTCGAGATCCGCCACAACCTGATCACCAAGCCGCTGGCGTGGCAGAGCGCGATTCTCGCCGCGCCCGGATCTCCCAGGGCGGTCTCGTCCACGACGGCCGGCTACCTGGCCACGGGAGTCCACTATTTCAAGATTGTGGCGTTGATGAACACCGACAACTCGGTTGCGGTGTCGACACCATCCGCGGAGGTCTCTGCCACGCAGTCTGCGTCCAGCAGGTCGATGACCGTGAGCTGGAGCGCCGTGCCGGGCGCAGACCGCTATCGTGTTTACCGCGGACGCTCGGCGGGCGGCGAGACGCTCTACCTGGAAACGTCCAGCGCCGTCACCTCGTTCACCTACACGGGCGGATCCGAGAAGTCGGGGTCCCCGCCGTCGAGCGGAACAAAGTGGACGATCAAGAACCTGGTCGAACTGAAGAACGCGCAGCAGGTGACGATCGACGGAAACATCATCGAGAACGTGTGGGTGGCCGGGCAGTACGGCTACGCGCTCGTGCTGACCCCGCGGAATCAGTCAGGCGGCGCGCCCTGGGTCCGTGTTCGCGACGTCACCATCACCAACAACGTCATCCGCCACGCCTCTGGCGTGCTGCAGCTGTCGGGCAGGGACTCGCTGAACACAAGCCAGCAGACACAGCGCATCACGCTGCGCAACAACCTGTTGTACGACATCAATCCCCAGAAATGGGGTGGCCTTGCGAAGGTGTTCCTCATGGGCGAGGGGCCGGCCGGTGTCGTCATCGACCGCAATACCGTCATCCACACCAACAGCTCGGTGGTCTACCCGTACGGCACGCAGGACGTGACGGGGTTCGTCTACACCAACAACATTTCCCTGCACAACACGTACGGCATCATGGGTGAAGGCGGTCGCCCGGGTCAGTACACCATCGACATGTTCTTTCCGGGCAGCAACATCACGAACAACGTGCTCGCGGGCGGCCCGGCGTCCTCGTACCCGACGCCCAATTCGTTTCCGACGGTGACGCAGTGGAACGCGTCGTTCGCGAATGCCGCGGCGGCGAACTACCGGTTGTTGAGCACGAGCGTCTTCTATGCGGCGGGCGCAGGGGGAACCGTTCCCGGCGTGAACTTCGGCACATTCAATACCGCGCAGGCCGGCAACCAGAGTTATGACCCACCACCGCCGGTCGTCGAACCTCCGCCACCACCGCCACCGCCAGGCAATGTCGCGCCGGTTGCGAACCCTGGCGGCCCATACACCGGCGTCAAGGCGACGCCCATGACAGTGGACGGCAGCGCCTCGTCCGATGCGGACGGATCGATTACGGCACACACGTGGGCATGGGGCGATGAGATCGTGGTCAACGCCGGAAACACGGCCGTCTCGACGATCGTCGGCACGAAATGGGCACGTGTCAGCACCGCCGGCGCCGCCGGTGGGGTCGCGCTGCACAATGTCGACAACGGCGCCGCCAAGGTCACCAACCCGGTGGCGTCGCCGTCGAGTTACGTGGACGTCCGCTTTTCCGCGGCAGCCGGCGTGCCGTACCATCTGTGGTTCCGGATGAAGGCACAGGGGGACGCGTATACGAACGACTCGATGTTCGTGCAGTTCAGCGGGGCTGTCACGTCGCAGGGCGCCGCCGTGAACCGCATCGGCACGTCGTCCGCAGCCATCGTGGTCCTCGAGGAAGGTAACGGCGCCGGGCTCTCCGGCTGGGGCTGGAACGACGATCACTACGGCGGGCTCGCGGCGCCTGTGTATTTCGCCACCTCGGGGATCCAGACGCTTCGTATCCAGCAGCGCGAAGACGGGCTGATGTGGGATCAACTCGTGCTGAGCGCGGGCACGTACTTCTCGAAGCGTCCCGGGCTCACGCGTTCAGATTCCACCGTCGTGACGCCCACGTACGGGACCGGTATGGTGACGTCGCATGCGTACCCTTCCGCCGGTCAATACCCGATTCGGTTGACCGTCACCGACAACGACGGCGCCCGCACGTCGGCGACGACGACGGCGGTGATCAAGTAGAGGGACTCGGCCCCGCCATAGCCGCTTCGCGGCGTAGGCGGGGGATCAGGGATCAGGGATCAGGGATTCGGGACGGCGACTCCGTAGCTTCCGCCTTCAGGCGGAAGGACGTCAATGCGGCAGGACGACGACCGCTCCTGCCTTTGATCCGTCGCCAGGCGCCCAGACTCCCCCGCCGTGCAGCCTGATGACGCGGCGGGCGAGCGCGAGCTTGAGGCCGGAGCCTCCGCGCCATTCATCGAACGTCCCGAGTGCGTCCGGGGTAGCGGCGGCGAGCCGGGTATCGGCATCAGTGGCGATGGTGATCCAGGATGCCCGCTGTCCTTCGTATTCCCGGCGCCCCTCGTTGACGAACAGCTTCGGGCTGCTGACCACCTCACGCCGAAGCGCGAAGAGGATCGACAGGAATGCCTTCAGCAACCGCACCGGGTCGGCCATGATCATGGCCGGCTCCGCGGCGGTTGTCAGCGTCACCTCCACTGCGGAACCGTCTCCCTCAGGGAGCGTGTTCACGGCCTCGGCCAGGATCCGATGCAGATCCACCCGCTCCCGAGCCAGCTTGAGCTTGCCTTCCTCGAGTTGCGACAACTCGCTCATCTCGTCTGCCAGCGTCTTGATTCTCTCCCACGCCTTCTGCGACTCCGCGACGTAATGCGCCTGCTGCGGCGTGAGGGTGGTGCCGAACCTCGTGAGGAAGCCCAGATACCCGATTCCGACACTGAGCGGCGTGCGAATCTCGTGAACCGCCAGGCCGAGGAGGCGTGGCCAGTTGGGATCGTACGGTTCGCTGCTCATCGGTGCATTCTCTGATATTGGTGCGGGAACTGTCGAGTGGCCACGCTATCTGCTACGTGCTACGTGCTACCTTAGGAATGAGGCTGAGATGCTGATTCGCGAGGGCTCGAACATCCCGTTCAGTGAGATCACCGACGAAAAGTGGTACGTCCGCCGGCGGGAGTTCCTGCGCCTGGGCGGTGCGGCGGTGGCGGCTGCGGCGGCGCCGCTGCTGGTGGGCTGCGCTGACGATCCGGTCTCGGCGGACCAGGGGAGCGCCGGCCCCTACGGGGCGGCGCAGACGCCGTTGTCGGAGTACAAGCCCAGAGCCATCGCGACCGACGAGAAGCTGAACTCCTTCGAAGAGATCACGGGCTACAACAATTTTTACGAGTTCGGGACCGGCAAGAGCGATCCGAAGCGGTACGCGAGCCGGTTGAAGACCAGCCCCTGGACCGTCAAGATCGACGGCCACTGCGGCAAGCCGGGAAACTACGGCGTCGAGGATCTGATCAAACCGATTGCCCTCGAGGAGCGCATCTACCGGCTCCGCTGCGTCGAGGCCTGGTCGATGGTGATCCCGTGGATAGGCGTACCGCTGGCCGACGTCATCAAGCGTGCGGAGCCCACGTCGAAGGCGACCTTTGTCGAGTTCACCACGCTGATGCGTCCCACCGAAATGCCGGGGCAGCAGTCGCCGAGCCTGGACTGGCCCTACACCGAAGGGCTTCGGATGGACGAGGCCATGCACCCGCTCACGCTGCTTGCCGTGGGAATGTACGGCAAGACGCTCGTGAATCAACAGGGCGCCCCGATCCGCCTGGTGGTGCCGTGGAAGTACGGGTTCAAGAGCATCAAGTCGATCGTCCGCATCCGCTTCGTGGACCGGCAGCCCGGGACAGCGTGGCAGAAATCCGCGCCGGAGGAGTACGGCTTCTATTCGAACGTGAATCCGGACGTCGATCACCCGCGGTGGAGTCAGGCCACCGAGCGGCGCATCCCCGGATACTTCAAGAACCACAAGACGCTCATGTTCAACGGCTACGGCGATCAGGTCGCGTCGCTGTACACGGGCCTGGACCTCCGCAAGAACTACTGAGCGCCGTCAGCCATGCAGAAGGCCCTCAAGGCGCTGGTCTTCGTTCTGGCGCTCCTGCCCGCCGCCTACCTGGTGTACCTGGGGTTCACGAACGATCTCGGGATCAATCCCGCCGAGACGCTGCAGCTCGAGACCGGGAGCTGGGCGTTCAATTTCCTCGTCGCCACGCTGGCGATTTCTCCGCTGCGGCGGCTCACGCGGTGGAACCGGCTGATTCAATACCGCCGGATGCTCGGTCTCTTTGCGTTCTTCTACGCCTTCACGCACTTCCTGACGTATTTGATCCTCGATCAGTCCTTCTCGCTCGACCAGATGATGGCCGACGTGGTCAAGCGTCCGTTCATCACCATGGGGTTCACCGCCTTCGTGCTGATGATTCCCCTGGCCTTGACGTCGACCACCGGCTGGATTCGCCGGCTTGGCGGCCGGAAATGGCAGATGCTTCACAGATTGATCTATGTCAGCGCCGTCGCGGCGTCGATTCACTACATCTGGAAGGTCAAGGTGGTCCTGGGGGCGCCGGTCTACTACGCGGTCGTCGTCGCGCTCCTCCTCGGCGTTCGCGTCGTGTGGCAGATCCGATCCGCTAAGTCCGTACCCCCACAGCGAGTTAAGGCCTGAAAAGGCGTCTACAAGCTCGTCCGTGGACGCCAATTTGCCGCGAATTCGTCCCCTTCACCCCGTGTTGTGCCCGTTGAGCTGATTTTGGTTCGTCCCCTCCAGTCCCAGCCAATATTCTCGGGAAGTATTCCTGCGTGGAGTATGGGGTACCCCCCGTAAATCGCGCGGACATTGCGGAGGCATATGCACAAGCCGATTAAGTACGTCGAGAAGGGTTTCACGTTCGCCGCGAAAGGCGTCTGGACCGTGTTCGACGCCATGAACGCCGTCAAGCGGGCGGAACCCTTTACGCCGAAGTGGTCAGACAAGCCGATCCAGAAGTCCTGGCAGAAGGTGAAGCCGCCGCTCGGCTGGCCGCGCGAGACCGACTCGCTCTGCCCGACGTGCGTCCGCGAAGCGCGCCAGGAGATTCTCGACGGTAAACGCGACTACAAGATCCTTCTCAATGAGAAGGTGGGCGAGATCAAGGCGAACATCATCGAGCGCGACGGCAAGATCCTGATGGTCAAGGACTGTCCGCAGCACGGGCACTTCGAAGACGTCATGGCGATGGATACCGCGTTCTTCAAGCACCTCGAAGACTCGTATCCCGGAAGCGACATCCGCGCGCACAACGACGAGAAGCTCCACAATCACGGCACCAGCACCATCAAGTACGGCCGCGGCGCGGTCCTCACGATCGACCTGACCAACCGCTGCAACATGATGTGCGACCCGTGCTTCATGGACGCCAACCAGGTCGGCTTCGTGCACGAGCTCTCGTGGGAAGACATCCAGACGCTGCTCGACAACGCCATCTCGATCAAGCCGAAGCGGCAGATGTCCGTCCAGTTCTCCGGCGGCGAACCGACGATGTCGCCGTACTTCCTCGACGCCGTGCGTTACGCGAAGAAGGTCGGCTACAGCAGCGTGCAGGCCGCGACCAACGGGATCGAGTTCGCGAAGAGCCCGGATTTCGCGCGAGCCGCGTTCGAAGCGGGGCTCCGGTATGCGTACCTGCAGTTCGACGGCATCGGCAACGCCGCCAACTCGCACCGCCTGGTCGGCAACCTGTTCGACGTCAAGCTCCGGGCGATCGAGAACCTGCACTCCGCCGGTGTGGACATCGTCCCGGTCACGACGATCGTCAACGGCGTCAACAACGAGCAGGTGGGCCGAATCATCCAGTTCGCGCTCGACAACCCGAAGAAGATCAACTTCCTGTCGTTCCAGCCGGTGTCGTTCACCGGGCGCGACGAGGAGATTACGGACGAGCGGCGCGCGGCGCAGCGCTACACGCTGTCGCACCTGGCGCACGACGTGAAGAACCAGATCGGGCTCGGCGAGCCGATTCGCGACTGGTTCCCGATCTCGTTCATCGGGACATTCACCGACTGGGCGGATCTCGTGCACGGGCCGACCGCGGAGTGGGGGAACCTGACGTGCGGCTGCCACCCGAACTGCGGGATCGGCATGGCGATCATGATCGACAAGGAAACGAAGGAAGCCGTCCCCGTGACGGCGTTCCTCGATGCCGAGCGGATGGCAACCGACCTGAAGCGGGTCAACGACGCCGGACGAGGCAGGTTCCTGTCGTCGGTCGGGATGGCGCTCGCGCTGATGAAGAACTACGACCCCTTCAAGGCGCCGACGCACTTCAAGCTCACGGACCTGATGAAGAAGTTCGACAAGACGTTCGGGGCGAGCGGCAAGGACTACGGCAAGGTCGGCGCCGATCGGACGACGGCGGACATCGCGAAGCGCCGCGCCGATCGCTGGAACTTCCTGTTCATCGCAGGCATGTGGTTCCAGGACCTGTTCAACTACGACTTCCGCAGGACGGAGCGCTGCATCATTCCGTATGCGACGCAGGAAGGGGAGATTTCCTTCTGCGCCTACAACACGGGCATCGGCTGGCGGAACATCATCGAGAAGATGCACATGACGGCCACGCTGACCAAGTGGTACGACGAGCACGGACGCCACGAGATCATCGCCGGCGGCAAGAGCGTGGCGCTCCCGAGCAAGGACCACTCGCTCGTGCTGGACGCCGAGGCGGTCGCGGTCGGCATTCAGCACGACCTGGATGACCAGGGCATCGCGAAAACCGCGCGTGAAGAGAAGATGCGCGCGAAGGCCGAAGCCAGGAAGAAGACGGAAGAGAACGAGCGGATGGCGGCCCTGTATCGCCAGCACGTCCTCAAAGAGGAGCCGGCCGGACCGGTCATCCAGATCCAGGGACTTGGCGGGAAGAAGAAGGACACCGTGCAGGAAGTCCTGCACAAGGACCAGCAATAGCGTAGCCTGCCGGTCTATTTGGGCCCTGGCAACTGGAGAAGAGGGAACGGTTCCCAGTAACCAGTTCCCAGTCTCTGTCTGGAAACTGGAGACTGACTACCCGCAAGTCCAGCTTCAGCGGAGAAGTACGATGAACGGCCGCGCCTCACCCGCGCGGCCGTTTTCTTTTTCGCTTACAATCCGCGGTCATGATGTCTTCAAGGGTCAGAGTGGAGCACCGAATGAAGGGCTGCAATACGTCGATGTTTCTGGTGTGTGCCGCCCTTGTGGCACAGGTGTTCCTTGGCGCTGACGATGGTCGGGCCCAGGGCGCGGCGGCGGCCGCCAGGCGAGGTGTCTCGCAGGCGCCGTTCGGGAAGACGAAGGACGGGAAAGCCGTCGAACTCTACACCATGACGAACAGCCACGGCGTCCAGGTGCGCGCGATGACGTACGGCGGGATCATTACGAGCATCAAGGTGCCGGATCGCAGCGGCGCGATGGCGGATGTCGTGCTGGGGTTCGACACGCTGGACGGCTATCTGACGGACCCCCCGTACTTCGGCGCCATCGTGGGCCGCTACGGCAACCGAATCGCGAAGGGGCAGTTCACCCTGGACGGCCGGACCTACAAGCTGGCCACGAACAACGGACCCAACCACCTGCACGGCGGTATCAAAGGATTCGACAAAGTGGTGTGGACCGCGCGGTCCGTCGAGAGCGCCGAGGGCGTCGGCGTGGCGTTGACGCGCGTGAGCCCAGATGGTGAGGAGGGCTACCCCGGCAATCTGAACGCGACGGTGACCTATATCCTGACCGATCGGAACGAGTTGATCGTCCGGTATCAGGCGACGGCCGACAAGGCCACGCCGGTGAACCTGACGCAGCACTCGTACTTCAACCTGACGGGAGGCGGAGACATCCTCGGCCATGAGCTGACGCTCAACGCCGATCGCTACACACCCGTCGACGCCACGTTGATTCCGACCGGCGAGCTGGCGCCCGTGGAGGGGACGCCGTTCGACTTCCGGAGGCGAACGGCGATCGGGGCCCGCATCAAACAGGACGATCCCCAGCTCAAGAACGGCAACGGTTACGATCATAACTGGGTGCTGAACCGGACGGGTACGGGCCTGCAGGTCGCCGCGCGAGTCGTCGAGCCGAAGACCGGCCGCACGCTGGAGGTGAGCACCACGGAGCCAGGGGTCCAGTTCTACTCGGGCAATTTCCTGGACGGCACGATCAAGGGCAAGGGAGGGGCCGTGTACAACCTCCGGAACGGGCTCTGCCTCGAAACGCAGCACTTTCCGGATTCACCGAACCACTCGAATTTTCCCACCACCATTCTGAAACCGGGTGATACGTACTCGTCGCAAACGGTGTTCACCTTCGGCGTGCAGAAATAGAAGATGGCGCGGACGCGTTGATGCGGGCCGGCTGCGGCTGGCGATCCCTTCGCAGCGGCAGACCGTCTCGCTCCTCAGATACTGAGACGTCACGTACCCAACATTCATGAGCGGCACCTTCGGGCGGATCCTCGGATCCGCGCTCGTCGTCGACTGGTCGCAGTTCGAGGGGGCTGCGGCGCTGAGGTGCACGCTGGGAGTCGCCGTGCCGCTCGTCGCCGGGGTTGCCATCGGCCAGCCCGTGGTTGGCGTCTTCGGGGCGATCGGCGCCGTCTCGGTGGGCTTCGGATCGTTTCAGGGCGCCTACAGGAGTCGCGCAGCGGTGATGTTGTTTGCCGCGGTGGGGATGGCGCTGTCTGTCTTCTTCGGGTCGGTCGCAGGGTACAGGGACGAGACAGCGATCGCGGCGGCGGCGTTCTGGGGATTCGCCGGTGGGTTCATCGTCGCACTCGGACCGTCGGCCTCGTTCGTGGGCCTCCAATCGGCGGTGGCCGTGGTGATCGCTGGCGGATACCCGTCCGACCTGCGCGACGCTGCGGGCCGCGCCGCGCTCGTGTTCGGCGGCGGCCTGGTGCAGACGCTGCTGGTGGTGATGATCTGGCCGTTGCGGCGGTTCACGGCCGAGCGGCGCAGCCTCGCGGCGGCGTATCGGAGCCTTGCCGCGTATGCGGCCGCGATTCCGGCTGGAGTCGAGGCTGCACCCGAGCCGCACACCTTTGCGGGCACAGCCTCGCCCATGGCCGATCCGCAACCGTTTGCGAAGTCCGGTGACGTGCTCGTGTTCCAGGCCTTGCTCGACGAAGCGGAGCGGATTCGGGCGAGCCTCGCCAGCCTCGCCACGCAGCGACGACGGCTCAGTCAGGCGGACGAGTTGTGCTCGTCGACCATGTCCGAGATGCTCCGGCTCGGGCTGAATGAAATAGCGGACGCGCTCGAAGAGGGACGTGAACCTCGCGAGCCGTCCGGGCTGTGGACGACGCTCGACCGATGCGCCGAGCAGTTCTCGCACGCGACCTCGGTCGAGGCTCTCCTGGGGCAACTGCGCGCGGCGTGGCGAACCGCGGGAGTCATGACCGCGCCCTCGACGTCCGGCGATTCGGCGCCGCGCCGTACGCGTGTCGTTCCCCTGCGCCGGCGGCCTCCCGTGCGCGACGCATTGATCACGCTGCGCGCGAATCTCACGCTGGATTCGACCGCCTGCCGTCACGCCCTGCGGCTGTCGGTCACGCTGGCCATTGCGACCGCACTCTACCGCCTTCTCGAGATGCCGCGCGGCTACTGGCTGCCGCTCACGGCGCTGCTGGTTCTCAAGCCGGAGTTTCATGACACATTTGCACGTGGGATTTCGAGAATCGCCGGGACGCTGCTGGGGGCCGCCTTCGCGACGCTCCTTGCCCAAACCGTCCCGCTGGGTTCGCGCGGCCTCACGATACTCGTGCTCGGCTGCGTCTGGGCCGGATACGCGCTAGTGCGCGCGAGCTATGCCGTGTTCACGGTATTCATCACCGGATACGTCGTGTTCCTGCTGATGCTCGCGGGTGTGCCAGAGCTGACCGCTGTGACACATCGCATCGAGTACACAGCCGAGGGGGGGCTCCTTGCTCTGCTGCTGTACGCGCTCTGGCCGACGTGGACCGGGACCGAGGCTCGGCCCGCGCTCGCCGGACTGCTGGACTCGCACAGCCGATACGTCGAGGCGCTCCTGGATGCGTACGCGGACCCGCACCGTGCCGACCTGCAGGCGATCAGCGAGATTCGAGACGCCGGACGACTCATACGCTCGAACACCGAGGCCATTGTCGAGCGGATGCTCGCCGAGCCGGCCGGCAGCCACTCGATCCCGGCGCCGATCGCGCTCGGTCTCCTGGCGGCGATCCGGCGTCTCGCGCTCGCGTCGCTGGCGCTCCATGCAGGACTCGAGCGCGGAGTTCCAGCGCCGGTCCCCGGCGTGAAAGATCTCTCGGGCGAGATGTCGCTGAGCCTGTCGGCGCTCGCGGAGTCCCTGCGATCCGGGACACCGCCGCCGCCGCTGCCACCGCTGCGACAGACGCAGCTCGCGCTGAACTCGGCGACGAACGATCTCGTGCGGGACGAGACGGATCTGATGGTCGACAGTGTCAACACGATCGCGTCGCTGCTTGCGGGCCGCGCGCAGGTCCCCGGGGTCACGGGACAATGAGCGTTCTCACCGTGTCGAACCTCCGGAAAGTGTACGGCGCCCAGATCGCCGTGGACAACGTCTCGTTCGAGGTGGCGCGCCACGAGATCGTGGGGCTGCTTGGCCCGAACGGCGCCGGAAAGACCACCATCATCAATACGATCCTCGGCGTCCTGGAACCAACCGGCGGCTCGATTCGCATCGAGGGGCGAGACCTTGCCACCGACCGGACGGCGGCTCTCATGCGCACGAACTTTGCCGCGGTGTATGCGCCGCTTCCCGGCAATCTGACCGTCACGCAGAACCTGCGCATCTTCGGCATGCTGTACGGGGTCCGCGGCCTCACCAGACGCATCGACACGCTGGTTGAGCAGTTCCACCTCGAGCGCTTCCGCGACACGAAGTGCGGGCTGCTTTCTTCGGGAGAACAGACACGCGTGTCGATCGCCAAAGCCATGCTCAACAGTCCGACGGTCCTTTTGCTGGACGAGCCCACGGCCTCTCTCGATCCGGCCACGGCGCAGGAGATCCGCGCCACGATTCGCCGCGGCGCCTCGGCCGGAGCATGCGGCGTGCTGTGGACCTCGCACAACATGTACGAAGTCGAAGAGGTCTGCGA
Organism: uncultured Acidobacteriota bacterium; assembly: GCA_963749835.1. Lineage (GTDB taxonomy): Bacteria > Acidobacteriota > Vicinamibacteria > Vicinamibacterales > 2-12-FULL-66-21 > JALZOC01. The sequence continues at coordinate 1,266,327 of CAVVOD010000001.1, forward strand.
TCGCGTGTTGTTCCTGGCGCGCGGCCAGGTGCTGCTCGAGGGCAATCCGAAAACGCTGCCCCATGAGCACGGAAAGGACTCGCTCGAGGAGCTCTTCATCACGGTTGCGCGCGAGCCTCTCTCCCTGGAGCACTGACATGCAGGCACGACGAACGTTCGCCATCGTCCTGCGCCAGTTCTACCTGTTCCGAGGCAGCATTTCCCGGCTCCTCCCGCTGTTCGCCTGGGTCGCCATCGATATCGTGCTCTGGGGCTTCATCACGAGGTACCTCAACAGCGTCGCATCACCGGGATTCAGCTTCGTTCCGGTCCTGCTTGGCGCCGTGCTGATGTGGGACTTCTTCACGCGCGTGATGCAGGGGGTCACGATGGCGTTCTTCGAGGACGTCTGGTCGCGCAATTTCCTGAACATCTTTGCGTCACCGATCTCGATCCCGGAGTACCTCGCGGGACTCGTGATCTCGGGCATCGTGACCAGCGCGATCGGGTTGGCGGTCATGCTGGTGCTGTCGAGCGTGGGCTTTGGATTGTCGCTGCTCGCGTACGGCGCCATGCTGGCGCCGTTTCTGCTGGTGCTGCTGGTGTTCGGCATCGCGCTGGGCATCGTCGGATGCACGATCGTCCTGAGGCTGGGTCCATCCGCGGAGTGGTTCGTGTGGCCGATACCGGGCCTGCTCTCGCCGTTCGCCGGCGTGTTCTATCCTGTCTCGACGCTGCCGGTATGGATGCGGGCCGTCTCGCGAGTGTTGCCGCCGTCGTACATCTTCGAAGGGATGCGCGCGATCGTGCTGGGCGGGCACGCCTCTCGAGCCTCGCTTGCTGCCGGCGCCGCACTGGCTGTGCTTTATCTGCTCGGCGCGTGCGTACTGTTCACGTATGTCTACAGGCAGGCCGTTCGCACCGGCTTGATCGCGCGGTACAGTGCGGAGAGCGTTAGCTGATGGCGGAGTCGCAACGGGGGAAGGGATTGGGAATTGGGGATTGGGGATCAGGGATTCGGGATTCGGGAAGCCGGAAGCCGGAAGCCAGAAGCTGGGAGCTGGGAGCTGGGAGCTGGGAGCTGGGAGCTGGAAACAGAATGACCACATCGTGCGCGGTCGTGCTCGCGCGGGGCCTGGGCTCCCGCATGCGCGCACCCGATCCGGGAGCCGAGCTGACCGTGGCGCAGGCGCGCGCGGCGGACGCGGGTCTCAAAGCGATGATGCCGGTCAACGGCAGGCCGTTCCTGGACTACGTCCTGAGCGCGCTTGCCGATGCCGGTGTGCAGAACGTGGCGCTGATTGTCGCACCCGATCATGAGGCACTTCGGCACTACTACTCAGAGGATGCGGCGCCCACTCGTCTTACCGTTGATTTCGTCGTGCAACAGGAAGCCGTCGGCACAGCCAACGCGATTCTCGCGGCGGAGGACTGGGTGCGCGGCCGCCCTTTCCTGGCGATGAACGCAGACAACCTCTATCCCGGTCCTGCTCTTGCGGATCTCAGGGCCCTCGGCGAGCCAGGTCTGATCGCGTTCGAGTCCGGTGACCTCATTCGTTCCGGCAACATCCCCGCTGAACGGATCAAGTCCTTTGCCCTGGTCGAGATGGCCGATGATGGATACCTCCGAGGCATTGTGGAGAAGCCAGGCGGTACGTCCGCAGCTGCAGGCGCGACGTGGGCCGACGACTCCCTGATCAGCATGAATTGCTGGCGCTTCGATGCGCAGATCTTTTCGGCATGCCGCGATGTGGCGCCGTCCGTGCGCGGTGAGCTCGAGTTGCCGGAGGCGGTCGGCCTGGCCGTCCGGCGCGGCGTGCGGTTCAGGGTCCTGCGCGCGACCGGGGGCGTCCTCGACCTTTCGAAGCGAGGCGATGCGGCGGAGGTCGCCCGGCGGTTGGACGGCATGATGGCACGGCCGTGAACGGCATTCGTATCCCACACCCATGACCGCTATCACCGCATCGTTCGCAGTCGAGAGACTCGCTGAGCTCGGCATCTACGCAGGGGAGAGGGACGCGAAGCGTTCCCTCTTCGAGGTCGTCCTCGGTCGGTCAGGTGAGCTCGAGGCCGGCGCTCCCGAACATCTGTTCTGGATCCCCGGGCGCCTCGAGGTGTTCGGGAAGCACACTGACTACGCCGGCGGACAGACACTGGTGTCAGCCGTGCCCCGGGGGTTCGCCGTGGCCGCCGCGCGCCGCGGCGACGGCAGGGTCCACATCGTTGACGCCGCCCGGTCCCAGGACGTCTGGATTGATGGCCGGGAAACCGACAGAAGCTTCGAGCCGCAAAGCGGACATGCACCAACGGGATGGCGCAACTACGTGCAGACAGTCGTCCGCCGGCTCTCGCGCAATTTTCACGATCTGACGATCGGCGCGGACATCATCCTGGCGAGTGATCTTCCCAGGGCGTCCGGCATGAGCAGCTCGAGCGCGCTCATGATCGGCGTGGCCGCCGCGCTGGGCCGCGTGGCGGGAATCCACACCCACCCGGAATGGATCGCCAACATCCGTCAGAGCCTGGACGCGGCGTCGTACTACGCGTGCATCGAGAATGGCATGACGTTCGGGACGCTGGCCGGGGACGCCGGCGTCGGCACTCACGGCGGCAGTGAGGATCACGCGGCCATCGTCACGGGAACGCCCGGCCGGCTGTCGGCATTTGCCTTCGTGCCCCTGCGGCACGTCGACGACGTTCAGTTGCCGGATGACTGGTGCTTCGTCGTGACACCGTCGGGGATCGCCGCGGACAAGACAGGCGGAGCGAAGGGACCGTACAACAATCTGGCGCGCGGAGCCGAAGTACTGCTCAGTCTGTGGAACTCGTCGGATGGCCGCTCGGCGTCGCTCGCCGCTGCACTCGCGACCGCACCTGACGCGGCCGCCCGCCTGCGGGAGCTGGCGAAGGGCTCGCCTGTGGAAGGCTGGTCATCCGGGCAACTGACGAACCGCCTGGATCACTTCATTCGCGAGAACGCGCGCATTCCGCTGGCGATCGAGGCCTTCCGACAGGCGGACTCCACGATGCTCGATCGTCTGTCTGCGGACTCGCAAGGGGATGCGGAGACGCTCCTGGCCAACCAGGTCCCGGAAACTGCCGCGCTCGCCGCCTCGGCGCGGGCCCTGGGCGCCTTCGCCGCGACCAGCTTCGGTGCAGGCTTCGGCGGTAGCGTGTGGGCACTCGTCCACCGCGATGCCGCACTCGAATTCGCAACCCGCTGGCGCCCGGGAGCCTTCATCGCCACGCCGGCCCCGCCACTCAGCGAGCTGTAGTGCGGCGCAGAGGTTGCAAAGGCCCCGTCCATGGAGGACGTGGACAGCGGGCAGACAGGCCCGGCCGACGACGAGCTGACCTCGGAGCAGAAACGGGACAACGTCGTGCGCCTCGCCTTCGGCGGCAGTGAGGATGCGTTCGACGCCTTCGTCCGGACGGCGCGGGAGGCGATCCCGCCGGGGACGGGCGTCATCCTTCGAGGCAGCGCCGTCACGGGCCGCCGGTGGAAGGATGGTGCACCGTTCGATGACGATGGTCCGGGCACCAGCGATCTCGATCTCACACTGGTCGGCGGCGATGAGGTCATGGCGCTCTTCAAACTGACGGGGTTTTTCGTGCCTGGCGTCCACTCGCGTCCGCTGAGCGACGACGACCCCGACATCGCGCCGGCGCTCGCACCGTTGCGCGCGCGGCTGATGGAGATGGTCAGGCGGCCTGTCAACATCCAGGGATCGCGGGACGCCGTGATCTACTTCCGCGGTGAGTTGATGGGGCAGCCCTATCTCACCCTCATCGACAAGGATGGCGACGCCGCGGCGCCGTAAACCACGTTGCGCATCCTGAGCTACAACATCTGTCGCGGGGGCCGCCGCAAGGAGGAGGCGCTCCGCACCGCGATCGGGGACGCGGGTCCCGACCTCGTCGTGTTCCAGGAAGCGACAGACCCCGGCGTCATCGCGCGGCTCGCCGCCGGGACCGGAATGACCGAATGGGCGTCACGGCCCGGTGAGTCGCTGGCCTTTATGAGCCGTAGAACCGTTCGCCACTACGCGTGGCATCGTCCACGCTTCTCCCGCCATGCGTTTCTGGAGATCGATCCAGGACCCGGAGAGCTGCGCGTGTTCGGCGTGCACCTCGCCGCCGTCTTCGCTGCCTGGACGGAGCGTCGGCGTGTCTTCGAGCTGCGGGCACTCCTTGCGTCCATTGCCAGTCACCAGCACGGATTCCACGTACTCGCCGGCGACTTCAACACCCTGGCGCCAGGCGACCTGCTCGACTTCCGGAAGCTGCCCCATCGCCTGCGGGCACTCGTCTGGCTGAGCGGCGGGAACATCCGGTGGCGGACGATTCAGGTGATCCTCGATGCCGGCTACATCGACGGTTATCGCAGGCTGCAGGGCAACGATCCCGGTTTTACGTTTCCCACGTGGTCGCCGCACGTGCGCCTCGACTACATGTTCGTTCCCGCCGGGTTCGCCGACCGCCTCGAGGCATGCGAGATCCTCAAGAGTCCCGCCGCGCTCGACGCATCGGATCACTTCCCCTTCCTCGCCGAAGTCTCAGACGGATCTCCAGTGGCCTGATCGCCGGCGCGGCGTGTCTGTGAAACTTCCCCGCAACGCCGCAGGAAACGCCTGCGGACCTGTTTTGGTGCGTTCGCGTGTCACGCCGCTCAAGGTCGACGCACTCTGAACGTCCTCGTCCCACCCGGGATGTGCGGTCTGGGCAAGAATCCGAGTCGTTATCCGAATCTCGAGTCCCCCCGCCTACGCCGCGAAGCGGCTACGGAGGGGCGCGCCGTAGCTCGCCGTGATCGCGCTGCGAGCGAAGGCGGGCCGAATCCCGAACGTTGGTGCGTTACAATCGGCCGGATGACCCGAGTGACGAGCGCCCCTTTTGGACGAACGACGGATGGCGTGGACGTGACGGTCCACATGCTGATGAATGCGAACGGCGTCGAGCTCCGAGTGCTGTCCTATGGCGGACTGATCACATCGCTCAAGGTGCCCGACCGTGCCGGCAGGTTCGCAGACGTCGTGCTCGGGTACGATGTGCTGGAGGGCTATCTGGCCCGGAATCCGTTTTTCGGTGCCCTGGTCGGCCGTTTAGCCAACCGCCTCGCGAAGGGGCGATTCGTCCTGCATGGAACGACGTACGAGCTGGCCACGAACAATGGCGTCAACCACCTTCACGGCGGTACGAGAGGATTCGACAAGGTCGTCTGGAACGTCACGCCGTCGTCAGACGGCGTCACCCTGACGCGTACGAGCCCGGACGGCGAGGAAGGGTATCCGGGGAATCTGACTGCGACGGTCACCTATCGGCTGACCGGCTCGAACGAGCTCGTCATCGACTACCGCGCCACGACCGACAAGGCGACGCCGGTCAACCTGACGCAGCACAGTTACTTCAACCTGGAGGGCGAGGGTTCCGGCGATATCCTCGATCACGAGCTCGCAATCGACGCCGATCGCTACACGCCCGCCGACGCCACGCAGATCCCGACGGGTGAATTTGCGCCGGTGGAGGGAACGCCCTTTGATTTCCGGACACCGGTCCGGATCGGCGACCGCATCCACGACTCTCACCCGCAACTGACAATCGGCGAAGGCTACGACCAGAACTTCGTACTGAACAGGACAGGCGGCGGCCTTCAGCACGCGGCGCGCGTCGTCGCGCCTTCATCGGGGCGAACGCTCGATGTGGCGACGACGCAGCCGGGGATGCAGTTCTACTCCGGGAACCGGCTGGACGGTTCCATCACGGGCAAGGGGGGGCACGTCTACGGCCGCCGCTCCGGTTTCTGCATCGAGACGCAGCACTTTCCGGATTCACCGAACCGTCCGGAGTTTCCGTCCGTCATCCTGGAGCCCGGGCAGGAATATTCGGAGACGACGATCTTCAAGTTCGGCGTTCAGAGCAAAGAGTAGGGGATCGGGAATTGGGGATCAGGGATCAGGGACTCGGGGATCGGGGATCGGGGATCGGGGATCGGGGATTCGGGATTCGGGATTCGAAGCTGGGGACTGGAACCAAGCTGACAGCTGACAGCTGATCGCTCTGAGCTATTTCTTCCGATGCAGCCACACACTGTCGAACAGCGGCGCCGCGGCGCCACGAACGACGGCGATGACGACATGGCGCGACTGCTCGAACTGCAGGCCAAGTGCCTCGGTGATTTCTCCGAGCACGGGGCGCGCCTCGTTGTGAAGGAACACTCCGCCGGGCGCAAGCATCCGGCTGATGTTGCCGGTCGCCAGCATCAACTGCACGTCGTCGAAATACGGCAGGATGTTGGTCGCAATGATCAAGTCGAACCCTGGTTCATCGAGGCGCTCGGTGACGATGTCAAGGGTGGCGGCGGTCAGGGCCGAGGCCGCCTTCGCTCCGACGTGGACGGTCTTGCGCAAGTGGCCGGACGCGGCCCTGTTCTGAGTAAGAGCCGGTGAGACGGTGCCGATCGCGCCGCCGAGCTGCGCAAAATAGTCGCGATACTCGGCCGACAGCGTGATCGTATCGCTCTCGCCTATTTCGCTGACCAGCGTCAGCACCGGAGGCGCCGCCCGCGAACCCGCGAGATGTTGCACGACCCGCGAATTGATATCGGCCCCGACCACCTGCAAATCATCGGAGCGTGACAGCCCGAGCGCGAGCAGCGCGTCGATGACCGCCCAGGGCTGGTAACTCTCCGGCGGACCGGCTTCCAGCAACCCTGTTCTCGGCGCAAGGTCCAGGCCCGGGCCGACAATCAGAACCCTGCGAATACGCCGCTCCGGATGGAGCGCGCGAACGATCCCCAGTCCGTTGTAGACGACGTAGCCAGCTTCGACGGCGGTATCCGTGCTGAGGCCACGGGTGCGATAGAGCCCGGCCACCGCGTCCGCACTGGCACGCTGCGCCACGAACTCCTTCTGGTAAACGAATCGCATCGCGCGCAGGTACTCGCCAAGTACCCCGGACTCGCGTGTCCGCCGGTCGGGAAATGTTGCGTGCACGAGCGACTGGAAATAGGTGAGCCGCGAATCGCCCGCTGGGGAATCGAGTGAGCGGAGCAGCGCGGCCACGCGCTCTCGCACAGCTGGTGGAATCGGCGGCTGCGACATCAGCACGACTCGCGAGAAACGCCTCGCGGATGGCTGCACTGAGGCCATCGACCAGCGCCTTTGCACTCAGCGCTGGCTCGATGGGGGGGCGCTTTGTGAAGTGTGTCGATTGCAGCGCGTAGAAGACGAGATGATCCAGGTCCCCCTCGCGCACACGTCGCACGTTGTCCTGATGCGTGCGGCGCGACGTACGAGGGGAACGCGGCCTGCGTAATCCCATGCCTTTCAAGACGGGCCCAGAGTGGGGCGACGTCCTCCCAGGCGATCCGGGTCGCTCCCGCGCGCGGCGGCGCGGCTGTCGCGGCAAGGGTTGCGCCGACGGCGGCAGATGCCAGCACACATGCGGCGACGATCGGGAGAACCGGAGCGCGCACGCTGCTATTGTGCCGGAAGTTGATGGGCTGCGAGCGGGAGGCGGTGGGCCCGGCCTCCGTGGCCGGGCCCATGAGAGTGCTGCTAGAAGATCAGCCGGAATCCCAGCTGGATGAACCGCTGGAAGTTCGACTGAGCGGTGCTGTTGCGGTTGATGCGGCCGAAGTCCGCGTTGTTGGTGTCCGTGCCGTACGCACGCTCGTCGTACATGCGGGCTGTTGAACAGGTTGAACGCTTCGAGACGCACCTGCAGCCGGACGTGGTCCGTGATCGGCGTCGTCTTCGCGAAGTTCACGTCCACCTGCCAGAACGTGCGGGCGGCGGAACTCGTCGTAGCGGTTCATCGCGGTGCGGCGCTGGAAGGTCTCGCGGACGAGGAAGTACGGCTCGGTGCAGCCGTACGCCGTCGAGACCGCCAGCAGGTCGTAGCTGCCCGTGTGGCGTTCCGCTGGCCGATGCACGGCTTCACGCCGTAGATGAACTGCCCTTCCTTCTCGCCTTCGCAGCGCGATCTCATCGAGGCTGACGCCCGGCGCCAGATCGACGTTGCCGGGCATGTCCCACGGCTGGCCGGACTGGTAGACCAGCATCGGCGCCATCGACCAGCCGCCGAGGAGATACCCGGCGATGCTGCGCTGGTCGCGGAACCAGGGCAGTTCCCACACGCCAGACGCGGTGACGCGGTGCTTGCGCTGCGAGAAGTACGGCCCCTCGTTCAGGAGACCCGAGACCGCGTCCACGTAGCCGCCGGTCTCGGTCCACCGCGGCACGTAGGTGTAGCTCGCGTTCACGGTGACGCCCTTGACGAAGCGCTTGTTCAGCACGAACTGGGCTGAGTCGTAGACCAGCTTGCCGATGTTGTTCTGGTTCTGGGTGATGCCGGTGAACGCCGGGAACGGCCGGTTCAACTCGAAGCGCGACAGCGTCGGGTTGCTGAAGCGCGTCGTGCCCTCGAATCCCGCGCACCTGATAGAACGGATTGGGCAGCAGCTCGTCGCAGAAGCTGCGGCTGCCGCCCAGCGTGACGTCGCACTGCGCCTGGAACGCCGCCGACGGCTCGTTGTAGGCGCCGAAGCCCACCTTCGAGGTCGTAGCTGCGGCTGCCCGCGTAGGTCATTTCGAGTGAGATGTTCCCCGGCAGCTGGCGCTGAATGCCCGCCGAGAACTGGTGGACGTTCGGCACGACGAAGTCGGGGTTCGAGAAGTTCGGACCGCGCCCGAGGAACGTTTCCGGCCCTAGCGAGCTGCCCGGGCGCCGCCTGGATCCCGTTGGGCCAGGGGTTCGACAGCGCGTAGGTCGGCGTGCGGCCGCCGTCATTCGAGCTGATGCAGCGGCGTCGGCAGAGCTGAACCCGGCATTGTTGCCCTGACTCGTCGGGTTGAGGAAGTACTTGCCGTAGCCGGCGCGGAACGACGGTCTTGTCGTTGAGGGAGTAGGCCATGCCGACGCGGCCCTGCCAGTTGTTCTTGTCGAGCTTCCAGGGCCGATCCGGGGCGCCGTCCACGCCGACGAACCGGATGCCGCCCAGCACCTGCTGACCCACGCGCGCCGACACCGGGTTGACGATGGTCGGGTCGAACGCGTAGTTCAGCTGGTTGTTCGCTTCGGTGACGGAACCGTTGATGTCCCAGCGGAAGCCGAGGTTCAACGGTCAGCTTGTTGCTGACGCGCCAGTCGTCCTGGATCCAGGGCGCCGCGAAGAACCACTTGTAGTGCGCCACCGGGTTGACATCCACGCTGCCGCCGCTCGGCGCGCCGAGCAGGAACGAGGCGAAGGCGTTCCCTTCGAGCGCGCTGGTGCTGTTCAGCGTGCTGCGCGTGAAGTTGCGGTTGAACTGCACCAGGCCGCCGGAGTTGTTGTAGTTCTCGTTGTGGACGTTGATCCACCGGATGTCGAGGCCGCTGCGGATGTTGTGCGCGCCGCGGTTCAGCGACACGTTCGGCTGGAGCGACCAGTTCTTGTTCCGGTTGGGACTCGTGCCGCGCGACAGGGTCGCGAACTGGTCGAGCTCGATGCGCGGGAACAGGCCGCCGAGCGGCGGGCTGGGAAGCTGGTTGACGAGGCTGGCCGGCCAGAACTCGGTCGCATCGAAGTTGAACGCGTCGGTCGACATGCTCCACTCGAGGAAGTAGGTGTAGCCGCCGCGCAGGTTGAAGACGGTCCCGGCGCCGAAGATGTGCACCCAGTCGCCGACGATGGCGCGGTTGGACCTGATGAGCGGCAGCTGGCCGTCCTGGGCGGGACCGCTGCGGATGGCGTTGCCTCGATTGCCGATCTCGTTCCGCTCGTTCTCGGCCCAGCGGAAGAAGGCCCGGTCGTTGGCGCCGAAGTTGTGGTCGACCTTGCCGACCCAGTTCCAGAACACGTCCTTGTTGAAGTGCTCGGCCCAGGCCAGGTTCCGTTGCCACGGCGCGACAGACGGGTCGACTGTTGTTCGCCTCCGGGTAGTACTTCATGATCGCCCGGGCCGTCGGGTTGATGCGGTCCGCCGGGATGCTGTTGCCCGGGAACGGATCGCGCGTCCAGACGCCGTTCACGTCCCGGCCGGTCGCCGGGTCGTAAATCCGGATCAGGTTGCCCGAGGCGTCCACGAGATTGCTGAAATCACCGTTCTTGAACGCCGCGGTCGGCACCGTGCTGAACAGCGGCGCGGGCGTGCCTTCGCGGTACTTCTCGCCGGTGAACAGGAAGAAGGTCTTGTTCTTCCAGACCGGGCCATCGACGCTGAACCCGTACTGGTCGATGTACTGGTCGGTCTTCGGGCTGTTGCGCGAGTTGAGCAGGAACGAGTTGGCGGCCAGGGCCTTGCGGCGCATGAAGTCGTAGACGACGCCGTGGAACGCGTTCGTGCCCGACTTGAGCGACATGTTGACGACGCCGCCGGCGGTGCGGCCGTACTGCGCGTCGTACGAGTTGGTGGAAATCTTCATCTCCTGCACCGCTTCCGCCGGCGGCACGTAGGCGATGTTGTTGCCCCCCTGGTTGGCGTTGTTCGGCGCGCCGTCGAGCAGGAACTCGTTGTTGCTGCTCGGTCCGCCGTTCATCGACCAGGCGGCGAGCGCGCCGTTGTCGAAGGGCCGCAGGTAGACCGCCTGGGCGTTGTAGTTGACGCCGGCGACGAGCACGGCCAGCGCCATCGGGCTGCGCGACTGCAGCGGCAGCTCGGCGATGCGCGCGCTGTCGATGACCGTGCCGCGGTCGGCGTTGCTCGTTTCGAGAAGCGGCGATTCCGCGGAGACGTTGACACTCTCCGCAACGCCGCCGACTCCGAGCTGCGCATTGATCTCGGCGATCTGGCTGACCTCGAGCCGCATGCCGGTGCGGGTGTATTTCTGGAATCCGCTCAGCTCGACGGTCACGCTGTACAAGCCGGGACGGAGGAACGGGACGGTGTAGTTGCCTTCGTTGTTCGGTCGTGGCGGTCGCCACTTCGCCGGTTTCCTGGTTGCGGACCGTCACGGTCGCGCCGGGCAGCGCGGCCTGGCTCGAATCGGCGACCTGTCCCCTCACGGTGGCCCGGAACTCCTGGGCCGTTGACACCGCTGGCAAACGCCAGCAGCAGCGCGATGCACAACACACCATCCCACACACGAATGGTCTTCATTCGATATCCTCCGGCCACGGCTTGTTTCGCATTGCGATACGCGGCAGGCGACAGGTATCGTCACCGGCACACCGCGTGCGCGCGATAGGTTATACAACTGTCGTCACGGCTAGACAAGCAGCAAAAGAGAGCGCTACTGCGGGCTGGTGGGAGCGACGAGTCCGGGATTGAGCTGTGCGGCCCTGTGAAACGCCGCATCGGCGGCCTTCGACTGTCCGAGGCGCCGCAGGACGCAGGCCCATCTGGAAGTGCGCCGGCGCGTAGCCCTCGAACACCGCCGTTGCGCGCCGGAACTGATCGAGCGCGCCGGTGAGGTCGCCGCGCTCGAGCGTCGCGGCTGCCCACCGCGGTCCAGACACCGGCCTCCTGTTCCGCCTGGGCGCGTCTGCGCAGCCGTTCGGCTTCGTCGAATTCCGAGGCGCCCGCGGCCGCATCGCCTGACTGCTGAAGGACGCGGGCCAGTGAATAGTGCGCGCCGGGAAGATCCGGACGGAGCGCGATGGCGCGCCGCAGCGCGTCGGCAGCTCCTCGCCAGTCGTTTCTCGCCGCGAGCACCGCGCCGAGCGTGTAGTGAGCATCCGGCGTAGCGCGGGTCGGCGCTGACAGCGTCCCGGAGCGCGCGTGCCGCCCGTTCGGTGTCCCCCTGCTGCCAGTAGATGACGCCAAGTGTGTAGAGGCGCTTCCGGACGCGGCTCGATCTCGATCGCGCGCTGCAGCGCCTCTATCGCCTCCGGCAATCGATCCGCGCGCTTCAGGACGAGCGCGAGGTTGTAGCGGGCGAGGGTGTGTTTCGGCGTCGAGCTGCAGCACGCGGCGGAAGGTCGTGATGGCGGCGGCGAAGTCCTGCTCCGACTCGGCCAGTCCAAGGGTGAAGATCCGATCGGGGTCATCAGGCGCAGCGGACACGAGCGCGCGGGCGCGCGCGATGGCTTCCGGGCCCCTGCCGGCTTTGACGAGCGTCAGGATCAGATTGTTGTCGGCCTTGCGGAAAGCCGGGCGCTCCGCAATGGCGCGGCGGAATGCGTCGATGGCCGCGTCGAGCGCGCCGATGCGCTCGAGCGCTTCTCCCAGGCGGTTCTGCACGTCGGCGTCACGCGGAGCGAGGCCCGCCGCGTGCCAGAGCAGCGCGAGCGCGCCGGACTGGTTGCCGCGCGATTCGAGCTCGATCGCGCGAGCATATGCGTCTCTGGCGTTCGAAAGTTCTGTCTGGCCTGCACCGAACGCGGCCCGTGCACACGAGAGGCACACGAAGAGCACTGCCGGCAGGCGGGCAAGGCGCAGCATGGCGCCGATCCTAGCGCGGACGCCGTCCGATCCCGAACTGATCGCCGGTGCGCACGGGCTTGCCCCCGGCCATGGCGATCTCGACAACCTTCTCGCTCTGCACCTGGCCCCCCTGCTCGTCCGCGAGTGTCGCGACGATCTTCCGCGTGGCCGTGTCGATGACTTCGCCGGTCGAAGGATAGGCATACGCGCCGTCCAAACTGAACGTCACCCATCCAGGCTGATCCCGCAGCGCCACGGTCTCCACCTGGCGCGGGGGCATGGCGGTCGCGTCGAAGATGTGCACCCGCGCATTCGGACCATCTACCAGCCAGAGCTCCTTTTCGTCAGGCGTCAGCCCCACACCGTGACTCGGGCACCCGTGCCGCTTCACGGGTCCCTTCTCGTATCCCGTCACGGTGACGCGATGCAGCATCTTGCCCGTCTTGATGTCTCCGACTTCGAACCCGAGGAGATCGTTCACGTTCACGAAGCACAGTGTCTCCGCGGCGTTGATCGTGAACGGCCGGATCATGTGGCTGAACGGGCCGACCGTCTGCACGACTTTGTGCGTGCCGGTGTCCGCCACGTTCAGGGTGGGAGACTTGAGGCCGGCGAGGTACGCGTGCCGGCCGTTCGGCCCATAGATGGTGTTGTGCGCGCCGGAACCCGTGACGACGGTGGTGATGACGTCGCCGCTCAGCGCATCGAGGACGTGCCAGTGCGGCCCTTCGAACGACGGCACATAGAGGAGTTTGCCGTCAGGCGCGATCGCCAGCCGATCGCAGCCACCCGCATATTCGCGGCTCCACACGATTTTATCGGTCGCCAGGTCGAAGCTCGCCAGCCGCCTGTGCGTCGTCACGTACAGACGCCCCGTCGCGGCGCAGGCGGCGATGCCCTTGACGTTTTCGGGCGCCTCTCCCGCGCCGACGTTGAAGGTCGGAATGCGTCTGACCAGGCGATGTTTCTGATCCATGTCGAAGACGAGGACGCCGATCCCGCCATACTCCACGTAGTTGCGGATTCCGGGCGTCGCGACATAGAGAAAGCGTCCGTCAGGCGGCGCCGCCGCAGCGAGCGGAATCGCGCCGGCCAGCAGGCCGCCAGCCGCCATCGCCGCTGTTTCGAGAAATTCCCTGCGGTGCATCATCGGTCTCCTGTGCGGTTTATTTCGTCTGGAGCGCGAAGATGCCGTACCCCACGCCTGCCGGATCCTTGCTGCGGGCGGACTGGAACGCGATCGTCCGCCCGTCGGGACTGACGACCGGGTTGGACGCCTTGAACCCGCGATACTCCCCCCAGTGCGTGACCCGCGTGAAGTCGCGGCTGTTCGGCTCGAGTTTCAGCTTCCAGATGTCGATGTAGTTGGAGTTCTGTTCCAGCTGGCCGCGGCTGGACTCCACGAGCGCGTGCTCGCCATCGGGGAACAGGCCCTCGACCTCGTTGTACTCGCCGGCCTCTTTCCGATAGATCGTCGTCTTCCCCGTGTTCAGATCGACGCCGAGGACGTCGGCGTACGGCGACCGGTAGCAGGTGTAGATGAGCTCCGTGTCGCGACGCCGGAAGTCCTGCGCCTCGAGCGTACACTCCGGGGCCATCGCACGGATGACCTCCTTCTTGTTCGCAAGCCGCGGCTGGCCGCCGTCGTACACGACATCGGCGGTGTAGATCACCGACTCATTCGGCTTGAACTGTTCGGGATACTGGCCGCGCGTGTTCGACCAGGCGATCTTCATCGCGCTGCGCGAGATCGCGACGCCTTCGGAGATCTTGTGATCGAGCGCTATCGCGCGATCGCCAGGCTTGAAGTCTGCCTTGAGGATCCACATCTCCTGATCGCGCGAGCGGGTCGTGCTGATGTCGGTGAAGGTACGCGCCCCGATGAGGAAGTAGTCGCCATTGGGCAGGAACTGCACGCGCAGAAAACCCGGATGCGCATAGTGCGTCAGGAGCCGGATGTTCTTCGTCGAGACCTCGACTTCGTAGGCGTCGCCGAAGCTCTTTTCCATGAACGCGATGCGTTTTCCGTCCGGCGACCACGATGCGCGTTCGCCAAAGTGCGAGAGGCGGGTGATTCCGCGCGGCAGGTCCTCTTCGGGGCTTCCCTGACGTGTGCCCTGCGGGGCATTCCACGCGACGACCGCAGCCAGCGCCACGGCCATGGATATTCGCATCGCGCGGATTGCAGCCTATCTTCGGCCGCATGTCAACAGAGACGGCGACATGGGCAGCTATCAGCTCTCAGCTATCAGCTCTCAGCTGTCAGCTGTCATGCTATTAGTTGAAGTAGCCAGTTTCCAGTAACGAGAGCAGGAGACGTCGAAATGGAACTGAGAGCTGACGGCTGAGAGCTGACAGCTCGCATGTTACGATCCCCCCGCCATGACGGTAGTCCGAGCGCTTCTCCTGGTACTCTTCTGCGCCCTGTCGGCTCTGCACGCTTCAGCCCAGCCGGCGTCGGCGCCCGCCCCTCCCTTGTCCGACCTGTCGCGGTCCCTGCAGAACCTCGCCGCCAGGGTCAGCCCGAGCGTCGTGCAGATCTTCGTGACCGGGTATGCGGCTCCGGACGACGAAGACCACGTCGCGACCGGCGAACCGCAACTCGAGCGCAGCAGCGGGTCCGGCGTCATCGTGGACGCCGAAGGCTTCATCGTGACCAGCGCGCACGTCGTCGAGAACGCGACGCGGATCGAGGTGGAACTGCCGTTCACTTCGACCGGCGGGGCGCCGGGACGATCGATCCTGAAGCGGCGCGGACGGGTGACGGCCGCGCAGGTGGTGGCGATCGATCAGGAAACCGACATCGCGGTCGTCAAAGTGGAGGCGCGCGGGCTGCCCGCGTTGCCGTTCGGCGATTCCGACGCGCTCCGATCCGGTCAGCTCGTGCTGGCGTTCGGCAGCCCCCTGGGCCTCGACTCCTCGGTGACGATGGGCGTGGTGAGCGCCGTCGCGCGGCAGCTGACACCGGAAGACCCGATGATCTACATCCAGACGGACGCGACCATCAATCCGGGGAACAGCGGCGGTGCGCTCGTGGATACCGAGGGGCGCCTGGTCGGCATCAATACCTTGATTTACAGCCAGTCCGGCGGCAGCGAAGGGATTGGCTTCGCGGCCCCCAGCAACATCGTGCGCAACGTCTTCGGCCAGATCCGGAAGTACGGACGCGTGCGGCGCGGTGAGATTGGTGTGACGTCGCAGACCATCACGCCGCTGATGGCAGAGGCGATGGGCCTGACCTTCGATGCCGGGGTGATCCTCGCCGACGTGTTGGGCGGCGGGCCAGCCGCGAAGGCGGGGCTGGAACCCGGAGATGTCGTGCTCACGCTCGACGGGAAGGCGATGGAAAACGGCCGTCAATTCCGCATCAACGTCTACACGCGCGGCATCGGTGAGGAGGTGGCGATCGAAGTGCGCCGGGGCAGCAGAGTACTCACGGCGCGGGTGCCGGTCGCCGAGCGCTCGAACGATACCGGGCAGCTCGAGGCGTTGATCGGCGCGCAGCAGGTGATCCCGTCGCTCGGCATCTTCGCGCTCGATCTGACGCCGACGATTGCGCAGCTGCTGCCACAGTTGCGCCGCGGCCAGGGCGCGGTCGTCGCGCGTGTCACCCCGGAGACGCCGTACTCGCAGCAGGGCAAGCTCGCACCGGGCGATGTGATCTATGCGTTCAACGGACAGCCGGTCGCCGGGGTCGAGGGATTGAAGGCGGCCGTCGCCGGGCTGAAGCCGGGAGCCGCTGCGGTGCTGGTGATCGAGCGGGCAAGCACGCTGCTGTTTCTAGCCTTCCGAGTGGAGCGCTGAATTCGGGATTTGCCCGCCTACGCTCGGCTGCCAATCGGTGCGAGCTACGGCGGGGCCCGCCGTAGCCGCTCCGCGGGACCGGCGGGGGATTCGATCGTAGCTCCCGGCTTTAGCCGGAAGAAAGCTCGGGACTCGGGATTCGATCGTAGCTCCCGGCTTTAGCCGGAAGGAGATTCGAAACTACTCCCGCCGATCGCGCCCGGACTTGAGGTGGAGATAGTGCAGCTGCTTGGGGGTTGCGCTGGCCGGCAAGTCGCCAATGCGAATGGGCAACACGTAATCGGCCCCGAGCAGAACGCCTTGCACCCGGGGATCAACGAGCTTCACGCGATCGAGCCATTCGGCCCGCAGCGGAAACGCCCCGTCCGGTCGCGCCAGCACGAGCCTGTCCCCGTCCCGTTCGACGATGCCCGTGAGGACCGGCCATTCGTCTTCCTCGTCATCCACTTCGCCCATGACGAGGAGAGACAACTGCTTGCCGATGAGATCCGATGGCTCCACGAGCTATTCCTGTCCTGGCGGCAACTCGATCGTGACTGCCGTCCGCACCGAGTTGGCAATGTAGCACTCATGGTGCGCGAGATCGTGCAGCTCCCGGAGCTGCGAGCCAGTGGGCATCGACTCGGTGGCGAAGGTGACACGCGGCCGGAGCACCACTCGCGTCATCGCCAGTCGTCCCTCTTCGTTCTTTTCCATGTACCCAACCGCGTGGTCTACATACTCGTCGATCAGCTGCCCCTGCTTCGCGGCGATCGCAAGGAACCACAGCATGTGGCAGCTCGCGAGCGACGCGACGAATGCTTCCTCCGGATCCACCGCGCTCGCATCCGACAGCGGCACTCGAACCGAGTGCGGCGACGATGACGCCATCACCTCCGCGCCCCCGTCAAAGCGCCACACATGCGCCCGGCGGTACCGGCCGTCCACGAAGGGTGCGCCGGCATCACGCTGCCAGCTGATGGTGCTGGTGTACTCGGCCATCGAATCCCTAGTCCCTGATCCCCAATCCCCGATCCCTAGCGAATCCCGAATCCCGAGCGAGTCCCGAGTCCCGAATCCCGAGCCTGTGTCCTTCCGGCTGAAGCCGGAGCTACGTCCGAATCCCGGGCGACTCCCGAATCCCGGGCGAGTCCCGAGTCCCGAATTCCGGGCGACTCCCGAATCCCGAACGAGTCCCGAGTCCCGAATTCCGGGCGACTCCCGAATCCCGAGCGAGTCCCGAGTCCCGAATTCCGGGCGAATCCCGAGTGAGTCCCGAGTCCCGAGTTGCCCGCGACGCCGCGAGAGCGGCCAAGGCGGGCACTGAACTATCCCCCCCTCGTATGCATCTCCAGGTGCGCATCGCGCTTCAGCGTGCGGACGGGGATGAGCGTGGTCTCGCGATCCATCTCGAGGCGCTCTTCGGCACCGCGGTCCGCGCGGACCGACCACACCGCCGAGACCAGGCGTTGGAGATCTTCGCGTGATGCGCCGGCGCGCAGCGGCCGCCGGAGGTCAGTCCCGGTCGCGGCGTACAAACAGAGCAGCCAGACACCGTCGGCCGTCAGGCGGCTGCGGTCGCAGGAGGCGCAGAACGGTTCCGTCGTGGACGAGATGACGCCGAACGTCGTCCCGTCGGGGAGGAGATACCGGGCTGCCGGGGCAGACGATTCCTCCTGCACGGGCAGGACGGGCCCGTAGTGCGACTCGAGCCGCGCGAGCATCTCACGCCGGGTCACGACCGCGTCGCCTGTCCAGCGCGTCGCGCCACCGACGTCCATGTATTCGATGAACCGGACTTCCGCTTCCATCCGGCGGCCGTACTCCAGGAGCGCGACCATCTCGTCGTCGTTCACGCCGCGAATGACGACGGTGTCGAGCTTGATGGATTTGAATCCCGCGCCGGCCGCGGCGTCGATGCCGGACAGGACGGCGTCGAGCGCGTCCATCCGCGTGAGCGCCTCGAACCGGTCGCGCCGCAGCGTGTCGAGGCTGATCGTGATGCGGTGGAGGCCGGCGGCTTGGAGCGCACGCGCCTGGTTCTGAAGCAGGACGCCGTTCGTCGTGAGGGCGAGATCCGCCAGCCCGTCGCGCGCGGCCAGCGATTCAATCAGGACCGGGAGATCGCGGCGCAGTAGAGGCTCGCCTCCGGTGATGCGCAAACGGTCCACGCCGAGTGGCAGGAACGCGTCCACCACGACGCCGATTTCTTCGAACGTCAACAGGCTTTCGCGCGGCAGCCACACGTAGTCCTGCTCGGGCATGCAGTACTGGCAGCGGAGGTTGCAGCGGTCTGTGACCGATACACGCAGGCTGCGCAGCGGACGCGCGAAACGGTCGAGAAGGGGCATGGGCAGTCCTGAGTATGACAGCACCTCCGGCCGGCGGCCACTCCCGGCCGGGAAGGCTGTCGGCGTCAGCTTTCAGCTCTCAGCCGACAGCTGATGGCTGAGAGCTGAGGTCTGCCCCCGTGTATCATCTAGGGATGCTCCGGAGCTACAAGGGCCGTCTGCCGGCGGTGCACCCCACGGCGTATGTGGACGACAGTGCGCAGGTCATCGGCGACGTCGAGATCGGCGAAGCGAGCAGTGTCTGGATGAACGTCGTGATTCGCGGAGACGTGCACCGGATCCGGATCGGGCGTCGCAGCAACGTGCAGGATGGCACGGTGGTGCACGTCATGCGCGGAACGCACGAAACGACGATCGGAGACGAGGTGACGATTGGACACGGCGCGATCGTCCACGGGTGCACATTGCGCGGCCGGATCCTGGTCGGGATGGGGGCGATTCTGTTGAACGGCGTCGACGTCGGCGAGGACTGCATCGTCGCCGCCGGCACGCTGCTGCCGGAGAATGCGCGGATTCCGCCGCGTTCGCTCGTCATGGGCAGTCCGGGGAAGGTGCGGCGGGCGCTGACGGATGAGGACGTCGCGTCCATCCGGGACTACGCGCAGCGGTACGTGGGCTACCGGCTCGACTACATGAGCGGCGCCGATGCCGCGTCCGCCCGCTGATGGCTGCGCAGCAGACGCGTCCCGCGCGCGGCATGCGCGACTTCCTTCCGCAGGACGTGCGCCGGCGCGAATATGTGATCGGCGTCATCTCGGATGTGTATCAGCGCTACGGCTTCGAGCCGCTGGAAACGCCTGCGCTCGAGAACATCGAGACGCTGACCGGCAAGTACGGCGAGGAAGGCGCCAAGCTGATTTTCAAAGTGCTTCGCCGCGGGGAGCACGAGGCGTCGGGGGAGACCGATCTGGCTCTCCGGTACGACCTGACCGTGCCGCTCGCGCGTGTCGTCGCGGAGTACCGCGGGAAGCTGCCGAAGTTCTTCAAGCGGTTTCAGATTCAACCCGTCTGGCGCGCCGATCGCCCGGCGCGCGGCCGCTTCCGCGAGTTCTTCCAGTGCGACGTCGACGCCATCGGGTCCCGCTCGATGGTCGTCGAGGCAGAGCTCTGTGGGGCGGTCAGCGACGTGCTGCTCACGCTCGGGTTTCGCGACTTTGCGATCAGACTGAATCACCGGCAGGTGCTGGCCGGGTTGCTCCACGCCGCCGGCGTGTCCGGCGATCTGCACAACTCAGCTCTTGTCGCGATCGACAAGCTGGACAAGATTGGCGCGGGCGGTGTGGGGCGTGAGCTGACCGGACGCGGGATCGATGAGGCTGCGGCCACGCGCCTGCTCGACACGTTCAAAGGGCCGCTGTCGATCGATCGGGTTCGCGAGCTCGTGAGCGCCATCCCCGACGCGGTCCGTGGAGTTCACGAGCTCGAGCAGATTCTGCAGCTCTGCTCCGGCGGGAGCGCGGCGCCGCACGTGCAGCTCGACGCGAGCCTGGCGCGGGGGCTGTCGTACTACACGGGCGCAATCATGGAGGTGGCCGTGCCGGACCTCGCGGGCAGCCTGGGTGGCGGCGGCCGGTACGACGGGCTCATCGGCATGTTCCTCGGCGAAGAGGTGCCCGCGTGTGGCTTTTCTCTCGGCCTCGAGCGGATTCTCGTCGTGATGGGGGAGCGCGGCATGTTCCCCTCGTCAGTGGAACAGGCCTCGGCCGATCTGCTCGTCACGCTGTTCGACGAGACGACGATTCCGGAAGCGCTGAAGCTGGCCGGCGATCTTCGAGGCGAGGGCGTGCGGGTCGAGGTCTATCCTGAGGCTGACAAGCTCGGAAAGCAGATGAAGTACGCCTCGACGAAAGGCATCCCGTTTGCCGCGATCCTCGGCGCAGACGAGCTCGCGGGAGGCGTCGTCGCCATCAAGAACATGGGGAGCGGGCAGCAGGTGTCCGTGCCGCGCACCGATGTGCCGGCGTTCCTGAAGAGTGCGGCGATGTAGTTGGAATCCCGAATCCCGAATCTTCTTCCGCCTGAAGGCGGAAGCCACGGGTCCCGAATTTCGAATTGTTTCGAATCCCGAGTCCCGAGTGCCCGAATCCCAAATCCCGACATAGATCATGAATATAGAACCCCTCGGCACACTGGCACGCACGCACACCTGCGGCGCACTCCGCGCCCAGGACGTCGGGAAGGAGGTCGTCCTGCTCGGGTGGGTGCACCGCGTGCGCGATCTCGGGTCCCTGATCTTCATCGACCTTCGCGATCGTCACGGCCTCACGCAGGTCGTCGCGCGTGTGGACGAGAAGCTCATCGCCGATGCGAAGCGCCTGCGCTCCGAGTTCGTCGTGGCGGTCGTGGGAGTGGTGGAGCATCGGGCCGCGGAAACCGTCAACGCGAAGATCGCGACCGGCGAGATAGAGGTCACTGCCCGCGAGTTCCGGCTGCTGAACGAGGCGAAGACGCCCCCCTTCATGATTGCCGACGAAATCGACGTGACGGAGGAGACGCGGCTCAAGCACCGCTTCATCGACCTGCGCCGGCCGCGGATGCAGCGCAACATGCTCGTGCGTCATCGCGCCACGATGGCGATCCGGCAGTACTTCGACGAGCAGGGCTTTCTCGAGATCGAGACGCCGATGCTGGCAAAGTCCACACCCGAGGGGGCCCGCGACTACCTGGTGCCGAGCCGCGTGCACCCGGGCGAGTTCTACGCGCTGCCCCAGTCGCCGCAGATCTTCAAGCAGATCCTGATGATCGGCGGCATGGATCGTTACTTCCAGATTGCGCGCTGCTTCCGTGACGAGGATCTGCGCGCCGACCGGCAGCCCGAATTCACGCAGGTAGACCTCGAGATGTCCTTTGCGACCGAGGACCTCGTGTTCTCGACGCTCGAGCCATTGATGGAGCGGCTCATGGCGCTCATCGGCCGAACGGCGCCAGGTCCCTTCCTCCGGTTGCCCTATGCCGACGCCATGGCGAAGTACGGCTCGGACAAGCCGGACCTGCGCTGCGGCATGGAGATCTCGGATCTCTCCGCGGCGTTCGCCGAGTCGCCGTTCACGGTGTTTCGCGACGCCGTCGCCTCCGGCGGTCAGGTCCGCGGCTTCGCGATCCCCGGCGCCGCGAAGTATTCGCGCCGCGAGCTCGACGAGCTCGTGGCCCAGGCGAAACAGCTTGGGGCCGACGGGCTCGTGTGGGCCCGCCGCGGCGACAGCGGCGTTCAGAGCTCTGCGCTCAAGGCGGCAGGCGAACCGGCAATCCAGCAATCGCTCGAGCTGGCAGGTGCGGCCGCGGGCGATCTGGTCGTGATGGCGGCGGGACCTCACGGCGCCACTTCGAAGCTTCTCGGGCAGCTGCGGCTCCAGATCGCGAAGAAGGAGAATCTCCTCGATCCGGACAAGTTCGCTTTTTTGTGGGTCGTGGACTTTCCGATGTTCGACTGGGTGGCAGACGAGGGACGCTACGAGTTCATGCACCATCCCTTTACTGCCCCGCTCGAGAGCGATCGGCACCTGCTCGAGTCGGATCAGGGCAACGCTCGAGCTCGTGCGTATGATCTCGTGCTGAACGGCAGCGAAATCGGCGGAGGCAGCATCCGGATTCACGATCAGGCGCTGCAGCGCCTCATCTTCAAGCTGCTGGGCATCTCGGACGAGGAGGCGCGGCTCCGCTTCGGGTTCTTCCTGGATGCGCTCGACTATGGAACGCCCCCGCACGGAGGGATCGCGCTCGGGCTCGACCGTATCGTGGCGATTCTCTGCGCCGAACCGTCGATTCGGGACGTGATTGCCTTTCCCAAGACGGCTCAGGCTGTCGATCTCATGGCCGGGGCGCCCTCTGCCGTCAGCGAAAAACAGCTCAGGGAGCTCAAGCTCAAGTAGGGCAACTAATGTTAGAATCTCGTACGAATTAGCGGTCTTCCAAGGAGCTACCCATCCCTCCTGCCACAGTCATGCGCAAGGTTCCGGTTCCGGACGAAGGGGCCGAATCGCTCTACGGCACTTACGACGAAAACCTCAAACAGCTCGAAGGACAGTTCGCGGTCCGGATCCGGACCAACGGTCACGAGTTGATTGTCGAGGGTGAAGCGGCTGACGTCGCCCGCGCGGAACGCGTGCTCGAACAGCTGGCCGGCCTGATTCGTGGCGGCTACAAGCTGGCCAAGGGGGACGTGAAAACCGCGTCGCAGCTCGTCGCCCAGGACGAGACCGTCGAGCTCGCCGACTACTTCCTGCGAGGCGCCGCACGGACATCCGGCAAGCGGCAGGTGATGCCGAAGAGCGTCAACCAGCGCCGGTACCTCGACGCCATCGAGAAGCACGACATTGTCTTCGGCATCGGTCCTGCGGGCACCGGCAAGACGTATCTCGCCATGGCGCAGGCGGTGGCGTACCTGCTCGCGAAAAAAGTCAGCCGCATCGTCCTTGCGCGGCCGGCGGTCGAAGCGGGCGAGAAGCTCGGCTTCCTGCCGGGTGATCTGCAGGAAAAGGTCAACCCGTACCTGCGTCCGCTGTACGACGCGCTCTACGACATGATGGAGATCGAGCGGGCGGACCGCCTGCTCGAGCGGGGCACGATCGAGGTGGCCCCGATCGCCTTCATGCGCGGCCGCACGCTCAACGACGCCTTCGTCATTCTCGACGAGGCGCAGAACACGACGTCCGAGCAGATGAAGATGTTTTTGACGCGGCTGGGCTTCGGGTCCAAGGCCGTCATCACCGGCGACATCACCCAGATCGATCTCCCCAGCGCCCGCGCGTCCGGCCTGGTCGAGGCGATGAAGATCGTCGGCAACGTCGAAGGGATTTCGTTCATCCACTTCGACGAGAAAGATGTCGTCCGGCACCCGCTCGTGCAGCAGATTGTCAAGGCGTACGAAGCATACGGTGGATCCCGACAGTAAACGCCCGCCCCGCGGGCGCCCTCGGCGCGCCGGTGAGGCCGGCGGGAAGATGCGCGACGGGCTCGTGGTCGCGGTCTCGGACGGCCGCGGCCGCCCGGTACCCGACGGCGGACTTGGCCGCTGGCTCGCGGGCATTGCACCGGCCCGCGCACGCGGTGAGGTCGCCGTCGCGCTCGTCACGGACGGACACGTCCGCACGCTGAACCGCCGCTACCGCCGGAAGGACGCACCCACCGATGTGCTCTCGTTTCCGGGCTCACCGGATGCCGTGCCGAGCACATCGAACCGGAGCTTCCGGGATCAGGGCCGCGAGCTGGGGGACATCGTCATCGCGAAAGGCGTCGCCCGCCGGCAGGCCCGCGAGGCAGGGCACGCGTACCAGACCGAATTGCGAGTGCTCGCGCTGCACGGCCTGCTGCATCTCCTCGGGTTCGACCATCACAACAAGAAAGATGACGGCCGGATGGCGAAGATGGAAGCCCGGCTGCGGCGGAAAGGCGGCCTTGCCGCGGGCCTGATCGAACGGTCACGGCCGTGAGCCCGCTCCTCCTGTTTCTGCTCGCGATTGCCGCGGTCTACGTCGGCATCATCGAAACCGCGTTCAGCGCGCTGATGCGCCTCTCGCTGCGCCTGATGGCCGAGCGCGGCGGTCGCGCAGACCGCCTGGGCTTCTATCTCCACGATCCCATTCAGCTCTTCCTCCCGGCCCGCCTCGTCCTCGGGATCATCTTTTCCCTGTCGACGATGTTCATCGCGATCCTGACGGGCCGGGCGGGGTTTCAGTCGAGAACGCTGCTGCTGCTCTTCGTCGCCGTATTCATCCTCCTCTGCGCGCACGTGCTGCCGCTCCTCATCGTTCGGCGCAATCCTGAACGCGTCCTCGAAATCCTGCTGCCGCCGTTCGACTGGGTTGCACGGTTCCTCCATCCACTCACCGGTCCGCTGATCAGCCTGATTACGGCCGACGGGCGGCGGGATCGCGCCGAGCCGGCCGGCAACGGCTCGCCGTCGGCCGCCGACGGCGGCGACGCCGGCACGAGAGAGGAGTCCGAGGCAGACCAGGGGCTCATCGAGGGGGATCAGCGGAAGCTGCTGCAGTCCATCGTGGACTTCGGCGACACGCTCGTCCGCGAAGTGATGACGCCGCGCCCCGACATGGTGGCGATCCGCGGTGAGGCGACGCTCGACCAGCTGCGCGCGTTGTTCCGGGAGCAGGAGTACTCACGCATCCCCGTCTACCACGAGAATCTCGACAACATCGCCGGCATCATCTTCGTGAAGGACCTGATCCGCCTCACGGATGGTCAGAAGGGGACGATGCGGCTCGATCGGGATTTGCAGCGGCTCGTCCGGCCCGCGACGTTCGTGCCGGAGACCAAACGTGTGCCGGAGATGCTGAAAGAGTTCCAGCGCAAGCAGGTGCAGATCGCCATCGTCGTCGACGAGTACGGCGGCACCGCCGGCCTGGTGACGATCGAAGACCTCCTCGAGGAGATCGTCGGGGAGATCCGCGACGAATACGATGTCGAGTCGGAGCCCATCGTCGACGAAGGGGATGGCTCCTTCGTTTTCAGCGCGAAGGTGAACATCGACGAAGTGCGCGATCGGCTGGGGGTGGACATCGAGCCCGACGGCTTCGAGACCGTCGGCGGCTACGTGCTGACACGTGTCGGTCGCGTCCCGGCCGTCGGTGAGAAGTTCGAGCTGGACGGACTCCAGGTGGAAGTCCTCGAAGCCGAGCGCCGTCGCATCCACAAGGTGCGCTTTCGTCTCGTGCCTGCCGTCAACCTGGCCGATCGCAGTTCCCAGGACGCGGAGCGATGAAGTCTTCTTCCGGCTAACCGCCGGCGCCAAGGCTTCGGCGGTCCGCCGTAGCTTCAGCGAAGGCGGAAGCCGGAAGCTACGAGTCCCGAATCCCGAGTCCCGAGTCCCGAATCAAAATGAAGTCCGGCTATACGTCTTTGATCGGCCGTCCCAATGCAGGCAAGTCCACTCTGCTCAATCGCATCATCGGCACCAAGGTGGCGATTGTCTCTGACAAGCCGCAGACGACCAGAAACCGGATCCTCGCGGTCAAGACGTATGACGACGGGCAGATCGTCTTCGTGGACACGCCGGGCATCCATCGTCCGCTGCACCGGCTCAACGTCCGAATGGTCGATGCCGCCGTGGACACGCTGCGCGAAGTGGATCTCGTGACGCTCGTGTTCGACGCGTCCACGCGTCCCGGGCACGGCGACGAGTTCGTCTCGAACCTGCTGCGTGATCTGAAGGTGCCCGCGGTGCTCGTGCTGAACAAGATCGACCTGGTCGGCAAGGCGAAGCTGTTGCCCCTCATGGAGGAAGTGCAGAAGTGGCATCCCTTCGCGGCCATCGTCCCGGTCTCCGCCGCCACGGGTGACGGCGTGGAGCAGCTCGAGCGCGTGATGCTCGAGCAATTGCCGGAAGGGGAGCCCGGCTTTCCCGCCGACTACCTCACCGACCAACCCGAACGCACGATCGTTTCCGAGACGGTCCGAGAGAAGGTCCTCCAGAACACCCGCGCCGAGCTGCCGTTCTCCACGGCTGTCGTCGTCGATCAGTTCGACGAGGAGGAGCGCGACCGCATTCTCCGGCTCTACTGCACGATTTACGTCGAGACCGATTCGCAGAAACCGATTGTCATCGGCCGGGCGGGAGAGATGATCAAGCGGATCGGCACCCAGGCGCGCCTCGACCTCGAGCAGTTCTTCGGCACGAAGGTGTTCCTCGATTTGCGCGTCAAGGTCAACGCCGCATGGCGGGACAACGAGCGGGCGCTCGACGAGATCGGGGTGCCGAAGCCGGAAGGCAAGACGCGAACCTCGCATCAGCCCAGAGGTTCCAGAAAGCCGCGCGGTCCAGGAAGGCCGACTCGTTCGAGATCCTGAGGGCCCACCGGCGGCACTCCCCTCGAAATCTCTGGAACTTTCCCGCCCCCAAGACTGAATACCAGATGTGGGCGTCGAATCCGAGCAGCGTATGACTCCCGAATCGCCGGCCGACGGGATTGTTGACGACACGCTGCTGGAGAGGATCGCCGCCGGCGACGCCGGAGCGTTCACGACGCTGTTTCGACGACACCAGCCGCTGGTGTATCGGTTCGCGCTGCACATGACCGGTTCCCCAACCGCCGCCGAGGACGTCACTCAGGAAGTCTTCCTGGCGGTGATGAGCGACGCCGCCCGGTATCAGGCGGGCCGCTCGACGGCTGTCTCATGGCTGTGCGGAATTGCCAGAAATCACGCCTGGCGCCGGCTGGATCGCGACAGGCGGCTGGTGGCGCTGGTCGAGGACGAAGAGAGCGAGCACGCGGCAGGAGACGAGACGCCCCATCCCCTCGAGGCGATCACGCGCGCCGAGGAAGTCGAGGCACTGCACCGCGCCCTGCTGACACTCCCGGTGCCGTACCGTGAAGCGATTGCGCTCTGCGATCTGCAGGAGCTCAATTACGTCGATGCCGCGGCGGCCCTCGATTGCGCCGTCGGTACGATCCGTTCGAGACTGCATCGCGGCCGGGCGTTGCTGGCCGCGAAGATGCGTCCCGATCCGTCGTCAGGGAAGCCCGTGACGAGGTGCCTCGTATGACTGCTCGCGGAGACAGCGATTCGCAGACGGTGCTGGCGCAGGCCGAATCCATGAGTCCCGAAGCGGTGACGGCAATGGAGCAGCGCCTGCTGGCGGCGTTCGTGGAGCAGCACGGTCGCACCAGGCGTTCGGCCAGGAAGACGTCTGTCCGGATGCGATGGATGGCAGCCGCTGCGGCGCTTCTCCTCGGTGCGGGTACTCTTCTGGGCTGGCGCGTGATGCAGGTCCGGCGATCGGTGCCCGGCGTCGCGACGGCGCTCCCCGCGACTCCTTCCGTGGTGAGCAGTACCTGCCGTGCCGTCGGTGCGTCCTTCGACGCCGGCGACTGTCGGTCCCGACGTTCGACCGTCCACGGCACGCCCGGTGCGGCGCCGTCCTCGTCCGGCACCGAAGGTGCCGGAGATCCCACCAGTCGAATTCGTCAGTCTGCCGGGTGCTGCCAGCCTCCCGCAGTTCGAAAGCGGATCGATTGTGCGGGTCGATCTGCCGCTGTCATCGCTCGCCGCATACGGCGTGGACATTTCCACTTCGGGAGGCAAGGGCCCTGTCAAGGCGGACGTCCTGGTCGGGCAGGACGGTGAACCCCGGGCGATCCGACTCGTGAGCCAATCCATTCCATCTTCATCACGGAGCAGACAATGAGATATCAGGTGTTCGCCATTCTCCTCGTGATCGGGTGCGCGGCGCCGGCCGCCGCGCAGACGTCCGAGGCCGGTCTTCTCATGCAGGAGTCAGCCGACAAGCTGGCTGCGGACGGATCCGGTGTATTCGAGCGGCAGGTGAAGATGGTCGGCAAGATGCGGGAGCGGATGCCTCTCGAGTCGCGCACGACGGTCGGCGCTCCCTATTCGGCGGACGCGGTCACCGAGTCTACTCAGGTGCTGGCGGACGGCAATCGCATCAACCGGAAGACGACGACGCGCATTTACCGCGACAGCGAAGGACGGACGAGGCGCGATCAGCTCAATGAGGCGGGCGCCGTGGAGAGCACATTCGTCGTCGATCCCAGCGGGGGTACGAGCTACGTCTTCGAGCAGCGTGTCAAGGGCCCCGGCGAAGCGGTGACGATAGATGGGCTCGGAATTCCGGGCCGCGACGGAGCCTTTGGCGTCACCACGTTCAAGGGCAACGTCGGCGTGTTGAAGGCTGACGGCGGTAACGAGTTCTTTTACGAGAATCGGGTTGAGTCCAGGGCCGAGGAGCATGAGGCGAAGGCCAAGGACCAGGCGAAGATGAAGGCAGGGCGGGCCCGGACGGAGTTCCATCTGGCCGAACGCGTTCCTGACGGCCAGGGCGTTCGCGAAGACCTGGGGACGTCGACGATTGAAGGGCTCCCCGCAACCGGCACGCGCACGACCACGACGATTGCCGCCGGTGCGATCGGGAACGTCCAGCCAATCAAGATCGTGTCGGAAGAATGGTTCTCTCAGGACCTGCAGGTCCTGCTGCTCACGAAGCACAACGATCCACGCTCGGGGGAAACGGTTTACCGGCTGCTCAACGTCGTCCGCGCCGAGCCCGATCCGTCGCTGTTTGCCGTGCCGGCCGATGACGTGCCGATGAAGCCAGGCATGCGCGTTCCCGCGGAGCGTCCGAGGTAGCGCATGTGTCATCTGTCCGGCCACTGAGCCGGGCAGCCATCGAAAGACCACGAGCCACGGTGGCCCACCAGCCATCGTGGCTCTTTTTGTGTGTCCGCGAGTCACCGAACACGCCGGGAGGAGCGCACTCCTGTGTTAAATTGAGGGGTTCCATCTGACTCGCAGCGGACTCCCTATGCCCCAGCGCAAGCTCGATGTCGTGCTCGACTCCGTGAAGCGGCTGATGCGCATGGGGGCGAACGCCAACCTGGTGAACCTGCTCCAGAAGCAGCACCCGGCTGACCTGGCGCAGCTCTTTTCCGAGCTGCCCGAAAAGGAACGGCGCGCGGCTTTCTCGATCCTCGCCGAACGCAACAGCAAGCTTGCGATGGAGGGGTTGAGCGAGCTCGGTCCCGAAGCGGGCGCCGCGCTCCTCGCCGAGCGCTCCGCCGAAGAGATCGGCAAGCTGCTGCAGGATCTGCCGTCGGACGACGCGGCAGCTCTCATCGATTACCTGCCCGAAGAGCTGTCGGCCGAGGTGCTGGAACTGGTGCAGAAGCGTCCCGCCGGAGGGGACGTCGGCGACCTGCTCGAATACAAGGAGCAGACCGCCGGCCGCATCATGAACCCGAAGGTCTTTGCCCTTGCCGAGGACATGACCGCCGGGGAATCCATCGTCGCGCTCCAAGGATCGCGAGACGTGGAGGTGGTGTTCTACCTCTACGTCATCGACGTGCGGCGCCATCTCGTCGGCGTGGTGTCTCTGCGCCGCCTGCTGCTCGTCTCGCCCGAGACGCCCCTCAAGCGGATCATGACGACGGATCTGATCAGCGTCCGGGCCGACATGGACCAGGAAGAGGTCGCGCGGCAGGTCGCGTCGTACAACCTGCTGGCGATCCCTGTCGTCGACGAGGAGAACAAGCTGGTCGGCGTCATCACCGTGGACGACGTGATCGACGTCATCAAGGACGAGGCGACCGAGGACGTGTACCGCCTCGCCGGTGTGACGGGGGACGATCGCGTCTTCACGTCCGCCTGGGATTCGCTGCGGAAGCGCCTGCCGTGGCTGATCGTGAACCTGGCGACGGCGTTTCTGGCGGCGTCCGTGGTCGCGCTGTTTTCGAAAACGATCGACAAGGTCGTCGCGCTGGCCGTGTTCATGCCTGTCGTCGCCGGCATGGGGGGCAATGCCGCGACGCAGACGCTGACCGTGATCGTCCGCGGCATCGCGCTGGGCGAGCTGACGTGGGGGAACTCCCGGAAGGCGCTCTTCAAGGAAGCGGCGGTCGGCCTCGGAAACGGGGTCGCGTGCGGCCTCGTCGGCGCGGTGGTCGTGTTTCTCTTCAGCGGCGATCGGATGCTCGCCGGCATCCTGGCGATGGCCATGGTGATCAACATGTTCGTCGCCGCCACCGCGGGGACCGTGATTCCGCTGGCGCTGAGGGCGATGAAGGTCGATCCGGCGCTCGCGTCGGCGGTTTTCATCACGACCCTGACCGACGTCTTCGGGTTCTTCTCGTTCCTGGGGCTCGCGACGGTCATGCTGAAGTACCTGCACCAGCCGGGGTAGAATGTGGGGTCCACGGTGCGGGGTTCGACGAAGACTGATACCTGAATGCCCGTTTACACGTCCGAAGCCCTGATTCTTCGTACCTACAAGCTGGGCGAATCCGATCGGATCGTGGTGTTCCTCACGCGCGACCGCGGCAAGAAGCGGGGTGTGGCGAAAGGGGCGCGGAAGGCCAGGTCCAAATTCATCGGCTCGCTCGAACCGATGACCCGGGCCGGGGTGGCGTACTGACGAGCGTGAGCAGCGCGACCTGGTGAGGATCAACTACGTGGAGCTCACCCGGTCACCCTTGTCGGCCGCCACCGGAGAGGCACTCGGCCACGTGGGGTACTTTGCGGAGCTCATCGACGAATGGGCACCGGAAGCGCACGCGGACGAGCGGTTGTACAGGCTGGGCGCGTCGATGACCGACGCGATCGCCGGCGGCGTGCCCGTTGAAGCGCTGACGCGATACTTCGAGTACCTGGATCCTGCGGTTGCAGGGAGTGTATCCGGCACTGGGTGCGTGCCCCGGCTGTGGAGAGCCGCTCGGTGGCGGAGCGGTCATGCCGCTGAGGGACGATATATTCGTCTGCAGGACCTGCGCCCCGGCGGGAGGGGCCGCTGTCGGGGTCGAAGCGATGCGCTTCCTGAAGGCCGCCGGAGCGACCGCACCGGACCGGCTGGAATCCCTGCCGCTCGGGGACAGAGCGGCGCGGGAGCTCGAAGCGGTGCACCGCCGGTTGCTGAACCTGCACCTCGACAAGGATCTGAAGTCGGCCCGGGTGCTGCGCGCGATGCGACGCTGAGAACGCTTCCAGCTTCCGGCTTCCAGCTTCCAATCAGGAACTGCTGTGTAGTGAACGGGGAGCTGGCAGCAGGAAGCTGAAAGCTGGAAGCTTTTTATACGAATGGTCACACTGCAGCAGCTCATCTTCAAGTTGTCGGAATTCTGGGCTTCCCGGGGCTGCCTCCTTCAGCAACCGCTCGACATCGAGATGGGCGCCGGGACAATGCATCCCGAAACGTTTCTGCGGGTGCTCGGGCCTTCCCATTGGAACGTCGCGTACGTGCAGCCGTCCCGCCGGCCGGCTGACGGCCGTTTTGGCGAGAACCCCAACCGCCTCTTCAAGCACCAGCAGTTCCAGGTGATTCTCAAGCCTGCCCCTGACGAAGTGCAGCATCTCTATCTGCAGAGTCTCGAAGCCTGCGGCATCGATCTGCGCGCGCACGACATCCGCTTCGAGGAAGACAACTGGGAGTCGCCGACGCTCGGCGCCTGGGGCATCGGATGGCAGGTTCTCTTCGACGGTCAGGAGATCACGCAGTTCACATACTTCCAGCAGGCGGGCGGCGTGGACCTCGCCCCCATCTCGGTTGAATTGACGTACGGCCTGGAACGGTTTGCGATGGCGCTCCAGGACGTGGACAACGTGTTCGATCTCGAGTGGGGGCCGGGCGTGACGTACCGCGACGTCCGCCATCGTGATGAAGTCGAGCAGTCGAAGTACGCCTTCGGTCAGATCGACATGCCGGCCGCCGAGCTTCACGCCATTCACCGGAATCTCTTCGACCAGTACTATGGCCTGTCGCAGACACTCCTCAGAAGCGGCCTGCCACTCCCGGCGCTCGATTACTGTCTGAAGTGCTCGCACATGTTCAACTTGCTCGACGCGAGCGGCGGCATCGGAGTCACCGAACGGACCGCCTATATCCTGCGCGTCCGCCAGATGGCCGTCGCGATTGCGAAGTACTGGGTCGGCGAGAAGGACGCGACTCCCGCGCAGGCGGGCTGAAGCCATGGACCGCGAGCTCCTGATTGAAATCGGTGTCGAGGAACTGCCGGCCGGCTGGATGCCCGCACTGACCGCGCAGCTGGCGGAGCGCGTCGGCGCGCGGCTGGCGGAGCTCCGGATTGCCTCACCCGGCGTGCCCATCGAAACGTTCAGCACGCCCCGCCGCCTGACGGCGCGCGTCGGCAAAATCGCCGAACGGCAGGAGGACCGCGACGAGACGATCGGGGGGCCGCCCGTGTCGGCGGCGTTCGGCGCCGACGGTACGCCGACTCCCGCGGCACTGGGCTTTGCGAAGAAGCAGGGTGTTCCGTTCGAAGAGCTGACGCGTATGAAGACCCCGAAGGGGGAATACCTCGCGTATCACAAGCGGCATCGCGGCAAGAGCGCCGTCGATACGCTGCCGGACCTGCTAGGCGGCATCCTGCGCGATCTCTCGTTCCCCAAACAGATGCATTGGGACGCGACGCTGGACGACGGCCGGGGTGAGCTGCTGTTC
The DNA here is from genome assembly GCA_963749835.1 of uncultured Acidobacteriota bacterium. GTDB lineage: Bacteria > Acidobacteriota > Vicinamibacteria > Vicinamibacterales > 2-12-FULL-66-21 > JALZOC01. The sequence goes on from CAVVOD010000001.1 coordinate 1,298,702, forward strand.
GGCCGCCCCATCCGGTGGCTGCTCTTCCTCTATGGCGGACGCGTCGTCCCCTTCACCATCGGGCGGACAGCGGGAGCCGCGGGCGCTCAGGTGCTGGATGTCGAGACCGGTGCGCTGACGTACGGCCACCGGTTCCTGGCGACGAGCGGACGCGCCGGACGATCGATCAAGGTCCGCAGCTTCGATGAATATCGGGCGCGTCTGGCCGAGCACTTCGTGGTGCTCGAGCATTCGGAGCGGCGCGATCGTATTGCGAGGGACATCGAGGCGCACGCGCGGCGGCTCGGCGGCCGCGTCCACCTGAAGCAGCATGCGACGCTTCTCGAGGAAGTCGCGGATCTGGTCGAGTACCCCGGCGTCGTGGCGGGCTTCTACGATCGGGCCTTCCTGGCGCTGCCGCAGGAAGTGTTGACGACCACGCTCGTCCACCATCAGCACTACTTCCCGGTCGTGACCGACGGAGGGGAGCTGAAAGAAGCGTTCCTCGCCGTGGTGAACACCCGGCCGGCGGATGAGCGGGTGATCGCGAAGAACGCCGAGCGCGTGGTCACGGCGCGGTTGCGTGATGCGCGGTTCTTCTGGGAATCCGATCGGAAGACGACGCTGGAGTCGCGGCTCGACCGCCTCCACACGCTGCTCTTCCACAAGAAGCTCGGCAGCTATCGCGACAAGGCGGAACGCGTCTCGTCCCTTGCCGAGTGGCTCGCGAGCGAAGCGCTCGGTCAGCCCGCCGAAGCGGCGCATGCCGCGAAGGCGGGCCGCCTGGCGAAGACCGATCTCCCGACCGACATGGTGTTCGAGTTCCCTGAGCTTCAGGGCACGATGGGCGGTATCTACGCGCGGGAGGAAGGACTGCCCGAGCAGGTCTGGAAGGCTCTCTACTACCACTACCTTCCCGTCGGGGTCGAGGCGGATGCTCCGCCGTCGCGCCGGCAGCTCGGCCACGCCGCGATCAGCTGGGCGGCGGTGTCGCTCGCGGACAAGCTCGACACCTTCGTCTCATTGTCGCGGGCGGGGGAGCGGGCGACAGGGTCCCGCGATCCCTTCGGCCTGCGCCGGCAGACGCAGGGGGCGGTGCGCATCCTGATGGACCTGCCGGAGCTGACGGGTCTCGACCGTGAGATCTGGCTCGCGCCGCTGCTGGAGCGCGCCGCGGCGCATGCGCCGGATACCACGGGCCCCTGGACGGAGGACGCCGCCCGTGCGGCCCTCGCCTTTGCGATGGACCGCGTCCGCTTCGCGCTCGAGCATCGTGGCTTTTCCGGCCAGGTCGTACGCGCCGCCACGCCGGGGGGCGACGTCAGCCCGCTTCGCGCGCGGCGGGTGGCCGAGGCCATCCAGGGGATGCGCGGGTCGGAGGACTTCCAGGCGCTCGCGGTCCTCTTCAAGCGCGTCAAGAACATCGCGAAGGAGCTTGCCGACGACGGGCCGCTCGACCGCGAGGCGCTCGGCGAACCTGCCGAGCGCGCCCTGCTCGAGGAGCTCGACCTGCGGCGTCCCCGCATCGAGCGCGCGGTCGCCCGCAGCGACTACAGGGCAGCATTCGTCGACATCGCCGGCCTGCGCGCGGCCGTCGACCGGTTTTTCACCGAGGTGTTCGTAATGGCGGAAGACGTGCGAATCCGAAACGTGCGCCTGAAGCTCATGGCGGAACTGCGCGACCTCATTCTGCATCTCGCGGACATTTCGGAAATCATTCCTCAAACGGAGTAGGCACTCGAATGGCGAAGAAGCTCGCACGAAAATCGACACCGAAGAAGGCCGGCCGGGCCGCGAAGCCTGTCTCACGGAAAACGCAGTACGTCTATTCCTTCGGCCGCAAGACGGATGGTAACGGCTCGATGAAGCCGCTGCTCGGCGGCAAGGGCGCGAATCTCGCCGAGATGTGCCGCATCGGCCTGCCGGTGCCGCCCGGGTTCACGATCACCACCGAGGTCTGCACCTACTACTACGCGAACAAGCGGACGTACCCGCCGACGCTGCGCGGCGAGATGGAGAGCGGGATCGCCTCGCTCGAGCAGCAGACCGCCAAGAAGTTCGGCGATCTGAAGAACCCGTTGCTGGTGTCGGTGCGCTCGGGCGCCCGCGACTCGATGCCCGGCATGATGGACACGATCCTGAACCTCGGCCTGAACGATCAGACCGTCGAGGCGCTGGCGACCAAGACGGGGAATCCGCGCTTTGCGTGGGACTGCTATCGCCGCTTCGTCCAGATGTACGGCGATGTCGTGCTCGGCGTGCAGAAGCGCCCCGACGAGGATCACGATCCGTTCGAGGCGGTGATTCACGGGCTCAAGCACGACCGCCATCACCAGGACATCGAGGACACGAAGCTGAGCGTCGACGATCTCAAGGAGCTCGTCGTGCGCTTCAAGGCCCTGATCAAGGAGCGGGCGGGCAAGCAGTTCCCGAGCTCGCCCTGGGACCAGCTGCTCGGCGCCGTGGGCGCGGTCTTTGGATCGTGGATGAACGACCGGGCGATTGTCTACCGGCGCAAGTACAACATCCCGACCGAGTGGGGCACCGCCGTCAACGTCCAGGCGATGGTGTACGGCAACACCGGTGAGGACTCCGGCTCGGGCGTCGCGTTCACACGCAACCCGGCGAACGGCGCGAAGGAGTTCTACGGCGAGTTCCTGATCAACGCGCAGGGGGAGGACGTCGTAGCCGGCGTGCGCACGCCGGAACCGGTCGCCGACCTGAAGAAGGCCATGCCGAAGGCCTACGCCGAGCTGGAGCGCATCCGCCAGAAGCTCGAGAAGCATTTCAAGGACGTGCAGGACTTCGAGTTCACCATCGAGGACGCCGTCGTCTACATGCTGCAGACGCGCAACGGCAAGCGCACCGCCATGGCGGCGCTGAAGTTCTCCGTGGACATGTACAAGGAAAAGCTCATCGACTGGAAGACCGCAGTGATGCGCAACCCGGCGGATCAGCTCGAGCAGCTGCTCGCGCCCGTGTTCGATCTGGCGGAAGTCGCCAAGGCGAAGGCGATTGCCAGTGGACTGCCCGCCGGACCTGGTGCGGCGTCCGGCCAGATTTATCTGAACGCCGATCGCGCCGTGGCGGCCGCCGACAAGGGCGAGAAGGTGCTGCTCGTCCGCGTCGAAACGTCGCCGGAAGATCTGCGCGGCATGATCGCGGCGGAGGGCATTCTCACCGCGCGGGGCGGCGTCTCGTCGCACGCGGCGCTCGTCGCGCGGCAGATGGGCAAGGTCTGCGTCTGCGGCGCCGCGGCGGTTGACGTGGACTACCAGGCGCGCACGGTGAAGGTCGACGGTCACACGTACAAGGAAGGGGACTGGATGTCGATCGACGGGACGATCGGCAAGGTCTACGCCGGCCAGGTCAAGACGGCGCCGTCGGAGATCGTGGCCGGCCTGATCAACGGCAACGAAGCGGCGAAGAAGACCGAGAAGTACAAGAACTTCCAGCAGCTGATGAAGTGGTGCGGCGACGCCACGCGGATGAGCGTGCGCACCAACGCGGACACGCCCGAGCAGGCGGCCAACGCCGTCGCGTTCGGCGCCGTCGGCATCGGCCTGACGCGCACCGAGCACATGTTCTTCGAGGGCGACCGCATCGACGCGATGCGCGAGATGATCCTGGCCGAGACGCTCGAGGAGCGGAAAGCCGCGCTGGCCAAGCTGCTGCCGTACCAGCGCGACGACTTCGCCGGCATCTTCCGCGCGCTGAAGGGCTACCCGGCGACGATCCGCTTCCTGGATCCGCCGCTGCACGAGTTCCTGCCACACACCAAGGAGCAGCAGGAGGAGCTGTCCAAGAAGATCGGCGTGCCGGCGGCGCGGATCCATCAGCGTGTTCAGGGCCTTCACGAGTTCAACCCGATGCTCGGGTTCCGCGGCTGCCGCCTCGGAATCGGCTACCCCGAGATCTCGGCGATGCAGGCGCGCGCCGTATTCGAAGCGGCGGCGATCGTCCAGAAGGAAGGCATCAAGGTCCGGCCGGAGATCATGATTCCGCTGGTCGGCTTCAAGAAGGAGCTCGACCTGCAGATCGAGGTGGTGCATCAGGCCGCCCGCGAGGTGCAGAGCGAGAAGAAGGTGAAGCTCAATTACATGGTCGGCACGATGATCGAGATCCCGCGCGGCGCGCTCACCGCCGATGAGATCGCGCAGTCGGCCGAGTTCTTCAGCTTCGGCACCAACGACCTCACGCAGACGGGCCTGGGCATGTCGCGCGACGACTCGGGCTCGTTCCTGCCGCAGTATCAGGAGCTGGAGATCGTCAAGAGCAATCCGTTCGCGACGATCGACGCCACGGGCGTCGGCCAGCTCGTCGCGATCGCGGTGGAGAAGGGCCGGGCCACGCGCCCGAACCTGAAGCTCGGCATCTGCGGCGAGCACGGCGGCGATCCGTCGTCCATCCACTTCTTCGAGAAAGTGGGGCTCGACTATGTGAGCTGCTCGCCGTATCGCGTGCCCGTCGCCCGGCTTGCCGCCGCGCAGGCGGCGCTCGCGCTCAAGGTCGTGGATTGATCACGATCCACAAACACCAGGGAGGGTCCACCCAGTCCGTCGACCGGGTGGACCCCGCCTGGCTCTCGCCGGAGAGCGGGGTGTGGGTGTGGGTCGACCTCGATCAGCCGACGCCGGAAGAGGCCCGGGTCCTCACCGACGTCTTCCACTTCCACGAGCTCGCCGTGGAAGATGCCCTCAGCGAAAGCCACCATCCGAAAATCGAGTCGTACGGCACTTTCCTCTACCTCATCCTGCACGGGATCGATTTCCACGCAAGCGAGCACGTCTTTCGGACCAAGGACATCGACTTCTTTCTGGGCGCGCAATACCTGGTGACCGTCCATCCCGGCGTCTCCCGATCGATTGGCAAGGTCAATGCGCTCTGCAGCCGGAACGAGCGTGTGCTCGGGGAGGGCCCCGGCGTGCTGCTGTACCGGATCGTCGACACGATGGTCGACAACTATCGCCCCGAAGTGGACAAGCTCGAGGAGCGGCTCGACACCCTGGAGGAGCAGGTGTTCGAGAAGCCGAACACGCAGCTCGCGCGCCAGATCCTCGACTTCAAGAGAGACGTGGCGTCGCTGCGGCAGGTCGTGCTGCCTCAGCGCGACGCCATCGGCCGGCTCGCCAGGCGCGAGTTCCCGATGATCGACGAACAGCTCGCGTACCGTTTCCGCGACGTCCACGACCATCTGGTCAGGCTCTCCGACGAATCGTTCTTCTTCCAGGACCGCATCACCGGCATCCTCGACGCGCACCTGTCCGCCGTCTCGAATCAGCTCAACCTGGTGATGAAGGTCCTCACGATCTTCACGACTCTTGCGATGCCGCTCACGGTGCTGACCGGCATGTACGGCATGAACGTCACGCTCCCGCATTTCCCGGGCGGCGATGGTGCGCAGTTCTGGTGGGTCGTGGCGATGATGTTCGCAATATCCGGCGTGATGCTGGCATTCTTCCGCAGCAGGGACTGGATCTGATGACCGCAGGTCGCGCATCGCAGTCTGGAGTCGCACGTCGCACGTCGCACGTGGCACGTCCGCACGTAGCACGTCCGCACGTAGCACGGAGCACGTGCGCACGTGGCACATTCGCACGTGGCACGTGGCACGTGGCACGTAGCACGTAGCACGTAGCACGTAGATCTTATGTCCCGTATCCACCGTCTCCCCCTGCACCTCGCGAACCAGATTGCCGCCGGCGAGGTCGTCGAGCGGCCCGCCTCCGTGGTCAAGGAGCTCGTCGAGAACTCGATTGACGCCGGTGCGACCCGCATCGCCGTCACGATCGAGCTGGGAGGCAAGCGGCTCCTGCGCGTGGAAGACGACGGCGAGGGGATGGAGCCGGACGATGCGCGGCTGGCGATCGAGCGGCACGCCACGAGCAAGATCACCAGCCCGGAAGACCTGGGCGCGATTCGCACGCTTGGCTTCCGTGGCGAGGCGCTCCCCAGCATCGCATCGGTCTCCCACTTCATGCTGCGCACCCGGGAACGTGGACGGGTCACCGGCACCGAGATCCGGGTCAACGGCGGCGACGTCGTATCGGTGAAGGAGATCGGGGCCCCGGAAGGCACGTGCATCGAGGTCGCCGATCTGTTCTACAACCTGCCCGCCCGCCAGAAATTCCTGAAGTCCGACACGGCGGAGGCGGCTCAGATTTCGCGCCTCATGACCCAGATGGCGCTGGGCTATCCCGAGGTGGGCTTCACCCTGATCAGTGGCTCGGCCTCCGGATCCGCTTCATCGTCCGGCCGGAAGCTGCTCCAGTGCCCCCCGGCGAACGGACCCGCCGAGAGGTTCTTCCAGTTGTTCGGCGAACGGCTCGACTTGATCGAGGTCCGGAAAGAGGCCGCCGGTCTGCAGATCCACGGTTACATCGCGGCTCTCGGCGATCAGGGCCCCGTCCGCGGCGCCCAGAACGTCTTCGTCAACCGCCGCATCGTCAAGGACCGGACGATCGCACATGCGATCTCGGAAGCGTACAGCGTCGCGACGATCAAGGAGCGGAGCCCCGAGGTACACCTGTTCATCCGGATTCCGCCGGATCGCGTGGACGTCAACGTGCATCCGACGAAGGCGGAGGTCAGGTTCCTGGAGCAGTCGCTCGTTCACGAGGTCCTGCGTCGTGCGCTCGGTGACGCGCTGGGCCAGGGACGGGCCCCCGAGCTGCAGCTGACATCGTTTACCGGCCGTCCGTCCGAACCGCAGCCGATGACGATTCCCGGCGTGCTCGCGGGGGCTACCGTCGGCAACCGGTGGTCGTCGGAGCCGATGGGCCCGTGGCGCAACCTGATGGAGCCCGCGGCCGACCGCGCCGAAGGTGTGGGCCTGGCGGAGATGATCGGGCCGGCGCTCGATCGGGCGCAGGCGAATCCGGCGTCGCAGCCGGCCGGCGATCGGCCTGCCGCGCACATCCGTCCGATGATCCCGCTCGGTCAGTTCCGCGACACGTTCATCATTGCGATAGACGACGAGGGGATCGCGATCATCGATCAGCACGTGGCGCACGAGCGCGTGCTGTTCGAGCAGGTGATGGAGAAGCTCACCGCCGGCCGCCTCCCGAGTCAGCGGCTGCTGACGCCGATGCTGATCGAGCTCTCGCCGGCCCAGCGCCAGGCGCTGGCTCCGCATGCGGCAACGCTCGATCGCTTCGGGTTGGAGATCGAGGAGTTCGGCGGCGACAGCGTGCGGCTGTCGGCCGTTCCCGCCGTGCTCGATCCTGCAGACTGCGAAGCCGCCGTGCGAGCCCTGGCCGACGATCTCGAGGGGCTGGATCGCGGCTCGCGCGTCGAGGATGCGCTCCGCGGCATTGCCGCGACGATGGCGTGTCATGCGGCCGTCAAGGCGAACTACCCCCTGACGATGGAGAAGATGCACTACATCCTCGAGGAGCTCCGGCGGACCGCGTATTCGAGCGTGTGCCCGCACGGCCGCCCCGTGGTCCTCCGCATCTCGCGGCGCGAAATCGAGAAGAACTTCCAGAGAATCTGAACCGCTGGGCCGCATTGGGACGAAGAGATGGGATTGCCACGCGTTCAGCTGTTCGAGCTCGAGGACCTGGCGTGGTTTCCCGTGACCATTCGCGATCTGGCGACCGACTATCTTCGCTTCATCGAGACGCGCTTCGACCTGCACGGCCCGATCGTCCCGTTGTTGCGCCGCGCGCTTCAGGATTCGTCCGCGTCACAGGTCGTTGACCTCTGCTCGGGTGGGGGAGGTCCGGTGAAGGCGCTCGCGGAGGCGCTCGCCGCGGACGGCCGTTCCGTCCGGTTCACGCTCACGGACAAGTATCCGAATCTTCCGGCGTTCCGCAGCCTCGCGGCGGAGCACGCCGGCATTTCCTACATTGCCGAACCGATCGACGCCACCGCACTTCCCGCTGAACTGACTGGCTTCAGGACGATGTTCAACGGCTTTCATCACTTTGATCCGGAAGCCGCGAGGGCCGTGCTCCAGTCTGCGGTGGCTGCGAAGCAACCGATCGCGGTGTTCGAAATCTCCGAGCGGACCATGGCGACGATCGTCCCGCTCCTGTTCACGCCGCTTTTCGTCTTTCTGGCAACGCCGTTCATCCGTCCGTTCCTGTGGCGCCGCCTGTTGTGGACATACGTGCTGCCGCTGGTGCCCGTGACCTGCTGCTGGGACGGCGTCGTCTCGCAGCTGAGGGCGTACACGATCCCCGAGCTCGAGGCGCTGTCGTCCGGGCTCGGCGGCGGCTACCTCTGGACGGCGGGGCGTGTGCCGATTGGCACGACGCCCGGGCATCTGACGCATTTGATCGGCATTCCCGCGGCAGCGGCGGCGCAGCACCCTTCAGCGTCCGGGGTCTGACGAAACGCGCCCGAGTGCCGGAGTGTTTATGAGAAGGTTCTAGAATTGTCGTCGCGATAATCCCGGGCTCGACTGGACAGGCTATCAAATGACCAACACGACCGATCGCAGTCAGCTATTTCGTGAGCTTCATCAGTCGGGCTGTTTCGTCATGCCGAATCCATGGGATCTGGGCAGCGCCCGACTGCTCGTTCAGCTTGGCTTTCGGGCACTCGCGACGACGAGCGCCGGGTTTGCCTGGTCGATCGGCCGGCCTGACAACGGTGTGTCGCTCGACGATTGTCTCTCCCATCTTCGGGCAGTGGCGCAGGGCATCCAGGTGCCGCTCCACGCCGACTTCGAAGGGGGCTTCGCGATCGATCCCGATGGAGTCGGCGCGAACGTTACCGCTGCGGTGCGCACGGGGGTCGCGGGCCTCTCGATTGAGGACTCGACCGGCAACCCCTCAGATCCGCTGTTCGATCGCACCCTCGCCATCGAACGGATCCGGGCGGCACGCGCGGCAATCGACGACAGCGGGACGGGCGTCCTGCTGACCGGACGGTCTGAAGGGTTCTTCGTCGGACGCCCCGATCTGGCCGAAACGATCCGTCGGCTGGCCGCATACGCGGAGGCAGGCGCGGATTGCCTCTTCGCACCTGGCCTCCGGAGCCTGTCGGACATCAGCGAGCTGGTGAGAGCCGTCGCGCCAAAGCCGGTGAACGTCGTGGCGAGCAGCAATTTCGCGACCGTCGCCGAGCTTGCGGAAGTGGGCGTGCGGCGGATCAGTGTCGGGGGGGCGCTGGCGCGGGCTGCGTGGACGGGATTTCTCGAGGCGGCGCGTGAGATCGCGCGCGACGGTACCTTTACGACTCTCGATCGGGTGGTGCCTGGCGCGGAATTGAACACCGCGTTCTCGTCTGATTCGAAGCCCACCTGACCTGGTCACGAAGTGATCCGCAATGCTGCTTGACTCGCCGTCGGACGAGGTTACGATCGGGTTCACGACGCCCGGAACCGGCGACTGAAGCCAAATATCCCGCCCCGTCGTCCAATGGCCAGAGTGAAAGGCCTACGGGCAAGGAGGATTGCATGCGATTGATGGCGTTCGTCGTGGCAATTGGTTGCGCACTTGGACTGGTGTCCGCCAGCGCGGCTTCACAGGATGCGGCGGGAGTGTATACGCCCGGACAGGGCGTCGTCGCGCCCAAGGTGGTGCAGGAGGTCAAGCCGCAATATACGGACGAAGCGAAGGCCGCGAGAATCCAGGGTGGCGTCAAGCTGGACGCTGTCGTGCTCACGGATGGAACCGTGGGGGAGGTCCGCGTCACGCAGTCGCTCGACACGGTCCACGGGCTCGACGACCAGGCCGTCAAGGCGATAAAGCAATGGGTCTTCGACCCTGGAAAGAAAGATGGCAAGCCGGTCCCCGTGCGCGTCGATGTTGAAATGACCTTCACACTCAAATAGCCGCACGGATGAAGGTGCTTCTCTTCGGAGGGACTGGTTCGGCGGGGGGATGCGTCCTCCGGATGTGCCTGGCCCATCCTGCCGTCGAGGAGGTCCGGGCCATCACGCGTCGTCCGCTGACGCTGACGCACGCGAAACTGACCGTCGTCATCCACAACAACTATCAGGACTACGCATCTGTCGCCGCGGCCATGCGCGGCGTGGATGCGTGCCTGTACTGTCTCGGGATTTCCGTGAGTCAGGTGTCCGGTGAGCCCGAGTATCGAAAGATTACCCGCGATTTCGCCGTCGCGGCCGCCGGCACGCTCGTGGCGCAGAGTCCGCTGGCGACGTTTCACTTTCTCAGCGGCAGAGGGGCGTCCGTGGACAGCCGTTTCATGCGGGCGCGCGTCAAGGGGGAAACCGAGCGCGAGCTGATGGACCTTGTCGAGGCGGTATGCTGGCGGCCCGCTGGGATCGACGGAATGCCATCGGCCAGCGAGCCGCTCAAGTATCGGCTGCTGCGGCCGCTGTTGCGGGTGTTTCGTCCAATTCCGCGGTCTGTATGTGACGGGAGACGACATCGGACGCGCGATGCTGCAGGCCACGATCGAGAAGATGCGCCGCCGGATCATTTCGAACGCCGAGATTCGCGATATCGCCGACCGCGCTGCCAGACCTCCGGTGTCCGTGTGACACGCCTCCTCTGATCTTCGGCGTCGCGCGGACGTTTGAGAGGGCATATGATCGTGGGATGGCCGATACGCCGTTGCCCGAAGTCTGGCTTCGAGGGCCCGTTCCGGGCGTCCTTCCGCTCCTGCAGCCTGTGGCTCACGGGTTGCTCCAGTGCCGCGAAGAGCTCCATGCCCACGTCGGCTCGCTGACTCCCGAGCAGCTCTGGGTTCGGCCGTCCGGAGCGGCCTCAATCGGATTTCACGTCCGGCATGCGGCCGGCAGTCTCGATCGTCTTTTCACGTATGCACGCGGCGAGCGGCTGTCCGCCGGGCAGCTCGCGGCGCTGCGGGCCGAGGCGGAGCCGGACCTCGCGCCGGATGCGGTGCGCACGCTGCTGGCAGGCTTCGATCTGGGCGTCGAGCACGCGATCACCCAGCTCCACAACACCGTCGAAGCCAGTCTCCTCGAACCCCGCAGCGTGGGACGCGCGCAGCTTCCTTCGACGACGATCGGGCTGTTGTTCCATGCGGCCGAACATACGCAGCGGCACGTGGGTCAGGTGGTCACGACTGTCAGAGTCATCACGCCACGCAAGGACGAGGTCGCCGGGTAACGGCTTTCATGAGCAACAATTCAGGTGAACGACAGGCAGTGCGCATCGCCGCAGGGCTGGTGATGGCGAATGTCTTCGCGCTGACCGTCATGGCAGCCGGCGCTCCGCAGGCTGTGAATGCTACGAAGGAGAAAACGGTGACGACCCATGCCGCCGGACCGTTCGTCGTGAAACTGAATCAGCTCGCACTGGAGGACAAGACCGAAGGGACGCTGCTTGCGCGGATGTCGCTCGACAAGCAGTTCCAGGGTGACCTCGAAGCTGTGTCCAGGGGAGAGATGTTGAGCGCCGGGACCGCCGTCAAGGGTTCGGCGGGGTACGTGGCGATCGAGCGGGTGAGCGGTACGTTGAACGGACGTCGGGGCACGTTCGTTCTGCAGCACAGCGGCACCATGATGCGCGGCGAGCCGAACCTGACGATCAGCGTCGTCCCTGATTCCGGCACCGGTGAGCTCGAGGGGCTCGCGGGTACGATGACGATCGCGATCGTGGACGGCAAGCACTCGTACGAGATGCACTACACGCTCGGCGGAAAGCCGTGATGCCCGGGAGCGTTGCCCGCACCGAGATCGTCGAGGCCGATCTGACGCGCCGGGATCATCAGGAAGCCGTCAAGGCGCTGATCGCCGCCTATGCGAACGACCCGATGGGAAACGGGGGGCCGCTGCCTCGCGACGTGATGGACCGGCTGATCCCTGGTCTCCAGCTCCATCCGACCACACTCATCCTCCTGGCGTACGTGGACGGCCAGGCCGCCGGGATTGCGACCTGCTTCGTAGGGTTCTCGACGTTCTATGCCCGCCCGCTCGTGAATATTCACGACCTGGCGATCCTTCCGGCGTTCCGAGAACAGGGAACAGGCCGTCAGCTGCTGGAGGGGGTCCTCCACAAGGCGAGAGAGCTCGGGTGCTGCAAGGTGACGCTCGAGGTGCACGAAGGCAACAGCAGAGCGAAACAGATCTACGAGGCAGCCGGGTTTGCGGAGGGGGCGGCGAGGGAGCCTGGCGGTCGCTGGCTGTTTTACTCGCGTCCGCTGTGATTCTGGAACCCAGCTCAGATGAGATGAGTTCCAGCGTCCTCATAGAATCAACAACTTAGCGTAAAGGTGAGTGTCCCCATTTTAAGGTACGCTTGAGCGCGATGGTCACGAACGAAACGACGCCACCGGAGAACGAAACCGAGATGGGCTTCGGCCAGCGTCTCCGGGCCGCGGCCGAGGTGCTCGAAGCCGTGGCCGCCGATCGCGGATTGCTCGCCCACGTCTCTGCCGAGGATCGGCGGCGCATTCTCGACGCTGCCGGCAAGGTCTACCACCCCGATGTGAGTGCCCGCCGCCGAATGGTCAAGGCGACGATCCGCCGGCGCAAAGCCGCAAAGGTCAGGCACGACGACGGTGTGCTTGGTGGAACGGGGATTCGGGCGCTCCGGCGGCAGACCGTGTTCACCACGCCCAACGCGTTGCCTCCCGCGGGATTTGATACGCCGGAGCGTGAGGCCGCGTACGAGCCGCCTCAGGCGACCGGCGCGCAGAACTGCTACGTCTGCAAGCAGGACTACTCCCTCATCCATCATTTCTACGACCAGCTGTGTCCCGACTGTGCCGAGCTGAACTTCCGGAAGCGTACTGAGCTCGCGGACCTCACGGGCCGCGTCGCGCTGCTGACCGGCGGTCGCGTGAAGATCGGCTATCAGGCGGGTCTCAAGCTGCTGCGTGCCGGGGCACATCTGATCGTGACGACGCGTTTTCCACGCGACTCCGCGCTGCGGTATGCGAAGGAGCCGGATTTCGATGCGTGGACAGGGAGGCTCGAGATTTTCGGTCTCGACCTCCGTCATACGCCCAGCGTGGAGGCGTTCTGCCGTGAGCTCCTCACGACGCGCGAGCGGCTGGACTTCATCGTCAACAACGCGTGCCAGACCGTCCGGCGTCCTCCGGACTTCTACGAGCACATGATGGCGAGCGAGACCGCGTCGCTCGCCGAGATGCCGCCGCAGGTCCGGAAGCTCGTGGGAGCCTACGAGGGCCTGCGCGGCTACCACATGGTGGCGGAGGCGGATCCCGCCAGGACGCTGCCGTCGCTGCTCGAAGCGCGCATCTCCGGCGCCGCCGGCCTGACGCACGCGGCGGAACTATCGCAGGTCGCGCTGCTCCCGGACGAGGTCCGCGCACAGACGGATCTCTTTCCGGCGGGTCGCCTCGATCAGGATCTGCAGCAGATCGATCTGCGCGGCCGCAACTCCTGGCGGTTGCTGCTGGCGGATGTGCCGTCAGTCGAGCTGCTGGAGGTGCACCTCGTGAACGCGATCGCGCCGTTCATCATCAACGCACGGCTCAAGCCGCTGATGCTGCGGACGCCCGGACGCGACAAGCACATCGTCAACGTCTCTGCGGTCGAAGGTCAGTTCTACCGGAAGTTCAAGACGACCCGCCATCCGCATACCAACATGGCGAAGGCCGCGCTCAACATGATGACGCGCACGTCGGCGACGGACTACCATGCCGACGGCATTCACATGAACAGCATCGACACGGGCTGGGTCACGGACGAGGATCCTGTCGAGATCGCGGCGCGCAAGACCCGCGAGCACCGCTTCCATCCGCCGCTGGACATCGTCGACGGCGCGGCACGCATCGTCGATCCGATCATGACCGGGGTGAATACCGGTGAGCACGTGTGGGGACTGTTTCTCAAGGACTACCGCTCGGTCGCGTGGTAGACATCTGAGAGCTGAGAGCTGAGAGCTACCAATACAAAGGACTGTGTTCATACCGTTATGTTGAGAGCTGGAATCGTCGGTCTTCCGAACGTGGGCAAATCCACACTGTTCAATGCTGTCACCCGTACGAGGAAGGCGGAAGCGGCCAATTACCCGTTTTGCACGATTGACCCCAATGTCGGTGTCGTCAGCGTGCCGGATATCCGCCTCGCCGCGCTGCAGAAGATCGCGAAGACGAACGTCGTGATCCCGGCGGCGATCGAGTTCGTGGACATTGCGGGGCTCGTCCAGGGGGCGAGCCAGGGCGAAGGGTTGGGCAACAAGTTCCTGACGCACATCCGCGAGGTGGACGCGATCGTCCAGGTGGTGCGGTGCTTCGAGGATCCCGATGTGCACCACGTGTCCGGGACGGTCGATCCCGTCAGGGATATCGAGGTGATCAACACCGAGCTGATGCTGTCGGACCTCGAGTCGGTGCGGAAGCGCCGCGAGCGGGTGAGCAAGGACGTGAAGCGCGGCGACAAGGCGGCCGCCCTGGAAGAATCTGTGCTTGCCGGGATCGAAGCGGCGCTTGACGCAGGCAAGCCGGCGATGAGCGTGAAGCTCACGCCCGAAGAGCGCGCCGTGTCGGCGCCGTTCTTCCTGCTCACCGACAAGCCGACGATCTTTGCGTGCAACGTCAAGGAGACGGACCTCGCGACCGCCGACACGAACCCGTACGTGCTGAAGGTCCGCGACTACGTGAAGACGCACCTCGCGTGCGAGGCGGTCGTCATCAGCGCGCAGATCGAGAGCGACCTGGTGGATCTCGCGCCGGACGAGGCGGAGGCATTCCTGAAGGAGCTCGGTGTCCAGGAAAGCGGCATTGGCGCACTGATCCGATCGACGTATCATCTGCTCGGCCTCCGGACGTATTTCACGGCGGGTGAGAAAGAAGTCCGCGCGTGGACGATCCATGCCGGGGACACCGCGCCAAAGGCGGCCGGCGTCATTCACTCCGACTTCGAGCGCGGGTTCATCAAGGCGGAAACCGTCGCGTATGACGATCTGGTCCAGTGCGGCTCGGTCCCTGCCGCCCGTGACAAGGGCCTGTACCGGATGGAGGGCAAGGAATACGTGGTGGCCGACGGCGACGTCCTGTTGTTCAAGTTCAACGTCTAGTGTCCCGTCCCAGTAGAAAGTGAAACAAATTGCGCGACCTGCTCGTACTGCTCTACAAGGAGGCGAGCATGCGAACAGGACGCCCGAAAGCCGCGTTGATCCTGACACCGGAGGAACGGACGCGACTCGAATCGCTGGCCCATCGATCGCGGTCGGCGCCGAACGTGGCTCGGCGTGCGCGCATCATCTTGGCGTGCGGCGAAGGTCTCGACAACCAGGTAGTGGCTCGGCGTCTCCACGTGAGCCCGGGCACGGTGTGGAAGTGGCGCGGGCGCTTCGTGCGCGAGCGACTCGACGGCTTGTACGACGAACCGCGGCCCGGTGCGCCGCGGACGATTACCGATGACCAAGTCGAGCCGGTGATTATTCGAACGCTGGAAACCACGCCGCGCGGGGCCACGCACGGGCGCACCCGGGACATGGCCAAGGCGTTGGACCTGAGTCGCATGGCCGTCAATCGGATCTGGCGTGCGTTCGGCCTGCAGCCGCATCGGCGCGAGACGTTCAAGCTGCCGACCGACCCGCTGCCCGTGGAGAAGGTGCGCGACATCGTGGGGTTGTATATGCGTCCGCCTGAGCACGCGGCGGTATTCTGCGTCGATGAAAAACCTCAGATCCAAGCGCTGGACCGCACGCAACCGCTCCTGCCGATGCGGCCCGGCCAGGTGGAGCGCCGGACGCATGACTACGATCGGCACGGCACGGCGACGTTGTTCGCCGCGCTCAACGCGACGACCAGCGAGGTCATCACGCAGTGTCATCAGCGTCATCGCTCGGTCCAGTTCCGCGAGTTCCTCGATCTGATCGAGACCCAGGTCCCGCGTGACCTCGACGTGCACATCATCATGGACAACTACGGGACCCACAAAACACCGCTCATGCGGAACTGGTTCCCCAAGCGTCCACGGTTTCACGTCCACTGCACACCCACGTATGGGTCGTGGCTGAGTCTCGTGGAGCGATGGTTCGCCGAGCTGACGAACAAACAATTGCGCCGCGGCGCCTCCACGAGTGTGCCGAAGCTCAAGGCCGCCATCCAGGAGTTCATCGACGCGCATCAGCAGAATCCCAAGCCGTTCGTGTGGACGAAGACCGCCGACCAGATTCTGGCGAGCATCGCGCGATTCGCGCAGCGCACGTTCGACCTCCAAGCCGCGCAACATGTTTCACGAACCACTGGGACGGGACACTAGCACCTGGTCGCCGCCGCCCGACCGTCCGGTTCCGGACAGTGGGGTCAGACCCCGGTCGTCGGATTACACACATCGGAAACGCGACAGAGAACGGATGTATATGAGACTGGCGACACTGGCGGTCATGACGCTCGTGCTCTGCGGCGTCGCTGACGCCGCTGCGCAGACGCTCACGCCGAAAGCCCTCGAGGACGCCCTGGCGACGAAGCCCGCGGGGGCTGACGCAGCCGCGCTCGCCGACCGCGTTCGCACGTACTTCGGGGGGAACGAGGTGCTCGTGAAGGGGGCGCCCGCGAAGATCGACGAGCTCGCCGTCGCATGGGCGATTGACGCGACACCGCCGGCGGCGAACGGAGGTCCCGTCCGGGTGGTGTCGGACGTCGGCGGCTTCATCCTGCCGCTGACGCGAGTGGGCGAGACCAGCCTCTATGCCGGTGTGGCCACGCTGGCGCACGGCACGGCCATGTCCTGGCACTATGAGGTGGGAGACCGGCGAGCCGGCGGAGGACAGCTCGAAGCGTACGAGGCGCACCCGGACAGCGAGGAACGTCCCGGCGTCGCGAAGGGCGCGGTCAAACAGATGCCTCCATGGGCGAGCAAGATCTTCGAAGGCACCACGCGTGACTGGTGGGTCTACGTGCCCGCGCAGTACAAGGCGGAGACGCCCGCGTCCGTGATGGTGTTCCAGGACGGCTTCAGCTACAAGGACTACGTGCCCACGGTCTTCGACAATCTGATCGCGAAGGGGGACATGCCCGTCACCGTCGGTGTATTCATTCAGCCCGGCGTATTCAAGGACGGAAAAGCCAACCGCAGCTTCGAGTACGACACGCTGTCGGATCAGTACGCCCGCTTCCTCCTCGAAGAGATTCTTCCGGAGGTGGAGAAGACCGTGACGCTCCGTCACGATGCGGCCAGCCGCGCCATCGCCGGTGCGAGCAGCGGCGGCATCTGCGCGTTCACGGTGGCGTGGGAACGCCCGAACGAGTTCAGCAAAGTGGTCTCCTGGATCGGCAGCTTCACGAACATCGCCAGCGGCAAGACGGTGCGGGAAGGGGGCCACAACTATGAGGCGCTCGTCCGCAAGACCCCGAAGAAGCCGATCCGCGTGTTCCTCCAGGACGGGGAGAACGATCTCGACAACGCCAACGGCAACTGGCCCCTCGCGAACCAGACGCTCGCGAAGTCCCTGTCGTACGCGAAGTACGATTACCGCTTCGAGCTCGGTCACGGCTTCCACAGCCATCGGCACGGCCGTGCGATCCTGCCCGACACGCTCCGCTGGCTGTGGCGGGATTTCCAGCCCTGATGAAGCACGCAGACATTGCCTGGCAGCGGCTCAGGAACCAGCACATCGCGACCGCGGCGTTGGGGGACCCCGCCGACGTTGTGGCGTGGCTCGGTGCGGTGCAGGCCCAGGATTATCCCGGCGGCCTGTGGGCCGTGGGACTTCGGTACTCGGAGCGCCACTCAGCGGGATGTCGAGCGCGCCCTCGCCGACAGGACGATCCTTCGCACCTGGCCCATGCGCCGGACGCTGCATTTCGTCGCGTCCTCGGACGCACGGTGGATGCTCGACCTTCTGGCCCCGCGCGTCCTTGCCGCGGCAGGTCCGCGCGAGCGTGAACTGGAGCTGGACGAGCGGGTCTTCGCACGGAGCCGGAAGCTGGTCGCAAAAGGCCTGGAGGGAGGGCGGCAGCTCACACGAACGGCCCTGTACACGATGCTCGAGGCGGCACGGATTTCCACCACCGGCGGCCGTGGGCTCCATCTCGTGTCGCGTCTGGCGATCGAGGGGCTGATTTGTTTCGGGACCCGCGAGGGCAAGCACCAGACGTTTGCGCTGCTCGAGGAATGGGCGCCAGCGTCGAGAAAGCTGGCGAGAGATGAATCACTCGCGGAGCTGGCCCGGCGTTACTTCACCAGCCACGGCCCCGCAACCTGGCGGGACTTTGCATGGTGGTCTGGGCTGAGGACGGCCGCCGCGCGCGAGGCCGTTCATCTCGCGTCGGGGCATCTCGTCAAGGACACAGTTGAAGGAATAGAGGTCTGGCACGGTACGTCGAGCCCGCGTGCGAAACAACAGGCGCTGTCCGCCGCCTACCTGCTGCCGCCCTTCGACGAGTACACCGTCGCCTACAAGGATCGAACGGCGGCCCTCGACCCAAAGCATGCGCCGTACGCGCAGTTCGGAGGGATGCTGAGCGCGACGATTGTCGTGAATGGACAGGTCTCCGGGACGTGGAAGCGGGCGTCCGTCGGAGACGGGGTCACCGTCATGCCCACGTTCTTCGGAAAGGCCGGCGCCGACAACGCCCGCACGGCGCTGGCCGCGTCCGAGCGGTATGGACGATTTCTCGAGCTGCCGGTCAGGGTGGCGGAGCAGCCTCCCCCACACCCCGCAGACAGCGCACGACGGGGATCCCGGGCGGTGCGTCCTCGATCGTCATGAACAGTTTCTATCTCCTCACGTTCGGCGTCCTCCTCATCTACGGCCTTCTTCGTCTGACCAACTGGATGCACGCGCGTGGCTGGATCCGATGGAAGATGCGCCGCGGCACGAGCAGCGGCCTTGGCAATGCCGTGCTCGGCGCGCAGCTGATCTTTCAGCCGCAGATTCGGGAGGTCCTGGAGATTCGACTCGAAGAACCGAGCGAAGCGGGCGAGTCCGGCGATCCACCCGGGCCCGGCGCGGAGGGGTGGGGTCCGTCGATGGCCGCGGACGACCGACGCGAGCGCGGGCACGTACGGTCGTTCGACGCGGCGAAAGGTTCCGGGCAGATCACGTCTGATGAGTTCTATGACGTCTTGCACGTCCAGGCCGCGGCTCTCGAATTGCGGGAGGAGCAGCCGGTGGAGTACTCACGACAGATCCAGTCAGGCCCGAACGGTCCTCGGGTTGTGGCGGTGGACGTTCGGATCGTGGACGCCGACAAAGAGTCTCCGGCTGAAGCCCGGCTTCCAGCTTCCCGAACCCTGAACCTCGAACCCGGAACCCGGAACCTGAACCCGGAACTCCGAACCCGGAACCGAGAAGTTGACACCCTTCCCCACCCGCAGCCAGAATGCGAGATCGGTGGCCTCAAACCTCAGTCCAGGTCGATACAGTCCCATGCAGAAGATGAACCTCACGACACCGATCGCACTCTTGATCCTCAGCTTTTCTGCGGCGACACTCTGGGCGCAGGCCCCTGCTCCGCCTGCGGGCGCACCGGCGGCTGCTGCCCAGAAGGCGAAGCCAGAAGAAACCGAAGTGTGGGAACCCGTTCCCAAAGTCGTCACACCCGGCGCCGTCACGCCCGGTGCCGCCCCGAACACGGCACCTGACGATGCGATTGTGCTGTTCGATGGGAAGAACCTCGACCAGTGGGTCTCGAGCAAGGACAAGTCGGCTGCGGGATGGACCGTCGCGGACGGCATCATCACCGTCAACAAGGCCGCAGGCAACATCGAAACGAAGCGCAGCTTCACCAACTACCAGCTGCACATCGAGTGGCGCATCCCCGAGGGGATCACCGGCACCGGGCAGGCGCGCGGCAACAGCGGTGTCTTCCTCGCGAAAACCGGCTCCGGAGACGCGGGATACGAATTGCAGGTCCTTGATTCGTACAACAACAAGACCTACGTCAACGGGATGGCGGGGAGCATCTACAAGCAGGCGATCCCGCTCGCCAATGCCAACCGGAAACCCGGTGAGTGGCAGTCGTACGATGTGGTCTGGACGGCGCCGACGTTCAACGCTGACGGCTCGCTCAAGACACCCGCGTCCGTGACCGCGTTCCTCAACGGCGTACTCGTGCAGAACCACTTCGAGCTGAAGGGGGAAACGCTGTATATCGGCAAGCCTTTCTACAAGAAGTATGACTCGGCGCCCATCATGCTGCAGGCGCACGGCGACCCGAGCCCGCCCATCAGCTTCCGCAACATCTGGATCCGCGAGCTTCCGGCGTCCGCGTCGAAGTAACGCGCAGCCGGTCAGAGACAGGACGATGCGTTACGTGATGCGAGAGCGGCTGCTGTCCTGGGGTGATGATTTCCGCATCCGGGATGACAGCGGCCGCGAGGTGTTCTTCGTGGACGGCAAGGCGTTCAGCCTCGGCGACAAGCTGTCGTTCCAGGACTCAACCGGCAAGGAGCTCGCCTTCATCAAGCAGAAGCTGCTGTCGCTTGCTCGCACGTACGAAATCCACCGCGACGGCTCCCTTGCGGCAGTCGTGAAGCGGAACCTGTTTGGACTCCTGCACCACCGCTTCTCCATCGACGTGCCGGGGCCGGACGACCTCGAGGCCACGGGCAACTTCCTCGATCACGAGTACACCTTCCGGCGCGGCGACAGGGTCGTCGCCACGGTGTCGAAGAGATGGTTCTCGCTCGCGGACACGTACGGCATCGACATCGAAGCTGGCGAAGACGACGTGCTGATCCTCGCCAGCGCCGTCGTCGTGGACCAGGCCTGCCACCCGGACGACGAAGGCCGGTAGCGGCCTGGCCGCGGCGTCACGATGGACGCGCACATCCACTCGCTGGTCGAGAAAGTCTGGACCTACCATCAGTTGAATCATCAGCTGTCGAAGGCGGATGCCATTCTCGTGCTCTGCAGCCACGATCGACGGGTGGCCGAGTGCGGCGCGCAGCTGTTCCTGGACGGATGGGCGCCGCTGCTGATTTTCTCAGGCGGCCTCGGCTCGATCACGAAACGTCTGTGGAGCCAGCCCGAAGCGGATCAGTTCGCCGCGATCGCGCGCGCGATGGGGGTGCCCGGAGAGCGCATTCTCATCGAGAACGCCTCGACGAATACCGGCGAGAACGTTCTGTTCACCCGTAAACTGCTCGACGGCCGTGGGCTCGATTTGAAGACGTTCATCGTCGTGCAGAAGCCGTACATGGAGCGGCGAAGCTTCGCGACATTCCGCAAACTCTGGCCCGAACCTGACGTGATCGTGACGTCACCACGGGTCACGCTCGACGAATACCTGCAGGGTTATTCCAACGACAGCCTCTCCGAAGATGAGGTGATCAGCATCATGGTCGGAGACCTCCAGCGGATTCGCCTGTATCCCGCGCGAGGGTTTCAGATCCACCAGGACATTCCGGAGGATGTCTGGGCCGCGGGCCAGGAACTGATCCGGGCCGGCTACGATACGCGGCTCGTGTCCGCAGCCTCGGATTGACGGCAAAAGGCAGCCACATGGCATCCGGACCACGAACGCTCAGCCCTGTCAGGGCAATCGTCTACGGCGCCGTTGTCGTGGGTGCGCTTGACCTGCTCGACGCGTTGGTGTTCTTCGGGCTTCGGGGCGTCGCGCCCGTCAGGATCTGTCAGAGCATCGCCGCAGGATTGCTTGGGCGCGCGGCATTTCAGGGAGGGGCCGCCACCGCGGCCCTCGGCGTCGCGCTTCATTTCTTCATCGCGACCTGCGTCGTGGTGACCTACTACCTGGCGAGCTTACGGCTGCGGGTGCTCGTCCGGCATGCGGTGATTGCGGGAATGGTGTACGGCCTGGCGGTATACGGCGTCATGAACTACATCGTCATACCGCTGTCCGCGCTCGGCGGCAGAGGACCGTTCGTTCTGCCGGTGTTCATCAACGGGCTGCTCATTCATGCGTTCGGGGTCGGGCTGCCGGCCGCGCTGTTCGTGCGCCCCGCTCACCCGCCACTCGGCGCGCGATGACGCCCGTAGCTTCCAGTTCCAGCCCGAAGGACAAACCTTGGAGACGCCATGGATCTTGGATTGAAAGGAAAGCGGGCCCTCGTCACTGGATCGACGGCCGGCATCGGTCTGGCGGCCGCATGCGCGCTGGTGCGCGAAGGAGCCGTCGTCACTGTCAACGGCCGCACCGAGCCCAGAGTGCGCGCCGCGATCGCGGAGTTGAAGGGCCTGGCGCCGGAGGCGCAGGTGAGCGGCGTCGCGGCGGACCTGAGCACAGCGGAGGGGGCCGCGAAAGTGACGGCAGAGGTCGGTGACCTCGACATCCTCGTCAACAACATGGGGATCTTCGAGCCGACGCCGTTCGAACAGATCACGGATGCGGACTGGTTGCGTTTCTTCGAGGCGAACGTGCTGAGCGGCATCCGCATGGCGAGGCACTATGTCGGCGGCATGCGCGCGAGGAACTGGGGCCGGATCGTGTTCGTGTCGAGCGAGTCCGGTGTCCAGATTCCAGTGGAGATGATCCACTACGGTATGACGAAAACTGCGCAGCTCGCCGTCGCGCGGGGCCTCGCGGAGACGCTGATCGGGACCGGCGTCACGGTGAACAGCGTCCTTCCGGGCCCCACGGCATCCGAAGGCGCGGGTGCCTTCGTGACGCAGATGGCGAAGGCACAGGGAATCGACGTCGCGGCCTTCGAGCGGGAGTTCTTCGCGACGGCGCGCCCATCGTCGATCATCCAGCGTTTCGCGACGACAGACGAGGTCGCCGCGATGATTGCGTATGTGTGCAGTGCGCAGGCCTCGGCGACCACCGGCGCGGCGCTTCGCGTGGACGGCGGGGTCGTTCGCGCGATCGTGTAGCGCATCCCAGGGTGCCAGGGGGGCCGGAGTGCCAAGGTGCCAAGGTGCCAGGATCCGTTCGTCGGTGCGCGATAATCCGACGATGAGGGTTGCGCTGTTGGTGGCGGTCGGCATCCTGTCGGGAGGCTGCGGAGGGGATACGACCCAGCCCGGCCCCACGCGGTCGCCGGTTCGCGTCCTGATGGTGACGACGACCGCCGGCTTCCGTCACGACTCGATCCCGGCGGCGCGAGACAGCGTGGCGGGGCTCGCCAACCAGAACGGATTCACGGTGACCGCAACGGAGGATCTCTCCACTATCAGCTCCACCGGGCTCGCCGGCTATGACGTGCTGTTTTTTGCGCTCACGAGCGGTGAGCTGGCGCTGGACGGCAATCAGAAGGCCGCCCTGCTTGCGTTCGTGTCGGGCGGCAAGGGGTTCATCGGGACGCACAGCGCGACCGACACTCTGCACGACTGGCCGGAATATGGGCGCCTTATCGGCGCTTACTTCAAGGAGCATCCCTGGACACGCTCGGGGACAGTCGTCGTCGAGGATCCGGCTCACGAGACAGCGGCCGGTCTTGGGGGGCGTTTCGACATCGTCGAAGAGTTCTATGCCTTCAGCGACAACCCGCGGCCACGCGTCCACGTGCTGCTTCGGCTCGATGCTGCGTCTGTCGGCGCCTCGGGAGACTACCCGCTGGCCTGGAGCTGGTCATACGGGTCGGGCCGCGTCTACTACAACGCGCTGGGGCACTTTGCGGAGACGTGGCGCGATCCACGGTTTCAGCGTCAGATCGCCGCGGCCATTCGATGGGCAGCAGGGAACCGTAGTCCCTGATCATTCCGGCTAAAGCCGAGTCCCGAGTCCCGAATCCCGAAAACGGACACTGGGGTCAGACCCCGGTCGCCGGATTACACACACGCGGGGGGAGTCTGGTAGCGAGCGAAATGGCTGCTGAATGACTACATTACACACGCGAGGGCCAATTCTCGCAATTTTACGACTGGTGAGCGCTGTATAGATCAGCACACCTGTAAATTCATCGTCAGGTCGGTTGTCACATTTCTGCCATGTTTTATTGGCAAAACTGCTCGTTCACGCCTCATCAGGCACCTCCGCCACGCACAAAATATCATACTGAAGAGGTCTAAATCGTACGCCATGTAAGAATTGCGCTTGACGACTGCCGTGTGACTGCTTTATAGTCAATGGCATCCCAGCGTCGTCTTTTCTCTGCTGTCCAAGCGAAAAAGGCTAGCCTCGGCTTAGGGGCGGGCAAAGCTGTAAGCTCCATTCGTGGAGTGATTTAGCTGCCGAACTTGGAGTAACTATGTCCACACGCCGCGCCGTTCCAGCATTCCTGGCGATTGTTTTCGCCGTCATGTTCTTTGGCTTGGGTAACTATCTTGGTGCCCGGCAGAGTGCCGGCCTCGAGGAGCGTACGGCCTCGCTGCGTGCCGAGGTCGAGTTTCTCCGCCGCCGCGAAATCCAGCAGCAGGCCGCCGGGACCGCCGGTCGGGTGTCGCCGCCGCCGGCTGTATCCATGATGGACAACGCGGCGAGCCGCGCGTCGATCATCGCGGACGTCAAACGCGAACTGACGGCTGAGATGGGGCTTCTCCCGCTGACGCTGCTTCGCGAACGGCGGAACAGCTTCGTCGAGCTCAATGCGTTCGACGACAGGGGCGCGAGCAGTTACGGCACCGCAGGCTATCTCGGAAACGGCTACTTCATCACCGTCAAGCATGCCGTGGTCGTGCTCGGCCAGGAAGGCGTTGCCGACCCCCGGAAGATTGCGTCAATCAAGCTGAACTACAAGGGCAAATTGCTCGCCGCGAAGGTCGTGGACTACGGCGATGCGAAAGCGGAAGTCGATCCGGGAGACTGGGCCATCATCAAGGTCAAGGAAACCATCGATCTGCCGGCCCTCAACCTCAACCTCGCGTATGCGTTCGATTTTGCGGAGCCGATCTTCCGGATGGGGAACGACTACTCCAAAGGGATCATCCTCTCGACGGGCTACGTTGGGCAGCGCACGGGCAACAACCTCGTCACCTGCCTGACAGACGGCCATCCCGGCGTCTCCGGCGGCGGAGTACTCAACAGCGAGGGAGACCTCGTGGGGATTCCAATCGGCCGGATGCAGGGAGACTATCGCTTCTCGTTCATCCTGCCGCTTCGTCCGGAGATGCTGCGGAAAGTGAAGTAGGCGGGATCGGGGCCAACCGGCTCAGGTCTCGTCCGGTTTTTTCCGCATCGCATCGAGCTTCCGTTTGATCTCCGCCTCGAGCCCGCGCTCCACCGGCTCGTAGAATCGCCGGCCCGCATGGGCCGGCGGAAGGCACTCCATCCCAGCCGCAACACCGTCCGCCTCGTCGTGCGCGTAACGGTATCCCTTCCCGTATTCGAGATCCTTCATCAGCTTTGTCGGTGCGTTCCGCAGATGCAGCGGAACGGGCTCCGCCACTTCGGTGGCCGCAGCCTCCGATGCTTCGAGGTACGCACGGTAGACCGCGTTGCTCTTCGCGGCGACGGCCAGGTAGATGGCCGCCTGCGCGAGCGCGGTGTTTCCCTCGGGCATGCCGATGAAGTGCACCGCGTCCTTTGCGGCCACGGCGATCGACAGCGCCCGCGGGTCGGCGTTGCCGATATCCTCGGAGGCGAACCGCACCAGCCGCCTCGCGATGTACATCGCGTCTTCCCCTGATTCGATCATGCGCGCGAGCCAGTAGACCGTTGCGTCCGGATCGCTGTTTCGCATCGACTTGTGAAGCGCCGAGATGAGGTTGTAGTGCTCTTCACCGGTCTTGTCGTAGAGCAGGGCCCTGTTCTGCGCGAGATCCGCGACGAGGGGCAGATCGATCCGCCTGGTGCCGCTGGCGAGTCCCCCCGCCGTCTCGAGCATGTTCAGCGCGACGCGCGCGTCGCCGTTCGCATACCGCGCGAGCCCGGCCAGGGCGTCATCGTCTGCCGCGATCTCCACGGCGCCAAGGCCGCGCTCACGGTCTTCGAGCGCACGGCGGAGAATCCTGCTGATCTGCGGTACGCCGAGCGCCTTCAGCACGTACACCTTCGATCGCGAGAGCAGCGCCGAGTTCACCTCGAAGGACGGGTTTTCAGTCGTCGCGCCGATGAGCACGATGTCTCCGGCCTCGACGCGGGGCAGGAAGGCATCCTGCTGAGACTTGTTGAACCTGTGAATCTCGTCGACAAAGAGGATCGTCCGGCGCCCGAGCCGGCGCCGCGCTTCCTCTGCTTCCGCCATGACGGTGCGGATTTCCTTGATCCCGGCGAGCACCGCGCTGAACGAGATGAAGTGCGCGCGCGTGACGCTTGCAATGAGCCGCGCGAGCGTCGTCTTGCCCGTGCCCGGAGGGCCCCAGAGAATGATGGACTGCAGACGGTCCTCATCGATCGCGCGACGCAGCGGACGTCCGGGACCGATGAGCGCCTCCTGGCCGACGAACTCGTCCAGCGTCCGCGGGCGCATTCGCTCGGCGAGGGGAGACGGTGCGGCCGACGGCGCGGCGGCCGGCTCGTCGTCAAAGAGCGACATTCGTGCTCCGTTCGAGAGGAGCCGCAGTGGCGCGTTGCCGCGCGGCTTCGTACAGCACGAGGGCCGCGGCGATCGCCACGTTCAACGACTCCACCGGCGCCTGCATCGGAATCATGATCCGTTCGTCAGAAGCTTCGACGATCGCGGCCGGCAGGCCCGATCCTTCGCCGCCGAGCAGAATCGCGCAGCCGGGACGGAGGTCGCACGCCGGCAGCGCTGTACCACCGCGCGCCGTAGTCGCCATCACGCGAAGCCCGGCTGCCCGGGCATGGCTCACGGCCGCGTCGAGCGATTGCCCGGAGGCGATCGGTAACCGGAATGTGCTGCCCATGCCGCCCCGGAGCGCCTTCCAGCTGAAAGGATCGGCCGCGCCTGTCGTGACCACCACACCCGTTGCGCCGCAGCCTTCGGCGGCGCGGATGATCGCCCCGACGTTGCCTGGGTCCTGCACGTCTCCGAGGATCAATACGAGCGACGGGCGCGTCTGAAGGACCCGATCGAACGTCACCTGACGGCCGGTTCGCGATCGCCACCACGCCCGATGGCTGTCTCACTGGACTCACTGCAGTCAACACCTGGTCCGTGATCGTCACCACTCGTGCGCCACCGCGCTCGAGCGCGTCCAGCATCTCTGCCATCGGCCCGTTCGCCAACCGTTCGACGAAGGCCGCGACCTCGATCCGAAGTCCTGACGCGAGCGCCTCGCGGACGAGATGCTCGCCGTCGAGCAGCATCGACTCACCCGCGGGATCTCCTGAAGCCACCTGGCGGAAGCGCTTGACGATGGCATTCTGACGACTCGAAATGGGATCCATGGGGCTGTTGATTGTACTGCTGATGGCTGATAGCTCTCAGCTGACAGCCGTCAGCTCTGGTTCCCATCACGCACCGAACGGAGGAATGGAGGTCCGACCAGTGAAGCCCGACCGGAAATCTGAGAGCTGATCGCTGGAGCTGATAGCTGCTGGGTGACCACTCCATTTCTGCTACCATTCGTCGGATGAAGGCCCGGCTACTGAAGAAGTTCGAAGACGAAATCCATGCGCTCGACAAAGAGCTCAAGACGGAGCTGCCGAGGGAGATCCAGCGCGCTCGCGAGCTCGGCGATCTCCGCGAGAATGCCGAATATCAGGCGGCCAAGGAGCGGCAGCGGCTGGTCGAGTCGAGGATCAGCATGCTGCAGAAGCGGGTCAGCGAGATTTCCCTGATGAACCTCGAGCGTATTCCGCACGGCAAGGTCGGCTTCGGATCGACCGTCCATCTCAAGGATATGAACGGCCAGACGATTGTCTATCAGCTCGTCATGCCGGAAGACGCCAACGTCGACGCCGGCCTGATCTCGACCGCGTCACCGATCGGCCGCGGGCTGCTTGGCAAGGAAGAAGGCGACGAGGTCAACGTCATCGCCCCGAACGGCAGCCGCCGATTCGAGCTCGTCAAGCTGATTACGATTCACGACGACGTATAGATCCTTCTCGTGCCTCCAGCCGTGATCACACCTGACGCGCCGGATCGTTCGTACTCGACGCGCCTGCGGACGGCCGTCGTGCTGACAGGCTCCGGCACCGCCGCGGCCTATCACGCAGGCGTTCTGCGCGCGCTCCATGAAGCCGGACTCAAGATCGACATCGTGGCCGGTCGTGGCGCGGGGGCGATTGGCGCGTTCTTCGCGGCTGTCGATGGCGGCGCGAAGCTGTGGGACGCAGACGGGATCTGGAGATCGCGTGCAGCGTCGCGGTTCTACGGCTGGCGGCCGCCGCTGCGCGTCGCGGGATGGGCACTCATTGCCGCGGGGCTCGTGTTCGCGGTCCCGGTTGCGGTCCTTGCGCTCGCGGTGCTGATTGGCACGATCGGTCTTCTGCTCACCCTCGTCGGCCTCGAGGGACCCGGCGGTGTGCTGCGAACGAGCTTCAGCGCCTGGGTCGATGCACTGTTCGCTCCCACTGCGCTGCCGACGATCATTCCTCGTCTCGTGCTCTTCGCTGTGCTCGTCGCGGTAGGAGCGCTTGCGGCCGGCGTGCTCGCCTCGTCGCTCCTCGCGCGAACGAAGCGACGGACGCATCACGGCACGATCTGGCGCCTCGTCGGGTCGCCGCTCACCGCCGCGGCCGTGGTCGAGCGCAGCCTGGCGGAATTGTGGAACCTGATTCGCGGCGCCGCGCCTCTTGCCGCGCCTCCGCCGTCCGAGCTGGCCCGCCGCTACGTGGAGCTGCTCTCCGACAATCTCGGGCAGCCGGGGTTCCGCGAGCTCGTCGTGACCGTCCACGACATGGACGCGCGTCGCGACCTGGTGTTTGCGATGCTCGGCACCGCGCACAGGCAGCGGTTCTTCGGCCGCCCTGGCGCCACGGAGCCTGCCGGGCGCGCACTCGAGACGTTCGACCTGGGGGGCGTCGGCCGCGATCACGCCCTCGACGCGCTCGCCGGCGCGCTCTCGTTACCCGTGGCCACGGAACCGCATCTCGCCACATTCTCGGCGGAGGGTGTGTGGCGTGGTGAAACGCATCGCGTCTGCGATCGTCCGGGAGCGCTGGCGCGGCTGCTTCAGGAGGTCGCGCTCGCCGGCGCGGAGCAGGTGATTCTCGTCAGCGCGTCGGCCCCTCCAGGCCATGCGCACGAGCTCAACTCGGGGCGCGGCGATCTCAGGGGGCGCGCCGGCGAACAGCTCGGCGCCTTCGAGGCCGCCGGGTTGCGCGACGTGCTCGAGCAGTTCGACGGACGGTTCGCCGGCCTGTTCATCATCCGTCCCGGACACAATCCGCTCGGGCCGCTGGATTTTTCCGGAGTGTACGATGAACGGTCGGACAGGAGATTGCCGCTCTGGGAGCTGACGGATCGCGGCTACGGAGACGCGTACAGGCAGTTCATCGAGCCAGTCGTCGGCGCCGGTGGCGAGCGCATCGACGCAGTCCAACCCGCCGATGGTGGCCCCGCCCGCCGCGTCGAACTGTAGACGGTCTTCCCTCCGGGCTCGCAGTGGTTGTTGATTTCAGAGTCTGGAAAATCGACCTGTGGTTTCAACAACTTAGGCTAAAGGTGAGTGTCCCCATTTATCGGAGTGCGTACAAGTGAATCGACCATGAAACCAGCCACTGAATTGCTCCAGGGTCAGGGTGTCAATCCTGACGCCGCGCCGCTCACGACGCCCGTCTATGAAACGACGACGTTCCTCTTCGAGAATGCGGCGGAGGTGCGCGCATACAACGAGGGGACGTCGCCGAAGTTCCTGTACTCGCGGTACAGCAACCCGACCGTCCTGGCGGTCGAGCGGACGATCGCGCGGCTCGAGGGCGCAGAATCGGCGATGGTGCTCTCGAGCGGTCAGGCGGCCACGACGACGGCGCTGATGGCATTCCTGGCAGCCGGCGACGAGGTGGTCTGCTGCTCCGCGATTTACGGAGGGACGCTGCATCTGCTGTCCGAACTGTTTGCGAAGTTCGGGGTCCGGCCGCGATTCGTGTCGGTGGAGGAGCTGGCAACGCCGGAGTCGATGTTCTCTGACTCGACGAAGCTGGTGTGGTTCGAGTCTCCCGTCAACCCCACGCTGCGATGCGTGGACATTGCCGCCGTCGCACGCGCGTGCCAAGCGCGTCACGTCATCTCGGTGGTCGACAATACGTTCGCCAGCCCGATCAACCAGCAGCCGATTGCGCTCGGCATCGACGTCGTGATGCACAGTGCGACCAAGTATCTGAATGGCCATGCCGACGTGACGGCAGGAGTCCTGGCGGGGCCGGAGACGTTGATGGGGAAAGTGCTCGAGGCGCGTAAAAGGGTGGGGACCGTGCTGGACCCGCACGCCGCGTACGCGCTCGGACGAGGGCTCAAGACGCTCTCGGTGCGGATCGAGCGGCACAACGCGAACGCGATGGCCATCGCCCGCTGGCTGTCCAACGATCGGCGGGTCGAGCGTGTCTACTACCCGGGGCTCGACGATCATCCCGATCACGCGCTTGCCGCCCGGCAGATGAGCGGGTTCGGCGGCATGGTGTGCATCGATGTGGGAGGGGGCTACGAACGCGCGGCCGCGTTCTTCGATCGGCTGACGGTCTTCAGGCGCGCCGCGAGCCTGGGCGGCGTCGAGAGCCTGTGCAGCCTTCCCATCCTGACGTCGCAGTGGGGGCACTCGAAGGAAGAGCTCGCGCGCGCGGGAGTGACGGACGGGATGGCGCGGCTGTCGGTGGGGCTGGAGGATGTCGACGACCTGATCGCGGATCTCGATCAGGCGCTTACTTAGCGACGGTCTCTTTCTTTTTCTCGGTGGCGGCCTCGCGCAGGAACTGCTCGGCCATCTCGGCGATCCGCGCGGTGACATCCGAGCCCTGAAGCTCGCCGAACTTCTGACGGAACTTCTCGACCGGCACGACCGCCTTCGCCATCGCGCGGTGTCCGCCTGCGCTGCCGATGTCCGCAAACCACCGCTTCACGAACTCACCGGCGTTCCTCGAGTAACCGAGATTCCGCACGCTGATGATGAAGCAGCCATTGACGATACCCGCGATGATCGTCCATTTCACGTCTTCGAGCTGCAGGAAGAAATCGGCGGTGTAGGGGATGAAGTCCTCGCGCGGTGCGTCGCCGATGAACGCGCAGAACACCTGGTCCCGCATGATGCCGCCCTGGCTCGCGCGCGTGACATAGTCGAGCCGCTCGAGCGTGATTTCCGCTCCCTCCATCTTGCGGATGAGCGCCGCGTCCGCCAGGGGGTACAGGAACGTGAAGGCCTCGAGATCGACCCGGTTCGTGTGGCGCGCGAAAAAGAGCGTGTCCGACTTGATCGCGTAGAGCATCGCCGTCGCGGTCCGTTCCGAGATGTTCACGTCCACGGCCCGCAGGTGCTCGGTCAGAATGGTGGACGTCGAGCCGTAATCCGCGCGGATGTCCTTGAAGACGGCGCTGTACCCTGTCTGTTCCGGGTGATGATCGACCACGAGGTCCACCCGATCGAGCATGCCGCCGAAATAGTGAGGCTGGACGTCCACCGTCGCAATGCGGTCGAACTCCTGGAAGGAGGCCGGCGTGACCCGTTCGACATGGATGTCGAGCATGTTCGCCATCCGCAGGTTTTCCGGGCGCGTCACCCCCTGCACCGCCCCGATGATGGCGGTGGTCTTCGTGCGGCGCAGCAGGTTTCTGAGTGCGAGTCCGCTGGCCAGGGCGTCGGGGTCCGGATCGTTGTGCAGGAGAATGAGCACGCGATCTGCATCGGCGAAGTAGCGCTGGTACTGTTGCACCCGCGCGCGGGTCATCGAGCGGCTCAGTTCCGTGACGAGCGTTGGACGGATGAGCTCCGGGAGGTCGAGATGCGTGACGTCGGGAAACTCCGCCTTCGCCGCGTCCACCCGACCGTTCGTGTGCCCGGTGTGCAGAATGTACACGAGCGTTCCGCCGGCATCGCGGATGGCCCCAAGCACTTTTTTCAGGCTCCGGCGGCCGTTGTCTTCGAGGATGAAGCAGGTCGTCGGGGAGATGTCGGCTTTGATGTAGGTATCGACGCGGCGAGGGTCGCCGGCGCTGGCCTCAATCCCGGCGTCGTGGAGACGCCTGGCGAGCGGGCGGCTCTCGACGAGGAAATCGACCTCGAAGCTTGGCAAGAGCACGGCGTCGAGCGAGCGAATGACGAGCTCGTCCTGGCAGATGGCAACGACCCGCATATCAGGGACGCTTTCTGAACATGACCAAACCGGCATTATACGCCGTCAGAGGCCCGGCTCTTCACAGGCACGGGCGGCGGCTGGCGGTGGCCGTCGCCTGCATGACCCTTGCCGTCGGCGTCGCGGCGGCGCAGGGGCCGGTGTGTGCGGCGTGCCTCGCCCTCGAAATGACCCCCGGGATGGTCCCCGCGCTGCCGGCACGCCTGGAGGGGCTGGAGGTCCTCGTCCGGGTCGCGCCTGGCGCCGAGCGGACGGCACTCGACGCGCTGGCGGAGATCTCGGCGCGCGGCGGGCGTCCGGGCCTCGTCGTGACCGGCCTGCCGTCCGAGGTCGTGCCGGCGGATGTCCTGGCGGCTACGAGCCGGCTGCTCATCGATCTCAGTGGGGCGCCGGCCGACGACGTACGCCAGACGGCCTTTCTGTTGAAGACGCAGAGCACGGCCGCCCGTGCGGGCGCCAGAGCCGGCATTCAATTCGGTATCCTCGCCTCGGGCGTCGTCGTCCCGGCCCTCCTCGCGGAGGATCTCGGGCCTTACGTCGATTTTGTGGTCTGGACCGATGCCTCGCCGGCGGACGCCGCCGGACCCGCCGTGTGGCGCACTTCCCCTGAGCCGCCGGCATCGCTCTCCGCCGCACTGGCGCCAACGGGAACGCCAGGCGTGGAACGGTGGCTCTGGCGCCTGCCCGTGGACGTGGGGATCGCGAGTCCAGTGATCCAGGCGACCGCGCAGGCGGCGCAGGTCCTGACCGCCGGCCTGGTTCCGTCGCCGCGCGTGCAGGTGACGTGCGGAACCGCGAACGCGGAGGCGTATCTCAACCCTGGCACGCTGGAGGTCGTCGCGTTCGCCCCGTCCTGCTCGTCCGACGAGGCGCTCGTCGTCGCGCCGGCGTCGGCCGGCGTTCAGCGCATCCGCCTCGCGACCGGGGACTACATCGTGAGGGTCCCCGCGCAGAACGCCGAAGATCGATTCGCTGAAGGTGTGGAGGTGGTCGGGGCCCGCTCGTTGAGCGTTGAAGAAATCGTCGCCAGGCATCAGGCGGCCGCGGCGCGACAGGCGTCTGCGGTCAAGGCGATCATCTCGCGCGGCAGCCTGACGCTGTCGTTCGAAGCTCCAGGCTTTCCGGCGCCCGTCACGATCAGTTCAGAGACCATCCTCTACGCCGCAGGAGGCGTAACCGACCTCGAACAGCGCGCGATCCGCATCAACGGGATCGAGTTCCGGGGAAGCGGCGTGCCCCGACTCCCGATCATCGAACCGGAGCGCGTGGCGTCGCCCCCCCTCACGATCACGCTCACGAGCGTTTACCGGTACCGGCTCGCCGGCCGGGAGACGATCGGGACAACCCCCTGCTATGTCGTGGAGTTCGATCCCACGGGGGATGCGCCGCTTTTCCGAGGTCGCGCGTGGATCGCGACGGACAGCTTTGCGATCGTCCGGGTTGCGGCGTCGCAGACGCGGCTTCGCGGACCGATTGTCGCCTCCGAACAGGTGGACGACTTCCATCAGGCAGGCGAGGGGATCTGGCTGCTCTCGCGTTCCGATGTGCGTCAGACCTACGAAGGCGCGTCGTACCGGACGCCGATTCACCGTGTCTTGTCGATGACATCGCACGAGATCAATCCGCCGGACTTCGCGACCCGTCGTCAGGCGGCCCTGGCGTCGGATGCGGTGATGCTGCGCGACACGAGCGAAGGCTACCGGTACTTGAAGCGCAGCCCCCCCGGGCCCGCGGGCACGGTGCAGGCGGAGCCGGAGGTCGCCGGGCGCGCGAGCCGCGTGCGCACCCTCGCGCTCGGGGTGATCCTCGATCCGAATATCTCGATCCCGCTTCCATTTGCCGGTCTCAGTTACGTGGATTTCAATCTGTTTGGAACCGGCACCCAGCTGAGCGTCTTTTTTGGCGGAACGTATGGTCAGCTCGCCTTTTCCGTCCCCTCGATTTTCGGGAGCCGGTGGCAGCTCGCCGGACGTGCATTCGGTATTGCGTCCACATATAACGATCGCTCGTTCGTGAACGGGCGCGAGATCTACGCCGAGAACATCCGCCAGCGTCCTGCCCAGGCGTCCGTCTGGCTGCTGAGGTCGGTGACGCCTCTCATATCCGTTCGTCTCGGCTACGACCTGGATTACACTCGCCTCACCGCCGGCGACCTGACGTCTCCGACGTTCACGGTCCCGGCGAACCAGGTCGTGCACGGTGCGCGTTTCGCGCTCGACGCGCAGCGCCGCG
Organism: uncultured Acidobacteriota bacterium; assembly: GCA_963749835.1. GTDB lineage: Bacteria > Acidobacteriota > Vicinamibacteria > Vicinamibacterales > 2-12-FULL-66-21 > JALZOC01. The sequence continues at coordinate 1,332,749 of CAVVOD010000001.1, forward strand.
GATGGAACGGGTCGCTCTGGTGGAACCCCTCGATGCGCAGCGGCTGGCGCGCGTGGGGACCGCCCGGTTCTTCGGAGTACCGAATCGGGCAACGCGACTTCCAGCGGTACGGCGCGTCTCTGACGCGGTCGGCCGTCATCACGCCGCGCGTGGTGGCGCGAATCGAAGGTGCGTGGATGTCGGGCCGGGATCTCGATCGCTTCAGCCGGTACACCTTTGGCACGTTCGACAACCGGCTGCGCGGCTACCCGTCGGCGCTCATCCGGTACGACCGTGGCGCCGTGCTGCGGACGGCGCTGGCGTGGTCGGCCGGCAAGCTTGCGCGGTTCGATGCGTTTGTCGATTCCGCGGCGGTGCACGATCCCGGTTTCGGGCGCCGCCTGCGCAACTACACGGGAGTGGGTGCAGCCGCCGAAGTGCCGGCCCCCTTCGGGACGCTCGTCGCGCTCGAGTGGGGCTATGGCTTCCGCGGGGTCAACGGCGACGGCACTCTTGGCACACAGGTCGTGCGCATCAGCGCCTTCAAGGTATTTTGATCATGACACGCGCATTTGCGGTGCTCATTCTCACGGTCACATTCGCGGCGGCCGCCGGTCCCGCCACGGCGCAGCAGACCTTCCGCACCGAGGTCGATCTCATTCACTTCAGCGTGGTCGTCACCGACAAGCAGGGGGCGCCGATCAACGGCCTGACTGCAGACGACTTCGAAGTGAAGGAAAGCGGCAAGGCGCAGACGATCAAGTTCTTCGCGGCAGGCGATCCCGCCACCGCGCCTCCTCTGCACATCGGCTTCCTGCTGGACACCAGCGGCAGCATGGAGGAGGACATCAAGGACGTCCGGACCGCGGCGATCAAGTTCCTGAACGCGATGGAGGGGGCGGTCGACATCACGCTGGTGGATTTCGCGACCGAGGTGCGCGTCGCACGCTATACGTCGAACGAGTATCCGCGGTTGATTGAGCGCATCCGGGGGCGCAAGCCGGACGGCTACACGGCGCTGTACGACGCGCTGGGTGTGTACCTCGACGGGGCGGACGGTCAGACCGGTCAGAAAGTGCTGGTCATGTACACCGACGGCGGCGACAGCCGCAGCGCGCTCAGCCAGAAGGATGTGATCGATCTCCTGCGTGCGTCCGACGTCACGGTCTATGTCGTCGGGTATCTCCAGCATCAGGGATCGGGGGCGACCGCGCAGCGGCAGCAGCTGGACCGCTTCGCCGTCATGACGGGAGGACAGGCGTTCTTTCCCGTCAGCCTGAAGGAAATCGACAAGATGTACGACAAGATTCAGCACGAGATCGCCGCGCGCTACAGCATCGGGTACACGTCGACGGACGAGCGCACGAATGGCGCGTGGCGGCGCGTGGACGTACGGCTCAAGCGCCCGGATCTCAAGAACGTCCGCCTGCGGACGCGCGACGGCTATTTTGCGAAGTTCAAAGAAGGCAGCTGAAGAAAGAGACAAAACTGTCCCTCACGACGCTTCGTCGTCGTCAGGCTCCGCCTCGTCTCGACACGCGCTCGCTGAGTTCGTTCCCTCCTCCTGTGGTACGCTTTCCTGATCACCATGGCGTCCAAATACGATCAGTTCAAGCTGGTGACGGACTTCCAGCTCCTTGGCGACCAGGCTCGGGCGATCGACGAGCTCGTCGAGGGGCTGGAGCGCGGCGATCCGGCCCAGGTCCTGCTCGGTGTCACCGGATCCGGCAAGACGTTCACGATGGCGCAGTGCATCGCCAGAGTGAACAAGCCGACGCTCGTCATGGCGCACAACAAGACGCTGGCCGCCCAGTTGTACCAGGAGTTCCGGCGCTTTTTTCCCGAGAACGCGGTCGAGTACTTCGTCAGCTACTACGACTATTACCAGCCCGAGGCCTACGTTCCAACGACCGACTCCTATATCGAGAAGGAAGCCACGATCAACGACGAGATCGATCGGATGCGGCTCTCCGCCACCCGATCGCTCTTCGAACGCCGGGACGTCATCATCGTCGCGAGCGTCTCATGCATCTACGGGCTGGGTTCGCCGGAGGCGTACTACGGGATGATGCTGCCGCTCGAGCGGGGGCAGCGCATCGATCGGGAGCAGATTCTCAGGAAACTCGTAGAGATCCAGTACGAGCGGAACGATCACGAATTTGGACGGGGCGTATTTCGGGTCCGTGGAGACATTGTCGAGGTCCAGCCGTCATACGAGGACACGGCGCTTCGAATCGAGCTCTTCGGGGACGAGGTGGACGAGCTCATCACCTTCGATCCCCTGACCGGCAAGACGCTCAAGCGTCACGACAAGGTCGCCATCTACCCAAAAACGCACTTCGTCACGTCCAGGGATCGCACGAAAGCCGCGGTTGAAAGCATCAAGGCGGAGCTCACCTGGTACCGCGCCCAGCTCGAATCGGAAGGCAAGGTCCTCGAAGCGCACCGGCTCCATCAGCGGACGATGTTCGACCTCGAGATGATCAGGGAGATCGGATACTGCCACGGCATCGAGAACTACTCGAGGCACCTGACCGGGCGGGGTCCCGGCGATCCGCCGCCGACACTGCTGGACTATCTACCGCCCGATGCGCTCATCATCGTCGACGAGAGCCACCAGTCGGTCCCGCAGGTGCGCGGGATGTATCACGGGGACCGGTCGCGCAAGGAGGTCCTCGTGGCGTACGGATTCCGGTTGCCGTCCGCGCTGGACAATCGCCCGCTGAACTTCGAGGAATGGGAGTCGCGCGTGAACCAGCTCATGTTCGTATCGGCGACCCCCGGACCGTATGAACTGCGCCGGGCGGGCGGCGCCGTGGTCGAGCAGATCATCCGCCCGACCGGGCTGGTGGACCCGCCGATCGAGATCCGCCCCGTGCGCGGGCAGATCGACGACCTCCTGGCCGAGATCCGCGACCGCGTGTCCAGGCACGAACGTGTACTCGTGACGACCCTCACGAAACGGATGGCGGAGGACCTGACGCAGGTACTATCAGGAGCTTGGAGTGAAGGTCCGCTACCTGCACTCCGACGTCGACACTCTGGAACGGATCGAGATCCTGCGGAATCTGCGGCGGGGAGAGTTCGACGTGCTCGTCGGGATCAACCTGCTGAGAGAAGGGCTCGATCTTCCCGAAGTCTCGCTCGTGGCGATCCTGGATGCCGACAAGGAGGGATTCCTCCGGTCGAGCGGCTCGCTCATCCAGACCGTCGGCCGTGCGGCGAGGAACATCAACGGCCGGGCGATCATGTATGCCGACAAGATGACGGACTCGATGAAGCTCGCTATCAGCGAGACCGACAGGCGCCGTCAGATCCAGGAGGCCTACAACCTGGAGCACGGCATCACGCCCGCGTCGATCGTCAAGAGCATCGACGACGTCATGTCGAGCGTGTACGAACGCGACTACGTGACCGTGCCGAAGACGGCCGGCGACGATGAGGACGGCTTCCGGACGCACGGCGAGCTCGAGGCTCACATTACGCAGCTCCAGGCGCAGATGAAATCGGCCGCCGCCAACCTCGAATTCGAGAAAGCCGCCGCCCTGCGCGACCGCGTGAAGCAGCTGCGCGACCGCGAGCTCGGTCTCACGGGGGGCCGACGCTGATGATCGGACTCGTCGAGAGCTGGCTCAAGGCGGCGCTCCTGGAGGTGCAGGAGTACGTCTACATGGTGGGGAAGGTGGGCCGCGCGATGGTCACCCGTCCCTTTTACATGCGCGACGTCATCGAACAGTTCGACGCCGTCGGCGTCGGCTCGCTGACGGTCGTGCTCCTGACCGGGATGTTCACCGGCATGGTGCTGGCGCTGCAGTCGGGACTGACACTCGATCAGTTCGGCGCGCGGTCGATGGTCGGCCGCCTGGTCAGCGCGTCGATGGTGAAGGAGCTGGGGCCCGTGCTGACCGGGCTGATGGTGGCGGGTCGCGTCGGGTCGGGCATTGCGGCGGAGCTCGGCTCGATGATGGTCACCGAGCAGATCGCGGCACTCCGCGCCCTGGGCACGGATCCGATCCGGAAGCTCGTGCTGCCGCGCATGCTCGCAGGCCTTCTGATGGTGCCGCTGCTCACCGTCGTCTCGAGCGGGCTCGGCATGGTGGGCGCGTGGATCGTCACGGTGACCCAGCTCAAAGTCCCCTCCGGTGTCTACTGGAACAGCGTCGTCATGGGGCTGTACATCGAGGACGTCTGGATGGGGCTCATCAAGCCGTTCTTCATCGGCTTCACCATCGCGAGTATCGGGTGCCACGTCGGCCTGCGGACCCGCGGCGGGACCCAGGGTGTCGGACGCGCGACGACGAACGCCGTGGTGGCGGCGTCGGTGGCTGTCATCGCCGTGGACTTTCTCGTGACGAAGCTGATCATCGCGCTGATGTACTGATGGCAATCAATCAAGTCGTCCGTCCGCCGCTCCTCGAAGAAGCGATGGCCCATGGCGGGCCGATCATCGTGTTCGACAAGGTGTGTCTCGCGTTCGACGAGAAGGCGATCCTCACGGACGTCTCGTTCACGCTGCAGACCGGGCACACGAAGATTTTTCTCGGCGCGAGCGGCGCCGGCAAGTCGACGATTCTTCGGCTGATCCTGGGACTGCTGAAGCCGGACACGGGTCTCATTTTCGTGAACGGCGAGCGCGTGGACGACATGTCCGAGGACAACCTGATGAAGGTCCGGGCCGACCTGGGCATGGTGTTCCAGGAAGGGGCGCTCTTCGACTCGCTGACCGTGCGGGAGAACGTCGGCTACAAGCTGTTCGAAGAGACCGAGCTGCCGCTCGACCAGGTCAACCACCGTGTCGAGGAGGTCCTGGGTTTCGTCGGACTGGCGGAGTTCATCGACCGGATGCCGTCGGAGCTCTCCGGCGGCCAGCGGCGCCGGGTGGCGATTGCCCGTGCGATGACGGCCAAGCCCCGCATCCTGCTGTACGACGAGCCGACGACCGGCCTGGATCCGATCACCGCGCTGACGATCGACGAAGAAGTGATCAAGCTGCGCGATCTCGAAGGGGTGAGCTCCATCGTGGTGACACATCAGCTCCGCGACGCGTTTTTCGTTGCCGAGCACATGGCCGTGCGCGAGAACGGCAAGCTCCGGTTCGAAAAGGCGGCGACGAGGAAGGCCGACGAAGCGGAGTTCATCATGCTCAAGGACGGCAGCATCGCGTTCGAAGGCAATGCCTCGGAGCTGCGTGAGGCCGCCCGCACGGACAAGTACATCGATGCGTTTTTATCGTAGGAAGGTTTGCTGACATGCCCCGAACACGATCGCTCGCCTGGTCGGAACTGAAAATCGGGATCCTGGCCGTGACCGCGCTGGCGCTCGCGGCGATGCTCATTTTTGCCGTCGGCGGGCAGGGAGGCTTTGCCTGGCAGCGGTACGAGCTCAAGGCGAAGTTCCCGAACGTCCAGGGGCTGAAGTCGGGGGCCGTCGTCCGGGTTGCGGGGGTCGATGTCGGCCAGGTCACGGCGGTCGAGTTCGTCGGGTCCGACGTGCAGATCACCCTCGGCGTCAACAAGGAGAACGTGGGACGCATTACCGATCAGTCCCGCGCATCCATCGGATCGCTGAGTCTGCTCGGGGAGCCGATCATCGAAATCAGTCCGTCGACGCAGGGGACGCCGCTCAAGGACGGCGACTACATTCAGACCGCGAAGACGGCCGGGCAGATTGGCGACGTCGCGGCAGGGGCGACCCAGACGCTCGAACAGGCAACAGGGCTCATCAAGGAGATCCGCGCCGGCAAGGGCACGGTGGGGAAGCTCTTCACCGACGATCAGGTCTACACGGAGTTCAACGCGTTCGTCGCCGCGGCGCAGGCGGTCGCGACCGGCCTGCAGCAGGGACGAGGCTCGCTGGGCATGCTGATCAAGGACCCCGCCGCGTATCGCGAGGCCAATCTCGCGCTCGCGAATCTCCAGGAGATGACGCGCCGGATCAACGCGGGGGAGGGCAGCCTCGGCAAGCTGCTGAACGACGATGCGCTCGCGAAATCGGCGACGTCGGCGGCCGCCAGCGCCGACAAGATCCTGGGCGGGCTGCAGCGCGGCGAAGGAACGGCCGGCAAGCTGCTCACGGATCAGGCGCTGTGGAACCGGATCAACGCGCTCTCCGATCGGATTGACAAGGTCCTCGCGACGCTCGAGACCGGCAACGGCTCGGCCGCCCGGCTGCTGCACGACAAAGCGTTATATGAGAACATGAACGGCACGGCACTCGAGCTCAAACAGCTCATTGCCGATATCCGGAAGGACCCGAAGAAGTATCTCAACGTGCGGGTCAGCATCTTCTAAGCTGGAGATCACACCATGGCGAGAGACGACGACGGCGCGGCTGGAACGGTCATTCTGGCGTTCGTACTTGGCGCCGTCACCGGAGCGGCGGTGGCGCTGCTGATGGCGCCGGCCTCCGGCGAGGACACGCGCCGGGTGCTGGGGGAGAAGGCGCGCGAGGGACGCGAGCGCGCCGACGCTGCGGCGCGACAGGGGCGCGAATTCGTGAATCGCGGCAAGGAGACACTCTCGTCCGCCATCGAGCGTGGCCGCGAGGCGTACGAACAGGCGCGCGGCGGCGCGACCGGTCCGGCCACCGGCGGAGGGGACGATCTGTGACGAGCGGCTGGTCTGAAATCTTTCTGGGCGTGATCGCCGTCGCGACGCTGATCATGGCGCTCATCCAGGTCGGCGCGATCATCGCGGCGATGCGGCTGGCGCGGCAGGCGCAGCAGATGATGACGTCCGTGCAGCAGGAGGTCCGTCCGCTCATCGTCAAGGTGAACGCGCTGGCGGACGAGGCCTCCCGCACCGTGGCGCTCGCCACTGCGCAGGCGCAGAAAGTCGATCGCGTGGTGACCGACCTCTCCCGTCGTGTGGAGGAGACCGCCGCCGTGCTGCAGGACGCGATCATCACCCCCGCGCGTGAAGGCATGGCCATCGTCGCCGCCGTCCGCGCCGGCCTGGGTGCGCTGGGCGGGTGGCGCGACCTCCGCCCGGCCCACCGCCGGCCCGCCGACGAGGAAGACCCCCTTTTCATCGGCTGAAACCGCCGTCTTTCATAGGCCTTTACCGCCGAGCCGGAGCATGGTACAACGTGACCCTCACAACTTTGTTCCTGAGGGCCGCCCATGCAACCTATATCGTGCCGCGTCATTTGTCGGCCGCTCGTTTTCGTTGCCGCTGCTGTCCTGGCCTCCGCGACCGCGCTGAACGCTGCGGAAGACGCCAAATCCGCCGCCGCCGCCAGGGAGCTGTCGCAGGTGCTCGAAGCCGCGAAGCTCGACTCCATCGCGGCGGTCGATCCGTCCGCCCAGGGCACCTTCATCGCCGCCATCCTCATCGCGGAGACGCAGCTCCTGGTCGTCTCTGCCCAGTATTCGGCGCCGACCCTGCTCGTCGACAAGATCAAGTCCGGTGACTTCCGCGGGGTCTACATGGACCTGCACGCGTCGGCCACCACGGGCACGAAGATCTTCGTGCAGGACATGGGGCCGGACGGGCTGATCTCGCGATCCGAGAACGGCGACTCGTGGGAAGAGCAGGGCAAGACGACCGTCTTCGATGGTCAGTGGAAGAAGACCAAGGGGACCGAGGCGGACTACGCCAAGACGCTCACCGAGGCCGATGCGCGGTACGCGAAGATGCTGTCGCTCCTGCTCGCGCAGGCGAAGCAGCCGAAAGGCAAGGTCGGGTCGTAGCGGCGGCGGTCGGGCCGTTGCCGCGCGGTCGCGCGTTGGGCTACACTGTGAACTTCCTCAGTTGGGCGCTTGGCTCAGCGGTAGAGCATCGCCTTCACACGGCGGGGGTCGCTGGTTCGATTCCAGCAGCGCCCACCAACTAAGTCGCAGCAAAATCAGCACTTGTCGGCACGGCCCCGAGCGGGGCCGTTGTCGTGTACGGAGCCGGGGGTGCATTTCGTAGAGGCCTACGAACCAAGAGTTCGCTCCGAGGTTCTCGAGAGCGTCGCGATTGACGACTTGGTCATTCTCAACGTCCTGCCGATTCGCGACAAGCCATGACGGGAATCACTACCCGCGCCGAAGGAAGCGCGCCCCGGTCCGTCCTGGGTTGCCCGACCCGAGCGGAAGCGCACGCGGCCCGATCACAATTGTTTGCGACTCCGCCGGCCCGTGATGGGCGATTCACGGCACCGTGACACGCACCGCGCACACTCCGGCAAAACTGTTCGTTGTGGTGTACGAGCGGCGGGCAGGTTCTGCACGTCGAGCGCATAACCGGTGGTGCCGAACTGCGGACCCAACGCTGCGGCGACGTCCGGTCGCGCGTGCCCGAGCGTCGCTGCGCCGACAAAGATGGGCGCGGCTCCGGATGACGGATAGGCCCAGACGTGCACGGCGTCGATGCCAGACCCCGTGGTCGCAGCCCCGTCGAGCGCCCAACCGGCGACAACAAACGAGCTGGGCACGGACGCCCCGGGAACGGGTGTGTCCACGGCCATGCGCAGGCTGGACGTCACGGTGATCGACACCTGGCGCGTCACGGAGAAGGCGCCGGTCCGCGTGTTGTGGCCGAACGCTGTCAGCGTGTACGCACCAGGGGTCAGGCCCCGCACCGTCAGCTGATAGCCGGAGTTGAGATACGGTGCGCCGAAGAGAGCGGCAAGGTCAGAACGCGGACGCCCGTATGCCGCGGCGCCGAGGAATATCGGACTGGCGCCGGTGGTTGGAAACGCCCACACGTGCACCGCGTCGATTCCCGGACCCGCCGCGGATCCGAAGATGTCCACGGCCCTGCCAGCGACGATGAACGGCTGCTGGACGCGTGCGCCCCGCACCGGCGCATCGATGACGACGCCGGCAAACGCGCGGGTGAGGGCTGAGTGCCAGGCGGCCGGGGCGGTCGTCGGACAGCTCCGTGGACGCAACGACCTGGTTCGTGGCCGTATCGATGGCCGTGAGCCCGAACTCGCGCGCGACGAACACGCGGGATTCGTCAAGGCTCGTCCCGATCTCGAGTGGATTGGCGACGGAAATTGTCGCCACGATCGCCCGGCTCGCCACATCGATGACGGTGACTCCCTCATGGAAGCCGGTGCCGCCCCCGGTCGGCACGTAGGCTCGCCCCTTGGCGAACGTGATGTCGAGTGTCAGATTCGATCCCGCGGCGACATCGGGAATGACACCGGCGACGGTGTTGGTCGTCGCATCGATATCAACAACGGACCGATCGGCAAGGCCGGCGTAGACGTGGGCCCCATCGGCTGTGACGGCCAGTGGCAGGGGCGCGGCCGGGAGTACCACGGTCCTGCCATCAGGACCAGAAAGCCAGGCCGCGGCTTCGCTTCGAAACGGTACGACGGAGACGAGCGGCCGTAAGGTTCGCCGAGTCTTCTTTCGGGGTGCCGTTGCTGAAGGTGGCAAAGACGGGCTAACAGTTGGCACAATCCCCACCGTCTGCTGAGGTCGTGCGACGCGAAGTCGCCGGATGCTCGCTCGCTGCGCGTGAACGGGAGCAACTTCATGCATCCACGAATGTTGACATGTGCTGAACATGTGAACACACTATTCACATGCCAAAGATGATTCAGGTTCGTAATGTGCCCGACACCGTGCACCGCACATTGAAGGCGCGCGCGGCAATGGCCGGCATGTCGCTGTCGGACTTTCTCCTGGGCGAGATCCGGCAGCTCGCCGAGCGTCCGACGATGGAGGAGCTGCGCGAGCGACTGCATCGACGAGAACCGGTCAAGTTGAAGGTCTCCGCAGCCCGGGCTGTCCGCGAGGAGCGCGACGCCCGGTGATGGTGCTCGACGCGTCGGCGGCGCTCGAGTGGCTGCTGCAGACGTCGAGAGGGGCCGCCGTAGAGGCTCGGATCTTCACCAAGCGAGGCGATTCCTTTCGCCTGCACGCGCCGCACCTGCTCGACGTGGAGGTCGCGCAGGTGTTGAGGAAGCACGTCGTGAAGGGCGTCGTCTCAGACGCCCGAGCCCACGCGGCCCTGCAGGACTTCCTGCACATGCCCTTGCTGCGCTATCCACACGACGTGCTCCTGCCTCGCGCGTGGGAGCTTCGCAAGAACCTCACCGCCTATGACGCCATTTACGTCGCACTCGCGGAGGCGCTCGAACTGCCTCTCCTGACGTGCGACGGACACATCGCCGGCGCACCGGGGCACAGGGCACGAGTCGACGTCATCTGAACGACGCACATCCTAGGTGGACGCTCGTCGCGGACCAGCGCAACCAGGCTGAAAGTTGCGACGCTGCCCATCCGGAACAGCGGCCCAAGCTTCGGGTGGATGATGGATCCATGCCGGCCAAGTTCGCCGAATCCCGCCTTGAGTCCAATGGGAATGTGCAGCAAGTCGCTGTCGCCGATCGGATGCTCCACCCGGCAGGCGTGTCCGAGTGACCGGATGTAACTGGCCAGGCGGATGACCGTCTCGCCAAGCGTAAAGTAGACGCGACGGCACTCGATCGCCGACGCTCGCGAGGGGACCACTTGAAATTCTCGCCACCGCATCCGCTGGCCGACGGCGATGGCGTTTCCGGCACGGTCCGGCCCCGGTAGACGTCCGTCGGCTCGATTTCGCAGATGCCGACGATGTCTGCGCCGAATTCCCGAGCCTTCTCCATCAGGTGATCCGCGGCCGCCTCCGGAGACCCAAAATCGCGCCGCCGCGACGGGACCCTCGAACAGCGGATCTTGATCGTCGAAGATTTTCTTCAGGTAGGTACTCACCTCCTCGATGGCAATGGAACGGCCACCGGCGGCGGCATACCAGGCTTCCCACCCGAATGACGGCGGGGACGTCAGAGATCCTGTGGGCATACTCTGGAGCAGTGAACGTGCCCATCTTAGCTGGGAACGCCTGCGTCGTGCTGTCGAGCGTGGCTGCGCGGACCGGTACATCAGAGGCGCAGGCGACGTCCGTCCCGCGACCGCCCGCGAAGCCGCGGTACTGGCGCTCGACGAACACGCCAGAGTGCAGGAGCACGTGCCACAGGACCCGCGCCTGGCGCTCCGTGAAGCCAAAGGCCGCGATGGCTTCAATCCGCTGGACGCGCCTGCTGAGGACGGCTCCTACTTGATCGGGCCGCGCTCGACCGGCTCGATCTTCAGGATCGGCGTCGGCTTCCCCTCGCGATTGTCGGTGACCAGGTAGATGTCGTCGTCCGGCCCCTGCCGGATATCTCGGATCCGGCCCAGCGATGGCACGAGGGCCTCTTCGCTGACGACGCGCTGCCCATCGAGGGTCAACCGGACCAGCCGCTGGCGGGCCATGCCGCCGACGAACAGGCTGCCGCGCCAATGCGGAAACCGATCGCCGGTGTAGAACATCGCCCCGGAAATGCCGATCGAGGGCACCCACACCTGCGCCGGCTGTTCCATGCCGTCGCGCTGTGTTCCGCCGTGAATGGCCGCACCCGTCCGATACATCACCCCATACCCGATGACCGGCCAGCCGTAGTTCAGGCCTGGCCTGACAAGATTGAGTTCGTCTCCGCCTTGAGGACCGTGTTCGTTCGTCCAGATGTCGCCGGTCTGCGGATGGATGGCGATTCCCTGCACGTTGCGGTGGCCGTAGCTCCAGATCTCCGGCCGGGCGCCGGCGCGACTGACAAACGGGTTGTCGCTCGGCACACGCCCATCGTCATGCAGCCGGATCATCTTGCCGTGATGATTCGAGAGGTCCTGCGCAGGATGCGCTTCGAGTTTGCCTTCAGGGAGGACCTGGCGGTCACCGAGCGTCAAGAACAGGAACCCGTTGCGGTCGAAGGCGAGCTTGCCGCCGAAATGGTTGGCCCCTTCAGTCACCGCTTCGAACACTTGCTCGACTCCGGTGAGCGCGGTGCCGTCGAAGCGACCACGTATCAGCGTCGTGGTCGCCTTGGCGTCGGTTGCGCCGGGCTTCGAGAAACTCAGATAGATCAGGCGGTTCTTCGCGAACTCGGGATGCGGCATGACTTCGAGCAATCCGCCCTGCGAAGAGTGGAACACCTTAGGAACGCCGTCTACCGGCTGCGTCACGAGTTTTCCTTGGCGCAGGATGCGAAGACGACCGGGCCGTTCTGTGATCAGGGCGTCACCGCCAGGAAGGAACGCGATGGACCACGGTTGTACGAGTCCGTCCGCGACTGTGACGACGCGATAGTCGTGCTGAGCGGATCGAAAAATCGTATTGCCGGTGAGGACGGTCGTCGCCGTCACGGCGAGCACTACTGCCAGCGCGCTACCAATCGTTTTAGACATTCGCTCCCCCTTGATCCTGAGGTCCGGGATCGGCGCCTCGTCATCGGCCGGCCAGCACCTCGTGGGCCGACGGCCTGATCGGCGCTACTTCCGCAAGTGAAAACGATGCTCCCAATCGTCTGGTCCCACGCCATGTAGAGCACCCCACGATCGGGCTTGACGTCTGCGAAGCCGATCGTGAACTGCTCGATCGACATGGTAGGTTCCAATTCGCGCCTGCAACTGATGCTATCCGATCGCGGCAGGACGCGTGCCACTGAGGGTCTAGTCGAGAGCTTGCTCGATGCCGGATGATGCCGTCCCATCTAACGCACTCGCGGCTAGTCTATGCACGAGTGCGCACATTGTGTGCAGACCACGAATTGGGTGTTGCGCTGGCGGGGGCATACACGCACGTTACTATCTTCGTGGACACATTCGGGCCTGGCGGCGGGCCGGATTGTGTGAGGAGCGATGACGATCGGTCTCGGCATTCTCAGCGTGGCGCTCGTCGCCACGCTCGGCGATTACACCTGGCACACGCTGCACGTCCGCCACAGTCTGATCACCGGCATCTTCCACGGTATGGTGCTCCTGACCGCTGTCGGCGCCGTGCTGGGGCTTGACGCGAGCCGGTTGCTGCGAGGGCTGCCGATTGGCGCGCTGGCTGGCGTCGGTAGCCCACGGGAGCATTCGGATTCGTAAAAACGCCAGACAAATGGCCCTAAATGCTGTGCCCGCTCGGGATTCCGGGGAGCTCCACAATGAACGAGCCGTTCAGACGATGACGGATGTCGTTGCTGGCGGGCCCCCGATCGAACTCGGGATCCCAGAAGTCCTGGTTGTTCTCGAAGGCCGCGATGTAGTACGCCGACAGGTCGCCACCCTGTGTGGCGTCGCTCTTGCCGAGCGTGTAGTTGATCTCCCAGGAGTAGCTGTCTTTGAAATGCTTGCGAACGGTGGTCTGCAGCCCGTTGTAGAGCATCGTCTGGCTGCTGTCCACGTAGTAGCCGCCGTGCGTCTCCGCGTCCCGAGACCGCGCCACCGGCCGACTCGCGGATCAACGACGCCCTGCGACGAGACGATCGGCTCGGTCGGCAGTGGACGGGCCTCCAGCACCGTCGACGTCCCGGGGAATGGCAGCGCCCGCAGGATTTCGTCCCGGACGTCCCTATACGGCACCACCTGGTTGAGGTTCAACTGCACGTTCTCCCGGTAGCCCTCGTAGGTGGCGAAGAAGAACACTCTGCTGCGGAGTATGGGCCCGCCGAGTGTGCCTCCGTACTGATGGAATGTGCCGACCGGCTGTTGCGCGGAGGAGAAAAAGTTGCGGGCGTTGTACTTCTCGTTCTGGCCGCTGTAGAACGCCGAACCGTGGAATGTGTTCGTGCCCGATCGACTGATCACATCGACCTGTCCGCCGACGACTCCGCCGTACTCCGCCGACAGCACGCCCTTGACGATCTGGACCTCGGCGACGGCGTCGAGGCTCATGACGGAGATCTGATTCTGGCCGCCGTACTGGGCGAGCGACCGGGCTTCGGGATTCGAGTTGGCCTCGGTGCCATCCACCGTGACGCCCGTGCCGCCAGCGGCGACGCCGTTCATCTGCACGTCTCCGGCGCCGCTGGTGCTCACGCCAGGTGTCAGGCTCATCAGGTTTGTGAGGTTCCGGCGATTGACCGGCAGCTCGCGCACTTCCTGCGTCCCGAGGCTGTCTGCCTGCAGCAGCGAGGCCGACGTCTCGATGAGCGGGGTTTCTCCCGCCACCGTCACCGTCTCCGCCAGGGCGCCGACCTGGAGGGCGAACGTCTGACGCACCGTCTGCCCCGCGCGGAGCTGCATGCCGCGGTTCTGCAGGGTCTTGAAACCCGCCAGCTCGATCTTCACCGTATAAGGGCCGCTCGGCAGCGCCGCCATCACGAACTCGCCGTTGACGTCCGTCAATGCTTCGCGGGCGACGCCAGTCTCCTCATGCGTGGCGACGACCGCCCGGGATCACCGCCCCGGAGCTGTCGCGCAACTGGCCGACGAGCGTGGCCGTTGTGACTTGCGCTTCCACCGGGGAGGTCGACATGATGTCCGGTCATAGCCACCTCAAGAACAGCTGGTCGCGCAACGAGAATCGATAATCTACCATGATCCGGTTCATGCGCAACGGAAGCTGCGCAATCACGACTCGGAACCGGAGAAGAGCCCTGCTTCTGCGGGGGTAGTAATCTCTCACCACAATGCCAGTTGAAGGATTGATCCTGGATTTCGGTGAAGTACTGACTCGATCTCAGCCGCGCGCGACCCTGGAACGGATGGCAACGCGTGCTCGCCTTCCGTTCGACGAGCTCGTATCGCGGTACTGGCGGCACAGGGCCGAGTATGACGGTGGACTCACAGGTGAGGAATACTGGCGGCGGGTGCTCGATGCATCTGGTCGGGTGTCCGGCGATGTCATCGCCGATCTGATCGACGCGGACTTTCAATCATGGAGCGACTATCGGCCCGAGGTATGGGACATCGCGGCGGCGTTCCGCGTACGAGGAGGTCGCACGGCTATGCTCTCGAACGGAGTGATGGAGATCGTCGACCGACTGAGAAGCGAGCGACGGCTCGAGCGGTGGTTCGATGTCGTGGTCGCCTCGTGTGAAGTCGGCTGTTGCAAGCCGGACCCGGAGATCTACCGCATCTGCCTCGAGCGACTTGGCCTGGCAGCGGACGTGACGCTCTTCGTGGACGATCGCCTGGAGAACATCCAGGCCGCACGGGACATCGGTCTGCAGACCCACCATTTCCTCGGTGATTCCAGCGTTTCGGATCTGAGACGGGCACTGGCGCTCGATTGAGCTCCAAGAGCTTGCTGAAGATTCCTTCCGATTAGCGATCGACAGCTGCCCCTTGTTGCCTCAGTGCGAAGGGACCGTCAGTGACGGCCGACGCACCCCGCGCGGGTTGCGCCCCCCCAACCGGCGCGGACTAGAGGTCGGTAGCCGATACTGGCAGAAACGGGAAATCAAACTGTGCACTTTGGCACAGACGCGTCCCTGGGCCTGAAGCACAATACCCACGCTTAGCACAGGTGCCACCACCAAGGTGTCAGGTCCAAATCGCCGCGGGACATTCACCCTATCGGCCGCGACTCACTCTCGTTGCCGCTTCTAACCTGCGAACGGCCGGAATCGTTTGGCAGGTATAGCGCTTCGTCGGATTCAGCTGACGCAGGGGACCTGTGCAACGGGTTACGTGCGCTGTCGGACCTGTACGTCCGCGATGGTCAGGTGTTCCGACCCTTGACATGCGTCCGCCCTGCGACGAACACGGAGATGGAGTCCCAATTCTGAGGAAGAACCCACCTGAAGGCATTCCGACAAGAGCCGATGGCCGGGATGCTCAGCGCCCACCCGTCCCGCTCGGGAATGGATGCCGGGCCTCACGGGAACGGGACACTCGCCCCGCGTACAGCTGCTCAGGGGTTCGCCAGATCCAACCGGCTGTGTCCGGTGTGTTCCGTTCTGCCTCGTCCCGACGGGAGGCCTGATGCCGCTGCTCGCGGTCTACGATATCCGCCTCGTCGTCCTTTCGGTGATCGTGGCGATCCTGGCGTCCTACGCCGCGCTCGATCTCTCCGGCCGGGTCTACGCCAGCACGGGTCGCAGCCGGGTGTTCTGGATCCTGGGTGGCGCCTTCGTGATGGGTGCGGGCATCTGGACCATGCACTTCGTCGGCATGCTGGCGTTCACCTTGCCGGTGCCAGTCACGTACGACTCGTCCCTGGTGGCGCTCTCGGTCGCGGTCGCGATGAGCGCGTCGGGGCTCGCATTCTGGGTCGTGAGTCGGCCGCAGGTGCACGCCGCGGCGCATGCGGGAGCGGCAATGGCGATGGGGATCGCCATCGCCGGCATGCACTACATCGGGATGGCTGCGATGAACGTGGCCGCCCACCTGCACTACGTTCCGCTCCGATGGTGGCTATCGGTCGCCATCGCCATCGGTACCTCATTCGTGGCGCTCGATCTCACGCGGCGGTTCCGCGGCAGCGA
The DNA here is from genome assembly GCA_963749835.1 of uncultured Acidobacteriota bacterium. Lineage (GTDB taxonomy): Bacteria > Acidobacteriota > Vicinamibacteria > Vicinamibacterales > 2-12-FULL-66-21 > JALZOC01. The sequence continues at coordinate 1,348,943 of CAVVOD010000001.1, forward strand.
GACGCGTCACGCGCGGCAGATGCGCGCGTGGGCCTCCGTGGTGATGGGCGTGGCCATCGCTGGCATGCACTACACCGGGATGTCGTCGGCGCAGTTCACGCCGGTCGCCACTTCCGCGCTGCAGCACGAAGGCGGCTTGACCGCCGGCCTGCTGGGCGCCCTCCTCGCCGGCGGAGCCCTCATCATCGTCGGGTTCGCACTGACCGCTGCGATGCTCGACCGCCTGCTGCGCGCACGCGCGATGGAAGCCAGCCTGCGAGCCGCGATGCAGGCCGCGGAACACACCAGTCGTCTGAAGAGCGAGTTTCTCGCGACGATGAGCCACGAGATCCGCACGCCGATGAGCGGCGTACTCGGCATGCTCGGCCTGGCGCTCGACGGCGATCTCACGCCGGAGCTCCGCAGTTATCTCGACATGGCCCGCTCGTCGGCCGAGTCGCTGCTGGTGATCCTGAACGACATCCTCGACTTCTCCAAAATCGAGGCAGGCAAACTCAGCCTCGAGCCCATCCCGTTCGATCTCCCGTCCACCCTCGAGGAAATTGCGGAGGTGATGGCGGTACGGGCGCAGGCGAAGGGGCTCGAGCTGGTCCTGCACATGGCTCCCTCGACTCCCATCCGCGTCGTAGGCGACGCGGGCCGCCTGCGTCAGATCCTCACCAACCTCGCCGGCAACGCCATCAAGTTCACAGCGCGCGGGCACGTGGTCATTGAAGCCAGCAGCGTCACCGATGATGGCACGACGACGTCGGTGCGGTTTGCGGTCCACGATACGGGCATTGGCATTCCGGCGGATCGCCAGTCGCATCTCTTCGAGAAGTTCACGCAGGCTGATGCCTCGACTACGCGTCGCTACGGCGGCACCGGACTCGGGCTGGCGATCAGCCGGCAGCTCGTCGAGCTGATGAACGGTCAGCTCGCACTCACGAGCGTGGACGGCGAGGGGTCGACGTTCGCATTCACCGTGCCGCTGCCCCTCGATCATTCCGGCCCGCCGCGCCGCCTGCCGCTCGCCGAGCTGCAGGGGGTGCGGATTCTCATCGTGGACGACGTCGCGGTGAATCGCGTGGTGCTGTCGGAACAGGTGGCAGCATGGGGGATGCGCCCGAGTGCGGTGGAGAGCGCCGCGGCCGGCCGCGGGGCGCTGGTCAAAGCGGCACGTGATGGTGACCCCTTCCGACTCGCTCTGGTGGACTACCTGATGCCCGACGAGGATGGCGAGAGTTTCGCGAGCTCGATTCGCCACACTCTGACGGTCGGTCGCCCCGGCCTCGTCATGGTCACGTCATCTGGCCAACGCGGCGAGGTGGAACGTTTCGCGCGAGCCGGCTTCTCGGCGTACTTCGTGAAGCCGGTCCGCTCGGCGATGCTGATGGAGGGTCTGGCGGCGGTCCTGGGAGTGGTCGAGGAGGGTTCGGTTCTCACGGATATCATCACGCGGCATACGCTGGCCGAGCGGCGCGCGCGGCTGACCACCTCCCACGCAGCCATGCCGCGGTCGGACCATAACTCTGAGAACCCGCGTCGCGTCCTGGTCGCCGAGGACAATGCGGTGAACCAGCTGATCGCAGAACGGCTGCTGCAGCGCGCGGGATGGACAGTGGTGACCGTGACGGACGGGGCCGCGGCGGTGGCTCGAGCGGCGGCGGAACGGTACGACCTGATCCTGATGGACTGCGAGATGCCGGGCATGGACGGATACGAGGCGACGGCCGCCATCCGCCGCGGCGAGGGCACCGCGCGGCACACGCCGATTGTCGCGTTGACCGCGACCGCTATGCAAGGCGATCGCGAACGATGTCTCGCGGCCGGGATGGACGACTACGTCTCGAAGCCGATCGACGTGCACACGTTGACAGCGGTATTGAATCGATTTGGCCCGCAGGATGTCCGTCGATGATCCCTTGAGACTCGCTCCCTCAGGGGTGGCGCAGCTCACCACGGCGATTGCGAGCGGCGTCCTTGCCCCGCGAACCGCAGTTGGCCGTCGATCGATCCGTCAACCTTCAATGGGCTCCGGAAGACACCATGGCAGGCGGTGCGAAACGACGGGCCATCCCGGCCAGTGATATGGTGAAGGTCCGCCGCGAAGCTGCCGGCCCCACGCTGAAGCGATCGACCTGACGCATGACTCACGAGACTGTCAAGATCGGCATCATCGGCGCCGGCCTGTGGGGCACCAACCACGCCCTCGCGCTCACGACCCATCCCCGTAGCACAGTTCTTCTCATCTGCGACCGCGACGAAGCCCGCGCGCGCACGCTCGCCGGGCGATTCGGTTGTGCCTGGACGACGAGCCTCGACCAGCTCGCGTCGAGCGACGTCGATGCGGTCACGATCGCGACGCCCGACCACCTGCACGCAGAACCGACGCTGGCGATGTTGCGCGCGGGCAAGCATGTCCTCGTCGAGAAGCCGCTCGCGACGAGCGTCAGCGAAGCCCTCGCGATGACCGAAGCCGCCGAAGCGTCGGGCCTGAAGCTGATGGTCGACTTCCACGCCCGGTGGCATCCGCTCTTCATGAGCGCGAAGGGATACGTGGAGCGGGGCGAGCTCGGCGCGCCGGTGATGGCCTACGCGCGTCTGAGCGATACCATCCACGTGCCGACGGAGATGCTGAACTGGGGCGGCCAGTCCGGTCCCGAATGGTTCCTCTTCCCGCACACCATGGACGTCGTCCGGTGGCTCTTCGGCCGCAACCCGGTCGAGGTCTACGCCAAAGGCTATCGCGGCGTCCTCGAGTCCAGGGGCATCGATTGCTGGGACGCCATCCAGGTCATGATCGAGTTCGAAGGCCGGGCCTTCTGCACGTTCGAAACCTCCTGGATCCTTCCGAACTCCTACAGCAACGTCGTCGACAACCGGCTGTCGATCTACGGCGAAACAGGCGGCCTCGAGCTCAAGAACGAGCCGTCGCTCTGGGCCTTCACCGACCGCTTCCACACGCCGTTCTCGTCCACGTCCGTCACACGCTACGGCAAGGTGTGGGGCTACCAGTACGAATCGATTCGCTACTTCGTCGACTGCGTGGCGGACGATGTGATGCCGGAGGCGGGGGGCCGCGATGGCGTCATGGTGACGGCCATGATTGCGGCCACGTTGACGTCGCTCGCCGAGCGGCGGCCGGTTACCATCGCCGAAGTGCTCGGAGGCTGAACTTGGGAACACTCGATCTCTTTCGTCTCGACGGCAAGCGTGCGCTCGTCACCGGCGCGAGCCGCGGCCTGGGCCGATCGATGGCTCTCGCGCTGGCTGATGCCGGCGCTGACATCGTCATCACCGGTCGAACGCAGGACACGCTCGACAAGACGGCCGGCGAGGTTCGGGCGCGTGGCCGGCGGGCGTGGACTCTCAAAGCCGACATGGCGGTGCCCGCTGAATGCCAGCAGGCGTGCGAGCGGGTGGTCGACGAGATGGGACCGATCGACATCCTCATCAACAACGTGGGCAACCGCGAGGTGAGCATGTCCATCGAGGATGAGCCGCTCGAGACGTGGCAACGGCAGATGGATCTCAACCTCACGAGCTGCTTTCTCGGCACGAAGATCGTCGGCGGCGCCATGCGCGCTCGGGGTATGGGTGGCCGCATCATCAACATCGCCTCCATCAGCGCGCTGATCGTCAATCGCGGCATCGGCGGGCGCGACTACGAGACCGGGAAGGCGGCCGTGCTGCATTTCACGCGCTGCGCGGCTGCCGACTGGGCACCGTACGGCATCACGGTCAACGCCATCTGTCCCGGTCTGTTCATGACCGACATCAACAGGGAGTGGAACGAGAAGCGTCCTGACGTCATTGCCGAGTTCGTCAAGCACATTCCCATGGGACGCCCGGGCGAGCCCGACGAGGTTGGCCCGCTTGCCGTGTATCTCGCGAGCCCCGCTTCCCAGTACGTGACTGGCGCTGCATACGTCATCGATGGGGGATATACGGTGTGGTAGCGCGCAATTCATCAATAAATGTTTTTTCACCCAACCGGTGAGGGCGACGAGGACGGACCGCGCGCCTGGCCATCGAACGAGCGGTCGCGAACGCCTATTTCAACCGGGTGACTGGGACGCGTTCGGATGGATGGCACTGCAAATGCTGTCCCGGCGAGACGACGCCACTCCGACGGGGGAATCATGCCACGACGTGTCCTTTTTGTAGTCCTCGCTGCCATGTTCTGCCTTGCGGTTCCACACGCGCTCCATGCTGAGCCCGTGCGAATCACGAGCGGCCTGCTGGTCATCCCCGGGACGTTTGAGGTCGGCAGGCTCGAAATGGCCGGGACGCGGGGCTTCACCCTGCGAGGGAATACCGACAACGTGGCGGACGCCTTCTGGCGGTGCGCCGACCCGGAGTGCGTGCCGGGTACTCCGCTCGGCCTCTTCGTCAATCTGGGTGGACCGACCCTGCTCGGGGCCACGATCACGGTGGACGGGGTGACGTACCCCGACGTCGATACTCTCACCTCCCCGGTCTTCACCAACCAGTTCTTCCGCGGGAACACCGTCGCACCCGCCTTCACTGGCGTGCCAACGACCATCACCACGCCTTTCACGTACGACGGAACGGTGTATCTGGACGCTGGCAACGGTGTATCGGTCGATCTCGTGGGATCCGGGGTAGCGACGCTGCGGCTCATCCCGTACGGCCTGGCCGAATTCCCGGACGCCTGGCGCCTGGATCAGATCGACTACCTGTTCGTCGATGCCGCGCCGGTGCCGGAACCTGGAACGATGACGCTCGCCGCGACGGCGCTCGTCGGCGCGTGGATGGCGCGGCGCCGGGCCGGCCGTCGGAAGCACAGCCCCCTGGAGTGACCCGCGGCAGCCGCCGTTCCTGAGTGACAACCGCGCTCCGTGGGGCCCGAGTTGCCGCAAAGCCCGAGAGTCACGGGTGCAGACGAAGTCGTGTGCGCCCGTCCGCAGCATGCCATCACCGCCTCGACCGCCGCGGGCGCCTGCCAGATCGTGTCGCAGCATTCTTCTCGACACGGCACTTCCATGCAGCGTGTAGAGCGCCGGTCAGTTGATCGCGATTCGCTCTGGCCAGCCGAATGTGCGTCGCACCCATGCGGCCCCAGCCCCCCGCCACAGGAACGAACAGATCGGGCGCCTCCGCCACGAACTCCGTCTGCATATTCGGTGTGAGCATGAGGTTGCCGAAACCGTCCTTGACGGACGCCAGTGTGGCGAAGATGTGCCCGCCCACCCGAAAGTCCACAGCACCCATGTGGGATCCTTCGTCAGCACCATCGAAACTCAGGGCGATACGGCGAAAATCGGCGGCTGTCATGTCACGGTAGGGTAACCGAACGGCCTGCATCGGCCGACCGCGAAGCTGCGTTCTCCGTGTGCTCAGGCTGGCGACACTCCCTGGCGTCACGGCGCAGCGGCTTCAGCGGAGTGGTGATCCTGCTTTCAAGTACGATTTCGCCCGGGCTCGATGCCCGCATCTTGAATGCGCGCATGTTCCTCCGGTGGTGTATCGTGGACCCGCTCGAGCGGTCGCGTCGCAGGCATGTACGCGACCCGTTCGCCGTGTGCAGACAGAGAGCGCGAACCCTCATGAAGCAAACCTCCTCACCATCATTGGCCAATCACGTCGTCAGACTGTTCGTCGTGGCGGTGCTTTTTACCGGACTTGTCGCGGCACAAGCACCCGCCCCTGCGCCCGACGCCTCCCCGGTCAGCGTGCAGACCAATGTGCGCGTGAAGATGCGCGATGGGGTCTCACTCGTCGCCGACATCTACCGTCCGAGAGCCGACGGCCCTCTCCCGGTGCTGTTGACACGCACGCCGTACAACCGCAAGGACCCGTCCACGGGGATCTATCTCGCTTCCAGTGGTTATGTCGTCATCATGCAGGACACCCGGGGGCGCTTTGATTCCGAAGGCGAGTTCTACCCATTCAGGCATGAAGCGAATGACGGCTACGACACGATTGAATGGGCCGCCAGTTTGCCCGGCACGAATGGCCAGGTCGGGATGTTCGGCGGCTCGTACGTCGGCGCGACGCAAATGCTCGCCGCCTCTTCGAACCCGCCGCACCTGGCCGGTATCTTTCCCTACGTCACCGCGATGGAGTACTACGAGGGTTGGACGTACGAAGGCGGCGCACTGATGCAGTGGTTCACGAGTTCCTGGACATCGGGACTGTCGGAAGACACCGTGCGCCGGAAGACTTCAACGCTGAACCGCTCCAGGCAGTGGGTCGAACAATTGCCCCCCGAGGATTACCGCCTCTTCGATCTGCCGGCGGCGGCCGAGGTCGCTCCCTATTACCGGGACTGGGTCGAGCACGAGACCAACGATGACTACTGGCGCAAAATCAAGGTCTCGGACTCCTACGGCCAGATGAACATCAAAGCGTTGCACGCGGGGGGCTGGCACGACATCTTCAGCGGCGGCTCGATTCGGAACTTCATCCGTCTGCAAAAGGAGGCGCCGAGCAAAGAGGCGCGCGAAGGGCAGCGTCTGTTGATGGGGCCGTGGGCGCACGTGGCGACGTCGCCGGAAGGCAAGATTGGTGATGTGACCTTTGGAAGTCAAGCCGTGCTGGACATGAACGCCACGATCGTGAAGTGGTACGACTTCGCGCTCAAGGGCAAACAGAATGAATTTGCGACGACCGCACCGGTCAAGATTTTCGTGATGGGTGACAACGTCTGGCGCGCTGAGAACGAATTTCCACTGGCTCGTGCACGCGAGACGAGGTATTACCTGCACGCTGGCAAGGGCGCCCAGTCGGCGGCGGGTGATGGCGGGCTTTCAACGGCTGCGCCGCACAACGAAAAGCCCGATCTCTACGAATACGATCCGGCGAGCCCCGTGCGCACGATTGGCGGCCGCCTCTGTTGCGGAGGACTGCCGCCGGGACCGTTCGATCAGCGCCCGAACGAATCACGCACGGATGTGCTCGTCTACTCCACGCCGCCGCTGGCACGCGATGTCGAAGTGACCGGCTTCATCACCGCCGAACTCTATGCGGCCACGTCGGCCGCCGATACCGACTTCACGGCCATGATCGTTGACGTTGATCCGGCAGGCTACGCGCGCTACCTGGGCGACGGAATCATTCGCGCGCGCTTTCGTAACTCGACGGAAAAGGCCGAGCCGATCGAACCAGGCCGGATTTACAAATACCCGATCGATTTGTGGGCGACGAGCAATGTCTTCAAAGCCGGGCATCGCATCCGGGTCTACATCTCCAGCAGCAATTTCCCGCGCTTCAACCGGAATTTGAATACGGGTGAGAGGACGTTTGGCGGAACGCGAATGCTGAAAGCCAGGCAGACGATTTATCATGACGCCGAACATCCGTCGGCGATCGTGCTGCCGATTGTTCCGCGCTGAGCATGTGAGGGCCAGGCGTTCGTCAACTCTTCACGGTCTCCGTCGCGGGATCGAACAACATCGCCCTCCGCTGGAAGTGCGACTCATTGGCCATGTGGCAGGCGATTGCCGCGTGATGTCCGAAGACGGCGTCCTGTACAACGGGTTGGCGCGTCTTCACGGCCTGGAAAAACTTCCACAGGTGAGGGCGGGTGTCGTCGTACGAGTCGCTCTCATAGCTCACACCGTCGTGGAGCGGTTCGTCGCCGGGCCGGGGATCGTTCTCGGTGTGCCATTTCTCGAAGTACTCGTTCCGCATGGCCTGCGGAAAGCTGGCCGCGTAGTAACTGGGTCCGGTATCGACGCCCGCCTGGCTCGTAAACGTCAGGCTGCCCTCCGTGAGCTCGAGGATCCCCTTCGAGCCGAGGAAGCGGAGCACCTCCGGCGTCTCCGACCCCAGGTTCAGGCGTATGTAGACCGGCACGTCACCGTACTCGAAGAGCGACATGTGGACGTCGGGCATGTTGCGCCCATCCTTGAACCGGCGGATGCCCCCCATCGCCACGACGCGCGTGGGCGCCTCGTTGAGTCCCCACGTGTACAGCATCCCGCTGATCAGGTGCACCATGAGATCGCCGGCGACTCCCGTGCCGTACTCCTTCCAGCAACGCCAGCGCGCGAAGATCTTCGGGTCAAGCGGGCGCTTCGGCACATCCCCCTGCCAGGTGTCCCAGTCCAGCGTCGCGGGGGAGAGGTCGGTCGGGGGCGGATACACCCACGCCCCGTTGGGATTATTGCGGCCGAGCGATCCCTCCACGAGTTGAACGTCGCCGAGGGCGCCCTTTGCGACAAGTTCCCGGGCCTTCGCGCAGAGAACGGAGCTTGTCCGTTGCGAGCCGATCTGGACAATCCGCCCGCTCTTCTTCGCCGCGGCGACCATCGCGCGGCCGTCGGCAACGCTGTGCGACATCGGCTTCTCGCAGTAGATGTCCTTGCCGGCGCTCACGGCGTCCACCACGATTTTGCGATGCCAGTGATCGGGGACCGCGGCCACGATGCAGTCGATGCTCTTGTCGTCGAGCAACTCCTGGTAACGGCGCGTCGTCCGCAGGCTGGCGCCGGCGATTTCACGCGCGCGGATGTGCCGCCCGTCGTAGAGGTCGCACGCGGCTGCGCACTCGATGCCCGGCAGGGCGATGGCCGTGGCGAGGAGGCCGGACCCCTGCATCCCGACACCGACCATCCCGAAGCGCACGCGGTCGCTGGCGGACACCTGCTGCGCGGACCCGCCCAGCGACTCCGCCTCGAGCGGGATTCTCTTCACGGCGAGGGTTGCGCCGACGGCGGCGGCGCCCGCCTGGAGGAACTGACGACGGGAGGAACGGATCTTCATTGACCCTCCTGCACGGGGTAAACGGTTCGGGTGGACGCTTCACGGCGTTGTAAGCGGGCCGCGTCCCGACCGCGGGAAAAAAGACGCAGCGTGGCGTCATTGTAGCGCCGGCTCGAACTTGGCAGGGCGGCGCGCCGCCATCCTCTATACTCCGATCTCAACCGCGCGGCTGAATGGCCTGCCAGAGTCCCTGACGAACGCCACGCGTGAGCCTGCTCAAAGCCCCCAGTCTCCGGCAGCTTCGCCGCTACGCGATCGCGCGCAGCCTTTTCAAGGCCACCAGCCTGCCGCGGGCCATTGCGCGCCTGGGCTTTGTCCAGGCCGACCCGATGCGGGCGCCCGCTCGCGCCCAGGATCTGATCCTCGCGCAGCGCGTCAAGGACTATCGCGCCGGCGAGCTGGAGCGCCGCTACCCGCGCCTGGCGATCGAAGAGGCCTTCTTCATCAACTACGGTTTCCTGCCTCGCGAGACCCTGGCCCTGCTGCATCCGCGCGGGGAGCCGCGCGCCTGGGACGCCTGGGACGCCAGGATGCAGGCGCGCGCCCAGGAGGTGCTGGCCTTTGTGCGCCAGCATGGTCCGCACCCACCCCAGGGACGTGCAGGCGCATTTCGACCATGGCCGCATCAAGCGCTGGGGCGGCGACCTGAATGTCAGCACGCATCTGCTGGAGGGCCTGCACTATCGCGGGCTGCTGCGCGTGGCGCGGCGCGAGGCCGGCACCCGGGTCTACCAGGCGATCGAGCACCCGCCGCAGGACGACAGCCCCGAGGCCCGGCTCGCGCGCGCCGGCCAGTTGCTGGACATGGTGGTGCATCTCTACGCGCCGCTGCCTGCGGCCAGCCTGGGCTATCTGTGCGGACTGCTGCGCTATGGAGTGCCGCACCTGGCCGCCGAGGTGCGGCAGGTCCAGGAGCACGCCAAGTCCCGCTATGCCCATGCCCAGGTCGACGGCGTGCTGTGGTTCTGGCCGCAGGGCGAGAAGCCCGTGGCCGCCCGGCACCGGTCGACGACAGGCTGCGCTTCCTCGCGCCCTTCGACCCCGTGGTCTGGGACCGACGGCGCTTCCAGTTGTTCTGGGGCTGGGAATACAAGCTGGAGGCCTATGTGCCGGCCCACAAGCGCCGCATGGGCCATTACGCGATGCCCATGCTATGGGGCGAGCAAATACTGGGCTGGGCCAATCTGAAGGTGGTCGATGGCCGGCTGCAGCACGAGCTGGGCTTCGCCGGCCCGCGGCCACGCGGCAGCGCCTTTCAGCTGGCGCTGGACGAGGCATTGCAGCAGATGCAGGAGTTTCTGGAACTCTAGAACCCTGCAGCAGCATGGGCCCGTGAGCCGACGCCCCGTCGGCGGCCCACCGCAGGTTCTTCACGAATGTCTGCCGCGTCTCAGCCTGCTCCTGACCGGCGGGTCCGGCCAGCACGTGGATCGCGGATGCTTCGGCGGCGGTCGCGTACGCTACAGCCCGCGTCATCGTCGCGGCGAAGTCCGTCTCGCGGCCGGGAAGAGCGGCGAGCCCGAACTCGCCGCGAGAGGTATCGCCGGGCTCACTGTTCAACCCGAGAATCTGGACGTTGTGAGATTGGCAGGCGTCTCGAAGACGAAGAGCCTCGACGTCGTATGGCCAGTGCAGTTCCACCGCGCGGAATCCCGCGTCGGCGGCTCTCTTCACCCGGTCGACGAGCGGAAGCTCAGGCCAGAAGAACCCGAGATTCGCGGCAAAGCGCAGCATAGGAATACCCTGGTTCGCGATTGGAGACAGAGGTCCACGCACTATGCACCTTCGACGCCTGAAGGCAGCCAGGCTTCAGTTTCGGTTGGCCGCTCCAGCGCTCGGAAGCAATGGCAAATGAGCACCAGCGGTTTTCATTTGTGTCCCCGCGCCAGACCGCCTAAGATTTCCGGACAGACGCAAAAACAAGGCACGATTTCCATGAACTGCTCCCGGTGCGGTCGAAGCACCTCCCGCAGCTCCGGCTGGTGTAGTTCCTGCGAGGCGAGCCTCGGCGAGGCCGCAGCGGTGACGACCGTGACGACCTGGCCCGGGTACAGCGCCGGCACCGCCATTGGTACGGCCCCGGTTCTGCTGAGCCAGAGCGCCTTGCCGGGCATGGGGGCATCCATGCCTGCGGACCCGGATGCGACGGGGGCCCGCAACGTGTTCCTCCCGGCGGACGAGGCGACGCGCCCGGGTGTGTCTTCGCTCAACTCCGATCCAGACGAAACCGGTCCGGGCTTCACGCCGCCAGACCACGATTCCGATGCCACGCGTCTGGGCTTTACCCCACCTCCTGTCGAGGAAGGGTCCGTCGCGACTCAGCCTGCGCATCCCTTTCGCGGTCCAGCTCCACACGCCGGTGCCGCGTCGCGAGGCGGCCCGTCGTTCTCCGGCGAATCGGCGAACGACCTTGTCGGCCAGTCCCTCGGGAGCCGGTACCGGGTTCTGAGACTGCTCGGCGCCGGCGGCATGGGTGCGGTGTACGAAGCGTTCGATCTGGATCTGGGGGTCGCGGTTGCCTTGAAGACGGTCCGACCCGAGATCGCGGCCGATCCGGAAACCGCGCGCATGCTCGAGCGCCGGTTCAAACAGGAGCTACTGCTCGCGCGGAAAGTCACACACAAGAACATCGTGCGCGTGCACGACATGGGAGAGGTGGACGGCGTCAAGTACATCACGATGCCGTATCTCGAGGGGGACGATCTCGCAACGGTCCTCAAGCGCGAGGGAAAGCTGCCACCCGGCCGCGTGATGCCGATCGCACGCCAGGTCGCCTCCGGGCTTGCGGCCGCCCACGAGGCCGGCGTCGTCCACCGCGATCTCAAGCCCGCCAACATCATGCTGACGGCTGGTGGCGAGGCGCTCATCATGGACTTCGGGGTCGCGCGGTCCACGGAAGGCGCGAAGCCCGTGGCAGCCGCATCGGGCCCTGCCGATCAGCTCCGCGCACTCCTCTCCGAGGAGCACACGATGGTGGGCTCGGTCGTCGGCACGATCGAGTACATGGCGCCGGAACAGGCGCGGGCGCAGCCTGTCGATCACCGCGCAGACATCTACGCGTTCGGCCTGATCCTGTACGACCTGGTGCTCGGCCGCGCACGCTCCAGGCGCACGACGAGCGTCGTCGCGGAGCTGAATCTCCGGATGAAGGAAGCGCCGCCAGCGCCGCGATCGGTGGATCCGACCATTCCGGAGGCGCTCGACCGCATCATCACACGCTGTATCCAGCCTGACGCGAACGACCGATACGCGACGACGGCGGAGCTCGTCGCCGCGTTCGACAGACTCGACGACGACGGGAATCCGTTGCCGATGATCCGGCGTCTGACCTGGCGCTCGGGATCGGCGGCCGTGCTCGTCGTGGCCCTGCTGATTGGCCTGACGTGGTGGGCCGCGCGCGAGCCGCCGGTGCCGGTTCAGCACGAGCCCGTCTCGCTGCTGATCGCCGATTTCGAGAACCGCACCGGCGATGCAGGATTCGCGCACACGCTGGAGCCTGTGCTCAAGCTCGCCCTCGAGGGAGCCGGTTTCATCAGCGCGTACGATCGCAGCGGCATCGGCCGTAGCCTGGGTGTGCGTCCGCCTGACGTGCTCGATGAGCGGGCGGCGATGGAGATTGCCGTCAAGCAGGGGGTCGGCGTGGTCCTCGCCGGTTCCGTGTCCCGTCAACGCAGCGGCTTTGCGGTGTCGGTCAAAGCGACGCAAGCGGTCACAGGGAAGGTGATCGCGAGCGCGACAGAGAAGACGGCCAGTCGAGAAGAGGTCCTCGGAACCGTGACGCGCCTCGCTACGACGGTCCGCGAGGCACTCGGCGACGACACATCGGGCTCATCGCAACGCTTCGCGATGGAGACGCTGTCGGCCACCTCGCTTGACGTCGTCCGCGAGTACGCGGCCGCGATGGAAGCGCTGTCGCGCAGTAAATTCGACGAAGCCAGGCAACGATTTTCGAACGCGGTCGAACGCGATCCCAACTTCGGCCTCGCCTATGCGGGGCTGGCGATTGTGTCCAGGAATGTCGACAGGCAGCAGGACGCCGAAAAGTACATCAAGGAGGCCATGCGTCATCTCGATGGCATGACGGAGCGTGAACGGTTCCGCACGCGAGGCCTCTATTACTACCTCACGAGCGACTATCAAGCCTGCGTGAAGGAATACAGCGTGTTGATTGGGAGGTACGCCGCCGACGCCGCTGCGCGCAACAATCTCGCACTCTGCCAGACGTTCCTGCGGAACATGCCCCAGGCGGTGCAGGAGATGCGGCAGGTCGTCAAGATTCTGCCGAACCGTGCGCTCTATCGCTTCAACCTGGCGTTGTACGAGGATTACAACGGCGAATTCCAGCTGGCGGAGCAACACGTGCGAGCGATGCAGGAGCCGGGCCTCTTCGGCCTTCTGGCGCTGGCGTTCGCCGAGTTGGGACAGGAACGTGTCCCCGAAGCGACGGAGACGTACGAGTCACTCGGGAAAGCGGACGACCTGGGCGCTTCGTATACCGCCTCCGGCCTCGGGGATCTCGGCCTGTATGAAGGGCGGTTCACCGAGGCCGTGGAGATCCTCACGAAGGGTGCCGCTGCCGACCTGGCGTCCGGCGACGCCGACAGAGCCGCGAACAAGCTCGCCGCCGTCGCCCGGGCACAACTTGCACGACAACAGCACGGCCTCGCGATCGATGCGGCCGACAAGGCGCTTACCCACAGTCAGGCCGTGAAGATCCGCTTCCTCGCAGGACGCGTCTACGCCGACGCGGGCGCGGCTGCGAAGGGACGGACGATGGCTGCAGGGCTCGCCTTGGAGCCCCAGGCGGAGCCGAAGGCTTACGCCAGGATCCTCGACGGGATGGCGGCCTTGAACGGCAATCAGCCACAGCAAGCCATCGAGCATCTCGTCGAAGCGAACCGGCTGCTCGACACGTGGATTGGCCACCTGGAGCTCGGTCGCGCCTACCTGGCGGCCGGCGCGTTTCAGCAGGCTGATCTGGAGCTCGACCGCTGTATCAAGAGGCGCGGTGAAGCCCTGTCGCTGTTCCTCGACGAGGATCCCACGTATGGATTCTTTCCCTCCGTCTACTACTACCAGGGCCGGGTCAGGGAAGGGCTGAAGAACGCGACGTTCGCCGAATCCTACGCCTCGTATCTCGACATCCGCGGCCAGTCCACTGAAGACCCTCTGCTCCCGGAAGTGCGCCGCCGCGCCGGCCGCTCAAGCTCAAGTCCCTGATCCCTGATCCCCATCCCGATCCCCGATCCCCGATCCCGATCCCCGAAGCGGCTCACCAGAACTTGACGATGGTGACCTTCGCGGGACTCGCGTCAGCCAGCGTGAGTCTCAGGCGGTAGCAGCCGCTCCTGGGGACATCGCCCGTGTCCCAGTTGAAGATGAACTGCTTGCTCTTCGTGTCGTAGCGCAACGCGTCGTGGCCCCCTGAGCGGCCGGTCGCCCGTGGGAGCAGCTGGATTGGCGCTTTCCCATTCGGCAGGCAGGTGCCGTGCAGCCATGAGAGCGTGCCAGGTACCGCTTCGAGTTTCTTCAGCGTTGTCAGGTCTGACACGAAGCCGCCTCCCTGCTTCACTTGCCACTTCACCGGAATAGTTCTCCCGAAATGGAAGATGCCGGATGTCGAGGGATGGGCGTCGGTGCCCGCGGCGGCAAGAGGAGAGAGGTAGCCGATGAACACGTACCCCGACGACTTCACCGTCAGCAGGAATGTGTCCTGTGCCGTGCGGCCCGCTGCATCGGTCACTGTCACCATGATGGTGGTTGTACCGGACTGACTGGCAGCCGGAGTCACGGTCACGGTCCGGCCGGCGCCGCTGCCCCCGAATACGATGTTCGTGGTGGGCACGAGCGTCGTGTTGCTGGAGCTGCCTGACACCGTGACGCTCTCCGGATCTTCGTCGCCCACCACGAAGCCGAGCGGTCCTGTACTCTTGCTCGCATCGATGACCTGGTCACCGATGTCGGAGATCGTCGGCGCGTCGTTCACGGCCGTGATGGTGACGAGGTTGGATGGGTCACTCCGGGTGCCATCGCCGTAAATCGCGACGGCGAAGTAGGTGTACAGCGCTCCATTTGTGAGCCTGGCCGCGTCCGCCAGCGAATACTCGATCCGGCCGATGACCGCACTCACTTCTCCGACGGTCGTCCATTGCTGCCCTGGCAGCAACGCTGCGCCGGGAACGCGATACACGATGAAGCGGCTGGCCCCACCCACGTTGGGCGTCTTCCAGTCCAGGCTCACCTGATGGAGGGCGGACGTCCCCGGCGCGCAGTCCACGCCGACGACGCAGGCGCGGAATTCGTTCGGCGGCGTTTTCGCCAGATCGGTCGCCGTTTCGAAATCCAGCTCGCCACCAGGGTTGTTCGGATCGCCGACGAAGAGGTCGCCGCCTCCGAGATCCCCACGGCCCAGATCACCGCGGCCCAGGGCAGGGTTGCCGAGATCGCCGCGTCCCAGGTCGCCGCGCCCGAGGTCGCCACGGCCCAGGTCGCCGCGACCCAGATCGCCGCGGCCCAGATCTCCCCGACCGAGATCGCCACGCCCGAGATCCCCGCGGCCCAGATCGCCGCGCCCGGAATCGAGCGACAACGGCCCGAGCGCGAGGTGTCCGGTGCTGTCCACGACGAACAGGCCGCCGGGGCTGCGGCGCGACCCCGTCTGGTTCAACGCGATCTGTGACCAGTCGTCGGAGCCGGCGAGAATGTCCGGTGAGCCGTCGATCTTCGCCGTGCGTCCGTTGAAATTGACGTCGAGCACGAAGGACGCCTGCGGCACGCCGTTCGCGTTCCAGTCGATCGGAGTTGCCGCAGTCCGGTTGTCGATGCGGACCATCGGGACATCAGTCGGCAACAGGGGCGAGCCATCGCAATGCGTCGCGGCCGCTCGCCCAAACCCGGCCAGGTAGCTGCCGGCGAGCGGCGCGTACCAGCCAATCCGGTACGGTGAGAGCACGGCAGGAGCACCGTCGGCAAGCGACGTCTCATTGATCGACGGCTCGATGCCCCGCGAGAAATCCAGATGGGGCTTGCCGTCATCGTCCAGCAATCCGCGCAGCTGGTAGAGGTAGTTCATGGCACTCAAGTACGTGGGCTTGCAGTTCGGCTCGAACGCCTCGCCTCCATGTCTGCGCTCGAAGTCGTGCCCGAGCTCGTGCATCAGCGTTGAGGCCTGCATGAACGGCGTGCCAATCGGAAGCCCGCTCGCGTCCGCGAAGGCGCCGAGCGTCACCATGAGGTCTCCCCCCGGAAAATCGCCGACACCGGTATTCGTTCGCGGCACGTGAAAGTCGGCATCGGCCGGGTCTTCGGACTTCGGCACGCCCAGCGCATGAGCGAACAGCGCATACCGGAAGATGTCCTTCCGATTGCGATCGAAGCGCCTGTTGCAGGTATACCCGGCCTGGTCGCACGGTTCCTCGCCCGGCGGCGGTGGTGCGATGCCTGATGGCGGCGTGACGCTGAGTACTTCGTCCCTCAGGAAGCGGAAGCCGGTCTTCCATCCGACGGTGCCCGGGTACTGCGAGTACTGGCACACCCACGGCGGAGCGGTCGCGCCCGGTGTGCACACGGTCGCAAGCTCACTGATCGCCTCTCCGCCTCTGGCCTGCGTCCCGCGAATCAGGTACTCCTCGGCGGACGGACCGTCAGGCGCTGGTGAGGGGTAAGCGTTGCCCATATCGAAGTGCACCGCTATGGGCACCGGCGCGTTCTTGAACGCGTCACCCACCAGCTTCAGCGCCTCGTGCGTGGGCGCGTGAGAGTGCGCCGGCTTCGCCACGCCGCCGTACGCGGTGCCGGCATCGGCTTGCATGTAGCCGGCTTCGATGAACAGATCTTTACGGTTCGGATCCGCGCCCATTGTGGACAGCAGCGGGAGCGGTCGCCCGCGTGGATCGAGGACAGGAGTGGAGGACGACTCCCAGATGTCGAGGAGGCCGTCGTCATCCGAATCCTTCACTGTCGTGCGATAGATGATCGCACCCCAGGTCAGGCAGTCGAACGTGCTGAACCCCGCATGATCGACCGACGTCGTCACCTGCGCCAGCGTCGTCGGAGAAGCGACGTCGAAGGTTGGATTGTCCCAGGATGCGCCCCGTGCAGCCTTGAAAGGATTGGGGGCGATCACGCCGTCGTTGAACAGCAGGCGCTCCGAGGCGTTCCCCTGGCTGCTGCCGACGATGTGCGTCAGCTTCGCGGTCGTCGTCGCTGGCTGATAGAACCCCTGGAGCCGCTGGTACATCGAACCACGGCTCTGGTCCATCGTGTAGGCGCCGTCGTACAGGACGATGGCGTTCAAGGGCATCGTGGGATCCCGGTAAATCACGACAAGGCTGGCGCCGAGGGCAGTCACTCCGCCGCCGTCCGGCAGCTGCACCTGGTGCGAGCCGTTGACGATGAACTTTCCTGTCGTGTCGTCGATGTCGAGGAACCTGAGCACATCGGCGCGGAAGGAGTATGTCCTGTTCGCGCCTCCCGAAAATGCGGCGGCTTGCGATGAGCTCGAGCAGGACGCGCTTCCGGCGCCGAGTACTTTGCCGAACGGCCCGTCCGGCGACTTCAGCGGATGGGCGTTGAACGTGACGGGGAGACTGCCGGCATCCGGACCGAGAGACTCGCTGGCTACGACCTGCCAGTACAGGAAAGCGGCGGCGATATCGGCCCCCTGCGGCACTCCACCGATCGCGATCGCGCCGGTGGCGATTCCGTTGACCCCCTGGCCGCGCAAACCGGCTCCGCCCACGGCATAGTCACCCGTGATGAAGTAGTTCTTGAAGAACGTCAGGGCATCGGGCGGCGGGTTGTTCCGCGCCGTGGCCCGCTCCTGAAGCGGAAGGAGGAGGGCGAAGATAAGAGCCACCAGCAGAACGCGCTTCATTCGACGTCTCCATTCAGTGGGATGCGGAGCGACGGCTGTACCGGGACCTCGCGGGAAGCCGCCGGAGCGTGACTCAGACGCACTACGGCAGACGACGTGCCGTGCGCATCGCGCACGAATGCGGCTATTCGCTGGCCAGGTTGGTTATCGACGGTGGATTATGTCAGAGATCGACACTCGGGAGCCGGGTTTCGAGCACGGAGTTTCACCGTCGCAGGCCCCGCCCACGTGAAGCGGCCACGGCGTGGCGCCGTGGCTCGCTCTCGTTTCCACCGAGCGGCGGGGGCGAATCCCGGTCCCGAATCCAGAGTCAGATCACCCCAGATCCACGGACATCAGCGTGCGGCGATCGCGGATATACAGGCGCGATCCGACCAGCGTGGGGGGTGTCCACGACAGATTCGTCAGCAGGGGAGCCTTCGCGGAAATCTTGAACCCCTGTGGCGATGGGTGGCCAATCATGAGATTGCCGTCCTGATCCAGGACAATCAGTTTTTGGTCCGCCCAGACGAACGTGGCCTTCTCGATGCTGCGCTCCTGCCAGTGGATCGTCCCGCTGCGGGCATCCACGGCACTCAGGATGGCCTGGCTGCCTTTGCCGCCGCTCGAGAAATAAATCGCACCCCCCACGCGCATGGCGTTGCCGTGATGCAGACGGAGTCGATTGGACGACCACAACTCCGTCGCGGTCGTCTGCGTTCCGTTTCGGCGAAGTTCGATCATCTTCGCGCCTCCGCCGTACTCGGACGAGACGAACAGCAGATTGTCCGGTCCCCACATCGGCGTCGCGACCGCGATCGAGTAGTCCGCCTTGAACGGCACCTGCCACTGCAGATCCCCGTTGAGCGGGTTGACGCCGAAGACAAAGCCGTCCATCAGCAGCACGAGCTGTTCGAGTCCATTGACAGAGATCATGATCGGAGAGGAATAGGTGTTGGCGTAGTTGCTGTTCTGCCACGCGACCTTGCCGGTCGCCTGGTCGAACGCCATCACCGCCTTTCCGCGGCCGCCGACCGGCACGATCACCATGTTGCGGTAGGCGATGGGACTCGAGGCATAGCCGTACATCAGGCGCGTGCCCTGATGGGAGTCCCAGAGCTGCTGCGTCCACTTCACGATCCCCGTTTTCTTGTCGATGCACTGCAGCCGTCCCGCGACCCCCGTCGTGAACACGCGGTCGCCCGCAATGAGAGGCGTCGAGTACGGGCCGTTGCCCTGCTCTGGTGCGTCGCTCTGAAATGTCATTGGCGCGGACTGCTCCCACACCGTCTTTCCTGTCTCCGCGTCCGCTGCCAGGACCACTTCCTCCTTGGGCTTGCCGTACATCGTGTAGACGACGCCGTTCTCGACCGCAGGGGATGAATAGCCCTCGCCGAGCGGGCGCTTCCACATCACGCGGGGGCCCGATGTGGGCCAGGTGTCCTTGAGCCCGCTGGCCTCCGTCTGGAAGTTCCTGTGCGGGCCGCCCCACTGCGTCCATGGGACGCCTGGCGACCTCGCTGGGCGTGCAGGGGCCGGAGGAACAACCTTACCCGGCTGCTTCGGGGTCGGCTGCTTCTTCGCCGCCTGCGGAAACGCGGGCGCCACAAGTGCGATGGACAGGAAGGTTCGTCGATTCATGGGCGCACTCCTTTTGCGCGAGTGACATGCATACTGCAATCCCGCGGCAGCGTGGAAATCCCGCGCGGGTGCAGGAGTCCGTGCTATCACTCAGACACCGAAATCGGTCAGATGGCCGTGCCGCCGGCGGACAGCGGCCGTCCGCTTTCGGACAGCGAGGAAAGGGGACGCCGTGGTGGAGGACACAACAATAAGGGACGCAGGGGCATCCTCTGGCGGGATGTCTTACCACCAGCTCGTTGACGCCCGATACGGGCGCATGATCGTGAACAGGCACGACATGTATGTCGGCCGTTCGCTTCTCACGTATCGTGAATTCTCGGAACAGGAGGTCGATTTCCTGCGTGGCCTGGTCCGGCCGGGCATGGCGATTGTCGAAGCGGGCGCGAACTACGGCGCGATTACCGTTCCCCTCGCGCAGATGGTCGGACGCGCCGGGACGATTCTCGCGATCGAGCCGCAGCGGCTCCCGTATCAGGCGCTCTGCGGGAACTTGGCTCTCAACTCAATTCCGCAGGCGCAGACCCTCCAGGCCGCCGTCGGAGCGGCGCCGGGCCACATGGTGGTTCCTCTTCTGGACCCGGACGCGCCGCACAACATCGGGGCGCTCGCCCTGGGTGCGCATCAGGAAGGGGAGCGCCTGCCGCAGGTCTCCATGGACTCGCTCGACCTGCCGCGCCTCGACCTGCTCAAGGCCGACGTCGAAGGGATGGAGCCGGAGGTCTTGATCGGCGCCGTCCGCACCATCCGTCGTTGCCGGCCAATCCTGTACCTCGAGTCCGATCGCGACCAGCGGCGCGGAGAGCTGCTGGACCTGCTTCGTGCGAACCGCTACGACGCGTACTGGCACTGCCCACCACTCTACAACCCCGACAACTACGCGGGCTGTGCCGAGAACGTGTTCGGGCAAATCGTGAGCCTGAACCTGTTGTGTGTGCCGCGCGAGAAGACGTTCCCCATCACCGACACCATGGTGCGGGTTCGATGAGACCCGCCCCGCGTGGGCCCAGGCCCATCGACCTGGCGCCTGCCGTCGGTTTCGAATGGGAACGCCTGCTGGCCCGATGGGTGCCCGGCGATCCGTATCAACCGGAGTCCGGGACGGCGCGCTACTACGAGACCAAAGCGCGCATCGCCCGGTGGCTCGAACCGGCATCGCTCCTCGAAATCGGCGTGCGCGCCGGGTACTCGGCGCTGGCCTTCCACATGGGGCACCCCTTCACCCGCTATCTGGGGCTCGACCTCGATGTCACGACCTGGGGCGGTGTGGCCGGTTATATGGCGGAAGCCCGAGACAGGCTGGCACACCTCTGCAACCGGTCAGAGCTGCTGGTCGAGGACACCCAGAGCCTCACCGACCTGCCTTCGGCGGGCGCCGGGGGCTGGGACATGATCCACGTCGATGGCGATCACAGTTTCAAGGGCGCGCTGCACGACATCTGCCTGAGCCTTGATGCGCCCGCGCGATATGTCGTGGTTGACGACTACGATTTTCTCCCCACCGTCCGGCAGGCAGCGGACTACGTGGTCGCGGCGCGTGGGCTGGAGTCCTGGTACGTGAATGACGGCGGCTACCGCGGCAATCTCGTGATCGCAAACGAGAGATGACCGCATCTCGGCTGTCGTGGCCGCAGCGGCGCTGCCAGCCGGACGACGCGCGACTGAGTTCGGCCGCGCGCAGCCGTCCCATCATCAGACATGCCCCGGTCGCTTTCGGACAGCGCGTCCGGTCCGGAGACTCCGCGCTTCATCGCACGTCGAGAGGTGTGGCCCCACGATCGCCGCCGGGCACGCGGTTTGCCTTTTCCCGTCTTCGGAGAACCTCATGAGAACCGTGTTGCGTGATGCGAATTTCGGCCTCCGGTTGCTGCGCCGAAGTCCGGTGACGACGTGCATTGCCATTCTGGCGCTGGCGCTCGGCATCTCGGCCAACACGGCCATCTTCAGCGTCGTCTATGCGACGCTGCTCGCGCCGCTGCCGTATCCGGAACCCCACCAGCTCGTCATGGTGTGGTCCCGCATCCAGCCGTGAAGACGATGGATCAGCTCGTCTCCGAGTCGATGTCCGGCGACCGGTTCAATGCGCTGCTGTTCGGAAGCTTTGCCGCCGTGGCGCTGCTGCTGGCAGCTGTCGGGATCTACGGGGTGATGTCGTTCGTGGTCTCGCAGCGCACGCACGAGATTGGCCTTCGGATGGCGCTCGGCGCGGGACAGCGCTGCGTCCTCCGCGAGGTCGTCGCCGAAGGCATGAAGACGGCGCTCGTGGGTGTCGTCGTGGGCACCGCCGGGGCGTATGGTGTGGGCCGCGCGATGCAGGGCTTCTGGTACGGCGTCGGCGCACTCGATCCCATCGGGTTCTCGCTTGTCGCCACGACGCTGCTCATCGCCGCGCTGCTGGCGTGCGTCCTGCCGGCCCGGCGTGCCGCACTGGTCGATCCGATGGTGGCGCTCAGGCAAGAATAGTTGTCGGGATTCGGGATCCGGGACTCGCCCGCCTTCGCTTGGGGAATCATCACGAGCCTTCGGCGCGCCTTCGCCCGAGCCGCTTCGCGGATAGGCTCGGGGATCAGGGATTCTGGACTCGGGACTCGTAGCTTCCGGCTTCAGCCGGAAGAGGACTCGGGATCGGGGATCGGGGATCGTAACGGGCGACAGCCACGTGCTACGTGCTGGGTGCTACGTGCTACACGTGCAAAGTACGACGTGCTCCGGCTTAGAAGACGTTCTGAATCGGGTAGACGTAGACGAGGTACAAGTAGAAGAACGCGATCGACAGCGTGAGGATGATGACGCCGAGGACCGACGAGTTGACGACGAGGCCCTTGGCGGAGATCTCGAAGCGAGTGGCGAGGCCGGCTGGTTCGCCGGCAGCGGGAGCGCCCGCGAGCGCATCCACCGCTGCGACGCGGCGGGCTGTCACCATGGCGGTCTGAAACTGCACGGCCGCGAAGTACATGCCTGCGGCCACCATGAGCAGTACAACAATGAAAATGACTCGGGAGGAGAGGAGCTGCCACTCGAATACGCGGCTCCGATACAAATAGCCGTCGGCGCGGTACTCGTAGTAGCGCTGCATCGCCGTCAGGTACTTCTGCCGTGTCACGGCGTCAGTCAGGACGACTGAGCCCGGGGTCGCAGGCATGGCCGTTGTGGATTCCGTGGCCGCCTGCCCGGTTTGGGCGCCTGCCGTCTCGGCCTCTTTTTCCGGCGTCGCCTCCGCTTTGGCCGTCGCCTTGTCCATCGCTGACTGACCGCCGCGCGCGTGGACAACCAGCGCAACGCTCACCACCAGGAGCACGGCCGCGAGATACGAGCGCACCATCAACGGTTCACGGCAAGGAAATCAGCGATCTCG
This sequence comes from uncultured Acidobacteriota bacterium, assembly GCA_963749835.1. Taxonomy (GTDB): domain Bacteria; phylum Acidobacteriota; class Vicinamibacteria; order Vicinamibacterales; family 2-12-FULL-66-21; genus JALZOC01. Next base: position 1,371,505 of record CAVVOD010000001.1, read on the forward strand.
GTGCGATATGTAATCTGTTTGAACAGGTCGTCCCCGGCCTTCTTGCGCTCGCCTGCCTGGAACTTGTTCATCTCAGCGTCATCGTAGCGGACCAGTCCGCGAATCAGATCGAGGAGTTCTTCGTTGTGGCGCTCCAGCCAGGTTCTGCCCTGCGCGGGGTCGCTTGGAAGTGCCGGTGGCGTCGCCGGCTGCACGTTACTCCTGATGAACGAGTTGGGAACGAATTTCTTCGTGCCATCGCGCGCAATGATCGTGACCCCGTTCTGCTGCGTGCGCTTGATTGACCCGTCCGGGAGCTCCTCATCGACGTACGGCAGGCCGGCGTCGTCGAAGCCGCGCTTTGCAGGCGTGCCTGCAGCGTCCGGAACTTTCGTGCCCGTCGCATCCGGCACCCGCGTGCCGGCGGTCACTCCTCCCGGGATGACGGCCCGGCCCCTGGCGGCTGGTGTGGCGAGCGGCCGTGTGGATGGCTCGACCATCTGTGTCAGGGCGCCGGAGCGCTCCGGGACGAGGCGCCACAGCTGGCACGCGCCGCCGGCGTATCGGGACCCGGGGTTCAGGGCGACGTCATCCTCGCAGTTCCTGGCGTCGAGATATTTGCCGCCGCGCTTGAGCTGGAGACGCGACCATCCATCGCCCGCGTCCACCAGGCGCCACAACTGGCACGCACCACCCTCGAAGTCGGAGCCCGGGTTGAGACCGAGGTTGTCGCTGCAGAATTTGGCGTCGAGATACTTGCCGCCGCGCTTGAGCTGTATGCGGGACCATCCATCACCCGCCGGAACCAGGCGCCACAGCTGACAAGCACCGTTGTCGAAGTCAGAGCCGGGATTCATGGCGACTTCGTCCGTGCACCGCTTCGCGTCCAGATATTTCTGATTGTGTTTGAGCTGAAGGCGGAAGTACTCGGGGGCGCGCCGAGTGAGTCGGGCCGGCTGGGCAGCGGCCGGAGAAGCGTCCAGCAGGAGGAGCGCACACACGACCACGACGAGACTCGTCGGAACGATCAGTCGCGCAAGCGGCGCGGCTGCCACCGGTGTGACCGCGGCTCGGAGTGATGTGGTCTCGAGACTCTGACCGGACACCTTCATGGCGGTGAACCTTACCACCGGTGTCCCGCCGGGTCCAACTTGATTTCCTCGTGGTCGATGGGCGACTCGCATCGAGCCTGAAAAAAACAGGGGGTCGCTTTCGCGACCCCCTGAATCGTGCCCACTTGCAGGCCGGCGCTCATCGCCGGCATCGTTTCTAGAACAGGAACTTGACCGTCAGCTGGCCCCGGCGTCCGGGCTCGAAGAGATCCGCCATCCCGTAGCGCGGATCGTAGGCCGCACCCGCACCATCGGTCGTGGAGTTGATCAGCCCGATGTAGTCGTAGCCCCTCGACAGATCGGAACCGGACACATCGATGAACGACGACTGCCGGTCAGGAATGATCGCTCCCTTGTTCAGATAGTTGAAGATGTGCCGCGCCGTCTTCTGGTCGAAGAGGTTCAGCACGTTCAGCTCCAGCCGCACCCGCTTGCTGCCGGACAGCCTGAGCTCGTGGCTGACGAGCAGGTCCGTGCGATAGAGCGCCGGCGTCCGCTTGTTGCGCGTGACCTGGCCGTTCTCGTAGAAGCCGTTGCGTCCCTCGACGAACAGATCGGCGCTGTTGGTGGACGTGACGTAGGTGTAGACCGGTGTGCCGCTTCCGGCGTAGAGGAAGGCGCCGACCTGCGTGCCGAACGGGAAATCATACGCGCCATAGAGTTTCCCGACGTGCGGACGATCCGTCGCCAGCCGTCCGTTCAAACCGAGCTTCCCATGCGAATCCCACAGGAGCTCGTCGAGGTCCCACGCCCGGTTCGTGTTGCCGCCGGCGCGGGCGATGCTGCCCGCCTGCTGCTGCGCGGTCGCCGAGCTGCCGCCGGTCGTCGGCGTCGTGATCTCGTCCGATGAGGCGAGACCCGAGTAGTTGCCATACAGACGGCTCAGCGTGTAGTTGGCGCTGAGGAACCAGCGATCCGCCAGCCGCCGGCTGTACCCGAGCTCGAGTGCGTCGTACTGCCGTTTCGGCCGCGGCGTTTCGAAGCCCGCGGGGGTGCCGCCGGTGGCGAACTGGACCGAGCTCAAGCCCCTTCCGGGATTGCCGATGACATAACCCTCATCCCCCTGCGGCGTGAGGAACCCGATGTCCTCGATCGTTTCCTGCAGGTCGTTGTGGATGAAATGCGCGGTGAGCACGCTGTTCCGGCCCAACTGGTACTCGACGCCACCGCTGGTGCTCGCCTGACGCATCGGCTTGATGTCGGGATCGACTTCCGCCTGGAATCGGCGATCGCGGCAGGTGCCCGGCGTGACCCAGAGGTCGCGCCCCGGCATGTTGCTCAGGTTGATGCTGCTCAGATCCAGGGTATCCAGCGCACGATAACTCGTGCACCACGTTTCGGCGCCGAACGAGCCGCGCGGCAGCTCGTACTTCGTCCAGTCGTAGTAGAGGCCCCAGCTCCCGAACACCTTCAGGCGCCCGTCGCCGAAGACGTCGTACGCCGCGCCCAGCCGCGGCGCGAGCTTGTCTTTCATGCTGAACTTGATGGCGGCGGCGCCGTCGGCCTCCGGCCGGAAGTCCGGAATGTTCTCATTCTCGGTCCGGAGTCCGATGTTGAGCGTCAGGCGCCGGCCAATCGACCACTGATCCTGGACGTAGAGTGAGTGGATGTCGCTGCCCGCCTTGTTCGTGATCCGCCGGTCGTTGACGCCGTAGTAGCCATACGCGCCGCGGCCGGTCGTAACACCTCCGAAGGTGAACGAGCGATCCCAGAGGACATCGACGTAGCCTCCCGGATAGTAGGAGTTGATGTCGTTGACGACATGCTGGAACCCGTAGCCGCCCTTCAGCGTGTGAAATCCTCCGAGATTGAAGACCCGGTTGTAGTCCGCGTTGAAGTTCATCCGCTTGGTGGTGTCGAAGTCGGTGATCAGTGCGCGCGGCGTGTTCTCGAACCCGAGCGGGCCCAGCAGTCCTGACGGTATGCCCAGACCTGCGGGCGTGGCAGCACCGTAGCGGTAGTTGGTCGTCTGCAGGATCCCCGTGTCCGAGTAGCGGTCGTGGAAGAAGCCGCCCCTGAGACTCAGATAGGAGCTCTGACTGACGTGCAAGTCCACTGTGCCGCTCGTGTTCACCTGATTGATCTCGTAGCCGCGGTCCTGGTTGGGCACATACGACGCCAGGGAACTGCTGTCCGAATTCGGCGTGGGCCCCGAGTAGCCGAAGAGGCTCCCCTTGGAGGTCGTGGGCGTCCACAGCGTGGACCAGTTTGCCGTCAGCTTGCGGTTCGCATATGTGAGCTTGCCGAACGCCTGCTGCCGTGAGATCGAATTGTCGAAGGTCCCTGGTGCATCCGTGAAGTTGGTGAACCTCTCGCGTTTCTCGACGCGCGGAGAGTACGACCCGAAGAAGAACAGCTTGTCGGGAATGATCGGGCCGCCGAGCGATCCGCCGAACTCGTTCTGGTTGGTGCTGTTCTCCTTGTCCTGCGCGTAAAACGCCTGCTGCTCCAGCTGCGGTTCGAGAATCAGGCGCTCCACGGGTTTGGTGGCGAGCGCGCTGCCCTCGTAGTAGTAGTGCGCCTCCCCGCGGAACACGTTGCCGCCGCTCTTGGTCACCGCGCTGATGACGCCGCCGAGCGCGCCGCCGTACTCGGCGGAGATGCCGCTCGTCTTGACCTGCACTTCCTGGAGATACTCGAACACGGTGTTCTGCCGCGACTGGCCGTTGATGAGCGAGTTCGTCGTGATGCCGTCCACCGTGAACGAGTTCTCGGCGCCGCTGGCGCCGTTCACCTGGAAGCCGCCTTCGACTTCTCCCGAGTTCACCGACGGCGCCGTCAACGCCATCGACTGGAACGAGCGTCCCTTCGGAAGCCGATCGAACTCCTCCGCGCTGACGTTGTGCGCGATGAGCGTGCTTCGGTTGTCCACGAGCGGCGCGGCCTCACCGGTGACCTGCACCGTTTCGGTGACTCCGCCGACGCGCATCTGGGCATCCATCTCGAACGCACGGCCGAGCACGACGCTGACGTCCGCGCGCTCGACTTTCGAGAAGCCGGACAGCTCGAACAGCACCTTGTAGCGACCCGGGTTCAGGTCGGCCGCCAGGTACTGGCCGTTGGCGTCGGTCACGAACGTGCGCGTCTCGTTCGTCGAGAGGTTGGTCACGGTGACCGTGACGCCGGGAACGGGAGAGCCCTGCTCATCCAGCGCTTTCCCCTGCAGCGTGCCGAAGCGTTCCTGCGCGCCGGCGAGGCCGGTCACGGCGAGCGTGAGCGCGAGCAGGACGCCGCTAATGCGTGAGTACATTACTTGTCTCCTCGAGAAACGTTGATCTCCGCCTGTCGCTCTCACGACGCGCGGTGGGCGGACCGCCGGATGCACATCCATATGAGAGCGAGCAACAAGCGAAGCGCCATTTCAATTTCAAGGCCACTCCATCGCGAGAAATTCCCGATGCTTTCCAGCACGAACGGCACGTCGTCGCGTTCACGATTCAGAAAAGTGCATGTACGCGATCCAACCAATCGGAACTGGGACAAACGAAGTGACTAACGATGTGACGAGTCATGTGACAAGCAGAGTGATGACTCGTGTGACTAGTGACGGAAATCCGTGATGAGTGATGTGACCAGCGGTGGGACAAACAAGAGCAACGCTCTACGCGCTACGTGCTACGTGCTACGTGCTACGTGTTATGTGCAACGTGCGACGTGCAGCACGTGCCGCGTGCCACGAGCGCGGGCAACGATTCAGTGTGGGAGCTCGGGCGCGCTGGTCACCTTTGATGTGATGATGGAAGTGGTGGCCGGTGATGGTGTCAGTGACAAAATTTGAGGGGAACGAGTGGTGAGCCGGTGATGAACGGCGGACATGTACGATGCGACGCGTGCCTCAACGAACGAGATCGCACCGCGACGACGCCCACGGAGCGAGAGACCACAGCGGAACGCAAGAGGCCGGAAGCGGAAAGCAGGAAGCGGGACAGGAGGCGGCAGAATCCATGGGTCCGTGGGGTTCCACGTATACTCTGTTCAGTCAAGAACCCGGTTTTCGCCTATGTCCATGCGTCCATTGCATTCCGCGCGTGCCCGCCGCATGCGCCCACCGTCCAGGCTCGCCGTCGTCGTGGCCCTTGCGCTCGGGGTCGGCGGCTGCTCCAAGGGAGATACGGCCCAGGCCCGCAGTACGGACGGGGCAGCCAGGCAGGTCAAGGTCGAGACGGTCCGCCAGAACGCCGTACGCCGGTCGGTGGACGTCGTCGGAACCCTGGCCGCGGTGGATCAGGTGACGATCTCCTCCGAGGCTGACGGGAAGGTCAAGGCGATCCTCGCCGACCTCGGCGATCGCGTCTCGGCCGGGCAGGTGGTCATTCAGCTCGACAACGAGAAGCAGCGATACACGCTCCAGCAGCAGCAGGCGGCGCTCGCCCGCGCGCTCGCGCAGTACGGCGCGCCGGACCCGGAGCATCTGCCGGACTTCGAGAAGACACCCGAGGTGCAGAAGGCGAACGCCGATCTCGTGCAGGCCACGCAGGCCTCCGATCGCGCCACGGAGCTGTTCAAGAGGACCCTCATCTCGCAGCAGGCGCTGGACGACGCGCAGGCGGCGCTCCAGTCGAGGCGCGCGAGCTACACATCGGCGCTTCAGAATGCCAGGAACCTGCGCGCCAGCATCCAGGCCTCGGAAGCCACGATGAAACTGGCCGGACGGCAGCTCCGGGACACCGACATTCGTGCGCCGTTTGACGGGTTCGTCGAAAAACGCTTGGTCAACCTGGGCGAGCTCGTGAAGACCCAGGTTCCGGTGATGACGCTCGTGCGGCTCGACCCGCTGAAGGTGATCGCCGAGATTCCCGAGAAGATGGCCCCCTGGATCCAGAACGGCCAGGCCGTCAGCCTGCGGGTCGACGCCTATCAGGACAGGACGTTCACCGGCACGGTGTCTCGCATCAGCCCGGCCGTGAACACCGCCACGCGCGCGTTCCCGTTCGAAGCGCTCGTGCCGAACGCCGACACGATCCTGAAACCGGGCACGTTCGCGCGGGTGCACATCGAGAGCGGCAAGGTGGACAACGTCCTCTCGGTGCCGTATACGGCGCTGCAATACCGCTACGGCGTCAACCGCATCTTCGTCGTGGAAGGAGCGAAGCTGATCATGCGTGAGTTGAGCGTCGGTGAACGTCTCGGCGAGCGCATCGAGATCATGAGCGGCGTCAAAGCCGGTGAGCGGGTCGTCGCCATCGACGTCGACACGCTGGCCGACGGCATTTCCGTGACCGTCTCACAATAGGAGCGCGTACGCGTGCTGTCAGAACTCTGCGTCCGCCGTCCGGTGTTTGCCACGATGCTCGTGATGTCGCTCGTGGTGCTCGGGCTCTTTTCGTTCCGGGGGCTCGGGGTGGACCTGTTCCCGAAGGCCGACCCGGCAACTGTGAGCGTCGTGCTGTCGCTGCCCGGCGCGAGCCCGGATGAGATGTCCACCTCGGTCGTCGAGCCGATGGAAGAGGCGATCAGCGGCGTCTCGGGGATCGACGAGATCCAGGCCCGGATGTCCGAGGGGCGCGGCCAGATCACGGTCCGCTTCGTCCTCGAGCGCGACATCAACGATGCCGCCAACGACGTGCGGGAGAAGGTCGCCAGCGCCATTCGCAACGCTCCGCCGGCGCTGCTGCCCCCCATCATCACCAAGGTCGATCCCGACGCCGACCCGGTGATGTCGCTCATCGTGTCGTCGAGCGCGATGAGCCTGCGTACCCTCACGGAGCTGACCGACAAGCAGATCGCGCGCGTCATCCAGACGGTCAACGGCGTCGGCGAAGTCAGCCTCAACGGCGGGCGCGCCCGCGAGATCCATGTCGTCGCCGACATCGAGAAGCTCAATTCGTACGGGCTGTCGCTCAGCGAGGTCCGCGACGCGATCGTCGCCGAGAACGTCGAGATCCCGGGCGGCACGGTTGAACAGGACAAGGGACAGCTGCTGCTGCGCACGCTGGGCCGCGTCGACGCTTCCACGGACTTCAACGACATCGTGGTCGCGACCCGGAACGGCACGCCCATTCGCGTCTCGGACATCGGCCACGCCGAAGACACCTTTCAGCGTCCCACCTCCGCCGTCTGGCTGGGGGACACGCCCGCCGTGATGCTCGACATACGCCGCGCGATGGGGGAGAACACGGTCGCCGTGATCGAGGGTGTGCGCGCGAAGCTCGCGACGATCGAGCGCTCGCTCCCCGGGACCGTCAAGGTGACGGTCGTCCGCGACGACTCGCGCTTCATCTACGCGTCGATCGCGTCGCTCGAAGAGCACCTGATTTTCGGCGCGCTGTTCGCCACGATCGTCGTGATGGTGTTCATCCGCAACATCCGCGCAGTCCTCATTTCCGCGCTCGCGATTCCGGCGTCCATCATCTCGTCGTTCACGTTGATGAACATCATGGGGTTCACGCTGAACAACATGACGCTGCTCGGCATCACCCTGGCCGTGGGGATCGTCATCGACGACGCGATCGTGGTGCTGGAGAACATCTTCCGCTACATCGAGGAGAAGCATTGCTCGCCGTTCGAGGCGGCAATCCAGGGCACACGCGAGGTCGCGCTCGCCGTGATGGCGACCACGTTGTCGCTGGTCGTCATCTTCCTGCCGATCGCCTTCATGAGCGGGTACGCGAAACGGTTCATCAATCCGTTCGGCTGGACGATCGCCTTCGCCATCCTCGTATCGATGCTCGTCAGCTTCACGCTGACGCCGATGCTCAGTTCCCGGTTCCTGAAGCTGTCGGATGCCGAGGCCGATCAGAAGACGAAGGAGCGCGGCTTCTTCCACTGGCTCGACGGGTGGTATACGCGGCGCGTGAACTGGGCGCTGGATCACCCGGGCATCATCATCGGCATCTCGATTGTCACCACGCTCCTGACGTTCCCGCTCAACCGGATGGTCGGCCGGGAGTTCGTGCCGAACGAGGACATGGGAGAGTGGACGGTCCACGTCGATGCGCCCGAGGGCACGTCACTTGCCGGAACCACCGAGGTCGCGTTCAAGCTCCTCGAGGAGTTGAAGGGCATCGAAGGCGTTGCGCAGATCGAGCCGTCGGTCGGCGTGTCGGGCAATATCAGCTCTCCGACGCACATCCACTTTCTCTGCCAGGCGCTGCCGATCGAAGATCGCACGCAGACCCAGGCGCAGATCATAACGGAGATGCGGCGGCGGCTGGCGGCGCACCCCGGCTACCGGCCGAGCATCAGCTCGCGGACGGCGCTCGGCAGCGGCGAGGGCACCGGTGGCTTTGCGATCTCGGCGAACATCCTTGGGCCGGATCTGGATCAGATCGCCGAGTACTCGAAGAAGGCGCTCGTCGCGGCGCAGAGTGTGCCGAGCATCACGGAGATCAAGATCGGACTGAACGTGTCGAATCCCGAGGTGCACGTGGCCGTGGACCGGAAGCGCGCGGCCGACCTCGGGGTCCGCATGGCCACAATAGGCAACACGCTCCGCCTCGCGGTCTCGGGCGACGACGAGATCTCCTTCTACAAGGAAGGCCAGGAACAGTACCCGGTCAAGCTCCGCGTGCTCGAGAACCAGCGTCGCGACATTGCCGAAATCGGCCGCCTGACGGTGCCGTCGGCCACCGGGCCCGTCCGGGTCGACAACATCGCGAGCCTCTCGCGCGGGCTCGGTCCGACGACGTTGCAGCGCTCGGATCGGCAGTTCACCGTCAATCTCATCGGGGATGTCGCGCCGGGCCATGCACTGGACGAAGCGTCGAATGACGTCAGGAAGATGCTGGCCGGGCTGAACATGCCGCCGACGATGTCGTTCAAGCTGCAGGGTCAGTCGAAGATTCTGGACGAAACGACCACCAACATGATCCTGGCGATCGGCCTGGCGATGATCTTTGTGTACATGGTCCTCGCGTCGCAGTTCGAGAGCTTCCTCCAGCCGATCGTCATCATGCTGGTGCTGCCCATCGCGGTGCCGTTCGCGCTCTTCACGCTGTGGGTGACCGGACGGACGCTGAACCTCTGGAGCGCGCTCGGCATGCTGCTGCTCCTGGGGATCGTGAAGAAGAATTCGATCCTGCAGGTGGACTACGCCAACGTCCTCCGCGCCACGGGCATGCCAATCCGGGAGGCGATCGTCGAATCGTGTCGAACGCGGCTCCGGCCGATTCTGATGACGACGACCGCGATCATCGCGGGGCTGATCCCGACGTCGCTGGGCATCGGGATCGGCGGGACCGGGCGAGCGGCGATTGCAGTGACCATCATCGGGGGACAGTCGCTCTGTCTGTTCCTGACGCTCCTGCTGGTCCCTGTCGCGTATGTGAAGTTCGACGCCATCGAGAAGGCGTTCGTCGGGCAGACCCCCAAGGCGTGGCTGGCCAAGGTGTCCGCGGCGACCTTCGGGCGGTTCAGGCCGGCGGAATCGCGGCAGGGCTGAGTGCGCCTGGTCGCGCATCAGTGGCCACGGGAGGAAAGATCACACGGAGAGCACGGGGTCACGGAGGCCGGACGGAGGTGCTGGTCGGGACCGCGCTTTGCGCGGCGGACAGACAGGAGATCGTCAGAAACGCAAACCCGATCGACTCTTTGGTTTGTGTTTCTGACGATCTCCTGTCTGTCCATCGCCGGCCCAAAGGCCGGCGCCCCCGACCACATGTCCAGGCTGCGTGGCCGTCAGCATGCGATGTGCGAGGCAAAGACCTGGTTTTCTCCGTGCGTTCCGTGTCTCCGCGCCTCCGTGGTGGAATTTCTCCGTGGCCTCCGTTCTCTCCCTCACACGTCAAGCCGGCCGATCATCAACGAGACCAGGAGCGTGACGGCGAGGCCGGCCATCGTCAGCCACAATCCGTGACGCGCGCTCTCGGGCGCGAACACGAATGACACGCGCTGCCTTCCCGGTGGAACGACGCAGCCCAGATACTCGCCATACACGCGGGTGACGGGGACCGGGGCGCCGTTCACCGCGATCTGCCAGCCCGGGTGAAAGCGTTCCGTGAGCACGAGCAGTTGCGGATGGAGCGCGTCGGTCTCCACGAGCAGATGACCGGGCCGCTCGCGGAGCACTTCGGCCCGTCCGGGGGGGCCGGACGTCTCGCGGGGCGCGGCATCGACGAGCGCGGTGCGCGTCACGTCAACGGCCCCGGCATCGTCCACACCGGAGGCGATCTGCCAGTGGGACACGAGGCGCGCACGCGGCATCGGGCCGGGGACTCTGGTCCAGCCCGCTGGCGCCCAGGCCCATTTCACGCCTGCCACTTTCATCCTCTGTGCCTCATCGAGAGTCGGTACTCCTGACGGGCAGCAGCGCGATGTAGGCGGCAGATGATCGCAGGCCCCACATCACGTATCGATTCAAGTCGATGGCTCTGGTCACATCCGGAAAGACCATGTCGCCGGCGTGCGAACCGGGCGGAAGGCCGGCGGCCGGCACGATAGCGCTCAGCGGAACGGGTGCCTCCCTCCACACGTAACGCATGCCCCAGACGGAAAGATCAGCGGCGCAGAGGAGCATCAGGCACGGGAGCGCGAATCGGCGTCCGTTCGCGCCGAGCGCCATGAGGAGGGCAGTGGCGCCCATCAGAATCGGACCTGCCGCCGATGCTCCGGGGGGGCCAAGGGCGCGGACGAGGGACGGGTTCGTGTATCCCGCCGCAAGCCCCGCGAGCATGACCGCGGCGCCGATCGTCACCGGAATGGCGAGTGGCCAGACATCGATCGCAGCACGGGGAGCCGTTCTCCGCGACAGCGCGATGAGATCGTCCAGGACGAGCGCTGCCAGCCCGGCAAACGCAAAATGCACCAGGAGGATGTGACGCGCCGGTGCGCGAAAGCCGGACACGCCCGGCAGGTGCGCGAGGAGTGGATAGAGGCCGCCATACCGGCCGAGAGAGAGCAGCAGCCCGAGTGCCGCGAGGACGAGAAAGGCCGTCGTGAGCCCTCGGTGGCGCAACTCGCGCCAGCGCATGACGATCCAGAACACGCTGAGCGTGCTCAACGCGCCGTTGTAGAGGCCGAACTCGTGGACGAACGACGCTTCGGCTGGGGGAGCGTAAATACGGTGTGCCAGGGCATAGGGAGAGAACAACTGGATGAGATTCAGCGGGTCCAGCGAAAACGCCAGGCGGAACGGCATGGACGGCGTCGCACGATACGACTCGCGGACGGCATCGAGCGTCGGGAGAACCTGGACGCCCCCAATCATCGCGCCCGCCGCCAGTCCGCCGGCGAGGAGAAGGACGCGCCGCCACGGTGCGCCGCCCGCGACACGGTAGATCGCGAACCAGGCGAGGATCAGCAGCGCCATCCAGACAGCTTGCGGAAAGCCGAGCAGCAGCTGCGAGCCGAGCGTCAGGGCGACTCCGGCGAAGCCTGCGGCGCGGGTCCGGCGAGACGATCCGGCAAGGAGCAGATCCGCCGACCATATCAGCCAGGGGACGTGGGAGGCTACAGCCACCACGTTCAGGTGATTCAAGTGCAGCAGGTTGAAGCCGCTGAAGGCAAAGACCATCGCTCCGGCAACCGATGGTTCGCGTCCCATCCCGAGCCGGCGCAGGAGCAGCCACGTGCCAGAAAAGGCGAGGGCGTAGCTGGCCAGCATCTCGAGATTCAGCGCGAGGCCAAGCGGCAGGAGACGGTACAGGGCGAGGTGGAGCGGATGCGCCATGCCGGCCTGGCCTTCGCCATGGACGTAGATCCCGTTGCCCAGCTCAGAGGTCCAGAGAAACGAGCTCCCGGACGTGAGCGCCTGCTGATACAGGAGGCGGAGCGGCGCATGGAACGACGCGATATCGCCGAAGGGAAAGATCTTTCCGGTGCAGAGCGGAACCGCCAGCGCGCCGAAGAGCATCGCGCAGGCAGTCAGGAGTGACGTGGCGAGAGGTGAACGCCGCAACGGCTGCAGCCTATCCCATGTCCGCCGATCGGCAACGTCGTCCCGCCGGTTCGAAGACGGGACCCCGTGCGTTCTAGTCGGGAGTGCTGACCACCGTCTCCTCGTTGAAGCCCGTCCGGTCGTCACGCAACCGCCACGTCCGCGCTTCTTCAGCGCGTCCGCCCCGGACCGACACGATGAGGTACCGCATGTTCGGCCAGGCGTGTTCGAGATCGAACGCGGACGGAATGGCCGGGTGGTTGGGATGCGAGTGGTAGAAGCCGATCAGGGTCCGCCCGATCTCGCCGGCGCGCTTCTCCGCGGCCCGGTATTCATCGGGTCCGATCAGAAATCTGCGTCGGCGTTCCAGGTCGGTCGTGTTCGACAATTCCAGCGCCTCGACCACCTGACCTGACGGATCGCCGAGAAGAGCTCCGCAGCATTCATCCGGGTAGGCACGTGCTCCATGATCGCGAATCGCGGACGACACGGCATCGGGCAACCCGAGAATGTCGTCCGCGTCATCAGCCAGCTCATTGACGTCTGCAGTCATCGTGCTCACTTTATTTTCCCTCATTCCAGAATCCCTCCGACAGGTAGCGGTCCCCTCGATCGGGAAAGATGGTGACAACGACGGCGCGCTCGGCTTCCGCGATCACGCGGATGCTCGCGGCGAGCGCCGCACCGCTCGACGGACCGACCAGGAGCCCTTCGTGACGCGCCAGGCGGCGAACCAGCGCGTGCGACTCCTCGGTCGATACGCGCACATCCCGGTCTGCGAGACTCGGGTCGTAGATGGCGGGGACGATGGACGAGGCCATGTGCTTCAGCCCTTCCAGTCCGTGGAGACCGGACTCCGGCTGGACGGAAATCAGCTGCACGGAGGGGCGCCACTCGCGGAGCCGGCGGCCCGTCCCGATGAACGTGCCGCCCGTGCCGAGGCCGGCAACGAAATGCGTCACACGGCCGCCCGTCTGTTCGATGATCTCGACGGCGGTCGTGTCGTAGTGCGCGCGCCAGTTCGCAGGATTGCTGTACTGGTCCGGATAGAAGTAACGCTGCGGATCGGCGTCGTACCGCCGCCGCACTTCGCGGATGGCGCCGTCGCTGCCTTCCATCGGATCGGTGAAGACGAGATCCGCGCCAAAGGCGTTCAGCAGCTTTTTCCGCTCTTCGGTGACGTTGGCCGGCACGCACAGCGTGACGCGATAGCCGCGCGCCGCGCCGAGCATCGCGTAGGAAATACCCGTGTTGCCCGACGTCGCATCGATCAGCACCCGGCCCGGGTGCAGCGCGCCGGACCGTTCCCCCTCGAGCACCATCGCCAGCGCGGCGCGATCCTTCACCGACCCCCCGGGGTTCTGCGACTCGAGCTTCGCGTAGATCTCGATGCCGGGGCGTGGCTCGAGCCGTCGAAGCCGGAGGAGCGGAGTCCGGCCGATGAGCGCCGCCGGGGTCGTCGTCTCCGCCATTGATACGTCGATCATGAAGTCCCAAAAAACAAAAAAAGGCCCGGGGGAATGCCCCGGGCCTCTGTGGTTTGCAGCGTTGCTGACGATGTCTGGGTTCTGTCGTCTACACCATCGTCCGCAGGGATGCCACCAGGCCCGGCATGGGCCGACAACAGGTACATCCGCTCCGGAGCAGCGTAGACATCTCATCTAGAGATACCGCAGCCGGGGCCGCACGTCAACTCCCTGCCCGATTTGGGGCCAGCTCTTCCGGCTAAAGCCGGAAGCTACGGGCTAACCGATGACGGCGGAGGCTGCGGTCTTCCGGCTAAAGCCGGAAGGCACGATTTTCGCCTAAAGGCGGAAGCCACGAGGCGGAAGCTCCGTTCGGGATGTAAGCTGTCGCTGGAACTTATGGAGGAGGCGCCATGCGGATTGTCGGCATCATTCTGATCGTGATTGGCCTGATTTCACTCGCGATCGGCGGCATCAGCTATACGACCCGTGAAAAGGTGCTCGACATCGGACCGATCGAGGCGACCGCGGAGCGCCGAAAAACCATTCCACTGCCGCCACTCCTCGGAGGCATCGCGCTGGCCGGCGGGATCGTGCTGATGGTCGCGGCCGGGCGCAAGCGGTAGGAACGAGGTCGTGTTCCGCTACTGGCCGATAGTCCGGTGGAGGAATGCGACGACACGCTGGATGCGCGCGGGCGAGAAGAACAGATCTCCGCCGTGCGCGGCGCCATGGACGACGTCCAGCGAGACGTCGAGGCCGGCCTTTTCGTAGGCGCCCTGCAACTCGTGGGACTGGTTGATGGGCATCTGCGGGTCCTGGTCACCATGCAGGAGCAGGAGCGGCGGATCGCCGGTGCCGACGTGGACGACAGGGCTTGCCATCTGCGCCAGGCTGGGTGTGTTCTCCGGCAGCGCACCCAGCAGCAACTCGAGCGCCGGCCGCCGCACGCCCAGCCCGAATGGCGTTGACTGGGCGAGGATCGTCATCAGGTTCGACGCGCCGTAGTAGACCACGATGGCCTGAACGTCCGATCGCTCGTTCAGGTACCCGCCCACGGTGCCTTCGAGCTCCTTCACTCCGTTCGTGACACCGACGAGCGCGGCCAGATGACCACCCGACGATGATCCCGCAATCGCGATCCGGTCGGTGCGGTATCCATACTCCTGAGCCCTGGCGCGTAAAAACCGGATGGCCGCCTTGATGTCGTGCACGTTGGCAGGAAAGCGTGCGTCGGCGGATTGCCGGAAGTCGAGGCTCGCCGTGGCGACGCCGTTCTGGACGAATATCGGAGGCACCTGCGCTTTCGTGCCCGACCGCCACGCGCCGCCGTGCACCCACACCAGCAGGGGAGGTCTGGTGACACCGGCGGGAAGATACAGGTCGAGCCCTAGATTCCGGCCGTCAACGGCCGCATAGACGATGTCCTTGTGCTCATTCGCCGGCCGCGCCCCGAATGAATCAGCGATGGCCGGAGCAGGGGCGAGTAGAACGCACGCTGCCGTCAGCGTCACTAGATCATGCGGCGCCAACCGGCCTGCAATCCTCCCCATGGTCGAGATCATAAATCTCCTCAAACCGAGGTCTGACGAAATCACCACTTCGCCGCCCGGGTCCCGAGTCCCGAACCTTACTTGATAGCCGATCTTCTGGCCAGCGATGTCACACGCACCACGTCTCTGCCACCGCAGTCCGTGATAAGCGGACACGCGTGTACACAGGTGCGGCAGCCCAGGAAACTCGTCTTTTTTAGAAGGTGCCTGTTTTCGGACCTGACGTCACGGCACGACGAATGCAGACGGATGCGTATGTCAGGTAGAGCTTTCCTCGTTGCCGCTCTCCATTTGGCGGCGCCAAATGCACGGCCTGGGAGAGGCTCGACGTCCGCTCCCTGAGAGGTCCACGCTCCTGAGTGAGGCAGTCGCATGATGGATACCAAAAAGTCAATTACCCTCCGGCCGGAGGGGTTCACGACTCCGGCGGATCGCCGGCTCCAGAAATCCCGGGTGCGTGCCCTTGCGACGAAGGACCACGATTTGATCCGGAACTGGGCTGAGCGGCACCACGCAGAACCCGCGACCGGAGAAGAGACCGCGTCGGGCCCCGCCACGACACGCGTCAACGACGGCGGCGCCGGCATCCGCTTCAACTTTCCCGGCTTCTCGCGGTTCCGTCCGATCTCCTGGGCCGAGTGGTTCGACAATTTCGATCGGCATACATTGACGTTCGTGTTCGAAGAAGAGGTCGCGGACCGGGCCTACGAGGTACCTGGCAGGCTCGCGGTGGAGGCCATGGGCACGATCGCGACGACTGGTTCCAGGCTGAGAACGATCTCGGAAAGCCCGCCCCCTTCGTCGGTGGCCGCTACCGGCTGGTCAGGGAAGAGGACGACGAGGACGGCGGTCCGGCCTGCGATGATTGATTCTCCCCGGGCCTCCTGACGCCCGCCGACGCCATCCTTTTGGGCACTTGTCGTCCCAGTGCCCTGCGATCCGCTAAAATCACGCCGCCGGTGTCTAAGGCACTAGGGTCAGACTCCACTGTCCGCTACCGGTCACTGGGGTCAGACCCCGGTCGTCGATTTACGTACTTGTCGAAAAACGGCCGGGATCGCCAACTGTCGGCGCCCTGGCGTCGTCTGATAGCCGGAGGTTGGGGAGATGGATCGCAGGGCCGTCCTCATTCGCTGGGCCGCCGTGCTCGGCGTCAGTGTGGTTGTCTCGGGCGCAGCTGTCTTCCTGTATGCCCGCCAGCCCTCCGGCGCGGCGCCCGACGATGGACGACGTCAGGGAACGTTGACCGTCAGCCGGCGCGATTTCGTGCGCGCCGTGCGCCTGAGCGGGACCGTCGAAGCCGTCCAGTCCACGACGATTGCCGCTCCCCGCCTCTCCGGCCCCACCTCCAATTCCCTGATCATCACGAAGCTGGTCCGTGCCGGCAGTACCGTGAACGCCGGGGATCTGATCGTCGAGTTCGACCGGCAGGATCAGATCAAGAACGCCCTCGATCGGCGCGCCGAGCTGCAGGATCTCGAACAGCAGATCGCGAAGCGCGAAGCGCAGGAACGGGCGGCGCGTGCGCATGATGACAGCGAGCTCTCGCTCGCCGAGAGTGCGATCGGGCGCGCGCAGCTCGAGATGATCAAGAACGAGATGCTGCCGAAGATCAACGCGGAGAAGAACAAGCAGGCGCTCGAACAGGCGCAGGCGACACTGCAGCAGCTGAAGGCGACCTTCGAGCTGAAACGCCGCGCCGCCGAAGCCGACGTGCGGATCCTCCAGATCCGCCTCGACCGCGCGGCGAGCGCGGAACGGCAGGCGACGGGCAACGCCGACCGCATGGCGATCCACGCACCCATCGGCGGGATGGCGGTCGTCAAAACGATCTGGAAGGGCAACAACATGGCGGAGGTCCAGGAGGGTGAGGAAGTCCGGGCGGGTGTGCCGGTCGTGGACATTGTCGATCCCAGTGCGATGCGCGTGCGGGCGCGCGTCAACCAGGCGGACGTGAACGAGCTGGCGGTCGGGCAGGCCGTCAGGGTCGGCCTCGACGCCTATCCGGCGCTCGCCTTCGACGGACTCGTCACGCAGATCTCGCCGCTCGGTGTGACGTCGACGCTCTCGCCCAAGGTCCGCACGTTCGTGGTCCTGATTGTCGTCAAGGGATCGCATCCGAACCTGATGCCGGATCTCTCGGCGTCGCTCGACGTCACGCTCTCGCGCTCGCCGCGCGCGATCGTCGTGCCGCGCGATTCGCTCCGCTACGAGGGCGATCGCATCTTCGTCCGCGTGCAGCGCGGCGGAGGATTCGACGATCGCCCGGTCACCGTCAGCGCGCTGAACGGCCATGAGGCCTTGCTCGGGTCGGGCCTGGACGAAGGGGCCGTCATCGCGCGCAACGTGATGTCGCGCGCCGGACGGTCACGATGATGGCCCGAGTTGCCAGGCTGATGCGCCGCCCGCGATACATCGCCGCCGGTGTGGCGGTGCTTGTCCTCATTGCGGCCGGGGCGTTCGCCGCCACACGGCGCACGGCCGTGCCCGATCTGCCGACCGCGCTGGTCACGAAAGGCCCTTTCGTCGACACCCTCGAGATCCGCGGCGAGATCCGGCCGCTCAGATCCATCATCATGTCGTCGCCCATGCAGTCGGGGGAGCTTCAGATCCTGAAACTTGCGAAGAACGGGACGATGGTGAAGCCCGGCGATCTGCTCGTGCAGTTCGATCCCTCGACCCTTCAGCGCACCATCCAGGAAAAACAGTCCGAGCTGAAGCAGGCGGACGCCGAGATCGAGCAGACCAGGGCCCAGACGCGTATTGCGAGTGAAGAGAATGCGACCGCCGTCATGAAGGCGGGCTATGACATCGAGCGCGCCAAGCTGGACGTGGGCAAGGGAGACACCGTCTCGCACATCGACAACGAGCAGGCCAAGCTCGCGGTGGTGGACGCGCAGCAGAAGCAGCGCGAGCTGACGGAGAAGGTCAAGTCCGACGGTACGTCGAGCGATGCGGATGTGTCGGCCAAGCGTCGCAAGCGCGAAAAGGCGCTGTTCGACCTGAATCGGGCGCAGCAAGGGCTGCGGAACCTGCAGCTCAGGGCCCCGGCCGCCGGGATGGTCAACATCCTGCCGAATTTTCGTTCGGGCGGCCCGTTCGGGGGCCAGCAGGAGTTCCAGGAGGGGGATCGCGCGTGGCCCGGGGCCGCGATTCTCGAGCTGCCGGATCTGTCGTCCGTCCACCTCGAAGCCCGCCTGGACGAATCGGATCGGGGCCGGCTCCAGGCGCGGCAGGACGCGACCGTGCGGATTGAGGCGCTCCCGGGGAAGGATTTCAAGGCCAGACTCGACAGCATCTCCGTCCTCGCGCGCGTGGACTTCACGTCGGGCTGGCCGCCGGCCAAGAATTTCGATCTCAACCTCGACTTCCTCGATGCGGACGCGAGAATGCGCCCCGGCATGACGGCCGTCGCACGGATTGCCACCGAGCGCGTGCCGGACGTGGTCCTCGCGCCCGCCGAAGCCATTTTTCAACGTGATGGCGCGCCGGTCGTCTACAAGCTCACCGGCTCGATGTTCGTGGAGACCCCGGTGACGCTCCGGAAGCGGGGCAAGGAACAGGCGATCGTCGACGAGGGTGTCAGCCCGGGCGATCGCATCGCGACACGCCGCCCCGCGCCGGAGATGATCAGGAGATCGCAATGAAGCGCCGCATCGTGCTGCCGGTCGTCGCAGTGGTCCTCGTCGCCGCCGCCGGCGCCGTGGCGGTCGCCGTGCCTTCGCTGCCCGCCCGTCGCAACCCGGTGCCGACGGCCCACGTGACCAAAGGGCCGCTGAAGCTCACGGTGCATGCGACCGGCGAGCTCCGCGCGGGGCGCACGGTCACACTCGTGACGCCACCCGTCGGAGGGATGCTGCGTATCGTGTCGCTGGCCCAGACCGGGACGTCCGTCAAGTCCGGCCACCCGGTCGTCGAGTTCGATCCCGCCGATCAGCAGTACGCGCTCGAGCAGTCGAGATCGGAACTGGCCGAGGCCGAGCAGGAAATCGTCAAGATGAAGGCGGATGCGGCCGTCCAGGGGGCGCAGGACGAAGTGGCGCTCCTGACGGCGCGGTTCGACGTTCGCAAGGCCGAGCTCGACGCGTCCGGCAACGAGTTCATCGGCGCGCTCGACGCGCAGAAAAACGTCCTCTCGTTCGAAGAAGCGCGGAGGCGGCTGGCGCAGCTGCAGGAGGACGTCAAGTCGCGGGCGGCGACCAACCAGGCCTCGCTGGCGGTGGTCAACGAGAAGCGCACGAAGGCGCAGCTCGCGATGCAGCGCGCACAGCAGGTGATCGAGAGCCTGGTGATAAAAGCGCCGTACGACGGCGTCGTGTCGGTCAAGGAGAATCGGGACGCCTCGGGCGGGTTCTACTTCTTCGGCATGGTCCTTCCCGAGTACCGCGCCGGCGATCAGATATGGCCGGGACGTCCGGTGGTGGACGTGATCGAGTCCGGCCTGATGGAAGTACGTGCCAAGATCGACGAAACCGATCGCACCAACCTCGTGTCGGGTCAGGCAGGGGTTGTCGAAGTGGACGCGCTTCCAGGCGAGAAATTCAAGGCGCGCGTCGGCCAGCTCTCGGGTCTCGCCAGCCGCGGCAACTTCTGGGAGTCCACCGGCGTCACCCGTCTCTTCGACGTGACGCTGCAGTTCGATCGTCCCGATCCCCGCCTGAAGGCGGGCGTCTCCGTGCGCGTGACGCTCGAAGGCAAGGAGGTGGCTGACGCCCTGCACGTCCCACGTCAGGCCGTCTTCGACAAGAACGGCAAGAGCCATATCTTCGTGAAGTCGGGCGACCGCTTCGAGGAGCGCGAGGTGAAGGTCGAGCAGCGGAGCGAGAGCCGCGTCGCCATCTCCGGCGTGCCGGAGGAAACCGAGATTGCGCTCGTCGATCCGACTGCGCGATCGGCGACCGCGGCGGCGTCTGCATCCTCCCCGATGCCGACGGCTGGAGCACCGCGATGAGCGTCCGTCCACTGTCGCTGCAGGCCAACACCGATTTCCTGCCCGACCTGCGGATGGGGCTGGAGAACCTGCGCGCACACAAGCTGCGATCGCTGCTGACGATGCTCGGGATGATTTTCGGCGTGGCGGCCGTGGTCGCCATGCTGTCCATCGGGGCCGGGGCGCAGCAGGAAGTGATGGCCTTCATCGAGCAGCTCGGCGTCCGCAACCTCATCGTCGAAGCGCGCGAGGCGCCCGATCAGCAGGCGCTGCAGAAGATCCGGAAAATCTCCGCGGGCTTGAGCTTCCAGGATTTTCGGGTCATCCAGGCGAATGTTGAGGACATCTCTGCCGCCAGCGCCCGCAAGCGGTTCACCCCCACGAAGCTGTTGCCGCGCCCGCAGGCCGATGCCCCCATGGTCTACGGGGTGAGTCCGTCGTACGTCGAGATCGCCAATCTCGCGCTCGTGTCGGGCCGGTTCTTCGACCAGCGGGAGACCGACGGGGCTGCGCCGGTCGCCGTTCTGGGTGAAGGGGCCGCGGCGTCGCTCTTCGGCGCCGACGAGGCGGTCGGGCGTTACGTGAAGGTCAACGAGCAGTGGTTCCAGGTGATCGGCGTGGCCGGGCCGCAGCTGACCGTGCAGACGGATGTCGCCGGGTTGCCGGCGCAGGACCGCAACAATCTGATGTACGTGCCGCTCTACTCCGCCATCTTCAGGCTCGAGGACGGGCAGTCGCGGCAGAAGGACGAGATCGACGGCATCTACCTGCAGATGCGGCAGGGAGCCGACATGCCGTCCGCGGCGGCGCTGCTGCGCGGACTGCTCAATGTCTCGCACCGGCAGGCAGGAGACTTTACGATCGTCTCGCCGGCCGAGCTGCTCGCCGAGCAGCGGAGGACCCAGCGCATCTTCGAGATGGTGATGGTGGCCATCGCATCGATTTCGCTGCTCGTCGGCGGCATTGGGATCATGAATATCATGCTCGCGAGCGTGATGGAGCGCACACGAGAGATCGGGATTCGGCGTGCGATTGGCGCGAAGCGCCGCGACGTCATCCGGCAGTTTCTGATTGAGACGACGATCATCTCCCTCGCCGGCGGCATCGTCGGCGTCATCGTCGGCGTCGCCCTGTCGCGGGCGATCGGTTATCTGGCCGGTTGGTCCACAATCGTGACGACCACATCGATCGTGCTGGCATTTGTCGTCTCGGTCACCATCGGGCTGGTGTTCGGGCTGTATCCCGCCATCCGCGCCGCGGGACTGGATCCGGTCCAGGCTCTGCACTACGAGTAGCTACTCGGGATTCGCCCGTCTCCGGGCTCTAGCTTCCGGCTTGAGCCGGAAGAAGATTGGGCTCGTAGCTTCCGGCTTGAGCCGGAAGAAGATGGGCTCGTAGCTTCCGGCTTGAGCCGGAAGAAGAGTTCGCGTTCGGGCACTGTGTGCGAGCATGCCAGACAGAACCTGCATCAGTTCGGGGTCGCCATTCGAAAAGCCGATTGGATTTTCCCGCGCGGTGCGGGTGGGGCATCTGATCTTCGTGGCGGGCACCGCTCCAATCGCGGCCGACGGCACTACGGCGTGTCCGGGAGATGTCTACGGCCAGACCTTGCGCTGCCTGGAAATCATTGCCAGTGCGATCAGAGAGGCGGGCGGCTCTCTTTCCGATGTCGTACGCACGCGCGTGATGCTCACTGACATCTCCCGATGGGAGGAAGCCGGCAGGGCGCACGGAGAATACTTCTCCGAAATTCGACCCGCCTGCACGTTTGTGGAAGTCAAAGGGTTCATCCGCTCCGACTGGCTGGTGGAGCTCGAGGCCGACTGCGTCAGCGGAGAACCGTAGCCCGCCGGAGATAGCGTTCGCGAGCACTCGATGATCAAACTGGTCTATTGCTTCGCCAGGAGAGCCGATCTCACGTCTGAGGAGTTTTCCCGCTATTGGCAGGACGTTCACGGACCGATCGGTGCGCGGATTCCCGGGCTTCGCCGACTCGTACAAAGCGTGGCGGTTCACGATGCGAAGGACGCGCGCCCGCCAGGCTTCGACGGGATGGCGGAACTGTGGTTCGACGATCTCGACGCCGTCACCGCGGCCCGAACGAGCCTCGAGTGGCAAGCCGCCTCAGACGACGAACGTCACTTCATCGATCACAGTCGGACGGCGTACTTCCTGAGCCACGAGCGAACGATCTTCGGGTGACATCAACCGTATCGACGCGTGCGGACTGTGTCGCGATCGTCATCTGAGTTATCGTGGGTTCATCATGAAGTTGAACCACCTCAATCTCACCGTCACGACCGTGCCCGAGACGCACAAGTTTCTCGAGAAGTACTTCGGGCTGAAGAGCATGAGCGGCAACAACAACATGGCCTTTCTGTCCGACGACAATGGCCTGGTGCTGACGCTGACCAGTATGAAAGTGGGGAAGGAGACAGAGGTCCGGTATCCCGTCACGTTCCACGTCGGATTCATTCAGGAGAGCGAGGAACGCGTCAACGAGATCAACAAGCGGCTGAAGGATGACGGCTTCGATGTGCCTCCGCCGTCGAGACAGCACGGGTCGTGGACGTTCTATTTCAAGGCCCCGGGAGGTTTCACGATCGAAGTTCTCTCCTAACCAATCCCTGATCCCTGAACCCCGATCCCCGATCCCGATCCCCGATCCCCGCTCTATTCGCAGAACACCGTCTGCCACCGCGCGGGCCCGCCGATGCTGGCCGACGTGCGAGCTGCCGACGACACGGGGTCCACGTCTGGAGACTTGTTGCCGGGCATCCGCTGAAACGCGATGATCGCGCCCGCACGATCGGCGTCGCTCGGTTGTGCGCCGACGGAGGGATTCATGATCGAGGCACGCGACGTGACGTGCTGGTATCCCAGCGCGTGTCCGAGCTCGTGTATGCGCAGCAGCCGGCGTCTGCCGTCGGTGCGATCGAAATCACTGTCGAGATACAGTGAGCCTGCCGCGATGGTGCCGTCGGGCCGCTCCGCCCAGCTTCCGTACCCAACCGTCGACGAGAAGGCGACAATGTTGTTGAACCGGCCGACGACGATCTTTCCCTCGCGCCCCATGCGCACGCGGGCGTCCGAGCCTGGCCGTTCGATCTCGACCGAGGCGAAGGTGGACCAGGTGCCGCCGGTCAGCAGCGTGAGCCCTTCCGTCAGGTGCGCGACCATCTGCGTCACTTCATCAGCCGTCAATTGCTCGCGGGTCGCGGCATACTCGTCGCCGTTGGCGCCGCGGTAGTTCATGACTGTCGCCACCAGCACGAGACTCGGCTGCGAGATCCACCGCTGCAGCTGCCCATGCGACGTCCGGAACATCTGGTCGAAGGCTTCGAGGTCGAACGACGATGGAATGAGCGAGAGGCGCGCCTGGCTGCCCGGCGCGGCGACGCTGGTCTGCCGATCGATAAAGGGACCGCCGCGGAGACTGGCCGCATAGGTGCCGGCGGCGCCGACGTCGACCTGGAACCCTCCGGTGGCATCCGTCACCACAGCTCGGCTGTTTCCCACCTGCACGGTCACTCCCGGGATTGCCGCGTTGTCGAGGGCACTCACGGCCTGGCCGGCCAGCATCGTCGAGAGGCCTCCGTCAGACGGGGCAGAGGGAGAGTGGCCGCAGCCGCCGACTACGACGAGAATGGCGATGAGCGAAAGCTGTGAGCGCATCCGATCGTGGTGGTGCAAGCGACATGCAGCTCGTAAGTCGTTGACTGGAGGGTCTGCCGGCCTCTTGACACTTACCGTTCTGGCGCCGGCATCACAGTCCTGGCCCGCTCTCCTGCGGACGGCTTCCAAACTTTGGTCTGTGGCGAAGGAGTGCCGGCACGACTCGAGATTTCGCGGCTGGCTGGCTGAACGCTGTTTTTGGTCGTGGCCGCACCGGCATGTGCGACTATCGCGTGGCACGGCAGTCGCACAGGGCAGAGGCGCAGCGCCCTCGCGTCCTCCGGTATTTGCGCTCCGATGACCTCACGTTTTCAGAGGGGAGCATCGACCATGATCCGTCCTGCGACACTCACGGTCGTCCTCGCGCTCGGACTGCTGTCCGCCGCCGGGGTCATCCTCAACGCGCAGAGTCCAGCTGCCACGCCGCAGGAACCTCGCGAAGCGACGCGCTTCAGGGTCGGCGTCGACGCCGTGCGCATCGACGCGGTGGTGACGGATCGCGATGGCCGGACTGTCCCCAATCTGACCGCGGCGGATTTCGAGGTGCGCCAGGACGGGAAGCTGCAGACGGTCAGCTTCGTCCAGTTCAACCCGGTCGTCTCGGGGCCGCCTATGGCAATGGATCTCCCGCTGGCGGGTGCCGCGAAAGCCGACCCGACGGCGGTAGTAGCCCCGATGCCGGTCGAACGTGACGACGTGCAGCGCACGATCGCAATCGTGGTGGACGATCTTGGCCTCTCGTTCGAGGGATTGCACTTCATGAAGCGGGGGCTCCACAGTTTTGTCGATCGGGAGCTGCGCTCTGGGGATCTGGTCGCGCTTGTGCGCACAGGTGGCGCGGGCGGCGGTCTGCAGCCGTTCACGATCGATCGGCGCGTGCTGCACTCCGTCATCGACGGCCTGCACTGGAACGGGTTCTCGCGCAACGGCGTCGAGCCGTATACAGCGCTGAACCAGTGGACGACCTTCACCGGCGGTGGCCCAGATGGCGGCGCGCTGTTGTCGGACGGAACCGACTTCCGTGCACTCGATGCCGTGCGCAGCTCGATGTCCGCATCCGGCACGCTCGGTGCGCTGAACCTGGTGGTTCGCGGCGCCCGCGAGCTGCCGGGGCGCAAGGCCGTCATCTTCGTCTCCGAGGGATTCTCTCTTCAGGACAGCGAAGGCATCGATTCTCGTGTGAGGGCGGCTCTGGACCGCGTGATCGACCAGGCAACGCGGGCCGGGGTCGTCATCTACTCTGTCGATGCGCGGGGGCTGCAGACGGGAGGTCTCCAGGCCGGCGACAACATCGCGAACCAGGGAGAATCCGGGATCCGGAGCTCTGCGGACAGCCGGACCCGGTTCATCCGGGATACGCAGGAAGGGCTCGCGTACCTTGCCGAGCAGACCGGCGGCTTCGCGGTGCTGAATACGAACGACCTGGCGGGCGGACTGGGGCGCATCACGGATGATGTGCGCGACTACTACGTGATCGGGTACGCACCAGCGGAGGGCACGTTCGCGAAACCCGGCCAGAAGCCGTCACTGCACAAGATCTCGATCAAAGTGACACGGCCGGGGCTGCGCGTGAAGACGCGCAAGGAATTTCTGGGAGTCAGCGACCCGCCGGACACGGCGGGTCCGTCCACCCCGGCGCAGCAGCTCATACACGCGGCGACGTCCCCGTTCGCCGCCACCGACATTGCGCTGCGCGCGACGACGCTTCCGGGCTATTCACCCGAGAAGGGCACGTTCGTGCGCGCGCTTCTCCACATCGATGCGCGGCGGCTGACGTTTGTCGAGAGCGACGGCGGAAAGAAGACGGCGTCGGTCGACGTGCTCGGGATGGTCTTCGACCGGGATGGGACCGAAGTGGCGCATCTCAGCACCGGCTTCACGATGGGACTGGCGAAGGAAGGGGCGGAGGCTGCGCCAGGCGACGGGATCGCCTACATGCTGCGCGTGCCGATCCCCCAGGCGGGCGCCTATCAACTGCGCTTCGCCGTGCGCGATCAGCACTCGGGCGCGCTGGGAGCGGCCGGCGAGTTCGTGGAGATCAGCGACATCGCCGGAGGCGCATTTGCGCTGTCGGGGATCGTGTTGCGGTCGGACGACGGCCAGGTCACGGACGCGACGAAGGTGCCGGAGGACATCACTCTGACGCCGGCGCAGGCGTTGAGCGTGTATCGTCCGGGCACGCGGCTGTCCTATGCGTACGAGATTTACAATGCGTCCACGCCGATCCAGTCAGCCACGAGCGTGTGGCGCGGCAGTCAGAGGATACTGGCGGTTGAACCGGACACGCTGGTGCCTCCGCCCGACGGTGCGCGCCGCTTTGCCGCGGCCGGCGGGGTCAAGCTCGGCGAGAAGCTGCCCCCCGGCGGCTATGTGCTGCAAATCGCGGCGACGAAGCCAGATCCCAAGCGTAAGGGTAAGGCCAGCACCGCCGTCCAGCGGATCGCGTTCGAGGTGCGCTGACCTGGCGCCTGTGGTTCAGGAGACACGGTACCTGCCGGGGTCAGACCCCGGTCGCTCAGTTACACACGGTACCATTGCAGGAGTCGGTCGCTCGGTTGTACACTTCGGCCACCTCGACTGATGGAAGCGAACTTGCTTCCGAGCACGACGTTATGCCACTCCTCTCTCGGCTGCATTCTCTCGCCCTCGCGACCGCCCTTGCCGCAACCGTCGGCGCGTGCCACGGGTCCGATGCCAGCAGCCCATCCGGCCCTAGCTCATCAGTAGAGTCTCAGCAAACACCACGCACATTCAAAGTGGCGACCTGGAATATCCGGTCTGGCAAGGGAATCCGCGGGTTTACCTCGAAGTCCTGGAGCTCCGACACCACGAACTGCACGGATCGTTCGCAGCCGCTGAATGCCTGGGGCATGGGGCTGACGCAGGCGGCCCTCGGGAAAGTCAGGGACGATTCGTCGGTTGTGGCTCTGGCGCTCCAGGAGGCGTGGTTCTGCGGGTCCCCGCAAAATGTCAACACCGTGGTGGGATTCAAGACAGCGAGCAGCGATCGGAACGGCACCGCGTTCCTGGCGCGACACGGCCTCGCCGGGGCCATGAAGTATCTGGATATCGGCGGCAACCAGTGGCTCATTGGGGGGGACGTGTGCCTCGACCCGGCGTGCACCGCCACGATCCCGATGTACTCGGTGCACTTCGATGGGTCAGAGCAAGAAGGGATTCCGAACCAGGCCCAAAAGGTGATCGACATCCTGAGCGCTCAGGCCGGGCCCCGGCTCTTCATGGGGGACCTGAACATCTACAAGGTCGACACGTGGAATCCCAGCGTGCCATGTACAGGCAGCGACAACTCCGGTCGAGTGCGCACGATGAACATGATCGAGAGCGCCGGCTATACCGACGCGTGGAAGGCGACGCAGAACTCGGAGGGCTGGACGGGTATGCAGACCAGGGCCGGCTGCGGCTCTCCGTCCGGCAATCTGTTCAAGCGAATCGACTACGTCCACTCGAGCGGCATGCGCACGCTGTCAACCGATCGATTCGGCCGTGCGGAACCCGGCGGCGATGCCGCGTCGGATCACGTCGGCCTCATCGCCGAGCTCTCGGCCGCCCCCGTGCGCGCCTCTCAAGCCCCCGCCAAGGCCAAGTAATAAAGGGTGCCAGGGTGCCAGAGTGCCAGGGTGCCAGGTGCCAAGGGTGCCAGGGTGCCAGAGGTGCGAGCCATGACACCGCCTAAGCCAGTCGAGCAAACGCTGTAGAATCCCGGGACGTTCGACGCGTGCTCTCGCGGCGACGGTCACGGAGGCAGCCCGATGCTCGAACTCTTGCTGGTGCTCATCGCACAGGCGAGTCCCGTCCCCGCTCCCGCGCAGGCCAGCCGCCCGCCGGACATCGCCTTCAAAATGCAGATGGTCGATCCGGGCTTCAGCGAGTCCGCCGCGGTCGCAGACTTCAACCGTGACGGCAAGGCGGACATCCTCTCCGCGGAATATTGGTACGAAGCCCCGACGTGGACGAAACACAAGATCCGCGACATCCCGTTCAACGGGAGCTACATCGACAATTTCAGCGACCTGCCGGTTGACGTGGATGGCGACGGCTATCCGGACATCATCCAGATTGCGTACTTCGCGCGTCGCATCGTGTGGCTCAGGAATCCGGGCAAGACGAAAGGGACCTGGACCGAGACCGAAATCGATGCCGTGGGTCCAACGGAGTTCGCGTTTCTGGTGGATCTGGACAACGACGGCAAGGCCCTCGAGATTCTTCCGCAGTTCACCGGCGCGGCTGCCGCGCCCCTGACGTGGTACGGCCTCGAGAAGGGCCGCTGGATCAAGCACGTCGTCAGCCCGAGGAGTTATGGCCATGGGATCGGCGCAGGCGATCTGAATGGCGACAAGCGCAACGACATCATCACGCCGCAGGGCTGGCTCGAGGCGCCGCCTGATGTCAGGGCTGCGGGAGAGTGGGTCTTTCATCAGACGGACTGGACCGCACCGCTCCCGCCAGGGACTCCTGGAGTGGCCGCTGCTCCAACACCCTCAGGCGCCGTGAGTCCGCCGCGCCCTCCCGAATACGCGTTCATGTTCGTCATCGACGTGAACAAAGACGGAAAGAGCGACGTGCTCACGACAATGGCCCACAGCTACGGCGTGCTGTGGTTCGAACAGGGCTCGGGTGGTGACTGGCGGAGGCACATCATCGATGCGACATGGGCGAACGCCCATTCGACGGCCGTGGCAGACATGAACGGCGATGGCCAGCTCGACCTGGTTGCCGCCAAGCGATACTTCGGCCGGAACGGCAGCGACCCGAGCGAACGCGAGCCGATGGGCATCTACTGGTACGAATTCCGCCCCGATCCGCGAGGCGGGGTGGAGTGGGTGCGGCACATCGTGGATTACGGCGGCCGGGCCGGCGGGGGCCTTCAGATGGTGGTGCAGGACATCGACGGCGACGGCGATCTCGACATCGTGACGGGAGGCAAGACGGGCGTGTTCCTCTCTGAAAACCTCACACGTGCTCGGACCGCCAGGTCCTCGCGTTAGCACGGCGCACACCGGGCAGGGAACTCAAATCCTCGCGGTCTCGTCACACACCGGAGGCGCCCGGGTGCTCGGCACCCGAAGCGGGCTCAGAACGGTCATTCCAAATGACATCCACGAGGCCGCGAACAATCGACTGGATCGAGACGCGAGAATCGTCCCGTGGTTCAGGCGCTACGCGCAATAGCCGCACACTAGACCGTCGCGACGGCGGACTTTGGCGCCGGCGTTTCCTTTCCCTCGCCCACGACCCGCCGCTCGCCAATCTGCTGCCGCCACATCGCGTAGTACAGCCCCTTTCGCTCGACCAGATCCTGGTGCCGGCCCGTTTCGACGATGTGGCCGCGCTCGAGGACGTAGATCCGGTCGGCGTGGAGAATGGTCGACAGCCGGTGCGCAATGAGGACGGTGATCGTGTCCCCCGTCGATGCCACATCGCGGATCGTATCGACGATGCCCTCTTCCGTGATCGAGTCGAGTGACGAGGTGGCTTCGTCGAAGACGAGGAGATGCGGGCGCCTGAGGAGCGCACGCGCGATCGACAGGCGCTGCTTCTCGCCCCCGGACACCTTCACGCCCCCTTCACCGATGACCGTATCGAGGCCGCGATTGGCCCGCGCGAGCAGGTCATGGCACGACGCCTTGCGCAGCGCCTCCAGGCAGTCGGCATCGGAGGCCGACGGGTTCACGAACAGCAGGTTCTCCCGGATGGTGCCCGAGAACAGCTGCGTGTCCTGCGTCACGAACCCGATGCGCTCTCGAAGGCCGTCGAGATCGATGTCGGTTCCGGCGATCCCGTTGTACAGAATCCGCCCGGACTTCGGTTGATAGAGACCCACGAGCAGCTTCACGAGCGTGGTCTTTCCGGAGCCCGACGGGCCGACGAGCGCCACCGTTTCTCCGCGATGTGCCGCAAAGGAGATGTCGTTGATCGCGGGTGAAGACGCGGACTGGTGCTGGAACGTCACGCCTTCGAACGCGAGTGTGGTGAGCTCCGTCAGCGGAGCCGGGTTCACCGCCCTGGGCTCGGTCGGGATGCGCAGGATCTCCTGGTAGACGTTCATCGACGCCTCGGTTTCCCGGTAGATGTTGATGATGTTCCCCAGCTCCTGCAACGGCCCGAAGATGAAGAACGAATAGAACAGGAGTGAGAAGAACTGTCCGACGGTGATCGCGCGCGTGAAGATCAGGTAGAGCATCAGGAACATGATGCTCGTCCTGAGGAGGTTGACGATCGTCCCCTGGATGAAGCTCAGGCTCCTCAGGTATTTCACCTTCTTCAACTCGAGCGTCAGGATCTTGCCCGTCGTCGTGTTCAGCCGCTGGATCTCCTGCTTTCCGAGCCCCAGGCTCTTCACCAGCTCGATGTTCCGGAGCGATTCCGTCGTCGAACCGGCGAGGGCAGTGGTTTCGGCGACGATGACCTTTTGAATCTGTTTGATGCGCCGGCTGAGGACCGAGCTGATGATCCCCAGGATCGGCACCGTCAGGAAGAACACGGGGGCGATGATCCAGTGGACGCTGAATGCGTAAATCATGACGAAGACGATTCCGACGAGCGAAGTGAAGAGCACGTTGATGGACGTCGAGATCAGGCGCTCGACGTCGGTGCGGACCTTCTGCAGACGGCCGAGCGTCTCGCCGCTGCGTTGATCCTCGAAGACCGAGTACGGCAGCTGCAGTGAGTGCCGGATGCCGTCGGAGTACAACTGCGCCCCGAGGCGCTGCGTGATGACGTTGATGTAGTAGTCCTGAAAGTTCTTGGCAATCCGCGACACGAACGCGACACCGACGGCCATCGCGAGGAGGACGCCCACGCCCTTGAAGAACTCCGCGGTCGTGTAGTCCTGGAACCGCGTGGCATATCCGTCGATGATGTGACGGAAGATGAGCGGGTCGAGCAGTGAGAAAGTCTGGTTGATCGTGGCGAGCGTGAGTGCCACGGCCACCAGGCGCCAGTACCCCTTCAGGTACGTCAGCAGGAGTTGCATGAACGATTATCGCCTCATCGGGGACCCTGCAAAGGCGCGCGGTATAAACTCCGGTGCGGAACCGTCTGTAGCGGGCCTGACATATGAAGAGATGCGACTTCGCAGCGCTGGTCGTTGCGCTCGGGCTCGTGCTTCCTGCGGGCCCTTCGGCTCAGTCCCCGCCGGCCGGTGAGCACTGGGTTGCGACCTGGGGTACGGCTCAACAACTGTTTCGGGCGCCCGCGGCCGGACGCGGACTGCCGCCAGGAGGACCGAGCGGGGCTGCCCTTTCTGGTCCTGTGGCGACCCAACCTTCGACTGTGGCACCAGCCACGGCGCCTGCGGTTGCCGCGCCCGCGCAGGGCAGGGGCGGCCCCCAGCGCAGGTTCGGCATTCCGCCGGCTCTCCCTGGCGTGAACAATCAGACCGTCCGCATGATCGTGCGGACGAGCATCGGAGGGCAGCGCGTGCGGGTGCGCCTGTTCAACGCCCTCGGGGCGAGCTCGATCGCGGTCGGCGCCGCCCATCTCGCGATCCGCGCGAAGGATGCTGCCGTGGTGCCGGGCTCGGATCGTGTCCTCACGTTCAGCGGCAGACCGACCGCGACGATGTACGCAGGGCAGGTCCTGGTCAGCGATCCCGTGACGCTGGATGTGCGCCCACTCGCGGATCTCGCAGTCAGCCTCTACTTCCCGGGTGAGACCGGCGGGCCGACCAGCCATACCTTCGGCCTGCGCCCTACATATGTGTCCGGTGACGGGAATTTCACGGCGTCCCCCGACATCAGCGGTCCGAGGGTGACCACGCAGTCGGTACTACTGGCTTGCCGGGGTTGATGTGATTGCTCCTGCGCGGGCGCAGACGATCGTCACGTTCGGCGACTCCATCACCGACGGAGATCAGTCCACGCCCGACACCAACGGCATGTGGCCGGCGCTCCTTGCTGCGCGGCTGCAGGGTCGAGCCGGACATCGCATGTCGCTGTTGTGAACGCCGGTATTGCGGGCAATCGCATTCTCGGCGACAACAACAGCGGCCTCGCGAGGCTGGTGCCGCA
This sequence comes from uncultured Acidobacteriota bacterium, assembly GCA_963749835.1. GTDB lineage: Bacteria > Acidobacteriota > Vicinamibacteria > Vicinamibacterales > 2-12-FULL-66-21 > JALZOC01. The sequence continues at coordinate 1,403,063 of CAVVOD010000001.1, forward strand.
CGCGCTCAGCGTGCCGGGGGTCAAGTGGATAGCGCTTCTCGAGGGCATCAACGACATCACCGCGGCGACGAGAGTGGCCGCGTCGGGCGCAACCCCGGTCCCCGCGTTTTCCGCCGACGATCTGATTGCGGCATACCGGCAGGTCATCGAGATGGCGCACGTTCAGGGGGTGAAGGTCATCGGCTGCACGCTGACGCCGTTCGGCGAGTCGAGCGCGTACACCGAGGCGGGCGAAGCCATCCGGCAGAAAGCGAATGCCTGGATTCGCACGAGCGGCAGCTTCGACGCGGTCGTGGACTTCGATGCGGCGACGCGGGATCCGGCCGACCCCAGGCGCTTCCGCCCGGAGGCGGACTCGCCCGACATGCTGCATCCAGGGGACGGGGGCTACGGGCTGATGGCCAATGCGTTCGACCTCGCCATCTTCGGCGGAACAGCCGTCAAGCGCCCGAAGCCGTGACGGGCGTCAGGAGGTAAAGCGCCTGAACGGAATGACGGACTGCTGCCAGCCGCTCCGGATACAGTGCACGGCTGACTGCAGCGTTTCCCCCAGCGCATAGCCGTCCATCGCGAGCGCCCGCAGATACACCTGATCCGGTGCGCTCTGGCCGAGGGCAACGAGCGTGCCTTCGGGTCCGGTGAGCGGCGGGCCTGACGCGAGCGTCGCGCCGTACCAGAACCCGGACGCGACATAACGGTGTGACTCGAGAACGCCGGTGCCCTCTACGTTGTGCACGCCAGGCTCGAGCTCCACGGCGTCTGCGTACGCCAGATCTCGATCGACCGTCACCGTGGTCCGCGTCGAGATCCGCCGGAAGCGAAGGTACTCCCCGCGACTGCTTCGTCCCGTGGACCAGCTCTCCAGGATCCCGAGGCGTGCGCCGGTCTCGACTCGCGCGGCGATGCGCTGGACGAAGCTGCTCTCCGCAAATGGAATCGTCAGGCCGGGGTAGTACTCGAGCTGCCCCCCGGATCGGACCGTCAGCGTCACCTCCTGCGACGCGTGGCTGCCCTCCGGCATCGACAGCAGACGCGACGCGGACTGCATGATGACGACGGCGCGGGCGCCTGGTTCGACGGTGATGTCAATCTCGTGGGTGTCGCCGGCGCACATGCCGGGGCCGAGCGTCAGCACCTGCACCAGCACGCCGCCGCCCGCGAGAGGGAACGGTCGGACAATCTTGAGCGGAGCGGCCGCGTGCGCCCGGGCGAGCACGGTGCCGCGGAGTCCCGGGGCGAAGGCCAGCTCGAGCCGGCCGCGAAAGCGCGCAGCCGACGCGGCCGGTGTGGCGGTCACGGTCGGGCGGCCCCGGTGGCTTCGAAGAGCACGTCGTGCCTGATCCAGTCGATCACCAGGTCGAGGCCGTCGCCGAGCTTGAGATTCGTGAAAATCACGGGCTTGCCGTCCCGGATCGCGGCCGCGTCCCGTGCCATCACGCCCAGGTCGGCGCCCACGTTCGGCGCCAGATCGATCTTGTTGATGACCAGCAGGTCGCTCCGCGTGACGCCGGGTCCACCCTTTCGCGGCACCTTGTCGCCACCGGCGACGTCGATCACGTAGATGCTGACGTCCACGAGCTCCGGGCTGAAGGAGGCCGCGAGATTGTCGCCGCCGGACTCGAGGAACATGACCTGGACGTCGGGGAATTGCTGCCGCAGCTGGTCGAGCGCTTCATGATTGATCGAGGTGTCTTCCCGTATCGCCGTGTGCGGACAGCCGCCGGTCTGGACGCCGCGGATCCGTTCGATCGGCAGCGCGCCCGACCGCATCAGGAACTCGGCGTCCTCATGGGTATAGATGTCATTCGTCACGACAGCCAGGCTGTAGCGACTCCTCAGGCGTTTGCACAGGTTGTCGAGTAACGCCGTCTTCCCGGATCCCACGGGGCCGCCAACGCCGATCGTCACACACGCCATGTTGAATATCCTCGAAACGCGGCTTCACAGAAGTTCAGGAGACCAGGAGGTTTCGTATTCCAAGACCAGGCTGAGGTTGCTCCTGACCTCTTGACCTCCTTTGAAAGCCACGGTCGATGCGACGAACCGGCGACGCTTCGCCAGAGATCAGGAGAGCAGGAGGCTCGGTATTTTCGAAGGTTAACCGCAATTTACTCCTGGCCTCTTGTGGTTGTTGGCACAGTCACGACTGGAACAACCTCGTCGTCAGCAATCCCTGCTGATGCGATCGCACGTCCAGTGCGGGCGTGCAGGTGAAGAGTGCCGCACCGGGATCTGCTGACGCGATGTCGACGGCCCGGCAGATGGACGGCTGCAGTTCGACGATGAGCTCCTGCGCCTGCATCGGGCTGATCGGCATGCACCGCGTGGCGGCTGCGAGCGCGCCCGCCAGCAGGCTGTGACCGTAACCGAGGAGGACGCTCCTGCGCGGCAGGTCGAGGAGACGACCGGCCGACCCCACGATCACCGCATGATGAGGGGCCGCGATCTCGAACGAACCGAAAATCTGCGGATGCAGGCGCCGAAGAAGGGTCAGCGTCCGCTGTCCCAGCCTCAGGCTGGTTTCGCGGACTGCCGGGATGGCCTTGCATGCGCCCGCCATCAGGCTGATCCGCGCGAGCTGCTCCCGGACATCCTCGAGGCCTGCGGCGTCCCAGGCGAGGCACGCGGTGGCCAGCTCACTGCGGCCCCAACCGAGCGTGATCTGGCTGGCCATGAGCTCGCCGAGCGCGGCAAGCCCGGCGCCGGCCTGCCCGTATGTTTCGAGACCGCCGGAGTGTGCAAATGCCCCGACGGGCAGCTGTGAGTCGAAGAGCTGCAGGAGTCTCAACTGCTGCAGGCTGTCGTCAGGCGCCGGGGCCATCAATGGGCGTGCTCGCCGGGCGCCCGGCCATGAAACGGCCGCCGCGTACGCTCGAACGGTGCGCCGGATTTCGCGACGCGATCGATGAGCGTGGCGTCTGCCAGGGCGACGATCTCCGATCCTTCCACGTGGATGTCGCGATGGAGATTGCCGATCATGTGTGCGATGCGGGCGGCTTCGCCGATGTCGCGCGGCCGCACGACGAGGACGTCCTCATCGGCCGCAGAGACGATGTACGCGGCGTCGGTGTTGTGGTGGAGGAGTTGCCCCGGGTGGAGGACCGTGCCGGTCGCGAGCTCGAGCGCGAGCACCGCGCCGTCGGGTGCCTCGACGAGCCGTCTCACGCGGCGCCTGTCGTGCGCGCTCATTCGAAGCTCCACGACCGGGAGATCGGCCGGCGCTTCGACATCGTGCGGCAGTATGCGAATCGGGATGGGCGAACCTGGAATGCGCATGATTGAAAACCCGAGTGTACTTTGAGTCGAGATCCGAAGAGAGCCAGTCAATAGCAGCGCCTGTTACTCATCCCTTACGGGGCAGCGCCTGCGTTCCGCAGGCGCTGCGAGGCACGGAGGCACGGAGACACGGATATCTGATCACATCGAGTCCGGTCACGCTGGATCCGAATTCGTGCCCGTCGTTGCCGACGACAGGCCCTTTCGAGACTACCGGCCCCACCCGCGCGCAGCGCGGGTGCGCCGGTAGGCTGGGACAAATCAGCTCGTTGCCTCCGTGTCTCCGTGTCTCGCGGCGGTGTCAGACGTCTGCCACCGCCGCCCGAATTTCGTCCTTTTCACTTCTTCCGGGGTCACCGCAGATATCAGCTGGTTCCGCAAACTTCCCCTAAAACAAAAAATATCGCTGCGTCAGCGGCAGCGTTGATGCCGGGTTCGGCACAATCCGTTCGCCGTCGACGGTGACGGTGTAGCGCTCCGGATCGATCTCGATGTTCGGGAGCGCGTCGTTCAGGATCATGCTCCGCTTGCTCACATTGCGTGTGTTCCGGACCGGCAGGAGGGTCCGGCGCAGGGCAGGAGGCAGCTTGCCTCCCTCCAGGGACGCGCGCGACACGAAGGCCGCCGCGAGAGAATTCTGCGCGAGCCCGAGCGCGCCGAACATCGGCCGGTATCGCACGGGTTCAGGCGTTGGAATCGACGCGTTCGGGTCGCCCATCAGCGCCGCGACGATCAGGCCCCCTTTGATGATGATGTCCGGCTTGACGCCGAAGAACGCCGGAGACCACACCACCATGTCGGCCAGCTTGCCGGCCTCGATCGAGCCGACGTGCTCGGCGACGCCGTGGGCGATGGCCGGATTGATCGTGTACTTCGCGACATAGCGGCGGATGCGCAGGTTGTCGTGCGCGGCGGTGTCCCCGGCGAGCGATCCCCGCGCTTCCTTCATCACGTGCGCCGTCTGCCACGTTCGCGTGATCACTTCGCCGACACGCCCCATGGCCTGCGAATCGGACGACATCATGCTGATGGCGCCCAGATCGTGCAGCACGTCCTCGGCGGCCATGGTCTCCGGCCTGATCCGCGACTCCGCGAACGCGACGTCCTCCGGCACCTGGGGGTTGAGGTGATGGCACACCATCAACATGTCCAGGTGCTCGTCCAGCGTGTTCTTCGTGTACGGCATCGTCGGATTCGTGCTGGAGGGCAGCACGTTGGGCTGGCCGCAGATCTTGAGGATGTCGGGCGCGTGGCCGCCGCCGGCGCCTTCGCTGTGATAGGTGTGGATGGTCCGGCCGGCGATGGCCGCGAGCGTATCTTCCAGGAAGCCCGACTCGTTCAGGGTGTCGGTGTGAATCGCGACCTGCACGTCGTACTCGTCGGCGACTGAGAGCGCCGCGTCGATGGCGGCGGGGGTCGTGCCCCAGTCCTCGTGCAGCTTCAAGCCGATCGCGCCGGCCAGAATCTGCTCGACGAGCGGATCGTGACGCGAGGCATTGCCCTTGCCGAGGAACCCGAAATTGAGCGGCAGGCCCTCGGACGCCTCGAGCATCCGGTGCAGGTTCCACTCACCCGGCGTGCACGTCGTGGCGCGCGTGCCATCGGCCGGCCCGGTGCCGCCGCCGATCATCGTGGTGATGCCGCTGTAGAGCGCCTCCCAGGCCTGCTGAGGGCTGATGAAGTGGACGTGCGAGTCGATGCCGCCGGGCGTGACGATACGGTGCTCGCCGGCGATGATCTCGGTGGACGGGCCGATCTCCAGGCCACGCGTCACGCCGTCCTGCACGTCCGGGTTGCCCGCCTTCCCGATCGCAACGATCCGGCCGTCTCGCACGCCGATGTCGGCCTTCACGATCCCCCAGTGATCGAGGACGATGGCGTTCGTGATGACCAGGTCCGGCGCGCCTTCGCTGCGCGACCGCTGGGACTGCCCCTGTCCGTCACGAATGACCTTGCCGCCTCCGAAGACCACTTCCTCGCCGTAGGTGGCGAAGTCGCGCTCAATCTCCAGGATGAGCGCGGTGTCCCCGAGCCGGACGCGATCGCCCGTGGTCGGGCCATACAAATCGGCGTAGGTGCGGCGCGGAACCTTCATCGCGCCGGCCCGGTGAAGCCGCGCTCGGCCGCCCGCAGCATGGCCGCCTCGCGCTGCTCGTCGAGTGCACCGGCGACGAGTCCACTCATCCCATGGACGTGCCGTGTGCCGGCAAGCGGCACCAGATCGACCTCGCGTCCTTCACCGGGTTCGAAGCGCAGGGCGGTGCCGGCGGGCACGTCGAGGCGGCAGCCGTACGTTCGGGATCGGTCGAACGTCAGGAACCTGTTCACTTCGAAGAAGTGGGTGTGTGAGCCGACCTGAATCGGCCTGTCACCCACGTTGTCGACGCGCAGCCGGAAGCTGCCGCGCCCGTCGTTGAGCGTGATGGGCTCGTCTCGCAGGAAATATTCGCCGGGAATCATGCCGTGTCTCTCCGCCGGGCGCTCAACGAATGGGATCGTGGACGGTGACGAGCTTCGTACCGTCGGGGAAGGTGCCTTCGACCTGGATTTCGTGGATCATCTCGGGAATCCCTTCCATCACATCGTCGCGGGTCAGCACCTGCGCGCCGAGGGACATGAGATCCGCGACGCTCCGGCCGTCACGGATGCCCTCGAGCACTTCCGCGGTGATCACGGCGATGGCCTCGGGATGATTGAGCTTCAATCCGCGCGCGCGTCGTCTGCGTGCCACATCCGCGGCGGTGAAGATGAGGAGCTTGTCGATTTCGCGTTCTGTCAGGCGCATGGCACTCGATGCGGGTCAGGCAGCCGGAATCGGCTGGGATTTGGGCTCTCCGCGTTTCGCACCCCCCGAGGGGGCGAGCTTCAATCGTGGCAGGATGCGCATGAGCGTGTCCATCACCTCCCGCACCATGCGCGGCACGCGGTCGGATCGCAGGTGGACCCATCCCGTCTCACGCACGAGCGTCTGTCCGGCAATCCGTGCCACGCGCAGCGACCCTCCCCGGATCTCCCGCGCGATGGACTGGAAGGGCAGGATGCTGATGCCCAGGCCCGATGCGACCATGGACTTGATGATCTCCACGTTTTCGGTCTCGGCGACCACGCGCGGCTTGATATCGGCGCGGATGAAGAACTCGTCGATGACACGCCGGGTGTTGGATCCCAGCTCGAACAGGACGAAGGGCTGGCGCACGAGCGCCTCCGGCGGAATGGGGTGCTTGCTGCCCCCGAGCCGGTGTCCGGCGGGCGTGACGAGGAGCAACTCCTCCCTGATCACCGGAACGGTGGCGAGCGCCGAATCGTCAATCGGCAGCGTGATGAGCCCAAGGTCGGCGGCCCCGGAGCGCAGCTTGCGCAGGAGCCGCGGCGTTCCACCCGTGATGACTTTGATGTCGACATCGGGATGGTGGCGGCGGAACTCCTTGAGGAGCGTCGGAAAGACGTACAGGCAGACCGTCATGCCGCCGACCAGGCGCAGCGTGCCCGTGAGCTTCTTCTTGGTGTCGAGGATACTGGCCGACGTGTCGCGGATGTCCTCGAAGACGCGGTGGCTCAACTGGAGGAGCGTCTCGCCAATCGGCGTGATTTGAATCCGGCGGCCGAACCGGATGAAGAGCGGCTCCTTGAACTCTTCCTCGAGGAGGAGGACCTGACGGCTGATGGCGGACTGCGAGACGTGCAGCCGCGCACCGGCGGCGGTGAACGAGCCGGTGTCCGCGATTGCCCGGAGGATTTCGAGCTGCCTCAGATCCATCGGCCTGTATTGTACGCCGCCACCGTAGCCGCCGGCTTCCGCCGAGTAAGTAGCTTCCGCCTTTAGGCGGAGGTCAGCCGGAAGATCAGAGATGCTCCCGCCTGGCGGCGAGAGCATCTCCGACAAAGAGCGCGACTACACGCCCGCGGGCTGCTTGTGCTTCACGGGCTTCAGGAACGGCATCATGGCCCGCAGCTTTTCGCCGACCTGCTCGATGCGGTGCTGTTCCTCCTGCTTCCGCGTCGCGTTGAACCACGGGCGCCCCTTGCCGTCCTCCTCGATCCAGTTCTTGGCGTAGGTGCCGTTCTGGATCTCGGTGAGCATCTTGCGCATTTCCTTGCGCGTCTCGTCGGTGACGATGCGGGGGCCGCCGGTGTAATCGCCGTGCTCCGCCGTGTCGCTGATCGAGTACCGCATGTAGTTCAAGCCGCCCTGATACATCAGGTCCACAATCAGCTTCAGCTCGTGCATGCACTCGAAATAGGCGACCTCTGGCTGATACCCTGCGTCGACCAGCGTGTCGAATCCGGCCTTGACGAGGGCGCTGACCCCTCCGCACAGGACGGCCTGTTCGCCGAAGAGGTCCGTTTCGGTCTCTTCCGCAAACGTCGTCTCGATGACCCCTGCGCGCGTGACGCCGATGCCTTTGCCGTACGCGAGCGCGATCTTGTGGGCCTGTCCGCTGGCGTCCTGGTGCACGGCCAGCAGCGCAGGCGTGCCGGCGCCTTCCTGATACAGCTCGCGGACGCGATGGCCGGGGGACTTCGGCGCAATCATCGAGACGTCGATGTTCGCGGGCAGGTCGAGCGTGCCGAATCGGACGTTGAACCCGTGCGCGAACATGAGCGTGTTGCCCGCGCTCAGGTTCGGCTTGATGGCGTCGCGATAGAGCGCCGCCTGCGAGGTGTCGGGGACCAGCACCATGATGATGTCCGCCCACTTGGACGCGGTGGCGGGATCGTTGACCGTCAGGCCATCGGCCTCCGCCTTTGCGCGCGACTTGCTGCCGTCCTGCAGGCCGACCCGGACGTCGACGCCGCTGTCGCGCAGGTTGAGCGCGTGCGCATGTCCCTGCGATCCGTATCCGAGAACGGCGACTTTGCGGCCCCGAAGGAGCGCCAGGTCGGCATCAGCGTCGTGAAAAATCTTGAGCACGAAAAACCTCTTCTCTCTGGAGTGACTGCGTTGGTCGGGTGGTGTTTATACCGAATACGAGACGCCTTCCGCCTCGGACAGCACCGCGGCGGGGCCCGCCTTGGCGCTCCGGCTGCCCTGGCCGCGCGACATGGCGACGCGGCCGGTGCGCACCATTTCGAGCACGCCGTAGGGCCGCAGGACGTCGAGGAGCCCGTCAATCTTGGCTTCCGACCCCGCCATCTCGAGGACGACGGATCCCGGGGCGACATCCACGACCCGCGCGCCGAACACTTCGGCAAGCTGCATGATTTCCGGCCGGCTGTCCCGATCCGCGCCGACCTTGATGAGCGCGAGATCGCGGATGACGGCGGGACGGTCGGTGATGTCCTCGACGCTGATCACGTGAATCAGCTTGTAGAGGTGCGCCTTGATGCGATCCGCACCGCCGTGATCGGTCTGCACGACCACGGTCATGCGCGACACGCCCGGCGTCTCGCTGTGCCCGACGGCGAGCGAGATGATGTTGAGGTTTTTTCGGCGGAACAGTGACGACACGCGGTTCAGCACGCCCGGCCGATCTTCGACGTAAACGGTGAATGTATGCATCATGATCTCACGTTCGTTCAGCGGTCCGCGCCGGTTTCGACGATCGGGCTCGGCCTGCGAATCATCGCGTGCAGGTCGGCACCGGCCGGGACCATGGGGTACACCGTGTCTTCCTGCTCGACGCGGAAGTCGACGACAACCGGTCCGCCATGCGTGCGGGCAGTCGCGACGGCCGGCAGCACGCCGGCCCGGTTCGTGACGCCGATTCCCTTCACGCCGAAAGCCTCTGCGAGCTTGACGAAGTCGGGGCCCGAGAGCGGCGTCGCGGCATACCGGCGCTCGTAGAAGAACTCCTGCCACTGCCGGACCATGCCGAGGTAGCCGTTGTTGATGATGGCGACCTTGATCTGGATGTCGTCCTGGACAGCGGTCGCAAGCTCACACATCGTCATCTGGAAGCCGCCGTCACCGACGATGGCCCAGACTTCCGCCTCCGGGCGCGCGCGCTTGGCGCCAATCGCCGCCGGGACGGCGAAGCCCATCGTGCCGAGCCCGCCCGAGGTGATGAGGGAGCGCGGCACTTCGTGGTGGTAGTACTGCGCTTCCCACATCTGGTGCTGGCCGACGTCGGTCACGACGATCGTGTCGCTGCCGCGCGTCGCGCGCCAGAGATCGTTGATGACGTGCGCCGCATAGAGGTGCCCGTCGTCGGGGAGCGACTGGATGTCGAGGACGGCGGCATCCCCCTTGATGCTGTCGATGTGCCGCAGCCATTCCTCGCGGTTGCCCTGGGCGACTGCGGGGATGAGCCGCTTCAGCACGTCGAGCAGGTCGCCGACGAGGGCGACATCGACCGGCACGTTCTTGTTGATCTCCGACGGATCGATCTCGATGTGAATCTTGCGTGCGTTGGGTGCGTAGGTCTTGAGGTTGCCGGTGACGCGGTCGTCGAACCGCATGCCCGCCGCGATGAGCAGATCCGCTTCCTGGATCGCGTGGTTGACCCAGGCCTCGCCGTGCATGCCCATCATGCCGATGTTGAGCGCGTGCGACGCCGGCATGCACCCGATCCCGAGCAGCGTCATCGCGACAGGAATCTGGCCGCGTTCGGCCAGCGCCAGCAGCTGCTCCATCGCGCCCGAGATCATGACGCCGTGGCCGGCGAGGATGACGGGACGCTTCGCCTCGTTCAGCAGCGCGGCCGCCGACGCGAGCGAGGTCGCCGGCGCCTCCGGAACCGAGCGCCAGCCGGGCGTCACGGGTGCGGCCGCCTCCCAGTCGAACTCACACGACGACTGCTGCGCATCCTTGGTGATGTCGATGAGCACCGGGCCTGGCCGTCCGGACTTGGCGATCAGGAAGGCTTCGCGAACGGCAGCCGCGACGTCCTCGGCGCGCGTGACGAGGTAGTTGTGCTTCGTGATCGGCAGCGTGATCCCGGTGATGTCGATCTCCTGGAACGCATCGCTGCCAATCAATCGGCTGCCCACCTGGCCGGTGATGCAGACGATGGGGGAGGAGTCCATCATCGCGGTCGCGATGCCAGTGACCATGTTGGTCGCGCCGGGCCCGGAGGTCGCAATCGCGACGCCGACCCGCCCGGTCGCGCGCGCGTAGCCGTCGGCCATGTGCGTGGCCCCCTGTTCGTGCCGGACGAGGATGTGCCGGATGGTTGGATAGTCCAGCATCGCATCGTAGGCCGGCAGGATCGCGCCGCCCGGATAGCCGAATACGTCCGTGACGCCTTCGCGCACCAGACAGTCCCATAGAATCTGCGCACCAGTTAGTTTCATAATCCCTGCTTCCGACTCCGAATCTGTTCTGCCGCCGAATCTGCCCTTCCGCCTAAACGCGGAAGCTACGAGTGCCTAATCCCTGATCCGAGCCCCGAATCTCGAGTTCCCGAATCTCGAGTTCCCGAATCCCGAACTCCGAATCCCGAGTCTCGAATCTCGAGTCTCGAATCCCGAGTCTCGAATCCCGAGTCCCGAGTCCCGAATCCCGAGTCCCGATCTAGTCGCAGTTCGCCGACGTAATCGCCCCTTCGGCGGCCGACGACACGAGCCGCGCGTATTTCGCCATGACGCCCGTGGTGAAGCGAGGCGGAAGCGCGCGCCACGCACTGAGGCGCGTTGCCATCTCCGCCGCACTGAGCTCGACCTGCAGCGTCCGCGCCGGAAGGTCGAAGCCAATCATGTCGCCGTCACGCACCGCCGCGATGGGGCCGCGTGCCGCGGCTTCGGGTGCCACGTGACCGGCCATGAGGCCGTGCGTCGCACCGGAGAAGCGTCCATCGGTGACGAGTGCGACGGAGTCGCCGAGCCCCGCCCCGACGATGGCCGCGGTGACGCCGAGCATTTCTCGCATGCCGGGGCCCCCCTTGGGTCCCTCCTGCCGAATCACCAGGACGTCGCCCGCCTTGATGTGTCCCCCCTGAACCGCTTCGAACGCGGATTCCTCGGACTCGAAGACGCGCGCGGGTCCGCGGAACGTTCCGTAGTCGTGACCCGCGACCTTGACGACACAGCCGTCAGGCGCCAGGTTGCCCCTGAGAATCACGAGGCCGCCGGAGGCCTTCAGCGGTGTCGCGACAGGACGCACGACGTCCTGTCCGGCGGTTTCGACCGCCGCGTCTGCTTCTTCGCCGATGGTCCGGCCGCTCACCGTCATCGCACTCGGGTGCAGCACCCCGGCCTGTTTGAGGCGGCTGGCCACGAGGCGTGTGCCCCCGGCGCGATGGAGATCGATGGCCACGAAGCGCCCACCGGGTTTCAGATCCGCAAGCTGCGGCGTGCGCGCGCTGATGCGATCGAAGTCCTCGAGATTCAGCGGCACGCCGGCCTCACGGGCGATCGCCATGAGGTGGAGCACCGCATTCGTGGAGCCGCCTGTCGTGGCGACCGACGCGATCGCGTTCTCGAACGACTCGCGCGTGACGATATGGGACGGCCGGACGCCGCGCTTGAGCACGTCCATCACGAGGGCGCCCATCCGTTCGGCGACACCCGCCTTGTCGGGGTCCGTCGCGGGGACGTCGCCGCTCCCCATCGCGGCGAGCCCGAGGAACTCGCACGCCGTCGCCATCGTGTTTGCCGTGAACTGTCCGCCGCACGCCCCGGCTCCCGGGCACGCACGGTCCTCGACCTCGCAGAGGTCGGCGTCGGACATGCGGCCGGCCGCATTGGCGCCGACGGCCTCGAAGACATCCTGGATCGTCACGTCGCGACCCTCGAATCGTCCCGGGGCAATCGAGCCGCCATAAAGAATCAGGCCCGGGATGTCGAGCCGCGCGAGCGCCATCGCGGCGCCCGGGATGGTCTTGTCGCAGCCGACCAGGATGACGAGCGCGTCGAACAGGTTGCCCCGCGTCACGAGCTCAATCGAGTCCGCGATGACTTCGCGGCTGACGAGCGACGACCGCATGCCGGCCGACCCCATGGTGATCCCGTCGGAAATCGAGACGGTATTGAACTCCATCGGCGTGCCGCCTGCAGCGCGGATGCCCGCTTTCACCGAGACGGCAAGGTCGCGCAGATGAAAGTTGCAGGGCCCTATCTCGATCCAGGTATTCGCCACGCCAATGATGGGGCGCTTCAGGTCATCGCGCGTAAACCCCGATGCGAAGAGCATCGCGCGCGCCGCCGCGCGGCTCGGCCCATCGGTGATGCCGCCGCTCTGCCACTTGAGCGGCTTTGCGTTTCCGTTTCCGTCAGCCACGCTGTGATCCTTCTTTCGTGAGGGGAACCGCAGAGGCCGGCTGCGCCTCCGGCGAGCCCGCCGCGGAGCCCTCCGGTTCACGCCACCGGGGATACGACCCGAGGGTGCGCAGCGAGGCCGCGAACTCCGCGAGGTGCACCATCGCGCGCGCGCACGGCAGATCCTCCCGGGCGGCCGCCACGTCGGCATAGAAGAGATATTCCCAGGGCCGTCCCGGCACGGGGCGGGACTCGAGCTTCGAGAGATCGATGCCGCGGAGCGCGAAGACGCTCAGCGCCTTGAACAGCGCGCCCGGCTCGCTCCGGAGCGTGAAGACGAGCGACGTCTTGTCGGGCGGCGCCAGCGGCACACGCTGCCGGCCGATCGCCAGGAACCGCGTGATGTTGTCGTCGAAGTCCTGCACGCCGGCGCGGAGGGCCTCGAGCCCGAACAGCTTGCCGGCGCGTTCTGACGCGATTGCGGCCGTGTCGCGCCGCTGCTCGTCACGCACCATCTTGGCGCTGCCGGCGGTGTCGTAGGTCGCGATCGCCTCCACGCCGCTCAGGCTGCGGAGGAAACGCGCGCACTGCGCCAGTGCCTGCGGGTGGGACAGCACCCGCTTGACCTCGCCGAGCGGCACCCCGGGGAGCGCGAGCAGGTGGTGGACCACCGGCACCTGGACCTCGCCGACGATGGACAGTTCCCGTTCGACGAGCAGGTCGTAGTTCCGGTGAATGGACCCCCCAATCGAGTTCTCGATCGGGACGACGCCGAGGTTCACCGCCCCTTCGTGGACGGCATCGAAGACTTCGTCGAAGGTCGGATACGGGCGGGGTTCGGCGTTCGGGATCAGCCGCAGGACGGCCGCCTCGCTGAACGCTCCCGGTTCTCCCTGATACGCAACTCGCACGCTGGTCTCGTTTCTTCTTCTTATCGCCGGCCGTGATAAAGGGCCGTGCAACTCAGCCCGAAAAGCAAAAGGGCCGTCCCCGCTTCGAGTGACGGCCCCCTGATGTTCCGCAGGTCGCGCGCGTCACTCATCCTGGCATCGGCCGACGACCCGGCCGACGATGCCGACCGGGCGGATGACATCGACGGACCCGTCCCGGACCCCGAAGACGCGCACTCGAGCGAACCGTGTCAGGCCGTGCATGTAGCTATCCTGTGTGTCTGCGTAATCAAAGTCAAATTTATAATGTTTTCAACTTCATAAGCAATTCTGATATTGATCGGGTTTCTGCTTGACGCCTCCACATCCTGCTGCCTATACTTCTCGGCAAAGAGATGCGTTCCTGCATGCGGATGACCGTCACGGCTGCTCGAATTCGCACGATGCGAATTCACGCCGGCGGGGTCTGCGCGGTCGCTCTTTAGAAGAATTCAAGAGGAACCAAGCAATCGCGAACCCGCCCGCCCGGAAGAGCCGGCGGGTTTTTTTTTGTTCGGTCGGGTTCGCGCGGCGGACGAGGCGGAGGCAGAAGATGGAATGCGGAGGAGCGTCGATCAGATGGTGATCCTGAAGTTCGGCGGTACGTCCGTCGGCGAGTCCGAGGCGAGACGTCGCGTGCTGGAGATTGTCGAGGCCGAACGGCGCCCGCGTGTCGTGGTCGTGTCGGCGCTCTCGGGGGTCACCGACGCATTGCTCGAGATGGCGGCTGCCGGGGCAACCCCGGAAAGTCTCCGGGCGCTGGACGCCCTGCTCGATCGGCACCTGACGGCCGCACGCGTGCTGAACGCCGGTCCGCCACGCACCAGACTCGAAGAAGACCTGCGCCGTATCTGCGCGCAGGTTTCGAGAGTGCTCCGCACCTGCGTTGGAGGAGCGACGACTCGCTCGTGTGACGAGATCGTCGCGGCAGGTGAGCTCTGGAGCAGCCGGCTTCTCGCCGCCCTGCTGCGGGAGCGCGGCACTCCCGTCGAGTGGATCGATGCGCGGCTGGTGGTGAGAACGAACAGTGAGCACGGGGCCGCCGCGCCGGATCTCGATGCCACACGCGCCGCTGTGGACCGACTGATTGCACCGGTCGTTTCTGGTGGTTCCGTGGTCGTTGTCGGCGGTTTCCTCGGCTCGGATCCCCACGGGACGACGACAACGCTTGGACGGGGAGGCTCCGACTACTCGGCCGCAGTGCTCGGAGCGTGCCTGGATGCCGAGGAGATTCAAATCTGGACGGATGTGGACGGCGTCCTCAGTGCCGACCCGCGACTCCTTCCGCACGCGCGACTCGTTCCTCATCTGTCCTACGGTGAAGCGCACGATCTCGCGTGTTTCGGTGCGAAGGTCCTCCATCCCGGCACCATCACGCCTGCCGTGCAACGGAACATTCCGGTGACCGTGCGCAACTCTCACCACCCCGCAGGCGCCGGCACGCTGGTGACAGAGCGCGAGCGCGTCGATCGTACGCGTGGTGTCGTCGCGGGTCTGGCCTGTCGCGCCGGAGTCACGCTCGTTGAAGCCACGGCATGCGAGGGCAGCGAGGCGGGCGCGGTGACGTCCAGGCTTTTCGAGGCCCTCCAGGGAACCCGCGTCGGCGAGGTCGTTCTGGCCGAGCGGTACGGCGATCGTCTCATCCTTACCATTCAGAGTCTTCCCGGCAGCACAGCGCCGGCCCGCGAATCCCTGGACGAGGTGCTGAAGCGGGCTCTGGCGGAGGCGGCAGACGTCAGGGTTCGCACAGCGCTGGCCATGGTCGTGGTGGTCGGAGAAAACGTGACGTCGGAGTCAGGTGTGTTGGCGGAGGCGACCGCGGCCCTGCGCGGGGTGCCGGTGTATCTCACGGGGCGCCCGGCCGGAGGCCGGACACTCGCGTTCGTGGTGGACGGCGCGAATGTCGCCATCGCGTTGGGACGCCTGCACGATTGCTTTTTCGGACTCGCCGGCACGCACCGATCCGTGTCGAGCGACGTGGTGCAGGCATGACGGCCGCAGCGCGTTCCGACGGGCAGCGCGCCTGCCGCATCGCGATAGCAGGATTCGGCACGGTCGGCCAGTCCGTCGCGCGCCTGATGCTCGATCTCAAACCGCGCGAGCTCGTGCTCGTCGCGATCTGCAACCGCGACGTGGCGCGCAAGCGTGTCGGCTGGATGCCTTCGTCGGTGCGCTGGACCGAGCGCATCGAGGACGTGCTGACCGATGACGTGGACGTGCTCGTCGAGCTCATTGGCGGCCGGGCACCCGCGGAAGAGTGGATTCGCCGGGCGCTCGAGGCGGGGAAGTCGGTGGTCACCGCCAACAAGCAGGTGATCGCCCATGCGGGCCCCGCGCTGCTCGAGGTGGCGGAGCGGTCGGGCAGCCGCGTGCGTTTCGAGGCGGCTGTCGCGGGGGGCGTCCCTGTCGTGCGCGCGATCGAGCACGGCCTTGCCGGCGACCGCCTGACGCGAGTGGCCGGCATCCTCAACGGCACCTGCAACTACATCCTCAGCCGGATGGAGCGGGACGGCGTGGAGTTCCGGAATGCGCTCGCCGAAGCGCAGGCCCTGGGATTTGCCGAAGCGGATCCCTCGCAGGACATCGAGGGCTTCGATGCCCAGGCGAAGCTGGCCATCCTGGCACACGTCGCCCTGCACGCCCACGTGCAGGCCAGCGCCATCCAGTCGCGGCGGATCGACATGATCGACTCTGTCGACTTTCAGTACGCGCGGCAGATCGGATGCACGATTCGACAGATTGCCTGGGCGGAACGCACCGACGACCCGGGGACGATCAGGGCCGCGGTCGGTCCCGCGCTCGTGCCGGCGGGGTCCCCACTGGCGAGCGTCCGTGGCAGTGAGAACCTCGTCATGCTGCGCGGCCAGTACGGCGGGGAAACGACGTTTGGCGGGCTTGGCGCCGGCGGTGAGCCGACGGCGGTCGCCGTCCTGTCCGATCTGCTGGCGATTGCCCGGGAAGGCGGCCCCTTCACGGCGCGCGCGCCGGTCGTTCGCGCGGAAGTCACCTCCGAGTTCGTGAGCCCGTACTATGTCCGGTTCACGGTGGCGGATCGGCCCGGCATCATCGCGAGGCTGGCAGCCGTTTTCGCGGCCCACTACATCAACATCGACGCCATTCTTCAGCAGCCGGGCTTCCCGGAGGGACGTCGTCCGTTTGTCGTCAGCCTGGATCCCGCGCCGGCGTCCGCCATCGAGCAGGCGATGCGGGAGATCGAGGCGTTCGACTTCCATGGTGAGCCTCCGGTCGCGCTGCCGGTCCTGTCGAGCCTGGTTCCGTCCGGAGGAGCTGCCGACTGATGGGCACTCAGTGGTCCAGCTCAGCTTCCTTGACTTGGCGGGCTTCAGAGCGATATAACAAGTCAGGATGTTTGCTGGAAGCCTTTGCGCGTGTACGTGTTGCTGTTGTATGCAGCACCAGGGGCTTCCCTGCCTTCGGTCCACGCGTTGATGCTCTGAACCAGAGTTCAAACCATCGCGAACGACAACGAAGCTCGGGAGGCCAGACCTTCCGGGCTTTTTGTGTTTCAGGAGTTCACATCGCCCTCTTTCCCGTATACCTCAAGCTGCACGGCCGTCGCGTGGTGGTCGTAGGCGGCGGGCCGGTGGCGGCATCGAAACTGGCGGCCCTTCAGGCTGTCGGGGCCGAGATTGTCGTCGTGGCGCCGGAGGTGTGCGACGAGATCCGGAGCGCCGGCGTCTCGATCCTGGAGCGGGGCTTCGACACCGCCGATCTCGACGGCGCGTGGTTCGTGGTGGCGGCCGCGCCGCCGGATGTGAACCGCCGCGTGTCCGAAGCGGCCGAGACCCGTCACGTGTTCGTGAACGCCGTTGACGATCCGCCGAACGCCAGCGTGTATCTCGGCGGAGTGGTCAGGCGCGCGGGTGTCACGGTTGGGATCTCGACCGACGGCGCCGCGCCCGCGCTTGCCGGCCTGCTGCGCGAAGCGATTGACGCGATGCTCCCTCACGATCTGGAAGCGTGGATGCTGCGCGCCCACGAGCTGCGGCGCACGTGGCGGGAGCGGCAGATCCCGATGGCGGATCGGCGGCCCGAGCTGCTCGATGCACTCAATGCCTTGTACGAACATCGTCGAGCGGGTGGTGACGGCCAGGTGCCGGCTGACACGACCGACGCCCCGGTTGTCGGGGAGCTCGTGAAATGACGGGCCTTGTTTCACTCGTGGGCGCCGGACCCGGGGATCCCGAGCTGCTGACCCTGAAGGCGGTCCGCCGCCTCGGCGAAGCGGATCTCGTGCTGTACGACGCGCTGGTCGAAGCCAGCACGCTCGACTTCGCCGCGAAGGCGCGGCGTTTCTTCGTCGGCAAGCGTGCCGGACGCCAGGCCATCCAGCAGGACGCGATCAACCGGCTGATGATCCGCGAGGCGCGCCGCGGTCACCGCATCGTCCGGCTGAAGTGCGGAGACCCCTTCGTCTTCGGGCGCGGAGGCGAGGAAGCGCTGGCGCTGGCGGCCGCCGGTGTTCCCTGCGAAGTGATTCCGGGAATCTCCAGCGCCATCGCGGCGCCTCTCCTGGCAGGCATTCCCGTCACGCATCGCGGCCTGGCGTCCGCATTCCTCGTCGTCTCGGGACACGCCGAATCGGCATACGGTCCTGTGCTCAGCTCGCTGGAGCCGGGAAGCGCGACCGTCGTCGTCCTCATGGGCATGGCGAATCAGCTCGAAATTCGGCAGCAGATGCTCGCTCGGGGATGGGCGCCTCGAACACCGGCGGCGATCCTCCTTGGCGCCTCTCGTCCTGGAGCCGATGAATGGCACGGCACGCTCGAGACGCTCGGGTCAGATGATCAGCCGGCGGCCGGCGATCTGCCGGGCATCCTCGTCATTGGAGCGGTCGCAGGACTTGCCGGCATTCTGTCTTTGCAGGACGCGGGACAGGAGACCTTCTCAGGCGGACGCCAGGCGTCCGTGGCTACATAGGAACATCATGGCTGTAACAGACGACCCCCGCACATACGGCCGCACCCGGCTGTCCTTCGCCAACACCGCGGACATCGACGAGTTCGTCGTGATGCTGGATCGCTTCGAGCGCGGCGAGATCACGCCGGACGAGTGGCGGAAGTTCCGCCTGCTGCGCGGCACCTACGGCCAGCGGCAGGACGCGGACGCGCAGATGCTGCGCGTCAAGATTCCGCAGGGCATCATCGAAGCGGCACACCTCGAAGCGCTGGCGGACGTGGCCGAGAAATACTCACGGGGATTCGGTCACATCTCCACGCGTCAGAACGTGCAGTACCACTTCGTCAAGCTGCACGACGCCGAGCCCGCGATGCGGCTGCTGGCCGAGGCCGGCATCACGACGCGTGAGGCGTGCGGGAACTCGGTGCGGAATATCACGACCTGCCCGCATGCCGGCGTCGCCCGCGACGAGGTCTTCGACGTAACGCCGTATGCCGAGGCGATGACGCGATACCTGCTGCGTCATCCGCTCAGCTCTTCGCTGCCTCGCAAGTTCAAGATCGCATTCGAAGGGTGCACATCCGGCGATCACGCGGCGAGCTCGATCAACGACCTGGGCTGGCGCGCGGCGCTTTCGCCTGACGGATCCGGCCGGAGGGGCTTCCGCCTCACCGTGGCGGGCGGCACCGCGATCATGTGCCGCACGGGCGCGTCGCTGTATGAGTTCCTGCCCGCGTCCGACATCCTGATGGTGGCCGAGGCGGTGCTGCGTGTGTTCCAGCGGTACGGCGACTACGAGCACAAGCAGCGCAACCGGCTGAAGTTCCTCGTCAAGACGATGGGCTGGGACAACTGGCAGGCAGCGTTCCAGAAAGAGCTCGACGAGGTGCGTGCGGCAGGCGGGGCACAGCTGCCGTTCGATCCCGAGAACCCGCCAGTCGAGACGGGGCCCGTCGAGCGCACTGACGCGCCGTCCATCGCCGAGATCACGTCCCTCGTCAACGCGACGGTGGTGCGAGGACCGGGGATCGTACCGATCGTCGAGGTCCGCGACGGTGGCCCCGGCCGCGAGCGGACGGAATGGCTGCGCACGAACCTGCAGCCGCAGAAGCAGGGGGAGTACTCGCAGGTCACGGTGACGCTGGAGCTCGGTGACGTGACGGCCGGGCAGATGCGTGCGCTCGCCGCATTGTCGCGCGCGTATGCGGACGGCACGGTGCGTGTGACGGTCGATCAGAACCTGGTGATGCGCTGGGTCAGGAGCGGACAGGTCCCGGGTCTCTATCGCCGCCTCGCGGCGGCGGGCCTCGCGCAGCCGGGAGCCGGCACGATTACCGACGTCACGAGCTGCCCCGGGGCCGAATCCTGCCGCCTGGCGGTCACGCAGTCGCGCGGGCTCGCGCGGCTCATCGAGGAAGGTCTGCAGACGCAGCCGGCACTCGTGCGCACAGCATCGGACGTCAGCATCAAGATCAGCGGCTGCCCCAACGGATGCGGCCAGCACCATGTGGCGGCGATCGGCTTCCAGGGCAGCATTCGAAAGATCGGTGACCGCGCCGTGCCGCAGTACTTCATGATGCTTGGCGGCGGCGCCGGGCCGGACGGCGCGACATTCGGGCGGCTCACGGCGAAGATCCCGGCGCGACGCATTCCCGAAGCGGTGAATCGGATGCTCAGCCTGTACCAGGAGGAGCGGACGACCGGCGAGACGGCGACGGCGTTCTTCCTGCGCGTCGATCCGACCCACGCGCGCGCCGCGGTCGCCGATCTCGAAAAGATGCCGGCGGAAGAAGCGCAGCCGGTGGACTTCATCGATCCCGGCGAGGATCACGCGTTCAACCCGGAGGTGATGGACGGCGAATGCGCGTCCTGAGGGTGCCGCATGACGTCGTCGTTCCGGCGTCCATTGCGAACCTGGGACCGGGACTCGACACACTCGGGCTGGCTGTTGGGCTGTATCTCCGAGTCACCGTCACGAAGGTGATCGATGACGGCGCCGGGCGTTTGACGTGTCGCTTCGTTGACGGCCCCATCGGGGGGCCGAACCGGATTCAGCAGGGGTTCGACTCGAAGGGCTCGAGCCGTGGCCGGTTGCCCTCCCTCGATGTCGAGGTGCGAAGCGACATCCCCCTGCGCGGCGGACTGGGAAGCAGCGCCGCGGCTGCGATCGCCGGGATTCGTCTTCGGGCGCTCGTGGACGGCAGGCGCACGGGGGACGAAATCCTGTTCGCAGCGTCGAAGATTGAAGGGCATCCCGACAACGCCGCCGCGGCGATCTTCGGGGGTGTCACGAGCTGCTGTACACGCGAGGACGGTACGATTGCCGTCTCGAAATGGCCGTGGCCCGCGAAATGGCGCATCGTCGTGGCGACGCCGCTCGTGGAGCTCGCGACGGCGGTTTCCAGACGGGCGCTGCCGAAGCGCGTGCCCTTTGGGGATACGATCTTCAATGTGCAGCACGTGGCGCTGCTGTTGAGCGCGCTGCACACGGGGAACGCCGCCGACATGCGCGAGGCGTTGCGGGACCGGCTCCATCAGCCGTACCGGCAGGCGCTCGTGCCGGGCTTGCGCCGACTGCTCGCCCTGCGGCATCCTGATGTGATCGGGGCGTGCCTGAGCGGAGCAGGTCCGACGGTGGCAGTCTTCGCGTCCGGAAGCGCCACCAGGGTCGAAGGCGTCCTGCGTGCCGCCTACGCCAGAGAACGGGTACCGTGCATGGTGAGAACAGTAAAAGTTCATCGGGAAGGTGACGCATGACGTTCATGACGGGGCTGGAGTGTCATCTCTGCGGGACGAAGTATCCCGCCGAGGCGCTCTGGGTCTGCAGCGAGTGCCTTGGTCCGCTCGAAGTGGTGTACGACTACGACGGTGTCCGCGAGGCGATGACCCGCGACGCCATCGAGAAACGGCCGCGAAACGTGTGGCGATTCCGTGAGCTGCTGCCGATTGCCGGCGAGCCGCGCACGGGTTTCCACTCCGGGTACACGCCACTCGTCAGAGCCGATCGACTGGCGCGGAAGCTGGGGCTGCAGGAGCTCTACATCAAGGATGATTCGGTCAACCATCCGACGCTGTCGTACAAGGACCGCGTCGTCTCGATGGCGGCCACGCGCGCGGTCGAGCTCGGGTTCACGACGTTCGGCTGTGCCTCGACCGGCAACCTGGCGAACAGCGTTTCTGCGCACGCCGCCCGGCTCGGTCTGGAATGCTACGTTTTCATTCCGAACGACCTGGAGCTCGGCAAGGTGCTCGGGTCCTCCGTCTTCCGCCCGCACGTCATCGGCGTCCGCGGGAACTATGACGATGTGAATCGGCTTTGCACGCAGATTGCCGAGAAGCACGGGTGGGGATTCGCCAACATCAACCTGCGCGCCTACTACGCCGAAGGGGCCAAGACGCTCGGGTTCGAGGTCGTCGAGCAGCTCGGGTGGCGTTTCCCGCAGCATCTCGTGTCGCCTGTCGCGGGGGGCACGCTGCTGCCGAGAATCGCGCGCGGCTTCCGTGAGCTGAAACAGATCGGGCTCGTCGAAGGGGAACTGCCCAGGATCCACGCAGCGCAGGCAGCCGGCTGCGCGCCGGTGATCCGCGCCCTCGACGAGGGTCTCGAGTTCCCCGATCCGGTCAAGCCGAACACCATTGCGAAGTCGATTGCCATCGGCAACCCGGCCGACGGGTTCCAGGTGGTCAAGACCGTCAAGGCGACGGGCGGTTCCGGCGTGGCATCGAGCGACGAGGACATCCTCCTGGCGATGGAACTGCTCGCCGAAACGGAGGGGATTTTCACGGAGCCTGCCGGCGGCGCCACGCTGGCGGGCGCGATGGCGCTCATCCGCCGCGGCATCATTCCTCCTGACGAATCGGTTGTCGTGTGCATCACGGGGAACGGCTACAAGACGGCGGCGGAGACCATCCAGCCGAGGCTGCCGGCGCGCATCGAGATCGGCCGGTCGCTCGCCGAGTTCGACGCGTACCTGGAGTCGGCGCCTGAGAACGCGCCCGCGCTTCCCTGAACGCCGTGGCTTCCGCCTTCGCTGACGCGACGGGCGGACCGCCGAAGCCCTGGCGGTCAGACGGAAGGACAACGGACTCGGGGCTCGGCGTGAGCTCAGAATTCGGCGGGGTGCCGCCGCGGTGTTCGGTTTTCATCGTTCGCACCCGAACGCGCGCGTACTTCTGTCGAGTATTTGGCTGACGCGTGACCAGACCTCGACTTCGTCATTGTCTCCATTTCGGCGCGGCCAGGCGGGGAAGAAATCCTGCTGTCGCCTGCGCGAGGACCGTTCCGGTTCCGACCGGGAGGACATCACATGGCCCATCGAATTCTGATCCCGACACCGCTCCGGCCTTTTGCCGGCAAGCAGGATGTCGTCGAAATTGACGGCGGCACGGTCGGAGAAATCCTCCAGGCGCTCGTGGCGCAGTATGGCGATCTCCGCAAGCACCTGTACAACGACGAAGGGAAGCTGCGGAGCTTCGTGAACATTTACGTGAACGACGAGGACATCCGTCATCTCGAGCGCGACAAGACCGTCCTCAAAGCAGGGGATACCGTCAGCATCGTGCCGTCGGTCGCGGGTGGTTCGGGAGCCGTGGTGCAGCGTGAGGGAGAAGAGCTGAGCCGCGACGAAGTGCAGCGCTACAGCCGCCACCTGATCATGCCGGAGGTCGGCATGGAAGGGCAGCGAAAGCTGAAGGCCGCACGCGTGCTCTGCATCGGCGCCGGCGGCCTGGGCGCCCCGGCCTCGATGTACCTGGCGGCAGCAGGTGTCGGCACTCTGGGTCTAGTCGACTTCGACAAGGTCGATGCGAGCAACCTGCACCGGCAGATCATCTACGGAACCCATGACGTGGGCCGCGGCAAGCTGGAGGCGTCACGCGACCGCCTCACGGAGATGAATCCCTCCGTCAAAGTGGTGCTGCACGAAGGCGCGCTCACGTCGAAGAATGCGCTCGACGTCCTGCGCGACTATGACGTCATCCTCGACGGCACCGACAACTTCCAGACCCGGTATCTGGTGAACGACGCCTGCGTGCTGCTCGGCAAGCCGAACGCCTACGGCAGCATCTTCAGGTTCGACGGCCAGGCATCGGTCTTTGCCGTCAAGGACGGGCCGTGCTATCGCTGCCTCTACCCCGAACCCCCACCGCCCGGGCTCGTCCCGAGCTGCGCCGAGGGAGGGGTGCTCGGCGTGCTGCCCGGCATCATCGGCATCATCCAGGCGACGGAGGCGGTCAAGCTGATCATCGGCGCGGGTCAGCCACTCATCGGTCGGCTGCTGCTGTACGACGCCCTGCAGATGCGCTTTCGTGAGTTGAAGCTCCGGCGCGATGTCGAGTGCCCGGTGTGCGGCGACAACCCGACGATTCACGAGCTGATTGACTACGACGCGTTCTGCGGTGTCACGCCCCCGAGTGCGGCGGCCCCGGCGGCGAGTGGTATTCCGGCAGTGACGCCTCAGGAGCTGAAGGCGCAGATGGACAGCGGCAAGGACGTGTTCATCCTCGACGTCCGCGAGCCGAACGAGTATCAGATCTGCCGGATCGAAGGCTCCACACTGATTCCGCTCGGCGAGATAGCGGTACGTTCCGCCGAGCTCGATAAGAACCGCGACATGGTCGTCCACTGCAAGATGGGCGGGCGCAGCGCGAAAGCGGTGGCGCTGCTGCAGGAGCGCGGCTTCACGCGTGTGCGCAACCTGACAGGTGGAATACTCGCCTGGATCGACAAGGTCGATCCGACGCAGACGAAGTACTGAGTCGAGCCCGGGCACACATTGACTCACGCATGACACGGATTCCCACGGAAAACACGGAAGCACACGGACCGGACGACCCAACTTGAGAGCAACCGCCGACTGAGAGTGGGGTCGCGCCGCGCTTGGCGCGGTGAACCGCCAGGAGGTCGTAGAACCACAAGGCGAACATGTTGCTCCTGCCTTGTGTTTTCTACGACCTCCTGCCGGTTCTACGCCGGCCGGTCGGCCGGCGCGCGACCCCGCAGTCTGCGATCCGTACTCTTCTCCGTGTTCATCCGTGCTCGTCCGATTTTGTCCGCGTCTGGTTTTGAAAGACCGTCATGAGCGGCGTGACGGCAGACGTTGCCCGAACCCTATCCCTCATAGCAACCAGTTATTTTCGTCGTTCCGGCAGACGCCGCTGCGAGGGGCCGTCGTAGACGTGGTCCTTCGGGTCGATCTGCCGCATGGGCTGCTGCCGATCGCGTTCCTCCTGCGCCTGCGCGGCAATGCCGGGTACGCGCGAGATGATGAAGAGGGCGTTGGCAACATCCGGCGGCATCCCGAGATCGCCACACACGGCGGCGATGGCGCCGTCGATGTTGACCGGCAACGGCGGCTGATGCTCGCGCCCGCTGGCCAGCAGCATCTCCACGGCGCGAATCATCTGAATGTGCCCTCCCTCGATCTCGAGCTCAAGCGCCATCTGAAAGAGCCTGGCTGCGCGAGGGTCGCGCGTGTGAAAGCGGTGGCCGAAACCTGGAACCGCCTCTCCAGCCTGCTGGCAGCGGCCCACGATTTCTTCCGCGGCGTCCTTGTAAGACAATCCACCGCGCACGATCTCCAGCCCTGTGTCGAGGAACTGCATGCAGCTCTCGATGTCCCCTCCGTGATAGCGCCCGAATCCGAGCACGCCCGCCGCAACGCACGCCCGCAGCGGCGCGCCCGCGGTCGCGGTGTTACGGGCCGCGAGCGTGGACGGAGGCGTCGCCCCGTGGTCGATGAATGACACGAGCATCGCTTCCATGAGCCGGCCCATGCCGGGTGTCGGGCACTCTCCCATGAGCAGCAGGTAAATGGCTTCCCCGAACGTGAGGCGGCCCATCAGCTCATCGAGCGGGTAGCCGCGCACGAGAATCTTGTTCGGCTCGATGCCGGTCAGCGCCGTGCCCCACTTGGGGTCGGCGTCCGACGCCATCGGCTGGCTGTGGGGATCGACCGCAGGCTTTCGGGTCGTCTGCTTCATGATGTAGCTCGCTCGCGCTTTACTGGGTTCCATACAGCCGATCGCCGAAGTCGCCCAGGCCCGGGACGATGAATTTGTGCTCGTTCAGCCCGTGATCGACGACCGGCGTGAAGATTTCGGCGTCCGGATGATGTTGCTCCACGAGCGCAATGCCCTCCGGCGCTGCGACGATGCAGATGAGGCGCACCTTACTGGCTCCGGCATTCCGAAGGAGATCGAGTGCCGAGACAGCGCTGCCTCCGGTCGCGAGCATCGGATCGATCATCAGGACGAAGCTGTCACTCAAATCAGCCGGCAGCTTCGAGTAGTACCGCGACGCGACTGCCGTCATTTCGTCTCGCTGCAGGCCGATGTGGCCGACGCGGGCCTTCGGTATCAGCTCGAGGATGGCATCCAGCATCCCGAGCCCCGCGCGCAGGACCGGCACCACCACGACATCGGCCGTGATGCGGCGTCCTTCAGCTGGACCGAGCGGCGTTCCCACCGTACTCGCCGTACTCGGCACGTCGCGCGTCGCTTCGGCTGCGAGCAGGAGGCTGATGCGCACGGCCATTCGACGGAAGAGTTCCGGCGGCGTCGCGACATCCCGCAGCGTCGCGAGCGCGTCATGGACGAGAGGATGCGTAACGAGATGCAGGGGCACGGCTTCACTATACAAAGGGGACCGGCAAAAAGGAAAAGAGAATAAGATCAGCCGTTCCATGCTGCTGCGCCTCTTTGTCGTCCTGCTGGCTGCCGGCTCCGTCGTGTTTGCGCAGCCCTCGCGGAGGACCGTTTCGCTCATCGTGACCGGGGGAACGGTCGTCACCGTCGATTCCGCGGCGCGCGTGCTGTCTCCAGGCGCGGTGGCGATCGACGGTCGCGACATCGTGGCGGTTGACACACCGGAGGCCGTTGCGGCGCGGTTCGAGGCAAGGGAATCGATCGATGCGGCAGGGCAGGTGGTCCTCCCGGGTCTCGTCAACACACACACGCACGCGCCGATGGTGCTTTACCGGGGTCTGGCAGATGACCTCGCCCTGATGGACTGGCTCCAGAAATACATCTTCCCCGCCGAGGCCAAAACCGTCACGCCCGAGTTCGTGCGGGCGGGTGCCCGTCTTGCCGCGCTCGAAATGATTCAGTCCGGTACGACGACGTACGCGGACATGTATTACTTCGAGGAAGAGATCGCGAAGGTGACAAAGGAAGCCGGTCTGAGGGGTGTTCTGGGCCAGACGATCATCCAGTTTCCAGTGGCCGACGCAAAGAGCCCCGCCGAAGGTCTCGCGCGGGCGGAGGCGTTCATCAAGCAGTTTGCCGGTGACGACCTGATTGTGCCGGCGATCGCGCCTCACTCGATGTACACCCTCGACACGAACACACTCAAAGCGGTGCGCGCCCTGGCGGACCGGGAGCACGCACCCGTGCTGATTCACCTCGCCGAAACCGCGGAGGAAGGGAAGAACTCGGCACGGCAGCATGGAGCGTCACCGACCCGGTATCTGGAGTCCATCAATTTCTGGGGACCGCGGACGGTTGCGGCGCATGGCGTCTGGTTGTCCCCGCCGGACATTGCCATCCTTGCGCGGCGGCATGTCGGCGTGTCTCACAACCCTGAAAGCAACATGAAGCTCGCGAGCGGCTCGGCCAGGGTCGTTGCGATGCGGGCGGCCGGCGTGACGGTGGGTCTCGGCACCGACGGCGCCGCGAGCAACAACGACCTCGACATGTTCGAGGCGATGCGGCAGGCGGCGTTCCTGGCCAAGCTACAGACGATGGATCCGCGCGCCGTGCCGGCGCGGGCCGCTGTCGAAATGGCGACCATCGGCGGTGCACGTGTGCTCGGGATGGAGGCGCAGATCGGCTCGCTCGAAACCGGCAAGCGTGCGGACCTCATCGTCGTGTCGATGGGAGCCGCGAGGCAGGTTCCCATGTACGATCCGCTGTCGCACCTCGTCTACGTGACGCGAGGCGACGATGTGAGGACGACGATCGTGAACGGCCGGGTGCTGATGCGCGATCGGAAAATGCTGACGCTGTCGGAGGCGGACGTGCTCGCCGAAGCGCGCGCGCTCGCGGGCAAGGTCAAAGAGGCTGTACGGAAGTAGGCACCCCCAGAAAATGGGGACACTCACCTTTACGGTAAGTTGTTGACGGATAAGGGCTGAGAAAAGTGCCAGGGCGCCAAAGTGCCAGGAACAACGTGCAACGTGCAACGTGCTACGGGCTATGTGCTACGGAGAGGTTGACTGGAATGAAGGTTCTGCTGGATGCGGCGACAATCCAGGACCGTGTGCGCAAGTTGGCGGGGGAGATTGAGCTCGACTACGCGCCAGACGAGGAGATCCACCTCGTCTGCGTGCTGAAAGGCGGTTTCGTCTTCATGTCCGATCTGGTGCGCGCGATGGGCCCACGGGTCACCCTCGACTTCATTGCCATGTCGAGCTATGCGAAGAGCACCAGGTCCTCCGGTGAAGTACGCATGCTCAAGGACCTCGATTCCGGTCTCGCAGGGCGCCACGTCATCATCGTCGAAGACATCGTGGACACCGGCCTGACGTTGACGTACCTGCAGGACATCCTGCGGGCGCGCTCGCCGAAGTCGCTGCGCACCGCGTGCCTGTTGAGCAAGCCCTCCCGCCGCGTGGTGGACGTGAGGGTCGAGTACGTGGGGTTTACGATCGAAGATCGCTTCGTCGTCGGGTACGGGCTGGACTTCGCCGAGAAGTACCGGAACCTGGCGTATATCGCAGAATTGGGTGAAGCAGCTGACAGCTGACGGCTGTTGGCTGAGAGCAGAATGAGACGTTTCGACATCATCACCGAGGCCGATGCACGCGTCGCTGGACATTGGCGCGACCGTGGAGCTCTCCGCGGGCGGACACGTGACGCCTCTCGCCAGAGATACGCTGGCGTCACGGCGTGTGACCGTCATCCCCGCGGGCTCGGCCGATCCGTCGCTGGCAGGCGATCTCGCCCCGACCTCCGACATACGCCGTGTGGCGATTGGCTGCGACCATACAGGACTGTCGATGAAGCGCGCGCTCGTGGCGCACCTGCGCGGACGGGGTGTGGCGGTCGCCGATCTGGGCACCGATACCACCGAGCCGGTAGACTATCCAGACGTCGCCGGCCGGGTGGCGACGAGCGTCGCGCGCGGTGAATCGGATGCCGGCATCGTCATCGACGGCGCCGGGATCGGGTCGGCGATTGCCGCCAACAAGGTCCGCGGCATCCGGGCCGTGATGTGCATGAACGAGACGATCGCGCGGTACTCGCGCGAGCACAACGGCGCGAACGTGATGACGCTCGGGTCATCGCTCCTCGATAGCGCGGACGCGGCCGTCCGCATCGTGGACACCTGGATGGCCACGCCGATGCGGGAGGCGCGATACATCCGGCGGCTCCTCAAGATTCGCCGCATGGAGGAACGTTTTTGATCGACGGTTGGATCGGATCACGCGACGAACGCCGTACGGCGAACAGCGCGCAGCGAGGACTGTGCTGAGCCCCCAGGATCTCCAGCGTCTGATCGACATCATCACCGACGAGGTGTTGTCTGCCCAGGGGCTGCGTGGCGGGTCCGGGCAGCGCTGCGCCTGTCATTCGGCGGCTGCCGACTGTTGTCCGGACCGGCTGCGCGGCGTGATCGATGCCGGCGCGTCGCGCCTCGGCATGCACGCCACGGCCGGCTCGACCGGCGGCGTCTCGACGATGATCGATCACACGTTGCTCAAGCCGGACGCCACGCTGCCGGACATCCAGAAGTTGTGTCGTGAGGCGGCGGAGTTCCACTTCGCGACGGTCTGCGTCAACCCGGCCTGGGTCGCCACGGCAGCTGCCGCGCTCCGCGGCAGCGGGGTAGGCGTGTGCTCGGTGGTGGGCTTCCCGCTTGGCGCGACGACCCCGGACGTCAAGAACTTCGAGACGCGGCGCGCGATCTTCGACGGGGCGACCGAGATCGACATGGTCATCAACATCGGGGCGCTCAAGTCGGGTGACCTCCGCACGGTCGAGCGGGACATCGCCGCCGTCATCGAGGCCTGCCTCCAGTGCGGCGTCGTCAGCAAGGTGATCATCGAGGCGGCGCTGCTCACGGACGATGAGAAGATCGCGGCGTGTACGCTCGCGAAGGCGGCGGGGGCCGACTTCGTGAAGACCTCCACCGGCTTCGCCTCCGGCGGCGCAACCGCGGCGGACGTGGCGCTGATGCGGCGGGTCGTGGGGGCCGAGATGGGGGTCAAGGCCGCGGGCGGGGTTCGCGATCTCGAGGGTCTCCAGGCCATGGTCGCGGCGGGAGCCACGCGCGTCGGGGCGAGCGCGGGCGTCAAGATCGTCCAGGAATCGAAGGGTCAAAAGCCCATCCACAGCGGCGGGCCGTCAGGCTACTGAGTGTCCGATCCGCACACTGGGGTCAGGCCCCGGTCGTCGGTTTACGTACTTTTTGGGACGGGCGCTTTCGGCGTGGCGGTGGCCGGCACAGGGAACGGGATCGCGAACCCCTGCTGCTCAAAAGCCTTGATGATGCGCCGACGGAGCTCGCGGCCCACGAACCACTGCTTGGACGGCATGGTCCTGATCCGGGCTTTCATCAGCACCGACCACTCGCGAAACCCGTCAATCCCCATGACGTCGATGGGCTCGAGGATGGCCGGACCGAAGACCGGATCTTTCTGCAACTCGGCCCCCACCGCGTGCAGCACTGCCGTGATGGCGTCTGGATCGTCGAAGTACGACACTGAGAGATCGACGACGTAGTAGGAGAAGTCCTTGCTGCGGTTCGCGAGCGTGGTGATCGCGCCGTTCGGGAAGACGTGAACGGTGCCTTCGATATCGCGGAGGACGATCGTCCGGAGGTTGATGGACTCCACCTGTCCCGCCGTTCCGTTGATGGCCGCCGCATCGCCGACGCGCACCTGATTCTCGAGGATCAGGAAGAATCCGCTGATGATGTCGCGCACGAGTGTCTGCGCGCCGAAGCCCACCGCGAGCCCCACGATGCCTGCGCCGGTCAGGACGGGAGTGATGTTCACCCCCACGCGCTGGAGCACCATCAAGGTCGCGCTCCCGATGACCAGCACCGTCGTTGCATTCTGAACGACGGCTCCGAGCGTGCGCGCGCGCTTGGCGCGCTCGAGCCCATCCAGGTCGATGCCGACGCTCAGGTGGTGCTCGAAACGTGTGACCACCAGCGCCACGATCCGCACCGTGGCGTAGGCCAGCATGATGATGAGGACGACGTGGAGACCGGACTCATAGCCCCAGTCCGCGAGCGTACGCAGGGGCACCCCGGTGCGAGGCTTGAGCCCCGCCATCTCGAAGGCGGGAAAGAGCAGGACCGCGACAACCAGCACGAAGGCCCCACCCGCGAGAAGACGCAGAGGACCGCGCACGTGCGGGCTCGACACGGCGAGGCCCGCGTCGCCGAGCAACCTGCCGAGCCCGGCTGCCACAAGCCGGCGCACGAGGCGTGCCACGAGCAGTCCGGCGGCGATCGTGCCGATGACGGCGAACGCCACCGCCCGCGGGTCGACCTCGCCCGCGAAAAGCCGCCTCAACATTCCGGCGACCGCGTCAGTTCTGGTGGGTAATGATTCGTCACGGGCGAGCCATCATGATGCCACGCCCTGAGGTGTGGCTCCCTGGCCCAGTCCTTCGGCACGCAGCTGCGCGAGCGCGTGCAGAGGAATCCTGAGGCTCGCACGGCATCCCTGACGATCGTCGCGGTTCTCGAGCATCAGGCTGCCGCCGTGAGCCTCCGCGATCTGGCGGCTCAACACGAGGCCGATTCCCGATCCGCCAGGCTTGGTTGTGAAGAACGGCACGAACAGATTGCCCGTGTTCGAAAGCCCGGGTCCCTCATCCTCGACCCACAGCTCCATCGTCGGCGGCACGGAGCCGG
The DNA here is from genome assembly GCA_963749835.1 of uncultured Acidobacteriota bacterium. Taxonomy (GTDB): domain Bacteria; phylum Acidobacteriota; class Vicinamibacteria; order Vicinamibacterales; family 2-12-FULL-66-21; genus JALZOC01. The sequence continues at coordinate 1,434,188 of CAVVOD010000001.1, forward strand.
GAAGTCGCTGCCATCCGACCGTCACGCCACCACCTGTCTCCCTGACCGCGTCGGTCGCGTTCCGAAGCAGATTGATCAGGAGCTGCTCGAGTTGATCGCCGTCTCCCTGGATGGTCAGCCTGGGTCCTGGTGCGACCCGAATTGGATGGCCCTTCTCCAACGTGATCACGCGGTCCACGAACGGTGCGACGTCGAGCGCTGTCAGCTTCGGTGGTGGCAGCTTTGCCAGGCGGGCGTATGCGCTCATGAAGCGGCTGAGGGCCTCGGACCGTGAGGCGATCACGCCAAGGCCCCTCTGCATGTCGTCGCGCCAGTCGGCGGGCGGCGGCTCGCGCTCGATAAGGGTCGCAAGGCTGCCGGCGATCGACTTGATCGGCGCGAGCGAGTTGTTCATCTCGTGCCCGATGACGCGGATCAGCCGCTGCCACGCCTGACGTTCTTCCTCGCGCAGGGGCTGGCTCAAGTCGGAGAGCACGAGCAGTTCATGCGGCCGTCCGCCTTGCCGGAACTGGCTGCGGCGGATTTCCCAGCGGCCGACGCCTCCCGGAAAGGCCGTGTTGATGACGCGCGGGGCTTCGCCCGCCAGGCAGTCCGCCAGGTCGAGCTCCTCCGCGCGCCGGCCGAGCAGGCGCTCCGCGGGCTGGGTGAGGAGCCTCGCGCCCGCGCGGTTGATGAATTTCAGCTCATGTTCCTCGTCGAACGTGAAGACCGCGACGTCGATCTCCGCCATCACCTTGCGCAGGAGCGTCGTGGCCTCCAGCGCGTCGAGGCGCTGATGCCTGAGCGTCTCGACGAGCGCATTGACCTCGACCATCACCTGACCCAGCGGGTCGGTCCCTCGTGCGCCGCGTGCGCGGATGGAGAAATCTCCCTCACCGAGCGCGGCGAGCAGGTTCGACAGCGTCTGGAGAGGAAGGATGACCCGTTCCCGGAGCGCGAAGGAAAATCCGAGGCAGAAAGTCGAGATGAGAACGGTGAGTGTCCACTGGACCTTGGCGGTGTAGTCCCCCGTCCAGAGAAAAATCATCGAAATCGCGGCGCCTGGCAGCGCCGACGCGAAGGCCATCAACAGGATGCGCCGGTCGTGGCTCAGGCGCGGCTCGCGCGGACGATTGGATGGCATCGACAGGAAGTATTGTAACTTCCCGCGTTCCTACAAGCCGTAGCGCTGTAAACGCCGGTAGAGGGCGCTGCGGCTCAATCCCAGGGCCTTGGCCGCCTGGCTGACGTTCCCGTCGAACCGGGTCATCGCCTTCTTGATGAGGAACGCCTCGACCTCTTCGAGGCTCATGTCTTCGAGCCGGCCGCCGCCCTCGCGGCCTTGACGGAGGCCGAGATCTCCCGGTTTGACCAGTGGTCCGGGGGCCATGAGCACGGCGCGCTCGATCGAGTGGTCCAGCTCACGCACGTTGCCGGGCCACGGGTGCTCGAGCAGCATCTGCATCGCCCCGCTCTCGAATCCTGTCAGCCGCTTCCGATACCGCTGGGCGTGCTGGCGCAGGAAGTGCTGGGCGAGGAGGGGCAGATCCTCCCGTCGATCGCGCAGCGAAGGCAGCCGGATCTCGATGGTGTTCAGTCGAAACAACAGATCCTGCCGGAACCGGCCGGCGGCCACTTCCTCGGTGAGGTTGGCGTTGGTTGCCGAGATGATCCGCGTGTCCACGCGGCGCGTCCGCGAGGAACCGAGCCGCTCGAACTCCCCGGTCTCGATGACGCGCAGGAGCTTTGCCTGCTGACTCATCGGAACGTTCGCAATCTCGTCGAGGAAGAGCGTGCCCTGGTCTGCCAGCTCGAACCGTCCGACGCGGTCCGCCTTGGCGTCCGTGAACGCACCGCGCACGTGCCCGAACAGCTCGCTCTCGAAGACGCCCTCGGAGACGCCCCCGGAGTTCACGACGGTCATCGGCCGTGACGCACGGCTCGAGACCGCGTGGAGCGCACGCGCGACGACCCCTTTGCCCGTCCCGTTCTCACCGAGGATGAGGACGTTCGCGTCGGAGGGTCCCACCCGCGCAATCACCTGCAGCACGGTCTGCATCGCAGAGGACTCGGCGATGAGCTTGGGCATGCCCTCGCCGCGGAGCAGCGAGTTCTCCGCCTCGAGACGCTGCCCCTTGCGCAGCGCCTGGCTCAGCTCCATCTGCGTGCGGATGATCGCCATCAGGCGAGCGTTGTCCCAGGGCTTCTGGACGAAATCGCGCGCCCCGCGTCGCATGGCCTCGACGGCCACTTCGACGCTGCCCCAGGCCGTCATGACGACGACGGGGAGCGTGGGGTCGATGCCCTGGATGCGCGAGAGGAGATTGAGGCCTTCTTCGCCGGAGGTGGTGTCGCGCGCGTAGTTCAGATCGATGAGCGCGACGTCGAACTCGCGGGCCTCGACGGCCGCGAGGACCCCCGCGGGGGATGACGCGGTCTCCAGCTGGAAGCCCTCGGCCTTGAGCAACAGGCGCAACGCCTCGAGCACGTCACCCTGATCGTCGGCGATGAGGACACGCGGCTCACTCTGACGGACCGGATGCCGGACGGTCTCGGGCGAGTCGCTGCGCGGGTTCCTGAGGTGATCGCTTATAAGCATGGGTGAATTGCTGACTGCCGATCGCTGATTGCTGATCGCCTCAGGACGGCGGGCGATCAGCGATCAGCAATTCATCTTCGGAGAGTGGGTCAGTGCGCGACGTCGAAGCCGCTCTCTTCGAGCTCTTTCTCTCCACGGTGCTTGCTGCCATCCTCTTCGACGACACGGCCGTCGAACAGATGGATGGAGCGATCCGCGTGGCGCGCGTACCGGGGATCGTGCGTGACCATGCAGATGGTCGCCCCTTCGCGATGCAGCTCGCGAAGCAGCTCCATGACCGCCTCGCCGTTCTTCGAGTCGAGGTTTCCTGTCGGCTCGTCCGCGAGCAGGATTGACGGGGCGCCCGCCACCGCACGCGCGACAGCGACGCGCTGCTGCTGACCGCCCGAGAGCTGGCTGGGCAGGTGCTTGGCGCGATGCGCCATGCCGACCTTCTCGAGCGCCGCCATGACGCGCTCCTTGCGCTCGGCCGACTTCATACCGCGGTAGGTGAGCGGGAGCTCGACGTTCTCGTAGACGTTCAGGTCGCCGATCAGATTGAAGCTCTGGAAGATGAAGCCAATCTCGCGGTTGCGGACGCGGGCGCGCTCCGACAGCGGCAGGTCGGCGACGGACTTGCCGTTGAGGATGTACTTGCCCTCCGTCGGCGAGTCGAGCAGTCCGAGGATGGAGAGCAGCGTCGACTTGCCGCAGCCCGACGGGCCGGCGATCGCGATGTACTCGCCGCTCTTGATCTCCAGGTGGATCCCGGCGAGCGCATGTGTCTCCACTTCATCCGTGAAGAAGACCTTCGTGACGCCATCGAGATGGATCAATGTGGGCGCGTTGTTCGACGAAGTACTCATCGTGGCTCCTTAATCAGCTAATCAGTCAGCTATCAGTCGGTCGGCTATCAGCTCTCAGCAGAGAGCGTTGTCGCACTTCCCGGTTCTCGATTCCCTGTTGTGGTCTCAGTTCACATCTGAAAGCTGACGGCTGAAAGCTGGCAGCTGGTGATCACCCGGCGATCCGGATGCGATCGAACTGATCCTGCGCGGACATGTCCGAGAGGATCACCTGGTCACCAGGCTGCAGGCCGTCCACGATTTCGATCTGATTCACCGAACTTCGTCCGAGCTTGACGTTGGTCCGGGTCGCCTCGCCGTCGGCGTTGAGCTTGAAGAGACCGACGGTGCTCTGCTCCTGGCCGAACGCCGGGCGTCCGACGTAGAGCACGTTGTCCAGCCGTTCGAGCTGGATCGTTCCATCGACGCTCAGGTCGGGACGCGCACCGGACGGCAGCTCGCCTTCGAGAATGATGTCCACGCCCACCGTGCCGCCGGAAGACGCGGGGTCCATTCTCGAGACCTTGCCCTTGACGACGCCGTTGCGCGTATCGACTTCCGCGATCTGTCCGACGCGGATGTCCTTCGTCTGGGTTTCCGCGATCCGCAATTCGGCTTTGAGATTCGTCGGATCCGCGACCCGCGCGAGATTGGTTCCCGGGGCCACCTGCGCGCCGCGCTCGACCGGCACGAGCTGCAGCACCCCGTTCATCCCGGCCTTCACCTTGAGATCGTCGAGTTGCCGCACGCGCAGATCGTAGGCCGCGCGCTTCTGATCCACGTCGGCTTCCTGCGGCGCGAGCTGGGACTTGGTCCCTGCCGTCTGCATCGCCAGCCGGCGCTGGCCGATGTCCAGGCGATTCTTGAGCTCTTCGGCCGCGCTCCGTGACTGCTTCAACTGAATCTCGGAGACGAGACCATCCTTATAGAGCTTCTCCTGCGCTTCGAGCTGCAGCGCCGCGTTCTTGTAGGAAGCTTCGATCGTCGCGACATCAGCCTGCTGGTTCAGCAGCGCGCTCTCCAGCTCCTGCTTGCGATTGACGTAGGCCGCCTGCGCCGATTGATGCGCAAGCTGCGCCTCTCTGACGGACTGTTGCAGCTCAGGGTTGCTCAGCTCGAGAATCACCGTGTCCGGCTTCACCGTAGCCCCGGGGCGGAGCAGGATGTTCTCGACGCGTCCCTGCGTCGTTGCGGGGATCCATCGGATCATTTCGGGGACGAGTGTGCCGGAGCCGCGGACCTGGCGAAGCATCGAGCCGCGCTTCACGGTGTCGATCCAGACCGTCGCGCGATCCACGGATGGTGCGGCGGGTTTCAGCCGCGACACACCCACAGTGATCAACACGATGGCGCCGAGCAGGCCGGTCCCGATCAGGATCCGGCGAATCTTCTTTTTACGTGCCTGCGATGGACGTGCGATGTCGACCATTGTTCCTCTGTCCTGAATGCCCGGAAGAGATTCGGATCTCGGGCTCAGTCCAGGTAGTCCAAACTGAATGCCATCATCATGATGCACAGATAACTCTAATATTTGCAACCACTTGAAGATTCCGTCCAGCCAACCACCGGTCGCCACGCTGACCGGCTGCGAACCGTGCAGTCCCGGAATCGGACATTTGGGGTCTGACCCCGCTCGGCTGGCTGCGTCCGTCTTCGGTCCAATTGGACGAGAGTACGGGGTGTTCGGTTTAGAACAATCTGGGAGAAAGTATCAATTGTGCTCGCGGCGCACACGATGCCGCTGATTGGCCGGGGGGCGAAATGGGCTATGACGCTGAGTGCACCCTGAGTCTGGACGGTCGTCTCACCAAGGGGCGCGCCATGCTCGAGCAGCAGGAAATTGTGTTTCGCGGCCCGGTCCGCATCAAGATTCCACTGGGGACCATCACGTCGGCCACCAGTCGTGACGGTGCCCTGGAGGTCCGCTTCGCCAACAGCACGGCGCGCTTCGAGCTCGGTTCCGCCGTCGCGGCAAAATGGGCTGCCCGCATCACCGGTCCGCCGTCACGTCTCGACAAGCTTGGCGTCAAGGCGGGCTTCACGGTGATCGCGATCGACATCGATGACGATCGGTTTCTGAAGGACATGAAGCAGCGGTCCGCGACGGTCCTGACGGAGGGCCGAACGGGAGAGGCCGATCTCGTGTTCTTTGGCGCCGAGAACCGGACGGCGCTCGGCAGGCTCGCGTCCTTCACGTCGCTGATCAAACCGAACGGTGCATTCTGGGTGATTCGTCCGAAGGGCACGACCGTCATCACGGAGTCGGACGTGATGGCAGCGGGGAAGAAGGCCGGCCTGGTGGACGTCAAGGTGGTGAGCTTCTCCGAGACCCACACGGCCGAGAAGTTCGTCATTCCAGTCGCGAAACGTCAGGCGGCGGCAACCGCCGCTCGCCGACGCGCGGCGAAGTCCTAGTCAGTAGTCGCAGCTGAGCCGATCCCGGCCCGGCACAAGGCGTGCGAGGGATGCCCCTGATGGCTGAAATCAACAACCAGCTGCTCCAGGAACTGGTAGACGCAGTCAAGCAGATTGTCCGAAAAGAGCAATCCGACCGCCTCCGGGACATTTATCTCATCGGAGACATCGAGAAAGACACCGCCCGTGCCGCCATCGAACGGCTGCGTGAGCTCGCCAACGACAACGCCCGGCCCATCACGATCTACATCAACAGCGCAGGGGGCAATGTTACGGACGGGCTCGCCCTCCACGATGCCATCCGACACATCGAGTCGCTTGGAATCGAGGTCACCATCATCGTGCAGGGGATGGCGTATTCGATGGGGTCCGTGGTCCTGCAGGCCGCCAGCCCCGGCCGTCGGCTGTCGTTTCCACATTCGTGGATCATGATTCACGAGCCGGCGAAGTGGGCAGGCTGGCAGTCGACGACGGCAGCTGCACAGCATCTGGATCGGCTGAAGCAGATGCAGGGGCAGATTTACCGCATTCTGGCCGAACGGTCGGGCAAGCCGCTCAGGCAGATCATCCGCGACACCAAGCGGAACGATTTCTATCTGGATGCCGCTCGTGCCAAGGCATACGGTCTGATCGACGGCATCCTGGGGCCCGCTCAGTCGCTTCCGCTCGATGCTCCAGACCTCACGGCCATCGCGTCGGCGGATACCGAGCTCGTCGATTCACCCGACGTCGCCGCAGCTGAACGGCCGGGCGATGTCCGCCCCGACTAATCCCATGGCATATGCGTTGCGAGTTGAGCGGTGAGTCGGCGGAGTGTCGCTGACGGGGAGTGTTGGATCATTCATGAGACGGACGTCAGATGCGTATCCGTTCCCGGCGCTCCGGCCTCCCCTCCGGTTTGCGCTCGCACTCGCGCTGGTGTCGGCGGTGTTCGCGGGGTGCTGGGCGGCCGGCGACACGATTGACGACGGCAGCGAGTTCCTGTTGCTCGGCACGGCCGTGATGGCGTGCGCCTGGTTCGGTGGCACGGGGCCGGCACTGGCCGCCACGGTCCTGGGTGCGCTGCTCGGGGCCTTCGAAACGAGCCACTCCGCACGGGTTGACGCCGCAGCGCCCACACACCTCGCGCTCTTCGTGGTGCAGGGTCTGCTGCTCACCGCCTTGATTTCGGAGTTGCGCGCGGCGCGGCAAAGTGCCGAGCAGCAGGCGACCGTCGCGCATTCCGCTCGCCGCGAAGGGGAAGCCGCGAACCGGATGAAGGATGAGTTCCTGGCGACCGTGTCCCACGAGCTGCGAACTCCACTCAATGCGGTCCTGGGCTGGGTGCACCTCCTGCGCACGGGAAAGCTCGACGCACCGACGGCCGAGCGTGGACTCGAATCCATTGAGCGCAACGTCAGGCTGCAGGCGCAATTGACCGGTGACCTGCTCGACGTGTCCAAGGCGCTCACGGGAAACCTCCAGCTCGATGCGCATCCGATCTCCCTGGGTGACGCGGTGCACGAGGCGATTAAAGCGGTCGAGTCCGCCGCCCGCGCCAAGGGGGTCGTCCTTGGCGTCTCGCTTCCTGAGGTGCCGATCGTCGTGCTCGGCGACCAGATGCGCCTGCGCCAGATCGCGTGGCACCTGCTGTCCAACGCCATCAAGTTCACTCCCCGTGGAGGCAGTGTCGATCTGGCGGTGGACAGCCAGGCAGGACAGGCGCGACTGATCGTCAGGGACAGCGGCCACGGCATCGACCCGCAGTTCCTGCCGCGCATTTTCGAGCGCTTCACGCAGGCGGACGGCTCGCCGACGCGCGCGGCCGGTGGACTCGGGGTTGGTCTGGCGCTGGTGCGTGAGCTCGTCGAGCTGCACGGCGGCGACATCGTCGCGCGCAATGACGGCACGGGGCGAGGCGCGGTCTTCACGGCTCACTTCCCGCTTCAGTCCGCCGACTTGCTCGAACGCCACGTCTACAGCGGCCGGCTGATCCACCAGATGGCGGAAACGCCGCTCGACGACGTGCGGGTGCTCGTGTTCGATCGGGACCGCGAGGGGCGCGAGCTCTTGCGGACGGTTCTTCAGCAGCGGGGCGCGGCGGTACGGACGGTCGAGTCCGTAGCAGATGCCCTCGAGATGCTGGAATCGTGGCGCCCCGACGTGCTCGTCAGCGACAACGAGTCGTCGGACCACGACACGTACACACTCATCGGCAGGATTCCATCTCTCGACGCCGAGCGCGGCGGACGAATCCCGGCCGCGGCGCTGACGACGTCCGGTCGCGCCGACAAGCGGCTCGGAAAGCTGCTCGCCGAGGTCCATTGCGATCTGACGAAGCCTGTCGAACCGGCGCGGCTGACGGCGGAGGTCGCCCGGCTCGCGGGTCGGGAACGGCGGCGGGCGCGTCGTTGATGTCGAGCGACACGATGGCACGGACGGTCGAACGGCGCCTGTCCTCCGGCGTCGAGATGCGGCCCGACGGCACCGCGTCCGTTCATGTCTGGGCGCCTGCCTGCCGCCGCGTGGACTTCACGATCGACGGCGGTGCGAGCTACCCGCTCACGCGCGGCGATGACGGCGTCTTCATCGGCAGCATCGCCGGTGTCCAGCCGGGCGCGCGCTATTGGTACAGGCTCGACGGCACGGACCTGCGCCCGGACCCCGCCTCGCGCTTTCAGCCGGATGGGCCTCACGGTCCTTCGGAAATTGTCGATCCCCAGGCGTTCCGGTGGACTGACGCCGGATGGAAAGGCGTCCAGCCGACAGGGCAGGTGTTGTACGAGATGCATGTCGGCACGTTCACACCCGCAGGCACCTGGGCGTCCGCGAGGGCAGAACTGCCGGCGCTTGCGGATCTCGGCGTCACGGTGATCGAGATGATGCCTGTCGCCGATTTTGCAGGGCGGTTCGGATGGGGCTACGACGGCGTCAACCTCTACGCGCCCACTCACCTGTACGGCCGGCCTGACGACCTCCGCGCGTTCGTCGATCGTGCACACGCGGTTGGCCTCGGCGTGATTCTGGATGTGGTGTACAACCACCTCGGACCGGACGGCAACCACCTGCCGCAGTTCTCTCCGGACTATTTCACCGATCGGTACACGAACGACTGGGGACGCGCGATCAATTTCGAGGGACCGCCCCAGGCCCGCGCGTTCTTCGTCGAGAACGCGGGCTACTGGATCGACGAGTTCCATCTGGACGGCCTGCGCCTGGACGCGACGCAGGACATCAAGGACGCATCGACCGAGCACGTGCTGGCGTCAATCGCGCGACGCGCGCGCAGTGCGGCCGGCGGCCGGAGCATCTACATCGTCGCGGAGAACGAGCCGCAGGACGTGAGGCTCGTGCGAAGCGCCGAGCAGGGAGGCTTCGGGTTCGACGCGCTCTGGAACGACGACTACCATCACACCACGACCGTGGCGCTGACGGGCCGTCGTGAGGCGTACTACACGGACTACGCAGGCTCTGCGCAGGAGCTCGTTTCCTGTGCGAAGTACGGCTACCTGTATCAGGGTCAGTGGTACCGGTGGCAGAAGAAGCGCCGCGGGACCTCCAGTCTCGACGTGCCGTCACACGCCTTCGTGGCGTACCTGGAGAATCACGATCAGGTGGCCAACTCGGCGTTCGGCTGCCGGCTCCACCAGCTGTCGTCCCCTCAGCGGTACCGCGCGCTCACGGCGCTGACGCTTCTCGGTCCCGCGACCCCGCTGCTGTTCCAGGGACAGGAGTTCGGGTCGACGGCGCCGTTCCTGTTCTTCGCGGATCACCGTGAGGAGCTGCGCGGCTCCGTCCGCGAGGGACGAAGAGAATTTCTCGCGCAGTTCCGCAGTCTCTCGGACCCGGCCGTGATCGCCGCGTTGCCGTCGCCTGTCGATCCCGCCACGTTCGAGCGCTGCAAGCTCGATCTCTCCGAGCGCCGCACGCACGCGGCGGCTTACGCGCTGCACCGGGATCTGCTCGCAGTACGCCGGAACACGCCGGCGATCGCTCACGCGAAAAGGGTCGATGGTGCGGTGATCGGTCCGCACGCGCTGGTCATTCGATTGTTCCACGATGACGGCGATTGCCTGCTCATCGTGAATCTTGGATCCGACGTCGATCTCAGCCCCGCGCCAGAGCCGCTGCTCGCGCCGCCGTCCGGCCGGCGCTGGTCGGCTCTCTGGAGCAGCGAGGCCGTTCGCTACGGCGGTCAGGGCACACCGCCGCTCGGCGCCGACGCCGAGTGGCACATCCATGGAGAAGCAGCGGTCCTCTTCTCGTCCGTTCTCAGACAACCTGATGACGTTGCCGATTGATCTGACTCGCGCCATTCGGTCCCCGAGAGACACGGCGGCGGATGACCCGATGCCCCGGCGCGAATGGCTCGTCACGAACGGGCTTGGCGGCTATGCGTCCGGGACGGTCGCGGGAGTCGTCACACGCCGCTATCACGGGCTGCTGGTCGCGTCGCTTCCCGCGCCGCTCGGCCGCATGGTCATGCTCAATCATCTGCTCGAGCGTGTGCGTCTGCCAAATCGGCGGGTGCTGTGGCTCGGCGACGAAGACGAAGTGTCCGGGACCAACGCCGTCGACAGAACCGAGCACCTCGCGGAGTTCCGCCTCGACGACGGCCTTCCGGTCTGGACGTACCGCATCGACAGGTTCGTCATCGAGAAGCGCGTGCTGATGCCGCACATGCAGAATACGGTGCACGTCACGTATCGGCTCCTCGAAGGTGACGAGACTGTCCGGCTCTCGCTGCGGCCGTCGCTGCATTTCAGGCCGTACGAATCCGCCGTCAACGCGGCCTCAGAGCAGGAATTCACCGTGTCCGCTGTTCGGCAGCGGTACGAGGTGTGCGCCACGGAGGACCTGCCGATCCTGCGCCTGATGCTTCACGGCCAGCGCGGGGCGCTGACACTCGACGCCAAGGGCTCCGACGTGTCGTACCGGATGGAGAAGATTCGGGGATACGAGTCCGTCGGCACCCTGTGGAGCCCGGGGTATTTCCGCGCGGATCTCCACCGCCACGGCGAAAGTGACCCTCGTGGCGTCCACGGAGCCCTGGGAAGTGGTGGAGGCCCTCTCGCCCGAGGGGGCGGCTCGAGCCGAGGCCGGCAGGCGCCGGAGCCTGATCAATCGTGCGACACCGGCGAACGAAGACCGCCTGGCCGCGCAGCTGGTGCTGGCGGCCGACCAGTTCATCATCGAGCCGGCGGGGCGCGCCGACGAAGCCGCGAGGGCGCGTGCAGCGGGGGAGGAGATCCGCACGGTGATTGCGGGCTATCACTGGTTCACGGACTGGGGACGCGACACGATGATCAGCCTCGAGGGGCTGACACTCTCGACGTGCAGGTTCCGCGAGGCGGCGTACATCCTGCGCACGTTCGGACACTACGTCCGCGACGGCCTGATTCCCAACATGTTTCCGGACGGCGCGCGGGAAGGGCTGTATCACACGGCTGATGCAACCCTCTGGTTCTTTCATGCCGTCCAGCAATACGTCCGCGTCACGGGCGATACCGACACGCTGCGCGTCCTGCTGCCGAGCTTTATAGACATCGTCCGTCACCACCTCGAAGGCACGCGTTTCGGGATCGGCGTGGACCCGGCGGACGGCCTGCTGCGGCAAGGGGAGGCCGGCTACCAGCTGACGTGGATGGACGCGAAGGTGGACGACTGGGTCGTCACGCCCAGGCGAGGCAAAGCGGTCGAAATCAATGCCCTCTGGTACAACGCGCTCTGCCTGCTGCAGCACTGGATCGACGCTCTCGGGGAGGCCACCGATCTGGATCTGGCGGGGCATGCCGGCCGGGCCAGGCGCGCGTTCAACGAGCGGTTCTGGTTCGAGGCGGGCAATCACCTGTTCGACGTGGTGGACGGCGAGGGTGGAGACGACGCCGCTTGCCGGCCGAACCAGGTGTTCGCCATCTCGCTGGATCATCCGGTGCTCGATCACGCGCGATGGGAGGCCGTGATGCAGGTCGTGCACGCCCGGTTGCTGACGCCCGTCGGTCTGCGTTCGCTGGCTCCGGGTCACCCCGACTACAAGTCCAAGTACTACGGCGACCTTCGTTCGCGCGACGCGGCCTATCACCAGGGAACCGTCTGGGCCTGGCTGATTGGGCCGTTCGTGGATGCATGGCTGAAGGTCTATCCTGCCGATCGCGCAGGGGCGCGCAAGCTGCTGGAAGGATTCGATGCGCATCTCGGCGACGCCTGCGTGGGATCGATCAGCGAAGTGTTCGACGCCGAGGCGCCGTATGTGCCGCGCGGGTGCGTCGCACAGGCGTGGAGCGTCGCAGAGGTCCTGCGCTGCCTGCTGAAGACCGCCGAGACTCAAGTGTGACCGGGCTCGTAGTCTGCCGGGCGGGATCGTATCATTGCCCATCCACGTGATCCGCCGCATCACCGGCAATCGGCAGAGAACCTTGTAGTGTCCATCGATCTCGCGCGGTTCGGGTGGGACGCCACGCTGGAGCAGGCGTTCGCGGCGCATGCGACGGAGGGCCTCGTCCCGGGCCGCATCGTCCTCGAGCATACGCACATCTACCGCGTCGCGACGGCTGAAGGGGAAGTGCTGGCGCGCGTCTCGGGACGCCTCCGGCACAATGCGGGAGTGCGGGCGGATTTTCCCGGTGTCGGCGATTGGGTGGCGGTCGCTCCCGCGGCCCATGCCGGGGATGCCCGGATTCTGGCGGTGCTTCCACGACGCAGCCGCTTCTCCCGTCGCGCGGCTGGCGATCCGACCGAAGAGCAGATCGTGGCTGCGAACATCGACACGGTGTTCCTCGTCGCCGGTCTCGATGGGGATTTCAATGCGCGGCGGATCGAACGATACCTGCTCGTCGGGATGGAGAGCGGCGCATCTCCCGTGATCGTGCTCAACAAGGCGGATATGGTCGATGACGCCAGGAGCCTGGCGGCGTCCGTGCGCGCACTCGCCGGCGCGACCCCGGTGCACGTCGTGTCGTGCAGAAATCCCGAGAGCCTCGAGGTTCTGCGGCAGTACCTTGGCGCAGGGAAAACCGGGGCGCTCCTCGGGTCCTCAGGCGTCGGCAAGTCCACAATCGTGAACCGACTGGTGGGACACGATTTGTTGCGCACGCAGGATGTTCGCGAATCGGACAGCCGCGGCCGTCACACGAGCACCGCGCGGCAACTGGTGCTGCTTCCAGGCACTGGCGTCCTCATCGACACACCCGGCATGCGCGAACTGCAGCTGTGGGACACGGCCGAATCGATCCCCGGGGCGTTCGGCGACATCGAGGCGCTCGCGGCCGCCTGCCGCTTCCGCGATTGCCGCCACCAGCAGGAGCCGGGATGCGCGGTTCGCGCCGCCGTGGCGGCGGGGGATTTGTCGGCGGGCCGTTTCGAGAGCTACCACAAGCTCCAGGCGGAGCAGGCGCACCAGTCGAGGCAGCTGGACCAGCGCGCGCAAATGGACGAGAAGCGCCGCACCAAGGCGGCAACCAGGGCACTGCAGAAGCGATTGAACGAAAAGGATCGCTGATTAACACGTGATCAGAGACACCATGATGAACGTCCTGACGGTCACCGGCGCAAGGAAAAGCTTCGGGGCAGTCAAGGCGCTCGACGGCGCCACGTTCGAGCTGCGGCAGGGCGAGCTGCTGGCGCTCCTCGGTCCGAACGGCGCAGGCAAGACGACCCTCATCAAGGCCATCGCAGGAAGAGTCCGATTGGACGGCGGCGAGATCCGCATGTTCGATCGCGTGCTCGACGGCCGGCACACCCCTCCCGAGCTCGGCATCGTTCCGCAGGAGATCGCCCTCTATCCCATGCTCACCGCGCGCGAGAACCTCGAGGTCTTCGGCGGTCTCCACGGTCTCTCAGGCGCGGATCTCGCGACGCAGGTCGACTGGGCCCTCGACTCGATCGGTCTTGCCGATCGCAGCAAGGAATCCGTCAAGCAGTTTTCCGGGGGCATGCGGCGGCGCCTCAACATCGCCTGCGGCGTGCTCCATCGTCCGAGAGTCGTTCTCCTGGACGAACCAACCGTTGGTGTGGACCCGCAAAGCCGCGATCGCATTTACGACACGCTGGCCGCGCTGGCCGCCTCCGGCGTGTCGCTCCTGCTCACCACGCACCACCTCGAAGAAGCCGAGGCCCGGTGTTCGCGCACTGTCATCATCGATCACGGGAAGGTGATTGCCGCCGGCACCACGCCGGAGCTGGTGGATCAGACCGTCGGCCGCTTCCGCCTCGTCTCGCTGCGGTTGAACACGCCGCTCGGTCCCGCCGACTCGAGCCGCCTGTCGTCGGACGCGAGTGTGGAAATCGATCCATCGGACGGACGGATCGTCAAGGCCCGCATGCGGGACGTCGCCCTCGAGCTCCCGCCGCTGCTCGAAACGATCCACGCCACCGGCTGCACGGTTGACGACGTCGATGTGCGAGGACCAAGTCTGCAGGCGGTCTTCATCCATCTCACCGGAAAGGAGCTGCGCGAATGATCGGTACATTGCTGCGCATCGGCTTTCTCAATCTGAGCCGGGATCGCGTGGCGCTCAGTCTCAAGTTCCTGCTGCCCATCGTGTTCTTTTCGATTTTTGCCACGGTCTTCGGCGGCCAGGGAGATTCGCAGACGTCACGCATCAACATCGCCGTCGTGGACGAGGATCATTCGGAGTTCAGCGGCCGCCTGGTGGCGGGACTGCAGCGCGAACAGGGGCTGAAGGTCCGGACGACTGCCGACGGCGAGACCTCGAGCCCCCTCCTGGATCGCGCCGGGGCGGAGCAGACGGTCAGAAACGGCGATGTCCCGGTTGCGGTTGTCATCCCGCGCGGACTCGGCGAGTCGTTGGCGAAGAACGGCCTTGCCGGAGGCGGTGGCGTTTCCATTCAGCTCCTGTCCGATGTCTCCGATCGGATCGCGCCTCAAGTCGTCCTCGGGCTCCTGCAGAAAGTCACCATGACGGCAGCGCCTGATCTGTTGATGCAGGGGGGCATTCGCCAGTTCGAGCAGTTCGCCGGTGCGATGACTCCGCAGCAGAAATCTGCCGTCGATGCGTGGATGCCGACGCTGCGCGCGCAGAGCCAGTCCGGCGTGACCACGGCCGGTGGCGCGGCGAAGCCTGGTACGATGGGAGTCGGCGTCGAGGTGGTTGACGTGATGCGGAGTCACACCAACCGCGGCTCGCTCATCTCGTTCTATGCCGCGGGCGTCGGCGTCATGTTCCTGCTGTTCTCGTCGGTCGCCTCCGCGGGCGGGGCGCTGCTCGAAGAAGCCGAAGCGGGGACGCTCGAGCGGCTGCTGACGACGAACATGAGCCTCACCAGATTGCTCGCCGGCAAGTGGCTCTTCATCGCGCTGGGCGGCGTGGCGCAGCTCACGGTCATGTTCGTGTGGGGCGCCGTCGCCTTCGGCCTGCCGCTCTTCTCGCACCTGCCGGGCTTCGTCGTGATGACCCTCGTCACCGCCGGCGCGGCCGGCGCGCTCGGACTCGTGCTGGCGACGCTCGCGCGCTCGCGTGAGCAGCTCTCCGGTTTCTCCACGATCCTGGTGCTGACGATGTCTGCGATTGGTGGGAGCATGTTCCCGCGGTTCCTGATGAGCGAGACCATGCAGAAGCTCGGACTGCTGACGTTCAACGCCTGGGCGCTCGACGGGTACCTCAAGGTGTTCTGGAGGGACGCCCCGGTGTGGCAGCTCTGGCCGCAGGTGCTGGTACTTTGCGGGTTGACCGTGATCTTCCTGGGGGCTGCGCGCCTGCTGGCGCGCCGCTGGGAAGCGGCCTGAGGCTCAGGCCGCGCCGGTTCCCGGGAGCTCCTCCTTCAAGTCGATGCCGAATCGCTCGGCCATGCGATAGAGCGTCCGCCGGTCGATGCCCAGCACCTCGGCTGCGCGCGTGCGATTGCCGCCCACCTGCTCGACGACATGCAGCAGATAGCGCCGCTCGACCTCATCGAGTGACGGCAGATCCGCAAACACCCGCTCGTGGAGATCCGGCCCGCTGCCTTTGAACGGCAGATCCACGGCTTCGACCACGGACCCGCGGCTGAAGACGACGAGCCGCTCGACGGTGTTCTCCAGCTCCCTCACGTTCCCGGGCCATCGATAGGCGGTCAGCGCCTGGATGGCCGCCGGCGACAGCTCGATGCGCCGTCCGGCGCGCGCACACGCGTTCTGCAGGAAGGCCTGGATCAGCAGTGGAATGTCCTCACGCCTCTCGCGCAGTGCAGGCACGCGGATCACGATGACGCTCAGGCGATAGAAAAGGTCCTGCCTGAAGCGCTGGGCGGACACCTCGCGTTCGAGGTCGACATTGGTGGCGGCCACGACGCGCACGTCCACCTTGGTGATCCGGCTGCCGCCGACGGGACGCACCTCCCCCTCCTGCAGCACGCGCAGCAGCTTGACCTGCAGGCCCGGCGACGTTTCCGCGATTTCGTCCAGGAAGACCGTGCCGCCGTGCGCCTGCTCGAAGATCCCTTTCGTGTCGGCGATCGCGCCCGTGAATGCGCCCCGCGCATGACCGAAGAGCTCGGACTCGAGGACGGTCTCTGTCAGTGCGCCGCAGTTGATCGGCACGAAGGCGCGTGGCGCGCGACGGCCGTGCGCGTGGATCGCGCGTGCGACCAGCTCCTTCCCGGTCCCGCTGTCGCCGATGATGAGCACCGGCGCGGATGCATTGGCCGCGTGCGCGATCTGCTTGTATACGGACAGCATCCCGGCCGTGCGACCGATGAGCCCGGGCGGTGGCACGTCGAGCGGCGGACGTTCCGGCGTCGGGGTGGCCACATCCGTGAGCGCCCTGTCCACGGTCGCCTTCACTTCTGAGATGTTGAACGGCTTGCTGATGTAGTCGAACGCCCCGGCGCGGACGGCGTCGATGGCGGTCTGCAGCGTCCCGAAGCCGCTGATCAGCACGACGTGTCCCTTGGGATTCCCCTGTTTGAACGCGCGGAGCACGTCCATGCCGTTCTGCTGGGCGTCGAGGTTGATGTCCGAGATGAGCAGATCGAAGGGCTGCCTCGCGAGCGTCAGCGCCTCATCGACGCTCTGCGTCGTCCGCATCTGACGATCCGGACGTTCGAGGAGCTCCGCCATGAAACGGCAGGTTTCGCCATCGTCGTCAACAATCAGAATCCTGGGCATGATGTCTTTCCGCTGCCTGGGAGGAGGGCAGCTCAATGGTGAACGTCGTGCGGCGTCCGGGATCGCTCACGGCCTGGATGGTGCCGCCATGCCGGTCGACGACGTCGTGAGTGATGCTGAGCCCGAGCCCTGTGCCGCGGCCCGCCGGCTTGGTCGTGACCCATGGCTGGAAGATTCGGGGGAGGAGATCAGGGTCGATGCCCGTGCCCGTATCGGCGATCTCGATTCGCACCGACTCCGCGAGCGCGGTCGCGCTGAGCGTGAGTGAGCCGCCGGCCGGCATCGCATCGAGACTGTTCGTAATGAGGTTCAGCAGGGCAAGCTCCATTTCACCCGCGTCGGCCCAGATCGCCGGGAGATCGTTCGGGATGTGCCTCGTCAACGCTATGCCGGAGGCATCGAGCTTCGGTCCTGCGACGTCTGCGACGCGGGACAGCAGCGTACCGAGGTCTACCGCGCGACGCTCTGCGGGCCTCCGCGAGTGATCGAGCAAGGTACGGACCACCGTCGCGACCTTGGCGATCTGTTCCTGGACGATCCCGAGGCGGCGTGCCGT
The DNA here is from genome assembly GCA_963749835.1 of uncultured Acidobacteriota bacterium. Taxonomy (GTDB): domain Bacteria; phylum Acidobacteriota; class Vicinamibacteria; order Vicinamibacterales; family 2-12-FULL-66-21; genus JALZOC01. The sequence goes on from CAVVOD010000001.1 coordinate 1,451,644, forward strand.
GCGGCGATCTGCGGCGGCCTCTTCCTGCAGCATCTGCACGTAGCCGGAGATCAGGTTCAGGGGTGTCCCCACCTGGTGCGCGACGCTGGCGGCCATCTGACCGACGGCCGCGAGCTGCTCGTTTCGCGCGACTGCCTCCCGCAGCGCAAAGACCCGCTGATAGCTCTCGACGAGCTCCTCGTTGCGCATCCGGAGCTCGGTCGTGGCCTCCTCGACTCGATCCTGGAGCGCCTCGTTGAAATCCTGGAGACGACGCAGCATGTCGTTCAGGCCAATCGCGACACTGCCGATTTCGTCCTGACGTACCAGCTCGGTCCGCGCCGTGAAGTCTCCCTCGCCGGCCCGCGACATCGTTGCCCGGATGCTGCCGATCGGACGATGAATGAAGCGGCGGCCGAGCGAGTCCACGAGCAGCGTGAGCAGGATGATCGCCGCCGGCGTGAACCACAGGGTGACCTGCCGTCCTTTCGTCCGCAGCTGCTCGAGCGATGCGAGCGAAACCGTGACGACAGCGGCGGCCCCGGCGCCGCCGGGCCGCGACACCGGCACGGCGACAACCGCGCTGCCCGGGGCGCCGGCACCCGAGACCGTCGCCGAGGTGCTGACGGCGTGAGCCGCGAGATCGAACGCCTCACTGCGCTCTTCGGACGAGGTGCTCGCGACAACGGCAGGCGCGTCGCCGGCGACCTCGATGATGGACAGCGTGCGCAGTGTCGGCGCCGTGGCGACGACCTCGTGAAGGTCCGCGGCGAGCGCCACACGATCGATCGGATCCGTTCTCAGCTCGTAGTCGTCTGCGACCGCCAGGGCCGTCAGGCGGGCGGTCTCGAGCAGGTCGCGCTCGACCTCGCGTTCGAACACCCGGATTTCGAGGAAGGCTTCGATGCCAATGACCGCGGCCGTGCTGAGGGCTACGAGCAGCGCCAGGCGCAGCCGGAGCGACAGCGTCCTGCGCAATTTCGCCTCGGTGGGGCGGCGATGCGCTGTTCCGGCCGCGGGGGGTGCGGGAGTGATCAAGGCCGAAGTCATTGCATTGGGACGCTTTGCATCATTCTAACGGTCGGGCCAGCCACTGGCACCGCGATTGTGTTCAGAATTGATGCCCGGGGGCTCGCTTTCTCATCCTCGCGCCGGCCACGCGCAAGCCGCGATGTCTCCGGGCATTTTCAGCACGATTCCCGCCGACGGTCGGCGTATGGACGGAGCTCGATTGCGGTTCATGATCATTGTCTTCGCCACCACCGTGCCTCTGGTGCTGGCGGCTGGTGTGGCAGGCCAGACCCGGCCGGCGGCGCCCGGTGCGTTTGCCCCAAGCGCAGTGACCCAGCCCCCGGAGCGTTCCATCGTCGGCACGCTCGAAGGGGTTGATCCGAAGACGATGCAGATCGTGGTGAGCTCGACCTCAGGCAAGCAGACGCTCCATCTGGAGACGGGCGCGACCATCAGGCAGGGCTCGAAGACCGTGAAAGTGTCCGACCTCCCCGCGCACAAAGGGGAGCGGGTGAAGGTCCGCTATCGAGAAAGCAAAGGCGTCCATCAGGCCGAGTGGATCGTGCTGGCGTCGCCGCCCGCCAGGGGGGCGAAGCATGCCGAGGAGGCAGTGAAGTAGCTCACAGCTATCAGCTGTCAGCTGTCAGCTGTCAGTTCCCGCCACGATATACTCCAACTGTTCGAACATGCGGGCGACGGCTCTCGTCTGGTCTTCCGTTCCGGGCGCGTCCGCTCACGACACTTCTACAATGACGCAGCGTTCCGTCCTGGTGTGCACGGCGCTCGGAACCGCCCTGACGGTCCTCGCCTGCGCCGGCATCAACTCGCAGACCTACTCGTTCGCCACGCTGGATGAGGCGCGGCGCGCGGGCGCGATCTCGCACGGATGGATTCCCGAGGGCCTCCCGCCCGCTTCCCACGATATCCGTGTGGCGCAGGTCCCCGGCACTTCTCAGCACTGGGGGATCATCAATTTCCCGGCCGCGGAGGCAGAAGCGCTCACGGCGCTGTTGCAGCCAGGGGAAGTCTCGCTGACGGGCGAGCACTGCGACATGCCGGGGCGGATCGAATGGTGGCCGGTTGTGCTGCGCGGTGAGCTGAAGGGTGACCAGCTCGCCGCCACCGGTATTCGGGGGTATCGCACGAAGTCAGGCGAGCGCCTCTTCGCCGTGAACTGGAGCCAGGGGAGGGCGTACTACTGGCGGGCCGTACCGAAGTAGTCAGCTATCAGACATCGCTATCAGCTTCAGTATCAATCTGAAAGCTCATCGCTGAAAGCTGCAACGTGCACGTGGTTGATTGGTGCCGAGGCCTGGAATCGAACCAGGGACACCAGCATTTTCAGTGCTGTGCTCTACCGACTGAGCTACCTCGGCACGCGTAGGATTCGGAGCGCGCGCTGGTGGCGCTCCGCCGCGTAAGACAGAACCCTCATCATAACAGTCCGGCCAACTCCTTCACAAGCCGCGGACCGTTGCTCTTGTACTTTTGTCAGTTTTGCGTTACTTTGCACTTGTACTTCTGATCGCGATTTGGTACGGTTCCGTCGAACCATGCACAACACACTTGCAGATGCGGGAGCCGCGCGGGAACTGTCCGTCCGGGGGCAGAGGAGCCGCTGGGTGCGCCACGCGCTGGTGTTCGTCAGCTGCGTGCTGCTGCTCGACTCCATCTTCGGCGACCGCGGGCTCGTGGGAACGATCAAGGCGCGCGCGGACTACCAGCGCGTGTCGGACGCGCTCGCGCGACTGAAGGCGGAGAACGCCGGGCTGCGTGAGCAGGCCCGGCGCCTCCAGCAAGATCCGGCAACGATCGAGGGTGTCGCGCGGAAGGATCTCGGGTTGATCAGACCTGGCGAGATCCTCGTGATCGTCAAGGACACGAAGTAACCGCGGGTCAGACGGCGGCGACTTCGACGTCCCTGATGAGCCCCAGCTCGCGGCGCACTTTCTCTTCGATGGCCTTCGTGACGGCGGGATTCTCCTTCATATACTGCTTGACGTTTTCGCGCCCCTGACCGAGACGCTCCCCCGCAAACGCGAACCACGTGCCGCTCTTGTCGACGATCTTGCGATCGACGGCGAGGTCGAGCAGATCCCCTTCCTTCGAGATCCCCTCCCCGTACATCACGTCGAATTCGGCTTCCCGGAACGGCGGGGCCACCTTGTTCTTGACCACCTTCACCCGGGTGCGTCCGCCGACGACCTGATCGCCGTCCTTGATCGCACCGATGCGACGGATGTCGATTCGGACCGAGGCATAGAATTTCAGCGCGCGGCCGCCCGTTGTCGTTTCCGGATTGCCGAACATGACGCCAATCTTCTCGCGCAGCTGATTGATGAAGATCAGGCACGTCTTCGACTTCGAGACGACGCCCGTGAGCTTGCGGAGCGCCTGCGACATCAGCCGGGCCTGCAGGCCCATCTGCGCCTCGCCCATCTCTCCCTCGATCTCGGCGCGCGGCACGAGCGCGGCGACAGAGTCGACCACGACCACATCGACGGCACCAGAGCGGACGAGCACCTCGACAATCTCGAGCGCCTGCTCGCCGTTGTCGGGCTGCGACACCAGCAGATTCTCCAAGTCCACCCCGAGCTTGACCGCGTACTGGGAGTCGAGCGCGTGCTCGGCATCCACGAACGCCGCCATACCGCCGAGCTTCTGCGCCTGCGCAATAACCTGAAGCGCCAGCGTCGTCTTACCAGACGACTCAGGCCCGAAGATTTCCACCACGCGACCGCGCGGCACGCCGCCGATGCCGAGGGCGTAATCGAGACTCACCGCGCCGGTCGAAATGGCGGGAATCGTGTAGCCGGCGTCTTTCTGGCCGAGGCGCATGATCGACCCTTTGCCGAACTGCTTTTCGATCTGGCCGACGGCCATTTCGATGGCCTTGCTGCGCTCGCGGTCGTTCCGGTCTTCAACTGGCGGCATAACGCTCCTCGTGATAACTCGTTCGTTGGCTCTCGTCGACGTTCCGGCCCCATCATGCGGCACCGCGGTGACAGGGAAGGTCACGGCCCGTCGCCATGGACATGGAGCGGGTGCATTCTAAGTTTGTGCCGGGGAGAAAGTCAAGCGAAAATCTGTAAACCCAGTCACTCTAGGTGGCTTCATATCAATCGCTTACGGGGAGCACGGACTTTCGCCTCTCCCCCTCGGGGATCGCAGGATCTGCACCCTCATTTCCGGGACCCGTACGCCGAAAATCCATTGCCGCTGGGCGTCCGGAGAGAAAAGCAGTGCTGGTCGTCACGACCGAGCCGAACAATGAGAGTGGCGCGATTGGCGCCCGGATGACGGACGATTCACCACGGGGACACGGAGACACGAAGACGCACGGAGAGATCCGGATGGCCTCGCGCGGAGTCTCAGAAATCAGCGTTCAGGGTTTGTTTCCGGAATCCATGTTGGGATGGTGGTCGGGCGCCGGACTCTTCGTCCGGCGCAGGACAGAGAGGCGAACTCACAAAACGCAACGCCGGCCTCAATACATTGGCGTTGTGTTTTGAGAGTTCGCCTCTCTGTCAGCCGCGCGAAGCGCGGCTCGACCACCGCCGATCGGGACCGGACCAGCCGGTTCTCTCCGTGCGTCTCAGTGCCTCCGTGTCCCCGTGGTGAATTTTCGTGGCGTCCCCCACGAGACCACTGACCTCCTGTCCAGACATCCTTGGGCTTGCAGTTGATTCTCGCACCTCGACCCCCTGCAGAACACCGGACGGCTCAGGGAACGGGGGAGACGGCCCGGATGAAGTTGCCGAAGCCGACAATGATTGTGGAGCCGATGAGGATGCCGAGGCCTGTCGCGACCAGCGCATGGGTGCGCCGGCTCGTGCCCTGCCACTCATGGAGTGCGATGCCCCAGAGCGTGCTGAAGATGATGATGCTCGCCATATGGAGGGTCCAGCTCGAAAAGCCGTAGCGGCCCATCTGGGCGGCGCCCATGCTGTAGCAGAAGAACTGCAGATACCAGACCAGGCCCGCGAGCGCTGAGAAGAGATAGTTGCGAAGGAGCGGAGACCGGGAACTGGTGGTCCCGCTCCCGCCCCGGGCTTCGCGCACGCTCAGGTACTGATGCGCGCTCCCGTTCTTCAGGTTCAGGACCACGCACCAGACGAGATTCGTCGTGAAGCCTCCGGCCAGGACCGACGATGAGCACGGGGAGGTTCTGCCACAGCTCGCTCTGGCCGGACGCGATGAGCTGTTGCCGCGCCGCCTCCGCCACGGGCTGGCCGGCTGCCAGGCCATACGCGAAGCACGCACTCATCACCCCTGAGAACGTCGCGACGATCATTCCCTTGCCGAAATCGAACTCGGGAATCGCGGCGTGCTTCTGCGCGGACGAGAGCTCCCGCTCCTTCGACATACCCGCAGCGCCGCAGACGGCAATGCCGACCAGCGACGCCACGACGCCGAGCAGGATGACTTGACCCGATCGGCTCCGCACGATCTCGCCGAACTCCCCGCTGAAGATCGGCGGCATGAGGGTCCCGAACGCGTTGCATAGGCCGAGAGCCACCGCCACCCCAAGCGCGATGCCGAGATACCGCATCGTCAACCCGAAGGTGAGGCCGCCGAGGCCCCACAGCGTGCCGAATACGTAGGCCCACACGACGCCGCGTGCCGGTGCCGACTGGATGGCGCCGCGGGGGTCCGGCACGAGCAGCAGGGCGATCGTCCACGGTGCGACGATCCAGCTGAAGACGCCGCCGACGAGCCAGTACGTCTCCCACGACCATTGGCGCACCGCGCGATACGGAATGTAGAAGCTCGCGGCCGCCAGACCGCCCGCCCAGTGATAGAGAACGCCGAGAAGGGGGTTTGGTGTCACGAACGCTTCAGCAGACGCGGTTGACCGGAATCCCCAGCAGCTGACCGAGACGCTCGATCCGGTCGGCGACGTGCCCGATACCCACGGCGCAGTGATGTGCCGGCCCGTGGCTGTTCCAGTCCGTGACGAACCGCCGTGCGCCCATCGGAAACCGGTACCGGCTGTTGGTGTTGCCGATCTCCAGGACGGGCCCCGGCACCGATTCCCCCTCCGCGACGAGGAGGCTCAGAGGACCGCTGCCGCTCTCCACGACTGACAGCAGCGTGACGGGTCCGTGCCTGACGCTCATTTCGACGGAGAGACCACGGCCGACCTTGCCGTGATAGACAGTGAGCGGCCGCACCTTCGTCCGGCCTTCGCTGATGGCCAGATGTCCCGGACCGTCATGCCCCATCAACACCACGTCCGCGGTGTAGTCGATGGCGTAGTACTCCGTGAACGAGCCGCCCGCGCCCAGCGTGTCGAGCATCTTCATGGCCTGCACGTTCTTGACTTCGTACTCGCCGGCCACTGGAATTCCCCGCGCCGTCAGGAGCGAGTTGCCGAGGATGATCGAGCTCACCGCGTCCTCGTTCTCCGGCACCCCCGTTCCTTTGTAGTAGTAGGCGAGCGACCCGAGATCGTGATCGGAGACGAGACGATCGAGCGCGACGGACGTTCGCGCTGCGCGCTCGAGCTCGGCCTGAAGACACTCCGGCTGCACGTCGAACATCTCGTGGAACTTCGACACGCGGCACTGCACCTGGTCGGCTGACACGTCCCGTCGCCGCGAGGCGAGCTCGTCTACCTCGAGCATCTCGATGTGCCCGCCGAATGTCGCGCAGTGCTGCGTGAGGTCGGAGTAGATGTCGAGCATGCCGCCGTAGTAGTGGCCCATGACGCCCAGGCGGTTGTGGAACATCACGTGCGCGACCCGCGCCGCGTCGATCCACCCCTCCACCTCGTTCCAGCATTCCGGGTCGTCGTCGAGCATGCCGGTGATCTGGTGGAAGTCGATCCGGGCGCGCCTGAAGACGTTCGCGATCTCCGGTACCGGGCAGGACGAGCAGTAGGCGAGCCACTCCGCGGTCATCGCCGTGCGGTCGCCCATCCGGTTGAACGACGCGTAGTCGATCGCCGGACCCGGCTGCAGGTTCAGCACGATCACCGGGACGCGTGCGCGCTGCACGACCGGGAGGACGGTTGCCGAAAGCGCGTAGGTGGTGACGTGCAGGAAAATCAGGTCGACGTCTTCCTGCCGGAAGCGATGGCCTGCCTCCAGCGCTTTCGGCGGGCTGTCGATCAGGCCCAGGTTGACGACGTGCACGCCCGGGCGCTCCAGTCGCGCGGCCACGCGCCGCACGAGCGTCTGCAGACGCTCCTCGAGCCCGGCAAACTGCGGCCAGTACGCATCGAGCCCAATACCAAAGAGTCCGATGCGTACGTCTGCCATGGCCGCTCCTCGCCAGAGCCATCGTGAGAGCCGCCGGCGCGCGGAAGGGGGCGGAGTGGGCTGTCAGCTATCAGCTATCAGCTGTGAGGAAGCGCTCACTGACAGCTGACGGCTGACGGCTGACAGCCAGGATCAGAACAGGACCTTCAGCCCCAGCTGGTTGATGCGCCCGGCTCTCGCGCCATTCACCACACCGAAGGTCGGCGACGTCAGGCTGGTGTCCACCGAATTGAACTGCGTGTGGTTGAGCGCATTGAATGACTCGAGCCTGAACTGCAGCCGTATGCGGCCAGGCAAGCCGAAGTTCTTGAAGAGCGCGAGATCGAGATTGTTGACGCCGGGCCCGCGCAGGATGTTGCGCCCCGAGTTGCCGAACGAACCGGCGGCCGGCTGCGCAAACGCGGCGGTGTTGAACCATCGCAGGACGGTGTGCCCGCCGCTGTTCGGATCGCCAACCAGGTCGGCGCGATTGGCGCCGAAGCTGTCGTTCAAGCCGCCGAGATCGGCAGCCGTGACGGTGAGCGGGAATCCCTTCTGCCAGGTGTAGATGCCGTTCAGCTGCCAGCCGCCTACCACGGCCTCCTTGACGCCGGTCGCATCTCCGGCGATGCGCTCGCCGGCGCCGAAGGGGAGGTTGTAGACGAAGCTGCCGACGAGACGGTGGTCCACATCGAAGTCCGACAGGCCATGGTCGCGGTCGGGATCATGGTTGTTCAGAAATCCCTGCCAGCCGTTGTATCCCGTCGCGCCGATGCCGGCTGCCGCAGACTTGGTGTCGGTGCTCTTGGCCCAGGTGTAGGCAAACGTCAGCAGCGCCGAGCGGCCCCGGTGCTCCAGCTTCGTGTTGAACGCGTTGAAGTTCGATCGTCCGCTCCAGTCGCTGTCGATGTAAACGACGAAATTCGGATATGGTCGTCGTTCTTCCACGGACGGACGTGCGGGGTCGTACGGGAGCGACTGCGCGATGTTGCGCCGCATCAGCAGATTGGTTCCCTTGTTCCCGATGTAGTTGACTTCCACGATCGTGCTGGCGAACAGCTCGCGCTGCACGCCCAGCGACCATTGCTGGACGTAGGGATTTCTCGGCTCGGGAGACTGGCTCACCGCCAGGAACGAGTTGGCGGCCGGCGTGGCGACTCCCGGAGCCTCGAAACTGGGGAACAGCACGTCCGTGGTCTGGAGGGGCGTCAGCTGACCGAGTGATTGTTGATACTGGCCGCGGCTGACGTACGGATACACGTCGGCGGCGCCGTCGATCTCGCGTCCCTCGGCGGAGTCGAAGAAGACGCCATAGCCACCCCGCAGGACGGACTTGGAGTCTTCCGTGAGCCGCCATGCGAAGCCAAGCCGGGGAGCGAACACCTTGAATCGATCAGGGTTGACCGGACTCCGGACGTCGGCCAGCTGGTAGTAGTTGCCGTCTGTGATGCCGCCCGCGACAAGCGTCTCGTCGGCGACCAGCAAACCGCCTGGCGCGTAGTCGAGATTGCGCCAGGCCATGCGGTTCCGGGTTTCGTATGGCGTATTTCGGTAGTCCCACCGCAGCCCCAGATTCAGCGTGAGCCTCGAGCTCACTTTCCAGTCGTCCTGCACGTAAGGCGCGACGTAGAGGAAATTGAACTCGCGGGGGTTGCCGGGGACGCCGGGAACGCTGAACGCGGCGGGCTGGAAGACGCCGACGTTCGTGTAGTACCCGAGCAGCATGTCGGCGACCGGGTTACCCGTGAAGCCGACGTTGAAACCGTAGTTCCCGAGGAAACCCGTGGCCAGGTCGCGCTGGAGCTGCCACTTGCGATAGTTGAAGCCGAAGCTCAGATTGTGCCGTCCGGCGACATACGTCGTGGAGTTGCCGATGTCCCACATCGGTTGGTTGCTGGCGGAGTAGGCGTTGACGGCGCCGCCGGTGCCGTCAAAGCCCTGAATGCCGATCGACGGACATTCACGCTGGAAGTCGGGCAGGCCCGTGAAGACCCCTCTCAGCCCCAGGAAGTCGACGTCCGCCTGCGCGCACGGAATGCCGCGCTGGTCCGCCCGCGCCTCCACGCGACCGACACGGAACTGGTTGACGACGTTCGACTTCAGCGCCCATGTGTGCGAAACCTGCCAGTTCTTCGTATCCTGCTCGAACACCTGATCCCCGATCTCCAGCACGTTGCGGTTGGCGCGGTTGGAGTAGGTCGTCTTCGTGAAGCGGCCGAAGACCTGTCCGAAGCGCCCCAGGGTGTGATCGATGCGGAGCGTGTACTGGTCCTGATCCTGCGGCAGAGTGCGCACGAGCTCATAGTTTCCCTGCGCCGCGTTGCTGTTCGGTGCGGGGAACCAGTTGCTGCGGAGCGCGAGCTGCGCGAGCTTTGAGAAGCGAGACGCAGGAATCGTGTTGTTCGGAAACGGCTGGCCGGTCAGCGGATCGGTGATGGGGGTCGAGAAGCGGCCGGCGAGATTCTCCGGGCTCGGCATCGTGTAGAACGAGTTGAAGCCCCGCTTGATCCGTGTGCCTTCGTAGTTGAACAGGAAAAACGTCTTGTTCTTCCAGATGGGACCGCCGATGACCCCTCCGCCCTGCTTCTGATCGAGTTCCGGCTTCTCAGCGGTCGCCGAGTCGAAGAAGTTCCGCGCGTCGAAGGCCTCATTCCGCATGAAGCCGAAGGCGGTGCCGTGGAAGGTGTTGGTGCCAGACTTGCTGACCAGATTGATCTGGTTCGCGCTGAACCCGTACTCCGCCGAGTACGTGGTCGTCTGCTCCTTGAACTCCTGGATGGCGTCGACCGACAGAATCGCCGCCGGCGTGCCGAGCGCGGTATCCACATTCGACGTGCCGTCGATCATGAAGTTGTTCGACGTGGGACGCGATCCCATGATGCTGATGGCATTTCCCACGCCCTGCCGCATCCCGCCCTGTTCGCCGCCCGTTTCCACGGCCCCCGCGCCGAGGAACAGCAGCTGGATAAAATTCCGGCCATTCAACGGCAGCTCGGTCACCTGCTTTTCGGTGATGGTCTGGCCGACGCTGGCGCTCCCGGTGTCGAGGGCGACGGCCGCGGCCTTGACTTCGACGGTTTCGGTCAGGTTTCCCGCCTCGAGCTGCAGATCGACGCGCTGAATCTGATCGACGTTGAGCGTGACATCCGAGCGGAGAGCGATCTTGAACCCCGTTTGCTCGGCGCTGACGACGTACCGGCCGACGGGAAGCAGGGGCACCACGTAGTCCCCCTGGTCGTTGGTATTGACGCTGCGGGTCAGACCGGTCTCCTGGTTGGTGACGGTGACCTTGACCTTCGTGATCACGGCACCGCTGGTGTCCTTGACCGATCCGGTGATCTGTCCTGTCGCGGTCTGGGCCGACGGCGTGGCGGCACTGACGAGTACGCCTGCGAGCGCGAGGCCGAGGAGTACAGACTCTTCTCATGTGGAGTCTCCTGTCCGAAAACTCGTCCGTCCGGGGAGCCCTGAGAGCTCCGGAGGGGGAGTCTGGTCCTCGATGAGGTACCGGGCAAGCTGTAACCCTGCCGTGAACGCCACTTTCACCCTGTGAAAGTGACGACGAGGCTGGCTCGTCCGGTAACAGAGAGGCCCCGCCGCTTCGGATCCGCTGCAGCAGCGGTCTGCGACCTTTACGTCGTACCTCAGAGCGTGTAGAGTCCCCTCTCACCAGGTGAAACCGCTGATGTCTGCCAGCGCCGCCTCGAGTCAACCCCCACGTCGCCGGCCGCTCGTCCGAGTGGTGGCGAGGGCGTGCGATATCCTCGCGCTCCTCCGCAGCACCGGCGCGGTGATGAAGCTGGCCGACATCAGCTCACAGATCCATCTCTCCGCTCCGACGACGTTTCGACTGCTCGAGACGCTCTGCGCGAAGGGGCTCGTCGAGCGTCCGGGCCCGTGCGGCTACCGGCTGGCGGGCTGTCTCCCCGGTGAGCACCGCTACAAGGTGGGATTCGCGGCGCAGAGCTCCGAGTTCGCGTTCTCACGCACGCTCGCGCAGAGTCTCCTGCACGCCGCCCAGGCCGCGCGCATGGATCTCGTCGTCCTCAACAACCGCTTCAGCCGGACGATTGCGCTCAAGAACGCGGACCATTTCGTCCGGGAAAAATTCGATCTGGTGATCGAGTTCCAGACCTTCACGGACATCGCGCCGACGATTGCGTCGAAGTATCACGAGGCGGGGATTCCCATGATTGCGGTCGAGATCCCGCACCCGGGCGCGACCTACTACGGGGCGGACAACTATCGTGCCGGGCAGATCGGCGGACGCTATCTTGGCAAGTGGGCGAAGAAGCACTGGGGCGGACGCGTGGACGAAGTGCTGATGCTCGAGCAGTCGGCCGCCGGCGCGCTCCCACAGTCCCGGCTGACCGGGACGCTCGACGGCATCATCGAAGTCCTCCCCAACATCGCCCACGCCCGCGTCGTCCACATCGAGGGGCACGGCCAGTTCCACGTCAGCCTGATCGCCGTGCGCAAGCACATGAAGACCTGCTCGTCGCACCGGACGCTGATCGGCGCCGTGAACGATCCGAGTGCCATCGGCGCGCTACGGGCATTCGAGGAGGCCGGACGCGGGGATGACTGCGCCGCGGTCAGTCAGAACGCGTCCGAGGAGGCACGCGACGAGATGCGCCGGCCCGACTCTCGCCTGATCGGTTCGGTCGCCTACTTTCCGGAGAACTACGGCCCCGAGATCATCTCGCTCGCGCTGGAGATCCTCCAGCACAAGCCCGTGCCGCCCGCCGTCTTCACGCGGCACCATTTGATTACGCCCGACAACGTGAGTCACATCTACGCGAACGACATTCTGATTGCGCGCGTCTGAGCGGTGGAGCGATGCTGATCGACAGGTATCGTTGGGCGGGTTCAGTGGTGCTGTCCGTCGCGCTTGCCGGATTTGCCGCGAATGCCCAGGCGCCGGCCTCCGCGACGGATCAGATCAAGGGACTGTATCAACGCGGCGAACGCGCCCTGGCGGAGCAGCGGTACGCTGAGGCCGAACAGGCGTACCGAGCAGATGCGGCAGCTGCAGCCCGCGGTTGGCGAAGTGCACGCGCGGCTGGGGCTGATTTATTTCCAGCAGGGGCGGTTCGCCGATGCCGTTCCGTCACTGCCAGCGCGCTCTGCAGTTGAAGCCCGCGCTTCCCAACGTCAGCGCGCTGCTCGCGATGTCGCTCTCCGAGATCGGCCGCCACCAAGACGCCCTTCCCGGTCTCGAGAAAGCGTTCCATCAGTCGACGGATACGGCCCTCCGCCGGATGGCCGGCCTCCATCTGCAACGGTCATACACGGATCTCGACCGGGACCGCGAGGCCGTCACCGTGGCGCTCGAGCTCAGTCGCCTGTATCCCGACGACCCCGAGGTGCTGTACCACACCGGCCGCCTCTTCGGGAACTACGCGTACCTGCAGACGGTGAAACTCGCGCGCATCGCCCCCGATTCGGTCTGGCTGCACCAGGCAGCGGGGGAGGCGAACGAGAGTCAGGGCCAGCTGGACGAGGCCGTGGTCCACTACCGCCGCGTGCTGGCACTGGCGCCGAAGAGACCGGGCATTCACTTCAGACTCGGCCGCGTCCTCCTCGCGCGCTCCCGGGAAGCGAGGGGAGATGCCAGTGCGGAGGCGGAGGCGCTGACCGAGTTCGGGCTCGAATTGCAGACGGATCCAACCAACGCTGATGCCGCGTATGAGATTGGCGAGTTGATGCGAAAGGCGGGACAGTTCGACAAAGCCGTCGAGTCCTTCAAACGCGCGGTGGCGTCGTATCCGTCGTTCGAGGAGGCGCTCGTCGGGCTTGGCCGTGCGCTGACCGCGACAGGGGAGCCCGCTGCCGCACTTCCGCATCTGCAGAAAGCGATTGCACTCAATCCGCGCGACGAAGTGGCGTTTTACCAGATCGCCCAGGTCCATCGCATGCTGGGCCACGAGGCCGAACAGCAGAAAGCGCTCGCCGAGTTCGAGCGGCTGCGCAGTCAGAAGACGAACCAGACGCCGATGGTGCCTGCCGCCCCTTCCACCGTCACGCCGCAGCAGATCGAGCCGGCGGCCCGCCCCAAGTAGACGGTCTACCATGGCATCCGGCACATGAGACCAGGTGAGTAATCCCGGCACCGCGATGACGCGGATGAAACAGGGCGGCGATGTCATGGCGCGAAAGAGCGGATGCCGTCACCGGTAGGGCATGCCATTGCCGGCGTCGCCGTGGGATGGCTGATTGCGCCGCAGCCGGCGCGTGCGCGTCGTGACCGGATCCTCCGAGTGGCCGCGTTCGGGCTGGCAGCAACGATTGCCGATATCGACCTGCTGGCTGGGACTCACCGGGGACCGACGCACAGCCTTGCCGCCGCCGCGCTGGCCGGGATCGCGACCTGGGTGTGGTGCGTCGCCAGGTGGCCACCCGACCCTGCGGAGGAAGCCGGACGCCGTGTCGGGCGCAGCGCCGGGGCACTCCAATTCGCGCTCGCGATCGCGGCTGCGTATGCCACGCACTCGCTCCTCGACTGGCTCGGAACGGACTCGTCGCCGCCCATCGGCATCATGGCGCTGTGGCCCGTCAGCCGCGGTTTCTACGAGTCTCCCTTCCACGTGTTCATGGCGATCTCGCGCCGGTACTGGCTACCGGACTTCTGGATGTTCAACGCGCGGGCAATCGCCCTGGAGCTCGTGATTCTGGGACCCGTCCTGGGGCTCGTGCTCTGGCTGCGTCGACCCAGAGCCGACAGCTGAGAGCTGAGAGCTGAGAGCTGAGAGCTGAGAGCTCCTTACCGCTTGAGCAGCGTTCCCATCCCGTTCTTGTCAACCGAACGCGAGAGCGCCTCTTCCGGCGTGACGAGCCCCTTCTTCACGAGGTCGTTCAGCGCATCGTTGAGCGCCACCATGCCCTGGGCCCGTCCGACCTGCATCATCGAAGGAATCTGGAACGTCTTGCCTTCACGAATCAGGTTGCTGATGGCGCCGTTCGTGAGGAGCACCTCGAGCGCGGCCACGCGTCCGCCCCCGACCTTCTTGCACAGCGTCTGCGCGATGACGCCCCGGAGCGACTCCGACAGCATGACCCGGATCTGCGCCTGGCGGTCCGCCGGGAACTGATCGATCACCCGATCCACGGTGGAGGCCGCGGTGCTCGTGTGGAGCGTGCCGAACACCAGATGGCCCGTCTCGGCGGTCTCGATCGCGATGGCGATGGTCTCGAGATCGCGCAGCTCGCCGACGAGCACCACATCCGGATCCTCGCGCAGCGCCGCGCGCAGCGCGTCCTTGAACGACCGGGTGTGCGTGTGCACTTCCCGCTGATTGATCAGGCACTTCTGGTTCTGGTGCACGAACTCGATCGGGTCTTCGATGGTGATGATGTGATCGGCGCGGGTCTTGTTGATGTGGTCGATCATCGCGCAGAGCGTCGTGGACTTGCCGGACCCGGTGGGGCCCGTGACGAGCACGAGCCCTTTTTTCAGCTGGCACAGCGCGAGCACGTGGGGCGACAGCCCGAGCTGCTCCGCGGTCAGGATTTCGGAAGGGATGGCCCGGAACACGGCGCCGGCGCCGTGCCGGTCCTTGAACACGTTCGCGCGGAAGCGCGCCAGCCCGGAGATTTCGTAGGCGAAGTCCGTGTCGTGCCGCGCTTCGTACTCAGCGCGGTTGATCGCCGGCATGATCTCCGCGAGCAGCTGCACGATGATTTCGGACGAGAGCGGGCCGGCCGCGTCGTGCAGCCGCCGCATTTCGCCGTCCTTCCGCACCATCGGCGCCATCGTGGCGCTCAGGTGCAGGTCGGAGGACTTCATCTCGTACATGCGCCGGAACATGGCGTTGATCGCCGGTTCGCGCACCACCACGGGCGGTGGGCTCGCGACGACGGGCATGGTTGCCGGGTGAGTCGCGACAGCAGCACCAAGCGCCACCGAACCAGGACTGTTATGTGTGATTTGCGCCGTACCGGTCAGCATGGCCGGGCTTATCGCAAGCGCTGTACCCCCAATGTCGTTCAAAATATCTAAGCTTTTTGGCGTTGTTTGCCGGTGCACGTCCGGCCCTGTTCCGTTCCGGCACACGGATCTCCGATTGTGGTAGGGAAACCGGGGAAGATCTCAGCCGTTGTATCGGTAGAACCCCTGGCCGCTCTTGCGTCCGAGCTGCCCGGCCGCGACCATGCGCTTCAACAGCGGGCAGGGGCGATACTTCGGATCCCCGAGACCGTCGTGCAGGACGTTCATGATCGCCAGGCAGACGTCGAGGCCGATGAAGTCCGCGAGTGTCAACGGACCCATCGGGTGGTTCATCCCGAGCTTCATGACCGTGTCGATGGCCTCCGCCGTGCCGACTCCTTCCATCAGCGCGAAGATCGCCTCGTTGATCATGGGCATCAGGATGCGGTTGGCGATGAACCCCGGATAGTCGGCCGCGTCCACGGCCGTCTTGCCGAGCCGCGCGCACAGGTCGCCGGCAGTCGCCATGGCTTCTGACGAGGTCGCCTGCCCGCGAATCAGTTCGACGAGTGTCATGAGCGGCACGGGATTCATGAAGTGCATCCCCAGCACCCGATCGGGCCTCTTCGTCGCCGCGCCCAGTATCGTGATGGCGATGGACGAAGTGTTCGAGGCCAGGATGACGTCAGGCCGCACCATCGCGTCCAGGCGCGCGAACAGCTCGCACTTGACCGTCGCGTCCTCGAAAATCGCTTCGACGATGTAGTCGGCGCCGGCGAGCGCCTGGAGGTCGGTCGCCGTCGCCAGGCGTGAGAGCGCCGCGTCGCGATCGGCGTCCGAGAGCCGGCCTTTCTCGACGAACTTCCCGAGGCTCTTTTCGATGGCGCCCCGTGCGCGCTCGATCGCCGGCGCCGACGCATCGACGAGGCACACATCGAACCCGGCCTGCGCAAACACCTGCGCGATGCCATTCCCCATCGTCCCCGCACCGACGATACCGATGGTCTTGATCATGTAGCTCTCAGCTATCAGCTCTCAGCTGATGTCTACGTGGCTCTCTCGACCGCCACCGCCACCCCGTTCCCGCCTCCGAGGCAGAGGGCCGCGATCCCCCGCGTGAGCTTGCGCCGTTCGAGCGCATACAGCAGCGTCGTGAGCACGCGTGCGCCGCTTCCGCCGATGGCGTGGCCGAGCGCGACGGCGCCTCCGTGCACATTGACGCGATCGGGTCCGATCCCGAGCTCCCGCATGACGGCGACGAGCTGCACCGAGAATGCCTCGTTGATCTCGAACAGGTCGACGTCCTCGAGCTTCCAGCCGACCTTCGCGGCAACCTTGCGCACGGACTCGACTGGCGTCATGAGCACCATCTTCGGCGCCAGTCCCGTGGTCGCCTGCCCGACGATCCTGGCGAGCGGCCTGATGCCGAGGGTGCGCGCCTTCTCGGCGGCCATCAGGACCACGGCGGCGGCTCCGTCGTTCACGCCTGGCGCGTTGCCCGCCGTCACGCTGCCATCCTCCTTGAATGCCGGCTTGAGCGCGGCGAGTGATGCCAGCGAGGTGTCTTCGCGGATCGGTTCGTCGCGGTCGACGTTGACGGGAGGACCCTTTCGCTGAGGGACCTGCACGGGCACGATCTCGTCTCTGAACCACCCCTCACGCGTGGCGCGGGCCGCCTTGCGATGGCTCTCGAGCGCATAGGCGTCCTGGTCGCGCCGCGAGACGGCGTACTCATCGGCGACGACCTCCCCGGACATCCCCATGTGGCAGTTCTCGAAGGAGCACCAGAGGCCGTCGTTGATGAGCGCATCGACAATCGCGCCGTTGCCCATGCGCAGTCCTTCTCTGACGCGCGGCAGTAGATAGGGCGCGTTGCTCATCGACTCCATGCCGCCTGCCACTGCCACGTCGATGTCCCCCGTGGCAATGCCCTGCGCGGCCAGCATGACGGCCTTCAGTCCCGAACCGCAGACCTTGTTGATCGTCAGGGCGCCGACGTGCTCACTGAGGCCTCCCTTGAGCGCAGCCTGCCGCGCCGGGTTCTGGCCGGCGCCTGCCTGGATGACGTGGCCCATGATGCATTCGTCCACGATCGCGGGGTCGATGCCCGCCCGGGCGACCGCCTCGCGCACGACGACGGCCCCGAGGTCCGTCGCGGTGAGGTCCTTCAGAAGACCGAGAAATTTGCCGGTCGGAGTCCGGACGGCAGAGACGATGACGCTTTCGCGGATGACCATTTCAAGGTGCCATTTAACGTGCTACGTGCTACGGAGCGACGCGCCGGGTTCGAATCGTCTTGACCTGATCGGGTCCGAGGAGGTCCTGCATTTTCTGCCAGCACGGTTTGTTTCGCTCGATCGATCTCGGCGCTCCAGCGAGGATCGGCCGCCCGCACGATCAGGGTGCCGAGCTCAGTCAGCTCAACCGTCGTCGCGCGGGCGAGCGCGGGACCGACGGCGAGCTGCCACGCGAAGGCCGTCCTTTCCTTGGACGCCGGTTGACGACGAACGATTTCCGCCAGCACGCCTGTCGTGATGGTTTGCAGTGGAATCATGATTTCGTCCGGCTTTCAGCTTTCAGCGCTTTCAGCTTTCAGCTTCCGGCTTCCAGCTTCCGGCTTCCAGCGCCCCGAACCCCGAACCCCGAATCCCGAGTCCCGAGTCCCGAACCCCGAGTTCCGAATCCCGAGTTTGGATACTATCAGCTCCCATGGCTCTGATCCTCGCGTCGGCCTCCCCACGCCGGGCCGAGCTCCTGACCTCCGCCGGCTTCGTCTTCGAGGTCGCGCCGGCCGAGGTGGACGAGACCCCCGTTCCGGATGAGGCACCGAAGCCGTACGCGTTGCGGGTCGCTCGCGACAAGGCGGACACAGCCGCCCGGAGGGACCTCGCCAGCGTCGTGCTCGCGGCGGACACCGTGGTGGCGGCCGGGGGGCAGATCCTCGGGAAACCGGTCGATTCCGCGGACGCCGAACGCATGCTTCGCCTGCTGTCTGGCGCCGTCCACCAGGTGCACACGGCCGTCGTCGTCCGCCGCGGCACCGACGAGCGATCCGACGTCGTGACGACACGCGTCCGATTCCTGCCACTCACAGCAGAGGAAATTGCCTGGTACGTCGCCTCGGGCGAGCCGGACGGAAAGGCCGGGGCGTACGCCATCCAGGGCCGCGCGGCGCGATTCATCGACTGGATCGAGGGATCGTGGTCGAACGTGGTCGGGCTGCCGATTGCGACCGTTCACCGCCTGCTGGAGACGACCGTAAACGATTGACCCCGCTCGGTATCCACGGTATTCTGAGCCGGTCGAGACCCGGGAAATCCTTATGAAATCCAAACCGATCAAGATCGCTGCAACCGCGCTCGTCCTGATCGCTGGCGTTCGGCGGCGCTGCTGTACTCCACGCTGCGCGATGGCACCGAGTATTACAAGCACGTGGAGGAAGTGATGACCGACCCGGGCGCCTGGCACGGGCAAGAGGCTGCAGCTCCACGGCTTCGTCGTCGAACAAGTCGATTTTCGTGAAGCCGGACACGCTCGAGTATCGTTTCCAGATCCAGAACAAGGGATCGGTGATCCAGGCGAGCTACACGGGCATCGTGCCGGACACGTTCAAGGACGGATCCGAGGTCGTGCTGAAGGGCCACCTGAAGTCAGACGGCTTTGCCGTCGAGGCGAACGGCGTGATGGCGAAGTGTCCGTCGAAGTACGAAGCCGGTAAGGCCAGCCGCCCCCGGCATCTAGTCATGGCCGAATCTCGGCACCTTCCTCCTGCTCGCGAGCTTCGTTGCCTGCCGCCTACGCGATCGCCGCATCGGTGGCCGGCGCCCGGCGGCGATCGCGGCGCCTGGTCGAAAGCGGCATCGGCGCGTTCTATCTGATCACCGCGCTGATGACGGTCGCGTCGGCGGTGATGATCCACGCCTTCGTCACCAACAACTACTCGATCAAGTACGTGCAGCGCTACTCGGACACCGCGCAGCCGCTGGCCTACAAGATCGCCTCGTACTGGGGCGGGCTCGACGGCTCGATCATGTTCTGGGTGTTCCTGCTCGGGATCTTCGGGACGATCGCCGTCTACACCAACCGCGAGCGGCATCGCGAGCTGATTCCCTACGTCGTCGCGGTGATCGCGGCCGTCGAGATGTTCTTCATCTTCCTGATGGTCGTGCACAACAACCCGTTCTCGACCTACCTGGCGCAGACACCCGCGGACGGCAAGGGGCTGAACCCGCTGCTCCAGAACTTCTACATGGCGATCCACCCGCCGTCGCTGTACATCGGATTCGTCTCGATGACGATCCCGTATGCCTTCGGGATTGCCGCGCTCATCACCGGTCACCTGGACGACTCCTGGCTGCGCGCGGTGCGGCGCTGGACGATGATCGGGTGGCTGTTCCTGTCGTTCGGCCTGACCCTCGGCATGCTGTGGGCGTACGAAGAGCTCGGGTGGGGCGGGTTCTGGGGCTGGGATCCGGTCGAGAACGCGGCGGCTGCTTCCCTGGTTCACCGCGACGGCGTTTCTTCACTCGGTGATGGTCCAGGAGCGCCGCGGCATGCTGCGCGTCTGGAACGTCACGCTCGTCATCATCACGTTCTTCCTGACGATCTTCGGGACCTTCATGACGCGGTCCGGCATCGTCCAGTCGGTGCACGCGTTCGGCGAGGACCGCGAGCTGGCGTCGCTGTTCACGATCTTCATGATCGTGATCCTCGTCTTCAGCTTCGGGCTGGTGATCTACCGTCTGCCGCTGCTGCGCGCGCGTCACGATCTCGATTCATGGGTCTCACGCGAGGCGGCGTTCCTGGCCAATAACTGGATCCTGCTGTTCTCGGCGTTCTTCGTCCTGTTCGCGACGATGTTTCCGACGCTCAGCGAAGCGCGTCATGAACGAGCGCCTGACCGTCGGTCCCGCCGTTCTTCAACAAGTGGATGCTGCCGATCGGGCTGCTCCTGCTGCTGCTGACGGGAATCGGCCCGCTGCTCGCGTGGCGCAAATCGACCGTGACGAACCTCGTGCAGCAGTTCCTCTGGCCCACGACGGCGGCCGTCGGCACGGCGGTCGCGCTCTATGCGCTCGGCGTCCGCGTCTGGAGCTCCGGCGCGTGCTTTGCGCTGTGCGCATTCGTCGTCACGACGATCGGGCAGGAGTTCATCCGCGGCGCGCAGGTGCGCAAGGGAACCACCGGCGCGGACATCCTGACCGCGATGATCGGTCTCGTCAGCCGCTCGCGGCGCCGCT
This sequence comes from uncultured Acidobacteriota bacterium, assembly GCA_963749835.1. Classification (GTDB taxonomy): domain Bacteria; phylum Acidobacteriota; class Vicinamibacteria; order Vicinamibacterales; family 2-12-FULL-66-21; genus JALZOC01. The sequence continues at coordinate 1,472,043 of CAVVOD010000001.1, forward strand.
ACGGCGGCTACATCGTCCACGTCGGGATCGTCCTGATTTTCCTGGGCTTCGCCGGACAGGGATTCAAGCAGGAAGAGCAGGTGCTGCTCAAGGTGGGGCAGCAGGCCACCGTGGGCGCCTTCACCGTCCGCCACGATGCGCTGCGCGTGACGAGCGATGCGCAGAAGCAGATGGTCACCGGGCACGTCAGCGTCGACGCGCGACGGCAAGTCGCTTGGCGAGATGGAGCCGGCGCGCTGGTTCTTCAACAAGCACGAAGAAGAGCCGACGACCGAAGTCGCGATTCGCCGCGCGCCGGGGGAGGACCTGTACGTGGTGCTCGGCGGGTACGACGCGGCCACGCAGAACGCCACCTATGCGATCACCGTCAACCCGCTGGTGAACTGGATCTGGCTCGGCTTCGCGGTCATGGCGATCGGGACCGGCCTCGCGCTGCTGCCGGAGACGGCGTTCGCGTTCGTCGCGGCGAAGGTGCCTGGTGGCGCGACGACCACCTCGCTGATGCTGATCCTGCTGCTCCTGCCCGCGTCGCTCCTCGCGCAGACTGGCGACACCGTGCAGGCGGTGCCGAGAAGCGCGCTCGAACGGCAGCTCGAGGGAGAGATTCTGTGCACGTGCGGGTGCCGCCGCCCGCTTGAACAACTGCGGCATGCCGAACTGCCAGGGGCATGCGAACCAGACCGCAAAGCTCCGTCAGTTCCTGCGCGAAGGCAAGGATCACGACGCCGTGGTTGCGGCCTTCGTCAGTGAATTTGGCGGGCAGGACATCCTGGCGGCTCCCATCGACAAGGGCTTCAACCGGCTCGCCTGGTTCTTCCCGTACCTGATCGGCGCCACGGGCGCCGCCAGCGTCGCGGTGGTGGCGTTCCGGTGGTCGCGACGGGACGCGGAATCGGGCTCCGCCACGCCACAGCCCGAGGCCGGCACTCCCGATCTCACGGCGAGACTGGACGATGAGCTCCGCGATCTCGACTAAGCCGACACCGAAGAGCGACGCGGATGATGCCGGCTTCAAACCCTGGCATTTCTTCGTGCTCGCGTCGCTCGCCGCGGCCACCGTCGCGGTCGTGATGTCGCGTCAGGCCACTCCCGAGCACCTCATCCTCATCAGCGCCACGATCGGAGCCGTGGGTCTTGCCGCGGCCGCCGTCTACCGCATGCTGGCGCCGCTGGCCGTCCACGATGCCACGCTGTTGAATCCGCGTCAGTCCGAACGTGCGCGGACGGCCCTGGAGCGCGAAAAGGCGCTGGTCCTCCGTTCGATCAAGGAGCTCGAGTTCGACCGCGCGATGGGGAAGGTGTCCCCCGGTGACTTCGACGAAATGGCTACCGGCTGCGCGGACGGGCGATGATGCTCATCAAGCAGGCCGACGAGGGTGGCGCCGGCTACCGCGAGTTGATCGAGCGGGAGTTGAGCGGGCGACTGGCCGCCCGGGGCAGAACGACCGGCACGCAGCAGGCGTCGGCGGAGGTCCCGGACAGGCAGTCTGACGCTGCTGACGCCGTCGTGTCACGTATATCCGGGCCAGATCCCGTCGATGATCCGGACGCCGGCCGCGTGTGCGCAGACTGTGGAACCGGCAACGACGTGGACGCGTCGTTCTGCAAGCGATGCGGCACCCGGCTCGAGGCGGTGATCGCATGACGCTTTCCCGCGGGCGGCTCTTCGTTCTCGCCGCGTTGCTCGCGATCGCGGTGCATCCGGGTGGAGCCCCCCTGCACGCGCAGATGCCCGATCCGAAGCAGATGGCTGGCCGCCCGCTGCCTGTCGCGGACCTACCCGTCGGAACGGTCACGGTCCGCGTGGTGCGCGGGTCGATGGCCAACGTGATCCCCGATCAACCGGTCGAGCTCTCTGGTCCCCCGTCGGTCTTGACGGCGAAGACAAACGAACAGGGGCGCGCCGAGTTCCCGGGGCTGCGTCCCGGCACGACGGTCAGGGCCGTGACGACGGTCAACGGAGAGCGGCTCGAGTCGGAGGCATTCACCGTGCCTGCGTCTGGTGGAATCAGGGTGGCGCTGGTGGCCACCGATGCGGCGGCCGAGAAGAAAGCGGCCGAGGGGCAGCCGCTCGCGCAGGGGCCGGCGCAGCCCGGGGCGGTGGTGCTCGGAGGCCAGTCGAGATTCGTCATCGAGATGGGTGACGAGGCGCTGAACGTCTTCTACATTCTCGAGGTCGTCAACGCGGCGGGTGTGACGGTACAGCCGCAGCGTCCGCTGCTGTTCGAACTGCCTTCCAGGGCCACGTCTCCCGGAGTGCTCGATGGGTCGGGAGGGAAGCCGATGATTGCGGGGACGCGCGTCACCGTCACGGGGCCGTTTGCCCCGGGATCGACGCTCGTGCAGTTCGGCTACACGATGCCAATTACAGGCCCCACGCTGTCGCTTCAGCAGGAGCTGCCCGTCGCCCTCAATCAGTTCAGCCTCATGGCGCAGAAGGTGGGCGAGACAGCGGTCCGCTCTCCGCAGATCGCGGAACAGCGCGACATGCCGGTCCAGGGGCAGACGTTCATCGTCGGCAAGGGGCCCACGATTCCGGCAGGCGGGACGATCGCCCTCACGTTCACGGGCCTTCCGCATCAGCCCATCTGGCCGCGCAACGTGGCGCTCGCCATCGCAGGTGTCATCCTGCTCGGCGGTCTATGGGGCATGCGCAGGCGCCCACCTTCCGCGGGAGAGGTGGATCGCCGACGGCGCCTCGAGGCGAAGCGAGATCGGCTTTTCGGGGAGCTCGTCACGCTCGAAGATCAGCATCGCTCGCGCACCATCGACGCTGAGCGCTATGCGGCACGGCGGAGCGAGCTCGTCGCCGCGCTCGAGCGCTTGTACGCGGAAATCGACGAGGCAGCGGCCGCGTAGCGACCGATGACCTCACGTACACAGCCGGACGATTTCACCTTCCTCAGCTTCACCAGCGTTTCCCGGCATTTCGGCCGCCGCCGTGTCCTCAACAAGGTCACCCTGCGCTGTGAGGCAGGGGAGATCGTTGCACTCCTCGGTCCGAACGGCGCCGGCAAGTCCACACTCCTGTCCATCGCCGCCACACTGCTCGACCCGTCGTCCGGCGAGGTGCGCTACGGCGAGCACAGCGCGCGCTCGTCGGGATCGGCACTGCGCGGACGCATCGGGGTCCTCGGGCACGATCTCTACGTCTATCCTGAACTGACCGCCGCCGAGAACCTGCTGTTCTTCGGCCAGTTGTACGGACTGACGGATCTCGCGCCGCGTGTGGCGACCGCCCTCGAGCGCGCGGGGCTCGTCGATCGCGACGATCCCGTCGGCCGCTTCTCCCGCGGCATGCGGCAGCGCCTGGCGCTGGAGCGCGCGCTGCTCCACGAGCCCCGGCTCGTGCTGCTGGATGAGCCGTTCACCGGACTGGACGATACGGCGACGGGGATGCTTCGGCTGCGGCTCACGGAGCTGCGAGAGGCCGGCTGCATCGTGCTCGTCACCACGCACGACCTCGAGACCATCGAAGGGCTGGTCGATCGCGCGGTCGTCCTGCAGCACGCGGGGCTGACGGCCGTGGCGCCCGGTGCCGGATCCCTGCGGGAACGCTATCGGACGGCGTGCGGGGCAGGGTCCTAGCGCATGTTCCTGCGAACGGTCTGGCTGGTGACGCGCAAGGATCTGCTCATCGAGATTCGAAGCCGGGAGATCGTCTACACGACGCTCTTCTTCGCGATGTCGTGCGTGCTGGTGTTTGCGTTCGGTTTCGTGCACGACGGACGGCCGGTCGAGGACGCCGCGGCGGGCATCCTGTGGATTGCGATTGCGTTCTCGGGCACGCTGGCGCTCGGCCGGGCCTTCGAGCGTGAACGGCAGAGCGAGACGCTTCGCGCCCTGATGATGGCCCCGGTAGATCGGCCGGCGATCTACGTCGGGAAACTGGTCGGAGTGCTGGTGCTTCTGGCTGCCGTCGAAGTGATCGTGGTTCCGCTCGTGGCGCTGATGTTCCAGGCGCCGGTGTTCGCGCACCCTGTGTTGATGGCGGGACTGCTGGTCTCGGGCACCGTCGGATTTGCGGCGGTGGGCACGCTCTTCGCGGCGATGCTGGTGAGGGCCCGCAGCCGCGACGTCCTGCTGCCGATCCTGCTGTACCCGATTACAATCCCAGTGATCATCGCGGGGGTGCGAGGCACCGCGGCACTGCTGCAGACCGACGCGGACCTTCCCATGGCGACCACCTGGCTCTCGATGCTGGTGTTCTTCGACGTGGTATTCATCACCCTGGCGCTCTGGACCTTCGAGCCGTCGATGACTGAATGATATGAGAAAGCTCTTCCTGCCTGCCGTGCTGATCATAGCGGCGATGTTCGCTTACGCGCCTGTGCTGATCGTCGCTGCGCCAACCGAGTCGACCATGGGACTCGTCCAGAAGATTTTCTACTTCCACGTGCCGTCATGGTTTGCCATGTTCGCGGCGGCCTTTACGTGCGGGATTGCCAGCCTGTTCGTACTGGTGCGCGGCCGCAAGGATGCCGACATGATCGCAATCGCGGGAGCGGAACTGGCGGTGCTGTTCGGGCTCATCGGACTGATTACCGGCCCGCTCTGGGGTCGCAAGGCGTGGGGCGTCTACTGGCAGTGGGACGCCAAGCTCACCACGGCTCTCGTGATGTGGCTGATCTTCGTGTCGTATCTCCTGCTTCGCCGGTTCGCCGGCGTGGGGTCGGAGAAGCTGGCCGCGACGGTCGCGCTCTTCGGCATGGCCAACGTGCCGTTCGTCTACTGGTCGGTGAACATCTGGCGGACCGTGCACCCAAAAACGTCCGTCGTCCCTACGCTGCCACCCGTGATGCGGGGGACCTTCTGGTGGTGTGTGGCGGCCTTCCTTGGCGCCTGTGCGTTGATGCTGATCGCGCGGGTGCGGCTCGAGAAACAGCGCGCAGAGCTCGATGCCCTGTATCTTTCTTTAGAGGACTGATCAATGCGCACGATTGTGTTCACCATGCTGCTGTTGGCCGGCATGCTCGCCGCCTCGAGCGCGCCGGCGCTGGCCGGTCAGCCTCCAGTCCCGCCCGCGCAGGAAGGGTTCATCCCTCTGGACCAGATGCCGCAACAGGAACAGTTGCCCGCGGCTCGCCTGGTGATCGCCGCCTACGCGATCGCGTGGGTGCTCGTCTTCGGATACCTGTGGTCCATCTGGAGCCGCCTCGGTCGCGTCGAGCGTGAGCTGGCCGACGTCACCCGCCGAGTGGAAGCAGGCGGACGACGGTGAACTTCGGCAACATGACGGCGGCGCACTTCATCTTCATTCCCGCGGTGCTGCTCGTCGGCATGGTGATCGGCTGGATTCTGGGATCGCGCGCCGCGCAGGACGCTTTTGCGTCCGAGCTGAAGCGGCGGGAAGAACGAGCGCAGCGGAACGACCGGACCGCGCCGTAAACGGAAAGCCGCGAGGTCCCTTGGTGCACGCGCGATCCGTTGCCCATCGTGGAACAGGAGTTCACGAGATCACGGAAAGATCACCACGGAGCCACGGGGACACGGAGATCGGACGGAGGGCACGGCGGTCGGCCGCCGGCCATTGGCACTATTGGCCGGCGTAGAGAGATCCACGACCTCTCCACCGCGCATTGCGCGGGCCGACCGCCGTCTGTCTCCGATAACGAGCTGTCTCTCGATGTCTGTTGATCTGCGCGGCCGAAGCCACCTGTCTTCGAGTCCCGAATCCCGGGTTGTGGAGGACGCTACGAAATTCACTACGGGGACACGGAGGCACCGAGACGCACGGAGAGAACCGGCTGGTGGGGTCCCGATCGGCGGTGGTCGGGCCGCGCTTCGCGCGGCTCTCTGTCCCGCGCCGGACGAAAAGGCCGGCGCCCGACCACCGGCCCCAACATCGATCCCGAAACAAAACCTGAACGCTGACTATTGAACCGCGCGCGACGCCTTCCGAATCTCTCCGTGCGTCTTCGTGGGCTCCGACTCCGTGGTGGATCTTTCCGTGACCTCTCCTGAAGTTCTGTGGTTCCGAAGGCGGAAGCCACCTGTCTTCGAAGCCCTGATCCCCGATCCCTGATCCCCGATCCCCGATCCCGATCCCCGATCCCCGATTCGCCCCGCCTACGCCGCGAAGCAAAGGGCGGGGGCTACCGTCCGATGGCGAGCCGGTTCGCCAGGCTTGCCGGCAGCCCGGCATTCTGAATGCGGCGCTGCGCTTCCTCGACGGGATACGCCACGCGCCTCAGGCTCAACGCCCGGGCGTTGTTGTCGTAGATGCCGAACGCTGCGCGCGGGTCGCCATCTCTGGGCTGCCCCACGGAGCCCACGTTGATCAGGTAGTGCACGTCGCGCTCGAGGACGACCTCGACGTCACCGTCCGGCACCAGCCCCTCGAAGCGTCCGGGGTCGCGCAGGAAGACCACCGGCAGGTGGGTGTGGCCGAAGAGGCAGAGCGACCGGCTCGCCGCATCCAGCGCGCGGCTCGCATCGTCTGAATCGAAGATGTAATGGTCTTCGTCGAACGGCGCGCCGTGGCAGATTTCGACGCCGTCGTCGATCGCGGCGGGACCCGCAGGGAGCGCCCTGAGATACTCGCGGTTCTCCGGGGTCAGCACGCCCATCGTCCACTGCGCCGCCATCCTCGCGACCATGTTGAACGAGCTGCCGTCGTCAATCCCGCAGGCGGCCTTGTCATGATTGCCGCGGATGACCATCAGCGGATCCAGCCCCAGGATGCGATCGATGACGGCATTCGGCTCGGCGCCGTACCCGACCAGATCACCGAGCACGATCACGCGGTCCCAGCTCCCGGCCGGAGCGGAGGCCAGGACGCTCTCGAGCGCGTCGATGTTGGCGTGGATGTCGGAGAGAATCAGGTACCGCATGGTTCGCTGCCGGCTGGATCCTATCCGAGAGCCTCGATGATCCGCTCGGCCACTTCATCGGGACGGACGCCCTGTGCGTCGATGCGCAGGCGGGCAGCGGCATAGGCCCCCTGCCGGACGACGTAGAGGCGCTCCAGCTGGGCGCGATCGGCGGCCAGCGGCCGCCGGCCGTCCGCCGGGATGCGCGTCAGGAGCTCGTCAAAGGGCACGTCGAGCCAGACCGAGAAGCCGTCCATGTTGATCGCGGCGCGATTGTCGGGGTCCATGAACGTGCCCCCGCCGGTCGCCACCACGAGATGCCGCAGCGGCAGCAGAAGATGCAGGATGTCGCGTTCAAGCGCCCGGAAGTACGGCTCCCCGCTGCGCGCGAAGATGTCGGCGACCGTCCGGCGCTCCCGCGCCTCGATCAGTTCATCGATGTCGTCGGCACGCCAGCCGAGACGGTCCGCCAGCGCGCGCGCGACGGTCGTCTTGCCTGCGGCCATGAACCCGACGAGGTAAATCTTATCGGCCGTCACCGGTCAGGCGGGCGAGCTCATCAAAGAACCCCGGGTACGATACATCCACCGACGAGGCGCCGAGAATGATGGTTAGGGCCGCCGCGCGGGTGGCCGCGACAGCGAAGGCCATGGCCAGGCGATGGTCTCCGGCAGCATCGACGGAACCGCCGGTCAGCGGCCTGGCTTCGAGCGTGAATCCGTCATCGAACTCTTCGACGGCCGAGCCCATCGCACGGAAGCCGGCCGCCAGCGCGGAGATTCTATCGCTCTCCTTGACGCGGAGCTCCGCCGCCCCCCGCACCGTGAACGTGTGCCCCGCCGGCATCATGGCGGCAAAGGCCGCGAGCGCCGGGATTTCATCGATGACGCCGGGGACTTCTTCCGGTGACACCGTGAAGCTCGCGCATTCTGCGGCCGCCAGCGTCAGCGTGCCGACCGGTTCGCCCGCGCGCTCATCGTTTATGGCCGTGATCACCGATGCGCCGGCCCTTTCGAAGATCTTCAGGACCGCGATGCGCGACGGGTTGAGCCCGACGCCTTCCACTTCGATCCGGGATCCCGGCGTGCCGCCCGCAAGGGCAGCCCAGAACGCCGACCCCGAAATGTCCCCCGGCACCGTCAGCTTCCGCGCCTCGAGCCGCTGGCCGGCGGCAATCTCGATGGCAGCGCCGTCGCGGACGACGTCCACGCCGAATGCGGCGAAGGCCCGCTCCGTATGATCCCTGGTCGGGACGGGCTCGACCACCCGCGTCCTGCCCGACGCGTGCAGGCCGGCAAGCAGCACGCCGCTTTTTACCTGGGCACTCGGCACGGCCGGTTCGTATGTAATGGCATGGAGGGAGCCGCCGCTGATCGTGAGTGGAGCTCGATCGTTCACGGCGTCGATCCGGGCGCCCATTTTTGTCAACGGCTCGATGATGCGGCGCATCGGACGCCGCTGCAGCGACTCGTCGCCGCTGATTACGGTTTTGAATGGATGACCGGCTAGGATGCCCGACATGAGCCGGAGCGTCGTCCCCGAATTGAGCGCGTCGAGCGGCCGCCCGGCGGGCTGGAGCCCGCCGATGCCGCGTCCGCCGATGATCAGGGCCGCCGGCCCGGTCGTCCGGATGGAGACGCCCAGCTCGCGGAGGCACGCGAGCGTCGCGGCGCAATCCGCGCCGGGGGAGTAGCCGTCGATGTGCGACTCGCCGTCAGCCAGCGACGCCATCATGGCGTAGCGGTGCGAAATGGATTTGTCGCCGGGGACCCGCACGCGTCCGGCGGCGCGGGTCGAGGGGGTGACGCTGTGGGAGTCCGTGGGCGCGCGAAACATCCTTCGCACTATAGCATTCGCACTAATGGCGGGATCCGGTTTAGTATGTTATTCACACGCGTGCATTTAGAGTCCGCATCCATCCGTTCGCTTGCGCCCGGCCGCAACCGCGCCGGCGACCGCGTGCCCCAATGCTGACACGCGGCGGCACGGTCCGACTCCAGATCCACAGCAAGTTCGACATGGTCGATTTCGTGCAGGTCGTGAGCGACCGCGTCGCCCAGCTTGCCGGCCTGGACGAAGATGCTGTCCACTGGATCGGCGTCGCGGTGCGCGAGTCGGTCATCAACGCCATCAAGCACGGCAACCGTGAGGATTACGACAAGCTCGTCACGGTGGAATTCACCTTCACCCCGGTTGCCGACCCGGGCGAGCTGATCGTGCGGGTGCTCGACGAGGGGGAGGGGTTCGATCCGCAGGAGGTCGCCGACCCGCTCGCTCCTGAGAACATCCTCAAGTCCAGCGGGCGCGGCATCTTCTTCATGCGCAGCTTCATGGACGACGTCGTCCTGCGGCGGGGGGCCGAAGGGGGCATGGAGGTGCGCATGGTCAAGAAACTGGTGACGGGTGGCTGAATCGGTTCCTCCGGTTTTTCTCGCGACCGCCATCGAATCAGTCATCCGGGCCGGCCAGATCCAGATGGCGCACTTCGGCACCGCGATGCGCATCGACAAGAAGGGCGCGATCGATCTCGTCACCGAGATCGACCTCGAGGTCGAGCGCGGGTTTCGCGCGCTCATCGCGGAACGTTTCCCGGACCACGTGGTGCTCGGAGAAGAGTTCTCGGCAGTGGGCGATCTCGATGCGGCGCCGGAATACTGCTGGGTGTTCGATCCCGTGGACGGGACCACGAACTACGCGCACGGCCTGCCGATTTTCTGTTCGTCGCTTGCCCTCGAGATCTCCGGCGTGCCGGCGGTCGCGGCCATTTACGATCCGACGCGCCGCGAACTGTTCACCGCGGAGCGCGGACAGGGGGCGTGGCTGAATGGAGCGCCGCTGCAGGTCTCCTCGGCCGCCACGCTGATCGACTCGCTTCTCTGCACGGGTTTTCCCTACAGCGTGCAGCAGGACGCGCATTCGCTCATGGGCCTGTTCACCGAGTTCCTGGCGGTCTCGCGCGCCGTCCGCCGGCTCGGCTCTGCCGCGCTCGATCTCGCGTATGTCGCCGCGGGACGGCTCGATGGATTCTGGGAGCAGTCGCTTCATCCATGGGACATGGCCGCGGGTGCGCTCATCGTGCAGGAAGCGGGAGGACGCGTCACGGACCTGCGAAACGGGCCCTACAGTTCTCGTGGACAGAGCATCCTTGCCACGAATGGCCATCTGCACGACGCGATGGTGGATGTGATCGAGGCCTACCTGAGGCAAGGCTCAACGCGCCCGTGACGGGCACGCTGAGCTCTGGTTTGTGCCCTTCCGTGGACGGCCTGACACCCCCGTAAGACACCGCGCGCGGGTTTTCCGGCCAGTTCCTGCAGGGTTCTGCGCGGCGGGCGTGGCACTGTTCATGCTCGGATAGAGACTGACTGGGCAAGCCCTGACACGAGATACGGGGCGGTGCCTGCTGAAACGGAGCTTTCTCATGATCAAACGGATGTGGCGGAACGGTCTGCGGTATTCATTCGGAGCGGCGGTTGCGGTGGCCATGTTTGCGCCGTCGCCCGCGCAGGCGCAGATCACCCGCGTCAGCAGCAGCGCGTCAGAGCACCGCCAGGCAGTGGGTGTGACGATCGGCGGGTTCTTCGTCAAAGGGGAGGACTCCCGCGTTGACGGCGACGTGCTTTTTGCCGATCTCGAGTCGCTGGCGTTCGACGTCAAGGACTTCAACGGCGCAACGGTCAGCGGTGAATGGCTCGTGGGTCTCAGCAACTATCTCGAGGCCGGTGTGAGCGCAGGGTTCTATCAGCGAGCCGTTCCCAGCGTGTATCGCAACACGGTCAATGCGAACGGTTCCGAGATTGAGCAGGAACTGAAGCTGCGCATCGTGCCGATGACGGCCACGGTACGCTTCCTCCCGCTCGGTCACGGCACCGTGGAGCCGTATGTCGGCGCGGGCATCGGGGCCTTCAGGTGGAGGTACACCGAGACCGGGGATTTCGTCGATTTCAGCGACAACTCGATCTTCCGGGATCGCTTCATCGCCAACGGCACGGCGTTCGGCCCGGTGATTCTCGGCGGCATCCGATTCCCGTTCGCCGACATGTGGGATGTCGGCGGCGAAGTGCGCTACCAGAAGGCCGAAGGGGACACCAAGCCTGCGGAGTCCGGCCTGCTCGGCAGCAAGATCGACCTCGGTGGCTGGAACGCCGCGCTGACGCTGCACGTCAGATTCTGAACAGTCGGTCAGCTATCAGCTGTCAGCTCTCAGCAAGAATGCCGTGCTGAAAGCTGATAGCTGGGAGCTACTTCGCGCGGTATAGCGCCACCCCTCCTCCTTCAGCGACCTTCTCGAAGCCGGCCAGGAAGTCGGGCCGGCGGCGGGCCTCCAGGTAGAGCGAGTCTCCTCCCTCCGCCTTCTGCTCGATCGCGATCCAGCCTGCGAGCCCGCGTGGATCCACGATGGCGTAGTTCCAGAGGTCGCCGTTGCCTTCGTGCAGGAAGTCGTGGATGCGGAAACCGTCGGCGGACAGATCCTGCATGTAGTGCCCGAGGGACCCCATGCTCATCATGATCGTGCGGCCGTCACGATGCGTGACGAGATAGTCCGTCACGGTGCGGCGTCCGATCTTGTTTGCCGCCTCGCGCTGCGATTCGGCAATCATCGGTGCTGCAGGATCCAGCGGATGTGCCTGGGCGACGGCCACCGCGATCAGCAGCGCCGCCGCGATTGGCCGGATTCGCGACCAGAGCAGCGAGACGCCCGCACCTGCCAGGGCTGCGGACGCGGCCACGAGCGGGACGTCGTAACGGATTCGGAATGGATGCCCCTGGACGTAGGCGTACCACGGGAGCGCAGCCGCGCCGGCGAGCGCCAGCAGCAACGCGATCGGGGCGCGTGCGCGCGATCGGGCGAACTCGAATACCACCAGCGCCGCCCCTGCGTAAGCCGACCACACCAGACCGGTGCCGGACAGGCGATACAACCCCTCACGCACCTGATCCCACGCGACGAGCGGATGGCCGAGCGCCGCGGTGTTCTCCGCGACGAAGAACCCGTGGCTCACGAACCAGGATCCGACCGTCCACCGGCTGTTGATCAGGAACAGGATGCCCGCCAACGCGGGCCAGCACGCAAGCTCGAGACACAGGCCCAGCGTCCGTCCGGGCGATGTGCCGCGTCGCAGGAGCACGGCCCCCGCGAGTGAAACCGTGCATACCGCAATCGGCCACGCTTCGTACCTCGTCAGGCAGGCCGCCGCGAGCATCGCGCCCGAAGCGTGCGGCCATCGAACGGCCCCCGTGTCGATCCACGACATCGTGAGCGCCAGCGCCGCGGCTGTTGTCGCAAAGAGCAATGGCTCTGTCATCGGAGTGCTCTGCAGGTAGAGCACGTCGGGATTGAGCACCAGCAGCGCAACGGCCGTGATCGCGCCGCTTCGCGAACCCGTCGTGCGCAGGATGACGGATGACAGAGCCCAGGCGGCGACTCCTGTGCTTGCGACCGAGATCGCGACGGCCGAAGTACCTGTGCGATACAGCAGATCGAGCTGGACAGGGATCGCGTTCAACAGGTGAGGCAGCGGAAGCCACACCGCGCCGACCTGCTGCCATCCGGGTGTCAGGCTGTCGATAATCCTTCGCGCCACGACGAGGTGCGCCCGCGCGTCGTAGTGGCTGAGCGTCAGGCCCGCCTTCGCGTAGTAGATCGCCGCGGCGGCGCCGATTACGGCTGCGGCGGCACCGAGCAGGAGCGCAAGATGAGTCTGGCGTTCGACGAGGCTGCTGTCGCGTCGGACGGGGAGGCGGGGGCTCGTGGTGACCAGGACGTTCTTAGTCTACACTCAGCGGAATGCATCGTCTTGTCGCGTGGGTGCAGGCAACGGCTGTTGCACTCGGCGGCCCCGGCCTGTTCCTGATCGCGTTCCTCGACTCGTCCTTCCTGTCGTTCCCGGAAGTCGTCGATCTCTTGATCATCTGGCTCGTGACGCAACACAAACACCGCGTGCTCTACTACGCGCTGATGCCCACGCTCGGCTCCGTGGCGGGTTGCTTCGCGTTGTACCTCGTCGGGCGCAAGGGGGGCGAATCGTTTCTGCGGCGCCGCTTCGGCGAACGGCACGTCGATCGCGCGCTCGCGGTCTTTCGCAGGCACGGCATACTCACCATCGTCGTGTCCGCTCTCCTCCCGCCGCCGGTGCCGTTCAAGCCGTTCGTGCTGGTCGCGGGCGTTGCGGGCGTACGTCCGTTTGATTTCCTGGTCGCCGTATCGATCGGGCGCGGCATCCGCTATTTCGGTGAAGCATTTCTCGCGCTGTGGTACGGCGAGCGCGCCGCGCAGTTCGTCCGCGAAAACGCTGGTCCCGTATCGCTGGCGCTTGCCGTGACCGTGCTCGTGCTCGGCGTCGGCTGGATTTGGTACAGGCGCAGGCGCGATTCCAGTAGTGAGGGATTCTGACGGGAGAGCGTTTCGTCGGCCGTTTGGTCGTCGATGCCGTGCGTGGCTGAAAAGGCTACTGGGCGGTGACGCGGACGATTTGCCAGGTTTCCCTTCTGCGCGCGAACTCGATCATCCACACGTGGTACTCGGTCTTGGGTGTCCCATCTCCGATGCGACGGGCGTAGCGCAGCCTTCCCGGGCACTGAGCGGTGGCGTCGCTCTCGGTCACCGCAATGCTGCAGTCATCGAGGTCGAGCTCCTGATATCGAAGGAGCGAAAAGGCCCGGGCGAGCGATCGCGAATCAACCGTGCTCCAAATCGCTGCCGCGGCATCCGCGTCGAGCCGGTCGTACGCCTCCTCGTAGCGACGGAGAATGGCCTGAAGCGCGAGGGTGTCTTTCCTGAGGACCCCATTCGTGACGATGCCCGTCGTGGGCACGGCGTGGGATTCTTCAGGAGGCCGTATCGTCCCGGCATGGACGCCCACGTCAGGAATTGACTCGACGATGGGGGGTGCATCCGCGGGCGCGATCGGCGCTGCACTCGGTGACGGCTCGGCAGGCATGCGCTCGACATCTTCAGGCGGCCGGCTCGAGGCCTCCGGCGTCGTCGTTGCCGCTTCGGACGACAGCGTTGGCCGCGGTGCTCGAGTCGGGCCCGTGGGCGTGGGTGGTGGGGGTATGACCACCGGCACCGTGGCGGGCGGTTGCGCGGGCACCTCCGCCGCGCCGTTTCCCGTACCGGCTTGCGGCACGGACGAGCCCGCCTGCGAGGCGACGGGCGTGTCCGTGTGCTGGCGCACTCTTGCCCAGCGAAACACGAGGACGCTTGCGACGACGACAATGACGATGCACGTGACGGCGACTCGCCGCGCTGACCTGTTCATCTCTGCGGCTGCCTTTAGAACTCCCGAGCGTAGTCGATGGCGATGGACGGCGTGAACCGGGCGCGCAGCCCGGTGTCGGTCAGCCGTGTCAGCACACTGGCGTTCAAGAGCCAGCTTCCCTGAATGTTGAACTTTCCGCCAGTGACCAGGTATGCCGTGTGGACACCACCCTCAGTCGGAAGCCAGCGCATGGTTTCGACGCCGGCGATCACCGGGTGCGGCTGGTAAACGTCCGAGAGGCGATTCAGCCCGGTCAGCCGACGGCCCATGAGCTCACCAACGAGGCTCAGCTTCGGGCTCGCGGCAAAGGTCAGCGCGCCCGCCCAGAACTGTTCGCGCGAGATCCCGCCAAGTCCGAATCCTCCGTTCGTGTCGGCGGCAATGCGTCCTCGCTCCCACGACCCGATACCGAGAAAGCGCCACGCGGTCTTGCCTGCCCCGAGCAGATCCTGTTCGCGGCCGGTCGGAAGGCGCAGGTCGGTGCCGACCGCAACGCCGCTTCCGGTAGCGCCCGTCAGGCGGTACCTGGCGTTCATGGTGATATCGCCGAACCCACTCGCCGATCCGGACTGCGCTGACTGGAGTGACGCCACACCCTGGAAGGTGTTCATCCGGCTGCCCGAGAAACTCAGGTGGGTGATGGGCACCACTCCGCCGATATCGAGGCGATCGTTCACGCCGTAGCTCACGAATGTCGTCACGGTTTTGACGTGGAGCTTGAGGGCCAGCGTATCGACACTGAAAGGCTGCAGCTGGTTCGCAAAACGAGCCGCATTGGTCGGGAACGTGCCCGATGTCAGATCGGCCCCCTGAAGGGATTCAAAGCTCGCAAACTGATAGGTCACGCCCACGGAGGCCAGACCTTCTCCATTGCGCATCGCCCGCTCGGTGAAGAACGGACCAAAACTATCGGTCGCGCGCTCCATCGTGCCGAGTGTCGGACTGAAACGATACACGAAGCCGCCCGAAGACGACGCCACCGGCATGCTCGTCAACTCGACGCCGAACAATCCTGCGACCGTGCCGAAGGTGGCCTCAGCGGCGGCGCGATCGCGCACGAATCCCGCCGGCGGGGGAGTCTGTTCCGTCAGCAGGGCCGACAGGCCCGCCCCAATCGATTGTGCCCGTGCCGTGGTCGGCAGACCAACTCCGGCGGCGACGACCACTATCAGTGCAAGTCCACGTAGCACCACACTTGGCCTCTTTTCAAATCCATGACGACTTCATGTCGGGTTGCGGGGGGATGATCAGGTGGGAGCCGGGTCCAGCCTTTTCGCAATCGGCGGCCAGTTTCCTGGTCATCACTGGGCGCTGGGCCCGGCCGCGGCGCCGCGGCTACCGTTGAGGCAGAGCAAGTGGAGTGCCGGCTCCTGGTTTTTCTCGAGACTTCACGAAAACACGCGTTCTGTGAGGTGTCGTGCGAAAACGTCAGAACCGTGGTCGGAATGTCTGCGCGGAGGTGAACAACAGTCTTCGAAGTGAGGCCTTTGGTCCTTACCTGAAAGAACGAAGTCGCCGCATGGGCTGCCGTCGAACCGGGGCAGTCGGCGGCTCGGCCGGATGTCCGGGGACGCCAGCCAGGTCGCACGCTGCACGGCACCCGGGCACGTTGCCCGTTGACGATCCTCTGTCAACACCCTTACAATCAATCGTTTACCCAACGTGCAGATCACCCCGGAGATCTCCGTCGTCATACCGATGCGCAACGAATCGCTGAGCGTGGCGGAGCTCTATCGCGAGCTCACGGCTGTGCTCGAGGCCTTCGCACGGCCGTATGAAATCATTGCGATTGATGATGGAAGTACCGACGACACGTTTGCCCAGCTCGCCTCGCTCCAGGCGGTGGATCCGCGGCTGCGCGTGATCCGCTTCCGGCGCAACTTCGGCCAGACCGCCGCGTTCGCTGCAGGCTTCGCGCATGCCCGTGGGAGCTTCATCGTGACATCGGACGGAGACCTCCAGAACGATCCGGCCGACATTCCGGGGATGGTCGAACAGGCGCAGCGCGGTCCCGACATCGTCGCGGGCTGGCGCAAGGATCGAAAGGATCCGTTCATCAACCGGCGCCTGCCGTCGATGATTGCCAATGCGATCATCTCGCTGTCGACCGGGGTGAAGCTGCACGATTACGGCTGTTCGCTGAAGGTGTTCCGGGCCGAGGTCGTCAAGCCGATGAAGTTGTACGGCGAGATGCATCGGTTCCTTCCGGCCATCGCGAGCGAGATGGGTGTCACGATCGAGGAGAAGGTCGTGAACCACCGCGTCCGCCGGCACGGCACGTCCAACTACGGCATTTCGCGCACGATTCGCGTGGTGCTCGATCTGCTGACGGTGAAGTTCCTCATCAGCTATTCGACGCGTCCGCTGCACATCTTCGGGCTGCTGGGTTTCATCATGGGGCTGACCGGTACAGCCGTCTGCGGATGGCTGGCGTATATGCGGCTCTTCGGCTACGAGTCGATCGGCAACCGGCCTCTGCTGCTGTTCGGCATCCTGCTGGTGTTTACCGGTGTGCAGCTCGTGACGCTCGGCCTGCTGGCCGAAATGCAGGCTCGGACCTACCACGAGTCGCAGAACAAGCCTATCTACGTGATTCGAGAGATCCGCGAGAGCGTGCCCGCGATGGCAAGTCCCCTGGAGGAAGCCTGAGGTGAGACGCCAACGTCCTGGGGGCTGGCCCCGAATGATCCTGACGGCGCTCCTGACCGCTTCATGCGGGGGCAGCCCTGGCGGCCCGGGTCCGGTCACGCCTCCGCCTACGCAGCCGGTCAACGTGCAGCCGACGATAGAGTCGATTGCCATCAGCGCAGAGCGCGCCGAAGTTGGCGAGGACGTCACGGTTACCGCGACCGTGCGCGATCCGGAAACCGCCATCAGCGACATGCAGTTCGCGTGGAGCGCGGATGGGGGCACGTTTTCTGGCGAAGGGGTGTCGGTCAAGTGGCGACCGCCTGCGGATCGGGCGACGCCGGCCGAGTACACGATGCGGCTGACTGTGACCGAGACCTACGGGGTCGCTGATGCGAGCGGCGTGCGCCCCAAGAACGTCGTGTCCGCGACGAGCACCGCGTCCGTGCGGGTCCACAATTCGCCGAAAGAGGTGGGCGACCTCTCGCTCGGCTTTCTCAGGGATTTCGCGACATCGGCCATTCCCGCCGATCTGGCGGTTCGCGACTTCAGCGACAGCTGTCCAGGGAAGGCGGATGAGCGGGGACAGATCACCGACAACCGGCGGAATTACGAAATCCTTTCCTCGTCGCTCAACCTCAAGGACGTCGCGATCGCCGGCAGCCGCCTGACCGGCCGGGCGGTGGTCGCGTGCGGGTTCACCTCGCTCGTCAAGGCCTGCCAACCCGGACGCTCCGGCTGCAGTGTGGGGTCCAACGAGAGGGTCGCCGGTGACTGTGTGTTGAGGACCGTCTACGAGCAGCGTCGCTGGTGGCTGTGCGAGAGCACGTTCGAGAATGGGGTCAATCTGCCGGCCGCGCGGGCGTTCTTCGGAGAGTACCGGTGATTGCTCCGCTGCGTGCCGCTATGGTCGGACTGTCTTGCGTCGTGACTGTTGCCCTGATAGGGGCGGCTGACACCCACTCCGTGGCCGCCTCCGGTCATCTGCGGATTGCAGGGCCCGCGTTTCTATCCGCCTCCGGTGAACCGTTCCAGTGGCGTGGCATCAGTGCCTTCCGGCTCGTCGAGATGGTGGCTCATGAGCAGGGAGCGCAGGCAGCGGCATTTCTGGACTGGGCGGCGTCGCGCAAGTTGACGATCGTGCGCGTCTTCACGATGGCGCGGAATCTGTTTCAGCTGACGCCAGCCGACGGGGTCCGGGCGCTTCCGGAGTTCCTGCAGATGGCTGCAGTACGTGGACTGCACGTTGAGGTCGTCGCGCTCGTCGATACCGCCGACGGGAAAACAGACATGGCCGCACACGTGAAGGCAGTCGGAGCGATCGCGTCACGCCACCCGAATGCGCTCGTCGAGATTGCCAATGAACCCGCGCACCCGACCCAGGCCGCGGCCATTCACGACCCTGGCGAGCTGCGGCGCCTGGCATCGCTGGTGCCCGCAGGGGTTCCGGTGAGTCTTGGATCGGCGGAAGAGAACGAGTCTTTTGCCGCAGGACAATATGCGACGTTTCATTTTCCCCGGTCCGGAGGAGGGACGCCCTGGGGCCACGTGCTTCGTCTTGCCAGGGGAGCGGCGCTCGTCAAGGCCTGGGGCAAGCCGGTCATCAACGACGAACCGATCGGGGCCGCGCCCGCCTCGGTGCACGGCCGCCGGGACAATGACCCCGATCGCTTCCGGGCCGCGGCTTTACTCTCCAGAATGGCTGGATTGGGTGCGACGTTCCACTACGAGCAGGGTCTCCAGGCGAAAATCCCGACAGGCGTGGAGGCCCGCTCTTTCGATGCATGGAACGAAGCCTGGACGCTGCTGCCGTCAGGCATCGAGATGAAGGGCGCGTTCTACGAGGCCGGACAAACAGGGGCTGCGGTCGCCGCGTTCGATCGTGCCACGGCGTCAGGAGCGTTCGAACGTCAGGTCGGGGCCACCACGCACGTCCTCGTCGTTGGCGCTCCGAAGGAGCCGGCGCTGACATGGTCCAGCGGGTGGCGCAGGACGGGTCAGAAGCGCCTGGGCTCGGCGTGGTTGGTGACCGCCGAACGGGCGCAGAAGTAGCAAACACGCGATACCGCCGCATGAATCGACTTCAGCACGAGCGCAGTCCCTATCTCCTTCAGCACGCCGCCAACCCCGTGGACTGGTATCCGTGGGCGGGCGAGGCGTTCGAGCGTGCCCGCCGTGAAGACAAGCCGATCTTTCTGTCGATTGGCTATTCGACGTGTCACTGGTGCCACGTCATGGCACACGAGTCGTTCGAGAACCCCGCGATCGCGGAGCTGCTGAATCGCGACTTCGTGTCGATCAAGGTCGATCGTGAGGAACGGCCGGACGTCGATCGCGTCTACATGTCGTTCGTCCAGGCGACGACGGGCGCCGGCGGGTGGCCGATGTCCGTATTTCTCACACCGGAGCTGAAGCCGTTTTTTGGAGGCACCTATTTTCCGCCCGCGTCCCGCTGGGGCCGTCCGGGATTCGCCGACCTCCTCGGGGAGCTCGCCCGTGTGTGGACCGGCGATCGGCCGCGTGTCGAAGGGGCCGCCGCGGAGCTCCTACAGCGCCTTCGCGCCGTGACGGGCACGGACGGCGCCGCCCGGGCGGAGTCGGAGATCGCGCCGCCGGGTGCGCTCGATACCGCCGTCGAGCAGTTTCGAGGCGCGTTCGACGAGCGGCGCGGCGGCTTTGGTGATGCGCCGAAGTTTCCACGGCCGTCGGAGCTCCTCTTTCTGCTGCGCGAATACGCGCGCCGCACCGCGGCCGGCGTTGATGCCGCATGGCCGCTCAGGATGGCCACCGATACGCTGCGCGCGATGGCGCTGGGCGGAATGCGCGATCACATTGGCGGCGGTTTCCATCGTTACTCCGTCGACGGCGACTGGCGCGTTCCGCATTTCGAAAAGATGCTGTATGACCAGGCGCAGCTCGTGATCGCGTACCTGGAAGCCGCGCAGGCAACCGGGGAGGCGTTCTACGCCGCGGTCGCGGAAGACACGCTCATGTATGTGCGCCGGGACATGAGCGATCCGGGCGGCGGCTTCTATTCCGCGGAAGACGCCGACAGCCTGCCTCCGGAGCAGGCCGATGTGCCGGGGGCTCACAAAACCGAAGGAGCCTTCTACGTTTGGTCCGACGAGGAAATCGCGAGCCTCCTCGGCGCGGATGCGGAAATCGCGCGGCAGCGTTTCGGGATCCAGCCCGCAGGCAACGCACCCCACGACCCTCAGGGGGAGTTCACCGGCAAGAATCTCCTCTACACGGCGGAGTCCATCGAAGACGTCGCCGCTCGAAGCGGCCGGACTCCGGACGATGTCGTCGCCGCGCTCGGTCGTATTCGCACGACGCTGTTCGCGCATCGCGAGGGACGCCCGCGGCCGCACCTCGACGACAAGATCCTGACGGCCTGGAACGGCCTCATGATCGCGGCGTTTGCACGCGCCGGGCGTGTGCTCGTCGATCGGCCATCGGCCGGTACGTATCTGGATGACGCGATCCGTGCCGCGCGTTTCATCAAGACCACGCTCTGGGTGGACGGCCGGCTGCTGCGCCGCTACCGCGCAGGCGAGGCCGCCATCCCCGCGTACGCGGAAGACTACGCCTACCTCATTTGGGGCCTGCTCGAGTTGTTCCAGGCGAGTGGTGATGCCGAGTGGCTCGAATGGGCGATCGCGCTCCAGGCGCAGCAGGACGAGCTGTTCTGGGATCCGAAGGACGGGGGCTGGTTCAGCACCACCGGTGAGGATCCGACTGTTCTTCTCCGGCTGAAAGAGGACTACGACGGCGCCGAGCCCGCCGCGAGCTCGGTTGCCTCGCTGAATGCACTCACGCTCTCCCACGTCACGGGCGACGCGGATGCTCGAGGCAAAGCGGAACGCACGCTGGCACGATACGGTCCACGCGTTGGCGTCGCTGGCCGCACCGTGCCGATGATGCTCTGCGCGTTGTCCGGCACGCACGCGGGGTATTCACAAGTAGTGATTGTCGGCTCGACCGAGCACGCCGTACTGCTCCAGCAGGAGGTCGCACGGCACTATCGACCGTTTGCGATCGTCGTTCCCGTCGTGCCCGGCGCCGCGCAGGACCGGCTGGGGGCGATCCTGCCGTTCATCACGGCGATGACGGATCTCGGCAGCGCGGCTGCGTACGTATGCCGCGATTTTACATGCCGCCAGCCAGTGAGTACGACCCAGGATCTGTCCCGGGAGTTATAATCGACGCACATCTCCGCGCAGGGACAATTCATGGGAAGCGGCGCGTCGCGCCTGCGCTGCGGCGCCGGGCATGGCGCGGTGCATCACGAGGGAAGGCACGGCCAACATGGTGTTTGATGTCGAGATAGTGCTCCGCGATCGTGAAACCGCCATCGAGGCCAGATGCGTGCACGACGGCAACGATGCGCCGGGCTGGACCGAAGTGGATGTCCAGGAAGTCCTCAAGTCGATGTTGCTGGCGGTCGATCGTGCGAAGAATCCGGGCTCGGACGAACGGTTCGTCACGCTCAGGGGTTTCAGCTGGATCGTAGAGCCCGCGGACGGGGGAGTCGTCATTGCCATCGAAATCCCCACGGGCGCGGTCGTGGCCGGGCCGTTCGACATTCCGCAGCCCCGGCTCGATTCGCTGATCACGCGTGTGCTGTCCGCCGCAGCCCCGACCCGCCCAGTCATCCACTGATTCCTTTCAGACTTGTCGGTGGAGGTACACATTCGCGCGTCTTCCGGGCCGGGAATGCTGGATTCTCCTCGATTGGCGTGGCTTTGTGCCCGGCGCCCGGCGGCACTGCCCTTGCGGGGCTGGCAGTGGGCTGGTCTACCCTGACGCCCCTCCCATGAAACTGCCGTATCGCATCCTGGTGCTGGACGACGATGAGAATGCCCTGTCAGGCATCGTGGAGCTGCTCCGCGGTGCGGACTACGCGGCCGTCGGCGTCACGACCTTTGACGAAGCGAAGACGCTGCTGGTCGACGAGTCCTTCGACGTGCTGATCACCGATGTGCGCCTGCGCGGGTTCAACGGCCTGCACCTCGTGAGGCAGATCCACGCCGAGCGCCCCGAGATGGGCGTGATGATCATGACTGGCTACGACACGCGGTTGATGGAGCTGGAGGCGGGGCGATACGGCGCCGCGTTCGTCGGGAAGCCGATTGACCCGGCGCGGTTTCTGGCGGGCGTCGCCAAGCTGGTCGCCGATATCCGGCGTAAACGCCGCTGGGAGCGGAAACGCGTGGTCGGAGGGTTCCGTGTCACGGCGAATGGACACCCCGCCGCCGTCCTGGACGTCTCGTACGGAGGCCTTCGCATCGCGCTGCCGCCCGGGGGCGCACCTCCCTCCCGCTTCGGTGTCGACATTGCCGGCATCGGTCTTCATCTCGACGTCGATTCCGTCTGGTGCCATCCGGCGGGAGAGGGAGGTGTCGTGATGTGCGGCGCGGCCCTGACCTCGGATTCCTCCCCCGCGGCCGAGACCTGGCGCGCCATCGTCGATCGCCTGTCCGCCTGAAACTCTCCTGCTCAACCAGTAGCACACTCGAAGGCTTTTCCCTGCACGAATGGTGACGGGGAACACGAACGATCACCGCGGAGAGCACGGGGACACGGAGACGCACGGAGATAAAGCGGTCTCCACGCGCACAAGCGCGTGCCGACCGCCTGATTTCCGATAGTCAGCTGATCTCGAGGTGAAGCTGTCAGTGGCTGCAGCTAGCCAGCTGGCTATCTCCGTGCGTCTCCGTGTCCCCGTTTCTCCGTGGTGGATTTTTCCGCTACCTCCGTCCGCTCCGCAACTCCGTGCGCATAGAATGCAGCGATGATCCGCCGACTCGCGACTGTTGCCGCCCTCGTCACGCTGGTCATGGCCCGTGGCGGCTCCCCGCACGCATGGCAGACGCAGACGGTGCCCCCGTTCGAGCTCGATGAAGCGACGGTGGCCACTCTGCAGGCGGCGATGGCGTCGGGACGTTACACCTCGCGCCGCCTGGTCGAGTTGTACTCGGAGCGGATCAAGACGATCGATCGCGGCGGCCCCACCCTGCGGGCCGTGATCGAACTGAACCCGGAGGCCGGCTCGATCGCCGATCGGTTGGACGACGAGCGCCGCGCCGGCCGGGTGCGTGGCCCGCTCCACGGCATCCCTGTGCTCATCAAGGACAACATCGATACGGCCGACCGGATGATGACCACGGCCGGATCGCTCGCCCTCGAGGGATCCATCGCCTCGCGCGACGCGTTCGTGGCTGCCCGGCTCCGCGAGGCTGGAGCGGTGATTCTCGGAAAGACGAACCTGAGCGAATGGGCGAACTTCCGCTCGTCGAAATCGACCAGCGGGTGGAGCGGCCGCGGCGGCCAGGTGAAGAGTCCCTACGCGCTCGATCGGAACCCGTGCGGCTCCAGCTCGGGCAGCGGCTCCGCCGTGGCGGCGAACCTGGCGACAATCGCTGTCGGCACCGAGACCGACGGATCCATCGTCTGCCCATCCGGGGCGAGCGCGCTGGTTGGGATCAAGCCCACGGTCGGCCTCGTCAGCCGCTCCGGCATCATTCCGATCTCTCACACGCAGGACACCGCGGGCCCGATGGCCCGGACCGTCACGGATGCCGCGATTCTGCTCGGCGCCCTGACCGGTGTCGATCCGCTCGACGCCGCCACGGCCGCCAGCCGTTCGAAGGCGCGCGACTATACGGCGTCGCTCAAGACTGACGGACTCAAGGGCGCCCGCATCGGCGTGGCGCGCAAGAGGTATGTGGGCTACAGCCCCTCCGCTGACGCGCTGTTCGACGCCGCTGTTGCGCAGATGAAGCGCCAGGGCGCGATCATCGTGGATCCCGCCGATATTCCGACCGCCGGACGGCTGGACGACTGCGAGTTCCAGATCCTGCTCTACGAGTTCAAGGCGGGTCTCAACGCGTACCTTGGCAAGCTCGGTCCCACCGCCCGCGTGCATTCACTGGCCGACCTGATCGCCTTCAACACCCGCGAGAAGGATCGTGAAATGCCGTTCTTCGGCCAGGAGACGCTGCTCGCCGCGCAGAAGAAGGGACCGCTGAGCGCGCCGGGATATCGCACGGCGCTCACGACGTGCCGGGCCCGATCCCGCGCGGCCGGAATCGACAAGGTCATGACGCGATTGCGGCTCGATGCGCTCGTCGCGCCGACCGGCAGCCCTGCGTGGCTGACCGACCTCGTGAACGGCGATCACTTTCTCGGCGCCAGCTCGACTCCTGCTGCCGTGGCAGGCTATCCAAGCATCACCGTACCGGCCGGGTTCGCGCATGGTCTGCCGGTGGGACTGTCGTTCATCGGCCGGGCATGGAGTGAGCCGAGCCTGATTCAGTTTGCGTTCGCATACGAGCAGGCGACCCACCATCGGAAGCCGCCGCAGTTCCTGCCGACAGCGCCGCTCGGCACACGGTGAAGATCTAGAGCTCCACTTTGATGATGGCCTTCTTCAGCGGGCCCTCCGCTGCAAGCGGCGCATGCGCATCGTCCGGGAAAAAAATGACGAAGTGGTTCTCCGGGACGACGAGCCATGTCTCTGGCGGGTCGCTGAAGAAGCCGATGTCGCGCGCGGGTTCGAACGGCCCGTCCGGCGCGAGGCAGCGTGCGAGCGGCCGCCAGCCGATGATCTCCGTCCCGGCGATCGTGACCTGAATGTCGGCATAGCGGCGATGCGCTTCGAGACGCGCCCCGTCGCGGCCGCGGCCGTCCACGTGATCGATTGAGACATACAGACGATCACCCTGGAGGGGAACCCTGCCGGGCGGAAGCGTCGCGAGGTCGGCGGTGGAAAGAAAGTCGAAGGCCGGCGCGAAGAGGGGGTGCAGGACGACATATCGCGCCGCCATGTGCAGTGTGTCGATGACCATCGGCAGTCATCCTATCCCGAAGCGCAGCCGGACGGAGCGGTCGTGCTTACCAGTCGCGAGCGTCGAGAGCGGCGCGGAGCGCTTCGAGGCCGCTCCGAAGTGCCGTGGATGACCCGCCGAAGCCCAGGCGAAAATGAGCGGGCGCCTCGAAGAAGTGTCCCGGCACGATCGCGGTGTCACGCAGGGTGAGCAGCCGCTCCGCAAAATGGCTCGAGTCGGTGACGCGGGCAATCCTCGGAAAGACCACCGTTCCGCCGCCAGGTTCAATCCACTCGAGCTCCGGACTGGATCGCAGGAACTCCCTGACGATCGCGCCATTCTCGTGGATCAGCGCTTGCGATCGCGCTATCAGGCGATCGATCTGACTGAAGGCCAGCGCACCCAGCCGATCGCCGACGATTGGCGGCGACCCGACGATGATGTCGCGCGCGCGGTGCAGGCGGCGGGCAAGTGCCATCGACGACAGGACCCAGCCGCAACGTAGTCCCGACAGGCCGTACGATTTGTTCAGGCTGCTGATCGAGAGGAACACGTCGCCACGGTGCGCGGCGGTCTCGACAACCGGAACCTCCCGCCGTTCTGCGGCCGCGATGTCGAGATAGACCTCGTCGACGAGCACGTACGCGCCGTTCGCGGCTGCGATTCGTCCGACCTCGTCGAGCGCCTCGGCGCCGGAGAGGACGCCGGTGGGGTTGTGCGGGCTCGTGATGACGATCAGCCGGGTCCGGGGGGTCATCGCCTGCCGCACGCGTTCCGGGTCGAGTGCGAACCCCGCGTCGAAGTCCCTGTCGAATCTGGTCGTCCGCGCCCCTAAGATCTGCGGGGCGCCGAGCAGCGCATCGTAGCCGGGGCGCTCCACGAGGACTTCGTCATCCGCGTCGAGAAGGGCAGCGCACGCAAGGAAGGTAGCGCCGGAGGCGCCCTGGGCGGTGGTGACGTGGTCGGCCGGGACGCCGTATCTCGCGCCGATCGCGTCAACCAGGGGGGCGTAGCCGGACTCGGTGCCGCCGGTGAGCTCGATGACGTCGCGCGCCCCAGGCAAATCGTCGAGCGTGCAGGCAAGAATGTTGCTCCCCGCGAGATCGAACCGCGCGGGAGGGCGATCAGTCGCCCACCGAACGAAAGGTGCATCGAATCGGGGTGTCATGCCGCGGCTACGAGCTCAGGGGTACAGACGCTGAGTGCGCCAGGCATCACCGTCGCGGAGATAGACCAGGCGATCGTGGAGCCGATCGGCGCGTCCCTGCCAGAACTCGATCCGATCGGGCACAATGCGGAAGCCTCCCCAGAACGGCGGGCGCGTGACGGGAATCCCTTCGAAGCGTCGCGCGACCTCGAGATATCGCTCCTCGAGCGTGGCGCGTGACCGAAGAACCTGGCTCTGGTCCGAGGCCCAGGCGCCAAGCTGGCTGCCCCGCCCCCTGCTCGCGAAGTACTCGTCCGACTCGTCGTCCGGCAGCCGCTCCACCTGCCCCTCGATCCTGATCTGCTCTTCGAGTGAAGGCCAGTGGATGCAGAGTGCCGCACGGGGATTCTCGACCAGATCGACAGCTTTGCGGCTCGCGTAGTTCGTGAAGAAGACAAATCCGCGCGCGTCCGCACCGCGGAGAAGGACCATGCGGACTGACGGCCGGCCTGAGCGGTCCGCGGTCGCAAGCGCGGCGGGTGCCGTGTCGATGTGCTGAGCCTCGGCGCGTTTGACCGCTGCGAGAAATGCGCCAATCGGATCCGCGGTCGCCATCCGACCATTATGTGTTCAGTTCCTGGTTTTCTGACCGGTGACACCGTCGAGAATCGAATCGAGCGCTCCCTGCATTACCTGATTGCACGAGGGACCCGGCACTCAGCATTATTCATGCTTCTTCAGCGCGTCGTCACGACTTCCAATCCGCCCGCTGTTTATGTTTACCGACAGGAGGATTGCGTATGACGAAGCGGATTGTCGTGATGGTGTTCCTGACGGTCGCGACGACGGCCTGCAGTCCGGCGGGGTATCCGGTGGGGACCGCGTTCAATTCGTACGGCCGTGGACGCATCGGGCCGACGTACGAAGTGCCGGCGCCGCTGCCTGTCGGCCGATGGGACAATGTGATGATCCTGCCCGTGGGTGCCTTCGTGCAGGTGCTGCTGTTCGATGGTTCACGAGCCGCCGGAACGATCGTTTCCGCGGCAGTCGATGGCGTTCGAATGCATACCGTCTCTGGTGATCTCGAGCTGCCGTTCAGTGACGTTGTGCGTGTCGACCGACAGGCGGGGTCCATGAGAAGCGGCGTCATGGATGGCGCGCGCGGCGCCGCACTCGGGGCCGGCGTCGTCGGAGTGCTCGGCCTCATTGCCGGGCGAGTCCCTCCGCCACGACTGTTCCTGGCCGGCGGCATCATTGGCGCGTACCAGAACGTAGAGCTGAACCGCCTGTCGGACAGGGCCTCGCTCATTTATCTGGCCCCCTCGGTTTCCTCCGGCTGGCGTCCTGCGGCACAATATCCTCCGAGGTGAGGGATGGCGGCTGGAGAGTATCGATGCTTCTGGTCCGGCTTCACGCGAGCGCTGCTGGCGGCCTCCATTTTTGGAACCGCCTGCGCCGGCGGTCCAACTCAGCCGACGGCTCCCTTCGGGCAGGGCGTGTCGCTCTATCCTGACTCTCTGTATCGGGGGAAGGCCGTCACCCTCGACGGTGACGTATCGGATTTATCGCGTCTGCGCGGACCGTGCGGCGGCTCCGATGACGAGCCGTCGCAGTTCGACGACTGCATCTCGTCTCTACGCATCCCCGCAGGCTGGTCGGCGACGCTGTTTCGTGACCGGAAATTTGACGGCGCGTCGGTCACTTACACCGAGGATGTGCCCGACCTGGACGTCGTGTCGGGTCCGTGCCGGCCCGGATTCAACGACTGCATCTCGTCCATCCGCGTGTCGCGGACGCCGTGATGTCCTGACGCGTCAGCTCGCGCTCACTCCGCGCGCAGCGCCGTCAGCGGATCCACCCGGGTTGCGCGGCGGGCAGGGATCAGGCAGGCCGCGATCGCGACGCCGGTGAGCAATACGCTGATGGCGACGAAGGTCAGCGGATCCGACGGCGTAATCTGGACAAGGATCGTGCGCAGCACCTTGCTCAGGCCGAATGCACCGGCGAGACCCAGCGTCAGGCCGATGGCCACCTGGCCCAGGCCTCGGCGGAGAATGAGCCAGGACACCTTACGCGCATCCGCGCCGAGTGCCATCCGCACGCCGATCTCCTGCGTGCGCTGCGTGACGGAGTAGGCCATCACGGCGTAGAGTCCCACCGCCGACAGCACCAGCGCGATGAACGCGAAGATCGCGAAGAGGCTGCCGAACACGCGGAAGGGCCAGCGCGACTGCGCGAGCGCCTGATCCAGCGTTTCAATCGTGAAGACCGGCTGGTCCTGGTCGAGAGCCTGGACTTCGCGCCGCACCGCGCTCATCACGGAGCCGGGTGGCAGCTGGCTGCGCACGAGCAGCGCCGCGAAACCCGGAGGATCCTGCCGATAGGGCACGTAGACGACGGCGTTCACCAGCGATTCCTGAGGTGAGTTGTGCCGGATCGACGGGCTGATGCCGACGATCGTGCGCCACGCGGGGGGCGGTGTGCCGGGCGGCGGGTCGCGCTGCGTGAGCTTGATCCGGCGTCCCATCGGATCCTCACCGGAAAAGAACTCCGCCGCCATGCGCTCGTTGATGACGATGGTCTCGGACCCGGCCGCGCCGTCCGTCGCGGAGAATGCGCGTCCGCGCCGGACGGCGACGCCCACGACGTCGAAGAATCCCGGGCTGATCGTGACGACCGAAACCTGCGGTGGCTCTTCTCCTGACTTGAGCGGCGGCCTGTTTTCAATCTCGAAGGTGCGCGAGCCGGTGCCGAACGGCGGCACGCTCGTCGTCAGCGCGGCGGCATCGATGCCGGGAATCGACGCCAGTTTCTGTTCGAGCCGATCGTAGAACGCGCGACGGACTTCCGGTGTCGGGTATTTGGTGTCGGGCAGCTGCATGCGCATCTGCATCAGGTGGTCGGTGCGGATGCCGAGGTCCATCGTGTACATCTTCACGAAGCTGCGGATCATCAGGCCGGCGCCGACAAGGAGGACGACGGTCAGCGCGAGCTCGAGGACGACCATCGTGCCGCTCATCCAGCGCGCACGGCGCCCCCCGTGTTGCCGCGACCGCCTTCTTTGAGCACCTCGTTGACGTTCGTCTTCGAGACGTGAAGCGCCGGGGCGAAGCCGAAGAGCACGCCGGTCAGGATGCAGACGCCTGCCAGGAAGGCGACGACCGTGTAGTCGATGGTGAACTCGATCCAGTACGGCTTGCCGCTCGTGGCGACCGCCGCGTCGAACAGGCGGACGCTGACGAGCGCGAGCAGCAGCCCGAAGATGCCGGCGATGCAGCCGAGGACCACGCTTTCGACCAGGAGCTGACGGATGACCCGCCAGCGCGTCGCGCCGAGGGCGAAGCGGACGGCGATCTCTTTGGCGCGATGTGCCGACCGCGACAACAGGAGGTTCGCGACGTTCGCGCAGGCGATGAGCAGCACGAAGCCGACGGCTCCCATCATGGCGAGAAAGATCATCCGGATCTGACCGCCGTTGAAGCGTTCGTTGAAGGTCTCGATCAGGACGCTCTGCATGTCCTTGTTGGTCGCCGGATACTCGGCGGCAAGCCGTTTGGCGATCGCGCTCATTTCGGTGCGCGCCTGCGTGTAGGTCGCGCCGTCACGCAGACGGCCGAATACGTTGAGCGAGCGCGCGTCCCGCTTGTCGTAATCTTTGGCGTCGGTCGGAACGAACGGGATCCACAATTCGGCGTTCGTCGGAAATTTCATGCGGTCCGGCATGACGCCGACGATCGTGGTCGGCGTTCCGTTCAGCCGCAGGGTCTTCCCGAGGACGTTCGGGTCGGAGTTGTACCGGTTCTTCCAGAGGCCGTAGCCGAGCATGACGACCGGCTCGGCTCCCTTGCGGTCCTCACCGGACGCGAAGTCGCGTCCGAGCAGCGGCTGTTGTCCGAGGATGCTGAAGGCGTTGGCGGTCAGCCGCGCACCGCGCTGCTGCTCGGGTACGGTGAGATCATCGCTGATGTTGAATGGCGTCTGGCTGAAGCCGGCGAGCGCCTCGAAGGCGTGGCTCTGTGCCCGCCAGTCCTGGAGCTCGGCGATCGAGACGCTCGATCGCTGTCCCGTTCGCGGCTCCCACGCCAGCATGTAGAGCCGCGCGGAGTCTTTGAAGGGCAGGCCGCGGATGAGGACGGCGTTCACCAGCGTGAAGACCGTGGCGTTCAGGCCAATCCCGAGCGCGAGTGCGACGATGATGACGGCCGAGAACCAGCGTTCCTTGGCGATCACTCGGACGGTGAAGCGCAGATCCTGCAGCACGCGGCGGCCCCCTGTTCCTGTAAATACGCAGGAGAGCCAAAAAGGTTAACGGAATCTTGTAGACTGGCCGACGGCGCGCCCGCGCCGGGGTGGCGGAACTGGCAGACGCTCGGGACTTAAAATCCCGTGGCCGTAAGGCCGTCCGGGTTCGATTCCCGGCCCCGGCACCAATGGTGATGCGGTCGTCTTTGTGAATCGCAGTGGCTGTTGCTCTGTTCGTTGAGCACGATCTGCGGTTTGCGTACTACCTGCGCGACGGTCGCCGGTAGGAGGCGATGAGCGCGCGGATGCCAGGGTCGCACTCGGTACCCCTCCACAGGCTGACGCCATTGACCTTGGCCAGTTCGTGCCCCTTGCACTCGGCGGTTTCGCTGGTGGCACAGTAGGCGAGATACGATCCCTGACCGACTCGTTCTGAGGAGACCGTATAGAGCGTTGGAGAGCCGAGAACCGTCAGGGTGAAATCGCCCGGCATGTAGACGGTTGTGGCCGTGTCGTCCGTCGGGGGCAGGTGTCGGCGCTCGACGACCGACCACACTGACCCGCACTCGTGGCAGCGTAAATAGACGCAGTCATCGACCGACAGGGCAGCCGTCACGGAGGTATGGTGGCACCTGGGACACTGCAATGCGTCCGCTCGCGCCCGGGTCCGCAGAACCCTCGTCATCGCCCCACGCCGCGCAGGTGGGCCTTCAGAGCGACGGCGCGGCGGCTGATTCGTCGGAGACATTGCCAGCGATGGGGATCCTAGCCATCGCCCCGGCACGTCGTATGTTCAAAACAGCACAAGGCCGGGCGTCGTCGAAACGCCCGGCACTCACCATCAGCGCTCGTCAGCCGCGCGGTCCCGATCGGCGTTCACGGATGGACCACACCTCGGCGCACTCCGGACACCGGAGATAGACGTAACGTTCGGCCAGGGTCGGGTTGTTCTCGGCCGGGCGTCCACAGCGCATGCACTGCTGTGGCTCCTCCTTCTGCGCGCGCCTGCGGTCAGCCGGGGACTCCATCGCGGGGGCCATGACTTTCATAACGCCGGGTAACGCAAGCGGAGCGCCAGCGGCACTCGTCCAGGGGCGCTCACGCGGTAATCTCTTCACGCTCCCGGATTTGTGTCCGCTCGAGCCGGTTGCGGGTCAAGCCGTGTGCGCGGGCGAATGCGATCGGATTGGTCCGGAACAGAACACGGACTCACTTTTCTGTTGGGGCGCGCCGACCAGAGACACGTGGCCAGACCTGGGATACGTCTGATGTACTGGCGCCGACGAAGGCGCAACAGGAGGCGGAGTAACGCGATGGTGAGAAAGTCTGCGCACTCTCCGGCGGCCCGCACGGGAAAACCCGACCCGCCCGGCACGGCTGCGCTCCTCTGCGGAGAACTTGGACGATGGACGGTTGGGCATCAGTGCTTTGCCGCACTGGATCTCCCGCCTGGCACGGCGCGCCGCATCTTCAGCACCAACGTGCACGTTCCGGAAAGCCGCAACGCGATGATGACGTCGGTTGCGGGCGAGTGGCTGGCGATGATCGACGACGACCAGGTGTATGCGCCTGAGATGATCCAACGGCTCGTGCGTCACCTCCGCGACCCTCGCGTGGACATCGTGACACCACTCGTGCTCAGGCGCGACCCCCCGCACCTGCCGACGCTTCTCGGCGCGCCGGAGAATCCAATCGACGACCCGCTGGCACTGCCTCAGATCGCGTTGAACCCGGGTGACACGGGACTTTTCGAAGTCCATGCCGTCGGAACCGGCGTCATGGTGATGCGCCGCAGTGTCATCGATCGGATTCCGGAGCCGTGGTTCGCATTCGGCGCCGCAATCGGCGAGGACTATAACTTCTGCCTCAAAGCGCGGGCGGCAGGCTGCCGCATCTTCTGCGACCTCGATACGCAAGTCGGCCACATCATTCCCATGGCCGTCTGGCCTCATCGACACAAGGACGGATCGCACGACGTGAAGTACACGCTCGTGCCAACGGCGGGGAGCCAGGACGGCGTGATGGCGATCGTGCGTCGTCTCGAGGCCGCCGACCCGCAGTGAGGGCCGATTACGAAACCCAGCACTCTGTGCCATTTCTGCACATTGGGTTCGCGGCGCTCATGTGCGGATACAGCCCGCCCGATCTCCGGAAATGGTTGCACGGCTTACACTTCCGCGTGGCGCGTCGCTCCGGCCGCGCACGGTGCGGAGATTGCTCAGCCTCGTCCGGCGAATGAATTCGCGTCTCGAGGACCGTGGAAGCTCCGGAGCACATCATGAAAGCGCTAGGCCGTCTGACTGACGTCAACAAGGAGCTCTGGGTTCTCCTGTCAGTCTTCTTCATCTGTCTGCTGTTGAACCTCATGGTCGACTCGCAGCGGATGGTGCTCAGTTTCTACACGCTGCCGACGCTTGGCTCCGCCTACGCCTACGGCCGCCGGCACGCGACGCTGACGGCGTGCGCCAGCGTTCTCCTCGTCTCGATCATGACCTGGTACAACCCGGTACTCTTCGCCGCGAGCGCCACGCTTGTGGGCCCCGCCTCGCGGTGGCTCGACATCACGGTCTGGGGAGGCGTCCTCGTCCTGACCGGCTACTCGATGGGTACGCTCTACGAGCACAAGACCGCGCAGGTCGCCGAGCTGCAGGACACCTACCACGGCGTCCTGATGATTCTTCGCCACTTCATCGCCAAGGACACCTACACCGAGAACCATTCGTATCGCGTCTCGATCTACGCGGCCAAGATCGCGGCCAGCATGGGACTCGCGCACGCGCGGATCGAGGATGTGCGGTCGGCGGCGCTGCTCCACGATATCGGCAAGCTCGATATCAGCCGTGAGCTGCTCTACAAGGCCGCGCGGCTGACCTCGAGCGAGTTCGAGCAGATGAAGGAGCACGTCCAGAAGGGGGTCGACCTGCTGGAGCCCGTCGGCGGCTCCCTGCGGCGCGTCATTCCGATCATCCTCGCCCATCACGACAAGTTCGACGGCTCCGGCTACCATTCCACCAGCGGCATGGAGATCCCGATCGAGGCGCGGATCATTTCCGTCGCCGACGTGTACGATTCCCTCACGAGCGATAGGCCCTACCGGCGCGCGATGTCCACGTTCGACGCCAAGGATGTGATCGTCAAGGGCTCGGGGACCGATTTCGACCCGAAGGTGGTCAACGCATTCAATGACGCCTTCCGTCGCGGCGAGCTCGAAGTGCCAACCGTGGTTGTCTGACAACCATGATGTCCGCTGCCACTCAGGAACACACCGTCGCGGCCGCCGAGGCGGACGCGCAGGATCGGCGCACACACCCCCGGCTCGCACCCAGTGAGCTGGCCTGGATCCGGGAAGTGCGGCTGAAGTACGGTCCGAAGGTATCCCTCATCGACCTTTCGACGGGCGGCGCCCTGCTGCAGACGGATGTCCGGCTTCGGCCGGGGTCCGATCTGGTCATCGAAATCGTCGGGTCACGCGTCGAGGCCGTGCCCTTCCGTGTGCTGCGCTCGGAGCTGGCGCGGATCTCGGATCAGGGGGCGACGATCTATCAGGGCGCCTGCGAGTTCAAGCGTCCGCTCGATCTCGCAAGCGCGCAGGGGCGCGCCGGCCGCGGCGAGCCGTGCGACGTGGCCCTGAAGAAGCTCCTCCTTCGTCGCCGGCACGAGCTCGTTCGCAAAGGCCCCGCCCTCGTCCGACAGTCCGACAAGAACCTGCCGCAGCTGCTCAGGTCCGTGCAGGGGAGCGTGCGCTCCGACGATCCATTGAGCCGCGGACTTCGCGACCTGCTCGCGGAGATTGTTCCCGCCCTCGATCGTGGGGAGCCCGCGGTGGTGCTGCGGTCCCGGCTCGAGGATCGGCTGCGCCGCGCCCTGCCGAGGGCGGCCATCGCCATTGGAGCCGCGCCCCAGGAAGCGGGCCCTGGCATCGAGACGATCTACTTCTCAGCCCAGGGGGTGGATGGTCCCGGTGTTCTCAACGTGCAGCTGCCCGAGGGCACCCGCATTCCCGACTGGGAGTACCGGCTGCTGGAGTCGGCCAGTCATCTGCTCGAGCTGCTGCCGACAACAACGGCCATTCAATGCGAGCCGCCGGCGGCCGCCCGCACGGCCGACACCACGGCACCGCGCGACGGCAACCTGGATCTCCTGCCGCTGCCGCTCCCGGGCGTCGCGACGGGATGGCAGAAGATCGTGGTCCGCTACCGCGACGGGCGCCTGCTGAAAGGCTTCACGCACGACTTCCATCCTTCGCGCGCGCAGTTCTCACTCTGGCCGTCGGTGAAGTCGGCGCCCGGCGAGCGGACGTACGTGCCGACCTCGCAGCTGAAGGCCGTGTTCTTCGTCGGAGAGTTCGAGGGCATCGCCCAGCCCAGCGACGATCGGATCTTCGACACCAGCGCAGGCGGCCGCCGCCTCGAGGTCACGTTTGCAGACGATGAGGTGCTGATCGGATCGACGCTGAGCTATCGTCCCGATGGCATAGGCTTTTTCGTGAACCCGGCGGACAGCCGGGGGAACAATCTCCGCGTCTTCGTCGTGTCCAGCGCGATCCGCCGCGTGCGGTTTCTCTAGCAGCCCGTGGTGAAACTCTGGTTGCATTCGACGTTCACCACGGGCTGTAGGGTCAGCGCTCTACGGTCTCCGCCGATGGGAACCGCCTACCCGGGCGCCATCAGAGCGTGACGGCGGCCGGATCCCGCTTCGTTCCCTCCACTCTCACCACAGACTCTCCAACGCGATTCGGCTTTCGCAAAAGATGCGCGACGCTGTAGGCTTCGCATGAATTGGCGCTTGCGCCTGGCCGGAAGCTGCTAGAATCGGCGCACTGCCGGTCCACCATCTCTGCCGAACGTTTTTGAGGACGTCCTTCGAATCCTTGCGCGCACAGGAGAACCCATGCCTCCTCGAATTCTGATTGTCGACGACAATGAAGAATATCTCGCGGGGCTCGATGAGCTCTTGAAGCTGCGCGGGTACGAACCGTTACTGGCGCGGACGTTCGGAGAAGGGCAGCGGGCGCTCCGAGACGATGCTCCCGATCTGTTGATTGCGGACGTGCGGCTCGGCCCGTTCAACGGACTGCAGCTCATCGCGACCGGCCAGGTCCGCATTCCCACGATCGTGGTGAGCGGATTCGACGATCCGGTCCTGCAGGCCGACGCGAAGACCTTCGGCGCCGACTACCTCGTGAAGCCGATTGAAACCGCTGACCTGCTCGCCCTGATCGACAAGCGGCTTGCCGCCGTCGACACGGACGACAGCGCGCCCCCCACTCTTGATGCCGGCGACGGCGCCAGCTCCTGCTGAGACGATCGTTCGGGCGGTCTCGACATCCTGAGATTCACCGCAATCAGTCAGCCCGCGGCGGGGGCCACGGGCGCTCGTCCTTTGGTGCGGCGCTCGGGGATGCACCACACCTCAGCGCAGTCCGCACAACGAAGGTACACGAATCGTTCCGTCAGGCTGGCGGCCCGGACATTCGAGTCGTGGCATCTGGGACAGGCGACGTGCGCTGATGGTCCAGCATCCGATCGCGTATCGCGCTCTGAAGACATCGCTTTTCAACGATGCCATAGCTCGGCTGTTTATGCAATCCGTCCAGCTTCGTAAGGGATAATGCCTCCATGGATATTGCACAGGACATCCAGATTGCCGCGGCACCTGCGGATGTGGCCGCGGTCATGTTCGACCCGGCGCGGGACACCGAGTGGATGAGGTCGGTGACGTCGTCGCACCCCCGAAGCGCGGGCATTACCGTTGGCGCCGAGGTGGAGCGATCGAGCCTGGTCGCGGGGCAGGAGATACCCTGGTCCACGCAGGTGTCCGGTTTTCACTTTCCTCACGTGCTGCGGCTGCGCATAGCCGGCGGCCAGACCGGCGCCGTCCACTACGAGATTCAGCGGGCGGGGACGGGTTCCGTGGCGCGCGTCCGAGCCGCCAGCGAGCTGGATCTGTTCGGGTTCGATCTTGAAAGGTTGAAGGACCTCGTCGAAGGCCAGATGAGTTAACCTTCAGCTGTCAGCTCGACTGGAGGGCAGCAATGGTCCGTGCGCCGCTTCCATGGGGCGTCGCCGCCTCACTGATGGATGACCGGCCGCTGTGGCAGGCGGCGAAGTCCGCCGCCTCAGCGCCCGTGATCAGCCACGCGGATGCTCTCCAGAATTCCGCCCCCGACGAGCCGGATCCCCCGCTGCCCAAAAAGGGCGTGCGGGAACGCGCTGAGTCCGTCCGACTGAAGGCCGATGAGTTGCTGGTGCGATCGGCCGCACTGGTGGACCGCTCGCGCGCGCTTCGTCAGCGCCTCGGGCGTCCCGACTGGTCCGACGTGGCTGTGCTCAACGTCGAGGATCACGAGCCCGCGCGGTTTCTGCGGACGCGCATCCTCGAGAACGCCGGCTATGCCGTTCGCGAAGCGAATTCAGCCGCCGAGGCGGTGGCGGCCTCTGTCGCGGAGCCACACGTCAGGCTGGTGCTTCTGGATATGGGACTGCCGGATGGCGACGGCTTCCAGGTGTGTCAGCGCATCAAATCCCTGCGGGCCGACCTTCCGGTCGTGATGATCACCTCGATCTATCGCTCCGGGTCTGCGCGGCGCCAGGGGCTCGAGCTCGGGGCGGACGAGTATCTCCTCGAACCCCTGCCCGGGCACCGTCTCGTCGGCACGATCGATCGCCTGTTGATGGATTCGCCTTCGCGTGTGGGATCCGCCATCGTCATGACGGACGCGTTCGGGACCATCCTGGGGCTGAATCCGATCGCCAGCCGCCTGCTGAATCTGTCCATGAGAGGCGCGCTCGGGCGGAGCCTTCTCCTGTTCGTCGGCGCAGAACGCGACAGGGTCGCCCGGGGCCTGCAGCTGGCAGCGTCGGGTCAGATCGTCCAGGAGGAGATGACGCTCGTCCCGCGCGAGCGCAAGCGGGTCCGCGTCGAGGTGGATCTCAACGGCTCGAACGAGCCGGACTCCGCCGTCGTCGAATGGAAGATCCAGCCCCTCTGAGTCCGCGCTGATCCGCGGCTCCTGCCCACGCGCGCCGTCAGCCGATGGATCGGACGATCGCCCCTCCGATGAGCAGCGGCGTCAGCACGACGAACGTCACGAACCAGACCACCACCATCGCGATCAGGCACACGATGATGGCGCGCCCGGTGTTCGAGTAGTCCAGCACTTCGCGCACCGCGATGACGCCGATGACCAGCATCCAGAGTGAAACCGCCAGGGAGATCAGCGGCCCAAGAAACGGGATGATTGCGAGTACGTTGAACACCCCGGGTGCGGCGGTGAACCCGATGACACGGAACGCCTCGTTGAAGTCCGCCTTCGTCGTCGGCTCGGGCATCAGTTTCGTCCCGATGAGGACAACGAGCAGAGACCACAGGGCGTAGCCGCAGAGCGAGATGAGGAGAAACATCATCCCGAGGAAGAGACCGCTCCGGAAGACGTTCCCGACGAGCGATGCGACTCCCGCGATGACGATGACGGTGACGGCCTGACCGATCGCCGTGGGATCGGCTTCGATCTCCGTGAACGTTTTCACGTCCGCCTTCATCGCTCCGACCATGCGCTCTCCAAGACTCGCCATGCATCCTCCTGCCTGAGCCGGAAGGCTCAATGCCGCGCAGTGTAGCAGAGGACGTCCCGACCCGTCCGATTCGCTTCTGGCCTGATCAGCTGATTCGCAGGGCCATCATGGTCGCGTCGTCCATGAGCTCGACCTTGCCGCGGAACTGCGTGACCTGCTGCTCGACATGGCGCATCACCTGGCCGATATCACGAGCCTGTTCCTCGACGATCATGGCCTGGAGCCGTTCCGACCCGACCATCTCCCCGGCCTCGTTCTCGGCCTCGACGAGACCGTCCGTGTAGAAGAACAGGAGATCGCCGGCTTCGAGCACGGTGCGGGCTTCGGTGTAGCCATGACCCGCATAGAGCGCGATGGGCATGCCGGTGGAGCTCAGTGCCTCGATGCCGCCCCCGCGGCGGACGACGAACTGCGGGTTGTGTCCGGCGTTGACATACCGCAGGAGACGCCCGTCGATGTCGAGGATGGCGAGAAAGAGCGTCAGGTACACGCCGCCAGGCGTATCGAGCTCGCGATCGAGCCGGTCCGCGAGCTGCGCCAGATCGGTCTCGTGCGGGAGTCTCGCGCGCAGTGTCGCCTGGATGTTGGCCATGAGCAGCGCGGCGCTGACCCCCTTGCCCGAGACGTCGCCGACGAGCAGGGCCAGTCTTCCGTCAGGCAGCACGAAGTAGTTGAAGAAATCTCCGCCGACCTGCCGCGCCGGGATCGACACGCCGGCGATCTCGGCCGATCCGGAGGTCAGTGGGCGGCGGGGCAGCATCTCGGTCTGAATCAACCGCGACAGCTCGAGCTCCCGGCGCATCCGCTCCTGATCGACGGCTGCCGCCTCGTGACGCTCGAGATCCTCCGCCATCTGGTTGAAGGCGCCTGCGAGCGCGCCGAACTCGTCCTTCGATCGCACCGGCACGCGCGTGTGGAAGTCGCCGCCGGCGAGCTGACGCACGCCGCTCGTGAGTGTCGTCAGGTGCTGCGTCATGCGGTGCGAGATCGGAATGATGCCGATGAACGCGAGCGCGATGACGAGCATGCCGAACCCCAGATTGCGTACCGACGTGCGCCGGATGACGCGGAGAGATTCACCAACCGGACGCGCGATTCCGAAGATGATGCCTCCCGGGGCGCGACGGGCCACGATGATCCAGTCGCCGGTCCTGCGAGGAGTCCCTTCAGCGGCCACGAGAGCCGTCCGTTCCACGCCGAGCGTCTGGAGGCGAGCCTTGTCTTCGTTGTTGGGCGTGTAGAGCGCACCCGCACGATCGATCGCGAACGAAATCTCTCCCTGATCGCGCCTGGCGAAGCCGAGGACCATCCGAAGGGTCCGATCCATGTTGAGCATGGCGTTGGCGCGGCCGATCACACGGCCGTCCTTCTGGACCGCCACCTCGACGTTGCGTCCCTGCACGTCCACCGGGGTCCGGGAGCTCTCGGATCGGGCCGAGAATTCGCGGGTCAGTGCTTCGGCCATCTTCGTGAGGCCGGCCTGGTTGGCTGCGAGCTGCTGTTCGATCCGCTTTTCGACCAGCTTGCCGATCTTGGGATCGATGGCCGCGACTCCTGCCGCCGCAGCCGCGCGCGTGGCTTCCTCCACGATCCTCGGGATGTCCATCACGATGACTTCCGACCCGGGAGGCGGCGGACTCCTGCGCCCCTCCCCGGGCCGTCTGTCACTCCTGCCGAAGCCCGGGCCACGCGGTGCCGAGGGGGGGATGGGAACCGGGACGCTGTCCGCCAGGACGGCGGGGCTGGGTGGCGCCGGCACATCAGGAGACGGGTGGAATTCCACCCGGTCCACGAGGGCGGCGGTATCGCCCAGAAGGGGCGCGACACTCTCCCGAACCGTGCGCGGGTCCGGATTGAAAGGCCGTTCCGGCGAACCGGTGCCCGCGACAAAGAGCCGGTCCATGCGGCGGCCCACGTCCGCTGTGACCATCTCCATCCGCCTGCTGACCTCGGTCGCGCTTTCGGTCGCTTCCCGCTGCGCGGCCTGCTCGAAGGCGCGCACCGAGGACGTATAGGAAAGGAACGTGACCGCGGACAGCGGCACCACGGACAGCAGAAGAAACGCGATAATCAGGCGGGTGCGAAGGGACATAATCGGATCAGGGCGCTTCTCGCCCGATAGATGCAGTTTAATGTAGGCAGGCGTAAATTGCGCTGAAGCCTTCAAGGAGAGCGAAAGTGAAACGGATCGCCCATACCCTCATCGTGATGCTCGGATTGGCCGTTCCAGCGGTGGCGCAGACCGGGAAGGAAGTCGATCGGCTTCGCAACTCCGCAACGGTGTTGAAGGAGATCTTCGGCATGCAGGAGGGCATCCCGAAGGATCTTCTCGATCGCGCCGAGTGCGTGATCGTGTTTCCGTCCGTGAAGAAGGTCGCCATCGGTGTGGGGGCCAGCTACGGGCGCGGCGTGATCAGCTGCCGCGGCGGTGAGGCCTTCGAAGGACCGTGGAGTACCCCAGCGATGTTCGCCCTCGAAGGTGCGAGCATCGGCTTCCAGCTTGGCGGCCAGGCCACCGACTTCGTGCTCCTCGTCATGAACGATCGCGGCGCCACATCGGTCCTCAGCAGCAAGGTCAAGCTCGGAGCCGACGCGTCCGCAGCGGCCGGCCCCAAGGGCCGCACCGCGGGCGCCTCGACCGACATCGTGATGCAGGCCGAGATGCTCACCTATTCACGCTCGCGCGGCCTGTTCGCCGGCGTCTCGCTCGAAGGTTCGACGTTGAGGTCCGACGACGATGCCAACGAGTCGGTGTATGGGAAGAAGCTGAGCGCCAGGGACATCGTTCGAGGGACACTCCCCGTCCCGGCGGAGGCGAAACCCCTGGTCGACCTGCTGAACCGCAGGGCGCCCAAGAACCTGTCCGAACGCAAGCAGTAGACCCGTTCGTATCATTCCTCTATGACGAAGACATGCTCACACCTCGATCAGCTCGCGGACGTCCCGGCGAAGACACGCGGGTGCGAAGAGTGCCTGAAGATCGGTGCCCGGTGGGTCCACCTGCGGCTCTGCCGAACGTGCGGCCACGTCGGGTGCTGTGATTCATCGCCGAACCGGCATGCCACGAAACACTTCCAGGCCACCGGGCACCCGGTCGTCCGCTCCTTCGAACCGGGAGAAGACTGGTCCTGGTGCTACGCCGACGACATGGAGGTCGCGTGATGGGCGTCACGCTTCCAGCGCTTTCCCTCGAATCGTGGCAGCCCACCAAGGACACGCTGCATCTGTTCTCACAGATCATCGGGAAGATCAGGCTGGTCTCGGAGCCGCCGCGCAACCACTGGTGGCATGCCCCGCTCTATCTGAATCCGAGAGGCATCGGGACGGGTCCTGTGCCCGCCGGCGGTCTGACGTTCGAGATTGATTTCGACTTCATCGAACATCAGCTCGTCATCATGACGAGCGACGGCCGCCGGCGCATCATCGATCTGCCCGGTCTTTCGGTGGCGACTTTCTACAGTCGCGTGATGACGGAGCTCGCGAGCCTGAACATCCGGCCGCACATCATTGCGCGTCCGTACGGCGTCCCGATGACCGAGCCGTTCGCCAGCGACACGGATCACGCCAGTTACGATCCGGAGGCCGTTGCCCGGTTTCACCAGGTGCTGCTCTTTGCGGACGAGGCCTTGAAGATTTTCAGCGGCTGGTTCTCAGGGAAGAGCAGCCCCGTGCACATGTTCTGGCACAGCTTCGATCTGGCGTTGACCCGGTTTTCCGGACGCCGCGCGCCG
The DNA here is from genome assembly GCA_963749835.1 of uncultured Acidobacteriota bacterium. GTDB lineage: Bacteria > Acidobacteriota > Vicinamibacteria > Vicinamibacterales > 2-12-FULL-66-21 > JALZOC01. The sequence goes on from CAVVOD010000001.1 coordinate 1,513,268, forward strand.
GAGATGCCGGCCGCGGATCGCGTCACGCGGGAAGCGTATTCGCACGAGGTCATCAGCTTCGGATTCTGGACCGGCGATGCCACAGTGCCGGCTCCGGCGTTCTATTCGTACACGGCGCCAGAGCCCGCTGGTCTCGCGGACGCGCCGCTCGCACCGTCATCCGCCACCTGGGCGCCCAGGAACGGCACCCATCTCGCCCTGTTGATGTACGACGACGTGCGGCGGGCGGCGTCGCCGAGGGACACGGTGCTGGCGTTCCTCGAGAGCGCGTATCAGGCGGGCGGGACGCTGGCCCACTGGGACCTGCCGGGGCTGCGTTCCACCTTTGCGCCCGTGTTGCCGGCGCGGACGTGAGCGCAGGCCGCGGCACCTGGCGTTACCCCCCGCCGTGGGTCTGGTGGATTGCGGTCGTTGTCGGCGTGAGCCTTCCGAGCTTCGGGTTCACCCTGCATCCGCAGTGGGAGCGCGTACATATCATTCCCTTCACCGATCCGGAGGACAAGCCGCGGGACGAACTGGCCAACATCGCCATGTTCATCCCGTTTGGATACCTGTTCGCCCGCGGCCGGCCGATGCCTCGTGCCCTGCTGGGGGCCATGGCTGCGGCCGCGATTGTCTCTGCCGCTGCGGAGTCGACGCAGCTGTTCAGCATGAGCCGCAATCCGTCCGGAACCGACTTCACCATGGCGCTTGTCGGTGCGGCGCTCGGATCGGTGCTGGGCTACTCGAGAAAGCCAGCCCCCGCTGATTTTTCTTAAAGAATGGCTTCGTCGGCGTCGAGGATGCGCCGGATCTCGTCGAGCAGCTCCCGCGGGCTGAACGGCTTCGGCAGGAGGGGCCTGACGCGATCGGACGCGCTGTCGATTTCCCCCGCGTACCCGGACATGAAGAGGACTTTCGCGCGAGGCTGAAGCGGTCGAAGGCGGTCGGCCATCTCGTAGCCTCGCATCTCCGGCATCATCACATCCGCCAGGATCAGATCGAAGGAATCCGGCTGCTCTGCGGCAATCGCGAGCGCCGCGAGCGGTCCATCCGCATCGACCACCTCGTAGCCGCGACGGGTGAGGATGGCATGCGCCAGCCGGCGGAGCACCTCTTCGTCGTCCACGAGGAGGATACGTTCGCCGCCGGGAGGTTTCTCGGTCACGGATACAGTTTCCGCCGGGGGGTGACGGCGGCGGCGACAGCGGGGGAGAGGACGGGGAACTCACGCATGGCGCGTCTTGTGGCGAAGGTTACCATGCGTTCGCGGTTGCGATCCAGATCGCCCAGACGGTCCGTGTCTCCCGGCAGTACCGCGAACTGATGAGGGAAGGCCCAGGAAAAGCGCACCATTTGGTGCGATTCCGCGAACATCCGCGGCTAGAATAGCCAGCGTGATGGCCGACGGCGACGAGATCGACCGGCTGATTCTGGAACTGAATTCATCGGGTGACGGCCCCGCGACAACCGGTGAGCCGCTGCGCCTGGAAAGCTGGCTCCGTCTGGTGTCGGCGCGCGGCGGCAGCGATCTCCTGCTCGTCGCCGGTGCGCCCCCTTCCATCCGGATAGACGGGCGCGTTCATCCGCTCGAGGACGGCCCGCTCGATGGCGTCGACGTGGAGGGGGCCGTTCTTCCCGCGCTGCCTCCGCACGCGAGGACGATGTACCGGAACGCTCACATCGCCGATGGATCGTTTCGAGTCGCCGGCGTCGGCCGGTTCAGGATCAATCTTCACCGGGAGCGAGGACGCGCGGCGGCAGCGGTCCGGCTGCTGCCCACACGCGTTCCCCGCCTCGCGACGCTCGGACTGCCTTCCACCGTCGATCTGCTCAGCCGGGTGCCGCGCGGCCTGGTGCTCGTCGGCGGGCCGACGGGCTCCGGAAAGAGCACGACGCTGGCGGCGATCGTGGACGAGATCAACCGGCGCGATGCGCGTCACATCGTCACGATCGAAGACCCCATCGAGTACGAACATCTGCACCATCGCAGCGTCGTCGAGCAGGTCGAGATCGGCATCGATGCGCCGGACTTCCCCACGGCGCTTCGCGCGGCGCTGCGCCAGGCGCCGGACGTCATCGTGGTGGGCGAGATGCGCGACCCCGAGACCATGCAGATCGCGCTGGCGGCAGGGGAGACGGGGCACCTGGTGCTGTCCACGCTGCATACAACTGATGTCGCGTCCACGGTGTCGAGGATTGCCGATTCGTTCCCGCTCGAGAGGCAGAATACCGTGAGGCAGGAACTGGCGATGTCGCTGGCCGCCGTCATGACGCAGACGCTGCTGCCGAAGATCGGCGGCGGCGTGGTGCCCGGCGCCGAATTGCTGATGGTTGGATATGGCGCTCGCCAGCACATCCGCAGGAACGCCCTTCAGCATCTCCACCAGGAAATCACCATTTCGAGAAAGTACGGGTCCTTCACCTTCGAGGAGTCACTGGCGGGTCTCGTCAAGGACGGGCTGGTCGAATGGAGCGAGGCCCATGCGCGGGCCCCGCATGCTGAGACTTTCGAGCAGCTCGCGTCTCCGCCTTCGTGACTCTCGGGCCTCTACGAATCTCATCCATGGACGGGCACGGATGATGCTTCGTTTTCGCCAGCGTCGTCGGAAACATTCACGGAGGCTCCAAGATGAGAATCGTTCGGCATTCGCTCGCAGTGTGTCTCGCGGTCGTGCTCATGGCGCCGATGGCCAGTGCACAGGATCATGTGATCGGCCAGTCCACGCTGGACAAGGCCGTCCAGCAGACTGTGACCCGTGCGCAGGCGGATCGGGACGCGATTCGGTCGTTGCTGCAGCGTGCGGAGGTACGCGAGGTCGCTGCCAGGGCCGGCTTGTCGCTCGACAAGGCCCAGACCGCGGTCTCGGCGCTCCAGGGCGACGATCTTCAGCAGGCTGCGGCGCAGGCCCGCCAGGTCCAGAACGATCTCGCCGGCGGAGCCTCGACGATTGTGATCTCGACGACGACGGTCATCATCGTGCTCCTTCTGATCCTGCTCATCGTCGTGGTCGCTGATTGATCGACCGCGGAGCACACCTCCTCGTCACCGTCGCCGTCACTCTGGCGGCGGCGGTCTATTCGCAACCCGTCGGCGCGCAGAAGTCAGCGGCGGAGCTCCATCTCCTGAATGTGCCGTACTTGCCCCAGAGCGAAGCGCTGTGCGGCGGCGCGGCGATCGCGATGGTGATGCGCTATTTCGGCGCGACGAACGTCTACGCTGAGACGTTCAGCGATCTCGTGGACAGCGCCGCGGGAGGTATCCGCGGGCAGGATCTGCTGAACGCGCTCGAGGCGCGGGGCTGGCCGGCGCAGTCCTTCCGCGGCGACCCTGCCATCGTTCAGTCCCACCTTGCCGCCGGCCGCCCGGTTGTTGCGCTGATTCAGGATCGTCCCGGGAGATTTCACTACGTGGTCGTCGTCGGCTGGTCCCGCGGGCGCATCATCGTCCACGACCCTGCCAGGGCGCCGTTTCGCATCCTCGACGAAAAGCCGTTCCTCGACGCGTGGTCCCAGTCCGATCGCTGGACCCTCGTCACGACGGCTCCGGCCGTGGCACCTGCGGGAGACGGAGCAGTCCGGCCGGCGTCCTCGGCCGTGGCGACGGATGATCATGGTGCGATGAGCAAGGCCCCGGCGCCGTGTGCCCCGATGGTCGATGAAGGCGTACGGCTCTCCGGCACCGGCGCCCTGGAAGCCGCCCGGCGCCTCCTCGAAGTGGCGGCCGCCGTGTGCCCGGACTCTCCGGCGCCCTGGCGGGAAATGGCGGGCATTCATGCCCTGAAGGAAGAGTGGCGCGGCGCAGCGGACGATGCGCGGCATGCCCTGGCGAATGATCCTGCCGATCCCCTCGCATCGAGGATTCTTGCCACGGCGCTGTTCGTCTCGGGTGATTCCGACGCCGCGCTGACCGCTTGGAACATCGTCGGTGAACCTGCGATCGACCTGGTGAACGTGACCGGCCTCGAACGCACACGCTACCTCGTCGTCGCACGGCAGTTGGCGCTCCATCCACGAGCGCTGCTGACGCGTGGCGCGCTCGACGCAGGACGTCGCCGGCTCGCAGAACTGCCGGCGGCGCAGACCACGCGCGTGAGCTATCGGCCTGGCGAGAACGGACGCGCCGACGTGGATGCGGTGGTGCTGGAGCGCCCGATGCTTCCTGTCGGTGTCGTACCGCTTGCGGCTGCGGCGGTACGCGCGATTGCCGATCGCGAGCTCGCCGGAGTGGTCGCGAGTCCAACCGGCGGAGGGGAATTGTGGTCTGCCTCGTGGCGCTGGTGGGAGCACCGCCCGCGAGTGGCTATCGGCCTTGCGGTGCCGGCACCCTTCGGAGGCATCTGGCGAGTGGACGGCTTTGCGGAACGTCAGTCGTACGGCTCGACCGGCGCCGTAGTGGAGGAATCCCGCAGGCGCGTCGCGTTCCAGGTGAGCGACTGGACGCAGGCGAACATCCGATGGCAGGTGGACGCCGGTATGGACTCCTGGGGACCCGCCGCCCGCGCGATCTCGGTTGGTCTCGCCGCTCAGCGCCGTTTCGACGCTGACCGGTTCTCGCTCGAGGCGCGCGCAGGGGCCTGGGGCGGCGGTGTGCGGACGTGGAATCTCGGGTTTCGAGGCGACTGGCGCTCCCGGGCCCAAAACGAGGGTGACGTGTGGATCGCCCGCGCGGGACTGGACCTGGCGGCGAACGGTGCCCCCATGGCGCTGTGGCCCGGCGCCGGCACGGGGCAGGGGAGGGATGTCCTGCTTCGCGCCCATCCGCTCCTGCACGACGGGATCATCCGCGACGGTGTTTTCGGGAAGCGGCTGGTTCACGGAGGCGTGGAGTGGCGCCGCTGGCTCCGGGGCCGCAGTCCACTGATCCGGGTGGCGCCCGCGGTATTCATCGACGCCGCCCGCGCTGGAGGCATCCTGCCCGGCGCCGACGCGCGTGCGCAGTTCGACGCCGGCGCGGGACTCCGTATTGCGCTGCCCGGGGCGGGTGTGGTGCGTCTCGATTTCGGCCGCGGGATCCGCGATGGATCCAACGCATTGTCGATCGGCTGGACGAAATAGACGGGACTCGGGATTCGCCCGCCTCCGCTCGCCTGGAATCACAGCGAGCTACGGCGAGGCCGCGCCGTAGCCGCTTCGCGGCGTAGGCGGGGGACTCGGGATCGGGGACTCAGGGATCGGGGATCAGGGATCGGGGATCAGGGATCGGGATCGGGGATCGGGGATCGGGGATCGGGGATCGGGATCGGGATTCGGGATAGGGGATCGGCGCCGACTCGGACGCCGTAGCTTCCGGCTTCCGCCTTCGCTGAAGCTGTGGCGGTTAGCCGGAAGGAGACAGCTGACAGCTGAAAGCTGAAAACTCTATAGCGTGCGGCCGATGCGCTCCTGCAGCTTCTCGCGATAGCCGCGGCTGAGTGTCAGGCGCGCACCGCTCTTCAGGCACACCACGTACTCTCCGTTGAACCAGGGCTGCAGCTCTTTCACACGCTCGATGTTCACGATGTGGGAGCGATGGATGCGGAAGAAGAGGTCAGGATCGAGCTTGGCTTCGACGGCATTCATCGTCTCACGGAACAAGTGTGTCTCGGCGCCGACGTGCAGCTTGACGTAGTTGCCGGCCGCGTCAATCCACTCGATCTCCGACGCCCGTACGAAGAACACGCGTCCGCTGGCCTTTACCACGAACCGCTCGAGCGGGTGAGTAGGCGGCTTCAGCCCGTGCATCAACTGGAGAAGGCGCTTTTCCAGTTCGCCGTTGGTCCGGCGCTCGAGCTGCGCCCGGGCGCGGGTCAGTGCATCCTTGAAGCGGTCGCGATCGAACGGCTTGAGCAGGTAGTCGAGCGCGTGCACGTCGAACGCGCGCAGCGCGTAGTTGTCGAACGCCGTGACGAAGATGACGAACGGCATCCGCTCAGGGCCGATGGCCTCGATCAGCTCGAACCCGGATGCACCGGGCATCTCCACGTCGAGGAACACGAGATCGGGACGCAGCGTCTCGATCGCGGTCATCGTCGACGGGCCGTCCTGGCAGTCGGCCACGACCTCCACCCAGTCTTCGATCGCCAGCAGCATCAGCAGCCGCTGCCTGGCGAGCGGCTCGTCGTCGGCAATGAGCACGCGAACTTTGGGTGCGGGTGTGTCGGTCATGCGACGCGTGACGCCTCATCGCTGCCCGCCGGCAGCCGCGAAAAAGGGAATCGCATCTGCACCGTCAGGCCTTCGCCCGTTTCCAGGAACAGGAGATCGTGCCCGGCTCCGTACAGACACTCGAGACGGGCGCGCGTGTTCGAGAGGCCGACACCGCCATGCAGCCTCGCCCGCGCGCTTCCGCTCAGCCCGACGCCGTTGTCGCAGACCTCGAGGCGCAGGGACTCGCCGTCCCGTGCGGCGACGATTCGGATCCGGCCCGGCGCGTTGCGGGGCGCGACGCCATGCTTGATGGCGTTCTCCACGAGCGGCTGGAGAATCATCCGCGGCACTTCGGCGTCCAGCGTGTCCGGATCGATGTCGTAGGAGACCGACAGGCGATCCTGGAATCGCGTTTCTTCGATCTCGAGATACTTCTGGAGAAACTCCAGTTCCTCCTGGAGCGCCACGCGCGCCGCTCCCGATCGCGCGAACGTGATCCGGAGAAGATCGCTCAACCGGCTGATCATGCGGTCCGCCGCGTCGGGCTCCACGTGGATGAGCGTCGAGATGGCGTGAAGCGTGTTGAACAGGAAATGCGGATGGAGCTCCGCTTCGAGTGTCTTGAGCCTGGCCTCCGCCAGCCGCGCCTCGAGATTCGCGGTCTTGACCGCGCGCGCCTGGGATTCACGCTGATAACCGAGGGCGTAACTGAGGCCGGCGATGGCGGAGTACGTCATCAGCGTCCAGTCCAGGTTCGTGAGATACATCCGCTGCGCGTACGTGCTAAAGGGCACGGACAGCGAACGGTACATGCCCGGCCACAGGAGAGCCCGCGAGCCGATCATGCAGGCGGCGTGAACGATTGAGAAGGCCACGGCCGCCAGAATATGGACGCCAATGCCCCGCACCCAGTGTCCCGCATCGAGCCTGAAGCGATCGGACAGCCTGAAGATCAACGGAGTGATCGCGGCCGGCACATACCAGTACCGCGAGATTCAGCACCAGGAGGCGGCCCGCCTCGATGTTCATCCCATCCTTGATGGTCAGGGTGCTGAGACGATAGGACTGAAGAAAGGAGAAAATGCCCAGAACCGTTGCCGCGCCGAAGATCAGGCGGAGCGGCGGCGTCCAGACTTTTTGCATTTCGTCCACTATCCGGTGAGCTGAACACTCGCGTCAAGGGCCGAATGCGGAGCCTGGGGCTGTCCGAAGCGGAGTGTGCGGCTCGCCTCTGCAGCCGTCCCTTCCTGACCGGCATTCGTCCCTGAAATACAACAGTTGGTCCCCACGTCCGGCCTATTGGCCCGCGAGGACAATCAGCGTCGCGTCGTCCTGAAAAGCTCCGCCCGTGTGAGCGGCCACCGCCGCGACCAGCCGCGCCTGGAGCGCAGGGGCACTGCAGGCTCTGTTCGCGACCGCCAGTGCGACGAGGCGCTCGTCCCCGAACTCGTCGTTGACCAGCTCACTACCGGACGTCTCATCGGCTGGGGCGGAGCTCGCGGCCGACCGTGCCTCGGTAATACCGTCGGTGAAGAGCACCAGCCGATCGCCCCTGGAGAACGATACGCGACCCTGGCCGTAGGCGGCGTCAGGGAAGACACCGAGCACCGGGCCGCCGTCACCGAGGCGCTCGACAGACCCGTCCGCACGAACCAGGATCGGCGGATAGTGCCCGGCGCTCGCGAATGTGAGCGAGCACAGGTCGGTGTCGAGCGTGCAGTAGAAAAGGCTGATGAAGCGCCCCTCGGCAATGTTCCCGCAGAGAATGCGATTCACCTGCTGGCAGATCTCCGCCGGCTGGGCGGCATCGGTCGCGAACGCGCGCACGGCGGCCTGGAGATTCGACATCAACAGGGCCGCGGGAATTCCCTTGCCCACGACGTCGGCGATCGAGAGCGCGAGGCGGGTGGGGCCAAACGCGATCGCGTCGAAGCAGTCGCCGCCGACCCCTGAGGCCGGTTGCCACGAAGCCGAGATCTCGCACCCATCCAGCTCCGGGAGCACGGCGGGCAGCAGCTTGCCCTGGATCCGCCGCGCCTCTTCGTGCTCACGCTGCGTGTGCGCGTGAGCCTGCCGCCTGGCGCGTCCTGTCTCGATTTCCTTGCGCAGCGTGCTCACGAGCTGATCGTTGTCCCAGGGTTTCTGTACGAAGTCCTGCACGCCCCTCCGCATCGTTTCCACAGCGAGATCCACCGAGCCCCAGCCTGTCATCACGACGATCGGCAGCAGGCTGTCCCGCTCCTGCACGCGCGCCAGCAGATCCATACCTTCCTTGCCGGACGTCGTGTCGGACGTGTAGTTCAGGTCCATGAGGAGGAGATCGAATGTCGCGTTCGACACGGCGGCCAGCACCGCCTCGGGCGATGTGACGGCTTCCATCGCGATGTCCTGCCCCTTGAGCAGAAGCCGCAACGCATCGAGAAGGTCGGACTGATCGTCGGCGATGAGGATCCGCGGCTGGACGACGCAGGTTGTGGTCATGTCTTCGACGGTCGATGTCCAAACCGCGTGCCCGGTGCGGATGCGCACGAACAGGCCGTAAGAGCGCCAAATCCTGCAAGTCCGCGGGGTTCCGCCATCTGCAGGTGTTCGGTTCCGAACACCGGCGTCCCGGTTTCGGCGGTCGAATGCCGGCCCGTTTCGGAGACGGTTTCTACAGCCGAAGAGGCACGGACCGATAAGACGGCCGTCATGATCTGGTTCTTCGAGCGGGAGCGATCGCGACTCCAGTACCAGATTCGACGTCAGAGGGACGGCGACGACTATGAGCTGGCGATTACCTGGCCTGACGGACGTCAGGAGGTCGAGTCCTACTCGGAGTGTGGAACGCTGGCTGCGCGTTCAGTTCACCTCCAGAGCCACCTTGCGGACGAAGGCTGGGTTCCGCCGGCCATCGGGCGGTCCGGCCTGTCCGCAGCTACTGGCGGCCCGTCCTGGGCTCACCCGCGCGGCGAAGAGTAATCTCCCCCCCGAACGATTCCACGTCGACGTCGGCGCCTCCGTTTCCCAGCGTGTACGTGACGCGCTTTCCCCGGCGCGCTTCCGGACGCTCCTGCCCCTTGAAGGGGAGCGACGTCGTGAGCTCGCCGTTGTACGTCCTCACGCTGAACGTGGCGTTCGATGTCTCCGGCACCGTGATCACGATATCGCCGTTGTGCGTCGCGAAGCTGTACCGGCCGCTGTCAGCGAGTGTGCCATCGAACGTGACGTCGCCATTGATCGTCACGACATCGACGCTGCTCGACGTGATCCCGGACAACGCGATCGACCCATTCGTCGTCTCCGCGAGGATTTCGCCGCTCGATCCGGTGACCCTGATGCCCTGGTTCACCGAGCTGACGTTCACCTTGCCGCGGGCCCCTTCGACGACGACCGCCCCCTGGATGGTCTTGCCGGTGATCACGCCGGAGCCTCCCTTGATCGAGATGTCCCCCCGGACCGTTTCGACCGAGACCTCACTCTGCGCGCCGTCGATCGTCACGTCGTTGAACTGTCCTTCGATCTTCATCGCCATCCACGTGGGGGCGGTGATGTCGTAGTCCACTGCACCGCTGGGCCCGCGGCTGGACTCGGCCGTCACCGTGACGGAGGTTGCGCCGGGACGAATGACGATCCGGGTGCGCGCGCCGTGCCGCGCCTGCACGCGCAGCGAGTCGCGGTCCCACGTGTGAATCACCACTTCGCCGGCCAGATTGTCGAGCGCCAGACGTGCACCGCGAGAGACCGGCACCGTCTGATCCGTGTCTGGCGTGCGCGCCGGCCGCTGCTCACCGCTCGCGACCGGTGCCGCAAGCAGGCAAACCAGAGCGGCTGTTCCAAGAACCATCAATCAATCTCCCTTACAAAGTGCCAAAGTGCCAAGGTGTCAGAGTGCCAAGGTGTCAGAGTCCGTCGAAGTCATCGCACTGCAGCACTGTGGCACCCTGGCACCGGCACCCTAGTTATCCCCCCGCCAGCGCGCTTGCCCGGCGGAGCAGTGAGAGCTTCCGCTGACGCGCATCCGCAAGGTGCCGGTTCAGATACATGTTGGCCGGGTCGGCGGCCAGCGCACGCCGCGACTGATCGATGGCGCGATCGATCGACGCGAGGTTCTCTTCGAGAATCCGCACGGTGGTCGAATCGAGCCGCGTCCGACCGGCTTCGAGCGTCTGCTCCAGATCGGCGATCGCTTCGTCGTACTGCGAATCGGAGAAACCTGCCGGCGCGACGGCCGCGGGGCGCGGACTCTCGTCAGCACTGAGCGGGGGGAAGTCCGCCCGCGGGTCGCCGGACCGGGCCATCCACACCACGCCGCCGGACAGCAGCATGATCGCAAGACCCGCGGCGGCCAGCTGCGGCAGCGTGAACGAGAATCGGCGCGCTGAGACGAGACGGCGGAACAGCCAGATGGGAGATGGGCGCGCCGGCGGGGACAGCCGCGCCGCCACACCAGGCCAGAGGTCTCGCCGTGGCGGAACGTCACCGAGCGACGCGGCCTGCTCGGCAACGCTTCGCAGTGCCTGCACGACGGCCACGCACTCCGCGCACGTGATGAGATGCGCATCGATCGCGGCGCGATCCGCCGGAGTGACCTCGTCGTCTATGTAGTCCGAAAGACGGTCCGTGAACGCGTCAGTCGTCATGGCTTGTCCTTTGTACCGGCCGCGCGCCCGGCCGCAGATGCTTCCGGAGCATCATGCGCGCACGGTGCAGCTGGGCCTTCGACGTTCCCGCAGAAATCTCGAGCAGCGTCGCGATCTCGTGATGCTTGTAGCCCTCGACGTCGTGCAGCACGAAGATCTCGCGCGCGCCGTCGGGGAGTTTTTCCAGCGCCGTTTCGAAGTCCATGGCCAGGTCACGTGAGCGCGAATGAGCCGGAAGGGCGTCCATCAGCCCATCGCCATCCTGCAGGCGCTTCCGCCTCACCGTGTCGGTCCGGAACCGTTCGATGACCACGTTCACGGCGAGCCGGTGGAGCCAGGTTCCAAAGGCCGAATCTCCGCGGAAGCTGCGGAGGTTTTGCCACACCCTGACGAACACGTCCTGCGTGAGCTCGTCCGTATCGCGGTCCCCCGCCATCCGGCGCACGAGACTATGCACCCGCGACAGGTGCGCCTCGTAGACGCGCTCGAACGCCGACACGTCTCCCTGCGCAGCCAGTGCCACGTCCCGAGCGGTATCTTCTCTGCCGGCGACGGCGGATGGCTGGCTGTCGGATCGCAGCGGTAACGCTCCCGTGGAGGCCCTGGGAACCCCGGATCCCGGCAGCAGGGCAGTGCCCGCCTGGACAACACTCAAGGCTCGCAACCTCTCTTCCTGCACTGGCTTGGACGGTCGTGCGAGCTCGAAAGGTTGGAACCTATCGCAGGATCGGATAGGGGTCGATGGGGGTTCCTTCCCACCAGCGCTTGGCGGCAGTCAGGCGGAAAACCGCGAAATGGAGGTGGGGGGTGTTCTTGGGTGCGTTCCCGGACGTCCCGACGTACCCCAGAACCTGCCCTTTCCGCACCCGGTCGCCTTCGCGGAGCCCGTCCGCATACCGCTCCAGATGGGCGTAGTAATAGCAGAACTGGTCGGTCGGGTCGAATTGATACACGGTGATCCCGCCCGCCTTGCTGTAGAACAGCCGCGCAATCGTCCCATCGTCAACCGCCTTGACGGGGGTGTTGCGGGGGGCGAGGATGTCGAGCGCTTCGTGCACTCGCGTGCCGCTGCGCACGTCGGAGAACGACTCCACCAGTTGTTCGGCCTTGACCCCTTCGACGGGGATCGCGAGCCCGCGGCGCTTCAATTCGTCCGGTGGCGGCGGAACGATCGTCGCGGTGGGATCCGAGCTGCGAGCTGCGACACCCGCGCCCGCCGGGGAGGGAGTCGCCGGTTTTTCGCCTTCCTCCAGGATCGGAGCATCGACGTCCGCCATGCCATCGTCTGCGCGCACGGCCGGCACGGCTGGCACGGCTGGGGCCGTCCGGTTCGCCGCCGATCCACCACCGTAGCGGCTGACGATGACGCCGACGAAGATGGCGCCGGCGAGGAAGCCGCAGGCTGCGCCGAGGCCGAACGTTCGTGCCTTCTGCTTGAATTCTGTGCTCGGCACCATTACTCCGTGAATACCACTCGCGTGCCCGGCTTGACGAGAGCCGCCAGTCGCAGGGCATCCCAGTTCGTGAGCCGCACGCAACCATGCGATTCCGTCCTGCCGACGGCTTCGGGCTCAGGTGTCCCGTGGAGCCCGTAGTGATCCTTCGAGATGTCGATCCAGACGACGCCCACGGGATTGTTGGGCCCGGCAGGAATCTTCGCCCTGGCGTGCGTTTCGTCAGCATCCCAGAACAGCTCCGGGTTGTAGCTGAACGTCGGGTTCCGCCGGATGCCGTTCACCTTCCACTCGCCGATCGGCAACGGGTCGTGCTCACTGCCTGTGGTGACGGGGGCATAAAAAATGACCGCCCCGTCGGCGTTGGTGACGGTCAGCGCGCCTGCCGCCTTGCCGACGGTCACGACGACGTCGGGTTTGGGAGGAGTATGGGGCAGGGCGGGCGGAATCGCGCTCGGTCGAGCCGGCGCCGTCGTGCCGGCCTTCGGCGGCTGCGCGACCGGCAGGATCATCGGGTCCACATTGGGCACCTGAATCTCCTGGTCCGCGGCGAACGTCACGCCGGGGTTCAGTTGCTGCAACAGCGCAGGCGATGAGTGGAACCGCTCGGCGAGCGCCTCGAGGAGAGACGCGTATCCCAATGCCGGCAGGGTGGATTTTTCCACCATGTCGGCGGGGATGGGGACGTATGGTCCCGCGGCGTCTTCTGCGGTGATCCGATACCGCGAGAGCGGTTCCGCCGGTGGCGTGTTTGCTGCGCCCTGCTGCTCAAATGCCGCGAGCGCTTTCGACGTGTTGGCGCCGCCGCGCCCGTCGATGACGCCTGGCGAGAACCCCGCGCGATCGAGCATCACCTGCTGCTGAAGAGCGGCCATCCGCAGAGCAGCGGCCTTCGTGGCGCGTGTCACCACAGACTCGCTGGCCGTCTTCGTCTTCCCCGGCGCTGCGGACGGCGGCTGCGCCTGAGCCAGTGCCGCGACGAGAGTCAGAGCACTGAGGGGATGCATCAGGAGCTATCCGGTGATGCGTTCGACGGCCCGGCGGTCGCTGCCGGTCCGCCGTTCGTCCCCTGTGGCGCTGGTATCGATTTCGAAGATGCGGAACGGGCGCGCGGGATACAGCTCGCGCATGAGTGAGCTCGACACGTTGTAGACGGGCACGTTCGTCGCGGTCCGTCCTTCCGGCTGTCCGTGGTGCGCATGTCCGTGGAAGACCGCGGTAACCGGATACCGATTGAGGGGCTCCTCCAGCCGGCTGCAGCCGAGGAAGGGGAAGATCTCGCGAGGCTCGCCTTCGACCGTTGCCTGAATGGGTGCGTAGTGCAGAACCGCGATGAGATGATCGTTGCGGAGTCGCGCCAGCGCGGACTCGAGCTTCAATGCCTCGTCCACGGCCTCGTGCACGAATTTCTTGATGGTGTCTTCGCCCCACGGTCCGAGCGCGCGCCGCCCGAATCCTCCTGCAAAGCCCTTGATGCCGGCGAACCCGATGCCGAGCACCTCGGTGCTGTCGCCGTCCAGGGTGACGACGCCGATGCCGCCGAAAATCTCCCGCAGTTCCTGCTGGTGGCCTGATTCGAAATCGTGGTTCCCGAGCACGGCGACCGTGGGAATCTTGAGCGACGTCATTTCCCGGACGAGAGCCCGCGCCTCTTCGGGAAGCCCGTAGTCGGTCAGATCTCCGCAGAGCACCAGGATGTCGGCGGATTCACTGATCTGGCTGAACAGCGCATGCAGTGAGCCTTGCGCGGCCGCGCGGTTGTAATGCAGATCACCGATTGCGGCGATCCGGACGAGATCCTTCGCGGGCGGCATGCACCTCCAGGTTGAGCAAGATATATACCGTCAGGAAGGCCGCGCCAGGGTGGCCAGTTCTGCATCAAGTGCCGCGATTGCCTGCTCGAGCATCAAACGGTGTGCGGGCGCGCTCGCGCGGCTGAGGTCGTCAGCCGCGCGTTTTCTGGACAGCTCGAGCGCACGCCGTTGCTCCACCCGCACCCGTTCGGCGTCCGACAGGTCCGGACCTTTCACCGTGCGCCCACGGGCCGCCTCTTCCTGCTGGAATTCCACCTGTTTGGATTCAAACCCGCGAGCCATGCTTCTATCTTAGGGCACTGGCCGGGTACGGGATGACCATCCCGAATCTATAATGGGACATCCATGAGTTCTCAGTGCCGGCGGGTGTTCAGACCAGTCCCGCTGGTGTTCTGTCTGCTGCTCGCCGCCGCAGGCTGCAGCCGCGGCGGGGGAGAGCCCGCGGCGGAGGGCCTGCCGAAGGGCGTTCCGGCCGCCACACCAGGAGCGGATCGCCGGCCGAAGGTCGTCGTGCTCGGTGACAGCCTGACGGCCGGCCTCGGACTCTCTGCGTCGGACGCTTTTCCCGCCCTCCTCCAGCACAAGATCGACGAGGCCCGGCTGCCCTTCGAGGTGGTGAATGCCGGAGTCTCCGGCGATACGTCGGCCGGCGGTCTCCGTCGCCTCGACTGGTCACTCCAGGACGGCGCACGCGTCCTGATCGTCGCGCTGGGCGCCAATGACGGGCTCCGCGGGCTTCCGGTCGCCGAGATGAAGCGTAACCTGGCGCAAATCATCGAGACGGCGCAGTCGAAGAAGCTGGCGGTGGTTCTTGCCGGCATGGAGGCGCCGCCGAACTATGGCAGCGAGTATTCCGTCTCATTCAGACAGGTGTACGCGATCTCGCCAAACAGTACAACGTGCCCTTCATTCCGTTTCTTCTCGACAAGGTCGCCGGGCAGCCCGCGCTGAACCAGGCGGACGGCATCCATCCGAATCTTCGTGGAGCTGCGATCGTGGCCGACACGGTCTGGGCGGCGCTCAAGCCGGAGCTCGATCGGCTTTCGAGCTCATGATCGAGCTTCGCGGCGTCTCGAAAACGGTGCCGAGCGGCACCGGTACGCTCACGATCCTGCATCCGCTGGATCTTGTCGTCGCGCGGCGCCAGGTCGTGGCGATCACCGGCCCGTCGGGCAGCGGCAAATCGACGCTGCTCGGCCTCATCGCGGGTCTCGACGCCCCTTCCACGGGTCACATCTCGATTGACGGGACAGACATCACCGCGCTCGACGAAGACAGCCTCGCCCGGCTCCGTGGCCGCCGCATCGGCTTCGTGTTCCAGTTCTTTCACCTGCTGCCGTCGCTGACGGCGCTCGAGAACGTGCTCGTGCCGATGGAGATCGCCCGCGTCAAGGACGCCAGGCCGCGCGCGGCGGCGCTCCTGGACGAAGTGGGCCTGTCGGAGCGCAGCCATCACTATCCGTCGCAGCTGTCGGGAGGAGAGCAGCAGCGCGTGGCGATCGCGCGCGCGCTGTCGAACGATCCGCCTCTCCTCCTCGCCGACGAGCCCACCGGGAACCTGGACAGCACAACCGGCGCACAGGTCATCGAGCTGCTCCTGAACGTCAACCGTCAGCGCGGGACGACGCTCGTGCTCGTGACGCACGATCCAGAGCTGGCGGCCGTGGCCGACGTCGCGATTGCGTTGAGAGATGGCCGCGTGTTCAGCACCACCCTGGCCGCGGATCGTGTCCGCCTGCCGGAACCGGCGCCACGCTGATGGCATTCGTGTTTCGCATGGCCGCGCGGGAGCTCCGGGCGTCCTGGCGCCGTCTGGTGTTCTTCTTCATCTGCGTGTCGATCGGCGTGGCGGCCATCGTTTCGCTGCGCTCGATCATCCAGAGCATTCGCGGCGGCCTGGTCCGCGAAGCACGCGCCACGATCGCGGCCGATGTGCTCGTGCAGAGCAGCCGGCCGTGGACGCCGGAGGTCAGCCGCGATCTCGAGGAGCGGATTGGCCGGGCGCCCGTCCTCTCCCGCATTGCCGCGATCGAGACGGCCACCATGGCGCGGGCGGAAAATGGAGCGGCCGTCGCCCGCATGGTCGAACTGCGCGGCGTCGAAAACGGGTTTCCCTTCTACGGATCGATCACGCTCCAGAACGGCATTCCGTATTCCCACGATCTGCTGAAGGACGGCGGTGCGCTCGTCCGCCCCGAGCTCCTGACGCAGCTCGGCGTCGCCGTGGGCAGCCGCATCCTGATTGGCGGACGCCCGTTCACGATCCGCGGCGTCATCGAGCAGGAGTCGGGACGAAGAGTCGGCGGCTTCAGCTTCGGCTCGCGCGTCCTGGTCGACCTGTCGGATTTGAAGAACGCCGGTCTCCTGTCCTTCGGCAGCCGCGCCAACTACCAGATCCTGCTGAAGGTCCGCGACGACGGCGTCGAATCGTTGACGCGGGACATCCGCAGGGGATTCCGGGATCGGTTCGTCAGCGCCCGTTCGTACAAGTCCACCGAAGATCAGATCGGCGAGAATCTCCAGCGCGCCGAGAATTTCCTGAGCCTCGTCGGCTTCGTGATCGTGGTGCTCGGTGGCATCGGCGTCTGGAGCGTCACGCGGGTCTTCGTGCGCCAGAAAATGCGCAGCGTCGCCATTCTCAAGTGCATCGGGGCCTCCACGGCGCAGGTGCTCGCCACATACGTGCTCCAGGTCGGGCTGCTCGCCACGGCGGGCAGTCTCATGGGCGTCCTGCTCGCCGCGCTCGCGATGCAGGCGATTCCCGCGTCCCTGGCCGCGTCGTTCGGCGGGTTGCCGTACGGATTGACGATGTCCGCCGTCGCGCAGGGCCTCACCGTCGGGCTGCTCGTGTCGATTCTCTTCGCGCTCGTTCCGCTGCTCGACGTGCGCCGGATCAAGCCGCTGCTGCTGATACGAGGCGCGGACCTCGGGCAGGCGGCCGTCCCCTCGGCAGGTCAGACCATCGGCGGCGGACGAAGTCCCGCCCGGTGGCGAGCGCGATTCGCCCGCGTGGACTGGCTCCAGTTCGGTACGGCTGTGGCGGTGGGAGGCGCGCTGATTGGCGTTGCGTCATGGCAGGCGGGTTCGTGGCGCGCGGGCGCGGCGGTCAGCGTCGGATTCGCGGGAGTCTCGGCGGTTTTGTACGTGGCGGCGTTTGCGCTCGTCCGCTCGGTGGTGCCGCTGGCCTCCGCCCCCTGGTTCCCGCTTCGTCATGCCGTGATCAGCCTGCGGCGCCCCGGCAACCAGACCCGGGTGATTCTGCTCGCCGTCGGGCTCGGCAGCTTCTTCGTGCTCGGCGTCCGCGCGCTCCAGAACAATCTCATCTCCGAGTTCGACGTCGGCGCCGAACGCGGCGGTGCCGACATGTTCATGATTGACGTTCAGCGCGATCAGGTCGAAGGTGTGCGGGCCCTGCTGCGCCAGCGGCTCGACGCGGCCAGCAGTCCCGTGCGCCTGCTGCCGGTGCTCAGGGCACGCGTCACGGCGGTGCGGGGTCGCGAGCTGAATCTCGGCAACGCGGGGGAGGTGCGCGGCCAGGGTTCTCTCGCGCGCGAATACACGATCACCTACCGCGACAATCTCGAGGCCAACGAGACAGTGACGGACGGAGCGTTCTGGGCGGCGGGCAGCGCGGCGGCCGATCCGTCGCTGTCGGAGGTTTCGATCGAGGAGAGCATTCACGAGCGCTTCCGCATCAACGTGGGCGACGAGATGCGGTTCGATGTGCTCGGCCGCACGATCGCGGCGAAGGTGACGAGCGTGAGGCGCGTCGAGTGGGCGGAGTCGCGCGCCGGCGGATTCATGTTCGTCTTCCGGCCGGGTGTGCTGGCGGACGCGCCACACACGTTCGTCGGGTTCGTCAAAGGGCCGGACAGACGGCACGGCGCGGGCGAAGCTGCAGTTCGATCTCGTGTCGCGCTATCCAAACGTGACGATCATCGATGGCCGTGAGATCCTCGCGCGCATCCAGACGGTCGTCGACAACGCCGTCCTTGGCATCTCCATCGTCGGCGGAGTCGCGCTCCTCAGCGGCGTGCTGATCCTGATCGGTGCGGTGGCGATGACGAAGTTTCAGCGGGTGTATGAGTCGGCGATTCTCAGGACCCTCGGCGCCAGCACGGGATTGCTGACGACGACGCTCGCGCTGGAGTACTGCGCGCTGGGCCTGCTTGCCGGGATCATCGGTGCGGCCGGCGCACTCGGTCTGAGCTGGGGCGTCACGCGGCACGTGCTGGACATTCCCTGGAGGCCCGCTCCGGGTCTCCTCACAGCCGGCGCGGTGCTGACGATGCTGCTCGTCGGCGCCGTCGGAATTCTTGCCAGCGCCGACGTCCTGCGGAAGAAGCCCCTTGCGACGCTAAGAGCTGAGTAGGGATCGGGGATCAGGGACTCGGGACCCGGGACTCGACTTGGGACTCGGGACTCGCGCTAATCCCCGATCCCCGATCCTATTTGGTCGGCTTTGCCGGTTTCGTGAGGTTCTCGGCGAGGAACAGCCCCGCTTTTCCACCGCTCACGATGTCCAGATCGCCGTCGTTGTCCATGTCTCTGGCATCGGTCTGCATACCGCCGCCCATGCGTCCGCCGTAGTCGATGATGTGGCGGGTCCAGACCATGGCCGGAGCGCCGCGTCCGGCGGCTGGTGCCGCTTGCGACGCCGCGGGAGCGGGCGGCTTCCGGTACTGGTACCAGTACAGCCCCAGGGGCTCTCGTTCGCCGGGGTCGTTGCCGTTGTGCGCGAAATAGCGTTTGCCGGCGATCAGATCCATCTGGCCGTCGGCATTCACGTCCGCGAGCGTGGGGGCGTGCGCCTGTGACCACGTGTTGTCGATGACGCGCTGGGTCCAGGTGCCGTCCGCATTCTGCTCGAACCAGCAGACGCCGTAATCGTGCCCCATGCCGGTCACGATGTCCCTGCGCCCGTCTCCGTTGATGTCCACGGCGTACATGAACCCGAACGATGCGGTCGGGGCGGACGTCGGCTGAGCGCCTGCCGGAGGCGCGGCGGCAGGCGGTGCGGTCCGCGGTGTCCCGCTGGCCGCGATGGGATGCTGGTTCCAGTCGGTCTCGTGAAGAGTCCACTTGCCGGTGCGAACATCGGCCGGCGCCTCCAGCCATCCGCGTGGAGTGAGGATGTCGTTCCGGCCGTCGCTGTTGACGTCTCCCGCGCCGATGCCGTGGCCGAACCCACGATCGCTCACGACATGCTTCATCCACTTGCCGTTCTGGAGATCGAACCAGGCAAGAGGGGCGGCAGGACGGTCGAATTGCGGCAGGAGCTCGCGTGCTTTGCCGTCATTGTCGAGATCGACGAGCTGCGCGAACTCGGTCGGAAACCCTGAGTCGATCTCGGCGATCGTCCAGGGCCCGGTCCCCTTGCCGGGGTTCCGGGCCCAGACGATGTTGGTGGTGAAGTAGCCGAACTGAACGACGTCGGTATACCCGTCGCCGTCGACGTCGAGTGGAATGTCGCTGAAGTTGTCCACGTACTGGCCGTTCCAGTTGATGTCGCGGATCTTGTGGCGCGTCCAGTTCGGCGCTTCGTACCAGGCGTCCCCTGACACGATGTCCAGCCGGCGATCGTTGTTGAGGTCGGCAAAGGCGGCGGTTTCGTTCGCGCCCGGGTCGATCATCCGGATGCTGAAAGGGACATCCGCCGGCCGGCTTTGCGCGCCGGCCAGCGTGCAGGCGCCTGCAAAGGCGCCTAACAGTGCCAGGGTTCGTGTGCTCATGATTGGGTCGCTCCGCGTCCTCTCAGCGTCCTTCGCGACGGATCATTTCGCGGGAGCCGGCGTCGGCGCGAAACAATAGAACAGTCCGGCGCCACCGGTGCTCACGAGATTCTCCTGGCCACAGCCCTTGCTCGGGTGCGTCGCGTTCCAGGACGTGTTCGAGCCACCCGCCCGGTCGTGATGCCCCACCTGCGCGGTGCCCGTGGCGGCGTCGCTCGTCCAGTTGCTGCACGTGTGGTCCGCCGCGTCGGTGTAGGCGCGGCCGTCAGGCTGCGAGCCGGTGAGGATGTCGTGCTGGTTGGGCGTCGCGCCCGCGCCGTTCACGGGCTCCCCCTTCTCGGTGATGGCGGTCACGCGGGTCACGGAGTTGCCCAGCCGCGCGAGCTCCAGCGTGTCGCCGTGCAGCTCGGCGAGATTCTGCGCGATGCGCTGCCCCTTCGCGTTGTACCAGGGGCCCTCGCCAATCCGATCGCGCGCGTTCACGGCGCTCGGTCCCTGAGTGCTCAGGTAGGCCTGCCATTTGCGGTCGCCCGCGCCGGCGGCCGTCGCGAGCGCCTGGCAGTGCGCATCGGCTCCGGTGAGGCCTCCCAGGTTGGCGCCCTTGCCGAGACCGACGCTCGTCACGAAAAACGACATCGGCTGCGGCGGCGCCTGGGCGCCACGGCCCGGCGGAGGAGCGCCAGCCGCCGGTGCCGGAGGCTGAGCGGTCGACGGAGCGGGCGCCTGGGCGCTGCTCCAGACGGAAGTGGCGGCGACGAGCGCCGCCGCGACGAGTAGCTGCCGATTCTGATTCGCCATCAATGTGTCCTCTCGCGGATTGGTGCGCGGCTGCGCAGCGCGCACGGGTCGCTGCCCCTTCAGCTCACGCTCACGGGGAGCATAGTCCATCACCCCACGTTTTGTGACCAATTGTGGTTCGTGGGTCCGAGTGTTCTGACGCGTTCGTCACAGTCGTCCCGGGTGGCCCGGAAGCGGCGGCCCGCGCCGGACGGGAGGGACGAGAGCCCCGCCCGCGTGGCCTCCCTATTGGTGTTTCTGCTAAGATGAGGTTTTGGCCGAGCGATACAGGGCGCTGTCTGGGGGGCGCCCGCACTGGGGGAACGCCAGTATGAATTACTCGCCGTTGAAAGAGATGCTGCTTCGCAAGCGGGGAGAGATCCTGTCTGCGGGCGGTGGAGTCAAACCGCTGCCGGCGACGATCGAAGTGAATTCGCGGCAGGGCGATCTCGCCGATCAGGCCAGCGGCAATAACGAAGTGCATATACAGCTCAAGCTGAAGCAGACCGACGCCAAGATCCTTCAGGCCATCGAGGAAGCGCTGTATCGGATGGAGAAGGGCACATACGGCATCTGCCGCGACTGCGGCGAGGAAATCGCCGGGCCGCGCCTGAACGCCATTCCGTGGACGCGGGTCTGCATCACCTGCAAGGAAAAGCAAAGCTCGTGAAAGCCACTGAATTGCTCGCATTGCTGCGTGAATTCCATCGCGACAAACTGACCATCCGACAGCGGCACGTCGCCGCGGCGCGTCACGTGCCCCACTACGATTTCAACAACACCTACCAGTACGTGATCTGCCGCGAGGATGTGCAGGTCAACTGGCTGAGCGATGCCATCACGGACATGGGTGGAGAGCTGGATCAGGTGCCCGAGCCGGAGATTCCCGCGTCCAAGGGGGACTCCGCGCAGGCCGGACTGCTGACCCAGGATCGCGACGCCGCACAGGCATTCGTCGACAAATGGCGTCCCCGTATCGAGGCGATGCCCAACGCCCGGCACCGGAGCCTGCTGCGCGTCATTGTCGGAGAAACACTGGAGCACAAGCGCTTCTTCGAGCAGGCGCTCGCCGGGCGCACGGATCTGCTGGGGCGCCGCGCCGACGGCGCCGGGACCGGCGGCGGAGTGCTGCCGACGCGGTGGGTCGAACAGTAACGCGCGCCGCGATCGCGATCGGCAGCAATCTTGGCGATCGCCATGCCGCGCTCGCGTTTGCCACGGAGGGGCTCGAGGCGTTCATCTCGGGCCTCACGCTCTCCGACCTGATCGAAACCGAGCCGGTGGGCGAGGGGCTCGAAGATCAGCCCCTCTATCTCAACGCCGTGGCGGTTGGAGAAACCGTTCTCGGGCCCCGCGAGCTCCTCGACGCCCTCCTTGCCCTCGAGCACGCCTATGGCCGTGAACGCCCGTTTCCAGGCGCCTCCCGGACGCTCGACCTCGATTTGATTCTGCTTGGGGACACGCTCGAGAACGTCCCGGGGCTGCAGGTCCCTCATCCCCGGTTCCGCGAACGATTCTTCGTTCTCGGCCCGCTCGCGGAAGTGGCCCCTGACATGGTGGACCCGCTGACCGGTCTCAAGGTGTGGGAGCTGCTGCGGAATCTGCTGAGGGACGAGAATCGCTAACCAGTCGTCATCTTCCGGCTAACCGCCTTCGCCAAGGCTTCGGCGGTCCGCCATAGCTTCAGCGAAGGCGGAGGCCGGAAGCTACGTGTCCAAGTCTCCGGTCCCGAGTCCCGAGTCCCGAATCCCGCGTCCCGCGTCCCGCTCCTACGGCGCGGGCCGCGCCATAGCTCGCCCCGATTACGCAGCGAGCGGAGGCGGGCGAATCCCGAGTCGGACGGCTCCCCGCTCCCAGCTCCCGCAGGACGCGGGAGGCGGGGAAGCGGGAAGCCGTCAGTCTTGCTTCGTTACTTCTTGTAGACGCGCTTCTGCGTGCCGCGGGCGTTCGTGCTCTCGATGGTGAGCGTGCTGCCCGAGACGGTCCAGACCGACGTCGACTCGACCATCTGTCCGCCCATGTCCTGCTTGGACACGATCGTCAGCTTGGGCCCGTCGAACTTCGCCGTCGAGACAGACTCCATCGGCGTGCCGCCGCGGCCCATCATCGTGTTCTTGCTCTCGGTGCCATCCAGCTTGTAGGTCAGGACGACCTTGTTCTCGCCCATGGTCCGCTCAATCGTGAGCGCATCAGCGGTCTGCTTGATGGTCCCGCCCTGACCGAGCGCCCCACCGCCACCGCCGCGTCCGCCGCCACCGCCCCCGCCGCCAGGCGCACCCCCGGCCGGCGGCGCCGCCATGCCGCTCGCCTCGGCGTCGAGCGTCCAGGTGCCGGAGAAGTCCGGCTTCGCCTGCGCAAACGCCAGAGACGCCACCGCGAAAACCGCTGCGGCGATGATTCCTACTCGTGCCCGCTTCATGAGTTGCTCCTTTGAATGATGAACGACTACGACTGACGATCGACGATGAGCCGACGTTGAGCAAAGTTCTCCGATGTCCGTGCTCCGCACTCGGGAAGCGGTCATCCGCAGGGGAGACAGCCGATCAGGCTATTCGAAGCGAAGCGCTTCGATGGGATCGAGCCCCGCCGCTTTCTTTGCAGGATAGAAGCCAAAGAAGACTCCCGTCCCGGCCGCGAAGCCGAAGGCCATGCCGATGGCGTTCGGGGGGATCGACGTCGGCCACAACAGGAACCGTTCGGCTGCCGCCGACAGGGCGTAGCCCATGCCGATCCCGAGCAGCCCTCCGAACAGGCTGAGGACCACGGCTTCGACGAGGAACTGGAGCAGCACATCCTTGCCCCGCGCGCCGATGGCCATCCGCAATCCGATCTCCCGCGTGCGCTCGGTGACCGACACGAGCATGATGTTCATGATACCGATGCCGCCGACGAGCAGCGACACACCGGCGATCGCGGCAAGGAGGGTCGTCATGGTCTTGGTCGTCTCCGTTCGGACGCTCGCCATCTCTTCCTGCGTGCGGACCATGAAGTCGTCCGGATCCTGGCCCATCAGCTTGTGACGCGCCCGGAGTGTCTCCGAGACCAGCGCCGACACGCCGGCGGTCTCAGGCGTCTCGGCCGAGAGGGTCACGTTCTGAATGTGCTGAATCCCCTGCAGTTTTTTCTGGACCGTCGTATAAGGCGCGTAGATCGCGTCATCCTGGTCCTGGCCGAAGCCGGTCGAGCCCTTCGGCGCCATCACTCCCAGCACCTTGAACGGCTGATTCTTGATCCGGACGATCTGCCCCGTGGGGTCGGTGTCGGGCCCGAACAGATTGTCGGAGACGGTCTGGCCCAGGACGGCCACCTTCTGTGCGCCGGTGACGTCGATGGACGTAAAGAAGCTGCCGTACTTCATCGGCCAGTTGCGGATGAGCGGGAGATCGACGTCGGTGCCCTGGATGGACGTGGACCAGTTCTGGTTCCCTGCGATCACCTGAGAGCGCGAGTTGACGCCGGCAGCGGCGTACTGCACTCCGGGGAGGTTTCGCAACGCCTGCGCATCGTCAACGGTGAGCGTGGTGGACATGCCTCCACCCTGGCGTACACCGCCCTGCGTGAAGTTTCCGGCCATCACCATGATCAGGTTGGTGCCGGCGGCCTTGACCTGCGCTTCAATCGTGCTCTGCGCCCCCTTGCCGAGTGCCACCATCGTGATCACGGCGCCGACGCCGATGATCATCCCGAGCATCGTCAGCATCGTCCGCATCTTGTTGCGGTTGAGCGCCTTCAACGCGATTCTGAGCGTCATGAAGATGGACATTGGCTCTCTCTCTCCTAGACCACGCCGCCGTGGTGTTCGACCGCGACAGTGTCGGACGGCAGGTCCGCCGGTTCCTCTTCGGGCGGTGGAAGAGCCGCCAGCTCTCGCGCCGCGTCCCGCCGGTTCGTGATCTTCTGATCGATCTGGATGCGTCCGTCACGGAAGCGGACGAGCCGTGTGCCGTATTCGGCGATATCCATCTCGTGCGTGATGAGGAGCACGGTGATGCCGCGTTCCATGTTGAGTTTCTGGAAGATTTCCATCACTTCGATGGACGTGCGGGTGTCCAGGTTTCCTGTGGGCTCGTCGGCGAGCAGAATCGTCGGCTGCGTGACGAGCGCGCGGGCGATGGCGACACGCTGCTGCTGCCCGCCCGACAGCTGATTGGGGAAGTGGTGGAACCGCTCACCGAGTCCGACCGCCGTCAGCGACTCCATCGCGCGCTTGTGCCGTTCGGAGGTCTTCATCTTGTTCGCGCCGTTGTAGAGGAGCGGGAGCTCGACGTTGTCGAGCGCCGTCGTCCGTGACAGCAGGTTGAAGCCCTGGAAGACGAAGCCGATCTTGCGGTTGCGCACGATCGCCAGTTCGTCCTTCGACATCCGGGACACGTCCTTCCCGTCCAGGACGTAGGTGCCGCTCGTGGGTCGATCGAGACAGCCGAGGATGTGCATGAGCGTGGACTTGCCGGACCCCGACGGGCCGGTGACCGCCACGAACTCGCCGGCCTCGACGTCGATGCTGGCGCCACGCAGCGCACGCACCGTGACTTCGCCTACGTGGTATGTCTTGACGAGGTCGCGAATGGATATGACTGGCATGAATGGTTCACTCTGCTTCGGCCACGACCCGGGGCGCTGTCTTGTCGGAGGGACCAGCATCGACTGCCGATCCCTCGATCAGCATTGGACTAGAACCCGCGCCCGCCGCCGCCGCCGCGGTTTCCGCCGCCCTGCCCACCGCGCTGCGGGCCCATCAGCGGGCTCTGTCCGGCGCCGGTCGCACCGGCCGGAGTTGTCGATGACGTCGGCAGGACAACGTTGGTCACCACTTCGGTGCCGACCTGCAGCTCATTCCCGTTGAGAACTTCGGTATTCGTGCCGTCTGAGATGCCCAGGCGCAGTGAGACGGGCTTCAGTTGCTTGTTGATATAGAGCCAGGCGCGCCCGCGTGTCTCGACCGTGGGCAGGGGACCGAACAGCGAATCGATCGTCGTCGCGCCCGACCGCATCGACGGCACACTCGCGACGCGACCCTGGGGCGCTCCTGTGCGCGCTGTGGCGGTCTGGTTCCCCGCCCCAGAAGCGCCGGCCTGTCCACCCTGACCTCCGCGTCCCCCGCCGCCGAATCCGCCACCCTGACCGTTCTGTCGGGCGGCCATGCGCTCCTGGAACGCGGCGCGCTCTTCGGGGGTCATCGAGGCCATCCGCTCTTCCATCCGTTTGCGGCGCTCTTCCGGCGTCATGTTCGGATCGAATCCGCGTCCGCCACCGCCGCCCTGACCTGGATTGGCGGCCGCGTTTCCACCGGGCCCGGTGCCCTGAGCCGCCCGATCGCCGCCGCCTCTCGCTTCGGCCGATCCTGCACGGGGTTGCCGCGGCGCCGCGGCACCGGCCTGGGCAGGGGGAGCCGTGGCGGCAGCGGCCGCTGGTTGCCCGGCAGCGTCGCCGGCCGGGCTGCCGCCGCCGGGCGCGCCGCCTCGTCCGCCTGCATTGCGTCCACCGAATCCGCCACGCGCCTCCGGCGGAGCTTCCTGACGGAGGGCGGCAAAGACGTCCGCACTCGGACGGAACCGCGTGGCCGCCGACGGAATGCGGAGCACGTTGGTCTTGCGGTTGATCTCGATGCTCACGTTGGCCGTCATGCCGGGCTTCAGCTTCAGCTGCTCGTTGGGCACGTTGATGACGGTCTGATAGGTGACGACGTTCTGCACGGTCGTGGGCTGGAGGCGGACCTGCTCGACCTCTCCCGTGAAGGTTTCGTTCGGGAACGCATCGACGCGGAAGGTGACGTCCTGTCCGGGACGCATGCGGCCCACGTCCGCTTCATCGATATTCGCGTTCACCTGCATCTTGGTGAGATCCGCCGCGAGTACGTAGAGCGTCGGCGCCGACATGCCCGCGTTCACGGTCTGACCGGGCTCGACCGCCCGCGAAATGACGATGCCGTCGATCGGCGCCGTGATGACCGTATGGGCCATGTTCACTTCTGCGGTGTTCAGCTGCGATTTCGCTTGGACGAGCGCGGCCTCCGACGACTTGATCTGGGCCTTCGCCGACTGCACGTTGACCTGCGCGGTCTCGAGGTCCGTGCGCGGCAGGAGGTTCTTCTCGAAGAGCGCCTTCGCGCGATCGAGCTTCTGCTGCGCATCGTCGAGCCCGACCCTCAGCCGATCCAGATCGGCCTCAGAGCGTGTCACGTTGGCGCGCTGCTGTTCGATGTTGGTCTGGAGCAGCGTGGGATCGAGCCGGGCGATGATCTGCCCCTTCTTCACGATGGAGTTGAAGTCGGCGTAGAGCTCCTGAATGATGCCGCCGACCTGGGTGCCCACCTGAACGGTCGTCACCGCCTCGAGCGTGCCGGTCGCGGCGACGACATCCACGATGTCGCCTCTCGAGATGGGCGCCGTCCGCACATCGGGTTCCTTGGCCGGGCGGTTCATGTAGTAGGCGCCGGCGCCAACCCCCACGAGCGCGAGCACGATGACGATCAGGATGAGTCTTTTCATTGTGTCCGTCTGGCCGCTGCGGGCGCCTGCCGCAGACCCGAGCGCAGTCCTTTCGAAAACGGTGAAGTGCGTGAATACCGGACTCGCACGCTGCTGCGCACGCGCCGGAGGAGTCAACCGGGATTTACTGGTTGCCCCCGGTGCCGCCCGTTCCTCCGGTACCGCCCGTGGTGCCGGTGCCGGTTGTGCCGGTGCCGGTCGTGCCCGTGCCGGTCGTGCCCGTGCCGCCACCGGTGACTGCCGCGCCGATGCCACGCGTGCCAACCGTCTGCGCGGCCTCGAAGTTCACGAGGGCTTTGCGGTAGTTCAGGATGGCGCGCAGCTCGTTGTTACGGGCGTCTGCGAAGTCACGCTGGGCCTGCACGACCTCGTAGTTGGTCGCCATACCGACGTCCATCTTGCTTTGTGCCGCCTCGAGCCGCTTCTGTCCAAGCTCCCGGGCCACGGCGCTCGCCTGCACGCTTTCGAGCGAGCTCTGAACGGTCAGCGCGGCGTTGGTCACGTCGGTCGCGATCTGAAGCTCCAGCGACTTCAGGTTGGCCTCTGTCTGCCTCAGCGACAGCTTCGAGCGCTCGACCGTCGCCTGCTGCGCGCTCTTTCCCAGCGGGTACGCGAAGTTCAGGCCGAGCGTCCAGACAGGAGCGTCCAGTCTCACGATGTTCTGCAGGGCATCGAAATAGCCGGAGGGAATGATCGTGGTCCCTGTGGTCGTCTCCCCGGTGAGCGGGTCCACAACACCTGATCGCTGAATGATCGGGCCGCCGAGGCCAGTCAGGCCGTAGTTGGCCGTGAGATTGAGCTGCGGCTTCGTGGCGTCCACTTGATTCTGCAGGTTGATGTCGCTGATCTTCAGGTTGTTCTTCGACTGCTGGAGATCCGTCCGCGTCGCGAGCGCACGCGTCACGGCCGCTTCGAGATTGATGGGCTCGGGTGTGGTGGACGGGCGATCCACGGGATTGATCGATGACGTCCAGAGCGGATCGTCGGTTCCGCTGACGATGAGCCGCTTGAGCGCGAGCTCATTCGTGCGCACCGTCGCCTGCGCCTGCACGAGCGTCTGCCGGCGGGTGGCCTGCTCGGCCTGCGCGGTGACCACGTCGATCGGGGCCAGCGTGCCGATTTCGACACGGGACTGGTTGTCCTGCACGAGACGCGCGGCGAGGTCGAACGAATTCTGCGCCGCTTCAACCGCCTGAATGGCGAACACCAGATCCCAGTACGCGTTGCGTACGTTGGCCTGCGTCGCCGTCATCGTCGTCGCGAGCGTGATCTCGTCGTTCTCCTGCGTCAGGCGGTTCGTCCGGATCGCGGCCCGTGTCGAATCGATCCTGAAGCCGCGCCACAGCGGCTGCGTCATGTTGAACTGAAGACCCGACGTGAGCTGCGGGTTGCGGGTGTTGACGGTGCTGGGGCTGTTCAGCCGCGAGTTCGTCCAGTTGAGCGCATAGTTGCCGCCGCCCTTCCAGAGGTTCTGCGCGATGCCGCTCGACCAGTTCGTCGTCGTGCTCGTCGTCGCTGTCGTGATCCCCTGGGTGATCTGCCTGGGGAGCTGCGTGTTGCGGGTGTTGCTCGTCGCCGATGTCAGGTTCAACCGGTAGTTGGCTTCTAGCCCGGCGATCGTGAAGTCGGTCAGCTGCGGCGTGATGCGGGCGACGGCGATGTCGATGTTCTTCTCCCCGCCGCGCTGCACTGCCTCTTCGATCGTAAGGTTCACTTTCGGCCCGGCGGTGGTGAAGATCGCCGCGGGAGCACCCGCCGGAGCCTGTCCCTGCGGCTGCGTCTGCTGCATGGCCTGCTGGATCAGTTCGCGGACGCGCGTGACGTCCGGCTGAGCGGCCGGTGTGGTTTGTGCGGCTGCCGGGGCGGCGATGGACGCGGCCATGCCCATGACGAGCCAGAACGATGCGGTCTTACTCACGAAAGCCTCCAGAGATGTTGCGTACACAGATGGTGCGCGGAATGTTGATCGATTCAGCGGCGGCCGGCCCGGTCGTTGTTTCGGGCCCGCGCCGCTTCCCATGCCGCCTGCAGTCGTGCGCGTTGATCGGCAGACAGCAGGCCACGCATACGATAGAGCATCAGCGTGCGGGTCTTGTAAAGATCTGCCCGAGCCGCCTCGAGCCGGTCCACCTGCTGAGCGACCGTGGCGAGGTCCGCGGTGTTGTCCTTGATGGTCTGTGACAGCGTGGCTTCGAGCTTGTCGATCTTGTCCTTGGCCGCTTCGAGCCCGGGGCGCGTCGCCTGGAAGATCGCCTCGATCTCCGAGGACTGCTGGTTCGTGATCCCCAGTTCCGTCTTGCTGTCCCCCTGCCAGAACTTCCACGGCGGGTGTTCGTCTTTCCGAGGCGCCTTGGCGTCCTTGCCGCGATCCGGCGACGGGTCGCCGCGCTGTCCCCCCTGTGCGGCTTCGCCGTCATGATCGCAGAGAGCCGACGCTGAGGCGGGCGCTCCGTACACGAGCGTGGCCGTCAGAATCCAAGCCAGGTGCCTTGCCATAGTGCGTGCCTTCTCCGGAAGTGTTTACATGGGCTATTACGACCTTACTCGGACCCCTGTTTACCGTCCGGTGTGAAAGGCGGAGGCCTCCAGGGGCAGAGCTTGCACACCTAACTCGTTGGCCCTCGGGGGGTTCCGAGGTGGCAGTTTCATTGCAGTTCACAGGATCGCGCCGCACGCGTCGAAAACCGCGGCGTGGAGGGGAATGTTCGAGCGAAAGGACGCGACGGTGGTCGTCCTTGTGGCGCGGCTCCTGGCTCGCTTCATCGTCGGCCGCGCCTCGGAGCCGAGGAGACCGCCATTACGGTCCAGGTTCACGTCGGCCGATCACGAGGTTGACGAGGGGTACTTTTCCCTGGGCAATAGCGCGACCCTGGTCGTCAAACCTGGAACCGACTTCTACCGGTTCCTGGCGAACCGCCGGGGGCGCCAGATCAGAGTGACGCTCACCGAAGCCGGCCGCGCGGAGCCGCCGAGACTAAGCCGGTGAGCTGCGGCGGCTAACTGGACGACGGGAGAGCGCCGGAAAACCGCTCGAGCCGCTGAATGACTTCTCCGACGATGTTGTTCGGCGTGGACGCTCCAGCCGTCAACCCGACCACGATGTGGCCGTGAGGCAGCCAGTCGCGCGCCAGCATCTCGATGCCGACCGTCGTCGAGGGCGCGCCGACGGGACGATGTCGCAGTTCGGTCTCCGACACCATGCACTCGGGATCCGCGATGTGGTAGGTGGGGACTGACGCCGCGCAGATGCGCGCGAGGTTGCAGGTGTTGCTGCTGTTGTAGCCGCCGACGACGAGCATCAGATCGAGTGACTGTTCCTCGAGGAGCGCCGTGACCGCATCCTGCCGCTCCTGCGTGGCGCTGCAGATCGTATCGAAGGACCGGAACTCGGTTGCCAATGCCGCATCGCCATACCGTGCGCGGATCGCCTCGCGGAACATCTCGCCGATCTCGAGCGACTCGGTCATCAGCATCGTGGTCTGGTTGGCGCAGCCGATCCGGGCGAGGTCGCGATCGGGATCGAAACCCGGCGAGGCGGCGCTGGCGAAACGGTCGACGAACGCCGTGCGGTCCCCACCCGAGCGGATGTAGTCGCAGACGATCTGCGCCTCGGAGCGGTCGAGCACCACGAGATAGCGGCCCTGCGGGTACTTCAGCGCCTGCGACGCCGTGGCGCGTGTCTCTTCGTGCTTCACCTTCCCGTGAATCACCGCGGTGAGGCCCTCCTGAGCGTAGCGGACGACATTCTTCCAGACATTCAGGACCGACCCGCACGTCGTGTCGACGAGCGTGCATCCCTGGCTGGACAGCTGCGCCATGTCGGAGACGGTCACGCCGAACGCCGGCAGGATCACGACGTCGTCCGGGCCCAGGAGCTCGCGATCCTCGTCGGCATCGGAGAGGAATCGGATGCCGGCGTCGCGGAGCCGATCGTTCACATGCGGGTTGTGAATGATCTCGCCGGTGAGGAACACATTGCGCGCTGGAAACCGGCGGCGCGCCTGATACGCGTAGTCGACCGCGCGGTCGACGCCGTAGCAGAAGCCGAACTCGCGCGCGAGATGGACCGTGAGCCGGCCGGCTTCGTACTTGAAGTCGCTGGCCTTGACGCGGTCCACGATGGCGCTGTGGTACGCCGCCGCGAGCTCTCCGGCGACGGCCTCCTTCATGTCGAGGCCCTTGCGAAAGATCAGCGGCTGTGTGGACACTAGCGCGGCTGTTCTCCGACTCGCGGCGTGAACTCGTCGATCGCGCGCAACTCGGGGACCGACGGCCGCGAGAGCGAGGCGTCGAGATCCGAGAGGAACGCTTCGTCGCCGCTCGTGCTGGTGCCAGATGCGGATGCCGCGGTGGGTGGAAGAACTGTCGGGCCGCCGGGCCTCGCCAGCCGCGCCTCGATGCGCGCCGCCCCGGTCTGCCCGAGATGACGAAGATCCATCATCTGTCCCACGCCGACGCCGACAATCAAGCCGGCCGCTGCGGCGGCGGCAATCCAGCGGGATGCGTGCGAGGTTCGCGACGTGAGTGGCGCCGAGAACTTCGGGAACGCGATCACGCGAGCGGGACGCTCGCCCGCCTCGATCCGCCGGAAGATCTGCGCGTACTGCGTGGCCAGGCGGTCAGCGGGAAATACTTCGTCGGCCTCGGCCGCCGCGTCCACACGGACGTCGTCGAGCCATTCGGAGAAGGAGGCGAAGCGCGTCCGGCACGCGGTGCAGACGCCGAGATGCGGGTGCGACGCCCGTGTACCGGCGAGCGTGCTGTCCGTCCAGATGGCGGCCAGTGCCCTGTCGTCCAGGTGGCTGTTGAGCCGCAGGCGGTTAAGGATTGACACGGCGTTTCTCCACGGAACTTCCAGCCCCGGTCGAATCCGCAAGCAGCACGCGAAGCTTGCGAATGGCGCGGAACAGGTGAACGCGCACGGTGGACTCGTTCAGCCCGGTCATGGCGCTGACTTCCCGCGAGGTGCACCCTTCGTAATGACTCAGCATGAACACCGACCGCTGCCGCTCGGGGAGCCTGGCGAGCGCTCGCGTCAGCGCAACCCGCCGCTCCCGCGCCAGCAGCTGATCCTCGGGCGACGGTCCCTTGCCCGCGGTCCGCTCGGCAAAATCCTGCTGGCCGCCCGGCCCTTCCGGCATCGGTGCGAACCAGCGCCCGCGGCGCGTTCGCGCCTTGATGCGATCCAGGCACCCGTTGATCAGGATGCGCGTGAACCAGACTTCAAAGGGCAGCTCTTCGCGGAACGACGACAGGTGCGAATACGCCTTGACGAACGCATCCTGGACTGCCTCGTCGGCCTCGGCGGAATCGCGCATGTAATGAAACGCGATTCGTACGGCCCGCCGCTGATGTCTGCCCACCAGCTCGGCGTACCGTTCCCGGGCTTCGGCGAGCCGGCCTTCGGCCTGCATGGCCTTGACGGCCGAGGCAGCCGCGCCGTCCGCTTCGCGGCCGGGAAGGCCGGCCGCTTGAGCTCCTGTCATTGAATACGCCTCGAGGCTCGGAACGTTTACTCCCCGAAGGTGCCGGCGACCCTGCCGAAGAGCCAGACACGCCCGTTCGTATTATAAGGCGTACTGGTGCTCAGAATGCGGCGATCCCTCTCGATTCCCGCGGTTCTGCGCAGGGTCGAGGACGTCAGCGCGGCTCGGAATGCGTGTTTGCAGGCTGGCGGGGCGTGTGAACGAGCACATGCCAGGGCGGGATGTCGATCGACCGGGCCTGGCGATGGTTGCGTACTAGCCGAGCGTGACGAGCTTCGTTCCCGGGAAATAGCGCTCCAGAATGCTCGAGAGTCTGGCGCCGGCACGAATGCGCGCCAGGGCGCCTGCCTGGCAGAGCCCGACGCCGTGTCCGAAACCCCTGCCTTCAAAGACCATCTGTTCCTGCTCGCGCCTGACCTCGAACCAGGTGCTCCTGATGCTGCGCGCGCCGAACGCGCGGCTGAGGACCTCGCGGAGCGCGTCGGCACGCACGAGTCGCTCTTCGGTGCCGTGCAGGGCAATGCTCTCCGCACGTCCTGCGGGGTCGCGTTCGACGATCTCGATGCCGTCGAATCGCCGGCCGACCCGGGTGCGGGAATCTCCATTGAGGGCTGACGCGACGTCCCCGCGCGTGGCGTCATAGCGCCACGACGCATGCGCGCCGGCGGCCGGGCCGTCGTCCGCGCGGCTCACCAGGTACGGCCTCAGCGTTCCGCCCCAGACGTCCGCGGCTGCGCTCGTCCGCCCTCCGCAATCGGCGTGGTAGACCGCCAGCGCCGGCGCGCCATCGAACCAGAGCACTTCGGACTTCGTCCGTCGCACGGCGTCGGCGGCCTGGCCCGCCCACCGCGACGTGGTCAGCCGGCCGGGCTGAAAGAGCTGGCAGTGCGTTTTGTCGCACACGTCGTACCCCTCCCGCGCATGCCGTCCGAGTTGGCCGATCGCATAGGTCCGTGTGATGACCGCCTGCACCTCGAGCATGCGCTCGACGGTATCCGGTTCGCCGGACGCCGGCGCGAACTCGGACAGGACGACGGCTTCGACATAGCGTTCGAGCGGCACGGTTCGAATGCTCAGCGCGCCACCTGCTGTCACCCCCACGCGCAGCTCCGCCGGCGCAGCGGGCGCCCCGGTAGGCAGCCCGGCGCGCGGGGCCTGACCCGAGCACGCCGACGCGGATGCGGCGGCCGCCGCGAGCAGTAGAAGGAAAAGGGCAGAGCTCGAGGACGTCATCTCCGTCTTTATCGGCACGACGGGGGTATAGACTTAGCGCGCTCGATGCCTCGAATTCTTGTCGTCGATGATGATGATGCGGTCCGCGAGAGCACGGAGAGGATTCTCCGCGCTGCGGGTTATGTCGTGGAGTCGGCCCGCGGGGGAGAGGAAGGGTTTGGCCTGGCGCGGCAGGGGCTCTTCGATGTGATCCTGTCGGACATGCGCATGCCCGGGATGTCCGGCATCGACCTGCTGCACAGGCTGCGCGAGATCCGGGTGGATTCGGCCTTCATCATCGTCTCCGGTTTCGGCACCGTGGACACGGCCGTCGAGGCCATGAAGCTCGGCGCCGTGGACTTCGTGCAGAAGCCTTTCGTCCGCGAGGAGCTCCTGGCGCGCGTGCGGACGGCGGGCGAACGCCGGCAGCTGGCGCGTCAGGTCGATCTGCTCCAGCGTCACATCCGGCCGACGGGATCGCTCGAGGCGCTCGTCGGCACGAGCCCCGCGATGATGCAGGTCAAGGAGTGGATCCGCCGTGCCGCGCCGGCTCCGGGGACTGTCCTGATTACGGGGGAGACCGGCACCGGCAAGGAGCTCGCGGCGCGTGCGATTCACGCATGCAGTCCGAGAGCGGACCGGCCGTTCGTGGCGCTGAACTGCGCGGCCCTCACCGAGTCCCTTCTCGAGAACGAGCTGTTCGGGCACGGAAAAGGCGCGTTTACCGGGGCGGCCGCGCCACGTCCGGGACTCATCGAGCACGCGTCCGGCGGCACGCTGTTCCTGGACGAAATCGGCACGATGTCGAAAGCGCTCCAGTCCAAGCTGCTCCGCGCCCTCGAGGCGGGCGAGGTGCGCCGGATCGGCGAGAACGACAGTCGTCGCGTCGACGTGCGGTTCCTCGCGGCCACGAACATCGACTTGAAAACGGCGATCGAAGACGGAGAGTTCAGGCGCGATCTGTACTACCGGTTGAACGTGCACCGCGTGCACATGCCTCCGCTGCGGGAGCGCACGGGCGATCTGCGGCTGCTCGTGGACTACTTCCTGGCGCGCTTCGGCCCCGGCACGGGCGTCGAGCGGTGCAGCGATGAAGTGTGGGCGCTGCTCTCGGGTTACGACTATCCCGGCAACGTGCGTCAGCTCGAGCACATGATCCAGCGCGCCGTCGCGATTGCGCAGACCCCGGAGCTCCGGCCGGAGGACCTCCCGGAGGAGGTCCTTGCGCCGCACGTCGCGCCGGCACCGCAGGAAGGCACCGTGGCGGCCGCCCGCGAGCGCGCCGACAAGGAAACGATCGCCGCGACGCTCGCGCGTCATGGCGGAGAGATCGGGGCCGCCGCGCGCGAGCTTCAGGTGAGCCGCACGACCATGTGGCGATTGATGAAGAAGTACGGCATCGCCGACTGAGACGACCCGCCGGGCAACGTGCTGACGATGTTGCAAAGATGAAACGGTCCACTGTTTCATCCCTGCAACCTGCCCTCCTCACGGACGCTGTGCGTCGTCGGCCATCCTCACCCTAACTGTCTGAGCACGCAGGCCTTCGATACCTGCACGCCCGGGTGCGCGGATTCGGCGCGCCTCTTGCGAAGTGTGCGGCAGGCCTTGACTGCGGCCGCACGGGTCATCAATGCACACAGCCACACGTCTCAACTCGCTGCTCGTCGTCGACGACGATCCCGCCGTTCTGCAGACGATCCGGGAGACCGCACAGGCGCGCGGGTATCACGTCGTGTGCGCCAGCTCGGTCGCCGGAATCGAGTCGGGTCTGGATCTGTGCGTGTTCGACGTTGCGCTCGTCGACTCCGGACTCGAGGCTCATGGCGAAGTCGACTTGATTCGCCAGATCAAGCAGCGTTCGCCGCTCGCGGAGATCATCGTCACCGGGGCCGGGACGTCGACACCGGCGGCGCTCACCGCGTCCGGGCTGCCGGCGTTCGCGTTCGTTCAGAAGCCTTTCGATATCGGTCAGCTGTTTGCGGCGGTCGAGCGCGCGGTCGAGCGCCGGCGCATGAACCTCGACAACCGCCGGCTCGTGTGGGAGCTCCAGACCATCAACGAAATCGCCGAGGGGATCGCGGGATCGCTGGAGCTCGACCAGGTGTTGACGGGAGCGCTGAGGTCTCTCAGCCGCGCGCTCGACGTGGTCGGCGGCTCCGTCCGTCTCCGGAACGGCGATGGCTCGTTCCCTGAAACGGCGTCGGTTGGTCCGACGGTGGTCAACCGGGTCTGGCTCGAGAACGGCGTGCCGCGGCCGAGCGATCACGTGATCACCCATCGGACCCCGTGCATCGTGGAAGACCTGCGGGAGCTCCTGCCGCCAGGCGCATCGGGCCATCCGGCGTTGTTGAGCGCGATCAGCGTGCCAATGATGGCCGGGACCGAATTGATCGGCACCTTGTCGCTCGGCGCCGCCACGCCACGGCGTTTCGATCCAGCGGATCAGCGCCTCGTCGCGGTGGTCGCCAGGCAGATCGTCGTCGCCGTGCAGAATGCGCGGCTTCACGACGTCGTTCGACGAGGGAAACAGGAGTGGGAGCGGACGTTTGACGCCATCAGTGACCCGATTGCGGTGTTCGACAGCCGGGGCGGACTGCTTCGCGGCAACGTCGCACTGGCCGAGCACCTGGGTCGCGACCTGCGGAGCCTGCGGGGCGTGACGTGCACCGACATCGGATTCTGCGGCGAGGCGTCGGGCGAGTGCGCCGTGACACGGGCTGTTGCAAGCGATACGAGCCGGGCCGAAGTCACCAGACCGGACGGACAGATCTTCAGCGTGACGACGTTCCCGGTGGCCGGCGGCCGCGACGGGGTCTCGGTCGTCCAGGTCGCGAAGGACGTGACCGAGGAAATTCAGGTGGCGCGCCGGATACGGCAGATGAGCGACGAGCTGGCCCAGGCCAACGCGCGCTCGATGGCTGCCCTGGAGCGCCTGAAGTCCACGCAGGCGCAGCTGCTGCAGGCGGAGAAGCTGTCGGCCATCGGACAACTGGTCGCCGGCGTCGCCCACGAGCTGAACAACCCCCTGACGAGCGTCATCGGGTACTCGCAGCTGCTGCAGGAGGAGTTCCTGGAAGCGAGCCCGCCGGGTGTGATGCGCCCCAGACCGGAGATCGCTCACGATCTCAAGCGGATCAGCGAGGAGTCCGAGCGAGCCGCACGGATCGTGCGCAACCTCCTCGCGTTTGCGCGACGGCAGGCGGTCTCGCGCGCACCGCAGGACGTCGCGGACCTGTTCGGACGAGTCCTGGCGCTGCGCGCCTACGAACATCGCCTGAACAACATCGAGCTCGTCGCTGAGTTTCACGCCTCGTTGCCGTCTGTCGTGGCAGACGGCAGCCAGCTCCAGCAGGCGCTGCTCAATCTCCTGCTGAACGCCGAGCAGGCCATGCGCGGGCGCACGAAGAAGCGGCTGCACGTCGGCACCAGGTACGACGAGGCGGCGGCCGCCGTCGAGCTGTTCGTGTCGGACACGGGGCACGGCATCGACACGGACAACATGTCCCGCATCTTCGATCCGTTCTTCACGACGCGTGACGTCGGGGAAGGGACCGGTCTCGGGCTCAGCATCTGCTACGGCATCGTGCGCGACCATGGCGGGCAGATCTCGGTGGAGAGCTCCGCCGGCAGCGGCACGACGTTCTCGCTGCTGTTGCCCGCACGGGTCGAAGAGAACGAAAAGCCCCATCTCGTGGCGCACCCGGAGCAGGCCGACCGCGACTACGTGTCGGCGGTGCTCTCAGGCTGGGGCCTGGCGGTCGTCACCGCGGCAACGAGTGCGGAGGCGATCGCGATCTGCCGGCAGGGCCTGGTGCAGGCCGCCTTCGTGGATCGCGGCATCATCGCGGCGGATCTTCCGGCATGGCGTGCCGTGCGGGCGGAAGCTGGCAGGGTTCCGCTGGTGCTCATGTCGATAGCGGCCGACGAAGGCGACGTCGAACGGTTCGGGCGTGAACAGGCGCGTGCCGTCCTCGCGCCCCCATTTCATTTGCGGGCCATTCGATCGGCGGTCCATGCAGTGTCCAAGGAGTATGTATGACGGCGCAGCGTCCCTCGCTTGTAGTAGTTGACGACGAACAGGGCATTCTCGACGTGGTGTCGCGTTTCGGTCGCCGGGCGGGTTTCGACGTCATCGCATGCTCCGGCGGCCGCGAGGCGATCGCGCAGCTCCAGACTCGCAGCGCGGACATTGCGATGGTCGATCTGCGGATGCCGGACATCGGCGGACTCGACGTCATCCGTGCGATCCGCGAAATCGATCCGCACTGCCAGGCCGTGCTGATGACCGGGTTCGCGACGGTGGATACGGCGGTCGAAGCCATCAAGCTCGGCGCGATGGATTACCTGAGCAAGCCGCTCGACTTCGCGAGACTCGAGCAGCTGCTCGCCTCCGTGCGCGAAGAGATCGAGCGCCGCCGCAATCTGCTCGCGATGGAGAGCGACGTGGCGCGCCACCTCGAGTTCTGCGGCATGATCGGCCGCGGGCCGGTGATGCACGAGCTGTTCGGCATGATCCGACGCCTGGCGCCGCACGTGCGCACTGCGCTCATCACCGGGGAGACCGGCACCGGCAAGGAGCTCGTGGCGCGTGCGCTCCACCAGACAGGCCCGCGCCGGGAGCGCCGGTTCGTGACGGTGAACTGTTCCGCTGTCGTCGAAACGCTCTTCGAGAGCGAGTTGTTCGGGCACGTGCGCGGCGCATTTACCGGCGCCACCGACCACAAGCCGGGACTCTTCGAGCTGGCTGACGGCGGCACGATACTCCTGGACGAGATCGGGGAACTGCCCCCGTCGGTCCAGGCGAAGCTGCTGCGCGTGCTCGAGCTCGGCGAGGTGCACCGAGTCGGTTCGCTCGAACCGAAGCGCGTGAACGTGCACGTGCTCGCGGCGACCAATCGCGATCTGCGCGCGGAAGTCACAGCGGGGCGTTTCCGGAGCGATCTGTACTACCGCCTGAATATCGTCGAAGTGAAGCTGCCGGCGCTGCGCAATCGACGCGAAGACATTCCATACCTGACCGCTGCCTTCGTCCGGCAGACCAGCGAACGCCTCCAGAAGCCGGTGGCAGGGCTGACGCCCGGAGCCGAGCGCGTGCTGGCCTCCGCAAACTGGGAAGGCAACGTGCGGGAGCTCCGCAACGTCATCGAGCGGGCGTGCATTCTTGTAGACGGCGAGTTCATCACGGAGCGCGAGCTGGGCGTCAGTATGCCGGGCCCGGCCGAACCCTCCGCGACGTCCGTGCCGGCGATCCGCATGGAGACGGAACACGCGGCGGACGCCAACCGGGACCTGCTCGTCACCGTCGAACGCGATCACATCCAGCGGGCGCTCTTGCGCGCCGGAGGCAACAAGAAGGCGGCGGCGAAGATGCTTGGCCTGAGCCGCCGGGCGCTCTACCGCCGGCTCGAGCGCCTGGACCTGTCGGAGACGATCACCCGCCGCAGTGACGGGATGGTCCTGGTCGAGGCCTGATCATGGCGGACGAGAAGACGACAGCCGCCGCCGAACCCGGCGGCGCTCCGGCGGCGTCCAGGGTCGCGCCCCCCTCACAGAGTGTGCTCGTGGTCGACGACGAGACCGGCGCGCGGGATTTGATGGCGCGCTGGCTCGAATCGAGCGGCTACACCGTCACGACCGCCGCCAGCGCCGAGGAAGCGCTTGGGCGGCTCCAGGATCAGCCGTCCGCCGTGGCTCTGTGCGACATCCGCATGCCGGGCCACGACGGGCTCTGGCTGGCCGGCAAGATCCGCGAGCAGTATCCGGAGACGGCCGTGATCATGGCCACCGGCGTCCAGGGGGCCGGACCTGCAGTCGAGACCATGCGCCGGGGCGTGATCGACTACCTGACGAAGCCATTCGGCCGTGAGCGGCTTCGCGAAGCCGTCACGCGCGGCCTCCAGTTCCACCACTCGGCCTGGGACGCGCGCCTGTGGCGGGAATCGCTGCAGCAGGAGATGGCGATTCGACGGACGCGTCTGAACGATGCCGTGACGGCAATCTACGTCGACAGCGATGAAGCGGTGGACGCGATGCTCGCGATGCTGACGCTCACGAACCCGGAAGCATACGCGCACGCCTATCGTGTGGCCGCGGTCTCGGTCAGCATTGCCCGCATCCTCGGCGTGGCGGCCCAGGAGCTGGCCTCGATCGAGCACGGCGGGCTGCTGCACGACGTCGGGAAACTGGCCATCCCCGACGCCATCCTCCGGAAGCCCGCACCGCTGACGGAGGAGGAGCAGACGCTCGTCCGACACCATCCGACGCTCGGCAGCGAGCTCATCGCGAACGTGCCGTACCTTCGGAGCGCTGTCCCGATTGTCCGGGATGCCCACGAGCGCATGGACGGTCTCGGCTATCCGCGCGGCGTGCACGCCGCGCAGGTGTCGATCGGTGCGCGCATCGTCTGCGTGGCGGACGCGTACGACACCATGACCCGCCCGCGGGTGTTTCGCGACGCCGTCAGTCCGCGGGAGGCGCTCGTCGAGGTCGAGCGGTGCAGCGGCTCGCAGTTCGACCCCGTCGTCGTCAGCGCCTTCAGGCGCGTCATGGATGCGCTCTGACACAAGCTTTCAGCTTTCAGCCATCAGCTGTCCGCTGAGACCAGGATGCTGGGCGTTGTGACGGGAGCTGTCAGCTGTCAGCTGTCAGCTGTCAGCTAGAGCCAGGGCTGAGAGCTGAGAACTGAAAGCTGATAGCTGAGAGCTGAGGTCTGATTTACAATCCCCTCTGCACCCAGCATGTCTTACGAGCCCGTCATCGGTCTGGAAATTCACACGCAGCTGCAGACAGAGAGCAAGCTGTTCTGCGGCTGCAGCACGCGCTTCGGCGCGGCCCCCAACACGCAGACCTGTCCGGTCTGCCTCGGCCTGCCCGGGGCGCTGCCGGTCCTGAACCGGCGCGCGGTCGAGCTCGCGGTGAAGGCCGCGCTCGCCCTGGGGTGCACCGTCCACGAGCGGTCGGTGTTCGCGCGCAAGAACTACTTTTATCCGGACCTGCCGAAGGGATATCAGATCTCCCAGTACGATCGTCCGCTCGCCACGGAAGGTGCGCTGGAATTCGACGCGCGCGGCGAGGCGCGCCGGGTCGGCATCATCCGGGTGCACCTGGAGGAGGACGCGGGCAAGTCGCTGCACGAGGGGCTCGCCGACTCGGACCGCGCGACGGCGCTCGACTTCAACCGCAGCGGTGTGCCGCTGATTGAAATCGTCAGCCACCCCGACGTGCGTCATCCCGCGGATGCGGCCGAGTGCTTCAGCCGCCTGCGGGCGATTCTGGTGGCGACCGGTGTCACCGATGGAAACATGGAGGAGGGCAGCCTCCGCTGCGACGCCAACATCTCGGTGCGCCGCGCCGGCACCGTTCCATTCGGCGTGAAGACGGAGATCAAGAACCTCAACTCGTTCCGTCACGTGCAGCGTGCGCTCGAGTACGAGATCGATCGCCAGATCGCGCTGCTCGACGGAGGCGGCCGGGTCGAGCACGAGACGCGGTTGTGGGACCCCGCCGCGGGCAGGACCCTGTCGATGCGCAGCAAGGAAGACGCGCACGACTATCGCTATTTTCCTGAACCGGATCTCCCGCCGCTCCAGGTACAGGCTGCATGGATTGAGGAGGTCCGGGGGGCGCTGCCCGAGTTGCCGGACGCCCGACGCCGGCGATTCATCGCCGAATACGCCCTGTCGGAGTATGATGCGGCGCTTCTCACACAGTCGGCCGCGACCGCCACGTATTTCGAGGCCACGGCGGCCAGGTCCGGCAATGCGAAGGCCGCGAGCAACTGGGTCATGGGGGAGCTGACGCGCAAGATGAACGAGCTTGGCGTCAGCATCGACGTGGTCCCGATCACACCCGTCGCGCTGGCGGACTTGATCCGGCTCGTCGACTCGGGCACCATCAGCGGACCGACAGCGAAAGACGTGTTCGAAAAGATGTACGGCTCGGGCCGAAGCGCCGGAGACATCGTGGCGGCCGAAAGTCTCGGTCGCATCGATGATGAAGGGGCGGTCGAGGCGACGGTGCGGAAGGTGCTCAAGGCCAATCTGGATGCCGTCACGCAGTATCGGGCCGGCAAGAAACAGACCTTCGGGTTCCTCGTGGGGCAGGTGATCAAGGGCATGGGTGGAAAGGCGAATCCGGCGCTCGTCAACACGATCGTCCGCCGTGAGCTGGACAGGGAACCCGCGTGATCGAGGCCACGCGCGTGTCCAAGACGTACACGCGCGGTGTGTACGCCCTGCGCGACCTCTCGCTCCGCATCGACAAGGGGGATTTCGTATTCCTGACCGGCCCGAGCGGCGCGGGAAAGTCCACGCTCCTTCGAATGCTCCTCCGCCAGGACGTGCCGACGGACGGTGAGCTGACCGTCGACGGCCGCAACCTCGCCACCCTGAACCGGCGTCAGGTCCAGGCGTATCGCCGCTCCCTCGGGTTCGTGTTTCAGGACTTCAAGCTCCTGCCGAACAAGACCGTCCTCGAAAACGTATCCTTCGTACCGCGCGTGCTCGGCATGGCGGTGGTCCAGCAGCAGCGGCGCACGTTCCAGGTCCTCAAGTGGGTCGGGCCTGCAGCACCGCATGGGCGCCTATCCCATGGAACTCTCGGGCGGCGAGCAGCAGCGTGTCGCGATTGCCCGCGCGCTGGTCAACGACCCCACGATCATCCTCGCGGACGAGCCGACAGGTAACCTCGATCCGGACCTCTCACTGGAGATCATGAATCTGTTCCGCGAGATCAACGCACGCGGAACGACTGTGCTCGTGGCCACGCACGATCGCGAGCTGATACGGCGCGTCGGGCGCCGCTCGGTCACGCTCGACCACGGCCACATCGTGGAGATGATCTCGTGAGGGCGCTCAAGTACTTCTTCACCGAGGCCGCCGCCAGTCTCTGGCGCGGCCGCAGCGCGGCGATCCTTGCGATCCTCACTATCGCGGTCGGGCTGTTCGTCCTGGGCCTCTTCCTCGCGCTCAACACGAACCTGCAGCGTCTCGTCGGCCGCTGGACCGAATCCGCGGAGCTCTCCGTGTACGTCCAGGACGACGTCACGCCGGACCAGCTGCGTCTCGTGGACGACCTCGTCGCGCAAAGCGGGCTCGCGGCGCATCGCGAGTACGTCTCCAAGGCACAGGCCGCAACGCGCTTCAGCCAGGACTTTCCCGACCTCGCGGGTGCTGCACAGCGACTCGATACGAATCCATTTCCCGCATCCATCGAGGTCAGGTTGAAACCGGATGCGCGGAGCTCCGGTGCCGCGGTGGACAATCTCGCGGCGGCGCTGGGTGGCCTCGGGGGAGTGGCGGACGTGCGGTACGACAGACGCTGGCTCGCACGCCTGAACACGGTCGTCCGGTTCCTGCGCGGGATCGGCCTCATCATCATCGTCGTGCTGGCCGTCGCGTCGGCGCTGACGGTCGCCAACGTCGTGCGGCTGGCGGCGGCCGCCAGGGAGGACGAGATCAAAATCATGGAGCTCGTCGGCGCGCCCATCGCATACGTCCGCGGGCCTTTCGTGGTGGAAGGCATACTGCAGGGGGGCACCGGGGCGTTGCTCGCGATGGTGCTGCTCTGGGGCTTGTTCGCGGCAGGCCGCGCCCGTTACGGCCAGGCGGCGGCCGACTCAATCGGCCTCGGAACGATCACATTTCTGCCTTTCCACCTGGCTCTCGCCATCGTCGCGGGGGGCATGCTGCTCGGGTGCCTTGGCGGACTGATCGTGGCCAGACGAGTGCACTGATGAGCCTTCGCTTCGAGTTCTGGTCTCCTGCCATGGGAGCTCCGACGGCCGGGGGCCCGAAACGGTCCACGTTGACAGTCGTTCATCGCCCGTTTACACTGGCCTCATCCGTCTAAGTCACCACGCGAGGAGTCGCATGGCACGCGTCGTCAGCCCGAAACGGGTCTTGAGCGCCCCTGTCGGTCTTCCCTCAGACTTCTACCGTGAGGAGTTCATCAGGCACCGCGAGTGTCTCGCGCGGCAGCGTGAATACTTCTCAGAAAGCGCGATCACCGATGCCGACCAGGCATTGGCGCGCGTACTCAGTCGCCTCGAGCAGTTATGCTCGCAGGGAGACGCCGATCAGTTGATGGGACGCCTGCTCCGTTCCTTCAACGCGGTCACCGGCCTCTCGGGCTGGTCTGACCCGAAGCAACTGCACTGAGCGGATCGCTTCGCGGTTCGGGTCCGCAGGCGCCCCGCCGGGGCGACCTGCTGAACATTCTTCGGGCAGCCGTCGACGCCGTCGAGCCGGGTCGCCTGATTCAGGGCGCGGTGTCCCGCGGCGCTCTCTCCGCACTTCCATCGACATCACTCTTCGTTGTTGCCGCCGGCAAGGCTGCATGGCCGATGGCCCGCGCCTTTGTTGAACTGGCGGACACGGATGCCCGCCAGACGCGCCACGCACAGGCCACGATCTCCGGCGTCGGTACCGGACCCCGCGGAGAGGGATCGGTGCCGCCGGGTTTCGAGTGGCACGACGGCACGCACCCGTACCCGAACGCCGCGAGCGAAGCCGCTGGGCGACGAGCACTCGCCGGTGCGGCAGCCAACCGTCAGAACGGTGCGCTCGTAGTACTCCTGTCGGGAGGCGCGTCGTCGCTCCTCGTGGTACCGGCCGACGGCCTTTCGCGGGAGGACAAGATCAGCACCGCGCGTGCGCTGATGCACGCAGGCGCGCCGATCGAGGATCTCAACTGCGTGCGCAAGCATCTGTCGGCGATCAAGGGGGGCCGTCTGGCGGCCGTCGGAGGACGGTCGCTGACATGGTCGATTTCCGACGTGCACGGTGCCGTGCCGGACGATCCGTCCGTCATCGGCTCGGGGCCGACGGTCGCCGATCCGACGACGTTCGAGGAGGCGCTGGCCATCGTGCGGGCGGCGGGCATCGCTGCGGTGATTCCGCCGGCCGTCCTGGCCCATCTCGAGCGGGGAGCCGATGAGACGCCCGGTCCGGGCGACCCGCGGCTTGCCGAG
Source organism: uncultured Acidobacteriota bacterium (assembly GCA_963749835.1). GTDB lineage: Bacteria > Acidobacteriota > Vicinamibacteria > Vicinamibacterales > 2-12-FULL-66-21 > JALZOC01. The sequence continues at coordinate 1,557,933 of CAVVOD010000001.1, forward strand.
TCCAGGTACGAGGTGATCGGGACGCGGCAGATCGCGATGGACGGTGCGGCGCGCGCCGCGCGTGAGCTGGGGTACGAGGTCGAGTTGATCGCGGCGGCGACTACGGGAGAGGCGCGTCTCGCGGGAGCGGCTTTCGCCGACGAAGCGCTGAGCCGTACAGCAACCGCGGGGCGGCCGATCTGCGTCATTGCCTCGGGAGAAACGACCGTCCGCGTCACCGGGTCCGGCCGGGGCGGTCGCAATCAGGAGTTCGCGCTCAGTGCGATGTCCGCCATCGCCGCGGCTCGCGGGGACGCCGTGCTCGGCAGTGCCGGTACGGATGGGGTCGATGGCCCGACCGATGCCGCGGGGGCTATCGTGGACCCGTCGTCCGGCAGGCGGGCGGCGGAGGCGGGCCGCGACGCGAACGACGCGCTCCGGCAGAACGCCACTTATGATTTCTTTCTTCCGCTGGGGGACCTGATCTTCTGGGGTCCGACCGGAACGAACGTGGGTGATATTCACGTTGTGCTCAAGAGTGTGTAATCCGACGACCGGGGTCAGACCCCAGAGGGGCTCTCGTTGGCCTAAGATGAGACATGTTTACGCGCGGTAAGCTCATCCTCATTGCCTTCGCCGTCCTGATCGTGACCCTCGGTCTCGGCTTTGCCTGGGGCGCATCGGGGCGGGTGGGCCTGCAGGTATCGCTCGACGAAGCGCGCCAGCAGCTGGATCTCGCCGACGGCAGGTGCCAGATCCTGGACGCGCGTGTCAGCCTCTACAACAACAACTTCGGCGACGCGAGCCGTCACTTCGAAGACTCGAAAGCTCCATTGCGGCGCGTGAAGGACCGGTACCAGGATGCCCGCCTCAGTGACGCCGCGTCGCGGATCGACGCCGCGCTCGGGCACGTCGAAGAGGCGCAGCGCCTTTCCGGCAAGCTCGATCCGTCGGCGAACGCGAAGGCCAGCGAAGCGCTCGACGCGATCAAGATTGCTCTCGGGCAGTAGCCTCTACTTCAGCACCGTCGCCGTCACTTCCACATTGACCTTCCGGTTGCCCGCAGGGTCGGCTGCCCTCGAGATCACCATCGGCTTGCCGGACTCCAGCGTGACCGTCACCCCCTCCTCCAGCCGCGCGTCTCGCCCCGTGTCGTCTCCGCCCGGTCGCGGATTGTATTCAAGCTTCAACGTCAGCAGGACCGATCCGTCCGAGTGAATCGCCGGGTTCGCGTCGACATTGAGGGTCACGCCCACGCTGGACCGGCCGGCCGAAGGCACCGCCGCTGCGGGTCCGCTCACAGGGACCATGACACTGCCGGCACTGCGGACGCTGCCCAGTCGTCCGTCCGCGACGATCATGGTGACGACCTTCGTCGTCACAGGTTCCGAGGTGCCGGTCTGGTCAGTGAGCTTGACCTCGATGCTGACGTTGCGGCGCTTCCCCAACACTGGCGATGGGGCCTCGGCTTTGGCCTGCGCGGGTGGCGGGACTGCTGCCTCCTGTTGTGCGGAGAGCGAGACCATCGTCAAACCGGCGGCGATGCACGCCGCGAAAAGTCGCTTCATCATGGGCTCACTCCTGATTGTCTAGCGTCGTCTCTCTGCCGCGGGAATATCCGGAATTCGAAGCGGTTCGATCTCGAGCGGGGTAATCGTCAACAGCTGAATCTCTATGGGGCTCGCCGTCACGGTCTCCGTGAGCGCTCCCCGGCTGTCGCTTTCCCGCGCGGACACACTCGCTCCCGCGACTGTGTTGGCAGGAGGGCCGAACACGTTCGTGATCTCCGGCATCGGGATCACCTCGGCGTGCGGGGCGCGACGCGCCCGCGCCGGTGGAGTCTGACGCGGAGCAGGGGCCGCGGCGTCCGGCGCCGATGGACGCTGATTCAGGGGGCCGGCAGTCTTTGGACTTGGACTATCGGCCTGCTGCTTCCGGGCCTCCGGAACACTGGCGGGGCTGACCACGGTGGCGACCGGAGTCGAGACTGGAGCCTTGTCGCGGACCAGCAGGCCGACCGCGAGCACGAGCACGCCCAGTGTGGCGAACGCCGCCACGTAGCGCCTGGGCGCGCGCTTCGGCGCCGCGGGCACTGTGAGCCGGGAAAGGACCCGTCGATGCAATCCGGACGGAGGATCGACCTGCACCATCTGCCGCACGGCGCGGTCAATCGCCGCATCCAGCACTGACGGGCGTGAGCCGTCAAAACCAGGGTGGTTTTCACTCATATGCGTAACCCAGCGCGGCCAGCTTCTGCTTGAGCACGCGGCGGGCCTCCGAGACGCGCCATTTCACCGTGCCGAGCGGCGTGTCGAGCATGCGGCTGATTTGTTCGTAGGTGTGCTCGCCCGTGCCGGCGAGCAGGAGAGCGTCCCGCAGCTTCTTCGGCAGCGTCCCGATCAGGCGCGTGACGTTCCGCTGGAGCTCGTCGTCCACGACCGTTTCTTCCTGCGAGCGGCCCTCCGAAGGAATCCGATCCATATAGTCGAAGGCGTCCTCTCCCGATTCGTCGCGAGGTGGTCCTACGGTGAGGCGCAGCCACCGCACGACGCTCTTTCGGCGATCGATGGCTTTTCGCCAGGTGATTGACAGAAGCCAGGTGCGGAACTGCGAGTCGCCGCGAAAGGTGTGGAGCTTTCTGAAGGCGGTCACGAACGCCTCCTGGGCGACGTCGTCGGCCTCGGCGGGAGACCCCACGCAGGCCAGGGCCGCCCGGAACACCGCACGGCGGTTCCGCTCGACCAGTTCGCCGAAAGCATCGAGGTCGCCGGCCTGGGCAAGTCGCACGAGCTCCAGGTCGGTGACCTCAAGAGGCACGGTTGCCGTCACACAATCTCTAGACTCAGGCACGGGGAGCGCGGTTGGAATAAAGCCATGAGAATGTGTGCCGTTTCCGAGCGACCCACATAAAATCGAAGGAATGTTGAATCACGAGCAGATCCTGACGCTGATTCGGGACAAGCTGAGCCACCCTGCCACGCCCCGGGAGCTGCTGGAGGCCCTGGACTTGTCCCGCGAGGAGCGCCCGATCTTCAAACGCCTCCTTGCCGACCTCGTCGAGAGCGGCGACCTCGTCGAAGTGCGGGGCAACCGGTTCGGCCTCCCCGACAGGATGAACCTGATTGTCGGTCGAATGGTCACTCATCCACGGGGTTTCGGCTTCGTGGTGCCGGATCGGCCGCTGGAGAACGTGAAGGGGGATCTGTATATCGCCGGGAGCAACCTGAATCAGGCCATGCACGGCGACAGGGTCGTGGCGCGAATCGAGCGCGTCAGCGCGGATCGCGCGGAGGGGCGGATCGTCCGCGTCCTGGAGCGGGGCTCCGACACGGTCGTCGGACGCTTCGATCAGGACGGTCTCGGAATCGGGTTCGTCGTGCCGTTCGATCGCCGGCTGATCATGGACGTGCAGATTCCTTCCGGCGAGCATCTTGCTGCCGCACCGGGCGACATGGTGGTTGTCGAGATTACGCGCTGGCCGACACCCACCCGCGGCCCCGTCGGCCGCGTCAAGGAGGTGCTCGGCGACATCAACGAACCGGGGGTTGACAACGAAATCATCATCCGCAAGTTCGGGCTGCCCGACGCGCATTCCGACGAAGCGGTGGACGAAGCGCGCAACGTCGGCACGGATGTCCTGGAGAAGGACATCACGGGGCGCTCCGATTTCCGCCCGCTCTTGACGGTCACGATCGACGGTGAGCACGCGCGGGACTTCGACGACGCGATCACGCTGGACCGGCTGCCCAACGGGCACTACTGGCTCGGCGTGCACATTGCGGATGTCGCGCACTACGTCCCCGAGGGGGGTGCGCTCGACGAGGAAGCCTACGAGCGATCGACGTCGGTCTATTTTCCGGACCGCGCGGTTCACATGTTTCCGTCCGAGCTGTCCACAGGTATCTGCAGCCTGAAGCCGAACGTTGACCGTCTGGTCCAGTCGTGCCTGATGGAAATCGATCCAAAAGGGAACGTTGTCCGGTACGAGCTGCACGACGGCGTCATCCACAGCGACGCGCGGATGACGTACAACGAAGTCCACGCGATCCTGACCGATCACGATCCCGCCACCACGAAGAAGTACCACGCGCTGGTGCCCTTGTTCGAGTCCATGCGCGAGCTCTTCTCGATCCTGAACAAGCGCCGCCACCGGCGGGGCTCGATCGATTTCGATCTGAAGCAACCGGAAATCGTCCTCGACGACGCGGGACTGGTTGAGGCGATCATCGCGGCCGAACGGAACGTCGCCCACCGCATCATCGAAGAGTTCATGCTGCTGGCGAACGAAACCGTGGCCCAGCATCTCGACGACAACGACGTGCCGACGCTCTATCGCATCCACGAGGACCCCGATCCGATGAAGGTGGAGGAGTTCGAGGAGTTCGTCACGACGCTCGGTTACAGCATCGGCGCGCCGCCGGAGCACGTCAAGCCGCGGCACTTCCAGAAGCTCGTCGAGCGCATGCGGGGGACGCCCGAGGAGAAGCCGATCGCGTTCCTGATGCTGCGTACGATGCAGAAGGCCCGCTACGATCCGCAGAACCGCGGTCACTTCGGCCTTGCCGCGGAGAGCTATACGCATTTCACGTCGCCAATCCGCCGCTACCCGGATCTGGTCGTGCACCGGACGTTGCGGGAGTCGAGGCGGGGTCTCATGAGTGCGGACCGGCGCGAGGAGCTCACCGACGACCTGCCGGAGATTGCGCGACACACGTCGGAACGCGAGCGCCGCGCAGACGAAGCCGAACGCGAGCTCGTCCAGTGGAAGAAGGTCCGCTTCATGGCGGACAAGGTCGGCGACGAGTTCGAGGGCTACATCACGGGGGTCAGTGCCTTCGGTCTGTTCATCGAGCTGGTCGAGCATTTCGTCGAGGGGCTCGTCCACGTGTCCACGATGGCGGACGACTATTACCGCTTCGTCGAGAAGGCGCACACGCTCCAGGGAGAAAAGACCGGACGGGTGTATCGGCTTGGCGACAAGGTCACGGTCCAAGTCGTCAAGGTGGACATGGAGCGGCGGCAGATCGACCTCGGGCTCTCCGAGATCCTCGATCGCGTGCGGGAGTCGGAACGGAACCGGGGACCGCGCCACAGCCGCATCACTCCGAGGGATCGAGCAGCCACAAAGCCCGGTGCGAAGGCGGCCGGCAAAAAGCGCAGCGCTCCAGGAGCCAAGGGGGCGAAACGCAAATCGCGGCCAGGCAGGAAAGAGCGGGCCGTGAAGAAGGGCCGCCGCTGAAGTCTGTCGTCGTCGGCACGGCGGGACACATCGATCATGGCAAGAGCGCGCTCGTCCGCGCCCTGACCGGGACCGATCCCGACAGGCTGAAGGAAGAGCAGGAGCGCGGGATCACGATCGATCTCGGATTCGCCCACCTGGAGACCGGCGGCGTCAACCTGGCGTTCGTCGACGTGCCCGGGCACGAACGGTTCGTCAAGAACATGCTGGCGGGCGCCGGCGGCATCGATCTCGTGATGCTGGTCGTTGCGGCTGACGAATCAGTCATGCCGCAGACACGGGAGCACTTTCAGATCTGCCGGCTCCTCCAGGTCCCGGCCGGCATCCTCGTCCTGACGAAGTCCGACACCGCGGATCCCGAGATGCTCGAGCTCGCGGGCGCGGAAGTGCGCGCGCTCGTCGCTGGATCCTTTCTCGAAGATGCCCCCATGGTGGCGGTCTCCGCGAAGACCGGGGCCGGGCTCGACAGCCTGCGGGAGGCGCTGACCTCCCTCGCATCCGGCTTCCACGCGCGTCGCGCCGACGGTCCGGCGCGCCTTCCCATCGACCGCGTCTTTTCAGTGAAGGGTTTCGGCACCGTCGTCACCGGCACGCTCGTTTCCGGGCGGTTCCGGCAGGACGACGAGCTGAGCCTGCTGCCGAGGGGGCTGACCGTCAAGGCCCGCGGCCTGCAGGTGCACGGACGCCAGGAACAGGCGGCTGAAGCCGGGCGCCGTGTCGCCGTGAATGTCGGTGGCGTGGAGCTTGCCGACGTGACGCGCGGAGACACCCTGTGCAGCCCGGATGCGTTCGAGCCGACGCGCCGCGTGGACGCCTTGATTGACGTCCTCAAGGATGCGCGTGCTCTGCGGCACGGTGCCAGGGTCCGTTTTCACCAGGGGACGACAGAGGTGCTCGGGCGGGTCGCGATCGGAGCGATCAAATCGGGATCCGGGACTCGGGATTCGGTTTCAGAGATCACGCCGGGCGATTCCGCCTACGTACGCATACGGCTCGAAGGACTTGCGGTGCTCACGCGGGGCGATCGATTCATCCTTCGTGCGTATTCGCCGGCGGTGACGATCGGCGGCGGAGTCGTGCTGGATCCGCAACCGCCCCGGTCCGCGATCCGCAACGCCGCCGCTCTTGCCCGGTTCCGGCAACTGGACGCATCCGGTGACGCGCGTACCGCCGGCGAGAGCGCGGCGCTCGTGTTCATCGACGAGCGGGGAGCGGCGGGCCTGGCCGAGGCCGCGCTCGTAAGTCGCGCCGGACTCGCGCCGTCCGAGGCAGGCGCCATCGAAGAGAGCCTGACCGCCGCGGGGCGAGCCATCCGCGTCGGAACGTTTCTGCTCTCGCCGGCTGTGCTGGAGGCTCTGTCGTCTCGTCTCCTGGCCGCCGTGGCCGCGCATCACACCGCCCAGCCGCTGTCCGACGGGATGCCGCGCGAAGAAGCCAGAGTGCGACTCTTCGGAAGGGCGGCGCCGCCGGTCTTCGAACACGTCGTATCGATGCTCTCGTCCAGCGGCAGGCTTTCGGGACGCGATCGGCTTGCGCTCGCCGGACGTCACCTGGCGATGTCCGCGGAGGAGACCCGCGCCGGAGAAGTCGTCGAGCGGCTCTTCCGCGACGCTGGTCTCGCACCTCCGGACATCATGTCGGTGGCCGCATCCGCCGGCCTGGCGGCAGATGTCGTGGATCGCATGGCGAAGCTGCTGGTTCGTCAGAAGATTCTGATCAGGGTGGAGACGCTGCTGTTTCACACCGAGGCGCTGGCGCGGCTGAAGAGCGAGGTCAGAGCACTCAAACAATCCGGAGGAGGAGACGCGCGGGTGGACGTGATGACGTTCAAGGCGCGCTATGGAATCACGCGGAAGTATGCGATTCCGTTGCTGGAGTATTTGGATCGGGAGCGTGTTACCCGTCGCGTGGGAGACGCGCGGGTCGTGCTGTGAGGCTTACTCGTCGCGCTTGCCGTCCGCGTTCGATTCCTTGAAATTCTTGATCCCCTTGCCGATGCCGCGTCCGATTTCGGGCAGGCGATTTGCTCCAAAAATCAGGATGATGATGAAGAGGATGATTACGAGCTCGGGTATGCCGAGGCGGCCAAACATGGGGGCTCCTTGTCAGACTTCGCGCGAACGCCTTGATTGTATCACCCCTGTTCGGCATGCCGGCCGGGGCCGTGCCGGGCCCTCGAGCTGGCTCCTCGGGCTGATTCTGCTCGCCGGCGGGGCGGCCGTCCACGGCCAGTTCACGTCCGGGGTCAACCTGGTTGAGGTCTATGCCAGCGTCACGGACAGCCGCGGCGAGCCGCAACCGGGTCTCAAGGCGGACGATTTCGAGCTGCGCGAGAATGGCGAGCGCCAGCAGATTGCGAATTTTTCCGCGGGAGAGTTCCCGTTGTCTGTCGCCGTCGCCCTCGATCGCAGCTTCAGCATGTCGGGCACGCGGCTCGCGCTCGCGAAGGCCGCCGCACGCGCGTTTCTCGGCGAGCTCCGGCCGCAGGATCAGTCGATGGTCGTTGCGGTCGGGTCCGAAGTCGAAATTCTTGCGCCGCTGTCCACTGACCGGTCTGCGCAGTACGACGTCCTCGCGCGCCTGGAGCCGTTCGGGACCACCGGGTTGTACGACGCCATCATCCAGGCCGTCGACCACGTCCAGCCGGCCAGGGGCCGGCGTGCCCTCGTGCTCCTGTCCGATGGTGACGATCGGTACAGCAAGGCGGCCGGGTCCGATGCGCTCGAGCGTGCCAGGCGATCGGACGTCATGATCTTTCCGATCGCGCTCGGTCCGGACCGCCCGCCACTCTTCGCCGAGCTCGCGACCAGCAGCGGCGGCCGCTCCTACCACGCGCGAGACGCGGCGTCGCTGACGGCCACGCTGCGCGCCATCGCCCGCGAGCTGCGGCAGCAGTACCTGCTCGGCTACACGCCGTCACGCCCGTTGATCGCGGGCTCCCAGGAGTGGCGCTCCATCGCCGTCATCGTCAAACGTCCGGGGACGCAGGTGAGAGCGAGGGATGGGTATCTGGTCAAGTAGTCTCTCAGCTGACAGCTCTCAGCTTGAGAGCAACAGCCTCACGAAAAGCCTCAGCTCGAGGGTCTTCAGCAGCCGTCTCCGGAGGCCGTGATAGGGCTGAACGCCGCCGATCAGGTCGGCCATGACAGTCCGGATCGGGCCACTCGCGCGGAGGGCCTCGATGAGAAGCCCGGTGAAACGCGGGTTGAAGAACATGCCTTTGAGCGTCGCTGCACGAGCGAGCTCGGGATGGACGGTTTCGCGGATGCGCTGATCGTATCCGTGCGACGCGTCGGCGCCTGACGCCAGACTGTCGGCGGCGGCGTCGCCCGAGGCGAGCGCAAAGTAAATCCCTTCGCGCGTGATCGGGTCGACCATGCCTCCGGCGTCGCCGAGCAGCATCCATCGCGGGCCTGACGGCCGTTCCCGGCGAAGCGCATCCACCGTGAGCGATGGAATGGGCCAGCTGTACTTCTCGAGACGCGCACCCGCCGTCGTGTGGCGTGCGATCCATCGCGAGGCCACAGGCAGAAGAGCGGCGGTGGAGCTCTGGTCCGCCTGTGCGCAGACTCCGACGGCGAGGTGATCGGGTCGCGGGAACGACCACAGGTAACCCGAAGGCTCGTCCTCGAAGGCAATCGCGATCGTCCTGGACGTGCAGCCGTGCACGTAGAATCCGGTCGCGATCGACAGGTCTTCGCGGGAGAAGGGGGTCAGCACGCGCCGGCGCACGAAGCTGTTCGGACCGTCGGCCCCGAGCAGCCAGTCGGCGGTCACGGATTCCTCGCGGGACGCGATCGTCCAGCCGCCCGACTCTGACGCGATGTCGCTCACCCGAGCGGCAATCAGACGCGCTCCCGCATCGACCGCCGCCTGCAGAAGGGCTTCATCGAATACACGCCGGGACATCACAGCCAGCAGAGGGATACCGGAGGTCCTCGAGAGCGGCATCGAGATGCATTCCGCGCCGTGTTCGAACGTGGCGCTGTCGATGGCCACGGTGGCGAGTTCAGCCGGTTCGACGGCATCCCGGACCAGGTCGAGGGCTCGGCCGGTCACCCCGCCGCCGCAGGGTTTCTCGCGTGGATGGCTCCCATCGAACAGCACGACGCGTGCGCCAGCGCGAGCCAGGCGCCATGCCGCACGCGCTCCCGCCGGACCGCCGCCGACAATCGCCACATCGAAGCGGGGTCCGTGTGCCATCTGGTTACGGTACAATCCTAGCCTCTGTGGCTTCCTCGATCGGCGAGGACAGGGGCCACCCGTTACGAATCGGCGCGGCGGCGCCCGTCACCTGGAGTTGCATGCCTCACCCACTGGTTCTTGCGCTTTATCCTTCGACGTCCGCTGCCGCATCCGGCGCGCGCGCGGCGCATGCCGCGGGCGCCGACCGCGACCGCATCTCCGTCATCAGTCGGAATCATGACGACGACGCGGCGCTGGCGGCCCAGATGGATGCCACGCCGGGCGTCGAGATCGAAGACTCGCGCACCGCCAGCCGGCTGGGCGAGCTCTCCGGCTATATCCTCGCGGCCATCGCGCTCGTGCTGCCGGGCGTCGGGCCGATCGTGGCCGCCGGTCCACTGTCCGCCGATCTTGGCGAGGCCGCCGGGCACGCGGCCGGTGGACTCGCCTCCGCCCTCACGGCGGCCGGCGTGAACAAGGAGCGCGCCCTCGCGTTTCAGAACGGCGTCAGGGAAGGGGCCGTGCTGATTGCGGTGCACACCGACGAGGCGCGGGTGCTGGATTTCCGCGCCGCGCTGGAGGGAAGCGGCGCCACGATGGTGGAAACCGCCAACTGGACGGAATGAGCCGGGCCGACCAGGGGCGATTCACGGTCGGAGTCTTCCAGGATGCCGTCTGGGCCCGTCGCGGCATCGAAGCGCTCGTCCATGACGGGTTCGTCCCCGAATCGATCACCATTCTTGCCCTCGAGTCTCCCGCGTCCATCGCACTCATCGAGTCTCTGCTCGGCGCACCGCCCGATCGCATCGAGCTGAAGGCCCTCGGGGCTGCCGTCGGGAGAGGGCCGCTCCTCACGGCACTCCAGGGAGATGACGCTGGTCTGATCGGCCTCGGTCTGGCGGCCACCATCGGCAGGGCTGGATTCCAGGCGCACGACGGCTACATTTTCGAGACCCTGACGGGGCGCGGCGGGATTCTGGTGGGCGTCCGCAGCGAGCCGCGGGCCGCCGATGTCCTGGCCAGGCTCCACTCGTACGGCGGCGGCAACGCCGCGATCGGAGCCTGGACGGGGAGGGTCTGACGTGACCCGGTCAGCGGTACCTCTGTCTGTTCCCGTTCTGAACTGACCGTCCACATTGCATCTTCGAGCGTCCAAAGAAGGAGACTCACGCGGCCGGCGGATCCGCAGGTTCCTTGCGAGACGGCCCTCAAGACCGGGGCACCTTTATTGCAGCTTGCGACAACGACAAACTCGGGCGACAATGGCTTTTCCCATCACTTCGAACCACCTCATGCCTGAAGCCTACCAAGGCGCGAGCCCGAACTCGAGATTTCTCGCTGGCGACGTGCCGGGGAGCGAAACCTCGTGGCAGAGCTATGGTCAGCGCATCGCTGGGTCGATTCTCACGCACCTGCTGGGGCTCGCCATCGCCGTGTATGTCATGACGCGGATTCCCGCTGTGGCGCCCACCACGCTCGAGAATCTGCCGCTTCCTGACATCACGTGGATTGCGTCGCCGGGACCGGGCGGAGGGGGAGGCGGAGGGGGCAATCGCACACCGGAGCCGCCTCGCAAGGCGGAAATCGTCCCGCCGAAGCCAAAGGCGATGACGCCGCCGCCCAAGATCGAGCCGCCTCCGCCGAAGCCGCTGCCGCAGATGAACATTCCGGCAGTGACGTCAGTGCAGGAACTGCCGGGCGCCATGTCTCAGCTTCCCGACGCGACCATCGCCCAGGGACCGAGCACGGGAGGGGGCGGAGGCACGGGCACCGGCTCCGGCGTGGGGCCTGGAACCGGATCCGGTTACGGACCGGGCACAGGCGGCGGGGCTGGCGGGGGGGTATACCGCGAGGGCAACGGCGTGACGTCACCCCGCGTGATCAAGGAAGTGAAGCCGAGCTATACCGGTGAGGCGATGCGCGCCCGGATCCAGGGGCTCGTCACGATGGAAGCCGTCGTCATGCCGGACGGATCCGTCGGCAACGTGCAGATAACGAAGTCGCTCGACTCCAACTTCGGGCTCGACAAGGAAGCCATCAAGACCGTCAAGCAGTGGCGCTTCGAACCGGGCCGGCGCCTCGGCCAGCCGGTGCCGGTGCTGATCGTCATCGAGATGACCTTCACGCTGCGATAAGAGCGCAGCGCGCGAGCGCGTCGGGATCGACGTTCGCAAACGAAAGCTCACCGAAAATAAAAGGCCGGCTGGATTGCTCCAGCCGGCCTTTGCGCTTTCAGCCTTCCCGCCTTCGCCGCCGCAAGCGGCTACGGCGCGGCAAGCTGCCTTGCCTTTAGTACATCCCGCCCATGCCGCCGCCGCCGCCACCACCAGGCATCGGCGAATCCTTCTTCTCTTCGGGGATGTCGCAGACCAGTGCTTCGGTCGTGAGCAGCAGGGATGCGATTGACGAGGCGTTCTGGAGCGCCGAGCGCACGACCTTCGTCGGGTCGATGACGCCGGCCGCTACCATGTCCTCGTACTTGTCGGTCGCGGCGTTGTAGCCTTCTCCCGCGTTCTTCGCTTCCTTGACGCGCGCCACGACGATCGAGCCTTCCTGGCCCGCGTTGGTCGCGATCCAGCGAAGCGGCTCCTCGATGGCCTTGCGAATCAGTTCGAGGCCAACCTTCTGGTCACCTTCGAGCTTCAGGCTGTCGAGCGCTTTGGCCGCGCGAATGAGCGCCACGCCGCCGCCGGGGACGATGCCTTCCTCGACTGCTGCCTTGGTTGCGTGCATCGCGTCTTCGACGCGCGCCTTCTTTTCCTTCATCTCGGTCTCGGTCGCCGCACCGACCTTGATGACGGCCACGCCGCCGACGAGCTTCGCGAGCCGCTCCTGCAGCTTCTCACGGTCGTAGTCGGAGGTGGTCTCTTCGACCTGGGTCCGGATCTGCTTCACGCGGCCTTCGATATCCTTGGCGCCGCCGGAGCCTTCCACGATCGTCGTGTTGTCCTTGGTGATCGTGACCTTCTTGGCCTTGCCGAGATCCTCGAGCTTGATGTTCTCGAGCTTGATGCCGAGGTCTTCCGTCAGCGCGCGGCCGCCGGTCAGGATTGCGATGTCCTCGAGCATGGCCTTGCGGCGATCACCGAAGCCCGGCGCCTTGACGGCAACGGCCTGCAGCGTGCCCCGCAGCTTGTTGACGACGAGCGTCGCGAGCGCTTCTCCGTCCACGTCCTCGGCGATGATCACGAGCGGACGGCCCGCGCGCGCCACCTGCTCGAGCAGCGGCAGGAGGTCCTTCATCGTGCTGATCTTCTTTTCGTGAATCAGGATGACCGGATTCTCGAGCACGGCTTCCATCCGCTCGGGGTCGGTGACGAAGTAAGCGGAGAGATAGCCGCGGTCGAACTGCATGCCTTCGACCACTTCGAGCGAGGTCTCGAGCGTCTTCGCTTCTTCGACCGTGATGACGCCGTCCTTGCCGACCTTCTCCATCGCTTCAGCGATGATCTTGCCGATCGTCTCGTCGCTGTTCGCGGAGATCGTGCCGACCTGCGCGATCATGTTGCCGGCGACGGGCTTCGACTGGCTCTTGAGCGACGCGATGACGGCTTCGACCGCCTTCTCGATGCCGCGCTTCAGCTCCATCGGGTTCGCACCGGCGACGACGTTCTTCGCGCCTTCGCGGAAGATCGCCTGCGCGAGCACGGTCGCCGTTGTCGTGCCGTCACCCGCGATGTCGGATGTCTTGCTCGCCACTTCGCGGACCATCTGGGCGCCCATGTTCTCGAGCGGATCCTTGAGGTCGATTTCCTTCGCGACCGTGACGCCGTCCTTGGTGATCGTGGGGGAGCCGAATTTCTTGTCGAGGACGACATTGCGTCCCTTGGGACCGAGCGTGACCTTCACTGCGTTGGCGAGCTGGTTGACGCCGCGCAGGATCGCCTGCCGCGACTCTTCGCCGTAAATAATCTGCTTTGCCATAGTGCTTTTGATCTCCGTTATCGGCTGCTCAGCGATCGGCTGTCAGCTATCAGTTCCGAAAGAATTCCACGTGCCCGTACCGGTCGACCCCGTCGTTCCTCGGAACGCCGGGCGGTGACGGCTGAAACTACTTGATGACGACGCCGAGAATCTCTTCCTCGCGCATGATGAGGTACTCTTCGCCGTCCATCTTGATCTCCTGGCCGGAGTACTTCCCGAAGAGGATCGTGTCGCCGGCTTTCACGTCGAGCGGCGTGACCTTGCCATCCTTCTCGACTTTGCCTTTTCCGACGGCGACGACCTTCCCCTGCTGGGGCTTCTCCTTGGCGGAATCCGGGATGATGATGCCGCCGACTTTCTGTTCGCCTTCTTCCAGGCGCTGTACGATGACGCGGTCGTGCAGGGGACGAATCGTGACTGCGGTTGCGGTGGTGGCCATAGACGTTCACTCCGATGTTGTGAGGCGGGCGGTTGCCGCCTCGGTTGTACCGCGGGGGACGCCCCCCGCTGCTCCCAAAGACCCGAAATCCGGTGTAAATGAAGCCTTGTAGCCCTGCTGCTTAGCAATCAGCAGAACCGACTGCTAATTGTATAGGAAGCGGGAATGCTGTCAAGCAGTCAAGGGGGAAGAGTGCTAATTGTCGGGATTCGGGAATCGGAAAATCGGGATTCGAATGGCTGGAATACGTCGGGAGTTGGATTTGAAATCGGATCCAGCGGTCGGACGATTTGAGCCCCGAGCGTCCCGTCACGAGCCCCGAGTGTCGAGCCCCGAGTCCCGAACCCCGAGTCCCGATCTCTATACACGCTTTATGCGGTACTCCGTGATCTTGCGCGCGATGGTGTTCCGGTGCATGCCGAGGAGCTCCGCGGCGTCTCCCACGTTTCCCTTGGAGCGCTGCAACGCCCGGGCGATGAACACCTTTTCGAATTCGCGCCGCGCGTCGTCGTAAAGGATGCCCTTGTCCAGGAGGTCCTGGACCAGTTTTTCGAGTTGATCCCGCACGGCTACTGGAGCTCGCGCCCGGTCAGGAGTCGGAACGCGTCCACGTATTTGTCGCGTGTTCGCCGGATGACCTCATCAGGGAGCGAGGGGACGGGCGGCTGCTTGTTCCAGTGGATCTCTTCGAGATAGTCGCGCACGAACTGCTTGTCGAAGCTCGGTTGACCATGGCCGGGCTCGTACTGGTCCCGGGGCCAGAAGCGCGACGAATCGGGTGTCAGCACTTCGTCGATCAGCACGATCTCATTCTGGTCCGGGCCCGCCTCCGCTCCTCCGGAGCTTCGACGCGCCAGGCCGAATTCGAACTTGGTGTCCGCGATGATGATCCCCTTGGACTCGGCGTGCTCGGTGCCGCGCCGGTAGATCTCGAGCGTCAGCGCCTTCAGTTTCGAGACGAGCTCGACACCGACGAGGCGCCCCGCTTCTTCTTCGCTGATGTTGACGTCGTGGCCCGAATCGGCCTTCGTCGCGGGGGTGAAGATGGGCTCCGGGAGACGCTCGGATTCGCGCAGTCCGCCAGGGAGCTTCACGCCGCAGACGCTGCCGCTCTGCTGGTACTCCTTCCAGCCCGAGCCCGACAGATATCCGCGCGCCACGCACTCGATGGGAACGGGATCCGTGCGCCGCGCGAGCATCGTGCGTCCGCGGAGCACGTCGCGGTGCGGCGTCGCCGCTTCAGGAAACGCGTCCACGTCGAGGGAGATCAGATGGTGAGGCACCAGAGTGCCGATCCGATCGAACCAGAATCCCGACAGCTGGGTCAGCACCTTGCCCTTGTCGGGAATGCCCGAACCCAGGACGTAATCGAAGGCCGAGATGCGATCGGTCGCCACGATCAGCAGCGCGGGATTTCCGGAGTCGAGCGTCAGCTCATAGACGTCGCGGACCTTGCCGCGCCGGTTGAGCGTCAGTCCGTCGAGAGCCGTTTCGAGCAGGGGAGGAGTGGAGAGCACAGGTGACCTCACGAAAGCGTGAAAGCTTACCGGTGCGGAGGGAGTGAGTCAAATGCCGTGTGACCCGTCCTCGCGCCCTCAGCGCTGACGGACGGTGATGTCGGCCCGCGCGCTGCGAATCGTGATCATCGGGCCGCCGCCGTGCACCTTGCCGGCGGCGCGGTGTTCTTCGCCGTTCGTCGTCGTCTCGAGCGTGTCCGACGGAAGCGTGAGGTCGCCGTTCGTCGCGACCGCGTCCAGCTCGTAGCCGCCGGCGGCCGGTGTCAGCTCGATTGATCCGCCATCCTCGCTGTAGATCGCCAGAGGGGCGGCGCGGTCTACCTCGACGTCGACCTCGGCATTGCGCACGTCGATGCGTGCTTCGGTCGAGAGTCCCCTGACCGTCACCGATCGCGAGGCGGCACGAATGCGAACCACACCGGTCGCCTTCTGCATCTTGTCGAGCGTGATCTCCGCGCCCTCGGCATCGATCTCGATCGGTCCCGCGAGATCGCTTGCCCGCAGCTCGCCGCCTCGGATGTTCAGCGTCGTGTCGCCGGAGATCCGTTCGAGCTGCAGTTCGGTGCCCATCGAGGTCAGCTTCACGGATCCGCTGTTGGTTACGAGCAACTCACCGCCGCGATGGGTACCGCTGACCTTGCCCGTGATATTCCGCACGCGCGCCTCGCCGCGCGACGAGGCGAGCTCGACGCCGGCGACGCCGCTGACGTTCAGCGGGCTCCCCCCCTCGAGTGTGATCAGCAACCGGGCCGGGACCTTGAGCCTCAGCCGAAGCGCCCGCTGCGTGCCGGCCTCCGGGTACGAGATGCTCGCGGTCACTCCGCTTTGGACGGGCTCCACCTTGAGGACTGTCTCTTTCGCCAGTCTTTGAGCCTCCGCCTGGTCCTCCCCGTTCGATCGCACCTGCAGCTCGGCTTCGATGTCCGCACGATCCTCACCGACGATGGTGAGCTCACCGACCCGGGCGACCCTGAGCTCAGCCACGGCAGGACCCACGGCATGACGGCTGACTGTGGTGGTCTCCGCGGAGGCGCGGTTTCCCCTGAGATGGCGCCTGAAATCGTCAAGGAGCCGCCCCATCGAGAAGCTGCGCTCCCCGGGGGCGGGCGGCGGCGCCGTCGCCTGGTACACGATCGCGCCCCCGATGACGAACGCGATGATGAGCAGTAACTCTCGTTTACCCATAGACTTGGAGCTGACGTTGTAGTAGAGTTCGCCGGGAAGCCCGGTCAAGGCTGGACTGGGTCCTACCGAGCACTCCCCGGATTTTAATCCCGACTACACCACGCATGCGGCCACCAGTTCGCACGGCACTGATACTTCTGCTCACGATCGGCCTGCTTGGCTTTGCGTTCCGGCATACCGATTTCGCGGCGGTGTGGGCAGAAACGCGCCGCGCCGACACGGGCCTGCTGGCGATTGCACTCGTCGTCACCGTACTCACGTATGCGATGCGGGCGTGGCGATGGCAGTTTCTCCTGGCTCCCATCGGGCCAACGCGGTTCGTGAACGCCCTCTCGACCACCGTGATCGGTTTTGCCGCCAGCGCCCTGCTTCCGGCCCGGGCGGGAGAGATCATCCGGCCGTACCTGCTGGCCAAGCGTGAGCGGCTCAACCCGGCCTCGGCGTTTGCGACCATTGTGCTCGAACGGCTGCTGGATCTCGCCGCCGTCCTGCTGCTCTTTTCCGTGTTCGTGCTGACGGCCGGCCCTGGCGTGATTTCCGGCGATCCGGCCCAGTTGACGCGCGTGAAGGTCGGCGGCGGACTCGCGGCGCTGGCTGCGTGTGGCGGCCTTGGCGTGCTCTTCGGGCTGGCCGGACATCCGGAACGGCTTGGCCGGGCGGCGCTGCGGGTCGAACGCGTGCTGCCGGCGCGGCTGGCGCGGCTCGTGGCGGGCCTCGTGCAGACGTTCGCGCAGGGGCTGGCCGTCATGCGGGATCCGGCGCGTCTCGTCACCGCCCTCGGGCTTTCGTTTCCGATGTGGATGGCAATAGCCGCGGGCATCTGGCTGACGTCGCGGGCATTTCACATTACGTTTCCCTACACCGCTTCGTTCCTTGTCATGACGATCCTGGTCGTCGGCGTGGCCGCGCCGACGCCCGGAGCCATTGGCGGGTTCCATCTGGCCTATCAGTTCGCCGTGACCACCTTTTTCCGGGCGGATGTCGATCGGGCGACGGGAGCCGCCATCGTCCTGCACGCGATTTCCTTCCTGCCCGTGACCGGGCTCGGGGTGATCCTGATGATGCGGGAAGGATTGACACTGGCCGGTGCCAGGCGGATGGCGGAGGAGGCGGCCGGAGAAGCCAAGGGGGCACCTGCGATGCCGCTTCGGCGCGGCGTGGAGAACAAGACGCCATGAAGTGCCCGTATTGCGGCAACATGGGAGACAAGGTCGTGGACTCCCGCGAGAGCAAAGAAGGGGACGTCATCCGGCGGCGCCGGCAGTGCCTGGGCTGCGGCAAGCGGTTCACCAGCCGCGAGCGCATCGAAGACATCGAATATCGCGTCGTCAAGAAGGACGGCAATCGCGAGGCGTTCCAGCGTCAGAAGATGATCGCGGGCCTCCTGACCGCGTCCGAGAAACGGCCCGTCAGTATTCAGCAGCTCGAGGCGATTGCCGATCGCATCGAGGCCGAACTGCAGGAACGGCACGAACGCGAGATGACAACCGAGGAGATCGGCGCCCGCCTGATGCAGGAGCTGAAGCAGCTCGATCAGATCGCGTACGTCAGGTTTGCATCGGTCTATCGGCAGTTCCGGGACATCGGGCAGTTCAAGCGCGAGGTCGACGAACTGCAGAAATCGAAGACTTGACCGAGACGCGCCGCGCCATGACGACCCTGCGCGATGCCAGCCGCCCCAAGCTCCCGGCCCGCGTGCCGCCCCCCGCTCCGCCCGAGCGGCGTCCGTTCCGCGACAATCCGCGTTTGATCCTGCTCGGGATTCTCCTCCTGTTCGCGGCGCTCGCCGCGATGGTGTGGTTTGCCGATCATTCGCCGGCCCTGAACCCCGACTTCCTCAGCGAAGTCGTGCTGTACGCCCTGTCGGCCGCCGACCTGACGATCCTGCTGGCGCTGATCTTTTTTCTCGCCCGCAGTGTCGTGAAGCTGTTCGTCGAACGGCGACGCGGCCTGCCGTTCTCGCGCTTCCGCGCGAAGCTCGTGATGGCGCTCCTCGGTCTGACCATCGTGCCGTCGGTGCTCGTGCTGCTCGTCGGCGGTGAGCTCATTCGAAGCAGCACGCAGCTCTGGTTCAGCCAGCCCGTTGACGAGGTCCTCCGATCCGCCGTCGAGATCGGCAGGGACTACTACCGCGAGCACGAAGGCATCGTCGGCGGGCACGCGACCCGCATCGCGCGGACGATACCCGCGGCGGCGGTCCAGGCCGGAGACGTCGAAGCCGTTCGCCGGGCGATCGCCCCGGAGGTCACACAGGGACGGCTCGGCCTCGTCGAGATCTACCGGCTGCCGCCCGGCGGGCCGCCCGTTCCGCTGGTGGCCGTCGAGTCCCCGGCACTGCCCCGGGGTCATGTGCGTGCGCTCGCTGATCGGCTGGCCGCCACGGTGGCCTCGGGCAGCACCGATACGCAGTCCGTCGATCCACTCGAGGCGGGCAGCGAGCTCGTGCGCGCGGGCGCCATCGTCAGGGATCCCGCATCGAGTCGGCCGGTCGGTGTCGTCATTGCGAGTGACCACCTGAGAGGGGATCTCGCGCTCCACGCGCGCCGCATCACCGAGGCCTACGAAAACTACAATCAGCTCCGCGTCGTCAGGCGCCCGCTCGAGGGCGTGTATCTGTCGCTGTTCCTGATGATGACGCTGATGATCCTCGTCAGCGCCACGTGGACCGGGCTGTATCTCGCCAAGCGCATCACCCGCCCCGTGCAGCTCCTCGCGGCGGGAGCCCGCGAGATCGGGGCCGGTCGCCTCGATCATCGGATCGAGCCGGAGACGCGGGACGAGTTCGGCTCACTGGTGGAGGCGTTCAACACCATGGCGGGGGAGCTGGCGGCGAGTCAGCGGAAGCTCGAACGATCACGGCTCGATCTCGAACGCAAGAATCTGCAGCTGGACGAGCGTCGCCGCTACATCGAGACCGTGCTCGAACGCATCGCGAGCGGGGTCGTTTCCGTCGGGGCGGACGCGAGGATCGAAACGATCAACACGGCCGCCCTGCGGCTGCTGGATCTCGACCGTTCGGTAGTTGGCAGCACCTCGACCGAAGCGTTCGCCCGTGACGACCTGCGCCCGCTCGATGCGCTGCTTCAGCGCGTGCACCGCCCCTCGAGCGATTCGACAGCACAGGAGATTGCCGTCGTCCGTGAGGGGAGGGAGCTGCATCTTGCGGCTGCCGCGACTCCGCTCCAGGGAGAGGACGGCGCGGCCGCGGGCGCGGTACTGGTGTTCGACGATGTGACTCCGCTGATTCGGACGCAGCGGGTCGCCGCCTGGCGTGACGTCGCCCGCCGGCTGGCGCACGAGATCAAGAACCCTCTCACACCGATCCAGCTGTCCGCCGAGCGGATGCGGCGCCACTTCGGCTCCGCGCCGCCGGCGGCGCGCGCCCTGGTCGATGAGTGCACGGCCACGATTGTCAGCGAAGTCGAGTCGTTGAAAGCGCTGGTGGACGAGTTCGCGCAGTTCGCGCGGATGCCGGCCCCGCGTGCGGTGCCGTCCGATCTGAGCGCGGTTCTCACGGACACGCTGGCTCTCTACAACGGTCTCTTTCGAGAAATCCGGATCGAGCGCCGCTTCGCGCCCGGGCTGCCGGCCGTCAGGGTCGACGTGGAACAGATTCGACGGGTCGTCATCAACCTCGTCGACAATGCCGTCGAGGCGCTCGGCGGCAGCGACGCCGGGCCTCGACCGGACGGGCCGCCGACGATCGTCGTCGAGACGCAGCAGGATCCGGCAAACGCCGTCGTCCGAATCACCGTCGCGGACAACGGTCCAGGCATCCCGGCTGCAGATCGCGACAAGCTCTTCATGCCGTACTATTCAACCAAACAGCGCGGCAGCGGCCTCGGGCTCGCGATCGTCCGCCGGATCATCGCCGAGCACGGCGGCAGCATCGAAGCGACGGACAATGTACCGTCCGGCACCGTGTTCACGATCGAGCTGCCAATATAGCTGTCAGCTGTCAGCCATCAGCTGTCAGTATCGAGTCGGATCGCGCACACTGAGAGCTGAAAACTGAGAGCTGAAAACTGAAAACTGAAAACTGAAAGCTGAAAGCTGAATCAGCTGTCAGCCATCAGCTGTCAGTATCGAATAGGGATCGCGCGCACTGAGAGCTGAAAGCCGAGAGCTGAAGCGCACGCACTGATAGCTGAGAACTGAGATGAAACCCGCCGTACTCATCGTCGATGACGAAGCCGGAGTCCGCAGCGCGCTCGGAGGCGTGCTGCGCGACGAAGGCTATGCCGTCGATGCGGTCGACAGCGGCGAGGCCTGCCTGGACCGGGTGACGCGGGCGCCGTTCGACGTCATCATCCTGGACATCTGGCTGCCGGGGATGGACGGGCTCGCCACCCTGTCGCGCCTGCGCGAGCGCCGTGTGGATGCCCCGGTCGTGATGATCTCCGGCCACGGGAACATCGAGTCGGCGGTCCGCGCCATCAAGATGGGGGCTTTCGATTTCGTCGAGAAGCCGCTGTCGCTCGACAAGACCGTGCTCGTCGTCGGGAACGCGGTGAGGCAGCGGCGGCTCGAGGTGGAGAACCGGGCGCTGCGCGCGACGGTCGATCGGCGGCTCACGATGGTCGGCGAGAGCTACGTGATGGCTCAGCTCCGCGAGCAGGTCGCGATGGCGGCGCCGACCAATGGACGCGTGCTGATCTTCGGGGAGAACGGGACCGGCAAGGAGCTGGTGGCGCGGAGCATCCATCACCTGAGCCGCCGGCGCAGCGGTCCATTCGTCGAGGTGAACTGCGCCGCCATACCGGAAGAGCTGATCGAGAGCGAGCTCTTCGGGCACGTCAAAGGCGCGTTCACCGGAGCCGTCGCGGATCGGCGCGGGAAGTTCGAGACGTCGGACGGCGGGACGCTGTTCCTCGACGAGATCGGGGACATGAGCCTCAAGACGCAGGCCAAGGTGCTTCGCGCGTTGCAGGAGCAGGTCGTCGAACCGGTGGGTGGCACGGGCACGGTGAAGGTCGACGTCCGGATCCTCGCGGCGACGAACAAAGACCTGCCTGCCGAGATTCGGTCGGGGCAGTTTCGCGAGGATCTGTATTTCAGGCTGAACGTCATCCCGATCTTCGTACCGCCGCTGCGCGATCGCGAGGCGGACATCCCTTTGCTGGCGTCGCACTTCATGGCGGAGCTCGCACGCGAGTACGGCCGGCGTCCGAAGCGGCTCGACCCGGGAGCGGCTGCCGGGCTGCGGGGCTATCGGTGGCCGGGCAACGTGCGGGAACTGCGCAACGTGGTCGAACGGCTGATGATCATGGTGCCTGGTGAGACGATCACCCTGGCGGATCTGGGGTTTCTGGATCCGTCCACGGTTTCGGTCGCGGATCCGCCAGGGACCCTGGCGCTGCCGCTCCACGCCGCGCGCGACCGGTTCGAGCGTGACTACATCCTCCGCACGCTCGCCGCACAGCAGGGGAACATGTCCCGGACCGCCGAAGCGCTGGGAGTCGAGCGAAGCAACCTCTATCGCAAGATGCGGGCTTTCGGGATCGTGCCCATGCGACGGACCGAAGGGGACGAAGAGGCCGTCTAGCACGCCACCTATCGGCTGTCTCTCAGCCGGTTCTCGAGAATCTGATCGGGACCGAAATGCGCGAGCTGCAGGTACGACTCTGCGCCGCTCTCGAGCGCTGCTGCAGGGACGAGCCCGACGATCTCGCTTTCCAGGATCGACACGCCGTACCGATCGGCTTCGCGCTTGACCGCATCGAACACGCGAACGATCGGCGTCTGTTCGAAGTTCGTCAGGTTCATCGAAACCTGGACGATGCCCCTGTGGCCGAGCGTGAAGCCCGCGGCTTTGACGTACTCGAGTCCGCCGCTGCTCTCACGTACCGCGGCGGCAATCTTTTTTGCCACGTCGAGCCGGTCGCTCTTCAGATTGATGTTGTACGCGATGAGCGGCGCCCGCGCGCCGATGACGGTCGCACCGGCCGTCGGGTGCGGCGAGCGCGGTCCGAAGTCAGGCGCCCAGTCGTCGGCAACCATTCTGGCCGCGAGCCCTTCGAACCCTCCGCGTCGGATCTTCTCGAGACGCCGCCGGTCAGGCCGGGTAGCCGCTTCCTCGTAGAGATAAATGGGAAGGTCGAACCGCGCCGAAACGTCGGCCCCCACCTGTCGCGCGAGGGCGATGCACTCCTCCATCGTGGCCCCTTCGAGCGGAACGAACGGGACGACATCGACCGCGCCCAGTCTCGGGTGCTCGCCGCGGTGTGTGCGCAGATCGATGGAGGCGACCGCCTCGTCGAAGAGCGCTGCCACGGCCGCTGCGACCGCGGACGCCTCTCCGGCCAGGGTGTAAACCGATCGGTTGTGCGCCGGATCGGCGGAATGGTCGAGCAGGCGCGCTCCAGGTGTTCCGCGCACGGCATCGGCCAGGCGCTCGACGACATCGGGCCGGCGTCCTTCACTGACGTTCGGAATGGATTCGATGAGCGTCACGGGCACACACTTAGCATAGACGCGCAGCGGAGGCGGCCGCGAGCGCGGGCATCCGAGCTGAAAAACGAGGCGTCGTTCGAAGCCTCAATTCCTGTAACCGCTTGTGTATGGAGGCGGTTGGGCTCATAATCTCGGGACAGTCACGCCGCGGAGATCGCCGTCCCATTCCGCGCTGGTTGGCCTTTCGAGTTCCTGGCACCTGATGACCGATCCGCTCCGATCCGAAGCTGGCGCCGCATCCGTGCAGCTGACGGAACGCGAACGCGACGCTCGCGTCGAAGAACTGCTTCTGGGCGGCCTCGACCACTACTTCGCTGGACATTACGATCTCGCCATCAACGTGTGGACGCGGGTGCTTTTTCTGGACCGCGGGCACGCGCGGGCCCGTGCGTACATCGAACGAGCGCGAGGCGCGGTTGCCGAGCGTCAGCGTCAGGGGGACGAGCTCGTCCAGACCGGCGCCGATGCCTTCGAGCGCGGCGAGTCGGAGATGGCCAGACGGCTGCTGATGTCTGCGCTCGAGCATGGCGCCGGCACAGAAGAAGCGATGTCGCTGCTCGCGCGGCTCGACCGTCTCGCCGCGGCCGGGGTCAAGCAGGAACACCGCGCGGAACTCGCGCCGAGCCACCCGGCGGGCGTCGTGGAACCGCGCGACAAGGCTCCGAATCGAGCCTGGATCAAATGGACGGTCGCCGGTGCGGCCATCGGTGCCGCGACCGTCGCGATCGTCATCGGCTTCGTGGCGGTTCCGCGGAATGCGTGGCTCCCGATCGGGACGGGCGCCATCTCGCGTGCGGCGCATGCCAACGACGAGCCGGTGCCGGTGCCATCGACGGCCGATGTGTGGCTTGCGCGAGCACAGGCCCAGAAAGACCGCGGCCACCTGCGCGCCGCGCTCGCCGCGCTCGATGCCATCCGCCCCGGGGAC
This sequence comes from uncultured Acidobacteriota bacterium, assembly GCA_963749835.1. Taxonomy (GTDB): domain Bacteria; phylum Acidobacteriota; class Vicinamibacteria; order Vicinamibacterales; family 2-12-FULL-66-21; genus JALZOC01. Next base: position 1,581,782 of record CAVVOD010000001.1, read on the forward strand.
AAACGAAGCGCCGAGGCCGAGAAGCTCCGCGCCGAAATCCAGAGCGCGCTGCTGGCGGCGGGGCGCGCGGCGGCCTTCGCCTGGACGGCGCCCGCTCAGGGCGGCCGGCGATGAGATGTCCGAAGTGCCAGTACATCAGTTTCGACAGTACCCGAGCGCTGCCGGAATTGCGGATACGAGTTCGCGTTCACCGCCGAACTGGCCGAACTCGATCTTCCGATTAAGAGCGGGAACGAAGCCCTCGGCCCGCTCGAGGATTTTCCGATTGACGCGGGCTTCTGGGGGGCTTCGGATCTGCCGGCCGAGTCGAAGCGGCAGGATCCGGTCGTGCCTGCGGAGAAGCGGGCCAGCCCGCCGCCGCGGCCAATCACGAGCGTCTTCGATCTCCCGCTTTTCAAGGATCGGCCGATCGATGACGACACGCCGCTCGTCGATCCGGCCTCCGTCCCGCGTTCGCCGCTGGCGGTGCGGCGTTCGAGTCCGGTGCCGCCGCGAAGCAGCCGAGGGACGACCGATGAGCCTGCGCTCGACCTCGATTCGCTCGAGCCCGACGTCGCTCCGCTGCGGCACGTGCCATGGCTGCCGAAGGCCGAGAGGCGGTCGCGTGTGCGCCCGGAAGACAGGCCCGAGACGCGCATCGTGTCGCCCGCCGGCGTGATCCCGCGGCTGTTCGCCGGTCTCGTCGATGCCTTCATTCTGACGTTCGTCTGCAGCGTCGTGGTGTACATCACGCTGCAGGTCTGCGGACTTCGGCTGGACCAGTTGCCGGCGCTGCCAATCCCGCCGCTTGCGGGCTTCCTCCTTCTCCTGATCGGCGGCTACTTCGTGCTGCTCACGGCAGCCGGCGGGCAGACCATCGGGAAGATGGCGGCCGGGATCAGAGTCGTGCCGATGGATTCCACCGACCGCGTATCGCTCGGCAACTCGACCATGCGCGCCGCCGGGTACCTCGTGTCGCTCCTGCCGGTGGGACTTGGCCTCGTGCCGGCGCTCGTCCACGCCGACCGCCGGACGCTCCACGATCGTCTGGCCGACACACGCGTCGTGAAGGTGTGACCCGGTTCGCCGTCTTCGTCGCGACCGTCGCCTACTGCGGATACTTCCCGATTGCGCCAGGCACGGTGGGCTCCGCGGCAGGACTCGTGGTGTATGCGCTGGTCTGGTGGATCCACTCGCCGGTGCTCGAGGCGGGCCTGATTCTCGGACTGTTTGCCCTCGGGATCTGGGCCAGCACGACTGCCGAGCGGCACTTCGGCGGGATCGATCCCGGCCCCATCGTGATCGATGAAGTCGTCGGCATGCTGATCACGCTCGCGTTCATACCTGTGGGCTGGTCGGCGGCGCTTGCCGGGTTCGTCCTGTTCCGGATTTTCGACGTGATCAAGCCGTACCCTGCGGGACGATTCGAGCGTCTGCACGGCGGACTGGGTGTGATGGCGGACGACGCGATGGCGGCGGTGTATGCGAATGTGTCACTTCGAGTGCTGATGTGGATGCTGCCGGCGTGGATCGCGTGACGCAGGATCGCCGGCCGCTCGCGACGGCCGAGATCATCGCCGTCGGCAGCGAGCTCCTGGGCACAGGACGCGTCGACACGAACTCGCTCTTCCTGGCCGGCCGGCTGGCGTCGCTCGGCATCGAGCTGCGCGCGAAGGCGGTGGTGGGAGACGAGCGCGCACGGCTGGCGGCGGTCTTCGCGTCAACGCTCCTGCGATCCGATCTCGTGGTGCTCACCGGCGGGCTCGGCCCGACAGACGACGACCTGACGCGCGACGTCGTCGCGGGCGTCCTCGGTCTCGAGATGCGGGAGGATGCCGCGATCGTCGTGCAGATCGAGGAACGGTTCGCGCGGCGGGGCCTGCGCATGCCCCAGGTGAATCGGCGTCAGGCGATGGTGCCCGTGGGGGCGGTGTCGCTCGACAACCCGAACGGGACGGCCCCGGGGCTGTTCATCGAGCACGATGATCGCGTCGTGGTGCTGCTCCCGGGTCCTCCCCGTGAGCTGCAGCCGATGTTCGACGAGCTCTGCTCTCGTGTGCTGCTGGCACGGGCCGGGGCGGAGCGGCTGTTCAAGGAAGTCCTGTTCATCGCCGGCCGCGGGGAGTCTCACGTCGAAGAGATCGCCCAGCCGATCTATTCGCGCTGGACCGCGGAGACGCCGCCGATCGACACGACGATCCTGGCCATGCCCGGCCAGGTCGAGCTCCACCTGACACTTCGGGCGCGCGATCGAGAAGCGGGCGCTGCCCGTGTCCGTGCAGCCCGGGAGGCACTTGCGGCCGCGCTCGGGCCGGATGTCTTCAGTGCGGACGGGCGTTCGATGGAACAAGTCGTCGGTGCCATGCTTGCCGACCGCGCCTTGACGCTCTCGGCGGCCGAATCGTGCACAGGCGGGCTGATTCTCTCACGCCTGACCGACGTGCCAGGCAGTTCCCGTTACGTGCTGGGTGGGGCAGTGGCCTACAGCAACGAAGCAAAAACCGAATTGGCGAGCGTGCCTCCCGCGCTCATCGTGGAGCACGGCGCCGTGAGCGAGGCCGTCGCGGTGGCGCTGGCCGACGGCATCCGCGCCCGGACGGGGTCGAGCGTGGCGCTCGGCGTCACCGGCATCGCGGGGCCCGGCGGAGGTTCCCCGCAGAAGCCGGTCGGGACGGTGGCGATTGCGCTGACGGCCGCCGGCATGGAACCCCGCGTCCGTCTCTTCTCGTTTTTCGGCGGACGCCCACAGGTAAAGTTCCAGGCGTCGCAGGCGGCGCTCGACATGGTGCGGCGCCGGCTGCAGTTCGGATGACGGGGAGCGGCTCTCGAGGCTGATGGAACGTGCGGCTGTTTGCCGGAATCGAGATTGACGACACCGTCCGGGAGCGCGCGGCGGCCATTGCGGACTCGGCGCGCGGCGCGCTCGACCGGTCACTGATGATTCGATGGGTCCCTCCTCAGAACCTGCACATCACGGTCTGGTTTTTCGGTGAAGTGCCGCAGCCTGCCGGTGCGGACATTCTGAATGCCATCAACGATCCGTTCCGCGCGTCCTCCTTCGATCTGCGCGTGGCAGGGCTCGGGGCCTTTCCGAGGTCCGGGATTCCTCGTGTGCTCTGGCTTGGCGTCAGGACCGGTGGGGATTCGCTGACGCGAGTTCATGCCGAGCTCGCGGCACGTATGCATCCGCTCGGACTCGAGCCGGAAGGCCGGGCCCTGTCACCGCACATGACGCTCGCCCGGGTGAAGGGGGCGCTTTCGGGCGCGCGCCCCCGGGAGGTGCGCGCGTTGTGGCGGGATCTGCCGGCGGACGCCGGCGCCTGCCGTGTCGGCGCCCTCACCCTGTTCCGCAGCCGGCTGTCGCCGAAAGGTGCCGTGTACGAACCGCTGGTGCGAGTACCATTGATGTGACATCCCGATGCTGTCGGTCCTTCTCGGCTACCTCGCGGGCTCGGTGCCGTTTGCCTTTCTCCTGGCGAGACGGGCGGGGATCGACCTGCGCATTGCCGGGAGCGGGAACGTGGGGGCCGCAAACGTGCTGCGCACGACAGGGGCCTGGCGCGGAGTGGTCGTGATGGCGCTCGACGTGGCGAAGGGGGCCGCGGCTGTGCTCGTTGCCAGCGCCGCCACCGGTGCGGCACCCGTCATCGCGCTCACGGGGGCCGCGGCGGTTGTCGGTCACATCTATCCGGTCTGGCTTCGGTTCCACGGCGGCAAGGGTGTAGCGGTCGCCGCCGGTGTGTTCAGCATCCTCGCCCCTGTCGCCACCGCGATTGCGGCATCGCTGTTTCTCGTCACGGTCTGGATCACGCGGTATGTGTCGCTCGGCTCGGTGGCCGCGACGCTCGCGCTGCCACCCGCAGCGTGGCTCGCAGGGGCGCCTCGCGCGGTGGTCTTCGCCGCCGCCGCCACGGGCGCGCTCATTCTCTTTCGCCATCGCGCGAATCTTCGCAGGGTCTATTCGGGAACGGAGCGCAGGGTGGGCGCGCGCGTATGAGCGCGATGACGGTCATTGGTGCGGGGAGCTGGGGCACGGCCCTCGCTGTTCATCTCGCGCGCTCCGGCCGCCCGGTCCGGCTCTGGGCCCGCAACGATCAACTCGTCGAGCTGATGGCCCGGACGAGAATGAATGCCGCGTACCTTCCGGACGTGACACTGCCGCCGGAAGTCACACCGGTGTCCTCCATTTCCGAGGCCGTCGCGGACGCGGAGTTCGTGGTCGCGGCCGTGCCGTCGCACGGGCTCCGCGACGTCATGCGCGTGGCGGCGCCCTTCCTCAGCGCAGACGCGGTGATCGTCAGCGCGACCAAGGGGATTGAAGCCGGTTCCCTTCGCCGCATGTCGCAGGTCGTCTGCGAGGAGACCGGAGGGCGGTTGCCGGTGGTGGTGCTTTCCGGTCCCAGCTTCGCATCCGAGGTGGCGCGTGGACTCCCGGCCGCGGTGCTTGCCGCATCGAGCGACCCTGCGGCGGCAGCGCGGGTCCAGGATCGGTTTCGCGGTCCAGGTCTCCGGCTCTACGTGAGCGACGATGTGCCCGGTGTGGAGATTGGTGGCGCGCTCAAGAACGTCATCGCCATCGCGGCCGGCGCCGTGGAGGGTCTCGGCCTCGGGCACAACGCGATGGCGGCCCTCATCACGCGGGGCCTCGCGGAGATTTCACGCCTGGCGTGCGCCGAAGGGGGCCGCCGCGACACGCTCGCGGGCCTGAGCGGTCTCGGCGATCTCGTCCTGACCTGCACGGGGGATCTCAGCCGGAATCGTCACGTGGGGCTCGAGCTCGGACGTGGCCGGCGGCTGGCTGACGTGCTGAGCGAACTGCGCATGGTCGCCGAAGGCGTTCGCACCACCGCCGCCGCGCTGGAGCTTGGAGCACGACACGGGATCGAGCTGCCGATCACCGCGCAGATGGCCGCGGTCCTCGATGGCCGCAGCTCACCGCGCGAAGGGGTCGAGTCGTTGATGGGACGGCCACAAAAGGCTGAAGCCTGATCGGGGATCGGGGATCGGGGATCGGTGCTCGGGGCTCGGGACTCGGGGTTCGGGGCTCGGACGCCGTAGCCTCCGGCTTTAGCCGGAAGAAGACTCGGGAAGCCGGAAGCCGGAAGCCGGAAGCCGGAAGCCGGAAGCCGGAAGCCGGAAGCAGGAAGCAGGAAGCAGGATATTCATCCCCTTATGGGTTTTTTCGACAAGATCAAGCAGTCGCTCACGCGGACCACGCAGCAGTTCGTCGAGCGGTTCGAGGACGTGGTGCAGCGCGCCGACGAGCCGTCGCGGCGCAGTCAGCCTGTCGATCTCGAGACGGAAGAGGCACTCGAAGAGGCGCTGATTTCGGCCGACGTCGGCGTGGCGGCGACGGAGCGGATCGTGGCGGCGGTTCGTGCTCGGCGGGGACGCACCGAGTCCCTGCGGACCCTCGTGAAAGAGGAGATCCGGCAGATCCTGCGCGCTGCGGAGACTCCGGCGTCGAACGGCGTGCGGCCGCACGTGGTGATGATCGTCGGCGTCAATGGCACGGGCAAAACCACGACCGTCGGGAAACTCGCACGCCTGATCAAGGACTCCGGGCAGTCGCCGCTCATCTGCGCTGCCGATACGTTCCGTGCCGCCGCCGTGGAGCAGCTCGAGATCTGGGCGAACCGCGCCGGCGTGGACATCATCCGCGCTCGCACGGGCTCCGATCCCGCCGCCGTCGTGTTCGACGCCATCGCCTCGGCCAAGGCCCGCAAGCGCGACGTCCTTCTCGTCGACACGGCCGGGCGGCTCCACACGCGCGTGAACCTGATGACCGAGCTCGACAAGATCAAGCGCATCGCCTCGCGCGAGATCGAAGGTGCGCCGCACGAGGTCCTGCTGGTGCTCGACGCGACGGTCGGGCAGAACGGCCTTGCGCAGGCGCGGGAGTTCATGTCGGTGGCCGGGGTGAACGGCATCGTCCTCACCAAGCTCGATGGCACCGCAAAAGGGGGCATTGCGGTGGCGGTCGCGTATGACCTCAAGCTGCCGATACGATATGTGGGTGTCGGGGAGGGCATCGATGACCTCATTCCGTTCGCCCCGGACGACTACGTCGAGGCGCTCTTCGAACAGAAATTCTGAGCGGGGCAGCCACGTCACGATCCAGGCATCGGACTGCGGGAGTGCACACGGACGATTTCTACATGGCGCGCGCGCTGGCGGTCGCGGAGCGTGGCCGCGGGCGCACGAGCCCGAACCCGATGGTCGGTGCCGTCGTCGTCGATCCCGAAGGGGTCGTCGTCGGCTCCGGGAGCCATGAGGCGGCCGGCGGTCCGCATGCGGAGGTTCATGCCCTCCGCGCCGCGGGTGACCGTGCGCGGGGCGCGACGCTCTACTGCACCCTCGAACCGTGCTCTCACGTGGGGCGCACCGGTCCGTGTGCACCGCGGGTCGCTGACGCCGGGATCGCCCGCGTCGTCCTCGCCGTCGAGGATCCCAATCCGCTCGTGAACGGCCGCGGAGTCACCATCCTTCGGGACAGAGGCGTGAGGGTGACGACCGGGGTGATGCGCGACGAAGCCCGTGCGCTCAACCGGCCGTTTTTCAGTGTCATGCTGCGTCGCCGCCCCTCGGTCACGATGAAGGTCGCGCTCAGCCTGGACGGCCGGATTGCCGGGGCCGCCGGCGTGCGCACACGGCTGACCGGTCCGGCCGCCAATCGGCTCATCCACAGGGAACGTGCCGAGATGGACGCGCTGGCGGTCGGATCCGGCACCGTCCTGGCGGACGATCCCCTCCTCACTCCGAGGGGCGCCTACAGGTACCGGCCGCTGACTCGGGTCGTGTTCGACACCCGGCTGCGCACGCCGCCCCGCGCCAAACTGTTCTCGACGCTCGAAGCGGGCCCAGTCATAATTGTGAGTACGCCTTCAGCGTCTGCAGCAGCTCCCGACCGTGCCGCGGCGCTCGTGGCCGCGGGAGCCGAAATCGCGACCGTCTCCGAGGCGGGTGACGCCCGGTCCGCCGGCAGCGCAGGCCCACTGCGCGCTGCGCTGGAGCTCCTGGCCGCGCGCGGCCTCTCGTCGGTCACGGTGGAGGGAGGCGCCATGCTCCATCGGGCACTCTGGGACTCGGGACTCGTCGACCGCGTCCAAATATTCAGGACGCCGCACCGTCTCGGCGAGCTCGGGATCGTATGGTTGCCGTCAGTCGCCGCGGGCGAGGGGCTGCAGGGCATCGTCACCACGCCGCTCGGTGCCGATACATTGATCGAGGGTTATGTTTACCGGCCTGATTGAATCGATTGGTGAGGTGGCGGAGGTGAAACCGACCGCTGCCGGGTTCCGCATGCGCGTGACCACCAACATCGCGTCGGAGCTGGCGCCGGGAGACAGCCTGGCGGTCAACGGCGTGTGTCTCACGGTGGTCTCGGCGGATGCCGACGGGATTCACGCGGACATCTCTCCGGAGACCGCACGAGTGAGCGGGCTCGGCGGGCTTCGCCGCGGCTCACGGGTCAACCTCGAACGGCCCCTCCGCGCGGACGCACGGCTCGGTGGTCATTTCGTGCAGGGCCACGTGGATGCCGTCGGCTCGATCGAAGAGATCCGTCCTGACGGCGATTCGTTCTGGGTCACGGTCAAGTTTCCGCCGCTGCTCGCACCCTACATCGTACGGAAAGGCTCGATCACGCTGGACGGGATCAGTCTCACGGTCGCCGGTGTGGACGACCGTCACGTCGACGTGCAGATCATCCCGTATACGTGGGAGCACACGACGCTCAGCCACGCCCGGCAGGGGGATGTCGTCAATATCGAGGTGGATATTCTCGGCAAGTACGTCGTACGTGTCGCCGAGCTCGCGGGGATGACGCCGAAGCAGCGGACGACGCACTGACTGCGGGACTGAAGCCATGGCCAAGAAAACCGTTCGTTCGAGGAAGTCGCCGTTCGCGCCGATCGAAGATGCCATCACGGCCATTCGCGACGGCCAGATGGTCATCGTGGTCGACGACGAAGATCGCGAGAACGAAGGGGACCTCACCATTGCGGCGGACAAGGTCACGCCCGAGGCGATCAACTTCATGGCGAAGCATGGCCGCGGGCTGATCTGCATGCCGATGACGGAGGAGCGCCTGGCCGAGCTCGACCTGCCGCAGATGGTCGCGCAGAACACCGCGCGCTTCGACACGGCGTTCTGCGTCCCGATCGAAGCCAAGGGCGTGACGAGTACGGGCATTTCAGCCGGCGATCGCGCGGCGACGGTTCTTGTCGCGATCGATCCCCGGACGCGCCCGTCGGATCTCGCGCGCCCCGGGCACATGTTCCCGCTCAGGGCGAGGGACGGAGGCGTCCTCGTCCGCGCCGGACAGACTGAAGCGGCCGTCGATCTCGCACGCATCGCCGGGCTGTACCCCGCCGGCGTCATCTGCGAGATCATGAACGACGACGGCACGATGGCGCGCGTGCCGGAGCTGACGAAGTTCGCCAAACGCCACAAGCTGTTGATGATCACGGTGGCCGACCTGATTCAGTACCGCATGAGGACGGAGGCGCTCGTCCACCGCATTGCGGCTGCCGATCTGCCGACCGTCAACGGAGGGTTCCATGTCATTGCCTTCGAGAGCGGCATCGACCGCGAGACCCACGTGGCGCTGGTCAGAGGGGAGATCGGAGACGGGCAGGACGTCCTCGTCCGCGTGCATTCCCGGTGCCTCACCGGAGACGTGTTCCACTCGTCGCGCTGCGACTGCGGCCCGCAGCTCGACGCGGCTCTCGAGCGGATCGCGGCCGAAGGTCGCGGAGTCCTCCTGTATCTGAACCAGGAAGGCCGCGGCATCGGTATCGCGAACAAGATTCGGGCGTACGAACTGCAGGACCAGGGGCTCGACACGGTCGAAGCGAACGAGCGGCTCGGCTTCAAGGCGGACCAGCGCGACTATGGGATTGGCGTCCAGATTCTCAAGGATCTTGGCGTGAAAACCATGCGGCTCCTCTCGAACAACCCCCGCAAGCTCGTAGGGTTAGAGGGGTATCAGCTGTCCGTGCTCGAGTGGCTGCCGCTCGAGATTCCGGCCTCGGAAACCACGCGGCGATATCTCAAGACAAAGAAGGACAAGCTCGGTCACAAGCTCACCTCCGTTTGACACATCCGTCCCCCTTCCGCTACGATAAACGTTTGCGCGTGAAGCTCTTAGAGCCTCAGGGTGCTTCCCGGCAGGGGGGCGCGCCGCAGCGCCCGCTTCAAGATCATGTTTGAGTCTCTCAGCGATCGCCTCCAGGGAGTCTTCCGCTCGCTGCGCGGCGAGATTCGTCTCACCGAAGTCACCGTCGAAGCGGCGCTTCGTGAGATCCGGATGGCGCTGCTCGAAGCGGACGTCAATTTCAAGGTCGTGAAGGCGTTCATCGACCGGGTGCGCGATCGTGCGGTCGACCAGGAGGTCCTGAAGAGCCTGACGCCCGATCAGCAGGTCGTCCGCATCGTGCGCGACGAGATGCTCGCGCTCTTCGGCGGGACGACGGGCGGACTGCCGTCCTCCTCCGCGCATCCGCGTGTCATCCTCCTGCTCGGGCTCCAGGGGTCCGGCAAGACGACGACGGCCGGCAAGCTTGGGCGCTGGCTGACGAAGCAGGGCAAGCATCCGCTGCTCGTGTCGACCGACGTCCGTCGTCCGGCGGCGATCGAACAATTGAACGTCGTGGGGAAGCAGGCGGGCGTGCGGGTCCACGACCCGGCGGGGGATCTCGATCCGGTGCGTCGCGCGCGCGGCGCCATGACGGAAGCGCGCAACAGCGGCTTCGACACGCTGATCGTCGACACCGCGGGCCGGCTGCACATCGACGACGAGCTGATGGACGAGTTGCAGGCCATCAGCGCCGCAGTGGAACCGACGGACCGGTTGTACGTCGCGGATGCGATGACGGGCCAGGATGCCATCAAGAGCGCGGGCGAGTTCAATCGCCGGATCGGCATCAGCGGCGTCGTGCTCTCCAAGATGGATGGCGACGCCAGGGGCGGCGCGGCACTCTCGGTTGTCGGCGTCGTCGGCGTGCCGATCGCGTTCGTGGGAAGCGGAGAGCGGCTCCAGGATCTCGAACCCTTCCATCCCGACCGCGTCGTGTCGAGGGTGCTCGGCATGGGCGACGTGCTCTCGCTCATCGAGAAGGCCGAGGAGGCCGTCTCGGTCGAGGACGCGGAGAAGCTCGAACGCAAGCTGCGGCTCGACGAGTTCACGCTGGAAGACTTCCGTGACCAGCTGCGCACCATCAAGAAGATGGGGCCGATCGAGCAGATCATCGGGATGCTGCCGGGGATGGGCAACATCAAGGAGCTCGCGGCGAATCGCGAGAAGATCGACGACAAGCAGCTCGATCGCGTCGAGGCGATCATCAACTCGATGACGCCGCACGAGCGGCGGAATCATCAGCTGATCAGCGGCAGCCGGCGGAAGCGGATTTCGAAGGGCAGCGGCACGTCCGTCGAAGAGATCAATCGTCTGCTGAAGCAGTTCGTGCAGATGAAGCAGATGCTCAAGCAGATGGGCGGGATGGCGGCGATGGCGGGCAAGAAGAAGGGCGGCCTCGGCATGTTGAAGGGGCTACGGGGAAGGTAGGAGCTCTCAGCTGTCAGCTCTCAGCTGTCAGCATCCGAAGAACCATCTGAGAGCTGATGGCTGATAGCTGATAGCTAGAGGATCAAGATGTTAGCAATTCGTTTGAGGCGGACGGGTTCCAAGAAGCGGCCGTTTTTCCGTGTGGTGGTCACCGACTCGCGCACGGCGCGGGACAGCAGCTTCGTCGAGGTGCTCGGGCATTACAATCCGCGCACGACGCCGGAGACGCTCGACATCAAGCGCGAACGGCTGGATCACTGGCTGAAGAAGGGTGCGAATCCTTCCGACACCGTGCGGACCCTCGTGGCCCGGATGCCTCCGGCGCCCCCCGAAGTGGCGGCGGAACAACCCGCGTCGTGAGCCGCTGCGGAGACGTCGTCGAAGTCGTGGCGCGTGCGCTTGCGGATCGGCCGGATGCGGTCCGCGTGGCCGAGCGCGAGCACAAAGGGCAGAAGCTCATCGAGCTGTTCATGGCGCCTGGCGATCTCGGCCGGGTGATTGGACGCCAGGGGCGGACGGCCGCGGCGCTGCGGACGCTGGTCAGTACCGACCGCTGATCTCGAGGGCGTCAAGGTGACGCTGGAGTTCAGGGACGATCAGGGCCCCCCGCCCCCGCCTCGCGGGTAGCGCCGCCGCGTCGTACGTAGCAGGTAGCACGTAGCACGTTAGACATGATCACGGATCTCGTCCTCGTCGGCCGTGTGGCGCGACCGCATGGGCTTCGCGGGCACGTCGTCGTGAACCCGGAGACCGACTTTCCCGACGAGCGGTTCAAGGTCGGGCATGTGCTGCTGGTCGGACCGGCGGATCGGACCGTGGAGCGCGAGATTCTCGAGGTCAGGTTCCACCAGGGGCGCCCGATTCTCGCGCTGGCCGGTGTGGAGTCCATGGACGCCGCCGAGTTGCTGGCGGGCGTGGATCTGTGGGTCCCGCAGGCGAAGCTCGAGCCGCTGCCGGAGCGGACGTATTACCGTCACGATCTGGTCGGGTGCGAGGTCAGGGACAGGTCGGACGGGCTCGTCGGACGCGTGACCGCCGTCGAGGGAACGCTGGATCGCAGCTACCTCGTGATCGACGGCGACGTGATGCTTCCACTCGTTGACGGCATCTGTCTCCAGGTGGACACGGTGGCGCGGCGGATCGTCGTGGATCCCCCGGAAGGGCTGATCGAGTTGTATCGCTCGTAAGGGCGGCGGTTTCAGGCCGTCGCGCAGAGACGAAGGACACGGACCGAGACGGGATGGAGCGGTGAAGATCGACATCGTCACCATCTTCCCGAAGATGGTCGCGGGGCCGCTGGCGGAGGGCATCGTCGGGCGTGCCATCGAGCGCCGGTTGCTGGATGTGCAGGTGCACGATCTGCGCGACTACACGACCGACAGGCACCGCGTCGTGGACGACATGCCGTTCGGCGGCGGACCGGGGATGGTGCTGAAGGCGGAACCGCTCTTCAGAGCGGTGGCGCACATCAGGGCCGGACGCGGGGTCCCCGGGGCCGTCATCCTCACGTCGCCGGATGGGGACCGGTTCACGCAGGCCGAGGCCAGGCGATTCGCCGGACTCGAGCATGTCGTCGTCCTGTGCGGACGATACGAGGGAGTCGACGAGCGCGTGCGGACGCATCTGGCGACCGACACGGTGTCGATCGGCGATTACGTTGTGTCGGGCGGCGAGCTGCCGGCGCTGGTGATGGTGGACGCTGTCGCCAGGCTGGTGCCGGGGGTTGTCGGCGACGAAGAGTCCGTCGCGCGGGATTCGTTTTCACGCGGGCTGCTCGACTACCCGCAGTACACCCGCCCTGCGGATTATCAGGGGATGGGGGTTCCGCCGGTGCTGCTGTCGGGGCACCATCGGGACATCGAGCGGTGGCGGCGCCGTGAAGCCCTGGCCCGCACGCTCGAGCGGCGTCCGGATCTGCTGGAGAGCGTGTCGCTCGATGCGGACGACACGGGGCTGCTGAACGAGCTGATGGAAAGCCGGCGCAAGGTCGAGTAGGGCGCCGAACCCGGATGCGGTCGAACGGCGCGAGCGCACGTGCACGCGGGTAGAGCGAATGGGGCAGCCAGGCTGCGGCTGCTGATACAAGAAGGAGTCTGCGATGAATGCGGTAGAGAGCGTCGAGCGCGGCAACATGGTCGAGCGCCCGGCGATCAAGCCTGGCGATACCGTCAAGGTCCACGTCAAGGTCCGCGAGGGTGACAAGGAACGGATCCAGGTGTTCGAGGGAATGGTGATCGGCATGCACCGGGGCGGCTCCCGCGCGACCTTCACGGTCCGCAAGGTGTCGTTCGGGCAGGGTGTCGAGCGCATCTTCCCGCTGCACTCGCCCGTCATCGACAAGATCGACGTCATTCGAACGGCCCGTGTGCGCCGCGCCAAGCTGTATTTCCTTCGCGAGCTGAAGGGCAAGGCGGCGCGCATGAAGGACGTGACGCAGAAGAAGTCCACCGCGTAGACTGAACCACATCTCGTGGTGAAGGTGCGCGCGTTCAGGACGCTCGAAAACACGATCCGGCGGCTGGGATTCAACCTGGTTGCCGGCGTGGACGAGGTCGGCCGCGGGTGTCTCGCCGGTCCGGTCATCGCGGCGGCCGTGATCCTCGATCCTGAGCGCTACATCCCGCGCATCGGCGACTCGAAAACCGTGACGGCGCTCGAGCGAGTGAAGCTCTACAAAAAGATTACGCGATTGGCGGTGGCGTGGGGCGTGGCGGGCGCCGACTCGCAGGAGATCGACGCCATCAACATCCATCAGGCCTCGCTTCGCGCCATGCAGCGCGCCATCCTGCAGCTGGTGCCTCTCCCGGATTTCGTCCTCGTGGACGCGTTCCGCGTGCCGGACCTCCCGATGGCTCAGCGCGCGGTGATTCACGGCGACAGCTCGTGCACCGCCATCGCCGCCGCGTCGATCGTGGCAAAAGTCACGCGTGATCGCATGATGCTCGAGCTGCACGCCACGGATCCCCGGTACGGATTCGACCGTCACAAGGGCTACGCGACGCGCGATCATCTCGACGCCGTCTCACGGTTCGGCTATTCCGAGGTCCATCGGCGCTCGTTCCGGCCTCAGTCCCTCTTTGATAGGATGGATGGATAACCCCTCAGCGCGCCCGTCCCCTGGAGAACTTCGTGGCCCTCGACCGTGAAGACACGCTGAAAAAGGCGGAGAAGCTGCTTCGTCAGGGGCGACTCGACAACGCCATCGCGGAATATCTCCGCGTGGTCGAAGATCAGCCCCGCGACTGGAACACTGCCAACACGCTGGGAGATCTCTATGCGCGCGCGAACCAGCCGGGGATGGCCGTCGCGCAATACGCGCGAATCGCCAACTCCTTCTTCCAGGACGGCTTCTATCCGAAAGCCGCGGCACTCTACAAGAAGGTCCTGAAGCTCATCCCGGACGACGACCCGGCGCAGCTGAGGCTGGCGGACATCTCTGCGCGGCTGGGCCTGCTGAAAGACGCGAAGAACTACTACCTGGCCGTCGGCGCCCGGCGGCGTGCCCGTGGGGACGTCCGGGGCGCGGACGAGATCGTGATCGCGCTGGGCAGTGTCGATCCGTCCGACTTCGAGGCGCGCGCGGCCGCGGCGCGCGTGCTCCTCTCAACCGGGGATGAAGCGGGGGCAGCCGCCAGGTACAAGGAACTGTACAGCGACCTCCTCGAGAAGGGGCGTGAGGCCGAGGCCCTGGCCGCGCTTCGCGAAGCGGTTCGGCTCAGCCCGGGTGATACCGACGGGCGCGCGCTGCTCGCCCGGGCGGCACTCGCCGCCGGCGACACACAGGGCGCCCGGGCATATCTGGACAGAGAGACGGCGGGCGACGATCCGGCGCTGCTGATGGCGCTGGCGGCGGTGGAGCTCCAGGGCCCGGACCTGACGGCCGCGCGTGAGATTCTGACGCTGATACTGACGCTCGAATCGTCGCGGCGCGACGATGTGGCGGCGCTCGGATGGTCGCTCTGCGAATCGAGTCCGGGCGCGGCGTTCGTGTGCATCGATGCCGCCGTTGACACCGCGATTGCGGTGACCGAGTTCGACCAGGCGGCCGGCCTGCTCCAGGACTTCGTCGTCCGCGTGCCCCAATACATCCCGGCGCTGCTGAAGCTCGTCGAAGTCTGCGTGGACGGCGGCCTCGAGACGACCATGTACGAAACGCAGGCGCAGCTCGCCGACGCCTACCTCGCGGGGTCGCACGCTGCCGAAGCGCGAGTCATTGCGGAGGATCTGGTGGCGAGGGAACCCTGGGAGAGTGCCCACATCGAACGCTTCCGGCGCGCGCTGGTCATGCTCAAGGTGTCCGAGCCCGACAGCGTCATCGCCGAGCGGCTGAACGGGCAGACGCCATTTCTGGCCACCGATCATTTTTCGGATCCACTTCCGTACGATCCACCGCCGCCCGCCCCTGTTCCGCCTGTGCCCGACCCGCTGCCCACCCAGCCGGAACCGGTTGCCGCGACGCGGCATGCCGCCGTCGCGCACCAGGAGATGCCCTCGTCCGCATCGACGTCACAGGGGCACGTGGAAATCGATCTCACCAGCATTCTCGGAGCGCTGGAAGAGGACGCCGATCCCCCCGCGTCGTCACCAGCGAGCCAGGGAAATCCTGACGAGGCTTTCAAGGACTTCCGGACCGAGGCGATGCGCAAGGGCGCGGCCGACCAGGCGGCGCAGCACATGAAGCTTGCGCGCACCTACCTCGAGATGGGCATGCTGGACGAAGCCACGACCGCCTTGAAGAACGCCGCGCGATCGCCGCGGGAACGGTTCGAAGCGGGATCGATGCTCGGCCGCCTGTACAAGGAACAGGGCGACCTGCCGAGCGCGATCGAATGGTTCGTCCAGGCGGCTGAAGTGCCGGCTCCGGCGTCGGACGAAGGGCGCGCGCTGTTGTACGACCTGGCGGCGACCTTCGAAGAAGCCGGCGAATTGAGCAGGGCCCTCACCGTCTTCCTCGAGCTTCAGGGAAATGCCGGCACGTTTCGGGACGTCGCCGAGCGCGTCGCGCGGCTGCAAAGCCAGCAAAGGGGAGGCTGACATCTCCTATCTCACTCGACTGCTGTTCGCCGCGTACTTCCTGGAGGCCGGGCTGGTGCTGATCATTGCCCCGTGGTCAGGCTTCTGGGAGCGCAATTTTTTCGCCGGCGCTGTCCCACTGCTCGAGCGCGCCGCGTCCAACCCCTTCATTCGAGGCGGTGTCTCCGGCATCGGCGTGATCACCGCGCTGGCCGGCTTCGCCGAGCTCGCGGGCTTTTTTGGCGAGTCCCGGGGCACGGAGCGTCAGCCGGAACGGAATGCCGAGGTCTGACCGGTTCGCGAGGCTCCCCGTCATCTGCATGGTGACGGACCGGGCGGCGGTCGGCGACGGCGCCCTTCCTGGATTGATTGGCGCCGCTGCACGCGCCGGCGTGGACCTGATCCAGATTCGGGAGCGCGATCTCGATGCGGGCGCGCTTGCCGGCCTGACAAGGGATGCGATCGACGCGGTGTCGGGAACCGCCGCGCGCATCCTGGTCAACGATCGCCTGGATGTGGCGCTGGCGGCAGGGGCGGGAGGTGTTCATCTTCGAGGGGATGGATTGCCTGCAGCCCGGGCGAGGGTCATCGCCCCTCCGGGATTTCTGATTGGCCGATCGGTGCATTCGGAAGACGAAGCTGCGGAGATCGAGGCCGCCGGCGGGTGCGATTACCTGATATTCGGCACCGTGTTCCCGTCGGCAAGCAAGCCCGCCGATCACCGGGTGGCTGGTGTCGATGCGCTGGCCCGCGTCTGTGCCCGCGTCCGGATGCCCGTGATCGCCGTCGGAGGCATCACCGCCTCGGTCGCCGCCGACGTCAGACGTGCCGGCGCCGCCGGTGTGGCCGCGATCGGGGCGTTCAAGCCTGGTTCCGACCCTGTGGCGTTCGTCCGCGCCGTGCGATCGTCGTTCGACACATGATGCGAACCGTAGAGTGACCTCATTCAACAACTGACTTGCCGATCGCTGGTAGCTGAGACCTGCCAGGGGACGCTGAAAGCTGACTGCCATGGATCCCGGCTTCCGTTCACCTCTGGTCGACTTCTTCACACGCGGCGAGGTCGCGCGTGACGTGCGGCTGATGGCGGCCGAGGGAACGCTCGCGCCCAGGGCGCACGAACAGGTGGCGCTCCTGGTCCTCCTCTCGGACGATCAGGATCCGGAGGTCGCCTCGACGGCCAATGCGACAGTGAGTGCGCTTCCGGCCCAGGCGCTGCAGGCATTCCTGGCGAGAAGCGATGTCCCGAGCCAGATGCGTGACTTCTTCGCGGCGCGCGGCATCCGGCCGGGCGACCAGGCGGCGGCAGACGTGGCCGGGCCACTCATCGAGTCGGCGGCGGCCGTCGCCGTCGAGGCCGCTGAGGTGAGCGAGGAGGCGGACACTACCCAGGTCCTCTCGTCCATGTCGATTCTTCAGCGGATGAAGCTGGCGATGAAGGGAACCAAGGGTCAGCGCGCGCAGCTCATTCGTGATTCGAACAAGCTCGTGGCCGCCGCGGTGCTCAGCAGTCCAAAGCTCACGGAGAGCGAAGTGGAGGCGTTCGCCAAGATGGGGAACGTGAGCGAAGACGTGCTGAGGACGATTGCGATGAACCGGTCGTGGTCCAAGAACTACGGCGTCGTCGCCGGGCTGACACGCAATCCCAAGACCCCTCCTGCGATTTCCATGCAGATGGTGCAGCGGCTCAACGAGCGCGACCTGAAGATGCTGGCGATCGATCGAAACGTGCCCGAGGCCGTGCGCCTCGCCGCGCGGAAGTTCACCAGACCGAAGTAGCTCCTCGGCTCAGGAGCGATCGGCGCCACGGTTGAACTCTTTCCGCATCTCGGCGAGCCCCTCCATGTACACCGCCGCCCGGTGCCGATCCGCTTCGGGCATGGCCTTGAGGAGATCGATGGCGCGATCGAAGTCGCGGTCGATCGTCGATCGCGTGCACTTGTAGTACAGGGTCTTGATCTCGTCCAGGCGGTCGGTCATGCGCTCGGGCTCCCGGGGAAAACTCTGGCGTTCAGCTTTCAGTTTTCAGCTGATAGCTGATGCCTATTTGCGCCTCCGCCTGAGCGCTGCTCGAAAGTCATCGACCGGACGCGTATTCAGCACGTCCTGCGGCTCAATCCAGCCGCGCCTGGCGATCGTGGCGCCCCATCGCAGCGTCCCCAGTGCGGCAGGGGAGTGCGCGTCGGAATCGATGACGAGCTTCACGCCCCGGTCGCGCGCCAGCCTGGCGTGCGCGTCGTCCAGGTCGAGGCGGTCCACCTGGCTGTTGATTTCGAGCGCGACACCTGCCCGGGCCGCGGCGGCGAAGACCTGCTCGACATCGAACCCATACGGCTCGCGTTTCAGGATCAGCCGGCCGGTCGGGTGACCCAGGATATCGACCCAGGGACACTCCATCGCGCGCAGCAGTCGATCGGTCATCTGCGCCGGACCCTGGTTGAACGCGGAGTGCACGGACGCAATCACGTAATCGAGCTGGGCGAGGCAGTCGTCCGCGAGATCCATCGTGCCGTCCGGACGGATGTCGCATTCGATGCCGGCAAGCAGCGTGATCCCGTCCAGCCTGTCACTGAGCGCGCGAATGGCCCGCGCGTGCGCGAGCGCCCGCTCCTCGTCCAGCCCGTTGGCCATGGCGAGCGCCTGGCTGTGGTCCGCGATGCCGATGTAGTCGAGCCCGGAGGCCTTCGCGGCGGCCGCCATGGTGTCCATGTCGGCCCGGCCGTCGGTGGCCGTCGTGTGCATGTGTACGTCGCCACGCAGGTCCTGCCACTGAATCAGCCGCGGCAGCGTGCGCGACGCCGCGGCGGCGATCTCCCCCCGGTTCTCGCGAAGCTCGGGAGGGACGAAGGCGAGGCCGAGGCTCTCGTAAATTCCCTCCTCGGTCTCCCCCGCGATCTTCACGTCGTCCTCGATTCGGAAGAGACCGTACTCATTGAGCTTGAAGCCCTGCTGGATCGCACGATCGCGAAGGGCGATGTTGTGCGCCTTGGAGCCGGTGAAGTACTGCTGGCCCGCGCCGAGGGCGTCCCTCGTCACCAGCCGCAGATCCGCCTGGAAGCCGCCCCACAGAAGGACGCTGGACTTCGTCTCCCCGCGCGCCAGCACACGCTCGACCAGGCGGTAGCCGATGAACGTGTCCATCAGCGACGCGGGTGCGCCGGCCGCCAGGATGTCGAGATCGCCACACGTTTCACATCCGCGCCGGAGGCTGCCGACGCTGGAAATGTCGGCCGTCGGCGCATGCGCCCTCAGGTCGGCGATGAGCGCAGCGGCCGTATCGTGCGCTTCCGCCAGCAGCCGTCGCCCTGCAAAGCGCTGCCGCTCTTCGAGCGCCTTGATGATCAGCGCCTCCTTCTTGCTGCCCATGCCCTTGAGCGTTCGGATGCGCCCGTCCTTGGCGGCCTGCTCGAGGTCCTCGAGCGTCCGGATTTCGAGACCGCGATAGAGGAGCGCGACGGTCTTCGGCCCGACGCCCTGCAGGTGCAGGAGGTCGAGGATTGTCGGGGGAAATTCCTCGAGCAGTTCCTTGTGATAGTGGCAGGTGCCTGTGTCGACGAGCTCGGCAAGCTTTGCGGCGAGGTCCTTGCCGATGCCGGGGATCCCGAGCCGATCCGCCGCCGAGAGCCCGGCTACGGGACCGGCCAGGTGCGCGATCGTCTCGGCCGCATTTCTGTACGCCCGGATCTTGAACGGGTTCTCGCTCTTGATCTCGAGCAGATCGCCAATCTCGTTGAAGACGCGCGCGATCGCCAGATTATCCATGCCGTCGCCGGTGTCCGCGGAATACAGCCCTGTGCACGGCAACAATTATAGGCGTGGTCCTGTTGGGCTGCCGACGGCGCCGAGCTGTGAGCAGCTCCGGAGTTGATCCCTGTCTGAAGAGAGCGCTGATCAAGACGGACTAACGCGGAAGAACACGGAGGGAACAGAACGGCCAGCGCGAAACGCGCTGACGGCCAGCCGAGTCTGTCTGCCGTAGCCGTTGTCTTCGGCGCGTTCTCTCCGTGTACATCCGTGTTCATCCGTTCCATCCGTGGCTTGTCTTCGTCAGCTGTGCAGGCGAACGTGCTGAGACTGCGGAGCAATCCGCGGCTTATAATCAGACACCGATGTCGTTCAGGGATGTGCGCCGTGAGGTCGGGCAGCTGGCCATTGCCGGTTTTGCCGGCCATGAGATTCCCGCCGGGCTCAAGCTGCTCGCGAAGGAATTCGATCTGGGCGGCATCATCCTGTTCAGCCGGAATGTCGCAGAGCCCGAGCAGGTCGCCGAAGTGGCGCGCGAGGCGCGCAGCCTGGCGAACGAGTTGCCGCTCTGGGTCAGCACCGATCAGGAGGGCGGACGCGTCGCACGCTTGAAGTCGCCGTTCACCGTGTGGCCGCCGATGCGGACCCTCGGACGCAGCGGTGACGAGGGGCTGACGGAGCGGTTCGCGCGAGCGATGGCTGCGGAATTGCGGGCCGTCGGCATTTCGCTCGACTACACGCCGGTGCTCGATATCCTGACCGAACGCGACAACCCCGCTATCGGGGACCGCGCACTGGCTGAGCGTGCCGAAGATGTCGCGCGGCTCGGGAGCGTCATTGTCAGGACCCTCCAGGCGGAAGGCATTGCCGCGTGCGGCAAGCATTTCCCCGGGCATGGCGACACGCGGGTCGACTCCCATCACGATCTCCCCGTCATCGAGCATCCGCCCGACAGGATCGAGCGAGTCGAGCTCGTGCCCTTCAGAGCCGCCATCGAAGCCGGCGTCGCGGCGATCATGACCGCGCACATCCTCATTCCGACGATCGATGCCGAACGGCCGGCGACGCTGTCGAGCGCCATCGTGACCGGGATGTTGAAAGAGTCACTTGGTTACCAGGGGCTGGTGGTCAGCGACGACATCGAGATGGGCGCGATCAAGGCCCGGTTCGGGACAGTCGAGGCCACGGTGGCGGCGATCGCGGCCGGATGCGACGTCGTGCTCATGTGCGGCACCGACCAGGACGTGCAGATGGCCGCCCTGGAAGCTGTGATTCACGCCGTGGAAGACAGGACGATCCCGCTCAAGCGTGTCGAGGATGCCCTGGCGCGACACCGGCGGACCAAGGAGCGATTTCTCGCGCCGCCGCGGCCGCTCCCACTCACGGGCAAAGCCCTCAGGGCTCTTCTCGGTCGTGACGAGCATCAGGCGGTGGCGGCCGAGATGGCGAGGTTCGTCTAACCGCATGCGCAAGCCGCGGGCCCTTCGCCAGGGGGATCGAATCGCGGTCGTGGCGCCGGCGAGCCCGTTCGCGCGCGATGCGTTCGAGGCGGGTCTCGTCGAGCTTCGCACGCTCGGCTTCGAGCCGGTCTTCGACGAGAGCGTCTTCGATCGTCACGCCTACCTGGCCGGGCCTGCCCGGTCCCGGGCAGCAGCGTTCCAGAAGGCCTGGACGGACTCGTCCGTCGCCGCGATTATCGCAGCGCGTGGAGGCTACGGAAGCGTTCACCTGCTGCCGCTCCTCGATCCGGAGATCTTTTCCTCAACACCGAAAGCGTTCATCGGATACAGCGACAACACGTCTCTGCTGACGTGGCTGAACCAGTCCTGTGGTGTCGTGGCGTTTCACGGACCGATGATCGAGGGGCGGTTCGCGCTCGGTGAATCGGCGTACGATCGAGATACGTTCACCCGGTGCCTGTGCCGGGCGGAGCCGCCTGGAGAAATTGCGCATCCGCTCCTGGAGGTCATCAAGGGCGGCGAGGCCGCCGGACCGCTGGTCGGTGGGACCCTGGCGATGCTCACGGCATCGCTCGGCACGCCCTACGCGTTCACCCCGCCCGCAGGGAGCGTGCTGTTTCTCGAGGATGTCGCGGAGCGGCCCTACCGGCTCGATCGGATGATCACGCAGCTGAGACTCGCCGGTGTCCTGGATCGCGCGGCAGCGCTTGTCTTCGGCACCATGCCGAGCTGCGACGAGCCGGGTGGGGCGACGACCGGACGTCAGACGGTGGTGGATCTGGTCTCGGATTTTCAGGGCCCCGTACTGTACGGTCTCCCGTCGGGCCATACGGACGGCGCGACGCTCACCCTTCCGTTCGGCGTTCGCGCGCGCGTGGTTGCCGGGTCGCGGCCGGCGCTCATCATCGAAGAAGCGGCAGTGACCGGCGCCGGCGACTGAGGATTACGCAAGTTTCATGAAACGAATTCATCTCATCGGCATCTGCGGCACCGCCATGGCGACCCTCGCGGCGCTGCTCAAGCACAGGGGATACGACGTTCGCGGCTCGGACCAGAACGTCTATCCACCCATGAGCGATTTTCTCCTGCAGCAGGGCATCACCACGCTCCAGGGATACCGCGTCGATCACATCACGGCCGACATCGACCTCGTGGTGGTCGGCAACGCGATCTCGCGCGGAAATGCCGAGCTCGAGGAAGTGCTGGATCGCAAGATCCGGTACTGCTCGCTCCCCGAAGCTGTGCGCGATCACTTCCTCTGGGCGTCGCGCTCCATCGTGATCACAGGCACGCATGGAAAGACGACGACCACGTCGCTCACCGGGTGGCTGCTGACGCACGGCGGCGCGGACCCGAACGTCTTCATCGGGGGCATTGCGGAGAATTTCGAGAGCAGCTACCGGATCGGCGGCGGCCGGGACTTCGTCATCGAGGGGGACGAATACGACAGCGCATTCTTCGACAAGACCGCCAAGTTCCTGAAGTACGTGCCCGACATTGCGGTGGTCAACAACATCGAGTTCGACCACGCTGACATCTATCCCGATCTCGACGCCATCCGGCTGGCGTTCAGGCGGTTCGTGAACCTCGTCCCGCGCCGGGGCCTCCTGCTGCTCGGGGCCGACAATCCCGACGCGCTCGCCCTGCGATCGCAGGCACGATGCCCTGTTCAGACATTCGGCTTGTCCCACACCGCTGACTGGCAGGCCCACGATCTCAAGATCTCCGCGACCGCGACGACCTTCGGCGTCCGGCACGAGAAGCACTCGATCGGGACGTTCGAGTTGCCGCTCCTCGGCGCGTACAACGTGCGCAACGCCCTGGCCGCGATTGCCGTGGGTGCCGCCGTGGGGCTGCACACCGGCACGATGGTGGAAGGACTGCGGAAGTTCAGGGGCGTCCGCCGGCGCCTCGAGCATCGTGGCACCGCCTCGGGCGTCGCGGTCTACGACGACTTCGCCCATCACCCGACGGCCATCGGCGAGACGCTCGAAGGCATCCGATCCGCGTATCCGGACCGTCGGATCTGGGCGATCTTCGAGCCGCGCTCGGCGACGTCCTGCCGGCGGATCTTTCACTCGGAGTTTGTGCGGGCGCTTTCGAAGGCCGATCGTGTCATCCTGCCGGCGGTGTTCCGCTCGACGCTGCCGGAGGGAGAACGCCTGTCCGCCGAGGCGCTCATCGAGGACCTCCGATCCGCGGGGATCGACGCGCGATACATCCCTGAGACATCGGACATCGTCCGCACCGTCGCGAAGGACGCCCGGAACGGCGATCTCGTGATCGTCATGTCGAACGGCGGATTCGACGACATCCATCAGAAGATTCTGTCGGCGCTCGAGGCGCGTGCATCGAAGTAGCGATGGCCGACCTCCGGTTCGTGCCTGCCGGCGACGCGGCCCTGCTGATCGAATTGCCAGGCGGACTCGATCGCCGAACGAGTGCGCGTGCCGTCGCGCTCGCGCAGGGGGTGGGGGAGCGCTGCGGGGACAGGCTCCTGGACGTGGTCGTCGGCTATTGCTCCGTCACGCTGTATTTCGATCCACTCGCCGTTGACCCGGCCTGGCTCAAGGCCGAGGCCCTGGAGGTCGCTGGTTCGCTACGAGGGGAAGTCGCAACGGAAGGCCGGCTGCTCGACGTACCCGTTTGCTACGGTGGCGAGTACGGACCGGACCTGACGGATGTCGCCGCGCATGCGCAGATGTCCGAAGAGGACGTGGTGACAATGCATGCGCGTGTGACGTATCACGTGTACATGGTCGGCTTCATGCCAGGCTTTGCGTACATGGCCAGTGTCGACCCTCGCATTGCGCTGCCGCGCCGGGCGACTCCAAGAGAACGAGTGCCGGCGGGAAGCGTGGCGATCGCTGCGGGACAGACCGGCATCTACCCGATGGAGACGCCAGGCGGCTGGCACCTGATTGGCCGGACTCATCTGCGGCCGTACGATCCTGAGCGGGCGGAGCCGTTCCTCTTTCGTCCGGGCGATCAGGTCAGGTTCCGCGCCGTAGACCGTCTCGCGTTCGAGATGGAGCGCCGTTGATGGCGTCATTGATCGTCGTCCGCCCCGGGATGTTGACCACCGTGCAGGATCTGGGACGGTGGGGCCGGCAGGCGAGTGGTGTGCCAGTCGCGGGGCCGATGGACAGCTATTCTCATCGCCTGGCGAACAGGCGTGCGGGCAATTCGGATGATACGGCGGCTCTCGAAGTGACGCTCATCGGACCGCAGCTGCGGGCGCACGGCGATCTCGTGTGTGCGGTCGCTGGCGCCGACTTCGCCGTGGAGGTGAATGGCGGCCGGGTGGATACCGACGCTTGCTTCGATGTTGCGCACGGCGCGACACTGCGCTTCGGCGCCCGGCGCGCTGGCGCGCGCGCGACGCTCGCCGTCCGTGGAGGCTTCGACATGCCCGCCACGTTTGGAAGCCGCGCGACGAGCGTGGTGAGCCGGATGGGACCCTTTGGAGGACGTCCGATCGCAGCGGGAGACGAGCTTCCTGTCGGCATGCCCACCCAGGTCGGTGGGCACGTCGGGAAGCCGCTCGCTCTTCCCGCGGGCGGCGCGCGCGTCCGCGTCATCGTCGGACCTCACGACGGGATGTTCACGAGCGATGCGATCGCGGCTCTCTCGAGCTCGCCCTTCGTCGTGACACCGCAATCCAACCGGATGGGATACCGGCTCGGTGGCGTGCTGCTTCAGACCAGGGGCTCCGTCCAGATGCTGTCTGAGGCAACTCCCATCGGCTCTCTTCAGGTGTCGGGGTCGGGGCTGCCGATCCTGCTGATGGCGGATCGCCAGACCACCGGCGGATATCCTCGAATCGCGACGGTCATTTCGGCCGATCTGCCCCTCGCCGGTCAGCTCGCGCCGGGCGACTGGATTGAGTTCGTCCCGTGCACGCGTGCCGACGCGATCGACGCACTGCGGCAACAGGAGTCCGCCCTCGCAGGCGCCTCGTGATGACGCATTTCGAAGCGCGCATGCAGGACGCGTTTGGCCCCGGGCGTGTCCGGCGCGATGTCCCCCTGGGTCCCCTGACCACTTTCAAGGTGGGAGGGCCCGCCGAGTGGCTCGTCGATCTGCACGGCGGTGCGGACGTGCGTCTGGCTGTCGAGATCGCGCGAGAGGCCGGGATGCCGGTGGTGCCGCTCGGCGGAGGTTCGAACGTGCTCGTCGCCGACGAAGGTGTCGCCGGCCTCGTCATTCGTCTGCATGGTGGAGACGTCGCGCGGCTCGATGCCTCGCTCGTACGCGCCGACGCGGGACTGACGATCAACGGTCTCGTGCGATGGACCATCAACCGCGGCGTCGCCGGGCTCGAGGCATGGGCCGGGACGCCGGGAACGCTGGGAGGCGCGGTGTTCGGCAACGCGCACTTCCGCGGAAGACTGATCAGCGAGCTGATTGAGCGCGTGCGACTCGTGGGCCCCGACGGGAGAATCGTTGACGTTCCCGCCGGCGACATGCGGTTCGCGTATGACTTCAGCCGGCTGCACGACACGGGCGAGGTCGTCGTCTCGGCCGATCTGCGCGTCTCGACTGGAGATCCCGCAGCGCTCCGTGCGGTTGCCAGGGAATCACTGGCCTTCAGAAAGCGGACGCAACCGCTCGAAGCGCCGAGCGCCGGCTGCATTTTCCAGAATCCGGAGCCGTCCCGGGATCCGGTGCCCGAAGGGATTCCCCACTCGGCCGGCGCGCTGGTGGACCGCGCGGGCTTGAAAGGTGCACGCGAGGGACGCGCGCAGGTGTCCTCCACGCACGCGAATTTCATCGTCAACGAGGGTGGCGCCTCGGCCATCGACATCCGCACGTTGATAGAACGCTGCAAGACCGAGGTGCACGCGCACTTCGGCGTTACGCTGCGCGAAGAGATCGTGTACCTGGGGTGGAACCGAAACGGGAGCTGAGCGGGAAGCGGGAAGCAGGAAGCAGGAAGCTTTAGGAGAGGAATACCATTTAACGATGGCAAAGCTCAGGATCGAAGGAGGACGCCGGCTTTCCGGACGCATCACCGTCGAGGGGAACAAGAACTCCGCGCTTCCACTCCTCGCGGCGTGCCTGCTCACCGAGCATGAGTGCGTGTTGAGCAACGTGCCGCGCATCAGGGATGTCGACGTCCTTGCCGAGATCATGTCCGGCCTTGGCGCGACGATCGAGGGCCTGGGCACATCGACGCTGCGTGTGACATGCAGCCGGGTGACATCCGATCGGCCCGATGCTGTGCTGGTCGGAAAGCTTCGCGGATCCGTCCTGCTGCTCGGGCCCCTCCTTGCTCGAACCGGCTCCGCGCGGCTCGCCCAGCCCGGCGGGGATTTTCCGACACGCCGCACGATCACGACACACCTGCAGGCGCTCGCGGCGATGGGCGCCGTCCAGCGTGAGGAGCCTGGCTACTCGCTCGACGCGTCCAGGGGATTGACCGGGGCGTCACTCTATCTGGACGAGGCATCCGTCACCGGGACCGAGACGGCACTGCTGGCAGCGGCGGCGGCGCGAGGACGCACGGAGATCCGTCATGCGGCCATGGAACCGCACGTCGTGGAGCTCTGCGTGTTTCTCCGTGCGATGGGCGTCTTCATCGAGGGCGAAGGCACGTCCACCATTCGCGTCGAGGCGCCGGAGCGCTGCACAGGCGCTCGACATCGTCTCGACGGCGACTACATCGAGGCTGGAAGCTGGGGGGTCACGGCCGCAATCACGGGCGGAGACATCGTAGTGACCGGTGCGCGGACGATGGATCTCGAGGTCGTTGCCGCCCCGCTCAAGAAGATGGGGCTCAGGTGCGACTATGCGGACGATCGCCTCGTCGTCGAGCCGTCCACTCTGACCACGGCCGGGCGAGTCACGACAGGCCTCTGGCCCGGGTTCCCCAGTGACATGGTCAGCCTGGTCACGGTTCTGGCGACGCAGGCGGAGGGGCGGACGCTGGTCCACGACTGGTTGTATGAACTGCGGCTGTTCGCGCTCGAGCAGCTCAGCGCCATGCACGCCGACCTGTTCCTGTGCGACCCGCACCGGATCATCGTCAGTGGTCCAGCGAAGCTGCGCGGGCGGGATCTGGACAGCCGTGACTTGCGGTCGGGGATGGCGCTGATTGCCGCCGCTCTCGCGGCGGAGGGAGAGAGCCGCGTCACGCCGCTCGAGACCGTGGAGCGCGGGTACGCGTCGCTCGTCACGCGGCTGCAGTCGCTCGGGGCCATCGTCGAGCGCGAGCCCTGAAAATGGGGACACTCACCTTTACGGTAAGTTATTGCAAACACAGGGCGAATTTGAAAGCCTCGACGGCTCAACGACTTACGCTAAAGGTGAGTGTCCCCATTTATTGGCCGCCGCTGGGCTTCCTGGGCGGGGGGACAGCGGGCGTCGTGGGCTGCAAGGGCTGGGGGAACGTGTTGCCGGGGAGCTGCGCCGGCGGCTGGACCTGGTTGTCGTCGCGATCGCGCGGCGGCGGCTGCTGGATGTTCGGCAGCTCGGCGACGCCTCCGCCCGCATCACGCCCAAGTCGGAACGGCTTCAAGTCTGCCTCCGACAGATCCAGCACGCGGACGATATGCGGCGTCAGCGTCAGAATGATGTCGGTCTGCAACGACTCCTTGTGACGCGTGGCGAACAGGTGGCCGATGACGGGCAGGTCGCTCAACCCAGGCGTCCCCGAGAGCACCGTCCGTTCGTCATCGCGGATGAGACCGGCGAGCATGTTCGTCTCACCGTCCTTCAGCCGGATAGTCGTCGTGATCTCCCGGTTGCCGAACGTCGGAAGCCCGCCGAACCCCGTCCCGGAGATGCTGCTCAACGACAGCTTGAGCGCGAGCGTCACCTCGTCGTCGTGGTGCATGCGTGGCGTGATGTCGATGTTCACGCCGATGTTCTGATACTCGAATGACGTGATGGGCTGCTGGTTGATGCCGCCCGTGGCAATCGGCGCGAATTGCGTGATCGGCACGGGCACGCGCTCGCCAAACCGCGCCTGCGCCGGCAGCCCTTCGGACGTCCGCAGCTGCGGGTTCGCAAGCGTGCGCGTGTTGGAATCGTTCTTGAGCAGCCGGTAATAGATGCCCGGCACGCCCGAGAGCAGCACGTCGGCCGCCGTCAGGTTCCGGAGGTTCTGGAGCGTGAATCCCTCGCGATTGACGTCCACGGAACCGGCGACGCCCTGCGGGTCTGTGCCCGGGCTCGCGATCTGCAGGCCGTACTCACGGAGCCGCGTGCGATCGACCTCGAGGAGCTCGACCTCGATGACGACCTCCGGCCGCGCCTTGTCCACCGCCGCAATCAATCGCCCGGCGGCGGCCACGTGCTCCGGCGTGTCCTTGATCGAAATCGCGTTCGTGGCCGTGATGGGTGAGATCTGCCGCACGTCCACGACGACCCGGAGCAGGTCGATGACTTCCTTGATATCGGCGTTGCTCAGGTAAAACGTCCGGACGACGGCCTCTTCGTACTCGCGCCGCTTGGCGGGCGTGTCCGGAATGATCGTGATCGTCCGCGGGGCCGTGACCCGATAGAACGTGCGGGTGCTCGCGGTGACCGAGGCGAGCGCGTCCGGCAGTGAAATGTTGCGAAGATCGACGCTGATGGGTGTGTCGCGGAAGCCGGGGTCGAACACGACGTTCACGTCCGTCAGCCGCCCCAGTGCCTTGAATACCATGGCACTGCCGGCACTGCTGAAGACGAGCGAATCGGGGAGCTTCACGCCGTCCGGCAATTCCAGGCCGGCCGGAGCGGAATCGCGGGATCGGTCGATGAGCGCCTGAAGCTCCGTTTTGCCTTCCCGCGAAACGGCCAGCCGGGTGCGGAGCTTCTGCCGCGTGGCCCGAAGCGCCGCGTCCGCATCTGCCGCAGCCGGGTTGAGCTCGGCGGCCAGCTGGAATTCGCCGAGCGCCTCCTCGAAATGCTCCGTCGCTTCCAGCCGCCGTCCGCGGAAGTAGTGCTCCTGGGAGGCCCGAACGCGCGCGCGATCCAGGGCGAGACGCGCCGTCCGATCTTCGGGTTTCGCGCGAACGGCCTTCGTGTACTCGACAACGGCGCGGTCGTAATCCTGGGCGTCTTCGGCCCGCTGGCCCGCCCGGAACGCCGTGCTCGTCGCGCAGCCACCGGCGAGCAGGGCAGCCGCCAGCGTGGACCATGCCACGAACGTCCGGACACGCTCAGCGTGATGAGTTGCCATTGTCGGTCACATCGGCCCCGCGCGGGATCTTGAACTCGAACGTCTTATCGGACAATCCGACATTCTCCTTGAAGTTGGAGAACTGAAACGTCGAACGGCCACCCTGATTGTCCGCCGCGCTCAGGGAGCGTATCTGCATCGTCCGACGGTCGACGACGATCTGCAGCCAGTCGTAATCCCGTTCGGGCAGCCTGGGCTGAAGGCGCAGCGCGTAGGTCTCCGCATTACCCCCCTCCCCGTAGCTGACGGTGAAATCGCGCGTCAGATTGCCCTTTCCCACGAGGAACAGCACAGCGGTCGTCGCCTGGTCCTGCTCCGGCACCGGGCTGACGATGACCTGATTATCGGCCGGGACGTAGAGGTAGATGCGCCGTCCGTCCGAGACGAACACCTTGGGCTCCGGCTTCTTGTAGTCCCACCGCATTTTGCCTGGCTTTTTGACCTGCACGGCTCCGCTTTCGGTCTGCTTTTTTCTGAGCAGGCCGCCTTCCGAGTCGTGGACGAAGTCGGCCGTGAAATCGCGGACACTGTCGTACTTCTTCTGCAGCGAAGCCGCCACCTCCTGAGGAGCCGGGAGTCCGGCCGGCGAAGCTGGCTGGGCCGGGGCCTGCAGAGTCGGTTGCATCGACACCAGGAGCAGGAGCGCCGGCAGAGATAGCGGAATACTCATGGGCTTCGGTTTTTGTGAGGCGTCGGTGTCTCATCTTAGCGCAGGAATCGCATCCCTGCGGCCCGGGAGATTCTCGCGGGCACCGGCTCAGGTGAGTGAGGGTAGCGCAAGCACGTCGTCGCGCCTTTTCAGGAGGAGTCATGTACCGAGTAACCCGGAGTATCCTGGCAGCCGGCGTGGTGACCGGCTGCGTCATCGCCGGCGCCGCGGAACCACCCGCCGCGATGCGCCGCGGCGCCCAGGGCCAGCGGCAATCCATCGATCTCGCGCAGGCGCTCGACGCGAAGAAACTGCGCGTGGTCAATCGAGAGGGCACCAAAATCCCGGAGCGGAACGGCGTGCGCCTGTCGGCCAAATCGGGCAATGGCGTGGCCTGGGTGGAGGGGAGTGATTTCCGATCTGGCACGATCGAGGTGGACATCCGCGGCAGGGAGGACATGCAGCAGAGCTTCGTCGGCGTTGCGTTCCATCGCAAGGACGGCTGGTGGTGGGAACGCGAAGCGTACGAGGCCGTCTACCTGAGGCCGTTCAACTTCCGGGCTGAGGATCCGATCCGCAAGCAGCACGCGGTTCAGTACATCACGCTGCCGGCGTTCGATTTTGACCGCCTTCGCAAAGATGCCCCCGAGGAGTTCGAAAACCCCGTCGATCCCTCGCTCGTGCCCACTGACTGGGTCAAGCTCCGCGTGGTTGTGGAAGGCAGTAAAGTCCAGGTCTATGTGGGGCCCGTCAGGCAGGTCACGCTCGAAGTGCGCAAGCTTGGCCAGCTCGATGGCGGCCAGGTCGGGCTCTGGGTGGGCAACGTCAGCGGCGGGGATTTCGCGAATCTCGTCATCACGCCGACCAACTAGTGGCGTTTGGCGGCGATGAACGAGAGCACTTCCCCGAGTGGCCGGGTGTTGAGGACGTGCCTTGGCTCGACCCAGCCACGCCTGGCTGTCCCGATGCCAAGAGCCATCTGTCGTTGCAGCGAGCGGGCGCGGTGGCAGTCGCTGTCGATCGTCAGCGTGACGCCTGACGCGATGGCGCTTCGCGCGTGGTCTCCGTCGAGATCGAGATGCGACGGGGCGCCGTCCACCTCCAGCGCGGTGCCGGTTTCCGCCGCTGCCGCGTACACCGCGTCGAAATCCAGATCGTAGCCTGCCCGGCGGCCCACCAGCCTGTTGGCCGGATGCGTGATGATCGTGACGAGCGGATGGCGGATGGCGCCGAGACACCGGGCCGTCAGCTTCCGGGCGTCGTGTCTCGCCGGGTCGTGCAGCGACGCGAGGACGATATCGAGCGTCTCGAGCACGGCGTCCTCGAAGTCGAGACGGCCATCGGGCATGATGTCCACTTCGATCCCGTGAAGGATCGTCAGCGCCGGATATCGCTCACGGATTGCGGCAATCTGATCGCGCTGCCGTCCGAGATCCGATCGGGACAGCGTTCGCCCCGCCGCGGCTCGCTCCGAATGGTCCGTGATTGCGATGTACTCGTACCCGAGTGCGGAGCACTGCGCCACCATCGTGTCCAGTGCATCGGCCCCGTCGCTGTACGTGGTGTGCATGTGGAGGTCGCCGCGAATGTGCTCCCGCTGCACCAGCAGCGGCAGAGTCCCGGCGGCTGCCGCTTCGATTTCTCCGGATCCCTGACGGATCTCGGGTGGGATGAAGGGCAGTCCGGCGTGGGCGTAGACCGCCTCTTCGCCCGGCCCGAGCCTTGGGCGTCCTCGACGTTCGTGGACACCGCGAAGGTGCGCCCGCGATCCGGTCGCGTTGAAGAGGACCGTGCCGTAGTCGTCCGGTGCGGCGACCCGGATATCGACCTCGACCTGCTGAACCTGCACGACGATGCGACGGCCGCCCATGTGCCGCACATCCTCGACCCCCGGCATACCGGCGACCATCTCGACGGCCTTCACCGTATCGGAGGACCGTCCGACGATGACCGGTGACGAAACGAGCGCCTCGAATCGGCGAACGTCACCTGCGGCCGTGACCAGATCCAGAGAGGGGCAGCATCTCATGATCGTCGCGATCACTCCGTCGAGGAGGTCAGCCGCGCGGCCGAGGGGCAGCAGCGGTGCCTCGACGCCGAGGGCGGGAGCCGCGGTGCGCAGCTTTTCGAGCGCGGCTTCTCCGAGGACTTTCAGCCGGCCGTCATCCAGCGCCGACTGCAGGTCCGGGAGCGTCACGACGCCTGTCTGTTGAACGAGGATCACAGCTTCGCGTGTGCTGATGACCCGAAGCTCGAGGAGGTGGCGGAGGAGCATCGGCAGGCCGGCGCGCGCGTCGTCGACTGCCGATTCACCGCGAACCACGGCGTCGCGCAGCGTTGGATGGAGGGCGTCGCTGATTCCCGGTTCGTTCTCGAGGCGGTTTCGCTTTGCGCGGCGCTCGAGTGCCGCGCGGACGCCAGGCTCGAGAGCCTTGATCGCGAGCGCGGCTCTCCGCAGGTCGGCAGCTACCGCGGCCGCGCCGCGAATCTCAGCAAAATCCGCAAGTGCGTCGAGCGTCGCGTGCAGCACCGCCCGGGACCTCACCCTCTGGAGAGGCCACTGACGGGGACGGCGAGCTGCGGGGCCGGCTTGCGATCTGTCGTGAACTTTGCGGCCGCCCAGCCGGCGATGCCACCTTCCAGAACGAGCACACGGAATCCGGCTCGAATGAGTACCTGCGCAGTGCTTTCGGCCACCAGTTCTTCGGGGTCGGAGTCGTAGAGGACGATGTCGCGGTCGGGTGGGAGGAGGCTCCTGTCGGACGCACCAGCGGCCATCCGGATCGCCCCGGGCAGCGTGATCGTGCTGTGTTCGTATGGATATTTGAGCCGGACGTCAACGATGACGGGGTGCCGTGCCGATGTGCCGGCGACAGATTCGTCGGCCGCGGTCTCCAGCCGCCGCTTGAGATCTTCCCTGGTAATCCGCGGGACGGCCATCCCCGTATTGTCGTCAGCAGCCGCGCGGAGTGTCAACTGTGCGCTGACGGCCGGGCTGTTGTGCTGATGTGTATGGATCCGGGAGTGCGGAGCTGGTTGACACGCGAGCAACGCAGAATTCTCCAAGGGCCGTCACGCCACATCCCGCGGTGCAGGCGGGATGTTCGCCGGTCGGTGTCTTCGAACGGTCCGCGTCAGGCCCGTTCGCCATGCCCGTGAGCGTGTACGACCCATCCCTGCGAGCGGCGACCGCACGACACGCATCGGAGGAACATCGCGCCGTCATTGCACGACACGCTGTAGTCATGACCCGTCACGTAGCAACTAATCCAGCTCCACATAAGGCACCTTTGATAGAGAAACCGACAATTGCGTCTTGGCAAGCAAGATGCCAGCACGGAGGGCGGTCGCCCTATATGAAAACGTGCGCAGATTCGTATGAGAGCGCACGCGTGTGCGCCTGACGGAATTGACGCGCTGCCTCAAATCTGTGCTCACGATGACGGTTTTGAAATTGACCTTCAGGATTGTGGCGACGGCTTCCGGCGGTCCGGCGGCTCGACCGGCGGTCAGCTAGTGTCCTGACCGCGTGGATCGTGGCATAAGTCCCGGAGCACGGCGCCCGGCTGGCCAGGCGCGACGACCGAGAATACTGGCCCGTATTTGAGGGAGGAGCAACGCCGCCAGGCGGGATGCCCCGCCTGGGAATTATGTCGCGAACCACGCGGTCAGGACACTAAGGTGTCGGCGACTTCGTGAAGTCGACCGCCGCGGCGCTCGGGGCGTTGGCGCGTACGGTGGTCGTCACCCGGCGATCCGGATACTGAGGATTCTTGAAGACGATCTCGTGAGTGCCGAGCGGCACGCGCAGGTTGGCAATCGGCGTATCGCCTGTTTTCTGGCCGTCAATCCAGATTTCCGCCCACGGCAGGGCATTCAGGCTCAACTCGCCTGTCGGCATGATGTTGACGGATCGCTCTTCACCCGATTCGATGTCAACGGCCTGGCTCGAGGTATAGCCGAGATCACGATTGCTGAAGGTGAGCTGGTGCCGGCCTGGAGCGAGCATCAGTCGACCCAGTTCGCTGGTGCCGATGGATCGTCCGTTTTCTGCGATCTCCAGGAGCACCGGGGCGAAAACAGCGATCCAGCCTGAGTACACGGGCACATCGAGCGACGCCGTTTTCCCGGCCTCGACGCGGACGGTCTTTCGCACGGACCCGGACGACGTGACGAAGGTGACGGTATGCCGCCCCGGCGAGACGGACTCGATGGTCAGGGGCGTTTCGCCCGCCGGAGCACCGTCGAGCAGCACCCGGGCCCCGGGTGGTTGTGTCACGAGATTGAGCGATCCTGCAGCGACGGCAGGAGCGGCTTTCAGAGCCGGTGCGGCCGGTGGTGCCGAAGCGGGTACGACTTCCGCCGGTGGCGGACCGGTCAAATACGGGCGGACGATGGCCCCGGCCCCGACGGCGAGCACGAGCGCAGCGGCTGCACCAATCTTCCAGTACCGCGATGAAGGCCTCGGCGGTGTCGGTGGCGCGACGTAGGGTCTCGGGTTGATCTCGCTCGATTCGTGCGGTGCTCCGCGCCGGACCGGCGGAGCGTAACCGGCGGGCGCCTCGGTCTTGACGCGTACGGCCGCCGGTGGCGGAGGCGGTTTCGGCAGAATGACCGGCGGGGCGACGACAGCACGCTGTGCAACCGGGGTCCAGGTCGCTTCAGGCGCCGTCGGCGGTTGACGCAGGTCGAAGACCGGGGGGTAGTAAGGCATCGCCGCCGGCGCGGGCGCCGGGCGCGGCGGAGGGGCTGCCGCAGGAGTGGGCTTTGCGATCGATCGCAGCTTGTCGCGATCGCCCTTGGCGCCCCGGCGTCGCTGCCCCGGTAATGACGCGGCCGTGGTGGGGAGGGGCGCCGGCGCCTGTGGCTCCGCCGGGATCGATACCGGCTCTGCCTGCGTGGCTGCGGGGACGACGTACACCGGCTGCTCGGGTGGAGTGGGCGGGGCCTTCGCGACCTCGGGGACCGCGCGTGCCGAGTCTGACGCGACCAATTCCGCTGACGCTTCCACGACCACCGGTTGTGCCGGCGCGGGCGGAACTTGCGAACGATCGGCGTCCCGCGGCACCGTGGGTTCCGGCACGATGGCGGAGATCGCTGCAGCCGTGCAGGCGATCTCCGGCGGGACGGATGCAATGGGCTCCGGTTCTGCAGGAGCGCTCGGGCCTCCAAGCAGCGCCGCGATGGTGTCTGCGAGCGCGGCGGCGGATTCGGCCGTGGACACGTGATGGGGCAATGCGGCTGGAGCGTCAATCGAAGCTTCGTCTGAAGGCGGAGCCGCCTCCCAGACAGGGTCCGCGGCGATCGGAGCAGGTGCGGCAGCAGCAGCGACCTCGGCTGCTTCTGTTGTGTCGGGTTCGGGGAGTGGCGGCGGGATGAACCGAAGTGCTTCGAGAACGGGGTCGATCGTCGCGTGATCGGCCTGATCATCAACGGGATCGCCCTGTGCGTCGAGCAACAACAGTGCGTCGTCTTCCTGGGCGCCGAGCGATATTTCGTACGGGACAAGATCCGCGTCGAGCGCGTCCTGGCTCGTTGCGGCCTCGCTCAGCACGTCGTCCAGCGTGATTTCGACTTCCATCGACGCGCTGACGTCTTTCGCGGCGTCCGTTGCATCGCCTGGCGGAGCCTCGGACAGCCAGCCCTCCATGGCACCGTCGGCGGCGCCGACGGACGGGCGTTCCCAGTCCGCGGCCGTCTCTTCGAGCTCACGGACCCGGTTGAACTCCGAGACGAACGAGGCGAGCGCCGTGCGGCAGGAGGTGATGCCGATCTCGCGCGCCAGCTGTCGCAGCACAGTGCCGGCTTCTTCGGCGTTCAGGAAGGGGCGGCTCCCCGGCAGCGGCAGCGCACGATGGAGGAATCGCTGCAGTCCGGTCGCGAAGCGCGCGCTGCCTCGAATCTGCGCGATGTCCACGACTTCCGACACCAGCGCGGTCAGCCCGTCGGGGTACTCGTCGACGCGAAGGAGACGGCCGATCACGATCATCACGGCGGTCAACGCCGCCTGCCCGACGTCGGCGCTGGCATCGAACCTGCCGACTCCCGCGCTGACAGGCGTGGCAAGACCGAGCTCGCGCCACAGGCGATCGCGATTCAGTCTCAGGCGCTCCAGCGCCTGCGCGTACATCCAGTCGAGCAGGATGACCTGCCCGGTGGTGGTGACCACGATGCGCCCGGGACCGATGGCTCCGTGCGTGAGTCCGGTGGCCGCGTTGAGCGCGGCAAGGGCGGGAAGAATTTCGAGGAGGAAGCCCAGTGCGGCGTCGATTCCAGGGGCCGTCACCCCTTCGGAACCGTCGTCGATCCCGTCGAGGAGATCGGAAAGCCGGTTGCCGGCGACGAATTCCGAGACGATCACTACCGCGCCGCTGCGTGGATCGCGCTCGACGCTTCGGGCGCGCGCAAACCGCTCGTCCTCGAAAGGCGCGGCATGCGCCATGCGTGCATGGATCGTGCGATCGAAGGCCGCAAGCTCGGGGCGGAGATGGAGGTGTTCCAGCATGCCGCCCGTCTCGCGGTCGAACATCAAGGTCCGCCGCCCGAGTCCGTCCTCGAACCCGGACGTCGACAAAGAGACGGGAATCGAGCTTGGTGGCACAGACATGTCGGGCGTAACTGCGATGCTGCAACCTGCGCTCCACCAAACATGTTCCCTGCGGGTCTGAAAAACCGCGCTTTCGGTGTGCGTGTGCGCCCTGGCGCGGATGGATCCGGGGCGCGATCACCAGAGTGTAATGACTCCGATCAGTTTTGTAAGTGTGCGGGATTGAGGGGAGTATGACCGACAGGAATGAGTTACAGGCTTTGCAGGCCGCGTTCCGTGGGGCGCTTGTCACATCGGCCTCGCTCGATGCGTTGAGCGAACGGATCGATGCGCTCGATTCCAATCAGCCGTTGAGCGATCTCGAATTCGAGGAGCTGGCGCGCGCGACGCTGGCGCATGCCGTCTCGTCGCAGGCCCTGCGAGCGCTCGTCGAGGGAATGCGCACGCGGCTGGGGGGATAGATCGGGACTCGGGGTCCGGGGCTCGGGGCTCGGATTCGGGATTCGGACTCGAGATTCGGGACTCGAGATTCGGGGCTCGGGATTCGGGTCTCGGGATTCGCGACTGAGACTCGCAACCGTAGCTTCCGGCTTCAGCCGGAAGGGGAGATCGTGCAGCTCGTTCATTGACGAAGACTGGCCCGCCGTCGCGCTTCGCGCTATGGCGGGCAACCTTCGCGAGTTCGGGAGCGAAGGTTGGTGGACGCGGGGAGGATCGAACTCCCGACCTCTGCATTGCGAACGCAGCGCTCTCCCAGCTGAGCTACGCGCCCCTGCTCTCCGAATCGCTCGTACCTGGCGCTTCCGACAGCTCAGTTACGAAAGATGATTCTAGCATGCGCTTTTCGAAGCGTGCAATCTGCGGAGTGCCTCGGATCGATTCCGGTTTCCAGCCCGAGTCCCGAATCCCGATCCGAGTCCCGAATTTCGATCCGAGTCCCGAGCCCCGCATCCCGAGTCCACCCACCGCGAGAATTTTCAGACCGCTCCGCATTACACTGAACGCCATGACTTATCCGGTTCTGTCTTTGAAGCATCTGAAGTCCGACGACAACCAGCAGTGCAGTGGATGCGGCGCTGAATTCGTTCCGTCGGAAGACTCAGGTTCGCGCCAGCTCGGGCTTCGGGGCGGCGACCTGTCCTTCGGCGCCTTGCTCTGCGGCGGATGCCACTCCAAGTGGTCGCACGGAACGCCCCTGACACTGAAGGGACCGCTGTCGGCCTGAGCGCCGGGGCCGCTCGGGTCGCGCTGCTATACTCGCCGGATGAGCTCCGCAGTCACCGGGAACACGCCGCCGAAGCGCATCGGCATCCTGACCGGCGGGGGAGACGCACCGGGGCTGAACGCCGTCATCCGCGCAGTGGTGAAAGCCGCGGCGTCACGCTCATGCGAAGTCATCGGCCTCGAAGACAGTTTCGACGGCCTCATCGAATCCAACCGCTGGCGCAAGCTCACTCCTCGCGACGTTACCGGCATCCTCCGGATCGGAGGCACGATCCTCGGGACCGCCAATCGCGGCAATCCGTTCGCCGTACCCGTGAAGACCTCGACCGGGATGCGGGACTACTCCGAGCGCTGCGTCGAGATCTTCCATGAGCTCGTGCTCGATGCCCTCATCGTGATTGGCGGCGACGGCACGCTGAACATCGCGCACGAATTTCACAAACGCGGCATTCCCCTGGTCGGCGTTCCCAAAACGATCGACAACGACATCGTCGAAACCACCAACACGTTCGGATTCGATACCGCGGTCAGCTTTGCCACGGACGCCATCGACCGCCTTCATACGACGGCGGAAGCGCATCACCGTGTCATGGTCGTCGAGGTCATGGGGCGGAACACCGGCTGGATCGCGCTTTACGCGGGAGTGGCCGGCGGCGCCGACGTGATTCTGATCCCCGAGATTCCCTACGATCTGGAAAGAGTTGCCGAGCGCATTCGCGCGCGTGAGGCGCTTGGCGCGAGGTTCAGCATCGTCGTGGTCGCCGAGGGCGCGAAGCCGGTCGGCGGCAACGTCTCCGTCGTCCGCAAGGCAGGCGGCGAATACGCAGAACGGCTGGGGGGCGTGGCGGCCCGGATGACCCCTGAACTGGAAAAGCTCACGGGCAAGGAGGGACGCACGGTCGTCCTCGGTCACCTCCAGCGGGGCGGATCGCCCACGAGCTTCGATCGTATCCTCGCGACGCGATTCGGCGCGCGCGCCGTGGAGCTGCTGATGGCCGGCGAGTTCGGAAACATGGTCGCATTCCGGCCGCCCGACATCGTGGCCGTGCCGCTCGCAAAAATCGTCGGCCGCACGCGAAACGTTCCCGTGGACTTCGATGTCGTCCGCACCGCCCGGGCGATGGGGATATCGTTGGGGGACTAAGTCACGTGCAATGTGCCACGTGCCACGTGCTACGTGCCAAATGCCACGTGCTGGGTGCTACATGTGCGACGTTCCACCTGGGATCTGCCTACGAGTCGAACGCCCGGCCCCTGCGTCACCCGATTGCGTAGCACGTAGCACGTAGCACGTAGCACGTAGCACGTAGCACGTGCTGGGCGCTCAGAGGTACTTGAGCGCCCCGCCGGTGTTGAAGACGACGACGCTGTCGTCGGGCTTGATGCGGCCGTCGGCACGCAGCATCTTGACGGCGTGGAGGGCGGCGCCCCCTTCTGGCGCCGCGCTGATCCCCTGGCGCGCGCCAAGCTCGCGCATGCCGCGCACCATGTCGTCGTCGGTCACCGCGAGCGCGGTGCCGCCGCTCTCGCGGACGGCCCGGAGGACGAGGAAGTCGCCGACGGCCTTCGGCACGCGCAGGCCGTCGGCGACCGTGCGGGCGTTCTGCCACATCTCGGATCGCTCCGCGCCCTGCTCGAAGGCGCGCACGATCGGTGCGCAGTGCTCGGCCTGGACCGAGACCATCCTCGGCCGCGCCCCGGACGTCTTCCAGCCGATCGCTTCCATCTCCTCGAACGCCTTCCACATGCCCACCATCCCGGTGCCGCCGCCTGTCGGATAGATGATCCAGTCCGGGAACGTCCAGTCCATCTGCTCGCCAAGCTCGTAGGCCATCGTCTTCTTGCCTTCGATCCGGTACGGCTCCTTAAGGGTGGACATGTCGTACCAGCCGAGCGGCGTGCCGCGCTCGGCGGCGATCCGCCCGGCGTCGGTGATCAGCCCGTCGACGAGCGTGACATCGGCGCCGTACAGCTCGCACTCTCGGATGAACGGGGACCTTGACGTCCTTCGGCATGAAGACCTTCGCCGCCAGGCCGGCGGCCGCGGCATATGCGGCCATCGCGTTCGCGGCGTTGCCGGCCGACGGAACGGACAGGGTCGTGGCGCCGAGATAGCGCCGCGCGCGTCACCGCCGCGGACAGCCCGCGCGCCTTGAACGAGTTGGTCGGGTTGAGCGATTCGTCCTTGACGAACAGCCGCGCGAGACCGAGATCCGCGCCCAGACGCGTCGCGTGAATGAGCGGCGTCCAGCCCTCGCCGAGCGTGACCGGCTCTTCGCCGTCGAAGAGCGGCATCAGCTCGCGGTACCGCCACATGGTGGCGGAGCGCCCCGCGAGCGACTCGCGGCGCCAGGCGCGCGCCGCGTCCAGGTCGTAGCTGGCCAGGAGGGGAGCGCCGCAGGTGCAGAGGTGCTGTTCGGTCCGGGCGTCGAAAGGGCCAGCGCCGCACGGGACGCTGCATTCGAGATGAGAGAAGTAGGACTCCAGCCTTCAGCCCTTCCCGAGGAGTTCCGCGTCCTTCTTCTTCTGCAGCTCATCGATGACGCCGATGTGCTGGTCGGTGATCTTCTGGACTTCGTCGAGGCTGCGTCGCTCGTCGTCTTCCGAGATGGCGTGATCCTTCAGCAGCTTCTTCAGCTTGTCGTTCGCCTCGCGCCGGACCTGACGGACGCCGTTGCGTCCCTCTTCGGCGTGCTTGTGCACGATCTTCGACAGCTCCTTGCGGCGCTCTTCCGTGAGCGCCGGAATCGGAATGCGGACGACCTTGCCGTCGTTGGTGGGATTCAGCCCGAGGTTGGATGCGCGGATCGCCTTTTCGACCGCTCCCATCAGGGACGGATCGAACGGCTGCGCGACGAGCAGCGTCGGCTCGGGAATCGAGAGCGACGCCACCTGGTTGAGCGGCATCATCGAGCCGTAGGCCTCGACGTGCACCGTGTCGAGGATGGTGACCGATGCGCGCCCGGTGCGCACGCCCGCCAGCTCGCGACGGACGTGCTCGATCTGTGCGGTCCATCCGCTTCTTGACTTCACCGAACAGGCCTTTGAGATCGCTGACGTCCATGGTCCTGCCCTCAGGCCGTAACCGTCGTGCCGACCGGTTCACCCGCGATGACCCGGCGGAGGTTGCCGGCGGTGCGCAGGTTGAACACGACGATCGGCAGCTTGTTGTCCATGCACAGCGAGATGGCCGTTGCGTCCATCACATTCAGCCCCTGCTCGAGCACCTTGAGGTAGGAGATTTCGGAGATACTTGGTGGCGTTCGGGTCGAGCATCGGGTCGGCGGTGTAAATGCCGTCGACCTTGGTGCCCTTGAGGATCACGTCCGCCTTCATCTCCATCGCCCGGAGCGCCGCGGCGGTGTCGGTCGTGAAGTACGGGTTGCCGGTGCCGGCGGCGAAGACGACGACGCGCCCCTTTTCGAGGTGGCGGACCGCGCGCCGGCGGATGAACGGCTCGGCCACCGCCCGCATCTCGATCGCCGTGGCGACGCGGGTCGTGACGCCGACGTGCTCCAGCGCATCCTGCAGCGCCAGCGCATTGATGACCGTGGCGAGCATGCCCATGTAGTCGGCGGTCGCCCGATCCATCCCGCGCGCGCTGGCCGCGAGCCCGCGGAACAGGTTGCCGCCGCCGATGACGACCGCGGTCTGCACGCCCGAGCTGCTGGATTTCGCGGATGTCCTTGGCGATCTGGGTCGTGACGGCGGGATCGATGCCGAACTGCTGCTCGCCCATGAGGGCTTCGCCGGAGAGCTTCAGCAGGACGCGACGGTAGGCAGCAGACATGTCTGTCGCGATTATACCAATCAAG
The DNA here is from genome assembly GCA_963749835.1 of uncultured Acidobacteriota bacterium. Classification (GTDB taxonomy): domain Bacteria; phylum Acidobacteriota; class Vicinamibacteria; order Vicinamibacterales; family 2-12-FULL-66-21; genus JALZOC01. Next base: position 1,622,950 of record CAVVOD010000001.1, read on the forward strand.
AGCAATCGAAGTTGTCGCGGTTTGCCGGGTCGCGAATCGAACAGCGTGGCCGCGGGGCACCGAACGGCATCCGCTGTTCGATGCCTGGAATCCGTGGCGCCCGGCCGGAAACCTGGCGCCACGCCGTCCCTCGCAACGAATCGAACGTCCGGCCCCTGGGCGGCCTTGCGAACGGCCTCTACGGCGTCTCGCCGAGCTTGAAGCGCACGAACCGCGGAATGGCGATGTTCTCGCCCATCTTGGCGATGGCGGCGCTGCACGAGCTGGCCGATCGTGACCTTGGGATCGCGGATCGACGGCTGGTCGAGCAGGCAGACCTGCTCGTAGAAGCTATTCAGCTTGCCTTCGACGATCTTGTCGATGACCGCGGGCGGCTTGTTCTGGCCTTCCATCTGCCCGCGGTAGATCGCGCGCTCGCGGTCGAGGACTCGGCCGGCACGTCCTCGCGGCGCACGTACTGCGGGTTCGCCGCCGCGATGTGCATCGCGATCTCGCGCGCCAGGTTCTGGAAGTCGTCGGTGCGGGCCACGAAGTCCGACTCGCAGTTCACCTCGACCAGCACGCCGATCTTGCCGCCCATGTGGATGTAGTGCCGATCAGCCCTTCGTTGGTCGACCGCCCGGCCTTCTTCGTCGCGCTGCGCCAGCCCGCGCTTGCGCAGGATCGTCGTCGCCTCCTCGAGGTTGCCGTTCGCCTCGGTCAGCGCCGCCTTGCACTCCATCATCCCCGCGCCGGTCGCGTCGCGGAGCTTCTTCACCAATGCTGCCGTTGATTCCATGTCACTCGTCTGACTCCTGAAGCTTCCAGTTCCCGCGACCAACTTCCGTCTGCCCAGCGCTGGAAGCCGGAAGCTGGCAGCTGGAAGCCGGTACATAAAAACGCCGGCCCGTCGCTCGAAGGCCGCCGCCAAGGCCGTCACCTGAAGCACGTGCAGCCGTACTCAGACCGACGCCGGGGACGTGGCCTGCTCGGGGCGCGCCTGGCGCGGCGGGCGGCCGCGCCGCGCGCGCTCGTCGCCTTCGGCGTCCGCCGTCTCTTCGGCCTGCGACGACTCGCGGATGCCGCGGCCCGACGATGACCGCGTCGGCGATCCGCGAGGCGAACAGCCGGATCGCGCGCAGGGCGTCGTCGTTGCCGGGGATCACGTAAGTCGACTTCGTCGGGATCGCAGTTGGTGTCGACGACGCCGATGACCGGAATCTTCAGCTTGCGCGCCTCGTCGACCGCGATCTTTTCCTTGCGGGTGTCGACCACGAAGAGCGCGTCGGGCAGCCGCGACATGTGGCGGATGCCCTTCGAGGTTCTTCTGCAGCTTGCTCTTTTCCTTCTCGATCTGCGCGATCTCCTTCTTCGAGAGCGATTCGTAGCGGCCGTCGGTTTCCATCGCTTCGAGGTCGCGCAGCCGGGCGAGGCTGCGCTGGATCGTCGAGAAGTTGGTCAGCAGTCCGCCGAGCCAGCGCTGGTTGACGAAGAACATCCCGCTGCGCTGCGCCTCTTCGGCAATCGCGTCCTGCGCCTGCCGCTTGGTGCCCACGAAGAGGATCGTGCGTCCGTCGGCCGCGAGGTTGGCGCGAACTGCTCCGCATCGCGGAACAGCTTGGCGGTCTTCGACAGGTCGATGATGTAGATCCCGTTCCGCTCGCCGAAGATGTACTGCCTTCATCTTCGGGTTCCAGCGCTTCGTCTGGTGGCCGAAGTGGACGCCCGCCTCGAGCAAATCCTTCAACGCGATGCCGGTCAAGCTGCCTCCATAAAAAAGCTCCCAGCTCCCAGTTGCCAGCTCCCAGCAGGACGCTGGAAGCCGGAAGCTGGAAGCGATCTGTCTGACCTCTGTCTTACCGCTTACTGAACTGGAAACGCTTGCGCGCTCCCTTCTGTCCGTACTTCTTGCGTTCCTTGATGCGCGCATCGCGCGTCAGGAAGCCCGCCTTCTTGAGCCGCTGCCGCAGCTCGATGTTGTATTCCACGAGCGCGCGGGCGATGCCGAGCCGCAGCGCGCCGGCCTGGCCGGCGATGCCGCCGCCGGCAATCGTCGCCAGCACATCGAACTTGTCGGCGGTTTCGGTGACCGCAAGCGGCTGCTTGATCTGGGTGCGGAGCGCTTCGGTGGGGAAGGCCTGTTCGATCGGCTTGCGGTTGACGATCGATGCCGCCGGTGCCGGGCCGGAGAAACACGCGGGCGGTGGATGTCTTGCGGCGCCCGGTGCCGTAATACTGAATGCCTGCTGCCACGTTATGCGACCTCGCGCGTTGGTTGTCTTCACGGCCTGACGGGCTTCTGCGCCGCGTGCGGGTGTTCGCGCACCCGCGTATACCTTCAGCTTGCGCCACATCGCTTCGCCCATCTTCGTCTTGGGGAGCATGCCGCGCACGGCTTCTTCGACGATCCGGACCGGGTTCTTCTGGCGGACGTCCTTGGCGCGCTCCTCGCGCAGGCCGCCTTCGTAGCCGCTGTGATACCGGTACAGCTTCTGTTCTTCCTTGCGGCCGGTCAGCTTGACCTTGGCGGCATTGACGCACGACGACGTGGTCGCCCGTGTCGATGTGCGGGGTGTAGACCGGCTTGTGCTTGCCCTGGAGCAGGCGCGCCGCTTCGGTGGCCACCCGGCCGAGCACCATGCCCTCGGCATCGATGACGTGCCACTGCCGCTGCACACTCCCGGCAGTGGGAACAAACGAACCCATTGAGCTAGATCCCTTTCGGCTCTTCGCTGCCGCCTTGGCCCCGCCGCAGCGAAACGCGCAGGCGGTCAGCCTCGTTCGAAGGACGGCAAACCAAAAGGATAACGGCGATTACGGGCATTGTCAAGCTTGGCCGAGCCGCGCCTTACAGAAGCGTGCCAAGCTCGTTTACGGCCCGAAGCCGCAGCGTGGCGAAGTGCCGCTTTCGGTCCGACGTCTGCCAGATCTGCCATTACGAAACCGTAACCCACCTACCAAAACTGCAACCCTCACGTCGGTGAGAGCGTCCCGCTGATCCGGAATCTGCGCAGTTCTGCCGGATTTGGTCACCGATCCGAGCCGTGGCACTCCACTTTGCCGTCGAGTTCTGCCGGTAAGACCCTCGAACGAACTCGAAAACCAGCGCGTGGAACCAGCGTGAGGCGGTATCGACAGCGTCATATGACGCTTCCGGCACTAGTGGCCTCCTCGCCCACAACCTACGTGCGCCGCTCTACAGGACAGGACATACCGGTGTTTCGCAGAGCGAAGATCCCTCGTCGGTCTGGATATTGGCTCGAGCGCCGTCAAGGCGGTCGAGCTGAAGGCCGTCGGCAAGGCGTACAAGGTGTCGGCCTTCGGCAGCGAGCCGGTGCCGCCCGACAGCATCGTCGACGGCGCCATCATCGACGGCGGCGCCGTCGCCGACGCGATCCGCCGCCTGTTCGACGGCCGCGGCATCAAGACCAAGGACGTCGCGGCGTCGCTCTCGGGCAACGCCGTGATCGTCAAGAAGATCACGCTGCCGGTCATGACCGAAGCCGAGCTCGCCGAGTCGATCTACTGGGAGGCCGAGCAGTACATCCCCTTCGACATCCAGGACGTCAACCTCGACTACCAGATTCTCGACAACGGCGCCGACCAGCGGCAAGGGGACGATGGACGTCCTGCTCGTGGCGGCGAAGAAGGAAAAGATCGCCGACTACACCGGCGTGATCGCCCAGGCCGGGCGGGTCCGCCGGTCGTCGTCGACGTCGACGCCTTCGCGCTCCAGAACGCCTACGAAGTCAACTACGGCATCGAAGCCGGCGCGGTCGTCGTGCTGCTCAACGCCGGCGCGAGCGCGACCAACATCAACATCCTCAACGGCGATCAGTCGGTCTTCACCCGCGACATCTCGATCGGCGGCAACGCCTACACCGAGGCGCTGCAGAAGGAGCTGAACCTGCCCTTCGAGCTCGCCGACCAGCTGAAGCGCGGCATCGCCGTCGACGGCGTCACGTTCGACGAAGCGCGGCCGGTGCTGCGCGCGGTCACCGAGAACGTGATGCTCGAGATTCAGAAGACGTTCGACTTCTTCAAGGCGACCGCCGCGTCGGATCGCATCGATCGCATCATGCTGAGCGGCGGCGCGTCGCGCGCCGAAGGGTTCACCGAGATGCTCACGGACCGCTTCGAAGCGCCGGTCGAAGCGCTCGATCCGTTCAAGAGCGTCGGCCTTCGACATCGAAGAAGTTCAAGGTCGAATCGGCCGCTGACGTCGCGCCGACCGCGCCGTCGCGGTCGGCCTCGCGCTCCGCCGGGCGGGCGACCGATGATTCGCATCAACCTGCTCGCCGTCGAACGCGCGCGCGCCAAGCGCACGGCGCTTCATCGACCCCGGCCGCAGCGCGTCACGATCGCCGCCAGCCTGATTCTGCTCTGCCACGGCGCTGCATCGTCGGCTGGTGGTTCTGGTCGCTGCGGCAGACGTCGTCCGCGCTCGACGAGGAGATCGCCAAGGGGGACGCCGAGATCGCAGCAGCTCCGCTCGGTGCTGGCGCAGGTGCAGAAGTTCGAGGCCCGCAAGGCGCAGCTGCAGCAGCGCGTCACGCCTGATCGAGCAGCTGCGCCGCGGCCAGACCGGGCCGGTGCACGTGCTCGACGAGATCAGCAGGGCCATGCCCGACCGGCTGTGGCTCACCGAGCTGGCCCAGAAGGGACGACGACTTCACGATCGACGGCATGACGACGTCGCTGACAGGAGCTGTCCGACTTTCGTGGCGAACCTCGAGTCGAGCGCGCTGGTTCAAGAAGCCGGTGGACATCGTCGACAGCCAGGCGCAGAACGAGACAAGATCGGCGAGCATGTTCAAGTTCACGGTCAAGGCCGACGTTCAACAATCCCGAGAGGCGCCGCCGCGACCGCCGCCGGCGGCCGGGCGCGGGCGGGCGGGCGCCGCCGGCGCAGTCAGATCGTAACGGCGCAGTCGGACGTTCCGACGCGCCAACAGGAAACTCATGGAACTGTCGCTCAGCAAGCTCCCGTGGCACGGCCAGATCGGCGCATTCGTCGTGCGTGTCGGTGCTCGCGGTGTTCGGCTTCTGGAACTTCTACGTCGTCAGAGGTGCAGGCCGACATCGACACGCGCCGAGACGCGGCTGACGGCGCTGCGGGCCGACGTCGCGAAAGGGGTCGCGACGGCGCGACGCCTGCCGCAGTTCCAGGCGGAAGTCGCGGCAGCTCGAGGCCGGCTCGAGAACCTGCGCGCGGTGCTGCCGGAGGAGAAGGACGTCGCCGACATCCTGCGGCGGGTCCAGGGGCTGGCGACGCAATCGAACCTGACGATCCAGCGCTTCACGCCGCAGCCGCCGCAAGCAGGAAGCGATGTATGCGGCGCTGCCGTTCAGGCTGAAGGCCGAAGGGACGTTCCACGACCTCGGGTTCTTCTTCGATCGGATCAGCAAGTTCCCCCGAATCATCAACGTCGGCGACATCACGATCAAGGCGAAGCCGGACTCCGGGGATCCGCCACCATCGAGGCCGAGTGCATCGCCACCACGTTCGTGCTGCAGGAAGCGGGCGCCGCGGGCGCCGGAAGGGGTGGCCGCGGCGTCGTGCCCGAAGCAGCCGTCAGTCAAATGAGTGCATACGTCCGCCGGATGAATCGTCGTCGCCCGCTCGCCGCCCTCGCCGTGGCGATCGCTGCTGAACGCGGCCGCAGGTGCGCAGCAGCCCGCTGCCGCGCCCCAGGCGGCGTCGCAGCCTGCGCCCGCGACACCCGCCGCCCGCGGTGTCCCAGAACAGGGCGCGGGGGCGTCCGGCGCCGTGCCGCCGTCGGTCGGGGCGTACACCTACCGCGCCGAGGGCCGGCGGGATCCGTTCGTCAGCCTGCTTGGGCGCGGCAGCATGCCGGACCGACCGGGTCCCGTCCTGCGGGTGTGGCGGGACTTCTCATCAGCGAGATCAGCATCAAGGGCATCGTTCGGGACGGCTCCGGGTTCATCGCCATGGTCCAGGGACCGGACAACAGGGCCTATGTGGTCAGGGCGGGGGATCGACTGATGGACGGCACCGTCAAGGCCATGGTCCAGGACGCGGTCGTGTTCTCGCAGGACGTCAACGACCCGCTCTCGCTCGTGAAGCAGAAAGAAATCCGGAAAAATTTGCGATCGACTGAGGGGGGACGCGGATGAGGCGCAGATGCCACACGTGACGTTGGCGCGGCCCGCCGCAAAGCTGCTGCTCGCGGCGAGCCTCGCGCTCGCCGGCGGCATGTCGCTCTCGGCCGGCAGCGCGCCCGATCCGGCTCGTGGGCGTGTCGTCCATGGGGAATCAGCTCATCATCGAAGCCACCGAGCCGGTCGTCGTATGCCGTGACCCGCCCGGATCCGCTGACCGTTCTCGTCGAATTGCGCAACGTGTCGATCGCTGACGCCGCGAACGTTCTCGAGCGGCGCGATCCGATCGCCGCGGTTTCGCTCGAGCAGGGAGTGCCGGTCGATGGCAAGGCGCTCGCGCGCGTCCGGATATCGCTGGCACGACCCTACGAATACGCCGTCCGAAGCGCTCGAAACACGATCCGGCTGGAGCTCACGGCGCTGGTCCGATCCGTGCCCGCCGTTCCGGCACCGCTGCCCGGTCAGTCCCGCGCCCCAGGCCGTCGCCGGCGCCGCGGGCGGAAGTCGGAGATCGCTGCCGCGACATGTCCTGGACCGCGTGCGTGCGAGCCGCTCCGCGGGAACGACGACGATCACGCTCGGCGGCAACGGCCGCCTGACGCCTGCCGAGGTGAACGAGGTCCCCGGTGAGCCGCGCCGCCTCATTCTCGATTTTCCGAACGTCTCGGCTAAAGCACCCGCGCAGACGAGCCGTCGACGGACCGCTCGTCACCCGCGTGCGCGTCGGCCTCGAACAGCCGCGAGCCACTGCTGACGCGCGTCGTGATGGAGGTCGCCAAGGGCGCGACCTATCACGTCGAGCGCGCGGGTGTGGACGGCGGCGATCTGGCGGTCGTCTTCGCGCCGGCCGACTCCGCGAAGACCATCATGCTCTCGGCGCCGACCGACGCGACGCCGGTCGAAGCAGAGCCCGATATCTCGGTCCAGCAGGCGATCGCCAACGTCGCATCGATTACGCCGAAGGCCGATCCCGCCGATCCGATCTCGGCGCTCAACACTGTCGCGCTCCGCGCCGAACGGCCGCCTGCCGCGCAGCCGCCGTCCTCGCAGGTGCCCGTCGCGCAATCGCCGGTCGCGCAATCGCCCGTGGCTCAATCGCTGGCCGCGCAGGCAGCGCGCCGACCGGCGCCCGCGCCGGCCCGCGCCGCGACATCCGCCGTGCAGCAGCCGCAGCCGGCACCGCCGGCGCCCACGCCTCCGACCCCGAGCAGTTCGGTGGTGCTCTCGGGCACGACCGACAGGAAATACACCGGGACGCCAATCACGCTCGACTTTTCGGGCGCCGATCTCCGGACCGTGCTCAGGTACTTCCACGAGATCAGCGGGCTGAACATCATCATCGATCCGGCCGTTCCCGCCACGCCGATTGACATCGTCCTCACCGACATCCCGTGGGATCAGGCGTTCGAGACGCTGCTGCGCAGCTACAAGCTGGGATACACGGCCGAAGGCACGATCGTCCGCATCGCGCCGATCTCCGTCCTTGCCGACGAGGAAGGGGAGCGGCGCAAGCTCTCCGAGGCCAAGGCGCTTGCGGGCGATCTCCAGGTGCGAGACGTTCGCACTGAGCTACGCGAAGGCGAACGACATGCAGCCGCTTCTCGTGAAGTCGGCGCTCTCGCAGCGCGGTCAAATCCAGGTGGATCCCGCGGACCAACACCATCATCATGACGGACCTGCCGGATCGCCTCCAGACCGCAAAGGCGCTCATCGACACGCTCGATCGCCCCGAACCGCAGGTGGAAGTCGAGGCGCGCGTCGTGCAGACGACGCGCTCATTCGCGAAGGCGATTGGCGTGCAGTGGGGCTTCAACGGCCGGGCGACTCCGGCTATCGGCAACACCACGGGACTTGCGTTTCCGAACAACGGCACCATCGGCGGCCGGACGGGCACTTCGACCGCCCCGCAGGATGTGCGGCGCCGGCGAGCTCGACGCGACGGCGAGCGCCGTCAACCTCGGAGTACCCGCCGCGTCGTCGGCGATCGGCCTTGCGCTCGGCGCCGTCAACGGCGCGTTCAACCTCGACGTCGCGCTGTCCGCGCTCGAGACGCTCGGGCAAGGGCCGCGTGCTGTCGACGCCCCGCCTGACGACCCAGAACAACGTCGCGGCCGAAGTCACCCAGGGCATCCAGATTCCGATTCAGACGCTCCGCCAACAACACCGTGACGGTGACGTTCAAGGACGCGGCGCTGACGCTCCGGGTCACGCCGCAGATCACGTCGGCGAACACGGTGATCATGCAGATCACGCTCGAGAACTCGAGCCCGGACTTCAGCCGCCAGGTGAACGGCATTCCCCCGATCGACACGCAGCGCGCGATGACGCAGGTGCAGGTGGACGACGGCGCGACGACGATCATCGGCGGCATCTTCGTGAGCCGCGAACAGATTTCGAACGACCGCACTCCGCTGCTCTATCGCATACCGCTGATGGGGTGGCTGTTCAAGCGTGACACGACGTCTGACGAAAGCCGCGAGCTGCTGATCTTCATCACGCCGCGCATCCTGAGGGGTTGAGCATCATGACCAAAGCCGTCTGGGGGGCCGGTGTCCGGCTGGCCTTCGTCGTTTCTCTCGGTCTCGCGTCGTCGTCGTGCGGGGACCTCGCTCGACAGGGGACGGGCTCGTCGTACCTGATTGTCAAGCAGCTGGACGGGGCGTCAGGCGCAGAGCCCGGCACATTCGGCGGAACGCTGTCCTCCGACGTCCTGACCGTCGTCGAAACGACTCCGACCATCTTCAACGATCTCGGACGTGTGCAGCTCTCGCTGGGGATGAAGGATGCAGGATCGGCGGATAACCCGACGGCTCCCACCCAGGCGAACTGGATCACCGTCGACCAGTATCACGTGGAGTTCAAGCGCTCCGACGGACGGAACCAACAAGGAGTCGACGTTCCGTACGCGTTCGACAGCGCCGCCACTGCGACCGTGTCGGGTGACACGACGATCGCATTCACGCTCGTCCGCCAGCAGGCCAAGCAGGAGGCGCCGCTGAGGGCACTGGCGGCGAACGGACTCATCATTTCGACTATCGCCGAGATCACGTTCTACGGGCGCGATCAAACCGGCCGAAGAGTGAGCATCGCGGCCAGCATCGGCGTCAGCTTCGCGAACTTCGGCGATCCCAGGTAGTCCCAGAGCAGGCTTCGTGAGACCAGAGCGCCGGGCGACCGGCTGTGCACATATGAACCAGACATTCTCACCCCTGACCATGGTTGTCGCGGCAGCGCTCGTCGCGCTCTCGAGCAGCTGCACGATGAAGAACCAGGAAAAGCCGGACTTGACAGGGCCTTCTGAGCTCGGGTTGTCGATCCGCGTTGTCGCGAACCCCGATCTGCTGCAACAGGATGGCGGGTCGCAGGCGGTAGTTGAGGTCACTGCCTACGGTCCCGACGGCCAGCGGAAGCCCAACGTCCAGATGCGGAGCGAAATCTTTGTCGGCGGGGTGCCTGTGGACTTCGGCACGTTGTCTGCCCGCAGCCTCTGGACGGACAAAGACGGGGGTGCCAGGCTCATTTACACAGCGCCATTGGCCCCAGCCGGCCCCTCTGTCGATCTCGGCACTGTGGTCGACATCGCGGTGACGCCGCTCGGGTACGACTACGCGAACACAGTGACACGTTTCGCGACGATACGGCTGGTTCCCACCGGCATCGTGGTCCCGCCGGATGGCCTGCAGCCCGCGTTCACGTTCACGCCCGAGGCACCGACAGATCACGAGAACGTGTTCTTCGACGCGTCCACCAGCGTAGCTCCGGGCAACAACCCGATCGCGGTGTACACATGGGACTTCGGAGACGGGCGCAGCGGCAGCGGCCGCGGGGCCACGCACTCCTACGACAGTGCGGGCACGTTCGTGGTGAAGCTGACGATCTCGGACTCGCTGAATCGATCCGCCTCGATAACGCAGGTCATCGTCGTCGGCGGCGGTACGGTCCCGGATGCGTCGTTCGTCACATCGCCTTTGACGCCCCGCGTCACCGAAACCGTGAACTTCAATGCGTCGGCGAGCCGGGCGAACCCGGGTCGCACGATTCGCACCTACGACTGGGACTTCGGGGATGGCGAGCAGAAGACCACTACGACGCCGCTGACGACGCACGACTACTCGAAGACGGGCGAGTACGTGGTGACGCTGCGCGTCACGGACGACGCCGGACGATCCGATGCCACCACGCAATCGGTGACGATCGCGAGCGACAACCCGACTGCCGAGTTCACATTCTCGCCGACGTCGCCGACGCCGGCCACGACGGTGAACTTCAGTGCGTCCGGATCCTCGGTACTCAGTGGACGAACCATCACGTCCTACTTCTGGACCTTTGGCGATGGCAGCAGCGGAAGCGGTTTGTCGGTATCCCACAGATTTACGGCGCCGCTTGGAGGGACATACGCCGTCACCCTGGTCGTGACCGACAGCGCGGGAAAGACCAGCACCATCCAGAAGGTCGTCACTGTGGCGCCGTAGTGTTCTGACATGGGCATCAATCTGCGCATCGAGGAATTGAAGCGCCGGGTCCAGATGGACCCGGCGTCCATCGCGTTCGCCGCGCTGGCGGAGGAGTACCGCCGGTCAGGTCAATTCGAAGACGCCATCGCAACCTCCACCGCAGGTCTGCACCGGCACCCGGCGTACATCTCCGCGCACGTCACGCTCGGGCGGGCTCTCCTGGCCCTGGGGCGTTCCGCCGAAGCGAAGGTGCAGTTCGAGCACGTGCTCATGCTGGCGCCCGAAAATCTTGCCGCGATTCGCGGGCTCATAGACTTTCACACCGCCGCTGCAACCGAGGAGACTGTGCCTGGATCCGTCCACAGGTCCTGGACCAATATGCTCGAGTGGTCCAAGGCAACCGTCGCAAAGACGCCGCAGCGTACCGTCAGTCCGCCACCGGCGCTGGGGGGGCTCGAGGCGTTTCTCGGCGCCATCGGACGCGCGCGCACCGGACGGATGCACTGCGGCTAAGAGCTGTCAGCTGTCAGCTCAGAGCTGTCAGCTATCAGCTCATCAGCTATCAGCTCTTATCAGCTATCAGCACGCAGCTGTCAGCTTTGGTTTCATGTCTGGCGATCATGATCCGAGTCTGGAGTCGCCGGTCGTTGGAAGTTGTCGCTGCCATCTGATAGCTGAGAGCTGAGAGCTGAGAGCTGCCCCCCGTGATGTCCATCGTTCTCGATTCGCCGTTCGACGTGCGCGTGCGCCGCATCCGCGACGATCTCCGGCTCGCGGGGCTCGACGCTCTTCTCGTCACGCATTTGCCCAACATTCGATACCTCACCGGTCTTGCCGGTTCAGCCGGTGCCGTGGTGGTCACGACGTCCCGATGCCTCCTCATCGCCGACTTCCGGTATGCAACCACTGCGCGTGAGCTCATCGCGGCGCGGCCGCAGGGAGCGCTCGAGCTCCATGTGCCCGAAAAGGGCTACGACGAGGCCATTGTGGCGGCGCTCGGAACCGTGGACGCCGGGCGCACAGGCATCGAGGCCGCCTGGCTGTCGGTGAGCCGGTTCAACTGGCTCTCGGCGTCGCTGGCGTCGGCCGGGTCCCTTCGCGAAGGTCCAGCTGATCGACCCGTGACGCTTGTTCCGACCGAGCGGATCGTCGAAGCGCGACGGATCATCAAAGATGAGGCGGAGATTGCAAGCCTCCGGGAAGCGGCCCGCCGGCTGTCGATCGTCGGACGAGAGGTGTTCTCATTGGTCCGGGAAGGACGATCCGAGCGGGCGATCGCCGGAGACATCGAAGCGGCCATCCGGACGGCAGGGTTCGAGCGCCCGGCGTTCGAAACGATCGTCGCGTCGGGGCCCAACGGCGCACGTCCCCATGCCCGGGCCGGCGACCGCGTCGTCCGGCCGGGCGACCTCGTGGTGCTGGACTTCGGGGGGGTCTACGACGGATACTGCGTAGATCTTACGCGAACGCTGCCCGTCGGGGCGCCCGCGCCGGCACTTGTGCACATGATGGCCGTAGTGCGGGAGGCCCACGCCGCCGCCATTGCCGCCGTGTGTCCGGGCGCCCGTCCGAGCGAGATTGACGGGGCCGCCCGCGATATCCTCACCAGCCGTGGGTTGGGGGAGGCCTTCGGACACGGAACCGGCCACGGGCTCGGCCTCGAGGTGCACGAGGATCCGCGGATCGGGAAGCTGCCTTCAGCGCTCCCGGACAGTCCCGTGGCGCCCGGCATGGTATTCACGATCGAGCCCGGAGCTTACGTCGAGGGTCTCGGCGGGGTCAGGATCGAAGACGACGTTCTTGTGGTGGACGACGGCTGCGAAATACTGACCGATGTGCCGATAGATATGTGAACAGAGTGCCAGGGTGCCAAAGTGCCAGGGTGCCGGAATAAGAGCGTCGTGGCTTCCGGCTCTAGCCGGAAGAATGAGCCGCACAGGACGAGTCGAGCGGCTGGAGGATGATGGAGTTCGAGGACATTGAGCGCATTCTGGAGCTCGTCCGTCAGCACGATCTGGCGGAGTTCGAGCTGGAGCGCGAGGGGCTGAAGATTCGCGTCAGGAAGGCGTCGGCGGCGTACCCCATGCCGCCCGCCCTGCCGCTGGCGGCGGCCGCGCCTCCGCCCCCTGCGATCGCGACCCCCGGGCCCCCGGCGGAGCCTGGCCCCCCTCCCGCAGACGTGGATGCCGTGGACCTGGCGGTTGTCAAATCCCCCATTGTCGGCACGTTCTACCGATCGGCAGAGCCCGGGCGCCGCGTTGTTCGTGGAGATCGGCGATCGCGTCAAGAAGGATCAGGTGCTCTGCATCATCGAAGCGATGAAGCTGATGAACGAGATCACGTCGGAGTACGAAGGGGAGCTCGTCAGTGCGTACGTGGAGAATGGCAAGGCCGTTCAGTACGGCGAACGGCTGTTTGCCATCAAGACGACCTGAGGGTCGGCCTCGAACCTGCAGATATCCGTCGAATCCATGTTCAAAAAGATCCTGATCGCCAATCGTGGAGAGATTGCCCTTCGAGTCATCTGCGCGTGCCGCGAGCTCGGCATCAAGACGGTCGCAGTGTACTCGGAGGCGGACGAGAACTCGCTGCACGTGCGGTTCGCGGACGAGGACGTCTGCATCGGGCCTGCCCGGAGCGCCGACAGTTACCTGAGCGTCCCGGCCGTGCTGAGCGCCGCCGAGATTACCGGTGCCGACGCGATCCATCCCGGTTACGGCTTCCTCTCCGAGAGCGCATACCTGGCCGAAGTGTGCGAGGCGTGCCACATCAAGTTCATCGGACCGGCGCCGAATGTGATTCGCCTGCTCGGCGACAAGGCGCGCGCGCGCCGCGCGATGAAGAAAGCCGGCGTGCCGATCCTTCCCGGGAGTGATGGACCGGTCGACAGCGAGGAGAAGGCCCTCAAGATCGCGAAGGATCTCGGCTTCCCGATCATCATCAAGGCGATCGCCGGCGGCGGCGGCCGGGGCATGCGCGTCATCCGGGCGCGCCGGAGAGCTGTCGAAGGCCATGAAGACGGCCCAGCGCGAGGCTGAAGCCGCGTTCGGCGTCGGCGACGTCTATCTCGAGAAGTACGTCGAGAACCCGCGGCACATCGAGTTCCAGGTGCTCGGCGATCACCACGGCGCCGTCGTGCACCTCGGCGAGCGCGAATGTTCCATCCAGCGCCGCCACCAGAAGCTGCTCGAAGAGGGGCCGTCCGTGGCGGTGACCGAGAAGATGCGCCGCAGGCTCGGGAGCACGGTGGTGGATGCCGCCAGAGCGGTCCAGTACACCAACGCGGGCACGTTCGAGTTCCTCCTCGACGACAAGGGCAACTTCTTCTTCCTCGAGGTCAACACCCGCGTCCAGGTCGAGCATCCCGGTGACCGAAGTCATTACCGGCATCGACATCGTCAAGGAACAGATTCGGATCGCCGCCGGCGAGCGGCTCTCCTTCAAGCAGGGAGATGTCACCTTCACCGGGCATTCGATCGAATGCCGGATCAACGCCGAGGACCCGGAGACGTTCGCGCCATCGCCCGGCGTCATGCACGCGTACAGCGTCCCGGGCGGCCCGGGCGTCCGCGTCGACACGTTCATCCACGCCGAATGCACGATTCCGCCGTACTACGACTCGATGATCGCGAAGATCATCGTGCACGGCCGCGATCGCCAGGAGGCGATTGCGCGCATGCGGCGGACGCTCGAGATGACCGTCATCGAAGGCATCAAGACGTCGATCCCGCTGCACCTGAAGATCCTCGCGGACGCGGACTTCATTGCCGGACGGCTTCACACGGGCTTCATGGAACGCTACCTGGTTGAGAAAAAGCAGCCGGGCAGCCTCGCCGAAGCCGTCTGAGTGCTCCAGGTCGCCGCGATGATCTCGCCGGCCGCCTTCGGCCCATCTCCCTTCCTCTATCCAGTCATCGACACCGACGTCTGCGCTGCCCGAGGGTCCGATCCCCTCGCACTGGCCGCGGCGTGCCTGTCCGGCGGTGCGCGGATCCTTCAGCTCCGGTGCAAGCGGGATTCGAGCGCCGCGTTTCTCGACCTCGCTGACCGTCTGGTTCAGCTCGCGAGGCCCCGGGGCGCGACGGTGATCATCAACGATCGGCCGGACATCGCGCGCTTGAGCGGAGCTGCCGGCGTGCACGTCGGGCAAGAGGATCTCCCGGTTGCGGATGTCCTGCGCGTCACCGGAGCGGGCGCGATCGTCGGCCTGTCCACCCACGACACCGCCCAGGTTGACGCGGCCCTCACGGGTCCGGCCACGTACATTGCCGTGGGGCCGATTTTCGGAACGACGACCAAGGACACGGGGTACGTCGCCCGCGGCCTGGAGCTCGTCCGGTACGCGGCAGGCCGGGGCAAGCCCGTCGTGGCGATCGGCGGGATTACGCTGGTCCGCGCCGCGCGCGTCATCGACGCCGGCGCGACCGGGATCGCGGTGATCTCGGACCTGCTGGCGGGGGAGATCCGGAATTCCAGACACGGCGCTTCGTTGCGGCCATCAGGCCGTTCAGCGACAGATTTGTCGACCCACCTGACGAATCGTGAGATCTGCCAAGGTCCAAAAAACCGTTGGACCCGTGCGGAAAGGTATAATGCCGCCATTTCACGCCAGGCCTGAAACAGCGCGGAACGCGTCCTGCCGTATCACGCGCGGAGGGTGAATGGATTCGAATCTCCTCAGAACGAAGTCGATCGAACAGCTCGTCGGCGACGCCGAACATGGCGGGAAGTCACTCAAGCGCACGCTGACGGCTCTCGATCTGACGCTGCTCGGGATCGGCGCGATCATCGGGACCGGCATTTTCGTCCTCACCGGGACGGCAGCGGCCAATCAGGCGGGACCCGGTATCGTCCTCTCCTATGTGATCGCGGGCCTGGCCTGCGGCTTCGCGGCGTTGTGCTATGCCGAGTTCGCCGCGATGATTCCGATCTCCGGCAGCGCCTACACGTACGCGTATGCGACGCTCGGTGAGATCTTCGCCTGGATGATCGGGTGGGACCTGATCCTCGAGTACGCCGTCGGTTCGATGACCGTCGCGGTGGGGTGGAGCGGGTACTTTCAGCGGATTCTCGCCGGCTTCGGCATTCACCTGCCGGCATGGATGGCGGCCGCTCCTGCCGCCGCCGACGGAGCGCTGATCAACCTGCCGGCCGTGTTGATCGTGCTCGGCATCATGGTGCTGCTCGTCGTCGGAGTCCGCGAGAGCGCGCGGTTCAACGCCGCGATGGTCGTCATCAAGCTGGCCGCCGTGGCGTTCTTCATTCTCGTCGGGTTCACCTACGTGGAGCCGAAGAACTGGTCGCCGTTCATGCCGTACGGGTTCTCCGGCGTGATGACGGGAGCCGCCGTCGTGTTCTTTGCCTACATCGGGTTCGACGCCGTGTCGACGACCGCGGAGGAAGCCAAGAATCCAAGCCGGGACCTGCCCATCGGGATCATCTCGTCCCTGATCATCTGCACGCTGCTCTACCTGATCGTGTCCGCCATTCTCACAGGGATCGTGCCGGTCGTGCAGTTCAAGTCGGATATGCAGTTCCTCAATGCGCCGGTCGGCTATGCGCTGGCGGTGATCAACAAGGACTGGGCGGCAGGACTGGTGTCCGCCGGCGCCGTCGCCGGCATCACGAGCGTGCTGCTCGTCATGCTCATGAGCCAGCCGCGCATCTTTTTTGCCATGAGCCGGGACCGGCTGCTGCCGGCGGGTGTCAGCAAGGTCCACCCCCGCTTCCGCACGCCCTACATCACGACGATCATCACGTGCGTCATCGTTGCCGCGGTCGCGGGCCTGGTGCCTATCCAGATTCTCGGCGAGATGACGAGCATCGGGACGCTGTTCGCCTTCGTCGTCGTCTCGATCGCCGTGATCATCCTTCGCATCAAGCGGCCGGAAGCCCGCCGTCCATTCCGGGTGGCCGGCGGTCACATCATCCCCGTGCTCGGCGTGCTGTCCTGCGTGTACCTGATGGTCAGCCTGTCCGTCATGACGTGGGTGCGGTTTCTGGGCTGGCTCGACCTCGGCATGATCATCTACTGGTTCTACGGGCGCACGCACAGCCCGCTCGTCGACAGGGCGGAAGCCGCGTCGCGGACGGCGGTCGAAGGGGTCGCCAACTTCCTGAAGATGCTCGGCTTCATGCTGCTCTTCAACGGCTTCTGCATCACCCTCCTCGCGTACCTGACCATTCTCAACGTGACCAACGAGACACTCGCCAAGTGGGGCGAGCTGGACGATGTGCTCCGGCACATCGGGATGCACATCAACCCGTCGATCGCGGACCGGTTCGGTCTGACGATTTTCGGGATCGGCGCGTTGGTGGCGGCCGCCGGGTTCATCCTTGGAAAGTCGTCCGCCAAACGCTGAACGGGTGAAGAAACCGGAGCCGTCGGGAGGACCGCGGCTCCGGCACCAGCTCTCGCCGTGGTGGGTAGGCTGGCGCCTCTCCGTCGTGCTGCTCGCGGCCGTGCTCGTCGTCGGCACGGCCGGGTACGTCGTGATCGAGGGATGGAACGTCTTCGACGCGCTCTACATGACGATCACGACGGTCACGACCGTCGGCTACGGCGAGATTCATCCGCTGTCCCCCGCGGGGCGCGTGTTCAACATCGGCGTCATCGTCTTCGGGGTTGCGACGGTCCTCTACACGTTTTCTTTTCTGATGGCGCGGCTGGTCGAGGGAGACTTGCCCGAGCGCTGGATCAGGCGGCGCCGCAAACGCATGCTCGACGAGATCGATCAGCATTTCATCATCTGTGGATACGGACGGATGGGCGAGGTCATCGCCCGCGAGTTCTCCCGGCAATCTGTACGCTTCGTCATCGTCGAGCGCGACGCGGCCCGCATGCAGCAGGCGATCGAAAGCGGGTACCTCGCGGTCGAAGCGGACGCCAGCAGCGAGCAGGTGCTCACGCGGGTCGGCATCGGCCGGGCGCGCGGCCTCATCGCGGCGGTCAGCACCGACGCCGAGAACGTCTATGCCGTGCTGACGGCCAGACTGCTGCGGCCCGATCTCTTCATCATCGGGCGCGCGGAGACCGATGATGCCAAAGGGAAGCTGGTGAGGGCCGGCGCGGACCGCGTCCTGTCCCCGTACCAGATAGGCGGCCTGCAGCTGGCGCAGACGGCGCTTCGGCCGGCGGTCGTCGATTTCGTGCAGCTGGCGACGAGCTCCGACAATCTCGATCTCAACATGGAGCAGGTGCGGATCGCGGAGGGATCGTCGCTGGCGGGCCGTTCCCTCGTGGACGCCATGCTTCGTCAGCGATTCGGCGTCGTGGTCGTCGGCATCCAGCGCGCGGCCGGCGGGATGGAGTTCAATCCCTCACCGGAGAGCGTGATGGGCGTCGGCGATTTTCTGGTCGTGCTGGGACAGGCGAGTACGCTGCGGGACCTGGAAGCGGCGGCCACGTCAGCCGGTGCGGCCGGCGTTCGGGAGGTGAGATGAGCGCGCGCCTGCTCGACGGACGTGCGATTGCCGCGGACATTCGAGAGTCCGTTCTGCCTGATGTGCACGCGTTCACCGAGCGCGCCGGGCGTCCGCCCGGCCTCGGGATCGTCCTGGTGGGCGAGGACCCCTCGTCCGAGATCTACGTCAGGAACAAGGTGCGGGCGGGGAGCGAGTCCGGCCTCTGGGTGGACCTGCAGCGGCTGCCCGCGACCGCCACGCTGGAGGATCTTCTCTCGCTGGTCGGTGCCCTCAACGCGAGCAGCACCCACGACGGCATTCTCGTGCAAGCACCGCTCCCTTCCGCGATGGGCCGCGGCGCCACACAGCGGGTCTTCGACACCATCGACTCGGACAAGGACGTCGACGGCTTCCATCCCGTCAACGTGGGACGGCTCGTGCAGGGGCGCGCGCTCCTGATGCCGTGCACACCGTCGGGCGTCATCGAGATGCTCGTGCGCAGCGGCATTGCGATCGCCGGAGCCCGCGCCGTCGTCATCGGCCGGAGCGAAATCGTCGGGAAGCCGATGGCGATGCTGTTGCTGCAGCGCGACGCGACGGTGACGATCTGTCATTCGAAGACCCCGGATCTCGCGGCCGTGTCGTCCACGGCGGACATCCTCGTCGCGGCCATCGGCCGTCCCGGCTTCGTGACGCCGGAGTTCGTGAAGCCCGGGGCCACGGTCGTGGACGTCGGCATCAGCCCCCTAACCGATCCCGCACTAGCGCGGCGCCTCTTTCCTGCGGGCTCCTCGCGCCTTGCAGATTTCGAGCGGCGCGGCTCCATCGTCGTGGGAGATGTCGATCCGCGGGTCGCTGAGGTGGCGGGTGCGCTGACGCCCGTTCCCGGCGGCGTCGGCCCGCTCACGATCGCCATGCTGCTCAAGAACACCGTCGCGGCCGCCCGCTTCCGGCTCCATGGCGCCTGAATGCTGGTGCGTATTGCGCTCACCGGAGGGATTGCGACAGGCAAGTCATTCTGCCTGGCGCGCTTCGCGGCGCTGGGCGTTCCCGTAATCGATGCGGACGTCCTGGCGCGCGAGGCGGTGGCGCCGGGATCGCCGGCACTCGCCGGCATCCTTGCCCGGTTCGGCGATTCGGTCATGGCGACCGATGGCTCTCTCGACCGCGGTGCGCTGGGCCGAATCGTCTTCCGCGACCGCGCAGCGCGCTCCGACCTCGAAGCCCTCATCCATCCTGCGGTTTATCGCCGCATCAGCGAGTGGTTCATCACGCTGCCGGCCGGGACGGCGCTCGCGATTGCCGACATCCCGTTGCTCTTCGAGAGCGGCCACGGCCCCGACTTCCACCGCGTCGTCGTCTGCGCGTGCGCGCCTGCCGAACAACTGCGCCGTCTCATGGCCCGCGATCACCTCTCGGAGCCGGAAGCGCGCGCGCGGCTGAACGCCCAGTGGCCCATTCAGGAGAAGGTCGTACGCGCCGACTACGTCATCATGACGGACGGCACCACCGCCGATACCGAGGCGCGCGTCAGAACGGTCTACGAGAGTCTGAAGGCGGAAGGGTAGCAGGGTCGCGGGGCTCGGGGTTCGGGATTCGGACGCCGTAGCTTCCGGCTTTAGCCGGAAGAAGACTCGGGACCCGGAATTCGCGATTCGGACGCCGTAGCTTCCGCTTAGCCGGAAGAAGACGAGCCGGAAGCCGGAAGCCGGAAGCCGGAAGCTGGAAGCCGGAAGCCGGAAGCTGGAAGCCGGAAGCTGGAAGCCGAAAGCCGGAAGCGACTACCCCGTGAGCGTCGCCTCGGTGTCCTTCGCGGGGGCGATGCGCTCTTCGACGAAGGTGTCCCACTCGTGGCAGTGGGGGCACTGCCACAGGAGCTCGGTGCTGCGATAACGGCAGCGCGTGCAGATGTGGGGATCGAGATAGAAAATCGCGTCGTGCGTGAGCTCGACGTAGCGTTCCACGAGCGCCGGCGCGAGGTTCAGCCGCGACAGCGTCTCCCAGATCGCCTGATGGAGCGCCAAGGCGTGCGGGTTGATGACGAGCGCCTCGAACAGCAGCTCCAGGGCGTCGGGGGCGTTCCCGCGAGCCGTCAGGTGGCGCGCCATGGCCAGCCGTGCGCGCCAGTCCTGCGGGCTCTCGGCAATGAGGCGGCGGCAGAGAGCGGGGAACCTGGAAGAGTCGTCGAGCTGCGCGTATGCCTGCTCGAGCCTCGAGAACGCCAGATACGCTCGCTCGGGTGACGTACCGACCAGCCGCTCCCACGCGGCGCTGGCCGCCGCGGCGTCTCCCTGCTGGAGCAGCACGTCGCCGAGATTCAGGTAGCCCGGAGCGTTCCTCGAATCGAGCGCGATCGCCGCCTCGAACCGGCGCGCCGCCTCAGGAAACTCCCGGCGCTTCAAGGCGACGAGGCCGATCTCATTTTCCAGGAACGCCAGAATCTGCTGATGGCGAGGCTGGTTGGCGGCGACGTCATGAGCCGCCTGGCGCTGCCGCATGGCATACGCTTCCGTCCACTGGTGCTGCTCTTCGTGCAGCTTCTCGAGGTTTGACAAGGCGTACCTGTTCTCGGGATCGAGCCGCAGCACTTCCGTGAACGCTTCCAGCGCGCGATCGACGAAGCCGCCGTGCCGGTAGTCGAGCCCGAGGCAGAGAAGCACATTCGCGTGCTCCAGCTTGCGGAGGTGGGGTCGCTGGAGCAGGCTCTGATGCTCCTGAATCGCGCGACCGACCTGCCCCTTCTCGCGGTACAGATTGCCCAGGATGAGATGAATTTCGAGCGGGTCGCCTGCCGACTCCGCGGCGGCGCTCAGCTCTTCGATGGCCTGGTCGATCTGATTCGCGACGAGGAAGTTGAGCCCCAGCATGTAGTGCGGCGACTCGCGGGCACGGCGCCGATCGATCCAGCGGCCGTCCTTCAACTTGTACCGCTCCCACGCTTTGCCGACGATCAGGCCGGCCAGGAGCGCGAGGAGGACGAAGAGGGAAGTGTAGGGGCCCATCAGGATGCTGGAGTGTACTCCCGGACGACCGCGTCCCATCGTCCCTGCGCGCGAAGCACCAGCTCGATGAGCTCCCGCACGGCGCCGCGGCCGCCGCCGTGAGCGCTGACCCAGTGCACGTGCGCGCGGACTTCACTCGCACCATCAGCCGGCGCGGCCGACAGTCCCGCACGCGCCAGGACGGGAAGATCGAGGAGGTCGTCGCCCATGTACGCGACCGCTTCGTCCGTCAATCCCGCATCCCTGAGGATCCGGTCGTAGGCCTCGAGCTTGCTGGAGACGCCCTGCACCACGAGCCTGATTCCCAGCTGCGCCGCCCGATGCGCGGTCGCACCCGAGGACCGCGCCGACAGCAGACCGACCGTCAGCCCCGCCCGCTGCGCCCAGACCATCGCGGCGCCGTCACGGATATGAAAGCCCTTGGACTCGGACCCATCGGTGTGCACGATGACCACTCCGTCCGTGAGGACACCGTCGACATCGAACAACAGGAGGCGGATGGGAACCGCTTGATCGTGGATGGTCAAGCGGCGGGACTCGGGATCCGTCGGGATTCGGGGCTCGGGATTGGACACTCGGGATTTCGGATTGGCGAGTCCCGTCTCTCGGCATTTCCAGGCTTACGATCTGTCAGTCGCATTCACCGCGTCTCCTTCGGCCTGACCGCTTGCGCCACGAATCCCGAATTCCGAATCTTCCGCCTGAAGGCGGAAGCTACGAGCCCCGAATCCCGAACCCACGAATCCCGAGTCCGGAGTCCCGAACCCCGAATCCCGAACCCCGAACCCCGAATCCCACGAATCCCGAGCCCCGAACCCCCGAATCCCGATCTCAGATCATTTGCGTCCGCCACAGGTCGTGGAGATGTACGACGCCCTGGACGGCCAGCTCTCCGTTGACGACGACCACTGACGTGATTTTGTGGGTCTCCATCACCTTGAGCGCCTCGACGGCCAGGAGATCGCGGCCGATGGTGATCGGGTTCCGGGTCATCACTTCACCGGCCGAGAGCGCGAGCACGTTCGAGACACGCGCCATCAGCCGACGGAGATCGCCGTCCGTGAAAATGCCGGCCAGCCGGCCGTCTGGCTCCACGACGCACGTCATCCCGAGGCGTTTGCTCGACATCTCGTGGAACACTTCCGGCATCGCAGCCGAGACGCCGACGATCGGCGCCGCGTCTCCCGCGTGCATCACCTGTTCGACGGTCATCAACCGCCGGCCGATTTTACCGCCCGGGTGCAGCGAGGCGAACTGTTCTTCGCGAAAGCCCTTGCGGACGAGCAGCGTCATGGCCAGCGCATCTCCCATGGCCAGCGCCGCCGTGGTGCTGGCGGTGGGCACGAGGTTCATGGGACAGGCTTCCTCGCTGACGCCGCAGTTCAGCGTGACGTCGGCGGCGCGCGCGAGCGTCGATGCCGGGTCGCCGGTGAGCGCGATGAGACGCGCGCCGATCCGGCGGATGGACTCGAGCAGCCGTATGAGCTCGTCCGTCTCGCCGCTGTGCGACAGCGCCATGACGACGTCGTTTTCGCGGATGGCCCCCAGATCGCCGTGGATCGCCTCGGCGGGGTGGAGGAACCACGCAGATGTGCCCGTGCTCGAGAGCGTCGCGGCGATCTTGCGGCAGATGAGCCCGGACTTGCCCATGCCGGTGACGATCACCCGCCCGTCGCATTCGTAGAGCAGCTGCACGGCCCGATCGAACGTCGCGTCGATGCGGTCCACGAGCCCGAGAATCGCGGCCGCCTCGGTCCGCAGGACCTTGCGCGCCAGGTCGAGGCTCGATGTCGTGTCGCTCATGTCCCCGGCACCGTGGCGACGGCATGGATCCGGACGAGCCGATGGAGGAGTGCCTCCAGCCGATCGAGGCGCAGCGCATTCTGCGCGTCGCTCATGGCCCGCGCCGGCTCCTCGTGCACTTCCATGAACACACCGTCGAGGCCCGCGGCCACTCCAGCCGAAGCCATCGGCTCGATGAACTCCGCCTGGCCGGCCGTGACGCCGTCGCCGCCGCCCGGCCGCTGCAGACTGTGGGTGACGTCATAGACGACGGGATAGCCCAGCGCGCGAAGGATGGGAAACGCACGCATGTCCACCACCAGGTTGTTGTAGCCGAAGCTGAACCCCCGCTCCGTCACGATCACGCGCGGATTGCCGGCGGACACGACCTTGTCGATCGCGTGGCGCATGTCGGCAGGAGAGAGAAACTGTCCTTTCTTGATGTTCACGACGCGGCCGGTCATGGCGGCGGCCGCGAGCAGATCCGTTTGCCGCGACAGAAAGGCAGGGATCTGGAGCACGTCCGCCACTTCAGCGGCAGCCGCGGCCTGCGCCGGCTCGTGGATGTCGGTCAGGATCGGCACATCGGCGGTCGACCGCACGCGGCCCAGGATGCGGAGTCCCTCGACCAATCCTGGACCACGAAACGATCGGCCCGAGGTGCGGTTCGCCTTGTCGTAGGAGGCTTTGAACACGTACTGGACGCCAGCCCGCCTGGCGATGTCGCGGACGGCGATCGCCGTGTCCACGGCGTGCGATTCGCTCTCGATGACGCACGGGCCGGCGATGAGCAGGAGTGGCGCGCCACCTCCGACGGTGAGCCCCGCAAACTGGATCGGCTGCACTACCCCACCACGGACGCGGTCGTGTGCTGCCGTCCGGAGAGTTTGCGCTGATGGCTCGCCTCGACGAATCCGGCGAACAGCGGGTGCGCGCGGAGCGGCTTGGACTTGAACTCGGGGTGGAACTGCACGGCCACGTACCAGGGATGTGACGGCAGCTCGATGATCTCGACGAACTTCCCGTCGAGCGATCGACCGACGACCTGCAGCCCCTTGTCCGCGAGCGTCTGCTCGAAGAGGCAGTTGAACTCGTAGCGATGGCGATGCCGCTCGCTGATCACCGGCTCACCATAAAGCTGGTAGCGACCGCGATCCGGGCGTCAACCGGCATTCGTAGCTGCCAAGCCGCATCGTGCCGCCGAGGTCGTCCACGCCGAGCAGGTCCCGGAGCTTGTAGATGATGTTGTGCGGGGTGTCCGGCGAGCATTCCGTCGAATCGGCTTCCGAGAGGCCGCACACGTGCCGCGCATACTCCACCGCGGCCCACTGGAACCCGTAGCAGATGCCGAAGAACGGGATTCCCCGCTCGCGGGCCACTTCAGCGGCGCGCATCATCCCGCGCGTGCCGCGATCGCCGAACCCGCCGGGCACCAGGATGCCGTTCGCGCCGTCGAGCAGCTGTTCGCCGCCCGGCTGCTCGAGAGCCTCGGCTTCCACCCACTTGATGTTGATGCGCAGGCGATGCTTGAAGCCACCGTGGTAGAGCGCCTCGTTCAGGCTCTTGTAGGAGTCTTCGTAGCCGACGTACTTGCCGACCACATGGATCGTGACTTCGTCGGAGGGATTCCTGATCCGATCGACCAGATCGACCCAGGCGTCCATGCGCGCTTCGCTCTGAGGGAGATGCAGCCGATCGAGGACGATCCGGTCGAGCCCTTCCGCGGCGAGCACGAGCGGCACTTCGTAGATGCTCGAGACATCCTTTGCCGTGATGACGGCTTCTTCATCCACGTCGCAGAAAAGCGCAATTTTGCGTTTGATGTCCTGATCGAGAAATCGATCCGTGCGGCAGAGCAGGATGTCCGGCTGAATGCCGATCGCCCGCAGGTCGCGGACGCTGTGCTGGGTCGGCTTCGTCTTGAGCTCTCCAGCCGCCCCGATGAATGGCACGAGCGTCAGGTGAATGTAGAGCGTGTTCTCCCGTCCGACGTCCTGCCGCAGCTGGCGGATCGCTTCCACGAACGGCAGGCTCTCGATGTCGCCCACGGTTCCGCCGATCTCGACCAGGACGATGTCCACGTCCTTGGCGACGGCACGGATGCTGTCCTTGATTTCGTTCGTGATGTGCGGGATGACCTGGACCGTGCGCCCGAGATAGTCGCCGCGCCGCTCTTTCTGAATGACGGACAGATAAATTTTGCCCGTGGTCCAGTTGTTGTTACGGCTCGTGACCTGACTCGTGAATCGCTCGTAGTGCCCGAGATCGAGGTCCGTCTCCGCGCCGTCGTCGGTCACGTAGACCTCGCCGTGCTGATACGGGCTCATCGTCCCGGGATCGACGTTGATATACGGGTCGAACTTCTGCAGGGCCACCTTGTAGCCATGCCCCTCCAGGAGGGCCCCGATGGAGGCCGCGGCGAGTCCCTTGCCTAGAGACGACACCACACCGCCTGTCACGAGGATGTACTTGACCGGCCGTTCGCCGCTGTTCTTCACCGTATGATCCTGCATCGTCCTCTCTTGTGGTCTGGTCACCTAGGTGCGCTGGGCGCTGACGGGCTCGGCGGACGGCATCGTCGAGAGCATGGAGCGCACGCGCTCCAGATCCTCCGGCGTGTCCACGCCGATCGAGTCGAAGGCGGTTTCGACGGCCTTGATGCGGATGCCGTGCTCGAGGGCCCGCAACTGCTCCAGGGCTTCAGAGCGCTCCATGGCCGTGGGCGGCAGCGCCGCCAGCCGCAGCAGGCAATCGCGCCGATAGACGTAGAGCCCGACGTGACGCCAGGCCGGAGCGGCGGGGCAGTCGCGCCTCACGAAGGGAATGGGCGCCCGCGAAAAATAGAGCGCGAAGTCCTGGCGATCGACGACGACCTTCGTGACGTTCGGGTTGTGCGTATCCGCGTCGTCTTCGATCCGGCGCCGGAGCGTGCTCATCATCAGCTCGGGATCAGCGGCGAACGGAGCGACCGCGTCGTCGATCATGTCCGGTTCGATGAGCGGTTCGTCCCCCTGCACGTTGACGATCAGTTCGCAGCGTAGATCCGCCGCGACTTCCGCGATACGATCCGTGCCGCTCTGATGAGCCGAAGACGTCATGCGCGACTCGCCGCCGAAGGCGAGCACCGCACGATGAATCCGTTCGTCGTCCGTTGCCACGATCACCGACGCGATTGAACGCGCCGCCGCCGTCCGGCGATAGACGTGCTCGATCATGGTCCGGCCTGCGATGTCGGCGAGCGCTTTGCCCGGGAGACGGGAAGACTGGTATCGCGCGGGGATGACTGCGATTGCGGAAGCGATAGCGTGTGAAGGGGAAGGCCCGGAGCTTGAAACAGGGCGCACGACAAATCTTACCACAAGTGCACGGCGCTTCATGCCCAACGAGCAGGACACGGATGAAGACGGACGAGCACGGATAACGTGGACAAGACAACGGTGGCTGGCCGCCGCCGGCCGGGCGGCCGCCGGGCGGCCGGCGGCGTGAGCGCTCTGCGCCCGAGAATGCGAACACCACCGGCACAATCAGCTGCTCGCATTCTTGGCCGCAGGGCTGCTCACCGCGCTACGCGCGACGGCCAGCCGCATTCCGTTCTTCTATCCGGTCCGTGTGCTTCCGCGTCGATCCGTGTAGTCTGTGTTCGCGTCTCTTGTTGAGCGTATGCCAGCCTCGACCCTTCTCAACCTGCGCAGCAGGTAGTAAGATGGCTCCCGTCCTTGGCGGGTCCGGACGGCTCCGCGACCCTGAAAGCGCAAACATGGCTCCTGCTCGCGCCGCGGCGTATCTCGGCGGAACTCTTCTGCTGGCTGCGTGGCTCGCTTCCGCCGCGGGCGTCGCACGCCGTCAACCCGCGGCACCACTCGCGCGTCCCCACGCTGACACGTTGCAGCTCGATGCCCTGGCCACGGACGTCCAGTCGCAGGCCGTCCGGCTCCGCACCCGTCTTGCAGCGGCTCCGACGCCACAGATGCCGCTGCGCAATCCCTTCATGTTTGTCGAGACCGCCGCGCCCGTTCGCGTGGCCGCGCCCGCTGAGCCGCGCCCCGAGCCGTCAGTGCCGGGGGTGCCGGAACTCGTGCTGGAGCTCGCGGGTGTGGCGGAGCAGAACACTGAAGGCGGCGGCGTGAAGCGCACCGCGGTGGTGGCGGCGCCGGGCGATCAGTTCTATATGGTGACGGAAGGGCAGGAGCTGGCGGGCCGTTACCGCGTCAGCGCCGTTGGCGCCGACGCGGTCGAACTGAAAGATCTCGTGACGGGAGCTACACGCCGCCTCGCCCTAAAGTGAGCAGCTTGACCTCCTTGATGGCCTTCGCCTGCCGCAGCTCGGCGACGGCACTCGCATCGGCCTCTTCGCTCCGCCCAGCCTGATCGAGATTCACCACCCCGACGGCGCCACCCTCCCTGCGCCCCAGCGCAAAGCTGCCGATGTTGATGCCGTGGCGGCCGAGAATCGTCCCGACCTGCCCGATCACGCCGGGCTGATCGTTGTTCCTGATCACCAGCAACGTGCCGTCCACGAGCGGAACCTCCACGTCCACGCCGTCCAGTTGCGTGAGGCGCGGGCTGTCTCCCTCGAACACAGTCCCTTCAATCCAGCACTCTCCGCCAGTCGTCTGCAGCTTGACCGACAGCATGTTCGCGAACGACCGCGGGCGTGAGCTGCGGGACTCCACGACCTCGATGCCGCGCTCGCCCGCGATCGCGCGCGCATTCACGACCGTGACGCTCGACGAGAGCATCGGCTGGAGCACACCGGCGACGACGGCGCTGGCGATGAAGTCGGCATGATCGCTCACGAGCGGACCGTAGTAGCGGATGCCGACCGACTGTGTGCGGCCATCCGCGAGTTGCGACACGAGCATACCCATCCGTTCGGCAAGCAGGATGAACGGACGAACCCGCGCGAATTCTTCGCCGCGAACGCCAGGGAAGTTCACCGCGTTGCGAATGACGCCTTCCTGCAGGAAGTCCCGCAGTGCGACGGCGGTCTCGATGCCGACCTGTTCCTGCGCTTCCACCGTCGACGCGGCAATGTGAGGCGTCGCCACGACCTGCGGCAGTTTCGCCAGGCGCCAGTCCGCCGGTGGCTCTTTCTGGAACACGTCGAGCCCGGCTCCCGCCACCTGGCGGGATTCAATCGCGTCCGCAAGGGCCCCTTCATCGATCAGCTCGCCGCGCGCCGTGTTCACGATCCGGACACCGGCCTTGCACCTCGCAAGTCGCCGGGCATCGAACAGGTGACGCGTCTCAGGCGTGGACGGAAGATGGAGGGTGATGTAGTCGGCGACCGCGCACAGCTCGTCAAGCGAGAGCAGCTGAATGCCCAGTGTGCCCGCGACCTGTTCCGAGATGAAGGGGTCGTGCGCCACGAGGCTCATTCCGAACGCGCGCGCGCGGGATCCCACTTCCTGGCCGATGCGCCCGAGCCCGACGATGCCGAGGGTCTTGCCGCGGAGCTCGCCGCCGGTCAGTTTCTTCTTCTCCCACACGCCGGCCTTCATGAAGGCGTCGGCCGCGGGAATCGATCGCGACAGCGAGAGCATCAGGGCGATGGCGAGCTCGGCGACACTGATGCTGTTCGCGCCGGGGGCATTCATCACGACAATCCCGCGCTCCGTCGCGGCCTTGACGTCCACGTTG
This sequence comes from uncultured Acidobacteriota bacterium, assembly GCA_963749835.1. GTDB lineage: Bacteria > Acidobacteriota > Vicinamibacteria > Vicinamibacterales > 2-12-FULL-66-21 > JALZOC01. The sequence continues at coordinate 1,651,334 of CAVVOD010000001.1, forward strand.
TCGACGCCCGTGCCCGCGCGCGCGACGGCGCGCAGGCGCGGTGCCGCGGCCATCAGAGCGGCCGTCACCTTGGTGGCGCTTCGTACCGACCAGCGCGTCGGCTTCCGCGAGATCACGGGCGAGTTCGTCCGCGGGCCGGCCGCTGCGGGCGTCGATGGTCCATCCTGGGACGGTGCGCAGGAGCTCGACGGCGGACGAGGGGAGTTGATCGGCAATGACAATGTGCATGGTGCGTTCGCTGGTCTCCAGTTGTATGAGGGCGGGATTTACGCCGGCGCCGTTAAGTATAATGTCGTGTTCCGTCGAACGGTATGCGCACTCCATCGCGTCAGTGCGCGCACCATTGAGGTGCAAACCGCTCGAAACTGCGGATTGACGCGGGGCGATGTGCGTGACGGCGTCTGATTTCCACAAGCTTTTGCACAGGTTCTGTGTAGATCGAATCCGCCATGACGGTGATGTGACCTAATTCCATTTATGCCGAAATTTACAGTGCTCAAGCCGCCAAGTGCGGGAACCTCAATCACGCGGGAGGGCGGCCGCCTGGTCGTACCCGACGATCCCATTATTCCTTTTATAGAAGGGGATGGCACGGGCCCTGACATCTGGCGGGCGAGCGTTCGTGTCTTCGACGCGGCTGTCAAGAAGGCGTTCAGCGGAACGAAGCGCATCGAGTGGTTCGAGGTGCCTGCCGGCGAGAAGGCCAAGAACGAGCATGGCGAATGGCTGCCGAACGACACGCTCGAGGCCGTGCGCGCCTACAAGGTCGCGATCAAGGGTCCGCTCACCACGCCGGTCGGCGGCGGCATCCGCAGCCTGAACGTGACGCTGCGGCAGGTGCTCGATCTGTATGCCTGCGTCAGGCCCGTCCGGTACTTCACCGGCACGCCTGCGCCGGTCACGCACCCCGAGCGCATGGACGTGGTGATCTTCCGCGAAAACACCGAGGACGTGTACGCCGGGATCGAGTGGGCGAAGGGTACTCCGGAAGCCGCGAAGATCATTCAGTTCCTCGAGCGTGAGATGGGGAAGACCGTTCGCGCCGACTCAGGCATCGGTATCAAGCCGATCTCGGAGTTCGGCACGAAGCGGCTGGTGCGGATGGCTCTCCAGTACGCGATCGACAACAAGCGCAAGACGCTCACCATCGTCCACAAAGGCAACATCATGAAGTTCACGGAAGGCGCGTTCCGTGACTGGGGTTATGAAGTCGCCAAGGCGGAGTTCCGCGACCACATCGTGACGGAGGATGAGGTTGGAGCCGGCGCATCGCGAGAGGGCAAGGTGCTCGTCAACGATCGCATCGCCGACAGCGTCTTCCAGCAGATCCTGACTCGCACGGCCGACTACGACGTCTTCGCCTGCCCGAATCTCAACGGTGACTACCTGTCGGACGCCTGCGCGGCCCAGGTCGGCGGCCTGGGCATCGCGCCCGGCGCCAACATCGGCGACGACATCGGCTTCTTCGAGGCGACGCACGGCACGGCGCCCAAGTACGCGGGCAAGGACGTCATCAACCCCGGATCGGTGATTCTCTCGGGGGTCATGATGTTCCGCTATCTCGGCTGGGGCGCGGCGGCGGATCTCATCGAGCGCGGGCTCGAGACCACGATCAAAGACAAGAAAGTGACCTACGACCTCGCGCGGCAGATGCAGGGCGCCACCGAGCTGAAGACGTCCGCGTTCGGCGATGCCATCATCGGGAACATGTAGGCAGGGAATCTCATGAACAGAAAAGTGACAGTGGTCGGCGGAGCGGGCGCGGTGGGCGCCACCGTCGCGCGTGCCATCGCGGACAGGGAGCTGGCCGATGTCGTCATCATCGACATCGCGGATCAGAAGGCGGCAGGGATCGGACTCGACATGCTCGAGGCCTGTCCCATCGAAGGCTCGGACTCCCGCGTCGTCGGCTACGGGGCCAACGACGAGGGATGGGCGCAGACGGCGGATTCTGACGTGGTAGTAATTACATCCGGGGTGCCACGGAAGCCCGGGATGAGCCGCGACGATCTGTTGAACGTGAATTTCAAGATCATGCAATCGGTCACCGAGCAGATCGTGAAATATTCGCCGAACACGATCATCGTGCCGGTGGCCAACCCTCTCGATGCGATGTGCCAGGCCGTCTACCGACTCAGCAAGTTCCCGCGCGAGCGCGTCATCGGCATGGCCGGCGTGCTCGACTCGGCGCGCATGCGCGCATTCATCGCCATGGAGACCGGTGTCTCGGTAGAGAGCATCCACGCCTTCGTCCTTGGTGGACACGGCGACACGATGGTGCCACTGCCGAGGTACTCGACCATCGCGGGGATTCCGCTGCCGGACTATCCCGGGCTGACGGCGGAGAAAATTGCGGCGATCGGCGCGCGGACGGCCAACGGGGGCGCCGAGATCACGAAGATGGTCGGCACGAGCGCGTGGTATGCGCCCGGGTCCGCAGCCGCTGAGATGGTGGAAATCATCCTGAAGGACAAAAAGAAGATCGTGCCCTGTTCAGTTTTCCTTCAGGGCGAGTACGGCATCCATGATCTGTTTGTGGGCGTCCCTGTCAAACTGGGCGCGCGCGGCGTCGAACAGATCATTCAGATCAAACTCACACCGGAAGAAGATGCGGCTCTCAAGAAGTCCGCCGCGGCCGTGAAAGAATTGACCGATGTGATCAACGTGTGACCAGAACATCGTGTGCGATGCTGACCACGTGTGCCGACTTCGGTCGGCACACGCACAGTGGGCACATGTAAGAATGACCCGTTCGTCCCGCCGACTATGACTTTCTTACCTACCTGATCTCGATCTCAGCAATTTTTCATTGGCGATTTTGTTCGGAATTCAACGCCACCATTCCTGTTCAGCTCGAAAGCAAGGCCGGGCAGTTCTCTTGCTCAAGCAGCATCAAACCCTGCGACGTGTCGAGCTGAGGCTTGAGAGGAATGGATATGCTTGTGTCCGAAGAAAGATTTCGAAGTGTTGCGCGCGTAGCACTGCTTCTGGCGTTTGTTGGAACGGTGTTCGCGTCCGGTGCTTCAGCTCAAGCTGTGCCGAGCCCCTGGGTCGCTGCCGACATCGGGGCGCCGGCCGTTGCCGGCAGTACGACCTATGCGTCGGGCGTCTTCACGGTGAGGGCTGCCGGCACCGACATCTGGGGGACGTCGGATCAGTTCCGCTTCGTCTATCAGCCGATCACCGGCGACGCGGAGGTGATCGCGCGGGTGGATTCGATCACGAACGCTGACCCGTGGTCGAAGGCCGGCGTCATGATCCGCTCATCGCTCAGTCCCGGCTCCGCTCACGGGCTGGTGCTGGTGTCGTCGGGCAAGGGCACTGCGTTCCAGAGGCGCACGGCGTCGGGAGGTGTCAGCACGTATACGCTGGGCCCCTCGGGCACAGCCCCACGCTGGGTGCGCGCGATACGACAGGGCACGAAAGTGACGACCTTTACCTCGAGCGATGGACTGGCGTGGAGCCGGATCGGCAGCGACACGATCGCACTCGGCTCGGTGGCGTATCTCGGCCTCGCGGTGACGAGTCACAACCCGAGTGCCCTCACCACGGCCGGGCTTTCGAACGTCACAGTCGTTCCGCTGGGCGTCCCTTCATCGCAAACGGCTGCTGACATTGGGGCTCCGACGATTCCCGGGACCGTCTCCACGAGTGGGGGCGTATACACCGTCAGTGCGGCAGGACTGGACATCTGGAACACCGCGGATCAGTTTCACTACATCTATCAGCAGATCACGGGAGACGTGGACATCTCGGTGCGTCTGCGTTCGGTATCGTCGGCGCACGCATGGTCGAAGTCAGGCGTGATGATTCGCGAGTCACTGAGCCCCGGTTCCAGGCACGCCTTCGCGCTGCTCTCGGCGACTCGAGGCTATGCCTTCCATCGTCGCATCGACCCGAACGGATTCACTGATGGGGGTACCGGCGTCACGGGTGTGCCGGCTGGCTGGGTCCGGCTCGTCCGCACGGGCAACTCCATCGAAGCATTCCGATCCTCCAACGGCACCAGCTGGACATCTCTCGGTGTAGACGTCGTCCCGATGGCGACCACGGTTTACGTCGGCATCGCCACGACAAGCCACAACACTGCGGCCACCGCCAAGGCCGTGCTGGACGACTTCAAGGTCACGGGCGGCACTGGACCGCCATCGAACACGGCTCCGGGCGTATCGCTCACAGCCCCGGCCGGTGGCGCGACGTACACGGCGCCGGCGTCGGTGGCGCTCACCGCGACGGCCTCCGATCCCGATGGGTCGGTCGCCAAAGTGGAGTTCTACTCGGGAACGACGCTGCTCGGCACAGATACGACGGCGCCGTACAGCTTCACCTGGTCCTCGGTTGGTGCCGGAAGCTATTCGCTCACGGCTGTCGCATACGACAACCTCGGGTTGAAGACGACCTCGGTTGCGCGGAACATCACGGTCACCGGCGTGGTGACGCAGCCACCGACGACGGTCATCTTCCAGAGGTCAGTGGATCACGCGACCGTGACGAGCTACCGGCTGGACGTCTTCGCCAGCGGCGCCAACCCGGCTACCGCAACGCCGGTCGCGACCTCCGATCTCGGTAAGCCGACACCGGCTGCGAATGGGGACGTCACCGTGAACCGCGCGACGTTCTTCAGCGCTCTGGCGGCCGGCAACTACGTGGCGACGGTCAGTGCGATCGGCGCCGGTGGATCGTCGCGGAGCACGTCCGTCACGTTCTCGCGCTGAGAGGCTTGAAAACGAGTGATGCCGCCTCTGCAGGCGGCATCACTCGTCGATCTTCGGGGAACGTGATGATCCGGCCTTGCCGGTGGCGTCACGCCTTGAACGGTTTTTCTCCCGCGAGGAACCGATCGACCCGCCCCGAGACGTCCGTCAGGTAGGGTGCATCTCCACCCTGCAGCTCTGTCGTGACGAACCCGTTGTATTTCACCTCGGCCAGCGCGCGGCGCACTTCCGGCCAGTCGATATCCCCCTCGCCGATGTTCGTCCAGGTGAACTTCCCGTTCGACCGATCCAGCTTGAAGTCCTTCAGGTGCATTTTGGCAATGCGGGGACCGAGCGTGCGAATCCAGTCCTGCGGGTATCCATAGAACACGATGTTGCCGACGTCGAAGTATGCGCGGAGCAGGGGAGACTCGAACTCATCCACGTAGCGGGCAAACTCGATTGGGCTCAGGAGGAACTTGTTCCAGACCTCTTCCACGGCAATGACGATGTTCAGCTCCTTCGCGACCGGCAACAACCGCTCACGGATGACGCGCTGCGATCGCGTCCACGCATCCTGGTAGCCAGTCTTCGGATCGACGACGGCCGGCACCAGCAGAACGGCGTCGGCACCCCAGAGCTTCGCGTTGCGCATGGACGTCTCCATGCCCTTGACGCTGCCGTTGACCACCTCCGGATCGGCGCTCGAGAGCGGAAGACGCCAGTGATCCGAGTTCATGACCGAGTGGATTTTCAGCCCGGACTTGACCGCGGCCTCGCGGATCTCGGCGGCCTCGTCGGCGGAGGCAATCGTCTGCATCTCAATCGCCTCGAATCCCGCGGTCCGTGCCATCGCGAAGCGCTCCGCGTACGGAAGCGCTTTGGGTAGCATGTTGATGAGAACCGACTTGCGAATTGTCGAGGCTGCCGCCGGCTTCGCCGGCTGAGGCGTTCCCTGCGCGCGAACGACGCCGCGGCTCGCGACGGCAACGGCCGCAACCGATTTCAGAAATGTGCGTCGAGTATTCATTGACGGATCCTCCAGCAAAGAGCGGCAGTGGTGCGGGTGGCGAGGCCCGTCCTATTCGCGGTTGACCAGCATCGCCTTGAAGTACTCACGATTCATACGGGCGATGTTGGTGATCGGAATCTCCTTCGGGCAGACCGCCTCGCATTCTCCTTCGTTCGAGCAGCTGCCGAACCCCTCGCTGTCGTGGCGTTCGACCATGCCGATCACCCGGCGATGGCGCTCGACCTGCCCCTGCGGCAGCAGCGCCAGGTGGCTCACCTTCGCGGACGTGAAGAGCGCCGCCGAAGCATTCTTGCACGAGGCGACGCAGGCGCCGCACCCGATACACGCCGCCGAGTCCATGGCCTGGTCCACCATGGTTTTCGGAATGAGGATCGCGTTCCCATCCGGCGGGCCGCCGGCATTGATCGAGGTGTAGCCTCCCGCCTGGATGATCCGATCGAACGCGCTGCGATCGGTGACGAGATCCTTGACGATCGGGAACGCCTTCGCGCGCCAGGGCTCGAGGGTCAGCTTATCGCCGTCCTTGAAGCGGCGCATGTGCAGCTGGCACACCGTCGTGCCCGGGTCGGGCCCGTGCGGAATGCCGTCCACCATGAAGCCGCAGGTGCCGCAGATGCCCTCGCGGCAATCCGAATCGAAGGCGATCGGGTCGTCCCCCTTCACGATCAGCCCCTCGTTGACGACGTCGAGCATCTCGAGGAACGACATGTCGGGTGATACCCCTTCGGCGGTGTACGGCACGAGCTGGCCCGGCTTGTCAGGGCCGCTCTGACGCCAGACTTTCAGGTGAATACGCATCGCGGGTGTCCCGTTCCCATGGACTACTTATAGCTTCTCTGGCTCGGCTTGACGTATTCGAACGTGAGCGGCTCGCGGTGGAGCACCGGCGCCTGGCCCACGCCCTGGAACTCCCAGGCCGCGACATAGGTGAAGCGCTGATCGTCGCGCAGCGCCTCGCCGTCAGGCGTCTGGCTCTCTTCCCGGAAGTGGCCGCCGCAGGATTCGGTGCGGTGCAGCGCATCGAGCGCCAGCAGTTCCCCGAACTCGAGATAGTCGGCCACGCGTCCCGCATACTCGAGATTCTTGTTCACGTTGTTCTTCGGTCCAGGAACAGAGACGTTCTGCCAGAACTCCGCACGGAGCTCCGGAATGCGAGTCAACGCCCGCTGCAGCCCGGCTTCGTTCCGCGCCATCCCGACGTCATCCCAGAGCACGGCGCCGAGCTCGCGGTGAAGCTGGCGTGGCGTCTTCCGGCCCTTGATCGAGAGCAGCCGGTCGATCTGGCCCTGGGCTGAGGCTTCGGCGTCCCTGAAGGCGTCGTGGTCCGTGGAGACCGGTGGCAGGGCCGTCCCACCCAGATAATTCGCCAGGGTGTACGGAATCACGAAGTAGCCGTCTGCAAGCCCCTGCATCAGCGCGCTGGCGCCGAGGCGATTCGCCCCGTGGTCCGAGAAGTTCGCCTCACCGAGCACATGGAGGCCCGGGATCGTGCTCATCAGGTTGTAGTCCACCCACAGGCCGCCCATCGTGTAGTGGATCGCGGGGTAGATCCGCATCGCCACCTTGAAGGGATCCTCGTCGGTGATCTTCGTGTACATGTCGAAGAGGTTGCCGTAGCGCGCCTTGATGACCGCCGGACCGAGGCGTCGAATGGCGTCGGCAAAATCCAGGTACACCGCGAGCCCGCTGTCCCCGACCCCCCGTCCCTCGTCGCACACCGCCTTGGCGTTCCGCGACGCGACGTCGCGCGGCACCAGGTTGCCGAAACTGGGGTACCGGCGCTCGAGGTAATAGTCGCGATCTTCTTCGGGGATCTGATCGGGCGGCCGCTGGTCACCCTTCTTCTTCGGGACCCAGACCCGCCCGTCGTTCCGGAGGCTCTCGCTCATGAGCGTGAGCTTGGACTGGTGCGTGCCTGACACGGGGATACAGGTCGGATGAATCTGCGTGTAGCACGGGTTGGCGAAGAAAGCGCCACGCTTGTGGGCGCGCCAGGCCGCCGTCACGTTCGAGTTCACGGCATTGGTCGAGAGGTAGTAGGCGGTGCCGTACCCGCCGCTGCAGAGGAGCACCGCGTGGCCCGCGTACCGCTCCATCGCTCCGGTCACCAGGTTGCGCACGATGATGCCCCGGGCCTGTCCGCCGACCACGACGACGTCGAGCATCTCGCGGTTGGAGAAGGACTGGACCGTGCCTTTCTCCACCTGCCGCATCATCGACTGGTACGCACCGAGGAGCAGCTGCTGGCCGGTCTGGCCACGCGCGTAGAAGGTGCGCGACACCTGCGCGCCGCCGAACGACCGGTTGTCGAGGAGACCGCCGTACTCGCGCGCGAACGGCACACCCTGCGCGACGCACTGATCGATGATGTTCACGCTCAGCTGCGCCAGGCGGTAGACATTGGCCTCGCGCGACCGGTAGTCGCCTCCCTTGACGGTGTCGTAAAACAGCCGCTGCACGCTGTCGCCGTCGTTCTGGTAGTTCTTGGCCGCGTTGATCCCCCCCTGCGCGGCGATGCTGTGCGCCCGGCGTGGGCTGTCCTGGATGCAGAAACTGAGGACGTTGTAGCCGAGCTCCCCCAGCGAGGATGCCGCCGAGGCCCCCGCCAGTCCGGTGCCCACGACGATGATCGTGTACTTCCGCCGGTTCGCGGGATTGACCAGCTTCGATTCGAAACGGTGGCGATCCCATTTCTCCGCAAGCGGGCCGGCAGGAATCTTCGGGTCAAGCATAAAGGAGTCTGAAGTCTAAGATCTGAGTCTGAGAGAGCGATCAGCTCTCAGCTGTCAGCTGGTTCACTGTGTCAGGTAGACCCACACGGGGATGATCGCCAATCCGCCGCCGATGAGCACCGCCAAGATGATCCCCCACGTCGTGAGTCGTCGCGTGTAGACGGGATGATCGAGGCCAATCGATTGAAAGGCGCTCGAGATGCCATGCCGGAGGTGCAGGCCCACGAGCAGGGTCGCGATCACGTAAAGGACCACCCAGCCCGGATTGCTGAAAACTTCGAACTCCGTGCGCGCGAGATCGCGAATCGGCATCTCGCCGCCCGTCTCGTACCACGTGCCGTACCGGAACTGCCACACGTGGATGATGATGAAGACGAAGAGCACGAGGCCGGACCAGATCATTGTCGAGGACGCCACGCTTTTCCGGCTCGTGTGGCGGGCCCCCTTTTTCCTGTCGTAGCGGACCGGCCTCGCGGCCGTGTTCGACAGGTAGTTGGTGATCGCCTTGTAGACGTGCAGCACGAAGATGGCGAGGAGCCCGATCTCGATGGGCAGTATCAGCGGGTTCGAAATCAGCTTGTGCGAGGTACTCGTTGAACGTGTCCGGCCCGGCGAAAATCAGCACGTTGCCTGCGAGATGCAGGAGCATGTACACAAAGAGCCCGAGCCCCGTCAGTCCGATGAGCAGCTTCGTGCCGACCGACGAGGAGAACACACGCCCAAGAGTCGACATCACATGCACTCCACGATCCGACCAATTGTACCTGCTGCGATCGAGGACCCGCAAGGAGTGCCCCGCCCACGCTTGATTCGATCGACCCGACCGGCACATGATTGTCCTGCGCGTGCGACGTTTCCGCGGTCAGGTTCGATGCCGCTTCACGGTTCCCGGTCTTCTGGTGCGACAGATCCGACAAACATGAAAATTCACGAATATCAGGCCAAGGCGATCCTTGCCCGACACGGTGTCCCGGTCCCGCTCGGTGAGATGGTCGTCACGGCAGACGAGGCCGTGGCGGTCGCCACCCGCCTCGGAGGCGGAACCGTCGTCGTCAAGGCGCAGATCCATGCCGGCGGGCGGGGGAAGGGCGGAGGCGTCAAGGTCGTCAAGGGGCCGGAGGAGGCCGGCAAGGCCGCGTTCGCGATGATGGGCATGCGTCTCGTGACCCATCAGACCGGCCCGGCAGGGCAGATCGTCGCAGCGCTTGCTCGTCGAGCAGGGTCTCCGAATCAAGCGCGAGCTGTACCTGGGCATCGTGATCGATCGCTCGACGGAGCGTCCGGTGCTCATGGTCAGTCCTGACGGCGGCGTCGAGATCGAAAAGGTGGCCGAGGAAACGCCCGAGCGCATCTTCAAGGAGTTCATCCACCCCGGCGTGGGGCTGAGCCCCTTCCAGACGCGGAAGCTCGCCTTTGCGCTCGGGCCTCGAAGGTCCGCGGGTGGCGAAGGCCAGCAAGGTGATGTCGGCACTTTACAACGCCTTCACCTCGACCGACGCGTCCATGGTCGAAATCAACCCGCTCATCATCACCGAGGACGGCAACGTGCTGGCGCTCGACGCGAAGATGACCTTCGACGACAACGCGCTCTTCCGTCATCCGGAGTTCAAGGAGCTGCGCGACGTCTCGGAGGAGGATCCGCTCGAGGTCGAGGCGTCGAAGTACTCGCTCAACTACATCAAGCTCGATGGCACGATCGGCTGCATGGTCAACGGCGCCGGGCTCGCCATGGCGACGATGGACATCATCAAGCTGGCGGGTGGCGAACCGGCGAACTTCCTCGACGTCGGCGGAGGCGCCAACGCCGAGCAGATCCGCAACGCGTTCAAGATCCTGATGTCCGACAAGAGCGTGAAGGCGGTGCTCATCAACATTTTCGGCGGGATCCTGCGCTGCGACGTCCTCGCGGCGGGAGTGATTGCCGCCGTCATGGACCTCGGCGTGCCCGTGCCGATCGTGATCCGCATGGAAGGCACGAACGTGGAGCAGGGCAAGGCCATGCTCGCGCAGAGCGGGCTGAACTTCACCACGGCCGACACCATGAGCGAGGCGGCCTCGACCGTCGTGGCCCTCGCGCGGTGATCGGCGCCGCCTCCAATCGCTCGGTCGGAATCCGAGTCCCGAATCCCGAATCCCGTAGCACATCGCACGTAGCACGGTGCACGTAGGAAGAATCACTTATGGCTGTACTCGATCGACCGGAGCACGCGGCTCATCGTCCAGGGAATCACCGGGAGGGAAGGCACCTTCCACGCCAAGCAGGCTGCGGAGTATGGCACACAGGTCGTGGGCGGGGTCACGCCGGGCAAGGGTGGGACGACGCATGAAGGGTTTGCGGTGTTCAATACCGTCGCCGATGCCGTGCGTGAGACCGGCGCGAGCGCGACCGTGATCTTCGTTCCGCCGCCGTTTGCCGCCGACGCCATTCTGGAGGCCGTGGATGCGGGGCTGCCGCTTGCGGTCTGCATCACCGAGGGCATCCCGACCGTCGACATGATGCGGGTCCTGTCGGTCCTTCGCGAGAGCAAGACTCGTCTCATCGGACCGAACTGTCCGGGGCTCATCACGGCCGGTCAGGCGAAGGCGGGGATCATTCCCGGACACATCTGCAAGGAAGGGCGTGTCGGCATCGTGTCGAAGAGCGGCACGCTGACCTACGAGGCCATCCATCAGCTCACGAAGCTCGGGCTCGGCCAGACGACCTGTATCGGCATCGGGGGGGATCCGCTCATCGGCACGAGCTTCATCGATGCGCTGGGCCTGTTTGCGGGCGATCCGGCGACCGAGGCGGTCGTGATGATTGGCGAGATCGGCGGCAACGCCGAAGAGGACGCGGCGGCCTTCATTGCCCGGGAGTTCAAAAAGCCCGTTGTCGGCTTCATTGCGGGCCAGACGGCCCCCCCGGGACGCCGGATGGGGCATGCCGGGGCCATCATTTCCGGGGGAAAAGGCACCGCTGCCGAGAAAATGACGGCGCTCGCCAATGCCGGGGTCCATGTCGTGAAGAGCCCGGCAGACCTGGGATCTGCCGTCCGGGACGCGCTCAAAGGCTAGCCGGCCGGAGCCGATCCCCGCGATTTGCTATAATTTCCTCAGCACCTTTACCTTTTCAATCCAGCTGCTTCGGCGCCGAAGGTCCTTCATGCCTCCGAGTGACGGTGCGGTCCAGGAGGCCGCCACGCAACCCGCACCTCGACCAGTCGTCAACGATTTCAGTATCCAGGTCGCGACCGTGAACGGGTCGGGCAGCCAGACGGCGAACCTCGTCCTGCTGCGGTCCCTGTTCCAGATGGGGATCCCCGTCTCGGGGAAGAACATGTTCCCCTCGAACATCGCGGGCCTCCCGACGTGGTACACCATCCGCGCCAACAAGGACGGCTACATCGCGCGCAAGAAGGAGATCGATTTTCTCGTCGCGATGAACCCCGAGACCGCACGAGAGGATGTGCTCTCGCTCGAGCCGGGTGCGGCTGTGTTGTACGACGAGCCGCTCAAGCTCAACGCCCTCCGCGACGACCTGACGTTCTATCCCGTTCCGTTCGACAAGATCGTGGCCGAGGTGTGCAAGGACGCCAAGCTGCGCCGCCTGGTCAAGAACATGATCTACGACGGCGTGCTCTCGAAGCTGCTCCTCGTCGAGCTCGAGCAGATGGAGCACGCGCTCAGACGCCAGCTTGGCAAGAAGGCGAAGGCGATCGAGCTGAATATCGCCGCGCTCCACGCGGGCTTCGATTTCGCCGAGCAACATCTGGTGAAGAAGGATCCGTACAAGGTCGAGCGGATGAACGGCACGGACGGCATGATCCTCATCGAGGGGAATGCCGCGGCCGCGCTGGGGTGCATGATGGCCGGCGTCACCGTCGTGGCCTGGTATCCCATCACCCCCTCGTCCTCTTTGCCCGAGAGCCTCATCGGCTACATGAAGAAATACCGGCGCGACAAAGCGACAGGCAAGGCGACGTTTGCCATCGTCCAGGCCGAGGACGAGATTGCCGCCATCGGCATGGTCATCGGAGCGGGATGGGCCGGGGCACGGGCGATGACTTCGACCTCCGGGCCGGGCATTTCGCTCATGGGCGAGTTCGCGGGGCTGGCGTACTACGCGGAACTGCCCGGGGTCGTGTTCGACGTCCAGCGCGTGGGACCGTCGACCGGTCTCCCGACCCGCACGGCGCAGGGAGACATTCTCAAGGCGGCGATGCTCTCGCATGGCGACGCCAAGCACATCCTGCTGATCCCCGCCTCGGTGGAGGAGTGCTACACCATGGCGATGGACGCCTTCGAGCTGGCGGAGCACTTCCAGACCCTCGTCTTCGTCCTGAGCGACCTCGATCTCGGGATGAACAACTGGATGTCGCGCACCTTCGCGTATCCCGAGGGGCCGCTGAAGCGGGGCAAGCTGCTCGACGCTGCCGTGCTGGCGAGGACGGGCGAGTGGGGGCGCTACCGTGACGTGGACGGCGACGGGATCCCGTATCGGACGATCCCCGGCGACGGCATGCAGCCCTATTTCACGCGGGGGTCCGGCCACAACGACAAGGGGCAGTACAGCGAGCGTCCGGACGACTACGTCAGGAACATGGAGCGGCTCGACCGCAAGTTCCAGACGGCCCGCACGCACGTGCCGGCGCCGGAGGTCCTCGATGTCGCGGACGCCGACGTCGCGATCATCGGCTACGGCACGAGCCACTGGGCGATTGACGAAAGCCGTGATCAGCTCGAGCGCGAGGCGGGTCTCAAGACCGCGTATCTCCGGCTGCGGGCGTATCCGTTCGCGGAGGAGGTCGGGGCGTTCATCGGCCGCTACAAGCGCGTCTACGTCGTCGAGCAGAACCGTGACGCGCAGATGCTCAGCCTGATGCGGCTCGAGCTCGCCGGCGACGCCATCGCGAAGCTGCGGAAGGTGCTGCACTACAGCGGCCTGCCGATTGACGCGCGCTCGATCACGGACGAAATCCTTGCGCAGGAAGGGCGGATGCCGCTCGGCGCTGCGGAGCCCCCGCTCGTCTCCGCCGGACGCGCGGGCGGAGAGTAGGACATACCGCGCCAGAAGCACCACTGAGCCGATACAGAGAAACTGATGGATACCGCCACACCAACACCGCCGAAGAAGACCAATCGCATCGGCCTGGAACTGCAGCCCTACCGCGGCGGCAAGACGACGCTTTGCGCCGGCTGCGGCCACAACGCGATCTCCGAACGGATCATCGATGCGTTCTTCGAGATGGGCATCGATCCGCGGCAGGTCGTGAAGCTCTCCGGCATCGGCTGTTCCAGCAAGAGCCCGGCCTATTTCCTCGGCGGCTCGCACGGGTTCAATTCCGTCCACGGCCGCATGCCGTCCGTCGGGACCGGTGCGATGCTCGCGAATCGCAAGCTGATCGCGATCGGCGTCAGCGGTGACGGCGATACGGGCGCCATCGGCATCGGCCAGTTCGTGCACCTGATGCGCCGCAACGTCCCGATCATCTACATCGTCGAAGACAACGGCTGCTACGGGCTCACCAAGGGTCAGTTTTCTCCCACGGCGGATGTCGGTTCCGTGTTGAAGAACGGCGTCGTCAACGAGCTGCAGCCGATCGACACCTGCGCGCTGGCGATCCAGCTGGGGGCGTCGTTCGTCGCCCGGTCGTTTTCAGGGGACAAGAAGCAGCTGCTGTCGATCCTGAAGGCGTCATTGAGCCATCGCGGCACGTGCATGATCGACGTGATCTCGCCGTGCGTGACGTTCAACGACCACGAAGGCTCCACGAAGAGCTACGCGTACGCCAAAGACCACGACGAACCGCTCGGGGAAGTGAGCTTCGTGCCGTATTTCGACGACATCCACGTCGAGTACGAGCCCGGGACGACCAAGGCGGTCGAGCTGCACGACGGGTCGAAGCTGTATCTGAAGAAGGTCGCGGAGGACTACGATCCTACCGACAAAATGAACGCCGTGCGGCTCATACACGAGACCGCGGCGCGTGGCGAGTTCGCCACCGGGATCCTCTACATCGAGCCGGAGAAAAAGGATTTCGTCAGTCTGCTCAACCTAGTGGACGAACCGCTGGCGACCCTGCCGCTCGACCAGGTCAGGCCAGGCCGGGAAGTGCTGGACGAGATCATGGAGTCGTTGAAGTAGGCGCGAGCCTGCTCAGCCACCCTCCGATCCGTCGATATTCGCGCCCAGCACGTCCTCGCAGACGGCGAGCGGGTCTGGCGTCCCGTCGTCGTTGACGACCGTGGCGTTGTTGTTTCCCTGCTGCGTGTCGGACGGCGTGTCCCCTTCCACTGCTCCCATGTGATCGTCGCCGGCATTCGGGTCGACGTGCGTACCGCCAGTCGCTTTGTCTGTCATTTGGTGCCTCGCAATCGGAAGATCAGGGATCGGGGATCAGGGATCAAAAATTCGGGCCCGAGTCGCTGATCCCCGATCCCCGATTCCTACAAAGTATCTCCGCGCTCATGGTGATGGTGGTTCTTGCACGCTGTCTATGACTATAATCCGTCGGATATGGAACGTACATTCGCGATTATCAAACCGGACGCCGTCTCCGCAGGCTTCACCGGACGCATTCTTCAACGCATCGAAGCCGAGGGATTCCAGATCCGTGCCATGCGCATGGTCAGCCTCACGAAGGCTGAAGCCGAGGGGTTTTACGCCGTACACCGCGAGCGCCCATTCTTTGCGAGCCTGACGTCGTTCATGTCGTCCGGCCCCGCGGTCGTGCTGGCGCTGGATGCGCCGGACGCGATCAAGAAGTGGCGCACGCTGATGGGCGCAACGGACCCGGCGAAGGCGGAACCTGACACGCTTCGCAAGGAATTCGGCCGCTCAATCGAAAACAATGCGACGCACGGATCCGACGCGCCAGAGACCGCGGCCTTCGAGCTCGGCTACTTCTTCGCCGGCGTCGAGTTTTCGCGCTGAGAGCTGAGCGCTGACAGGCTGAGAGCTGAGAGCTGAGAGCTGAGAGCTTCCAAGAAGGGTTCTGATGTCCATTAAGGCCGATCGGTGGATCAAGAAGATGGCGCTCGAGCACGGCATGATCGAGCCGTTCGAGGATCGGCAGGTGCGCCAGGGCGTCGTGTCGTACGGCCTGTCGTCGTACGGCTACGACCTCCGGGTCGCGGACGACTTCAAGGTCTTCACTAACATCAACAACACCGTCATCGATCCGAAGAACTTCGATCCCCGGTCGTTCGTGGACGTGAAGACGGACGTCTGCATCGTGCCGCCCAATTCGTTCGCCCTTGCCCGATCGATCGAGTACTTCCGTATTCCGCGCGACGTGCTGACGGTCTGTCTCGGCAAGTCCACGTACGCGCGATGTGGCATCATCGTCAACGTCACGCCGTTCGAGCCTGAATGGGAAGGGACCGTGACGCTCGAGATCTCGAACACCACGCCGCTGCCAGCCCGCATTTATGCGAACGAAGGCATCGCGCAGGTGCTCTTCTTCCAGAGCGACGAGCCGTGCGAGGTTTCGTACGCGGACAAGAAGGGCAAGTACCTGAAGCAGACCGAGGTTACGCTGCCGAGAATCTAGCGCGGCCAACACGACTCACCTTGACCGCGCGTCCGCCTGGAGCATGCTCATGACGAGTCCGGTCCATCGCCATCGACGGTCGGCACCGAGAGCCGCCCTGCACTACGGAGTCCTGCTCTTTGCGATTGGCTGTGGCGCGGCCTGGAGCGACGCTCGTCCTCCTGTGCAGGGTGCGCCGCCCCAATCCCCGGCATGGGCGACACGGGATCTTCGCGCCGGCATCATCGGGACCGACACCTCTCACGTTCCCCAGTTCACCGCGACCTTCCAGTCGCACCCTGAATGGCGCATCAAGGTCGTGGCCGCCTACAAGGGCGGCAGTCCGGACCTGCCGATCAGTGCCAACCGCGTGGAAGGGTTCGCAAAGACGATCCAGGAGAAGCATGGCGTCGAGATCGTCGACAGCATCGACGCGCTTCTTGCCAAGGTGGATGTCGTTCTCCTGGAGAGTGTGGACGGCCGTCCGCACCTTGCCCAGGTGACCCCGGTGATGAAAGCCGGCAAGCGGGTCTTCATCGACAAGCCGCTCGCCGCAAGTCTTGATGAGGCCCGCGCGATCGTGCGGCTGTCGAACGAGACGGGCACTCCGTTTTTCAGCTCGTCCTCGTATCGATTTCACCCTGATATTCCCAGGATCCGCGACGATCCGGGCGTCGGCAAGGTCACCAGGATTCAGGCCAGTTCCCCCTTCAACGTGATGGAGCACCACCCGGATCTGTACTACTACGGGATTCATGGCGTGGAGGCTCTCTACGCGGTGATGGGCAAGGGCTGCGTCAGCGTATCCCGCAAGATCGAAGGTGACGCCGACGTGACGACGGGTAAATGGCGTGACGGCCGCATCGGCGTTTACTACGGTCCGCTGAAGGCGACGGACAAGCCGCCTACCATCCGCGTCCAGGGGGACAAGGGGGCAGCCGAAACGTCAGGTTCCGCGCCGTACGACCCCCTGGCGATCGCGATAGCACTCTTCTTCCACACGGGGCGTTCGCCAGTGGACTCCGCGGAGACCATCGAAATCTTCGAGTTCATGTCGGCCGCTCAGTTGAGCAAGGAGCGCGGCGGGGCGGAGATTCCCCTGTCGGAGCTCCGCAAATAGCCCGGCGCCCCCCGATGCCCGTCAACAGCCTCCGCGCGGTCGCCCTCATCGTCTCCACGACCGTCGTCACCGGGTACGCCTATCAGAGCTCACCGTCCAATCGCCCGTGGCCGCCCGGCGTTCAGCAGGTGCCGGACTCGTCACCGCCGCTGTCGCCTGAGGACGCGCTGAAATCCTTCTTCATGGCGCCTGGCTATCACCTCGAGCTCGTGGCAAGCGAGCCGATGATCCAGGAGCCTGTCGCGATCGACTGGGATCCGCAGGGCCGGCTGTGGGCGGTGGAGATGCCCGGCTACATGCCCGACGTCGCCGGTTGGGATGAGCACAATCCGATCGGGCGGGTCGTCGTCCTGGAGGACCTGAACGGCGACGGACGGATGGACAAGCGCACGGTGTTCGCGGATGGCTTGAAGCTGGCAAGGGCCGTCAAGGTCCTCGATCGCGGCGTGCTGGTCGGGGAGCCGCCGAACGCCTGGCTGATGCACGACACCGACGGTGATCTGCGGATGGATACGAAGGAGCTGGTCACCGACCGGTACGGTGTCTTCGAAGTCAACCCGGAGAACAACGCGAACGGATTCTACTGGGCGCTGGACAACACGATGTACACGGCGGGCGTGTCCGATATCAACCTGCGCCTCAGGGACGGCAAGCTCGAGGTGCAGAAGACGCTCGAGCGAGGCGAGTGGGGTGTGACGCAGGACGACGGCGGGCGCATCTATCGCAACACGAACGAGTCCGCCCTGCACGTCGACCTCGTGTCCACCGCGTACTTCGCGCGCAACCCGAACCTGCTGCGCACGCGCGGGAGCTACGAGCGGCTGGCGACCGATACGAACGAGCTGAACACCGTGTGGCCCGTGCGCCCGAATCCCGGCACCAACCGTGCCTACCAGGCAGGCATCGACCGCCCGGACGGCACGCTCGCCCGCTTCACAGCGGTCTGCGCGCCGATGGTCTATCGCGGCGACAGGCTGCCGTCGGAGCTCTACGGAAACGTCTTCGTTGCGGAGCCCGGCGCCAACCTCGTGAGCCGCATCATTCTGAGCGACGACGGCACGACGCTGCGCGCCCGGAAGGCGTACCGACAGGGCAGAATTCCTCGCGTCCACCGACGAGCGCTTTCGGCCTGTCGATTTATCCACGGGCCCGGACGGCACCATCTACATCGTGGACCTGTATCGCGGGATCCTTCAGCATCGCATCTCGCTCACTACGTACCTGCGCGACTACATCCTCCAGAAGAAGCTGGAGCAGCCGACCGGGATGGGCCGGATTTATCGCGTCATGCACGATACGACGCGTCGCGGCGACGCGCCGGCACTCTCGAGCGTGACGCCGATGCAGCTCGTGGAGACGCTCTCGCACCCGAACGGCTGGTGGCGCGATACCGCGCAACGGCTGCTGGTCGAGCGCTATGCGCAGGTGAAGGCGGACAAGGCTGTCATTCCGGCCCTGGTCGGGATCGCGGAGGGGACGAAAGATCCGCGGACCCGGCTGCACGCGTTGTGGACCCTCGACGGACTGGACGGCGTCGAACGCGCGACGGTGGTGAAGGCGCTGGACGATCCTTCGCGCGATGTGCGCGCATCCGCGATCCGCATCGCCGAACGGTGGCTGGGCACGCCGGACGAAGTGGTGCAGGCCGCCGTCATGAAACGGCTGGACGACCAGGACTGGCTCGTGTGGGAACAACTGGCCGCTTCGCTCGGCGCCTTGCCCTCTGGTGCACGCGAAACCGCCGTCGTGGCGCTACTCGAGCGCCATGCAGACGATCCAGTCGCGATGGACGCGGCACTGAGCGGACTCCGCGGACGCGAATTCGTCGCGCTCGACACGGTCCTCGGGTCGAGCGGCCAGACGCCGCAGCGCGACGCCGCCATCACGATGCTCGTCGCAACCATCATGCGGGGCGCGGATGACGCCACCATCGAGAAGGTGTTCGAACGAGTGACGGAGGAAACGCGCGCGAACTGGCAGCGGTCCGCGCTGCTCCGTGGTGCGGAGGTCGCGGTGCTCAAGGCCCCCATGCCGGGCACCCCGCCCCCAATCGCCGAGCCCGCCGCGGCGGTTGCGATGCCATGTCCGACATGCCCGGGTGGGCGAGCGGGGCCGGGAGGCGCCTATGCGTTCGAGCCTGGTGAGGGGCGGGGTCGCGGCACAACGAATGTCAAGCCTCCGCCTCCGGCAGGGCGGGCCACTGGGGCCGGGCTGCGCCTGAATCGCGAGCCTGTCGCACTGACTGCGCTGGCAGCCGGCGACGGGGAGCTCGGCGTCCGCGCCGCTACGATCCTGGCCCGCGTCGAGTGGCCTGGCAAGGCCGGGGCATCCGCGGCGATGCCACCGCTCACCGCGGACGAGCAGCGGCGGTTCGACGCAGGGCGTGACGTGTACAAGAGCCTGTGCCAGGCGTGCCACCAGCCAGACGGCCGCGGACAGGAGAAGCTGGCCCCCAGTCTCGTGGACTCGACGCTGGCGGTGGCAAGGGCGGAGATCACCACCCGGATCCTGCTGAACGGGAAAGAAGGCTCCATCGGCCTGATGCCGCCGGTCGGGCAGTCGTTCACCGACGACCAGGTGGCAGCGGTGCTGACTTACGTGCGCCGGGAGTGGGGCCAGACCGGAACGCCTGTCGAACCGGCGCTGGTGAAACAGATACGGGCGCTCACGGCGGATCGGACCAGACCGTGGACGAACGCGGAACTGCAGGAGCTCAAGTAGCACTCGGCTATCGGCTATCAGCTGTCAGCTGTCAGTTTCCGCTAAGATCGGCCATGGCTGATTCGGTTCTCCAGCGCATTCCCGTCGTCGCCGGTCTCGGCTACGTCGAGCGGGTGCGGCGGCTGCCGTCCTCCTTCAGCGCGACCCTCAGGCCCGAGCCGGCCAATCGCTATTTCCGATACGCGATTGCCGTTCTTGCGTCAGGCGAGAAGGTCGGCTACGTGGCCCCGGAGATCGCGGTCCGCTATTTCGCTGCGTTCACGGCCGCCTCGACGGAGGTGTCGTGCCCCGCGCGCCGGGCCGCTCGGTCCGACCACGATACGTCAGGCGTCGAGCTGCTGCTGGATTTCAGCGAACTGACCGTGGTGCCGGCTGAATGAGCCGGCTGGTCCGGGTTCTTGCTGCGGGAACGCTGCTCGCACTGACAGGCGCCGGCGTCGCGATTGACGCTCGCCAGCCCTCGCAACCTCTCCCTCCATCGGCCGAACGCGCGTATCTGGCACTGGCGTCGCGATTCAACGCATTGGATGCCTCCGGGATCGTGACGTTCATGGATCGGTACTGGAGACTGGCTGCGAACCCCGGCTACAACGCGTCACTCGATCACCTCCGCGAGCGCCTGCTGGCCGCCGGGTTCAGCGCCTCGCCGGGGGCCCGCGCCGCGGTGCGCGTAGAGGAGTTCGCGAACCAGGGACGGGGATGGGACTACCGCGTCGGCACGGTCGCCTTCGACGAGGGAGCAGAGCCCCCGCTGCTCTCGCGCGAGAGCGACCGCGTCTCTCTGGCGATCAACTCCTTTTCGACTCCGGCCGGTGGGCTCCGCGTACCGCTCGTAGACGTCGGCATGGCGGGGGACGCCGACTATCAGGGGAAAGAGATCCGGGGAGCCGTCGTGCTCACCGATGCGCCCCTCGCGCCCGTCTGGCTCGAAGCCGTCGGGAAGCGCGGCGCTGCGGGAGTCATTTCCACCAGCGTGGCGCCATATATCCGGCCGCCGGGGGGGACGTATCTCTCGGGCGAGCAGGCGGACGTCCTTCAGTGGGGCAGCATTCCGTATGACGCGGCGCTGAAGGGTTTCGGATTCAAGGCGTCGTGGCGGGCAGCCGACCGGATGCGGCGGCGGCTGGCCCTGGGACGCGCGGCGGTGCGGGTCGAGATCGAGTCGACGTTCTACGACGGGCCCAACCGGACGCTCGTGGCCGAGATCCCGGGACGCACGCGGCCTGCCGAGCGGATCGTGATGGTCGCACACGTCCAGGAGCCCGGCGCCAATGACAATGGGAGCGGGTGCGGGACGCTCTACGCCCTCGCGCGCGCCTTGAACGAGGCCATCGTGGCTGGCGCGCTGCCGCCACCGGAGCGAACCCTGACGTTTCTCTGGGTGGATGAGATCCGGGGGAGCCGGGAGTGGATTCGTGCGCACGCCGAGGATGCCCGGCTCGTGCAGTACATGTTCGCCCTCGACATGACGGGCGAGGACACACGCCAGACGGGTGGGACCTTCCTCATCGAAAAACAGGCGGACCCTTCCGCGGTCTGGTCGCGCCCGTCCGATCCGCACACAGAGTGGGGAGGCGGGACGGTCGCGGCGGAGACACTGAAAGGCAGTCTGCTGAACGACCTGCACCTCGCCGTCTGCACCCGGCGCGCGCGCGATGTCGACTGGACGATCCGCGCCAATCCATACGAAGGCGGCAGCGATCACACCGTCTTTGCAAGAGCGGGTATCCCTTCGCTCCTGAACTGGCACTTCACCGACCGCTATTACCACACCAACCAGGATCGCCCCGAGAAGGTGAGCGCCGCTGAGATGGAGAACGTGGGGATTGCCGTCGGCACGTCCGCCTGGCTCCTCGCGTCCGCCACCGCTGACGATGCGGTAGCCGTCGCGACACTTGTCGAGCAGGCGGCCACCGCCCGTCTCACGCTCGAGCGTATGCAGGGCCCATCAATTGTCGGGGGCGACGTCGACAAAGCCGCGGCGGAGATCACCGAGCAGCAGGTGCTTGCCGCGTGGATCAAATGGTACGGCGAGGCGCTCGACAGCGTGCTGGGCCTGCCGGCGACGGGCAAAACTGACGCGCTCGCGGCGAGGGTCGCCGAGGCCCGCCGGCGGATACACTAGAAGAACATCGTCCGAGCCAGTGACGCGGCGACCGGGATTCGAAATGGTCACGCGCCTGGCTGCGTTCCGTCCGGAAATCCAGGGAGCAGGCATCTGGAACGGCGATTCGGGT
The DNA here is from genome assembly GCA_963749835.1 of uncultured Acidobacteriota bacterium. Lineage (GTDB taxonomy): Bacteria > Acidobacteriota > Vicinamibacteria > Vicinamibacterales > 2-12-FULL-66-21 > JALZOC01. The sequence goes on from CAVVOD010000001.1 coordinate 1,673,382, forward strand.
GGAGAGTGTCGGGATGATGTCACTTCTCCCGAACCTGTGTCAGAATCGGCCCGCCCGGGAATTGTCGCCGGGCGGGGGTGAGGACGGGCGGAAGCCTCCCATCCGACCGGTAACGCCGCTTCGAGGGCCGACTAAATGGATCGACGAGACTTCCTGGTGAGCACTGCAGTATTGACGGCCGGAGCGGCGGTACGCGGCTTCGCGAGCCCGAACGAGACGGTCAGGATGGCCGTCGTCGGGTGCGGCGGCCGCGGTCAGAGCCACGTGAGCGCGTGGTCGGGGATGCCGAATGTCGAGATCGTCGCGCTCTGCGACGTCGACGAGGCGCACATCGCCGACAAACTGAAGTGGCTCGAGTCGAAGGGCATGAAGAAGCCCGCCACCTACGTCGACTACCGGAAGCTGCTCGAGGACAAGTCCATCGACGCCGTGTCGCTCGCCACGCCGAATCACTGGCACACGCTCCAGACCATCTGGGCCTGTCAGGCCGGCAAGGATGTCTACGTCGAAAAACCGTGCTCGCACAATGTCTTCGAGTCCCGGCAGATTATCGCTGCGGCGCGCAAGTACGATCGGATCGTGCAGCAGGGCAGCCAGAGCCGCTCCTCACCGGCGCTGCGGGAGGCGGTCCAGCGAATGGCGACCGGCGAGCTCGGCGACGTCTACATGGCGCGCGGCCTCTGCTACAAGTGGCGCGATACGATCGGTCATACGCCCGTGTCCGAAGTGCCCGCCGGCGTGGACTATGACCTCTGGACCGGTCCGGCGCCCAAGCGTCCGTTCAGCAAGAACCGCTTCCACTACAACTGGCACTGGATGTGGGACACGGGCAACGGCGATCTCGGCAACCAGGGCATCCACGAAGTGGACATCGCGCGGTGGGGCCTCGGCGTGACGCACCCCACGAAGGTCAGCGCGATTGGCGGCAAGTTCATGTTCGACGACGACCAGGAGACGCCGAACACGCTGTCGGCGTCGTTCGAGTTCGACGACAAGGGCGTGAAGAAGATGATGACGTTCGAGGTGCGGCACTGGATCTCGCCGCACGAAGCCGGCATCAACGGTGAGAAGCCGGGCAACACGATCGGCAACCAGTTCTACGGATCGAAGGGGTACCTCGTCATCGACAACTACAACAAGTACTATTCGTTCATGGGCAAGGAACAGACCCCCGGCCCCAGCGCGACGGCACGCGACGAGCACTGGGCCAACTTCATCGCCGCCGTCCGAAGCCGGAAGCGCGCAGATCTGAACGCCGAGATCGAAGAGGGTGCGCTGTCGTGTAACCTGATGCACCTGGCCAACATCAGCTACCGCGTCGGGCGGACGCTGCACTGGGACGCCAAGACCATGACGTGCATCGGAGACCCCGAGGCGAACAAGATGCTCACGCGCGCATATCGGGCGCCATTCGTCGTTCCAAAGAACGTTTAACGGAGGTTACGATGGCCAGCGATCGCAAGACACAGGACGGAATCTCCAGGCGCGACTTCGCGTCACGGCTCGGCGCGGCGGCGGCCGGCATCGCTGTCGGAGGCGAGCTCCTTGGCGCACGGTTCCAGGCGGCGCCAGGCGCAGGGAGCCGCATTCTCGGCGCCAACGATCGCGTGGTGGTCGCGAGTATCGGGATTCGCGGGCAGGGCAACGCCGTCAAGCGCGGGTTCGCGAAGCTCGAGAACGTCGAGGTCAAGACGCTCTGCGACGTGGATGCGAACCTCGCGCCGTCACGCATCAACGATGCCGCGTTGAAGGACGTCACGACGTTCAAGCCGGGCTTCGTCCAGGATCTGAGCCGCGTCCTCGACGACAAGGACATCGACGCGGTGATCATCGCGACCCCCAATCACTGGCACGCACTGGCCACGATCCGGGCGCTGCAGGCCGGCAAGCACGTCTACGTCGAGAAACCGTCCTCGCACACCGTGTGGGAAGGGCGGAAGATGGTGGAGGCTGCCGCCCGCTACAACAAGGTGGTGCAGGTCGGCACGATGAACCGCAGCATTCCCGCCGTCCGCGACGCGATCAAGTTCGTCCAGGAGGGGGGCATCGGCAAGGTCTACATGGCGCGGGGCTTGTGTTTCAAGCGCCGAGCCTCGATCGGCAAGTACCCGGACGGTCCGATGGCGCCGGGCGAGACGTACAAGCTGAACGTCGAGTCGAGCGGCGCGGAGCCGGTCTACGACGAGCAGTACCTCTCGAAGGTCGATTACGACATGTGGCTCGGGCCGGCGGCGAAGCGGCCGTTCAATCGGAACCGCTTCCACTACAACTGGCACTGGCACTGGGACTACGGCAACGGCGACAGCGGCAACCAGGGCCCGCACCAGTTCGACATCGCGCGGTGGGGGCTCGGCAAACAGGAACATCCGAGGAAGATCCAGACGGTCGGCGGATACTTCGGGCCGGAAGCGTCACAGGAGACGCCCGACACGGAGACATCGTTGTTCGAGTACGCCGACGGAACGATTCTCGAGTTTGCGACCCGCGGCGGATTCACCAACGACGAGGGGGGGCCGAAAATCGGGAACCTGTTCTACGGCACGAAAGGCTGGGTCTGGATTGACGGCGCGGGCGGGTCGGCGTGGCAGTCGTACCTTGGCCCGAAGGACGAGAAGGGCCCCGGCGCCGTTGGAGCCGAACGGGCTGCAGCAGGCGTCAAGCCTGCGGTTCAGTACCCGCACTATCAGAACTTCGTCGACGCGGTGCGCGCCGGCGATCCCAAGATTCTCAACTGCGACGTGCTCGAGGGGCACTACACGTCGGCGCTGCCGCATCTTGGCAACATCTCGTACCGCGTGGGCCACGCGCTGGTGTTCGACGGGAAGAAGGAGACGTTCGTCGACGACAAGAAGGCCGACGAGCTCCTGACGCGCGAGGACCCGGAAGGGATTCGAGATCCCGAAGTCGTTCACCTAACCGTGCGACGGATGGAGGAGTGCGAGTGGAAATGAGCGACATGGATCGCCGGACGTTTCTAGGCACGATGGCGGTGGCCGCCGTGGCGGGGCGGAGTGTGGGGGCGGCGTCCATCACCAACATCGGCATGCAGCTCTACACCGTTCGCACCCAGATCGAGAAAGACTTCGACGGGACGCTGGCGAAGGTTGCGGCCATCGGCTACAAGGAAGTCGAGTTCGCCGGCTACTTCAACCGCACACCGCAGCAGGTCAGAGACATCCTGAAAACGACGGGGTTGTCGTCGCCGTCGGCGCACATCGGCTACGACCTCCTTGCCGCCGACAAATGGCCTGCTGTCCTGGAGGCCGCACACACCATCGGCCACACGTTCCTCGTCGTTGCGTGGATTGATCCGAAGGTCCGAGCCGAGCCGGGGATCTGGAAGCGCGTGGCCGAGACGTTCAATCGTGCCGGCGAAGCCGGCAAGAAGGCGGGAATCCAGTTCGCGTATCACAACCACCAGTTTGAGTTCGCGCCGGTAGACGGGAAGCTCCCGTATGATCAGCTGCTCGAAGACTGCGATCCCGCGCTCGTGAAAATGGAACTGGATCTGTGCTGGATAGCGGCCGCGGGAAAGGATCCCCTCGACTACTTCAAGCGCTCTCCGGGACGCTTCCCGATGGTGCACGTGAAGGGCCTGTCGAAGCTGACGCCGGGCGGGGCCGCGACGCCGATCGATCAGCTCCTGCCGCTCATCACCGACGTCGGCAGCAACGGCGACGTCATCGACTGGAAGAAGATCTTTGCGGACTCGTCGGAAGCCGGGATCAAGCACTACTTCGTCGAGCACGACACGACGAAGGCCCCCTTCGACAGCCTGGCGGCGAGCTACAAGTATCTCAAGGCCCTGCAATTCTGAGCGATAGGTACCAACGCCGGGGTCTGACCCCGGTCGTCGGATTACACACGGGACCAATGCCGGGGTCGGACCCCGGTCGTTCAACTACACACATCAGCGTCCACCCGCTAGTACAGACTCCCCGTTACCTGGTGCGGAGTGCGGTTACGATATCCGTAACCCTGGACTCGCCGTACCTCGGGACTGAAGGGAAAGCGCGCCCTTCCGGCGGGCAGCTGGATTGCTGATTCCCTTTCACCACATGGCTTGCCTACGCGTGCTCCACAGGCGCTTCCTGCGCCGCTTGGCCGTCTGCTCACTTGTCTGTGGGGTGTCGCTGGGTGTTCGAGTGAGCGCGCAGTCCGGCCACACGCACACGATGCCAATGCCTGCACCAGGCGAAAACGGGTGGACCTGGGACTGGGACGCGAACGCCTTCGCAGGATGGAACTATCAGTATCGGAAGTTCACCGACTTCCAGAAGTTCGAGTCGCAGAACTGGCTGATGGGGTCAGGCGAGCGGCAGTGGGGCCGCCACCGGCTGCAGATCCACTCGATGCTGTCGTTCGAGCCGTTCACGATCCAGCGCCTCGGATCCCCCCAGGTGTTCCAGTCCGGCGAGACGTACCGGCAGGCGCCGCTGATTGACTACCAGCACCCGCACGACCTGATCATGAGTCTCGGTGCGGAATGGTCGCGGACGACGGCCCGGGGACGCCTCTTCGCGGCACTGTCGCCCGTCGGGGCCCCGGCGATCGGGCCGCGGGCATTCATGCACCGGCCCAGCGCGTCGGAGAATCCAACCGCGCCGCTGGGGCATCACCAGATGGATGCGACCCACATCAGTCATGGCGTGGCCACGGCGGGAATCCGCCAGGGGGCCGTTACGGTCGAAGGCTCGTGGTTTCGTGGAGCGGAGCCGGACGAGAACCGCAAAGACCTCGAGCTCGGGCGGCTCGACTCGGCAGCCGGGCGCATTTCCTGGCAGCGCGGCGGATGGGACGCGCAGGTCAGCGCCGCTCATCTGACGGCGCCGGAGTGGGTGGAGCCGTTCTCCAACGCCACCCGCCTCACGGCGTCCGTGGGGTTCACGCGACCGGACGGCAGGATCGCCGCGCTCGCGGCCTGGGGCCAGAACCGGGAGAGTCACGGGGCGCTCGACGCGTACTTGATCGAGGCGACCGTTCGTGCGTACCCTCGACATGCGTGGTACTCCCGGGCGGAGCTCGTGACCAAGGACATTCTCAACCCCGGCGGCCGGCACCCTCAGGGCTTCACCCATTTTCATCAGCTGTCGCGTGTGGGTGCCCTGACGGGAGGATACGTGTTCGATGTCGTCGCCTCTCGGGCAGGTCGCTTCGGCATTGGCGGCGACGTCACCGTGTACCATGTCGGGTCGAACCTGCTCGACAACTACGGCGCGCCGGCATCGTTTCATCTGTTCGTCCACTACAAGTCGGGGCGGCCGTCCGGCCACGTGAGGCATTGAAGACGGTTCCGATGTCCGATTACCTGAGATTCGCGCTGGGCTTTGGCTGTGTGCTCGTGATGGCGGGGTGTGGCGGCGAACCGACCGCGCCGTCGCCTGGGTCACCGACGATCACGTTTTCCGATTCCGGGGTGACGCCCGTGGAGGTGCGCATCCCGGTCGGCGGCCGCGTGACGTTTCTCAATAACGATGCCCGGCCGCACGCCGTCAGCTCCGATCCCATCACCGTGCACACGGACTGCCCGTCGATCAACGATGTCGGCACGCTCAACCCCGGGCAGAGCCGGAGCACCGGCGCGCTGAATGTGGCGCGCACGTGCGGCTTCCACGATCACACGAACGAAACCGATCCGAAATGGAAAGGGCGGATCGTAATCGAATAGATCCCCGTCACGTGCTACGTGCAACGAGTCGTCAGGCCTTGCGGCGCCCCAGTTTGACGACGATGTCGTACTCGCCCTTCGTGACAGGCTGAACCGACAGCCGGCTGCCTTTCTTCGTCACCGCCATCTCCTCCAGCCCTTTCGTGGACTTCAGCGTCTCGAGCGAGATGGTCGCAGGGAAACGCTCGACGAAGCCGATGTCCACCATGTACCAGAGAGGCGCCTCCTCGGTGCTTGCCTTGTCGAAGTACTTGTGGCCTTTCGTCCAGGCGAAGTGATCGGGATATCCGGCGCGCGCAATCTCCGCAAGTCCCGTCACACCTGAAGGCTCGGCGTTTGACGCATAGAAGAGGACCCCGTCTCCCTTCTGCATGTCGTCGCGCATGAAGTTCCGCGCCTGGTAGTTTCGGACGCCCTCCCAGCTGGCGCGCCCGTCGCGGGCCAGGTCGTCGATCGTGTATGCGGCGGGTTCACACTTCATCAGCCAGTAGCGCCTCGGCATTCACATCTCTCCCGGTCCAGTGGTCGCCATGCTAGGACTGGCTGACGTCGGTACCGACGAATTCAGCGAGGTAGCTGTTGCCCTTGTACTCCAGCTCCTGCTTGATGCCGATTTCCGACGTGTAGTACGCCCGCACGACGCGTGATTTCAGCTCCACGAAGAACCGCTCCTCGGGCGTCTTCGGCTGACGTTCGTTCGCCGCGATGCGGGTGAGCAGGGCGACGCGCTCGTCAGCAGAGGATTGCAGGAACGTGCGGCCGCCCCCCTCGCGCGCGAGCCGCTCAATCCCCGCCAGACCCTGCCGCCACGTCGTCCGATCCGTCTCATCCCAGGCTTCGGCCAGCCGGCCATCGATGTACGGGGCCACCCTGGCGGCCCTTGCGCCGGGTGAGTGCTCGTCGGTCGGAATGATCAGCTCGCTCAACTCGTCCACGAGCGCAAGCTCCTCGGGGGTGAAGAACACGCGAGGCACCGCGGAAACGGGCGCCTGCGCGCTCAGCGTCTCTCCAAGAACCAGAGAGGCTGTAATCGTGGCCGCTGCGCCCAGCCTGATCGCGTCGCGCCTGGTCAGCGTACCGTTAGGTCCGTCACCAGGGGCATCCGGTAACTGTCCGCCGCTCGGTGTGTCGTCTGCCATCAGAGGTTCCCCTTGCCGAATTCGTCAGCGAGGTAGTCACAGGAGCGCCACGCGAGCGCCATGATGGTCCATGTCGGGTTCTGACACGAGGCGCTGACGTGGCTGCTGCCGTCCACGACGAAGAGGTTCTTGACGTCGTGGGATTGCTGAAACTGGTTGAGCACCGAGGTCTTCTTATCGGCGCCCATCCGCGCGGTACCGAGCTCGTGGATGGACCAGCCCTCGGTCAGTGACTTTACGGTCCACGTTCAGGATCTCGAATCCTGCGGCCTCGAACATTTCCTGTGCCGCGTTCGCCATGTCTTCGCACATCTTCTTCTCGTTGTCTCCGAACCTGTAGTTGAAGCGCGTGACCGGGATGCCCCACTTGTCCTTCCGCACGGGATCCAGATCGACGTGATTCTCGTACCGGGCCAGGACTTCTCCGAAGCCGCCCATGCTGATGAACGCGCCGGAGAAATCCCTGACGGTCTTCTTGTAGCCGGCGCCAAACCCCGGCGTGTCTGGCGCATTGCCCGGAAACATCTGGCTGCCGGCGCTGCCCTCGAAGCCATACGCGCGGATGAAGTTCGGGTGCTTCTCCGTGATGTTCCTGAAGCGAGGCACATAAAAGCCGCCGGGACGCCCGTCATCGACCGTCTTCGGCTTCCCGACGCGTTCCTTGACGATGCCGGTGACACCCGGGCCCATCACGTGCTCGCAGAAATTGTGGCCAACGTGATTGCTGGAATTCCCGATGCCGTTCGGGTGGGCACTGGACTTCGAGAGGAGCAGCAGCCGCGCCGATTCCAGCGTCGACGCGGCGACCACGACGACCTTCGCGCGTGCTTCGTCGCTCCGGCCGGTCTCTGAATCGATGAAGGAGACTCCCTTCGCCTTGCCGCTCTTGCCGTCCACGAGGATCTCGCGTGCGATCGCATTCGTCCGCAGCGTCAGGTGCCCCGTGTCCATCGCCGGGTAGATGAGCCCGGTCGGCGAGTCGAACGCGGCGTGAATGTCGCAGCCGCCGACGCGGCGAGCGCAGGCGCCCCGGCCGAAACATCGGGTTCGATACTTATTGTGCTTCAGGCCGTCCGTCGTCACACCGGCTCGATACGGTGTGAGCACGCGGTTCATCTTCTTGAGTGACGTGCGCAGCGTCACCTCGGCGCTGGCCAGTCGGGTGGGGCGCTGGAACAGACTGTCCGGCAGGTACGGCAGGTTCTCTTTCACCCCGGAAATCCCGAGGTACTGATCGACGCGATCGTAGTACGGCTCGATGTCCTTGTACCAGATGGGCCAGTCTTCACCGTAGCCGTCGTGTGTCTTCGCCTTGAAGTCGTAGTCGGAGAGCCGGAGCGCGAGTCTGCCCCAGATGTTGGTCTTGCCTCCAAGGCAGCGCGCCCGGACCCAGGCGTAGTTCGTGCCGGTGTACGGATGGTCCTGTTCGTCGACCACGATGTTTCTGGAGTAATCGGTACCGCTCCAGCCCTGGACGTACGAATAGACTTTGGGAAACTTCGAGTCCGCCGCGTAGGGCGGGCGGCGGATCGTGTATTCGTTGGGCGAGAGCGCATGGTGGCCGGGCGGCATGTCCCCCCGGCGAGGGTGCTCGTATGGCCATTCCATCGACTTCAGCTCTTTGTCGACCTCGATCTTCTTGCCGGCTTCGAGCATCAGCACTTTCATCCCGCGTGACGTGAGCACGTGCGCGGCCATGCCACCGGCCGCGCCGGATCCGATGACGATCGCGTCGTAGGTCGTCTTGAGATCCACTTCGGGCTGGGTCTCTCGCTGCAGCAGTCGGAGCAGATTCATGATGCGTGTTTCCGTCGGAGCTGATCGGGTGTGTCGTGTGACCTGCCGCTGATTATGTCCCAGGACGCCAGGTCACGCGGCGTCTGGTCGATGACGAGAAACCTCGGGAATAAGCAACTACCGGATCACGAAAAATTCCACCGCGGAGACACGGGGCCACGGAGACGACACGGAGCGTGGTCGGCCGCCGGCCGTTGGCCGGCGCAGGAGCGCGGGCCGACCACGTCGCGATTCTGATCCCCATTCGGCTCATCGCCGTTAACTAGCTGGTTCTCTCCGTGCGTCTCCGTGTCGCCGCGTCTCCGTGGTGATCTTTCCGCGTCCTCCGCAACCTCCGTGCGCGAAGCACACGTGGTCTGTCACCGCTCCGCGGCGGGCTTGTCGCACCGATCGCCGGGCCGGATGGACAGCAGGACCAGAGGATTCCGTCCGGAGGCCGCGAGCGCATGCGGGGTCCCGCGAGGCACCATCACGAAGACCCCCGGCGTCAGCGGCTGGTCGCGGCCCGCAAGGTTCACGGTCCCCGGACCGCCCATCACATAGAGGAACTCGTCCCACTCAGCGTGCGAGTGCTCGGCGAGCGGCTTGCGCACTTGAATGAGCGTGGCTGTTGCCCCGCTGCCGCAGGAGAGTGACGAGATTTTTTGGGCATCGCGGCCGACGAAGTTCTTTTCAATGAAGGCCGACAGGTCGATGACGACCGGCGCCGCGTCCGACGGCGGGGGCGGCGGAGGAGCCTCGGGAACGGGCGCAGGGGGCGGGGGTGGAGGTTCCGGCGCCGGCGTCAGCGTGACCTTCACGTCGATCGGCGTGCTTCCCCGCGCCGTCAGCTCGCGCTCCAGCGTAATGAAGCCTTCACGCTCGAACCGGAGGCGATAGAGCCCCGCCGGGAGGTTTTCGAAGGCGATCCGTCCCCGTTCGGTGGTGGATTGACGATTGGCGGGGCCCTCGACCGTGACCTTGACGCCGCCGATCGGTCCTCCCGCCGGATCGCTGACCTGCACGGCGAGTGTCGCCGACCCGGTCGTGCGTGGCGACGCGGCAGCCCGCGGCGGTTGTTGAGGCACCTGTTTCGGTGCAGGTTTCGGCGCAGCCTCAGGCGCGGGCTGGGGGGCCTGTTTCGGCGCCGGTTGAGGGGCCTGCTGAGGGGCCTGGTTGAGTGACGCGAACGTCACGACTATGGCGAAACTCAATCCTGTCATGTGCATATGGACTCTGTGGCTCGTTCCAGCCGAGCTAGTAGGCGATCTGCGTCACCGCATCGATGATTATGCTCCGAGGACTCGTTCCGAGGCGAGTCAACGAAGGGACACGTGACCCGGACGTCGGGTAAGATTGCCCAGGCCCGTTTCTGATGAGGAGTGCTATGCGAGCAATGCTGGTGGCGATGTTATGTGTGGTGTGCGTGGGGTTCGCGGTTCGCGCCGGGGCTCAAGAGCTGAAGGTCGGGGACAAGGCGCCGGACTTTCAGCTGCCGGCTTCCGACGGCAAGACCTACAAGCTGACCGACTATGTCGGCAAGCAGGCGATCGTTCTGGCGTGGTTTCCGGCGGCGTACACCCGCGGCTGCACGATCGAATGCAAGTCGCTTGCGGAGCATGGAGGTCTCATCCGCAAGTACGACGTGACCTATTTCATGGCGAGCGTCGACCCCGTCGAGAAGAACAAGGGCTTCGCCGAAGAGCAGAAGGCGGATTTTCCGCTGCTGAGCGATCCAACCAAGAAGACCGCCGAGGCCTACGGCGTCCTGAACGCGAACGGCGTCGCGAGTCGGTGGACGTTCTACATCGGCAAGGATGGAACGATCCTCGCGATCGACAAGACCGTCAAGCCGGCCACATCGGCGGAAGATATGGCAGCGAAGCTCGGCGAGCTCAAGGTCGCCGCGCGTCCCTGACAGCGCCGTCATTCACCGGTGCAAGGGGCGCGGCAGCCTGCCGTGCCCCCTTTCCCGACGGTGCTCCCAGGGCGCATCATTTCGCGCCGAACTTCCATCGCAGCCCGATACGCAGCGTCCGGCCATTCTGGGGGATCACATCCTGCCGGTGGTCGGCGGAGGCCGGATCGGCGTAGTCGACGTCGAACAGGTTCCGGGCGCTGCCGACCAGCTCGAACGCATTCGGCAGTGGCACGATCATCGTCAGGCTGACGGTTGCCGAAGGTGCCAGCCTGACGTTCGCGAGCGTCCGGCGGCTGCCCATCGCTATCAGCTCGGCCGACACAAAAGACCGCCGGGACGGACCGGGAACGCTCAGGCGCACCTTGCCGATCTGTGCCGGGGAGTTCACGAGCGTCGTGTCCTTTTCGACGTCGCGGGCCCGTTGCCATGCGTAACTCATCAGACCCTGCAGCCCGCCCCCAAGGCGCATCTGCGCCTCGAGCTCGAGACCTCGGGCCCTGACCTCACCGGCGTTTATGTACGTGGTGGTAAAGAACGTCGAGGGATCGGGTGTCAGGGTAATCAACCTGCTGGCCTTGTACCAGTAGGTCGACACCGAGGTGCGGAGCCAGTCATTCGTGTAGCGCTCCCACACGAGCTCGTGCGTGTCGATCGACTCCGGCTGGAGAGTCTTGCCGCCCTCTCCGAAATAGAACGCGTTCTGCTCGTACTCGTTCGGGGCGCGAAAGGCCCTGCCGTAGAGATATTTGAACGACTGATTGGAGGACGGCGTCGCAATCAGCGCCGCGCGCGGAGTCACCCGCCGGAAGTCTTTGTACCGATCGTATCGAAGTCCGCCGTTGGCAATCAGCCAGCGCCTGACTTTGATTTCGTCCTGGACGTAGACCGCCTGCTGGAGTGACGATCGGTCGATGTCGAACAGCGTAAAGATCGGTTGCGTGAAGTAGACCTTCTGAGCCTGCGTGACGTTGTCGATGAAGTCCGCTCCCAATGTCACCACTTGCCGGCCGGGCAGCGTCCGCGTGAGCTTGGTCCCGGCGCTCCATCGCCTGCCGACCACGCTGTTGAAGCCGATGAGGTGGCTCGGGTCCTCCTCCGTACCCGGCCGCGTATAGTGGCCGTCGTATGAGTACTGATCGAACGAGGCGCGAAACCTGACGCGGTTGGCGCCGAACGATCGGGCATACTCGGCGTCGAGCAATGTGTGCCGGTCGGTCGTCTGCTCTGGCGACACCTGTTCGTTGAACACCGTGCCGAAAGAAGCGGTCGGCACGTCCCGCCTGCGCCGCCCGTACGCGCCCGTGAAGGTGAACGTCTTGAAACTCAGTTGGCCGTACAACTGACCGATCAGCTCCCCATCGAGCCCCACGGCAACGCCGTGGTTGGTGGCCGGCGAATCGAAGGCCGGGAAATAGAGCCGCTCGACGCCGTCGCTGCGTTCATACGTGGCCGAGGCCGCCACGTCGACGCCGTTCTTGAGCCGGCGGCCCGCGCTGACCCGTGTCAACACGGCCCCCAGTGAGCCGGCGTCCACCGCGATCGAAGCGCCGTCGAGCGAGGCACCCGACTTCGTGATGACGTTGACCACTGCAAAAAAAGCACTGTCGCCATAGAGAGACGAGGCCGGCCCGCGGATGATCTCGACGCGCTCGAACATGGCCGGGTCGATGCCGAACTCAGCGCCGATTTCCGCCTGGCCGTAGACGTTGTCGTTGACACGGTGTCCGTTGACGAGCAGGAGAATCCGGCTGTTGTAATCCCCCGGCTTGGCGAATCCACGCGTGCCCAGGAGACTGAAGTTGCGATCGTCCGTGACGTACATGCCGCGGACGCCCTCCAGGATGTCCGCGAGCGTCCGGTAGCCATATCGGACAATCTCTTCGGCGGTGATGAAGGACACGGATGCCGGCGCCTCGGTCACAGGCTGGTTCCGTTCGGAGGCGCCGAAGACGCGGCCGGCATCGATTTCCATCAGTTGCTCGAGACTGAGCTCCGGCAAGGCCTGCCGGGCGCTCGCCAGGGCAGGCGTCGCGACGAACAACATCACGAGCAGTACGCGTGTTGAACCAGTCATCGTGGTCCTGCCACCCGGGTCTCAAAGACGTGCGTCGCAAGTGCAAGAAGCTGCGAGCTCAATTGCAGCTTCGACAGCCGCGCGGCATCGAGATTGATTTCAAAGCGCATTTTCCCCTGCAGGTACCGAACATGTGGGCGACACCGCCGAGCCGGATGAAATCGTCCATTTCACTGATTGTCAGGATCGCGGTGCCTCGGGCGGCCAACAGCACGGCACTGGTTTCCGGCGTCGTGATGCCGGCGACGTAGAGCAGGTGGCATGAACGCACCGCACCGTCCACTTCCATCCGCAGCACGTTCATGGTGCGGCCGCCGAGCTGACGGCCTTTGACCGCCCTGGCGAGCGCGTCGCTGACGGCGTTGTCACCGACCACGCAGGCCGTGAACACGGCTTTCGCCGGGAGCGTTTCCAGCGGCCAGTCGGTGAACTTCGCGAAGGTGTAGATGAAGGCGGCCTTGAGCGATGGCTCGGTCACGTCCTGCGTCCGTGCGGTCGAGGCGCACAGCAGCAGCACGGACGCGACAGTCGCGAGAGCACTCAATCGCCCCAGGAAGATCCGGTACGACCCAGGGGCATCCGGGCACGGTGCGATAGAGGACTCGGTGCGCTGCCTGGGCAATAGGGCTCCATGCCAGGAGAGCGACCCCGGCTGAACCCCGAGACTACTCTTCGCGTCGCCGGATTGCTGTTCAATCCAGCACGGTCGCCGCAAATGTCCAAAAAGAGCCCGATTACTTGCGCTTTTGGACTCAGGCGCTCGGAGGCTCCCCATCGAAGAACTCGACGATGCCCGTCTCGAGGGAGTACTCGGCCCCGACGACGACGAGGCCATCCTCACGGATCAGCTGCTCGAGAACCTGCGAACCGTGCCGCAGGTGGTCCGCGGAGTGGCGGATATTGGCACGAACCGCCCGCGCCACGAGAGCTGGCAGGTCGTGTCGAAGTTCCGTCTCGAGCAGTGCCTGGACGGAAGGACGGACGCGGTCCACGATGGCGCGCAAACCTCGAGTCTGATTGGTGGCCGGCTTCTGCAGATCCTCGATGGTTGCCACGATGGCGCCGCACTGGGAGTGACCGAGAACCACCACGAGCCGCGTGCCGAACCGCTCAGCGGCGAACTCGACGCTGCCAACCTGGGAGGAGGCCACGATGTTGCCGGCGACACGGATGACGAACAGATCCCCCAGGCCCTGATCGAACACGATCTCCGCGGGTACGCGGGAGTCGGAACAGCCGAGGATGATCGCGAAAGGCTCCTGGTCCTGCGTCAGTTCCGCGGACCGGCTCCGGTTCAAGACGATCTCTGAATCGCGCAGGTGGGATGTGAACCTGCGATTGCCGTCCCGCAGCCGTGTGAGTGCATCGCGCGCTGGAATCATCGCTCCTCTGAATCAGCCGTCAGGTGGCGTGCCCGATCGCACGCCGGTATGAAACGGCTGGTGTCCAAACGTCTGATAGTAGTGGAGGTGGGCACCTTGAATCCACGCTTGCGCACGAGGACCGTGCGAGGGGCGGCCTACTCGCTGCGCAGCGCCTCGACGGGATTCACCCGGGCCGCGGCGCGCGCAGGCAGCGCACAGGCTACGAGGGCAACGGCGAGCAGAAAAACAGCGACGGCGGCGAATGTCGCCGGATCGGCTGGATTCACATCGTACAGCAGGCTGGCGGCGAATCGCGTGACGGCGAGCGCGGCCAGCAGACCCAGGACAGTCCCCATGACGGCCAGCGCGACCCCCTGCCGCAAGACCATCGCGAGCAGTGCCTGCGGCCGTGCGCCGATCGCCAGGCGGATGCCGAGCTCTCGCCGCCGCATGATGACGGTGGAGCTGATGACGCCGTAGACCCCAATCATCGCGAGCACAGCGGCGACAATGCCGGCGATGGCCGAGAGCGCCCACGTCAGGCGCGGCAGGAGTGACGCCTCGCGCAGGTGACTCTCCATCGTGCGGACATCGAACACCGCGAGAGAGGGTTCGACACGCCGGATGGCTTCGCGCAACGGAAGGGCGTACGACTCAGCCTGGTTCGTGGTTCTCACGACAAGCGTCACGCCACGCGTGGTGTTCGTAGCCGAATACTCGGTCAGGACGGGCAAATAGATGGCGGGGCGAGGGTCTTCTCCAATCGTCCGGGACTTCGCCGTCGCGACGATGCCCACGATCTCCAGCGCCCGTCCATCTCCGAGGATGCGCCGGCCGATCGGCGACTCGTTCGGGAATGCCGCACGAATGAAGGCCTCGTTGACGATGACCGGTTTCCCGGCAGCCGGCTGGGAAGGGAAGTCCTCCCCGGCCAGGACCGGAATGCCCATCGTCGCAAAGAAGTCCGGCCCGACGACGTAGATGTCGGCGTGGACACGATCGGCCTGGGGATCGGCGGCGTGTGCTTCCGACACGAAGCTCGAGTTGTCGATGATGACGGTGAGCGGCACGGCTGTGGTGAGGGTGGCCGACTCGACGCCGGGAACAGCCCTGGCGCCATCCAGGATGTTGAGCAGCAACCCTCGCGCCTCCGGGTCGGGACGGCGATCCAGAGCGGGATCGAATCCCATCAGGAGCAGATTGCGGTTCTGCAGTCCAAGGTCCAGCCCCCGCGCCGACTGCAGGCTGCGCAGGAAGAGCCCCGTGCACACGAGCAGGAGCGCGCAGATCGCGACCTGTCCCACAACCAGTCCGTTGCGCAGCCTGAATCGATCGCGAGTCGCACTGCCGCGTGCGTCCGCTTTCAAATCGGCGACCACGTCAGGTCTGGTAGCCCGGAGCGCCGGCACGAGGCCAAACGCGACGCCGGTGGCGATCGAGAGTCCGGCGCAGAAGAGCACGACGCGGTAGTCGAGTGAAACCGAGAGGTCGAGCGGCCATCCAAGGGGAGTCCGCAGGACGCCCATCAACGAGGACAGGTAGGCCGCAATCATCCAGCCACCGATGCCTCCCACTGACGCCATGACGAGGCTTTCGGTGAGCAGTTGCCGCAGCAGACGGCCGCGGCTCGCACCGAGGGCCAGCCGCGCGGCAATCTCCCGCCGCCGCGCCGACGCGCGTCCCAGGAGCAGGCTTGCCACGTTGACGCAGGCGGTGAGCAGAACCAGGACGGTCACGCCCAGTGTCATGGCCACGAACGTCAGCGCCATCCGGCGGAGGCGCGGGTCGATCTGACCGGCCCGCTCGACGTGAAAGCCGAAGTTCTCGGCCTGGGGGCCGGACGAGGAGTGTATCCTTTGCGCGATGACGTCCAGCTCGGCGCGCGCCGCCCGCACGTCAACCCCGGGTTGTAGTCTGGCGACAGCTTCGAGCCAGTGACGCCCGCGATTCTCGATGTTCAGTCCGGTCCGCGCCTCGAGCTCGTCGATCATGGAGAGCGGAATCCAGAATTCGGGAACGATCGGCACGTCCGTGCCCCGAAACCCGGCCGCGGTCACGCCAACGATCGTCGCCGGTCGCTGGTTGATGGCGACCTCGCGGCCGACGATTCCAGGATCGCCTCCGAAGTCTCGCTGCCAGAGGTCGTGGCTCAGCACGACGACGCGGGGCGCGCCGCGCGTGTCGTCGCGGGCGGGGTCGAACCCTCTGCCGGCTGCGAATCCTGGCTTCACAACGGCGAAGTAATTCGCCGTGACCAGCGCGCCCCAATGGCGCTGCGGATCGCCCGCAGAGCCGATGGCTGCGGGCAGCAGCGGGTTCGAGGCCGCTACGCCGTCGAACGAGCGGGCCTCGCGCAGATCCCGGAAATCTGGATAGGACAACTCGTTTCCGGCCTCTCCCGTGCGCCGGTCGCTCTCCAAGATGCTCATCAGACGTCCCGGGTCTTCCACTGGCAGTGGCTTAAAGACCGCGACGTTGAGGATCGCGAAGATCACGGAGCACGCACCGATACCGAGGGCTGAGGAGCCTACGGCGATCGCCGTCAATCCGGGCGTCCGGCGCATCGTGCGCACGGCGAACCGGGCATCCTGAAAGATCTGCTCCAGCCACACGGGGATCCAGACCGCCCGCACATCCTCCTGGACCAGCGCGACGTTCCCGAAGCTCCGGAGAGCGGCCGCGCGGGCATCGTCCGGGGCCATGCCCCGCAAGATGTTGTCCCGGGTCTCGTGCTCGATGTGTTCGCGGATGTCGGCGTCGAGGTCGGTGAGCGGGTGTTTCTTCATGCGGGCCTCAGGATGCCGCCGATCGCCCGTACCAGCTTGTCCCATTTGCTGGTCTCGGTCTCGAGCTGCTTGCGGCCTTTTGCCGTGAGCCGGTAGAACTTGGCGCGGCGATTGTTCTCGGACGTCCCATCGTCGAAGGTAATCAGCCCGCGCTTGATCAGGCGGTGGAGCGCGGGGTACAACGAGCCCTGTTCGACCTGCAACACCTCGTCTGATCCGCGCGCGATCGAGCTGGCGATCGCATGGCCGTGAGCGGGCCCTGGCCGGAGCGTCTGGAGAATGAGGAGATCGAGCGTGCCCTGGAGGAGCTCGATCCGATCGCGCATCTGTCGGGTAGACATCCTAGGTGAGACCTTACGCTCCGTCACCTAGAATGTCAAGGTGGCTGCACTCGGGACTCGGGATTCGGAGTTCGCGGCTCACCACATCAGGAGATCAGGAGGGAACGGAGATCACGGAAAGATCACCACGGTGACACGGAGAAGGCACGGAGCCCGGACGGAGGGAACGACGGTCGGCCGACCGCTGCCTCTCTCCACTAAAGAACTGTCTCCAGATATCGAGCTGCCAGTGCCTGCCTGTCGATAGCCAGCTGGTTCTCTCCGTGCGTCTCCGTGTCCCCGCGTCTCCGTGGTGGCATTTCGTCCTCACAAATTGCTCCAGCAGTGAACGGCACCCGGAGGCTCAAACGTGCTGAGTGCTACGTGCTACGTGCTGAGATCTCCTGTTTGCGAGACACCTTCACTCCGTGCGCAGGACTTGCGCGGGATCGACGTGGGCGGCACGTGATGCCGGGATCCAGGCCGCAATGGCTCCCACAGCCGCAAGCGTGAGGAGTGCGGTGATGAGGCTGGCGGAATCGCGCGGCTCCAGTCCGTACACCAGCGGGGCCACGAAGCGCGACAACCAGAGGCTTGCCGCCAGGCCGAGCCCCAGCCCGGCGACCCCGAGCAGGCACACACGGCGCATTACCAGGACCACGACACCGCCGGGCTGAGCACCGAGAGCCAGGCGAATGCCGATCTCGGTGCGTCGGACGGAGACGGCATAGGCCACGATCCCGTAGAGCCCGAGCGCCGTCAGCAGCAGCGCAACCAGCCCGAAGAAGGCGGCGAGTTTCGCAACCAGGCGCTCCTGCGTCAACGCTGCCGCAACGTCGGTCTCGAGGGAGCGGACCTTGAACACCAGCGTTCGGTCTATGGCGCGGAGCGCGTCGGCGATGGCGGGCACGACCCGCATGTTGTCCCCGGTGCGGACCGTGATCTGGATCGACGTGGTGCCCCGGGGCGTCAACCCGGCTGACTGCGCGAGCGGCAGATAGACGGTCGGCGGCGGTCCATCGCGCAACGACGCACTGTAGAGCGCGTCCGCCACGACACCGATGACCGTGCATCCACTCCGGCCGCAGGGGCCGGCCTCAATGGTCTCGCCGAGGCCGCTGCGGTCCTGGAAGAGCCGCCGGCTGAGCGCCTCGTTGACGATCGCGACTCGCTGAGCCCGTCCGTCGTCCCGCCCGCTGATGTCACGGCCGGCGCGTCTCGACGTCGCGTAGGTGTCGAACCAGCCCGGTGAGACGAAATTGAACGCAGTCCCGTCTGACCGGTTTGGGTCGGCCCGCCTGCCGCGTGCATCTGTCAGCAGTCCACCGCCGCCGCCGCCCATCGGCGTCCACACCGACCCGGCCGCAGACGTCACCCCGGCCACCGAAGTCGTGGCATCGATGATGCGCTGGTAGAGCAGGAGCCGCGCGGCAGGATCGGTCACCGGACGCGCTGTGCTGACGGCGATGACGATCAGGCCGTTCGGATTGAACCCCAGCGGCACACTGGCGAGGCGATTCAGTGTGCGTACGAAAAGCCCCGCCCCTGCCACGAGCACCAGCGAGATCGCCACCTGCGCGACGATGGGTGCGGCTGACAAGGCGAGGCGGCCGTGCTGTGTGCCCCGCCCTCCGCTGCGAAGGACTTCACCGCTCGGTACGCGTGCCGCAAGAAGGGCCGGCAGGCTGCCGAAGAGCGCAACTGCGACGACGGTGACGACGGCCGTGAATCCCAGGACGCGCCAGTCGAGCGGTACATCGAGGCGCACCGGTCCGGCTGAGCCCTGCAACTGCGTGGCCAGAGCACGGCTGGTCCAGCCAGCGAACGCCAGGCCCAGCGCCGCCGCAATCGTGCCGAGCGTGAATCCCTCCACGAGGAACTGCCGCGCAAGGCGCAGCCGGGGCGCTCCAAGCGCGAGGCGGACGCTGAGCTCATGCCGGCGTGCCGCCGCGCGCGCCAGCAACAGGTTCGCGACGTTCACACAGACGATGAGCAGGACGAGACCGGCGACGATCGTGATCGCGAGGAGTGGGGTGTCGTACTTCTGGCGCAACCCCGATCGGTCCGAAATGCCCCTTGCCGCCGGGACGACGAGAAAGGGCTCCTTCAGGAATGCCGGCGGCTGGGCGAACGAGCCGATGATCTCCGGCTGCATGGCACGGAGTGCTGCCGTCGCCTGTGCTCCGGACTGGCCGGGCTCGAGGCGCAGCATCACGGTGAGCAGGAGCGCGCGCTCATTGTCGATCAGCGCACGGGAGCCGCGGATGAGCGGCTCGGTGCCGAGCGGCAGCGCGAGGTCGAACGCCTGGCCCACGTCAACGCCGAAGAACCGGGACGGCGTCACTCCGATGATCGTGAATGGAATCCCTTCGACAGGAAGGCGAGTGCCGATCACGCCCGGCATGCGATTGAATCGGCGCTGCCAGAAGTCGTAGCTGATGACCACAACGGGGCCGTCCGGACCGCCGCCGCGCTCGTCGTCAGCGGAGGTGAACGTGCGGCCGAGCATCGCCTGCACGCCGAGCGTGGCGAAGAGATCGCCGGTTGCAAAGAGGGCACTGGCCGGCCGCATTTCGCCGCCGCTGCCCAGATCGACCGACTGGACCGTCCAGGCAAATGCGCCGTCGAAGACATCACGGCGCTGACGGAGCTGGTCCCACATCCGATAGTTCCAGCCTGCGCCCGCCTGGAAGCCAAATTTCAGCGCGGTGCTGGAGGTCACCGTCACCAGGCGCTGCGGCTCGTTCACCGGCAACGGTCGCAGCATCACCGCGTTCACCATCGAGAACATCGCGGTGATCGCGCCGAGCCCGAGGGCCAGCGTGACTATCGCGGCGAAGGTCACAACAGGTGCCGCACACAACGAGCGACTGGCAAGGCGAAAATCACCCCAGATGCCCCGGATCATTGCGCCCTCCAGATCGCCAGGACCTCACCGGGCGGACATCCTCAGATGCCGCGGAACGTCTATCGGAAGTAATCGGGCGGTTGGATCATGGCCCGACGAGATGAAGCGGCGAGCTGGGATTGCCATCCGGCGTCCGCAGCCCCGTGCGCCGGCGCAGCAGAACCAGAGCGAGACCGAGGACGACGCCGGCGAGGATCGTCAGGAGCACGAGCCGCCAGATCTGCGGGCTCACGATCGTCATCAGCGTGACCAGGATGACCAGGCTGAGCCCGCCGACTCCGGGCAGAGGACTGGCTGTCAGATTGACTGTCCGGGGCCTGGTCCACGGACGGATGTCCGGTTTCGTGATCTCAAGGAGTGGACGGTCCACGAGCTTGAGCGGACGCATGTCGCCCTGGCTCCGAAAGGAACCCATCAGAAGCGCGAGCACCACCTGGCGCCAGAGCCAGAGGCGCGATTTCCGCACCGCAAATTCCTCGAGCAGGTCGCCGACGAGCGGTTCATTGTCCGGGAGGAAACGATTCAGGAGCGCGACGGCGAGACGTGGCGATGGCACGTTCTTCATGTGCGGCTTCCTTTCAGCTCCGGGATGCCGGTCCACAGGGCGACCAGCGCCTGCTGCATGTCTTTCACGGCGCGAACGCCCTGCGGCGTCACCCGGAAAAAGCGCTTGGCCCGGCCGCCCCGTTCCGGTGTGGGATCGCCCACGTCGGATGTCACCATCCGGTTTCGTTCGAGCCGGTCCAGTGCCGTGTAGACGGCCCCGAGGACGACGGCGCGGCCTCCAGTGCGCTCGATTTCCCTGGCGATGATCACGCCATAGGCGTCGTCACCGGCCCGAAGGGTCGCGAGGAGGATCATGAGCTCGAAGTCGGTCAGGAGGGCGCGAGGCATTTGATAACAATCTATGAAGAAACAGTCTCGATGTCAAGCCCCGGCCAGATCACGGTGCGCGACTGACCTGGCGAACGGCCGCAGATCAATCCAAACAACGCACCGCGTGCGAGTCAGCCGACGAACTTGTACCCGAGACCGTGCACGGTGACGATGAACTCCGGAGACTTCGGGTTGTCCACCTTCTGCCGCAGCCCCGCCACATGCACGTCCACGGTGCGTGTCAGCGGTGTCTCGTCGTATCCCCAGACGTCGGACAGCAGTGCCTCCCGCGAGATCGTCGCACCGCGATGCTCGATGAGATGGCGCAGCAGCTTGAACTCGCGTGCCGAGAGGTCGACCGCCCGGCCGCCACGCGTGACCTCCATGCGCCGCATGTCGACCAGGACCTCGCCGAATCGATAGACGTCGCCGCCGGGCTGAGCGCCGGACGCCCGCCGGCGGAGCAGCGCTTCGAGACGGGCCATGAGCTCGATCGTCTCGAACGGCTTCGTGAGATAGTCATCCGCCCCGAGCTTGAGGCCGATCACCTTGTCCACGACCTGCCCGCGCGCCGTCAGCATCAGGATGGGCGTTGTCACGCCGCGCTGGCGAATCCCGCGGCAGACATCGAACCCGTTCATCCGGGGCAGCATCACGTCGAGCACGATGAGGTCGTATGCACCACTTGTCGCGCTCGCGAGTCCGGCCTCACCGTCGCTGGCAGTCTCGACCGAGTAGCCTTCGCTGCCAAGGCGATCGCTCAGCGTGAGCCGCAGGCCAGCCTCGTCTTCGACAATGAGGACGCGCGGGCTCATCGTCATCAGCCGGCCACCGCCGGATCCTGTGCCGCGCCCGTCGGGAGCTCCACGACCACCGTCGTCCCTTCGCCGACGCGGCTGTCCACGGCGACTGAGCCGCCATGCGAGTCGATGACGTGCCGCACGACGCTCAATCCGACGCCTGCGCCGCGGACCTGCGCGTCCACCGCGCGCCGTCCGCGGTAGAACGGCTTGAAGATGTGCGGCAGATCGGAGGCGTCGATGCCCAGCCCGCGATCGGCGACGCGAATCTGCACGCGATGCGCCCCGCCGTTCTCGACGCGCGTGCTGACGTAGACGGTTGCCCCCATCGGGCTGTACTTGAGGGCGTTGCCGACGATGTTCTGCACGGCCGATCGAAGAGCGTCGACGTCCCCGGTCACCGGCGGGAGCGCGCCGTTCGATTCCACGTCCAGGGTGACGGCGCGATCGCGCGCTTCCAGGCGCAGGGCGTCCGTCGCCTCGGCGATCACCTTCGACATGTCCACGGCGGTGCGCGCGCGAAGGGTGCTGCCCGAGCTGATGCCCGCGAATTCCATGACGCGCTCGACCATGTCTCCCAGACGCCGGCCCTCGGTCTGGATGAGCGCCCCGTACCGCTTCACCTGGACGCTGTCGGCGACCACGCCGTCGGCGAGGTTCTCGCCGGCCGAGCAGATGACCGCCAGCGGCGTTCGCAGCTCGTGCGAAACCGCCGCGACGAACTCCATCTGCTGCCGCGCGAGCCGCTGCTGCCGCTGGGCGGCTGCGAGTGCGAGCACGAGGCTCGCGGCCAGAAGACCGAGCACCCCCAGACTGATGCCAATGTTGCGCCGGTGCGATCTCGCCACGATGGCCTCGAGCGACCCGCTGCGGTGGCGCGCACGCAGTTCCCATGCACCCTGGTCGGCTCCCCCCGTCAGCAAGCGCCTGCCTTCAGGGCCGTTGCTCCGCCGGAAAATCGTGATCGACAGGCGGTCTGCCGGACCCGGCTGGCCCGGGGCGGTCCCGCGGCCTGACGACAGCCTGTACAACGCGTCCATGCGTACATCGAAAATGCCAGTCGTGACGTCGGCGGCGCCGGGGTCCACTGGCGGGACGCTCGAGGAGTAGATCGCCGTTGAGGGTTCCGCACGGGACGCAATGGTCACGACGTACTCGGAGGCGGATCCGACTCCAAAGTACTTTGCCACGAGCGGGTCGAGGAACTGCTGCCGCAGCCGCTCTTTGTCGAAGACCACGATGACGGCCCGGCCGCCGTGCGCCTGCTGAGCGAAGATCGCGGTCTGACCTCCGACGGTCGTTCGAGTGACGTGCGGTGTGGGCACCATCAAGGCCGGCACAGTCGCATCGATTGCCTCTGTGATCATCATCGGCGGCGGCGCGCCCGGCAGTGCGGGGGGAAGCGGTGACGGTCGGCGCCGCATCGCGGCGAGCTCCGGAGGCCAGGACGCCGGCACGATCGTACCGTTGACCGGATCGAAGCGCCGCAGCGTGGCAGATTCGAGTGCGCTCCCTTCCGCGACGTACACATCCTTCAGGATTTCAGGCGCCGCCGCCGCCGACTGCCAGCGGGCGTAGGCCGCGCGCAGCGTCGCCTCGGGATCGGCCTCGAGGCGCTCCCCATCCACCTGGAACGCCAGGTAGGTGCGCGTGAGCTCGGCGTCGAATTCCTGCCCGAACTCCGAGGCCCGTGTCCGCAGGCCGGCGCGCATCCGCTCGCGCTCGGCCTGGCTGACTTCGCCAAGCCAGCGGTATTGAATCGTCGCCAGCACGGCGAGCAGGACGAGCAGAACGACAGCAGTGGGCAACTGCCAGGGAATACGGGGCACGAGGATCACTCTACGCGAAAGGCCAGCGCGGGATCGGCGCTGTTTACATTTCTTACAAAACGATTGCCGAGAGATAACAACTCCCGCCGCGAGTCGTCGTCATACTCCTCACAGGCCGGAGGACACCAGCGGAACGGTGATCTGACGATGCCGGTACGAGAAGCGGATTACACCGAGGTGAACTGATGCAGCGGCTGATTGTTTCTTCGATCGTTCTGGCGATGACGATGAGTGTGCCTGGAGTGGAAGCCGCAGGCGACACGAAAGCTGACCAGGTCCTGGCCCAGGCGCGCGCCGCGATCGGCGGCGACCAGCATCTTGCCAGCGTGCAGGGACTCACGGCGGCCGGGACATATCAGCGGGAGGTGGGCGACCGCCAGATGAACGGGGAGATCACGATCGACCTCCAGCTTCCCGACAAGATCGTGCGAACCGAGAGCTCCCGATTCATGAACGACACGACAGTCGAGATGCGTCAGGGCCTCAACGGAGATCAACTGGTGCGCGGTTCGCGGACGATCGGTGGCGGTCCGAACATGGTGATGCGATTCGGAAACGGTCCCGAGGATGAAGCGCAGGCTCTGCGCAATCAGCGAGCGGACTTCGCGCGCTTCACGCTCGGGTTCCTGCTGGCGTCCGCGGCGATGCCGCTCGAGTACACCTACGGCGGCGAGGCCGAAGCCGACGATGGCAAGGCGGATGTGGTGGATGCAAAAGGGCCCGGTGGCTTCGCAGTGCGCCTGTTTTTCGACAAGAAGACCCATCGCCCGCTGATGATGTCCTACCGCGGCGCCGCGCCGCGGATAGCCGTGCAGACTCGGCGGGGAGATGGCCCGCCCCCGGCAGCCGGGCCGCCTGCGACGCTGCCTCCGCCGGAGATTGTCGAGATCCAGTGGTTTCTCGACGACTACAAGCCGGTTGACGGCGTCCTGCTTCCGCACCACCTTTCGCGCTCCATCGACGGAAAACCTGTCGAAGACGTGACGTTAAAGACCATCAAGATCAATCCGACGTTCAAGACCGACACGTTTTCGGCGAAGTGAGCGTCTTCCGCCTGAAGGCGGGGATCGGGGATCGGGGATCGGGACTCGGGGCTCGGGACTCTCGGGATTCGGGGTTCGATGTCCAATCCCTAATCCCCAATCCCCAATCCCCAATCCCTAATCCCCGATCCCCGAACTCCGAATCCCGAATCCCGATCTCGTATTCGTCAAGAGGTAAACATATGAGAGTGTTCGTCTGTCTGGTGCTCGTGTTGTGGTCCGGTGTCGCGTCTGCGCAGCAGACACGTGCTGACGCAACGCTGCGCGTCACGGTGGTCGATCCCAGCGGCGCGGTGATCGTCGGTGCGCGCGTCCTGCGTCGGAGAGACGACGGTCGACACCGGGGCCCGTGGCGACGCCGTGTTCGGCGGGCTTCAGCCGGGCCGCTATGCGATTCACGTCGAGTCGCCCGGGTTCGAAGCCGCTGATGTGCGTGATGTGCGGGTGCGGTCGGGCGAGAACCGGCGGGAGGTCAAGCTCGCCATCGCCGGGCTCGCGGAGACCGTGGAGGTGGGGCGCGATCCGCGGCAGCGCTCGAGCGATCCGCGCAGCGACGCTTTCGCCACGGTGATCGAACCAGCAGCAGATCGACGAGCTCCCCGACGATCCCGACGAGATGGAACAGGCGCTGCGCGACATCGGCGGGCCGGGTTCCGTGCTTCGCGTCAACGGGTTCCGCGGCGGCCGGCTGCCGGCGAAGGGCCAGATTCAGCAGATTCGATTCCGCCGCAACATGTTCGCCGCCGACATGCACGAGCCGGGATTCGTGTCGATCGACATCACCACGCGTCCGGGACTGGACAACTGGCGGGGATCGACCAGCTTCGGGTTCCGCGGGCACGCGCTGAATGCCCGCAACGCCTTCGCGCCTGTCAAGGGGGAGGAGGAACGCCAGCGCTACGGCTTCAGCCTGAACGGCCCGCTCTGGAAGAAACACACATCGCTGTCCTTCTCCGTCGACGGCACGGACGCGTTCGACACGAAGACCATCGTCGCCGCGCTGCCGTCCGGTCACGTCGACGGACTCGGTTCGAAAGCCGAACGACGCCGTCAATATGACCGCGCGTCTGGAACACGCGCTGAGCAAGTCCCAGATGCTCCGCGCCGAGCTTCAGCGCAACGAGACGACTGCGGAGAATGTCGGCGTCGGGGACTTCGATCTGCTGGAGCGCGGCTACAGCCAGGAGCGCACTGGAGAGCGTCGTTCGCACCTCGATGGCCGGCGCGATCGGCAAGACGCTCTACAACGAGCTGCGGGCACAGTGGCGCTCCGAAGCCGTGTCTTTCGAGCCGACGAGCACGGCGCCGGCCGTGCTGGTGCTGAACGCCTTCGGGGCCGGCGGTGCGCAGCTCTCGGGCACACGCGGCACGAACGTGTTCACGCTGGCCGACGATCTCGATATCTCGATTGGCCGCCACGCCATCCGGACGGGTGTCCTGCTCGATGCCGGCCGGTATCGCACCGACGAGCGGCGCAACACCGGCGGCACGTTCACCTTCGCCAGTCTCGAAGACTTCTCGGCTGCGCGTCCGACGACGTTTACGCGAAACGTCGGCAACCCGGTCCTGTCGGTCTCGCAGACGCAGCTGGGTGTCTACGTGCAGGACGACATCCGCGTGCGGAAGGACCTCACCGTCAGCGCCGGCCTGCGCCAGGAGTATCAGACGGCCATCGGCGGCCTGCACGTGGCTCCGCGCGCCGGCATCGCATGGTCGCCGTTCAAGAGCGGTAAGACCACGATTCGCGCCGGCGGGGGCATCTTTTACGACTGGCTCGACGCGCAGGACTACGCGCAGGGCATTCAGCTCGACGGCACGCACCAGCAGATCGAAACGATCGTGCAGCCGGGATATCCCGATGAGTCGCTCGGCGGTCGGGCGATCGTGCTTCCCGCCGGACGCGTCCAGTTCGCCGAGGACCTGAAGCAGCCACAACTCGCCGAGGCGATCGCCGGAGTGGAGCAGACACTGCCGGGCGAGGTGCGTCTGAATGCGATGTACATCCGTCGGCGCGGCTCGAACCTGCTCCGCGGCGTCAACGTGAATGCGCCTCTCGCAAACGGCTCCCGGCCGGATCCGTCGTCGGGTACGGTGACCGAAATCCAATCGGTCGGCTACTCGCAGCTGGACGCGATCAGCGTCAACCTGAATTACGGGCGTCCGCAGCGGCGGTTGTTCATGGCCGCGAACTACACCTTCGGCCGATCGCTCGACGACGCGGACGGCCCCTTCAGTCTGCCGGCGAACAACTACGATCTTGCGGCGGAGCGCGGACCCGCCCTCGGGTATTCGCGGCACCGCTTCATGGGCGTGGTCAACATGCCGCTGACCAGTCGATTCAAGATCGGGACGTCGGTGCGCGCGCAATCACCGCTGCCGTACAACATCACGACCGGACGCGATGACAATGGCGATACCGTGAGCAACGATCGCCCGTCAGGGGTCTCACGAAACAGCGGACGTGGACGCGCCCAGGTCGACGTCGGCCTGCGCTTCAGCTGGGCGATGGGGTTCGGTGGCCCTGCGGCGCCGCCGTCGGGACCCCAGATCCGGATCATCCGCGGCGACAACGCCGATCCGCTGAGCGGCACCGGCGGTGGCGGCGATCAGACCAGGCGTTACAACCTGGAGCTCTACGCGCAGTCGTACAACACGCTGAACCATACCAACGCGCAGAACTTCAGCGGCGTCGTGGCGTCTCCGTTCTTCGGCCAGCCGACATCCGCTGCGGCACCACGCCGGATCGAGGTCGGCACCCGCCTCTCGTTCTGAGGCGGGACGGCCGACGGATGTCGCTCCGACGTGACGATAGTGTAGGTGTGGCGCCGACGACTGACGCTGGCCGGACACGCATGTGACCCCTCGTTCTGGATTCTTGCCTGTGAATACAGAAAGGAACCTCAGGTCACTCCCAGCGTAGGGCGGTGACTGGCGCCACGCGAGACGCACGGCCGGCGGGAATGGCCACGGCCGCCAGTGCGACTACGAAGAACATCGCGCCAGCCATCAGGTAAGTCACGGGATCGCCGGGAGTGACGCCGAAGAGAAGTCCCGACACCACACGCCCGAGCGCCGCGGCGGCCACCATCCCGATCGCGAAGCCTCCGACCACGAGCCAGAGCCCCTGCCGGAACTGATCGAAGAACACACCGCTTGGCGTAGCGCCCAGCGCGAGTCGGATCCCGATCTCCGGCGTGCGCTGCGTCACGACATATGCGACCAGTCCATACACGCCGATCGCCGCCAGCAGCATCGCAATCACCGCGAAGCACGTCACCAGGATGGCATACAGCCGTGGTCTCGCCAGGGCATCCCCCACGTAATCGTCCATCGTCTTGACGCGCGAGACGGCTTGAGTCCGATCGACCTCCTGAATGGCGCGACGGATGGCGGCGGCCTGCGCGGTGGCGTCTCCCTCGGCACGGACGACGAGATTGGTGATGTAGCCGGGCGTCTGCGCATGAAGGAGGAAAGCGGTCGGCGCCGGCTCTGACGTCAAACCGTTGTGACGAATGTCTCCGACCACGCCAACGATCGCGGCGGGCGCCTGGTTCGATCCTTGTACGAGAATCCGGCGGCCAATCACCCTGCCGTCCGGGAAATAGCGCCTGGCGAACGACTGATTGACGGCCACGACCCGCGAGCTGGCGCTGGTGTCTCGACGGTCGAAGGACCGCCCCTCGAGGACCGGTATCCCCATCGCGGCAAAGTACCCCCGGCTGATGAGCGAGCAGTCCGTTGGCAGCGCGCGCGAGGGATCGGACGCCTGCCCGTCGAGCCAGACACCAGTCCCGCAGGTCGCGCCTGCCAGCGGCAGGAACTGGATGGTGCCAGCAGCCGTCACGCCCGGCACCGCCTCGACATGCTCGAGAATCTGCTCCACGAGCGCCATTCGGATCGCGGCCGGCCGGTCGCCAAGAAAGAGATTCAGCGTCAGCGTGTGAGCCGGCTGAAATCCGAGACTGACGTTCACCAGGCTCGAGAACGTGCGGAGCAGCAGCCCCGCCCCTACGAGCAGGACGACGGCGAGAGCGACCTCCGTCACGACAAGGGCCTGCCGCATCCGGTGATGCCGGCGATCGACTGTGGCCCCCCGCGCCCGTTCTCGCAACGCGGTTTGTGGTTCGGCATGACTCGCCTGCAGGGCGGGCAGGAGGCCGAAGACCAGCGAGGTCAGAGTGGACACGATCAGCGTGAAGACGACGCAGGTCCGATCGAGAGCGATGGGTTCGGTCGGCGCGACGCTCAACGTGCCTGCCGTCAGTGTGACGAGCGCCTTCGTCGCAAGGTACGCAACGGCAAGCCCGGCGGCGCCGCCGCACAGCGAGAGCACCAGGCTCTCGATGACAAGCTGTCTGACCAGACGGATGCGGCTCGCACCGAGCGCCGCGCGCAGCGCGAGCTCGCTGCGACGAGCGAGGCCCTTTGCCATCAGCAAGCCGGCGAGATTCACACACGCGATGAGGAGGACCGTGGCCACGACCGCCATGAGCAGTTGCAGCGCAGGCCGGCCCTCACTGACGAGATAATCGTGCAGGCTGGAGACGAAGACCCCCATCCCTTCATCGAATCGATACTGGCTGGCGAGGGCGGCAGCGATCGTTCTCATTTCCGCGCTGGCGGATTCGACCGTTGCGGCTGGCTTCAACCGCCCGTAACACTGGAACGAACGGGATCCGATAGCCCCTGGGTTTGCGGGATCGATCGGCAACGGGGTGTACGCGTCGGGCTCGGTCAGCCCGATGCGAAGTCCCGGCGGCACGACGCCGACGATCGTGAGCGAACCGTCCGGCAGTTGCAGCTGACGTCCGAGCACGCCGGGATCGCCCGCGAACGAGCGCAGCCAGAAGCTGTGGCCGAGGATGACGACGTCGTGCTGTCCCGGGCCCGCCTCTTCTTCCGTGAACTCGCGGCCCAGAATCGGCGCGACCCCGAAGACCCGAAACAGTGCTGCTGTCGCCTGGACCCTGTTGATCTGTTCTGCACCGGCGCTGCCGAGCACGTTCAGCGGGGGAGTCTGCGCCAGCGCCAGCGCATCGAACGACCGCGCGCGGGTACGCCATTCGATGAAGTTGGCAGGGTGGACGCTGACCGTGCCGTCGGAGGCAAGGGGCCGCTCACGAAGAATGACGATCCGGTCGGAGCCGGGGTAGGGTAACGGCCGAAGGAGCACCGCGTTCACGAAGGTGAAGATCGTCGTGTTCGCGCCAATGCCGATCGCGAGGGACAGGATCGCCACGGAGCTGAATCCCGGCGATTTACGAAGTGCGCGCAGGGCGTACCCGAAATCCTGCCGGATGCTGTCGACGAGCGCGAGCCCTCGCGCATCCCGGCATTCCTCCTTGCGCGGCTCGATTGGCCCCATCTCCCTCAGGGCGGCGTAGCGTGCCTCGTCCGGAGACAGACCCCGGGCCACATGGTCGTCCGCGGTGTGCTCGAGGTGATAGCGAAGCTCGTCGTCCAACTCCTGTTCCACCCGGCCGGGTCGAACCAGGGACCGAAGGCGGAGACGCAGTCGTGTGGTCCAGCGCATGGTGCGTGGTCAGTCCTATCAGTTACCGATATGAGCATAGCAATGCGGGTCGGGAGCGTCAAGCGCCGCGTCCGCCATCGGTCCGGCGAGCGAAGTGACGCCGAGGATGGGCATGGCCTGTGCGGCACCCTGCAGCTGGTGCTCCACACTGTCACAGGGGGCGAGGCCGAACGCTTGTACGAGTCGCCTGGGTGGCAGCCCGTGGGTGTGATCCCGAATGATGCCTACTTGACCGACGGCGGGCCCTGCGACACGACGATGTTCTACCGCAACCTCGGCTTGTGAGTATCCCTGGGAGCGGCGAAACACAGGACCGACCGTTACTTCGAGCTGACGCCGAGGTCATCGGCGTCAGCTCGAAGCAGGCGGCGTCCGCTATCTCTGCGCTGGCAGCGGGACGTCGGACTCTTTGCCCCATGAAGAGCGCACACCGGACGCGTAGCCCGCGCCCGAGTAGAGAATCTGCCACGTGCCGTTCCGGAAGACCGCGAGATCGGCCTTGCCGTCGCCGTCGTAGTCCGCCGTGACGGGGACATCAGTGGCGGCCCCCAGGATGGCAAGGACCGTCGTCTTGAAGCCCGTGGTGGACAGCGCGGCCCGCCAGATGCCGGTGGACCGCTGGAACACGGCCGGATCCGTGACACCGTCGCCGTCGAAGTCGGCCGGAGCCGGCATATCCGTGCTGGTGCCGAGCACAAACGTGCGGTTGGTCGCGTAGTCCGTGCTCGACAGCAGGATCAGCCACTGCCCGGTCGAGGGCTGATAGATGGCGAGATCCGCTCTGCTGTCGCCGTCGTAGTCACCTGGCACCGGGACGCCCTGCGCCGCGCTCCATTCGATGGCCGTCGCCGCGCCGTAATCGGTGTTCGACGTGAGCATCCACCACTGGCCCGTGACCGGGGAATAGACCGCGACGTCGGTCGTACCGTCTCCGTCGTAATCGGCTGGCACGGGCACGTCCGCGGCACCACCGAGCAGCAGATCTACACGGGTCGTGTAGTTGCTGCTGGATTCCAGGATCGACCACACACCGGTGGATGGCCGGTAATACGCCAGGTCGGTCACGCCGTCTCCATCGTAGTCGCCGGGCACGGGACGATCTGTGGCGGTGCCCCACGGTGTGGCGACGTCGGTCGCGCGGCCGGTGCCTGACTCGACGACTCGCCATGTTCCCGACGCCGGGCGATAGATGGCGAGGTCGCTCCGCCCGTCGCCGTCATAGTCGCCCGCTGCCAGGCGGTTCACGGGCGTCGATGGCACGACAGGCTTCTCTGCCAGCACCAGTTCCGGCAGCGTCGCCGTCTGCGCGGCGCTCGTCATCGACATCTGGCCTCCGGCCGGGAGTTGGACGGGCGCCACTCCGCCCATCGCCCTGACGTCGGAGAAGGTGCCGGTCGTGCGGATGGACGGATTGTGACTCGTCAACGCCAGGCCGACATAGACCCGCGATGCCATCGTCACGGTGCTGGTGCCCATCAGGGTCCAGGTCGTTCCGGTGGACGAGTAGTAACCAGTGAGGACATTTCCGCGGCGGACGACGCGGACCCACCGTGGGCCGCCTCCGGCGAAGCCCCTGAATGTGGTTATGCCGCCGCGCGTGACGCGCGACTGGAAGGTGATCCAACTACCGGGCGTCACCGCGACCATGGCGTTGCGCGCATCCCCGGTGAGACTCTCGCGGATCATGACGCCCGCCTTCGTCCAGACATTTGTGTCCTGGAGGCTGGCGACGCGCGCCACAATCTCGCCGTCGCCGTCGAGCGTCTGATACACGAAGCGGAATTGGTCGGTGCGGTTCCAGATATCGGAGCCACCGGCCAACACTGAGAAGGTGCCCGACGTATACGTGGCCTGTCCCGTGAGCGCTGGATTACCGACATCCTGCGACGTCCACGGCGCGGGCAAGCCGGCCGTCGTCGTAACCGTGAAGATGAAGCCGCTGCTGGCGACCCCGTTCACCGTCACGGTGAGATGCCCGGTCGTGGCGCCGCTCGGCACGGCCGCCACGATGCTGGACGCGCTCCAGTTCGTCGGCGTTGCGACCGTTCCATTGAACCGGACACTACTCGTGCCCTGCGTCGGGCCGAAGTTCGTGCCACTGATCGTCACCGCGGTGCCAACGGCACCTGCCGTGGGCGAGAGCATCGCGACGTTCGGGGCAGGCGCTGACACGGTGAACGTCACACCGTTGCTGGCAACGCCGTTCACCGTCACGGTGACAGGCCCAGTCGTGGCGCCGCCCGGCACGGCCGCCACGATGCTGGACGCGCTCCAGTTCGTCGGCGTCGCAGCCGTCCCGTTGAACCGAAGACTGTTCGTGCCCTGGGTCGGGCCGAAGTTCGCGCCACTGATCGTCACCGCCGTGCCGACGGCCCCTGCCGTGGGCGAGAGACTCGCGACGCTCGGTGCGGTCGCTGACACGGTGAACGTCACGCCGTTGCTGGCGACCCCGTTCACGGTCACGGTGACGGGTCCGGTCGTGGCGCCGCTCGGCACGGTCGCTACGACGCGCACCGTGCTCCAGCTCGTTGGCGTCGCGACCGTTCCGTTGAACCGGACACTGCTCGTGCCCTGCGTGGCGCCGAAGTTGGCGCCGTTGATCGTCACGGCGCTGCCGACGGCGCCTGACGTGGGGGAGAGGCTCGAGACGGTCGGGGCCGGCGATGTCACGGTGAAGGTCGCACCATTGCTCGCGATCCCGTTGACTGTCACGGCCACGGGTCCCGTAGTCGCGCCGCTCGGCAGGTTCGCGACGACGCGCGCCGCGCTCCAGCTCGTTGGTGTCGCGACCGTTCCGTTGAACCGGACGCTGCTCGTGCCCTGCGTGGCGCCGAAGTTGGCGCCGTTGATCGTCACCGCAATGCCGACGATACCTGACGTGGGGGAAAGGCTCGCGATGCTCGGGGCTGTTGCTGACACGGTGAAGGTCACACCATTGCTCGTGACACCGTTGACCGTCACGGCCACGGGTCCCGTAGCCGCGCCGCTCGGCACAGTCGCCACGATGCGGGCTGCGCTCCAGCTCGTTGGTGTCGCCACTGTTCCATTGAACCGGACACTGCTCGTGCCCTGCGTGGCGCCGAAGTTGGCGCCATTGATCGTCACCGCCGTGCCGACGGCGCCTGACGTAGGGGAGAGGCTCGTGACGCCGGGGCCCGGCAGTGTCACGGTGAATGGCGAATTGTTGCTCGGCACTCCGCCGACCGTTGCGACGACGCTCCCGGTCGTGGCGCCGCCCGGCACGGTGGTCACAATGCTGGAGGCGCTCCAACTCGTTGGTGTCGCCACGGTTCCATTGAACCGGATACTGCTCGTGCCCTGCGCAGAGCCAAAGTTTGCGCCGCTGATCGTCACCGACGCGCCGACGAAGCCAGAGGAGGGCGAGAGTCCCGTGATGCTCGGCGCAGGCGTCGTGCCAAGATCGGCAACGATCTCTGCCGACCGGGGGCTCATCTGACTGCTTGTGTTGTATGCCTGGACGACCACGAACGAGCGCTGGCCGGCCGGAAGATCTACGGTGGTGGCTATGACGTTCCCGACGTCAATGGAGGTGGTGTACGTACCGGACTGGCTGCCGTATGACACGACGTATCCAGCAATGTTCACTTCAGAATTGCGGTCCCAGGCCAGAGAAACCGGCTCCGCCTGGAGCTGAGCCGTGATGCAGACGAGGATGAGAAACGCCATGGCCGCGAACCTGCGGGATGCTCGAACGCTGGGCTTCGTGATCGTCGACCGGCGAATTGACATCTGCATACAGCTCTCTCTCATGAACGACGGCGTCGAGACACCTCCGGCGGGGGCCTTCGACTCGGGTGACAGCGGCCTGATCTGACCGACTGTGTCAGGTCGCTCCGGGAGGAACCTCGTGGAAGAAAAAGTCCCTGCTCTTGGCAGCGTCCGAGCAAGAGCCGCTCCACGCAGTTCGATCGCGCCGTTGCACGCACCGATCGCGAGGCTATGCGGCCAAGGATGGTCCATCTGCGGTCGTCCGGAATCCGGCCGCACGTCTATGGCGGTGAGATAGTCGGAGACAGCCGCGATCGAGGGGTCACACGCATTCGTGGCGGGACCACAGCAGTCGTCCATCGCGCACGATCTGACGAAGAACGATCACGGTTCGTCCGAGAGCCGCGGCTCGATTACAGTCAGGCCACTTCACGGTTCCCGGGGCTTCGATTCCCACAGGAAAACAGGAAAACTCGCTTTTTCGTCTCAGGCGACACGCGGGAGCGTGGGATCCACGCTCCCGTCCCAGCAGACGGTGGCGTTCGTGAAAGTGGCGAAGCGTGGTGGATGCTCACTCGAGTGGCGCGCCGGTCGAGACTCGCGCTGCAATCTGCAGCATGCCTGGCGGACTCCGCCTTCCGCGCTCGGGAGTCATCGCCCGCGCCGCACGAATGTGGCGAGCCCATTCGTCTGGCGGGTCGGGTCCTCCCTCGTCATCGAACGTGCGCCTCCGCTCAGCTGTCTGATCCGCCCACCTGACGTGCGGGGGGCGCTCACGCTGCACACGCACGCGGCCGGAATCGTGGCGCGCGCGTCACAGATGTGTCTCGTCACGCACTATCTCAGCCGTGCCCGACACAGCCTGTGCAGAAAAGCACATGTCCCTCGCACAACCTCGCCGTCCGAGAACGCGGCAGCGAGACGCGTTCACGTGTGTCCGACGAGAGCCGGCCGAGCGCTGTGTGGGCCGCTGCGTTCAAGGTAGTAGACAGACAACCACCATGGTGGTAGGGTGTCTGCTACCTATGGCCAGGAAGACACCCGCCGAGCCCCGCATCGAGCTGCTGCCAGGCACACTCGACATGATGATCCTGCGGGCCCTCGGCTGGGGACCGCAGCACGGCCACGGCATCGGGCTGTGGATTCGCAGAACGTCCGACGAGGTCCTGCAGGTCGAGCACGGTTCGCTGTACCCGGCGCTGCACCGGTTGGCGCGTCAGGGCTGGATTGCTTCGGAATGGAAGCTGACCGAGAACAAGCAGCGCGCGAAGTACTACCGCCTCACGCCTGCCGGCAAGAAGCAGCTGGCTGTTTCGCAGTCCCGGTGGGAACAGATTGTCGCCGTTGTCGGCCGCGTCATGCGTCCGGCTTAGCACCGGTGTCCCGTGCACGGAGGTCGCCATGTGGAGATGGTTCAGAGGGCACGCCCAGGACGAACGGGACCTGAATGACGAGATTCAGTTCCATCTCGCCGAAGAGACCAGGCTGCGGATCGAGGCCGGTGGAGATCCTGACGAGGCCAGGGCTTCCGCACGCCGCGCGTTCGGCAACGTGACGCTCCTGCGGGAGGTCACGCGCGACGCATGGGGGCATCGCGCGTTCGAGACGGTGGCCCAGGACCTGCGCCACGGCGTCCGCCTGCTCGCCCGGCATCGTCTCTTCGCGGCGTTCAGCATCGTGTCGCTGGCGCTCGGGATCGGCGGGACCAGCGCGGTCTTCTCGCTCTACGACGCCATCGTGCTGCGCCAGTTGCCTGTCGAGGCGCCCGACCAGCTGGTCACACTCGCGATCCACGGCGGTGGCCGATCGAACTCGTTCATGCCTTACCCGCAGTTCGACGCCATGCGACGGCGAAGCCAGTCGCTCGACGGCGTCTTTGCCAGGACCACAATCCAGAATGTCAGCGTTCGTGTGCAGGGCATGGCAGCCATAGCGTCAGGGCTGGCGGTGACCGGCGAATACCATGGCACGCTCGGTGTGCAGCCCGCCATCGGGCGCGTGTTGACGCCGGACGATGATCGTGCGGGGCAGGCAGCCGTCGCGGTAATCAGCTACGCGTACTGGCAGCGGCGCTTCGGCGGGAGCCCGTCGATCCTCGGCGAAGCGATCACACTGAACCGGGCGCCGTTCACGGTGGTTGGCGTGGAGCCGGCCGGGTTCTTCGGTGTCGCCGTTGGATCGGCCCCTGATCTGACGATTCCGATGCATGCACTCGGCCCGTTGAGCGGCCGCGAGCCGCCGTGGCAGGCGGCATTCGGGACCTGGATTGAGGTCATGGGGCGTCTCCGACCCGGTGTCTCGAATGACCAGGCCGGCGCCGAGCTGGATGGCATCTTCCGGCAGGTCAGTCTCGACGCGGCCGGCGCCAGCGGCTCCGATTCCGGCGACGGCAAGTTCGCACGCGAAACGCATGTGCTCCTCGGATCGGGTGCCACTGGTGGCGTCAGCGGGCTGCGCCGTGGCTACGAGGAAGGGCTGCGGCTCCTCCTGATGCTGCTCGGAGGCGTATTGTGCCTGGCGAGTCTGAACGTGGCTGCCCTGCTGCTTTCCCGATCCGAGGCGCGCCGCGACGAGTTCGCGACCAGGCTGGCGCTTGGCGCCGGCCGGGCGCGTATCGTGCGCCAGCTCCTGACCGAGTCCGCCGTGATCGCGGCAGGCGGGGGCATCCTCGGTCTGCTGATCGCGTGGCGCGGCAGCGAGCTCCTGCTCCGCGTGGCGACATCCAGTACCGGCACGCTCCCGATCGACCTCGCGCCTGACGCACGCGTCGTGCTGTTCACCCTCGGGGTGTCGATCGCGAGTTGCCTCATGTTCGGTCTGTTCCCGGCCGCACGGACGACCGCGGCGTCGCGAATCTCTTCGAGGGGGAGCTGGGCGGACGCGGCCGCCGCCTCGTGGATCGCGGCCTGGTCGTCTCCCAGACGGCGGTGGCGCTGGTCCTGGTGGTGTGCACCGGGTTGTTCCTGCGCAGCCTGCAGAACCTCTGGACGCAGGACACGGGGTACGACCGAACCAACGTGCAGATGTTCTCGATCGACGCCGGTCTCATCGGGAAACGTGGACCGGAGGCGCTGCAGGCGTACCGTCGCATCCTCGACGAACTTCGCACGATTCCCGCGGCGCGCAGCGTGACGGTCTCGACCGTGCGCCCGGTCAGCGACACCTATTACCTCATCGATCGGGTGACCGAGCTCGGCGATCGCGCGCTGACGTCCGGCGACGAGATCCGGATCGCCTACAACCATCTCGGCCCTGATTATTTCAAGACGATGGGGATCCCGCTGATGGCGGGGCGGGACTTCGACTGGCGTGACGCACCCGAGACTCCGAACGTGGCGATCGTCAGCGAGCAACTGGCCCGGCGCTTCAGCGGCAACCCTGTCGGCCAGCGGCTCGCGATGGGCAAGGACATCCTGCGAGGTGGTGGGCGTGGCCGCTGATACCCGCTATGCGAGAGTCAAGGATGCGCCGCGCGCGGTCGTGTACCTGCCGTTCTTCCAGCACATGCCAGGGTTCACGCCGACGTATGAGATCGAGTACGTCGGCACGTCGGCGGACGTGCTGCGGGCCGCAGGCGATGCCGTGGCGCGGATCGATCCGGCACTGGTGCCGTACCGCGCGAAGACGCTCGACGTCCAGACGCGGGAGTCGTTCGCGCGTGAGCGGCTGCTCGCGTGGCTGACGACCTACTGCGGCGCCTTCGCGTGGCTGCTGGCGGGCATCGGCCTCTACGGGCTCATGGCCTGCACGGTCGCGCAGCGGACGCGGGAGTTCGGGCTGCGAATGGCGCTGGGCGCGCAGCCCGCCGGTATCCGCTGGACGGTCATGCGCGAGAGCGCAGGGACGGTGTTCGCCGGCCTGGCCGCCGGGCTGGCGGCGGCGCTCATGGTGGTTCGACTCGTGCGCACGCAGCTGTTCGGGGTGGAACCGGCTGACCCGATCGCCCTCGTCGCGGCGCGTGTTCGCGCTGCTCGTGCTCGCGTGCTGCGCGTCCTTCATCCCCGCGCGCCGGGCCTCGCGCATCGACCCGATGACCGCACTCCGGCAGGAGTGAGCGCCGGCTGACGTTCGAGGTGGAGCCTTTCATCGGCCTGGCTGCGTTGCTCGCGTTGACGCGATTGATTGAGGGTCTGCCTTTCGGCGTAAGCCGACGGATTCCTTGACCTTCGTCTCCATCCCGCTGCCGCTGGCGGCTGTCGCCTTTGCCGCGTGCTGGCTGCCGGCGCGCCGCGCATGAATCCAATGGTGGCGCTCAGGCATGCGTAGCCCGGCGGCCGCCGAGGCGATGAGGCGACGCCCTCGGTGCCGCGCCGCATTCATGAGATGGGTTCGAGTCGTTCACCGAGGTCGACGTGGCGGGTCAGTCAGAGTGTGTTTCGTCTGGGAGCGGTGCGTCGGGTTGTTTGAGAAGCAGTCGGTAACAGGAAAGTACGCACGCCATCCTCCGAAGGATTCAGGGCAGGCGTGGCACGGACAACACGCGCGAGAACCCGACCGTTCGGGAATGTGCGAGACTGACCGGTGCATGGCACCCATCGTCCCGAACCCGAAGAAGATC
Source organism: uncultured Acidobacteriota bacterium (assembly GCA_963749835.1). Lineage (GTDB taxonomy): Bacteria > Acidobacteriota > Vicinamibacteria > Vicinamibacterales > 2-12-FULL-66-21 > JALZOC01. Next base: position 1,711,706 of record CAVVOD010000001.1, read on the forward strand.
AAGGCCTTCAAGAGCGAGGCCGCGTTCGAAGCCTGGCTGCGCGCAAACCACGCGCGCGAAACCGAGATCTGGCTGCGGATCTACAAGAAGGGCTCCGGCAAGCCGACCGTCACCAACGCGCAGGCGCTGGACGTCGCGCTGTGCTGGGGCTGGATTGACGGCATCCGCAAGGGGTTCGACGACGAATCCTTTCTCCAGCGTTACACCCCGCGGCGGGCCAGGAGCATCTGGAGCCAGATCAACCGCGAGCACGTGGCGCGACTGACCGCGGCGGGGCGCATGAAGCCGCCCGGCCAGCGACAGATCGACGCCGCCAGGGCGGATGGCCGTTGGGACGCCGCCTATGCGCCGATTCGCGCCGCGACGGAGGCCTCGATCCCGGACGATCTCCGCGCCGCGATCGACGCGGATCCGCGGGCGCGCAAGACGTTCCAGACACTGGGACGCCAGAATCTCTTCGCGCTCGCCTTTCGCACGAACAACATGAAGACGCCGGCCGGGCGGGCCAGGAAGATCGCCTCGCTGGTGGCGATGCTCGCGCGCGGCGAAACCATCGTCCCGGAAAGCGGACGCCGGCGAAAGGCGCCGTGATGGGGAGGCTCCTCGAAGAAGTGCGATGAAGATCACCGCCATCGAAACGATCCGGGTGGGCGAATTCCCCAACCTGCTCTGGGTGCACGTGCATACAGACGAGGGGCTGATCGGCCTCGGCGAGACATTCTACGGTCCCGAGGCCGCCGAGGCGCACATCCACGGGCTTGTCGCACCGGCGGTGCTCGGCCGCGATCCGTGCAACATCGAGAGCATTCAGGGCAGCCTGACGGGCTATGTCGGCTTCGCCTCGGCGAGCGCCGAGATGCGCGGCCGCTCGGCGATCGACATTGCGCTCTGGGACATCCTCGGCCAGGCGGTGAACCTGCCGCTCTGCGACCTGCTCGGGGGCCGCGTGCGGGATCGGATCAAGGTCTACAACACGTGCGCTGGATACTCCTACGTCCAGACCAGGCCCACCCAGAGGCACGGCCAACTTCGGTCTCGATGCCAGGAAGGGACAGTATGAGGACCTCGACGCCTTCCTGCATCGCCCCGACGAGCTCGCGCTCGCCCTCCTGGAGCAGGGCATCGATGCGATGAAAATCTGGCCGCTCGACTACGCAGCCGAGGCCTCGCACGGGCACTGGATCTCGGCTGCGGACCTCCAGCAGGGATTGCAGCCCTTCAAGAAGATCCGCCAGGCCTGCGGCGACCGGATGCAGGTTGCCTGCGAGCTGCATTCGCTGTGGAGTCGGCCGCAGGCGATCAAGATCGCCCGCGCCCTGGAAGACTACGGCCCGATGTGGATCGAGGATCCCGTCTTCATGGACCACATGGCCTCGATTGGCGAAGTGGCGCGCGCGACGCGATCACCGATTGCCGTCGGCGAGACGCGTGGAGGACGGGGCGACTTCCGCTATCTACTCGAGCTCGAGGCCTTGTCGATGGTGATCATGGATGTCACCTGGTGCGGCGGAGTCTCGGAAGCCCGGAGAATTGCGGCGATGGCCGAGGCCTATCACACGCCGGTTGCCTTTCACGACTGCACCGGGCCCGTCGCACTGACGGTCGCGACGCATCTGGCGTTGAACACGCGCAACTGCTGGGTGCAGGAGATCGTGCGTGCCTTCTACTACGGCTGGTACCGATCGTTTCGTCACCGAGCTCCCGCCGATCGCGAATGGCACCATCACGGTGCCGAACGGGGCCGGCCTCGGCACCAGGCTCGATCCGAAGGTGGTCGAGCGCGGGGACGCCACGGTCCGGCGCACCACGGCGAAGGACCTGTGAGCACCGCCGCGTCGCGGTCAGTCGCGCCACACGACGCCGCGCCGGGCGAGCACGCCCCGCAACTCGTAGATGTCCAGCCCCAGCTCCCCGGCCTTCAGCCTGATCCTGGTGCGTTCTTCGTTCGCACGCCGCTCATCGACCGCTGCAACCACGGCTGCGACCGAGTCACGCGGTACCATGACCACGCCGTCGGCGTCACCGACGATCACATCCCCGGGGGCAATGGAGGCGCCGGCGCAGACGATCGGGACGTTGACGCTTCCGGGAATCGTTTTCGATGTGCCCTGCGCGGAAATAGCTTTCGACCATACGGGGAATTCAAGGGCCGTGATCTCGGCCGTGTCACGCACGCCGGCATCGATCACCAGACCGGCGACGCCGTGAGCCCGGGACGATTCCGCCAGCAACTCGCCGAACATGCCGTCCGTGGACTCAGAGAACGTCGCAACGACAAGCACGTCCCCCGGCTGAACGACAGCCATCGCCGCGTGAATCATGAGGTTGTCCCCGGGAGCACAGAGGACGGTGACGGCGCTGCCGGCAACACGCGCCGTGGGCTAGATCGGACGCAGATATGGCCGGAGCAGTCCGGCACGACCCTGCGCCTCGTGGACGGTGGCCACGCCGGCGGCGCCGAGCCGGCTGATGTCGCGCGCATCGGCGCGAAGGATCGTTCGGACAATGGTGGGCGTCATGCCAGCTCGCTCGTCACTTGCGAAAAGACCCGCTGGTACGTCTCGGCGTCCGTGGTGCCCTTCCGTCCGGAATTTCGGACTGGCCCATGGCGTGACCGATTATATGAGTCGATTGGACGACTGTGCAATCCAGCTGTATCATGGCGCCGGTGACGAGGATCCCTCCCGCCGCACCCCGGTGGACCCCCGAGCCCCCTCCCTCCGAAACACGCGAGCAGCTGCTGGCCGCGGCCGAGCGCCTGTTCGCCGAACGCGGCTTCACGGGCGTCTCGGTGCGAATGATTGCCGCCGAGGCGGGCGTCAACTGGTCGCTGGTGGGCTACCACTTCCGCGGCAAGGACGGACTGCTGGCCGAGGTCTACCGGCGGCACTGCACGACGCTGAACCGCGAGCGTTGGCGGATGCTGTCCGAGGCTCGCCGCGGCGGCCTCCAGCTCGAGTCCGTGATCGAGGCGTTCGTCCGGCCGGCCCTCGCCGAGATCCAGCGCAGCGATGGCCACAATCGGTACTCCCGCCTGCGCGCCATGCTCGCCGCGGAAGCGGCTCCGCTCTTTGCCCAGCTCGTCGCCGACAATTTCGACCAGTCCAGCCGCACGTTCGTCGCCGCCCTCCGCGAGTGCGTGCCGGATCTCCCGAGGGACGAGGTCCTGTGGCGATTCCACTTCATGCTGGGGACGATCTACTACTCCGCAAGCAGCCCGCAGCGCATCAAGGCGTTTTCGCGCGGCCGCTGCGATCCCGGTGAGGTTGAGGCGACGGTGCGGCACCTGGTCCCGTTCCTCTCTGCGGCGTTCCGTTCAGCATCCGTCCCCCGGCCGGGCCGGCGCGGCGCGGAGGTCACGGGCGCGAAGACGGACACTCGACGCCGCGGTGCGTCCCGAGGACGAAGTCGGCAGTAGTCGCTGGCACAAGGACCGACCCACATGACCGCACCGTCGTCGGCAATTCCGTTTTCCCGCTTCGGAGACATCGCGCATCTCGGCCACGTCGAGCTCTTCACGCCGAAGCCCGATCAGAGCCTCGCGTTCTTCACGTCGATTGTCGGGCTCGATGAATCGGGACGCTCGGGCGATTCGGTGTATCTTCGCGCGTGGGGCGACTACGAATGGCACACGCTCAAGCTGACGGCGCACACGACTTCGGGCATCGGCCATGTCGGCCTGCGCGTTCGCGACGAGGCAACCCTGGGCCGCTTCATCGCGCGGGCCGAGGCGCATGGAGTGGCGGGGGAGTGGATCGAGGATGTCGCGCACGGCCCGGCGTATCGGTGCGCGACGCCGGATGGTCACGCGGTGGAGTTGTACCTGGGCGACGCGTCGGTTCATGGCGACGCCGGACGTTGCGACGGCCTTCAAGAGCCAGCCGCAGCGCTACGTCCCGCGCGGCATCGCGCCTCGCCGGCTCGACCACTTCAACATCCTCGCGCACGACGTCTCCTCGACTCGCCGCTTCTTCAACGAGCTGCTTGGGCTTCGCCTGACGGAGCAGATCATCCTCGACGATGGGACGGAGATGGGCGCGTGGCTTTCGGCGACGAACAAATCCTATGATGTCGCCATTACGCACGACCGCAGCGGTGCCTCAGGCCGCCTGCACCAGCTGACCTACATGATGGACAGCCGCGAAGATGTGCTGCGCGCCGCCGACATCCTGCGCGATGCCGACGTGCCGATTGAGACGGGTCCGCACAAACACTCGATTGGGCAGACCTTCTTCCTCTATTGCTACGAGCCCGGGGGGAACCGCTTCGAGATCGGCGCCGGCGGTTACCTGATCCTGGACCCGGACTGGAAGCCGGTGATCTGGACGCAGACGGACCGTGCGAAGGGCCAGGCGTGGGGGCTGCAGACTGTCAGTACCTGTCATACGCACGGTACGCCGCCAGTGCCTGGCATGGGGCCAGGGCGTGAATAACGCGCCACAGCCTGTGATGCTCACGGATTGCCCGTCACGTCGTCCGCACACACCTCGGCGGTCGCGGCATCGCCCAGCCAGATGTGGTTATCGAACGGAGGGTCAGTCATGAATCGCCGTGAATTCATTCAATCCGTCAGCGCGGTCGCCGTTCTGCCGGCGTTCGGCCGGCAGGCGCCCGCCACCGAGTGGGAGTCTCCTGTATTCGACCTCCACTTCCATCTTCGTCCGCAGCCGGCGGGCAACCTCGCGCACCTCGATGGCGCAGGCGTGACGAAGGCGAATCTGCTCACGCGCGGCGCCGTCCTCGAACAGGTCAAGGCCCTTCAGGCGGCAGCGCCGGGCCGCTTCACCTGGTTCAACAGCTACGACGTTGCCAGGCCGGACGCCGAACAGGTACTCACGCAGGCCGTGAAGGATGGAGCGCAGGGCTTCGGTGAGATGAAGTTTCACGTCGCCGCGGACGGCCCGGAGCTGCGCCGCGTCTACGCCCTGGCGGCAGAGCTCCGCGTGCCGATCCTGATCCATTTCCAGGAAGTCGATCACTTCCCGAACGAAGGCACCTGGAGCACGGGATTTGCGAAGACGTTCGACACGATCCTCAGCGCGAATCCAAAGACGACGTTCATCGGTCATGCCGATGCGTTCTGGGCCAACGTGAGCGCGGACTACCACAACGAAGCGGCCTATCCGACGGGCCCGATCAAGCGGGGCGGGCTGACGGACAAGTGGCTCGGCGACCATCCCAATCTCTTCGCCGACATGTCCGCCAATTCCGGCAACAACGCGATGTCACGGGATCCCGAGTTCACGGCCGACTTCCTGAAGCGTCATCAGGACAAGCTGCTCTTTGGCAGCGACTGCGCCTGCAGCGACGGCCATGGGGGAGGCGTCAGCCAGAACAACAACCCCGCAGCCTCACGCATGGCCGGCAAGTGCGTCGCACGCGAGACGTTGAGTCTGCTGAAGCGCTCGACGTCACGCGAGATCTTCCAGAAGGTCGCGTGGGGCAATGCGCAGAAGCTGCTGCGGATTCCGGTCTAGTCCCTCCGACGTTTCCTCATGGATCGGACGCTGTGGTGCGTGCATACCGGTTCGTCCGCCTTCCGGGATCTTGCTGATTGCACGATTGTTCAATCGCTGTGTGTGTGCCCGCCGGCGGCGTCTCGGCCGGAGTGACTACGGCGGTGGCGTTGCAGGGCCTCGCCGCGGCGCTCCCGAGCAGGGGCTGGGACGGCGGTCGCCCTCCAGAGTCATTCTTTGCTTGTGCTTAGAAGGCATTTCCCATTGCCTGGCCTTCGGGAGAAACGTTTGGCAGTGGCTGTCGTAGGTATCGGCGATCTGATGCAGGGCCACCCCTGTACGGACTTCAAGAATCCGCAGATCGAAGCCCAGGTTGCGGCGATGCACCGGCCGCATTGTGTGGTTGTCGCGGGGCAGTGACCAATCGCGCCAGATGTGACTCCGGGAGGACAACGATGGAACGCAAGACCGCTCATGATTTCGACCAGGAACTGCTCGTTCTGTTCGACGCCTACGTGCACGGTGCGCTCGACCGCCGGGGCTTTCTGGACCAGGCTGCCAAGTATGCGGTTGGCGGCGTCACCGCCTTGATGCTGCTCGATCAGCTCAGCCCCAACTTCGTTGCGGCGCAGGTCGTCAAGCCCGAAGACCCGCGTCTCAAGGCGGAGTACATCGAGTACGAATCGCCGAACGGGTACGGGAAGATGCGCGGGTATCTGGCGCAGCCGGCCAAGGCCGTCGGCAAGCTGCCGGCCGTCCTCGTCATTCACGAGAACCGCGGGTTGAATCCGCACATCGAGGACATTGCCCGCCGGCTGGCGCTCGACAACTTCGTGGCGTTCGCGCCGGATGCGCTGTTTCCGCTCGGGGGCTACCCCGGGACCGAAGAGAAGGCCCGGGAGGTCTTCCCCAAGCTGGATCAGGCGAAGACGCGCGAGGACTTCGTGACGGCGGTGGGCTGGCTCAAGGCGCGCTCCGAAACCAACGGCAAAGTCGGCGCGGTGGGCTTCTGCTATGGCGGCGGCATGGTCAACTTCCTGGCCACGCGCCTGCCGGATCTCGCGGCCGGCGTGGCATTCTACGGCAGCTCACCGAACGTCGAGGACGTGCCGAAGATCAAGGCCGCGCTCGTGATTCAGTCCGCCGAAGTGGACGATCGCATCAACGCGAGCTGGCCGGCGTATGAGACCGCGTTGAAAGCGGCCAACGTACCCTACGAGCGCTATCTCTATCCCGGAACGCAGCACGGCTTCAACAACGACACGACGCCGCGCTTCGATGCCGCCGCGGCCAAGCTTGCGTGGGAGCGCACGCTCGCGCACTTCAACAAGCATCTGCGGTAGCCACGCAGTGGTGCGTCTGAGGGCGACCCTCGAGACACGTGCGGAGCACTACGCTTATGTGCTCTCGTTGGAACAGTGGCTCGAGAAGGGATTCACGCAGCCCGGCTCTTCTCGATGGTCTACATGATGAGGCGGACTGCCGAAGACGAGCTCGCGAGGGGACCGCAGCTTGCATAGGAGATCGACAGGTACTGGGAGGAGCTGAGCAATGGAGATCTCGACTGCCGTCGCGCTCGCACTCGTGCTCTGTATCGCGCTGTGGGTTCCGTTCTTCATCCTGAACATCCGTCGCGGGAAGGCGCGCGGACACACCTGGTTCACATGGTGGAAGCCCCGCGGTCACCCCGACATTGGCCCGGACGTTGGATTCCGGCAGACTCGACCCGGCGCAGACGATGCGCGGGAGGCCCGCCACTGATTGGGCGATGCCTCGGCGATGCCCGGAGCCGTTGTGCTCGTGGCATCCGGTGTATCAGCCGCGGGCCTGGAGTCCAGGATGCCGGCTTCTTTCACAGGACTGCGTTGACTGATCGTGGTCAACGCAGTCCGCGCGGGCTGGAAAGTCGAGGTCGGTCTGTCCATATTGCCTAGCCGGGAAAGGCCGGGACCTCTTCGCCGCCGTCTAACCCCTCAGGTGGCGACCATCCTCCGGCCAATCGTGCTTGCCCTTTTCTGGATGCCAGCGGTTGTCCTGTGTTTGTCCGCGACTCTCGGGGCATCGCCCCAGCAGCCTTCGGAGGATCCGCCTGTCTCGCTGGATCGGATCCGTACGAAACTGGCCAAGGCCCCACAGACGCGGCTGAAGCTCGACTTGCCAGTCCAGGTGCCGGTGGCGACGTTCAAGTCCAGGGTGGACCAGCGTGTCTACGTGCCCACGCTGGACGAATGGATTGCCAAGGAATTCGAGCTGAACGAGCTGCAACGACAGTCGGCCGACTGGTCGTCGAAGTGCTGCGGCATCAGGCTCGATCCGCTGCTCACGAGCCTGGATCGAGCACTGGAACGCCGGAGAGTGCGGAAGGTCCGTCAACAGATCGCGCGAGAGCTCACCGAGATTGAAGCCGCGAGGAAGCAGGCGAGCCCGGACGAGCGGTGAGTGCTCTCGAGATGTGAGTAAGGCCGGGGCCGAGCGCTCACCTGCTAAGCGACTGGTGCGAACACGTCTCCCCTGGCCAGGGGAACGTCGATAGTGAACACGCAGCCCCTCCGGGGGACGTTCCGAATCGTGATGTCACCCCCCTGCGCCTTCACGGCTTGTCGCGCAATGGCGAGCCCGAGTCCGAGGCCCGTCCTGTCGGCTCCACGCCAATCGCCGAACGGCTCGAACAGGTTGACCGGCGGCTCTGGAAGGCCCCCGCACTCGTCCTCGACCTCGATGCGGACCCGTACATTGTGGCGGTGTGCGGCGAGTCGGATTCGTCCGCCCGGGCGCGTGAACTTGCACGCATTGTTCAGCAGGTTCGTCACCGCGGAAGCGAGGAGCTGCGGATCGACGTCAACGGCCAGCGCGGGATCGATGGGATCGACGGCGAAGTGCTGCCCCCGATGTTCCGCGAGGAGGCGGCCAGCCGCGGCAATCTCGTACAGGAAGGACGGAATCGTCACACGCTCGCGCCGGTGCTGGTTGGCGGCGACCCTGACGTTCGCCAGGGTTGAGCCGACCAGGTCCGACAGGCCGATGAGGACACGCCCCAGCACCGCTCCCGTGCCGCCATGCATCGGGACCGTGCCTTCCTTGAGCCTGTCGTACGCGAGGAGCGCCGTCTGCAGCAGGTTCCTGAGCTCGTGCCCAAGGTGTCCCAGCCGTTCAGTCTCCTGCGCCACGCGCGAATCGGTCGTTATCCGCTCGTATTCGGTGACAGCGGCAGCAATAGCCGTGTCGAAGCAGCGGTTCAAGATACAGAACTCTTCGGTCGTGATGGTGGCATTGTGCTCGAGCGCCAGTCTGGCCACTGCCTGGCCGATGTCGCCGTACTCGTGAACCACTTGGGAGAGCTTGAATCCCACGGCGACCATTTCGATCCCATGGCCCGCGGCCGACGAACCGATCGGACCCTGGGAATGTGCTCCAGCGGGTTCCGCGACGAGAGCCTCCGACAGCTGCGTCAGGAACTCCGGCACACCGTGCTCGAAGTCCAGCGCCAATCCGTGCGGGTGCCGAGCGGCCGCCATCGCTTTCGTCTCGGCGATAATCTCGTCACGGTAGCGTGTGACAAAGTGGTGCAGCATCGGAATCCTCCAGCACAGCGGGCCTCGTCCGTTGTGAGTTCGGGCCCCGTGTCCAAGAACGGCGGAGCACGCAGAACGAATTGTCAAGCGGGTAGCCTGCTCGCGCTGTACAAGAGTGAACACGGTGTGGTTTTCGCCCCTTCCTCCCGTGGCGCGAGCCGATCGAGTTCCGGCCGGCCGCCTGGGCCGCCGCCTGGACCGGCCGACCTCCGCGTGAGCGCGCCGGACCTGGTGTCCTGACCGCGTGGTTCGCGACACAATTCCCGGGCGAGGCATCCCTTCTCCACCCCACCGCGCAAAACACGCGCGGCGGGGGCCCCGGCCTGGCGGCGTTGCTCCTCCCTCAAATATGCCCAATATTCTCAGTCGTCGCGCCTTGCCCGCCGGGCGCCGCGCTCCGGGACTTATGCCACGATCCACGCGGTCAGGACACTAGTTGGGGGGATCCTTGGGCAACGTGGCTTGGATGTCACGGAGGGTTCGCCGCATCTCCTCGACATTCTGCATGTTGGCCAGCGTGGCCTCCAGTGAGTCCGCGGTTGCCTTGACGGCCTCCATGGCGGCGTCACGGGCGACTGCTCCGGCCCCCCGTGCCTCCTCGGCCGCAGTTCGTGCCGCTTCGCTGGCCTCGCGGACGCGCTCGGTTTCCTGGCGGAGCGTCTCGAGGGCCTCCCGATGCTGGTCCCGCAGTTCACGGGCTTCCTCGGCCAGGCGCCTGAACTGTTCTGCCGCGCTCCGGTCGGACTCGGCTGCCACGCGGCCTTCCTCCTTCGCTCCACGGTCGTGCTCGGCGACTTCTCGAACGCCCTCGGCTCCCTGACGCGCCTCCTCGGCCTGTGTTCGATTCCGTTCGGCGCTCTCGTCTTCCGCCATGCGAGCAGCGTATCTGAGGGAATCTCCTGACGCTGTGCTGTTCAGGACCTTGTGCTGTTCAGGACTCTGTGCCTTTTTGGGCAGTACTTTCTTCCCCGACCGGCGTATCCTCCCGGCATGGGGGGAACGAGGCTTTCTGAGTTCATCAGTGCGCATCGCGTCGAATTGATCCGCCGCTGCCGAATCAAGGTCGGCACGCGGTCGGATCCATCTCCGACCGAAGACCAGATCCACTACGGCGTACCGCTGTTTCTGGACCAGCTGGTCGGGGAGTTGCGGCAGGAAGGTTCGAAGACAGAAGAGATCAGCGCGGGCGCGATTGAGCACGGCCGTGAGCTTCTGTTGTTGGGAATGACGATGGACGGCGTGGTCCATGACTATGGGGACGTGTGCCAGGCCATCACAGAGCTCGCCATCGAAGTCGGTGGCACCATCGCGACCGGCGACTTCCGCACGCTGAACCGGTGCCTTGACGACGCCATCGCCGGGGCCGTTTCGCAGTACGCGCGCGAACAGGGGATGTCCCGCGCCGGGGATCACCAATTGCGACAGCTGGCCTGCACGGCGATGATGGCGTTGGAAATGATGAAGTCGGGCTACGGAGGCCCCGAGGGCAGCACCGGGGACGTGCTCGCGCAAAGTCTCGTCGGCATCATGGCTCTCGTGGATCGGCCGATCGCTGCCGACCATTGAAGGGTATGACGAAGCGTGGCGGGGATGGTGAGACGGGCGCCTGAACCGGCCATGCTCGCCCGGCCACTCCAGATCGACTGGAATCGACGTCCCCCCGAACCGATCTCACCCTTCCAGATTCGGTCTTTCGCATCCCGGTTCCCCGATAGAAAAAAGACGACGAAAATTCTTCTCTTGGGCAGTAGAAGTCTGCTTCCGTATTTAGCCACCGACCAAACCTCACGCTGCTGAGCACTGACGAAACGTTTGCCCGTCTGGCAGCGTCCTCAGTCGGCAGCACAACAAGCGTCCAGCCAGAGGAGGACCCTGCGTCGATGCTATTCAGCCTGTGGGATGCGAAGGACCTGCAACGGCAGCCCGAGATCAAAGTGCTGCGGTTTCTTCGCTACATCACACGTCATCCTGTGAGATCCCCTCAGATACCGGATCCCGTCGGGGGTACGGTTCCCATTCCACTGATCAACGGCGATGCGTCAGACTACGCAAGCATCTACGCCGTCCTGAAGTGCGTGCGTCCGGATGTCGTCCTTGTGTCGGAGGAGCGGGCCGAGGACGAACTGAAGGTGATCAATGCGATCGGAACGAACGTCGCGCGTCTCATCCACGAGAAGGACGACGATGGTTCCGTGTTTGGAACACCACCGTTGTTGCTTGTGAGCGGCGACACCGGTAAGCCACATCTCGCGAGGTACTTCAATCGTGCGCTGCGGTACTACTCGAGCCTGTGGAGCCCGGCCGGAAGCCATCAGGCCGCCGCGACGAATGCTGCTCCCCTGACCCGTGTGCGGTATCCGTCCCCGTTCATGCCGCCCCCGCGGCCGTTCTCCTCGTATGGGGACCCGATCATCGACGTGCTGGACGATCCCGCTGAGCGCCTGGTCGGAATCATTCGAGCGTATCTGGACCCGCGGAAGAGCGTTCCGGTGGAGCTCAACTTCTGCGATCCCGATACGCCCGGGATGATGGCCAGCAATCTGGCCGCACTCGCAGGATATGAGCCGGCCCCCGAAAAGCACCCCTCGAAACGCCCGCACCTCTCAATTGCCAACACCCGTCTCATCGCGCGGCCTGGAAACAGGTTCATCGTCAAAGGTTATGCGTACTTGAATCCCGATGCCGCGGCCTCCGAAGCTGGCAGTGCGCAGAGCACGTTCTGCCGGCTTGCGGTTGTTGCAGGGCATGAGCCGCAACGCCCCTCGTCGGCTGCGGCATTGCTGTTTGCCGGGACGTCCGGTAAGAGCGTGCCCGCTCGAGTGATCCCGGACGTCCTCACCCTTTTTGGAGATTCAAGTCCGGCCAACAGGCCGGACACGTTCGGCGACCAGCTTGGTTACTGCTGCGGCATGCCCAACTGTCCCATTGAGGCCTTCAACAAGGTCTCAGCCGGAATCCTGGGCGTCCCGAAATCGAAGGCGGGGCAGGACGATGGAGCATTCCACCGACTCCGTGAGCGCTATCGTATTGGCGCCTACAAGCATGGAGACCTGAGGGATCCCGACAATCGGGCCTTTGCACACTTCCGGCTGACGTGCAGGGAAGAGTGCACGCCTGGCTCGTTCGCGACCGCGCTGAACGCTTTGCTCTGCACGCGGTTGACGCCGATGACTCCGAGACCGAACTCGGTGTTCAATCTCACATACATCGCATCCTACGAATGCCACGACGAGCGGCACGGCATCTTTACGTGCTACGGGCGGCGGACCCAGAGAAGCCGGACCGGTCGTGGCGCCGACGTCTCTGCCGGGTTGAGCGAAGGATCGGTGATTGAGCAGATTGAAATCTATCCCATCAGGGACGCGAGCGATGGAAGCAGCCCATGGAAGCGTTACGCCGATCAGGTCACGGAGTTTCTGAACGGAGATGGGGATCCTGCCGAGCCATTCCGATCCGCACTGACGCACGGATACAATCTTGCCGAAAGCATCGTGATACGAAAGGGGGAGTCACACGAAGTCAGCGTCGCAGTTCCGTGGAGCGCGTCGCATGCGACGGTGCGTTTCCCGACCCGCAAGGGGCTGCGTCGGGATCGAGAGTAGAATCCTCCGAGGATCGAATGGAGCCCGCACTTCCAATACTGACGATCGTCGCGTTCATCGTCAGACGGAGTCTTCATCACGCCTGAGGCGTCAGAGGCAAGATGTCAAAACGGTTCGAGCGGTGGACGCGGAACTCCGAGGCGACGATTGTCGTCGCTGTCGTCGTCGTCCTGGCCGTCCTGTACGTCGTTTCTCGCCTGACGGGGGGATAGTGGACACCATGAGCCGCTATGCCGCCAACGGGGCCTGTCGTGACCGACGCTGCGCGTTCGTCTACCTGCGGATGCGACGGTCTCGAGATCCCGATTCTCGTGAGCCCTCTCGCAGCGACTGGCCGATGTCGCAGAAACACTGAAAAGACAATCTCGCCTGGAGAAGGTGGAACGTGAGCGAGCGCCGCCATACAGACGTGAAGCTCGTGGCCAGCACGCGGGTGACGTCTTCGTCCGCGTAGACATCCAGGATGAACTCGAGGGTCTCGACGCGTTTCTCGGCGGCGGTTCGGACCAGGCAGGTGACGAGCAGTGCTCGCACGTCGTCTGCGCGCCGCCAGGTCATCGAGCGACTCGAATCATGAATCGTCTCGAAGTCGAACCAGCAGGCTGTGCCGGCCTCCAGATCGACCAGGACGTTCTCCGCCATCGCGTCGGCGTGGGTGAATCCCTGGTGATGGAACCCGGCGAGGGCGACGACCGCCCGTTCGATTGCCGTCATTCGAGATGACTCGTCAAGTGCCGGATCCTCCAGCCACGCCGCCAGCGTGTGTCCCGGCAGACGTGGCAGGACGAGCACCCCGTCGGCCTGGACCCCAATCGAAGCACCGCGGAGGCGCCTGTAGATTCGGCGCTCCCGCTCCTCCCAGTCCGGCTGCCGCAGGACTCGCACGCCGGTATCCAGGATCCTGACCAGCAGACCACTCATCCAGATCAGGAGAGGCGCGTAGAAGCGGCGGTGCTTTCGCACCAGACGCTGTCCGTCCTGGTGCACGATTCGCACTGTCGAGTACCTTGCGGCCCGAAGCATCCGCCCCGATGCGAGGCACAGTTCGAAGTAGGCACGCGCCGCGAGAGCCCGCAACCGCTCAATCACCGGCGAGCACGAAGGCGATACCCACGGTGATCAGAAAGATGGCGGCGACATGCAGGCGGCGAATCTGTTCGCCGAAGACGTAGACGCTGGCGAGGGGAATGAGCACGTAGGTGAGACTGGTCAGCCCGTATGCTCTGGACAACGGCGCGACTCGGAGCACGTAGAGCCAGCAAATCGTCCAGGCGATCCAGGCCGCGAGCCCCGATAGGACACGTATGTCCCGGGCGGCAGCAAGCAGGAACTCGAGGCGGTCGAGCGACGCCAGGCGCTGGGCGCCCGACGTCAGGAGGAGGTGTCCCGCCGCCGAGAACGCGACCGCACCCAGAATGAGCACCATCGTCTTTCCTGACATCGTGACGGTCATAGTGTCTGTCCTGGCCAGGCCCTGAATTCGCGACAGACGTCACTCGTCGGCAGCGAGCACATTGCGGATGTCTCCTCTTCGGGCGACAGCAATCACGAGCTTCGTCACTGCTGCGATGACCCGGAGCGCCACTTCAAGCTGGAACGCGCCGCTTCCTGGCGAACCCCCACGGCTCGCGGCATAGGACCGTGCAGCGTCCGCAGTCATTGCCATGGCCTGCGGCCGCGACGCAGCTGCTGTCAGGAAACTCGGCAAGCCCGCCGACAGATCGTCTCTGTAGTCGACGACGTCATCGATGATCTGGCATTGCATCGCCATTCCAAACAGCATAGCCACGTCACTATCGCAATACGTCGCCCGCATGGCATCCTCGAGGCACTCGGCTTTCAGCGCGATCGCGGTAATCGTTGCAAGCGACAGCCGCACGACTGCCTCGCGGTACGAACGAACGTCGTCGAAATGCAGACGACCCCCGCCGGGTGACGGGCGTCGCGATTCCAGCTCCCCGAGCCGGGAGAGGTATTCCGTTATCCACAACCCCAGGCCGGCCTTCTCCAGGCGCTGCCTCAGCGCCCGGTATTCCGCCGTGCCCAGATCCTTGCCATCCCAGACCGCATTCGTGCAGGCTTGAAAATCCAGGAACGCAGCCAACTGCCAGCATCTCTTTCGCGGCAATCGCTGTCCATTGCGAAGGACGTGAACGGTGTCGAGGGCGATGATGCACAGGACCCGCAACGGCGTCCTGGGTGCCGCGCGGAAGAAGAGCGGCAGACCGCGGAGAAGGCAGGCCATCGACACAAGGCTGACCCGTATTCGTCCGACGCGGGACGCTGCAACGCTTCGGTCGTTGACGGTCAGACATGGCACAGCACAACCTCGCGAGGGCACCTCCAGCGAATCGGCAGGAGATCACTCACTCCGCGGCTGACCACGAGCCGTGTCGCACCACGGTGACGACTCAGGAAGCAATAAGGATAGAGCATCGCACCCGGATACAGGCGGTCTCGATATGCGCAGGCGACGATCTGGCAGCCGTGCAGGTGTCCGGCCAGGACCAGGTCATAGCGGCCATGCTGGAGTGTTTTCCAGATTCGCGGGTTGTGCGCGCACAAGACCCGGACGTGCCCATCGACAGGCGCCGCGGTATCGGGACCGGAGACCGCGATCACCCGATCTCCATGCGTCACTCGCGCCGTGCCGTTATGGATCCAGCGTGCGCCGGCACGCTCGACGGTGTCACGTACGCGGTCCATGCCGATCCGCTGGTCGTGGTTGCCACCAATGGCGAGAACCGATGCGACCTCGTGCAGCCTGGCAACCAGGTCACCCAGCCTGCCCAACTCGGAGGCGGAGTCCACCAGGTCGCCGCCCAGCAGCACCACATCCGGATTGCACCCTGCCACGGCGTCCAATACTTGCCGGCACAGCGTCTCGGAGCGACCGTTTCTGAGGTGGATGTCACTGACGTACAGCAGCCGACACGCGTCGTGCCGCGCCGAGAGCCGCTCCTCACGGACGTGCAGCGCGCGACGCAGTCCGATTTCCAGCGATCCGGCGAACCACGGCCGTCTCGAGTTCGGGAGCTGCTGGCAACTCGCGGTCTGGATCAATGAAACACCTCCGCATGTGTCAGCCACTGGAGCGGTCCTCGCCCACGCCTCGCGTGTCCGCTCTTGGCCATTCGCCCTTGGACGACGCGATGCATAGCGCCGCTGCCTAACTTGGGTCGTGCAATAGTTGCCTTTGACTGTGACGGAGAGCGCGGCGGAAGTCCTCACCGTTTCGTGAGCGGCTCGTGAGATTCGAATGAGATGCTGCTTTTCGCGTACGTTGCCAGTGCGGCACAACCTGTCGTTGACTTCAAATCCTCTGCCTGTCAGGCTCTTCCGCGGGAGCGCCCCCTTTCTTTGCCCTCAACACGTTCCGGGTGAAACGTCCGACCCGGGATGCCTCGCGCGGGAATTATGTCGCGAACCACGCGGTCAGGACACTAGAATCCATCTCATAAATGCGGCGCAGCACCGAGGGCGTCGGGGCGCCACGGGATGCCCCGGCGGCCGAATGCCGGCGCATTTATGAGATGGGTTCTCGAATCGCGGCGAAGGGGTGACGAGTACAGCGCTCGAACCAGGACGCGGCCTTCAGCCGCGCCTCAAATCGATCGGAGAGACCGGCGATGACGGGCATCAAGCGAAAGCTGGCACCGATAGGCGCG
Source organism: uncultured Acidobacteriota bacterium (assembly GCA_963749835.1). Classification (GTDB taxonomy): domain Bacteria; phylum Acidobacteriota; class Vicinamibacteria; order Vicinamibacterales; family 2-12-FULL-66-21; genus JALZOC01. Next base: position 1,728,004 of record CAVVOD010000001.1, read on the forward strand.
CCGTTCGTGGCGGTCACGATGTCGGGACTGGCCGGCGTGGCTCCTTCTGCCGCGCAGGGCACCGCTGCCGACTACGAGCGTGCGCGCTCGCTGAAAACCACTTATGAGAACGCTGCGGGCGTCGTCGCCGAGCCTGCGACCTGGATCGAGAAGACCAGCCGATTCTGGTACCGGCGCGCGGTGCCCGGGGGCAACGAGTTCGTCGTGGTCGACGCCGCCACGAAGCAGAAACAACCAGCCTTCGACCACGCTCGCCTGGCTTCTGCATTGTCCGTGGCGACAGGCCGATCGGTACAAGGCGCTGACGCTCCCATTTGCCCGCATTGCCTACACGAAGGACCAGCACGGCCTGGACGTGACCGTTGACACCACGCCGTGGACCTGCGACCTCTCGAGCTACACCTGCAGGAAGAGCGAGCGCCGGGGCGACAGAATCCGAGTCGGGCATGCCGCGCGATTGCCAGACGCTTCCCAACGACAGGCCGCTCGCCTCGCCCGACGGGCGCTGGGAGGCGCTGGTCCAGGACTTCAACGTGGCGATTCGACCGAAGCCGGCGGCGAGCGTCGATGCCAGGGTCCCACGACCCGGAGCGACGACCACCCCGTCGCTCACGTGGCTGAGCACCGACGGATCCGATGGCAACTGCTATCAGTTGCCGACCCTGGAATGGTCGCCCGATTCGACGCGTCTCGCGGCCATGCGTGTCAGGCCGGGCTTTCGACGGATCGTTCACTACGTCGAATCGTCGCCCGAGGATCAGCTGCAGCCGAAGCACTCCACGCGGTTCTACGCCAAGCCGGGCGACTCGCTCGACGTCGAGCAGCCGGTGATCTTCCAGCTCGAGCCGAAACGCCAGCTGGAGATCGATCGCACGCTCTTCCCGAACGCCTTCGGGCTCTCGCCGCTGGTGTGGCGCAAGGACAGCCGCGCGCTGACCTTCGAGTATAACCAGCGCGGCCACCAGCTTTATCGCGTCGTCGAAGTGGACGCCGTGTCGGGCCGCCCGCGCTCGCTCATCTCGGAGGAGCCGAAGACGTTCTTCTACTACAACCAGGCCAACGGCACGCTGACCGGATCGGGCAAGTTCTATCGGCACGACGTCGCCCACGGGAAGGAAATCGTCTGGATGTCGGAGCGCGACGGCTGGAATCATCTGTATCTGTACGACGGCGCCACCGGCGGCGTGAAGAACCAGATCACCAAAGGCGAGTGGGTGGTGCGCAGCGTCGTGAAGGTCGACGAGGAGACGCGACAGATCTGGTTCAGTGCCGGCGGCATGAAGCGCGACGAGGATCCGTACTTTGCTCACTACTACCGCATCAACTTCGACGGCTCCGGGCTGACGCCGCTCACCGAGATCGCCGCCAATCACACGGCGGCCTTTTCGACGGACATGCAGTATTTCGTCGACACCTACTCACGCGTCGACATGGCCCCGGTGTCGGAGCTGAGGCGCACCAGCGACGGTTCGCGGGTGATGACGGTCGAGCGCGGGGATCTCAGCGCGCTCGCCGCGGCGGGCTGGCATCCGCCCGAGGTCTTCGTGGCGCCGGGCCGCGATGGCACGACGCCGATCTACGGCGTCATCTTCACGCCCACGAACTTCGATCCCGCCAGGCGCTACCCGGTCATCGAAAGCATCTACGCCGGGCCGCAGGGGTCGTTCGTGCCGAAGTCGTTCGCTGCCTACTCCGCGCTGCGCGCCCAGGCCGAGCTCGGCTTCGTCGTCGTCCAGATCGACGGCATGGGGACCTCGAACCGCTCGAAAGCGTTTCACGACGTCGCCTGGATGAAGCTCGGTGACGCCGGGTTCCCCGATCGCATCGCGTGGCACAAGGCGCTGGCGGCGAAGTACGCGTGGTACGACATCAACCGTGTCGGGCTCTTCGGCGGATCGGCCGGTGGGCAGAGCGCGCTCGGCGGGCTCCTGTTCCACCCGGAGTTCTACAAGGCGGCCGTCGCGTATGCCGGTTGCCACGACAATCGCATGGACAAGATCTGGTGGAACGAGCAGTGGATGGGATGGCCGATCGGACCGCAGTACTCAGCGTCCTCCAACGTCGACAACGCCGGACGCCTCACCGGCAAGCTGCTCCTCGTCGTCGGCGAGATGGACACCAACGTCGATCCCTCGTCGACGATGCAGGTGGTCAAGGCGTTACTGAAAGCAAACAAGGACTTCGACCTGCTGGTCGTTCCCGGCGGCGAGCACAACGCGGGGCGCGGCGGCGAGTTCGGCGCTTCCGGCGAGCGCAAGCGGTTCGACTTCTTCGTGCGGCACTTCCTTGGCGTGTCACCTCCATCGTGGAACGACACGGCGCCACCGACGACCGAGACCCAAACAGGCCTTCAGGAATGAAGCGTGGTGCCGGGAATCACAACCCGTGCATGGGTCAGCCCGTCAGCCGTGCGGCGGCGCGGCGGGAGCGGGAGATAGCCAGTCCACCGAGAACCATGGCGACCAACCCCAGCACGAGGGCCGCGGCGCCACCGACTACTCCGTTGCCGGTGCCGGGACCACCAGTGGCGAACGCCACATTCAGCCCGCCGCCGACCACGGCGATCAGCCCCGCCACCAGGGCCACGGTGGCCCTCGATCTCCCGCTCCCGGTGTCGAGATGACCGGCAGATCGGCGCAGAGCTAGCCCACCGACGATCACACCGACCAGCGCCAGCACAGCGACCGTGGTGGCCCAGAGTCGCCGCGGGGTCAGGCCGTAAACCGTCGTCGCGGCTGGCTCGGCAACGTGCGCCATCACCAGGACGGCATGCACAAGTCCCGCGAATGAGGCGGCCGCAGCCAGGGCGGCGAGAACAAGAACGAAAGTTCGCGTCATAGTTTCTGTTCTCGCCGTGACCCGTCATGCAACAGTGGGCGAATTCCGTATCGGAAGAGAATCGTGGCTGCCTTGGGCGTTCGACGCTGCATGAGCATCCTCCTGGTCACCTCGGGCTGGTTTCATTCGTCAGGGGTATGACGGAGCAGAGGGTGGGAACGTAACATGGACCAGCAGAGCTGGCTTACCGAGCGGTTCGAGGAGAATCGGCCGCGGTTGCGCGGAGTGGCCTACCGTATCCTCGGCTCGCTGAACGAAGCCGAAGACGCGGTGCAGGAAGCGTGGCTACGTCTCAACCGCATCGATGCGGCCACGGTCGAAAACCTGGGCGGCTGGCTGACGACCGTCGTCTCGCGCGTGTGTCTCGACACGATGCGCTCGCGGAAGTCACGACGCGAAGAGCCTATTGGCGCGCCGGGCAGCGAGCCGAGGGTCGTGCGCGGGGAAGGCCGATCCCGAAGGGGAAGCGCTGTTCGCGGACTCGGTCGGCGTGGCGCTGCTTGTCGTGCTCGACATGCTGACACCCGCCGAACGTCTTGCGTTCGTCCTCCATGATCTGTTCGACATCCCATTCGACGAGATCGGTGCCATCGTGGGGCGGTCGCCCGCCGCGGCAAAGCAGCTGGCGAGCCGCGCGCGCGCCGGCGTGTGCGGGGCTCAGCAGCGCGATCGGACGCCCGCAGGGCTCGTCAGCGCGAAGTGGTGGAGGCGTTTCTGACGGCGGTGCGCGCAGGCGACCTCGACGGCCTCCTCGCCGTGCTCGATCCGGACGCCGTTGTTCGCATCGACGGCGCGACGCGGATGGCTGGAGGGGCAGCGGATGCCGCCGACGCGGTGCGGGAACTCAGGGGCGCTTTGACATGGGCGAAGCAGTTCATCGCGATGTCGCGAGGGCTGCGATTCGTACAGCCGGCGCTCATCAGTGGATCGGTCGGATTGATCCTCGCGCCGCGCGGCAAGCTGGCCCGGGCACTCACTTTCACCTTCGCAAATGGCAAGGTCACACGAGTCGAGGTCATTGGCGACCCTGCTCGCCTTCGCGAGCTCGATATCGCCGTGCTCTAGCCTGAAGAACGCGGGGTGAAGCTTCGCAATCAGATGGAGGCTGGCCTGCTTCTTTATCCCCCAGCAACCGGCTCGGCCTGACAAAGCCATCGCTCCGGTCGGAGGAGAGAGCCACTGAGACTAACCGAGCCGTCGGGTGGGGCGAATCCTTCCTCACGCAGCCGGGCGATATCTTTGACCGGCGCGCCTCCGAAGAAGCGGCTGTACTCGCGGCTGAACTGTGAAGCACTCACGTAGCCGACCCGACGGCAGGCATCACTCGCGTCCATTCTCTGAAACAGCATCAGGCGGCGGGCCTCGTGCAGCCGGAGGACCTTCTGGTATTGCAGCGGGCTCATCGAGGTGATCGTCTTGAAGCGCTGGTGGAATGACGAGGCGCTCATGTGGACGGAGCCAGCCATGTCCTCGACCGTGACGGGCTGCGCAAAATGCGCGCGTATCCAGGAGACCGCTTCGGCAATCTGCTGGACCCCGGACTTCGGGTTGCCAATCTGAGCGACACGTCTGCCGATGGGCGTGCGCAGCAGACGAATCAGAATCTCGTCCACGACGAGTGGTCCGAGGAGATGCGCATCTTCCGGGTGAGCCATCAGTTCGAGTAAACGCGAGACAGCGTCAACGATGGCGTCGGTTGCCCGCCCGGCATACAGCGCCCCGATGTCAGAGGTCCTGGGAATGCCACGCGGGTACACGCGTGGGGCGAGCTCCGCCACCCGCGTGGGATCCAGATCCATGACAAAGCCCAGATACGGATCCTTCCGACTCGCTCGCGTGACCTGGCTGGAGACCGGCAGATCCACCGCGAACACGAGGAGATGCGCCGGATCGTACTCGAGCAATTCGCGGCCAAGCATGACCACCTTCGCCCCTTGCGCGGCGACGCACAGGCCGGGCCCAGCGTCGCGTAAGAGGCCTCGGTTGTCATTCGCGACAGACGGACGGCCCAGGTGCCCGGTAGACGAAGCTGAAAGGCACCGTCGTGCGGTGTGTAACTGGCGAGCAGATTGGCGAGTCGTCGCAGCGCCAACGCGCCGGGAGATGCGAGACTCGTGTCCTCGCCGGCTGGAAGAGCGGCCGTCGGGAGCTCCTCGGCGCGGCGGACGAGGCGGCGCTTTCGCGGACGCCCGCTGCGAACGCGCTCCGGGTTTGGCTGGGTTAGCCGGGAAGTGAACGTCATGAAGCTATGGTACTGGCAGGCCGACCATCATCGTTGCCGAAAGCTCCGGGGCGCACCCGCGATTGGCGTCCAGGTCGTGAAGGAATAGGCAAGCGACATCCGCGGCTGTCCGGGTACTGTGATGTGTGGAGGCGGACCGAGTTGTCGTCGCGCGACCGCCTGGCTGTGCGAGGGTCATGGCTGCTGCCGGACAACTTCGTAGTCGCTCGGGCGTGCGCCTTCTCGAACCACCCATCCCGCTGCCGCCTTGAACGTCCATCCGTCTCCGTAAAACGTTCCGTCGTCGCGCCGCTGAGGCGCCGAAACACGGCGCCAGCCGCCATCGCTCGCGACGAGCACGCCCTTGTCCACTTCGAGTGTGCCCCGGTCTCCTGAAAAGCGGACGGCGCCGAAGTACACCGTGCCGGCGCCCGGAATCACAACCGCGCCCCGAGAATCGTAACTGCCGCCGCCTCCTCCCGCAATCAGACGCACCGGACCGTCGACAAACCGCCGGCGCAACCCGGCGACACGCTCCTGCCGCTGTTGCTCGCGGTGCTGTTCGGACGCGCGGAGCTCGGCGCCGCCGTACCGGGCAGCCGCCGCCGTCGCGTCAGTGGCCGGTTGAACAGCGAGCGCATTCGCGACGAGTGTCGCGAGATCGTCGGTGCTGCGCACTTTTCGCGTCCAGCCGGGCGACGATGCATTGAGCAGGAGGCCATAAGCCGGACCGGACGCGTACGCAAACGTGCGAACGAAGCTTTCCTGTGTCTCCGCGTCGGCCAGCAGGTCGAGCGCACTCGCGATCGCTTCGGCTGCAGATTGTGCCGCGAGCATCGTGCCGGTGTACGCGGCGAGACCCTCCGTGATCTCGGAGGCGCGCTCGCTTTCGACAGTGGCTGGGTAGAGCATCCGGCGAGCCTGCCGAAACGCGAGCGCTTCGCGCACGGCGAAGTTGCGCTGCTCTGCTTCCCGTAGCGCCCGTGCGAGCGCGCGCCATTCGAGCCGCAACCAATATCGTCCATCCACTGCGTCGAGATGTTCACTGGCGAGTGCCGGTACTGACAGTCCGAGCTGCGGTTGTACGCCGTGGAACAGTTCGTGGAGGAAGAGCTCGTGGCGGCGGCGTGGCGTCGCGTTGACGACAAAGTCCCACACGTAGGCCCCCCACGTCGCGCCGCCCCACTGGATCGGCGCGTTCACAAAACCGAGCAATCGCGGGCGAGGCCCTTCCGGGGCGGGCCGGCTGGTGGCGAACGTCTGCGTCTGCATGTCGGCGATCACGATGGGTCCGCACAGCGACACGCCCCATAGACGACCGCCGTCGCGCTCGCACAACGTCTGGACTTCCTGGAAGTACTCCTGTGCGCGTTGTTGATCGACCTGTGCCACCGCCGGCAGCGCGTGGCCTGTGACCACGTAGACGAGAACTGCCACGCAGAACTCTGGCATCCGCATCGCGGCGATGCTCGAGGAGTTGAGGCGGCACAACCAACGACGGGACAGAACGCCGATGCCGATGCGGATTCGAGGCGAAGCCTGGCGGACCGTGGTGCCGCCGTCTCGGTGACGATAACGGAAATCTGTGCGGACACGTTCAAGCACAGCGCGACGGAATTCATTCGGCAGGAACATGGTCTTGTGCTCTTTGGGTCTTATCGAGGCACGACCCACGTGCCGACCAGCCACGACTTCAGCGTGGTCCAGTCAGGAGCGGGAAGGGTGAGCAGTGGCTGACCATCGGGCGATTCGAATGCATCCCAGTTCTCGGTGGGCCCGCGCCGCCCCGTCAGCCAGTGCAGACGTCCGGGTCGCGAGAGATCTCGCCTTGCCGGATCGATGGCGGGCGTATGCGGACCGCGGATCTGAATCCACACCTGCCGCCGAAGCACGGGGTCGAACCCGGTGACGAGATCGCCCTCATTCCGGACGTCTGAGACGACTGCGAAGGGTCCGATTCGGGGACCACGCGTCGTCGGCGTCTGCCAGGCGAGCACGGCGGAGGATGCCCGCGCCATCCGCTTCCGGACGTGCGACGCGGATGGTGAAACCACGCGCGTGCCGCTGGCGAGATCGTGAAGGGCGGTCCAGTCATTGCGGCGGCGGGCAGCGACGAACAGCGTGGCGATGAGCGTCAACGTGATGAGCCCTTCGATCCCCTCACGCGTGTCGCTGGCGTCCAGCCTCCAGTTGGCGCCCAGCTGGCGGTCGGCGGTCGGTCCGATTGGACCGAATCCGACGAGCAGAACGGCGACCGCGAGCCACGGCAGGTGAAACACGGCCGTGCGCCGCGCGACGCGCCCCGTCCGGCCGCCGCCGCCCGGCGAGGACAGCCGTAATCCGAACAGCCGCTTGCCCAGGGAGGCGCCCCACCACGCCTCCAGCACGAAGAAATAGGCGACGTTCAGCAGCCAGGTCCACATGTTCGGGATCGAGGCAGTACTCTCGCCGACCACGGCGATCTCCGTGTTCGCTGCACGCCATACGGCGACCGGTGCCGAGAGCAGCAGGATGTCTGCCACTCCCGCGGCGAATCGCATTCCGGGCGGCGCGGGTCTCTCATCGAGGACTCCGAACGGACGCAGCGCCTCGGCCAGCGCCGTATACGTGGGCGGCCGCTGCGCGGGCGATTTGGCCAGACAGCGCTGGATCGCCGCGGCGAGACCATGGGGGATCTCGCGGCGGAGCAGTCGTGGCGATCGTGCCGGCTCGGTGTTGACGCGCTCGACCAGCGTACGGAGATCGGCCGCCTCGAACGGCGGTTGCCCGGTCAGCAGGTAATACAGGGTGGCGCCGACGGCGTAGATGTCGGCGCGAACGTCGAGCGGCTCACCGCGCAGCTGCTCCGGTGCGGCGAATTGCGGCGTGCCTTCGAAGCTGCCGGCGAGCTGCTGCCGCACGTCGCGGGCCAGCGTCGAAATCGACAGCCCGAAGTCGCCGACTTTGACCGAACCGTCGCTGTCCACGAAGCAGTTCGACGGCTTGATGTCGCGATGCAGGATGCCGGCGGCCTGTGCCGCGTCCAGCCCCCCGATGATGTCGAGGACCGCCGATACGGCGAGCGGCGGCGCCATCGGACCGTCTCTGGCGACGCGATCTTTGAGGGTGCCGCCGGGCAGCAGTTCCATCGTGATGACCGGCACGCCGGCGATCTCTTCACTGCCGAAGATGTACACCGTGTGCGGATGGCTCACCGAAGCCGCGAGCTGGCCCTCGCGGAGGAACCGCGCGCGGTCCTCGGCATCCTGGAGCCGCGAGTGCAGCAGCTTCAGCGCAATCCGGCGTCCGCTCTCGAGGTGCTCGGCTTCGTGCACTTCGCCCATCCCGCCGCGGCCGAGCAGGCGGCCGATGCGATACGAGCCCCAGGTCTGTCCGGGAATCAGCTGCGGCGCAACCGGCTGAGAGACGGCAGCGCCGCCCCCAGACGTCACTGTGAAATCCTCGCCCACGGTGCCGTACGTGAGCAGCTCGGTGCCGGCGACGAGCAGACACGCCGGACAGAGCCCTTCCGGCGCGCGGTCCGATAGCGCCTTGCCGCACCGGGGACATGCCCCCGTGAGAAAAGTGACGGCCTCCATGCCTGTGATAGACGGAATGCTCGAACGAGGTTACACGACGCTACGAGGCCGCCTGGAGGCGACCACTACGCCGGCTGACATCGGACACTATGTCAGCGCTCGGACGAGGTAGCGGATTTCGTCGTCGATGTCGGCCGGATCAGACACGGTTTCGGCAATGTCCTGCCGCAATGCCTGTTGAAACTTGCGGCGCAGACGATGAACAGCGGTTTTCAGCGCCCCTTCGGTCGTCTCGAGCCTTGCGGCCGCTGCCGCGTAGCCGCCGATGGGATTCTGGCCAAGCAAGCAGGCCTTGAGCTGGTCGAACTCGGTCGTCCGGCCGCCAGCTTCCCATTCACGCCGCAGCCGGACCAGGACGCGCTCGATGACCGTCAACGCCCAACGTCGTTCGTACAACGTCTCCGGTGTCGCCAAATCCTCCGGCTCGACCCGATAGCGGCCTTCAGCGGTATCGAGGACCAGCGGCAGCAGCGTGATGGCACCACCGCGTTTCTGCGTGCGCCGTTGCGCCGCGTCGTTGGCGAGGAAGTGCTGCAGCGAGGCCAGCAGGAAAGCGCGAAAACGGCCGCGCGTCTGATCGACCCGTTCGAAGTCGCGACGCTCGAGCAGTGACGTCAGGAAGCCCTGCGTGAGATCGCGCGCGTCGTCGGCGCCGGCGCCGCGCCTGCGCACGTAGGCATACAGCGGATACCAGTAGGTTTCGCACAACGTCGCCAGCGCGTCGCGGGCGGCGGACGAGTCATCACTGCCCGCGGCGACAATCAGGCTCCACCGCGTCGTCTCGAAGGGCACGCTGCGGGATAGTACCCGATCCACCTGGCGTTCGAAGGGGACGCTCCGACCGCCTGCGCGGATCTTTTTTGAGCCGGAGCTAACCCGCCTGCCCTGCCAACGTCCAAGCTTCCACGTGCCGATGTTGCAGCCTCCCGAGCCGCCGCGCACCAGGCGCTCGCAACCTCGGGACTCGTCCCGCTGCGCGCCGAGCCGCGCCGCGATCCCCGCGGGCTCTGCGCCCGTTCCGCCGAGGACATCGCCCCGGCCTCCCGCTCCAGGAGCTTCGCCATGGGATACGCACTCCGGATCGCCCTGCGCCAGTTTCGTCTCCACCCGGCCTTCGCCTTCGTCGTCGTGCTCGTGCTCGGCCTTGGCACCGGCTCGGCCACAGTCATCTACACCATCGTCGACACGGTGGTGCTGCGCCCGCTGCCGTATCGCGCTCCGGATCGGCTGATCAAGCTCTGGGACACCAACACCGAGAAGGGCCTCGCCCACGATCTGTTCTCGCCGGTCACGTTCATGGACTACAAGGGGCTGCCGGTGTTCGCCGACGCGGCGGCGTGGTGGCGGCCGAACGTCAACCTGCGCGATCCAGGCCTGGAGCCGGTGCGGGTCAAGACCATCGAGACCAGCGGCAACATGTTCGCAGTCCTGGGCGTCGGCCCGCAGATCGGCGAAGGCTTCCCGAAGGACGGCCCATTCTTTTCGCGGACGCGGATTGCGGTCATCAGCGACCGGCTCTGGCGGACGCGCTACGGGAGCGACCCCGGCATCGTCGGCCGGCAACTGGCCTTCGATGACACGCCCTACACGATCGCTGGCGTGATGCCGGCAGGCTTCCACTTCCCGGACGACGTGGACGTGTGGCAGCGCCTGCAGTGGGATCCTTCACAGCACAGCCGCAGCGCCCACTTCATGGAAGGCCTGGGCAGGCTGGCCGACGACGTGTCGATCGACCAGGCACGTGCCGCGACGGACACGCTGGCGGCGAGGCTCGGCCGGCAGTTCGAAGGCAGCAACAAGGGCTGGGCCTTTGCCGTTGTCCCACTCCTCGACGATCAGCTTGGCTATTACCGCCCGGGTCTCTATGTCCTCGTCGGCGCCGTCGGTGTGCTGTTCCTCATCGGCTGCCTGAACGTGGCATCGCTGCTCTTGACCCGCGCGCTGTCGCGCGAACGCGAGATTGCGGTACGCACGGCGATCGGCGCGGCGCCCATCCAGATCGTGACCCAGCTCCTCGCGGAGGCGATGATTCTCTCGGCAGGCGGCGCCATCGCTGGCGTCCTGGTCGCGCTGGTCGCCTTGCCGGTCATCGTCTCCGTAACTCCAATCGACGTCCCGCGCCTGGCCGACGCCGCGGTGAGCGGTCGCGTCCTGGCGTTGGCCGTCGCGCTCATCGGGGCAATGACACTGGCGTTCGGGCTGGTGCCATCGCTGGTGCTGGTGCGGCGCCAGACCGGCGGTGACCTGAAGAGCGGCGGCCGCGGCAGCTCGCGCGAGACGCGGGTCCTTTACCAGGCGCTGATCGTCGCCGAAGTGGCGCTCGCCTGCGCCCTCCTCGTGAGCTCGGCGCTGCTCGTCCGCACCGTCGGCGAGATGACGCGGGTGCCGATCGGCGTGACCGGCGAATCGGTCGTACTCGCCGACGTGCAGCTGCCCATGAGCGAGGGACCAGCGGCGTGGCCGACGCTCAGTCGTCAACACGCGGAAATCCTGGAGCGCGTGCGTGATCGGCCGGGGGTGGTCTCGGCCGGCAGTACCGAACACCGTGCCGATGGAGCACGGGTGGCGCAATCCGTTGGACGCCGCCGACCGGGCCTACGGCAGGCCCGAGGATCGTCCGCAGGTGCAGTACCACTCGATCAGCGAAGGCTACTTCGAGACCATGGGCGCCACCCTGATCGACGGACGCGCATTCGGCGTGCATGACACGCCCGAGAGCGAAGCCGTCGTCATCGTCAACGAGACGCTGGCGACGCGATACTTTCCTGGCCGGTCTGCCGTTGGCCGCGAGCTTCGCGAGACCCCGGCGCAGGTCGGCCCGCTGGCGCGCAACCTCACGTGGACGCGCCCTCCAGACGGCCGCTGGACGCCGCCGGCGCGGACCCGCATCGTCGGCGTGGTGCGTGACATCCGCAACGTCGCGCTGGGGATACCTGTCGAGCCTGCCGTCTATGCGCCGATGAGGCAGTTTCCGTTCCGCAGCGTGACGGTGGCCATTGCGGCGCGGGATCGCGCGACCGCGGTCGAAGCCGTGCGGCAGGCACTCAAGGCCGTGGCTCCGAACACGCCGCTCGGGTACCGCCCAAGCCTGGGCGGATCGGCTGCGCAGCCGGACTGCCGAGCCAAGGCTGCTGATGACCACATTGACCGCATTCGGGGCGCTGGCCGCGTTCCTCGCCGCACTCGGGGTTTTCGGCCTGTTCTCCTGGTCGGTCGCCCTGCGCCGGCGGGAGCTGGCGATTCGCCTGGCGCTTGGCGCGCGGCCGGCGGCGGTCGGCGCGGGCGTCGTCCGCCGCAGCGCGGTGCTGGTCGCGGTCGGCCTGATCCTGGGCCTCGGGCTGGTCCAGGCCTCGCGGAGTCTCCTGGCAACGGTGCTCTTCGGTATCACGCCGCACGACCTCGTCTCGCTGGCCTCGGGTGGTGCGATGCTCTTCGTCGCCGCGGTCGCGTCGAGCATCCCGGCGGCGTGGCGGGCGATGCGCGTCGATCCGGTCGAAGCCCTCCGGGCGGAGTGACGAAACGACAACGCGCTCAGTGGCCCCAAATTCCGCCCTGGTCGCGGAACCGCATCTTTGCAGGCGCTCAACGTCCAGCGCATTGTGACCTTCATCGGGCGGACCTGCGACCCTCTGAGTTGCAAAATTGTTGGACTAGCCCCACCGGAAGGCCCCCGGCTTGGCCGGGGAGGGAGTAGATGTTTGACGTGTGAGGGAGTGTGTCCACCGTTAGATACTTCGCTCGTGAGCCGCCAAGCACACGAGAGGACGCATCCGGATGGACACATTGGAGAGTCTGAATCACTCGGTATCGGAGTGCAGGTGTCACGTCGTGTTTATCCCGAAGTGCCACCAAGGCGCTGTATGGCGACTACTCGTAGCTGATCCCCAACTCCTTCGCCAAGGTCGTCAAAGCCGGATCGGTCGTCCATAGCCTCAGTCGACCCACGAGTGCCGATGCCAGTAGATGCACGTCGATCCATCCGACACCGCGGCCGTGTAGCTTCCGATCGCGCACGAACGCGACGATTTCGGAGTGAGCGACAACTGGCGCCCGGTCCAGGCGCCCATAGTTAGCCAGCAGCTCCTTGCGGCCGCCCTTATCGCCCATGAGCAGCTCACCGCCGACAAAGTCGTGGCCGCTCACATCGTCGCGGCTCAAGAGTTTATCTAGTTCAGCTGCATACGGTGCCCGGTTCGACAGAAATCGTATCCAGACAGACGTATCGACCAGCACGCTCACGCGGCAGAATCCCGCGCCGAGGACCGCCCACGCCGCCGCGGGATCTCACGAGCACGTGGCTCCGAGCCGCGGAGAGCGCGAAGGCGCTCGTAGGCGGCGCGCCGGACTAGTGCCTCGAGACCGAGACGGACCGTCTCGGTGTCGGTCTTGCTGCCGGACGCGCTTCTAGCGTCTTGCAACAGGCGCTCGTCAATGTGGAGGGTTTTCTTCATACATCTCATTCTACCATACGAGTATGGCATCATGCGGGTAGGGACGTGCCTGGTCGGCACCAATCGCTACTCCTCCTTGAGCGCCACGATCGGATCGACCCGCGTCGCGCGGAAGGCGGGGACCAGACTCGCGGCGGCGGCGACGGCGGTGATGAGCACCGCCACGCCCGCGAGCGTCGCCGGATCGTTGGGCTTGACCTCGAAGAGCAGCGTCTCCATCAGTCGCGTCAGCACGAGCGCGGCAGCGAGTCCGGCGGCGAGGCCGATGAGCGCGGGGGTGAGCCCATGCGCCATGACGCTGCGGAGGACGGTTTCGCGGCCCGCGCCGAGCGCCATCCGGATGCCGATCTCGCGCCGGCGCTGCGTCACGAGGTACGACAGCACCCCATAGGTGCCGATCGCCGCGAGCAGTAGCGCGAGGCCCGCGAAGCCGCCGAACAGCTGCATCAACATGCGCGGCTGCCGCAGCGAGCCGCTGATCACGTCGTCCATCGGCTGCAGCCCGATGACCGGGAGCGAGGGATCGGCTTCACGCACCGCGCTCGCAATCGCCGGTTGCAGCGTGGCCATCGGCATGTCGCTCCGCGCGACGATGTTCATGGCCCCGCTGTCGGTGATCGCGCGCAGGATCGTGTTCAGGACCGGGACGTTCGGAAAGACCTGCGGAAGCTGCTCGAGCAGCAGGTAGAGCTCGGTGCCGGTTGCCCGATCGACACCGCCCTGCTTCACATCCTTCGCGACGCCTACGACCGTCACCCAGGGGGTCTTGTCACCGAAGCGCGGCCTCACGCGCCGGCCGATCGGGTCGAGGTCCTTCCAGAAGGTGCGCGCAAACGTCTCGTTGACCACCGCCACGGGCGCGGCGATACCGTCGGCCTCCCGGAATGTGCGCCCCTGCACGATCGGAATCCGCATGGCTTCGAAATAGCCGGCGGTGACCGTCTGGTAGTAGTCCACCGCGTCCAGCACGGCCGGCTGCGGCGTATAGTCTTCGACATCTGTCCCGAAGCCGTTGCCCTGACGCAGCGGCGGGAGCCCGGACACGATCGATACGCTATCGACGCCCGGCATGGCGCTCAATCGATCGGTCAACCGTTGATAAGCCTGCAATTGCCGATCGAACGTCGGGTACGAGGCGACCGGGAGCGCCACGCCGAACGTCAGGAGCCGTGATCGGTCGAATCCTGCATCCACGTTCATCAGGTTCAGCACCGTCCGCATCATGAGTCCGGCGCCCACCACGAGCACGACCGCGAGGGCCACTTCGCCGGCTACGAGCACGCCGCGCACGCGGCGCGCAGTCGTGGCGCCGCGCGCTCCGGCATCCTTCAGCAGCCGCCCGAAGCGGGCTGCCGACAACGCCACCAGCGGAACGAAGCCGAACGCCACGCCGGTCAGGACGGACACGACCATCGTCAACCCGAGCACCACCGGATCCAGGGCAACGTCAGTGACACGTGGAAGACCATCCGGGTAGGCTGCGCTCAAGATGCGCACGCCCGCGCGGGCCAGGCCAAGGCCGAGTGTCGCGCCGAGCAGTGACAGCACGATGCCTTCCGTGGTGAACTGGCGGAGCAGCCGCCCGCGGCTCGCGCCCAGCGCCGTGCGCACTGCGAGCTCCCGCCGCCGGGCTCCCGCGCGCGCCAGGATCAGATTGGCGAGATTCGCGCACGCCACGAGCAGCACGAGTCCCACGGCAGCCTGCAGCACCCAGAGGACGCGCCGCGCCGAGCCCACGATCGCGTCCTGCAGCGAACCCATCTGGATCACGTGCTCGCCGGGGGTGAACACGTGCCCGCTCACGCCAGCGCGCTCACCCCAGCTCGCGACGAGCGACGCGAGCTCCGCTTCGGCCTGCTTCGGTGTCACGTGATCCTTCAGACGTCCGAGGACCGAGAGAAAGTGACTCGCGCGATATTGCCGGATGGCCGGAGCGAGCTGGAGCGGTAGCCACAGCCCGACATGGCGGTCCATGAGGTCGAAACCGGACGGCATGATGCCGATCACTTCCCGCATCACGCCGTCGACCTCAATCGTGCGGCCCACCACGTCCTCACGCGCGCCGAAGCCCGATTGCCAGAGGTCGTACGACAGCATGACGAGCGCGGGACCGCCGGCGCGCGTCTCCTCACGGCGGAACCAGCGGCCGTGCTCGGGTTGAACGCCGAGCGCCTCGAGCAGCTCGGCATTCACGGTCGCTCGCGTGACGCGGCGCGGTCTGTCGCGTGCCGCCAGGTTCACCTCGCCGATCACGAATGCACCAATGACGGAGAAGGAGTGATTGATCTCCGTGAGCTCCCAGTATTCCGCCGGCGACACGAGGCTCTGCCCGCTCTCCCCGCGCCCGAACCGCGTCGTCAGGAACTGGAGCTGCTCCGGTTCGGGATAGCCGAGTGGCTGGAGAAGGACCGCGTTGACGACGGAGAAGATGGCGGTGTTGGCGCCGATGCCGAGGGCGAGCGTCAGCACTGCCACGATTGTGAATCCGGGGCTCCTGCGGAGCGTGCGGAAGGCGTAGCGGATGTCCTGGACGATCTCGTCGAGCCAGCGCCGCGTCCACACGGCTCGCACGTCCTCTTGCGTGCGTGTCACGTTGCCGAACACGTGAAGCGCAGCGTATCGCGCGTCCGTCTCGGACAGTCCGTCCGCGACACGCTCTTCGGCCTCGAGATCGAGGTGCGCCCGAATCTCGCGTGCGATCTCGTCGTCTCGACCCTTCGTCATGGCAGCCTCACGGGCCGGATGGCGCCGGCCCAACGACCGAAAATCCGCGGGACGACCTTTTGAATCGCGTCTCAGTTGGTGACCCGGTCCTCACACCGGTTTGAGCACCCGGGCCATCGCCCGAACCAGTTCGTCCCATCGCCTCTGCTCGATGGTCAGCAGCTTCCGTCCCCTGGCGGTGAGCCGGTACATCCGCATCTCGCGCCCGCGATCGGTCTGCTCCCATTTCGACGTGATGCAGCCGCTCTTCTCCAGGCGGTGCAGAGCTGGATAGAGCGACCCATGCTCCACCTGCAGGACGTCTTCGGACGTCCGCTGGATGTGCTTGACGATCCCGTGGCCGTGGAGCGGGCCGAACACCAGGGTTCGCAGGACGAGCAGCTCGAGGGTGCCCTTCACCACCTTCCGGTCTGACATGGTAGGTATCCTACTATAGTTGGTAGGTAACCTACTATCGTCATCGATCGCGCATCGGATCGTGCCCTGCGCGAGCAGAAGCGTGGCGGCCGTGCGCCGAAACGGGCAGGAGGTCCTGGTTCGCGTTCATCTGACACTGAACTCCATGCGATGAGCCGTTCGCACCGCGATTCACGCATTCGACAGTATGGAGTGTCCATGGATTGGCAGACTGTTCCGATTCGCGCTGATTGTCAGCCTGTCCGCTGCACCCGTCTGGGCCCAGGAGCGCCGGGCCGTCGCCGCCGGCACGATCGGGGGCGCCGGACTCGGCCACGCTGATTCGGAGCAGGGGAGCGCGCCGCTGTTCGGGGGCGGAATCGGCTTTCACTTGACGCCGCGTCTGGTCGTTGACGGTGACGTCCACACCGCCCGCGTCAGCCACGTCTTCGGCCGAGACCGACATGACTTCACCGAAACCACGTTTACAGCGAGCCTGTTGTTCCGGTCCACGCCGGCCGGCCGCCTCCACTTCATCGCCGGCGGCGGCGCAGGACTGCAGCGGGCGCACACCGATGTCGACGAACCGCGGCTTCGGATCGACCGAACCGAAACGATCCGGCTTCTGCACGGGAGGGCCGGTGCAGAGTGGGACCTCTCGAGTCGAATCGCCATCAGGACCGAAGGGGTGATGTGGTTCGGCGAAGGACTCGACTGGGTAATGGGGGCACGGGCTGGAGTCGCGTATCGCTTCTGAATTCCATACGTAACCTGCAGGATGGGCAGGCAACAGCCGGGCTCGCTGATTGACTCATCGCGCGTCTGGCGTATTCTGCAGACTCGCTCCGCGTCGATTGCCGGAAGAGCCAGGCGGGGATCCATGAGCGCCATTACACGCAAGGAGTTCCTGCAGCGAACAGCCATGGCGGGCGCCTCGCTCCTGCTGTCGTCGCTCGAACGAGTCTACGGTGTGCAGCAACGGCGCATCCGCGTCGGCGTCATCGGCTGTGGCAGCGTCTCGTCGCAGTATCTGCCTCATCTTTCGAAGTCACCGCACGTCGAGCTCGTGAGCACGTGCGACATCCTGCACGAAAGAGCCCGACACCGGGCCACCGAGTACGGCGTTCCGCATCACTATCCCCACATCGATCAGATGCTGGCCGGGCAGCCGTTCGATCTGCTCGTGAACCTGACCGACATGCAGGAGCACGGGCGGCTCAACAGGCAGGCCCTGCTCGCGGGCAGGCATGTCTGGAGCGAAAAGCCCATGGCCAACACCTACAGGGAAGGCAGGGCTCTGCTGGACCTGGCCGAGCGCAGGAAACTGCGTCTCTGGGGAGCTCCCGCCGTGGTCAACAGCCCGCAGTTCGCCTTCATGGCGGCGACCCTCCGAGAGGGCAAGCTCGGGAGAGTGTCGAGCGCGCACGCGCACTATGGCCATCTGGGTCCGACGTGGTCTGCCTTCTTCTATGAAAGAGGTGGAGGCAGCCTGCCCGACCTCGGCGTGTACAACCTCGCCACGCTCACGGGCCTGCTCGGCCCGGCGCGCGCCGTCATGGCCATGACCGCCATCGTCACTCCGGAACGAACGGTCGACAACAAGGGGAGGATCAGAGTCGAAGCCGAAGACAATGCGATGGTGTTGATGGACCACGGCAACGGCGTCATGTCCCACGTCCAGTGCGGTTTCAACTACTTCGACCCGTACGGCCACGAGGGCAAGGGGCAGGAGAACCACACGATCACGATCTGGGGCACCAAGGGCAACATGGGCCTCGTGGGGTACGACTGGGCGCCGTTTGGGGTGGACCTGGCCACGACCGATCACGAGAAGCCCGAACGCTTCGTGCCAGATCCGGGCTCGTACGTGTGGCAGCAGGGAGCGACGGTCGTCGCGCAGGCGTTGGCGACGGGAGGCGAGCCCTTGATTGCCGTCGAGCACGCGCTTCATGTGCTCGAGGTCATCGAGGCGGCGCGAACATCGGGACGCACCGGCAGGAGGATGGCGCTGGAGTCCAGTTTCAAGTGGCCGATGGTTTGAGATCGTCAACTGGCCCGGCCGCACGTCGAGATTACTGATCGACTAACGCGTGACAACGAAGAACGGAGCGCAGCTTCGTCGTCGCGTCCGCGCGTCTGGGGCTCGATGGTTGGATCGGCACCGTCCCGTCGCGGGATCCCGGTCTGATTCTCCGACTGGATGTCCCGCAGCCGGACAGTCGATCCCGCGCACGGACAGCTCCGGCCCATTGGCCGTCGTCACCCAAGCGGGAAGAGGGCTCTCGCTCGTGGCATGCGTTCTGCTCTGCCGAGCTGGCATGCACAGGACGTGGCTGGATCTGGTCTATGGAATCCGCGGCCTGCGCCGGTCGCCGATGTTCGCGGCAATCGCCATCGGCAGCATGGCGATCGGGATCGGCGCCAACACCGCGGTCTTCAGCGTCTTCAATGCGCGACTGCTGCGGCCGTTTCCCTACCTGGAGCCAGAGGCTCTGGTCTCGGTCTACGAGAAGACGGGGCGTGACCGCGCGGATCGGTTCAGCATCAGTCCACCGGACTTCCTCGCGTGGCGCAGCAGCGCGACGAAGCTCCAGGCGTTGGCCGCTATCGGGACTGGACGCCGAACCTGACCGGCGTCGAACAGGCCGAGCGGCTGACGGGGCTGCGCGTCAGCGGCAACTTTTTCGGGCTGCTCGGCGTTGCCCCGGTTGCGGGCCGCATGCTGGTGGCCGACGACGAGCGGAGCAGCGGGTCGGTGGTCGTCATAAGCCACGCCTTATGGCGCCGTGTGTTCGCGGCAGATCCAAACATCGTCGGACGTGCCGTGCGGCTGGACGGCGCAAGCGTGACTGTCGCAGGTGTCGTGTCTCCCATGTTGCAGTTCCCCCGCCACCGGCATCGACGTCTGGGCCCCCCTGAATCTGGACAGAGAGCGGAACGATCATGGGGAACACTCACTGCTCGTCGTCGGCCGTCTCGCGACCGGCGCGTCGGCCGCCCAGGCGATGGCGGAGATGCGCGGACTCTCGAGCTCCCATGAAGCAGAGACCAACGGCCACGTCCCCGCGGTCATGCCACGGCGCGAGTGGCTGACCGGCACGCGCACCAAAAGCGTGTTGTGGGGCCTTGTGCGCGAGCTCATGGTGCGGACCGCGCTCGGCGCATCGCGGCAGCGGCTTCTCGCGCGGCTCGTGACCGAGCGCATGCTGTTGGCGGCCGCCGCCGGCGGTGCCGGCCTGCTGCTGGCGGTCTGGAGCGTCGACGCGCTCGTCGTGCTGCTGCCCGAGAGCGCGTCGTTCGCGGCGGGCCCGGCCCTGCTGGACTCGCGTGTTCTCTGCTATACCCTCGGCATCTCGCTGGTCGCCGGCCTGGTCTTCGGCGGGCTCCCGGCGCTGCGGTACTCGCGGATCGAGTTCACGTCGACGGGCGTGGCGGCGAGGGCACGTTCTTCGAGCCGGATCCAGCGCGGGCTGCTCGTCGCCCAGGCCGCGCTCGCCGTCACGCTGCTCGCCGGCGCCGGCCTGTTGACGCGCAGTTTTCTCGCCACGTGGCAAATCGATCCCGGCTTCAGCGCCGACGGCGTCATGACCGCGCGGGTGAGCCTGCAGTCCAACCGACCGGGGGATGAGCATGCGCTCTTCTTCACCCGTGTGATCGAGCGACTGGGGGCCCCGACGTCGAGGCCGCCGCCGCAGTGACGCACGTGCCGATGAGCGGCATCGGCAATTCAGGCTACCTGACCATCGAAGGGCGCGAGTCGCTGAGCGAGGACGCCGCGACGCGGCCCGGCGCGGCGAGATTCATCGTGACCGCCGGCTATTTCCGTGCTCTCGCCATCCCCGCGGCGCAGGGGCGGCTGTTTTCCGAAGACGACCGTGCCGGAACGTTGCCGGTGGTGGTCGTCAACGAGGCGCTGGCGCGGCGATTCTGGCCTGGCGAGAATCCGATTGGCAGGCGCATCAAGCGCGGAACACCGGCCGCGCCGTTCGCGTGGCTGACCATCGTCGGAGTGGTGCCCGACGTCCGGCAGCAGGGTCTCGGCGCCGCGCCCGGTCCCATGGTCTATCTCCCGCTGCCCCAGAGCCCCGAGTCGTCGATGACGCTCGTCGTGCGCTCGCGGTTGGGAGATGGGGCGGCGTCGGCGCGCATTCGCGCCGCGGTTCGCGCGATCGACCCGAATCAGCCGGTGGGACGAGATCGTGTTCGGCTCCGTCAGCTGGCGCTGGGTGCCGATGTTGTGGATGGGCGCGTTCGCCGGTCTGTCGGTGATTCTCGCTTCGCTCGGCGTCTACGGCGTCGTCAGCTACGCCGTGGAACAGCGCCGCCGCGAGTTCGGCATCCGGCTGGCGTTGGGCGCGAGCCGCGGGGAGCTCGTTCGCCTCGCCGTGCGGCAGGGCCTCGGACCGACGCTGGTTGGCACCGCCGCCGGAATCGCGATGGCCATCCTGCTGGCACGAATCAACGTCACGCTGTTCGCAGGCGGCGCGTCTGCCTCGAGCCTTCCCACGCTGCTCGCCTCGGCCGGACTGCTGTCGTTCGTGGCCCTCGCGGCGAGCTATGGACCGTCGCGGCGGATCGCCAACGCCGATGCGGCGCTGACGCTGAAAGAGGAGTAGCCGTCGCTGTCCGGCCTTGTTCGGCGGGGCTGAAGGGTCGCAACGGCCATTGCGCGCACTGCCACTTGTCAGCGTCAGTGCGGATAGGTGAACGTGGCCTAGGCCGCGCCGAAGGGGCGATTCCTTACAGACGTCGTCACTCCGCTCTGAGCGCGACGCTGGGATCGATGCGCGAAGCCCGCCAGGCCGGGAACCAGCAGGCCATGGCCGCGATCACAACGATCGACGGAATCACGATCGCCACCGTCATCGGATCGGCCGGCTGAACCTCGAAGAGCAATGTCGTCAGCAGCCGCGTGAGTCCAAGTGCGGCGAATAGCCCGACCACCACGCCGGTGCCGGCGAGCACCAGCCCCTGCTTCATCACCTGCCCCAGCACCCGTCCGCGTGTCGCGCCGAGCGCCAGCCGAATGCCCATTTCCCGCCGACGCTCGGCCACCATGTAGGCGAGCACGCCATACGTGCCGATCGCCGCGAGCAGCAGCGCCAGCCCTGCAAACGCCGAGAGGAGTTGGGCGAGCAGCCGGGGCCGTTCGATCGATTGGGCCACAACGGCGTCCATCTCCCGCAGCCGCGCCACCGGAACCGTCGGATCGATGTCCCGGACCGCCGCCCGAATCGTCGGGGCCACCGTCGTCAGCGGCAGCGTTGTTCTCACCACCATGTTCATCGCCGCCGGCGAGAACCCGACCCACGTGGCCGGCCTGTCGGTCACGAACTGATCGACGAGGATGTACGCCTCCGGTTCCGCAGCCCTATCAAGACTCGCCTGCTTGACGTCCCTGGCGACGCCAACGACCGTGAACCACTGGTCTTTGGTGCCCGCGGGCCGCAGCCGCTGACCGATCGGATTCTGGCCCTTCCACTGCGTGTTCGCGAGCGTCTCGTTGACCACGGTGACCCAGCCGCCTGACGCCCGGATCCGTCGATTCGAAGCTGCGTCCCTGAACGATGGGGATGTCCATCGTTTCGAAGAAGTTCGACAACACCCGTGGGTAGTCGATCCCGATCTGCTCGGCCCCGGCGACTTCCGTGTTGCTGCCGTTCACGGAGCGGTCGAGCGGAAGCAGAGTGATCGCCGAGGCGCCGCGGACTCCGGGCAAGGCGCGCAGCCGTTCGACCATGCGCTGATACGTCCGCGACCGCGCGGCGCTCGGGACGCCGACGATCGTGGTGCGAGCGTCGTTGGTCTCGAGCGGGAGGGTGATTGAGAACGTCAACAGGTGCTCTCGCTGGAATCCGGGGTCGACGGCCGCCAGGTTGTGGACCGTGCGGAGCAGCAGGCCGGCGCCGATTGCGACGATGACGGTGAGGGCGGTTTCAGCCATGACGAGCCCGCGACGCAGGTGATGGCGGGTGGCACCGGAGGAGCCGCGTGCGCCGGACTTCAGCGCGCTTGCCGTGATGTCCGCGCGTGTGTGCAGCATGGGCGCGAGTCCGAAGAGGAGCCCGCAGATCAACGCGACGACGACGGACACGAGCAACACACGCATGTCGATCCCGACATCCTCGATGCGAGGCAGGCTGTCGGGATAGGCGCGTATGAGCGCCTGGAGGCCGGCCCGCGCGATGATCACCGCGAGCGCGCAGCCCGCGAGAGCGAGGAGCACACTTTCGGTCAGAGCCTTGCGCAGGATCGCGCCCCGGCCGGCGCCGAGCGCGGTCAGGACGGCGAATTCACGCTGACGGCTCTCGGCGCGGGCGATCAGCAGATTCGCGACGTTGGCGCAGGCGATCAGCAGCACCAGCGCGACTCCGGCCTGCAGCACCCAGATCGATTGGCCGGCGCGGCCGAGGATCTGCTCCGCGAGCGGCGTCATCCTCAGGTAGTGCCCTTTGCCGTCCGTCGTGACCGACCTGAAGACGTGTCCGGCGTGCCCGCGCGCGCCTGGGGGGACGCTGGCCCGCCCAGCCCAGGTCTGGACCAACGTGAGCAACTCCGCCTGCGCCGCCTGCGCCGTGACTCCATCTTTCAGACGCCCAATGACGCGGAGATTGTGGTTGCCGCGAGCCCCAAGCTCCTCCGGCAGGATGGGGAGTGGCAGCCAGAGCTCCGTGTGTGTGTCCATCAGATCGGTGCCGGCCGGCAGGATGCCGATGACCTCAGCCCGTCGTCCGCCCAGATCGACATGGCGCCCCACCACGGGCTGCCCCCCGAAGGCGCTCTGCCACAGGTCGTACGAGAGGATGGCCACCGGCGCCTGCGCGGGCGTGCCCGTTTCCCCTTTCGCGAAGAGACGCCCTTGAATCGGCTGCACGCCGAGCGTCTGCATCAGCGACGCGTCCACCACCGCCGCGCGGACCCGAACCGCGCGATCGCCAAACGCTAGGTCCAGCTGCTGCCAGACAGCCTTTGACCGTCTTTCCGATTTGAACTACAATGCAGTTAAAATGACCCATCGCAAATTTCGGGGAATTCGAACAGGTGATTCGTCTGACGATCCTCAGACTCCGCGACGACGCGTAGGGATCGCGCTGGCGCGCTCCTGGTGGGGTGGGGCCCTCTGGACGGGCGCGGCTCTTGTGACCATCGCGCCGCGACGACGGATGGCGGCCAGCGTGCTCTTCGTGCTGGCAGCGGCCACCTCGACGTCGGCGCAGCAGGACGAGTGGCGGGATCCATCGCCGCACAAGTCGTCTCTCGTCACGGTCGACACTGGCGTGCAACTGGAGGTGCTCGATTGGGGCGGATCGGGTCGCCCTCTGCTTCTCATGCACGGCGGGGGTGATTCAGCGCATGTCTTTGATGACATGGCGCCCGTGCTGGCGAAGCGATACCGCGTCGTCGGTTTCACGAGACGCGGTCATCGGGGTTCGTCCGCACCCACCACTGGCTACGGATTCGGTCGCCTGGCCGAAGACGCCGTGCGCGTCATGGACGCTGTCGGCCTGGAGAAACCAGTCGTCGTGGGTCACTCGGGCGCTGGCGAAGCGATGCACGTGCTGGGCGCCCGGTACCCCACTCGAATCACCGGTCTCGTGTATGTCGACGCCGCGTTCGATCGCGGAGACGACGCGGACAGCGAGGCCTACAACGCGGTTCGGGGCACGCTGCCCGGCGCTCCCGGTCCCGGACCGGGCGACCTGGCGTCCTTCACTGCGTTGCGATCGTTTTTCGCGAACATCCAGGGGCTGCCTTTTCCCGAGGCGTACCTGCGCGCGCGTTGGGTTGAGAATCCCGACGGAACCGTCGCACGCATGTGGGCGCCGGACCGCCCGATCATTCAGGCGATGTCGAAAGAGCTGCAGGCTGCCTACAAGCCGTACAAGCCTGAACGTATTCGCGTGCGCGCCCTTGCCGTCTATGCGGTTCCGAACTCGGTAGATGACTTCATGCGGCGCGGCAGTTCTGACAGACCGCCATTCCCGCAGGACTTCATTGGGACGGCAGCCGTGGATGCGGGCGCTCGCGAGCGGGTCGACAAGCTGTATCAATTGACTCGCGAGCGCGTTCGCAATCACGAGAAATGGTTCGAGGCGTTTGCCGAGCGAGGGCGCGTGGTGGAGCTCTCGGGCGCTCATCACCTCTTCATCAGCACGCCGCGGGAAGTGCGCGAACAGATCGACGCGTTCATGTCGTCCCTGGCCGACGGCCGATGAGAGGCGAAGGTGTTGGATGGGAGCGACGCTCGAGAGACCGTTCGGAATAATCCTGCTTGCGGGTGCGCTTCTCGTAGCGGGCCTTCTGGGGATTGCTGCATTCTGGGGCGTCTTGCCGCGTGATTCCAATACGTCCCCTCTCGCGGCGCTGTTCGTTCTGACGTGGAGTTGCACCAATTTCGTCACCGCCACCCTCACGTGGCGCCGCTCTCGCTTCGCACCCCCCTCCCTTCTTGCGGCGATCGGATTACTGCTGTTCCCGGCGTCGTTCATTTCCCCAGGGGGCCAGCTCTTTCCCCCTTCGTTCATGGTTATCGTTCTTGTCGCTTTTCTCGGCTACCGGTATCTTCGGAGGGCACGTCAGCCGCCGCCCAGTGGCGTGGCGTGACTCTCGATGCTGTCGGCCAGAGCACGTGGACGGCAGCGCGACCTGAGACGCTATACACGCGCGTTGTCGTTCGGCTGTCCTGGCAAGGGTCGTCCACGCGCGCGCCTGCTGGTCTATGGCGACACAGATCGGAACGACCGCCCTCCGGCCTTTTCGCCAGTTCGCGCCTGGCGAGTCTTCGCGACCGGGGGCGGCCTCCGTCAAACCCGTTCCGTATCGTCACGCGAGCGACGCGGCTCGGCCCTCACCTGCGCGGGCTCGCGGTGGTCGGACTCCTGTCCCGGCCATCAGCCCCGACCACGCCTTTGGCGAAGACGACGCCCTCGAAGACGACGAGCTGTTCGGGGATCAACGATCGTTGTCGGTCGCTCCGCTGCCGTGCTGGTCATGACGTGCCGGCCGGAGGTGGTGTCGAAGGATGTACGACGCGACGTGGCGACCCTGCTTGCCACCCGCCTGCTGATCGAAGCGGAAGTGGATCCCTCCGTAGATGCGCGCGTCGTCGATGTCGTGGGTGATCTCCTCGAAGCTCGTGTACTGAAGCCTCACGTCCGGCACGGCGGGACTGGCCAGCTCGATGGAATGAGGTCCTGTGCCGTAGAGGCGCTCGAGCGTCTTGCGCGCCGCATGACCGAGGCTGGCATGGGCCGATGGATAGCTCGGGTGACAGGGCGTCGTGACGAACGGCTTGAACGCCGGATCCGGATCGGTCCACGGATTGTCATCCACATCGGCTGCCGGGATCGCCGTCTCGGGCCGCCAGAACGTCTCGTGGTACTTCGTCTCGAACACCGATATCACCGCGTCGAACAGCGCCATGTTCAGAAGGGCGAACGCCCGGGCGTTCGCCTCGAGCGATCGCTTCTGCGACACGGCAACCTGTTGTGCAGCCACGTTCCAGGTCGGAAGCCCGAGGACTGCCGCGTAGAAGCGAGCCACGTCGGCACGATCGGCCGGCCGGTTCGGGCTCTCGAGCGCACCGACGGCTTTCACTTCGTTGAGGTCCCTCGCGTACCTCCGGCTGGTGAGCGCTGGCGGAGGATCCGCTCGGAACTGATCGCTCCGCTCGATGCCGAACGGTGCCACGTTCCGCAGGTGCAGAAAGGGTCCTCCCTGAGGCGGGCAGCTGGGCGTGAGCTGCCATTCGCCTGGAGCCATCGAGGGCGGCACGTGGAACTCCGGCGTCTGAGAGCCGTCATTCATGCGCTGGTCGATCATCGCTTTCGCCGCGGCCTGGCCGATCAACGATACCCGCATCTTTCGACGGGCCCTCCGGGATTCTCGCCAGCGAGCTCGCCCTGGCAGCGTCGAGTGTCGCCGCCTGCTCGGGGACGTATTGCATCAGCACGGCATGTGCGGCCACGACCGCCGCCGCCTCGGGCGATGCGTTGGGCGTCGCGACGATCGAGTCCAGGTAAGGCTCGTAGCGGCCGGTAATCGCGTTGACGGCTTCGAAGACCGCGAGTTGTGCGATGGCTGCGATGCGTTGTTGTTCCACCGCGTTCTTGCCGCCGACCGTCGACAGCATGACGGCGTTCCATTGCAGGACGGGGTCTGGCCACCGCACGACGAGATCGGTCTCCGCCTGGACATCTTGTGCAGTGGCGCTGGCGGGGCCGACGATCAGGGTGATAGCGAGAACGAAAGCACTACAGATACGACTCATCATTAGAGACTCCTTTTATCAGCTCCAGCTGATCCATCACGTCGAGCTGAACACCGACAGCGGACTGACGAGTACGGTGCCGAAGGCGTCGCTCACTCACAGTAAGATGGCGACGATCGCCCGTCGCAGTCACAGGAGAGCTATGGGATTTCAGCAGGATTCCAGCAGGAGTCATTAGTCGAGGTTCGGATCGGCGGCGACGATCGTTTCGGATCTAGAGTGGTTTCAGATGCTCGATTAGGAAGAACGGTGCCCGCACTTCGAACGATTCGCTTCGGCCGTTATTGCCTGCACCCGACCCAGGGGTTGAAGCGAGGCAGACAGGAAGTCCGCATCACCCCGAAGTCGCTCCTGGTGCTCCACGCGCTCGTCGAGCGATCCGAGGAGGTCGTCACAAAGGCGGAGCTGTTCCGAACGGTCTGGGCGGACACCGCCGTCAGCGATGCGGCCCTCACGTCCTGCATCCAGGAGCTGCGACAGGCGCTCCAGGACGATGCGCGTGAGCCGCGGTTCATCGAGACGGTTCACCGGCGCGGCTTCCGGTTTCTGGTGCCCTGCTCCGCAGACGGCTACGTCAACCGCGATCGCCCGGCCGAGCCGCCGCCTGCACGTCCGGCCGGGCCGATCGTGGGACGCGACGCCGCGCTCGCGCAGCTGGCCCACTCAGCGGCGCTCGCCCAGACGGGCACCAGACAGATCGTCTTCCTGACGGGCGAGCCCGGAATCGGCAAGACGGCGCTCGTCGAGGCCTTTCTCTCCAGCATCGGCGACCGGAACGGATGGCGCATCGCGCGAGCCGACTGCGTCGAGCAGTACGGAGCCGGCGAGGCGTACCAGCCGCTGCTCGAGGCGTTGACTCGACTCTGCCGGCAGGAGGACGGCGAGCACTTCATCGCCGTCCTGCGCCGCTGCGCACCGACGTGGCTGGCGCAGCTGCCCGCGTTCCAGCCCCCCGCGGAATTCTCGGCGTTGCAGCGACAGAGCGTCGGAGTCACCCGGGATCGGATGCTTCGGGAGCTGACCGACGCGCTCGAAGCCATGAGCCTGCGCGGGCCGATTGCGCTGTGCCTGGAGGATCTTCACTGGAGCGATGCGTCCACACTCGACTGGATCGCGTCGTTTGCGCGGCGGCCGGAGAACGCCGCCATTCTCCTCGTCGGCACGTACCGTCTCGGAGAGACTGCGAGCGCCGTGCACTCACCTGAGTCGATCGCCGACGGTCTCTGCGTCAAGGGTCTCAGCACTGAGATTCCGCTGACGCAGCTCGACGAACGGGCCGTGATCGAATACCTTCATGCGCGTTTCCCCGCCGCGCCGGACGCCAGCGCGTCGCTCGAGCGGCTGGCACGCCTCATCTACCAGCACACCGAAGGCAATCCCTTCTTCATCGTGAACGTCCTGGCCGATCTCATGACCAGGGGCGTCGTCGTTCCGCGCGAGTGTGGCTGGACCGTGCGCGACACCGTCGATGCCGGGACCCTTGGGATCCCGGTCGACATCCGGAAAGCCATCGAGCGCCAGGTCGACAGGCTCGACGATCGGGAGTGTCGGCTGCTCGAAGTGGCAAGCGTCCTCGGCGGTGCATGTTCGGCTGCGGCGATCGGCGCGGGAGCTGGTGAACCGACGAGCGAGGTGGAGGCGGTGCTCGACGCGCTGGCGCGGCGGAGCGCGTTCGTCCGCCGAGGCCCGACGCTGGAGTGGCCGGACGGCACCATATCGGCCACGTTCGAGTTCCTGCATGCGCTGTATCGGGAGGTGATCGGCGAGCGAACCTCACCTGCCCGTCGCGCCGAGCTCCATCGCGTGATCGGCCTCCGGTTGGAGGCGGCGTACCGCGATCGGGCGCCGGAGGCGGCGGCGGAGCTCGCCGTGCACTTCGATGAGGCGCGTGACTTCCCCCGCGCGATCCTCTACCACCAGCACGCGGCGGAGACCGACCGCCGGCGCAGTGCCTTGAATGGCGCGCGGCAGCACTTCAGCCGCGCCCTCGGTTTGCTCGAGCGGCTGCCGCCGTCGGACGAGGCGGAGGAGCGGGAGCTCTCGCTGCAGGTTGGCCTCGGTGGCGTGCTCATGCAGATCAGTGGCTGGGGGGCGCCGGCGGTGGCGCAGGCATACGAGCGCGCCCGCGAGCTCTGTCAAAGGCGCGGAGCAACGCCGCAGGTCTTTCCTGCGCTCTGGAACCTCTGGATCTTCTACACCGCGCGAGCGAGACTCGATGCCGCGTGTGGCCTCACCGACCGCCTCTTCGAGCTGGCGCATCAGTCCGCCGAGCCCGCGCAGCTCCTGCAGGCTCACCACGCGCGATGGAGCACGTCGTTCCTCCAGGGCGATCTCCGCGGCACCGAAGCGCACGCGCGCGAGGGGATCGCGCTCTGCGAGCTCGATCGCAGCGACCCGGACACACTGGCTTACGGCAGCCACGACACGGGCGTCTGCGCCCGCGCCCACTGCGCCAGGGCGCTGGCGCTAGGCGGGCGGCCGGATGCCGCGCTGACGATGATGAACGAGGCTGTCTCTCGCGCGCGCGCGCTGGATCATCCGTTCACCCTTGCCTTCGCGCTGGCGCATGCGGCAACCGTGCATCAGTTCCGTCGCGAGGCGGGACTGTCACGGGAATTCGCGGAGTCCGCGCACCGGATCGCCAGCGAGCACAGCTTTCCCCTGCTGCTGACGTGGAGCAACTGCCTGCTGGGATGGTCGATGGCTGAGCTCGGAGAGGAGAGCGCCGGCCTGTCAGTGCTCCGTGAAGGCCTGCGGATCGCCGAGGCGACGGGCTCGGAGGTCTACAAGCCACACTGGCTCGGGCTCCTGGCGAATGCACAGGCCAGGAACGGTCTCATCGGCGAGGCCCGGCGCAGCATCGAGGAGGCCCTGGAGCTCCGCGATCCTCAAGGCGAGGAGTTCTATCTCGCGGAGCTGTATCGACTCAGTGGGGAGCTTCGCCTCGCGAGCGATCTGGATGCCCGCTCGTTCAATCTGGCGGACGCCGATTTCGGGCGGGCTCTCGAGATCGCCGACCGTCAGGGCGCGCGAGCAGTGGTTCCTGCGGGCCGCGATCAGCCGCGCCCGGCTGTGGTGCAGCCAGGGAAAGCACGCAGACGCCAGGGCACTGCTGAATCGGGCGAGCGGTGGGATCGCCGAAGGGCAGGGGCTGCCCGACGCGCTGGACGCGGCCGCGCTGCGGATCTGACAAACAGGCAGCACAATCTGGCATCACGACGGACGTGTCGGTTACACTCCTGCACGCATGCCCATCACGCCCCTGACCGCGCCGCCCCCCGACACGAATCGCGTTCGCATCCACCCGTTTCGCATCGGTCGACCGAGTCCGTGTGCCGTGACCTTCGCCGTGGTGACGAGCGCGTTCCTGGCGGGATGCAGTGAACCGGCCAGGCCTGCCGCCCAGCCGGCACCAGCTGCCGCGCTCGCTGCGCCCGCGACGGCCGACAAATCCACGACCACGATCCAGTGCCCGACGCGCGGCGCCTTCGGCAACGGGCCCACGTACTACTCGCAGTTCTACGAGGACTACATCCTCGGATACGTCTTCAAGGGTCAGAAAAGCGGCTTCTACGTCGATGTCGGCGCCAACGATCCCGACAAGAGCAGCGTCACCAAGTACTTCTACCTGGTCGGCTGGCGCGGCATCAACATCGAGCCGATTCCGGAACTGGTCGAGATGCTGAACAAGTCAAGGCCCGAGGACACGAACAAAGGCGTTGCGATCTCGGACCGGCCAGGCGAGCTGACATTCTACAAAGGCGTCGTTGCTTCGGGGCTCTCGACGCTGAGTCCGAAGATCGCGGCGTCACACCGGGCCAAGGGGTTCGAATTCACGAAGATCAAGATCCCCGTGACCACGTTGAACGCCGTGCTCGACGAGCATGCGAAGGGCAAGCCGGAGATCACGTTCATGAACGTCGATGTCGAAGGCTTCGAGAAGCAGGTGTTCTCGAGCATCGACTTCAAGCGATATCGCCCGCGTGTCATCATGGCCGAATCCACCGCGCCGCTGGCCGAAGTGGCCACGCACCAGATGTGGGAGTCGATCCTGATCAACAACGGCTACGTCTTCGCCATGGATGACGGCCTGAATCGCTACTACGTCCATAACAGCCAGGAGAGCCTCCTTCCGAGGTTCATCGAGGCAGACTTCTGTATGCTGCGGGACAAACTGGACAAGCGCGTGCGCCTGGACGGCTTCCTGTCCCGTTGAGCCGGATCCCGGCGTGATTGGCGAGTTCGGGCGGCGACAATCACCCACGCGAAGGTCAGTGGTCTACGCGGGACTCTGCCGGCGCTCGGCGGCTGCCAGCCAGTCGGCCTTGATGCGGACGCCCCAGCCGGGGCCATCCGGTATCACGGCACGGCCATCCTTCATCTCCAGCACGGGATCGAACATCGCCCTGGCCTGCTTGGTGATCGCCGCATCGTCCTCGATGGAGAACTCGACCGCGCCTGCTCTCGGCAGAGCCGCGAGGAGGTGCATCGTGAACACCGTGACGAGCGACACGTTCGCGGCATGCGGCTTGGTCACGAGGCCGGCGGCTTCCGCCATCTTGGCGACGCGCCACGCCCGCGTCAGGCCGCCCACGTAGCAGATGTCAGGCTGCACGATGTCCACAGCGCGCATGGCAATCATGCGGCGCCACTGCGCCATGTCGTTGTCCTGCTCACCGCCCTGAACGTCGATCGTCAGCGCGCGTGTGACTTCCTGCGTCCATTCGAGCTCCCAGTAGGGGCACGGTTCTTCGAATGCCGCGTAGTGGGCATCCTCGAGGCGCCGTCCCATCGCGATCGCGCGGTCGGGCGTGTAGCAGCTGTTCGCGTCGGCATGGAGCTCGATGTCCGGTCCGACAGCCTTGCGCACCGCCGGAATGATTGCCTCGCTCCGTCCCGGGGCGGCATCGCGGTTGCGGCCGCCCGGAGTGCCGAGCCGGATCTTGAACGCCTTGCAGCCGACCTGGTCGCGGAGGCGCGCCAGCCGCCCCGCTTCGTCGGCCGGGCTGATGTCGCGGCGCATGCTCGATCCGTAGGCCGGGAGCGGCCGCACGGATCCGCCGAGCAATGCGGCGACGGGCTTGCCGGTGATCTGGCCGTAGAGATCCCAGAGCGCCGTGTCGACGCCCGCCAGCGCGCGACAGAGGAACGACCAGGGGAACTTCAACTGCGCGTCGATCACCGCGTCGTTGATCGCGTCAATCTCGCTGATGTCGCGACCGATGACCAGGCGCGCGATCAGCCGGTGCAGAACGTCGGCGGAGATGTCGGCCTCGTACGGCGCAATCTGTCCCCACCCGATCTTCCCGTCGCTCGCGGTGATGCGCACGAGCGCGAGGGAATCGCGCCGGAAGGTCTCGATCGACTTGACGGTCAGACCGCGCGGAACGACCGCCCAGTCGCGGTAGCCGGGGGTGCGGCCCAGGTAGTCGTAGCGGCCCTGGCCGGGCGGTGCCTGGGCGTCCGAAATCGCGTACACCAGCGGGGGCGCGGCGACGGACAACGCGGCACCAGTGACGATGTGCTCGAGGAACCGGCGACGTGTGCGAGTCATAAGGGCTCTCTGTGAAGGCTGCCTCCGTGGGAATCGGTCGAACGGGCGCTCGGTGGACTCCCCGCAGACTTGGAAGTCGGCGGCAACAGTCTCGTCGATCCGCCAAAGTTTTGCCATCGCGCGGCCGCGGGCGTTCGGCGTATTCGGGCCGCTCCGAAAGCGGCGGCCATCCGCAGCCCATGACGTCCATCACTTCAGCAACCACCGAAACGCATCCTGCATGAAGGCCTGGCACTGGTAGTCCTGAACACCTTCCCAGCTGGTCATGTACAGGGACACCATGCCGTCGCCCATCGCGATGATCTTCCCGCCGTTGTTCACCTCCTTGAATGTGCCGAATGGATTGGCATCAGACCGGTCGTTGAAGCTGAACGGAGTTCCACCACTGACCGTCCTCGCGCCGTGATAGGAGATCTTCAGGCCCTTGTCAGTAATGAGGCCGGCTTTGGTGTGGCCGCCCGCTAGCGAATCGGGACCCTCGCCACCGAACTCTACGCCGAACGGACGGATCAGGTCGTTCACATTGGTCTGCTCCAGGGTCGACCACATGTCCTGATCCATGACCAGGAACAGCGAACCTCCTCCCGAGATGTATTTCGAGATGGCGCTGACCTCACCGGGTGTGTACTTCACCGAAGGAATGTGGATGAACACCAGGCCGCATCCTTCCAGATCTTTGGGTTGGACTTCGGTCTTCAGGTAGGACAGGCTTGCCCCTACAGCCGTGGCGGTCTTTGTCAATTCTCCCGTCATGTATTTCACGCGTTCGATCACTTTCGCGTCCATTCCTGCCATACCCGCGGGGTTGTTCCAGAATCGCTGCTGATGCGCGACGTCGATACAGATGCGGGACTTGGCCGGTGTGGCCGTTTGGGCATTGGCACAGACGGCCGCGGAGAGACTGAAAAGGAGAGTGAAGAGTGTGATCTGTTTCATGTCGGAATTCCTTTCGCACGAGGCAAGTGCGTCCGAGGTCATCCTGTCCATCTGGCTGCGGTGCCCTGATGGCAGGCATCGACCATGCCATCCTTCATATGGACGGTCCAAATGTGCACAACGTTGCTCCTGTGAAATACCCGACGGCAGGTGAGCCGTACGTCTCTCTCGTCATCCCGCCGAGAGGAGAGTCGAGGTGGCCGCTCGTCCCGGAACCGAACGGACGGCGTCCGGTTTCGGACAGACCAAGACGTCAGCCGACGCCGGTCCCATGACAATCGTGCTGAAGCCGCGCAGACGGTGAGTGCCCCATCCGATTCACCACTCAGGGTGCAGTGATGCCGTTCGCCTTCGTCGAACCGGCGCCGCACGAGACTGTGGAGACGACGGGAGAGTCGCTGACATGCGACGGACGGACTATCCGTGAGGAAGACAGTGCCGGCTGGACCTCTCGACGGGCTTGACCGAGCAGGCCGCCGCTGTCGGCAGAGGATCCATGAGGTCGTGCCAGGATCAACGCACACGGAAGGTCGATACCCGCCTGGATGGTCTGAACGAGGTGCGTCGGCGTATATCCCGAAAACGCCCTGATGTCCTTGATGAAATGTGACTGATCGACGTAACTGAGATCGTAGGCGACATCGGACAGTCTCTCGAACTGACTAGGCTGGCCGTGCCGTACACCGACGCCACACCCCGGCCGAAACGCATGTCGGACGGTGAGGTCGTCCCCTACATGACGGGCGCGGGCATCATCTTCTCTCGGGTGGATGTCCTGCAGGCGCTGCGCTCGGAGTAAACTTCCAGGCCTCGCTCACCGCGTTTCCGCGTAGGACAGTAGCACCTGTGCAACGTCGAGGAAGGAGTCCCATGCCAGACATTCATTCGCCCCGCTTGCTCGCCGCCACCCTGTCGCGCCGCAGACGTGCATGGCTTTGCGGGTTGTTGATCCTGGCGACACCGCCCGGCACGCTCCCTGCGACGCGCAGTCCACAGCAGACGGCGATGGCGATGGACGACTTCGAATCCGGCACGCTGGGCAGTTGGAAGATCGAGCGCAGCGGCGCCGGAGGCTGGTTCGTTTATACGAACGGCAAGACGCCCCCGAACCCCTCCGAGAGCGACCCCAACATCCCGTTTGCGGTCCCGGACCCGCCTCAGGGCAAGTTTGCCGCGGTGACCGACATGAACGGTCCGGGAAGACGCATTCTGTATCGTGATGTCAAGCTGGATGGCCGCTACACGCTGCGCCTGACGGTCTTTTACGTCAATGCCGGTCCGCTCAGCAGCCCGAACTCCCTGGATTACGAGAGTGGGGAGAATCAGCAGTATCGCATCGATATCGTCGCGCCGTCCGCGCCGGTTGATTCTCTGGCTGACCCGCATGTGCTGGCGAACGTCTTCCGAACATCACCCGGCGACGCAGATCGCCGGGAGCCGTCCGCCGTGACGATGGATCTGTCGAAGTGGGAGGGACAGACCGTGCGTCTTCGTCTCGCAAGTGTGGACAACGGCGGTCCGTTGCGGGCAGGAGTCGACGATATCCGTCTCGAACCGGCTGGAAAATAGAACGCTGATCCTGGCTTTCATCGGGGGTGCTCGACAAAAACGGTATCCGCGCCGAGGTGTTCGAAGCACAGATTGACTGTGCGTGTCTCTGCGCGCGTCCGGTGCACCGTACCCGCCGGAACGGTGACGGCTTGCCACGGTTCTAATGTCAGTGACCGTCCGTCCGCCAGTTCGATCGTCAACTGTCCCTCGACAACGAGAAACAGTTCGTCCGACTGGGGATGGCGGTGCCACGGGTACTCACCGGACATCACCGCGAGACGGAGGCATCCATCGTTCACCTGGCTGAGCACGATGTTGCGGTACTCACCCTGAACACCGGCCGCTTCCTTCGTCACGTCGATCACGCGGAGCGGCGGATACTGGACTGGCGCGCCGGCATAAGTGTTGGCATCCATTACTCAACTCCCGTTCGTCTGTCGGCACACGGTGTGCCAAGCCTTCCTTGTTCGACACCTCTGGATCCGGCGGGGCGACTGCACGCCAACGCATGCAGACGCTGAACTACCGGTCGATCGGACCCCGTGGCAGCAACCAGCAAGGTGGCGGTGCGTCCAACGGATGCGATGTTCACCACTCAAGAGTAACGCGGCATGGGCCGAGGTTCTCGCCGAACGCCGGTGATTCGCGGGTAGTGTCGAGATGCGGAAATGCCGAGCGATTGCGCCAGAAATGGGTGAGCTGCGAGGCACTTGATGACAACCCCGATCAGGCAGCGCAACTCTTGATCCTGAGAACTCGCGTGAACGGCGGCGTGCAGCATGCCCGCGATTGGGTGGAACCACCCGCGCATAGGACCCGGAGTACTGGGTGGTCTCACCGATGCGCTTTCGGGCGACAGGCTTTATCGTGTGCCAACTGAAAGGAGCGAGTTATGATTCCCGTGTACACGTTTCAGGTTGCCGGCCGACAGTACAGCCGGCTTGCTCTCGGGTGGCTGGCCGTCGTGGGCGCGTTCGTGGTCATGCAACCCGGGACGAGCCATGCCCAGACGGTGGTGCGCGACATCGACAACCCGGCGCAGAGGCCGTTTCAAGTCGAGCTGACGCAGCAACTGTCGATCAATTCCTCCAGTGCCCGCCAGAGCTTCAAAGTTGCCGATGTGCCCGCGGGCAGCCGGCTCGTGATCGAGCACATCTCGTTCCGGGCGGGGTCACGGGAGGCTGTCACTCCTGGGTCGCGCCAGCCCCGCTTCCAGATCATCGCCAGTCTGGTGACCAAGGCCGATAGCGTCGCCGCCAACCATGAATTGGTCGCGACCCGAACCGACTTCGAAACCGCGAGCTCGAATACCGCGAGCCAGCCGATCCGTGCCTACGCCGACGGCGGAAGCCCGGTGTTCGTGCGAATCGGCGGCCAAACCGAAGGCGGTGGCAGCACGCCCATTTCGATCAGTCTGACCATTTCGGGCTATCTGGTGGACGTGGCCGCAGCTGCACCGCCCGATGGAAGGTGACGTCGGCTTCCACACCAGCCGTCTCAGTGTTTCGTGCTCGCCGGCTCGCCGTAACGTGCGAAATCCTCGCGCGGCATCGGCGTGTTCGGCGGCGCGATGGCACTGGCGTCCGATCCGTCAGGGCGTCAGGTGCGCTGCG
Source organism: uncultured Acidobacteriota bacterium (assembly GCA_963749835.1). Classification (GTDB taxonomy): domain Bacteria; phylum Acidobacteriota; class Vicinamibacteria; order Vicinamibacterales; family 2-12-FULL-66-21; genus JALZOC01. Next base: position 1,764,136 of record CAVVOD010000001.1, read on the forward strand.
AGGCTGACAGTTCGATGATGCCGAGCCGGCCCTGGACCTCTACGGCTCCCGCGACGTCCGGACGGCCGGCCAGGTCTTGCCACACTTCTCTCATTCGCGCGCCAGGCCGGTCGAAGTCGATATCGTCCAGGAGCACGATGCCGCCAGGCGACATGCGGCGCTCGAGGATGGTGAACTGGCGCATCACGAAATCGTACTGGTGGATGGCGTCCACAAGCGCTATGTCGATTGGGCCTTTGACGACGTCCGCGACCCGATCTTCGAACGCGCCACGAGTCAGGGTGAAACGGGTCGAGATCGAACCGATGTTTCGTTCGGCGATCTCCGCCCACTCGGGGTTGATCTCGAACGAATAGAGGTGGCCGGCTCCGGACGCTTCGAGGCCGGCCGAAAAGTACATCCCACTGACTCCGAAAGCGGCGCCGAACTCGACGATTGTGGTCGGCGACCGTTGCTGGACCAGCCAGGCGTACAGGTCGCCGCAACGCGACGAGGATCTGACGACCGCCGGCGTTCGCGTCCCGCCAACTTCACCGTACGCTGCTGCGAGCGCCTGCGGACCCAGGCTGTCCGTGGCCGCCGCGATGCTTTCGATATGCGATTTACGCGGCGCCTGTGGCACAGAGCCGGTGAGGTGAGCGGCGAGCCACCCACGCTTCTTCAGCCATGCCAGCCGCAGCTGGCTGTTCGGTTGCGGACGCGTGAGGCCCATCAGTCTTCGCAGCATCCCTGTGCCCCGCTTCAACGCGTAAGAGCGCTTCTCAGCTTGCGTGCGACCCGGCGCACCAGGCTCCGTCGCGGCGGCGGCTGACGTGCCGCGTGCGATTGACAATAGTAGTGACCCACGACGACTTCGGCGGCGGCCGCCAGATCGTCCCGTCCAAGTCGCCGCAGGTGCGGCAGCGCCTCTTCGTAGGCAACGCACGCGTAATCGCTCCTGATACGCACGGCGCGCACCTCGCCTTCGCTGACGTCCCCGGCCGCGAACGCCCCGGCGGCCTTCAGCGATCCGGCCACCAGCAGGTGCAGCCGCGTCCGGACGCACTTCTCACAGATCCCGCAGTTCACGCCGTTGCTCGTGTTGGACGTGCAGACGTACATGCGGTCCAGCGCGGCGGGCCAATCCCGAAGCACCTCGACCTTCTGGAGACGCGACAACTCAACCCCCTCGTGCGAGATGCGCACGTGCTGGCTGGAATAGAACGGATCGAGCTGGGCATGGGATCCCCACGGCGCCAGGTTCGTCGCCGGGCGCGACGAGGCGATCGAGAACAGGCGGAACTCGCGCCCGAGGAAGTGCGCCATGCTGGCGAGAAACGCGCCGTGATACCGGTGCATCCAGAAGCGCATGTTGCCATTCAACAGGCAGAAGTTGCTGCGAACCGGGATGACCCCGAGCCCCATGCCCGCGCATACCTCCCGGCTCGTCGCCACACTGCGGGTGAAGCGCGCGTCGGTCTCCTCCCGGCTGAGGCCACCCACGTGCTGGTAGTCGACGACGACCGCCGCCGACGGCCGGTCCGGATGGCCCGGCGGCCGCAGCGACGTGAGGCTCCGGACCATGGCGAGGGAGTCCACGCCGCCGGACAGGAACGCGGCGGTCCTCGTGCCGGGGGGCCGGTACTCGAAGTCCGCCTCGATCGACGGAGGGGCGGGCAGATCCGTGAACCAGGTCCGGAAGACCGATGCCGCGATAGTCAAGTTGGCCGCGAGCAGCGGGCAGATCGCACCCTCCACTCTGATCCGCCGCTCGCCGGCCGTCCATGCGGGGAGGAACGCGCCGAGCAGAAATCCGTTCGGATCGGCTTCCAGCGAATGCGGAGCCTCGGTGCTGGCAAAGATCTGCGCCAGATCACTCGCGCCCGTTTCAGGCCTGATCGCGCACTCCACGCGGTTGGTCAGAGCCGTGTCCGACCGCCGAATCCTGTCGATGATCATGTGGGGATCGCCGGATTGGCGACGGGTCGTGGCAATCGCGACGCGGCTTCGCGCGGTCGCCCGGCCTCGTCCATGTGCCGCCGAAATAGGTCACCGACCGCGTCTGGTTCGCCGTGCCACGCACGACGTTGAAGAATGTGGGTCGCCACGGCCTGCAAAGCATACTTCAGGGCAGGATGCTGGCCGGCCTTCCAACTGTTTCGGCGCCGCATGCGACTCACGATGCCGTCGATCTGCTCACTCCAGCGCCAAAAACGGCCAATTCAGTTTGAATCTGTCGCGATTAGATGCGAAGGAACGCTTTTGCTATAGTCGCCCGCCAGTATGCTCGGGCTCTTTTACCCATACGGTTTCCTGCTGCAGGCCGTCGCGATTCTTCATTTCGTGCGCCGGCGACCGGACACCTTCTGGCTTTGGATCATCCTGATGGGCGGGGCCATCGGTGCGCTGGTGTACATCTGCATCGAGGTCGTGCCGGATGCGGGCCTCCTTCGCGGCGCCTTTCAGGTCTTCCCGCGGCGCAAGCGCATCAAGGAGCTGGAAGCGGCGATCTTCGACAATCCGTCGGTCGGAAACTACGAGGAGCTCGGCGATCTCTATCTGGACGACAGGCAGTACGCCCGTGCGCGCGAGTGCTTCGACAGGGTCATGGCCAGATCCGACGCGCTCGACCCGCTGTACCGCCGGGCACTCTGCGAGATCGCGTTGGGTGATTTCACCGCTGCCGCTGCGGATCTCGAGCGGGTCACCGCTCGAGATGCGAAGTACGACTACCAGCGCGCCGCCGGCCTCCACGCGCAGGCCCTTGCGAAGATTGGTGAGAATGCCAGAGCCGCGGCGCTGTTCGCCGAGGTGACCGAGACGTCGACCCTGTCAGAAACCCAGTACCACTACGCGTGTTTCCTCGCCGGCCAGGGCCGGGGGGTGGAGGCCCGTGAATGGGCAGAACGTATCCTGCGGAAGAAGCAGACCATGCCGGAGTACACCCGCCGCCGCGAGCGCCCCTGGTTCCGGAAGACCAGGGCTTTGCACAAGCGGCTGCCGCGCGCGTGAGCGCGCACCACAGTCCTCTTCGACAGACGGGAGACCCGATGCGCTTTGTCCGACAGGTTGCGATGACGGCCGCGTTGTTGTCTTACGCCGCCGTGGCGCAGGGCCAATCGATCACCGCGGCGGGACAGCCCGCGCAACTCGACGTGCGCGCCGCCGGCGATCGCAGCATCCGCGTGACGCTCAAACCGATCGCCTTCACGGGACACTTCCCGGACAACCCGGCGATAGCCGGCCGGGCGTATCCGGCGCCGGCTCTCAGCCTGCGCGAGATCACCGGCCCGGTGCGCAAGTCGGTCGGCCGTCTCGACGTGGAGGTTCGGCCGCACCCGCTGACGCTGACCGTGAAGCGCGCCGGCGGCACACTCGTCCAGGAGGTTGTCTTCGAAGAGGGCGGCAACCTCTCGTTCAAGCTGGACGATCAGCCGGTGCTCGGGATGGGGGAGGGAGGGCCGAAACCGGCGCCAGGGCGGCCGTGGCGGGAGCAGCCCGTCCAGTTCGATCGGCGCGGACAGCTGGACGCGATGGAGCCGCGCTGGCAGAGCGACATGTATGGATCCCGCAATCCCGTCGCGATGCTGCTCGGAACGGCAGGCTGGGGACTGTTCGTGGCGGCTCCATGGGTTCAGGTTGACCTGCGCAGCCAGGAGCGCGGCCAGTTCCTGCCGTGGAAGCCGACCGGCGCCAACAACGCGCCGCAGACCGCGCGTAACCAGCAGCAGGATCTCGGGAAAGGCCTTCCGCCCGTCAACGCGATCGTGCCCGGACTCTACGATTTCTTCGTGTTCGATGCGCACGAGCCGGTCGCGGCCCTTCGGGATTTCTCCCTGATCACCGGGCCGGCGGTCCTCCCGCCGAAATGGGCCCTGGGCTACATGCAGTCGCATCGCACGCTCGAAGACGACACGCAGCTGCTTGGCATCATCGACACGTTCCGTACGAAGCGCATCCCGCTCGACGCGGTGATCTATCTCGGCACCGGCTTCACCCCGCGCGGCTGGAATACGAAACAGCCGTCATTCGACTTCAATCCCGAGGTCTTCAAGCGGGATCCGAAGGCGGTGCTGGCGGATATGCGCGGGCGTCACGTGAAGGTCGTATTGCACATGGTGCCGTGGGATCGCGACCGGCTGCCGACCTTGCATGGGACGATTCCGCCACGGCCCGGCGAGACTCAGGACGACGCGCACATCGCCCGGTACTGGCAGCAGCACGTCGGTCTCGTGAGCGCAGGGGTGGATGCTTTCTGGCCGGACGAAGGGGACTGGTTCAATCTGTTCGAACGGATCAAGCGGCACCAGCTGTACTACCAGGGGCAGCTCTCGACGCAGCCGAACGTCCGGCCCTGGAGCCTGCAGCGTAACGGCTACCCCGGGATCGCCCAGTGGGGCGGCTGGGTCTGGTCGGGCGATACCGAGTCGTCCTGGAAGACGCTCGCAGCCCAGATTGCCGTCGGCCTCAATTACTCGCTGAGCATCGGACCCTACTGGGGCTCGGACATCGGCGGCTTTTACGCGAACAGCGAGCTCACGGGCGAGCTCTACGCGCGCTGGTACCAGTTCGCGTCGTTCTGCGGATCGTTTCGCTCGCACGGGAGGACGTGGTGGACCCGACTTCCGTGGGGCTGGGGCGGCAGTGACATGGGTCCGCGCGAGAACAACAACACCAACGCGCCGGTTGCGGCCAACGATCGGCGCAACATCCTGGAATCCGAGATGAGCAATCCGGCAATCGAACCGGTGGCGCGACACTACGCCGAGCTGCGCTACCGGCTGATGCCGTACACCTACACCCTTGCGCGCGAGGCACGCGACAGCGGACTGCCGCTGATGCGCCCGCTGTGGCTGCACTACCCGGACGACGCGCAGGCGCGAGGCCTCGGTGACGAGTTCCTGTGGGGTCGCGACCTGTTGATCGCCCCGGTCTACACCCAGGGTGCGACGTCGCGCCAGGTGTACCTTCCGCGGGGTGATTGGTACGACTGGTGGACTCACGCGCGCACGACCGGCGGCCGACTCGTGACCCGCGCCGTGGACCTTGCCACCATGCCGATCTACGTCCGCGCCGGCGCCATCATCCCGCTCGACCCGGTTCGGCAGTATACGAGCCAGCCGGTCAGCGAGCCGACGACGCTGCAGGTGTTCCCTGGCGCCGACGGCCAGTACACCCTGTACGACGACGACGGAATCAGCCAGGATTACCTGTCGGGCAAAGGCAGCTGGATTCGGATGACATGGAGCGACCGCGCGCGTCAACTCACCATTGAGCCGGGCGCGCCGCGCGGCACGAGGAACGTTGTGAACGAAAGGGCTTTCAGGATCGTTGTGATGCCGGACGGCGCGACGAAGGACGTGAGGTACTCGGGCAAGCGCATGCGGACGGCGTTCTGACCAGCCATCTCCCCACCTGCGTCGACCATCGACTGTCGCCGAACCCTCGGGGCCAGGGCGCACTCGGTCGAACGCTATCGCGCGATCTTGAGGCGTGTGCCGGCGATGACCGCGTTGCTGCGAAGCCGATTCAGGCTCTTGATGCGCGCGATGGTGGTGTTGAACAACTGGGCGATGGACGAGAGGGTGTCGCCGCGTTTGACCCGGTAGACGATCGGGCTCTGGGCTCGCGGGGCGGCGTCGGCAACGGTCGCCGGGCCTGACAGCGACCGGGATGCCATTTCGGCCGGGGCCGTCCGCTCGGTGCGGCCCGCCAGAAGCGTCGCGGGGGCGCGCGGGATGATGAGCTCCTGCCCGACACGAACGCGCGACTTGATCGACAGGCTGTTGGCCTCGGCCAGATCGGCGCGGCTGACTTTCAGCTTCCTGGCGATGGTACTGAGAGACTCGGCGCCTTTGACGGTGTACCACTTGAGCGCCGTCATGTCAGACGGGGACGCGTCCGCGAGACGTGCCTGGAACGTCTGCCCCGTGCCGGTCGGCACCTTCAGCTGAAACTCCGAGTACTTCACCGGTGTGGTCCACCGGCGCAGCTCCGGGTTGAGCGACTGGATCTCGTCGATCGAGACGCCGGTCCATTCGGCGACCCGCCGGAGATCGATCGCGCGGGGCACGGTGACCTTGTCGTACGAGATCGGGTCGTGCGGGATGATATCGAAGCCGTACTGCGCGGGATTCCTGGCGACGATCATCGCGGCCAGAATGAGCGGCACGTACTCCCGGGTTTCCTTCGGCAGGTACTTCGAAGACCCCGACAGGACCCAGAAATCCTCGTGGCCGGACCGCTTCATCGCGCGCTGCACGCGTCCGAGGCCGCCGTTATAGGCCGCCAGCACGAGGTTCCAGTCGCCATTGAACAACTTGCTCAGCGTCTTCAGATATTTCGCCGCCGCAATGGTCGCCTTTTCCGGGTCAGACCGCTCGTCGATATACCAGTCGTGGTGAAGGCCGTTTTCGATCCCCGTCGCCTTCATGAACTGCCACGGACCCTTCGCGCTCGCTTTCGAGAGCGCGTTGGTCTTGAAGCCGCTTTCGATGATCGGAATGTACGCCAGGTCCAGCGGCAGCCCTTCGGCGCGGAAGACGCTCTGGATCATCGGCAGGTACTTGGTGCCTCGCGTGAGCCCGTCCTGAATGAACTCGCGGAGACGTCCCTGAAAGAGCTCGACGTACGCCAGCACCCGGCTGTTCTGGGGGATCGGCACGTCGTGCTCGTTGGCCTCCAGATCCTGCTTGACGGCCGCCGTCGTCTGCGCGTCGGCATCCGGCTTGGGGAAGGTCGCGATCTTCAGCAGCTCGTCGATGGACGCCGGCTCGTATCTTTTTTCGACGAAGCCGTCACCCTGCGCGAGCGCCGTGACCTCGTAAGCATTGATGCGATCGATGAGCCGATCGAAATGTTCCCGTGCCCGGGCGTCCGTGCGGGCACCGTAGGGGGACTCGAGCATCACGTCCACGGCGCGATCGAACTCGAGGCGCGCGCGCTCCAGATGACCGACCTTCAATTCACGCTCGCCGGTTTCGAAGTGTCTGCGCGAGGTTTCGATGAGGACGCTGATGGGATCCGGGGCGGGGGGCGTGACAGCTTGCGCCGTGGGCCAAGCGGGGACCGCAGGTTTCGCGGCCACTTCCGGCTTCGGATTCGTCCCGCAGGCTGCGGTCAACGCCGACGTGATTCCGAGCACTGCCAGAGTCGGCAGCCACGCACGTGTCGTCATGCTGGGCGCTCCCGCGAGGACATGCGTCACACACGAGGCGTCGTGTGCACCGATACCCTGAAATCTTGCCCCCGTCCGCCAATATGATCCCGCCAGACAGATCTCAAGAGGCCTGGCGATTTCCCGTGACGTGTGTCCACGGAAAGTGGGCCGGGGGGCCCGTTAGGTTTTGACGGCCGAGCCGCGCTGGCCGTCGCGTGTGCAAAGTTGCCGCCCGAGCTCGGGCCGGGCGGAAGAGCTCTCAACAGCTGGGGCGCTCAGCATACCACTCGAGCTGAGCGAGGTCAAACTAACCCCAACGTAGACAACAGTAACAGCCAGTGGGTCTTCAACGGGGCCAACTGGCCTGCACGAATATCCGGTGTTGCTCCGCGAGATCGCGCGCCGCGGGTGTGACGATAGTACGCTCGCCGATTACAATCTTGCGCCCGAGCTTGATCGCCTGCCGCACGTCATCTTCGCACACGAACTCGGCAGCTTTTTGTACACTCTCTGCCGCTCGGACGGCCGCTGGCGCCGGGTCTTTCGGGGCCGGGTCCGCTTTCGGCTCGCCGGCCGCCGGACTGCGCGCTTCCCGGATCGCGTCCGCCGCTCCGGGAGGCGTGTACCCCCGGGACGTCAGGAACTGATCGATCCGTCGCGACAGCGATTCGGCCGCGAGGCCCCCGGGCAGCCGCGGCGCCGGAGGAGCCTTTGGCAGGGGAGAGCCCGGCCCTGCGCCTGCCTGGCGGGCTGGCGCCGGGCTGGTTTCATACGCGAGCCGCTTGATGTTGAGAAGGTGGCGCGGCGAGATGTTGTCCGACGTGATATTGCCGCCGAATCCGCCGCAGCCGAGCGTCATGGAGGGATCCAGCCCCGTCGTCAGGCCGATGGATCCCAGCGTCGTCGGCGTATTGACCACGATGCGGAACGCCGGCTTCTTCAGTCCGAACTGCAGAATGACGTCGTCGTTCCGCGAATGGATCGACATGGTGTGCCCCATGCCGCCGTACCGCAGGATCTGTTTGCACCGCTCGCACCCCTCCCGCCAGTCCTTCACGACATAGAAGGAGAGAACGGGGCACAGCTTCTCGATGGAGAGAGGGAAATCCCGCCCGACACCCGTCAGTTCGGCGATGAGCACCGTCGTCGTCGGCGGCACCGCGATCCCTGCCTGCTGGGCGATGTACGTCGCCGGCCGTCCGACCAGCCTGGGATTCGGGAGCCGCTGCGGCGTGACGAGCAGCTTCCCCAGGACGTCGATCTCGGAAGGGGAGAGGAAGTGCGCGCCGTTGGCGACGAACTGACGCTTCACCTCGTCGACCAGCGCCAGGTCGCACACGACCGAGTTTTCGGACGAGCACAGCAGCCCGTTGTCGAAGGTTTTGCCGGTGACGATGTCGCGGACGGCTTTGACGACGTCGGCTGTCGATTCGATGTACGCGGGTGCGTTGCCGGGGCCCACGCCGTAGGCCGGTTTGCCCGCACTGTAGGCCGCGCGCACCAGGCCCATCCCGCCGGTTGCGAGAATCACGGCCGTTTCACGCGCCTTCATCAACTCCTGGGTCCCTTCAAGGGTGACCGTCGTCATCCAGTTGATGGATCCTTCGGGGGCGCCCGCGCGCCGCGCCGCCTCCTGCATCACCTCCGCGACCCGCGTGATGCAGCGGGCCGCCGACGGGTGCGGGCTGATCACAATGGGACACCTGGCCTTCATCGCGATGAGGATCTTGTAGATGGCCGTGGAGGTGGGGTTGGTGGAGGGGACGATCGCTGCCACCACGCCGAAGGGCTCGGCAATCTCGATGACCTTCCGGTCGTCGAGGCGCCCGATGACGCCGACGGTCTTCATCGGACGGATGAAGTTGTAGATTTTCTCGGAGGCGAAAAGGTTTTTTTGAATCTTGTCCGGGACGTTGCCGTACCCGGTCTCTTCGTGCGCCAGCCGCGCAAGGGCTTCGGCCTGGGGCGTGACCGCCGCTGCCATGGCGTCAACGATGGCGTCGATTTGTGACTGTGAAAGCTCCGCCAGAGCCGGCGCGGCCTCTCTGGCCCGGCGGACCAGTGTGCGGGCTTCGCTGATCGACGTGAGATCGCGATCGGTCGGGGCCGGAGGCTGAGCCATGCGTGACCGACGGGGGGATTACGCCTTCGTGTCTTTCGGCTTCGGGAGGATCTTCTCGACCTCCGCGTGCGGTCGCGGGATCACATGCACCGAGACGAGCTCGCCCACGCGGCGAGCGGCGGCCGCACCGGCATCGGTCGCGGCCTTCACCGCGCCGACATCGCCGCGGACCATCACCGTGACGAAGCCGGCTCCGATGTATTCCTTGCCGACCAGGACGACGTTTGCGGCCTTGACCATGGCGTCGGCCGCTTCGATCGCGCCAATCAGCCCCTTCGTTTCCACCATTCCCAACGCTTCGAGCATCTTCACCCTCTTGGAACGACTGCACGCTAGCATATTGCAGTAGCTCGAACAACTGCGGTACCATTCGCGCTCCGTGTTTTACGGTATGCGGGGATGAATTTTTAAATGCGCAGACGCGTTTCGATTTCGTTGTGTGTGGCGGCGCTTGCCGTCGTGGCTCTTTCGGCTGGTTGCCGCGGCAAGGCGCCGGAGGAACCGGCGGTGGCGACGCCGTCGGTGACGCTGAATCACGACAAAGTGCCGATCGGCAGCCCTGTGAAGCTGACGTACAAGTTCACTGTCGCCCCGAACGCTCCCGACCAGATTAAAGGGGAGGACTATTGGGTCTTCGTGCATGTGCTCGACCCGACGGGCGAACAGCTCTGGACTGAAGACCACGCGCCGATCCCGCCCACGAGCACATGGAAACCGGGCCAGACGGTCGAGTACACCCGCACGGTGTTCGTGCCCAACTATCCGTACATCGGCGAGGCGGCCATGCGTGTCGGCCTCTACAGCCGGACGACCAACAAGCGGCTGACGCTGAACGCTCCAGACGTTGCGCGCAAGGAATACGTCGTGTCGAAGTTCCAGCTGCTGCCGCAGTCGGAAAACGTCTTCCTGATCTACAAGGACGGCTGGCACCCCGCCGAGGTCGCCGGCGACAACGCCTCATCCGAGTGGCAGTGGACGAAGAAGACCGCGACCATTTCGTTCCGGAATCCCAAGAAGGATGTGACGTTCTACCTGGATTGGGACGCGCGAACCGACCTGTTCACTCCGCCTCAGCAGGTCACCGTGTCGCTCGGCGCCCAGCAGGTTGCGTCTATCCTGGCTGACAACCGCGACAGGAAGATGATGACGTTCCACATCACGGCCAGCCAGCTGGGTGAATCGGACATGGCGGAGCTCGTCATCGGCGTCGATCGGACCTTTTCTCCAGGCGGCGGTGACACCCGCGAGCTGGGGATTCGCGTGTTCCACGCGTTCGTCGAGCCGAAGTGATCCCGGCGACTTGCATCCAGGCGGCGCGCCCGATACTCGTGCCGCGTCGCTTGACGCTACACCTCGAGAACGCTCCCAGGGGCACCCGAAAAGCTCAACTGTAGTGATTCTGGACAGATCGGGCTTCGGATGGTAGGATGCCCGTCTGAATGAAGGTCAAGATTCCGGTTCTGCTGTCGGTGATGACCCTCGCCCTGCTGGCGGGGCCGGCGATTGCGTCGGCGGAAATCGTGTTCCTCAGCTCCGGGCGCACACTCTCCATCAAGGCGCACAAGATCGACGGCGACTCGATCATCCTGACGCTTCGCAGCGGCGGACAGGTCACGTGCAACAAGGACCTGATTGAAAAGATAGAGGCGGACGAAGCCCCGTATCCGGAGCCGGCGCCCGCACCCGCTGAGGCGCCCGTCCAGGCCGAACCGCAGCGTTCTCTCCTGGCCGACACGCCCTACGGTGAGATCATCGCGTCGCTCTCCGAGACGCACGGCGTCAATCCGATGCTGGTGCGCGCCCTGATCCAGGTGGAGTCCGGCTACCGTCCCCGGGCCCGATCGTCCAAGGGGGCCATGGGATTGATGCAGCTGATGCCGGCCATCGCCCGTGAGTACAACGTTCGAAATCCCTTCGAGCCGAAGGCCAATATCGAGGGAGGGATCCGGCACCTCAAGTCGCTCATCGATCGATTTGGGTACAAGACCGCCCTCGCGGCCTACAACGCCGGCGAAGGGGCGGTCGCCAAGTTCAAAGGCATTCCTCCGTACCGTGAGACACGCAACTACGTGTCGCGCATCCTCTCGCTCGCCGGCCTCGAGTAGCCGGTCCTGCTGTTTTTCTCCATCCGGGCAGTTCCGATTCGTGTCTAACATTCGGGGTTCCGGGTTCGGGGTTCCGGGTTTCAATTCGGTTCAGGGTTCACGGTTCACGGTTCAGGGTTCAGGGTTCACGGTTCAGGGTTCAGGGTTCAGGGTTCGATCGGGAACCTCGAACCTGAGGAATCATGTGAGTCCCTGTTGTATAATTCGCGGGTTGATCGGCCGATAATGTCCACAGGGACAAGATCTTGCGCCGAAACCAAGGAGCCTCCGCCGTAGCCCATGGAGTTCCGCTGCAGGCTCGGTACACCGGGCGGCGAAGTCATCGAAGGCGTTTACGTCGCGGAAAGCGAAGCGCGGCTGAGGCGCGACTTCGAGGAGAAAGGTCTGTACGTGCTCGCGGTCCAGCGGGCCGGACGCGCGGCGTTCGGTTCACTGCGGCTGCCGAAACGGTCACGCATCTCCTCGCGGGAGTTCCTTGTCTTCAACCAGGAGCTGGCAACCCTGCTCAAGGCGGGCATGCCGCTCGTGCAGTCGCTCGACATCCTGCGCCAGCGCGTCGCCAATCCGCTCCTCAAGACCGTGCTGGACGACGTTTACGATCGCGTGAGGGCGGGGAACTCGTTGTCCGAAGCGTTCGAGGCGCACGGGACGCTGTTTCCGGGCATCTACACGGCGTCTCTTCTCGCGGGCGAGAAGAGCGGCAGCCTCGAAACGGTCATCCGGCGGTACGTCGCATACGTAAAAGTGGTGTCGGGCGTCAGGCGGAAGACGATTTCGGCGCTGGTCTATCCGGCGATCCTCCTGCTGCTCTCGTGCGTGGTCGTGGCCATCATCGTCCTGCGCGTGGTGCCGGAGTTCGGGTCGTTCTACAACCAGTTCGGCAGGGAGCTGCCGCTTTCGACCCGCATGATTGTCGCCGTCTCGGAATTCGCGGGTACGTATTTCCTGCTGATGGTCGTGGCCGGCGTCGCGGCCGTGAGTGGGTTCTGGTCCTGGCTGCGCCCCGTGGCGAACCGGCGCCGCTTCGATCGATGGACGCTCAAGGTCCCGATGCTCGGGCCGATCGCCCAGAAGTTTGCGACGTCGCAGGCGTCCCGGACCCTGGCGACCCTGCTGGGCGGCGGTATTCCGCTGGTGAATGCCATCGACGTCGCGTCGCGCTCGATCAGCAACCAGTACATGGCGCACGAACTGCTGGTCGCGGCACAAAAAGTGCGTGAAGGGCGCGCGCTCGCTACGGCGATGAACGACAGCGGCGCGTTTCCGGATGTGGCCATCAAAATGGTGGAGGTGGGAGAATCGACAGGCGCGCTGCAGGAGATGCTCAACAGCCTGTCGGACTTCTACGACGAAGAGATCGAGACCAATCTTGGACGGTTTGTGACGCTGGTCGAGCCGGCGCTGCTCGTCATCATGGGGCTCGTCATCGCCGGGCTGTTGCTGGCGTTGTACATGCCGCTGTTCAGCCTGACGTCGGCGCTGTCCTGAGACGGCGTCGTCGGCTGGATCGCTTGCCGGGTGCGACAGGCGTCGGCGCCGGACTCACGACCTGGAAAGCTGGTATATCCCGTGGCTGAAGTCATAAACGGAAAACCATCCGCATCGAGCGCGCTGTCGGCCGCCGACGCGGAGCTCTATGTCGGGGCGGACGAGGCCGAGCCCAATGCGGCCGAGCAGGCCGCGGAAACCGCGCAGGCCCGGCACCTGGCCGAACGCTACCGGCTCGAGTTCGTCGATCTGACCCGGTTCAACATCGATCACGATCTGTTCCGCACGATTCCTGCCGAGCTGACCCTGCGGTACGGCTTCGTCCCTTACCGGCGCGACGGGCAGTCGCTGGTGATCGTGGTGTCGGACCCGACCGACCTTCCGATGCTGGACGAGCTCGGCGTGCTCCTGGCGACACCGCTCAAGGTGACGGTCGGGACCCCCTCGGCCATCCAGTCGATCCTGAAAAAGAGCGAGAACTCGACCCGCGTCCTCGAGGAGGCCACGGAGAGCTTTCAGCTCCAGATCCTCCGCGAAGACGATGGCGCCGACGACTCGCTCACGGTCGACCGGCTGTCGGCCGATTCGAGCCCGGTCATCAGGCTCGTCGACACCACGCTCTACAGCGCGATTCAGCGGCGGGCGAGCGACATCCACATCGAGACGCAGGAGGATGCCGTCCACGTGAAGTACCGGATCGACGGCGTCCTGCAGCCGGCGATGCGGCCGATCGACAAGCGGTTCCACAGCACGATCATCTCGCGCGTCAAGGTCATGGCGGAGCTCGACATCGCCGAAAAGCGCGTGCCGCAGGACGGCCGGTTCAAGCTCCGGATGCCGGGCAAGACGATCGACTTCCGCGTCTCGATCATGCCGAGCGTGCACGGCGAGGATGCCGTCATCCGGATTCTGGACAAGGAGTCCATCAGCGAGCAGTTCCACGAGCTGCGGCTCGACATCCTGGGTTTCCCGGAGGACGAGCTGCGCCGGTTCCGCAAGTACATCGCCGAACCGTACGGGATGGTGCTCGTCACGGGCCCGACGGGGAGCGGCAAAACGACGACGCTCTATGCGGCGCTCTCCGAGATCAAGTCGATTGAAGACAAGATCATCACGATCGAGGATCCTGTCGAGTACCAGCTTCGCGGTATCACGCAGATTCCCATCAACGAGAAGAAGGGGCTGACGTTCGCGCGCGGCCTGCGGTCGATTCTTCGCCACGATCCCGACAAGATCATGGTCGGGGAAATTCGCGACGCGGAGACGGCGCAGATCGCGATCAACTCCGCGCTGACCGGGCATCTCGTGTTCACGACGGTCCACGCGAACAACGTGCTCGACGTGCTCGGCCGGTTCCTGAACATGGGCGTGGAGGCGTACCAGTTCGTGTCGGCGCTGAACTGCGTGCTCGCGCAGCGGCTCGTGCGCAACATCTGTGTGCACTGCAAGCGGCAGGCGATCATCACGCGCGCGCAGCTGGTGGAGTCCGCCCTGGATCCGGCGCTCGAGCACAGCGGCCTGTTCTTCGAGGGAGCCGGCTGCATGGAGTGCGGCGGCACGGGCTACCGCGGCCGCACGGCGATCTGCGAGCTGCTGGATTTGACCGATTCGATCCGCGAGCTCATTCTCAGCAGGCGGCCGACCTCCGAAATCAAGAAGGCCGCGCGCGACGAAGGCATGCGCTTCCTGCGGGAATCCGCCGTGGAGCAGGTCCTCAAGGGGATCACGACTCTTCGCGAAATCAACAAGGTGACATTCGTCGAATGAGCCTGTCCATTCCGCGCTGGCTCTCGAGCCGGCCCCCCTCGGCCGCGCTGGAGGTTGACGCCCGCCGCGTCACCGCAGCCGTCGTGTCGAAACAGGGACGTGCATACGTCCTGTCGTCGTATGCCAGCGAGCCACTGCCCGAGGGGGCGGTCGAACCGGCCTTGAACGCCGTCAACGTGCATGACCCGGACGCCCTGGCCACGGCGATCAGGGCTGTGCTCGACCGGGTCACGCCTCGTCCGCGCCGGATCGCGCTCGTGCTCCCGGATACGGTAGCCAAGTTCTCGCTGCTGCGGTTCGAGAAGGTGCCGGCGAAGGTTCACGATCTCGATCAGTTGATCCGCTGGCAAATCCGCAAGGCGGCCCCATTCAAAATCGAAGAGGCGCAGGTGGCCTGGATTCCCGGCGTCGCACTTCCGGGCGGAGGACGGGAATATCTCGTCACGGTCGTCCGCAGGGACGTCATCGAGCGTTACGAGAACGCCGCTGTCGCCGCCGGCGCGTATGCCGGCATCGTGGATTTTGCCAGCGTGAACCTCATCAACGCGGTGCTGGCGGCGCACGAGGAGGCGGCCGCGTCGGACTGGCTGCTCGTGCACGTCGCGCACGGCTACAGCACCGTGGCGGTCGTCCGCGGACAGGACGTCCTGTTCTTCCGCACCCGCCCGGCGGAGCACATCGAGGAGCTGGTGGATCTCGTGCACCAGACCGCGATGTATCACGAGGACAGGCTCGGCGGCGGCGGCTTCTCGCGCGTCGTGCTGGCCGGTGCCTCCTCGCGCGGCGCCGACATCGCCGAGCGCATCCGCCATGATGTCCAGGCGCGCGTGTCGAGCCCCGTCGAGCTGCTGGACTTCAGGGGCGCGGTCGCTCTTCGTGACCGGATCGCCGCGGGTCCCGATGTGCTCGACGCGCTTGCCCCGGCGATTGGCCTCATCGTCCGCGAGCAGGTGGCCTAGTGCTTCGGAGCAACCTTGCGACACGTCCTTTCTACAACGAGCGCGCAGCGCACGTCGCGATCGGCATTGCGGCCGTCCTGGTCCTGGCGATCACGGTCCTGAATGTCGTGCAGGTCGTCAGGCTGTCGAAACACAGCACCGACCTCTCGTCCCAGACAGGGGTCGAGCGAACGGAAGCCGAACGCCTCACGGCCGAAGCGGCGCGGATCCGCGGCTCGATCAACAAGGAGGAGCTCGCGCTCATTGTCGGGGCTGCGCATGAAGCGAATTCGCTGATCGATCAGCGGACGTTCTCGTGGACGGCGTTCTTCAATCGCATCGAGTCTACGCTTCCTCCGAACGTCATGCTGACCTCCGTCAGGCCGTTCATCAAGGATGGTGAGACACACGTCACGATCGGCGTGCTCGGGCGCCGCGCCGAAGACGTCGACGAGTTCATGGAAAAGCTCGAAGCCACGGGCGCATTCAGGGAGATCGTCCCCGCCACGCAGGACCGGACGGAGGAGCGGCTGTTTCGCGTGACGATCGAGAGCGTCTACGACGGCGCTGCGGATGCGGCAGCTGCCGCGGCCGAGAAGCCACAGGCGACAGGAGGACGCGAATGACGGCTGCAGCCCGCGTGCTCCAGGAAAAGCGCGCCCTCATCTGGCCGATTGCGACTGCCCTCCTCGTCAACCTGGCCGTGTATGGGATTGTCGTGTATCCCTTGTCGAAGAAGGTCGCCGGGGGAGAGCAGGCGGCCGAGGCTTCTGCTGCGGCACTGGGCGCCGCTCGCCGCGACTACGCGGCGGCCCGCGCAACGGTCGCCGGGAAGGGACAGGCAGACCTCGAGCTGCAGAAGTTCTACAGCGAGGTGCTGCCCCCTGACGTGGATGGCGCACGCCGCATCACGTTCCTGCGTATCGAGCACCTCGCCACTCAAGCCGGGCTGCGTCTGGAGCGCGGGTCGTCCAGCCCGCAGCCTCAGCAGAACAGCAACCTCGTGAAGTTCACCTACACCGCGGCGCTCTCAGGGGAATATCGCAACATCCGCCGCTTCATCCACGATCTCGAAACCGCGAAGGAGTTTCTCGTCCTCGAGAACGTCCAGCTTTCTCAGAACGAGACCGAGGATCGCGGACTGAACGTGACGGTCCAGATCGCGACATATTACCGGCCCGGAGGCAATGGAGTCTGAAGCCGTGGTCCCCGCTTCAGGAGGACGTCCGCGTCCTGCCTTGCTCATTGCCCTGGCAGCGGTGCTGGCGCTGGTCTTGGTGTGGTGGGTCACCTCCGGAAAGTCAGCCGCGCCGGCTCCGAGTCCGTCTAACCCGAGGGGCCCGGCGGCGCAGGCTGCCAAACCGGCGGGGAGCGAAGAACTGACGGTGCGACTGGACGCGCTGAAACAGCCGCGCCCATCCGCCGAGGGCGGCAACAGAAATCCGTTCCGGTTCTACACCCCGCCTCCGCCGCCCCCACCGCCGGAGGCGAGGCCGGTCCCGACGCTGCCGCCGGTGGAAGAGCCGCCGTCCGGCCCGCCACAGCCCCCGCCCATCCCGCTGAAATACATCGGGTTGATGGAAGGCGTTCCGGGGCAGGGGAAGGTCGCCGCGTTCAGCGACTGCCGCACGACAATGCGCGGGCGTGAAGGTGAGATCATCGCAGGGCAGTACCGGCTGGTGAAGATCGGGGTCGAGTCCGTGGTGCTGGAATACGTCGACGGACGCGGGCGGACGACCATCCGGATGTCCGGCCAGGAGTGCGTGGGGAAGTAGGGCCCGGTTACACGGGCGTTCACATGGAGTGCCGTTGTTGAAGCGCAGGCTCACCGTCGTCATCGTTCTCGCCCTGATCGTCTCCGGCTGCGCCGGCCCACGTGCCTTCCGCAAAGGGCTGGAGGCCACCCGCGCGGGCAACTGGGACCAGGCGGTCGCCGAGTACACGAAGGCCGTCCAGGAAAACCCGAACCGGGCGGAATACAGGATTGCTCTCGAGCGCGCCACCCAGAACGCGTCGCGTGAGCACATCGCTCGCGCACAGGAGCTCGAGAAGAAGGATCAGCTCGACGCCGCCCTGATCGAGTACAGGCGTGCGACGGAGCTCGACGGATCGAATCGGCTGGCGGCCGCACGCGTGACGGAGCTGGAGAAGACCATCCGCGATCGCATCGAGGCGACACGCCCCAAGCCCGCGATCGACAGGCTGCGTGAGGAGGCCCGCCGGGCCGCCACGCCGCTGCTCAGTCCGACGGCTCCGTTGCCCGTGGTCAGCTTCGGCCCGAACGCGAGCGTGCGCGACATCCTCAATTTCATCGGCACGGCCACCGGGATCAACGTCACCTACGATCAGCAGTACACGGACAAGGCGTACACCGTCCGGCTCGAAGACGTCACGCTGGAGCAGGCGCTCCAGCAGATCATGGCGGCGAATCAGCTGTTCTACAAAGTCCTGAACCCGAAGACGATCATCGTCGTCCCCGACGTCGCGCAGAAGCATGCGCAGTACGACGATCTCGTCGTACGCGTCTTCTATATTTCGCATGCCGACGTGTCCGAGCTGGCGCAGGTGCTCAATACGATCATGCGGATCCCGACGATGCCGGTGCAGCCGACGCTCCTGCCGAACAAGACCGCGAACACCATTACCGTGCGAGCGACGGCGCCCATCGTGGACGTCATCGAGCGCATCATCCGGGCGAACGACAAGCCGCGCGCCGAAGTCGTGATCGACGTGCAGATCCTCGAAGTCAACAAATCGAGGACGAAGAATCTCGGTCTGAACCTGAACAACTATTCGTTCGGGCTCACACTCTCTCCTGAGGTCGCGCCGCCGAACACGTCGGCGACGACGCCCCCCGCGAGCCCGCCGCCGTTCAACCTGAACACGATCTCGCAGGGAATCAGCACCGCGGATTTCTATCTGAGCATCCCGACGGCCGTGGTGAACTTCCTGGCGTCAGATTCGCACACCAAGGTGGTGGCCAAGCCGCAGCTGCGCGGCGCCGAAGGCACCAAGCTCACGATGAATCTCGGCGACGAGATTCCGGTGCTCTCGACCGTATTCGGCGCAGCGGCGGCCGGAGGGTTTGCGAGCGTTCCGCAGTCCTCGTTCAACTACAGAACCGTCGGCATCATCATGGAAATGACGCCGCGCGTCACGTACGACGGAGAAATCGTGCTCGACGCGTTCTCGGTCGAGAGCAGCTCGCGTGGGCCGGACATCGGCGTGGCAGGCCAGAGCGTTCCGACGTTCAGCTCGAGGAAGGTCACGACCAAGCTGCGTCTGCGGGAAGGGGAGTCGACGCTGCTCGCCGGGCTGCTCAAGGACGATCAGCGGAAGGTGCTGACGGGGTTTCCCGGCCTGATAAGGACGCCCATTCTGCGATCGCTCTTTGGCCAGACGACAGACGAGGTGCAGCAGTCCGACATCGTGATGCTCCTCACGCCGCGCATCGTCCGCACGCACGAGCTCAACGTGCAGGATCTGTCGTCGATCCACATCGGCACACAACAGAACGTCGGACTTGGCGGCCCGCCCCCCCTTATCGCGCCGCAGCCGCAGGAGCCGGTCGCGCCCGCTCCGGCAGGTGTCGGCGTGGCGCCGGGTGGTCCGGGAGCGACTGGCGTGGCCCCCGGGCCGGCCGCGGCACCGACTGCGCCGCCAGGTGCGGCCGGTGGAGTTGGCGGAACGGGCTTCGGTCCCGGAGGGGCTGCGCCGAGTACGCCTCCCGGCGCTGCGCCTCCCAGTCCCGTGCAGCCACCGGATGTTGCGCCGGTGCCGCCGCTGACGCCGCCCGGCACCGTGGCCCCCGTGGAAGGCGGGCTGGCGCCGCCGACGGGAGCTGTGGCGCCCGGGACCGGGTCAGCGCGCGATCCGAACTCGACACCGCCGGCTCCTCCAAGCGCAGGCCTGGCGACCCCAGCGGTCGCGCAGGTGTTCGTGACGCCGCCTGGAACCGAGTTCCGCGTGGCGGGCGGACCGTATACGGTGCCGCTCTCGATCAACAACGCGTCACGTGTGTCCGTGATGACGCTCACGGTGACGTTCAATCCCAATGTGCTGCGCGTGAGGCAGGCTCAGGACGGCACGTTCATGCGTCAGGGCGGCGTCCCGACAAGTTACACGCCGCGGATCGATGCGGTGGCGGGCCGAGTGGACATCGCCGTCACCCGCACGGGTGATCAGTCCGGCGCCTCCGGTGCGGGACTCATCGCCGCTCTGGTCTTTGATGCCGTGGGGCCCGGCAGCTCCCAGATCCAGGTCAGCGGCGTCGCGACCACGCCGGAAGGCGGACCCGTCACGCTGCAGTTCAGCCCGGTCGCGGTCACGGTTCGGTAGAACAGGGTGCCAGAGGTGCCAGGGGGAAACACGGATCAGAGTGCCAGGGTGCCGGACAGCCAAGGTGCCAAGGTGCCGGAGTGCGAGACTGTGCCGGTACGGAAGCGGCGCGCCGCGCCGTGGCACGTTGGCACCCTGGCACATTGGCACCCCGTGGGGGGCTTCACCTTTATCGAGCTGCTCGTCGTCACGACGATTCTCCTGATCCTCTCGTCCGCCGTCATGCCCCTGGCGAAGGTGACGATCCAGCGGCAGCGGGAAGCGGAACTTCGCCGCGCGCTTCGTGACATGCGCACGGCGATTGACAAGTACAAAGAGGCGGTCGACAACGGCCTCATCGGTTCGATTGACGTCAAGGCCGGAAGCGAGGGCTATCCGCCGGATCTCGATACGCTCGTCGAAGGGGTGACCGTCGCGAACGACGCGAGCGGCCGCAAGCTGAAGTTCCTGAGGCGCGTCCCTCGCGATCCGATCTCGAATTCGACCGAGTGGGGGAAGCGGTCTTACGCCGACAAGCCGGACGCGACGACGTGGGGCGGATCGAATGTCTACGACGTCTACTCGAAGTCCGACGCGAAAGCGCTCGACGGGACGAAGTACAACGAATGGTGACGCCGCTCATCGGGCGTTCCATCGGGCCGGAGAGAGACCAATGCTGAACAGGGGATCGACAGGCGCATCGCTCTGGTCGTTCGCAAGGACGATTTCAGCACGGCTGCGCGCCTGGCGCTGGTCTGCCCGCAATGCGCAACCCCGCGAGCGTGCGTCAGGCTTCACGCTGATCGAGCTGCTGATCGTCATCGCCCTCATCACGATCCTGGCGACGATGGGCATCGTGCAGTACAGGAATTCCATCCAGAGCACCCGGGAGGCGGTTCTCAAGACTGACCTGTTTCGGATGCGCGACGCGATCGACCAGTACTATGCGGACAAGACGAAGTACCCGGCGTCGCTCGATACGCTGGTGACGGACGGCTACATGCGGAAGATTCCGCAAGATCCGATCACGAAGAGCAGCGACTCGTGGCAGATCGTGCCGGCGGAGCCGGACCCGGCCAATCCATCCACCGACCCTGGCATTTACAACGTGAAGAGCGGAGCTGAGGGCACCGGGCTCGACGGCACTCCGTACGCGGACTATTAGCTGGCAGCTGACGGCTGTCAGCTCTCAGCCGCCACCCTCATTCAGTAAACACGCCGCCACGCCACGATCTGGCACTCCTGGCACCTTGGCACTCCTGGCACTCCTGGCACCCTGGCACCCTGGCACCCTGACACCCTGCACTCTGGCACCCTGTCTTATCGTTCAACAACTTACCGTAAAGGTGAGTGTCCCCATTTCGGGCCTGCGAGCTGGACCTGGCGCGCCTTCGCCTTACCGCGTCGCGGTGTACGCGGCGAACCAGGGGCCGGGAGCAGGAAGCTCTTACTGACAGCTGAGAGCTGACAGCTGAGAGCTGAGAGCTGAGAGCTGAGAGAGCCGAAGGAGACCCCGCTGCGGGCGTGAGCCCGCAGCGGGGATGGCCAACTCAGGGTTGGACGTCGACGGTCGTCTGACTCTGTCCGGATGGTCCGACGGCCTGGACGACGGTGACGCGAATGACCTTCGTGCCCGCCGTGGCATACGACTTCGAGATCTGCGGACCGGTGGTCGTGGCGGTCGTCCCATCGCCGAAGTCCCACTGATACGACTGAATCGTCGAGGTCGCGCCGCTCACCGTCGCGGTCAACGTGATGATCTGGTTCACCGTCGGCGTCGAGTCCGAGGCGGTGACGACGACACCAGGCGGTTGCGCCGGGAGGATGGAGATCGCGGTCGACACCTGTTCCGAGAACCCGCTGGCGTCGAGCGCCGTCGCTGTGACGGTGTAGGTGCCGGCCGCCTCGTACGTGTGGTTGATCGGCGTCGATCCGCTGAGGGCGCCGAGCGACTGTCGCGCGCCGTCGCCGAAGTCGATCGTGACGTTCTGAATGTTGGATCCCGCCGCCGCCCCGACGCCAACGGTAAACGTAGCCGGCACGCCCGCTGAGACCGGCGTCGTTGGCCCGGCGATCGTGACGCCGGTGCGCGGATTCAGGTTCACGGTTACGGTCGCTGTCTTGCCGGCAACATTGGCCGTGACGATTGACGTGCGCGACGTGGTCAACGTGAGAGTGGCCACGCCATTGGCGTCGGTCGTCGCACTGGAGGCTGAGAGCGAACCCGCATCGCTCGTGAACGTGACGGGCACCCCGGCGACGCCGGATCCGGCCACGTCTTCGACGCGTGCGTTGATCGTCGTGACGCCACCGGCGG
The DNA here is from genome assembly GCA_963749835.1 of uncultured Acidobacteriota bacterium. GTDB lineage: Bacteria > Acidobacteriota > Vicinamibacteria > Vicinamibacterales > 2-12-FULL-66-21 > JALZOC01. The sequence goes on from CAVVOD010000001.1 coordinate 1,786,328, forward strand.
GCCCGAGCGTCTGCGGGGTCGCGCTGACGAGCACCCGATCGACCGCCGCGCTCCCGACGGCGAGGTTCTGGAGCGTGCCAGAGGCGCCGCCCGAGTACGCGGTGATCGTCGCCAGGCCGCTCCTGCCTGCGGCGTTGAATTTCACACGGACTTCGCCGTTCTGCGTGCGCGCCTCCGAGGGCTCAATACTGCCGAGCGTGGTCGTGAACGACACCAGCGTGCCGTTTTGTACCGGCGTTCCGGCTCCGGCGCGCGTCGTAGGAGTAGTAGGAGTAGTAGGAGTCGTCGGCGTTGTCGGCGTCTCCGGCGTCGTGGGCGTCGTGGGCGTCGTCGGAGTGGTCGGGGTCGTCGGCGTGGCCGCAACGCCGTTCTCGATGACGGTCACGACGATTTCGATCGTGCCGTTCAGCGGGACGTTGTTGGCGGCGGCGAAAAGCGAGATGACGGAACCCGTCGGCGCGAGCAGCGGCACCTTGTCGCATCCGCTCACAAGAGAGAGGGACAGCATGGTTACGACGAGGCCAACGAAGGCGGTTGAGCGGCGGGTTTGTGCTACCATAATTGACGCTAAGGATAATACTCTCATGCATTTAGAGGGTCAAGACAGGCAGCGCGGATATGCGATGGCTGCACTGCTGGTGAGCGTCGGCGTCATGATGCTCCTGATGTCGGTGGCGATGCCTGTCTGGCGCCATGAGATGCAGAGGGAGAAAGAGGCGGAGCTCGTCTTCCGGGGCGAGCAGTACGCGCGCGCGGTGAACCTCTATCAGCGGAAGATGGGGCCGGGAAACTTCCCGCCGAACGTGGACATCCTCGTGCAGCAGAAATTCCTTCGCAAGAAGTACAAGGATCCGATCACGAACGGCGACTTCCAGCTTATTGCGGTCGGCGCCGGTGTTCCGACGGTACCAGGTCAACAACAGCCCCCTGGGGGCGATCAGCAGGGCGGAGGCCGCGGCCGGGGACGCGGGCCGGGGAGTGGGTTCTCGCAGCCGTCGCAGCGTGGGCTTTCGCAGCCGTCGCAGGGCGGGCTTTCGCAGCCGTTGCAGGGCGGGCTTTCGCAGCCGTCGCAGGGCGGGGGACGTGGTTCCGCAGCGCAGCCCCCCGGGAGGTTCGTCGGCGGAGGCCTTGGTGGCGCTCAGGCAGGCCAGGGTCAGGCGGGCGGCGGCATCATGGGTGTCGCGAGCAAGAGCAAGGAAACCTCGATTCGGATCTATCACGGCGCCACGCACTACAACGAATGGGCGTTCCTGTTCTCGAACGTGAGTAATCGCCCTGGAACTCCGGGCGGGGGTCGCGGCGGGCAGCAGAACCCCGGCGGACAGCGAGGATCCGGACGCGGCAATCGTGGGAATCCTGGAAACGTGGGGGCTCCTCCGGGAGGGAGCCCAAGCCTCGGCACGCCAGGCACTTCCCGTGGCGGCCGCTCCGGGGGATCTGGTCGCGGGTCCCAGGATTGACGGTACACGCTCTGATGGTTGTCCCACTGTCAGCTTGAGACGGCGCCGGTCTGCCCTCGGACGAGAAAAATCAACCACGCTCCGCGCCCGCTCTCTGACCCTCCCGACACGCGTCTGGCCGCCATCGTCGTCGGCGGCATCTTCCTGTTGTGGTGCGCACATGCTCGCGCGGCATGAGCGCCCGTCTAGCCAAGCGCGTCGACGACCCTGTCGTGGAAGGCTCCGCGGATCGAGCGAATCAGGTTGTTGTCGCGCGCCGGATGGACGCGATTGGTCAGCAGCACCACGTAGAGGTCGCGTTCCCAGTCGATCCACAGCGACGTGCCCGTAAAGCCGGTATGGCCGATGGACGAGGAGGACAGGCGGCTGCCGCAGGACGACGTGGGAAGCATGGTGTCCCAGCCGAGCGCGCGCGAACTCGCCGGCACGTCGGTACGGCGCCGGATGAATTCCTGAAGCGTGGCCGGCTGCGCGAGAACGCGCTCGCCGGCGGCCGTCCGCAGCACCGCCCGCGCGAAGGCTCCGACGGCAGCGGCGGTCCCGAAGAGACCGGCGTGGCCTGCCGCGCCCCCGAGCGCCCACGCATTTTCGTCGTGCACTTCCCCGATCAGCGTCCGACCCCGCCAGGCATCGTGCTCGGTGGGCGCGATTCGCGGCCGCCAGTCGCGCGGAGGATTGAACGTCAGTGGCTCCGGTGAGATGAACGACGCCACCCTTCTGAACTGGGCAGCGAGCGAAGCGGCTGGATCCAGTCTGCCGTGTGTGCGTGACGGACTCCGGACATCCTCGAGGATGAACCCAAGCAGAATGAAACCCAGGTCGCTGTATACCGCGCGCGAGCGCGGTTCGTATTCCAGCGGCGTGCGGCAGATCGCCGGCTCGAACTCCACGCGCCCCGAGTGATCGTGGAAGAACGGAAGATAGGCAGGCAGCCCTCCGCAGTGGGTGAGGAGATCGCGCACCGTCACCGCGTCGCGATCGGCGCCACGCCATTCGCCCAGTCGTGCTCCGACGCGCTCATCGAGCGTCAGCAATCCGTCGTCAATCGCACGCATGACCAGCGTCGCGGTGGCGATGACTTTCGTCAGCGACGCCAGGTCGAAGATGGTGTCGTCGGGGATGGCTGCTTCGTAGGGATCGTAGGTCTTCGCACCGAAGGCCTGCCGCCAGAGCGGTCCGGCGGCTCGTCCCACCTCGGCGCACCCGGCGGGAAATGCGTGGTCGTTCACGCTGCGCTCGAGCAGTGCCGCTGCGTCAGGGAAGGTGGTCACCGTCTGCTCACACGGCCGCGACGTCCGGGACGTCGGCCATGACGAACGAGAGGATCCATGCGACGAGGCTCGTGACGGCCGCCCCGATGAAGGCGTACCACGTCCAGGCGAGCGCGCCGGTCGCCCATATCCACGCGACCGCGAACGTGCCGGCAAGCATCCCCGCAAGCATCGCGCGCGACTTCACGCGCGTACCGAGCACGCCTGTCAGGAATGCGCCGAGCACCGGCCCTGCGGCGAGCGAAAGCACCGACAGCCCCGAATCGAGCACCGACTTGGTCACATACTGCGCGCCGAGTGCGACCCCGATTTGCGCGATGCCCCAGAAGATCGTCGCGCGCTTGGAGACCCGCATCAGCGTCTCCTCGTCGGCATTCGGGCGGACGTACTTCTTGTAGAAATCGTTCACCGTGGTGGCGGCCAGCGCGTTGATCGAAGGTGAGAGCGCGGCCGCGACGATGGCGGCAACGATGAAGCCGGCGGCGCCGTGCGTCAGCGACGTGACGATGAAGAGCGGCAGGATCTCGTCATTCGACACGAGGGGACGCGGCAGCGGTGTGTGCTGGTAGTACGTGAAGAGCATCGCGCCGATGATGAGGAACAGGGTGAATTGCGCGAAGACGATGACGCCGCTCAGCACAAGGCCGACGGCGGCCTGCTTGTGCGATCGGGCGGAGAGCAGGCGCTGGACGAGGAACTGGTCCGTGCCATGCGTGGCGAGCGTCAGCGCGACGCCTCCGATGAGGCCGGCCCAGAACGTGTACACGCGATGCGGGTCTGCGCTGAAGTCCAGAACGCGCAGGTGGCCAGCCGCCCCCGCGGTGCGCACGACCTCGCCCCACCCGCCCGGAATCAGGTGCAGCAGCCCGGTGAACACCACGAGCGCGCCGGCGATGTAGATGAACATCTGCACGACGTCCGTCCAGATGACGGCCGAGACTCCGCCACGAACGGTGTAGACAATCATGGCCGCTCCCAGAGCCACAACCGTGAGGCTGACGGGAACGTGCGTCACGACGGAAATCACGAGCGCGGTCGCGAACAGCCGGATGCCGTCTGCGAGCGTGCGCGTGACGATGAAGATGATCGCCGCGGCGTTCTTGACCGACGGTCCAAAGCGGCGGTGGAGGAGCTCGTACGAAGTGAAGAGCTCACCTCGAAAGTAGGCGGGCAGAAAGAGAACGCTGACGAGTACGCGTCCGACGACGTAGCCGATCGCGAGCTGGAGGAACGTCATGTTGCCGGCGTACGCGCCGGCAGGAACACCGATGAAACTGAGGGTGCTCGTTTCGGTCGCCACGATTGTGAAACAGATGGCCCACCAGGGTACCGAGCGATCCGTCAGGAAGTAGTCGCGCGTGGTCTTCTGGAATTTGGCGAACCAGGATCCGAAGGCCGTGATCCCCAGCAGGTAGCCCGCGATGACGACATAGTCGAGCCAGGTGAGGACCATCAGTGTCCGGCGCGATCTGCCTCAGCGTGAGCCGGACGCGGGGCTCGACGGGGCTCCGAAGGCGCCGCGGCCCACGAGCGACAGGTAGTCCGGCGACGCTTGCGGTGGATTCACGAGGCTGTCGTACGAAAACAGGATGATTCCGCTCGCCCCGAGGCGGCGGGCCGTCTGGATGTTGTCGATCGTCTCGCGCGGCGACAGCCGGTAGGCGCCAATACCGGCCCAGACGGGGTGGGTCCCGGCGGCACTCAGGGTGGATGCAATCTGCTCCGCAAAGCGAGCGGGCTCGGGACTGTAGGCCATGGGGCACACCGCGTCGATGAGCCCCGTGTTGATCCAGCTGCCCCAGTCCTGGAGGCGGCGCTCGAGAGCTTCCTGCGCATCGGGGTAGGCGGCCGCCGTCACGAGCGCATTCGGCCGCACGCTCTTGACTGCGGTGCTGAGGCGTGTCATCAAAGCCGTCATCCTGGCCACCCTGAAACTGCGCCATTGAGCCGTGAGGCCGTCAGGGTACGCGAAGAGATCGACCGACTCCTGCGCATCGAGCGCCCGCCGCTTCGTCTCGGTGAGGGTCGGGCGGACCCACGCACGAAATTGTCGAATCGCGCCGCGGCTGTAATCGAAGCGATCGCTCGGGTAACGCGCGTAGTCGAGATGGACGCCGTCCACGGCATATCGCCGCGTGAGATCGCGCACGATGTTCTCGAGTGTACAGCGCCGCGTCCGGATGGATGGGTGAGGAGTACAAACCCTCGAGGTCGTTCGGCTGCGCGCGCGTCCATCGGGCCAGCTGCCCGACATAGGCCGGGCTCTCCGGTTCGATCTTCGCCAGCTGCTGCGCGATGTCGCGCGGCACCATCAGCCAGGCCGGGTGACGATAGATCAGGTGCTCACGCGCGGCCGGCAGGTCCGCGGCGCTCGAGATCAGGTTGACGTTGACCCAGGCATGCACACGCAGGCCCGCGGCATGAGCCGTCTGGAGCACTGTCGCGAGCGGATCGAAACCATCGGGTTGGCGCAGCAGTTCGACGGGCCGCGGCTCGATTCCGCCGAGGAAGTAGGCGTCGCCTCGTCCGCGCACCTGGACGAGCAGCGTATTGAAGCCGTGGTCGCGGGCCGTACGCACGAGCGTCGCGATGTGCTCAGGCGTGGTCAGGGAGGTGCGAAGGACCCACATCGCGCGTATTTCGTCGGCAGGGCCCGCGGGAGCCGGTGACGCGTCGGTCGCGCGTGCGAGAACGTCGACAGAAGCCGCTGCGGCACACACGACGACGAGGCTCGTGAGCGCGAGAGCCGCGCGCACCCCCGTCCAGCGTCCCAGAAAAGTCATAAAACATGTGAATGTAACTGTTTGCGGCGCGGTGTGTCAACGAATCGCGCGCCCTGTCTGGTCGGATTTTGAGACGATCGACCGACAAAGAGATCTCACTCCCGATCGACGCGCGCGGCGCAGCCGGTTTATGCTGCTACTCGTAACCCACTCAGCAGGCGCGACCAATTCATGATTCACGTTCTCGGTCTGGATGCCGGCGGTACGAAAACCGTGTGCCTTCTTGCGGACGAAGCCGGGACGGTGATTGCCGAGGCCCGCCGGGGCGGCGCCAACCTGCAGGCGGTCGGTGAGCTCGCGGTCGAAAAAGTGCTGCACGACGTGATGGACGACGTCATCGGCGATCGCGGCATCGTACCAGCAGCGATCTGCCTCGGCATCGCGGGGGTCGATCGCCCCGACGATCACGCAGTGATCCGCGGAATCATGAAGCGCATCGGCAGGCAGGCGCCCGTGCTCGTGGTCAACGACGCGCTCGTGGCGCTCGAGGCCGGCGCGCCCGGTCAGCCTGGCGTGGTCGTCATTTCCGGCACCGGCTCGATTGCCTACGGACGCAACGAAAAGGGAGAGGCCGCACGCGCTGGCGGCTGGGGCTACGTGCTCGGCGACGAGGGCAGCGGCTACTGGATCGGCCGCGCGGCGCTGCGGGCGGTGCTCCGCGAATCGGATCGACGTGGTCAAAGAACGGCCTTGTCGCAACTGCTGCTCGAGCACTTCGGAGTGGCACAGGCGCAGGGGTTGATTCACGAGGTCTACCACACCAACCTCAGGCCGTCGGCGATCGGCTCGCTGGCCGCGTGCGTGCAGGAGGCCTTCTCGCAGGGGGACGCCGTCGCGGTCGGCATCCTGCGCGCAGCGGCTGACGAGCTCGAAGGATCCGCGATGTCGGTCGCGCGCAGGCTCGGGCTCGTCGGTCGGGAGTTCAACTTCATTCTCGCCGGGGGCATCTTTCGCGCGGTGCCCTGGCTCACCCAGGAGCTCGAGCGTCGTCTCCCGATCGACGCCCCGAACAGTCGTGCCCGGTTGCTCGATCGGGAGCCCGCCGCGGGGGCCGTCGGACTCGCGCTGCAAGAGGCGCATGGCGGAGCGGCCATCCCTGCCTATAAACTGGACTGATGAGCGTCGATCACTCCATCACCGTCGTGCCGGCCCCGTCGCGGCCGCGCGTCATGATTTTCTCGGACGAGCACGCGGTGGCGCGCTCACTCGCCCGCCGCATTGCCGCCGCCGCGGAAGCCAATCCCACGCTCGTCCTCGGGCTTCCCACGGGCCGGACGCCACTGGCGCTGTACCGGGAGCTCGGTGCACTGCACGCCGCGGGTGCCGATGTGTCGCAGGTGACGACGTTCAACCTGGACGAGTTCCTCGGGATCCCACCGTCTCATCCGGGCAGCTACCGCACGTTCATGGAGGAGCACCTCTTCCGCCACGTCAACATTCCCGTCGAGCGGCACAACTTCCTGAATGGCGCCGCGCCCGATCCGGATCGCGAGTGCGCCCGCTACGAGCGAGCGATTGCGGAAGCGGGCGGCATCGATTTGATGATTCTCGGGATCGGCACGAACGGCCACATCGGCTTCAACGAGCCGGCGCGCGAGCTCCAGGCGCGGACGCATCGCGTGGTGCTGACGTCGGAGACTCGCCGCAGCAATGCAGCGCTGTTTGGGGGGGATCCTGAGAAGGTGCCGGCGCAGGCACTGTCGATGGGGATGGCCTCGATCCTGGATGCACGAGCGGTCGTGCTGCTCGCTACCGGCGGCGCCAAGGCGTCATGCGTCGAGCGCGTCGTGAACGGGCCTCTGACGACCGATCTGCCGGCGTCGTTCCTGCAGCTCCATCACGACGTGGACATCATGCTCGACGAGGCCGCCGCGGCGCAGCTGAAGACACGGGCGGAGCCGTAGGCCGGCTGCTGGCCTCGAGCAGCTCCTTCAGCCGCGTCTCCGCATCCTCGCCAATCGCCTCCGCGACTGAATCGTGCGCCTTTTTCAATCGGCGCTGCGCCTGCAGGAGCGTCAGGCCGGCCCGCTCCATCACAATCGCCAGCTTGACGTTCCACCTGGAACGCTTCAACAGGGCATCGGCGGCTTCGTAGTCCACTCTCGCCACGATCATGACAATGCGGCGCGCGCGGTCCTTGAGCTTTTCGGACCCCGTCTGCACGTCAACCATCAGGTTGCCGTAGGTCTTCCCGACCTTGATCATGGCGATCGTGGTCAGCATGTTCAGCACCAGCTTCGTGGCGGTGCCGGCCTTGAGGCGGGTCGAGCCTGCGATGATCTCGGGGCCGACGGCCGGCGCGATCTGCAGATCGACGAAGTTCTGAAGCTCGGAGCCGGGCCAGCAGGTCACAAAGATAATCTTCGCACCCGCCTTGCGCGCCCGCGTGAGCCCTCCGCGTACGAACTGCGTCATGCCGCTGGCCGACACGCCGATGACCACGTCCTTCTTGCCCATGCGCAGACGGGCAATGCTGCGCGCCCCTTCCTCGTAGTTGTCCTCGACGCCTTCCTTGGCGCGGAACACGGCGTCCTGCCCGCCGGCCATGATCGCCTGCACCAGCTTCGGGCTGGTACCGAAGGTCGGCGGCATTTCAGACGCCTCGACAACGCCGAGGCGGCCACTGGTGCCGGCGCCGATGAAGATGATCCGGCCCCCCTTGCGCAGGGCCTCCGTGATGATCTCCACGCCGTGCGCGATGCGCTCTTTCTCACGCTGGACGGCGGCCACGACCTTGCGATCCTCATTGACGATCAGGTCGATGATGTCGAGGACAGGGGCTTTGTCGACTGCAAGGCTATCGAGGTTGATGGCTTCGGTGGGAAGGCCCTGCCACTTCGAGTGCGTCGTCGGCATGAATTGATTCCGTCAACGGAGATGACACCCGGAAGTGCCGGGCAAGCCGCGTACAGGTACTCCTGTGGCGCGAGGGGTGTCAAACGAGGCAACGGACGTCTCCGGCTGGGAACGACAAGGTCGCGACCTCGCGCGCCGAGCGGGACGGACGCCTCGCGTGCGCATGGTACACTCGCGGCGAATGGCAGGGCCGAGTCTCGGTGCTCGACCGCGCGCAGGGGATCGATGATCGACAACTACATCGCGTATCTCACGGACGTCCGGCGGATGTCGCCGAACACCATCGAGAGCTACGCACGCGATCTCGGTGCGCTGGCTGGGTTCGCGGAACAGCGGAACCTGCAGGTTGACGCGCTCAGCCGCAAGGACCTCGAAGCGTTCGTCCGGGAGCTGATGATTTCCGGACTCGCGCCGCGATCCGTGGCGCGTTCGGTTGCGTGCGTGCGCGGGTTCTACCGGTTCGTGGCAGTCGAGCGGAAACAGGATCAGAGCCCGGCTGACGACCTGCGGCCGCCGCGCGCGTGGCCGGCGTTACCGAAGTTCCTCTCGCTCGACGAGGTGGATCGCCTGCTCGAGCAGCCGGATACTGCGACACCCCGCGGGCTGCGGGACAAGGCGTTGATCGAGGTGCTCTACGCCACCGGGCTGCGTGTGTCCGAGCTCATCACGCTGCGTGCGGGCGACTTGAATCTCGACGAGGGCTATCTCACGTGCATCGGCAAAGGGGATAAGCAGCGGATGGTGCCGCTCGGCCAGCAGGCGGTGGACTGGGTGCGTCGCTATCTTCATGACGGCCGGTCTCCGCTCCTGCGGAAAAAATCATCTCCCTGGCTGTTCGTCAATGCGCGGGACGGCGGTCCGCTGTCGCGCATCGGGTTCTGGAAGATCCTGAAGGAATACGGGATCAAAGCCGGTGTGTCGGCAGACCTCAGCCCGCACGTGCTCCGTCATTCGTTCGCCACGCATCTGCTCGACCGCGGGGCGGACTTGCGGATGATCCAGATGATGCTGGGGCATGCCGACCTGTCGACGACCCAGATCTATACGCATGTGCTCGAGGCTCGGCTGCGAACGGTGTACGACAAGTTCCATCCGAGGCGCTGACGGCCAAAGGAACAGACGCCGCGGGTGAGCGTCTATATCTCTGCCGCACTGTCGCGGACACCTGCGGAAAGAGGGGCCATGTCACGCACACTTTGGGAAACGATTGAAGGGAACGCCGGACAGATCCTGGCGCAGCTCAAGCGCATCGTCGACGAGGGCAACGCGCGGCGAGTGGTCGTCAAGCAGCGCGGGAAGACGATCGCCGAGTTTCCGCTGACGGCCGGAGTGATTGGAGCCGTGATCGCGCCGGTTGCGGCGGCCATCGGCGCTCTGAGCGCACTCGTCGCCGACTGCACGATCGAGGTCGAGAAAACCGTTGTCGAAGAGCCGGTGACGCCGGAGCCTGAAGTTCACCCATGAGAACCGTCAGTGTTGCTCCGCTCAGGCGTAAGCTGGTATATTTGAGGGATTTGATGGGCTCTGCTCGAATGCCCGGGCAGAGCGACTGCTTTCTCGGACCAATCCGGGTAAGTGTTAGAACTGCGTAGACCAGGCGGGCCCTCGGGCTGCGCCGCGCAGCACAAGGAGCTCGACACGCATGAGCCGTAAAGGCCGCCATCTCTTCACGTCCGAATCGGTGACCGAGGGTCATCCCGACAAGATCGCCGACCAGATTTCCGACTCCATTCTCGACGCAATCCTGGCCCAGGATCCGGCCGCCCGCGTCGCCTGCGAAACGCTGGTGACCACGGGCCTCGCGATCATCGCGGGGGAGATCACGACGACCTGCTACGTCGATTTTCAGAAGGTCGTTCGCGAAACGATCAAGGACGTCGGATACACCCGGGCGAAATACGGCTTCGACTCCGAGACCTGCTCCGTGCTGTCGGCGATTCATGGCCAGTCTCCGGACATTGCCATGGGCGTGGATCCCGGCGGGGCCGGCGACCAGGGGCTGATGTTCGGCTACGCCTGCACCGAGACGGACGAGCTGATGCCGCTGCCGATCATGCTCGCGCACAAGCTCGTCAAGGGCCTGTCCTGCGCGCGGCGCGATGGCATGCTCGACTATCTCCGTCCCGACGGCAAGTCGCAGGTCACGATCGAGTACGACGGCAATCGCCCTGTGCGCGTCGACACCGTCGTGGTCTCCACGCAGCACAGCGAAAGCGTGACCACCGACACGCTCCGGGACGACATCACAGAGAAGATCGTCAATCGCGTGATCCCGGAGGGTATGCGGGACAAGGACACGCGCATCCTCATCAATCCCACCGGCCGCTTCGTGACGGGCGGTCCGCACGGCGACGCCGGCGTCACCGGCCGCAAGATCATCGTCGACACCTACGGCGGCGCCGCGCCGCATGGCGGCGGCGCGTTCTCCGGCAAGGATCCCACCAAGGTCGATCGGTCCGCCTGCTACATGGCCCGCTACGTCGCGAAGAACGTCGTCGCCGCCGGCCTGGCGGAACGCTGCGTGGTGCAGCTGGCGTACGCGATTGGCGTGGCCGAGCCCGTATCGGTCCTGGTCGACACATTCGACACCGGCCTTATCGATGACCAGAAGATCAGCGAGATTGTGCGGGGGCTCTTCAAGCTGACACCGCGCGGCATCATCGAGACGCTCGATTTGCGCCGTCCGATCTACAAGAAGACCGCGGCGTTCGGACACTTCGGGCGCACCGAGCCGGAGTTCACCTGGGAGCGCACCGACAAGGCCAAGGCCATCAAGGCTGCCGCGGGAGTCTAGCGATTACCGCTGGCGCCAGCGTCGCCAGGGCCGAGACCGCATGCGCAAGGTGCTGACAGTGACGGCGGCCGTTCTGGTCGCCGTCATTTTTTTTCTCGTCCTGACACTCCCGCCGAGGCGCCTGCACGTGCCGGCGCCGGATGGCGGAGTCGCTGGCCGCACGGTCGCCGGCGGGTACCACATCCACACAACACAATCAGATGGCAGCGGCGATCGCGCCGCTGTCGCGGCGGCCGCTTCGCGCGCCGGCCTCAAGTTCGTCATCATCACCGATCACGGCGACGCGACGCGCGTTCCGGATCCCCCGGCGTACATCGACGGCGTTCTGTGCATCGATGGCGTTGAGGTCAGCACGAACGGGGGGCATTATGTCGCGCTCGGGCTCGCGGCCGCCCCATACCCGCTGGGCGGAGAGCCCGCGGCGGTCATCGAGGACGTGACGCGGCTCGGCGGCTTCGGTTTTGCGGCGCATCCGGATTCGAGCCGGCCGGAGCTGGCGTGGACGGACTGGTCGGCGGCTCTCGACGGCGTGGAGTGGCTCAACGCCGACACCGAATGGCGCAACGAGTCACGGCCACGCCTGGCGCGAGTGCTCTTCGGTTACCTCGTGCGTCCCGGCCCTGCGCTGGCCTCGATCCTCGATCGCCCCGTCTCCACCCTGAATCGATGGGACGCTCTGACGAGAGTGCGGCGCGTCACCGCGATTGCCGGTCACGACGCACACGGCGGCTTCGCCAGGGGAGCGGAGTACCGGGGCACTCGGCAGGCCACCTGGGCTCCCGGGATTCCGTCATACGAAGCCAGCTTTCGAATCGTTCAGCACCCGCGTGGTGCTGAATGCGCCCCTGACCGGAGCTGCTGACGTTGATGCCCCGGCGGTCATTGCCGCGATCAGGTCCGGGCGGATGTTCACAGCCGTCGACGCTCTTGCGGCACCGGCATCCCTCGAGTTCCACGCGACTCGCGGCACGACGACCGCCAGCATGGGGGATCTCGTGGCTCCAGGGCCCGCTTCGATTGACGTCGATGCGGCGGTGCCAGCCGGGGCGCGCACCGTGCTCCTGCGGAACGGAGAGGAGGTCTCGGCCGCGGACGGGGGAGCCTTGCACCTGCAAGTCCCCACGGCGCAGGGGGCCTATCGGGTCGAAGTACAGCTCCGCGGCGCGCCGGGAAATCCGCCGGTGCCGTGGCTCGTGAGCAATCCGATTTACTTTCTGGAGCCGCCGGCGACGCCGGCAGCGGGGAAGACCGTGGACGCCATCCTGCTCGAGCCGTCAGTCCCGTGGCACGTCGAAAAGGACAGAGGCTCGACCGGGTCCGTTGTGGCTTCCGTTGCCGAAGTCGCGTTTTACTATCGGCTGCGCGGGCCGAGCCGCGGAAGTCAATTCGTGGCCGCCGTTGCGGATCTGCAGGGGCGCGCCCCGGCGCCTGGCGCGATCACGTTCACCGCGCAGGCTGTGCGTCCTGGCCGGGTCTCCGTGCAGCTGCGATACCGGGGAGGCGGGGGAAAACGGTGGAGCCGCTCAGTGTACGTGGACTCCACGCCGCGTGACGTCGTGGTTCCGGTCGGTGAGCTGCTTCCCGCGGATCGCCAGACGGGCCCTCCGCCTTCAGCAACCACCGCCACATCGCTTCTCTTCGTCGTCGATCTGACGAATGCCCTGCCCGGGTCCGCGAACACCGTGCGGATCTCGCGGGTGGGGTTCGCGCGTTAGTGTCCGGACCGCGGCTGCCGCGTTGGGGAGCCCCTGGCCAGGCGCGACGACCGAGAATACTGGCCGTATTTGAGGGAGGAGCAACGCCGCCAGGCCGGGGCCCCCGCCGCGCGTGTTTTGCGCGGTGGGGGTGGAGAAGGGATACCCCGCCCGGGACTTATGTCGCGATCCACGCAGTCAGGACACCAGATCACTGACCGTCAGGTTTGCGTCCGGGGGCAATCTCCCGCAGCGCGGCGATGAGATCGCTTGCCAGGAGGCCGTGGCGGAATCCCTCCCGCAGCATGCGCCCCGCAATCTGGCGCGCCGCTCCCGCGTGCCGACCTTTGCCGGCGTCTTTCGGGCGGGCGGCCACGAAAGTCCCCAGCCCCCGTTTGACGTAGACCAGTCCCTCCTGCTCGAGCGTCCTGTACGCGTGCTGAACCGTGTTTGCGTTCACCTTCAGGTCTGACGCAATTTTCCTCACGGCGGGGAGGGGCTCGTCCGGCTTCAGTATCCCCGTCGCGACACAGCGCTCCACCTCATCCGCGATCTGCCGGTATACCGGCCGGGCATCTGTGGGATCGATGTCGATAAGCATTTCAGCTCTCAGCTCTCAGCCATCAGCGTCCAGTGGGATTTCACATCCCGGCTTTCCGCCCAGGTCGGTCGACTAGAACACTAGTGAGCTAGTGCTCCAGGATACCATTAATCCAGTGCACTGGTTAACTAGTGCACTGGCCGAGCGTCCTCCAGGTGAACGCCGTGAGAAGCCGAGGCGGGCGCAGGGACCCGGCTGAGAGCCGGAAGCCGGAAGCCGAGAGCTGAAAGCTCAGGTCTTTGTCGTGAGCCCGAGGTAGATCGCGCACGCCGAGACGATGATGTTGGGGGTCCATGCGGCGAGCGCGGGGGGGAGCAGCCCCGTTTTCCCGATCGCAATGAAGACACTCATCACGAACCAGTAGGACAGGGCGATCACGATGCCGAGGCCGATGCCGTAGAGCGCCCCACGGCGGCCGGTTGTCACGCCGAACGGCACCGCGAGGAGCGTCATCACGAAGGTGACGAACGGGAACGCGATCTTGCGCTGCAGCTCGACAGCCTGCGGCATGTAGTTGAAGCCGCTCTGCGACAGCTCGTCGATGGACCGGCGGAGCTGCGCCGCGGTCATCATTTCCGTGTCCGCCATCTCCGTGGCGAAGTAGTCCGGCGACTCGAGATTGAGTGCCTGCTGGGTAAACGTCCGTCGCTTGGGCGGACCGGTTTTGGGGAACTCCTGGACCCAGCCCTTCGCGCCGATCCAGCCGCCATCCCGCGCTTGCGCCGTCATTGTGTACGTTTCCGAGCCGAGCCGCCATTCGCCCGGGGCCAGCCGGTAGATGCTCAACGAGGTCAGGGCCTTGGTCCGGGAGTCGAAGAACCCGTAGTGATAGATGCTCCCGTCGCGGCCGATGACCCAGCGGCGATTCAACGGGCTGAACGTCTTCGGCGGACGCCCTCGAATCGTGTCGTCGATCGCGCCGGCGCGCCGGTTCGACCGGGCGAGGATGTCCTGGTCCAGCGCGAAGAGGGCCGCGCTCCAGCAGAGCGAGAGCAGGACGACGGGGACCGCGACCCGGTAGAGGCTGATGCCGCACGCCTTGATCACCGTCAGTTCGCTCGTCCTGGAGAGCGTCCCGAACGTGACGAGGACACTCAGCAGCGCCGCGATCGGGATGACGAAGTAGATGAACTGCGGCGTCTTGTACGCGAGCAGCTGCATGACCATCCCGCTCGACGCGACCCCCTTGAACAGCTTGTCGGACGCATCGATGAACGTCGAGATGTAGAAGAGCCCCAGAAGCGCGAGGAAGGAAAGTCCCACCACGCGCAAGTACAGGCGACCGATGTATCGATCGAGCAGGCCCGGTCCCGATATCCGCATCGCCGGCAGCCGCAGAACGACGACGACCTTTGGATGGCGGACCCCGCCAGGTCTGCCGGCCACGGGGGCTCCGCGCGTCCACCGGGCGGGAAGGCGCGGCAGTCCAAACGGCAGGCTGATGGGGAACTGACGCTCGGAAAAGCGCGCCCGCCAGACCAGGGCAAAGATGCCCAGGACGCCGAGAACGATGTTCGGCACCCACCGCGCCAGATGCGCCACGACATGGCTGCGGGTCGGCTGCCCGGCGGCGTAGTACCCCTTGACGTAGGCCTCCGCGAGGAACATCACGATGTAGTACGCGAAGATCACGGCGATGCCGACGACGAATCCGGCAAGCTTGCTGTCGCGGGCGACCGTCAGCCCGAGGGCCAGGCCGATGACGGCAAAGACGAAGCAGGCCGCCGGGATCGAGAACTTCTGCTCGATGTGCATGATCTCGGGATGCGGGGAAATCCCTCCCTTGATCTTCGTGGCCATGTCCCGCCGAAGCTCCTGAATCGTCTTTTCCGTCAGTCCCCTGGGCAGCTCCGCCCGCCTGAATACGGTATCGGGGTCCAGCGACATCGTCAGTTCCCCGAACCGGTAGATTTCGGTTTCCCCTGGCTTGCCGCTCGTGTACCGGGTGCCGTCGTTCAGCACCAGATCCACGCGGCGGGCGTCGCGGTTGAGGACGAGACGGCCACGAGCGGCCAGAAAGAGCTGCTTCGCATCCGGCTTCTGGGTGTTCGCGACGAGCACGTCCCGCCAGCCGCTTTCGTGCTCCGGCTGATCGCGGACGTACAGCACCCAGCCGGGAAAGTCCTCGAAGAACTCGCGAGGCCTGATGTCGTTCTCGACCTTCTTCGTGACCACTTCGAAGGTGATTTCCCGGAACGTCTGGTTGGCGTCTGGGATCGCCATGATCATCACGTACATGGTCGCCGCGGAAGCGATCGTGGCCATCAGGAGCACGGGACGCATCAGCCGGTACGGGCTGACGCCGCACGCGAGGAGCGCGACCGCCTCGCGGTCGGCGGACAGCCGGCCCAAGCCAATCAGGAGGCCGGTCAGCAGGGCCATCGGAATCGTGAGCCCGAGCCCCGACGGGATCAGGGTGAGGACGATGCGTCCGGCGACCTGCCAGGAGACGCCCTTGGCGACGAGCGTCTCGAGCTCGCGCATCACCGGGGGGATTTCCAGGAGGAACGTGAAGATCAGGAGCGACAGCAGGAACGGCGGGATGACTTCGCGGATGACGTAGCGGTCGATGGTCTTGAACATTTTGCGGGGACTGCGTCCACATTATGGGGGCGATTGCCGGGATCGGCAAATTCCGGCGGGTGGGCCGCGGGATCCTAGGTCGCCAGCCAGAAATATGACGCGCGAACCGTGCACAGGGCCTTATTCCTGCCCTTACCGCATGGGTCTGATAATGAGTGTTATGTTAACTAACACGGCTCGAACGACCCTTGGCCGGGCCTGGATCGGGATTCGGGGCTCGGATCCGGGACTCGGGATCTCGGGACTCGCGACGGGATTCCGAAGGCGAGTCCCAAGAGCTTCCGTTCTGAGGCCACCGTAGCTTCCGCCTCAGGTCGCACCCTGGCATTCTGGGCACCTTGGCACCCCCTGGCACACCTTCAACCGTAAGCTTCCGCCTGCGCTCCGCCGTAAGGTGCCAGGGGTGCCAAGGGTGCCAGAAATTCGGGGCTCCGGGATTCGGGGCTCGGGATTCGGGACTCGGGATTCGGGACTCGGGCTCGGATGGGATCCGGAGGCAAGTCCAGAGCTTCCGTTTCTGAGGCCACCGTAGCTTCCGCCTCAGGTCGCACCCCTGGCACCCTGGCACCTTCAACCGATGCTTCCGCCTACAGACTTCCGCTCTGGGCCCACCGTAGCTCAGCGTGCGCCCTTTGACGTTGCCAGCGTGCCCGGCGAGGGGCGAGATTCGGCCCTCGGATTCGGGCGCGGGGGCTCGGCTCGTGATTCCGCCTTGAGCGCAGCCCGACGAAGTGATCAGAATGTCGGCCGGCAGACATTCAGCCTAAGTCATTGCTGTTTAAGGTAGTTAGGGCAGGCAGTTCTCGGTCCTGACAGGAGTGCCTGCGGACGGCCGGCCTCGCTTGGCAGCTACTTCGGATTCAGGACTCGAAAGTAGAGCTCCGAGCTCTCCGAATTCTCTAGCACCGTGGCTCTCGGGCGCCTTCATCAGCGAGCGACGTGAGGAATACTCGGCCGCGACTTCCCCCATCGGCGCACTCTGGCGCTGTGACAGGAGGACAGGAATGAATTCGAGAGGTTTTGAAGCGTAGCGTTGGCCTCGTGGGACAGTCAGCCAGGCTGCTGGAAAGCGATCCGGTCTTCGGCAGCGAGCGCGGAAGGCGGTGGCGAATCCCGAGTCTGCGAGTCCCGAATCCCCGAGCCCCGAATCCATGGATTGCCTTCCGCCTGAAGGCGGAAGCTACGGTGCCGCGAATCCCGAGTCTCGAATCTCGAGTCCCGAGCTGGAGGTGCGACGCCGAGTCGCTCTGTTGTCTTTCCGCCTCAAAGCGGAAGCGATTGTCGACTGCGTAGTGCCGAGTCTCGAGTCTGCGAGTCCCGAATCCCGAGCCCCGAATCCCGACCTGGATTGCCTTCCGCCTGAAGGCGGAAGCTACGGTGCCGCGAATCCCGAGTCTCGAATCTCGAGTCCCGAGCTGGAGGTGCGACGCCGAGTCGCTCGGTTGTCTTTCCGCCTCAAAGCGGAAGCGATTGTCGACTGCGTAGTGCCGAGTCTCGAGTCTGCGAGCCCCGAGCCCCGAGCGGGTTACTTGGCTTCGCGGAGCTCCTTGATGATGTCCTGGAGCGCGGAGATGACTTCCTCTTTTTCGACGCGCGACTTGGTAAACCGTAGCTGGAGCTTGAACGCCTTCGTCGGAGCGCGATAGCTGAAGACGTACGCCTTCGGCCGTCCGACGGCCTTTGGCTTGGCGGTCTCTTGACGGACAGCTTCGCGCGTGGCGCTACCGCCACGCGAAATCTTTTCAATCAGGGCGACCATTTTCTGGGAATCGCCTACCCTAACTATCTGTAATAACAGCGACTTAGAGTGAATGTCGGCCAGCCGACAAAGGTTTTTCACTTCGTCAGGCATATTATTCAACGCCAGCGACTCGGTGATGCTCGTCCGCGACTTCCCCAGTCGGCGCGCCATGTCCTCATGCGTATAGCCGCACCGGTCGCCGAGCGACTGCAGCGCTTCCGATTCTTCGAACGCCGTCAGGTCCTTGCGCTGGATGTTCTCGATGAGGGCGATCTCGATGATCTCGTTGTCGTCCACTTCGCGGATGACCACCGGGATCTCGCGCAGGCCCACCTGCACGGCGGCCTGGTAGCGCCGCTCCCCGGCCACAATCTGAAACCGGGTCCCGCGCTGGCGCACGACGATCGGCTCGATGATGCCTTTTTCCGCAATCGAGGCCATCAGCTCCGACAGGTCCCCCATGACCTGCCGCGGCTGGTTGGGGTTCGGCTCGAGCTGGTCGATCGGAATCATGCGTCCGATCGGGGCACCCGCCGAACTGCTCAGGGCTTCGACGTAGTGTTCGTCGTGGCGCATCCGCACCGTCTCAGGGAGTCCTCGTTTAGGCACGATCCATGACCTCCTCGCACAGGCGGTAATACTCAGCGGCCCCGCTCGAGTCCGGCGCGAAGGAGAAGATCGACTCCTTGTAGGCCGGGCTCTCTTCGAGCCGCACGCTCTTGGTAATCACGGTCTTGAACACCTTGGTCCCGAACACCTTATCGATCTGCGATCGGATGTCGCGCGCAAGCGCGGTCCGCTTGTCGTGCATCGTGATCACGACGCCCAGGATCTGCAGGCCCGGATTGGCCCGCGCCCGGACCTTCTCGATGGTCTCCAGCAGATCGTCCGTGCCTTCGAGCGCGAAATACGACGACTGAATGGGAATCAGCAGGTGCGTCGCGGCGACGAGCGCGTTGACGGTCAGCAGCCCCAGCGTCGGTGGACAGTCGATGATGATGTTCGGGTAGTCGAGGCGAACAGGTTCGAGCCGATCCTTCAGGCGGAAATGGGCATCGAGCTCCCCGACCAGTTTGGACTCGAGCTTCGCCAGCGCGATGCGCGACGGCGCGACGAAGAGATTCGCCTGGTTGGTGGAGGGCAGGATGACGTCCGCGAAAGTGCAGTTCGGCTCAGAAATCGCGTCGTAGACGCTGCGCGTGACCTTGGTGACATCCAGGTACGACATCGTGCTGTTCGCCTGGGGATCGAGATCGATGAGCAACGTGGGTTGGCCCCGCAGCGACAACGCGGCCGCAAGGTTGATGGCGGTGGTGGTCTTGCCCACCCCGCCTTTCTGGTTGGCGATGGCAACGATCATCGGTGACGCACGAAGAAATCCACGGGTAAGTGCGGCCATGATAAGCCGCAGGGCCGGCAGGATCAAGGAAGGGAATATTTGCCGGGAATTCAGCGCGTTTCTACATCTTGTACTTGCCCATGTCGTCCGGGTCCAGGCTCTCCAGCCATTTCTGGAGCCGCTCGGAATCCCCTTTCTCGGGCGTAAGATCGACGGTCTCGGCGTGGTCGATGACGCTGTCTTCGACGAAGATCGGCGCGCGTGCACGCAGCGCCAGCGCGATGGCGTCGCTCGGCCGCGCGTCGATGGCCAGCGGCTCGCCGTTGACGGTCAGATAGATGAGCGCGTAGAACGTGTTCTCCTTCAAGTCGGAGACGACGATTTTCTGGATGTCGGCTTTGAGATCCAGAATCACGTTGCGAAGGAGATCGTGCGTCATCGGCCGCGGCGTGGTGACGTTCTCGATCTGGAGCGCGATGGCGTTCGCCTCGAAGACCCCCACCCAGATCGGCAGGACGCGGCGGCCATCGTGATCGCGCAGGATGATGATCGGCACGTTCGTGATCGGATCGACCATCAAGCCCTTGATCGTCATTTCAATCTGCATGAACCCTCTGTGATGCTCGCGCGTGCGATCGGGCGACGCGCGCCGATGTCCGCCTAGACAACGTAGGAGCGCGGCTGTGCGGTGTCAAGTGCCGCGTCCCCGCGCAGGCTGTACGGGTTCGCGGCGGTGATGCGGACCGGCACGATGCGCCCAATCCAGGAGGCATCGCCGGAGAAATTCACGACGGTGTTGCCGCTCGTGCGCCCCGAGAGCTCCCAGGTCCTGCGCCGGCTCGTCGAATCGACGAGCACGTCGAATGTCTGGCCGACGGAGGCCGCATAGAGCTCCCCCTGGATGGCCTTCTGCAGCGCCTGGAGCGCCACGATCCGCTCGGTCTTCTCCACCTCCGGCACATCGTCCGGCATCCGCTTGAGCGCGAGCGTGTTGGGGCGCTCGGAATACTTGAAGGAGAACATGCTGTGATAACGGACGGCGTCGGTGAGCGAGAGCGTCTCCGCGAAGTCGTCCGCCGTCTCGCCGGGGAACCCGACGATCATATCGGTCGAGAGCGCGATGTCCGGCATGGCCGCCCGCAGCGCGGCGACGAGATCGAGGTACTGGTCGCGCGTGTGACGACGACGCATGGCGGAGAGGATGCGCGTCGAGCCGGATTGCACCGGCAGATGGAGATGGCGGCAAACCGCCGGGAGATCCCGCATCGCGGCGATCATCCGCGGCGTGACGTGGCGCGGGTGCGGGCTGGCAAACCGGATCCGGCTCAGACCGTCGATCGCATTCAGCCGTTCGAGCAGCGCCGCGAAATCACAGGAGGCATCGTCCGGCGCCTGGTAGTGATTGACGATCTGCCCGAGAAGCTGAAGCTCGCGCGCGCCGGTGTCCACCGCGTGGTGCGCGTCAGCCAGGATGTCGGCGACCGGCCGCATGCGCTCGTGTCCGCGCGTGTACGGGACGACGCAGAAGGCGCAGAACTCGTTGCAGCCTTCGATGATCGTGACGTAGGCCTTGAGCGGATCGCTCCGACGCGCGATACCGAGGGGGAATGAAATGTCCTCGACCGGGTCGAGGGCCAGCTCCGTGCGTCCCCTGCCCGCGCCGCGCTCGACGGCGGAGTCCACGAGCATGGGGAGGCGCTTGATGTTCTGGGTGCCGACGATCACGTCGACGGCCTTCGACCGTTTGAGAAGCTTTCCACCCTCCTGTTGCGCCACGCAGCCCGCGACCGCGACGACGGGCCGTGTCCCGTCTTCGATGCCCATCTGCCGAATCTCGCCGAGGCGAGTGAACAGCTTCTCCTCGGCCCGCTCGCGCACGCTGCACGTGTTGATGACGATCACGTCCGCATCACGATCATCGTCTGTCGGCTCGTACCCGGCTTGATCGAGCAGGCCGGCCATGCGCTCGGAGTCGTGGACGTTCATCTGGCAGCCGAACGTCTCGATGAGATATTTCCTCGCCATAGAGCGACTTTCGCTTTCGCCTTTCGGTTTGTATTCGCTTTCGCTTGCCCGTCCGGACCCTCGAACGGCGAGCGGTCCGGGCTCTCGAATCGAGGGTCCTGATCCCTTGTTCCTTCCGGCTGAAGCCGGAAGTTACGGTCCCCCCGAAGCCCGAAGCGCCGAGTCCCGAATCCCGCGCCTTCAGTCCGCCGATTTGCGGCGGGCCTTTGGCGCGACGGTGCGGCCGCCTGCGATCCGGCTCTCGAGCATCTCACGGGCGCTGGCTCGGACGGCAGCGCTGATCGCGGCTCCCCCGATCATCCGGGCCAGTTCGTCTTCGCGCTCTACCCCGCTGACGCGGGCGACCTCGGTGACGGTCCGCCCGGCGCGAACCGACTTGGAGATTCGATAGTGCGTTCCGCCGTACGCCGCAATCTGCGGCAGGTGCGTGATGCACAGGACCTGGAAGCGGCCGGCCAGATGCTGAAGCCTGGCGCCCACCACGTCGGCCACGGCCCCGCCGATCCCGGCATCCACTTCGTCGAAGATCAGGGTCTTTCCCGGCGCGTCCGTGGAGGCCAGCGTCTTGAGCGCCAGCATGATCCGGGAGAGCTCCCCTCCCGAGGCAATGCGCGCGAGCGGCTTGACGTCCTCGCCCGGGTTCGCGGAGATATAGAACTCCGCCTGCTCGACGCCACGATCCGACCACTGTGCCTCCCCCTCCGCCGGAGCGAACCGGACCTCGCAGCGCGTGCGACTCATGGCGAGATCGGCGAGCGACTTCTCGAGGGACCGGCAGAACGTCTCGGCGGCAGCCGTCCGTTTCCTGGTCAGGAACGCGGCGGCCTGCAAATAGGCATCGGCGGCCTGGCGTAAGTCGGCGTCGAGCTCGGCCGCCCGCTCGGTGGCGTGCTCGATGTCGTGCAGCTCGCGGCGCAGCTGCTCCCGTTTCGCGATGACCTCCTCGAGTGAGGGGCCGTGCTTGCGTTTCACCCGTTCCAGGATGGCGAGTCGATCCTCGACGTCCTGGAGTCGCCCCGGAGACGCGTCAATCGCAGCCGAATAGTCGCGAATGAAAAAGGCGAGATCCTCCAGCTGTGACGTGACCGCCGTCCGCGCGTCCACGTGGGGCGTGAACCGGGCGTCCAGGTCGGCCAGATCGCCAAGCCGTTTCCAGACGCCGGCCAGCGCAGGCAGGACCGCCTGGTCCCCTTCGTACAAGGCATCGTAGGCCTCGGCGCATAGCCGCTGAAGCCGGTCCGCATTACCCAGCACCCGGCGCGCGGCCTCGAGCTCCTCGTCCTCCCCGGGCTTCGGAGCGGCGCGATCAATCTCGGTGAGTTGAAAGGTGAGGAACTCCGCGCGTGACGCCTTTTCCCGTTCACCGCTCAGCAGCCGGTCCCGCTCCGAACGGACCGCCAGCCATCGGGTGAACCGAGCGGCGACGCCCTCCCGCTCTTCCCCGGCCGCAGCGAACTCGTCCAGCAGATCCAGATGGGCGCCAGGGTCCAGGAGGACCTGATGCTCGTGCTGCCCGTGCAGATCGACGAGGCCCCCGCAAATCTCGCGAAGCCCCGCGCTCGTCGTCAGCGCGCCGTCCACCGCGGCGCGACTTCGACCCTGCGCAGAGACCTCGCGGCGGACGATGACCTCCTTGCCGCCAGGGGACTCGAAGATCGCTTCAACCGCGGCGGTTTCTTCGCCGGTGCGGACCAGGTCGGCGGACGCTCGTCCGCCCACCAGGAGGCCGACCGCCCCGACAAGAATGGATTTGCCGGCGCCGGTCTCGCCCGTGAGGACGTTCAGTCCCGGCTCGAACTCGAGCTCGAGGCGATCGATGACGGCGAGATGGCGGATGGAGAGGAATCGCAGCACGGCAGTATTGTGATCGTGAGTTCAGCCAAAGAGGCGCGGCGGCCCCGAAATCGTCTGCTGCAAGCCCCCAAGTGCCATCTTATCAGATATTTGACAGCCAATTACCATCGTGGTATTCTTCACGGAACTGCGCTGTCCCAGCGGCGCCCATACCGACGCTCGGAGGATTTGTTTGCACACGCTTGGATACTACGCCCTTGCGCTGTACGCGCAGGGCGCGGAGCCGGCGGCTGGGGCCGGCGCAGTAAACACCGACATCGTCTACCTCGTCACGCATGGCGGTGTCGTTCCTCAGATCGTCCTGGTCATACTGCTGGTCTTCTCAGCCATCTCGTGGGGCATCATTTTCGCGAAGACCTGGCAGTTCCGGCGGTCGGCCAGCCAGTCGGCCACCTTCATCGAGATTTTCCGCAAGAGCAGCAAATTCTCGGAAGTGCAGGCCGTGTGCCGCACGCTCGCACTCAGTCCGCTCGTCGGCCTGTTCCAGTCCGGTTATACGGAGTTGAACGCGCAGCTCCGGGCGGGCGGCCACGCCGAAGCCGGAAAGCCATCCCCCACCGGTACACGTCCAACCCTCAAGAGCTTGGACGCAGTCGATCGGGCGCTGCTTCGCGCGACGACCGTGGAGATGACCAAACTCGAGCGGCGCCTGCCGTTCCTGGCGACGACGGCGGCCGTCACGCCCTTCATCGGGCTGTTCGGGACGGTGTGGGGCATCATGAGCTCGTTTCAGCAGATCGGCGCGCAGGGCTCTTCGAGCCTGGCGGCTGTCGGTCCGGGAATCGCGCACGCGCTCGTGGCCACCGCCGCAGGGCTCTTCGCGGCGATCCCGGCGGTGTACTTCTATAACCACTTCACGAATCGCGTGAAGCACTTCAGCGGCGACATGGACGACTTCTCGCTCGAGTTCATCAACATTTCCGAGCGGAACTTCACGTAGGCGCTGATTCCGACGGACTGACCGACACGATGCCACAAGTTCAGCAGAACGCTCATGCCGGCGGACGCGGCAGGCGAGGACGCGGCGCGCGCGTCTCGACCTCGCTCTCCGAGATCAATGTCGTCCCGCTGGTCGACGTGATGCTCGTGCTCCTCATCATCTTCATGGTGACGGCGCCCATGATGCAGCAGGGGCTCCAGGTGGCGTTGCCACAGTCGCGCCGGTCGACGCCGGTGACGGCGACGCCGGTCTACGTCACCGTGCCGGCGGATTTCAGCCGGACCCGGCAGGTCCATCTGGACAAGGACGCCATCAGCATCGATTTTCTCCAGGAGCGCGTGCACCAGGCGCTCCTCACGCGCGACGACAAATCCGTGTTCATCAGGGCGGATGGCGCCGCGACGGTGCAGGACATCGCCACGGTGATGGACAAACTGAAGGAAGGCGGCGTCCAGAAGGTGGGCTGGATGACGCAGCCGGCAGGGCGGTAGCGATTGCACGAAGCAGTCAGTGACGTACTGGCGGAGCGAGCGGCCGATGCGGATGGCGTCAGCCGGACCGTCCTGCTGTCGCTCGGAGCCCACGCGCTGCTGATTGCGGCGATCGTGCTCCTGCCCGCGAGCTGGCGCTCGGGGTCGCTTCCTGTCGACGTCACGCCGATGATGATTTCGCTGCAAGGGGGAGAGGGCCCGGATGCGGGGGGGATAACGCCGATTTCCGGACGTCCCGTCCAGGAGGTCGCGCCGCCGGACACGCGCCCGAAAGCTGAAACACCTCCAGCGCCAAAACCCCCTGAGATGGTGGCGCCCACGGACAAGCCGCTGCCCACCAGGCCGCCGCTGAAAGCGACCGAGAAGCCTGTCGAGAAATCCTCGTCGCGCAAGCCGACCACCGGGGCGGAAATCAAGTCGGGCGACGCGCGCGCAGAGACCGGCGGCGCGCCGATTCCGTTCGGGGGATTGACGAGGCCGTCGGGTGGGGGGGCGGCCAGCTCCGCTGCTTTCACGGATTACGCGAATTTCTGCTGTCCCGCGTATCTGAGTCAGATGACGGACATGATCAAAAGGAACTGGTCGCAGAATCAGGGTGCGGCGGGCCAGGTCCAGGTGAAGTTCACTATCGCCCGGGACGGTAAGCTGTCGAACGTCGTCGTGGAGAAACCCAGCAACATTTCACTTCTCGATCTGGAATCGCAGCGCGCCGTGCTGAATACCGCGCAGCTGCCGCCATTGCCGCGCGAATTCACAGAGAGCACGTTGACCGTTCACCTCGTGTTCGAATACCAGCGCTGAAAATAGACATATGCGACCATTCATCATTGCGCTCTTCGCCGCCACGGCTGCGCTCGCGCTGGGTGCGCAGGAGCCGCCAGCCGCCCCAGCAGCCCCCCGCGGGTCCACCGCGCCAGCCCGGGGACATCATCGTGACGATCAACGGCGCGCCGGGCCTGCCTCCCAAGTACGCGGTTCCGGACTTCATCGCGCTGACGAACGATCCCGAAACCGTGACCGCCGCAAAGACCATCGGCCAGGTGCTCTGGGACGACCTGAATTTCGAGCGGGAGTTCTACCTGATTCCGCGGGACACGTATAAAACCATTCCGCCGGCGACATCGGTTGACCAGGTGCCGCTGGACCAGTGGAAGCAGCTCGGCGCCGATGGTCTCGTCATCGGTACCGTGCGAAAGACTGCGACCGGCGTGGCCGTCCAGGTCCGCCTGGTGGACGTGGCGACCGGGCGGTCCGCCATGGCGAAGGAGTACAGCGGTACGCTGAAGAACCCGCGCTTGTACGCGCATACCGCGTCGGACGAGATCCACCAGCAGCAGCGGGCGCTTCGCGGTGTCGCGCGCACCAAGCTCGCCTTCACGTCGGACCGTGACGGCGAGTGGATGAAGGGGCCGGTCAAGGATCGCGGGATCTCGAATATCTATATGGCGGACTACGACGGCGCCAATCAGCAGCGTGTGACGATCACGCCCTCGCTCGACATCACGCCGGCGTGGTCTCCCGACGGGAAGCTGATCGCCTACACGTCCTATCGCACCGGGTTCCAGGACATCATCGTTCAGTACATCTACGAGCTCCGCGCGTACATGAAGCCGGCCAACGGCACATCGGACAAACAGAATTACCTGCCGGCCTGGTCGCCTGACGGCACGAAGCTCGCCTTCACCAGCAACCGCGACGGTAATCCCGAGATTTACGTGGTCAATCGGGACGGCAGCGGTCTCCGCCGCCTGACGAATCATCCGGAAGTGGACGTGACGCCGACGTGGTCGCCGACCGGAAACCAGATTGCCTGGACGTCGAACCGGACGGGCACGCCGCAGATCTGGATAATGAACGTCGACGGATCGGGGCCGCGTAAAATCACCAGCGAGTCCTGGTGCGATCGTCCGACCTGGTCTCCGGCGCCGTTCAACGAAATCGCCTATGCATCGCGGACGGGGGCCGGGTACGACATCCGGATCTTCGATTTCGCGGGCGGCGGGACGAAGACGGTGACCGACGGGATCGGCAGCAATGAGAGCCCCGCGTTCTCCCCGAACGGCCGCCACCTCGCCTTCACATCGACCCGCGCCGGCAAGGAGCAGATTTTCGTCATCGATCGGGACGGAAAGAACCTGCATCAGGTGACACGGACGGGCATGAACCGCTACCCCAACTGGTCGCAATAGATTCGGGTCCCGGGTTCAACAATTTCACGATGTTCCGCCGTGCTGCGGAGAGAGCTGAAGACGATGATGTATAGACGCCATGCTGTCGTATTTGCGGTAGTCGCGCTGCTCGCTGTTGGTGCGTGCGCCAAGAAGAAGCCTCCGGTCGCGAGACCGACGGCACCTCCGCCGTCCGGCCCCATCCGCCCGGGCAGCCCGCCGGAACCGATCCAGGAGAACCAGGTGGTGCCGGCCGAGCCCATCGCGTCGGACACGCTGTCGTCCTCCGACATCGACAGTCTGAATCGGAATTCCCCGTTTCAGCCGGTCTTTTTTGCCTACGATATGGATACGATCGACGAGCCGGGGCAGCAGTCGCTCAATTCCAACGCCGCGCTGATGAAGAAGTACCCGACATGGATCATCACCATCGAGGGACATTCCGACGAGCGCGGGACCGCGGAATACAATCTGGCGCTCGGGGAGCGCCGCGCGCTCGCCGCCAGGAACTACCTGGTCTCGCTCGGCATCCCGGCGGATCGCCTGCGCACGATCAGCTACGGCAAGGAATTCCCGTTCGAGCCCGGTCACGAAGAGGGCTCGTGGTCGAAGAACCGGCGCGCGCATTTTGTCGTCACGAGCAAGTGACGCGTCGCAGCGGCGGTATCGGTGGTTGGACGATCGGTGGGCGGTGATTCGATGACACTGCCCGTGAGGGGAAGACGATGACACGCAGGGCATGGCCGTTTGTGACGGCGCTCGGGCTCGTGGTGCTTTCGGCGGCGGCTCCCGCGGCCGCGGCGGACAAGGCGCAGCAGCAGTTGATGGCGGAGATCCGCATGCTGCAGGAACAGCAGCAGCAGCTCCAGCAGCTGCTCGGCGGCCTCGCCGACACGCTCAAGACCATGACGGCCAAGATCGACGACCAGTCGGCGTCGAACCGCAAGGCGTTCGCCGATTCCAAGCTGCTCGTCGACAACGTCTCGGAAGGGGTGCGGATTCTGCGCGAGAAGGCAGACGACACGAACGTGCGCCTCTCGACGGTGAGCCAGGAGCTCGATGCCGTCCGGCAGGCCATGTCGTCCATGCCGTCGAGCACGCTGTCGTCCGCGCCGGGACAGGATCCGTCTGCCCCGGGATCTGAGACCCCTGCCGGCGGCGCGGCCGGCGCTCCGAACACGTCACCGTCCGGCGGTCCGGCTCCCCTGATCTCGCCGCAGAAGATGTTCGACAACGCGTACAGCGACTACACCGCGGGCCACTACGACATCGCCATCATCGGGTTCACGACATTCATCAACAGCTTCCCGCGCAACGACAAGGCGGACGATGCGCAGCTGAATATCGGGCAGGCGCTGTACGGGGCGGGGCAGTACGCGGAAGCGGCCGCCGCGTTTCAGAAGGTCATCAGCAATTACCCGCAGTCAGACAGCGTGCCGGCGGCGTACTTCAAGCTGGGAGTGACGCTGGATGCCCAGAAGCAGGTCGAGCCCGCGCGGAAGGCGTTCGAGACGCTGATGCAGAAGTATCCCAGCGCACCCGAGGCCATCCTCGCGAAGCAGCGGCTGGATAGTTTGAAGGGGAAATAAGATCGGGGCTCGGGATTCGGGACTCGGACGCCGTAGCTTTCGGCTTTAGCCGGAAGGGACAGGGGGATTCGGGGTTCCGGACTCGCAATCCGGGATCCGGGACTCGCATATGAAAATCGAATCCCGAAGCCCGAATCCCGAATCGCTCAGCACTAAAACGGAATATCGTCGTCGGTCAGTTCGCTGACGGGCTCACCCATCGGCTCGTCCATCCCTGAGGATGCGCCCGCACTCTTGGTCTGCTGGCGCGCACCGCCGCCTCCCCCGCCTCCGCCCCCGAGCAGGACGATCCGGTCACCGCGGATTTCCGTGGTGTAGCGCTTGTTGCCGTCCTTGTCGTCCCACTGGCGCGTCTGGAGGCGCCCCTCGACGTAGATCTGCTTGCCCTTCGTCAGGTACTCGTTCAGGCTCTCCGCGGTCTTGCCCCAGAGGACAATGCGGTGCCATTCGGTCTTCTCCTGCTTCTGGCCCGCCTTGTCGTTCCAGACCTCGGTCGTCGCGAGATTGAGCGTCGCGACGGCGGCGCCCCCCGGCGTATAGCGCATCTCCGCGTCGCGCCCGAGGTTGCCGACGAGAATCACTTTGTTCACACTGCCCATTCAACGAGTCCTTTCAAGAGTCCAGCCATTCTGCGGCGCGCGCGTTTGCTGGTCAATCCACTTCTTCGGCTCGGGCCGTACGCATTTTCTGCGCAAGCCGTCACGCGTCGTGATTGCATTTCGTGCGATCGATCGTTCGTCGGCATTGAGTGCCGCGTTTGAGCTTCCGATCCCGAGTCCCGAGGCTTCTTCCGGCTAAAGCGGAAGCTACGTCGTCCGAATCCCGAATCCCGAATCCCGAGCCCCGAGTCCCGATCTATGTCGTCCGTCCGTACCGGTCCTCGAGCCGTACGACATCGTGGAGCTCCGGCGTGGACACTTCGAAGATGTCGCAGTCGGTGATGGCCGTCATGCGATGGACGGTACCGGGCGTCACGTGCACTGCCTGGCCGGGCGCCATCTCGCGCTTGACGAGCTCGTCCCCTTCCTTGATCTCGAACAGCATGCGGCCGGACGAGAGGTAGATCGTCTCGTCCTTCTGGTTGTGATACTGGAGGCTGAGCGCATGCCCGGCGTCGACGTGAATGAGCTTGCCGACGTACTTTTCCGTCTTCGCCCAGTGCAGCTCGTAACCCCAGGGCTTGTCCACGCGTGTGACTTGTTCCGACAAGATCGGCTCCTTTGCTGAAACGATTCCTGAAAACCCGGCTCAATCATTCCTGACGGTTTCCTGCGGCGCCAGGAAATGAGCGAGAAGCTGTTCGATTTCCGCTGCCGTGCGCGCACGAAGCGCGCGGGCGGCGATGTGGGCCGCCCGATCGGAATGGAGCCCCCGGAGGACCTGTTTCGCGAGCGGGATCGCCGTGGGCGCCATGCTGAATTCCGTGAGTCCGAGCCCCACGAGCAGCGCAAGCAGCACCGGGTCGGCCGCCATTTCTCCGCACACGGCCACCGGCAGCGCGCGACGCTTGCCCGCCCTCGCGACGAGCCGCAGCATGCGGATGATGGCCGGGTGCAGCGGCTCGTAGAGACGCGACACGCGATCGTCCGTGCGGTCCACCGCCAGGCAGTACCTGAATGAGGTCGTTGGTGCCGATGCTGAAGAAGTCCGCGTGCTCGGACAGCAGGTCGGCGGTCATGGCCGCCGACGGCACCTCGATCATCACACCGATCGGCACCGGAGGCACCATTTCTCCCCGGCCGCGAAGCGCCGCCGCGGCGCGTTCCACGGCGGCTCGCGCATCGCGAAGCTCCCCGACGCCTGACACGAACGGGAACATGATCCGCAGCGGTCCGTGCGTGGCCGCGCGCAGCAGCGCCCGGAGCTGCGTCTGGAACATGTCGTCCATGGCCAGGCTCAGGCGCACGCCGCGCAATCCGAGCGGCGTGCGTGCACCACCCCCGTCGGCGCCCGCCACACCGCGCCGCAACTGCGCCTCGCTGACGTCGAACGTGCGGATGGTCACGCGTCCTGGCGCCATGCTGTCGACGAGCCGCGTGTACGCGAGATACTGCGCTTCTTCCGTCAGCGCCGCTTCCCCGCCCGAGGCCAGCAGGAACTCCGACCGGAACAGGCCGATCCCGTCGGCTCCCGCCTCCCTGGCCCGCACGGCGTCGTCCGGAGACTCGACGTTCGCCTCCAGGCGAATCTGCACGCCGTCGGCGGTCACCGGTGCGAGCCGGCGGTACTCGTTGAGCGATTGTTCGTAGGCGGCGCGCCGCTGCTGACGTCCGCGCACGTGCTCGAGGACGGCGGGATCGGGATCGACGAATACTTCGCCGGTTGCGCCGTCGACAGCCACGAGGACGCCGGGCGCAATCAGCGTGGTCGCGTCCCGCAGTCCTGCCACCGCCGGCACATGGATCGATCGCGCGAGGATGGCGCTGTGGTACGTCCAGCTGCCGGCGTCGGTGACGAGGCCGGCGAGACGCTGCCCGTCCAGCTGCGCGATCATCGACGGCGTCACCTCGTCGGCCACCAGTACCAGCGGACCCTCAAGATCCTTGGAGAGGTCCATCGGGTTCCTGCCGGCGCGCAGGTTCATCCGCAGGCGGCCGACGACGTCCCCGACGTCCCCCTTGCGCTCGCGGAGGTACGCGTCCTCCGCCCGATCGAAGAGCTGTGAGATTTCGTCGAGCGCGCGCTCCAGCGCCGAACCTGCGTTCAACCGCTCGGTGCGGATGATCTCCGCGGCCCGCTCGATGAGCATCGCATCGTCCAGCATCAGGAGCTGCGCGTCGAAGAGGTACGCGTGTTCGGTGCCTGCCGACGTCGCGATACGCTGTCGAATCTGCTGCAGCTGTTCCCGCGACCGCTCGCGCGCTTCGGCCAGCCGCTCGAGCTCACGGCCCACTCGTGCGGCCGGGACACGGAAGCGCAGGTCCCGGGTCCCTCGCTTCAGCACGAGCGCTTTCCCGATGCCAATCCCGGCGGAGACGCCAAGACCCGTCAGGCGCATGATGCCTCGTCGAAACCGCGATTGATGAGGGCGCACAAGGCCTCCGCAGCCTCAGCCTCATCCGGACCGTCCGCCGAGATCGTGATGACGCTGCCCCGTGCAGCCGTCAGCAGGAGGAGTCCCATGATGCTCTTTCCGTCAACACGGCGGTCCCCACGCGACACGCTGATGCGCGACGTGAAGCCGCCGGCCATGTGTACGAACCTCGCCGCCGCCCGCGCATGCAGGCCGAGCGAATTCACGATGGTGACCGTGCAGCTCGTCATGCCGGTCCGCTAGTGACAGAACACTAGTCCGATTCTCCCTGGGGCGTCTCACTGCGAACCTTGTCGCCCCGCAGCAGTTCCGACGCAACCCAGATGGCGCTCCGCCCGTGATCGCGCATCTCGCGCGCGAGCTCCGCGAGGTCGGTCGATTTCTGTTGCCGGGCGAGCTTGATCAGCATCGGCAGGTTGACGCCGGTGATGACCTCGACGTGCGGGCCCACGAACGTCACGCCGAGATTGGCCGGCGTGCCGCCGAAAAGGTCGGTGAGGACCAGCACATCGGCAGGTTCTTCGTCGGTGCCGCCCGCGAAAGTCCCGACTCGGGCAATGGCCAGTCCAATCTCTTCGCGAGCGCGCTCCACGTCGTCGTGCCAGCCGATCGAGACCGCGGCGAACTGCGGCAGATCGCCGACGATCATTTCCGCGGAGTTGACCAGCTCTGTCGCCAGCTGTCCGTGCGTCACGACGACAACCCCGAGTTTCATGCGGTGGCTTCAGTCATTGGCGATGTCCCGATGTTTGACGCGCACCCGCACGCCGGGGATGCCCGACAGTCCCTTCTTGAGGGCTTCGGAGATGGCCACCGATCGATGCCGCCCGCCGGTACAGCCGATGCCGATGGTCAGGTACGCCTTCCCCTCATGCACATACTGCGGCACGAGAAACTTCAGCAGGTTGAGGGTGTGCTCGAGAAACTCATGCGTCGCGTTGGAGCGATCGAGGTAGCGGACGACCTCCGGATCCCGCCCGGTATGCGGCCGAAGCTCCGGGACGAAGTGCGGGTTCGGAAGAAAGCGCACGTCGAACAGCAGGTCGGAGTCCACGGGGATGCCATGCTTGAATCCGAAGCTGAGGACCGTGACGACAAGCTGCGCGCCCGGTGTGAGTCCGGCGCCCACACCGGTGAAGGTGTGCCGGAGCTCATGGACCGTCATCTCCGACGTGTCCACGACGTGATCCGCGAGCTTCCGAATCGGCAGCATCGCCAGACGCTCTTCCTTGATGCCTTCGATCGCCGACCTGTCGGGCGACAACGGATGCGGCCGGCGTGTCTCGCTGAACCGCCGCACGAGCGCGGGCTCGGCGGCTTCGAGGAAAATCAGCACCGGGTTCAGGTTCTTGCGGCTCTTCAGCTTGCGATAGATGCTCGGAAACTCCTTGAGCATCTTGCCCTCGCGGACATCGACGACGACCGCCGCGCGGGAGATCTCGGTCCCCGCCCGCAGGGTGAGCTCGGCGAGCATCGGAAGCAGCGACACGGGCAGGTTGTCGACGCAGAAGTACCCAAGGTCCTCCAGCGCCCGAATGGCCTGCGACTTTCCGGATCCCGACAGCCCTGTCAGCACGACGAATCTGGACGTGACGGCGGTTCGCGCGGCGCGTCGCGCCGAATGGCGCTTCTCGCGCATCACAGCTCCTCGCCGGGATCGACATCCGTCGGCCGGGCGGCGAGGCGCTCGTTGAGACGGCTCACGAGGCGGCGCGCGGCATGATGGCCGCGAGCCCGCAGCAACTGGTTCCGCGCTGCAACTTCCACCAGGATCGAAATGTTCCGACCCGGCGCCACCGGCATGCGGATCATCGGGATCCGGCTGCCGAGCACTTCGTA
This sequence comes from uncultured Acidobacteriota bacterium, assembly GCA_963749835.1. Lineage (GTDB taxonomy): Bacteria > Acidobacteriota > Vicinamibacteria > Vicinamibacterales > 2-12-FULL-66-21 > JALZOC01. Next base: position 1,819,390 of record CAVVOD010000001.1, read on the forward strand.
CGATTGTTCATCCAGTCCGAGTCGATCATACTCCCGTCCGTGCTCCCAGCGTTCGAGCTGGACCACCAGTTCCACGCGCTTCGACGATCGCGTCGACGCCACGCCGAAGAGGTCCTGCACGTTGATCAATCCGAGCCCGCGGATCTCCATGTGGTGCCGGGTCAGCTCCGGGCACGTGCCGATGATGAACGATTCGGCCCGGCAGTGCAGTTCCACGACATCGTCCGACACGAGGCGGTGGCCGCGAACGACCAGATCCAGCGCGCATTCACTCTTGCCGATGCCGCTCTCGCCGACCATCAGCACGCCGAGGCCGAGGATGTCCATCAGGACGCCGTGCACCGACCCGCGCGGCGCCAGGTGCCCGTCGAGCACCGCGGAGAGCCTGGCGATCGCGTCCGGCGTGGCCGTCCTCGTGCGGAGGAGCGGTACGCCCGCACGATCTGCCTCCGCCAGGGCTTCGACAGGTGGTGCCGCCCCGCCGGTGACGACCAGGCACGGCAGGGGGTGGCTGAACACCCGTCTGAGCGCCGCCACGCGGTCTTCAGCGCTCAGCGTCTCGAGATAATGGACTTCACTCCCGCCAAACACGAGGACGCGCCCGCCCTGGAGATACGCGTCGAAGCCCGAGAGTGCGAGACCGGTCTTCTGCGGATGGGAGATGGTGATCTGGCGATCGAGGCCCTGGCTGCCGGCCAGGACCTCGATGTCGAGTGCTCTCGACTCTTCGAGGTCCCGAAGGAGGGCCGCGACGGTCACCGTGCGTGGAGTGGCGGTGTCGATCATCGCCGTGGACGCGGCAGCGCCGGCCCGACCGGACCGCAGCCGCGAGCCCTCGCTCGCGGGTCTGGGCGAGGATGACCGCGCAGCAACACTAATCCGGTTCGATCAATGCGAGGTGCCCGTCCTTGCGACGGTGCAGGATGCTGATGGCTTCCGTGTTCGAGTTCCGGAACACCACGAAGGTGTCCTTGCCCCCGTCGAGACGCAGCACGGCGTCGTCGATGGACATGGGCTTCACAGGGTAGCGGGCACGGACGATGCGGGGCGCAGGCGCGACGGGCGCCACCGGCTCGTCGGCCGTCTGACGGGCGGTCCGCGCGCCCTTCCGCTTGCGGTCCTTCCACTTGCCCTTGAGCGTCTGCGCCTGCTGCTCGATCTTGTCCGTGGCCTGACGCACGGAAACCGCCCATCCGCTGCTCTCGCCGTTGCCGCGGAGCACGTGGTCGCCGCGCGTGTGCACGGCAATCTCGGTGCGCAGCCGGTATTTCTCCTTGGTGAGCGTGATGATCGCGGAAACCGCGGCGTCGTTGAGGACGCGTTCGAGGCGGCCGAATCGCTTTTCGATGAGTTGCCGGATGGGAGCCGTGATCTCCACCTGGCGGCCGGTGATATCGAGTCGCATATGAGCTATCAGCCGTCAGCTCTCAGCTATCAACGCCGTCACTCTCCGCTGCTGAGAGCTGACAGCTGTCAGCTGAGCGCCTTAGAACAGCACCTTGCGCTGGTTGGATGTCGGGATCTTCAGTTCTTCGCGGTACTTCGCTATCGTGCGCCGCGCCAGCATCAGTCCCTCCTTCTGGAGGATGCTGACGATCTTCGAGTCGCTCAGCGGCTTGCGCGGGTCTTCGTTCTCGATGATCTTGCGGATGCGCTGCTTGATCGTCACCGACGACACGCTCTCGCCGTACGAGCTGCTGATGCCGCTGTGGAAGAAGTACTTCAGCTCGAATACGCCCTGCGGCGTGTGCATGTATTTGTTGTTGACCACCCGGCTCACGGTCGACTCGTGCATGCCGATGTCGTTCGCGACGTCACGCAGGACGAGCGGCCGGAGGTACTCGATGCCGTGATCGAGGAACTCCCGCTGGAAGGTGATGATGCTCGTCGCGACCTTGTGGATGGTCTTCTGCCGTTGATCGACCGACTTGATCAGCCACAACGCGGAGCGGAACTTGTCCTTCACATACGCGCGCGTCTCGTCGTTCTGTTCGGCCGCCCCGGCGCCCGCGGCGCCCGTCTTGTCGAGCAGACGCTTGTAGACAGGGCTGATCCGCAGCTGCGGCAGACCCTCTTCGTTCAGCGCGGCGACGTACTGATCTTCGACCTTGACGACGTAGACGTCCGGAATCACGTACTGCGACTGCGACGGGTTGTAGCGGCTCCCGGGTTTCGGATCGAGATTGCGGATGATCTCGACGTGCTCTTTCAGGTCCTCGATCGACATTCCGAGCTTGCGTGCAATCTCGGGCACCTGGTGGTTCTGGAGCAGACGCAGGTGCTCGGTCACGATCTTCTCGGTCGGCGTCCCTTCGAGCCCGAGATGTCGCAGCTGCAGCCACAGACATTCCTGTAGATCGCGGGCGGCGACGCCGATTGGATCGAACGTCTGGACGTGCTGGAGGGCGCGTTCGACGTCCGACACCGGCCACTCCCCCATCGCCGCGATCTCCTCGACCGATGCCACCAGGTACCCGTCGTCGTCCAGATTGCCGAGAATGGCACCGCCGATTTCTTTGAGCCGTTCGTCGTCGGTTTGGAGGGAGAGCTGCCAGAGGAGGTGGTCGAAGAGGGATGCCGCGCTCGAGAGCGTGTTCTCGATGGGCGGCAGCTCCTTGACCTCTGATGGGGTCCGGGAACGATACCCGTCGTCCAGGTAATCCCCGAAGAAGTACTCGTAGTCGGCGTCGTCCCAGGCGTCCCCTTTTTCGGCGGCCGGCTGGTCCGCCGGCTTCTCCACTTGCTGCTGCTGTTCGGCCGGCTGGAGCTCCTCAGTCGGGACCTCCTCGAGAAGAGGATTCTCGACCATCTCCTGGTTCAGGAGGTCTGCCAGCTCGAGCGTCGACATCGGCAGCAGCTTGATCGCCTGCTGGAGCGATGGGGTCAGGATGAGCTTTTGAACGAGTTTTGTGTGGAGTTTCTGCTGGATCGCCATGGGTCAGTCAGGCCGTTTCCGTCCTCACAATCTTAGTCCAATCGGAAGTCAGCGCCGAGGTAAATCCGCTTCACTTCCTCGTCTGCGGCGAGGCCATCCGGCGTCCCGCTTCGGAAGATTACACCGTCGTGGACGATGTATGCACGGTCGGTGATCCGGAGCGTCTCGCGGACATTGTGGTCCGTGATGAGCACGCCGATCCCCCGCTCCTTGAGGTGGAAAATGATCTTCTGAATGTCCGTGACGGCGATCGGGTCGATCCCGGCGAACGGCTCGTCGAGCAGGATGAATTTAGGGGAGATGACCAGAGCCCTGGTGATTTCCACTCGACGACGCTCCCCTCCTGAGAGGGTGTAGGCGGGGGCCTTCGCCAGCGGCGTCAGGCCGAGCTCGGCCAGCAACTCGCGCTGGCGCGCGCGCCGTGCGGCGCCGTCGAGCGGGAGCGTTTCGAGGATCGCGGCGATGTTCTGCTCGACGGTGAGTCCCCGGAAAATGGACGCTTCCTGCGGAAGGTATCCGATGCCCTTTCGGGCGCGGATGTACATGGGGTCGTCGGTCACGTCCACACCGTCCAGGAGCACGCGTCCGGAATCCGGCGGTGTCAGACCGACCACCATCGAAAACGTCGTCGTCTTGCCTGCGCCGTTCGGCCCGAGCAGCCCCACGACTTCACCGGACGCGATCTGGAGATTGACTCCCTTGACCACGGTGCGTCCGCTGAACGATTTTGTCAGACCGGTCGAACTGAGCGTCGCCATCCGTTATTGAGACCCCGCCGGACACGGAATCTGGTTCTGCACCGACCGGATGACGCCGCTGCCGGAGGTGGATACCGAGCCGACGTCGCGCTGGAAGGTCAGAACGGCGCCGACCGACTTCTTGCAATCGCCGGGTGCGATCTCAATCGCGGTCACGGGCGTGCCGGTCATCAGGTAGGTCTCGGTCGCGACGGTGTAGGTGAGCCGCGCACCTGTCGCGGTGCGCAGTCTGTCCTTCACGACCACGCTGCCGTTGGCGCCATAACCCTCCGCGCGTTCGAGCTCGTTGGAATCGGGCTTGAAAAACATCTCGATCTTCTCCCCCGTGACGTCCCCCTCCGACCCGACGATGTGTGCCTTGCCTGTGTAGGTCGCGAGCCGCTTCGCATCGTCATAGACGAAATTGTCTCCCTCTCCGATGCTGCGTGTCTGCTTGCGGGCCCCGGTTTTCGAATCCACCTCGTCAACCATCATCTCCGTGCGGGTGTTGGTGTGGGCCTCGAGGTTACCCGACTTGTCGTCGACGACGATCGTGTCTCCGCGGATCGATGTGTCGCCCTGCCAGAGACGCGCATTGCCGCTGTAAGTCGCATGTCCGGCGGCGCCGTCGTACGAAAGCCTGTTCGACGTGACGGTGACGGGCTGATCCTGCTTCAGGAGTCCCGGCAGCTGCGGGGCGTCCGGGTCTCCCTTCGCGGTCGGTGGCTTCGCCGCTCCCGGCGCGGCGGGGAGCTTCGCCGGTCCAGCTCCGGCTCCTCGCTGTCCGAGCGTGGGGACAGGTGTCAGACCCGCGGTTCCTGGCTTGGCCTGAGCCGCCGGTTTGGGCTGAGCGGCGGGCTTGGCCTGAGTCGCCGACTTGGACTGCGGCAGCATGGAGCTTCGCACCTTGGTATCCGCCGTGAGCTTGCGGGTGCCGAGAGTCATTTCGACTGCCCGCGCTTCCACGGTCACGCGGCCGTCCGAGACACGGGGCGAGCCTGGTCCCGGATCCTGCGTGCTCGAGAGCTCGATCTGATCCTTGTCCACATGGTACAGCGCGCGCGACGCGTCGGCTGTGACCTGCGGCCCGTCGGTGAAGTGCACGTTGCCGCGGAAGTCGGCCTGCTGAACGGCCCCGAGTCCCGGCTTCGTCGCGACGATGAGGGATTGCGACGTGGCGATGCGTTCAACCGCTTCGACGCTGCCCTTCGCCGCGCGCGTCTCGCGATAGTCCACGCTGCCGGTGAAGGTCGCACTCTGAAGTCCCGCTCCCGCCGCGCCCGTCGAGACGAGCGACGTGGATCGAATCCGCTTCGCCGGGAGATCGCCGTCTGCCGGCAGGTCGACCTGGACGTTGTCGTTGGCCGTCAGGCTCGTGACCGTGGCTCCATCCGGCGCCATCGCGATGACGACCGTCTTCCCCGCGATGCGCGGGCCAGGCTTGTTGGGATCGCCGGGCAGCTGCATGACGGCGTTCTCCATCAGGTTGGCCCCTTGAAGGGTGCGGCCATCGGCTGCGTACGACAGGTCGATGTCGGTCGCGGACATCGTCTGCGGAGCGGCGGTCCCGCTGCCCCCGCTGATGCGGCTGTTGCCGCGCAGCTGGAGGCCCTGCACGTGCTGATCGGGATCCTGCGGTGTGGCGGGCGCGGGTGTGAGCGTGATGGTGATTTCGTTGGCGTCGATGAGCCGACCCTCGGCGTCGATGTGCGCGTTCTCAATCAGGCGGATGTAGTTTTCCAGGCGCGCCATACCGGCCGACTTCGACGAGGCTTCGAGCGCGCCCTTGCCGGTGCTGTCCGGCGTCACCGTGATGTGCGCCTTGGCGAGCAGCCAGAGCACTTCGCGGTTGCGATCGTACGTCGCGCCGACGCCGCTGCCCTTCATGCGGCCCCGTGCGAACGTGACGACGCCGGGGATCTTGACCACGCCTTCCCGCTCCGCGTAGCTCGCGTCGTCGGCGGCCACCTCGAGATCGTTGTTCTTCAATTTCACGTCGTGCATGAAATGCGCGGCATCGAGGTCACTGCCCTTCATCGAGACTTCCGCCTCGCGGCTCGTGATGGTGAACGGGCGGCCGTTTCGATCGGCCGTGAGCGACACGCCACCAGTCAGCTTCGAACGTCCGTCCGGATAGGTGAGCTGGGACCCGAATTTCAGCGAGAAGATTACGCGCCCGTCCCGGGATTGCTCGATGGTGCCGGTGCCGTGGCCTTCGACCACGGCCTTCGGATCGACGCGTCGCGGGGCCGCTTCCGGGGCGCGCGCCGGTTTGCGCTTGAGCCCCGCCGCGATCACGATCACGACGAACACCACGATGAACGTGGCAATCCCGAAGCGCGCCTTTTTCTGCCAGGACATAAGGAGTCTTCAGCTGTCCGCGCTCAGCTGTCAGCTACGAGTTGTCAATAAACTCGCTGCTGAGAGCTGACACCTCTGAGCTGATAACTGCCATTCTACTTCTCCCGGAGACAGGCATCAGCCTTCAGCTGCGAGTCTGCCAGGAGCCGACGGCTGATAGCTGATAGCTGAGAGCTGTCATTCCCCTTCCCCCGGACACTTGAAGTCGGCGACGTTCAGTTCGAGGTAGGTCTCTCCCTTGAACTCGTTCTTCTCGAGAGAAAAGGCCAGGTTGACCCCCGCGCGATTGCGGGTGAGGAGGTCGGCGCTCTCGGCGGCCCGCCACGCGATGGCGCGGAAGCGGCGGCCCTCCTGGCTGAAGGTCATCTTGAGGTGACGCTCCTTCAGCGTCCTCGGCCCGTCGACGATCTCCACGCCGGAGGCATGAAACACGGGTCGCGGATTGGACATCCCGAACGGCCCCATCGAATCCAGATCGCGCATGAGATCGTGAGTGATGGCGCCGAGACTGAGCGGCCCGTCGATGCGCAGCCTCGGCCGGAGCTGATCCGGCTCGAGCACCTCGTCGGCATAGGCGTTCACACGCGCGCGAAACTCCGGTACGCGCGAGGCGTCCATCGTCAGGCCCGCGGCCTGGTGATGGCCGCCAAACTTCACGAACAGATCCGAACAGTGCTCGAGGGCACCAAGCATGTTGAAATCAGGAATGCTGCGGCAGGAGCCGTATGCGACATCGCCGTCCACGGAGAGGACGATCGCCGGCTTGTGGTACGCGTCCACGAGCTTGGAGGCGGCAATGCCGATGACCCCTCTGTGCCATCCGTCGCCGCCGACGACGAGGACGTTGTGCGCGCCGACGGCCGGGTCGTTCTCGATGGCTTTCCGGGCCTCGGCAACGAGCCCTGCCTCCTCCTGCTGCCGGCGCAGGTTTTCGTCATTGAGCTGCTGCGCCAGGCCGCGGGCCTCCTCCCCCATCGCCTCGTCCTTCGCCAGCAGCAGCCGCGTGGCGATGTCGGGCGTGCTCATGCGGCCGGCGGCGTTGACGCGGGGCGCGAGGATGAACGCCACCTGGTAACTGTCGATCGTCTTGCCGCTGAGGCCCGAGGCGTCGAGCAGCGAGCGCAGACCGATGGTATGCGGGCCCCTGCTCAGCGACGCAAGCCCCAGCCGCGCGATGACGCGATTTTCGCCGACGAGCGGGACGACGTCCGCCAGCGTCCCGATCGCGGCAATTTTCACGAACGCTGGCAGGTAGCGCCCTTTCCCGGCGCGCTCGCACAGCGCCTGGACGAGCTTCAGCGCGACACCCACACCTGCCAGGTTCTTGTCGGGATAAGTGCAGTCGTGCCGCTTCGGGTTGATCACGGCGAGCGCCGGGGGCAACGAGCCTTCGGGCTCATGATGATCGGTGACAATCAGGTCGACGCCAAGCGCCCGGGCCCGCAGCGCCGCATCGGTGCTCCGGATTCCGCAGTCGACCGACACGATGAGCGCCACGCCCTCCGCGTGCAGGCGATCGATCGCGGCCGGCTGCAGCCCGTAGCCGTCGCGCAGCCGTTCCGGGATGAAGTGGACGACGTCGCCGCCGAGCAGCTCCAGCGCGCGGCGGAGGATCACCGTCGACGTGATGCCGTCCACGTCGTAGTCGCCGTGGATCGCAATGCGCTCGTGCTGCGCCACGGCCCGCTCGAGCCGCTCCACGGCCGGACGCATGTCCGCCAGCTTGAACGGGTCGTGGAGATGCTCGAGGGACGGATTCAGAAAACGCCTGGCCTCGTCGGGATCGGCGAGCCCGCGCATGCACAACAGCCGGGCAATGATCGGATTCACGTCGAGGGTGGCCGCCAGTGCGGTCGTGTGATCTTCGTTACACGGCAGGTGATGCCAGAGGAGGGACTTCCGCATGCAGCGCTGAGGTCAGCCGTCCAGTTTGAGGGTGGCCGGAACCGCTTTCTCCGTATCGATGAAGGCGCTGCCTTCCTCTCCCATGCGGCGGAACTTGTCGTACCGGAGCTGGAGCCGTGACTCGACGGACAGCGCGGACACTTCCGCGAGGGCTGACGACAGCGCCTGATCCACGAGGGCGGTGGCCGCCTCGGAGTTGTTGTGCGCGCCTCCCGCGGGCTCCGGGACGATGCCGTCGATGAGACCGAGCGCGAGCATATCGGGAGCGGTAATCTTCAGCGCCGCCGCCGCCTCGACCTTCCGGTTCGGGTCGCGCCACAGGATCGCCGCGCAGCCCTCTGGGGGAATCACGCTGTAGACCGAGAACTCCTGCATCAGCACGCGGTCGCCAATCGCGATCCCCAGCGCGCCGCCGCTGCCCCCCTCCCCGCAGACGATGACGATGATCGGCACCTCGAGCATCATCATTTCCCGAAGGTTGACGGCGATCGCCTCCGCGACGCCGCGCTCTTCCGATTCGACCCCGGGATACGCGGCCGGCGTGTCGATGAAAACGACGATGGGCCGGCTGAACTTGTGGGCCAGCTGCATCACGCGCAGCGCCTTGCGGTAGCCCTCAGGGCGCGCGTAGCCGAAGTTGCGGTAAATCTTCTGCTTCGTATCCGTGCCCTTCTGATGGCCGATGATCGCCACCGGCTCCCCTCGATACTGCGCGAACCCGCAGACGATGGCGTGATCGTCCGCAAACCGCCGGTCGCCGTGGAGCTCGTTCCACCCCGTGAAGAGCCGCTCGACGTAGTCGAGCGTGTTCGGACGGCTCGGATGTCTGGCCACGAGCACGCGCTCCCACGGCGTCAGGTTCGCGTAGATCTCGACGCGCAGCTCGTCGGCTCGTTTTTGAAGGCTGTCGATGGAACGCTCGCGCTCGGGCGTCCGCGGCATCATGCTGAGCGCTTTGATTTCCTTCAGCAGGACGCCGATGGGCTCTTCGAACTCGAGATAGTCAGCAGCCATAGGGTGCGTTCATCGAAGCTCCACCGTTCCAGCGCCGCACAGGAGCTCGAGCTCCGCGACGAGTTTCTCTGACGGCCTCACACGCTGCGCGACATCGGCGCGCACGCGCAACCCCCGGGGCTGGCCGTTCACGTTCAGCTCCAGAGACACCCGTCGATCGCCGCGATGACGCGAAAAGAGCTCGGCAAGCGCCTCGAACGTCGGACGTCCATGGGGCGGCACGGCCAGGTGGATCGCGACCTCCTTCGTCGTCCGTTCCTTGAGCGCCGCGATCGGCATCAGCTCCGTCGCGACGATCCGCGCGGACTCTTCGTCCTTCTCGAGCTTACCGCGCACGAGCAGCATCGCATCGCTCTCGATGACGCTGCCATGCTTGGAAAATGTTTCGGGGAACACGACCACTTCGACGTTGCCGGCCACATCGTCCAGCATGAAGACCGCCATGCGATCCCCCTTTTTCGTCTTGAGCGGACGCAGGGCCGAGACGATCCCACCGACCCAGACGTCTGCCTCGGATGTCGTGAGATCGGCCACCCGCCGGGCGCCGAAGACCTTCAGATCCTCCGCGAAGCGGTCCAGGGGGTGACCGCTCATGTACAACCCGAGCGCCTCCTTCTCCCCTGCGAGCTGCTGGATCTCGGTCCAGGCAGCGGCGTCAGGAAGAGCGGCGGCTCCGGCAGAAGGCTCGTCGTACCCGCTGCCGCCGAAGAGCTGCGACTGCCCCTTGTCCCTGTCGCGCTGATGGCGTCCGCCGTGCTCGATGGCTTTGTCGACCGCCGCGAAGAGCCGCGCGCGCCGTGACGCCATACTGCCGGCGTTTGCCGGAAGCAGCGAGTCCATCGCACCGGCCTTGATGAGGCTCTCGAGCACGCGCTTGTTCACCAGCCGCAGATCCGAGTGCTCGCACAACGAATAGAGCGAGTCGATGCGGCCGAGCTCGGCGCGCGCGGCCAGCATCGAGAGGATGGCCCCTTCTCCCACGTTCTTCACGGCGCACAGGCCGAAGCGCACAGCGCCGTTCACGACCGTGAACGCCATCTGGCTGGAATTGATGTCCGGCGCGAGGATGGCGACACCGAGATCCCGGCACTCACCCAGGTACATCGCCAGCTTGTCGGTATTCGCCGCCTCGATGGTCAGCAGCGCCGCCATGAAGTGCGCGGGATAATTCGCCTTCAAGTATCCCGTCTGGTACGCGACCCAGGCGTACGTCGTCGAATGCGACTTGTTGAAGCCGTATCCGGCGAAGAACTCCATGAGATCGAAGATCTTCCTCGCCTTCTTCTCGTTGATGCCGTTCTTCGCGGAGCCGGCCATGAAGGCTTCGCGCTGCTTGGCCATGACCTTGGGATCTTTCTTGCCCATGGCCTTTCGAAGCATGTCGGACTGGCCCATCGTGAAGCCGGCGAGGACCGCGGCGATCCGCATGACCTGTTCCTGGTATGCGATGACGCCGTACGTATCCCCCAGGATCGGCGCGAGCTGCGGGAGCTCGTACTTCACCTCGGTCTTGCCCTGCTTGCGCGAGATGTAGTCGTCGACCATCCCGCTCTTCAGAGGTCCTGGCCGGTAGAGCGCGTTCAGCGCGATGAGGTCGTCGAGTCGTTCTGGCTTCGCTTTGCGGAGCAGCTCACGCATGCCCGAGCTCTCGAACTGGAACACGCCGTAGGTCTGGCCGTCGCAGAACAGTTGGTAGGTCTTCACGTCGTTCAGCGGGATGGCATCGATGTCCAGCGTGACGTCGTCCGTCCGCTTGATCTCGTCGAGGGCATCCTGGATCAGCGTGAGCGTGCTGAGCCCGAGGAAGTCCATCTTGAGGAGGCCGACCCGCTCGACCTCTTTCATGGCCCACTGGGTGACGATTTCGTCCTTCTGGCTCTTGTAGAGCGGCACGAACTCGGTCAGGGGTCTGGGCGCAATGACGACGCCGGCCGCGTGGACCGAGGCGTGACGCGTCATCCCCTCGAGGCGCCGGGCGACGGCGAGCAGTTCCTTGATCCGCTCGTCCTTCTGCTCCATGTCCTTGAGGACGGGACTTTCGATGAGCGCCTTCTCGAGCGTCATGTCGAGCGCCGGTGGAATCGCCTTGGCGACGCGGTCGGCATCGGCGTACGGAATGTCCATCACCCGGGCGACGTCCCGCACGACGGCGCGTGCCTTCATGGTCCCGAACGTGATGATCTGCGCGACGTTCGCGCGGCCGTACTTGTTCGTCACGTACTCGATCACTTCCCCGCGCCGCCGCTCGCAGAAGTCGATGTCGATGTCCGGCAGCGAGACGCGCTCAGGGTTCAGGAAGCGCTCGAAGATGAGGTCGTACTCAATCGGATCGACGTCCGTGATCCAGAGGCAGTACGCGACGAAGCTCCCGGCCGCCGACCCGCGTCCCGGACCGACGGGAATACCGCGCTCGCGGGCATGGCGGATGAAATCCCAGGTGATCAGGAAGTACCCGGGGTATTTCATCTGCTTGATCATGTCGATTTCGTACGTGAGCCGCCGCTCGTACTCGTCGATCGTGTGCTTGAGAACGCCGCGTGCCGCGAGCTCTTTCAGCCGGGGCAGCCGCTTGACGAAGCCTTCCTTGACGACGTGCTCGAAGTAGTCGTCCAGGGTGAAGCCGTCCGGCACGTCGAAGTTCGGCAGGTGGTTGACCGTGCCTGAGAGATCCACGTTGCAGCGTTCGGCGATGCGAACGGTCGCCCGCAGGGCGTCCGGAAAGTCCGGGAAGACCCGCGCCATCTCTTCGGCGGTCTTCAGGTAGAACTGATCCCCGTGGTAGCGGAGCCGTTCGGTGTCGTTGACGGACTTCCCCGTGCCGATGCACAGCAGGACGTCGTGCGGCTTGAAGTCTGAGTTCTTCAGGTAGTGGACGTCGTTCGTGGCCACGAGCTGCAGGCCGAGGTCCCTGGCAATGGGCTGGACTCCGACATTGACCACGCGCTGGTCGTCGATCCCCTGGTATTGCATTTCCAGGAAGAAATTCTCAGGGCCCAGAATGTCGCGGTAGGCCGCGGCCGCCGCGACAGCTTTTTGCTGCTGTTCCGTCCTGATGCCGGTGGCGACCTCTCCCTTGAGGCAGCTGCTCAGGCCGATGAGTCCCTTCGAATGCTGCGCCAGCAGCTCCTTGTCGATGCGCGGCTTGTAATAGAACCCCTCGGTGTAACCCGAGGAGACCAGCTTGATCAGGTTGTGGTACCCCTCCTTGGTTTCGGCAAGGAGGACCAGGTGGTTGGCGGTCTCGCCAGGGGTTCCGCTCTTGGTGCGGCGGTCACCCGGCGCGACGTACACCTCGCACCCGAGAATGGGATTGATCCCGCGCTTCCGCGCCTGGTCGTGGAAGATGATCGACGAGAACATGTTGCCATGCTCCGTGATCGCCACGGCCGGCATCTTCAGCTCCACCGCGCGGTCCAGCATCTCTTCGATCCGGCAGGCGCCGTCGAGGAGCGAGTACTCGGAGTGGAGATGGAGATGTACGAAGTCGGACATAGCAGGTATGGATTCCCGGCGGCTCGAGGGGAACCTATTTCATTTCAGTGGTCGACCACATTCTACCGCGTTGAATTCATCGCGCGAGTTTTGTCTCACGAGCGACCAACTGATCCCGAGTCCCGAGTCTTCTTCCGGCTAAAGCCGGAAGCTACGTCGTCCGAGTCTAGAATCCCGAGTCCCGGATCCCGAGTCCCGGATTCAGAGCTACTCCCACTCGATGGTCGACGGCGGCTTCGAGCTGATGTCGTAGACGACGCGGTTGATGCCCTTCACCTCGTTGACGATCCGCGATGAGATGGACGCGAGGAGCTCGTGCGGCAGCCGCGCCCAGTCGGCCGTCATCCCGTCCCGGCTCTCGACGGCCCGTATGGCGATGGTGTACTCGTACGTCCGGGCATCACCCATCACCCCCACGCTCTGCACCGGCAGGAGGACGGCGAATGACTGCCACAACTTACGGTACCAACCCGCCCGCTTCACTTCCTCGGCGACGATATGGTCGGCGCGGCGGACAAGGTTGAGCCGCGAGGCCGTCACTTCTCCGAGAATTCTCACGGCCAGGCCCGGGCCCGGGAACGGCTGGCGCCAGACGAACTCGTCGTCGAGCCCGAGCTCCTTGCCAACGAGCCGCACTTCGTCCTTGAAAAGCAACCGCAGCGGCTCGACGAGCTTGAAGCGCATGCGCTCCGGCAGCCCGCCGACATTGTGATGGCTCTTGATGACGTGGGAAGGGCCGATCACCGACACGCTCTCGATGACGTCAGGATAGAGCGTGCCCTGGCCCAGGAAGTCGAACGAGCCGAGCTTCTGCGCTTCGGTCTCGAACACGTCGATGAAGGCGGCGCCGATGATCTTGCGCTTCTGTTCGGGGTCCGTGATGCCGGTCAGCCGATCGAGAAAGAGCGTCGCGGCGTCGGCGAAGACCAGCGGCAGCTGCAGGCGCACGAACCGCTTGCGTATCTGATCGGCTTCGTCCTGCCGCATCACACCGTTGTCGACGAAAATGCACGTCAGACGATCGCCGATCGCCTTGTGGATCAGCACGGCGGCCACGGTCGAGTCGACGCCGCCGCTGAGCCCGCAGACCACGCGTCCGTCCCCGACCTGGGTCCGGATCCGATCGGTTGCCTCCTGCACGAAGGACGACATCGTCCAGTCGCCGGTGCAGCCACAGACCCCGTACGCGAAATTCCTGAGGATGTCGAGGCCGTGGTCGGTATGCGCCACCTCGGGATGGAACAGGAGCGCGTAGAGCCGGCGCTCATGGTCGACCATGGCGGCCACAGGAGCGTTGCTGCTCGTGGCCGTCACCTGGAATCCGGGTGGCGCAGACTTGACGAGGTCGCCGTGGCTGGCCCACGCCCGGAGCTCCGCCGGCACGCCGCCAAAGAGCGGGGCCTCCGGTTTGACGTGAATCGTCGCAAGGCCGTACTCGCGATGGGGTGCCGGCGCCACTTCCCCGCCGAGCGCGTGTGTCATCAGCTGCATGCCGTAGCAGATGCCGAGCACGGGCACCCCGGCGGTATAGACCGCAGTGACGCAGTGCGGCGCGCCGTGATCGGAGACGCTCGTGGGTCCGCCGGAAAGCACGATTCCGACCGGCTTGCGCCGTTCGATCTCCGCCATTGGCGTATCGAAGGGAAGAATCTCGGAATAGACAGACAGCTCGCGCAGCCGGCGCGCAATCAGCTGGGTGAACTGCGAGCCGAAATCCAGGACGACGACAGTTTGATGAGTCACAGAAGACGTCTGAGAAGTGTGTACAGAGGGTCCGTGCTGAGTGCTATCTGCAACGTGCTACCAGAGTGCAACGTGCTACCAGAGTGCAACGTGCCACCAGAGCCTGATAATGATGAAGCAACGTAGCACGTAGAAGTCCCTGCATGTAGCACGTAGTCCCTTATTATAGGGGGTGTGCCTTTCCTTCGCACCAGACTTCTTCGATCGCTCCTCGCGTTCGTGACGCTTTCAATCGCTCTCCCCAACGTCGAAGCCGCGCAGTTCCCCGGGGAGATAGGTCAACGTCCCGAAGGTCCACCCCAGGGCGATCGAGCTGCTGACGCGAAGAAGAGTCCGCCTGCGGATCCACAAACCCTGCCCACGGACCTGCGCTGGTCGGTGCCGGTGTCCGGGCGCACCTCAACGCCTCCGGCGATAGGTGTGGACAAGGTCTTCCTCGCGCTGGAGTCGGGTGTCGTCGTCGCACATCGCCTTTCGGACGGCACCGAGGCGTGGCGCGCCGAGCTGCGTTCGGAACAGCCGATCGCGGTCGAGGGCACTCGCGTGTTCGTCGCCTCCGGTGAGGCCGTTCATGCACTCGCCTCCGCTGACGCCGCGATCGCGTGGCGCGCGCCCACGGGCAAACTGACGGCGCCCATACTGGCGCAGGACGGCTGGATTGTCGTCGCCTCGGCGACAGAGTTGACGGCGTTCCGTTCGGAGGACGGCGCACGGGTCTGGGGACGCGAGCTCGGCCCGCAGCACACCCGTCCCACAATCGAGGGTGACAATCTGTACGTCCCGCTCGACGATGGCCGCCTCTTCGCGCTGGATCTGCGGACCGGCGCCGATCGCTGGGTGCGGCGTGTGATCCGTCCGCGCGCCGGCGCGACCGCACCCGCGCTGTCGGAGGTCCTCGCCTACCCGGACCGCATTTTCTTCGGTGCTTCGGGGCGCTTCTTTGCCCTGAACGCCGTCGATGGAAACCTGGCATGGCGTTTCCCCATCGGCGCTGTCCTGCGCGGACGCCCCGTCGGTGACGGGACGAGGGTCTTCGTCTCGGCGATGGACAATGTCGTGCGCGCGTTCGATCGCCAGGATGGCCGGCTCCTGTGGCACCCGGGTCTGCCGTTCAGGCCCATGGGGCCCGTACTGATCGGTACGAGGATCGTCGTGCCAGGAGCGTCCGCAGAGGTGCGCGCATTCGATATCGCCGGGCGTCCGGCGGGAGAGATCAAGCTGGAGGCGGCGCTCGCCATTCCGCCGGCGTTCAGCGAATCGGCGGGCGGCCCCGTCATGGTGGGGGTGACCGGCAGCCTCGCAGGTCCAGCGAAGCTGTTCCTGGTGGAGGGATCGAGGGCGCTCCCGATCGTGCCGTTGAAAGACCTTCCGGGGGTTATCGTGCCTCTTGAACTGCTGACGCCGAAGGGTTGAGCTCCGCAAGCTCTTCGCGAACCGCCGCCGCCAGGCGGACGACGCCTTCGCGAATCCGGGAGTGGGTCGGCGCCGAGAACGAGAGTCTCAACAGGCTCCGGCCGCTGCTCTCGCTGGCCGGACCAGCAATCCCCTCGTCTGCATCGTTCACGAAGAAGGCCTCCCCCGCCACGTAGACAACGCCGTGACGCACGGCGCGGTCGAGGAGACGGTTGGCGTCGAGGTGTTCCGGCAGGCGCGCCCAGAGGAAGAAACCGCCCCGCGGGTCCGCCCAGCTCACGACGTCGGCGAGCTCGTGCCCCAGAGCCGTCACCATCACGTCGTGCTTCTCCCGGTAGTGCGTGCGCAGCAGCGGGAGCTGACGATCCAGGATGCCGCGGTGCGCCGCTTCGTACACCAGCCGTTGATCGAGCGTGCCGGTGCAGAGGTCTGCGGCCTGTTTGGCAAACTCGAACTTCGCTGCGAGCGGCGCGGCCGCGTCGATCCACGCGACCCGGTACCCAGCGGCGAGCGTCTTGGAGAAGCTGCTCAGATAGACGACGCGGCCTTCGCGATCGTCCGCCTTCATCGGCCTGACGTCCGACTCCGTCGCAGCGTTGTCGAAATAGAGCTCCCGGTACGGATCGTCCTCGACGATGAGGATGTCGTGTCGCGCCGCCCACTCGAGCAGCGCGAGCCGCTTTTCGCGTCCGATCAGGAGTCCCGTGGGATTCTGAAAATTCGGAACGAGGTAGAGCAGCCGAACGCGGCGGCCGGCCCTGACGAGCCGTGTGTAAACAGCGTCGAGCGACGCGAGATCGATGCCGTCCGCTTCCTGCCGAACGCCGGCCATGTGCGCCTGCACGTTGCGGAAGGCGGCGATCGCTCCCGTGTACGTCGGCAGCTCGACGAGCACCACGTCGCCGGGATCAAGGAGCACGCGGGCCACGAGGTCGAGGCCCTGCTGCGATCCCGTGGTGATCAGCAGCCGCTCCGTGGCTGTCTGTGCGCCCCGGTGGTCCATGATCCCCGCCACCAGATCCACCAGCGGCCGGAATCCTCGGGTCGGGCCGTACTGCAGCACCTGCTGGTCCGCTCCGGAGAGCAGTTCCCGCGCGATCTCTTGAAAGTCCTGGTAAGGAAACGTTTCGGCTGAGGGATACCCTGGCGCGAAGGAAATCACGTCGCGGTCCCTGGCCACCACCGTGCCCATGCGGCGGATCGCGGACTCCTTCATGCCGGAGGCGGCGCGTGAGAGGAAGGCGTCGTAGTCGATCATGCGAGGCCCTCTCCCGGGAGCGTGGTCGGCCGATCCGGGACGGGAACCGCCGCGAGACTGTGCAGGAAGTAGCGATACTGCGTCAGGTACGCGCCAAATGCCGTGAGCGCGAGGTACTCGAAGACGAAGCCGCGCAGCAGCCACGCGGCGACCTGAAGAGGGACCATCGCAAGGCCGACCAGTGGCACGAAGGCGATGAGCCCGAGGCCGGCCGTGGCCATGATTGATGCGACGGTCGCGACGGCCACGAGCAGCAGGACGACTCCGAAGATGCCCGCGACCTCGCGGAGGCTGGCGCGAATGAATTGGCCGACCCGTGCCATCCCGTCGCGTACGCCGAGGTCCTCCACCGCGATCGCCATCTGCGTGAGCAGATACAGGAAGTTGACGAGGGTGATCCACACGACCAGCGCACTGGATGCCAGCGCCGCGGCAAACGTCCATCCCAGAAGCACACCCGAGTTCCCGGCAATCGCGTATCCGCCCACCACCACACTCAGATAGATCACGGCCGTCGCGACGTACACCACGAGGAGGCACGCCCCGAGCTTGACGTAGCGGCGCCACAGGCGCAGGCAGCCGTCGAGGAAGGGCTCGATGTTCGTGCGATTCGCGCGCCGCAGCACCGACAGCCGCAGCGGGGGCCGTTCGATCGGACCCGCCTGTGCCTCGGCGTCCGCGAGGACCGCCACGGTGCCTCCCTTGACGATGAAGGTCAGTGTGGATCCGCCGAGGAGCACGACGATGAACGCCGCCCCGAACGCCACCAGGGCGGCCGGATTCGCCCGCAGCGCGACGATCACGGTCCCGATCATGTCGCGTACGTCTCCGGTCAGGACCTCCTCAACGTCGGCGCCGAGCAGCAGGACCACGAGAAAGATTCCGCCCACGACCGGTACGGCCAGCAGCAGCTTGAGCGTCCCCTCCGCGACGAACTGTACGGCGATGAGCGGCCAGTTGGCCGCCGCGATGAACGCGCCGCGTTTGAGAGAGGATTTCAGGGCCGGAGGTTCAGGCATCGACCTGTTGATTGTACCTCTTGCGGTATTCTGCTGGTTCAGTGCCCTCCCCTGTTTCTGCGCGCCTTCGCGATCGCACCGTGAGCGGGTGGCGCCTGCTGGCGGCCGGGCTGAGCGCGGCCCTGCTGGTGGGGCTTGCCGGGGCCGCGTTCGAGTACTGGCGTTTCGGCGCGTCGCCGTCCGCCGCGGCCGCTCGGCTGGAGCGGCAGGTGCGGCGGGACTTCGACCGGATGACGCGTGTGCTGTCGCGCGCCGCCGACGGCATGGCGACCGATCCCGTGGCCGCACGCGCGCTGGGGGCCCGTCCCGATGCCGCACGGGGACTGTTCAGTCTCGTGGACCGCCGCATCGCGGAAGCCGGGGCCGGAGACGACGAGGTCGCGGCGACGATCTACGACACGCACGGCGTCGCGAGAGCCTGGGGCGGCCGGCCGTCTGACGTCCGGGCGCCCGATCGTCTGGCAGGACCGTCCGCATTCTTCGTCACGCCGTCGCCCCTTGGCCTCCGTCTCGTTCACATCAGGCCCATCCTCGACAGTCAGCAGCACCGCGCGGGTTCGGTCGCGGTCGAGCACGTCCTGTCCCCCACGTCAGCCGCCGCGACGATTACCACCAGCGACTATCTCCTGCCGACACCGCTCGGTCCGGCGTCACTGCGGACGCGCTATGAAGGGGCCGGCGGTGAGCCACGCGAGAACGCGTTCGTCCTGCGCGCGCCGGGCGGCGATCCGCTGGTGGAAGTCTCGATGGCGCCGAGCGACATCGAACGGGCGCGCGCCGGGCTGCGGCGCTGGGTGGCGGCCGCGGTGCTCGCGACGCTCAGCCTGACCCTGCTGGTGTTGATGGGCCCCCTACTGGATCGGCGTGCGGACGCGAAGCAGCCATCGACGTTCGTCGCGACAACCGCAGCGCTGGTGGCGCTGCTCGCGAGCGCCGCAGCGCTCGTCTGGGCGGCGCTGCGACTGGCCGGGGGCGCAGCCCCGGGTGCGCCCGTGCTGCTCCTCCTGGCTGGAGTCACCAGCGCGGGCGTCGTCGCCCTCCTGGCCGGACCGGTCGGACGACTACGTGTCGCCTCGCGTGCGCGACGCACGTCCGCCCGCGATGCGCCCCTCCGCTTCATCCTGCTCGAGCTCTGCGCGGGTGCCGCGGTTGCCGCGGTGCTGGTCGCCTTCGATCGCCTGCTGCTCCGGGCCGTCGATCCCGCGACCGTCGACCTGCGACATTTCTCGCTGCACCCGTGGGTCGCGGCGAGGCTTGCCCTGTTGACCGGCATCCTCGCCAGCCATGTCGCGGTCCTGTGGGCGTGCACCCTGCTGCTGAATGCGTCGCTGGCGCGCTGGCGATTCGGTACGCCCGTCTCCACGCTGGTGCGGGCGCGCACGGCGCTGGTCTGGATCGCCCCGACAGCCACCATTGCCGCGCTGGCGCGCTTCCGGGGATGGCCGCTTCCCGACATCGCCATCGTCGGGTCGGCGGCCGTGTGCGCGCTGGCGGCGCTCGCAGCGCCGCGCGTGATGGTCTGGTTTCGTCACGCCACGGTCGCCGCGCGGATCGTCGGGTTCTTCGTCGCCTTCCTGGTGCCTGCGCTGCTCCTGTACCCGTCTCTGGATTTCCACGCCGAGCGGGCGATGCAGGCCCTCATCGCCAGCCGATTCGCGGTACAGGCCCAGCGTCAGCAGCAGACGCTGGAGGAACACCTGACCGAGGCGCGCCGCGAGATCGACGCGCTCGAGGTGCTCCCTGACCTCGTGGCGGCTGACGGCGCTCCGCCGGCCGCGGAGCCGCGGCCCGACAATGCGATCTATGTATGGAGGCAGACAGGGCTCGCGCGCGCACGATTGACGTCGGCGATCGAGTTGTACGATCGCTCGGGCAACCTGGTCAGCCGCTTCGCGTTGAACTATCCCGAGTACTCGGTGGCGAAACAGGCGCCGCAGGCGGTGTCGGGCTGCGAGTGGGACGTGTTCGGCGAGGCCACGCCGTTCGGATCGGAGGAACGCAGCGTCCTGCACGCGGACCGCCGGATCTGCGTGGCTGCGCCTGGCGGGCGGCTCGAGCCGGTCGGCACGATCGTCGTGCACGTCCTGCTCTTCGACTACCGGACGCTGCCGTTCATCACGTCGCAGAATCCGTATTTCGAGGTCTTCCGCCCTGCCGAGGGGGCCGCCCCGCGCGAAGGGACGACAGGCAGCGATGTCGACGTCGCGATCTACGGCTGGGGCCTCAGCCCGATCTACACGTCGGGTCGCGCCGCGTGGCCGATTACCGACGCGCTCTTCGCGCGCATTTACGATCCCGCGCGGCGGCCGTTCTGGGCCACCATTTCCAGCGGCGGCCGGGCGCTACAACGTCTACTTCTCGAACGACCGCGTGTTCATCTACGCGATCGGCTACCCGACGCTCACGCTGTTCGATCACCTCGTCCATCTTGCGGAGCTGACCACGCTGTCCGGACTGGGATACGTCCTCGTCCTGCTCGCCACCGCGATGTTCACGCGTGTCGCGCCGTGCCCGCCCGCGGCTCGGCCGGGCGCTGCTGCGGGAAATTCGCGCGAGCTTCTACCGCAAGCTGTTTCTCGCCTTCGTGCTCGCCTCGATCATTCCGGTGCTGACGCTCGCGGTCGTGATCCGCACGTATTTCGCCAACCTGCTGGCCGCCGACGTGGCGCTGGAAGCCACGCGCACGGCGGCCGTCGCGCAGCGCGTCATCGAGCAGTCGAATGTGCTCCTGCAGCGCACCGACGGACCCGCGACGGCGAGCGACGACGTGCTGATGTGGATCAGCCAGGTGATCGATCAGGACGTCAACATCTTCGACGGCCCGGAGCTCATGGCCACGAGCGAGCGCGACCTGTTCGCGTCCGGCCTGCTGGCGACGCGGACGCCCGACGACGTCTACCGCGCGATCGCGCTGCAGCGGCTGCCGAGCTTCGTCGGCGAGGATCAGATCGGCACCGTTCCCCTACACCATCGCGGCCGCGCCGGTCCGCGCGGGCGCACAGCGGTACATCCTCACGGTGCCGCTGGCGAACCGGCAGCGTGACATCGATCGCGAGATCGACGATCTCGATCGCGGCGTCCACCTGCTCGCGCTGATGTTCATTCTGGTCGGGGCCGGCATGGGCCTCTACATGGCCGAGCGCATCGCCGATCCCGTCAGGCGGCTGACGCGGGCGACGCGGCGGATCGCACGGGGAGACTTCGACGCGCAGATAGCCGTCAAGTCATCGGACGAACTGCGGCGGCTCGTCGACGCGTTCAACAGCATGGCGGCCGAGCTCAAGGCCCAGCGCGCGCAGCTCGAACGCACGCACCGGCTCGAGGCGTGGGCAGAAATGGCGCGCCAGGTGGCGCACGAGATCAAGAACCCGCTGACGCCGATCCAGCTGTCGGCGGAGCACCTCCTCCGCGTCCACGCCGATCGCGGCCAGCCGATGGGCGAAGTGCTCGAGAGCTGCGTCACGACCATCCTCGGCCAGGTGCGGCTGCTCCGCCAGATCTCCGGCGAGTTCTCCAGCTTCGCCTCGTCACCCACCGCGAAGCTGGCTCCGGTCGATGTCCCGGAACTGGTCGCGGAGGTCGTCGATCCCTATCGGACCGGCCTGGCGGGCCGGATCGAGATCGTGAACCGCGTCCGTCCCCGCTTCCCCCGGTGTTCGTCGATCGGACCCTCATCGCGCGCAGTCTCGCCAACATCGTCGAGAACGCGCTGCACGCGATGCCCGGGCACCGGCGTACTCACGCTCGACGCGTCGTCGTGACGGCGAGTTCGTCACGATCGAGGTGCGCGACACAGGGGTCGGGATGGACGAAGAGGCGCTGGCGCGCGTCTTCGAGCCCTATTTCTCCACCAAGACCACAGGCACCGGCCTGGGGCTGCCGATTGCGCGCCGCAACGTCGAGCTGAATGGCGGCACGATCGAGGTGGAGAGCGTCAAGGGGCGGGGGACGCTGGTCAGGATGCGGCTGCGGGTCGCGAAGTGACCCGGGCGTCCGCGAAAAGTGCGTAAACCGACCACCGGGGTCTGACCCCACTGTCCGTTTCCGGGACTCGTGACCGGTTCAGAGGGTTTCGGGGCCGACGTCTGCTTCGCCCGCTGCGCTGCGGCCGCCGGTGGATCCTTCCGTACACCCAGGCGCCGAGCGCGGCGACCAGGTAGGTGTACGACAGGACGACGAGCGCGAGGCGAGGGTGCGTCGCGATGAGGGCGAGCGCAACGGCCGCGAGGAACAGCACCAGGTAGGACCGGCGCCAGCCGACGTCGATGACCTTGACGCTGCGGAAACGGATCGTGCTCACCATCAGGAACGCCGGCACGAGCACCATCGCGAGGGCGGGCAGCGCCGTCTCGCGGTCCTGGAGACCCTGCGGGTACCAGAACACCGTCGATGCAATGACGGAGGCGGCCGCGGGGCTCGGCATGCCGACGAAATACCGCTTGTCGATCGTCGCGCTGGTCGTGCTGCTCTGCACGTTGAATCGCGCGAGCCGCATGGCCGCTGCGGTGACGAACAGGAACCCGGCCGCCCATCCGAGGCGCTGGAGCGGCCACAGCCCCCACGTGAACGCCAGGATGGCCGGCGCCATGCCGAACGACACCACGTCGGCGAGCGAATCGAGCTCCACGCCGAACGCCGACGTGGAGTTCGTCAGGCGCGCGAAGAACCCGTCGAGGGTGTCGAGGATCATCGCGATGCCGATGAACAGCGCGGCCGTGTCGAAGTCCGCTCGCGTCGAGTAGACGACGCACGCGTAGCCGCAGAACAGGTTCGCGACGGTGAAGAGCGACGGCAGGAGGTACACGCCGCGCCGGAAGCGATGCGGTTTGTCGTCGCGCCGCCGCATGCGCAGGCTAATCGGCCATCGGTGCTCCGGAGAATCGCCAGGACGGTCTCGCCGCCGACCACACGATCCCCGACCGAGATCGTGCAGCTCGGCGTCCATCGGCAGGAACACATCCATCCGCGATCCGAACTTCATCAGGCCGACCCGTTGTCCGCGCTCGAGCGTGTCGCCCTCGCGGACGCGGCAGACAATCCGGCGCGCCAGCATGCCGACCACCTGCCGGAAGACGACCGTGCGACCGCCGTGCGTCGATCCAGACTTCGTTCAGCTCGTTGTCGTTGGAGCCTTCATCGTAGGCGGGCAGAAACTTCCCCGGCCGGTACTCGATGCGCTCGACGCGGCCCTCCACCGGCGTGCGGTTGATGTGCACGTCCATCGGCGACAGGAAGATCGTGATCTGCTTCCACTCCCCCGGAGGCGCCCATCGTCCGTCGCTGGGGCCCGCGATCATCACCCGGCCGTCCGCCGGTGAGACGACGAGGTCGGCGTCCTGGCGGCACCTGCCGCTCGGGATCGCGGAAGAAATAGGTCAGGAACCCGCCGAGCACCGCGAACGACGCCGCGAGCGCAGGGCGTCGGCTGGCGGCAAGCGCGGCGGCGGGCACGAGCGCGGCCGCGATGAAGGGAAATCCCGCACGATCGATTTTCATGAAAACGGGTGCTCGGAAATGAACTCGCGGGGACCAGCGGCGCGCGCCGGAGGCGCACGTCGACGCTGGCCCTCGTGAATCGGAATGTGGGTGACGGCCGCGTTACTGCCGCGCGGCGTGCGGCGCCGCGCCGTCGGTGGAGTGACGGCGCAGGATGCTTTCCATCTGATCCTTCAGGTGCAGCTTGTGCTTTTTCAATCGGACTTCTTCGACTTGTTCGGGTTCTGAGAGATAATGGCGGGTGGTGAGGTCGTGGATTTGTTCGTCGAGGTCGTGGTGCTGGGTGGCCAGGTGGCGGTATTCGTCGTCGCTCTGCAGCAGTTCGCGCTTCAGCTCTTCGAAGTCTTTCGGCATTTCCGCCTCCTTTGAGAAGGGGGTCTTCACACGTGGTGGGTATCCATGAACGCAAACTACCACAAGACCCGGGGCCCTTCAAGGATGCGCATTTACCGGTGGTTCCTGCGAGATCGTGGCGCCAGAGGATGAGCCCATCCTCTTCCGGCAGGCTGTAATAGTTCGGCCTGACGGCCGCGACGACGAACCCGAGCCGCTCGTACAGGCGCAGGGCGGCGTCGTTCGACCGCCGCACCTCGAGCGTCGCCCGCCGGGCTCCCTCCGCGGCGAGATCCGCCAGCACATGCTCGCAGCAGGGCGGTGGCAAGTCCCTGCCGGCGCATCGAGTGCTCGACGGCCAGCGTGTTGATGTGCGGCTCGTCGACGATGAGCCAGCAGGCGCAGAAGGCTGCGATCCGCCCGTCAGCGAGCTTGAGCACATAGATGCGCGTGATGTCCGCGTGCTGCAGCTCGCGAGCGAGCATGTCGCGCGTCCAGGGATTCGAGAACGACGCCGCCTCGATGTCCGCGACGCGATCGAGCTCTTCGTCGTTGCCGAGCCGCGCAATCGACCACGGCGGTGCCTCCATTGACCGTCAGCCCTCCGCGCCACGCCGCGAGCGGGCCAGCTCGGCGTCCGGTCTGCGGATGTAGATGGGCACGACCGCGTGCGGGCAGGACGGCTCGATCGGGGGAGCCGGCGGCAATCTGTCCGATCAGTCCCGCGAGCGGAGGCGGAGGGAGCACACGCGCGTCGCTGAAGCGGGCTGCGATCTCGGCACGGTACCGGACGGCGCCGTCGCCGATGAACACCGGCGTGCCGCCAGGTGTGGCGGCCCACGCGTCCACCAGCGCGGACGGCTGTGACGATTGCGCCTTCACGAGCACGTCGCGTCCATCCGGCGCATATAGCTCGGCGAACACTTCGCCGCGCTGCGCATCCATCCACGCGGCGATCGGCGCATTCGGGTTGATCGCGGCTCTCGCCAGCGCTTCGAGCGCCGACACCGGCACGACGCGCCGCGCGCGCGCCATCGCGAGCCCCTGCACCGTGGCGATGCCGACGCGAAGGCCCGTGAACGACCCGGGTCCCGCCGCGACGGCGAACAGCTCCACGTCCTCGATGCGGAGAGCCGGCTTCACGCAGCACGCGCATCAGCTCCTCCGGCAGCCGCTCGCCGTGCGTGAGCGCGGGGTTGCCGATCTGTTCCGCCAGGACGATGTCGCCGCGCAGCACGGCCGCGCTGCCGCGCGGAGTGGTCGTGTCGAGGGCAAGAATGATCAAGACCTCAATGTTATACTTCGGCCAGAAACTCCCCTAAATGTCCTCCCCTCCTGTGTCTTCTGAACCTGCCGGCGCGACCCCGGCCATGCGGCAGTATTTCGACGCGAAGCGGCAGTACCGCGACGCGATCGTGTTCTTCCGCATGGGCGATTTCTACGAGATGTTCTACGAGGACGCGCTGACCGCGGCGCGCGCCCTCGAGCTGACGCTGACCTCGCGGTCGAAGGACTCGACCGGCGGCGCGATCCCGATGTGCGGCGTCCCGTATCACGCCGCCGACGGCTACATCGCGCGCCTGGTCAGGAAGGGGTTCCGCGTCGCCGTCTGCGAGCAGGTGGAGGATCCCGAAGAAGGCCAAGGGCCTCGTCCGGCGCGAGGTGGTGCGCGTCGTCTCGCCGGGCACGCTGACCGATGCGGGCTATCTCGATGCGCGCGAGCCGGCGTTCCTGATGGCGCATCTGCCCGATGCACCCGGGACCCGGCTTCGGCGTCGCGCTGCTCGATCTCTCGACCGGCGAGTTCACGACCGCCGAGTACTCCGGGGCCGGACGGCCGGCAGGCGCTCGCCGACGAGCTCTCGGTCCTGCGGCCGCGCGAGATCGTGCTGCCTGCAGGGTTCGACGACGGTGGCGGCGCTCGTCGACGGAGTTGCGGCTCGACGCGCGAATCACGCGCGGCGGACGGCTGGACGTTCGAACTCGAGTCGGCGCGGCGGACGCTGCATGACGCAACTGCAGACGCAGACGCTGCACGGGTTCGGCCTCGACGATCGCCGCGCCGCGACGTCGCGCCGCCGGCGCGCTCGTGCAGTACCTGCGCGACACGCAGAAGGCGGACCTGGCGCACGTCCGCGAGATCGCGTTCCGCACCGGCGCCGACTGCCTGCTCATCGATCCGACGACGCTGCGGAATCTCGAGGTGATCGAGGCGGCCGACGGCGGGCGCACCGGGCTCGCTGCTGCACGAGATCGATCGCACGATCACGCCGATGGGCGGCCGGCTGCTGCGCGGCCTGGCTGCTGCGGCCGCTGGTCGCGCTCGAGCGGATTCAGGATCGGCTCGACGCCGTCGAGGAGTTCGCGTTCCGCAGCACCGAGCGGGCCAAGGTGCGCGACACGCTCAAGACGATGCACGACATCGAGCGGCTGGTGGCGCGCGCCGCGCTCGGCACCGCCGGGCCGCGCGATCTCGTCTCGCTGCGGCAGTCGATCGCCGCCGTGCCGCGCGTGCGCATGCTGCTCGACGAGTTCCAGGCGCCGCTCGTCCGCAGCCTGGCGGCGGAGCTCGACGATCTCGCCGACCTGCGCGACGAGCTCGATCGCACGCTGCTCGACGAGCCGCCCGTCATGGCGCGCGACGGCGGCGTCGTCCGCGACGGCGTCGATGCCGAGCTCGACGATCTGCGCGGGATCAGCCGATCGGGCAAGCAGCGCATCGCCGAGATGGAAGAGGCCGAGCGGGCGCGGACCGGCATCTCCTCGCTGAAGATCCGCTACAACCGCGTGTTCGGCTACTACATCGAGATCTCGAAGTCGAACCTCGCCAACGTGCCGGCCGACTACCACCGCAAAGCAGACGATTGCCGGCGGCGAGCGCTTCATCACGCCGGCGCTGAAGGAGTACGAGGAGAAGGTGCTCGGCGCCGACGAGCGGATCCTCGAGCGCGAGGTCGCGATTTTCGAGGCGCTGCGCGCGCGCGTCGCCGCCGAGGCGCCGCGCGATCCAGGACACCGCGCGAGGGCTGGCGTCGCTCGACGTGCTCTGCTGCGCTCGCCGAGACGGCAGCGCTCCAGAACTACACAAGCCCATGATGCACGCCGGCGACGAGCTCGTCGCCGACCGACGCGCGGCATGCGGTCGTCGAGCGCCATCGCCGCCGACGCGTTCGTGCCGAACGACGTCACGCTCGACGGCGGCCGCACATCAGCTGATCATCCTGACCGGGCCCGAACATGGGCGGCAAGTCGACCTACCTGCGGCAGACCGCGCTGCTCTGCCTGATGGCGCAGGCGGGCTCGTTCGTCCCCGCGCGGACGGCGAAGCTGCCGGTCGTCGATCGCCTCTTCGCGCGCGTCGGCGCGTCCGACAACATCGCACGCGGCCAGTCGACGTTCATGGTCGAGATGCAGGAGACCGCGAACATCCTGCACTGCGCCACCTCGCGCAGCCTGGTCATCCTCGACGAAATCGGCCGCGGCACGTCGACCTTCGACGGGCTCAGCCTCGCGTGGGCGGTGGCCGAGCACCTCGCGTCGAACCACGCGTGCGCGCCCGAAGACGATCTTCGCCACGCACTACCACGAGCTCACCGACCTCGCCGACGCGCTGCCCACGTCGCCAATTTCCACGTCGTGGTCCGCGAGTGGAAGGACGACATCGTCTTCCTGCGCAAGGTCGTGCCCGGGCGATCCGATCGCAGCTACGGCATCCAGGTCGCGCGGCTGGCCGGCCTGCCGCCGACCGGTCGTCGGCGCGCGCCCGCGAGATCCTGAACGGCCTCGAGCGCGACGAGCTGTCGCGCGGCGGCCGGCCGTCGCTGAGCGGCGACGGCGCGCAGAACGCAGCAGCAGCTCGGGCTGTTCCAGGCGCCCCGGCCACCGACGATGATCCGGTGCGCCGGCGACTGCGTGCGCATCGACGTCAACGACCTGACGCCGCTGCAGGCGCTGTCGCTGCTCGCCGAGCTGAAGCACGAGGCCGGCGAATGAGCCGCAGATGCATCAGCGCCGCTGTCCTCGCGCTGATCGCCGTGCTCGCGCTGGTCGCCTGCGTCCGACCGGCGCTGCACGCGAGCGCGTCGCCCGAGCGGCAACGCGATCGTCGTCGCGCATGACCAACTCCGGCGATCAACCTCGACCCGCGCGTCGGGACCGACGAGGCGTCGCAGAAAACCCACCAGCTGCTCTTCAGCACGCTGGTCCGCATCGACGACGAGCTGCAGGGTCGTGCCGGAGCTTGCCGAGTCGCTCGAACAGCCCGATCCGGTCACCTACATCGCGCGGCTCCGCCACGGCGTGCTGTTTCACAACGGCCGGGAGCTGACGTCCGACGACGTGGTCTACACGTTCCGCAGCTTTCTCGATCCCGACGTTCCGCGGCCGATCCGGCGCGTACCGGCGTGCTCGCCGCGGTCAACGCGACTCGATCGCTACACCGTCGAGTTCAAGCTGAAGGAGCCGCTCGGCTCGTTTCCCATCAACCTGGTG
This sequence comes from uncultured Acidobacteriota bacterium, assembly GCA_963749835.1. Classification (GTDB taxonomy): domain Bacteria; phylum Acidobacteriota; class Vicinamibacteria; order Vicinamibacterales; family 2-12-FULL-66-21; genus JALZOC01. The sequence continues at coordinate 1,847,587 of CAVVOD010000001.1, forward strand.
ATGGGGATCGTGCAGGCGGGATCCGGCGCAGCCAACGCGCGCGCGCCGATCGGCACCGGGCCCTACCGCCTGGCGGAGTTCGTCCCCGACGATCGCGTGGTCGCTCGACGCCGTTCGACCGGTACTACGGCGGCCGCCCGCGCAACGACGGCCTGGTCGTGCTGAAGGTGATTCCCGACGACACGATGCGCGGCCTCGAGCTGCGCAAGGGAACGGTCGATCTGTCGTCAACGATCTCTCTCCCGACATCGTCGTGGCAGCTTCGAGCAGGAAGGGCGCCTGCAGGTCGCGACCGCGCCGGGCACCGACTACGCCTACATCGGCCTGAACCTGCGGGATCCGATCCTGCAGCCATGTCGGAGGTGCGGAAGGCGATCGGCTACGCCATCGATCGCGAAGCGATCGTGAAGTATCTGCGGCGCGGGTTCGCGACGACGGCGGTCGGCATCGTGCCGCCGATGTCGTGGGCGTTCGAGCGCGACGTGTTCGACTTCACGCACGATCCGGCCGAAGCGGAGCGCCTGCTCGACGCGGCCGGGCTATCCCGATCCCGACGGCGACGGTCCGCTGCCGCGGTTCGGTCTGTCGCTGAAGACGTCGACGTCGGAGGTGTATCGCGCTGCAGGCGGCCGCGATTCAGCACGATCTCGCCCGCGTCGGCATCGCGCGTCGACATTCGATCGTCGCGAGCTGCAGACGCTCTCGGCCGACGTGCTGCGCGGCAACTTCCAGATGTACACGCTGCAGTGGGTCGGCGTCACCGACCCCGACATGCTGCGGCTCGTCTATCACTCGCGGCAGGCGCCGCCGGCCGGCCTCAACCGGGTCCACTACAGCAACGCGGAAGTCGATCGGCTGATCGAACGGGCGTGCCGGCGACCGCCGACGAGTGAGCGCGGAGCACGATTGCTACACGCAGGCGCAGCGGCTGATCGCCGCAGACGTGCCGTACATCAGCCTCTGGTACAGGACCAACGTCGCCATTTTTCAGCCGGACATCCGCGGCGTCGCGCTCTCGCCGATCGCGGACTTCACATTCCTCAAGAACGTCTATCGTGAGGCGGCCGGCGGGCTCCACTGAGTGTCAGGCGCCGGTTTCTGATGTCCGCTTCCCGAACTGGACGCCGGGCGCGCTCGGCAGCGCGGACACGGTTTCGCGCACACGTTGTTTTTGTCGCCATCGTCGTGGCCGTACTGGCCGGCGCGACTGCGCAGGCGCAGCGTCATCCCGCCTCGGGAATCGATGCCTTCGTCGGGGCCAGCCGCTACGATCCACGGCTGCGGTTCCGCACGATCGTCCACCGCGCGATTCGACATTCATTTCCACCAGGGAGAGGAGGCGCTCGCGCGCCGGCTCGCGCGCGATCGCGGAGGAGGTCGCCGGTGAGCATTGACGCCCGCCTCGGCGCGCCTCGCGGACGTGTGCACGTCATCCTCGTGGACCAGACGGACCAGTGCCGAACGGCTGGGCGACGGCTGTTCCCGTACAACTTGATCGAGCTCGCCGCGGCTGCGCCTCGCGCGGCGAAACCATCATCGGCAACACCGACGACTGGCTGCGGCTCGTGTTCTCCCACGAGTACACGCACATCGTCCACCTCGAGAAGTCGCGTGGCTGGATCGGCGGCCTGCGCCGCGTGTTCGGACGGCGCCCGCTGCTCTACCCGAACGTGTTCCTCCCGCTGTGGCAGATCGAGGGAATCGCGACCTACGAAGAGAGCGCGTCAGCGGCGAAGGGCGGGTGCCCGCCGGCGACTTCCGCACGATTCTCGATCGCGCCGCGGCGGAACGTCGCTTCGAGCCGCTCGACCGCGCGGGGGGCGGAGCTGGTGGACTGGCCCTCCGGCGACGCAGCCGTATGTCTACGGCGCCTACTTTCACGACTATCTCGCGAGTCGGTATCGGCGCCGAGTCGCTCGAGGCGCCTGGCGGACGACGACCTCCGGGAGGTTGCCCTATTTCGGCGTCGCGGGCATTTCGGACGGTGTTCGGGCGCTCACTCGGCGATGCTCTGGAAGGACTTCGAGGGCGATACGCGAATCGTTTGCACGTGCCGAGTCCGGACGCGTCCGCGCGCGCTGACTCACGTCTCACGGGTTCATCCGTCGCGGCACCCGCGTTCAACTGCGAAGCGGCCGGCTGTTCTACTCCGTCGTGAACCCACATCGGATTTCCGGCATTGATGGAGCTGCCGCGCGACGGGTCCGGGCCGCGGCACGTAGCCGACCAGGTATCTGGGAGAACCGAATCGCGCTCGCCGGGCAACGATGCTCGTGTTCGATCAGCTGGAAGTCGTGCGGCATGGCGACCTGCAATCGGATCTCTTTGCCGTGTCGATGGACGGTGGGGACACCCGGCGACTGACGCGGGAGGCTCGCGCCGCGGATCCGGACGTCGCACCGGACGGCACGACGATCGTCTGCACGGTGCAGGAGACGGGACGACGGTCTCTCGCGACGCTGACGATGCCGGGGCCCGGTGAGACGGCGGTTCCCGTGGCGCTGATATCCGAAGCGTCCATCGAATTTTCCGCGCCGCGATGGTCGCCGGATGGACGGTCCATCGTGGCCGAACGGCGGCGGCTTGGCGGACCGTCGGAGATCGTCGTCGTCGACGTCGCGACGCGAAGCGTCCGAACGGTGGCGTCCAGTGAAAGCGGGCGCAATGTCGGCCCGACGTGGCTGCCCGACGGTTCAGCGATCCTGTTCTCGTCCGACCGCGACGGCCGGTCGTTCAGGATCTACGCAGCCGATGCCCGGACCGGTGCCCTGCGGAGACTCCTGGGCACGGGCGCAGCCGCCCAGTTTCCGGCGCTGTCGCCTGACAGCCGTCAACTCGTCTTCGTCGGCTACACAGCGGACGGGTACGACCTGTTCTCTCTCCCGTTCGATGCGCCGCAATGGTCAGCCGTGCTGCCCTCTCCAGCTGTGACTGCGGTGAGCGAGATGTCAGCTGGGGGAACTGCCCTGGCCTCCCCGGCTGATGGAGGTCCCGTGGGGACTCCGTACCGGCCGTGGAACACGCTTGCGCCGCGGTACTGGACACCGGTCATCGAGACTCGCCAGGACAGTTTTCTTTTCGGGGCCAGCACGAGCGCGTTCGACGCGCTGGGCCGGCACGGCTACTCGGCAACGGGAGCCTGGGCAATTCCGCACAACCGTCCGGACTGGCGGCTGGACTACGCGTACGCGCGGTGGTGGCCCACGATATTTGCCGGAGCGTCGGACACGGTTGACGACTGGCGCGATGGCACTGTGCGGTCGCGCGAGTTGACGGCCGGCGCACTGTTTCCCTATCGCCGCGTGCGCTGGGCCACCACGGCCCTGGCGGCGTTTCACGCTTCGCGCGATGTCTTCGACTGCCCCTCGTGCGACCCGTCGTCCGGAGGAGCGGCGACCCGAAGCGCCGTGCAACTTGGCTGGCTGTTCTCGACCGCGAAAGCGTTCGGCTATTCCATCAGCGCTGAGCAAGGCGGAAGCGCCGGGGTGACCGCAGAGCTGACGCGCCGCGCGCTCGGCGCCGACGGCGATGGAGGCGCCGCGACGGGCGACGTGCGTGTCTATGTCAGGGCGCTGCCGCGTCACGGCGTGGTCGCGGCGAGGGCGGCAGGCGCAACGTCGTGGGGGGACCGTCCGGTGCGGCGGGTGTTCAACGCAGCGGGAGCAGGACCACAGTCAACGGGCTTCGACTTTGGATCCGGCGCCATTGGGCTGCTGCGCGGATTCAGCGCATCCGACCTGTTCGGCTTTCACGCGGCCGTTGTCAATGTGGACTACAGATTTCCTCTCGCCTGGCCGCAGCGGGGACTGGGCACGCTGCCGGTGATGCTCCGGAGCATTCACGGCGCCGTGTTCGCCGACATCGGCCATGCGTGGGACATGTCGTTCCGTGGCAGTGACGTGCGACGCTCTTTCGGCGTCGAGATCTCGGCCGATACCGTAATGGGCTATTCGTTCCCGTTGACGCTGACGGCCGGCGCGGCGTGGCGGGACGATCCGTCCGACCGGCGAAAGGGGTGGACCGCATTCGCTCGGTACGGGACGGTCCTTCTGATGTGCCGATCGCGCAGCTGAACGGGACATCGACCGCGCTGGCTTAGAATCACACTTACAATGAGTTTTCCTTTCGAATACGACCACGGCGTCCCGCTTGCGTTTGGCGGCGCGCTTCCTCATCCACGTTCGTTCGATGATTCCCGGATCGTCATCCTGCCGATTCCCGTCGACCGCACCACCTCGTATGTGTCGGGCACGCGCAACGGTCCGCACGAGATCCTGCAGGCGTCGTCGCACATGGAGCTCTGGGACGAAGAAGTTGGAGCGGACGTCCACGGCGTCGGCATCTTCACGCTGCCGGAGATGGAACTGCCGTTCGGCGAGCTGGCGCCGGTGATGGACGAGATCCAGACGCGTCGCGTCAGAGATCCTGTCGCGCGACAAGTTCCTGGTCAGTCTCGGCGGGGAGCACTCGATTACTCCGCCGCTTGTCGCCGCCGCGGCCGCGACTTACAAAGGACTCACCGTCCTGCAAATCGATGCTCACGCCGACCTGCGGGACTCCTACATGGGCACGCCGCACAATCACGCGTGCGCCATGCGGCGGAGCGCTGGACCATGCCCGCGTGACCCAGGTCGGGATCCGCAGCATGTCGACCGAGGAGGCCGCAGGCCGCTCCGGGCCTCGACACCACGATTTTCTACGACGCCACCATGCGACGCGATCCGAACTGGATCGACCGTGTCGTCGACACGCTTTCGGGTCCCGTCTACATCACGATCGACGTGGACGGGATGGACCCGGCGATCATGCCCGCGACCGGCACGCCGGAGCCCGGCGGCCTGTCCTGGTACGAGATGCTGGCTCTTCTGCGCGCGACCATCGCCCGGCGTCCTGTCGTCGCCTGCGACGTCGTCGAGCTCAGCCCGCTGCCGGGCATGATGGCTCCGAACTTTCTCTGCGCAAAGCTCATCTACAAAATCCTGACCTACAGCTTCGCCACCAAATAAATGGGGACACTCACCTTTACGCTAAGTTGTTGATTCTACAGCTATCAGCTGTCAGAGGTCAGAGGTCAGCCGGTACCCGATCATGTAAGCCAGAGCCTCAGGCTATCGGCTTACGGCTGGTCTTCCGTTAAGCTCGATATCCAGCACTGTATACAAGGTATACTCCTCGCCGTGACAGATCCCGACCTCTACGCGCAGGCCGTTCAGGCGCTCGAGCGTGGCCACGGCGCAGGAGCCGCGACCCTGCTGGTGCGGGCGCTACGGCAACCGGGGCTGACCCGCGACGAGCAGGTCCAGATCCGATGTGCCCTGGCCGAGGCGTGGCTGCTCCAGGACGACGTCCGGCAGGCGACCGACGCGCTGGGCGCCCCTCCGCAGGGGCGCGAGCGGCTGGATCCGGCCCGGCTCTCGGACCTCTGGCGCGTGCACGGCCGGCTGGCGGTGGCGCGGGGCGAGCCGTCCCGCGGCATCGCCTTCCTTTCCAAGGCCCTGAAACAGGCGGAGCGCGCGCACGACTCGCGCGCCATCGGCCTCGCCCACTACGAGCTCGGGCTGTGCTACCGGCAGGTCGGCGAGATGGCGATCGTGCGCGAGCACATCACGCAACGCCGCTTCGGCGCTGCACGCGGCGGGCGATCGTCGCCATCTGGCGATGGTCCACTCGCTGTCGGGGGTCACGCTCGCGCAGGAAGGGCGACTGGACGAGGCGATGGCCGCGCTGCGCCAGGCCGAACGGCTCGCGATGATCGTCGACGCGGGCGACGTCGCTGGCGACCGTCTGCGGCAACCAGGCGAACGTCGCGCTGATGCAGCACCGCCACGAGCAGGCGCTGTCGCTGGCCGAGCGCAGCGTGGAGCTGCAGGAGCAGGCGGGGACGCCGCACGGCCTGGGCGTCGCGCTGGCGTCGCTCGGGCAGATCTGCGTCCGTGTCGGCAATCTGAAGCGGGCGGAGGAGGCGCTCAATCGGGCGCTCGACGTCCGGAGTCCGCTGCACTTCATGCGCGAGACGACCGGCGCCGTCTTCGACACGCTCGCGCAGATTCACCTGATTCGCGGCGAGCACGAACAGGCCAGCCGCTGCCTGCAGAAGGCGCGCGAAGGCTACGGCGAGACGTTCTCGAGCCGCTGGTACCAGTGGTCGGTGCGCGCGCTCGAGGCGCGAGTGGCGCTCCGGCGCGGCGACGCCGAGCACCGCGCTTGCCGTCTCCGCCGAGATCGCGGCGTCGGGCGATGCCCCGGGCTCTACGCGCCTGCAGGCCGAACTGATTGCGATCGAAGCGCTCCTCGCGCTCGACCGCGCCGACGCTGCGCAGCAGCGGCTCGACGATGTCTCCGCGCGGGTGCAGCCGGGGGCGATGAGCGGGACCTGGGGAGAATTCCTGCGGCTGCGCGGCCGTCTGCATGCCGCCGCCGGGCGCGCGACCGAGGCGTACCACGACTTCGGCCAGAGCGTCAGCGTGTTCGATCTGCTCGGCGAAGGCTATCAGGCCGGGCTCAGCTACCTCGAGCTTGGCCGGCTCGCGGCCGGCGGCCGGCGCGCGCTCGCGGGCGACGCGGTACCTGATCGACGGCCGCCGCGATCTTCGAGGCGCTCGGCGCGGCCCCCGATCTGGCGGACGCACGTGCGTCGCTCAATCACGTGCCTGCCACGGCTGACCGGCGGCTACCTCGGGCGTCCAGATGGACGGCGACGATGCGCTGGTCCGGCGCATCGTCGATGCGGCGGTGATGCCGGCGCTGCTCGCGCGCGAGGGGGCGACGGCGCTGCTCGAGGCCTGCGACGGGCAGGCCGCGGCGCTCTTCGTCCAGGCCCCGAGCGGGCAGATGCAGGTGCTCGCCGCTTCCGGCTGCGACGCCGACGGCGCACGGGCGCTGGCGAGCGCCGCCCTGCGCTCGCACGACCGGCTCGCCGGCGTGCTCGTGCTGGAGGCGATCGGGCGCGCTCCGGAAGGGCCTCGATTCGCGGTGCTGTCGACTGCGCGGGCCGCTCACCGCCTCCAACCTGCAGCGGTTCCGCACGCTGTGCGCGGTGCTGCGCCAGGGGTTCGACCTCTGTCTCGCCCGCGAGCGTCCGCTCGAAGGAACGGCAGGGCGCGCTGGAGCGGCAGCTCGAGCCGCTGCTGCCCGGGTTCGTCTGCGCGAGCGCCGCGATGCAGCGCGTGGCCGATCAGATTCAGCGGATGCAGGGCAACGACCTGACCGTCCTGATCACGGGCGAGAGCGGGACCGGCAAGGATCTCGTGGCCCGGGCGATCCACGCCGGATCGCCGCGGCGGGACAACATGTTCCTGCCCTACAACTGCACGAGTGCCACGCGCGAGCTCGCCGACAGCCAGTTGTTCGGGCACCGGCGCGGCAGCTTCACGGGCGCGGTGGCCGATCAGCCCGGCGTGCTGCGCACGGCCGTCGGCGGGACGCTGTTCCTCGACGAAGTCGGCGACCTGCCGCTCGACGTCCAGCCGAAGCTGCTGCGATTTCTCGAGCAGGGTGAAGTCCTGCCGGTCGGCGACACACGGCCGCAGCGGGTGGACGTCCGCGTCGTGGCGGCCACCAACGTCGATCTCGAAAGCCGCGTGAGCGAGGGCAAGTTCCGGGAGGACCTGTTCTATCGGCTGAGCGTGATCCGCATGCACGTGCCGCCGCTGCGGGAACGCCGGGAAGAGATCCCGCACCTGAGCACGTTCTTCCTGCGGGAAGCCTGCGACCGTCTGGGAAAGCCGGGCGTGCGACTCAGCGCAGAGACGCTGGACCTGTTCGACACCTTTCCCTGGCCGGGCAACGTCCGACAGCTTCGCAACGAGGTGCAGCGCGCCGTCGCGATGGCGCCGCCGGCCGGTCTCGTTACGCCCGACCTGCTGTCGGCCGCCTTCGGCAACCGCGGTCTGCGAGTGGATACCAACTCACCATCGCGTCACCGGCAGCCGACGCTGGCCGCCGCGGTCGAAAAGATTGAGCGGGAAATGATCCAGGCGGCGCTGCAGCGCGCCTCGGGCAATATTTCGGAGAGTGCCCGACTGCTCGGCCTTACGCGGCGCGGTCTGTACCTCAAAATGGGGCGCCTGGGCCTCGAACCGCCGAGACCGCTCGGGTAGATTCATCCGGCGGCGGGGCTGAGTCTGTCGCGATCCAAGGCAGTACCGCAGTACCATTCTGTATACCAGGTATTCAGTAAAATTGCGAATGAGTACTTTGTATCCATGCCCCGGTACTTTGATCCGGTATAATAGATCCAGCTAACTTTATACAATTCAACGGGTTCCACGGAAGTGACGGAGCGCGGGAGCATTTTCCGATTCCGGGCGCGCACCTTGAAGTAGGGGGAGCACACACACTCTTCGGAAGGACCTAGCATGGAACAGCGACTTCGTCTCGTTCAAGGCGGCAGCCGATACGAGAAGCGCACCGAAGACAGACACCCCATCGAGGTGCCCGGCCAGATTCTGTGGAAGGACGCGAAGGGCAACACGCGAGTGGCGTCGGTCGTCACGCGGGACATCAGCGCCCACGGCGTGAGTATGGAATGCCTCGGCGGCACGCCCATCCCGATGTATCGCCTGGTGTACTTTCAGGTTGACCGTGCGGCCCGATCCCGCGCCGATCTCCCGGCGGTGCTTCGCAAGGCCAGCGTGCTCTCCGCGGTCTTCCGCGTCGGGCCGGTGAGCGACGTGACCGGCGCGCCCGCCGACTACGCGCTGCGGCTGATGGTCGAGCCCGAGCGCCGCTCCGCCGCGACGCACGTCTCCTGGGAATCCGAGGCCGCGCAGACCCGGACGGCTTGAGCCCGTCACCAGGGCGGCCAGGTGGCGGCGCTCGGCGACATTCGACAGACCGGGCATTGACCCGGGTGTTGCATCCGTGCTGGGTGGGAAGGGGCCGGCCGGCGGCCCGATTCGTGAGGTCAGGTTCTCGAGCGCCGCCGACGGTCCAGTCAGCTCTTCTTCGCGTCTTCCATCTCGCGACGCGCATCCGCCACATAAAGTGACTGGGGGAATTCTTCCACGACCCTGGTGAAGGCGTGCGCGGCCTCCGATTTCTTCCCGGCCTTCAGATACGCGCGCCCCAGTTCCATCAGCACGCCGTCCACGGGAATTTGCGAGGCCGTGTCGGTGCTCAGCTCTTGGTAAATCTTGATCGCGTTGTCGTACTTTCCCTGTGCGACTTCGACCTGCGCGAGACCGAGCCGCGCGGTGCGCCCGTAGATGCGGCGTCCCGCCTTGTCGACGACCTCCTGATACCGCTGCTGCGCTTCGGCGTACCGTCCGAGCGATGCCAGCGTGCCGGCCGCGTGATACCTGGCCGCAATGCCTGCGTCCGTGTTCGGGTAGGTGTCGGCCGCCCCCAGCAATTTGGGCAGGGCTGCTTCGAGCTTCGCGCGCTCCGTCTGGAAGGTGCCGGGCTGCTGGACGGGCATGGGGCTGCCGGGAGCCGGAGCGACGGGGGCCACCACCGGCGCTTCCGCCACGGCCAGCGCCGCTGCCAGCGCCGTGTTGGCCTTGGCGTCCCGGGAGTGCCGCCACGCCATGTACCCGAGGGCGAGGACCACGGCCGCCACCACCACGAGCGCGATCGTCGCCATATCGCGGCCGCGGGTATCGATCACCTCGCGCGCGCGCGCGACGGTGTGGGCGAACTCGTTCTCTTTCAGCTTGTGACGTTCAGTGCTCTTCATAAAGTCTTCGAAACCGCCGCCCGCCCCGTCATTGTCCACGCCGCCGCAACCCGACGTCCCACGACCGGACACTGGGGTCAGACCCCGGTCGTCGGTTACGTCTTTTCGTACTTTTCGACAACTTGCGAGCCGAGGCTCGCCCGAAGAATCAAGCCGTGCGCGCGCGCTGGCTTGCCAGCCGAAGCCCGCCCCGGCAATCAAACAGGGCGGGCGAAGGCTGGTGCGCCCGGCAGGTCTCGAACCTGCGACCCCCGGTTTAGGAAACCAGTGCTCTGTCCTGCTGAGCTACGGGCGCGGAAACTGCTAACCGCTAATTCACGAGTATCTTATCGCGCTTCTCGTCGCTCAGTTCGTCGACCTCTGCGGGCGGCACCGGAGGCGTGTTGGCAACGGGATGGCAACGGGTTCCGGCAGGCACCCCGAACCGCCGCATGCTCTCCTGCAAGCCGTCCTTCTGCACGTTCAGATACGTCGACGTCTGCTCCAGACTCGCGTGCCCAAGCATGTGCTGAATGTGGTGCAACGGCCAGCCCGCCTCCAGCATGCGACTCGCGCCCTCATGCCGCAGATCATGAAAGTGTAGATCAATTGCCTTCAACGCCGCACGCGACGCGAGCGTGAGGGCGCACCCCCGTTCCCACTTGGGCTCGTGGCCGTGGGACTTCAGCACCGCCGTCGTCCACGCGCGCTTGACGTTCAGCACCTGCTGCCCCACGTCCCCGAAGACGAACGCGTCGGTCGGATACTCGTCGCCTGCGGGGTCCGTGCGCGCCATGTAGAGCACCCCCGCGAGCCGGGGGGAGATCGGCAGCACGCGCCGCTCGGCGTCTTTCGCGTTCTCTGCGCGAATGGTCAGCGCCGCCCGGTCCTTGTCGATATCGGCCCACGTCAGCGCGAGCAGCTCCCCGCGCCGACAGGCCGTCTCCAGCGCCGCGATAATCACGCTCTGAAGCCGTGGCCCAGACGCTGCGAGCAGGCGCTGCTCTTCGCCGGGCACCGTCACGCGGCCCGTAGCGTCGACGACGTCGGGAACCAGACGACGGTGGCGCTGCGCGGGCTTCGTGCGCTTGATCACGGTGTCCTCCGTGATCGGGCTGCGCGACAGATAGCCTTTCTTCACGGCCCAGCGGAACGACGCCGTCAGCACCTGCACGTATTGATTGCGCGTGCTCGCCGCTCGCCCCTTGGCACGCAGCGACAGAAAGAACGCTTCGAGATCGTCCTCCGTCGATAGCCGTGAGCACCTTGTCGCCCAGCTGTGTGCCGTCCGGCAGGGCAAACGCGCAGACTTGCGCGAGCTGCGCCCGGTCGCTTTTCCAGCTCTTATTGCGGACGCGGACCTGTGCGACGCGCTCCAGATACGTCGCCGCAAAGGGCTTCAGCAGAATGCCCCCGGGCGTCTCAGCGACGGACGCAGCAGCGGCGAGGGCTGCTGCCTGCTGCTGCTTCCGCTGCTCAGCGGTGCGCACATACGTGCCCGCGTTGATCTCGTTACGGATACGGGTGGCTTCCGTCTCGGCGTCCGTGCGCGCGGTCAGGCGACGTCCGAGTTCGGCGTCGAGACTGAAGCGCCACGACGCGCCGCCCCGAGGCTTGTAGTTGAAGTGCCACGGGTGCGAGCACTTCGCCCAGTGACGCCGTGTGCAGTCGCAGAACTTGCGGAGGCCGCTGTTTCGATTGCGTGCGGAGGACATGCAGAGCGCTTTCTGCGGCGGGCTGCCCTACAATCACGTGCAGCTCGCTCGCTCGGGTTAGTCGAGTGAACGGGTCAGGAGCGCGGGCGTCGTCACAACGTGCGCACTCCGATCTCCAACCTACGGCAGTTTCGACCGTTCTGCGTCTCCAAGGGCGCTCGTCAGCACCTTGCGCACGAGCGCTGACAACGGCTCGTCCCGACGCCTCGCAATCGCCGCCAGCTGGTCGTACGCGCGCGTGGTCAGCGATGTGGAGAGGCTGATCTTTCGCTCGCCTGCACGCTTACGCGGACGTCCTCGACTCGGCATGCGTGGAGTGTAGAACGCGCCGCGCGACGCTGCCGGGCTTTCAGTGCACGTCGCCGGGCCGTCCTGCACGAGCGCGATCAGCTCGTCGTGCAGCGTCGCGCAGCAGTGGGCGACGTCCGGGTGCATGAGCGCGTGCGGATGCTCGATCACGAGTTGCTCGTCTTCGTCGACGCGCACTGACCACCCCGTGCGGCGCAGGCTGTCGAGCAGCCAGCACGCCGCCGACGTCACCTGTGCGCGATTCCGGAGCGTGAGGGTCGGTTCACGGTCCAGCGTTCTCATCGGGCGTCCTTTCCGTCGCGACCCCGTTTGGTCGTGAGCTGCCACGCGTCGTGATAGAAGAGCGGCCCCGACGTCGCTGTGCGCGCGGTCCACTCGCTGCCGTGATGCGTTACCCGGTTGTGCTCGATGTATGACTCCCCGGGCGACCACACGCCGGTGCGCACGTGCGGCGATCTCGGCGCGCAGCGCGAGAAGCTCCGCCTGCTGTGCGTCGACCTTCGCGCGCAGCTCAGCGATCACGCCGAGCACCTTGCGCTCGCTCAGCAGCACCACCGTGGCGACACCCTTCGCGACGGTGTCGAGCGTCGGCAGCGTGCGCGTCATGTTTACGGCGTTCCGCGCCGGGGGCGTGTCGAGCCCACAAGCGAGCGCCTCGACCGCGCGATCCGCAAGTGCGTCGTCGACGACGCGGAGGGCGCTGATATCGGAGGCGCGCAACGTCGCGGGCGCACGTTCGAGCTTCACGTGCGCGCGCTCGAACGCGTCGCGATCGTAGGGTGCTGCCATCACGCATACACCGCGCCGCTGATGTATTTCACCGACGACACCTTCGCGCGTTTCCAGTTGACCATCCGCTCGGCGCGCAGGCCGACCAAATTGTTCTGCCAGAGCGACGTGACCGCGCTATCACCGGGGGCACTGTCCATCACGATTGACGCGTGACGTGACGTGTAGATCCGCACGCCGTCGGGTTCGTCGGCGACGAGGATCTCGCGCGGGTTCAGCAGCACGATCAGGGCACCGGCTGCCGCTGACGTGACGGCTGGAATCCCGAAGATCGTCCCGCTGTCGATTGTCAGATCCTTGAACGCGCCGCTCGACGCGAGGGCGATTCGCGAAGCCGACAGCGGGCCGCAACGGGCCGAGGTTGGTTTTTCGGTTGAACAGCCCCACAGTGCTGGACTGCCCGTCCGTCGAGGTCGCGGCGAGCTTGATAAACCATGTCGAGCGCGCCGAGTTGTGCCAGAAGCTCGACCGAAACGGCTTCTGATCGTTGTTCTCGCCTTCGTGATGTGCGCGACGTGCAGGGAGCCAGCGCCGATCTGCCGCACGGCCCGGAAGTAGCGCAGCGCCTGCTCCGCGTCCTCCGGCTTGCCACTGCATGCGAACCTGCCGAGTCGTACAGCGCGAAGTCGAGCTGTTCGGTCTGACGTATGCGGTCGAGGCGGTCAACCTCATAGACGAGCGGCCGGTCACACCGCACATATCGCACGTCCGGCATGGCATCGGGAAACAGCAGTTCGAGCCGCAGGCGGTGCTGCCCCGCGTCGAGTTCCCAGTCGAAGAGCGCGACCCGCAAGCCTCGCTCCGCGAGCCGCCCGGCGAAGTAGAGGGCGAGATATGACTTCGCCGTGCCCCCGTCGCGGAACAGAGATCGTGCCGTGCTGTTGAGGGAATCGGAATCCGTCGACGTCGTGATCGGCTTCAGCGTGCGGGCGCGGAAGCTCGCGCAAGATGATCGCGGGCTGGCCAGTGCGCTCCGCAATGAGCACTCGCTGACACAGCTCTTCGAGGTGGCCCATCCAATCGAGCTTGCCGTTCGTCTTCGCGCGCTCCGCGAGCTGCTTCGCCCGTTCCTGCCGCACGCGCGGACTGCTGAAGTTGAACGTCCCGACCGACAGCACGCCATCGTCGATCACACGTGCGCCGACGAGCGCGCACGCAGACTGACAGCTCGCCCATCAACTCGCCACGGTCCCGACGCAGTCGGTCCGCGTCGAATTCGATGCTGTGCTCCGCGTCCGTCAGGCGGTAGTGGCCGTTCGCGAGCGCCTGAAGATCATCGACGGCGACCCCGTCCCCATCGATCAGTCCGGCCATCGCCGAAGGGATACCGGCCGTTCAGGTGAGCGCCGATCCCTTCGTCGAGCAGTCGCTCGAACCGTTCCTGAGAGCGCACGAGGCGCAGGAGCAGGTTGTAGATATAGAGTCGCGAGGGTTGCGGTTCAGATGGATTGCTCGTTACACTGCTCATAGCGTCGCGGCCTCCCTGCCGCGCCGTTCCCATCACACACGCTTCTCCGCGCGCGTTCACGCGCGGGGGAGCGTCGTTGTTTCAGGCGCGCCGCAGCGCGCGCTCCGTTGCTCGGGTGCCGCAGCCTGCTCCGAGGGCTCAGCGCTGCCCGGTCCCGTGCTGCACGCCAGCAGGTACTCGTCAATCCACTCGCGACACAGCCACATGCGCCCACCGGGACCGCCGGGCGTGACACCCGCATACCGTTCGCGACCATGCGATAAATCACTTTGCGTTTCTTGCGAGGCTCGCTCCGCTTCACCGCGAGGTAGTCGAGCGCGTCGTCCACGTCGAACCATTCCATTGCGGTTACGAGGCTGACGCCTGCGCCTCCGGGGGGTCGAGCAGCTCGCCCGCCGACAGCCCAGCACCTTCGCGAGCAGTGCTGCCTGTCGCGGATAGGGCCGCGCATGCCGTTCTCGAACTTGCTGATCTCCGTGGGCGAGACGCCGCTGTGGAACGCGAGGACGACTTGCGTCAGCCCTTCGCGGTGCGGGCTGCTTTCAGCTTCGTATTCATGCCTGCTCACCTCTGCGCATGACGTTGACTAACCGCAACGACATGGACAGTATTGCCAGTCACATGAGCACACAGCAGTCTGTGACTGAGTGGATCACGACAGCGCTGCGGCAGGTTCCGTCTGACGAGGCAGCGAGGGACAGAGCTATCGTGGTGGCGGTGCAACAGGGCTGGTGGCAGGAGCCGGGAGTCTTGCGAGGGTGGCAGAGCGCGCGGGCGAGATTCAGCGCAGCGGCAACGGTCGCTCCCGATTGCGGGTCCGGCGTTGGTGACGAACGGTCTGCGAGGGCTGAACCTGCGTCTGTGGGAACGGCTGGAGCCGCGCGTCAGGGCGCTTCGGGTGAAGCTCTTCGGGACGGAGTCAGCGCGTTCGAGACTGCCGCGAGCGCCGTTGAGTGGATCGAGCGCGAGAGCCGCACCGGCAAGGTGCGTGGGGAGGACGTTGCGCTGCTGGCGTATCAGAAGCCCGGGGTAGACGCGTGTGCCGCGTGGCGATTCCCTGCGTGGCACACTGTTCGAACTGTGCTTCGCGACTGAGGAATGGGCGACGGAGACGAATCTCGATGCGGACGCACTGACGATGGTGGTCCTGCTCGACGTGCGGCCGTGCCTGCCTCCGGCGAGCGTCACCTTCCATTTCTCGACCGAGGCTGCCTGCTCCGCGACAGTGCACCTGTATGTGCCGGACCTGACGTTCGAGCAGCTGCGTCTCATTCATAGGCACGTGCGCAGCGAGTGGCCCGTTTCCACCGGTAACAGCCTCTGTCCAAGGCCGACGTCGCGGTCCTTGAAGTGCGGCGTGGACTTGGACCGCCACCTGAAGGACGTGGGCAGGACGTCGGCCGGTACTGGGACCGATTCCTCAAAGCGATTCGGAAGGCGGGGGCGAGCAAGGCGACAACTCGCGCGGGCGCGCGGATGGCCCTCGACCGTGTGACTGAACACGCGGAACGGGGCACGATGTAGGAAAGGCCAGCCAATTCTATCAGGTTAGTACTGCAACACCGCGGTGACCTTCTCGTCGGCCAGCCGCGCGCGCCCGTTCAGGCCCACGAGCTCGATGAGGAACGCCAGCCCCTCAACACTGCCGCCAAGCTGCTTGACCAGGTCCACCGTCGCGCGCGCCGTGCCTCCGGTGGCCAGGAGGTCGTCCACGATGAGCACGCGCTGCCCCTTCTGCACCGCATCCCGGTGCATCTCGAGGCTGTCGGTCCCGTACTCGAGATCGTAGGTGGCCCGGATGCAGGGGGCCGGAAGCTTACCCAGCTTCCGCACCAGCACGAAGCCCGCGCCAATCCGGTCGGCCACCACCGCTCCGAGGATGAAGCCGCGGCTTTCGATGCCGACGACGATGTCGATCCCCCGGCCCTGGTTCGGCCCCGCCATGCTGTCGATTGCCTCCCGCAAGCCGGCCGGATCGCGCAGCAGGGTCGTGATGTCGTAAAAGAGAATCCCCGGCTTCGGAAAATCCGGGACGTGTCGAATCTTCGATTTCAGCTGCTCCATCGAGCTCCCTCCGTACGGCGCCGCCGTCAGGCGAACCACAGTCTCTACCGCGTCGTGAAGCCCGTCCCGCGCCGGGACGGCTCCACCACGTCGACCTCGAATGATTCCACCCGCGCGCCGGCCGGTCCGCGCCGCAAGGCGAGCTCGATGCGATCGACGGATTCCTGGTCTCCTTCGACGAGGGCCTCGACTCGGCCATCGGGGAGGTTCTGGACGTACCCGTGCACGCCTTCCGCGGCAGCCCGCGCCTCCGCGAACATCCGGAAGCCGACCCCCTGCACACGCCCGCCGATCAGGAACCGCCGCGCGACGATCATCGGAAGCGGTGATTATATCGGAGGGGCGAAAGGCGGTGGGACGGATTCGGGCGGGCGGTCATGGTACATTGCCCGCCATGCCCAGAATCGGATCGAGCAGTCACGGCGAATCGCGTCTGCGGATGCTGCGGATCATGCGCCGCGGCGATCGCCACGACCCCAAGGAACTGACGGTGTCGTTCCGGTTCGAGGGGGATTTTGCCGCCGCGTTCCGCGAGGGCCGCGCGGACGGGCTGGTCCCCGGCGAGGCCCTCAAGAACGTCGTCCATCGGACGGCGCGTGAGCATGGCGCCGGCGAGATCGAAGAATTCGGGATCGCGCTCTGCGATCACGTCATGGCGCTCCATCCGGCGATCACCCTGGCACGCGTCGAGATCACGGAGAAATCGTGGACCCGGCTCGACGCCGGCGGTCGTCCCCAGGGGCAGACGTTCATGTCCGGAACGCCGGAGTTGAAGACCGCGGCGATCACGAGCAATGGCCGGCAGGTGGCCGTGGTCTCCGGCGTTGACGAGCTCTCGCTGATGCGCACCGCCGGATTCGCACCACCTCCGCACGCCCTCGTGGAGGACGGCACCACCGACGGACTGCAGCGGCTGCTCGTCGGCGCGCTGACGGCGCGATGGACCTACAGCAGTTCGGACGTGACGTTCCGATCGTTCCGTCAGGGCGTGCGCGCGGCGATCATCGAAACGTTTGCCTGGCATGCCAGCCGCTCGGTCCAGCACACGTTGTATGCGATTGCGGAAGTGGTGCTCGCCACTTACCAGGAGATCGCGGACATGACCCTCGCGCTCCATGAGCGGCCCTATCGTCCGGCGGATCTGTTCAGCGCGGGGCTCGAGAACCCTGACGATCTGTTTGTCGCACTCGAAGAACCGGTGGGGACCGTCGAGGTCACGGTCGAGCGGGACACCTGAGCCTGCCACGCGTCACCGGTTCGCGCCCTAATGCTGGTAGCGAGCGACGTACATCGTGCGGGGTCACCGGCAAAAAGGCTTGAATCCTGCGGCTGAGCCAACCAGGACCTCGGCACGCCTTGTGCTCAATGGAAGGAAGGAGGGGATGATGCTCTTTACGATCGCCGTGATATTGCTCGTGCTCTGGCTGCTCGGACTGGTCAGCGGCTACACACTGGGCAACTTCATCTATGTGTTGCTGGTGATTGCGCTGGTGCTCTTCGTGCTCGGTCTCGTCAGCGGGCGCCGAAGAGTCTGAGCGTCGCGCCGGGGCCATACCCGGCACTCTCGACGGCGGTCGGCCCGGTCATTTCGAACACCGCGTTCGTGGCTGGCCGCCATTTTCCCACCCCCCTACCAGATCGCCCGGACAAGCGAGTAGCCGGCCCACAAAGCCAGAAGACCCAGAAACACCTGCCCCCCGGCGTTCGCGGCGGCGCGCAGGAACTGCGCATTGCGGAGCAGCACAGTCGTTTCGTAGGTGAATGACGAGAAGGTCGTGAACCCGCCCAGGATCCCGACGAGGAGGAACGCGCGTGTCGAGGCCGTCAACGGAAAGCGGCGATCCGCCAGCGAGGCAATGACTCCGAACGCGAAGCACCCGATCAGATTGACGACGAACGTTCCGGCTGACGAGTGCGGCGATCCCGGGGGGTTGATGGCCCCCGCGAGCAGGAACCGCGCACTCGATCCAATCGCCCCGCCGAGGGCGACATACAGCAGGATCAAAATCAGTTTCCTTCGGTCTTCTCCACCGTCTCTTCGTCCGCCGGCTCCTCGACGAGGTCATCGTCTTCCCACGGACGGGGCTGCGGCCCTGGAACGATCCCCGCGATGTCGGGGTCTTCGTCACCCGCGCCCGCTGTCGCGGGTTCGTTCGCCTTGCGAACCTTCACCTCTTCGCGGCGCCGGGACTTTTCCTGCATCCGCTCCTGTTTGGCGCGCTCGCGCGCCCGTTTCTGTTGTGTGACCTTGGTGCGGTTCGCCATGGAAATTCCCCTTATGTCAGCGCGCGGCTGCGCGGTACAGCAAAAAGGCCGGTCAGCGACCGGCCCGGGCGTAGCGTTGGGCAGTGCAGGCTGAGCCCGACTCGATCATGCACCTACAATTCTAGCTGATCCGAGGTCCATCCTGCCGAAGGAATATTACAGCTATCAGCTCTCAGCTCTCGGCTCTCAGCCACGACCGGAAGCCGTGAACCGGAAACTGACAGCCGATAGCGGATAGCTGATGGCTCCCCTCCGCATCACAACACAACTGAACCGCGCACAAGCGTACGGTTCCACGGGTGTCGGTCCGCACGCAAGTCTCGGTCCACGGTGTCGCGCCTCGTGGCACGAGGTGTGCTCCCCCGCCGACTGCTCAGCAGACCCAGGAGGACCCAGTGCATCCAGAACCACTCACGCGGTTGCATCGATACCTGTTTGCCCTGTCGCTTGTCGCGCTGTTCCCGCTTGCCGGTGCGCCCGCAGCGGCTGCGGCGGAACGGCTCTGCGATACGTCGTTTCAGGACTGCCGCGCCCCTCTCCTGACGCTCATCGCCAACGAGCGCGTGCGGATTGACGTCGCCTTCAACATGATGGAGGACGACGTGATCGCGGACGCGCTGATCAAGCGCTTCAAGGCCGGCCTGCCCGTGCGCGTGGTGATGGATCCCCGCCGCAACGCGGTCTCTCCGCGCAACGCCGCGATTCTACAGAAGCTGGCCGCCGCCGGCATCCCGATGCGGGGCAAGACAACGGGAAGCAGCCTCCACTGGAAGTTCATGTTGTTCGCTGGACAGCAGACCTTGGAGGTCAGCGCGGCGAATTTCAGCGACTACTACTTCGTTCCCGTGACGCCATACCTCAACTACACGGACGAGGCCATCTTCTTCACCGACGATGACGCGCTGGTCGATTCCTTCAAAACACGCATGGACGACGCGTGGACGGACACCGTCAGGCTCACCAACTATGCCAACGTCACGTCGCTCGCGCGTCAGTACGACACGTTCCCGATCAGTCCCGATCTCCTCTTCGTGCCATGGCAGAACTTTGCGAAGCGCGCCGTCCCGCGCTACGACGCCGAGACGGCACAGATCGACGTCATCATGTACAAGATTACCGAGCCGAGCCACGCGGATGGTCTCATCCGCGCGGTGAAAAGAGGCGTGCCGGTGCGCCTGATCGTCGAGCCCTCGTGGTACCGCAACCCCTCGAACGTGTGGCAGGCCTACAACGTGGACCGTCTGTCTGCGGCCGGCGTTCAGATCCGGGTGCGTGCGCACCAGGGTTTCACGCACCAGAAGACGGTGATGCTCTACGCGCAGGCGCTGTCGATTTTCGGATCGTCCAACTGGACGTCCGAATCCAACACCGCGCAACACGAGCACAACTACTTCACCACGAAGGCCGGGATCCTCGCGTGGTTCAAGGCGAACTTCAACCGGAAATGGAAGAATTCCACGGGGAACGCCGAAACGAAGGCATTTGCGCCGCTCCCGCCGGACAAGCCTGTTTATACCGCTCCTGCGAATCTTGCCACCGGCCAGCCGCTGACGGGCGTCTCTCTGACCTGGAAGCCGGGGCCATGGGCGCACAGGGCCGATGTCTATTTCGGCACCACAGCGTCACCACCCCTCGTGGCCGCAAACGTGTCCGTCTCGCCGAGCACCACCAAAAAGTACACGCTCCCGACCCTCGTTGCCGGTCGCACCTACTACTGGAAAATCGTGAGCAAGACGATGGCGAACAAGGGGACGGCGGGCCCGGTGTGGTCATTCGCGGCGCAATAGATCGCAAAATGCATTTACCATCTGCGCATGAGCGGAGCGAGCGTCGGAGCGTCGGCCTTCAGGCGGAAGGCGGAACGGGGACCCGGGGCATGTGAGCCTCGCGGCGGGTTGGTGTTCGTGGGCGCCGGCGCGTGACCCCGGCCACCGTCGCCGTGTGCGCTCTGATGGCAGCCATCGTCATCAGCTGCACCTCCCGGATCAATGTCGGGGTGATTGCAATCCCGCTGGCGTGGGCCGTGGGACTGTACGCAGGACTGAGTGCCGAGGCCGTGCTTGCAGGCTTTCCGGGCTCCCTGTTTGTCACGCTGGCCGGAGTGACGCTGCTCTTCGGGCTTGCCGAAGCCAACGGCACGATCGGGCTTCTCGTCGACCAGATGATGACGCTCGCGCGCGGGCAGAACCGTCGCGTCCCCCTGCTTCTCTTCCTGATCGCCGGAACCATCGCAACGATGGGGCCCGGCGCGATCGTGGCCGTGGCCCTCGTCGCTCCCATCGCGATGGCGCTGGGCCGCCGTGCGGGGATTCCCGCATTCCTCACCGCGTTGATGGTCACGAACGGAGCCAACGCCGGGAACCTGTCGCCCCTCAGCGCCGTCGGCGTCATCGCCGGCAATCGCATGGCCGCGGCGGGACTGGGCAGCCATCCATGGAAGGTGTTCGCAGCGAACTTCCTCGCGCACGCCGTCGTGGGACTCGCCGCATACCTGCTGCTGATCCGCCACGTCACTCCGTCCAGCGACGGGGAAACGACACGCCTCGCTCCTTCGATGTCCCGGTCCCAGAGGGTGACAGTCGCCATCGTCGGTATCTGGATTGCCGCAGTAGTGGGCGCCCGTGCGCCGATTGGACTCGCGGCCTTCGCAGCGGCGGCGGCGCTGATCGTGGCGCGGCTGGCGGATGAGGGGGCCGCGTTCAAGCGGGTTCCGTGGTCCGCGATCGTCATGGTGAGCGGCATGACGATGCTGGTGGTCATGGTCGAGAAGACCGGCGGGATGGATCTGTTCACCGCGCTCCTGGCGAAACTTGCGCGGCCTGCCACGCTCAACGGCGTCATCGCCTTCGTCACGGGCGTCATCTCGACCTACAGCAGCACGTCGGCCGTCGTCCTGCCCACGTTCCTGCCGATCGTGCCGCGTCTCATCCAGCAGGTTGGCGGCGGCGATCCCCTGGCCGTGGCGCTGAGCATCAACGTGGGGGCGTCGCTCGTCGACGTGTCGCCGTTGTCCACGCTCGGAGCGTTGTGCGTCGCCGCGCTGGCGCAGCCGGACGAGGCGCGGGCGCTCTTCAGGAAGTTGATGGTGTGGGGCCTGTCGATGGCGATCGTCGGCGCGCTCCTCTGCCAGATGCTGGCCGGACCGTTCGCGCGATTGTAAGCGGCAGTCCCCGTCGAGAGGAGGTGAGGCGCGAGTTACTGCAGCCGGCTGAAATCGATGACCGCGCGTGCGACGTCTTTCCCCTCGCACGTGACGACCGCCGATCTGGACGTCTGACCGACGGGGCCGGCATCGAAATCCACTTCGATCGTTGCGCCGATGAGCGAGGTGACCATCGTGCCGCGGCTCGAGTACGGGAGCGACGACAACGGTGTGGTCCGCCGATCGATCGGAGCCAGGACTGGCGTGCCGTCGACCGTCACCTCGCAGCGCGGAATGCTGACGTAGGTATGCATCACAGGGAGTCGGAGATTCGCGACGATCGTCACGATGCGGCGCCAGGGGGCGACGACGCTGGCGACGGTGCGCCCTCCGAGGCCGCCTGCGCCGTGCGCGACGGCCCAGTCGCCACGTTTCAGTGCGTCTTCCGTCGCCATGACGGTTCTCCGGAACTCGGTCATGACCTCGATGTCTCGGATGATCGAGTCCCTGATGGGCGTGCTGTAGGGCGCGTGGAACCTGGCGCGCGTGGCCTCGGTGTCCGCCGCGAGCTTCATCGCGCGCTGGGTCTCGGCAGGCGACGGGGTGACGATGACCGCGTCGGCGCGCACGAACGAGAGCGCCACGAGAAGCACAGTGACCAGGACCGGATGCGGCTCGACGCGCAAGGCCCCGAGCGCAAGACATGAAAGCCCGGAGAGAATGCCCGGATCATGATCCAGTCGCCATGGGAACAGGCGACCGCGCTGGTGACGACCGAGCGCCTGGTCCCCGGGCGTCATCGTCAGACGACCCTAGTTTCCATGGGTCGCGAAGACGCTCGTTTTTCCCTGCTTGTCGAACGTCACGACGTCGTACTTCTGCGGAGGCGGTCCCTCCATGCCGGGCGACCCGGCCGGCATGCCGGGGACAGCGAGTCCGACGACGGCGGGCCGTTCTTTCAGCAGCCTCTTGATGTCCGCGGCGGGCACGTGACCTTCGATCACGTAGCCTCCCACGAGCGCCGTGTGGCAGGAGTGCAGAGCCTGCGGCACGTTGTGCTTCGCCTTCACGGCGTTCATGTCGTCGACGTTCGTCGCCGTCGGCGCGAATCCGTTCGCGCGCACGTGGTCGACCCATTTGGCGCAGCAGCCGCAGGTGGCGCTCTTGAATACCGCGACCGCAGGCGCGGACTGCGCACCGACAGCGGTGGCGCTCACGGCAACGATGAGGGCCGCCAGGACGCGTTTTGTGATCGAGTTTCTCATGGCACCATTATGACGCCGTTGCGCTGACGTTCGCGCAGAAAGGTTGTCTGATGCGGGATCGGGGTTGAGACCGTGGGGTCACGATCTCGGTCCGACCGTCCGGTAAGATACAGCGGCGGTCACCAAGGATCCGCGCTTCACGAAAGGACTTCCCGGAATGGCGGAAATGCACGAGATCGAGTACCGGATTTTCGGCGACGACATGCAATACGTCGAAGTCGAGCTGGACCCGCAGGAGGCCACCGTCGCCGAGGCCGGCGGAATGATGTACATGGAACACGGGATCGAGATGGAAACCATCTTCGGCGACGGCTCGCAGAAGCAGGGGGGGCTCCTCGGCGCACTGGTCGGCGCCGGCAAGCGGTTGCTGACCGGTGAATCGTTGTTCATGACGGTCTTTCTCAACCGCTCTGGTGAGAAGAAGAAGGTCGCCTTCGGCGCTCCGTACCCTGGAAAAATCATCGCGATCCACCTGGCCGAGATCGGCGGCGAGTTGATCGCTCAGAAGGACTCGTTTCTCGCGGCGGCAAAGGGGGTCTCGATCGGCATTGCGTTTCAGCGCAAGCTCGGCGTCGGCCTCTTCGGTGGTGAAGGGTTCATCATGCAGCGGCTGCAGGGGGACGGATGGGCCTTCGTCCACGCGGGTGGGACGCTCCACGAGCGAACCCTTGCGGCAGGAGAAACGATACGCGTCGACACCGGCTGCATCGTGGGCTTCCAGCCCTCCGTGAACTACGAGATTCAGTATGTCGGCAAGATCAAGTCGGCGCTCTTCGGCGGTGAAGGGCTGTTCTTCGCGACGCTGACGGGGCCGGGCCGCGTGTGGCTGCAATCGCTCCCACTCAGTCGTCTCGCGAACCGCATCATTGCCGCGGTGCCCGGGCTGAGCCGCGGTGGACGTGAAGAGGGATCGATCCTCGGCGGGCTCGGCGGTCTGCTGGACGGCGACAACAGTTGATCGTCCGCCGTCCCTGCGCTGGGAGGCGTAAATAAATGGGGACACTCACCTTTACGGTAAGTTATTGATTCTGAAAGGACGATTTCGACCCAGAGTCTCAGCGACTCACCCTGACGATGAAGGCTCCTGATCGTTGGGCCTCCCTGACGATTTACGGCCGGTCGTTGAAGGCCCATTTTTCGACCCTTTGTTTTCAGCGACTTACCGTAAAGGTGAGTGTCCCCATTTTCAGGAGAGCTGACGCAGGCGCTCGATCGGCCGTTTGAGCGAGCGGCGCCGCTTGCGCATGTCTGCCCACAGGTCGCCCACTTTCCCGAAGCGCTCCCCCATCGTCCGAACGGTGAACGTCCGCGGTCCGACCTCTCCTCGCTCGACTTCTTCCCAGGTGCAGGGGGTGGACACCGGTGCGCCGGACCTCGCGCGAACGGCGTACGGCGCCGCAAACGTCGCGCTGTAGCCGTTTCTCCCCGTGTCAACGAGGATGCGACCGGCACGATCGACCTTGTGGAACTCTTGCGTCAGGTGCTCCGGGTCGCGCCTGACGAGGAGCGCGCCGACGGCATGCGCGAAGCCCGATACCTCGCCGAAGTCCAGTTTTCCGTCGAGCGGGACGGCGATGTGGAAGCCCTTGGACCCCGAGGTCTTCACCCAGCTTGGCAGCCCCAGTTCATCCAGCAGATCGCGAAGGGCCAGTGCTGTGGCACGAAGCACGTCGGGCTCCTCCTCCGCCGGGTCCAGGTCGAACACACACACGTCAGGGTGATAGAGATCGGGTGCGCGGGAGGCCCACACGTGCGGCGTGATGCAGTTCTGGTTCGTCACCCAGAGCAGCGATCGCGTATCGGTGATGAGCGGGTGGTGCACCGTACCTCCCTTCTTCGGCACCTCGACCCGTTCGAGCCACTCCGGAAAACCCTTCGAGACATCCTTCTGAAAGAAGCCCTCGGCCTTGATGCCCGCCGGGTAGCGTTCCATCGTGACCGGACGTGCCCTGATGTGCGGAACCATCGCGACCGCGACCGCCTCGTAGTACGCGGCCAGCTCCCCCTTCGTGATTCCGTCGTCAGGAAACAACACCTTTTCCGGATGCGTGATCACGGTTTCTCCCTGACCACGTCGCGAGGCGATTTGTCGGTACGGAGACCCAGCAGGCGCGAGTGGCGAAGCTTGCCGTGCGCGGTCCACTGGATGAATGCAACCTGGACGACGATCTCGGGGCGCACCCAGTGAGCGCGGATGCGCGGCAGTCCGACAGACCGGGTGAACGGCGCCCTTGGAATCTCGATCGCGTCGCACCTCGAGCGGAGCTCCAGCAGCAGCTTCGTATCGAACCCCGTGCCAACCTTACCGGCGAAGACGAAATCCTCTCCGTCGAAGTAGCCAACGAGCAGCGCGCCCAACCCGACGCGCCCTCCCTGTGGATCCGTGAACCCGCCGACCACGAGCTCCTGTGAGGCTTCGCACTTCATCTTCAGCCAGTGCGGTGAGCGGCGGTGCTCGTACCGGGAGTCGCGCCGCTTCGCGATGACCCCCTCCCAGCCCTCGCTGCACGCGCGCTCCCACGGCTCCGGATCGTCGAGCGCGGGCACGCGGTGCATCGGCGATCGCAACGTCAGCCCGCTCAACAGGGTCCGACGGCTGTCGAGGGGCAGCTCGGTGACGTCGCGTCCGTCGAGCCACATGATGTCGAACACGTGATAGGCGGCCCTGCCACCATGCGGGCCCCAGACGCCAGTGGCTTCGCCGTCGAGGACGACATCATGGACGGCCAGCGCCTCGACCGCCTGCACCACGGACGGGTACGCGTCATTCTGCGGCAGGCGATTGCGGGACAGGAGGCGGACGTCCGCGCCGTTCTTGAAGGCGAGCAGCCGGATGCCATCGAGCTTGCGTTCGAAGATCCACTCCGGCGCGGTGAATCGCTTCTCCGTCAGCGTGGCGGCCATCGGCTCGATCCAGTCGGGGAACGTCACATCATCCCTAAAACGTGCTGCGTGCTACGTGCAGCGCTCGCATGGTTCTGGTCAGCACGACACATTCCTGCGATCACTGTGGCTTGATGTACGGTTTTGGCAGCGGCTCCCCGGGCACTTTCTTTCCCAGCTCGAAGTCCGCTGCGTGGAGTCCCTTCCGGAACCCCTCGAACCCGTAGAATGATGGTGCGTAATCGTCCACGTAGGTGACGTCCGCCTTCGCGGGTACAGTCAGGCCGAGACCCCAGTACACCCCGTTCACGATCAGCCTGCGAAGCCCCTCGTTCTCGAGATCCGTCGCCGACCCCATGGTCGTCGTCAGAATCCGACTGGTCGTGCCTGTGTCGTTCTTGTGCATGCGCGTCCAGACCACGGGCATCGCCGGATCGTTGATCCCCTGTTCCACCTTGTCGGTGGACCGCGGCTTCCGGTACGTCGCGGGAGCGGCGTCAGGCGTCATGCCCGCCAGCACCACGCCGCGAACGAGGATCGTCGCGTCGGCCGGGGGGTACGCTTCGTACACGTCGGTGTCGCCAAAGATGCTCGTGACGCCGCGCAAGAGTGGATGATTACGCTGCGAGGCTTCGATAGCGCCTCGGGTGGCTTCGGATTTGTGCTTGCCCCAGTGCGTGAGCCAGGTTTCGCCGAGCACACGCTTTCCAAACCCACCCTGATGGTTGTAGTTCCACGTCTCCCATGGACTTCCGGCCGCGAGTCCGCTGAACGCGTGCGTGCTCGTGCGCAACGCGATGATCGGCTTCCCCGCTTTGAGCACCTTGTCGAACCTCGCCATGTCTTCGTCCGGCCAGGCGCGGAAGCGCAGCAGCATGACCACGGCGTCCGCAGAGTCGAGCGCCGACGGATCGGAGAGAGACTTGCCGTTCTTCGGGTTGATGGTGCCGTCGGCGTCGACCGAGAAGAGGACCGTGCACTTGAAGCCGTGACGCTGGCTGAGAATCTTTGCCAGCATCGGCAGGCCTTCTTCGCTCCGGTACTCCTCGTCTCCGGCAAGGAAAACGATGTGGCGACCGTCGCCCGGGCCCGGCTTGGCGGGATAGGTCACGCTCGTCTGCTGAGCGCGAGCGGAGAATGCAACAGCCGAGCAGAGCAGCAGCACGATCAGGGCGCGGGTTCTCATGGATTCACACTCCAGGCGCGCAGCACGGTCGGTGCTGCTCAGTGATGGCGGCACAATAGCACGGCGCCGGGCAGGATGAGATGAGTATGGCCGTGCTTGAAGGAGGCCGCTGCCGCAGGTACGCTTGACCCTCCTTCCACCGCATCAATCAGCGCGGCAGCAGCGCAGCCGCACAATTACAGCGAGGCCATCTCATGCGCCATCGGGCTCCTTGGATCGCGTTGGTCGTGTTCACGATCGCCACAGCCAACGCACGCGCGGAACAGACGATCGTGTTCATGCGTCACGGCGAAAAACCACCAGGCGGCCTGGGTCAGCTCACGTGTCAGGGGTTCAATCGTGCACTCGAGCTCCCGACTGTGCTGGTTGCGAAGTTCGGAAAGCCCCACTATTTGTACGCGCCGAGCCCGGCGGTTCAAGTCTCTGACTCTGCCGGGATGTTCTACTACGTGCGTCCGCTCGCGACGCTGGAACCCACCGCCGTGAAGCTCGGGATGCCCGTCAGGACGAAATACGGTTACACCGACATTGCCACCGTGCAGGCTGCGCTCGTGACGCCGACGAAGGCGAACAAGACACTTTTCGTCGCCTGGGAACATGCGCAGATGCAGAAACTCGTGCAGAACATCATGAACAAGTACGGCGGCGGCGCGCGTGTTCCGGCATGGATCTATGGAGACTACGACACGCTGTTCGTCGTCCGCGTGGAGTACACCGGGAGCACTGCTGTCGCACGTTTTCAGCTCGACAAACAGGGACTGAACGGACAGCCGACCGCGTGTCCGTTCTGAAGCGGGGCGCTCTTACCCTGGCATTTCGGTTGATCCGGCCGTCGGCACACCGCATAATCGCGCCGGACCAACAAGGCTCGATCTTCGAGAGGGAGACACGCAAGCGTATGGGTGGTAGCGGGCTGTTGATCATCGGAGCGGTGGCTGTGGTGGCCTTGTACATGTGGTATGCCACCATCGTCGCCAGGCGGAACAAAGTGCAGGAAGCGTTGAGCTCCGTGGACGTCCACCTCAATCAGCGCCACGATCTCATACCGAACATCG
Organism: uncultured Acidobacteriota bacterium; assembly: GCA_963749835.1. Classification (GTDB taxonomy): domain Bacteria; phylum Acidobacteriota; class Vicinamibacteria; order Vicinamibacterales; family 2-12-FULL-66-21; genus JALZOC01. The sequence continues at coordinate 1,875,383 of CAVVOD010000001.1, forward strand.
TCAAGCTCGCGTCCCGCTTCATGGAGCACGAGCGTGGCCTGCTCGCCGAGGTGACGCGGCTGCGTGAAGAAGCGCGCAAGGCCACGCCGGCGACTCCGGGAGAGGTCGGCAAGCGTTTCGCGCTCGAGGGCGAGCTCGGACAACGCGTCGGACAGCTCCTGGTGAGCATGGAGGCGTACCCGGAGCTCAAGTCCGATCGCCCGGTTCTCGAGGCCCAGCAGACCTGGACGGAGACCGAAGCGCAGATCACCGCGGCCCGCCGTTTCTACAACGCCGCCGTCAATCAGTTGAACAACGCGATCCAGATCTTTCCCGGTCAGATCATCGCGGCAATGGCCGGGGTCAAGCCGATGCCGTTCTTCGAAGCCCCGGCAGCAGCGCGCGCCGCACCATCGGTTGACGGGATTCTCGGTCCTGCCCCATGACCTCGGACCCGGCGCTGGACACCGCGCTGCTGGAACGCCGGCGCCGTCTCTCCCTTCGTGCCGCCGCCATAGCGCTCATCACGGCGGTCATCTGCTGGCCGCTCGGCATGTCCGTCGGCGGCGGCTCTGAAACCGCCGACACGATCGGCGGCGCGCTCCTTCTTACCGCCATCGTCGGACTGGTCGCGGCCCCGTGGATCATCCGGGCGTGGCAGGGGTTCATGCGTCGCCGGATGCTCGTGGCGGCGGTCGCTGGACGATCCGATATCCGGCACATCGACGGCGAGAACCAGCGGGAGAGCCAGGCGATCCTGTCGTCCGACGCATTCACTCTTTCGGCGTTCCGGGAGAGCGGCCTCGTCGAGGCCTTCGACACCGCGGGCGTCCACCACATCCTGACCGGCACGGCGCAGGGCGTGCCGTTCGGGATTGCCGAGATCGCGCTGCTCGACGGCAAGGGCTATCGAATCTTCGGCGGCGTGCTCGCGAGCTTCCGGTTGAAGCGAACCAGGCCCGGCCTCACCATCGTTGCGCGCGATCGCGGCCTGCTGGGCAACCTGCTGGCCCGCGTGGGCAGCGGCATCGAGCAACTGCCGCTCGAGGATCCGACGTTCGAGGGTGTCTTCGAAGTGTACGGCGACGATCAGGTTGAGGGCCGCGTCGTGCTGACGACGACGATGCTCGAGCGTCTCAAGGCGCTCGACGAGCTCGGGCACGCGCGTGGCTTCGCGTGCGCCTTCTCCGGCGGGCACCTGCTCGTGGCATTCCGCGGCATGCAGTGGCAGTGTCCACCGTGGAGAATCGTGCAGCCGATCAACACGTGGCTCGATGGCTACGCCAAGTGGCTGAGCGGGCTCGTCGATCTCCCCGTCGGAATCGTCCAGACCCTCAATCTTGCGGTTCCGTCCGCGGATCCCGTTCCCTCATTGCCTTCGCCGGCCCGAGCCGCGGTCCCGGTTGGCTCAGGATCCGGACAGGTGTTCTCCGCACCCTTGTGGCGGATCGTCGGCGAAGGGGGAATGGCGCTGGTGCTCACCGCATCAGGCGCCGTGTTCGGAGGAGTTGCGCTCTTTGGGGCCTGGTATGGGCTGACGGAGGGTTACTCGAGCAATCTCTTCTGGTACTTCTGGGGAATGATCGTGGCTGGCGTCGCCTACGGCGCTTACGCGATTGCGCTCGGCCTGCGCGAGCTCGCACGGCTGGCCTGGCGGTGGAACGCGCCCCTGCGGACGCTCAAGCGGCCGTAGCTCGAGGGTCCGGCGGTGACCCGAGCCACGAGGTGATATCTTGGGGATGTAATTCACCTGTGGCTCCTCCAAGAATCCTGATTGTTCACGACGAGATCCGCGCCGCAAGCGAGCTGAAGGAACGGCTTTCCTCGTTCGGGTACGACGTGGCGGGCGTCGCCCGCCCGGGGCGCCAGGCGATCGACCTGGCGGCGCAGACCAGACCCAATCTGGTCGTGATGGACCTCTCGCCCGAGGGGAATCCCGGCAGGACCGCGGTCGCACACGCGATGCGCGCGAGCTCGTCGATTCCGGTCATCTACCTGATCGCGGACACGGATGGGGCTGCCGTGGATGGCAACGCCCTGATGGAACCCTTTGACCAGGTGACGAAGCCGTACGCAGACCGTGAGCTGCGGATCACGATCGAGATGGCGCTGCTGCGCGAGGAGATGAAGAAGCAGGCGCACGAGCTCGAGGATCGGTTCTTTGCCGTCTCGATTGACATGCTCTGCCTGCTGGACTTCAGCGGCTACTTCAAGCGACTGAACCCGTCCTGGGAGAGTGTCCTCGGATTTACGCGCGACGTGCTGATGTCGAAGCCCTTCATCGAGTTCGTCCATCCAGACGATCGTGAGCGCACTCTGAATCAGAATCGCGCCGTCAGAGGCGGCGCGCAGGCCCGCTCCTTCGAGAACCGCTATCTGTGCAAGGACGGCTCATACAGATGGTTGCTCTGGAACGCCGCGCCGGACTTCGACGAGAAGGTCATCTATTCCGTCGCGCGTGACATCACCGATCGCAAGCAGGCCGACGATGAGCGGGAGGCTCTGGTTCGCGAGTTACGATCTGCGCTCGCGGAAGTGAAGTCTCTCCAGACGATCCTGCCGATTTGTTCGTACTGCAAGAAAATCCGCGACGACGAGAACTACTGGCAGTCCGTCGAGGGTTACATTTCCCGCCACACGAACACCACGTTCAGCCACAGCATCTGTCCCTCCTGTTATGAGAACACGGTGGCTCCGCAACTGGAAGGCATGAGCGACGACTGAAGGCTTTCAGCTCTCAGAGTTCAGCTCTCAGCTTCCGGCTTCCGGCTCCCGAATCCCGAATTGTGAGGCAGAATTGCATCGTGCCGAGACTGACCGAGCGCAAGGAGTGGATCTTCTTCGCCGTTCTCCCCAGGGCGGCCCCGGCCCTCGCTGCCGCGTGGTGGGCCGCTCTCCTCTCGAGGGGGATCCTGCCGGCGTTGTTCGCGATCGCCATGGGCGTGCTCGTCGGCGCCGTCCAGCGCGGTGACGCGCTCGCCGGTCCGCTGGCATTTGCCGGAGCGATCTTCGTGGCGCTTCAGGTGCTGAGCCCCATTCACCAGGCGATCAGTGCCAATCTCGGCGATCGCGTGGCCGCGTGGCTCTACGACCGGCTCACCGAAGCCTGCGTACGACCGGCCGGAATGGGACACCTCGAGAATCCATCGCTCGCCAGTGACCTTACCGTCGCCCGCGACTTCGATCTCGGGATGACCGGTCCGCCGCTGTCGATCTCGATGGACTTCATCGCGAGCGGGATGGTCCTGATGACCGGCGGCGTGGCGTCTGCCGTGATCCTCGCAGGCTTCGCGTGGTGGGCGCCCGTCGTCCTCGCGGGGGCATGGCTGGCGACGCACTGGCTCTTGCGCGAGAGCGCGATCTGGCGCGACCGCAACACCGAGGAAGTTCGTGGCGCGCAGCGGGACGCCGACTACGCCTATCGACTTGCGGTGGACCCACCCGCGAGCAAGGAGCTGCGGCTCTTTGGTCTGGCGGGCTGGACGATCGACCGTTTCGTCGCCAGACGGACTCATCTGCACGAGCTGCAATACGCAGCCACGCGTCTGCGAGAGCGTCCCGTGATCTGGAGCGTGCTCCTCGTCATTGCCGCGAATGTCCTCGTGTTCTGGGTCCTGGCGGCTGCGGCAACCGATCAGTGGATCAGTCTCGGAGAGCTCGTCGTATACGTGCAGAGCGCCATCGGCGTGTCCCTGATCGCGTTCGGCGGCTTCAGCTGGGCGCTGGATGGATCGGCCGCCCCCGTCGCGGCTGTGCTCCGGCTCGAAGAAGCCATGCGTCCCGTCGGGGCGCTCCATTCCGGCACCCGCCCCGCGAACGCGAGCCCCGCGCGCGACATTCGTCTCCGCGATGTCACATTCGCCTATCCCGCGGCGACGGCGCCCGGCGGCTTTGGCGCGCCGGTGCTCGAGCACTTCGACCTGACCATTCCCGCGGGCTCGTCGCTCGCGATCGTCGGCCAGAACGGCGCGGGCAAGACGACGATCGCAAAACTGCTCTGCCGCCTGTACGACCCGCAGTCGGGCACGATCGAGATCGACGGCATCGACGTTCGCGAGCTCGACCTCGCGACCTGGCGCTCGCGCGTCACGGCCGTGTTCCAGGACTTCATCCGCTTCGAGCTGCCCCTTCGCGACAACGTGGCGCCTGGAGGCGCTCCTGACGATGTCGTGCTGGCGGCGCTCGAATCCGCAGGCGCGACGGACCTGGCCGCTCTCGATACGGTGCTGGCCCGGGGGTACGACGGCGGAACGGATCTCTCCGGTGGCCAGTGGCAGCGCATCGCGCTCGCGCGCACGCTGGCCGCCGTCAGGCTTGGCGCGGGCCTCGTGCTGCTCGACGAGCCGACGGCGCAGCTCGACGTGCGCGGAGAAGCGGAGATCTTCGATCGCCTGCTCGCCGCCACGCGTCACTGCACGACGGTCCTGATCTCACATCGCTTCTCCACCGTCCGCCATGCCGATCGGATCTGCGTCCTCGAGCACGGGCGGGTCGTCGAGCTCGGCACGCACGACGAGTTGATGGCGCTCGCCGGGCGGTATCGCACGATGTTCGATCTCCAGGCCCAACGCTTTCACATTCCTGGTGAGGAGGAGGGAGCCACGTATGACGTCCTCTCCTGACAGAGACGACACGATCGCCCCGCTGCCCCCCGCGCTGTCGTCGATGTGGCGGCTGTGCAAGCTGGGGTATCGGCACGAGCCGCGCCTGATGGTGGCCGCTTTCATGCTGTCTCAGCTCTCTGCCCTGCCCGACGCGCTGCTCGCGTTCTGGCTGATGCTGGTCGGGAAGGGTCTCCTCGAAAGCAGGCCCGGCCTCGTCCAGGTCGCGGCGGTCGGCCTTGCCGTATCGACGGCTGCCACGTGGTTTCTCAGCACGGTGAGCACACGCGTCCAGCGCCGCTTCCGCGACAAGGTGACCATCGCACTGGAGTCGCACGTCGCGCGGCTGCAGGCATCGGTTGCGACGATCGCACATCAGGAGCGCCCGGAGGTCCTCGATCGGCTGTCGATGCTCCGGAATCAGGTGTTCGTCCTCGATCACATGTACATGTCGCTGTTTTCCACGCTCGGGTGGATCCTGCGCCTCGGTGTGACGATGGGATTGCTGGCATCGATTCATCCGGCGCTCCTCCTGCTCGCCGTCTTCGCGATTCCCACGGTCCTGACGTCGACGTGGCGGCCGTCGGTCGAGCGGGTCGCGCAGGAGCGCGGCGCACAAAGCAGCCGGCTGGCCCGTCACCTGTTCACCCTCGCGACGACAGCGCCACCCGGAAAGGAAGTGCGCGTCACCGGCATCGGAGAACGGCTCGTGACCGAGCGCCGGGCGGCCTGGGACCGCTGGTACGGACCGGTGGCACGGGTCAGATGGGCCTCGGCGACCTGGCACGCGCTGGCATGGGCGATATTCGGCCTGGCATATGTCGCAGCGGTCGTGTTCGTATCGTCCCGGGCCGGCGCGCCGGCGAGCGATGTGCTGCTCGTCCTGGCTGCCGGTGCGCGACTGTCGGCATACATTGGCGCCACGGTCGGGGAAATCGGATTCCTGCGCGGATTCTGGATGGACGGCTCGCGGCGGCTTGCCTGGCTGGAGGACTACGCGGCTTCAATCGCGGCCGCCGGGGATCTGCCGGTGCCCGCCGTGCTCACCCACGGCGTCCGTCTCGACCACGTGTCGTTTGCGTACCCGGGCACATCACGCGTCGTCCTGGACGATGTGTCGCTGACACTGCCCGCAGGGACGGTTGTCGCAATCGTCGGCGAGAACGGTGCAGGCAAGACGACGCTCGTCAAGTTGATCGCGAAGATGTACGAGCCGTCATCCGGATCGATTCTATCTCGACGACACGCCCCTCGCCCGCGTGCCCGCCGGCGAGTGGCGGAGCCGGCTTGCCGGCGCATTCCAGGATTTCTTCCGCTTCGAGTTCCGGGCCCGGCAGACGGTCGGTCTCGGCGACGTTCACCGCATGGATGACGACCCGTCCGTCGTCGCGGCTGTGGACCGCGCCGGCGCGGACGACGTGGTCGCGCGGCTGGCGTCCGGCCTCGACACGCAGCTCGGGCCGACGTGGCCCGGCGGAGTCGATCTGTCGTTCGGGCAGTGGCAGAAGTTCGCGCTGGCGCGCGGATTCATGCGCGATACGCCCCTGCTGCTGATCCTCGACGAACCGACGGCGGCGCTGGACGCGGAGACGGAACACGCACTGTTCGAGCGTTATGCCGCAGCGGCACAGGGCACGGACAGCGGCCGCATCACGCTCCTCGTCTCCCACCGCTTCTCGACCGTCCGCATGGCCGGTCTCATCGTCGTGCTCGACGGCGCGCGTCTCGTGGAGGTCGGCACGCACGAGGAGCTGATGGCCAGGGGTGGGCAGTACTCGGAGCTGTACGGCATCCAGGCCGCGGCGTACCGAACCGCGCCCCCATCTGTGCGTGCGTGAGCGGCTGCTGGACGAATCCCGAGCCCCGAATCCCGAGTTCGCGTTTCCTTCCGCTCGTCAGATCCTCGTTGTCTTCGGAAACGCGCATGATCGCCGGGGTCGCGATGATTCACTGAGGTGCGTCGAGCACTGCGCGGATCTTTCGAGCGAGCACCAGCGGGGTGAAGGGCTTCTGAAGAAACGGCGTGCCCGCGGCCAGCACGCCGTGGCGCACGACAGCCTCGTCGGCGTAACCGGACATGTACAGGACTCGCAAGTCCGGCCGCGACTTCGACAGGCGGTCGAAGAGCGGCAGCCCCTCCGACTCCGGCATGACGACATCGGTCAACCGCAGATCGATCGCTCCGGCACATTCCGATGCCACCTGGATGGCCTCCCGCGGGTTGCCGGCGTCGAGGACCCGATAGCCGCTCCGTTGCAGCACCTCCCGGTCAGCCTGCGCACGGCCTCATCGTCTTCCACGACGAGAATGGTTTCGTTGCCCGCGTACCCCAGCGTGGCTATGATGCCGGATTGAGTCGAACCGGTCCGTTCAATGTTGTACAGCACCGCGCTCGTGACGAACGTTCCGCGTTTTCCTCACGACGGCCACTCCCGCAGGGCGGGCACAGCGTTTGCTTGGGCTCTGACCGAAGAATGGCTGAGCATAAGCCCGGCGGCGCTCAACAGGCCGCCAACCAGATATTCGAAGACGCCGTCGTGGAGCAGCAACAACTGCTCGCGCGCAGGGTCGTCGTGCCTGTCGGACCCACTCGTGAGCGTTATGTGCAGATCGCGCTGGCCGTGAGTGTCCCGGTTCTCGTTGTGGTCCTGCTGGTGTCGTTTGCCGGCGACTTCCTGGCTTCTTTGCTCGAGACCGCGCCGCCTCCGGCCGTCGCCCGGCAGGAGGCCCAGAAGGAGCTGGACACACTGGTCGCCGGCATCGAAGCATTCCGGAAGGATTTCAACGACGTGCCGAAAGCGCTCGTACAGGTCGGCATTCCCCAGCGCGGCCGGTGGAGCTACTCCGTGATCGGTACCGGACGCTACAGAGTGCAGGGCGCGCTCTACGGCGAGGCCGTGAGCTTCACCTCACCCGATCGGCCTCAGGCGCCATGAGGGAGACAATGACGAATCAGCGTGTGTGGCCGTGCGCCGCTTCCGCACGCGGTCGAGTCATTCCCGGCGCACGTGGACCCGGCCGTGTGCGCTGTGCGTTGAATGCGGCACAGTCCTTCAATGCGCTCAGAATCGCTGCGCCCCGAGACGGGCGGGCCGACGCCGGGTTCACGTTGATCGAGCTTCTGCTCGTTGTCGCGATCATCGGTATCATCTCCGCCATCGCGATTCCCTCGCTCACCCGCGCACGCGGCGCCGCATGGGAAATGGCCACGATTGGATCACTGCGCGCCATTCATTCCGCGCAGGTGACGTACTCTGTGTCCTGCTCGAACGGTTATTACGCCGCGACGATCCCGAATCTGGCGCTGCCGCCGACCAGTGGGGGCAGGGCCTCCTTTCTCAGCCCCGAGTTCAGGACGAACACGACCGATTCGCGTGGCTATCGTGTCAGCTTCATCGCGGGTGCGCTCGCGCCACGTTCCCTGAGGAGCTGCAACGGCCTCGCCCCTGGTCAGTCGCTCATGACATACTTCGTCGGGGCGGATCGGTTGACGACGACCGGGAACAAAACGGTCTACCGCTATTTCGGTGTCAATCAGACCGGAACCATCTACGAGAGCCGCGCCCGCATCGCCTCATTCCTCGCCGGCGCACCTCCGGCCCCCGCTCGCGTCCTCCGCTGACCTCCCGCCGGGCCACGTCCGGCATCGTTTTTGCGAAAAAACGTCCTATCTTGCAGGAGCTCCGGGAGGTCTCCATATGGAACAACGTCAACTCGGCCGGAATGGCCCTCGTGTTTCCGCGATCGGTCTCGGCTGTATGAGCATCGGCATTGCCGACACGTACACCAGCAGCGTGCGGGATGATGAGGCTGCCGTGACCCTGATTCACCGTGCCATGGATCTGGGCGTCACGTTCCTTGACACGGCCAACATCTATGGCACGTCCGAAGAGCAGGTCGGCAAGGCCATCAAGGGGCGCCGCGACGACGTGGTGCTGGCCACGAAATTCGGCTTTGTCACTGCCGTTGGGGGGAGCGAAGCGCGTGTGGATGGCAGTCCGCAGAACGTCCGCCAGGCGTGCGATGAATCGCTCCGGCGTCTCGGGGTCGATCACATCGACCTGTATTACCTTCATCGCGTTGATGTGAACGTTGCGATCGAAGACACCGTCGGGGCAATGGCAGACCTGGTGACGCAAGGAAAGGTCCGCCACCTTGGCCTGTCAGAAGCGGCGCCGGAGACGATCCGCCGCGCACATGCCGTGCATCCCATCGACGCGGTCCAGACGGAATACTCGCTCTGGAGCCGGGACCCCGAAGACGCCGTGATACCGGTGTTGCGGGATCTCGGGATTGCACTGGTCGCGTACAGCCCGCTGGGCCGCGGGTTTCTCGCCGGACGCTTCCGCACGCCCGACGATCTCGCGCCGAACGACTGGCGCCGCGGCAACCCGCGATTTCAGGGAGAGAACTTCGCGCGCAATCTCGCGCTCGTCGATCAGTTGAAGAGACTGGCCGAGGCGAAGCGCTGCACTCCCGCGCAGCTGGCCCTCGCCTGGCTCATCTCGCGACACGACGACGTGATTCCGATTCCAGGCACGAGCAGTCTCAAACGCCTGGAAGAGAACGTCGGGGCCGTGAACGTCCGCCTGACGCAGGAGGATCTCGATCGCATCGAGCAGGTGGCCGTGAAGGGCGCCGCGGCAGGAACGCGGTACGCGCCGGCAATGCTGCAGCTGGTCGATCACTGAACGAGCCACCCCGGTCATCCCTTCTGCCCTGACCCGCCCCTGGGTCGCCTCGCTGTACGGGCTTGACAAGATGTCCGTCGTGTTGTATTTAACCTATAGGTTAATTAACTCAATGGTTACGCACAATGCCCACCGACCAGCTCAGCACCACGTTTGCCGCCCTCGCCGACCCTACCCGGAGGGCGATCCTCGCGCGTCTTGCATCAGGCGAGTGCTCGGTCACCGAACTGTCCGCCCCCTTTGAGATGAGCATGCCGGCTGTCTCCAAGCACCTCCGCGTGCTCGAGCGGGCGGGGCTCGTGGCGCGGCGCCGGGACGCCCAGTGGCGGCCCTGCCGCATCGAAGCTGGCCCGCTCAAAGAGGTGGCCGACTGGACGGAGCACTACCGCCGCCTCTGGGAGGAGCGGCTCGACCGGCTGGACACGTATCTGCAACAACTGAAAACGAAGGAGAAAAAACATCATGGTCGTAAGCCGCGCCGGAAACACTGACACCCTCAAGGTCACCACGCCGTCGGACCGGGAGATCCGTTTGACGCGCCTCTTCGATGCGCCGAGGCAACTCGTGTTCGAAGCGATGACGAAGCCCGAACACGTGAAACAGTGGTGGGGCCGTCTGGGTGAGGGCTACTCGGTGCCCGTCTGCGAGATCGATCTGCGCCCGGGGGGCGCGTGGCGCTTCGTGAACCGCCACCCCAACGGAGACGCCGCGTTCTATGGCGTGTACCGCGAGATTGCCCCGCCCGACCGCCTGGTCTATACGGAGATCTATGAGCCGCACCCGGATGCGGAAAGCGTCGTGACGTCGGTGTTCAGTGAGGAGAACGGCAAAACCCGCCTGAACATCACATGCCTGTATCCGTCGCCGGACGTGCGTGACATGGTGCTGAAGACCGGCATGGAGAAAGGTGCTGGAATCAGCTACGACCGGCTCGAGAATCTCGTCAGCGAGCTGCAGCGTTCAGGGCAGACGACGAGTCACTGACTGCGGCAGGTTCTGCAGAGCAACGGTGTCTTGACCCTGCCCCGGGGCAGGATGGATTCTCGATCCACCAGGAGGAGTGCCGAGCATTGAACTGTGAAGAATCCACTCGAGCCGTTCTCTGCAGAATCGGACTCGGCCTCAGCGATGGGTGGCGGTCGAGCGTCTGCAATCCGCAGGCGCCATCGTCGTTGGGAAAACGAACGTCCGGCGATGCTCGGGGACCGGTCAGTCGTTGCGAAGGAGGGCAATCGGATCGATACGCGCGGCGATTTGAGCCGGTCTGAGCGTCGCGAGCAGCGCGACCACAGCCAGCGTCAGCGCCACCGCCACCACTGTCCAGAGATCGTGCGCCTGTACTCTGTACAGCTGCGATCCGAGCGAGCGGCTCGCGGCCACTCCCAGCGGGACGCCGATGACGAGACCCGGCAGCACCAGCGTGGCACTGTCCTGAAACACCATCATCACGACTGTTCTGCTCGTGGCGCCGAGGGCCAGCCTGATGCCGAGCTCGCGGCTCCGCTGGGCGACATCGTATGCCATCAGCGCGTACAGGCCCACACAGCCGATCGTGATCACCAGGGCTGCCAGGAAGAGCGAGATCGCGCTCATCAGGCGCTCCTGGGCGATCGCGTTGTCGAGCACCTCCGCGATCGTGCGGACCTTGTCGATCGGGAGATCATCGGCCATCGCGCCGAGCTGATGTCTGATGATCGGAGCGGCGTCGGCTGGAGGTTCCACGGTCCGGACCGCGAGCACCACGTGACCGAAGCTTCGCAGCGGGACATAGACGACGCCCAGGCCACGATCCCGGGGCGATACCTGCTTGGCATCGTTGACGACGCCGATCACCGTCTGCATGTGGCCACGCGGGTTCATCCTGATCCGCCGGCCGATGGGGCTCCCGTCGCCGAAGAGAAACGTCGCGAGCGAGCGATTGACGACGACAACGTCGGCTGACGGGTGCGCGTCGCGATCGGTGAACGCCCGGCCGTCCACGAGTGACATTCCCACGGCCTCGAAGAAGCCCGGACCGACCTGGGCTTGAGTCCATCTGGCACCCGACGTAACCTCGCCCCGGTCGGTGGTCAACACCTGGCTGCCGTCCACCCAATAGTTGGTGTAGTCCATGAGGGCGGGGCCCGACGTCCCGATGGCCGTGAGCCCGGGCACGGCTGACAGCCGCTCGCGGACTCGCTGGACCAGCATGGCAGCGGCCTGTTCCGAATAGCCGGCCTGCCCCGGGGCGACTGGCACCAGAAGCACGTTCCGGTCGAAACCCAGATCCTGCGATCGGAGATTGGTGACGGTGCGAAGCAGCAGCCCGGCCCCAATCAGGAGCACCGTGCACATCGCCAGCTGGCCAATCAGGATGAGGCGTCCGGTGACGGCTCGCACACGCGCACGACCGCTCGAGCTGGTGGACTGATACACGGACGACACCGCGGCGGCGCGCGCCGGCCGGGTGCATGGCCAGACGCCGAACGCCACAACGATGACTACGCAGACAGCGGCGAACCCCAGCACTCGGGCGTCGAATCCGAGCGCGAACTCGATGGGCATGATCATCACGGCAAACTGTTTGAGGGATGCCGTTGTCGCCCAGTTCGCGAACAGCAATCCGAGAACTCCCGCGACGACTGCAAGGACGACGCATTCCGTGGCCGACTGCCGGATGAGACGCCATCGTCCGCCCCCCAGCGCCAGACGGATGACGAATTCCCGCCGCCTGCCCTCCGATCGGGCGAGCATCAGGTTCGTGAAGTTTGCGCAGGCCACGAGGAGCACGAAGGCCGTGATCGCCCACAGAATCATGAGCGGCCGACCGTACCGTGCGCGCTCAGGTGCATAGCCGGTCGTGGCCGTCAGCAGGGAGACGGCCTGTTTCCGCGCGCGGATCACGTTGGGGTTGCTCGCTCCCAGCGCGGCGGATTGTTCTGCGACGAATCGCTGGTGAATCACGTTCGCGGAGGCCGTTGCCTGTTCGACGCTCACTCCATCCCCGAGGCGACCGATGATCCGCAGCCACCGGGGTCCAGTCCCCCATCGATCCTCCAGCAGGCCCGGTGCATCCGGCATCAGCGCGGATTGCATCGCGAGGGGGATCCAGACATCGGATGGGTGCCCGACCTGGTGTCCCGCAAATCCTTTGCTCGCAACACCCACCACTTGGTACGTGACTCCCTGGAGGTCGATGGTCTTTGCGAGAACATCGGGCGTGCGGCCGAACCATCGCTCCCAGAACGCGTCGCTGACAACCGCAAGTGCCGCCCCCCCTGGCAGAGCCGCCTCCCTGTCGGTCGGCGCTCTCCCGAGCGCGATGCCGGTGCCCATCACCTGGAAGTAGTTCGCGGACACGAGGCTCACGCGGATCTTCGCCGGTGTCTCGCTTCCCCGCAGTGGCACGTCGAATGAGCTCACGTCAGCGGCTGCCGCGGCTTCGAAGATCGCGTCTGGTGAGTTCCGCGATCGCGTGAAGGCTGCGTAGCTCCAGCGTCCCCAGGTCGAGCTGTCGCTCGTCGACAAGGCGACCAGCCTTTCCGGTTCGCGAACCGGCAGGCCGCGAAGCATGAACGCGTCGATGACGACAAACGTAACGGTGACCGCGCCGATGCCGAAGGCAAGGGACAGCACAGAAATGCAGGTGAACCCGGCGCTACGGCTCATCTCGCGCATGGCATAACGCAGGTCCTGGAAGAGATCCTCCACGACCCGGAATGAGAACAGGTCGTGGCTGGCTTCCTGGAAGAGCGCGGCATTCCCGAATTCGCGGTGGGCGCGCCGGCGCGCCAGGTCTGGAGGCATTCCCTGGGCTGTGTATTCCTCCTCCAGAAGGTGCAGATGCAGTTGCAGCTCGTCTCGCAGCTCGCGATCATGGCGAGGAGAGAGGGTCGCGCGCGCACGGACCAGCCAACGGGTCAACCAGGCCGGCCCATTGCGCGTCATCAGCCCTCCTGAAGGATCGCGGCGATTGCCCCGGCGATCGCGTTCCATCGTTGCGTTTCGCTGGCCAGCTGGCGGCTTCCCCGCCGTGTCAGCCGGTAGTACTTGGCTTTGCGGTTGTTCTCGGTTGTGTCCCAGTAGGATTCGATCAGGCCGTCGAGCTCCATGCGGTGCAACGCGGGATAGAGCGAGCCCTGTTCGACGCGCAAGACGGACTTGGAGATTTGCTGGATGCGTCGGGCCACGGCAAAGCCGTGATTGGGACCGGTCGCGAGGGTGCGGAGAATCAGCAGCGGGAGCGTGCCCTGCAGCAATTCACCCTGGGTGGCCTTTGCCATAGATGCTCGACATGAGTATCGCGCCGCACCCCTCATGTCAAGCGTCTAGGCAAGAGCCTGTCCGCGTCGTCGGATCGAGGTGGCCTCAGGTCTTCGTCGGGACAGGGGCCGTCGCATGGTCCGGGACCGTGGCGGGTTCCGGAACCTTGTGGACCTCGGGGACCTTGAGGGCTTCCTTCGGTGGCGACGCGACGGCGGGTTTCGGCGAGAGGTCCTTCTTTAGCGTCACCGCGGCCGGGCTGCGCACGAGAATCGACACCCTCCGGTTGCGCGGATCCGCGCTGGAGGCGATGTGCAGCTGCGTGTCGGCGAAACCCCGGACGCTGCGCACCTGCCCGGGTCGCAAGCCCCCCTGCTCCATGATGCGTCGCGCCGCGTTGGACCGATCCACGGACAACTCCCAGTTGCCGTAGTGGTCGCTCCTCGCGTACTTGTGGCTGTCAGTGTGGCCTTCCACCACGATGTCGTTCTTCAGCTTCCCAAGCTCCGCCGCGATGAGGGCCAGGATCGGTTCGCTTTCCCCGATCAGCCGGGCACTGCCGCTGTCGAAGAAGCTGGAGCCGGTGCGGTCGACGAGCTCGATTCGCAGCCCTTCTGACGTGACGGTGATTTCGGTCAGCCTGCTTCAGCCCGCTGCCGAGGAGGCTGATCACCTGCTTGACGAGTTGCATCAGGACGCGCGGCGACGTGCTGATCAGCAGGCTGCCGAGCGCGCACCCTCCGATGGTGACGAACTCGGCCGGCTGGTTCAGCAGCATCAAGGCCCCGCCGGCCATCTTGTAGCCGCCGATGCCCGACGCGCGCTCCCGCTGAGGGTCGTGGCCATCGATTCTTCGATGAGCGCCGACGTGTCCCTGGCGGCCTGCGCCGAGCGCTGCGCGAGGCTGCGCACTTCGTCGGCGACGACCGCGAAGCCCAGGCCAGCCTCCCCCGCACGCGCCGCCTCGACGGCCGCGTTCAACGCCAGGATGTTGGTCTGGAACGCGATCTCGTCGATGGTCTTGATGATCTTCGAGACCTTCCGGCTCGACGTCTGAATCGCGGCCATCGACGCGACCATGTCGGCGAGTACGACATCCGACTCGCGGACGCGCCCTTCCACTTGCGACATCACCTGGGCAGCGCTCTGTGAGTTCTCGGCATTCCGCCGCGTCATCGACGCCATCTCCTCCATGGACCCTGAGGTCTCTTCGAGCGCGGCCGCCTGTTCGGACGCGCCCTGAGCCAGCGTCTGGCTCGAGGCCGTCACCTGCGCGGCGGTCTCCGTGAGCCTCTCGCTCGCTTCGAGGAGCGTCGCCGAGAGCCGTCCGAGCTGCAACGTGATGCCCGACCGCATCCGCCACATGTAGGTGCTGATGAGCGCCAGTGCGATCGCCATCATGGCCAATCGCCAGATCACCTGCGACGAGGCGCGCGCCTCGTTCCCCGCCATCGTCGCGGCGGTTCGCTTCACCTGCGCGTCGAAGTCGGTCCGGATCGCGGTCTGGACCTCCGAATACCGCGGGCTGGCGGTCACCATGAGCCGCTCGTTGGCTCCGGCAACGTCTCCCTTGAGGAAAGCCTCGATGACCTCGCGCTGCGCCTCGAGCGCAGCCGCATGCCTGGCCAGGATCGCCGCCCGCGCCTGCCCTCCGGACGCGATGAGCGCCGTGAGGCGCTTGTCGTTGGCGTCCAGCGCCGCCACGGCCGTCTCTATCTGGTCCGGATCCGAGAGGTGCAACGCGCTGCAAGGCACCCAGCGCACGGCCCACTTCATCGAGCAGCGTGAAGCCGTGCGTCGCTTCCGCGATGCCGCTCTCTGCTGCCTTTCCCGACTCACGGTAGGCCGCCCGCAGCATGACCAGAAACGTGACGGACGACACCAGGACCACGGCGGCCGTGACGAGCATGAACGTCAGAAGTTGCCGGGGTATGCTGGTGTGCTTCATCGCCGTGATCCTTGTTGCCGCCGGCTGCTAGAGCTTCGAGACGCTGAATCCGACGACGAGCGAACCGATCGCTTTTCCACCGTCCATCACTGGCACGGAAATCTGGATTTGCTGCGCGCCGGTGGACTCGTCGACCTCGACGGCTCCCTGCCAGCCTTTGCCGGTCATGGGCTCTTCGTGCTTGGGCTTGTCCTTGTGGCTCCAGCTGGACGTCTTCGACAGGAACGCCACCTTGATTCCGTTCGCATCGGAGACGAACGCCTCGGTGACTTCGTCGGTCTTCTTGCTCTTGAGGAATACTCCCGCTTCGTTCTTGGCGAACGAGCGGACGAATGGATCCAGTACGGTGAGGCCGGTCCACTTGGCCTGGGACATGGCGGCGTGATCGGCGGGTTCGCTGGCGTTATGCGCCTTCGTCGCGGCGACGACGGCGGGATCGCTCGCCCAGCCCTTGATGGTCCCAGCCCTGGCGTCGACCTTGGCCTGGAGCGCAGCGTCGAGTCCGGCGGCCTGAACCGGCTGCCCTGACAAGAGGAAGCCGAGGGTCGCAACAACCCAACGCTACCTGTCTCATGAAGATCACCTTTTTGAACGGGCCCTTGCGTAATGCTGCCCTGCGCGCATTTCTTGCGCGGCCAACCATTGAATCGGTGAAAACCGCCTGAACTTGATTCCTGCCGGGCCGGGGACCGGGGGTCAAGCTTCAGGCGACCGCGCCGATTCCCTGCATGGTTTGTCCTCCGTCTCGGGGGCATTGCTGGAGGACAGGCATGAAAATCGTCGAATCGCCGGTCGGCTGCGTCACGGGCGCGCGCGCGCTTCTGGTCGTCGCAGGAATCGTTGCCGGATCCGTGACCGGCTACGCCCAGGCCCCCGCGGACAAGGACAAGAGCAGCGCGGTTGCCTCTGTCAAGGCCGCGCAGCCCGTCGCCAGGAAACCCCTGCCCCCGCGCACGTTCGATCGATGGGTCGAGTTGCAGACAGCCAGCTTCTCGGGCCGGTACCGGTATGTCGAGACCAGCGGTGATGTCGTGTCCGCCACCCAGGTGCAGGACAGCGTCGCGCTCAAGGCACGCCTGAAGCTCGACCCGAAGGGCCGGTTCAGCGTCAATGCCGGTGTGGCCACGGGTTCGACTTTCACCGGTGGATGGAACAACACGGGCGTCGGGACGGGCGACACCGTCAACATGTGGTACCTGAAGCAGCTGTTCGTGGCCGCCGTGCACGCCAAAGGGCTGGAGCTGAGCTGCGGCGGGCTGGCGTTCGTGCGCGGATCGATGTCGCCGGCGTGGGAAGAGCTGAGCGTCCAGGTGGCGGCGCGGACGGCAGCGATTGCGAGCGGTCAGTCACGGCGCGTGCGCGATCTCACGCCTGAGACCGTCGGGCGGGTGACACGTCTCGTGCGGGCGATCGAGCGCCATCCCGACGGCCGCCTCACGCTCGATCGGCTTGCCCGATCGGCAGATCTGAGCCCGTATCATTTTCTGCGGACGTTCGAGCGCGTGACCGGCGTGACGCCCCACCAATACGTGCTCCGGGCGCGGCTGCGCGAAGCGGCGACGCGATTGACGGCGGATTCGCCGACGGTTCTCGATGTGGCGCTCGACTGTGGCTTCGGCGACGTGTCGAACTTCAATCGCGCGTTTCGCGCCGAGTTCGGCGTCGCGCCACAACCCTTTCGGGAGGGGGTACGGAGAGGAAGGTTGCTGGTTCCGGGTTCCGGGTTCGGGGTTCAGGTTCGGGGTTCCAGGTTCGGCAGCAAGTCGTGATTGATGTTCCGGCGACGAAGTCTCGGCTGCCATCGAACGTTGAACCTTGAACCCAGAACCTGAACCCCGAACCCCGAACCCGGAACCCTGAACCGGCGAAAATTCATTCTGTCCCCACCTTGACCATCCGTCCCAAGACGTCCATCATGGTCCTCGTGCGGCGCGCCCTCGCTCTCGTCCTTGCGCTTGTGGTCACCCTGTGGCTCCCGGTGCGTCAGCCTGTCTCGGAACGGGAGATCGCGCAATCGACGACAGACGGGAGCGCGCAAACCGAACGGCCGTCGCACGCGGCTGACTTCGGTCCGCAGATGACCGCCGCAACGGCAGGGACCTCGCAGGTCCGCCTGGGTCATGACGCGCTCCACTCCGAGGTCTCGTTCCAGGGGACGCCGGACTACTCACTCTCGGCGTCGGCCCCGTCCTCGCGGCTTCGGATCCACATTTCTCCCCCGGTTCGCGCGTTTCCCCTCCTGATCTGATCCTCCTTCCGCTCACGAGCTCCGTCCCGCTCGACGTGTGTCTTCGTATCACTGGAGGACTTATGAACAGCAGACTGCGCTGGAGGATTGTCGCCACGGTCGTGGTGACGTTCGCGATTTCGATCTTCGCCTGGTATCCCCTGCTCGCCGACCGTTATGGCCTGGCGGGCCCCGGTTTCATTCTGGACAACCGGCTGAGACTCGGGCTCGACCTGAAGGGCGGCGTTCACATGGTTCTGCGCGTCAATACCGACGATGCCGTGCTGGTCGAGACGCGGAACACGGCGGCGAAACTGGAAGAGGCGCTGACACGAGAAGGGGTCAGAACCGGCCCGATCGAAGTGGTCGGCCCGGGCCAGCTTCGTGTGCCGGGCGCCACGGCCGATGGGGACCAGGTGTTTCGGCGAGTCTCCGATCAGGTGGTCGGCGACTTCGACCGCGCGTCCGCCACTGGCGGCGGATACATCCTGACGATCACTCGGGCCGCCCTCGCGAGCCTGCGGACGGAGACGGTGAGACAGGCCAGCGAGACGGTCGAACGTCGCGTCAACGGGCTCGGCGTGACCGAGCCGCTCATCGCGATCCAGGGAGCGGCCGCAGACGAGATCGTCGTCCAACTGCCGGGTGTCGCCGACATGGAGCGTGCGAGAGACATCCTTGGTGCGACGGCTTTGCTCGAATGGAAGATGGTCGAACGCGGCCCCGCTCCGACGCGGGAAGCCCTGCTCAGCGCGACGGGCGGTCTGGTGCCGCACAATACCAGCGTTGCGATCGGTGGCGACGATTCGGCGGCAAAGGACGCGCCCGCCTA
This sequence comes from uncultured Acidobacteriota bacterium, assembly GCA_963749835.1. Taxonomy (GTDB): domain Bacteria; phylum Acidobacteriota; class Vicinamibacteria; order Vicinamibacterales; family 2-12-FULL-66-21; genus JALZOC01. Next base: position 1,893,903 of record CAVVOD010000001.1, read on the forward strand.
TTACCTGGTTCGAGGCGTCGCGGAGATCACCGGTCGCGATCTGCGCAACGCTCGACCGATCCCCGATGAGAACGGCCGGCCGGCGGTTGGCTTCTCATTGACCCGGGACGGGGCAGGGCGGTTCGCACAGCTGACGGGAGACAATGTCGGACGCTCGATCGCCATCATCCTGGACGGCCGTGTGCAGTCGGCGCCGCAGATTGAGGGCCGGATCGCCGGCGGCGACGGGCACATCCGCGGCAGCTTCACACAACAGCAGGCCGCCGATCTCTCGCTGGTCCTTCGTGCAGGTGCGCTCCCCGCCTCGATGACGTATCTCGGGGGGCGGTTTGTCGGGCCGTCTCTCGGGAGCGCGTCGATCCACGCGGGCGTGGTGGCGTCCCTCGCCGGGCTCGCGCTGATCGCCGCCTTCCTGCTCCTCTACTACAACCGGGCTGGCATCAACGCCGTCGTCTCGGTCGGCGTGAACCTCCTGTTGCTGCTGGGCCTCATGGCCTACTTCGGCGGCGCGTTGACCCTGCCGGGCATCGCGGGGCTGATCCTCACGATCGGAATGGGCGTGGACTCGAACGTGCTCATTTTCGAGCGGATCAAAGAGGAGCTGGCGAGGGGCCGGGCGGCCAGGGCCGCCGTCGCTGCGGGCTTCGACCGGGTGTTCCTGACGATCCTCGATACGCACATCGCGTCGCTGATTGCCGCGGCCTTTCTCTTTCAGTTCGGCACCGGGCCGATTCGCGGCTTCGCCACGACGCTCACCTTCGGACTGCTCTCCAACGTCTTCACGGCCGTCTTCGTATCCCGCACGATCTTCGACGCGGTGCTGTCGCGCGCCGGGAAGCCTCGTCTCCGCATCGAGACCTTCAGCCGCCGCTTTCGAACGCCGGATGTGCCGTTCCACCGGTGGCGCTGGCCTGCGCTCATGCTCTCCGGGATCGTGATTCTCGCCGGCTTCGGCGTGATGATCGCGCGGGGCGGCCCACCGCAGGGGATCGACTTCTCCGGCGGAACGATCGTGACCGTGAAGTTTGCCGGTCCGGTGTCTGAGGAGGTCGTGCAGACCGCCCTCCCCGGCGAGGAAACGCTCCAGCGCTACGGGAGTCCGGCGGACAACGAGATGCTGATCCGCCTTCCGCAGATGAAGGGGGCGGAGGAAGGCGCCACGCTCGCGCGGGAGGTGAATCGGGCCGTCGCGGCCCTTCGAGCGGCTGATGTTCCGGAATTCGAGGTGACGGGGAGCGAGACGGTGGGTCCGGCGATTGGCGCGGATCTTCGGCGCAAGGGCGCGTATGCGACGCTGGCCTCGCTCGTGGGCATCACGGGCTATATCGCGCTTCGATTTCGTCCGAGCTTTGCGGCCGGCGCCATCGCGGCCACGCTGCACGACATCCTGGTGACCGTGTCGCTCCTGACGCTCTGCGGCTACGACCTCTCCCTCAATGTCGTGGCGGCGATTCTCACCATCACGGGCTATTCAGTGAACGACACCATCGTGACGTTCGATCGCGTGCGCGAGAACCTGCGCACGATGCCGCGGGCGCCGCTCGAACAGGTCGTCAATACCGCGGTCAACCAGACGCTGGGGCGGACGATCATCACCGCCGCGACCGCCTTCCTCGCCGTCCTGGCGTTGTTCATCTTCGGCGGCGACGTCCTGCACGGATTCGCCTTTACGATGCTGGTCGGCATCGTCAGCGGCACGTATTCGACCGTCTTCATCGCCGCCGCGATGGCGGTCCTGCTCAGCAAGCGCTCTCACGGGGAGGTCTGTACGAGCACGTGCTTTGCATAGTTGAGGGCCAGGAGGTATTGATGGCGAAGTACGGACGAGCGGCGTCGAAGCGTGTGGAGTCCGCCGTGCGACGGAAGAAGAAAGGCACGCTGAAGAGCAGCTCCGGGCAGAAAGTCACGAACCGCAAACAGGCGATCGCGATCGGCCTGAGCGACGCGCGCGCAAAGGGTGGCAAAGTGCCGTCGCGAAAGACGTCGCGCACGGGTGGGGCGAAAAAGAAGGCGGGCGCGAAAAAGAAGTAGGGCACCGGCCCCGTTGCGCCCGTCGTCGAGGGACTTCTATTGCCACCGCAGCGCCTCGACCGGGTCGACGTGCGTCGCTCGAAGCGTCGGCCCGAGTGTCGCCAGCAATCCGATGCCGAGCAGGAGCGCCATCGTGGCTGAATACACCCACGGCGCCGCGGGCTCGATACCAAAGAGGAAGCTCGAGAGCAGAGAGCTCGTCATGAACGCCGCCGCCACACCCAGTACAACGGCGACGGCGATAAGCGTCAACGTGCCTCGGATGACCAGCCACAGCAAACTCGCGCGACTGGCGCCGAGCGCGATGCGCAGCCCTAGCTCGGCGGTGCGTTGCGTGACCGAATACGCGACGACCCCGTAGACACCGATCGCCGCGAGGATCAGCGCGAGCCCGCCGAAGCACGTCGACAACATGGCCAGCAGGCGTTCGTTGACGAGCAGCTGATCGCGCTGGCCGAGCAGCGTCTTGACGTCCGTCGTGACAATGGCCGGGACGACGGCCTGGACCTCCCCCTTGACGGACTGTATCCAGTTGGCCGGATCGCCCGCCGTGCGGATCGCGAATACGTTTTTGTCTTCCGCCTCCCGCTGCAGCGCGGAGACGTAGACGATCCGGCGTGCGGGGCTCCTCAGATCCTGGTATTGAACATCACCGGCTACGCCGACAACCTCAATCTGTCCGCCGGTGCGACCCCGCCCCACATCCATGCGCCGGCCGACTGGATCGACGCCCGGAAAGTAGTACCGCGCCATGCTTTCGCTGACAACGGCGACCTGCGGCGCCGACTGGTGATCGGATGCGGCGATGCCGCGGCCTTTCAGGATGGGCACGCTGAAGGTGTCGAAGAAGCCCGGTCCCACCGTGTTCACCTGCAGCACACCGTCGTCGGGAGACGAGAACGCGACTCCAGGAATCGAGATGGGCTTGCCGTCCTCGTTCGAGCTGAGGGGCGGGATGGTGGCGAATGTCGCGTGCTGGACGCCGGGCAGCGCCTCGAGCCTCTGCAGGATCTGTCGATGAATCGCGCTCAGACGTTCACCCTCGATGTCGGTCCCGTCCGCGTCTACCGTGAGCATCAGTACGCGGTCCGCGACGAAACCCATCGGCTGCGCCCTCAGATTGATCAGGCTGACCGTGAACAGCGTGGCCGCGACGACCAGCACCGTGGACAGCGCGACTTGTACGACGACGAGAGCTCTGAACGCGCCGCTCCCGAGCGCGAGCGTTCGTCCGCCGATTTGAAGCATGTCGCGAACACCGACCTTGCCGGTGAGCCAGGCGGGGGCGAGGCCGATGATCAGCCCGGTCAGCATCGAGGCGGCCAGGGTGAAGAGCAGCACGTTCCCGTCGGGCCGGAACTGGAGATCGGCCGGCGAGCCGAGATCGGGCAGGAACCCGACCAGCAGATCGACGCTCCACCACGCGACCAGGAGACCGAGCGCTCCACCGGCGATCGAGATGAGCAGCGTTTCCGAGAGCAGCTGGCGCGCGAGCCGGCTTCGGCGTGCCCCGAGCGCCAGGCACACCGAGAGATCCCGCTGTCGCGATGCCGCCCGCGCCAGAAAGAGACTGGCGAGATTGGCGCACGCGAGCAGCAACAGCACCGACACAATCGCGAGCATCGCCTGCACCTGTCTGCCGTAGCGATTGCGGAACTCGGGGAGGCCGGATGACGAGGACTCGAGGGTGATCGACTTGAAACTCTGGTCGCGCGCGGAGGGTGAAAGTGTCTTGTCGCTGGTGATGTACTGCTGAAACAGGACGCTCAGCTCGGCGCTCGCGCTTTCGCGCGAGGCACCCGGCGCAAGACGCACGACCAGGCGGCTCGACTTCCAGAAAGTCCGCTCCTCGGATCCGTTCATCGGGACGCTCACTTCGACACGGCGCCCGACCTGCAATCCGAAGAAGTCCGCCTGTGTGACGCCGATGATCGTGTGCGGGACCTGGTCGATCGTCATCGTGCGGCCGAGCACGCTGGGATCGCTTCCGAATCGACGCGCCCAGTACGCGTGACCGAGGACCACGACGCGGTTGGGGGACGTCCCTCGCTCATCCTGCGGCTGGATCACGGCGCCAACGAGCGGCTGGATGCCCAGAATGCTGAAGTAGTCGCCGGTGACGCGCTGAGCGACGACCGCCTCGGCCTGGCCGTCAACGAGCACCCTCTCCATCGACGCAGGGTCAACCTGGAACGCTCCCGCGATCGTCTTTGCCTGCGTTTTCAGGTGTTCGTAGAGCGCGTAGGTGGAGCTCTCGGACGAGCCCCGGTCACCGGTGTGCAGCACCTGGAACAGGGTCGAGGGCTCGCGCACCGGCAGGGGCCGCAGCATCAGCGTGTTGAGAATGCTGAAGATGGCGGTATTCGCGCCGATGCCGAACGCAAGCGATCCCAGAACCGCCGCCGTAAAAAGGGGCCGGCGTGCAAAGGTTCGGATCGAGTAGCGAAGATCCCTGAGGATGTCCATCGGGCGCTCCTTTGTCCAGCGGCTGAGGCAATTGTCGTACCGGTCGGAGTCGCTGCACAACCGCGTTTCTTGATCGCTGTCTCGTTCCCCATGGTCGGTCGTGGGAAATATTGTTCGGTGACGGACGTTCGCCTGCCGTGAAACTCAATCGTGGCGATCCGGCGGTTTACTGGCGTTTCATCGTGACCTCGAGCGACGGAGTCTTGCTCCCTGGGACACCGGGAGAAGCCTGATATTGTTGACTATCACGGCGTCCATCGAGGGTCCCCAGTCTCATGACAGAACAGCCCGGCAGCACTCTTCCCGAACACCGCGGCTATACCGCGACGATTGCCGCGACAGCGACCGCCGTGCCGCCGCACTTGCTGACCAGCGACGACGTCAAGACGTACATCGGGAAGGTGTTCAATCTCGAGGAGCGACGGCTCGACGCGATGATGGCGGTGATCGACAACGCCCAGGTGTTCAGGCGCCACGCGATCTTCCCGGTCGAGGTACATCGTCCAGCCGCGATCGCTCGAACAGACCAGCCGCGAGTATCAGGAGCACGCCGTGATCCTTGGGCGGCAGGCGGCGGAGGCCTGCCTGGCGAAGGCCGGGATGGTGCCCGCCGATGTCGACATGATCATCACCGTCTCGTGCACGGGATTCATGATTCCCTCGCTCGATGCGCACCTGATCAATCTCATGGGCTTTCGGTCCGACGTGCGCCGCCTGCCGTTGACCGAGCTCGGTTGCGCGGCGGGCGCCATGTCGCTGACTCGTGCCTCGGAATTCGTGCGCGCATTCCCTGACAAGACGGTGCTGATCGTCTCGGTCGAACTGGCCACGCTGACCTTTCAGCGCGGGGACCTGTCACAGGCGAACCTGATCTCGTGTGTGCTCTTCGGCGACGGCGCGGGGGCTGCGATCGTCACAGGGCGTAAGGCGTCCGGCCCCCGGATCCTCGATGCGACCACCTACACGTTTCCGCAGTCGCTCGATGCGATGGGGTTCGATTTGCGCGAAACCGGTTTCCATATCGTGCTGTCGAAGGACGTGCCCCAGCTGGTTCGCGGCAAGATCCGAGAGCTGGTGGACGACTTCCTGGGCCGGCGGGGGCTGACCCGCAATTCCATGGCGGCGTTCATCCTCCATCCTGGCGGCCAGCGGCTGCTCTCCTATATTGAGGAGCAACTGGGTTTGTGCCGGTGCGACACCCAGTTGTCGTGGGACGTGCTCGGCCAGTACGGCAATCTCTCGAGCGCGACCATTCTGTTCATCCTCGACGCCTGCCTGACCACGAAGACCATGCACGCGGGCGATTACGGCCTCGCCGCCGCATTCGGCCCCGGCTTCAGCGCCGAGCTGTTGCTGCTTCAATGGACCTGAGCATCGCGGCGTTCCTCGCGCTGCTGATCGCGGTCGCCCTTCTCCGGGGCGTCGAGCTGGTGATTTCGCGTCGCCACCAGCGCGGACTCGAAGCGCAGGGAATCTCCAGGGCCAGCGAGCCGCACTATCGGTGGATGGTGCTGCTCCACGCGGGGATCCTCATCGGGGCGGCGCTCGAAGTGCTGGTGCTGAATCGTCCGTTCATTCCGCTGCTCGCAATCTCCATGGGGATCCTGTTCGTCCTGGCGAACGCGCTCCGGTGGTGGGTCATTCGCACGCTGGGCACACACTGGAATGTCCAGGTCATGGACTCCGTCTCTCTCGGCGTGATCACGACCGGTCCGTTTCGGTTTGTCCGTCACCCGAACTATGCGGCCGTATTCGTCGAGCTGGCCGCGCTGCCGTTGATTCACACCGCCTGGATCACGGCGCTCGTCGGTTCGGCGGGTCACGTCTGGGTGCTGTCCCGGCGTCTGGCCGTCGAGGAGACTGTGTTGCTCCGGAACGACGACTACCGGGCCACCATGGGCCACATGCCCCGTTTTGTTCCCAGGCTCTTCGGCAAGGACGCCACGCGCCCGGGGTTCTAGTTTCGACGCCGCTCGGCAGGGCACGGAGAAAAATTCCACCACGGAGAAGCGGAGCCACGGAGACGACACGGAGGTAACCAGCGGGCTCGTGGCGTTGGCCATGGGCCGAGAAATCGAGACAGCTCTTTTGGGAGACAGACAGCGGTCGGCCGACCGCCGTTCCCTCCGTCCGGGCACCGTGTCTCCGCGTCCCCGTGGTGATCTTTCCGTGAACACCGCCGCCCCTCCTGATCTTCTGGCTTCCTGTTGCATGTGAACACCAGGCGACCTGCCCCCCCTGCGCCGGGGGCAGCCCAGCCGCGCGTGTTGAATGTTGGGGATCCGACGCGTATGATTCCCGCCATATATGTCTGTCCGCGCCGGCAAGGTCTCGATCTCGGTCGGCATGGCGGCTCTGCTGGCGGCCGCCTGCTTCGCGTTCAGGTTGCAGGCACAGCAACCACCACACGGGCCCGTCGCGACGGCGGCCCCTCACGTCTCTCTTGTTGACGAGTATTGCCTCTCGTGTCACGACGAGGACCACAAAAAAGGCGACCTCGAGCTCGAGTCGGTCGCGGCGGAAGAGGTGCCGCGACATCCGGACGTCTGGGAGAAGGTTGTCCGGAAGCTCCGCGCCCGCCAGATGCCGCCGATCGGAAAGGAACGGCCGGACGAAGCCACCTACGAGGCGGTGATCTCGTCGCTGGAGGGCTCGCTCGACCGCGCGGCGGCAGCGCATCCGAATCCCGGCCGGACGGCCACGCTCCGGCGGCTCACCCGGACCGAATACCAGAACGCCATTCGCGATCTTCTGGCGCTCGACGTCGACGTCACCTCGCTGCTGCCGGCAGACGAGGCCAGCTATGGTTTCGACAATGTGACGGTCGGCGACCTGTCGCCCACATTGCTGGATCGATATGTGTCAGCCGCGGAGAAGATCAGCCGGCTGGCGGTTGGACTCTCCAGCCGGTCTCCAGGCGGCGATACGATCCGGGTTCCCGCGGACCTCACCCAGGAAGAGCACCTCGAAGGCCTCCCGATCGGCACACGCGGAGGCGCGGTGGTCCGCTATACGTTTCCGCTGGATGGCGAGTACGAGATCCAGATTCGACTCACGCGTGACCGCGATGAGCACGTCGAGGGCCTGAGCGAAACACACGATCTCGAGCTGCTGCTGGACAGGGAGCGGCTCCAGGTCTTCACGGTGAAGCCCCCTGTGCGGGAGGCCGGCGTCCCCGAGACCGAGCAGCCATCCCACGAAAAGGTGGACCAGCACCTCAAGATCCGGGTTCCGGTGACGGCCGGTCCGCATGTGCTCGGCGTGGCATTTCCGAAGAAACCGTCGGTGCTGCTGGAAACTCCGCGTCAGCCCTATCAGACCCACTTCAATTCCTACCGGCACCCGCGGATCCAACCCGCCATTTTCTCCGTCTCGATCATTGGCCCCTATGTAGTGAAAGGTCCCGGGGATACGCCCAGCCGTCGCCGGATCTTCGTGTCGCGGCCGGCAGGTCCCGACCAGGAGGCCCGCTCCGCCAGGCAGATTCTCGCGAGCTTGATGCGAAGGGCCTACCGGCGCCCCGTTACTGATGCGGACCTTCAGGGGCCCCTCGCGCTCTATCAGAAAGCGCGGGCGGACGCGGACTTCGAGGCGGGTATCGAAATGGCCCTGTCGGCCATCCTGGTGAGTCCTCAGTTCCTGTTCCGCGTCGAGCAGAATTCACCCGGCAGCCCGCCGGATGCGGTGTATCGCGTCAGCGATCTCGAGCTGGCGTCGCGACTCTCTTTCTTCCTGTGGAGCAGTATTCCGGACGAGGAGCTCCTCACGGTGGCCGTGGCAGGAAAACTCCACGAGCCGGCCGTGCTCGAGACGCAGGTCCGTCGCATGCTGGCCGATTCCCGCTCGCGCGCGCTGGTGACCAACTTCGCGTCGCAGTGGCTGCACCTCCGCAACCTCGATTCCATCACGCCCGACATGCGGCTGTTCCCGGACTTCGACGACAATCTCCGGCAGGCGTTTCGCGAGGAAACGGAGCTCTTTTTCGAGAGTGTCCTCCGCGAGGATCGGAGCGTGCTCGATCTGCTGCGGGCGAACTACACGTTCGTCAACGAACGGCTGGCGAAGCACTACGGGATCCCGCATGTGTACGGAAGCCGTTTCCGCCGCGTGGCGCTCGACGATCGCAGCTGGCGGGGCGGACTGCTGCGCCAGGGGAGCATCCTGACGGTCACCTCGTATGCGACCCGTACGTCCCCCGTCCTGCGCGGCAAATTTGTTCTCGACAACCTGCTTGGCGTGCCTCCTCCGCCGCCGCTGCCCGACGTGCCGGCGCTGAAGGACAACACGGTGGACGGACACCTCTCAGTCCGCGAGCGGCTCGCGGAGCACCGCAGCAACGCGGCCTGCGCCTCGTGTCACAACCTGATGGATCCGCTGGGCCTGTCTCTCGAGAAGTTCGACGCCGTCGGTCGTCGTCGGACGGTGGACGGCGGGACGGCCATCGACGCCTCCGGAGGATTCCCCGACGGCAGCAAATTCGCCGACGTACCGGGGCTCGAGGCAGCGTTGCTGCGCCGTCCGGAGCTGTTCGTCGGCACGTTTGCCGAGAAGCTTCAGACCTACGCGTTGGGCAGGGGCGTCGAGTACTACGATGCGCCCGCGACGCGCACGATCGTACGGGAATCCCGATCGCAGAATTTCCGCATGTCGTCGATCATCCTGGGAGTCGTGAAGAGCCAGCCGTTTCAGATGAGGAAGGCACGATGATTATCACGAAGAAGGCATTGCCGCGCCGGACGTTTCTGCGGGGTATGGGCGCGACCGTCGCGCTTCCGCTGCTCGACGCGATGGTGCCGTCGATGACCGCCCTCGCGAGAACGCCAGCCGCGCCGGTGCGGCGCCTGGGTTTCGTGTACATGCCGATGGGATGTGACCTCCCCCGGTGGACACCGCCGGGCGACGGGCGGCTGCTCGAGCTCTCCCCCACGCTCCAGTCGCTTCGTCCCGTGCTCGACCAGCTCACCGTCATCACGAACCTGGAATTGAAGAACGCGTACCCGGGCACCCATGCGACGTCCAACGCCGCCTTCCTCAGCGCCGCCCGGGCGAAGTGGACGGAGAGCACGGACTACTACCTGGGGACGACGGTCGATCAGATCGCGGCCCAGCAGATCGGCCATCAGACGCTGCTGCCGTCGCTCGAGCTGTCGATGGATCTGCTGCAGACCGTGGGTCAGTGCGACAACGGCTACGCGTGCGTCTATCAGAACAATCTCTCGTGGTCATCGCCGACGACGCCCCTCCCGGCCGAAGCCCACCCGCGCACCGTGTTCGAGCGGCTGTTTGGAGAGGGGGGAAGCGCGGCCGAGCGCCGTGCGGCGTTGAGGCGACGGGCCAGTCTCCTCGACTGGGTCCGCGAGGACATCACGCGCCTTCAGAACAGCCTGGGACCCGAGGATCGCACCAGGGTCGGTCAGTATCTCGATACGGTCCGTGAGGTGGAGCGCCGCATCCAGAAAGCCGAAGCCGAGACGGCGGACCACGGCCTGCCGGATCTCGATCGGCCGGTCGGCGTACCGTCGGCCTACGCCGACCACGCACGCCTGATGTTCGACCTGCAGGTGCTGGCTCTCCAGGGGGACGTCACCCGGGTCATCACGTTTCAGCTCGCTCGCGAAACCAGCAACCGGACCTACACCGAGATCGGCGTGTCGGACCCGCATCACCCCCTGACGCACCATGGGAACGATCCGGAGAAGATCGCGAGGATGCAGAAGATCAATGCGTTCCACGTGTCGCTGTTCGCCTACTTCCTCGAGAAGTTGAAAGCCACGCCCGATGGGAACGGAAGCCTGCTGGACCACTCGCTCTATCTGTACGGCAGCGGCATGGGCAACCCGAACGTGCACGACCACGTGAACCTGCCGATTCTTGTCGCCGGCGGCGCGGCCAGCGGTCTCGAGGGGGCCCGTCATATCAAGTATGCGGAGCCCACACCGCTGGCGAACCTGCATCTCACGCTGCTCGAACGGGTGGGTGTCCGCATGGACGCCTTCGCCGACAGTAAAGGCAGGGTCGATGAATTGTTGTCCCTGTAGCATCCGCTTTCGGGCGGAACGAATGTCACGTAGCTTCCGCCTTCAGGCGGAAGGAACGGTGTCCGTATGAAGCGAATCGCCCTGTCGGCCGTCGCAGTGCTCCTCGCCACGGTGGGCCTGCATGGCGCCGGCCCGAATGCGTTGCTGGCCGACGCCGCGGAAAAGATGGATCGGTCGAGGATCCGTACGCTCCTGAAACAGCGGGTCGACGTGAACACACCGCAGGCCGATGGGATGACGGCCCTGCACTGGGCAGCTTACCGGGACGATGTGGAGCTCGTGACACTGCTGGTGCGATCGGGCGCCAATGTCAAGGCCGCGAACCGCTACGGCGTGACTCCCCTCTCGCTCGCCTGCACGAATGGCGCTGGGGCGATGGTGGAGATGCTGCTGAAGGCTGGCGCGGATCCGAATGCGCCCCTTCCCGGCGGGGAGACTCCGTTGATGACCGCGGCGCGGACCGGCGCGGTCGCCTCGGTGAAGGCGCTCGTGTCCCGCGGCGCGAACGTTGACAGTAAGGATGAGCGGCGCGGCCAGACCGCCCTCATGTGGGCGGCGGCCGAGGGTCACGCGGACGTCGTACAGGCGCTCATCGACGCCGATGCGGATTTCGGAACCCGCGTGCCCTCCGGCTTGACGCCGCTGTTGTTTGCGGTGAGGGAAGGGCGTCTCGACGTCGTCCGGGTTCTGCAGAAGGCCGGCGCGAACGTGAATGAGACGATACCGGCCGACGCCGGACGCAGGCGCGGCTATGGTGGCCGGCTGCCTCCGGCGGGGGCCAGCGCGCTGCTCCTGGCCGTGACGAACGGTCATTTCGAGCTTGCGGCACAACTGCTGGATGCCGGTGCCGACCCGAATGCCGACCTGCCGGGGTACACGGTCCTCCACGCGATCACGGCCGTCCGCAAGCCGGGCGTCGGCGACAACGATCCCCCTCCTGAAGGGTCCGGAAGCATGACCAGCCTCGAGCTCGTGAAGAAGCTGGCGGCGCACGGCGCGAACCTGGACGCGAGGATGACGAAAAAGACAAATCTGAACAACACACGGTTGAACGAGATTGGTGCGACCCCGTACCTTCTCGCCGCACTGACCGCGGACGCTGAATTGATGAAAGCACTGGCTGCGCTGGGGGCCAATCCGCTTCTGCCGAATGCCGACAACAGCACGCCCTTGATGGCTGCGGCCGGGCTCGCCACGCGCTCCCCCGGCGAGGACGCGGGAACCGAGAGCGAAGTGCTGGAGGCCGTGCAGGTCGCTCTCGATCTGGGCGCTGACGTGAACGGCGTGGACAACAACGGAGAGACCGCCATGCACGCCGCGGCCTACAAGAACCTCCCCAAGGTCGTGAAGTTTCTCGCGGCAAAGGGAGCGAACATCGATCTCTGGAATCGGGACGACAAGTTCGGATGGACGCCGCTGGCCATCGCCGTCGGCTACAGATTCGGGAATTTCAAGCCGTCCCCGGAAACAGAGGCTTCGATCCGTGAAGTGATGATCGCGGCCGGCGTCACGCCGCCGAAGACGGTCGTCGCAAAGACCAAGCAGATCTACTAGCGCTCGTTGACGGCGTCGCGGATGGCGTGCGCGAAATCCCGGATCAGTCCGGGCACGTGCCGCACGAATTCTCTGATCTCCGGGACATGGTTCGACGCGATCCATAGCACGAAGGCCAGGCCGACCAGCCAGGTCACCGCGTTCCAGAAGGCGAACCATGCCGGCTCGGCACCCGGCCGGGGCAGCGAGGTCCAGTGCTGGAAGGCACGCAGCGGAGACACGACTATCTGATACCCGATGAGCAGAATCAGCGCCCCGGCCCAGACGGGAACATCGACAGGCAGTTCCCAGTGCAGAATCGCCCCGGTGTTGACCAGCGAGATCATCATGGCCGCCATCACGAGGAACAGCGCGACGTGCACGAACCCGAAGACCGGGAGGAGCACGGCGACCCAGGGCGCGGGGGCGTAGGCGTGGGGCGCACCGGGAGGCCAACCGTGCCGGCGCCACTGCCGGCGCTGCCGCTGCCACTCGCGGCGCACCTGCCGGCTGCCTTCTGCATACTGCTTTTTCGCGCGCTCGATGACGTCCCTGGCGTTGAGCGGCTCGCCGGCGGCGGCGGCATGCGCTTCCGGCGTCTTTGCCTCTGGAACGACGAACATCATGAAGACGTAGGCCATGATGCCGGCGCCCTTGGTGAGGATGGCGCCCGCGATGAACCCGATCCGTACCATCGTGACGTCGATATGGAAATACGCAGCGAGGCCGCTGCAGACGCCCGCAATCATCGCACCGGTGGGAATGCGGTGCAGGCGCCTGGGGGGCGTTTCCTGCTGTTCGCCGGCGCCTGTGCCGGCCGTCCCTGGCGAAGCGGCTCCCCCGGCTGCGGCCGCGTTGTCCACGGGACCCATCTCCACCACGATCTGCTCCAGTTCGCCGGCGGAGACGACGGTCTTGGTAGGCCCCAGATATTTCGCGCACTTGTCCGCAATGGCCTGCTCGAGATCCGCCATGATCTCGACACGGTCGGGATTCTCCTTGAGCTGTCGCTCCGCATCCGCCAGGTAGTCGCGGAGCCTGTCGTACCCGCTCTCGTCGAGCTGGTACGCGTTGCCATTCAGGTTGATGCTGATGACTCTCTGCATGGCTACTTCCCCAGCTTCGTAATGGTCAGATTGAGGTGCTTCCAGTAGTCGTTCAATTCGCCGAGCTGGGACTGCCCTTTGCCCGTGAGCTCGTAGTACTTCCGCGGCGGGCCGGCATCGGATTCCTGCCATTCATAGTCGAGCAGGCCGTCGCGCCGCATCTTGCTCAGCAGCGGATACAACGTGCCCTCCTGCGTGGCGAAATCCGTGGCGCTCAGGTGCTTTAGGATGTCAGCGGCGTACACCTTCTCCGCGGCGACAATTTTCAGGATCAGGAACTCGAGGAGCCCCTTCCGGATCGCGGCAAAGTTCTCGGCGACGCCCATGTGTCTTGCCAGCTACCTTTCTATGTAAAGGTACCGGTATTAACAATATATGTCAAGCCGAAGCAGCCGCCCTGCGCCTCGAGTCGCGAATCCCGAACCGCGAATCCCGAGTCGCGAATCCCAAATCCCAAATCCCGAGTCCCGAGTCCCGCATGACACCTGTCATGTGGCGGAGTTGACCCCCGCCACTACCGGTGCCTTCCCGCTCGTCCCATAGTGAATGCGCAGGAGGACACACACGATGGTGGCTGAATTCAATACAGTGACCAAGCGCTACGGCGCCGTCACCGCTCTCGACGGTGTCACGCTGGGACTCGAGGCCGGGCGCGTCACCGCGCTTCTTGGTCCAAACGGTGCGGGGAAAACGACAGCCGTCAAACTGCTCCTCGGGCTGACGCAGCCGACGACGGGCACGGCGAGGCTGTTCGGCGTCGAGCCCCGATCGCTTGCGGCGCGACGGCGGACCGGCGTCATGCTGCAGATCTCGAAGGTGCCGGACACGCTGAAGGTGCGCGAGCACCTGCACCTGTTCTGCAGCTACTACCCTTCGCCCATGTCGGTGGACGCGGCGCTCGCGGCAGCCGGGCTCGCGTCCGTGATGGACCGCAAGTACGGCGAGTTGTCCGGCGGACAGAAGCAGCGTGTGCTCTTCGCGCTCGCCATCTGCGGAAACCCCGACCTGCTCTTTCTCGACGAGCCCACTGTCGGCCTCGACGTCGAGTCGCGACGCGGCTTCTGGCAGGAGGTCCGCCGCCTGGCCGAGCGCGGCCGGACGATCCTGCTGACGACCCACTATCTCGAGGAGGCCGATGCGCTGGCCGATCGCATCGTGATGCTGAAGAGCGGATCGATCGTCGCGGATGGCGCCCCGCATCAGGTCAAGGCTCTGGCGGCGTCCAGGCGCGTGCGCTGCGTGACGTCACTCGGAGCCGACAGCGTCCGCGCCATCGCCGGCATGCAGTCGGTCCGTCACGACGGCGCGGCGCTCGAAATCCTGACGAACGACGCCGAGCGGCTTGCGCGTGACCTGTTCGTTCGGGATCCGGCGCTCTCCGGCCTCGAGATCACCGGTGCGGGCCTCGAAGAGGCGTTTCTCACATTGACGTCGGCCACAGGCCCCGCAACGGCCGCCGCAGGAGGTGTGCGATGAATGTCCAGGCCGCCAGCTGGTCCTTTTTCCGCTGCTATGTGCTCGAAGCGAAATACGAATTCCTGAAAGTGGTCAGGATGCCGGCTTATGCGATCCCCTCGATCACGTTCCCGCTGTTGTTCTACGTCCTCTTCGGGCTCGCCTTCGGGATGGGGGGCGCGGGCGGCGTCACGATGGCGACGTACCTGATTGCGTAGCCGTGGTATTCCATTGGTGCGGCCAATGAAGATCGCCGGCGGCGTGTGCGCGAGCGCACGCTCGACCTGATCGTCCCGGCGGCTAGATGTGAGGCTTGGAGGGCGCATGCGCACGCTGCGCGAGTGGGTTCATCGTCTGTGGGGAACGTGGTTCGGCGGCAGGCGCGAAAGCGACCTGGAACAGGAGCTGCGGCTGCACGTGGAACTGGCCGTCGAGGAGGCCAGACGCCGGGGGCTCGATCCGGAGGCCGCCGCACGCGCGGCAGCCATCGCCGCCGGAGGCCACACGCAGGCCATGGAGGCGCTTCGCGAACAGCGAGGCCTGCCGTGGCTCGACGACGTCGCGCGCGACCTGCGCCACGGGACACGCACACTTCGCGGCAGTCTCCTGTTCACGGCCGTCGTGCTGGTGACGCTTGGCCTTGGCATCGGCGCCAACACAGCCATCTTCTCCATCGTCAACGGCGTGATTCTGCAACCGCTCGGCTATCCGCAACCCGAGCGGCTCATGTACCTGAACACGTACAACCCCGGGTTCGAGAGTGACTTCCCGCTGGCGCCGGCAGAGTATTTCGAGTTCAAGCAGATCAACCGGTCATTTGCGAACACAGGCGCCTACACGACCGGTGAGGTGAACGTGACCGCGGGCGATCGTCCGCTGCGCGTCCGTGCCGCATTCGCAGACGAGCATCTCGTCAACGCTCTCGGAGTGCGGACAGCCGAGGGGCGCGTGTTCGCCAGGGGCGAAACGGAAGTCAGCGGGCCCTGGTTTCCGGGTAGCGAACCGCCTCCGGCGGCCGTGGCGATTCTGTCGTACGAGCTGTGGCAGGCGGCGTTCGGAGGACGGCCGATCGTTGGGCAGACCATCGATGTGGATGGCCGCCGCCGGGAGGTCATCGGGATCATGGCGCGAGGCGTCGACGTGATGGACCACCACGTCGACATCTGGTTGCCGCTCGGGCTGAATCCCTCGACGCGGAACTTCCGCGGCTACCATATCCTGTCAGTCGTCGGCCGTCTCGCGGACGGCGTCACGGCAGAGGCCGCCCAGGGTGAGCTGAACGCGCTGATGCAGAACTGGGCCGAGCGCGCGGGGCCTCCTCCGAGCCTCACACGTTCGGCTCTGTGGGCAACGAGGTCCACCTCCTCAGGATGACTCCGCTGCAGGACGCGATCCTTGGCAGCGCCGGCCGATCGATCTGGGTCCTGCAGGCCGCCGCCGGACTTGTGCTGCTCATCGCCTGCACCAATCTCGCGAACCTGTTCCTGGCGCGGGCCGAGACCCGACGCCGTGAGTTCGCCATTCGCACGGCGCTTGGCGCCAGCCGCAGCCGCCTGCTTCGCCAGTCGATGACCGAGGGCCTGCTGCTGTCGAGCGCTGGTGGCTTGCTGGCCGCGACGCTCGCACGATTCAGCGTGGAGGCGCTGCTCCACGCGTATCCGAACAGCCTGCCTCGAACGAGCGGCGTGACGGTAGACCTCCCCGTTCTGCTCTTCGCACTCGGCGTGTCGACGGCAACGGGCCTGCTTTTTGGCCTTGCGCCGATGCTTCATACACGTGCCAGGCACGCCATCACGGCGCTGAAAGACGGCGGGGACCGCGGCGGCACGGGCGTCGCGCGCCATGGTGTCCGCCGGAGTCTCGTCATCGCGGAGGTGGCGCTGGCGGTGATACTCGTCACCGGTGCCGGCCTGCTGGTGAGAACGGTCTACAACCTGGCCTCCGTGGATGCGGGGTTCGATCGATCGCGACTGGTGACATTCTCGATTGCGGTCGAACCCACAGATCAGGAGCCGGTGAACGACGGATACAACCACGCCAGCCGGATGCGAACCCAGACGTTTCAGCGGCTTCTCGGCAGGTTTCGGGCCCTGCCAGGCATTCAGGCGGTCACAGCGATGTCGGAGTTGCCGCCGAGCCAGCACTTCTACTCGGAGAGCACGCAGATCGACAACTATGTCGCGCCACCCGAGGGTCCGTACGAGGCGGTCGACTACTACCAGTCCGTCATGTCCGACTACTTCGAGACGATGGGGATTCCGATCGTCCAAGGGCGCGGCTTTCTACCCTCTGACGCCGCGTCGTCCGGCATGGTAGCCGTGGTCAATGAACGGCTGGTGAATACGTTCTGGAAGGGGCGGAATCCGATCGGTCAGCGATTGAAACCCGATTGGGGCGACTGGGTCCCGTGGTTCACGGTGATCGGCGTTGCGAAGGACGTCAAGCAGGGAGGCGTCGACCGGAGCGCCGGAACGGAGTTCTACTTCTTCATCGAGCAGATGGCCCTGGCCAGGTCGCCGCTCGGGCGTGCGCCTTCGATGGTGAACGTCGTGCTGCGGACGACCCTGCCCCCGTCCGCACTCGCTCAAACCACCGAACGCACCGTGCGTGACGTCGATCCGACCGTGCCTGTCGCGCGGCTGCGTGACATGGACGCTGTGTTTGCCGAGTCGATCCGCCGGCCGAGGCTGCTGGCCCAGTTGATTGGTGTGTTCGCGGGGCTCGCGCTGCTGCTGGCTGCCGTCGGCACCTACGGCGTGTTCTCCTACATGGTGGCGGCGCGTCGGCGCGAGATTGGCATCCGCATGGCGCTCGGGGCGGGACGGTCGAGCATCCTCGCGCAGGTCATGACGCAGGGCTTGCAGCTCACGATCCTCGGTGTTGTCATCGGACTTGCGGGGGCGTTCGGCCTGAACCGGCTGATTGCCTCGATGCTGTTCGGGATTCAGCCGACCGACCCGACGACGATCGCGGTCGTCATCACGACGATTGCGGCCGTCGCCGCTCTCGGCTGCTGGCTTCCCGCGTTCCGCGCGTCGCGGCTCGACCCGAACGTCGTGCTCAGGACTGACTAGAACCCATCTCGGGGATGGCTTCCAGCCCAGCCGCCTGAGATGTGGCGGCGCACTGTCCGAGCATCATGTCCGCGCCTGTTCGCGCTACCAGTACTTCCAGCGCGGCACGAGGCGCTCTTCAAACGCAAACGACGGCGTGGCGCCTGGTGTCACGACAACCCGCACCCAGCCGACGAGCGGCGACCCTGGCACTTCCAGCCTTGTGACGTGGCCAATCGTCCGTCCGGTGGCGCGAGCTCTCAGCGGCTGGTCGGTCGTGAAGTGATGCGAGTCCCCATGAATCAGCAGGACTGGCCGGCCGAACGTCACGGCTTCGTCTTCGAACGCGTCGAGCAGGGGCCTGAATGGAAGCTGACGAGCCGGGGACCAGTCGAAGCCCGGGTTGGCGTGGAAGGAGACTACGACGGCCGTCGCGGACTGCGACTTCGCCCGCGCGAATGTCTCCTGAAGTTACGCGATCGCGGCCTCGAGCCTCCGGCGCGATTCGTGATCGTCCGCGTCCGTTCTCCCCGGAAACCGCGCGGTGAAGTTGGCGCTGCCCACCACATGGATCGTCGCAAAGACCAGGCCGCTCTGCGACCAGCGGGCATGTTCGACGAACTCGGCAAACTCCGGATTCGCTGACTGCGTGTCAACGGTCAAGGTCCGGCGGCCCAGGCTCGAGGCGGGTCGCGGATACAGCGTCTGACGCAGATGCCCAAGCCGTTCGCGCGGGTCGAAGCCCCCTTCCTGTTTCGTCCAGCAGTCCGCCCACTCGTTGTCACCCGGAACATAGATCAGCGGGTGCTTCAGTCCGTTGAACCAGCGGAGGCTCCGTTCGTAGTGGTGATCGCTGCACGGGTGCGAGAAGGAAGACGTCGACTTGATGGTGAGCAACGCCGATCTCCTTGTCCTGCCAGAGCTGCTGCACCGCGCGGCTGCGCAGGGCCCGCAAGCGGTCGACCTCGGTGGCGTCATCGAGCCACACGGCGATGTCGACGTCCTTGGGTGAGTGAAGATGGAATAGCCGTCGTCCGCGGCCACGAGACGACGTCATTCTGGGGGGTGAAGCGACGGAGCCGAACAGGGCGACTCGGCTCACTGTGGGAATCCGTGCGAACGCGGCGGCGACATACTCGGCCGCTGCGCGGAAGTTCGCACACCGCATAACCGTATAGCGGTCGTCCTCGTTCAGCCGACGTTGGTCCCTGCCACCCTCGTCTGCTCTCTCCACGGTCCCCCCGAGTTCGTAAAGCGTAGCGAGTCCGGAACCGAGTTGCAACAATGCGCCGACGCAGGACTGAGACGGGCGCAGTCTGAGTTCCATCGTTTGCGCTATGATGCCGCTCGCACGACCGCCTGCTGGTGCATTCGGAGGACGGATTGGCATCCACGAAGATGGGCCCCCCGCGAGCGCTTCGCCGGCCAGCGCGCCCTGGTTCTCTGGGGCTCGCGGTTCTTGCCTCGATGTGTCTGTCGGCCGCCGGCATGAGCGGTCCGGGCACGTATACCGTGCTGGCGCAGGAAGAGGAATTCGCGCCGCTCACCGACATCGCGGCGATCCGGGCGTTGACGCCGGAGATGGCCAATCGCCATCGTCGCGCGCTCATTCGCGGAACGATTACCTATATCAACGAGCGCGAGCCCGCGGGCATCATCGTTCACGATGGAACTTCCGCGCTCTTCGTGCACTACGGCCGGAAATACTTCCTCGCGCACGCGCGGATTGAGCTGCATCCAGGCGACGTGGTCGAAGTCGAGGGCCACACGACCGGTGAGGGGTTCGCACCGGCCGTCGTGCCCGAACGCGTACGACGCGCCGGCCGATCGCCGCTTCCGCCGGCCAGGCGCGTGGCGTACGCGGCGCTGCTCAGCGGCATGTTCGACTGCGAGTACATCGAGATCGTCGGCGTCGGCCACCGCGCATGGGTGTCCGAGTCCGGGAAGACGCTCTTTGTCGACATCGCCGTCGAGGGCGGCGACGTGCGTGCCTGGTTCTGGAATTTTTCGAAACAGGATCTGACCCGCTTCATCGATGCGCGCGTGAGACTCCGCGGCAGCGCCGGCACCTTGTTCAACCAGTCGCGCCAGGTTCGCGGCGTCGCACTGTTCGCGGGCCGCACCGCTGACGCCATCGTCGACCTCGGTGCCCCGGAGCCCTGGTCCCTTCCAGTGCGCGCGATCTCCAGCCTTTACACACATCACGCCATGGATCAGCTCGACCGTCGTGTGCGGTTGCGGGCAACCGTGACGGGAACCAGGGTCGGGCAGCCGACGCTCGTCGAAGACATCACGATGCGTTCGAGGTCCCAGGAAGTGCGCCACAGAATCTACGTGCGGGACGAGACGAGCGCGGCGCTGATTGAGACGGAGCAGACATTCGATCTTGCACCTGGCGACCTGATCGATGCCGTGGGATTCCCGGTCGTCAGCTCGACCAAGCCCGCATTGAAGAATGCCGTCATCCGCCGGGTCAGTCACGCCGGCTCCGCAGCGCCGAGAGATGTTGCGCGCGAAACGCTGCTGGCGCCCGACCACGACTCGGAACTCGTGCGGCTCGATGCCGTAATGCTTACGGAGGTAACGACCCCGGCCGGCCGTTCGCTCGTGCTGAAGATGGGCGACACCGTGTTCGAGGCCCTCTACGACCCGTTGTCCAGGGCCTCGACGACAGGCTTCGGGCAAGGTGCCCTGGTCTCCGTGACCGGCATCTATGTATTCGAATCAGGCCCTCCCCCGTCCTTTCGACTGCTCCTTCGATCCGCCGGGGACGTCGTGCTTCTCGCAGCGCCGCCGTGGTGGACGCCGCGACATTCGCTCGTGCTCGGACTCTTCGTGGCCGTGACCGGCGTGGCCGGGCTGGTGTGGGCCCGGATGATCGTCAATAGAAACGCACAGGTGAGGCAGGAGTATCGCGCCATCATCGCCGAGCGAAGCCGGCTCGCGAGCGAGCTGCACGACACTCTGGAACAGGGGCTGGCCGGCATCCAGTTGCAGCTCGGGGCTGTCGGCAGGAGCCTGGACAGTTCGCCGCAGGTCGCGCGGCGTGCGCTGGGCATCGCTTCCGAGATGCTGCGCTACAGTCTCAGCGAAGCCCGACGGTCCGTCATGGATCTGCGGCACGGAGCGTTGGAGACTCGCGACCTCGTCGGCGCGATGTCCGACGTTGCGCAGCAGATGACGACGGGAACGTCGCTGCGCGCCGAGGTTCGGACGGTCGGCGCCGTCCGCGCGCTCGAGAGCGCCGACGAGCACCACCTGTTGCGGATCGGGCTGGAGGCACTGACCAATTCCATCAAGCACTCGGGCGCAACCCGAGTGGAGGTGGTGCTTCGTTTTGAAGACGATGCCGTCCATCTCATGGTGAGCGACGACGGCGCCGGTTTCGCTGATACTCCTCTGGACCACGCCGGCGGGCACTTCGGCCTTCGCGGGATTCGCGAACGGGTAGACAAAATCGGAGGCACGTTGAGACTCGAGAACCAGCCGGACGGCGGGGCGATGGTGGCGGTAAGAATGCCGGTGGCATGGCCATCTGGCACCACGCGTGGAGACTCGCGCATGAGCAACACGATTCGCCTGCTGCTCGTCGACGATCACTATCTGGTTCGCCTGGGCCTGTCGAGCGTTATCGCCCTCGAAGCGGATATGAGTGTGTGCGCGGAGGCGGCGACCGGTCACCATGCCATCGAGTTGTACAGGTCGGAGCAGCCGGACGTCACCCTCATGGACCTCCGTCTCCCCGATCTCAGCGGCACCGACGCCATCCGGACGATTCGCGCGGAGTTCCCGATGGCGCGGATCATCGCACTCTCGACATTCGCGGGTGACGAGGAAATCCACATGGCGCTCCAGGCTGGTGCGCTGGCCTATCTGGTGAAGACCGTCCAGCCCGAGGATCTCGTCGATACGATCCGGAAAGCGGCCGCTGGCCAGCGCCACGTTCCGCCGGACCTGGCGGCTCGACTCGCCTCCCGCTCGCCACGCTCCCACCTGTCGCCCCGCGAGCTCGAAGTGCTCAAGCTCATGATCAGGGGAAAACGCAATCGCGAGATCGCGACGGATCTCGCCATCACCGAGGGCACGGTGAAGATTCACGTCAGCAACGTCCTCGGCAAGCTCGGCGTGACGGATCGAACGGAAGCGGTCACGCAGGCCCTGCAGCGTGGCATCGTGGCGCTCGTACCCTGAAACCACTATCCGCGCGAAGTTCTGACAAGTGGCTCGTCATAGGCCGAAAGACATATCTCTATCGACAGATTGACGGCGCGCGCCCTCCGGAGTATTAATGCAGCCGCTTCGCACCTCATGCAGCAGCGCAGGGGCATGAGCGTCGTCAGTCAGTCAGTCAGTCAGACCGTCTCTACACAGGAAGCAACGAGGAGGCCGCGCATACGCAGAGCCTCAGCGTGCAATTCCATGACCGACTGAGTCGCGGCCTTCTTCAGTCTTCGACTCGAACGATAAATTCGGCGATGGACCAGGGCGGCTCGCGTCATACGCGGCGCCGAGCCATGCGGAGGTGTGCGTGTCGAACACGTCAACGGCACTGCGGATGTTCTCGCTCTCTCTCGTCCTGCTGCTTGGAGCGCTCGCTGTTCCCGCTCTGGCGCAGCAGTTCAACGGCACGCTGAATGGCACTGTGCAGGATTCGACGGGGGCGGTGCTGCCGGGCGCCGCCGTATCGGTCATCGAGATCGGCACGAACGATACCCGCCGGCTCACGACCGACGCGCGTGGCGAATGGGTGCTGCCCAACCTGAAGCCGGGCACATACCGCATCCTGGCCGCGCTGGACGGCTTCAAGTCGGCCGCCCTCGATCAGGTGAAGCTCGACGTCCAGGGCATTCGCACCGTCAGCCTGACGCTCGAGGTGGGCTCGGCGTCCGAGACGGTGACGGTCACTGGCGCCGGCGCCGCCGTCGAGACCACGCGCTCGACGCTCAGCCTGACCATCGAGAACAAGCGCATGGTCGATCTGCCGCTGAACGGGCGCAACCCGTTCGCGCTCGCCTCACTCGCGCCCGGCGTCATGCCGACGTCGAACAACGGCGGCTCGTCGCCATCGATCAGCGGCGGCCGCAACGCGACGAGCGAGGTCGCGATCGACGGCGTCTCGAACGTCAACGCCGAGAACAACGTCTCGATCCTCGACCTGAACTACACGCCCTCTGTTGACGCCGTGCAGGAGTTCAGCGTGCAGACCAATGCCGTGAGCGCCGAGTTCGGACGCCTCGGCGGCGGCGTGCTCAACCTGATCACGAAGAGCGGCACCAACGCGCTGCACGCTACGGCATGGGAGTTCGCGCGTAACGCGAAGCTCGATGGCACCAACTTCTTCACGAATCGTGCGGGAGGCAGGAAAGGGGATTTCACGCGCAACCAGTTCGGAGGCAACCTCGGCGGTCCGCTCGTGAAGGACAAAACATTCTTCTTCGCCAACTACGAGGGGCTGCGACAGGAGAACGCGGCGGTGTCCACGTTCACCGTGCCGCTCGCCGCGTGGCGCAACGGAGACTTCTCGAACTTCCGCAACTCGTCCGGTCAGCTCATCACGATCCATGACCCGGCCACCACGCGGGCGGACCCCGACAACCCGGGGCAATTCATCCGGGATCCCTTCCCGGACAACCGCATCCCGGCGAACCGCATCAGCCCCGTGGCTCGCGCCATGATGAACTTCTGGCCGCAGCCGAACGCCACGCCGACCAACGCGTTCACCCAGACCAACAACTACTCGCTCTCGGGCGTGCAGGAGAGCAACGGCGATCGCCTCGATTCGCGTGTCGATCACGTATTCAGCAGCCGGTGGCGTACGTTTGTCCGGTATTCGTATTCGAACGAAACCAATCTGCCGTTCAACAGCTTCGGCAACCCGGCATCCTCCTCCGGAGGGGACGGCCCCACGTATACGAAGACACACAGCCTGTCCGTGGACCACAACTACACGCTCGGGCCGAGCTGGGTGCTGAACGTGCGGTACGGTCTCAACCGTCGTCTCGTGGATCGCCTTCCGCTCTCGACAGGCTTCGACCTCGGCAGCCTTGGACTGCCCGCCAACGTGATTGCCACCGCGGACGCCTTCGAATTCCCGCGCGTCAATCTCCAGAACTTCCAGGCGCTCGGGCAGAACACGTTCACCGACCTCCGGATCGCGCCGACCACCCACAGCGTCAACGTGAACGCGACGAAGGTCTGGGGGCCGCACACGATCAAGGTCGGCACCGACTACCGGAAATTCTTCCTGAACTTCACGCAGCTCTTCTTCCCGTCCGGTCAGTTCTCGTTCAACAACGCGCAGTGGACGCAGCGCAACCCGAACGTCTCGAGTGGCACGCAGGGGGCCGCCCTGGCGTCGATGCTCCTCGGGATCCCCAGCGGCGTGAACTTGAGCCACAACCCCTCGCCCGCATCCGCGAGCTCGTACTGGGGCGGCTACGTTCAGGACGACTGGAAGGTCGCGCGCAATCTGACCGTGAACCTCGGCCTGCGCTATGAGTTCGACGTGCCGCGCACCGAGCGCTTCAACCGCCTGAGCTACTTCGACATGAACGCCGCGTCGCCGCTCGCCGGTGTCGTCCCGGCCAACCCCTTCTTCGACCCGTCGCAACTCAAGGGGGAGGTGGTGTTCGTGGACGACGCGCACCGCCGGCAGGTGGCTACCGACTACAACAACGTCAGTCCGCGTATCGGCCTTGCCTGGAACCTCGCCGGCGGGACGGTCGTTCGTTCGGGCTACGGCATCTTCTACATGCCGTCGCACGTGCAGGCCGCCGGCCACTCGGGTTCGGCCGGCATGATGGGATTCAACACCCAGAGCGACATGATCGTCAGCCTGGATGGCCGCACACCGTTCCGAACAATCGACAATCCCTTCCCCGACGGGTTCAACCTGCCGCCGGGCAACTCGCTCGGCGCGGCCACGAACCTGGGGCTCGGCATCGGCGGCGGCACGGGTGGGGTCTTCACGACGAACCAGGTGCCGCACATGCAGCAGTGGAACGTCAACGTCCAGCGCGAGCTGCCGGGCAATGTCATCACCGAAGTGGCCTATGTCGGGAGCCGGGGCACGGACCTCCTGATCGGCGAGAGCGGCCTGGCGTTCGGACAGGTGGATCCGTCGTTCCTCAGCCTGGGCACGGGGCTTCAGGATCAGGTGCCGAACCCCTTCTTCGGAATCATCACCAACCCCTCCTCGCCTCTGCGCTTCGCGACGGTCTCGCGCAATCGGCTGCTGCGGCCGTTCCCGCAGTACGACGGTGTCACCGCGTTCCGGGTCCCGGGCGCCAAATCCATCTACCATGCCCTGACGCTGCGGGCCGACAAGCGCTTCGCACAGGGTCTCAGCCTCCTGGCGTCGTACACTCGCGGCAAGCTCAAGGACGATGCGTCGACGACGGTAGGCTTTCTCGGGCAGGCCGGCACACAGCAGAACGCGTACGATCGCGCGGGCGACTACTCGCTGTCGAGCAACGATGTCAGCTACCGGTTTGTCAGCGCGTTCGTGTATGACCTGCCGTTCGGCAAAGATCAGCGCTACGGCGACAGCCTGGGCGGCCCTCTCGGCTGGATCGCGAGTGGCTGGCAGGTGAACGGCATCCTGACCTTCCAGAGCGGCTACCCGCTTCTGATGTCTCAGGGCTCGAACAACGTCAACCTGTTCAACCCGGTTCAGCGGCCGAACTGGACGGGAAAGGACGCGACGCTGAACGATCAGTCGCGTGCGGACTCGATCCTGAAGTGGTTCGACACGACCCAGTTCAGCACGGCGCCGGCCTTCCAGTTTGGTAGCGCGCCGCGCGTGATGCCGAACCTCCGCTCGGACGGCGTGAAGAATCTCGACTTCTCGCTCTTCAAGAACAACCGGTTCAAGGACGGCAAGTGGAACGCGCAGATCCGCATCGAGGCGTTCAACCTCCTGAACCGGACGCAGTTCAACGCACCCAACACTCAGGTGGATGCCGGCGCCTTCGGTACCGTCAGCGGCGCGGGGGCCGCGCGACAGGTGCAGATTGGCGCGAAGTTCCTGTTCTGAGGCAGCAGCGCATCACGTGCCCCGAAGCCCGTCTCCCCCGAAGGAGGCGGGCTTCAGCAGGGCACCTCAACCGTTGCCATCGACGCGAGGTCTCGAGACCACCGCGAGTCTCCTCGACACGACGGCCCTCACGGTCTGCCGACTGCTCGCCAATCCGGGACTGCCCCCTCGACACACCATAGCTCTTACTGAATTCTCACGCGACGAGACCGGTTTCGTCACGACTTCCGTCCGCGCTGCACTTACTGTCAGTCGGATGGCAAATCTGTGGCAAAAGGGCGCCTTCGCATTCACGCGTCCGGATGAATGCGAATGGATGTGGCCCGCGACCCGCCGTCCGGAAGGGCCTGTCCATTGTGCCGGTGAACACACGTCGGTGTGGTTCGCGTGGCAGAACGGGGCTCTCGAATCGGCGGAGCGGTGCGTTGATGCAATCGTCTCCGGCTCCGCAGCGTCGGCGTCCCTCTGACCCGTCCCGACGCTCACCGCTGCACCTACTGTCAGATACAGCAAAGGAGTGATTCATGAAGTCCGCAATGTCCTTCGTTGCCGGGTGCGTGATGTCGCTCGCGGGCACGGTCAGTGCCTGGCCGCAGGCAACCACCGATGGCAGCGATTCGCAGTTTCGTCGATCCGGAGGGGTTCCTCTGGACGATCGCGACACACAAGGAAGATCTCACGCCCGCCGAACTGAAGCAGCGGCAGGCTGCATTCGAGAAGCAGTTCGCGGCGACGCACGGGTAAATGGTGATTCAAGCCCCGCCGGTGCTCGCCGGCGGGGCGCTTACTTCACGACTGCCCTCCCCCGAGACTACTTCTCCCGCGGCTTCAGTGCGCCGCGGAGCTTGTCGGCAAGCGATCCGAACGCCTCCGTCGGCGAGGCCTCCTCGCGTTCGGTGTACTCGCGCACTTCCGCGGCTTCGTGCGCATCCGTGACCGCCTTGGCGCTGAGGCGAATGCGGCGGGTGGCCGTATCAACGTCGAGGACGATGACCTCGACGTCGGCGCCAACGGGGAACGCTTTCGCGAGATTCTGCGTCCCTGGCGAGGCCTGTCTCGCCGGACGGGATGAGACCGGTGCGCCCCGGGCCCAGGAATACGAAGACACCGAACTTCTCGCAGCGCTCGACCTTCCCTTTGACCCGCGCGCCCGGTGCGATCTCAGGCTGGGATGCCGCGGCCCCGGCGGCGCGCGACGAGCCCTCCGGAACGAGCGCGAGGCCGACGCGCTTCTTCTCGAGGTCGATGCTGAGGATCTCGAATGCGCCCGTCGTCTCCGGGGCGACGAGGCGGGTCCATCCATTCGCACGCCCCGTCGGCGCGAACGTGGAGGCGTGCGCGAGTCCCTCGATCCCGGGTTCGAGCTCGACGAAGGCCCCGAAGTCCGCGAGGCGCGTCACGCGGCCCGTGTGCACCTGGCCGATCTCATACGTGGCCTGGACTCTCGACCATGGATCGGCGCTGAGCTGTTTCAACCCGAGGGAGATCTTCTGCTTGTCGTCATCGACGCGCAGGACCTTGACGGTGATCTCGTCGCCCGGCTGGACGACCTGCGCGATGTCCGACACGCGGGACCACCCCATCTCGGACACGTGCAGCAGACCCTGCACGCCGGCACCCAGGTCCACGAACGCGCCGAAGTCGCGGACCGAGATGACCCGCCCGGTCATCACCGCGTCAGGGACAATCGATTTTCGGATCTCAGCGGCGCTCGCCCGCTGCCCTTCCTCGAGCAGCGCACGGCGGGAGACGACGAGGTTCCTGCCGCCTTCCTTGTATTCGATGATCCGGAATTCGTAGACATGGCCTTCGTGCACGGACGGATCCTCCGTCCGGAGGATGTCGATCTGGGAGATCGGGCAGAAGCCGCGCTGGCTGCCGATGCGCACCTCGTACCCGCCCTTCACCACCTTTTCGACTTTTCCCTCCACCGGCAGGCGGGAGTGGAACGCCGCCTCGAGCTGCCGGTCGGTCGCGGCCCCTCGCGCCAGCTTCCGTGAGAGCGTCAGGCCTCCGGCGGTTGACACCAGCACCGCCTCGATGCGGTCGCCAACGGCGACCTCGAGAACGCCGTCGGCGTCTTTCAGTTCGGCGACTTCGATCGTCGCTTCCCCCTTGCCGCCGACGTCGACGAACGCCACCTCCGGGCCGATCGCGACGATTCGGCCTTCCAGCGTCTGACCGGTCTCGAAACGCTTCGCCTTCAGCGAGGCCTCGAACATCGTGGCAAAGTCGTCGGTGCTGTCGTTCACGGGAATGCTCCTGAAAAGTTACGCGTTCGACGACCAGTCTAGCGGAAGCCTCTCCGGCAGGTCGTAGCAGCGCTGACGGACCCGGGGGTGAAAAGGATCTGAAACGTGTTACCGCCGGTGATCGAGCGCTCCTTGCCATCCGAAAATGAGTGAAAAGGATGTCGACGTAGTGGGCCCCTCTGGCGCCATGACGAGGAAGCGTTTCCCATCGGTGGATACGTCCCAGTCCGTCGCAATCGCGGGAGCCTGGAACAGTGACGTCAGCCGGCCGACCTCCAGTAGTGGTGCGGCGCTCACAGGCACTGAGGCGATCGCGCCGTCGAGCGTGATGAAGAAGAGCTCCTTGCCATCCTTTCCCCATCGGGGCGCCGTGCCGCCAGACCTGGACACCATCACGCTCTCTTGTGCGCTCCCACCGTCGTTCGTGGACACGGATGCAAACGGACGGACCAGCACTTCGCGACGACCCGATTCGTTGGACACGTAGGCCACCCATCGCCCATCGGGCGAGAACCGGGCCTGCTCCTGGTCGAAGGCGCGGCGGATCAGTGCGTATGGCTTGCGCTCCCCCGTCAGCGGCAAGACCCATACGTCCACTCTGGTTGGCCCCATGGTCGCGGTCGAATACAACAGGAACCGGCCATCGTGAGAGATGCTGGTTGGAACCTTGTGCTGCGGGCTTTCGAGCAGGAGGCGTGTTTCCTGTTCGCCACCGATGGACTGCTCGAAGAGGGAGCCAATCGCCCCATTGGCCGTGAAGATGACGCGCTTGCCATCTTCGGACCACACTGGCCGCTGTTCGAGCCTGGCATTGAAAGTCAGTCTGGACGATCTGGCGGACGGCAGGTCCACGAGCCAGAGATCCTGATCGATGGTCGATCGGGGCGCGTACCGGACGACCACGGCACGCGTTTCCCCTGGCGCGAGGGCCAGGCCGCCGTATCGTCCCGGTTCCCCGACACGACCGAGCACTTTGCCGTGGCGGTCCAGCCACGTCAGCCGGAGCATCTCTTCGGGAGCTCTGAAGGCGAGCGCTCCGTTCACCGAAGCCGAGAAGAAGGCACCGTCTAGAAAGGAACCCACCGCATCGGCAATCCGGACCGCCTCGCCAGTGAGCTGCAGACGCGCCGGATTGAAGTCCTGTGCAAACAAGCGCGCCGTCGCGTAGGAACAGCAGATGCCCGGCTTCGCGCTCGCCGTCCGGAACGTACGCCGCTCCGAAGCCCGCCGCGAGAATTCGATGTGACGAGGCCGTCCCGGCCGTCGCGTCGAGTGAGTGTACGTAGATGCCGGAATTCTCCGGCGCCGTTCTGGACACGCTCAGGTAGAGGAACCGACGACCGTCAGGAAGAAACCACGGAAAGAGATGCGCCGAGTGGTGTTTCGACCTGTCCGGTTCTGTCACGACGGACGCCACACCGCCCGATGCAGGACAGCGGAGGATCCCACCGTCGGGGCGTCCGACCAGGATGACGTCGTTCTGGTTCCACGATCCGCCCACCGCCAGCCCGGGCAGGCTGCACACGGTCTGGGGAGAACCCCCGGTCACCTCAATCTTCTTCAGTTCTCCCGTGGCGTCGAACGCGACGAAACGACTGTCTGGTGACCAGAACATCGGCGGCACGAGGCCACCGAGCGCAACTTCGGTTCCCGGAAGCGGCCGGGCATCGCTGGCATCCAGGCTGCGAACCCAGAGACGCACAATCCCGTCCGGACCGGAACCCGCGAAGACGAGACGACGACCATCGGGAGAGATGGCGAAGGGCGACGCCTCAGTGAGCCTGACGCCTGTCGAGACCTCGACCTTCATCTGTTCACGCGCGACCGGAGCCCGCGTCTGGTAGACGAGGACGAGAACGACCGCGGCGCCACAGGCGCCAGCGGCGAACCACACCCCCTTGGTCCGTCGTGAGAATCTCGACGCTCGCTGTCCGTCTCTCTCCATGCCTGCGGCCACCGGTTCGGTATGGCCGCGAGCTCCGCTTGATGGGTCACCGCTCGCGGCCGCAGCAGGTCCGTGGTCGACCGCGCTGTCCAGCTCGGAGCCCGCGCCGTTCGTCCTGGTGAGCGGGCCGGACTCGGTATCGAACGCACCGCCATTGGTGGGTTTGACGGATGCGACGAAACGGTACCCACGCTTGGGCACAGTTTCGACGTACTTCTCGCCGTCGGCCATCGCCCCGAGTGCCCGGCGAAGCGCGAACACGTGGTACGCGAGATTGCTCTCTTCGACGAACGAGTTCGGCCAGACTTCCTTGAGAAGCTCGTCCTTCGTCATGAGGCGGCCGGGCCTGGCGGCCAACGCCGCCAGAACATCGAACGCCTTTGGCGTCAACGGAACCGGACAGCCATCTCGTAAGAGGAGACGTTCGGACACGTCGAGCGTGAAGTCGCCGAACTGGAGACCAGCACGATCAGTCATGGAGCGGTGTGCGGGGATTGTAGCATTCCGACTGTGCGGCCACAGGGAGCCAATTTCAGCCAGGCGGCCGCAAATCGATTGCAAATCAGGAATCAATCCGTTTTCAAAGCTGTTCTAAAGACCTGGATACACGCGGCGGCGCATTCTCCAATCCGGGCGCGGCGGACCAGCCGCACCTGAACAGGAGGATGAAATGAGAACAAGACAGATGGTGGCCCGAACGACGGGCATGATCCTGATGGCCGGTGCCCTCGCGGGAATCAGCGCGCCGCTTCAGGCCAGTGACGACAGAGCGCGGGTTCGGGCGATCGAGGGTGTCTGGGAGCCGATCGTCACAATCCGGGACTGTCAGTCACAGACCGTGCTGGACACGTTTCCGTCGATGGACAGCTTCATTCGCGGAGGAAGCCTGGTCGTGGGGGCCAGCAGTACACCAGCGAACCGGGCAACAGGCCTGGGCGCCTGGCGGCATGCAGGTGGCCGGTACTACACTGCGGTCTACCGCTTCTACTCGTACGATCCCGACGGCAATCCAAACGGGGCCCTTCAGGTCTCATCGACCATCCGGCTCAATGCCAAAGGTACTGCGTTCACAGCCGCAGACACCTTCGACGTGTCCGACCTCAGCGGCACTGTGGTCTTCCGAGGCTGCGGGACCCGAGTCGCGAAACGTCTGTTTTAGCCCAGCGCCGTCTCGAGAACGTCAGCATAAGGGAGAGACGGCGCAGAGAGCCGTCTCTCCGCACGCGCTCGGGCATGCGGTCTTACCCTGGAGGACCGATGTTCTTGTTCGTCCGAAAGAGATTCGAGGGATCCCACTTGGCCTTGACCTCGGCCAGGCGGGCGTAGTTCGTGCGGTACGCGGCGCGCGTGCGCTCGTCCCCTTCCTCTTCGGTGAGGAAGTTGACGTAGGTGCCGCCGGTGGAAAACTGGCGCATGTCGCGCCAGGCGGCCCGCGCCCACTCGATGTTGGCGGCGTCGTCCGTCGGCGTGCTCCCACGAGCTGGCGATGTTGAGGACGGCGGCCGCATCCCGGTTGCCGACCGCCGAGTGGTCCTCCGGTAGTTCGTTCAGCGCGCCGTCGAGTGGGAAGACAGAATCGCGGAGTGCGGTGAGACGATCCGCGACGCGTGCTCGATGGCCCGTGTGAAGAGCCCGGGGTCGAGCGATCGCAGGTACTCGGACTTCCAGTAGTAGCGACGACCCTTCGGCTGGGTGGCGTCGAGCAGCGATCTGCTGCGAGACGTAGGACCGCTTCTGGACGACATCGCCGACCGGAGTGCCGAAGGCCTTGATTGGCGCCATCACCCGCTCGGCGTCCGCCAGCGGTCCCGAATGGCACACGAAGAGGGCGACGATGGGCTTGCCGTGGACCTCCTTGGCAAGCCAGGGCGCCGGCGGCGCCAGGCGCAGCGCGGCGACGCACGTCAGCTCGCGGGGCGCCTGCGCCGCCAGCGATCGATACATCTCGAGGACCGCGGCCGCCTCCTCGCCACGCCAGGCAATCGCGCCGGCGATGATCTCCGGACCGACGGGATGAAGCTTGTACTCGAAGCTCGTGGCAACGCCGAAGTTGCCGCCGCCGCCGCGCAGTCCCCAGAACAGGTCGCTGTTCTCCCGTTCGGATGCGCGGACGACCTGCCCGTCGGCGGTGACGAGATCGACGGACGCGAGATTGTCGCTCGTCCAGCCGAACCGCCGCGTGAGGTACCCGAATCCGCCTCCGAGCGTCAGCCCGGCGCAGCCGGTGTTGGACACGAATCCGAGCACCGCGGCAAGGCCATGGAGCTGCGTCTCCGCGTCCACGTCGCCGAGCAGGCACCCGGCCTGCGCGCGCGCCACGCGCTCGGCCGGATCGACCCAGACGCCGCGCATGAGCGACATGTCGAGCATCAATCCGCCCTCGCAGACGGCCAGCCCGGCGATGTTGTGCCCGCCGCCTTTGATCGAGAGCGGAAGGCCGTGCTCGCGCGCGGCGTTGACGCACGCGACGACGTCGGACACGCCGAGGCAGCGTGCGATCAGCGCCGGACGCCGGTCGATCATCGCGTTCCAGACCGAGCGCGCCTCGTCGAATCGCGGGCTCGCCGGGCCGCAGGAGCGGGCCCCGGATCCGCCCCTTCAGAGTCGTTGACGACAGCTCCTGGTGGTCTCGACGTGCTGGCTCGTGGTCATGTCGCGTCTCCTCCTCTCCGATGGCTCCGCGGCCAGATTCTATCGCCAGCGGCCTCAGTCAGTCCCAGCCGCCTGCGCGGCGTCATGAAGTTGCGCGAACACGAAGTCGGCCGCCGACGTGCCGATCTGCTGGCCGGCGACCTGGTCGAACCGGTAGTGAATCCCGCCGTAGATGCGGCTCTCCGACTGCTCCTCGGCGGCCTGCCAGAAGCCGTCGAACTGATGCGAGACGTCGGGCAGTCCGCCCGACTGCCGCCAGGTCGCCGTCACGGGAATGTCGTTCGTGCCGAACGCGAGCTGCAGCGCGCGCGCGGCGCTCGCGCCGATGGTGGCCATGTTGCCGGCGTAGGACGGATAGGGCGGCGTGGTGAGCAGCGGCAGCCAGGTCGGATCCGGATCGGTCGCGGGATTGAGATCGGTGTCGGCCTGACGGATGGCCGTCACCGGACGCCAGAGCCCGTAGACGAACTTGCTCGCCTGGCCGTCTGAAGGCCGTCGTGCACCGACACGTTCACGAGCGCGAACACGCGGGCGGTCTCGACGAGCGACAGCCGGCGCTCGCGCGCCACGTCGCGAGCGATGTTGTTCCAGATCGACATGAAGTTGGTGGCCGTCGCCGGTGCCTGTCGTGGCGATGCCCGCCCACAGCCGCGCGATCGAGGTCTGCTCAGCCGTGCGGGTCGCGCTGTCCGACTTTGCCGATGAGCTTCACCTCGTTCAGGTCGGCGGCGTAGCGCTCGCTGGTCAGCGACGGCGGCGGTGGCGGAAGGTACTGCGTCGGCCGTCAGCAGGGCCATCGGCGCGGCGTTCTGAAGATGCGTGAACGCCGCGGTCGGGTTGTTCGGCGGGGTCGGCTGCCAGCGTCCCGGCAGCAGCGGCTCGGCATACGCCGGAAACGGCGAGACCACCCACCCGTCGTTCTGCCGCCACTCCAGGATCTCCTTGGCGACACGGGCGCCGAGCGCCGCGCCACGGCGGACGAAGCCCGACGGATTCTTTCCGAGCTGACGCGCGAGCGCCGCATCGTAGGTCGCGGCCGCGGCCGGGTTGATGGCGACGAGCACATCGTGTGCGGCCTGCGCCGCCGCGGCTTCGGGCGATCCGCCGCCCCAGTGCCGCAGCCGGACGCGATAGGGCTCGAACTCGCGCTCGATGCGTGTTGATGGCGTCGAACATCGCGATGTGCGTCATCGCGAAGTAGCGGGGCGTCAGGACCCCGTGGGGTGCCGGGACGGTGTCCTGCAGAATCTGGTTCCACTCGACGACGATGTCGGCGGTCGATCCCGTGGCGCGCAGCGTCGCGCCCGGCCGGCGCCAGCAGGGCGAGCACGCAGTGGTGGCTCCAATCAACTGGGTTCTGTACATGACGTTCTCCTCACAGAAGAAGGCGGCATTCGGAGCCCAAAGTGCTAACGGGGCGGAACCGGCCCGGCATCGATGCCCGGCGAAGCCGTGTTTGCTAAGCTGAAGCGGCCCCCGGAAGCCACCTGATGAGTGCCCCGACGAACGTCACGCAACTGCTCGTCTCGTGGAGCAGCGGCGACCAGGCCGCGCTCGAGGCGTTGACGCCGCTGGTTCACCAGGAACTGCATCGCCTCGCGGCGCGATACATGGCCGGCGAGCGGCCCGGGCACATCCTCCAGGCGACCGCGCTCGTCAACGAGGCCTACCTGCGGCTGGTCGACTGGAAGGACGTCCGCTGGCAGAACCGCGCCCACTTCTTCGCCGTGGCGGCGCAGATCATGCGCCGTGTCCTGGTCGACGTGGCGCGGACGCGGGACCGCGCGAAACGCGGCCGCGGCCAGCTTCACGTCTCGCTGTCGGAGGCCGCGGACGTACCGGCCGCGCAGGGCGTCGATCTCGTGGCGCTCGACGACGCGCTGAAGACCCTGGAGAGCACTGAACGCGCGGCAGAGCCGCGTCGTCGAGCTGCGCTTCTTCGGCGGCTTGAGCCTGGAGGAAGCGGCGCACGTGCTCGACGTGTCGGTGGGAACCGTGCGACGGGACTGGAGCCTGGCGCAGGCCTGGCTCTTCCGGGAACTGAGCGGCCGCGCGATGAATTCCGAGCAGTACGAGCGGATCGGGCAGCTGTTTCACGCCGCGCTGGAGCTGCCGCGCGAGAGCCGGCCGGCGTTTCTGAGCGGCGCCTGCGGCGCCGACGACGACCTGCGGCAGGAAGTGGAATCGCTGCTCGCCGCCCACGAGCAGGCCGGCGACTTCGTCGCGAATCCGGCCATGAACGTGGCCGCGGAGTGGCTCGCGCGCGCAGGAGGACGCCGAGACCGTCAGCGGCACGGATCGGCGCCTACGAGGTGCTGTCGCTGATCGGCCGCGGCGGGATGGGCGAGGTCTACCTGGCGCACGACACCAGGCTTGGCCGCAAGGTCGCGGTGAAGCTGCTGCGGCCCGCGCTCACCAGCAACGCCGACGCGGTCCGGCGCTTCGAGCAGGAAGCGCGCGCCGCGTCGTCGCTCAACCACCCGAACATCGTCACGATCTACGAGATCGGCGACCTGCTCGAGCGCCGCTTCCTCGCCATGGAGTTCGTGGAGGGGCAGTCGCTGGCCGCGATGATCGGCCGGCCGCGTCGACGTCAGCTCGCTGGCGCGCATCGGAGCGCAGCTCGCGAGGGCGCTCTCGGTGGCGCACGCGGCGGGGATCGTGCACCGCGACATCAAGCCCGAGAACGTCATGGTGCGCGAGGACGGCTACGTGAAGGTGCTCGACTTCGGCCTGGCGCGCCTGGCGCCGTTGCCGACCGTCGGCGGCAGGGCGCGCGACAGCGCACCAGTCCGCAGCCTGATTCTCGGCACGCCGCGCTACATGTCGCCCGAGCAGGCGCGCGGCGAGACCGCGACGAGCGCCAGCGACGTGTTCTCGCTCGGCGTGGTCCTCTACGAGCTCGCCACGGGCACGCACCCGTTCGAATCGGAGTCGACGCTCGGCACGCTTCACGCCATCACGTCGAACGCCGTGCCGAGCCCCGTGCAATGGGTGCCGGACATGCCGCCGACGCTCGAGCGGCTGCTCCTCTGGATGCTCGAGAAGCCGGAGGCGGCGCGGCCCACGGCCGCCGACGTCGAGGCGGAGCTCGCGAAACTGGCCGCCGGCCCGTTGGAGCCGGTCGATGCGCCGTCGCGTCACGCGCGTGCCCGCCAGCGTCGCGACCACAACCTGCCGTCTCAGCGCACGGCGCTCGTCGGGCGCGCGCGCGGAGCTCGCCAGCGTCAAGGACATGCTGCGCCGACTCCGGGGTCCGGCTGATGACGCTGACCGGACCAGGCGGCACCGGCAAGACGCGCCTGGCGATCCAGGTCGCCGAAGATCTCGTCCTGCACTTCGACGGCGGCGTGTCGTTCGTCAACCTCGCGCCGATCGCCGATCCACGGCTGGTGGCCTCGGCCGTCGCCCGGTCGCTCGGTGTGCGTGAGAGCGGCGATCTCCCGCTCGTCAGGGCGATCGCCGAGCATCTTCGCAGCCTCGGCCGGACGCTCCTGCTCATGGACAATTTCGAGCAGGTGTCCGATGCCGCGGCGCTCGTGAAGGAGCTGCTCGACGCCTGTCCCGCGCTGAAGGTTCTGGTGACCAGCCGCCTGGTGCTCCACATCTACGGCGAGCAGGAGTTCCCGGTCCCTCCCCTCCCGCTCCCGGCTGCCGATGCGCTCTCCTCGCCGGCGGCGCTGATGCAGTGCGCATCGATTGCGCTGTTCGTCCAGCGGGCCGCAGCCGGCAGGCCCGACTTCGCGCTGACGCCGAAGAACGCCGAGCGCGGTTGTCGAGATCTGCCGCCGGCTGGACGGCCTCCCGCTGGCGATCGAGCTCGCCGCCGCCCGCGTCAAGATCCTGCCGCCGGGCGAACTGCTGGCCCGCATCGAACGGCCGCTCGAGCTGCTGACCGGCGGCGCACGCGACCTGCCGGAACGTCAGCAGACGCTGCGCCAGGCGATCAAGTGGAGCTACGACCTGCTGACACCGCCCGAGCAGACGGCTCTTTCGCCGCCTGTCGGTCTTCGCCGGAGGCTGCACGCTCGAGGCGGCGGAGGCCGTCTGCAACACCAGCGAGGACCTGGGCGTCGACGTCCTGAACGGCGTCGCCTCGCTCGTCGACAACAGCCTGCTCGTCCAGCGGGCGTCCGACGACGGCGAGCCGCGCTTCGTCATGCTCGAGACGTTCCGGGAGTACGGCCGGGAGCGGTTGCTCGAGCATGGCGAGGCCGCGGCGACCGAGCGCGCGCACGCCGCGTACATGCTCGTCCTCGCCGAGGAAGAGACGCTCGAGATGAGCCCGGCCGAACGCGAAGCGTGGCTGCGATGCTGCGACGTCGAGCACGACAATTTCCGCGCCGCCATCCGGTATCTGATCGCCACGGGCGACGTCGAGTGGGCGCTGCGGCTCGGTGCGGCGCTCTTCAGGTTCTGGGAGCAGCGGGACCATCTCACCGAGGGACGCGAGACGCTGGCGCGAGTGCTCGGCATGCCTGGCGCCGCGGCGCCGACCCGCCTTCGGGCACGCGCGCTGTACTGCGCAAGCGTGCTGGCCGACATCCAGGCCGATCACGACCGCGGCCGAGAGGCTCAGTCGCGAGGCCTGCGGCATCTACCGGCAGTTCGACGACACGCAGGGCGTCGCCACGACGATGACGGTCATGGCGTACCAGGCGCAGCGGCAGGGCCGCTACGCGGAGGCCACCTCGCTGTTCGGGGAAACGGTCTCGCTGTGGGAGCAGCTGGGCGACGTCACCGCGGTGGACCTCGCGACGAGCAACATGGCGCACGCCGCAAAAGCCGGGGGGAACTTCGACCTCGCGCGCAGCCTCCTCGAACAGGTCGTCGCGTCATCGCAGGCGCGCGGCGACGTCCGCGGCTTCGCCTTCGCGCTGAACGGCCTCGGAGACGTGGCGGCGTCGCAGGGCGATCACGACTCGGCCCGCCAGCTACCATCATGAGAGCCTCGCCCGGTACCGTGAGATCGACGATCGCTGGGGCATTGCGCGCGGTGCTGGCGGACCTGGCCAGCGTCGATCTTCAGGCCGGGGAATACGCGGAGGCCGACCGGTCTCTCAAGGAGGCGGTCCAGGCCTTTCGCGCGCTGGGCCATCAGCGCGGCGTCGCCCGTCAGCTGGAGTCGTTGTCCTGGTGCGCCAGCTGCCAGTCACGCGACGAAGCGGCGGTCGTGCTGGCGAGTGCCGCGGCGGCGATCCGGCAGAAGATCGGGGCGCCGCGCCAAGCAGGCGCGAACGGGAAAAGATCGAGCGCACGCTGGCCCAGGCGAGAATGCGGATCGGTGCCGAGGCGTATCGCTGAGGCGTGGAGGGAAGGGCTCACGGCGCCGCTCGATCGGATTCTCGATGCCGAGAACGCGCCGGGCTCGTGACCCGGATCGGTCAGGCGTATCGTCGGGGATCGATGAGCCGCCGCACCGCCGAGATGCGGTTGGCTGGAACGCCGAGCTTGCGCGCGTGTTCGCGAATGACGGCTTCGTCGGGGGCCAGGTAGACGCAGTAGAGCCGGTCGTCAGTCACATAGCTGTGCAGCCACTGAATCTGCGGTCCGATGCCCTTCAGGACCTCCAGCGACCGCACCGAGATGTCCCGAACCTGCTCCTCGGTCATCTGTCCCGCCCCGGGAATCTCGCGCTCGATGACGAATTCGGGCATATAAGTCTGGCGCCAAGAATACCATGCGCGGGCGGACGCCCGCCCGCGCTGGACGCCTTCAGTAGATTCAACAACTTACCGTAAAGGTGAGTGTCCCCATTTCGGGGGAGCACCGTGGCACCTTGACACTCTAGACCTGCGTACATCCGCGTCAGTGGCGGACCTCCGGAGCGGCACCCGTCGCGGGATGCCGCAGCAGGGCCGCCACGACAATCGCCATGGCGATCGCGATGGCGGCGCTGATCAGGGCGTTCAATTCCAGCGCCTGCGTGAACGCCGCCCGCGCCGTCCCGAGCAATTCGGCACCGAGCGCGTCCGGCAACTGCTCCGCAATGGCCACGGCGCCGCCGAGCGTATCTCGTGCCGCGGCGGCGGCATCGCGAGGGATTCCGTCACGAACGGCATCGGCCATCCCACTCCGGTAGACAGCGGTTCCGAGGCTGCCGAGAATCGCGATCCCGAGTGCCCCGCCGAACTCCGAGCCGGTCTCCGAAATCGCGGAGGCCACGCCCGCGTGCTTCGGTGGCGCGCTTCCGACGATCATGTCGGTGGCCAGTGTGAACACTGGTGCGAGCCCCAGGGAGTAAATGACAAACCCGGTGACGACGATCGCGAGGCCTGCGGACCCTTCGACCCGGGTCAGCATGGCGAAGCCGACGGAGGCGAGCGCGAGCCCGCCGACCATCACGCGCGCCGGACGCGCGCGCCGCACGATGACCGGCGTCAGCATGGAACCGACGATGAACGCCGCAGCAAACGGCAGCGTCCAGAGGCCGGCGTGCAGCGGGGACAGCCCCAGCACCAGCTGGAGATACTGGCCGATGAAGACAAAGAGTCCGAACGCCACGAAGGTGGCCAGGGTGTACGCGGCCAGTGAGACGCTGAACGCCGTCACCTTGAAGAGCCGCAGGTCGATCAGCGGACGCACCAGGTGTGCCTGCCTGCGCACGAAGACAACGCCCACCGCCATGCCGGCAGCGATCGATGCGGCGGCCAGCCATCCCGGGCCGTCCTGGGCGATCCGCTTGAGGCCGTAAATCACCGGCAGCACGGCGACCATCGACAGCATCGCGCTGATCAGGTCCACGGGACCCGCGTCAGGGTCACGAAACTCGGGAAGCAGCACGGGGCCGACCACGAGCAGCATGACCATCACGGGCACACCGATCAGAAACGCGGATCCCCACCAGAAGTGCTCCAGGAGCACGCCGCCGAGGAGCGGGCCGATCGCAGCGCCGACCGAGTAGCTCGAGACCCACACGCCGATGGCAAAGGTGCGCTCATCCGGGTCCAAAAACATGTTGCGGATCAGCGAGAGGGTGGACGGCGCCAGCGTCGCGCCCGCGAGCCCGAGCAGCGCGCGCGTGGCGATGAGCATCCCGGCGCTCGTCGAGAACGCGGCGAGCACGGAGGCCAGACCGAATGCCGCGGCGCCGATCAGCAGCAGCCGGCGGCGGCCGATCCGGTCGCCGAGGGTGCCCATCGCGATCAGGGATCCGGCGACCATGAACCCGTAGATGTCCACGATCCACAGGAGCTGGGCGCTGCTCGGTCTGAGATCGGCGCTCAAGGACGGCAACGCGAGGTTCAGCACGGTCAGGTCCATGGAGTACAGCAGGCATGGAAGGGCGATCACCCCGAGCCCGATCCACTCCCGTCGTCCGGCCTTTCGCGCATTCTCTGTCGTCATCACGCCGTATTTTGGCAGCTAACAGCTAACGCAGCTAATAGCTATCAGCAAACACCGCTTCCGGCTCCCGGCTTCCAGCTTCCGGCTCCCGGCTTCCAGCTTCCGGCTCCCGGTTCCCAGCTTCCGGCTTCCCGATCCCTCGAATCCCGATCCCTCGAATCCCGATCCCTCG
This sequence comes from uncultured Acidobacteriota bacterium, assembly GCA_963749835.1. Classification (GTDB taxonomy): domain Bacteria; phylum Acidobacteriota; class Vicinamibacteria; order Vicinamibacterales; family 2-12-FULL-66-21; genus JALZOC01. The sequence goes on from CAVVOD010000001.1 coordinate 1,933,988, forward strand.
AATCCCGATCCCTCGAATCCCGATCCCTCGAATCCCGATCCCTCGAATCCCGATCTCTCGAATCCCGATCCCTCGAATCCCAATCCCTCGAATCCCAATCCCTCGAATCCCGATCCCTCGAATCCCAATCCCCGATCCCCAATCCCCGATCCCCGATCCCCGATCCCCAATCCCCGATCCCCAATCCCAAGTTCCCAATCCCGATCGAACGCGTTCCTGAAGCGGCTTGACAACCGCCGCGGCGCGGGTATGCCAAGTATCGTCAGTAAGATATCTACATATGGCCCGTTACGACACGATGCAAGGCGCGCTTCCACTGCTGGTGCTGAAGATTCTCTCGCGCCGTGGGCCGCTGCACGGGTACGCCATCACGGCGCAGATCGACGCCATGTCCGACAGCGTGCTGCGCGTGGAACAGGGTTCGCTGTACCCGGCGCTCCACCGGATGGAAGAGACCGGCTGGGTCAAGGCGCGCTGGGTGGTCACGGAGTACAACCGGCGGGCCCGGATGTACGAGGTGACCGCGGCCGGACGCACGCAACTCGAGGTCGAACAGGCGCGGTGGCACGCGGTCACCGGGGCGGTCGGGCAGATCCTCAAACGCGCATAAGGAGGCTGGATGTCCTGGCTCTCACGGCTCGTGAACACGTTCCGGACGTCCGGTGTCGATCGCGATTTGGAGGAAGAGCTCGACATTCATCGCGAGGAGCGGATCCGCGACCTGGCACGGCAGGGAGTCGATCGCAACATGGCGACGGCTCAGGCTTCGCGGGAGCTCGGCGTCGGGCTGCGGCACCGCGAAGCGAGCCGTGAGATAAAACTGCTCCCGTGGCTGGAGAGCGTCAAACAGGATTTCGGCTACGCGGCGCGGACCGCCCGCAGAACGCCCGGCTTCACCGCCGTCGCGGTGGCGACCCTGGCCCTCGGCATCGGCGCCAATACAGCGATCTTCAGTGTCGTCAACGCGATCCTCCTGCGCCCGCTGCCCTACGGCGACTCGGATCGACTCGTTCGGATTGTTGAAATCCTTCCCGCCACAGACGGTCGAGCGTCCCACAGGCACGCGCGCTGGGCGTGACGCTGTCCGACCTGGCCGCCTTCCGGGCGCAGGCCACGACGTTGTCCCACATCGGCATCTACGTCCCTTCGACCATGACGCTGACGGGGCGCGGCGAGCGCTTCGAGTGGAAGGCAGCCGGCTCTCTCCAGCGGTCCTTGCGATGCTCGGATGGATCAGCTGATGTCGAATTCGTTGTCGCGTCCACGGCTCTACGCCGTCCTGCTCGGACTGTTCGCCAGTGTCGCTGCCGCCCTTGCCATCATCGGTATCTACGGTGTGATGGCCTACGCGGTGGCACAGCGCACCCGTGAGATCGGCATCCGCATCGCGCTCGGCGCAGAGCGCTCAGAGGTCATGCAGCTCGTCCTGGGGCAAAGCCTGCTGTTGACGGGCGCCGGCATCGCGCTCGGCATCGCCGGGGCGGTGCCTCTCACGCGCTATCTCGATCGCATGCTCTTCGGCCTCAGTCCTCTGGATCCCGCCACGTTCGTTGCCGTGTCCCTGCTGTTTGCCGCGGTTGCCGCAGCCGCCTCGTACGTGCCAGCGCATCGCGCGACAAGAGTCACTCCCATAGTGGCTCTGCGGCACGAATGAGAGACTGAGCCTGCCGACAGCGGCTGTGCTTGCACACGCGTGCGTTCCCTAGGCACACTGTCGATGCGCGATTTGCAGAAAACGGCGCCGGCCTCGCGTTTCATCCGCGTCTGGCCATGCTGATCGTCGCACCGATCACGGAGTGCCGCGGAACCGCCGCTCGAGCCCATCGCCCCGGCGAGCGGGACGTGGCGCGGCGCTCGAAAAGGAGGCCGTCCATGCGCTACCCGGCTGAAGCTCCAGTTGCTCTGACGAGCATCGTGTTTGTCGTGTGCGGGGCGCTGTCAGCGCCGATGGGTGCGCAGCAATCCGGGATTGCCGGCCGGACCGGTACCATCGCGTGCTCGGAGGAGACGACAAAGATTGATGGCATCGGTCAGACGGTTCGCCTCACCGGCGAATGCCGGACGGTTGTGGTGAGCGGGACCGGCAACCGCGTCGTGGTCGAAGGCGTCGGCACCCTGAAGGTGTCGGGGATGGACAACCAGGTGCGGTGGGAGCGCAGCCTCGAAGGCTCGGCGCCGCAGGTCGTCAGCTCCGGCATCAAGAACGTCGTGACACGAGTGACGCCGGCAGGCGGTACTGGCCCTGGCGCAGGTGCGACACCGCCCGAAAAGTCCCCCAGCCCGTCTCCCGCTCCTCCGCCGCGTGCGCCCGCACCGGCGCCGGCTCAGGAGAGCGGTCCCTCCAGGGACGGCGATCGTCTCGTCCTGAAGCAGAGCGGCCAGACTCTGACCCTCGACTGTGCCTCGCGCCAGGTGACTGTGAGCGGCAGCACCAACATCATCACGCTGACCGGCGTGTGCGGTCCGATCTCCGTGACAGGGACCGGGAACAGGATCACCGTCGAGCGCACGCCGCGCATCGTGACGACCGGTCACAGCAACGAGATCACCTGGCAGCAGGGTGTCGGGGACCAGCCACCGTCGGTACGCAACTCGGGCATGAAGAACAGCGTGCGCCGCGGGAGCCTCTGAGCAGCCGGGAGAATGTTGCCTCCCGGCAGCAGGGGACCATGACCTTGCTCTGACTCTCCGATTGAGCCGTGCGATCGTTAGCGGAGAGTTCTGCCGACGCCCAGGTACATGCGCCACCGTCCGTCGAAACTCCACGAGCCGGCAAGGATGACCGGTCCTGCGAGCGTGTCCATCACCAGGCCGGCGCCGCCATTCGTTCTCCAGCCTGCGTCCTGCCACCGGTCGAACGCATCGCCATTCTCGAGCCAGCCTCCAGCGACACGGGGCCGCCCATGAAGTCCGGCAGCCGGCCGACGCGTCGCACGTAGCTATCTGTTGCGACGAAATCGTCTCAACCTTTGCTGCGGAAGTCGCCGTCTAAGCGCGAGGAGGCACACGTGCGAATTCTGCGCGAGGTCTGTCTCGTTCAGGCCGTCGTAGTCCCTCTGTGGACGCTCATCTTTGCAGGGTGCGATAGAAAAGCCGCAAGCGTTGCGCACCTCGAAGCGGTCGTGGCGACCACGGCTGGACAGGTTCGCGGAGCTTTGCCGGCCGCGGGCGGAGCGGAGTTCCTGGGGATTCCCTTCGCTGCCCCACCGGTGGGCCCCCTGCGCTGGCAACCGCCGGCGCCGGTAGACAAATGGAACGGTGTGAGGGACGCGACGGCATTCGGCCCGCCCTGCTCGCAGGTCGTGATGGGCGACTGGAACAGAGCCGATGCAGAGAACGGCAGGGAGGACTGCCTGTATCTGAATGTGATGACGCCGCAGTGGCCGCTGAAGCGGCCGCTGCCGGTCATGCTCTGGATCCACGGTGGCGCCAACATGGGCGGCACCGGGTCGAGCGAATTCTTCAAGAACGGCAGGCTGGACCGCCATGGTGTGGTGCTGGTGATGACAAACTACCGTCTCGGTGTATTTGGTTTCTTCGCCCACCTGGAGCTGTCGCGCGCGTCTGCGCACCACGCGTCCGGCAACTACGCGCTGCTGGACCAGATAGCGGCGCTGCGATGGGTGCACGACAACATCGCGCACTTCGGCGGCGATCCAGACAACGTCACAGTATTCGGGCAGTCCGCGGGCGCCATCAGCACCAGCGCGCTGATGGCGTCGCCGCTGGCACACGGTCTGTTCCACAAGGCCATTTCGCAGAGCGGCTCGATCACGCTCCACCCGGCAAAACTGGCAGATCTGGAGGCGGCGGGTGAAACGTGGGTGCAAAGCCTGCCCATTCCGTCGGGGCAGCAGCCAGTCGCCTACCTGCGCAGTCTGGGAGGAGCGGATCTCCTGAAAGCTGCCAGTCCTCCGAACGATCGCGGCGCGCCGCGTCCAGACATCCGGATCGGCCTGGATGGATGGGTGTTGACCAGCAATCCTGCGCAGGTGTTTTTCTCGGGCAGGCAGGCGCGGATCCCGATGATCATCGGCAACAACTCACGCGAACTCCCGAGGATGGAATCTGCCGATCAAGTCCGCAAGAATATCGAGAGTGCAGTGCCTCCCGACATGGCGTCCAGAGTGCTGGCGGCATATGGCCTGGCGCATGACGGCACAGGCGCCGCGGACGACCCGATCAACGGCCCGCTGTCCGTGCAGTTCGTCGTCGATGTGCGGTTTCGCTGCACGGGGACCACACAGCAGACGTGGCACGAGGCGGCGCATCATCCCGCTTACGGGTATCAGTTCGATCGCGCGATCCCCGGGCAGGAGGCCGAAGGTGCGCTGCACTCGGGCGAGCTGCCTTACGTGTTCGGGTCTTTTCCGGACGCGGGAAACATCGGGGGCGCGTTCGGCGCGGCCGATCGCGAACTGTCGGATGTGATCCAGCGCTACTGGACCAATTTCGCGAAGACCGGTGATCCGAATGGGAACGGTCTGCCGGTGTGGCCGCGCTTCGGTGAGACACAGGGGTACATGGAGTTCATGCCGGATGGGCGCGCTGTGCCGAAGGCCGGACTGCGCAGGGCCCAATGCGACCTGTTCCGCCAGATGGTGGAAGCTGAACCGATGTACGCCCACCTCCGTTGAATCATCGCCGAGAGGTGCGGTGTCGCCGCTCTCGGTTCTTTGGGAGCCGCTATGTCCCTTCAGCTTCCAGTGTCTGAATCACCGCGAGGATGTTCCCCTCGGTGTCCTTGAACCACGCAGCCCTGGCGCCTCCGGCTGTGACGATGCCGTTGACGGTCTTGATACCGGGCATGTCGTACTCCTCGAAGACCACGCCTCTCGCTTTCAGCTCCGCCACTTCCGCCTCGAGGTCGTCCACCTGCCAGAAGGCCTGGCTGGCTTTCGACGTCCCGGCGCCGGCTGACGGATACAGGAAGATCCACGAGCGGTCGCCGCATTCGTAGACGACGCCGCCGTCGGTCTCTTCACGCGGGACGAGTCCGACCTTCTCCTCATAAAACTTTCGCGCCCGGCCGACGTCGCTGGCGGGAATGTACGGAACGATGGGGGCATTCTTCAACATGCCCTGATGATACCGGGTCTGGTGTCGATCCGGCTCATGCGGAGAGACGCACGGGTGCGTGCAAGACGACCTCAGCGAGTACGTGAGTCTCGAGTCCCTCCCCGGGTGGCGCGGCCGACCGACTTCTTCCGCACTTTGTTGCTCACGAAGCGGTGTGCGCCTGTGAGGAGATCCCGGAGCGCATCGGCACGGACGCGCAAAAGCCGGACGAGGACGCACGGGTAATTGACGTAGTGTTCTTTCAGGTAGTAGGTGTCGGGGGCGTCCTCGATGAGCGCGTCCCGATCAGCGAAATCCATCATCACCACGAGTGTGTTCGGCTCCGCGGATTTGTGCGATGCGATGCAGGCGAACATCTTCCCTTTCACCTTCAGTGTCGGCTGACCCCAGGTGGTAGTCAGCTCGACATCGGGCAAGCTGCGGCCGATGGACTCGACAGTCCTGAAACTGCGGTGTGCCATAACCGTGACGTCAACTGTCGCCCGGGCCTATTGGTCCGCGTATCGCCTGGCCTGCGTGAGGTCCCTGCGTAGTTCTTCCGCCGTGCGCCGTGGACCGTAGCCCGGGGTGTCGCGCTGAATACGCCAGCCCTCCTTCAGCGGGCCGGCGTCCACGGTATCGAAGCCGAATCGGTCGAGCAACTCTTTGACCGCATTCCTGGCATCCGGATCATCGCCGGCGACGACCAGCGCGCGCCGGTCCTTCGAACCGAGCGGCCGCCCGTCGGTGGTGAGCTGCGAGGCGTAGATGTGGTTGAACGCCTTGACGACTCGTGATTTCGGCAGGTGTGCCTGCAGAAGCTCGGATGTGGTCGTTGACTCGTTATCCAGCTCCGGAATGTGGCCGTCCCGGTCCGGATAATAGTTGTTCGTATCGATCACGATCTTGCCGGCCAGCGGCTCGACGGGCACGTCCCGGTAGTTCCTGAGCGGAACGGTGACCACGACGATGTCTCCAGCCGTCGCTGCGTCCACCGCGGTCGCCGCGCGCGCGCCAGGTCCCAGCTCGGCGACGAGCGCCGCCAGCGTCTCCGGGCCGCGTGAGTTGCTGATGACCACAGCAAACCCGTGGGACACGGCAAGTCTCGCGAGCTGACTCCCGATATGTCCAGCCCCGATCAATCCGATGGTCGTCGTCATACGGAATCCTTCCTGTTCGAACCAGTGTGTTTCGCTGTTGTGCGCGTCGTGGCGGTGAACTCATCCTTGCGTCGGGTCGCACGACCTCAACCGGGCGGAAGACCCGGCGAGAGCGTCCTGTTGGAGCAACGCACGCGCCACCGTGCCGGGCGATGCCGTGCGCGTGTGGTTCGTGGCGAAGGGCCGTCGTTCAATCTGCACCAGTCGCGAATCTCTGATCCCCAGTCCCGAGTCCCCTTTCCGAGTCCCGAATCCCGGATCCCTGATCCCGAGTCCCGAGTCCCGCACCAATGTGGCGCGCTGGTTGCCTTGCCGATGATCGTGCGCCGGCGGCGATGTGGCCCGCGCAAGGAAAGGAACGAGGACATGCGCCCACACTCAGCAAAGCTCGCTCTCGTGATCATCGCTCCACTCGCGCTGCTGTCGATGTCGCCGCTCGGAGCCGTGGAGCGACTCCGCATGCGCGTGTCTCCCATGAAGGGGCTCGTGCCCGCGACGCTGGTCATTGACGCCGTCGCTGAAAGAGATCCCGCGAACCGCGCGCTGCAGATCCCGGTGGAGTCTGAGGAATATTACCGCAGCAGCCTCGTGCAGCTCGAGGGCGATGAGGCGCCGCGCACCACCACGATCCGCTATGACAACGTGCCGGGCGGCACATACGAAGTGCGCGTGGTCCTGCTCGGATCGAACGGACAGCAGCTGGCTGCGGCAGCTCGCCCCGTGGAGCTCTTCTCCAAAGCCGATCGATAGGTCGGACGGATGCCCGATCGACCTCACGCCATGCCCTGCTACTTTTGACAGTGCATACACGTGAGCACTTGTGATCAGGATCGCTGACACACTCGGCCGACCCGACACAGGTGGCGACGGCTTTCCCGCTGGTTTCCCGCTCCGCCCGCTTCTGCTCCCGGTATGTGGATTGCCTGAAGCCGAGTAAGCGCTGGCGAGTCGTCTCGGAAGGGCGTCATTGACCGGCGGACAACGAGGCAGCCATGTGCAGAACGTGTGTGATTGCAGCTGTGTGCATGCTCCTGACCGCTGGTCTGGCAGCAGCTCAGGAGACGACGACAGGATCGATCGCCGGGCGCGTCACGGATGCGCAGGGTCTCGCGGTGCCCGGCGCGACGGTGACGGTGATCACCCCGCAGGGACCGCAAACCTTCACCACCGACGCCGGCGGCGCCTTCTTCGCGCCGTTTCTGACTCCGGGCTCGTACGAAGTCAAGGTGGAACTGCAGGGGTTCCGCAGCCTCGATCGTCAAAACGTGGACGTCAGGCTTGGTCAGCGTGTGGAGCTGGCCCTGCCCCTTCAGGTCGGCACGCTCACCGATTCGGTCAACGTCTCGGGCGCCGCGCCCGTCGTCGACCGGTCGTCGACGACAACCGGTGCGGTGATCGACAGCGACATGCTGCAGCGGATTCCCGTCGGCCGGCGGTTCAGCGAGTCGCTGTATCTCGCGCCCGGCGTCAGCAGCGGCGGTCAGGTCGGAGACTCCAACCCCTCGATGTCCGGCGGCAGCGGCCTCGAGAACCAGTACGTCGTCGACGGCGTCAACATCACCAACAGCCGGCTACGGCGGCCTCGGCTCCTATTCGATCGTCTTTGGCTCGCTCGGCAACGGCGTCCCGTCCGACTTCATCAAGGAGACGCAGGTGAAGACGGGCGGATACCAGGCGGAGTTCGGCCAGTCCACGGGCGGTGTCGTCAACGTCATCACGAAAAGCGGGACGAACACGCTGCGAGGCAGCGCCTTCGCTTACGCCCGTCCGGAGAGCCTCGAGAGCTCGTACAACCAGGTCACGACCGTCAACGGGACCGTCAACGTCACCGACACCCGCGTGAGCGACGCCGGCGTCGAGGCCGGTGGGGCCCTGATCCCGAATCGCCTGTTCATGTTCGGCGCGATCGATCCGCAGCAAATGCGAACGACATATGTCGCGCCCGAGGAGTTCCCTCTGCGGAGCCTGGGAGGGGTGAATCAGGATCGCAAGATCCTCGCGTATGCCGCAAAGGGCACCTGGCAGATCGCGTCTGGCCATCGTCTCGACGCGTCGTTCTTTGGCGATCCAGCCGTCGGGGACAACGGTCCGCAACGTTACTCATCCCTCCTGGGATCGGATACGTCCGGGTTCAGCAAACTGGATCATTATGGTGGACACAACCAGACGGTGAGGTACGAAGGCGCGGTCAACTCCCACTTCCTCCTCGAGGCCTCGCTCGGCCGCGCCCGGAACACCATCGTCGAAACGCCGTCGGTCGACCAATGGTCGATCACCGACAACACCGTGACGCCGCAGGGGCGCAGCGGCGGCATCGGGTTCTACGAAGTCGGAAACACGGGCGTGAACTGGCAGTACCAGGCGAAGGCCACCAACGTGTTCCACCGCCACAGCCTCCGGTACGGGATCGAATACGAGAACATCGACTACGCGAACACCGACCAATCGGACCGGACCGACGTTCACGCTGCCCGATGGCACGCAGACGACGACGGGCGCCCAGGTTGAGATCGACGCGGACCCGGCCTTCGGGCAGATCTATCGGGTGATCCGCGCGAACACGAGCAACGTGCGCGACACGCATCAGCACTACGTCAATGTGTTCGCGCAGGATACCTGGACCATCGGCAATCGGCTGACGATCAATCCGGGAATCCGGTACGAGCGTCAGGCGCTGACCGGCACCCTGGCGAAACTGACCCTCGGCGACAACTGGGCCCCGCGCCTCGGCGCGACCTTCGATCCGACCGGAAGCGGCAAGACGAAGATCTACGGCAACTGGGGACTCTTCTACGCGAAGATCCCGAACGACCTTGCGGCGCGCGCGCTGTCGTCCGACGCGGGTGTCAGCCGCGCGGACTACTTCGACGCGGGCCTGACGCAGCCGGTGCCGGACGGTGTGCCGGCGCTCGGCACGACGAGCCACTTTCTGCAGCAGGGTGTGAGCGCCGATCTGATCGATCCCAACGTCAAGTCGAGCTACGTGAGAGAGGCGGTCGTCGGGTTCGAATTCGAGCCGCTGGCGGGCATGAGCGTGGGCGTCCGCTATATCCACCGCGATATTCCGCGGGTGCTCGAAGATGTCCAGGCCTTCCCTGTCGTCGCCGGAGATCTCGGGATTGCCGGGGCCACGACAGCCGACTACACGCTGACGAACCCCGGGCCGGCCACGCCGACGGCGGGTGACCTCGGCGCAAGCTTCGAGAAGCCGATCCACAAGTACAACGCGCTCGAAGTGACGGCCGACAAGCGCTTCTCGAACCACTGGTCGCTCATGTCGTCGTATCGGTACTCCCGTCTGCGCGGGACGTTCGAAGGGTTCTTCCGCGACGACAACGGCCAGTCGGATCCCGGGATTACCTCGTTGTTCGACTTCCCGACCAACGATCCGAGCTACACGGCGATCGGCGTGCCGCAGTTCGGCTATCGGGGCGACGTGCGGTATCTCGGCACGCTCGGTGACGGCCCGCTGCCACTCGATCGTCCGCATCAGGCTGAAGGTCTACGGGAACCGCGAGCTGAGAGCGCTGAACGTCGGAATCGGTATCTCCGTCTCGTCCGGCAAGCCGCTGACGGCATTTGCGGCGCATCCGGTCTATGGCAACGCGGGGGAGATTCCGGAAGGCCCCAGCGGATCCGGGTTCGAGACCGTTGACGGGTTCCGGACGCGGACCAGGCCTGATTACACGACGGCCCTGCACGCCGACTATCGGCTGCACATTCATGGAGCCCAGCGCCTTGTGCTGCTGGCCGACGCGTTCAACCTGTTCAACCAGCAGCGGGCGCTCGACTACGATCCGGACACGCAGACGAGCTTTCCTGCGATGAACCCGGACTTCGGGCAGGCAAGCCGCGCCAACCTCGCACAACTCGAGACGCCGCGGCAAATCCGTCTGGGCATTCGATACGAGTTCTGAGACCAACCCGGGCACGCAGGGCATCACGCCCCTGCGTGCCCGGGTCAGCATTCAGGGCGCGGCTCCTCCTTTCAGGCAGCATCAAGATCAGCCGTAAGACGCCGCCCGGGCTGCGTCGTGATGCGCAGTGTTGTGGATGGCTGCGCGCTCCTCGCTGGCCAGGAAGTCATACGAGATCGAACAGTTCGCTCCGCCGCGCGTTGCAACTGGCGTTCAGATGGGACATTCAACGAGCTCCCGGGCACCCTCCCCTTCCGACAGGAGACTGGCATCCTGCTTGCCCTCTTTGTGTGTGGAGGTCAGATATGCGGCAGAACATTTCACGAATCACTCTCGGTTTCGCTCTGGCGATGACAATCGCCAACGTCACGTTCGCACAGAAGGTCACCACGGACTTCAAGAAGGGCGCGGACTTCGCGCAATACAAGACGTTCACGTGGATCAAAGAGCCGAAGACAACCGATCCCCTCATGCGACAGCGCGTGATCGACGATGTCAATTCGGCGCTTGCGGCGAAGGGCCTGCGGCGCGTCACGGGCCAGGCGGACCTGGGCATCGCCGCGCACGAAGCCACAAGACAGGAGCACACGCTCAACACGTTTTACGACGGCTTCGGCGGCGGCTGGCGCTGGCGCGGCGGGTTTGGCACCGCGACCACGACGGTGACCAACTATGAGGTGGGGACGCTGGTGGTCGACATGTTCGACTGCAAGACGAAGGAAGCCGTCTGGAGAGCCACGTCGAGCAAGACGCTCTCGAGCAATCCCGAAAAGAATGCTGACAACTTGAACAAGGCCGTCGTGGACATGTTCAAGAAGTTCCCACCGGCGGCGAACAGGGCCAACTGAGAAAGGCTCGGCAAGCATCGCGCAGAAGTCGTTCCTCGGAGCGGAGTCGCCCTTGCGACTCCGCCGCCCGAGAGCCCCACGAAGCGCTTCGAATCCCTGGCCCCGAACTCCGAATCGCGAACGTCGAATCCCGATCCCCGGCCTGTGCCCCGAAGGAGGCGACAGCGATGTCACAACGCACGGTCGGACTCGTCATTGGCAGGCTGCTCAACGACCAGGACCTGCGGATTCGACTTGCCGTCGACCCTTTCGAGACGCTTGCGGACCTCAGCCTTCTCGGCATGGAGCTCACGCGCGAGGAGATCGACGTGTTCATTCAGACGGATGTCAGAGTCTGGTTCTGGGGTAGTGCCCTGTTGCGCGAGGTGCACTGAGAGCCTGGGAGGCCCGGTGTGCATCGGTGCGCAGGTTGTGCCCTCCACGCGCACTCGACCATCACACCCTCCTCTATTTCCACCTTCTTTTGGCCTGTGCTGCGGGCAAGCGGATTGCGACCTGGGTGTGTCAGTGGACGCACGTCGCCAGAGATGAAGGTAAAGGAGACCGCAGATGGGTCAATTCGTCGACGAGATCATCACGCTCATTGCGTTGGGCGACAACCGGCACCCCAGGGAATAGATGAGTCCAGCGGCATGGCGGCCAAGAGCGAATCCCTGGGTGATTGCGGTCGTCGTGGCGCTGGCGGCGTTCATGGAGGTGCTCGACACGAGCATCGCCAACGTCGCGCTCCCCTACATGGCCGGCAGCCTCGGCGCCACGACCGACCAGAGCACGTGGGTCCTGACGTCGTACCTCGTCTCGAACGCCATCGTGCTGCCCATCACCGGCTGGTTCGTCACGCTGCTCGGCCGCAAGCGGTTCTTCCTGATCTGTCTCGCGATCTTCACGCTGAGCTCGCTGCTGTGCGGCATCGCTCCGAGCCTGGGCGCCATGATCGTCTTTCGGATCCTCCAGGGCGCGGGAGGCGGCGGGCTGCAACCGATGGCGCAGGCGATTCTGGCCGACACGTTTCCGCCGCACCAGCGCGGGCTGGCGTTCGCGCTCTTCGGCATCACGGTGGTGGTCGCTCCGATCCTCGGGCCGACGCTCGGGCGGCTGGATCACCGACAACTACACCTGGCGCTGGATTTTCCTGATCAACCTGCCGGTCGGCATCATCGGCGTCGCTGCTGGTCGCCCGCTTGGTGGAAGACCCGCCCGTGGCAGAAGCGCATGGCGAGCGGCGGCATACGCATCGACTACATCGGCGTGGCGCTGCTCGTGCTGGGTGTGGGCGCGCTGCAGGTGATGCTCGACAAAGGGCAGGAACTGGACTGGTTCGGCTCCCCGTTCATTGTCGCACTGGCGGTCGCTCGCCGCAGTGGGCCTCGTGTCGCTGGTCGTCTGGGAATGGTTCCACGACGACCCGATCGTCGACGTGCGCCTGTTCCGGAATCTCAACTTTCTCAGCGCCAGCGCGATGATGTTCATGGCCGGCGTCATGTTGTTCTCCAGCCTCGTCATGATGCCGCAGTTCCTTCAGCTGCTCATGGGCTACTCGTCGGAGACGGCAGGTCTGGTGCTGTCGGGCGGCGGTGTGCTGCTGCTTGATTCTGATGCCCATCGTCGGCACGCTGACGACGAGGGTCCCGGCGCGCTACATCATCGCGACCGGATGGCTCATCACGTCCGCCGCGATGTTCTACTCGGCCCGGCATCTCGACCTCGACATCAGCTTCTGGAGCGCCAGCCTGCTGCGCGTGCTACAGGTGGCCGGGTTGCCCCTCCTGTTCGTGCCCATCATCCTGATCTCCTATGTCGGCGTGCCTGCGGAGAAGAGCAACGAGGTCGCCGGACTCGTCAGCTTCATGCGCAACATCGGGAGCAGTATCGGCACCTCGCTGGTCACGACGGTCGTCGCACGCCAGGCGCAGTTCCATCAAGTGCATCTGGTCGCGCACACCACCGCGTCGGAGCCGGCGTTCACCGGGGCGGTGTCAGGTCTGGCGGCCCGGCTGGCCGCGTCCGGCGCGGAGGCGTCACAGGCGACGATGCAGGCGTACGGGCAGGTGTACCGCGCCGTGATCGCCCAGGCGACGGCTCTGGCTTACATCGACACATTCTGGATCCTCGCCTTCGGCGCCGCCGTCATGGTTCCGCTGTCGTTCACGTTGAAACGCAACGAGCCTGGGGGCGGCGGCAGCGTCGCGGCACATTAGGCCCCAGTTGAAGGCCACGGCAGAGGGCCGGACGGGAGAACGATGATTCGCATCGTCACGGTCGAACGCGAGTTCGGAAGCGGAGGCGGCGTGATTGCCGCGAAGCTGGCCGCACGGCTTGGCTGGACTCTGTGGGATCAGCGGCTCACAGACGAGATCGCACGCCGGATGGACTGCGTCAGCCTCGAAGTGGCAGAGCGCGAAGAGCGAACCGACCGGATGTACTACCGCCTCTTCAAAGCCTTCCTCCGAGGCAGCTTCGAAGGAAACGTGCACCTGCCGCGGTTGCGTCTGGTGGACGCCGATTGTGTTCGCGACGTGGCGCAGCAGATCCTCATGGAGGTCGGGAGCATGGGCAGCGCGGTGATCGTCGGACGTGGCTCGGCGCACTACCTCACGAATCGAAAGGATGTCTTTCACGTGTTCATTTATGGATCCCTCGGCGACAAAGTGAAGCGGCTGGTGACGACCGGTAAGAGCGAGAAGGAGGCGCTCGAGTCGGTGGAGACGGTGGATCGCGACAGCGCAGCCTTCATCAAGCGCTACTTTGGCCACGAGTGGCCTTCTCGGCAGCTGTTCCACTTGATGCTGAACTCCTCACTCGGGGATGACGTGGTAGTGGAAACCGTTCTCAACGCAGCCGGCGTCGCCGGTGCAGGTTCCGGGCGCGCCGCGTCGGAAACGGCCACTCTGGCGGAGCCACGGACATGATCGTCAGGCGCGCATTCACGGTCCTTCTGTCGCTGGTCCCGCTGCTGGCAGTGCCGACCTCGAGCGCCGGCCAGACACCACCACAGGCGCAAAGTCCATTTTTCGGCAGCGTGCCCGCGGGCGAGGCGACCGGGACGACGCTGCAGCTGTCTCTCAGGGACGCGCTGGATCGGGCGCTGAAACAGAATCTTGGACTCATCCAGAGCGACCAGGACACACGAATCGCAGGTGCGGCACGGCTTCGCCGTCTGAGCGACCTGCTCCCTGACGTCTCGGGGCAGTTGAGTGGCACTCGCCAGCAGATCAACCTGAAAGCGGCGGGCTTCAACGTGAGCATACCGGGGTTGAGCATTCCCTCGATGGTCGGGCCATTCAGCGTGGCGGATGCCCGCCTCTACGTCTCCCAGGAGATCTTCAACCTGTCCGACATTCAGAACTGGAAATCGGCGGCGGAATCAGAGAGAGCCGCGCGCTATTCGTACAAGAGCGATCGCGACCTCGTGGTGCTCGCCACCGGCAATGCTTACCTGGTCGTCATATCGGACCAGGCGACGGTGGAGTCCACACGCGCCCAGGTCACGACGGCGGACACGCTCCACCAGCGCGCGAAGGACCAGAACCAGTCCGGTGTGATCGCCGGCATCGACGTGCTGCGCGCCCAGGTGGAGCTGCAGACCCAGCAGCAGCGGCTGATTGCGGCCGAGAGCCAGCTCTCAATCGACAAGCTGGCGCTCGCTCGGATCATCGGACTGCCGAAGGGCCAGGCGTTCGAGGTGACCGATGCCATCCCGTTCGCGCCACTCGACGGCATCACGCTGGACCAGGCACTGACTCAGGCATACGCGACGCGGCCCGAGTACCTCGGCGCCCGGGCGCAGGTGCGGGCGGCGGAGCTCGCGCGCCAGTCCGCGGCAGCCGCGAACTATCCGTCTCTCTCCACGGAGGCGAACTATGGAGACATCGGGAGTCCGAATTTCGGCTCCTCGCACGGGACGTTCAGTGCCGCGCTCGTGCTGAAGGTGCCCATCTTTCAGGGCACGCGGGTGCGGGCAGATACCCTGCAGGCCGATGCCGAGCTCAAGCAGCGGAAAGCGGAACTGGCGGACATGGACGGCAGGGTCGATGAGCAGGTACGCACCGCGTTCCTGAAGCTCACGTCATCGTCCGACCTCGTGACCGTGGCCCAGAGCAATATCGGACTCGCCAACCAGACGCTCACGCAGGCGCGAGATCGGTTCTCCGCGGGCGTTGCAGCGAACCTCGAGGTCGTGCAGGCGCAGGAATCGGTGGCCGCAGCCAATCAGTCCTACATCGCCAGTCTCTATGCGTACAACTTCGCGAAGATCTCGCTCGCGCAGGCGATCGGCGTGGCCGAGCAGTCGGCGCTCACGTATTTAGGAGCCAGATAGCCATGACAGACTCAACACACACAGCCGGTTCGACGGCGCCAGGTGACGTACCGTCGCCAGAGTCCGGCGCGGCGCCGCTCGGGAGAACGCCGAGGCGGTCACGCCGAGGGCGTACGCTCCTGCTGGCAGCAATCGCAGTGACGCTGATCGCGGCGGCCGGTGTCTGGTACTGGCGCTCGACGGCGTGGGAGACCACCGACAACGCGCAGATCGACGGTTTCATCTACCCGATCAGTTCCCGTGTCTCGGGCCATGTGACACGCGTGATGGTGGACGACAACCAGTTCGTCCAGGCGGGGACGGTGCTCGCACAGCTCGATCCGAAGACATATGAAGTCGCCATCGCCAGTGCCAGGGCGACACTGGCGAATGACGAAGCGAGCGCCGCCGCGCTGCGCACGAATGTGCCCATCACGTCCACCGACACCGCAAGCCAGCTGTCGACGGCCCATGCCGACGTCGAGAACGCCACCGCGGGCCTCGCGGGGGCCGAACGGCAGTTCGAGGCCGGTCAGGCGACGTTGCGCCAGGCTGAAGCGAACGATCTGAAAGCGCAGGACGACGTGACGCGATACAAGCCGCTGGCCGACAGGGACGAGATTCCCCAGCAACAATACAGTCAGGCCGTGAACGGCCAGAAGGCGACGGCTGCCGCCGTGGAGGCCGCCGGCGCGTCAGCGGCCGCCGCCGAACAGACCGTGAGTCAGGCGCGGGCGCGTCTTGCGCAGGCGCAGGCACAATTGCGATCCGCGGGGACCCGCCCGGAACAGATCGCCGCGCAGCGATCGCGGGCCCTGGCCGCCGAGGCAGAGACGCAGCGGGCCGCGGCGGCCTTGCAGCAGGCGCAGCTGGATCTGCAATACACGACGATCGTCGCTCCCGTCAGCGGCCTCGTGGGGCGGCGATCGGTTCAGCCCGGCCAGAACGTGTCGCAGGGTCAGCAACTGATGACCGTCGTCCCGCTCGACAGCCAGAACATCTGGGTGACGGCGAACTTCAAGGAAACGCAGTTGAAGTACATGCGCGCCGGCCAGCCCGCCACGCTCTCCGTTGACGCGTATGGCCGGACGTACGAGGGCCGCGTGCTCAACATCGCGGGCGCAAGCGGCGCACGCTACAGCCTGCTGCCGCCGGAGAACGCCACCGGCAACTACGTGAAGGTGGTCCAGCGCATTCCCGTCAGGATCGTGTTCAACCAGGGGCAGGACACGAACCTGCTGCGGCTCGGGATGTCCGTCGAGCCGAATGTGCGAATTCGTGACTAGAACCCATCTCATAAATGCGCCGGCATTCGGCCGCCGGGGCATTCCGTGGCGCGGCGTTGCTCGTCGGTCGAATACTTCAGTATTCTCGCTCCTCGCGCCTTGCGCGACGGGCGCCCCGACGCCCTCGGTGCTGCGTCGCATTTATGAGATGGGTTCTAGTGGTAAGCGATTGGCAGTGTTTACAGGAGCGTCCCGCGCAAGACGATCAGGGCGACGATGAAATAAATCACCAGGCCGGTCACATCTACGAGCGTCGCGACGAGCGGCGCGGACGAAGTGGCCGGATCGAACCCGAGGCGCCGCAGGAGAAACGGCAGCAGGGAGCCAATCAGCGTACCCCACAAGACGACGCCGACGAGTGCCACGCTCACGGTTGTGGCGACGAGCACCCAGTGCGGGCCGTAGACGCCGGAGAACGCCGACCAGAGCGCAATGCGCATGAATCCGATGCTGCCCAGAATGGCCCCGAGCAGCAGGCCGGCGAGGATCTCGCGCCGCATCACCCGCCACCAGTCGGCCAGCCGCAGCTCTTTGAGCGCCAGCGCCCGGATCACCAGTGTCGATGCCTGAGAGCCGGAGTTGCCCCCGCTCGAAATGATCAGAGGGATGAACAGCGCGAGGACCACGGCGTGCGAGATCTCCGCTTCGAAGGCCCCCATGGCCGTGGCCGTCAGCATCTCGCCGATGAAGAGCGCCGTCAGCCAGCCCGCGCGCTTCTTCAGCATGCGCGCAAACGTGATCCGCATGTAAGGCTCGTCGAGCGCTTCCGATCCGCCGATGCGCTGAATGTCTCTCGTCGCCGCTGCCTCAGCGACGTCCAGGACGTCGTCGATGGTGACGATCCCGATGAGCATCCCGGCCGTATCGGTGACCGGCAGGGCACTCCGATCGTACTGGCGAAACAGGTGGACCGCCGCCTCCCGCTTGTCGGTGGCCTTCAACGCAACGAAGTGCCGGTCCATGAGCTGCGCGACGCGGGTGTCGAGTGACGCGAGCAGGACCTCGCGGATGCGAAGGTCGTCGATCAACAGTCCCCGGTCGTCGAGGACGTAGATGACGTTCAATGTCTCGCTGTCTTCACCGTGGGTCCGGACGTAGTCGAGGACCTCGCGGACCGTCCAGTTGGCCCGGACGGCGATGTAGGACGGCGTCATCAGGCGCCCGACGGATTTCTCGGGGTAACCGAGCAGCGTGAGCGCCACCGTTCGCTGCTCGGGTGTCAGGAGCGCAAGGAGCTGCCGGGTCGCGGCCGCGGGCAGCTCGTCGAGGAGCGCTGTGCGGTCATCGGCCGCCATCGCATTCAGGACGGCGGCAACCTCTTCGTGCGCCAGTCCCTTCAGGAGGCGCTCCTTCGCGTTCTGTGTGAGGTACTCGAAGATGGCGGCGGCGTTCTTGCGTGGCAGCACGCGGAACACGACAACCTGATCATCGAGGCTGAGCTCGGTCAGAAGCGCGGCCGCGGCGCCCGCATGACGCTGGCACATCATCCTGCGCACGACGGTGTAGTCGCACGAGCGGACTGCGGTGGTGAGTGTGCCGGGGAGAGCGGCTTCGCGAATCACGGCGGTCTGAGCCTGGGCTAGCGGGGGGGAGGAACCGGGATGTCACCCTGCCGTGTGCCGGGCAACCCACGTGACGGCTTCGAGCAGGCACCGGTCGAATTCCGCCAGGTGATCGCTGAAACGATGATCCGCGGCCTCGATGACCCACAGCTTCTTGGGCTCCCTTGCGTGTTCGAACACCTGCTGCACCTGTGCGACCGGCACGAACTCGTCATGGGTGGAATGAATGGCGCCCAGCGGAACTGGCGGCAGGCGGTCGATAATCGCGGAGACACTGAACGTCGGCTCGTGCGGCGTACCGTGGGTCACGTAGATCATCGCGTCCTTCCAGCGCCATCCGAGCTCGTTGAGGTCCGGCAGTCCCAGGCCGATCACTCCTCCAATGGCCGTCTTCATGCGCGGATCGCTTGCCGCAAGTACCGACAATCCGGCTCCCTCAGACACGCCAATCAGGATCGGTTTCTGGCTGGATCCGCGTGCCGCAAAGTCGGCAATCACTCTGTAGTCGCCCGGTTCGTCGTCCATGCTGAGCGTCGTCTTCCCGGATGTGAAGCGCTCGAGGTAGTCCTTGACGTCGAGGCCGACGACAAAGAAACCCTTTGCCGCGAGAATCTCCGCCACATGCGGCGCCAGATGAATCCACCCGCCATCCCCGCTCGACACGATGACGGGCATCCCGCCTCGGGCGCCGTACACGTGCATCGACAGCGCTTGACCGCGGATGGTTACGGTCTCACGGGTCTGAGCCGGAGCCTCGCTGGCCATCGTCACACTGCTCGCGGCACAGACCATCAGGACAGCCAGCGGGCCACAGAATGCTCGAACTCTCATCATTGGAACCTCACGCTGCAGGGTGCGATACCCTGAACAGCCGTCTCAGTTGCTGTCGGCTACCCGTCCCTGGTTTCCAGTTTCGAGTGGCAGCGCTGAGTCCTCGGAGCTGCTGCCTGAAAGCCAGGACGTTCACGCACATTTCGTGGCAACGTCGATGCCAGATGACCACGCGTAGTCTCCCTGTGTCTCGCCTGATGACATGCTCCACTCGCTTTGATCAACGATCCGCGACTGCATCTGGCGACGCGATCCAGCCGACCGCCTGGGTCAGGGCGGCGGCAAAGTTCGACTCACCGCCGTTGAAGCGGTGATTCCGCGCGTCGACGACCACCAGCCGGCTCATCGCCGAATCGGCGCCGAACAGTTCACGCGCGCGAGGCCCCGGCAGGTAGCCGTCTCCGGAAGACTGGATAACGACCACGCGCCGTGGGGCGATCTGTGAGAGCAGCGGGTACATCGCGATCGAGCGTCCGTGCAGGTCGTCGCTGACGCTGGCGGGCAGCGGACTGCTCTCGCCGGCATCCTCGTCACTGTCGCCCGCGATGTCGAGCTGCTCTTCCGCGGCCAGGCCGATCGCCACCAGTCCGATGACCTGACGATCGACCTCGCGGCTGCTGGCCACGAGAACGCCCAGGGAGGCCCCGCGGGACCAGCCCGCCAGCACCACGGGAGCGTCCGGGGGCAACCGCAGCCCGGTCCGGGCGGCATCGATGATTCGCTGGTACCCCTCGGCCACGTGCGCCACGCTCAGCGGCTTCGACCACCGCTGTTCGATGCGCATGAACGCTTTCGTACTGAAGCCTGCGGTGGGGAGCCCGCTCGCCGCGATCGTGTGAAACATGCCCACGGCGGCGCCGAACCATCCCCCGTCACCGCTGGCGTACAGCACGAGCGGCGTGGACGCAGCGGGTGGCGTGCGGGGTGACGCAAGGTGCAGTGTCATCGATTCGCCGTGCACCTCCACCGGCGCTGAGAGATCGCGCATCCCGGCCGGCCGCGGCACGTTCGCCGGTATGACGGCGCTGCATCCATGGCTCAGCACCGCGGTGAGCAGAAGACCGAATGCCCCGGTGACCGCGCCGCCCGCGCGAAGGCGCGATCGCGGCCGCGCGCGTGGCGTGGCCGGCGAAGCGGTCGAGAGAAGCTGCGGCATCGACTCCATAGGCGGCCCACTCCTTCGTGCGCTGGCTCTACCGATTGCGCGTCCAGTCCAGGCGATACTGCGCGCGAAGAATGCGGATCATGCGGTGGCTTCGTTTCATGACATCAGCTCCTCTCCCGCTCAAATCGCCTCAGCAACACCACGCCGGCTCAGCGGATGCGCCGCCGGCCGCCGACTCCGTGAATGATGGCAAGGCAGGAGCCATGGCCGCGCACCCCGGCGTGCGCGCATTTCAAAGGCCCGGGCGCCTCTGTCGGTCGCTTACGGCGTGCGGGCGAGGATCGTGAATGCGTGGACGTGCGCGGATCTGTTCAGAGGCGCGCAGGAGGATGGGGCGCTGTTGCTGCGCGGCTGGATATACGCAGTGCGCAGCGCGTAGTCGGCAATGGTGCGCAGGACCGTAACCATCCAACGACTCCATCTGAGCATGACTCTTGCGATGCTCTCCACCAGGGGCCTGAAGCGTTACACCGCACGTCCGATCACGAACGTGTCGGACACGGCCCAGGGAGAAGCCATGACGTCACTCGTTCGTTCCATAGGCATCGCTGGAGGGATCCTGGTGCTCGCCGGGGTCCAGAACGCCAGCGCGCAGATTACCGACCCGGTGGAGTTCACCACCTCGTTTCCGTTTGTCGTGGGCTACGCCTCGGTGCCCGCGGGCCGCTACACGATTCGACCGGACGACGACGACCCGGCGATGTTCGAACTGACAGGAGCACACGGGTCCGTGCTCTTCCAGGCGCAGAACACCGAGGCTCGCGAGACGCCTGCCAAGAGCGAGATTGTGTTCAAGCGCTACGGCGACAAATACGTGCTGAAAAATATCTGGGAAGCGGGTTCGATGGACGGCGCCGAGGCCATCGTGGTCGAGGGAGAACGGCACCTGGCGAAGAATCAGGGCTCCCCGACCGAAGAGCACGTCGCGACGCACAAGAAGGCGAAGGCCTCGACGGCTCGCTGACGGGTGCGCCGCCGGGCGCACTGCACTGTCGGTGAGGGCAGGGGCGGACGGCGTCAGGATGTCTGACGCCGTCCTGGCGTTCGGCCAGGGGCACGAACGCCTGCTCCGAGCTCGTGAGCCATCTCTGTGGCCGCACGAGCGTGTCATGGAGATCGACGGCCGGGGCGCGCTACGAGACCGCCGGGGGGTCGATATCGTACTTCCGCAACCGGACGTACAACTGCGTGCGCGTCAGACCCAGGCGGCGAGCGGTCTTGGCCTTGTTCCCGTCCGTCTCCCGCAGCGCTTTCTCGATGGCGCGCCGCTCGGCGGTTCGCAGGTCGGTCGTCTGCCCGGACGCAGGCGCGATCGGCTCAGCGTGCAGCGACAGGTGGCGAGGTGTGATGGGTCCGTCCTCGCACAGAATGGCCGCGCGCTCGAGGACGTTGCGCAGCTCACGCACGTTGCCAGGCCAGGCGTATTTCAGCAGGATCTCGGTCGCCGCGTCGGTCAAGACCGCGGGCGGGCGGCCGATCGAGCGGCCGATGTCGCGGACGAATGCGTCGGCGAGGATGGGAATGTCCCGCGTCCGTTCGCGCAAGGGCGGCAACGGAATGTCGAAGACCGACAACCGGTAGTACAGATCCTCGCGGAACGCGCCGCGGCCGACCGCATCGCGCAGGTTACGGTTCGTCGCGGCGATGACGCGGACGTTGGCCTTCAGCAGGCGTGTGCCGCCGAGCCGCTGGAACTCGCGTTCCTGGAGGACCCGGAGCAGCTTGGCCTGCGCGGCCGCGCTCATCTCCGTCACTTCGTCAAGAAACAGCACGCCGTTCGACGCCAGCTCGATCTGCCCCGGCTTGGCGTTCTGGGCTCCCGTGAATGCGCCCCGCTCGTACCCGAACAACTCCGATTCCAGGAGGTGGTCCGGCAGCGCGGCGCAGTTGATGGCCACGAACGGACCTTTTTGCCGCGGCGAGGCGCGATGAATGAAGCGGGCCACGACTTCCTTTCCGGTCCCCGATTCCCCCTGGAGGAGGACGGTGGTCTCCGTCGCGGCCACCTGCGTCGCCTTTCGCAGGACATCCTTCCATTCCGCGGACTGTCCAATCGCCAGCCGGCCGCCGTCGCGCCCCTCCGCGACGGACTGGATACGCGCGTCGTGCCGTTCCGCCCGATCGCGTGTGTCCGCCAGCTGCTCCGCGACGCGGGCGAGCCCCTGCTCGATGGCCTCGATCAAGTCTCCGTCAGCGTACGGCTTCGTCAGGAACTCGAGTGCGCCCGCTTTGATCGCCCGGACCGACGTGGGAATGTCGCCGTGGCCGGTGAGAAAAATGATCGAGGTGCGCGCGCCGGATTTCGCGAGACGCTGCTGCAGATCGAGGCCGCTGACTCCCGGGAGCTGGACGTCGAGTATGAGACAGCTCGGGACGTCGGCCCACGGACTGGCGAGGAATTCGTGGGCTGACGCAAACGTCTCCACTTTCCACCCGGCCGACCGCACGAGCCTTCCCACGGCCTCGCGCACCGAGAGATCGTCGTCGATGATGTATACAGGGGCCTCTAATATCGTCATGGGAACTCTGCTTTCATCGTGGACGTGGCGCCGTCAACGGCCGCCTGCCGTCATTGTGCGCTCAAGGCCACGTCGATGGCCTTCAGCACTTCTTCCTCTTTCAGCGGTTTGAGCAGGTAATCCACCGCCCCCGCCCCAATCGCGCGCGCGCGCACCTGCTCGTCCGATCCGTGCGCCGTGATGAGGATCACAGGCAGCCGGGGATCGCTGGCCGACAGCGCACGCTGCAGCTCGAGCCCATTCATTCCGGGCATGCGGATGTCGACGATCAGGCAGTCCGGTTCGCGACCCCGGCCCGCCCCAAGGAACTCTTCGGCCGAGCCGAAGACCGCCACGCCGAATCCGACGGATCGGATCAGCCTGGCCAGCGATTCACGGACCGAGTGGTCGTCGTCGACCACGGAAATCAGAGGTGTTGCCATCCGCCTCCATTAGAGCGCGGGTGAGACGAGCGCGCTATTCCACCTTGGTGGTAGTTCAGAGCGCCGACGTGGACAGACGGTGGCGCTCGGCGGTCAGATACTTGTAGATGGCGCCGTAGTCCTGATCGGCGTAGCCCTCCCGCATGGCGAGCCGGTAGAGCTCCTTCGTGACGTTCACCACCGGCATCGGCACGCCGGCTTCGTATCCGCTGATCGCCGCGAGATGCAGATCCTTCTGCATCCAGCGCATCGGGAAATCCGCATCGTAGTCGTCGCGCTCGATCCCGGTGCGCTTCGCGCTCACGACGGGCGCGACCATCGGACCGCCGAGCAGCGTATCGAAGATCGTCTGACGCGGAACGCCGAGCGCCTCCCCAAGCGCGGCCCCTTCGGCGAACGCAGCCATGGACACGGCGCCCAGCAGGTTGTTCACCATCTTCAGCGCGGATCCCAGACCGAGCGCGCCGACATGGACGATCCGCGTGCCCATGCTGGAGAGGAGCGGCCGGCAGACCTCGAGATCGGTCGCCTCACCACCGACCATGAACAGCAGTCTGGCACCGGCGGCGGCCTCCCTGGACCCGGTGACAGGCGCGTCGAGGTAGCGGACGCCGTTCGCCCGCGCCTCCCCGGCCATGCGCCGGGCAAATGAGGGATTGACCGTACTGGAGTTGATCCAGATGGACCCGGGACGCATGCCGCGCAGGAACCCCTCGGGGCCGAGCGCCGCGGCTTCGACCGTCTCGGGATTCGCGAGCATCGTGACGAGCACGTCGGCGGCGTCGGCCACGCCCAACGGCGTGTTCCCCCACATCGCCCCGCCTTGCAGGAGCGCCTCCGCTTTGCTCCTCGTCCGGTTCAAGACGACCAGGTTGTAGCCGCGCGCCTGTAGATTGGCAGCCATGCGACTGCCCATGATGCCGAGGCCGATGAATCCAACTGTGAGTGCCACCTGAACCTCCTCCATCCAGCGGTCAGCTTTCGGCTGCCAGCCTCCTTGTCGCCATGCACGTGGAGCGACAGGCCGCAGGGCTGACCCAGGCCGGCTCCTCTGCGGCGTCGCGGTCTTTACCGCAACCGCGGGAGCGGCACACCGCGTGCGGGCAAGGCTGGTGCCACCCGGCACTGAGTCGAGAGGATTCTGTGTGCGAGGCGGACCGCAGAGTTCTGCGCGAGAACGCTCACGAGTGCTCAGGGAGACGCACCGGGCCGACGTCGTGCATCGGCGGGACAATCGCGCATGCCCGGCGTGGCTCTTGCTCCGACACCACGTTATGGATGGATTTACATTCGAGACAGGCGTGACGTTATGAAGAAGCTCGCAATCTTCTGCGGACTATGTCTGTTCG
Source organism: uncultured Acidobacteriota bacterium (assembly GCA_963749835.1). Taxonomy (GTDB): domain Bacteria; phylum Acidobacteriota; class Vicinamibacteria; order Vicinamibacterales; family 2-12-FULL-66-21; genus JALZOC01. The sequence continues at coordinate 1,958,402 of CAVVOD010000001.1, forward strand.
CGACCTCGGCATTTGCCGAGTTGTCAAAGACCGAAGTCAAACGGCTCGGCAGCGCTTCGGCAGTGCTGAGCGAACTGCGTGGAACGCCGGACCGCGGCATACCGGAGGACCTCTGGAACAACGCGGAATGCGTCCTGGTCGTTCCGTCGATGAAAAAGGCCGCCTTCGTCATTGGCGGAGAGGCGGGCTCGGGCGTCATGAGCTGCCGCCGCGCCAACGGGTGGAGCGCCCCGGTCTTCATGCGCCTCGCCAAGGGCAGCTTTGGTCTGCAGATCGGCGCAGAGGAAGTCGACCTCGTGCTGCTCGTGATGAATCGAACGGGGGCGGACAAGCTGCTGCAGGACAAGGTGTCGCTCGGCACGGACGCGTCGCTGGCGGCGGGACCGGTCGGCCGATCGGCCAACGCGGCCACGGACGCGCAGATGCATGCCGAGATGCTGTCGTATTCCCGATCCCAGGGGCTGTTCGCAGGCATCGATCTGTCAGGCGGCGTACTGCGGCCCGACAAGGAGGCGGACGCGCGAGCGTACGGTTCCAACGTCACCGCCCGCGAGATCGTCGACGGCACACGGCGGGTGGACGTTCCGGCAGCCGCGCGATCGTTCGTGCATGCGCTCAGGCGCGATGTGCAGATTACGAGCGGCCGCAGATGATTGCTGAATGAGGGACTGCGTCACAGCGTGAACTGGAACGTCGTGCCTGGACCGTCATTGGGCACGGCCCACAGCCGGCCGCCGTGCTGCTCGACGATGGAGCGGCTGATCGAGAGCCCCATCCCCAGGCCTCCGGGCTTGGTCGTGCAGAACGCCTCGAACAGGCGGTTCGCCAGCAGCGGGTCCATCCCGGCTCCGGAGTCCCGGACCGCCACGCGGACGTGATCGGTCGCCTCGGTGTGTGTGCTGATGTCCAGCTCACGCTGGTGACCGACCACGCCCTGCATGGCTTCGAGCCCGTTGAGAAGGAGGTTGAGCACGACCTGCTGCAGCTGTACGGCGTCGCCGAGGACGCGGGGCAGATTCCCGGCCAGCTCGGTCCGGAGTCTCGCACGTGTCCTCCGCGCTTCGCCATCCGCCAGGGCGACCACCTCACGAATGACATCGTTGATGTCCAGCGGCTCCTTCCTGATGGCCGTCCGTCGCGCCAGGGTGCGAATCCGGGCGTTCACGTCGCTCGCGCGCCGCCCGTCGCGGCTGATGGCCTGCAGGCCGTCGCGCACTTCGTCCAGATTGGGCGATGCATTGTTCAGGAAACGCAGGGAGGCCGTCGCGTTGATGACGACACCCGAGAGTGGCTGGTCGACCTCGTGGGCGATCGACGCGGCCATCTCTCCGAGGGTCGTCACCCGGCTGACGTGAGCGAGCTCCGCCTGCGCCTGACGCAGCGCTTCTTCGGCCTGCTTCTGCTCGGTCACATCCGTGATCGTGACCAGCACACTGTGCAACGCCGAGGGTTCAGCCGGGAAGGCAATGGTGAGAGGACGGTGAGCGGGTCGCCCTGCAGGGTCTTCAGAGAGGTCTGGGATTCGAACCCGGGAGAGCCTTCGGCCACCGCGATGAGCTCTCCGATGAATACGTCGTGCGCTTCCGGCGTGAATATCCGGTCCAGGGAGACCAGGAGCTCTTGCTTGTCCTGGGCGCCGAACAGCCGGACGGTCGCGTCATTGACGTCCAGGATCCTGACCAGCGAGACCGCGCGCTCCACGAATTCCGGATGTGCGGCGAAGTACTGCCGGAAATCCCGGACTCCTCTGGTCTTCAGATCGTCAATCGCCGCTTTGACCAGCGAGAAGTCTTCCTCCCAGATCGACACGCCCGTCGCCTGGAAGATGTAGCGGTATCGGCTCTCACTGGCGCGCAGTTCCGCCTCGGCGCGCTTCTGTTCCGTGATGTCGTTGTTGGTTTCCAGGATCGCGAGCGGCCGCTGCCACTCGTCGCGCTGCAAGGACCACCGGCTCGACACGACGACCTGGGTCCCGTCCCGCTTCGTATGTATGAGCTCGCCTTCCCAGCGGTCCGTGCGCAGCAACTCCGCATCGATGTCCGCCAGCGGCGCGGGGAAGATCGTCTTCATGATCTCGTGAGAGACCTTCTGAAGCGCCTCCGCGCTGCTCCATCCGTACCGCTCCTCGGCGCCGCGATTCCAGTACGTGATGACGTCGTTCATGTCGCGGACGAAGATGGTGTCGTGCGTGAGGTCGAGGAGGCGGGCCTGTTCGCGCACCCGCTCTTCGGCCTGCGAGCGCTCGACGGCGATGCTCGCAAGGTGCGTGATCTGCTCAACGAGCGTGCGGTCTTCTGGAGTGGGGCCGCGCGGCGCACGGTAGTAGATCGCCAGAGTCCCCAGCACCCGGCCTTCTGAGGATTGGATCGGCGTGGACCAGCAGGCACGCAGCCCGTGCGCCAGGGCCAGATCGCGAACATCGGCCCAGAGCGGATCCGTGGCGATGTCCGGCACGATCACCGGCTCTGCGCGGTAAGCGGCCGTTCCGCACGAGCCGGCGGAGGGCCCGATCGCGAGACCGTCGATGGCCTCGGCGTACTGCACCGGAAGGCTGGGCGCTGCGCCGTGCCGAAGGCGATTGGTCTGCGGGTCCAGCAAGTGGATTGAGGACAGGGAGCCGCTGGCCAGTTCTTCCATGAGGCGGCACAACGCATCGAGTATGAGGGGAAGGGAATCGCCCCTGGCGATCATTTCGAGAAGCCGTTTCTCGCCGGCCAGCAGCATTGAAAGTTCCTCTCTGTTCGGAATCCTACCGCAGCAGCGAGTGTCGGTGGTGCTCGAACGGCGCCTCTCTCGGAAATCGCAATTGCTTCCCTCATGCGAACCATTTGGCACCGGGACCATGAACCCGGGAGGTAGACTGTTGCGACCATGGTGGTGCCTCCAGCCGTGCCGGAGCGTATTGGCCGATACCGCATTACCGCCACGCTGGGGGAAGGCGGCATGGGCGTCGTCTACGCAGCCCTGGATGACCGGCTGGAACGGCCGATCGCCCTGAAGGTCATCCGGCGCGAGAGCGCGGCGGATCCGACTGCACGCGAACGCTTCTGGCGCGAGGCGCGCCTCGCCGCAAGCGTCAATCATCCACACATCTGTCAGTTACACGAGATCGGCGAGGCCGAGGGGCAGCTGTTCATTGCGATGGAGCGGTTGGAGGGGGAACCTCTCGCCACGCGCCTTGGACGCGGCGCCGTGCCAGTTATCGAGACCGTGCAGATGGGCCTCCAGGTGCTGGCGGCGCTCGATGCGCTGCATCGGCGCGGGATCACGCACCGGGACCTCAAACCGTCGAACATCTTTCTGACCGCTCACGGCGTGAAACTACTCGACTTCGGCGTGTCGCTCGGGCAGACCGGCGATGGGGACGGGACGCGACCGCCTCTCACGAACCCGGGCGCGATCCTGGGCACGCCGAAGTACATGGCACCGGAGCAGGTCCTTGGGCACGTCGTCGACGCCAGCGCCGACCTCTTCGCCACCGGGGCGATCCTGTACGAAATGCTCTCGGGCGCGGCCGCATTCGAGGCCGACAGCATCCACGCCGTCGTGGACAGAGTGCTGCACGGTGACGTGCCCGTCCTCGCCGGCTCGCCGGCGGTCGCTGCCGCCGATCGGGTCATTCAGCGGGCGCTCGCAAAGTCGCCGGCGCAGCGCTACGCGAGTGCGGCCGCCATGGCCGACGACCTCCGGACGGTCCTCGTCGCGGACGGCAGCGAAGACAGTCGTCGAGCGCGGCCAGTCACGCGTCTCATGGTGCTCCCCTTCCGGCTGTTGAGGCCTGACGCCGAGATCGATTTCCTCGCGTTCAGCCTGGCGGATGCCGTCACGAACTCGCTCTCCCCGCTCGAATCGCTCGTCGTACGCGCGACGCTTGCGGCCGCCCGGTTCACGTCGGACCTGCCGGACCTGAAGACCATTGCCAGCGAGGCCAATGTGGATGTCGTCCTGAGCGGCACGCTGCTTCGCGCGGGGCAGACCCTCCGCGTCAGCGCGCAGCTCCTGGAGGCGCCAGCCGGGACTGTCATCTGGTCTCACACCGCGCAAGTGGCGCTTGGAGACATCTTTCAGCTTCAGGACACGCTCGCCCGGCAGATCGTTGAGTCGCTGGCGCTGCCGCTGTCGGGCCGGGAACACCGCGCGTTCGGGCATGATGTCCCGTCGAGCGCCAAGGCGTACGAGTTCTATCTGCGGGCGACGGCGTTGAGTCATGACGCCGGATCGTGGGAGGTGGCCCGCGACCTGTATCTGCAGTGTCTGGAGGCCGACCCGCGGTACGCGCCCGCATGGGCACGACTGGGCCGCATGTACCACGTCATTGGCAAGTACCGGGGCACATCGGAGGATTACGTTCGCAGCCAGTCCGCACTGAACCGTGCGCTCGAGCTCAACCCGGATCTGTCGATCGCGGACCGCTTCTATGCGCAGCTCGAGGCAGCGGATCTCGGCCGGGCACAGGAAGCGATGGTACGGCTCCTCCGTCGCGCCTCGTTACGCGGCAGCGATCCGGACCTCTTTGCAGCGCTCGTGGCTGCCTGCCGGTACTGCGGCCTGCTGCCGCAGTCACTCGCGGCGCACGAGCGCGCCACGCGCCTCGATCCGAACATCAAGACAAGCGTGCAGCACACGTTCTTCATGCTCGGCGACTACCTCCGCGCCGCAGCCGAAGCCCAACGGTCGTGGGGACCGGGAAGCGCCTGGAGCCTCTCGCTGGCCTGCGCAGGCCATCCGGATGCCGAGCGCGCCTACGAGGTCGAATGGAAATGGTATGCCAATACGCCCTTTCGGCATAAAGCGCTGGGCATGATCGAGCCCGACCGTGCGTCCCTGCGGGCAGCCGTGGACGATCTGATTGCCTCAGGCTTTCGGGACCCCGAAGGTTTGTTCTACCAGGTCATCAAGCTCGCTCGCGCACAGGACTTCGATCGCGCGGTGGAGATCCTCGGGGACGCCGTGGACCGCGGGTTCTATCCGTACGAGACGTTCATGCGCCACGCATGGCTCGCTCCGCTGCGCACTCGTCAGGACTTCAACGCTATCCTGGCGAAGGCTGAACATCGCCACCTGGAGGCCCGGGCAGCGTTCGTCAACGCTGGAGGCGAAACGTTGTTGGGCGTTTTGGGCTAGCGGGACCACTCTGGCCGGGGCCAGGGCTCTGGCGCCCGAAGCTCGTCACAGCTCGAGGTCCCACGTCTCGGCGACGAGCCCCTTCCTGCCGAAGCTGTCGTGCTGTTTTCTTGCCGTTCGCCTGAACCCGGCCTTCTTGTAGAGCCGACGCGCCGCGGCGAGCTCGCTCTGTGTCCAGAGCGTGATCTTCCGGTAACCCGCCCGCTGCGCGAAACGCACACATTCGGCGATGAGGCGTGATCCGATGCCAAGACCGCGTGCGGAGCGTTCGACCAGGAGCAGTCGCAGCTGCGCGACCGTCTTCGACTTCTGCACGAGAAACACCGAGCCGACAATCTCGCCGTCCTTCTCGGCAATCCAGCAACGCTCTCTCGACGGCCGCAGGTGCTGGACGAACGCCGCCACGATTCCGGCCGCCAGCGCCTCGAACTCCTCGTTGTATCCCCACTCCTCGGCGTAGAGCACCCCCTGGCGGAAGACGACCCACCCCAGATCCCCGGCCTGTGGAGGCCGTAACACGTATGACGTGGTGGTCTCGGGCTTCGCACCCAGCAAGTGTTCGATGGCACCCATGGCCGCCACGAGGCGGCGCTGCCCGTCAGCCGACAGCCTCCGCAGCATGGCCGCCACGTCGTCGTGGGATTGCTGATTGAGGCGCGCGAACGCCGCCTGGCCGGTCCGCGTCAGCGACAGGTGCGTGCGTCGTCCGTCGACATTCGAGCGCGTGCGCTGCACCAGGCCACGCCGGTCGAACGTGAGAAGCACGCGGCTGAGATATCCGGCGTCGAGCCCGAGCACCCTGCTCACGTCCGTCGCCGTGGTCCGGTCGTGCTGCGCCACCTCCTGCAGCACGCGCGCTTCCGCGAGGGAAAAGGGGCTGCCGAGGAACCTGTCCTGGAGGACGCCGATCTGTCTGGTATAGAAACGATTGAAGCTGCGAACGGCCCGGACCCGCGCACTGGACTCCATGAAGGCCAGTGTCAAGTAACTGGTTGATTATGTCAAGTATATCGGCTGGACGCCTCACTCCGTCTTGAGCACCTGGGCCGGATCGAGCACCGCCGCCCGCCGCGCAGGCAGGTAGCCCGCTACGAGCGCCACCAGGACCAGCAGGAGAACCACTCCCGGGTAGACCTGCGTGTCCACGGGCCGGACCTCGAAGAGCACGGTCTCCAGCAGCCGTGTCGCCGCGACGGCACCGGCGAGGCCCACCGTCAGGCCGACGCCTGTGAGGAACAGCCCTTGCCGGAGAATGAGCCGCAGCACCGACGTCCGGCTGGCGCCCAATGCGATCCGCAGCGCAATCTCTTTCGATCGCTGCTGGACGCCGCAGGCCATCACGCCATACACGCCCGCCATGGCAAGACACACAGCGAATGCGGCAAAAATGCCGAACAGCAGGGCGCGGAACCTCGGATCCTCGACACCTTTCGACACCTGCGCCTCCATTGTCGTGAACGAGAGCGGTACCTCGGGTGAAATACCTGCTGCCACTCGACGCACGGTTCCGGCGAAAGCCGCCGGATCACCAAGCGTCCGGACGACGATGTGCAGCGTGGCGTTGTTGTACGAGTGCTGACGGTACGGCATGGAACATTCCGGCTGCGATGGGAGGGCCGGATTGCGCTGGCGCACGTCGCCGACGACGCCGACGATCGTCATCGGATCACTCCGATCGAACAGGCAGTGGATGGTCCTGCCGATCGGCTCCTGGCCCGAGAGCGACGCCCGAACGAGCGCCTCGTTGACGATGGCGACGAGGGGCCGGTCAGCTGTATCGCCGGCGTCGAAATCACGGCCCCTCGTGAACGGAATGCCAAGCGCCGAAAACGAGCCCGGAGCCACGATGGTCATCATCGTCACTGGCTCACGCGCGCGGTCGCGCTGCGCGGGGATCCGATCGATGTAGTGCCGTCCGCTGGCCGCACTGGAGAGGTCCCCGGGGGGAATAGAGGTCGCACCGACCGCCGCTACCCCAGGCAGCGCTGCGAGTTGCGCCATGAGCCGACCGAAGAACACGTCGTTGTCCTGACGCGACCGTACCCCGGTGGCCCTGCTGACGAGCACGTTTTGAGGGCGGAACCCCAGTTCCGCCCGGTGCAGCGCGATGAGGCTCTTGATGAGGAGACCGGCGCCGATCAGAAGGATGACGGCGAGCGCGACCTCCGCGACGACGAGCAGGCCGCGTGTGCGGACCGTGCGTCTGTTCACCCCGGAGTGCCCACTTCCTTGCTTGACGACGTCGACCAGGTCGACCCTCGAGGCATGGAGGGCCGGAACGAGGCCGAAGAACACGCTGGTGACGAGGGACATGCCAAGAGTGCACGCGAGCACTCCCCAATCGATATGGATCGCGGTGAGCCTGATCACGTCCGCCGGACTGAGGGCTACCAGCACCCGTACGCCCCAGGACGCCAGGAGTATCCCGAAGATCCCCGCGACCATCGCCAGCAACAGGCTTTCGGTGATCAATTGCCGGACGATGCGCCCGCGCCCGGCCCCGAGCGCCGCGCGAACGGCCATTTCGCGCGTGCGCCCCGTGGCTCTTCCCAGCAGGAGCGTGGCCGTGTTGGCACACGCGATCAGCAGCACCAGGCCCACAACGCCCCACACGAGATACAACGTGAGGCGCACATCGCCCACCAGCTCATCCTGCAAAGGCAGGGCTGTGACTCCACGTCCCTGGTTACTCGCCGGATACTGCTCCGCCAGACGGGACGCGATGGTGTTCAACTCGACTCGTGCCTGCTCGAGCGTGACACCTGGTGTGAGACGCGCGACGGCCAGGAAATTGTGCTGCGTGCGGCTCGTGGAGCTCGTCGTCTGTGGACTCCAGATGTCCGTCTCGCCCGGAAACTGAAAGTCCGGCGGCATCACACCCACAATCGAGCGTGGCGTGATCCCCATACGAATCGTGCGATCCAGGACGCGTGGATCCCCGCCGAACTGCCTTTGCCAGTAGGCATAGCTGATGACGTCGACGCGGGGTGTCCCCGGTGACGTCTCTTCCGGTGTGAACGTGCGGCCGAGGATGGGACTGACGCCGAATACGCGAAAGAACTGCGCATCGATCGAAGCCGTCCGCCCGTACTCCGCGGTGGCCTCAGGGCTGACCGGCGATTCTCCCGCGCGGTAGGTGGCCATGGCCTCGAACGACGAGCCGTGGTCGCGCCAGTCCCGATAGTTGGCGATGGCGACCTGGCGCTCGGTCGTGCCTGCCGCCAAGTGAACGGTGCGGAGCGTCACGATGCGCTCCGCCCCCGGGTACGGGAGCGGTTTCAGGAGCACGCTGTTGACGACACTGAAGACCGCGGTATTGGCGCCAATGCCGAGCGCCATGATGGCGATGACGAGCACGGCGAATCCGCGACTCCGCCGCAACGTCCGTCCTGCATAACGAAGATCGCCGACGCACTCGCTCATCCACCGTCCACTCCGCCGGCCGCGACTTTCTTCCCGGTTGTCCGGATTGACGAACGTGCGCATGGTCGAGTCTCCTCGCGATGCATGAATACCGAGGATCGAGACGAACGGGTGGCGGCGCTTCAGGCATCGACACGCCGGTCACCACGCTTGGACGGGTGTAGTGTGGCAAGGGTAGAAAACGAACTTCTTTTCACGGATGTTACATTTGTCGCGCAGGATCGGCGTGTGAGGGCGCCCGAGCGCGGCTACACTCGGTACTGTGCTGGGCTGGGCGGCATGCATTCGCGTACCGATCGTCACGCCACGCGTGACGTCCGTCATACATGCCCCGGACCGGCGCGGGCCGGACTGACTGAACCCCTGTGACTCGCGACGAACACCTGCCGTCCGGACGGTCGATGAAGACAGTCAGCCGCATCTGTGTGGTCACCCCGTACCCGCCCGCGCCCTGGGAGACGTTCATTCGAGGCCACGTCACCGATCTTCCCACGTCCGCGCTGCTGGTCCATGGCTGGCGTCCCACCGTGGGTGACCGGCCCGTCCTGTCACTCCCCTCGCGCGTCCAGCACAAAGCGCGTCGGATGCTGTTCCGTACCGGGCTCGAGCGCGAAGTGACCGCCGCGTACTTGAAGGTGTTCAGGGCACATCGGGCGGACGCCGTGCTCGCAGAGTACGGGGCAACGGGAGTGGTGGTGGGACCCGCCTGCCGCCGGCTCGGGATTCCTCTCGTCGTGCATTTCCACGGCTTCGATGCCAGTGTCCGCAGCCTGCTCGAAGAGCACGTGGACACGTACCCGGCGATGTTCAGGAGCGCTGCCGCGATCGTCGCCGTCTCACAGGCGATGCGCGCGAAGTTGATGGCGCTGGGCGCGCCGGACGCGAAGGTCCACTACAACCCGTGCGGAGTCGACTGCCAGGCCTTCGCCGGCGGCTCGCCGGCGGACGCGCCGCCCGTCCTGCTCGCGGTGGGCCGCCTGGTCGAGAAGAAGGCGCCCCAACTCACCCTGACGGCCTTTGCCGAGGTATTTCGAGCGGAGCCCGCTGCCCGCCTGCGCATGATCGGCGACGGCCCATTGCTCGCGGCGTGCCGTGAACTGGCGACGGCCCTCGGGATCGACCAGGCCGTGACGTTTCTCGGCACACAGCCTCCCGAGGTCGTCCGGAAGGAAATGCGCGGCGCGCGCGGATTCGTTCAACACTCCGTCGAAGCAGCCAACGGAGACTGCGAGGGCACGCCGGTGGGGATCCTCGAAGCCGGCGCCAGCGGGCTGCCGGTGGTCTCGACGCGTCATGGAGGCATCCCTGATGTCGTCGTCGACGGCAAAACGGGATTTCTGGTTGCCGAGAAGGACGTCGGGGCGATGGCGAAACACATGCTGACTCTCGTCAGGTCGCGAGAGCTCGCCGGACGAATGGGTCAGGAGGCGCGGGCGCGCATTGAGCGGCATTTCTCGAACGAGCGCAGCCTCGCCCGCCTCTGGTCCATTATCGAAGGCGCGGCACGACAGCCCATGGGCTAGTTACGCCGCCTCGCGACGATGTCGGCCAGCGCTCGCTTCGCGGCGTCGAGCTTCTCCGCAGCCCGGTCCAGCAGCCCCGGCAGCTTCGCGTGGATCTCGTCGATGTGCCGGAGGAATCCGTCCGCGCAGGCGATCCACTCACGCTCGGTGCCGCGATGATCGACCTGGAACGTCTCGAGGCCCAGGCTCGCAAAGATTCCCGGCGTCTTGTCTTCATAGGCGATCGCCATCGCCGGGGTGCCGCCCAGCATGGACAGAAGCGCGCCGTGCAGGCGCATCCCGATATAGGCATCCAGCCCGGCATAGAGCTGAATGAGGCGCTCCGGCGCGTAGCGTTCCCCGTCGATTCTGCAGCGGGCCTGCAGCCCTTCGGGCAGCCTCTGCACCACGGCCCTCGCGACGGTCGAGTCGTCCACGTATTCCGGTATCCCCTGACACGTCGAGAGAAAGACAATCTCGACGTCGCCGCGCGTCTGCAGGAGATGCCGGCACAACTCGTCCGCTTTCCTGACGATTTCATCCGGCGCGACACCGTCGTGTGACCACTGTCTGAAGCTCATGGCGATGGTGCGTACCGGACCCTTCTTTGCCACGAACAGGTGCGGCGCCATCCGGCGCCAGTAGAACGCGATGTCGGTGGCGATCAGAACCCTGGACGTGTCAACGCCAGCCTCCTGAAGATGCTGAAGGGAGCGCTCCTCCCTGAGCAGGATTCCGTCCACGCGGCCGAGTACTTCGCGCGCGCGCTGCTTCGACCGCGGCTTCCAGAACGGCCCGACGGATTGCCCGACGATCACGACGGGCCGGCCGAGCTCGAGGGCCATCTCGAAGCCAAGCAGCCGGTGCTCGATGCCATAGAAGTCGTGGAGGAACCCGCCGGCGGACGAAACGATCAGATCGGCCGACTTGTAGTGCCCGATGATCCGCCGCTCGGCCTTGTTGGCAACGAGCCGTGAAAGTCTCGCCGCCCAGGATGGGCCGACCCGGTCGTTGATCATCGTCCGAGCCTTGAACACGCGATGGCCGGTCACGCTCTGCGGATAGCGGATGTACTCCAGATCCGAATCGAGGTCCAGGTCGGTGTGGTACCTCCTGCAGATGTCGACATCCTTGCACAGGACCGTGATCGAGCACCCCGGGAACTGGTCGCGCAACACGGCAAGCGTCGCACGCAGCAGCGCTTCGTCCCCGCCGTTCAGGGGAACGCTGTTCGTGATGAGGACACGCAAGTTGTTGGGCTCTACCGGTCCGACATCGCCGCTCATCGCCCCGGCTTGCGGACGATGTGGAGACGTGCCTTGCGGACGAAGTCATACCGCTCGCGCTTGTCGCTGAAGTACTCGTCCACGGCTTTGCGGCAACCTGACCAGTCATCGTAGTCGTCGATCACGATGACCCCGTCTGCCGTCAGATGCGGCTCGATCCGCTGCAGGCAGGTCATGACCGATTCGAACCAGTCGCCGTCCACGTGCGCCAGTGCGACGGGCTCGCTCACGTGGAGCGTCTCCTGGAACAGGCCCCGGACGAGATGAACAGTGTTCGCCTCGAGTGGCACGCCATGCCGGCGAAAATTCTCCGACACTTTGTCCACGAGGTTGTCTTCGTAGCCGTAGTATTTGTTCCCCTGCAACCCCCTCGACCGACCGCTGCGGATCACCGCGTACCGCTCCTGCACATCCGCTTCGTCTCTGTCCGACGGCGGCGGAATCATGCCGAACACGTCATGCACGAAGAATGGCCGCCGCGTCGATTTCGCCGTGGCAATGACGATCGCCGAGCCACCGAGTGCGCAGCCGGCTTCGATCAGGATTCCCTCGCGGCCTTCGGTCTCGATGGTGCGGACGCGTGTGAACAGATCGTCAAGAGCCGCGTGATCCAGGTACGTCAGGGAGTCGGCTCGCCCCGCACGTACGATCGGGGGCAGGGAGGCTTCGTACAGGAACTGTTTCGCGCCTGTGTAGAGTCTATTCAGCATGCGGTCTCATCTCCGAATCCGTCGCAGTGCTCCTCGGTCTGCGTGAGCCCCGCATCGCGCTCGACACCGGAATCACGATCCGCCGAGCGCGTCGCGCGCGAATCGAGTGTACACCGCTCGAGGACGGACACGGCGCCCGTCCCCGGCGTTCGGCGCTGCGTGCCTGCAGCAATCCCACAACATTCCCACACGTTTCCTGTGACTGCGCCGAAGGCCTCCCGCCATATTCTCCGGACGCCGCCGAGCCCAGATTCGCCCCGGCGACGAAAGCAAACGGCTGAACTGAGGAGTTTGAAAGGAGACGACCGGGTACGTGGGGAGCGCAACAGGGGGACGGGCCAGCAGTCTCGGCTCGCACGCGATCGTCATCGGGGCGAGCATCGCCGGGCTCGCCGCGGCCCGGGTATTGTCGGAGCGCTTTGATCGCGTGACCGTCATCGATCGCGACACCCTCCCCATCCAGTATGTCGATCGTCCCGGCGTTCCGCAGGGGCGGCATGGTCATGGGTTGCTGGCCAGCGGACTCCGTGGGCTCGAGCGGCTCTTCCCTCATCTCGAAGACGACTTGATCGCGGCCGGCGCGGTCGGCGGCGACGTCATCGGGAACGTGCGCTGGTTCCAGCACGGATACTACAAGGCACGGTTCGACAGTGGACTGCGAGGCTTCCTCATGAGCCGCGCGCTACTGGAGGGGGCGGTTCGCTCGCGCGTCAGGCAATTGCGCAACGTGCGAATCGTGGATACCTGTCACGTCCTGGGTGTTGTGGGCGACGCGGCGGGGACGCGCATCGTCGGCGTCCGCACCCAGCCGGGTCTCGCGGAGCGCTTCCATCTCGCCGATCTCATCGTCGACGCGTCCGGTCGCGCGTCTCGCGCGCCAACGTGCCTGAGCGAAATCGGATACGAGACCCCCGACGTCGAGCGGATCGACATCGACCTGACTTATGCGACGCGCCAGTTCACTCGTACCCAGGGGGACCTCGACGGAGACTCCGCGGCGATCATCGCCGCGACACCGCCCGATGGGAAGCGCCTGGGCTTTATCCTGGCCATCGAGCAGAATCGCTGGATGGTCACGCTCGGCGGCGTCCTGGGTGAGCGCCCGCCGGCCGATCAGGACGGCTATCGGGAGTTTGCCCTGTCGCTCGAGCGTCCCGACATCTACAACGTCATCCGACACGCTGCGCCACTGACTGACATCGTGAGTCTTCGCTTTCCAGCCAGCCGCCGCTATCGCTACGACAAATTGCGCCGGTTCCCGGAGGGGTATCTGGTTCTGGGGGACGCGCTGTGCAGTTTCAATCCGGTATACGGCCAGGGGATGAGCGTCGCCGCTCTCGAAGCGCTCCATCTCGAGTCGTGCCTGGCCGAACCGGCGGGAGTCCACCAACTGTGGAAGCGCATGTTCCGCCGCACGGCAGGAGTCATCGATCGCGCATGGAGGCTGGCCGCCGGCAGCGACCTCGCTTATCCAGCTGCGGCCGGACGACGCCGGCCCTGGAGCGCCACGGCCAACTGGTATCTCGGCAAGGTGCACGCGGCAGCAGCGACCGATCACATGGTCTGCCGCACCTTCTTCGACGTCGCCGGCCTCCTCGCACCTCCAACGGCGCTGGTGCATCCCGGCATCGTGGCCCGCGTCGCGCGACATGCCTGGACAGGCTCCTGATCGTGGGGTGGAAACGTCCCGGCTGGTCGCTCTTCCGAACAACGTCACGTTCTCTTCCCATCGAGCAGATGGGCGAGGTGCTGCAGCCCGTCATGGACTCGCGACGCCCGAGCCCTCACCGACGTCATCGCAGTCGGCGGTCGGGCGATCGACGAGCTGGTGAAGATCGCAGGACCGCTGACCGAGGCGATCGCGGCGGCGCACGATGAAAGCATCACGGGCCGCGATCTCACTGATCCCGCACCAGTCCATTCTGCCCTGCGGCGGCACATCAGCCCCGTGTGGGAGCCCGCGTGTGGATCGCTGCCGCAACTTCGCGCGCCGATTCGAACGCCCCCTGCATCCACGAGCTCATGTCCGTCATGTAGTCGCCCGCGAAATGCACCCGGCCGTCGGGCTGGCGGAGCGCGACGAGCGCGTCATGCGCCGCGTCCGATTCCGACCTCCATGAGCCGCGGCTCCATGGCACGTGGGGCCACGATACGGAGAATGCCGTCTCGAATTCGGCCGCGTACTGCGGGTGAATGCGGGCGCCCTGCTCGAGCGCCAGCCGGTGACGTTCTGCGGGAGGGCGCTGGCGCATGGTCCCGCGGAAATCCAGGTAGTAGCCGATGAGCACCCCTTTGCTCCCGTTGAAGCCGTGTGATGGGTAGATGATTTGCCCGATCTCCTGGTCGGTCCACGATCGGCCGCCGTAGATCTCGTCGTCCTGTTCCCAGAACCGGCGCTTGCACTGCAGGCCTATCTTGCCGGCGCCGTCGTAGCTCGCCGCGGCAATGGCCGACCGCACCGGTTGTGAGAGGTCCATCTGGAGACTACTCAGCACCGGCAATGGGATCGTGCTGACACAGTAGTCGGCGTCGACGCGTCGCGGCCGCCCATCGGCATCGGCATAGATCACCCACACGCCGCGTTCGCCCTGCCGAATCTCGCGTACTGCCGCGCGATACACGATGCGTGGTCCCAGGCGTCTCGCGAGCGCATCCGGCAGACGGTCCATCCCGCCGACGACCTGCATCATCGTCGGCTGGGAGGACCAATCGGTCTGCACATAGAAGTCGGGAATCCCGCCGAACAGGTCACCGAGCGCCAGCGGCGCAGACGGCCGGCCATGGTCGCCCGGGCCGCGCCGCGGTGAGCCGCGGTACTGGCGCTGCTGGTCGAGGGCGCCCAGGCGGCGCAGATACGCCAGCAGTCTGTCGCGATCCTGCGCGGTCAGCGGCTGATCGAGCTGCGTCTGAGACAGCGCCTTGCTCAACAGCTCCGAGATGTAGCCGTCGAAATCGGCGCGCGCCTCACGAAGGCGAATCCGGCGTCCCGCGAGCGTGCCCCTGGTCTGGTACACGTAGGCGCTCTCACAGTCGGGAACGAAGACTTCCGTCGGCACCTGGAGCTCGCGGCAGTAGGCCAGCGTCGTGCGGTGATGATGCGAGATCCGCATCGGTCCAGCGTTGAAGTACAGACCCTCGTCGAACGCGGCGGTCTGGCTGGAGCCCTCCTCTTCGCTGACCGTGCCGCGACGCACGGTGAAGACACGACCGCCGGACCGTGCGCGCGCCTCGAGCACGCGGCAGTCATAGCCGACCTTGCCGAGCTCGTACGCGACCGTCATCCCGGCCAGTCCGGCGCCGAGAATCACGACACGGATGCCGGACACGCGCCCGGTCAGGTCGAAGGGCGCCTGTGCCGGCGCGGCCAGCAGACCGAGGCCCGTCATCGCCTCGTATGCGAGCGACACGCCGCCCGCTGCCGCAACACGTGCCAGGAACCGACGTCGGGTGAGATCCATCCTGCCTCCTCGAGTGCTGCGGGACGATGGGTCGAATCGCGCTCTTCAGACTGCAATTTCTGTCGCCAGGGCCGACGCGCTTTGTGCTGCCCGGGTTCGCGTTCGCGGTCGAACACCGTCCGCCCGCTTCCGAACACCCCTCTCGAGTGCTTGTTCAACAACCGGCGCCTTCTGGGAGATTCTGTAACCTGGCGCGTCTCTTGAAAAGCCCTGCTGAAATTGTGGGGCGGGAAGTCTTGCCAGCAATTATCATGAGCGCCTGGCAACCACGACCGCCGATGATAGCCGGGCTTCTGGTCGCCGGTCTTCTCAAATGTCAGGTTCTGACAGAGTCACCGTCATCGGCCGGGCTTCTCGGCACTCTCAGGAAGGGAGCGTTATGAACAGGCGTGAGGTCGTCATCTCTGCGGCTGGCGTGGTCGTTGCGCTCTTCACGCCTCTCAGGATTGCCGGGCAGAAAAAACCGATTGAGGCCGACCTGGCTTCTCTCGCCGACGGGAAAGGCCTGAACGCGTCCAAGAGGACCATCAGCCGTCTCACCGACGGCGCCCGAAACGGTGTTCGCCTGAGCGAAGCTGAAGGCGAAGGGCCCGCGTACCTGCCGGGAATCGAATTCGCCAACGGCACCATCGAGCTCGATATGAAAGGCAAGGACGTGCAAGGGGCGAGCTTCGTCGGTGTGGCATTTCATGGCGTCGATGGCACCACATACGACGCGATCTACTTCCGCCCGTTCAACTTCAAGACTGAGGATCAGGCACGGGTTCTTCGCGCCGTGCAATACATCTCCGAGCCCGCTCATCCGTGGCAGAAGCTGCGAGCCGACACACCGGGGCAGTACGAAAAGCCCGTCAAGCCGGTACCGGATCCGAACGCCTGGTTCCATGCCCGCGTCGTTGTCGCGAGCCCGAAGGTGAGCGTGTTTGTCGGTGAGGCGACAGAACCCTGCCTGACCATCGACCAGCTGAGCGATCGCAAGAAGGGACTGGTGGGAATCTGGGTGGGCAATACCTCCGGCGGAGATTTCGCCAACCTCAAGATCGTTCCCGCCTAGCCCGGGAGGATTCAGGCCGGGGCTAGCGGCTTTCGATTCCAATCGTCATTGTTCAGGCTTCGAACAACACGAAGCTACCGCAGGCGTCAGCCGCGGCGACGACAAGCCGGCCCCGGAACTCCTGGAACGATACCTGGTTCTTGTTCAGCAGCTCCCGGACATTGTCCATGTCTGTAACCGCTACCGTGAAGCCGACCATCGACGGTTCGGCCGGCGCAGCACCACCGGGGACGATCTCGCCGACCCGTTCCGGCGGCAGGACGATGATGCGCGTCCCGGCGCCGACGTCGATTCTGAAATGGCCGTTGACGGACGTGTAGTCGCGGCCGGCGTACAGGCTGTACTTGCTCGCGTATCGTTCTGGATCGACGGCACAAATGATCGATTCGGTCACGAGGCGTGCGCCGTTGTGGTGTTTCATGAAGCGCGGCTGGAGTACAAGCTCCGGCGTCAGGTGCTGGCCATCTGCACTAGGCCCTCAGGGTTCGCACGATGCGGAAATGAAAAGGCCAGGGCTTTCATGAGCCGTTCCCCCTCGGGCGTGTTGACGTTGCGCTCGAACGGCTTGATGTCCGCACACTCCAGGCCCTGGGAGATGAGCCTGTCGCGGAGCCCGCTCAGGTCGTCGCTGCTGAAGTGCATGACGTGCATCCCTTCATACCGGGCCAGTGGAATGTCGAGGTTGTACGGACCCCGCTGCTCGGGCGTTGTGCTGTTCCACAGGGCGACATCGGTGACTGACATGGCCTCGGATGTGAATCCCCTCTGAAGGGAGACGTCCGGGCAGCGGAGCCTGTGACAGGGTGACTCGGCGGCGGGCGGGCATCGATTCGATTCTCTCGTCTTTCGTACGCGCAGCGCCAGGGCCTGGGACAGGCCACCCACGCGCCGGCACTCGGTGTGCCGAGGTGCCTGGAGGTGTCACAGCCGATGGCACTGTCACGTCTGTGTCTGTAGACGCGAGCCTCGATTGAAGGGAGTTGAAGATGAAAGAGTCAACGAACAAGATGATGTTCACACGCTTCGCCGACGCCGTGAATACCGGCGATATGCAGCTCGTCTCGAAAACAATCGACGAGCTCGTCGAGCCGAACGCGCTGATACGCACGCCATTGCCGATTGCGGCGACCGGCGCGGAACTGCTGAAGGAGGTATTTGGCAGGCTCCATCGCCCAAGCCGGCCTTGATGCGTGAATCCACCACCTGGAAATCTCCGAAGGTTTCAGGCGGCGTGCCGGGCCCACCCGGCAACGCGTCCGGGACCAGGCCGGGCGGCAGGCTCGTGATGCCGGAGAAGCGGGGCGCGCTTTCGAGCGAGTGCTGCAGGGGCTCGGATTGAATCGTCGACGACAGGCCGAACGCATGACGATCGAGCTGCTCCATGAGCTCCATCCCGAAGAGGTCGTAGTACATGCCTGCGCCCGCCCGGAAGGATGTGCGACCCGGTCCACCGAACAGCCGGCCGAGGCGCCCCTCTGTCGTCTGCGGCGTGTAGGCGACGGCCACGCGCGGCGCGACATTTCGCCTGTGGAACGGATAGAGGGGCTCGCCGCCGGGAGCATGGCTGGCGATGTAAGAAATCAACCCCGCCTCGCGCGACGGCCGGCCGGCTTCCGCGAGCGCGATGCGCCGGTTCACGAAGTCTTCGTAGGTCGGCAGGATCGATACCTGAGCGCCATTGACCTCACTGACCGGCGGCGTCAGCGACCAGCGAAGCCCGGCGGTCACGGTCAGACCGGAGCTGACGCGCCAGGTGTCCTGGCCATACAGCTCGAACTCCTCCATGCCGAACGTCCGGTTGACAGGTGCGCCTTCAAGCAGGAGACCCGGCAGACTCAATCTTGCGACTCGTCGCAAGATTGAGCTGTCACTCTAATAAGCGAACTCCGACCTGTAAGTCGGAGTTCCGCCCATCAATCACAAATTCCTGATTCGGCAGAAAAGTGCCCGAGGCACCGTGCATCGAGGGAGGAGGTTCCTCATGCCTGCCGCAGCGCCAAGCGCAGCAGCACGGATGCGTCGACGTCCGCAATCACCGATGCGATTGTCGCGTTTCGAGCAATACCTGCACGACGTCAATCGTGGAGGTCGAGGATTTCGGCAGCGGCACGCGATTCGGCGCGGGCGCGCCGGCGGCTGGCTTGCGAATCCGCAGCGCATCGGGTGCCCGCACCGGCACGATCTCAGCGATCCGCGTCTCCCGATCGAGCACGGCAATCGTCTCACCGCGTCGCACGGCGCGCAGGTATTCGCTCAGCCGCGCCTTGAGCTCCGCGATTCTCAACGCTTTCATGACGTCAGTAGGACCAGAAGTGGTCATCTTGGGAACCTGGGTCCCACTTCTCGCTCCACCTCTCCTCGTGAGGAACCTTCTTGCGACCGCGCCGTGTCAAGCCCTCGCTCATCACCCCTGCACGCCTCATCGGGTCGATCCGGCGCGAGTGCCTGGATCACGTCATCATCTTCAACGAGCAGCATCTCCG
Organism: uncultured Acidobacteriota bacterium; assembly: GCA_963749835.1. Lineage (GTDB taxonomy): Bacteria > Acidobacteriota > Vicinamibacteria > Vicinamibacterales > 2-12-FULL-66-21 > JALZOC01. The sequence continues at coordinate 1,977,442 of CAVVOD010000001.1, forward strand.
CCGGGTGCTTCGGGCCTACGTCGTGTACTACCACCGCTCGCGAACACACCTCGCGCTCACCAAGGACACGCCTGAGGCGCGTGCCGTCGCCGCGACTGGCACCGGTCGGATTGTCGCGCGGTCCGAAGTCGGCGGACTCCATCACCACCGCTACGAACGACAAGCGGCCTGAATCAGTTTCACGCGGCATGCGAACGTGCCTTGGCGTTGAAGGTCTGCCTGCGGGCGGTCCGAGGGCATCTCTGGGAGGACTTCGGTGGTCTGCTTGGCCGTTAGCCATTCCTCAACCGGCCGAACATCACGTCATGTTTGTGCCCTGATTGCGTTGGACGGTCGAGCGAAACGGATGTCGCGAGGTTCTGGCGAACGACAGGACCCCGACGTCGCAGTCGTGAGAGGGACATGTCGATGAGGATCGGACGCTGACCTCCAGTTGAGATCGATCATTCCATCGGCTTCCCAACTTCACAGTGCTAATCGGCGGTGAAGCGCACATCTTGGCGTCGCGACAGTCGGGAGTCGTCCGGCCCGAGATCGGGACAGGCCAGACTGTGAGCTACGGGATGGAGGCGCGCTCCCGGTCGCCTGAGATGCAGTCAATCTCAGGATCATCTCGCTGCTACTCCGCCCGCAGGGCAACGACCGGGTTGATCCGCGCTGCGCGGCGAGCGGGCATCCAAGCCGAAAAGGCACCGACCAGCATCACGCCAAGCGCGGCGCAAACGAGCACATGTGGTTCGGTCGCGCTGATGTCGAATAGCTGCGCATTGAGGATCCGGCCACCAGCCATCGCGAGTCCGATTCCGGTTGCCAGGCCGGCCCCGATCACGAACAAGCTTCGACGGAGGACAAGCCGCACGAGATGTCGCGGCTCGGCGCCGAGGACCGAGCGAATGCCGATCTCGCGAGTGCGGCGCGCCACGGCGTACGCCGCGACGGCGGACAGTCCCACCCCCGCCACAACCACGGAGAGCGCGCCGAACACCACGAAGACGATCGAACCGAGGCGCCACGGCTGCAGCATCGCGTCGAACACGTCGTCAAATCCGTGTGCGTCGACATAGGGCAGGTCAGCGACCGCCACCTGCGACTCGCGCCGGAGTGCCTGGAGCACGCGTGCCACATCGCCCACCGTCCGCACCATCAACGCACGCGACGAGGAAGTGTCTCCCACCTGCTCGATCGGCACGTAGTAGGCGGAGGCCCACTGTGTGGTGGGCCGAATCGACGGGAAGAGCCGTGCATCAGCCACGAGGCCGATGACTTCCGTGCAGGCCGTGTCTTTGCCCTTGCCACCCATGTAGAAGCACTTGCCGATGACCGGCTCGCCCGGCCAGATATTTCGCGCCATCGATTCGGTGATGACTGCCACGGACCGGGCGCCCTTCCGGTTTTCGTCGTCCGTGAAGAGGCGGCCCTGAAGCACACGCATCCGCATCAGCGAGAAGTAAGAAGGATCGACCGGATTGGACATCGGCAGGCTGTCGCTCGTGAATGCACCCTTCCAGAGGTCCTTTCCGGGCACTTCGAGCGGAGAGAAGCGGCCCCCCTCCATTGGGAGATTCTGGATGAGCGCGGTTGATTCGACCTGCGGCAGGTGTGCCACACGCGTCTGCATCTGCCGATGAGCCGCGTGGTTCTCGCTGGGGCGCCCCACTTCGAACAGGTTGGTCGTGACGACGGCGACGTGTTCGGTCTGCATCCCGAAATCCTGGTCGCGTGCGTGCCACAGGCTCAGCACGAAGAGAGCGGCCGCCACGATCAGGGGAACGGAGAGTGCCACCTGTACGCCGGCGAACAGATCCACCACACGTGAGGGCCGCAGGCCCGCGGAGTGTCCCGGATTGAGCGCACGTCGCGTGGTCAGTCGAAGCGCCGGGACCACCCCGAGCGCAAATGCGGCGGCGACGCAGAAGACAACCGTGAGAAGCACCAGCCGCCCGTCGAGTGGAGACGCGAGTGCTGTGATCGGCGACAGAAACACTCGCCGCATCAGTGTGCCTCCCGTCACGACGACGACGAGCGCGGTTGCACCCGCGCCGGCGGCCAGCAGGGCGGCCTCGAGCAGTACCTCACGCAGCAGCCGGGCACGGCTCGCGCCGAGGGCAGTCTTGACGACGAACTCACGTTCGCGGCGGAGCCCGCGAACGAGCAGGAGGTTGGCGACGTTCCCGCAGGTAATCAACAGCACCAGGATGGACATCCCGGCGACGAGCACTTCGACCCGCGTCTGGACGTGTTGTCCGGGCGCTCGCGCGGGCCGCAGGTCTCCGAGCACTACCTCGTTCGCCTTCTCCCACGGTTGTGTGTGGGTCGCGCGATAGGCCGCCGTGGCACGCTCGTTCGCGCGCTCTCGGCTCACGCCATGTTGCAAACGCGCAATCACCTGTAGGAAGACGGCCGCGGTCTTCCACTCGACACCATAAGCAGCTCGCGCGCGGGAACCCAGCGGGATCCAGACGTCGGCGGCCTTGAAGTCAATGCCCGCAAATCCCCGGGGCGCAACCGCGACGATACTGTACGTGTCGACCCCGAGCCGGAGCGGCCGGCCCAGTACGTCGGGCGATCCGCCGAACTCCTGCTGCCACATGGCATGGCTGATGACGGCGACGTCCTCGCGGGGTGTGCCCGGCGTCTCCGACCAGGAGCCGACCAGTGGCTGAACACCGAGTACCGCGAAATACGCGGAACTGTAGGCGACAGCCTCAACGCGGCGGGCGCTCTGCCCGCGGCCAAGCGACAACGGCTCGCTGAAGTACGTGGCGCTCGCTTCGAGGTCGTCCAGGGGCGCCAACGCTTCGAAGGTTCCGTAGTCGGTGCGATCAATGTACGACCGCCCGATGCCGCCCACGTAGACCCGCGCAACCCGCTCTGGCTCGCTGACGGACGCTGGCGCGCGCAGCAGGAGCCGATCGAGCACGTCGGCCATGACAACGGCCGACCCGATGCCAAGCGCCAGGATAAGCATCGCGCCCATCGAGAGGAGCGGCGTCGCCGCGAGTCGCCGAACACCCTGTCGAATACCCGCGGGGATGATTCGCACCGCTGCCCCTCCCTTGAGCCGGAACACGGTCGAGCAAGACTAACGGAAGCGTGAAGTCGATACAACATAGCCGGGAGATGTTCGGCCGGGGTGGGGTCGATTCGAGAAAGGCATCTGCCAGATGCCGCCGCTGGGGTCGGTAGAGCCAGAACGGAGAGGGGACCCCACGTCGCTCGCCCAGCAACTGCGGCGTCGGCAGTTTCCACTTCAGATTGGCGGCAGGCCGACAAGTGCCGTCAGTTGTGCGGCGTAAGATAGTCTTGATGCCTCTACATACTGCTGCTTGGCCTGAAGGGTCGCTTCGAAGACGCCATGTGATGTGGCGCTGGTGACGACGAGTGTGGGTGCCGAGCTAGAGCCGCTGCCCTTCGCACACGCATTCCACACGCCAGTCATGCTGGCTTCGAGTAGTCCAGCCGTGCCCAGACCGTAGTCTGAGAACTGGTTCTTCCACATCGTGTCCGTGCCCGAGACGATTCCGCCGACTGTGCCCGTGCCGTCCTCAGTGATGAGAACTGGCAGGGAGAGGAAGCCGTTGGTTGCCGTGGCCGCGAACATCCCGCGTTCGATCGGATCGTCGTGAGTGTCGATACCGTTTTCCTGAAGACTCTTGACGTGAGCGATCTTCTGGTTCTCGGTGGGGTTGGTCGCTTCATCCTTCTTGGTCCAGACAATCGGGACGCTGACTTCTGCGACCGCGGAGGATGCCGCACCGATGACCGAGGTCTTCGATAGCGAGGTGGGATCGATGTCTGATGCGAGGAAGGCCCCGCCCGCATTGGCGATGTAGTCCAAGGGAGCTTCAATGGTGGGTGCTCGCTGAGTTCATCGAGTCGGTGGGAGATGGCGGAATAAGTTGGGTTGCGGCTCAACGCTTTTCCTAAGCGCACAACAGCAGAGGCGCACTCGGTATACCCGTAGTCATTCAACCACCGTAGCCACTTCTGTATGGTCGGTCTCAGTTGCTCTATATCCGCCTCGCTCATCAGAGATCGGCGGTCTGCCAGAGTGGTCTGAACCTCTTGCAGTTCATCGCGGAAGGTGACGGGGCGAAGCAGTAGGTCCAACATCGGCCTGATTATTTCTCGCCCTTGTTCTTCCGCCTCTCGGCCCAGTAAGCCTTCATCCTCTTGGACACAGCCTTGCGTTCTGCTGCCGTGCGCTTACGACGCTTCCGCACCTTGCCAGCTACCACAGCTGCTGCCTCCGTCACGGGACGGCCGGCCTCAAGCAGTCTCTTCCCCATCTTCCCGCCCAGTGCCTTTCGATTCTTCAGCAGCTGGGCAAGCTCGGCCTTCATCTTCTCGATGGCAGCGTCCATCCCCGCCACGGCATAGTCCCTCATCAGATCACGCTTCATCAGTCCCTCACTCTGTTGAATTTACGATCCATCACTATATCCCAGCTGATGTGTGCTGTAGGGGACAGCCACGGCTACCGTGTGTGGGTATTGTCGGCTGGGGTGAAGTTGTGTCTGAGAAAAAGAGCGAAGCTGAGCAAGCCCAGATCGCTGACGACATGCTGAGGGAAACTGTGAAGGAGACCGGTGGAGACCTGCCTTCAGGACCGCAGCTGGCGATCATGGTTGAAGCACTCAAGCAAGATCTTGCTGCCGCCGACGTTGCCCAACAAGGCACCGAAGAGCGGCTTGCGAAACTTGAAGCTCAGACCGACGTTCTGGCCGAAGCAGTCATCGCCATCGCTGACGTGCCGCTCGGTATCGCCCCGACGATTGCCGCCGTCAAATCCGAGAGGTAGGCCATTCCGCGACCGGGGGAACATGGTAGAACCGATGCGATGCGCCGAATGCGGAGATCTCCTGCAGGAGGACGAGGTTGTTCATTTCGACCTCTTCACCGCTGCGATGTCGATCATTGACGAGGGCACGGAAACGGTGCCCAGGGCGAGTCAAGAATCCTTCCCAGGATCATCGCCCTACTGCTACTACTGCTTCGATCAAATCTCCCCCGAGGCCCACGCTAAAGATTGGCCCCCGATCATGCCCCTGTCTTGATCGGCAGAGACCCAGCACGGACGCTGCAGGGCCGCGTGACGGTGCGCTGGCGCTCGTTGATAAGCTGCACGAGCTGACCATTGATCCTGCCCTGCTCTCCGCTGGCGTATTGGATCTGAATATCCCCGCTGCTGAGCGGCTGGGGGATCGTGATGCTGTCGCCAGATTCCAGCGTCAGGGAGAGGCCCTGGCCCTGCCCAAATTGCACGTCGATGTCTCGCAGCTCTACGGTCTCGGTCTTCACAACGTCGCTCTTAATTTCCATTTTCAGTCTCTCTTCTGTCGGGCCTGATTCGGCCCTGTTTTTGGTCGATGCTGACAACGGTGTGACGGCTAGTCGTGCCGTGAACAGCGTGCCCACTAGCGTGCCTTTTGCGGCGGTAGCGAGCGGTCTTGAGCGTTGCTACACGCGCATTCGCCTCAACCGCAACTACCCTATATTTCTGTGAGTTAGCGCGTGTTCGCAGGGGTCTACGAAGACAGAGGTAGGAAATGAGCAATAAAAAAGGGCCTCAACGACCACTGAAGGTCACTTGAGGCCCGTATCTATTACTGAATTTTGGTCGGGGCGAAAGGATTTGAACCTTCGACCCCTCGGTCCCGAACCGAGTGCTCTACCAGGCTGAGCCACGCCCCGACTGACGTGAACGGGTATTCTACCTCACCGCTGGCTTCACGACGAAATCTTTCAGGGCCTCGATCGCGGACAGCGCATCATGCGCGGTCAGGTCCGGCTGGAGCGGCGTGACGGAGACATAGCCATCCCGCACCGCCTGAAAATCCGACAGATCGTGGGGCTCCCAGTGGTTCTCCCCCTCCTCTATCCAGTAGTACGCGCGACCGCGCGGGTCGATGCGCTCGGCCACGACGGTCACGTGGTTCCGCTTGCCCTGCACAGTCACCCGCAGCCCGGCGGGACGGCCTGCCGGCACATTGATGTTGAGGAACACCTGCGGTGGGAGTCCTCGCTCCAGGACGGCCTCGGCCACCGACGCGGCAGCCTCGGCTGCATGCGAGAAGTCGTACGCCCCGTCGCTCCGCTCGAGCGACACGGCAATGCTCGCCACCCCGAGCAGCGAACCCTCGAACGCACCCGACACCGTGCCCGAGTACGTCACGTCATCGCCGAGGTTGTATCCCTTGTTGATGCCGGACACGATGAGATCGGGCTGAGCGTTATAGAGCTGCGTGATGGCGATGTTGACGCAGTCGCTCGGCGTGCCGTCGACCTCGTACACACGCTCGCGGAGACACTCCATCCGCAGCGGCCGGCGCAGGGTCAGGGCATGGCCGATCGCACTCGCTTCGATGTGCGGGGCGACGATCGTCACCTCCCCCAGCCGCGACACCGCGGCCGCCAGCGCATGGATGCCCTCGGAGTGCACCCCATCGTCGTTCGTGACCAGAATCTTTTTCATGCAGCGGATGGAACGGGCGGCTTCCCGGCGCCGCCGGACAGCCAGTATAGCAGTGCCACCGCGGGACTCAGGGACGGGAGCGTGCCTGGCTTGCGGCCATCAGCAATCGCTCTCAGGAGGGCGTTTTCAGCTGACAGCTGACAGTGGCCAGAGCTGAGAGCTGAGAGCTCGATTGACGCCACCGCCAAGATCGGACCTGTATTTTCAACGACTTACGCTAAAGGTGAGTGTCCCCATTTTTGGGGAACAGCGTGGCGAGCAGGATCGACGACACGAGTGCGATGGCTGCGCCGGTCAGGAACGCGGCGCGCGGAGACACTTGCGTCCAGATGAGGCCGAACAGCACGCTCGCGGCGAGCCCACCGACGCCGAGCGCCGCATTGTAGACGCCGAACGCAGTTCCGCTCCGGTGCGCAGGGGTCATGTCGGCGACCCACGCCTTTTCGGCCCCTTCGGTCAGCCCGAAGTACAGGCCGTACACAAGAAAGATGGTGATGACGACGGGAACTGAGTCGGAGAAGCCGAAGGCAGCGTACACGATCGCGTAGATGATCCATCCCAGCGCGATCATGGCGCGACGCCCGAAGCGGTCCGACAATGTTCCGCCGACGAGCGACGAAACGGACTTGACGACGTGCAGCGCGGACCAGAGAAGCGGAATCCAGAAGACCGGCACACCGAGGTTGCTCAGGCGCAGCAGCAGGAAGGCATCGCTCGCGTTTCCGAGTGAGAAGAGAAAGATGACGCCGATGGCCCGATAGAAGGGCCCACCCAGCTTCCACGCGCCGACGGACCCGAGCCGGCTATCCGATGACGTCGCTGGTGCTGTCGCCTCCGGCTTCGTTTCCGGAATCCGGAGAATGACGAGCATGACGATGAGCCCCGGGATGATCGTCAACGCGAAGAGCGGACGATACTGTCCCGGATAGAGGTAGAGAAATGCGGACGCGAGCAGCGGCCCCGTCACGGCGCCGGCATGGTCCATCGCGCGATGGAAACCGTAGACACGCCCGCGCGACGACGCGGGGGCGAGCGCCGCAAGCATGGCATCCCTCGGCGCGCCGCGAATGCCCTTCCCCAGGCGGTCGGAAAAGCGAATCGCGAGCACCTGCGGCCACGTCTGGGCCAGCGCGATGAGCGGTCGAACAGCCGACGCGATCCCGTATCCGAGGAGCACGAGCTTCTTCGGCGACCGCGAGCGGTCCGCCCACCAGCCGGACAGGATCTTGAGCGCACTGTTCGCGGCTTCGGCGGCCCCTTCGATCACGCCGAGCGACATGGCCCCCGCGCCAAGCACCTGCGTCAGGAACAACGGCAGCAGCGGATACACCATCTCGCTGGCCATGTCGGTGAAGAAGCTCACCCACCCGATCAGCCAGATCGGTCGGGACAGGCCGAACAGGGTGCCAGGGTCTTCAGGGGTGCCAGAGGTGCCAGAGGTGCCAGGGGTGGTCACAAAGTGCCAGGGTCTTCAGGAGTGCCAGGGGTGATCACAACGTGCCAGGGGTGCCAGAGGTGCCAAGGGTGCCAGGAGTGCCGGGCATTGGCGCGTACTATATCGCTATAATCGGGGCGAGACGTCCCGCCCGTGACACACCCATTCGATGCCGTGCTCGTCATCGCGTTCGGCGGACCGCAGGGCCCGGCCGACGTCCGGCCCTTCCTCGCGAATGTGCTCCGCGGACGACGAGTGACGCCGGAGCGCGTCGAAGAGGTCGCGCATCACTATGACCTCTTTGGCGGCGTGTCCCCGATCACGGCGCTGACGACCCGGCAGGCCGCGCTTCTCGGCGACCGCCTCCGCGAGCTCGGGCTGTCACTGCCCGTCTATCTGGGCATGCGCAACTGGCATCCCTACCTCCAGGACACGCTTGCGCAGATGTCGAAGGACGGCATCAGACGCGCGGTGGGCTTCATTGCGGCCGCGCAGCGAAGTTACTCGAGCTGCACGCAATACCGCGAGAACGTCGATGCCGCACGCGGCGGCCTGGCCGCCGCCGGTCTCCCGGACGTCGAAGTGACGTACGTCGGTGACTGGCACACGCACGCCGGATTCGTGGACGCCAACGCGGCGCACATCGCGGACGCGCTGACGGTGCTGCCGGATGAGGTCCGCGGCTCGGCGCGCATCGTGTTCACCGCGCACAGCATTCCGGTCTCGATGGCGGAGCGCTCGCTCTATCGGCGTCACCTCGAAGAGTCCTGCGCCGCGATCGCCGGACGGCTGGGAACCACGGACTTCGCGCTGGTCTACCAGAGCCGCAGCGGCCGGCCAGAGGATCCGTGGCTCGGACCGGACGTCTGCGACTATCTGAGAGAGGAATGCCGGAAGGGCCTCGCCGCCGTAGTGCTCTCCCCCGTCGGCTTTCTCTGCGACCACATCGAAGTCCTCTACGATCTCGACTTCGAGGCGGCCGATGTCTGCCGCGAGATCGGTCTGCCGATGGTGCGCGCCAGCGCGGTCAACGACGACCCGCGCTTCGTGGACACGATGGCCGACGCCGTGGCGAGTACGCTCGGCCGCTACGAGCACGCGCGGCCGCTGCCGATTATCAAAGCTGACAGCTAAGAGCTGACAGCTGACAGACCCTACTGCCCTCGGCTGTCCGTCCCAATCAAAGCCGCCGCTGCCTCATCCCCATCGTCGGTATCCTCGACCGGCCCCTGCTGCCTCGCGTACAGATAGGCGGCGAGGAAGGTCACGACGATCACGCCGAGCGACAGCCACTTCGGCACCTCGTAGTGGATCCATTCCATCGCGCTGGCATATTCCATCAGCAGCTTCGCGCCGACGAGCGCGATGATGACGAACGCGCCGTCCACGATCGCGGGATAGCGCCGCACGATCGCGAGCAGCTGGGAAATGACGACACGCATCGCGGCGATGCCCAGCAGGCCCCCCGTCAGCACCACCCACCTCTTGGGTGACATCGCAACGGCGACCAGGATCGAATCCACCGAGAACGCAATGTTGACCAGCTCAACTTTGAGGACGGTGCCCCACAGGGCCGATAGACCCAGCCACGGCCGCGCCGGCCTCGGCTTGCTGCGTTGTTCCGCGTCGCCGCTGCGGAAGAAATGCTGGTAAGTGAGGTACACCAGGTACAGGCCGCCGAGCAGCTTCATCCAAGTCAGCTGGATCAGGGAGACCGCCAGCAATGTGGCGATCGTGCGAAAGCCGAAGGCGCCGACGAGACCGTACTTGAGGGCTCTTTTCTGCTCGACCCGGGGGAGCCCGAGAATCATGACGGCCACGACGAGGGCATTGTCGGCGCTGAGCAACCCCTCGAGCACGACGAGGAGGCCAATGGTGAGGAGATCGCTCAGCTGAATGTCCATGCAGATGTGGGACCTTGACACGCTCCATATCAAGTCCTACATTGGGATCAGGCGACTGATATGGAAGAGGAAACGAATCTTTACTTTATCAGCATGGCTGCCCGGCTGCTGGATATGCACCCGCAGACCCTCCGCAAGTACGAGCGGCTCGGGCTGGTGCGTCCGACGCGGACCATCGGAAGCATTCGCGTGTACTCGCACGACGAGCTGGAACGTCTCCGCCTCATCAAGCATCTCGTGGACGACGGCGGCATCAACCTGGCGGGGGTGCAGCGTCTGCTCTCCATCGCCGAAGCCGTCCAGCGGCTTCGGCCACTGGTCGAGCCAGGCGCCCGAGCGGCCGGATGTCCGGCGCCGTATCGCGCTGGAGATCAAGCGCATAAGCGAGATGGTGGGGCTGTAATTGGAATTCAAGGATTATTACCAGACCTTAGGGGTCTCGAAGACCGCGACAGACAAGGAACTGAAGCAGGCGTACCGGAAGCTGGCCCGGAAGCACCATCCCGACGTCAACCCCGGAGACAAATCGGCCGAGTCCCGCTTCAAGGAGATCAACGAGGCGTACGAGGTCCTGGGCGACCCCGAGAAACGGCGGAAGTACGACGAGCTCGGGGCGAACTGGCGTCAGGTACCGAACAGGCGCAGCAGCAGGGGCAGGGGTTCCCGGGGGGCTCTCCATTTGGAGGCGCCGGAGGGGGCGCGTGGAACATCAACACGGGCGGCGGCGGCTACCGCACGATGACCGAAGAGGAAATGCACGACCTCTTCGGCAACGAGGATCCGTTCTCGGATTTCTTCAAGACTTTTTTCGGAGGGGGCGACCCGCGCGAGAGTGGCGGCCGGCCCCGGCAGGGCCGCACGCCACGAACGCAGAAGGGGCGCGACATCGAGCACGACGTTGAACTGACGCTGGAGGAGGCGTATCACGGCGCGACGCGACGCGTCTCCATCAAGCAGGGCGGCCATGCCCGCAGCGTGGACGTTCGGATCCCCGTCGGGGTCAAGGACGGCTCACGCGTCCGCGCCGCGGGCGAAGGCGAGGCCGGAGCGAGCGGCGGCACGTCGGGCGACCTGTACTTGCGGGTGCGCCTCAAGCCGCATCCGGTCTTCGAGCGGCAAGGCGCCGATTTGCATGCGAAGGTGGCCGTGCCCGTCACGACCGCGGTGCTCGGGGGAGAAGCGCAGGTCCCGACAATCACCGGCTCCGTCCGGCTCAAGATTCCCGAAACCACGCAGAGCGGACAGGTCTTTCGCCTCAAGGGGCACGGCATGCCGTCCGTCGGCAAGCCGGACGACCGGGGCGATCTGTACGCGACCGCCGACGTCCAGCTCCCCCGTTCATTGACGAAGGACCAGCGGGTGCAGTGGGAGAAATTGAAGGCAGAGAGCTGAGGAGCCATCAGCTATCAGCTGTCGGCTATCAGTGAGAACTGAAAGCTGAGAACTGAGAACTGAAAACTGAGGGAAGGGGTCAGCCATCAGCCATCAGCTATCAGTAGTAGCTGAGGGCTGACAGCTGATAGCTGAGGAGGGGCCAGCCGTCAGCTGTAGTAGATGGGAACTGATCGCTGAGAGCTGAGAACTGAGAGCTGAGAAGCTTGAGATGAACATCAACAGATACACCGAGAAGGCCCAGGAGGCCATGGTTGCGGCGCAGCAGCTGGCCGACCGCGAGGGGAATCCCGAAATCACGCCAGAGCATCTGCTGCTGACGCTCGTCGAGCAGCGCGAAGGCATCGTCCCCGAGATCGTCCGGAAGATGAACGCCGATCCCGCGGCGCTGGCCGCCAGCGTGCGGGCCGAGCTGCAGAAGCTCCCCCGCGTCCAGGGAGGCGCGCAGCCGGGGCTCTCCGCCCGGATCAGGAAGGTCACCGACGCGGCCGAACAGGAAGCCGAACGGCTCAAGGACGAGTACGTCAGCACCGAGCACCTGTTCGTCGCCATCGCGTCCGAAGGAGGTAAGGCTCCGTCCATACGGCTGCTGCAGCAGCTCGGCATGTCGAAGGACGCGATCCTTCAGGCGATGACGGCGGTGCGCGGCACGCAGCGCGTCACGAGTCAGAATCCGGAGAGCACGTATCAATCGCTGGAGCGGTACGGCCGCGACCTCACGGAGCTCGCGCGCAAAGGCAAGCTGGATCCGGTCATCGGGCGTGACGAGGAGATCCGGCGCGTGATCCAGGTCCTCTCCCGTCGCACCAAGAACAACCCGGTCCTCATCGGGGAACCCGGCGTCGGCAAGACGGCCGTCGTCGAAGGCCTGGCGCAGCGGATCGTCAGGCAGGACGTTCCCGAGGGGCTCAAGAACAAGCGGATCGTGGCGCTGGACATGGGCGCGCTCATCGCCGGGGCGAAGTACCGCGGCGAGTTCGAAGAGCGGTTGAAGGCGGTCCTCAAGGAAGTGTCCGACTCCGCCGGACAGGTGATCCTGTTCATCGACGAGCTGCACACGGTTGTCGGCGCCGGGGCGTCGGAAGGATCGATGGACGCCTCGAACATGCTGAAGCCGATGCTGGCGCGCGGCGAGCTCCACACGGTCGGCGCGACCACCCTGGATGAGTACCGCAAGTACATCGAGAAGGACGCCGCGCTCGAGCGGCGCTTCCAGCCGGTGATGATCGGCGAGCCGACGGTCGAGGATTCGATCAGTATCCTGCGCGGCCTGCGGGAGCGTTACGAGATCCATCACGGCGTCAAGTTCAAGGACTCGGCGCTGGTTGCCGCGGCGGTGCTCTCGAACCGCTACATCACCGACCGCTTCCTGCCCGACAAGGCCATCGATCTCATCGACGAAGCGGCGTCGCGCCTGCGGATGGAGATCGATTCGATGCCCGCGGAGCTCGACGAAGTCGAACGCCGCATCATGCAGCTCGAAATCGAGCGCGAGGCGCTGCGCAAGGAAACGGACAAGGCGTCGGTGGAGCGGCTCCAGAAGCTGGAAAAGGAGCTCGCGGATCTGAAAGAGGAAAAGAATCGTCTCGCCACGCACTGGAACCAGGAGAAGGAAGCCATCCAGGCGGCGCGCACGGTGAGGCAGGAGCTCGAACAGACCCGCCTCGAGATGCAGCACGCGCAGCAGGCGGGAGACTATGCCAAGGCCTCGGAGCTCCAGTACCGGGAAGCTGCCTGAGCTCGAGCGTCGGCTCAAGCAGGAGGAAACACGTCTCGCCGAGTTGCAGAAGGCGGGCCGGATGCTGAAGGAGGAAGTGGACGAGGAAGACATCGCGGACGTCGTGAGCCGATGGACGCACATTCCCGTCAGCCGCCTGATGGAGGGAGAGATCCAGAAGCTCCTCAAGATGGAAGAGCGGCTCCACGCCAGGGTCATCGGTCAGGACGAAGCGATGTCGGCCGTCGCCAACGCGATTCGCCGCGCGCGCGCCGGACTCCAGGATCCCAACCGTCCGCTCGGCAGCTTCGTCTTCCTGGGGCCGACCGGCGTCGGCAAGACCGAGCTGGCACGCGCCCTCGCCGAGTTCCTGTTCGACGACGAGCACGCGATGATCCGGATCGACATGTCCGAGTACCAGGAAAAGCACACCGTATCGCGGCTGATCGGTGCGCCACCAGGCTACGTAGGCTACGAGGAATCCGGACAGCTCACCGAGGCCGTGCGGCGGCGTCCTTACGCGGTCGTCCTCTTCGACGAGATCGAAAAGGCGCACCCCGAAGTGCTGAACGTCATGCTGCAGCTGCTGGACGACGGCCGGCTGACGGACGGGAAGGGACGGACGGTCGACTTCAAGAACACCGTGGTGATCATGACGTCGAACGTGGGCAGCCACTATATTGCCGAGCAGGCGCGCAGCCAGGACGGACAGTCGGCAGGTCTTGCCGAAGAGGTCAAGCACGAGGTGATGGACGCTCTTCGGGCGCACTTCCGTCCGGAGTTCCTCAACCGGGTGGACGACATCATCATCTTCCACGCGCTGTCGCGCGGAGAGATGCGGCAGATTATCGACATCCAGCTTCGCGGCCTGATGAAGCGGTTGGAAGACCGCAAGATTCGCGTCGAGCTGACGGATCGCGCCAAGGATCTTCTGATCGCTGAGGGATACGATCCGACCTACGGCGCCAGGCCCCTCAAGCGAACCATCCAGCGCCGCGTGCTGGACCCGCTTGCGATGCGTGTGCTGCAGGGAGAGTTCGGCGAGTCCACCGTCGTGCGAATCGACGCGCCGCGAGGTGAGCTGGAATTCTCGAAGGTCGAGGAGTCTGTCCACGCATGAGGCGTGGATGGCCTCAGCACGCGCAGCAGCCGAATCACGGATAAAATCACGAGATGGCGGAAGAGACACCCAAGCCCGCGAAGAGCCGAAAGACCGCCGACCGGAGGCTCCCCCCCCGCACGGGCCCGGGATCGGCCATGTGGTACGTGCTCGGGTTCCTGCTCCTGCTGGCACTCGGCCAGGCGTTCTTCTTCTCCCTTCAGTCAGGGGAGACGATTCCCTACAGTACCTTCAAGGAGTTCGTGCGCGACGGGAAGGTGCAGGAGGTTGCCGTCGCCGCCGACCGTGTGCATGGCCTGCTCAAGGACCCCGCGAAGCCGCGCCCCTTCACCTCCGTCCGCATCGAAGATCCCAAGCTGGTCGAGGATCTCGCGAAGGCCGGCGTAAAGGCTACGGGCGAGGCGCCCAACCGCTGGATCGGCGAGGTGCTGGGCTGGGTCATCCCGCTCATCTTTCTCGTAGCCCTCTGGAGCTTCTTCTTCCGCCGTATGGGAGGCGCCGAGGGAGGGGTGATGTCCTTCGCACGCAGCAAGGCCAAAATCTACGCCGACGATGACGTCAAGGTGCGCTTCGGCGACGTGGCGGGCGTTGACGAAGCGGAAGACGAGCTGCGGGAGATTGTCGAGTTCCTCAAGACGCCAAAGAAATATACGAGCATCGGCGGACGCATTCCAAAAGGCGTGCTCCTCGTCGGCCCTCCCGGTACCGGCAAGACGCTGCTGGCGCGTGCCGTAGCCGGCGAAGCCAAGGTCCCCTTTTTCAGCCTGAGCGGTTCCGAGTTCGTCGAGATGTTCGTGGGCGTGGGTGCAGCGCGGGTGCGCGACCTGTTCGCCCAGGCGGAGGTCAAGGCCCCGTGCATCGTCTTCATCGACGAGCTCGATGCGCTCGGCAAGGCCAGGATCCAGTCCCCGATGGGCAGCCATGAGGAGCGCGAGCAGACGCTCAACCAGCTGCTGGCCGAGATGGACGGCTTCGACGGGCGAAAGGGCGTCATCATCATGGGCGCAACGAACCGGCCGGAGGTCCTCGATCCTGCCCTCCTGCGCCCGGGCCGATTCGATCGCCAGGTGCTGGTTGACAAGCCGGACGTGCGTGGCCGCGAAGACATCCTGCGGATCCACGTGAAGAACGTGAAGCTGTCGGAAGGCGTGGACCTCAAGGTGATCGCCGCGCGGACGGCCGGATTCGCGGGCGCCGATCTCGCCAATCTCGTCAACGAGGCGGCCCTGCTGGCTGCGCGCAAGGACAAAACCGCCGTCGAGATGAAGGACTTCGAAGAGGCCATCGATCGGCTCATCGCCGGACTCGAGAAGAAGCGCGTCATGAGCACCAAGGAGCGCCGGATCGTCGCGTTCCACGAGTCGGGCCATGCGATCGTCGCGAGCGTCCTGCCGGGGCTCGACCCGGTGCACAAGATCTCCATCGTGCAGCGCGGCTTCGGCGCGCTCGGATACACGATGCAGCTCCCGCTCGAGGACCGTTACCTGCTCACACGCGAGGATCTCCTGAGCCAGTTGTCGGTGCTTCTTGCCGGACGCGCGGCCGAAGAGATCGCGTTCGGTCATTTGTCGACCGGTGCGCAGAACGATCTCCAGCGCGCCACCGACATCGCCCGGGCGATGGTCACGGAATTCGGCATGAGCGAAATGCTGGGGGCCGTCAACTACACCGGCCACAAGCGCGGCGCGTTTCTCGACACGCCGTTCATGCAGGAGCGCGGCAACTACTCGGAGGACACGGCGCTCAAGATCGACTCCGAGGTGAAGCGCATCATCGGCGAGGCCACCCAGACAGCCCACCAGGTGCTTCGGGACTACCGGACCGTCCTCGACACGCTGTCGGAGCGGCTGCTGGAAATCGAAGTGATCGAAGCCGACGAGCTCAGGACCATCATGGGGCCCGTCCCCCCGAAGGATCCTGACGCCGTACCTGCAGAGATTCCGCTACCGGGGCTTCCGCCCGCCATCTCCTGATGTCAACCGGCACCGATTCCGACTCGTTCGAAGAGATCCTCGATCATCTCCGCCAGACGAGAGGCTTCGACTTCACGCTTTACAAGCGCGCGAGCCTGATGCGGCGCGTCGTGAAGCGCATGCACACCGTCGACTGCCCCACCTTCGAGTCGTACCTCGACTACCTCCAGGTGCACCAGGAGGAGTTCGAGGCGCTGTTCAACACGATCCTGATCAATGTCACCTCGTTCTTCCGTGATCCCGACGTGTGGGAGTTCGTCGACACCCAGGTCCTGCCCGCGCTCATCGCGGATCGCTCTCCAGCATCACCCATTCGCATCTGGAGCGCCGGGTGCGCGTCCGGCCAGGAACCCTACACTGTTGCGATGCTGCTGGCGGAGCGGCTGGGCCTCGAAGCGCTCCGCGAACGGGTCAAAATCTACGCAACGGACGTGGACAACGAGGCGCTGACGCAGGCGCGCCTGGCGATCTACCCGACCCGGCTGACGGCCGACGTGCCCGCCCACCTCCTCGAGAAGTATTTCGACTCGAACAGCACGCTCGCCACGCTGAACCGGGAGCTCCGCCGCGTTGTCATTTTCGGAGAGATCGACCTGATCCAGGATGCGCCGATTTCGCGGGTCGATTTCCTCCTGTGCCGCAACACGCTCATGTACTTCAATGCGGAGGCGCAGGCACGGATTCTCAATCGGTTTGCGTTCTCCCTCAATCCCAACGGCTTCCTCTTGCTCGGTCGCGCCGAGATGCTGTTCAGCCACTCGACGATGTTCGAGGCCGAGGATCTGAAGCGGCGGCTGTTTCGAGTGAACGCCAAGGCCGGCGGCCGGCACCGCAACGCGGCGCCGAACGATCCGGCGCGCGATACCATGGAAGAACCCGTGCCTGAAGACATCCGCCTGCGCCGCGCCGCCTTTGACACTGAATCGGTCGCGCAGATCGTGCTCGACGCCACCGGTGTGATTGCCGCCGTCAACGCACGGGCACGTCACGTGCTCGGAATATCCCTCCGGGACATCGGCCGTCCGCTCCAGGACCTGGAAGTGTCGTACCGCCCGGCGGAGCTTCGAGGTCCGCTCGAGCGCGTCCGCGAAGAGCGCCGCGAAATAGCACTCAAGGACGTGCACTGGTTCCTGGCCGGCGAGACACGCTACTACGACATCGTCGTTGCTCCCCTGCTGGACGAGCAGCGGACGGTCATCGGATCGCGCATCGCGTTCGAAGATGTGACACGCTACCGCCTGCTCCAGTCGGAGCTGCACGCCTCGAAGCAGGAGCTCGACACGGCGTACGAGGAACTGCAGTCCACGAACGAGGAACTCGAAACGACCAACGAAGAGCTCCAGTCCACCGTCGAGGAGCTCGAGACGACGAACGAGGAGCTGCAGTCCACAAACGAAGAGCTGGAGACGATGAACGAGGAGCTGCAGTCCACGAACGAGGAGCTGCAGACCATGAACGACGAGATGCGGAGCCGGAGCACGGACATGGGATCGCTCAATGTGTTCCTGGAGTCGGTGTTCAGCAGTCTTCCGGCCGCTGTGGTCGTGCTGGACCGCGACTACCGAATCAGGATCTGGAACGGGGGGGCGAAGGAGCTCTGGGGCGCCCGAAGCGACGAGGCGATTGGCGTCAATTTTCTCGCGCTCGACATCGGACTTCCGGTCAGCGATCTCCGCCAGCCGATCCGCGAAGTGTTGAGCGACTCCAGGCCGCACGTCACGCTGACGCTGCCGGCGATCAGCCGCAGGGGCAAAGCGTTCGAGTGCCGGGTGAGCATGACCCCGCTTCACCCGTTCGAGAGCATGGAAACGTCCGGCGTGGTCCTGATCATGGAGGACGTCGCGACAACGTCGTGACGCGTCAGGATTCGCTACGCGCTTCAGGCGCAGCTTCCTGCAGTGCGGGCTCGGGCACGGTGTCCGGCACTTCGTGCATCGACATCCGATTCGTGAGCAGGTCTCTGATCACGGCCGCGTGCTGATCCGCCGCAAGCGCGCGCTGCTGAAACGCCTTCGCCACCCAAGTGTGCTGCCGGCTGCTCGCGCGCTCGGAGAGGCGGTGCGTGAGGGCGGCGCGCTCTTCGAGCGAGCGGAGCGCAATCCACAGAGCCCGATCGACCGAATCGGTCTGGGCCGCCAGCATGCTTTCCGGTGAATAGACGTGTCCGACACGGCACCGGAAGCGGACGATGCCCCGCTCGTCAGCCTCCCACAGCGTGCCGTGGCACTCCGGGCAGGTGAAGACTGACACTTTTCCCGGGCGGTCGGCCTCCTGCACGGCAATGTTCGGAGGCCCCAGGTCCGGCTCCATAGCCTTTACGTGAGGGCCTTCGACAGCCACGGGCGGATCGGTCTGCTCGTTCGTGAGCCTCACCACGAGCGCGCCGATCTCGCGGAGCGGCAGCACGTGATCGACGGGCACGAACGCGCGGGCGCTTCGAGGCATGCTGGACGCGAACGCTTCCTCAGGATCTTGGACGACGGCGATGCCGCCCGCTTCCTTGACCGCCGCCAGCCCCGCCGTCCCATCGTCGAGCGCCCCTGTGAGGATGATGCCGATCACTCGGGGGCCATAGACGCGCGCCGCGGAACGGAACAACGGGTCCACCGCCGGCCGGTAGCCGTTTTCCGTTGGACCATGCACGACCCGGATTCTTCCCTGTTCAAGCGTCAGATGATGGTCCGGCCGTCCGACGTAGATCCGGCCATGCTCGATGGGATCGCCGTCCGCGGGATGGACCGCTGGCAGGCGGCCTGCCCGCGTCAGAATCTCGGGAAGCACACTGCGCGCACGCGAGAGGTGCAGTACGACGAACACCGCTGCGCGCAGGTTCCGCGGCAGCTCCGAGACCAGCGTGCTCAGGGCTTCCACTCCGCCCGCGGATGCGCCGACTACGACGACGTCATATGTAGCCATAAACCTCGCCGCTTGCGGCCGATGCATCACCTGTACCGCCGCAGCCTGCGACATTGCCTCAGCGCATCGCCAGCTCAGGTAGGAAATTCCTCATGGCACCCGGCTGCTGCAGCGTTATAAGATGATTCTGTCTCCGGACCATACGAACCTTGGGAGTGCTGGGGAAACCTCACCCTGCTGGCGATTATCTATATATGGATACTCTACAGATTCTCACACTCAAAACGGCGACCGCGATGGGCAGGCTTGCTGACCTTCAGCGGCGTGCGGAGCATGCCCCCGAGAAGGCGTCTCCTGTCATCAAACCGGCGCTGCGGGAGCTCACGACGGCACTCGAAGAGCTTCAGGTCGCGAACGATCACCTTCAGAGCCAGGTGGATGAGCTGGTCGCGCTGCGTTGGAGCGCTGAGAGCGTTCAGCGGCGACTGGACGAGTACGCGGAAGCCATCCCGGTCCCGTGCCTGTGGACGGACGACGCGGGCCTCATTGCCGATGGAAACAAGGCGGCCTGCGAGCTGTTGAACATCTCGAAACAGCGCCTGGCTGGAAAGCCGCTCATGCTCTTCGTGACCGATCGAGATCGGCTGTTCGGTGCGCTCAATCGTCTGGCCGACGGATCCGCGCAGGCTGTCGAAGCCGACATGGTGGTCCGGCCCAGGGAGCGGCGCCCGCGCAAGCTGCGTGTCTCAGGCAGCCGCCTCGAGCACGACATCCGGTTCGTCTGGTTCCTGCAGGAACCGGCGATATCGTCGGCGTCGTCCGAGTAGCGCCCGACACGTTCCGGCGATTTTCACCCCGCGCAACGCGGGTCGTCCCTCGTCTCGTCCCATCTTTTACCCATCCGTTCGTCCCTCTGCTATAAGCAGATGGATGCTCACGCTGCTCCAGGATCTCCGGTATGGCGCGCGCACGCTTGCGCGAAGCCCGGGCTTCGCCGTTCTCGCCATCCTGACGCTGGCGCTCGGCGTCGGTGCGACGACGGCGATCTTCAGCGTCGTGAATGGCGTGTTGCTGCGTCCGCTCCCGTACCGTGAGCCGGATCGGATCGCGAATCTCTGGGTGCACTTCGGGGTCGGGGCGCAGGATCTCCCGGCGATGTCTCCAGGGGATTTCCGCGACTATCAGCAGCGAAGCCGGTCCTTCGAGATGCTCGCGGCGGGATCCGGCCCGCAGGTGGTCGGGGCGACCGGTGCACTCACAGACAATGGATCCGAGGCGGAACGCGTGGACGTCTCCGCCGTGACCGCCAATTTCTTCCCGCTGCTCGGGGTGGACCCCGTACATGGCCGTCACTTCACTCCTGAAGAGGAGGCGGTGGGCGGTCCGAGGGTCGCGATGCTCAGCAACGGCCTGTGGAGACGGCGGTACGGCGCCGATCCGCACATCGTCGGCCGGCGAATTCGTCTCGACGGATTCGACCAGACGGTCGTCGGGATCATGCCGGAGAGTTTCCATCTCTGGCTGCCGTCCGAAGCGTTTCAGCTCACGGACTCACAGATCTGGAAGCCGCTTCAATACAACTACGGCACGATCCTCCCGCGCAACCTCACGTTCTTCACCGTCTTCGGCCGCCTCAAGCCCGGGGTGACGTTCGATCAGGCGCAAGCGGACCTGGAGGGCATCGCCCGTCAGCTTCGCGCCGAACACCCCGCGCACGAGTCCGCCGACATGCACATCCGCGTGGTGCCGCTGCAGGAAGATGTCGTCAAGCACGCGCGGCGCGCGCTCGTCGCGCTGTTCGTCGCGGTGGGCTTCGTGCTCGTCATCGCGTGCGCGAACGTCGCGCACCTGCTCCTTGCGCGGTCAACGGCGCGTGAGCGCGAGATGGCGCTTCGCGGCGCACTCGGGGCGACGCGCATCCGCCTGGTGCGCCAGCTGGCGACGGAGAGCCTGCTGCTCGCGGCCGCGGGAGGGATGGTGGGGGTCTGCTTCGCGTGGGTCTCGACTCGCGTGCTCACGATCGTCAACCCCGCGAACCTGCCGCGGATCGACTCGGTGCGGATTGATGGCGCGGCTGTGCTGTTCGGCATCGGCGCCGCGGCGCTGACGGCGATCAGCTTCGGCCTGCTCCCCGCCATCCGCGCTGCCGGAATCGACCTGAACCGCGTGCTCCGCGCCGGTTCGGGGACGGTGTCGCCGATCAGCCGGCGGAGTGCGCTGATGGTGGCAGAGATGGCGCTCGCCCTCGTGCTGCTGATTGGCGCGGGGCTCATGGTCCGGAGTTTCTCCGCGCTGCAGCGCGTGCGGCCTGGGTTCGATCCGGCGGGCCTGGTCACGTTCAGGATCGCGCTGCCGGCGGCCAGATACCCGCGCGCCGAGATGCGGACCGCGTTCCTGAGGGAGATGGAAACGAAGATTCGGGCGTTGCCCGGCGTCGTGGACGTGGGGCTCGTGTCTCAGCTTCCGCTGACGGGCAGCGGGCCGCTGTCGCCGTACGCCTACGACGCCGAGACGGCCCGTCGCTGGGAGAGCGAGACGTCGGACGGACGCAACGTGTCCCCGGCGTACTTCCGCGCGATGGGCACGCGTCTCCTGGGCGGCCGCTTCTTCGATGAGCACGATAGAGGCAGACCGGATGCGATCATCATCGACGCCACGCTTGCCGCGCGAGCCTGGCCCGGCGCAGACCCCGTGGGCAAGCGGCTCCAGGTCCAGCCGACGGGCAGTCCCAACACCCACGCCGAGGTGATCGGCGTCGTCGAGCACATTCGCGCGCATGACCTCGCACGAGCCGTGCGGCCGCAGATTTATTCGCCACTCGGCGGCGGAGGCAGGTTGCACGTGGTTGTCCGCGCATCCGGCGATCCGCGGCTGCTCGTTCCCGAGCTGCGCCGCACGATGCAGCGGCTCGATCCCGATCTCCCCGTGGATCGCGTACGGCCGATGTCGGCCTATGTGGCGGATGCACTCGCGGAGTCGCGGCTCACCCTGATCCTGATGTCGCTCTTCGGCGGCGCCGCGCTGCTCCTCTCGTCGGTGGGGATCTACGGCGTGTTCTCGTACTCTGTCGGGCAGCGCACGCGGGAGATCGGGATCCGGATGGCGCTCGGTCAGGCACCAGGCAATGTCCGGAACATGGTGATGAAGGAAGGGGCCGTGCTGATCGCGAAGAGCATGGCCTTCGGGCTCGGCATCGCATTCGTCCTCGCCAGCGCCGTCTCGTCGCTGCTCTACCAGGTCAGCCCGGGGGATCCGATGACGTTCGCCGCCATGGCACTGGTCCTGATGGTGGCGGCGCTGGCCGGATGCTACATCCCTGCACGGCGCGCGACGACGGTGAGTCCGCTCGTCGCGTTGAAGGTGGACTGAGGGTCGGACCCTCAGCCCATCTTCTGCATCGACGCGAGGAAGTCCTGGTTGGACTTCGTCTTCCCCATCTTGTCGAGCAGCAGCTCCATCGCTTCGACCGCGGAGAGCGGGTTGAGCACTTTCCGCAGCACCCATACGCGGTTGAGGTCCTCGCGCGGAAGCAGGAGCTCTTCCTTCCGGGTGCCGCTCTTCTGCATGTCGATGGACGGAAAGACCCGCTTGTCGGTGAGCTTCCGATCCAGGTGGATCTCCATGTTGCCGGTGCCCTTGAACTCCTCGAAGATCACGTCGTCCATGCGCGATCCCGTGTCGATGAGCGCCGTGGCCATGATCGTGAGCGAGCCTCCCTCCTCGATGTTGCGCGCCGCCCCGAAGAAGCGCTTCGGCTTCTGGAGCGCGTTCGAGTCGAGACCGCCGGAGAGCACTTTTCCGGAGGGTGGGCTGACGGAGTTGTACGCACGCGCCAGGCGGGTGATCGAGTCCAGCAGGATGAGCACGTGCTTCTTGTGCTCCACCAGGCGCTTGGCCTTCTCGATGACCATCTCGGCGACCTGGACGTGACGGGCCGCGGGCTCGTCGAAGGTCGAGGAGATGACCTCGCCGTTCACCGAGCGCTGCATGTCGGTCACTTCCTCCGGGCGTTCATCGATCAGGAGCACGATGAGGAACACCTCGGGGTGGTTCTTCGCCACCGACTGCGCGATGCTCTGCAACAGCATCGTCTTTCCGGTTCGAGGGGGCGCGACGATGAGGCCGCGCTGCCCCTTGCCGATGGGGGCCATCAAGTCGAGCACGCGTCCGGCCAGCGTCTCGGGAGACGTCTCGAGGACGAAGCGCTCCTGCGGATAGAGCGGCGTCAGGTTCTCGAAGAAGAGTTTGTCGCGCGCGAGGTCGGGGGACTCGAAGTTGACCGCTTCGACCTTGATCAGGGCGAAGTAGCGCTCCCCTTCCTTCGGCGGCCTGATCTGACCTGAGACCGTGTCGCCGGTCTGCAGGTCGAACTTCCGGATCTGTGACGGAGAGACGTAGATGTCGTCCGGCCCGGGGAGGTAGTTGTAGTCGGGTGCGCGGAGGAACCCGAATCCGTCCGGCAGCACCTCGAGGACTCCCTCGGAGAAGATGAACCCGCTCTGTTCGGTCTGCGCTTTGAGGATCTGAAAGATCAGCTCCTGCTTGCGCATGCCCGTCGCCCCCGCCACGGTGAGGTCCTTGGCGATCTGGGTGAGCTGCTGGATGCTCTTGTCCTTGAGGTCGTTGATGTTGAGGCCGCGGCCGCGCCGGCCGTCCTCACTGCCCTGGCTCGGTGGCCCGGTCCGCTGGGGCTGAGGGGGAGTCTCCTGCGGCTGATCACCATTGGTCTGGCTGATGGGCTGATCGAGCGCGGCGGTTTGTTCGGCGGGCGAGCGCCCGGACGTGCGTTTGTTGGTCGGCATGGGACTACTGGCGTGTGGACTGGGTTTGCTGAGAAATCGGTTGTCTTACGGTGTCGGCTTTATTGCTGAATGCAGGCGGCGTGATGATTTGGGCCCGCGGCTGAGCGGAACGGCTTGGAAAGCGTTGTGCTGGGGAAAGTATAGGCAGCTGGTGGGCGGCTGTCAAGAAGGGTGGGCGCGGAGCTCGTCGCGGGCACGGAGCCCGGACGGGGGCCCCACGAAGACACGAAACTGAACAGTTCAATGTCCGCGACTGCCCTGCCGGCGCCCCGCGCTGCGCGCGGGTGCGAAACGTGTCGATCCGCGGATACGAACCGCCCATGGCTCGACTGCGGCTCGTATCCACGGATCGTCCGTTTCGCATCGCGGCCGGCTATGCCGGCCGTGCGCCGGCAGGGCCTGACGGGACGATGGGACGGCGAGCGTCGGGTCGCACTAACCGCAATCTGGCTTATTTCGGCTGATGGAAAAAAGTGGCGGAATGTGGAGCTCTCTCTCCAAGAAGTCCCACGAAACCGTTTGGCTGCGCCGTTGCACCGGCATGCAGCATGGCGCTTATTGGAGATGACGAGGTCAATCGCATTACCGGAGCGATCATCGCTGCGGGTATCGAGGTCCATCGCGCCCTTGGGTCTGGGCTCATGGAGTCCGCGTATCTCGCGTGCATGATCGTGGAGCTGAGAGCGGCGGGGTTCGCTCTGGACACACAGAAGCAACTGCCACTCTTCTACAAGGGGCTGCAGATCGACTGCGCCTACCGGGTGGACTTGATTGTCAACGGCTGCATCATCGTGGAGCTGAAGTGCGTTTCGGAATTCGCTCCCGTTCACCGCGCGCAGCTGCTTACTTGCCTGAAGCTGACAGGTTGCTCATTGGGTCTGCTGCTGAATTTCCACGTGCCCGTGTTCAAGCAGGGTATTTGTCGCGTGTCGAATGTTCGCCCAGCGCCGGCAGAGTCTGGTTGACTCCGCAGGATGTTGCATCGTGGCGGCTGGACGAAGGCCCGATCGTCAGCGAACCGGTGCTATGGCGGCGTCCGCTTGAAGAACCTCGTATGGGCTGGCCGCGCGCTTCGCGCGGTGAGCGAACCCGCGACCGAGCATGCAAACACCATTTGCGCTGGAGGTGCTTGCATGCTCGGCCGCGGATTCGCTCACAACGCCGGCCTGGGCCGGCGTCGGCCAGCCCCTCTGGAGTTGTCGCCTGCCAACAATCCGGCCTCCGTGTCCCCGCGTCTCTCCGTGGTGGAATTTTCTCCGTGCCCTCCGTCCCTCCGTGCCTGCTGACACTCCTCCGCGTCCTCCGTCTCCTCAGCGCCCTCAGTACCGCGAGGGACTCTCTCCAATCGCCAGGATGCTGCAGGCTTGAATCGTCTTCAGCCCGAGCTCCCGCGCGCGGGCGACGACGGCGTCATCGTCGGCACCGGGATTGAGCCAGATCTCCTCGACGCCGACGAGCTGGGCAAGTTGTTCCACGATCGCGACACCGGGACCTGGAGGGACGTACACCGTCACGATATCGATCTGGCCGGGGACATCGAGCACCGACGCGTACGCCTTGTATCCCTCGACCTCGGACGCTCTCGGGTGAATCGGCACGACGTTGTAGCCCTGCCGGGCGAAGGCGCGCAGGGCTTTATTGCCGAACTTGTTGCGGTTGGTGGACGCGCCGATGACGGCCACGGTCTTTGGCATGCGTCGATTGTACTTGGGACGAACCGGCCGGCTGTGCTCGCGTGCGTCAAGTCTCGGCTCCCCCGCACGCCGAACGGCCTAGAATATCGAGATGGCTTCCCTGGCGAATCTCCTCGAGACGCGCACGGCAGAGGCCGCGCCCGAGCTCGTCGAGGCGATTTCGAAAGACCGCATCCGCTGTTACGCGTGCGGCCATGAGTGCCCGATTCCCGAGGGGGCGGCAGGCGTCTGCAAGGTGCGCTTCAACCGCGGCGGGCGGCTCCGGGTCCCTTGGGGCTACGTCGGCGGCGTGCAGTGCGACCCGATCGAGAAAAAGCCGTTCTTCCACGCGCGCCCGGGCGCGCTGGCCTTCAGCTTCGGCATGCTCGGGTGCGATCTGCACTGCTCGTATTGTCAGAACTGGGTGACCTCACAGGCGATCCGCGACCCGCAGGCCGTGTCGGCCCCGCTCGACACCACTCCCTCCGCCCTCGTCGCCGAAGCCACGCGCCTCGGGGCGCAGGTGGTCGTCAGCACCTACAACGAGCCGCTCATCACCAGCGAATGGGGCGTGGCGATCTTCCGGGAGGCCCGTGCCGCCGGCCTCATGACGGCCTACGTGTCCAACGGGAACGGCACGCGACAGGTCCTCGACTACATCCGTCCGTGGGTCGATCTGTACAAAGTCGATCTCAAGAGCTTCGACGACCGGCATTACCGCCAGCTCGGAGGGCGCCTCGAGCCAATCCTGGCGACGATCCGCTCTCTGCACGAGACAGGCGTGTGGCTGGAGATCGTCACACTGCTGATACCGGGCTTCAACGATTCCCAGGAGGAGATCGAAAGGCTGACGTCATTCATTGCCGGCGTGTCGCCCGACATCCCCTGGCACGTGACCGCCTTTCACAAGGACTACCGGATGAACGACCCGGAGAACACGTCGCCGGGGATGCTGTTGAATGCGGCGAACACCGCACGACGGAACGGTCTGAGGTACGTGTATGCGGGAAACCTACCGGGACGGGTCGGCGACTTCGAGAACACCCGCTGCCACACATGCCGGGCGCTACTGGTCGAGCGGTTCGGCTATTTCATCCAGAGCTACCGGATCACCGCGGATGGCCGGTGCCCCGACTGCCATGGCGCGATCCCGGGCCGCTGGGGCGCCGCGTTCGACGGGCAGATCACGTCGAGCCCGTTTACGCCGGGACACCACAGGCTGAGAGCGATCTGAAGGAGTGATCCGCCTCAGTGCGCCTGCGCGAGAGCGGCGTCGATCGCTTCCTTGAAGTCGGCGTAGGGACGGGCGCCGTAGACGGAGGCGACGATCTTCATCTGCGCACCCGGGGCGGGCGTCAGGCCGATGAGCGTCAGCGGCGTCCCGCCGACCCCCATCTGCTGCATGCGCGCGACGCTGTTCCGGATTGCCGCCGCGTGGACCCCTCCGCTCAGGCAGGAGCCGAACTTCGCTTCGTCGAGCCCGATCGCCTTCGCCTGCGCCGTGAGTTGCGCGGCGTCGCGCACCGGGGCGTTCGTGAAGAGGCTGTCGTGCATCTGCCAGTATTTGCCCTGGTCACCGGCGCAGCTCGCGGCTTCGTGCGACCGGAACGCGTCTGGATGCAGCTGCGCGATCGGGTAATCGACGAAGACGTACTTCACCTTCCCCGGGTTGACGTAGTCCGTCATCAGAGACGGCAGCGTCTGGAGTGTCTGGCGGCGGCAGAACGGACAGTGAAAGTCGGACACTTCCACGACGGTGATCTTGGCGGATCCGTTGCCTCGCGTCGGCTCGTCGGTGATGGGGATCGACTTCCCGACAAAGGGATCGCCGTCCGGAGCGCCCGGGGCCTGCGCCTGCTGCAGCAGCGACTTGATGGCCTGGAGATCGCGCTCCATCGACGACTGCTGCGCCTTCATCTCCTGGAGTTGACGCTTGATCGCGGCAATCTCGTCGGCCTGGGACTGTGGCGGCGACAGCGACAACAGCGCCAGCAGCGCAACAGCGGAAATCTTCAGCATTGGTACCCCTGATTCTACCAAATGCTCAGGGGAAGATCTTGCCGGGGTTCAGGATCCCGTCGGGGTCGAACGCCCGCTTGACGCGCTTCATCAGCGCAATCTCTTCCTCGGACAGCTCCAGCGCCAGGAACGGCGCCTTCGAAAAGCCGATGCCGTGCTCGCCGCTGATCGACCCTTCGAGCGCGACGACCCCCGCAAACAGCACGTTCTCCGCGACGTGCGCCCGCGCAATCTCTTCCACGTCGTCCGCATCCACCATGA
The DNA here is from genome assembly GCA_963749835.1 of uncultured Acidobacteriota bacterium. Taxonomy (GTDB): domain Bacteria; phylum Acidobacteriota; class Vicinamibacteria; order Vicinamibacterales; family 2-12-FULL-66-21; genus JALZOC01. The sequence continues at coordinate 2,005,069 of CAVVOD010000001.1, forward strand.
GGTTGACGTGAATGTTGCCGTCTCCGGCATGCCCGAAACAGGGAATCCGAAGGCGGTACTCCTTCTTGAGCCGGGCGACGAGCGCGAACAGTTCCGGGATCCGCCCCTTCGGGACGACCACGTCATGGTTGAACTTGAGCGAGGCCACCATCTTCAGCGAGAGCGACAGCTCGCGCCGCACACGCCACAGCTCCTGGCGCTCGTGCTCGTCCCGCGCCCGCAGGATTTCCATGGCGCCGGCCTCAGCGCAGGCCTGTTCGACGAGCGTCGCTTCTTCGGCGATCGCCTGGGCGACGCCGTCCACTTCAATCAGGAGAAGCGCAGCCGTCCCTTCGGGCGCCAGTGACCGATCGTCGAGATTGCGGGCCACGGCTTCGAGCGAGTCCCCGTCGATGAGCTCGAGCGCGGCGGGCACGACGCGCAGGCGGACGATGTTGCTCACCGCGGCCGCGGCGGCGGCGACGGACGGAAACGTCGCACGCAGCGTCGCATACGCGGGAGGTTTTGGAATGAGGCGAAGGACGATGGCGGTCGTGATCGCGAGCGTGCCTTCGGACCCGACGAGCAGCTGCGTCAGATCGTACCCGACCACGTTCTTGACGGTCTTGCCACCTGTGCGGATCACTTCGCCGGTCGGAAGGACCGCCTCGAGACCGAGCACGTATCGCTTCGTCGTGCCGTACTTGAACGCCCTCGGGCCGCCGGCGCACTCCGCGACGTTGCCGCCGATGGTCGATCGCCGCAGCGATGCCGGGTCCGGCGGATAGTACAAGCCGATCTTCTCGACGGCGTCCTGGAGGTCCCCGGTGATGACGTGAGGCTGGACGACGGCGACGAGGTTCGCCTCGTCAATCTCCAGGATGCGGTTCATCCGTTCGAGCGAGATCACCACGCCGCCGCGGGTCGGTACGGCGCCCCCCGTATAACCGGTGCCGGCTCCCCGGGGGACCATCGTGATGCGGCGCTTCGCGCAGAGGCGGACGATGGCGGCCACCTGCGCGGTGTCCGCAGGGAGCACCGCGAGGTCGGCCGCCGTGCCGCGTTTCAGCGCGTCGGTGCCATAGGCGAGGAGCGAATCGGCGTCACTCCTGACGTGCGCGGCGCCGACAAGTGAAGCAAACTCGGCGAGAACGTCTGGGAGAATGGTCACCGAATCAGCGGGCGACCGCTTTCCTGCTCTCCATCGACTTCAGGAACGTGAGGATCCGTTCGGAGCCGCGCCGGAGCTCCTCCATCGAGGTGGCATACGAGAGGCGGAAGGCTCCCGGTGCGTCGAACGCCTCGCCGGGCGTGATGGCCACACGCGCCTCGTCGAGCATGGCTTGCGCGAGCTCCGCGCTGGTGCGGATGCCGTCCGGCGACAGGAGCTCGGACGCATCCGGGAAGAGATAGAACGCGCCCGCCGGCTTGACCAGTCGCAGCCGCGGCTCGACCGAGAGCCACTCGCACAGCTGGTCGCGGCGGCGCCGGTACTCGTCGAGCATCTCCGTCACGCATTCCTGCGGTCCGTTGAGCGCGGCCGTGACGGCCTTTTGCGTGATCGAGTTGACGTTCGAGGTCGAATGGCTCTGGAGCGCGTTGCAGGCGCTGATGAGCGCAGCGGGCCCGAGACTCCAGCCGCACCGCCAGCCCGTCATCGCGTAGGCCTTCGACGCCGAGCCGCAAATCACCGTCCGCTCGCGCATGCGCTCGACAAGGACTCGCGGCAGGTTGTGCGCGACGGGGTCGTAAATCAGCTTCTCGTAACAGAGGTCCAGCAGGACCCAGATGTTGCGGTCCGCCACGGCGTCCGCGAGGATGGCCAGCTCCCCTTCCTCGATCAGCGCGCCGGTGGGGTTGCCCGGCGAGTTGATGATGATGCCGCGCGTGCGCGGCGTGATCGCAGCAAGCAGCGTGTCCGCGTGCAGCCGGAAACCGTCTTCCGGGTGCGTGCGGACGATGACCGGCGTCGCCTCCGACAGCTTGATCTGCTCGACGAGCGTCGGCCACCCGGGCATGTGCGTGATGACTTCGTCGCCGGGGCCGAACAGGCACATGGCCGCGTTGAACAACGCCTGTTTGCCACCCGCCGAAATAATCACTTCGGACGGCGTGTACTCGATGCCGTAGTCGGTGCGATATCGTGCGCACACCGCGCGCCGCAGCTCGTCGGTGCCCGAATTGATCGTGTATTTCGTGAAGTTGGCGTCGATGGCTGCGTGCGCCGCGGCCGACACGTGCGCAGGCGTCGGAAAGTCCGGTTCGCCCGCCCCGAAGTCGACGACATCGACGCCCTGCGCCTTCAGCTTGGACGCTTCCGCGGCCACTTTCATCGTCGGTGACACGCCAATCCGTTTGGTTCGTTCCGCGAGCATGTGCTAGGCCCTCAAAGTTTCCCGAGCGAGTTTCTTGTCGCGCAGCCGTTTCTCGACGCTGTCGGGCACCAGGCCGTGCACCGAGCCGCCGAGCGCGACCACCTCTTTGACCAGTCGCGAGCTGACGTAGGTGTAAGGTTCGGCGGGCATCATGAACACCGTTTCCACTTCGGAATTCAGCCGCCGGTTCATCAGCGCCATCTGCATTTCGAATTCGAAATCCGATACGGCACGGAGTCCACGGACGATGACCCCGGCGCGGCGCTTTCGAGCGTAGTCCACGAGGAGGCCATCGAACGTATCCACTTCCACATTGGCCCATCCGTGGAACGCTTCGCGCGCGATCTCGACGCGTTCGGGCACCGTGAAGAGCGGCGCCTTCTCCAGGTTGATGAGCACCGCGATCACGATCTTATCGAACAACCGGGAGCCCCGTCCGATAATGTCGACGTGGCCGTTCGTGAGCGGATCGAACGAGCCCGGATAAATCGCGATCACTTGGTTCATGCTGTTGTTCCGAACGGTATCCGCCGATGCTTCGGACTGAACCTCACGCGTATCACGGCTTCAGAGAGTAGAAACTCAGCGCGCTGTCTCCCGATGCCACCTCGCGCGTACGCAGGAGCGCTCCGGATTCCGCCGGCGCCCGATCGCGCTTTGCGTGCTCGACAATCAGCAGCGTGCCCGTCGTCACGAGCCGCTGCGCCGCTTCCAGGCCCGCCACCAGGTCGGCCGCGCCGTAAGGGGGATCGAGAAACACGATGTCGAACGCCCCGGCCGGCGGCCCCTCGATACCCGCAAACGCCGCGCGGATAATAGCATAGCGGTCTACGACGCCGCAGCGCTCCAGATTCGCCGCGATGAGCCGGGCGGCCCGCGGGTCCCGCTCCACGAACGACACGTGCGCCGCTCCCCGGCTGAGGGCTTCGATGCCGACGGCACCCGTCCCCGCATATCCGTCCATCAGCCGCGCCCCGCGAATCCGCGGCCCGAGAATGTTGAACAGCGTCTCCCGCAGCTTGTCCGACGTCGGCCGCAGCCCCTCCCAGTCAGGCGCCTCGAGCCGTCGGCCTTTGAAGTCGCCCGCAATGATGCGCATCGCAGTTTTCAGCTAACAGCTGTCAGCTGTCAGCTAACCGACTCCTACCAGCCCAAACCGCTGTTCCCAGTTGGTGCGGACGAAGGCCGCGAGTGTGGCGGACTGCCGGACATCGTCGAGTGCGGCGCTCGCTTCGCGCCGGGCTTCTTCCATCAGCTGGTGATCGCGCACGAGGTCACCAACCCGCAGCGTCGGCATGCCGGACTGCCGCGTACCGAAAAAATCCCCAGGCCCGCGGAGCTCGAGATCCCGCTCGGCGATCTCGAACCCGTCGGTGGTTTCGGTGAGCGCCTTCAGCCGCGCGCGTCCCTGGTCGGTCAATGGATACTGATAGAGCAGCACGCAGTATGACTGCTCGGGCCCGCGGCCCACTCGACCGCGCAGCTGATGGAGCTGCGAAAGCCCGAACCGCTCCGCGTGCTCGACGAGCATCACGGCTGCGTTCGACACATCGACGCCGACCTCGACGACGGTGGTCGAGACGAGCACGTCGAACTCGCCTCGCGCGAATGCGCCCATGACGCGCTCCTTCGCGTCCTGCTTCATACGCCCGTGGAGAAGCGCCACGCGATAGGTCGGAAAGATGTCCTGCGCGAGATGGTCGGCCATCTCGGTTGCCGCCTTGAGGTCCACCTTTTCCGACTCCTCGACGAGTGGATAGATGACGTAGGCCTGGCGCCCGGCGTCGATCTGCTTGCGCATGAAGTCGTAGATCTCGTCGCGCCGCGATTCCGGCTTCGCGACGGTCCTGATCGGGAATCGCCCCGGCGGCATCTCGCGCATGGTCGATACATCCAGGTCCCCATACGTGGTCAGCGCCAGCGTGCGCGGAATCGGCGTGGCCGTCATGACGAGGACGTCGGGATGCATGCCCTTGGATCGAAGCGTGGCGCGCTGAAGCACGCCGAAGCGGTGCTGCTCGTCGATGATGACCAGTCCGAGCTCGCGAAATCCCACCGGGTCCTGTACGAGGGCATGCGTGCCGACGGCCAGGTGGATCGATCCTCCGGAAAGCTCCGCCTGGAGCTCGCGACGCTTCTTCGGCGGCGTGCCCCCGGTCAGCAGCGTCACCCGGAACCGCGATCGCTCGAGCAGCTTCCGGATCGTGATGAAATGCTGCTCGGCCAGAATCTCCGTCGGCGCCATGAACGCCACCTGGAATCCGTTCTCCATCGCCACCAGCGCGGCAAGCAGCGCGACGATCGTCTTTCCCGAACCCACGTCCCCCTGGAGCAGCCTGTTCATCGGCTGCGGCCGCTTCATGTCCTGGATGATCTCGCTCACGACTTTCTTCTGATCGCCGGTGAGCTTGAACGGCAGCACGCTCCGCGCCGACTCGCGGATGCTGTCGGTGACGATGACCGATCGCGGCTTGCACTCGGCGTCAGCCTTCCGGCGGCGGAGGACGAGCCCGAGCTGGAACAGGAAGAACTCCTCGAAGATCAGGCGGCGCTGCGGCGCGGTGCGGAACCCGTTGAGATCGTCAATCGACGTCCCGGCCGGCGGGAAATGGACGTCCGTCAACGCACTTCGGCGATCCACGAGCGCCTGCCGCTCCCGCACATCGAGCGGCAGCGGATCCGGAACGTCCTCAGGCAATTGGGAGAGAGCCTGGTGCACGATGGCCCGCTGCATCTTCGTCGTCAGCGTGCCGGTCTTCTCGTAGATGGGGACGATGCGGCCGGTGTGGAGCGTGTCGTCGTCGGATTCCGAGAGCCCGGCCTCAGGCGTGGCGCCGTCCGGATCGGCCTCGGCCTTGAGAATTTCGTACTGGGGATTCTGAAGCTGCAGTCCGTGTGAGGTCAGCTCGAGGCGCCCGAAGAGGATGACGCGCTGGTGGGGATGGAACACATCGCTCAGGAATCCCTGGTTGAAGAAGATCGCGCGAATGGAACCGGTGCGATCGCGAACGAGCATCTCGAAGATCTTGAACCGGGGCCTCCGTGTCGGACGAAGTCCGCAGCTGACGACCTCGCCGACGATCGACGCGGCGGCGCCGGGGCGCAGCGATGCAATGGTCTGGAAGGTGCCGCGGTCTTCGTAGCGAACGGGAAAGCGGTAGAGCAGATCCTCGACCGTCGAAAGGCCGACCCGGTGCAGATCGGCCGCTCGCCGCGGCCCGACCCCCTTGAGAAACTGAAGTGGCGTGTCCAAGGGGAGCATCGAACCGGACCTGACCCGTCCCTATTGCACGATCGTGGAAGTACCGGCGCCGACGCGAATTTCCCGGATGCGGGCGGGCAGCTCGAACGGAGCTTCCATGCTGATGCCGTTCGGATTCTCGGGAGACTTCGAGTAGAACGTGAGCAGCTCCTGCAGGACCGTCTTCGGGACCGTCACGCCGGAGACTTCAACGGACTCGAGCTGGAACTGACCCTGGCCATCCTTGGTCGTCAACCTGCCGGACGCCGTCACGGGCAGGCGTCCCGAGAGATATCCGACCGGATCCAGCCACCCGCGCTGCTTCTGGGCGCGGACGATATCGAGATCGACGATGGCGCGGCCGGAGACCTTGCCGTCGCCGAGCGCGTTCAACGTGGGTTCGAGTATGCCGGTCGGGACTTGATCCTTCGCGTTGAAGGCCAGGTACGAATTCAATTCCAGGTCGGTGACCGGGGTGGAGCGGGCCTGGGCGGACTTCAGTGCCGCGGTGTTTCCCTGCACCACGATCTTGCCCAGTTTTGCCTCGAACCGATCGGCATCCTGCTTGGAGAGTTTCGCCTGCGCCCACGCCGGAACAATCGCGAGAGCGGCGATGAGTGCCAGAGCCGCGAATCTGGTGTGCATGCCTGATTGTAGCAAGGCTTCAGGGCTGAATGGTGCCCTTACGTACTGCGGCTTTCTGGGCCCGCATAAGGAGGTCCAGTTTTCGGCGCTCGATCGTTTCTTCAAAGAGCCTGAAACGCGCCTGCTGCCGGATATCGAGGACTTCGTCGACCGCATCGTACGCCTGCCGCAGCTCGACAGCAGCCCGATCGTCCTGTTCACGCAACGCCTTCAGCCGCTCCCGGATCGCCGCTTCGTCATACGGCGGCGCGACCTGCGCGCCCGCGAGCCTGCGAAGGTCCTGCACCACCCGATTGTGCGCCTGCTGGTTCCTGCGCCGGATTTGCTGCAAGTTGCGAAGGCGCGTCACGAATTCCGCGTAGTGCGCATCGTCCAGCATGAGCGCCTGCTGCGCACGAACGGCCGCGTAGTTGTCGAGCATCACCACCACATCGCCCGGCGTCAGCTGACCCGGCGGCCGTGCCGATCGCCCTTCGCCCGTCGGCGGGGCCTGGCGCTGACCAGCGTCGGACGCCCGGGCAGCCCCGACAAACGCCAGTGTCAGGACCGTGATGACGACCGGTATCGTCTGCATGACCATGGTACTAGGCCCCGGTTCGCTTCATTTCGCGTTCGATGAGACGCGCCAGCTCCAGCCGTTCGTCAGCCGTCAGCTCCATTACGACGCCTTCGGCCAATCCGGGACGGGCGCTGATGTCCGCCGCCTGGACGTCATCCCATGGCAGCCCGTCCACGGCATCCTGGACCTGCGTCCACTCCTGGTCTTCACCGACCGCTGGGACATCGGGGGCAGGGGTTTTTTTGTCGGCCAATTCACCGATCTGCGAGGTCGGCGCATGAAGCGTGACGCGCCAGACCAGGGTCGTCATGGCCAGCAGGACGATGAGCGCGGCAGCCGCCCACACGACTGTGCGACCACCGAGCCACTCGGGGAGGGGATGTTTCGGGGCCGCCTGAGACTCATCGCGAATCGCGTCGGACACCCGCGCGGCGAAATGATCCCAGAAGAGGGGTGACGGCTCAGTGTCGTCGTCGCTCCGCACTTCGGCCAGCGTCGCGCGAAGCGCGGCCGCGGTCGTGCGGCATGCCTCACACGATTCGAGATGACGATGATGCCTGGCCGCGGCGTCGGGGTCTTCGACGACGTCCAGGAGCTCGGTGCGGGAGAGATGGCTCATGACTGCGCCTTCAGAAGCTTTTTCAGATTCGCGAGAGCGTGGAAGAAGTTGGCCTTCACGGCTCCGACCGAGCTGCCGAGCACGCCGGCGATCTGTTCGTGCGGCATCTCGTGATACACGCGAAGGATGAGTGTTGCACGCTGCTTGTCGGGCAGCCGGCGGATGGCCGCGCGGACGTCCGCCGCGCGCTCGTTCCGCACGAGCATCGTGTCGGCCCGTTCGGTGCGGGAGTCGGCGTGGTCGGCCTCCGTCAGAGGGACGAGCGCGGGTTTGTGCGCCCTGACGCGATTGAGGCAGACGTTCACCCCGATCCGATAGAGCCAGGTCGCAAACGCCGCGTCTCCTTTGAAACCGTGCAGCCCGCGGTACGCCCGGACGAACACGTCCTGCGCGAGGTCGCTCGCGTCCTCGTGATTGCCGACGAAGCGGTAGCAGAGCTGATAGACCGGCCGCTGGTGCCGGCGGACGATGACGTCGAATGCCGCGCGATCGCCGGCCAGGCAGGCGCGTACGACGCCGGAATCGTCCTGGTCCTCATACGTCTCGGCGACGGGGTCCTCGGGCCTGCCGGATGTCACGCGCACCTTCCAGCCCGGCGGTTCCGCACGTATCCACGCCTGGCGAATCGTTCGATGGATTGCCACTCCCTCTTTAGACCCGGCCGGCCGGCAAAGGTAAACAGACCCAGCTCTTTCGTTGACTTTCGCTTTTTGTTTGATATAGTGCGCGCATGCTGCCACTCACCAAACGTCAGAAGGAAATCCTGGATTTCTTGAACGACTTCATCCAGCAGCACGGCTATGCGCCGAGCCTGGAAGAGATCGGCCGGCGATTCAGCCTCTCCTCGCTCGCGACGGTACACAAACACCTCACGAACCTGCAGGAAAAGGGGTTCATCAAGCGTGCGTGGAACCGGAGCCGATCGGTCGAGGTGGTCCCGGCCCGCCTCGGCAGCCGGGCGGTCGAGCTTCCGATGCTGGGTTATGTGGCGGCCGGCTCCCCGATTGAAGCCGTGGTGGGGAGCGAAACGATCGCGGTGCCCGAGGATCTCGTCGGCAAGCGGGACAGCTACGTCCTCCGCGTCAAGGGGGACTCGATGATCGACGAACAGATTCGCGACGGCGACTTCGTCATCGTCGAGGATCGGCGCACGGCGGACAACGGCGAAATGGTGATTGCGCTCCTGAACGGGGCGGACGTGACACTCAAGAAGATTTACCGTGAGCACGGGCACATCCGCCTGCAGCCGGCGAACCCGGCCATGCAGCCGATTCTCGCCTCGCCCGACCAGGTCCAGGTGCAGGGTGTGGTCGTGGGCGTCATGCGGCGCTATTAGCCCCGGGAGCGCTGACGCTGTAGTCTTGACCTGTCATGTCTGAGCGCAAACAAATCAACTTCACCATCGTTCCCGACGATACCGCCGATCTTCCGCGCACCTACGCGAATTTCTGCGCCATCTCGCACACACCGTTCGACTTCACGCTCGCGTTCTGCGAGGTGCTGCCGCTTTCCGAGAAGGACATTTCCGGCGCCGAAGCCGAGCATGTCGTTCGCGCGCCGGTCCGATCCAAGATCGTCGTGCCGCTCCAGGTCGTGCCGAACCTCATTGCCGCACTGCAGGAGCACATGCGCGTGTACTCGGAATCGACGGGCACCAGCTGGGACAACAAGGGGCCGGTCCACTGAGGCATCGGAGAACCGATGCCGGTCCACTGAGGCATCGGAGAACCGATGCCGGTCCACTGAGGCATCGGAGAACCGATGCCGGTTTGCTGAGGCAGCGGGACCCATGCCGTTTGCTGAGGCATCGGAGAACCCGATGCCGGTTGGCGATGGCGCACCGGCGGGCTTGCTGCGGCATACAATCGAGTGATGCCCAAGGGGACGGTATCCAAGGCGCGGGTCAGTAAGAAGCTGACGGCGCCCTCCAAGGCCGCGGCGGAGACGCGCCGCATCATGGCGAAGCTGGCGACGCAGCACCCGAACGCGGACACCGAGCTCCATTTCTCCGACGCCTATCAGCTTCTCGTCGCGACGATCCTGTCGGCCCAGTGCACCGACGAACGGGTCAACCAGGTCACACCTGCCCTCTTCAAGCGGTACCCCGACGCGCGTGCGCTCGCGAAGGCGACGACCGACGACCTGGAGCCGCAAATTCAGTCGACCGGGTTCTTCCGCGCCAAGTCGCGGTCGCTCGTCGGCATGGCGACCGAGGTCCTCGAACAGCACGGCGGCGAGGTGCCGAAGACCATGGCGGAGCTCGTGGAGCTTCCCGGTGTCGGCCGCAAGACGGCGAACGTCGTGCTGGGGCATGCGCTCGGCGTCCCGGGGCTGCCCGTCGATCGGCACGTGCTCCGCGTCGCGAATCGGATCGGCATCGCCAGATCGGACGATCCCGAAGTCGTCGAGCAGCAGCTCGGGAACGCGATGCCACCCTCGGACTGGACTCGGACGTCCGACACGTTGATTCTCCACGGCCGCCGTATCTGCAAGCCGAAGCCGCTCTGCGACCGCTGTGCCGTCCGCGCGCAATGCGACTACTATCGGTCGCTCGCGCCGAAGGCGTCGCCGCGCGCCAGGGGAAAAGCACGTTCGCGATGACGCGCGAGCGCTTCACCCGGCTCGTGGAAGCCGCGCTCGACGAGATTCCGCGGCGCTTCCGGCGGGAGATGAAGAACGTCGCCGTCATCGTCGAGGACGAGCCTCCCGCGCACATCCTTGCGGAGATGGAGATCGAGCCGCCTGATTCGTTGTTCGGTCTCTACCACGGGACGCCCCTCCCCGAACGCAGCTGGGCGTATGGAAATACACTGCCCGACCGCATCTCGATCTACCAGCGTCCGATCGAGGAGAGCTGTGAAGACGACGAGGAGATTCGCGACTGCGTGGCAGAGACCGTCATCCACGAATTCGGGCACTACTTCGGGATGAGCGAAGAAGAGATCGAAGAGATCGAGGAGAAGTACTGGCGGGGGGATTCGCTCGACGAGGTGTGAGGCCGTCGAGCGCGATCACGAAATTCGGGCGGCGGCGGTGGATCTTGCACCGCCGCGGGGCACGGAGGCGCGGAGACGACACGGAGGCTGATGGCTGTAGATTCCGGCGCACCGCGCCGGGCTCAATGAGCAGCGAACCGAGCTTCCCGTTCGCACCCGCGCGTAGCGCGGGCGCGCCGGAAGTCGGACCGTGGATCTGATTTTGTCCGTGCCTCCGTGTCTCCGTGCCTCGCAGCGCCTGACCCGGTTCAGCAGGCGCTGCCTCTTTGAATCAGTGGCTGACGGTGATTGACGAGAAGGATGCGGGCGAAAAAACGGTTCGGACAGCACTTCCTCGAGCCGGCGTGGGCCGAGAAGCTCGTGAGGGCGATCGATCCGAGGCCGGACGATCGGTTCGTGGAGATTGGTCCCGGGCCCGGGGCACTGACGCTTCGGCTGGCGCCACGGGTCGCGCAGCTCGTCGCCATCGAGCTGGATGACGAGATGGTGGGGCTTCTGAAACCCCGGGCGCCGGGCAACGTCACGCTCGTGCACGCGGACTTCCTCGAGTTCGACCTCTCCACGCTCCCGCTCGAGCGTCCGTTCCGTGTCGCCGGCAACCTCCCCTACAACGTCTCCTCCCCCATTCTCTTCGCGCTCATCGAGGCGCATCGCGGCAGCGCTGCCCTCGTGGACGCGACGCTGATGCTTCAGCGCGAAGTCGCGGAGCGGGTGGCCGCCGCTCCCGGCACTCGCGACTACGGTGTGCTCTCCATCTTCGTCCAAATGCACGCCGACGTCCGCCCGCTGCTGGCCCTCCCGCCGGGGGCGTTCCGGCCGGCGCCCAGGGTCCACTCGTCCGTCATCAGCCTGCGGTTCCGGCCGCCTGCGGTCGCGATCGCGGACGAGGCGGCCTTCCAGGCGATGGTGCGCACGATGTTCATGCAGCGGCGCAAGACGCTGCTGAACGCGCTGCGGCCCTATGCGGCGACCCGGGATCGGGACGCCGGCGCCGCACTGGCGGGCGCGGGCATCGACCCGACGCGCAGACCCGAGACACTGCAACTCACAGAACTGGCGCGGCTTGCGGAGTTTTTCGAAGCGGATTAATCCGGAGCTGTGCTATAGTCTGCGCAATCTTGCACAGTCCCTGGACGGCCGTCCCAGCGGCACCAGGTGGACACATGACGCGGCGCCCCGCCGCTTACACGCAGGCTCCGTCCACCCGGACGGCTCTCCTCGCGGGTCGTGTCCTCAGACTGGTAATGCCTGTTTCGAACACCTGATCTCGGACTCCGTTCGATTGGCAGGTTGTCGTACCTCGATGTGGTGCCAACACTGGTGACTGACGATTCGCAGGCAACCTCCGGGCTCCCGCCGCTGGATCTGATCCCGCTCGGCGGCCTTGGTGAGTTCGGTATGAACATGATGGTCGTCGCCTGTGGCGAGACGGCGATCCTCGTGGACGCGGGCGTGATGTTCCCGGAGCCCGAACTGCTCGGGGTGGATTTGATCATCCCCGACCTGCGGCAGCTCCAGCAATACCCGATCTCCGCGCTCGTGCTGACCCACGGCCACGAGGACCATATCGGCGCCGTGGCCCACGTGCTGCCGCACTTCACCGGGCCGGTCTACGGAACGGCCCTGACGCTCGCGCTCGTCGAGAACAAGCTCGAAGACAACGACTCGGCGGGCAGGGCGCGGCTGATCCGCGTCAAGCCGCGGGATCGCGTGCAGGTCGGCGCCTTCACGATCGAGTTCCTGCGCGTCACGCACAGCGTCCCGGACTGCGTCGCGGTGGCGATTCACACGCCGCGCGGCGTGGTGATCCACACAGGGGACTTCAAGATCGATCAGACGCCGCTCGACGGCGAATGCGTGGATTTCCACCGGCTGGCCGAGCTCGGCTCCTCCGGCGTCCTGGCGCTCCTCGCCGACAGCACCAACATCGATCGCAAGGGGTTCACCGGATCGGAAATCGAAGTCATCGACGGGTTCGAAGAGATCTTCACGAGCGCGACCGGCAAGATCGTGGTCGCCATGTTCGCGTCGAGCCTCTTCCGGATGCAGATCATCGCGGATCTCGCGGCCCAGTTCGATCGCAAGGTGGCCCTGGTGGGCCGGGGCGTCATCGAGAATTCGGAGATTGCGCAGCGGCTGGGCTACCTGCGGATCCCCGCCGGCGTGCAGATCCGGGACAGCGACGTGCGGAACTATCCCGCGCAGGACGTGGTGTGCATCTGCACGGGGTCGCAGGGAGAGCCGCAGGCGGCGCTCCCACGCATCGCCATCGACGACCATCGTCACGTCAAACTCGGGCCGGAGGATGTCGTCGTGTTCTCCGCCAGGGAAATTCCGGGGAACGAGAAGGCCATCGGACGCGTGATGAACAACATCGCCAGGCGCGAGGCGTCCGTGATCTCCGATACCGACAAGCACGTCCACGTGTCCGGCCACGGCAGCCAGGAAGAGCTGAAGCTCATGCTTTCCCTGGTCAGACCAAAGCACTTCGTGCCGATACATGGGGAGTACAGGCAGCTGGCCCTGCACGCGCGGGTTGCCGCCAGGGTGTCCCGGGTTACAAACGTGCTCCTGGCGGAAAACGGCGATGTGGTCCGGTTCGACGAGGGGGGGGCCAGACTGGCCGGGAAGGTGCCGGCCGGCCGCATCCTGATTGACGGGACCCGGAGCGGCGAGGTCGGGGACGAGGTCCTCAGGGACCGGCGGCACCTCGCGGGCGACGGGCTGGTCGTGCCGGTGGTGACGATCGGACGCCAGTCCGGCACGCTGGAGGAGACAGACGTGATCACGCGCGGGTTCGTCCTGGACACACGCACCGAGGCTCTGCTGAGGGAGATCCCGGCGCTGCTCGCCGCCACGCTCGAGAGCGCCAGCGTCGAAGAGCGGACCGATCCGGGACTCATCAAGGAGAAGATTCGCGTGGATCTGCAGCGGTTCTTCCGAAAGCGCTCTGGCCTGCGGCCGATGGTGCTGCCCGTGGTCATGGAGATCTGACATGACAGCATCCACTCTTTCGCGCAGGGTCAGCGAGTTCATCGGTGTCGCCCTCTTTGCGGCGGCGCTGCTGTCGTTCATTTCACTGGCGAGTTACAGCGGCTCGGATCCGGTGTGGTTCTTCAACACCGGCGCGGACCTGCCGCCGGCGAACTTTGCCGGCCGGGTCGGCGCGTTCGTCGCGGAGCTCTCCTATCAGCTGCTCGGCTACTCGGCGTACCTGATTCCGCTGCTGCTCATCGTGCTCGGATGGCACCAGTTCTGGTGCCGAACCATGGACGCCGCGTACACGAAACTCATCGGCGCCGGGCTGCTCTTCGCCTGCGTATCGGCGTTCCTGTCGCTCGCGTTCGAGACGCTTGCCGTTTCCGGGAAGACGTTCAGAGCCGGCGGCTACATCGGCGACGGGGTCGCGGCGCTGCTGGCCGCGTATCTCAATCGGACCGGTTCGATCATCCTGATCCTGACACTCCTCTTTCTGGGCATCATTCTCTCGACGCAGTTCTCACTCGGACGGCTGTTCGGGGCAATCGGTCAGCTCCTCCATGACCGATGGGCCGCCATGCTGGGCGCATATCGCGAGCGCCGGGAGGAACGCCGCCGGGAGAAGGAACGCCAAGAGGTGCTGAAGAAGCATCTGGACAAGCTCCCTGCGGAGGCGCGTAGTGAGGTCCGGTCGGACGGTAAGCCGAAGATCGCCCCGAGACGCGACACGCCCGAGCCGCCGCTGGCGCGTCCGGCCGCCGGCAGGGCGGCGGACGATCAGCTCGACGAGGAAGCGGCAAAGAAACGATCGCGAACCGCCGCGATGGTGGGGGCCGCGGCCGCAGCCCTGAAGGCCGCCTCCACGAAACCGACTCCCCCACCCGCCACGATCAGGCGCCCCGCGCCGCCGGTCGAGGCCTCGCTGCCGCTGTCGGACGTCGAGAAGGCTCCGGCCGAGCGAAAGAAAGGCACGTACGTCACGCCTCCGCTGGCGCTGCTCGACGCTCCACGGGCCGAGGGCAAGATCGACGAGCGCGAGCTCATGGAAGGTGCGCGCTTCCTCGAAGAGAAATGCCGCGAGTTCAATGTCGAGGGAACGGTGGTCCAGATCCACCCCGGGCCAGTCGTCACCACCTACGAGTTCAAGCCGGATGCGGGCGTGAAATACAGCAAGATCACCGGTCTCGCGGACGACCTGTGCCTCGCGATGCAGGCCGAGTCGGTCCTGATCGATCGCATCCCCGGCAAGTCAACCGTCGGCATCCAGATCCCGAACAAGAATCGGGATCTCATTTCGATGCGCGAGCTGCTGGAGTCGGAGGCCTACAAGAGGTCGGCGTCGCGCCTGACGCTGGCGCTCGGCAAGACGATCCATGGCGAGCCGTTCGTCGGCGATCTCGCGACGATGCCGCACCTGTTGATTGCCGGGTCGACCGGCACAGGCAAGTCCGTGAGCGTGAACGCGATGCTCTCGAGCATCCTCTTCCGGTCCACGCCCGACGAAGTGCGCCTCATCATGATCGACCCGAAGCGCCTCGAGCTCGGGATGTACGAAGAGATTCCGCACCTGCTCACGCCCGTCGTTGTCGATCCGAAGCTGGCCGCGAACGCGCTCCGGTGGGCCGTGCGTGAGATGGAAGAGCGATACAAGACGCTGGCGAAGGTGGGCGTCAGGAACATCGAGCAGTACAACCGGAACCTGAAGCTCGCGCAGGCGGAGAACAACGGCGTGGTCCTCAACGACCAGGGCATCGAGGTCAAGATGCTCCCGTTCATCGTGGTGCTGATCGACGAGCTGGCCGATCTGATGATGGTGGCGGGCAACGAAGTCGAGGAATCGATCTGCCGGCTCGCACAGATGGCGCGCGCTGTCGGCATCCATCTCATTCTGGCCACGCAGCGGCCGTCGGTCGACGTCATCACGGGACTCATCAAGGCCAACCTGCCGGCGCGCATTTCGTTCCGGGTGTCGTCGAAGATCGACTCGCGCACGATTCTCGACGGCAACGGCGCGGAACAGCTGCTCGGCAAGGGAGACATGCTGTACCTGCCTCCGGCCTCCTCACGCTTCATCAGGCTGCACGGGCCGTACATCTCCGAACAGGAGAGCGCACGGCTGGCGAGCTTTCTGCGTAAGCAGGGCAAGCCGACCTACGACAACTCGATCACCGAAGACGAGAAGAAGGCCGGCGGTGATCTCGAATTCGAGAAGGACGACCTGTACGACGAGGCGGCCCGCATCGTCGTGTCGAGCGGTCAGGCGTCGATCTCCTATCTGCAGCGGCGGCTGCGGATCGGGTTCAGCCGGGCCGCGCGCCTGGTCGACATGATGGAAGCGGAAGGACTCGTCTCGGGCGTCTCTGGGGCAGCCGGAGGCAAATCGCGCGAAGTGCTCGTCAAGGCCGATTACTTTGACGAAGTCGACGCGCAACTGAGGTAACCATGAATCTCAGGCTTGGTGCAATCCTCCTGCTCGCGGTGATCGTCGTTCCGGCGGCGCCGGCCGCGGCACAATCTCGCGGGTCGGCAAAGACTCTGTATGCGCGCGCCGTCGAACGGGAGCGGGTCGTCCGCGAGGCCGATGAGCGGGCGACGCTTCGGCAGCTCCGCGGACTCGTTTCCACGTACGAGGCGATCGCCCGGAGATTTCCTGCCAGCGGCTACAGCGACAACGCGTTGTGGCAGGGAGGCAATGTCGCGTTGCTTACCTTCGAACGGTTCGGCCACACGGCCGATCGGCGGACCGCCGAGCGCTTACTGAATCAGCTCAAACGCGGCTATCCAGCGAGCTCGCTCGTCAGCCGGGTTGACGACGCGCTGGAGAGTGGCGCCGACGCGCCGCAAACGGTGGTACCGGTGCGCGTGCAAAAACCACTGGCGCGCCTGCCGGTGCGTGCGTCCTTTCCCGTTGCGCTGACGCCGTCTGTCGGCAGCCGTCCGGCTGATGGCGATGGCGTGCTGAACATCCCCGTCCCGACTGCGGGAGCGACGGAGTCCGGACTCGCCGGTGACCCCGCTGCTGCTGTGCCGGGAGAGGGGCCGGTCGCGATCCGCGGCATCAAGCGCACGAGCATCGATGGCGGGATGAGAGTCACGATTGAAATGGACGGTGAAGCATCGTATCGCGCCGAGCAGCTCGAGCGGCCGCGTCGTGTCTTCTTCGATCTGAAGGACACGCGACCAATCTCTCTGCTGCAGGACGCCACGCTGAAGTTCACCGATGAGATCGTGCGCGAGGTCCGGCTGGGACGTCATCCGCGCAACACCACGCGGATCGTCTTCGACATGGAGGGGGTGGACAGCTACAGCGTCTTCACCCTCTACAACCCGTTCCGGATGGTCATCGACTTCAAGGCTGGCGTGGCCGGCAACCGAACGGGGCCCACGCGCTCCGCTGAAGCTACGCAGAAGCCGCCGGCCGCTACTCTGCCACGACTGCCGGTCGTGTCCTCCCCGCCGGCACCTGCGTTGTCCGCGCCGGTCGCAACCAGGGCTCCACGCGAGCTGCCGGATCTCGTCACGAAACCCCTTGCCTCCCGTCCCGTCGCATCGACGACGCCGATTCCGCCGGGCGTGCCGTCCGCCAATGCCGACGGGAGGTTCTCGCTGTCCAGGCAACTTGGCCTGGGCGTCTCCCGTATCGTCATCGACGCCGGGCACGGCGGCCACGACCCGGGCGCCCAGTCCACCGGCATCACCGAATCCGAGCTGACGCTGGATGTCGCGCTTCGACTCAGCCGACTCCTCGAAAAGCAGCCGGGCGTGGATGTCGTCATGACGCGCGACACCGACGTCTTCATCCCACTCGAGGAGCGGACCGCCATCGCGAATCGCGAGGGGGCCGATCTGTTCCTGTCGATACACGCCAATGCGAGCCGCAGTTCGGCCGCCCGCGGCGTCGAGACCTACTTCCTGAATTTCGCATCGAATGCGGAGGCGTCCGCTGTCGCCGCGCGCGAAAATTCCGCGTCGGCGCGCGCGATGCACAGCCTGCCGGAAATCGTTCGTGCGATCGCGCTCAACAACAAGATCGACGAGTCCCGCGATTTCGCCGACATGGTCCAGCGCTCGATGGTCCGCAAGCTCGGTGCGCGGAACAAGCAGCTGCGCGACCTGGGCGTCAAGCAGGCCCCCTTCGTCGTGCTCATCGGAGCCGCCATGCCGAGCGTGCTCGCGGAGATTTCGTTCGTGACGAACAAGCAGGAGGGCCAGCTCCTCAAGACCGGCGCCTACAGACAGCAGATCGCCGAAGCGCTCTTCGATGCCGTGGTCCGATACCAGCAGTCGCTCAAGAAGTGGAAGACCGGGACGCTGGGGATTGGATCGAGGTAAGAACGAAGACCTGGAGCGTCCAGTCACTTGCTCGGCGACACGAGCGACTCTCCAGGAGACATCACGTATCCCTCCGGGATGAGGACGCTGCTGCTACTGTCCCAACTGAACGGCAGGAAGCTCGTCGCGCCTGCGGCTTCGACGCCTGGCAGCGCGCGGATGCGATCGAGTGCGCGGGTTGTGTACGACCGCAGCGCATTCGGATCCGGATACCGCGTGGGCAATGGCGACACGCGGCCGGTCAGGACATGCTCTGCCGAGAATCCGGGGTCAACGGCGAGGAGTTGCCTGAAACTCGCCAGAAGGAGTCCGGCGCCGATCAGGAGGACGAACGCGATCGCGACCTGCGCGACGACAAGCGCTCCGCGCACGGCCCGGGCACCGCGTCCGGCCGTTGCGGTCCTGCCGTCCTCCCGCAGCACGACGTTCAGGTTGACGCCGGCGAGGTGCATCGCCGGAACGGCGCCGACGACGACGCCGAGCATGGCCGCCAGGCCGAGAATGCACACGACGACGACCGCGTCCATGCGAATCTCGTGAGCACGAGGGATGTCCGCGAGGCCGAGCGACGCCAGTGCACCGAGGCTCCAGAATCCCAGACCGAGCCCCAGCCCCCCGCCGACGAGGGTCAGCAGCGTCGTCTCTCCTGACGAGCTGCCGGACGACGCGCGCTCTCGCCGCGCCCAGCGCATGACGTGTGGCCACCTCCTTCAGCCGTCCCGTCGCGCGCGACAGTGAAAGGTTGGTGATATTGACCGCCGCGATGAGGAGCAGGCATGCGACACCGCCCCAGAGCATCTGGAGCGCCGGGCGCACGTGGCGCACGAGGTCAGCTGTGAACGATCGGATCTCGGTGTGGTATCCCGAGTTGACGAGCGCCGCCTTCAGCGGACCGCCCCGCTCGATGTTTCTCGCGTTCTGCGCGTCGAGTCGCGGACGCGCCTGCGCCAGCGTGGCGCCGGACGCCAGCCGGCCGATTTGCTCGTGGTTCTGACTGTAGCGGCGATCCTCCGCGCGCTCGGCTTCCGTGAACGCGAGCGGCACCCAGAGCCGTAGGTCGGGGTTGAGGAACGTGAACGTCTCAGGGAGCACGCCGACGACCGTATACCGGGTGTCGTTCAGCAGCAGCTCGCGACCGACGATCCCGTCCACACCGCCAGGCTGCCGTTTTGCGAACGTCCAACTCAAGACCGTGACGCGGTTGCGTCCCGGCGTGCCCTCGTCCTCAGTGAAGAGCCGGCCGCGCGCGGCCGGAACTTTCAGCACGTGGAAGAACGACGGCGTCACCTCCATCGACGCGACACCCTCGGCGCCCGCGCCCTGACCGACACGGAATCCGCCGCTCTGGTACAGCGCCTGACTCTCGAAGACGTCGGTCAGCGCGAGACGGTCGAAATGGTTGGGCACCGACGTGCCGGCGCGCTCGACGCCGGCGCCAGGGAAGGAATCGTAGAGCAAGACCAGGCGCTCGGATTCGGGGTATGGCAGCGGACGCAGCAGCACCGAGCGGACAATCGTGAAGATGGCCGTGTTCGCGCCGATGCACAGGGCCAGCGTCAGGATGGTCGTCAGCGCGAACGCGCGGTCCTTACGAAACAGCCTGAGGGCAAAGCGGAGATCCTGAACGAGTCTGTCAATCGGACGCTCCCGTCAACCTGTGCCGGCATGGTTCTCTTGGGCGAGTAGTCTAATAGCGAGGCGGGCGAAAGGGTGTGGACAATTTGCAGGCGACGAAAAGCCGGGAGCTAAACGATGTGGATCGTGTCTGGGTCTGCCGGTCCGTCAGGATTGAGGCGATGGCGCCAGGTTTTGAGCCCGATCAGCGCAGCGCCGAGCAGCGCACCCAGCACCAGGGCGGCCAGCACCAGCACGCCGGTCAGTCCGATCGCACCGAGCAGCACGTCAGCCACCGTCGTCGAATGGACGGGCTCCTGCACGACGTGCACGATGATCGGATCCGGCTGCTGGAACGTCATCTCCAGGCCTTGCTGGTGAAGGCGAGCTCCGCGAGCGTGCGCACGGCTACGCCGCTCGGCCCTTTCGGCATCCACGGCCTCGCTTCGTCCGCCCATGCCGTGCCTGCGACGTCGAGGTGCGCCCAGGGCACGTTGCCCGCGAACTCCTTGAGGAACATCGCGGCCGTGCAGGCGCCGGCCGGGCGACCGCCCGTGTTCATCAGGTCGGCGATGTCGCTGCGGAGCTGCTCCGCGTACTCGTCGTAGAGCGGCATCGGCCAGCAGCGGTCGCCGGCGATCTGGGCGGCGCCGCTGACCGCATCGACCCATCGCTGCGGCCGGCCGAACAGCGCCGACGAGACCTTGCCGAGCGCGACGACCGCCGCGCCCGTCAGCGTGGCGACATCGACGAGGTGCGTGGCGCCCAGCTCCTGCGCGTACCAGAGGGCGTCGCCGAGGATCAAACGCCCCTCGGCATCCGTGTTGATCACTTCGACCGTCTTGCCGGACGCGGAGGTCAGCACGTCCCCCGGCTTGACGGCGCGCCCTCCCGGCATGTTCTCGGTGGACGGGACGATGCCAATCACGTTCATCGGCGCCTTCAACAGCGAGATCGCGCGCATGGCGCAGACGACGGCGGCGCCGCCGGCCATGTCGTCCTTCATCCGCTCCATGCCGTCAGCCGGCTTGATGGAGATGCCGCCGGTGTCGAAGGTCACCCCCTTGCCAACCAGCCCGAGGACCGGCGCTCCGGGCGGAGCGTCCACGGTGTGCCGCATGACGATGACACGTGGAGGCTCAGCGCTGCCCTTTGCAATCCCGAGCAGCAGGCCCATGCCGAGCGCAACGATCGCGCGCTCATCCAGGATATCGACTTGAAGACCGGCCGCGCGGGAGATTTCCGCGGCGCGGTCTGCGAAGACCGCAGGCGTGAGCACGTTCGACGGTTCGTTCGAGAGCTCCCTGGCGATATTGCAGGACTCGCCGAGAATCCGGCCACGCTCGGCGGCGGCCGAGAGCTCCTCCAAGTCGTGCCCGCTGCCGGCGAGAATGACCATCTCGCTCAACGGGGCCGGCGCGCGCTCGCCGCTCTTGTAGGTGTCGGCGCTGAACAACGACAGGGCGAGGCCTTCAGCCGCGGCCTGGACTGCGCCGGCGAGCGGCAGATCTCCGCGATTGAGCCACGCAATCCGCTGCTCGCGGCGCTGTCGCGCGTGCAGTGCCACCGTGGTCGCGACGCGCCGGAGACGCTCCGTGCTGTAGTCGGCGCGCGCTCCGGCGCCCACGAACGCGACGCGCCGCGCTTTCCATCCTTTGGTCACCGGCGTGACGAAGAGCTCGAACAACCGTCCCTGCAGTTCACGTGACTCGAGCGCACGGATGAGCATCCCGCCCGTTGCGGCGTCCAGCGCCCGGATGTCGGCGCCCGGCGCCTCGCCTTCGAAGACCGGTACGGCCAGTACGTCCGTCTCGATCTCGCCCGGAGGGGCGCTGCTGACCGCCAAGGCGGGCACAAGAGCTATCAAAAACATCCCATGATTATAGGTGGGTACGCCCTCTCTTGCGATGCCGACGGTGCGCGGCTCTGTTAGAATGGCGGCGATCCACCCAGCACAGGAGGTTCGAATGCGACTGAATATCGTTCGCCGTTCTTGTCCGGCGATTCTCACCGGGCTCGTTGTGCTCGGTGGCGTCTACGAAACCGGGACCGCTGCGCAGGCCGACAGCAAGAAAGCCAAGCCCTCGGTGTCGGTCAAGGTCACGCCAGTCATGGGTTTCTCTCCCGCCCGGATGGTCGTGACCGCCGAGCTCCGCGGCGGCGACGACGACTACCAGGACTTCTATTGCGCGACGGTGGAATGGGATTGGGGCGACGATACACGCTCGACGGCCGGCGCGGATTGCGAGCCGTACGAAGCCGGGAAGAGCACCATCAAGCGCCGCTTCACCATCGACCACGTGTTCAACACCGCGGGCGACTACCGGGTGGAGTTCCGTCTGAAACAGAAGAACAAGGTCGTTGCGCGCGGCACGACTGACGTCAAGATCAGACCGGGGATCCGCGACGGCGGCGACATGCGCTGACGGCGGACTCCGTTCGCAGATGAATGCAGGGCCTTACCCGACAAGCGTCGCCGGAATGAACGCCTCGCGGGTCAGACGATAGCCGCGCACGTCGGGCGCACGCGGGTCCGCGAGCGACACGATCACATAGAGGAACTTCGGGAACTGCGCCTCTTCGAGATCGACAGGCGACGGAACGGCCGGAGATCGCGGATGCGAGTGATACGCGCCGACGATCGTCCGGCCTTCTTTTCGCGCCCTCCTGATGGCCGCAAAGTGATCGGCCGGATCCACGAGATATGCCGTCCGGCTGCGCCGCAGGTTCCTGGCGCGGACCGCTTCCTCGACCACACCCGGGGCACCGAGCAGCAGCCCGCAGCATTCGAGCGGGGCTTCGTCGCGGGCGTGCGCAATCATCGCTTCCCTGGCGGCGGTCAAGACTCGGAAGTCCATCAGCTATCAGACATCAGCTATCAGCTCTCAGCACCTGTAGCACGTAGCACGTAGCACGTGATCAGGCCTCTACGATCATCGCCGTCCCCATGCCTCCACCGATGCAGAGTGACGCCGCGCCGCGTCCTCCGCCGCGGGCCTGCAGGACGTGGACGAGCGTGGTCAGCACGCGGGCGCCGCTGGCGCCTATCGGGTGACCCAGCGCGATCGCGCCGCCGTGGATGTTGACCCTGGCAGGGTCGAGCCCCAGCTCGCGCACCACAGCGAGCGACTGCGACGCGAACGCCTCGTTCAGCTCCACGGCGTCGAGGTCGCCTATGGTGAGGCCGGCACGTTCGAGTGCCTTGCGCATCGCGGCGACTGGCCCCATGCCCATGAGCATCGGGTCGATCCCGGTCGTGCAGTAGGCCAGGATGCGCGCGAGAGGCTTCCGTCCGAGCGCGCGGGCCTTCTTCTCGGTTGTGACGACGAGCGCCGCGGCGCCGTCGTTGATGCCGGAGGAATTGCCCGCCGTCACCGACCCGTCTTTCACGAAGGCGGCCTTCAGCGCCGCGAGCGTCTCCGGCGTCGTTCCGGCCCTGGGGTATTCGTCCTTCGTGATTCGGAGCGGTGGACCCTTTCGCTGCGGCACCTCAACGGCCACGATCTCGGTCTCGAAGACTCCGGAGCTGACCGCCTCGGCGGCGCGACGCTGGCTCTCGGCGGCGAACGCATCCTGATCGACGCGGGACACGTTGTAGCGCGAGACGACGGCCTCCGCGGTGACACCCATGTGGCAGCCGTTGATCGCGCAGGTCAGGCCCTCCATGAGCATCGAGTCGAGCACCTCCGCGTTGCCCATGCGGTATCCCCACCGCGCGCCCTTCAGGAGGAAGGGAGCGTTGCTCATCGACTCCGTTCCCCCCGCCAGCATCACGTCGATGAACCCCGCCTTGACCGCCTCTACGGCGTGCACGACCGCCTGGAGCCCGGAGCCGCATACCCGGTTGATCGTTTCAGCAGGCACTTCGACGGGAACGCCGGCCTTGAGCGCAGCCTGGCGCGCGACGTTCATCCCGGCCCCGGCCTGAAGCACACAGCCCATGATCACGTCGCCGATCTCTCGCGCGTCGATACCCGCGCGTGCGATGGCTTCGCGGATGACGACCGCTCCGAGATCCACGGCGGACACGTCCCTGAGCAATCCGCCAAAGGATCCGATCGGTGTGCGACAGGCACTCAGAATAACGGCTTCATCCATCTGTGTTCCTTTGTGGCCATTCGCTGAGAACCTGGCTGGCGCGACAGATCATGAGCGCAGCTCGACGCGATTGCGGAACTGCTCCAGCGCGTCAGGATTGGCGAGCGCCTCGCGGTTCTGTATCTCGCGACCGTGCACCACGTCACGCACGGCGAGCTCGACGATCTTCCCGCTCCTGGTGCGAGGGATCTCCGTGACCGGGACGATGCGCGCCGGGACGTGGCGCGGTGTGGTGTTGGTACGGATGCGGCTTCGTATGCGGCTCTCGAGCTCCGGCGTGAGAGCGGCGCCGTCGCGGAGTCTGACGAACAGCACGATGCGCTCGTCGTGTTCCCACTGCTGCGCGATGACGAGGCTCTCGACGATCTCCTCAATCTGCTCGACCTGGCGGTAGATCTCCGCCGTGCCGATGCGCACGCCGCCGGGATTGAGCACGGCATCCGACCGGCCGTAGATGATGACGCCGCCATGTGTCGTGATCTCCACGTAGTCACCGTGGTGCCACACGCCCGGGTACTTTTCGAAATAGGCCTTGTGGTACTTGGACCCGTCGGGATCGTTCCAGAAGCCGAGCGGCATCGACGGGAACGGCATCGTGCACACAAGCTCCCCTTTCTGGCCGACGACGGAGAGGCCGTGTTCGTCGAAGACCTCCGCGGCCATGCCGAGGCCGCGCGCCTGGATTTCTCCTTTCCACACGGGACCGATCGGATTGCCGAGGACAAAGCAGCCCACGATGTCGGTGCCGCCGGAAATGGACGCAAGGTGCACATCCTCCTTGATGTGGCGATACACGAACTCGAAGCTCTCCGGCGCCAGCGGCGAGCCGGTGGACGCCAGCGTCCGCACAGACTGGAGCCGGTGCGAGTCGATCGGCGACAGGCCCGCCTTTGCGAGCGAATCGATGAATTTGGCGGAGGTCCCGAAGAGCGTCATGCCGGTGTCATCGGCAAAGTCGAAGAGCGCGTTGCCGTCGGGATGGAACGGGGCGCCGTCGTACAGGAGGAGCGTGGCCTCAGAGGCCAGCGCTGTCACGAGCCAGTTCCACATCATCCATCCGCAGGTCGTGAAGTAGAACACGCGATCGCGCGGGTGAATATCGGAGTGGAGCTGATGCTCCTTGATGTGCTGGATGAGCGTCCCGCCGGCGCCATGGACGATGCACTTGGGCACTCCCGTCGTTCCGGACGAGTACAGGATGCACAGCGGGTGATTGAACGGAAGCGCGGTGAACTCGAAATCGTCCGGCGTGTCCTCGCCGATGAAGTCGTTCCACGTCATGCTGTGCGGCACGCTCTCAATCGCCGGTGCGGTGCTGACATACGGGACGATGATGGTGTGTTCGACGGACGGCAGGTGCTTCAGCACCTCCGCGACGCGCGGGAGTACCGGATGAGTCTTGCCGCCGTAGAAGTAGGCGTCGACAGTGACCAGCACCCGCGGGGCGGTTTGGCCGAACCGATCCAGTACGCCCTGGACGCCAAAATCCGGCGAGCAGGACGTCCACACCGCGCCGATCGCGGCGGCGCCGAGGGCCGCCATGATCGTCTCCGGCATGTTCGGCAGGTAGCCGGCGACCCGGTCGCCTTGCTGGATGCCTGCTCTCCGCAGTGCGGCCGCGAAGCGGCAGACCTCCGACAGGAGTTGCGCGTGACTCACGGTCCTGTGCCGCTGCCCTTCTCCATTGAAGATCAGCGCAGGCGTATCGTCGCGGAGACGGAGCACGTTCGCCGCAAAATTGAGCCGTGCGTCGGGAAAGAACCGCGCGCCCGGCATGCGGTCGAGATCGACGACGACGCGCTCCCCCATCTCACCGCGGATGTCGGCAAAGGTCCACATCCCGCGCCAGAAGTCCGCCGGACGCTCGATCGAGAACGCGTAGAGCGCCGCGTAGTCGGCGACGTCTACGCCGTGAATCGACCCAAGCAGGCGCATGAATGCCGTGAGCCTCGCGTGCGCGACGCGCTCAGCAGACGGTATCCACAAGGGGGAGGGCACAGGGGAAGTATAACGACGGTGCCAGAGTGCCAGGGTGCCAAAGTGCCAGGCCCCAGTGCCCCAGGTGCCAGGGTGCAGATCCGGAAACGAATCCCGAGGCCCGAAGCCCGAATCCCGACCTAGACGGGATCGCCGCCGCGTTCGAGGACGCGCTTCCACTGCGCGGCGGAGTCGAAGGTCCGATCGAGGACCTCCGGCGGAGCATTCGGCGTCGGCTTCATCCGCAGCAGGATCGCGACGAGTTCGTCGATCGCGCGGGAGATGTTGTCCTGATTGGACGCGGCAATGTCGCGCCAGATGTTCGCGGGGCTCGAGGCGAGCCGCGTCGTGTCGCGCAGGCCGCGTCCCGCGAGCTCGAGTCCGTCGGCGCCGACGTGCTCCCCAACGACATGCATCAGCGCACTGGCCGCCAGCTGCGGGAGATGGCTCAGGTACGCGACGAGCGCGTCGTGCGCCTCGGGCGCCATCCTCTGGACGCGCGCACCGACCGCTTCCACGAGAGGCGCCAATCGGTGACTCGCTGCGTCACCCGCGTCTCCCTCCGGAGTCAGGATCCACGGCCGCCCCTGAAACAGATCAGGACGCGAGGCTTCGAGACCACCCACCGCCGCGCCGGCCAGCGGGTGTCCGCCCACGAACTGCAGACGCGCCGGCAGCGCCCGCGCCGCCGCGACGATGTCCCGCTTCGGTACTGCCGACGTCGGTCACCACCGCATCGCCGGGAATGTAGTCCGCGAGCTCGGCCAGTATGGCGACGTTCGCGAGCACCGGCGCGGCGAGCACGACCAGGTCGGCTTCAGCCACCATCACGAGGTCGTCCCCACCGACGTCCGCCGCATGCATTCGCATCGCGGTTTCGATGACCGGGCGGCGGTCGACGGCGACCAGGAGCACCGAGGGCCACAGCCGCCGCACCGCGAGCGCCAGCGACGCCCCGATCAGCCCGAAGCCGATGATGGCGATGCGTTGAAATGGAGGTTCAGTCGCGTTCCCCTCCGCAGCCATTGGCAGCAACTTCGACAATTCAGTTCTCAGCTCTCAGCTCTCAGCTCGTCGGACGCGTAGCACGTTGGACGTTGCACGTTGGACGTTGGACGTTGGACGTTGCACGTTGGACGAGTAGCACGTAGCACGTAGCACGTGGCACGTGCTTAGATCCCCCATCCCCGTCTGGCCATCTGCTCCAGGCAGATACTGCGGCCGATCGCGGGAGCGATGATCCGGAGCTCTGCCATCAGCCGGTCGAACTGGGCGGGGAAGAGTGACTGTGCCCCGTCGCTCATCGCGTGATCGGGATCGTGGTGCACCTCGATCAGCAGGCCGTCTGCTCCCGCGGCCACGGCGGCACGTGCCATCGGGGCGACCTTGTCCCTCAGCCCGGTCCCGTGGCTCGGATCGACAAGGATCGGCAGGTGGCTCAACTTGCGCACGACCGGGATGGCCGAGATGTCCAGCGTATTGCGCGTGTAGCTCTCGAACGTCCGGATGCCGCGCTCGCAGAGCATCACGTCGGTGTTTCCCCCGGCGAGGATGTATTCGGCCGAGAGCAGCCACTCCTCTATCGTCGCCGAGATGCCGCGCTTCAGCAGAATCGGCGTCCGCGCGTGTCCGAGCTCGCGGAGCAGCGTGAAGTTCTGCATGTTCCGCGCGCCAACCTGCAGGATATCGGCATACTTGACGATCATCTCCAGCTGGCTGATGTCCATGACCTCGGACACGAGCTTGAGATGATGGCGGTCGGCCGCCGAGCGCAGCATCCGCAGACCCTCTTCGCCGAGTCCCTGGAAGCTGTAGGGTGAGCTCCGCGGCTTGAAGGCCCCGCCGCGCAGCACCTTGGCCCCCGCGCGTTTCACCGCGGCCGCGGCCGCTTCGACCTGCTCGTCGGTCTCCGCCGAGCAGGGGCCCGCCATGACGATCACCTCGTCGCCGCCGATTCTGACGTCGCCGACGGAGATGACGCTGTTCTCCGGCTTGAACGTGCGGCTCGCCAGCTTGTACGGCTCAGTGATGCGAACCACTTCCTGAACCCCCTCGAGGACTTCGAGCAGCCGCGGGTCGCGCTGGCTGCCTCCGCCGACCGCGCCAATCACTGTGCGCAGTGCTCCACTGGATCGGTGCACATCGAACCCCATTTCTGTGAGCTGCGCGATCACACGCTGCACCTGCTCGTCCGTCGCGCGCTCCTGCATCACAACAACCATATTGACCTTCGATCGAAATCCGAATTACCAACCGCGCTGAGTGCTTCGATACCCGCTTCGAGCTTCCAGCT
Source organism: uncultured Acidobacteriota bacterium (assembly GCA_963749835.1). Classification (GTDB taxonomy): domain Bacteria; phylum Acidobacteriota; class Vicinamibacteria; order Vicinamibacterales; family 2-12-FULL-66-21; genus JALZOC01. The sequence continues at coordinate 2,032,776 of CAVVOD010000001.1, forward strand.
TCCCGCTTCCAGCTTCGTAGTTCTTCCGGCTAAAGCCGGAGGCTACGAGTCCCGAGTCCCGAGCCGCGTCCCGAATCCCGAGTGCGAGCCCCGAGTCCCTCGCCTGCGCCGCGAAGCGGCTACGGCGGGGCCTCGCCGTAGCTCGCCCCAACTGCATTGCGAGCGGAGGCGGGCCGAGTCCAGAGCCCCGAGTCCCCCGCCTACGCCGCGAAGCGGCTATGGCGGGGCCTCGCCGTAGCTCGCCCGAACCGCATTGCGAGCGGAGGCGGGCCGAGCCCCGTATCCCGAGTCACTGCCCCTCCGCATTCCGCTCGAGCCGGCGCGCCTCGTCGATGATCCGTTCGAACAGCCGCTTGATCGCCCCGTCGTCCAGCGGCCCGGGATTGACCTGCTGCACGTGATGGAGCACTTCCGACTCCCGGGCCGGCTGGTAGACCTCGAGGCCGGCCGTCTTCTTCTCGTGCCCGATCTCCAGTGCGCATGCGGCGCGCGCGCTCAGGAGCGCCACGAGCTGCTCGTCGATCTCGTCGATGCGCCGGCGGAGCTCGTCCAGCCGGTTCACAGTCCGCTCTTCAGCCATCGCACGTATTCGCCCGCTCGATGGGCGACGTCGGGTGCGCCGCCATGTTCACCAATCACGTTCACGAGCGCGCTCCCCACCACGGCGGCATCGGCGGACCGGCAGACCTGCGCCACGTGCTCGGGGGACGAGATACCGAACCCCAGCGCGACGGGCAGATCCGACTGCGCGCGGACCCGGGCGATGAGGCTCGCGACGTCTGCCGCGAGGTCGTCGCGCACGCCCGTGACACCCATTCTGGAAATCAGATACAGAAACCCCCTCCCCAGCTCTCCCGATCGCTGGATTCGCGCGTCCGTCGTTGTCGGACTGATCAGAAAAATCGGATCGATATCCGCGTCGACGAGCGGTCCCAGCAGCGGCTCGGCTTCTTCGACGGGATAGTCGAGGATCAACACCCCGTCGACGCCCGCTGACTTCGCCGTGCGGGCAAAAACGACGGGATCCATCCGGAGGATTGGATTCGCGTACGTGAACAGCACAATCGGCGTCTCGACGGCGCCGCGCACCGTCCGCACCACCTCCAGCGTGTTTCGCAGCGTCGTCCCGCCGGCGAGGGCGCGCTCACTCGCCCGCTGGATGACAGGTCCATCGGCCAGCGGATCGGAGAACGGCACACCCACTTCGAGCACATCGGCGCCGCAGCGGGCGAGCGCGATCAGGATGTCCGCCGATCTCGATCGGTCGGGATCGCCGGCCGTCGCATACGTGACGAGCCCGCCTCGTCGCCGCTCCCGCATCTGCGCGAAGGCCGTGTCGATACGCGACATCAGAGCGCCTCCGCTTCGACCGCCGCCGCATCGAGCACCTTCTGGATGCTCTGCACGTCCTTGTCACCCCGGCCCGACAGATTCACGATCAGCACCTCGCCGCGCCCCATCGTGGGCGCAAGCCGGAGCGTGTGGGCAATCGCGTGCGCGGACTCGAGTGCCGCAAGGATGCCTTCCTCGCGGGCGAGGCGCTGGAATGCGCTGAGCGCATCGTCGTCTCCGATCCACGTGTATTCGGCCCGGCCCGAGTCGTGGAGCCACGCGTGCTCGGGGCCGACTGACGCGTAGTCGAGTCCAGCGGAAATCGAGTGCGTGAGCTCGATGTTGCCGTCCTCGTCCTGGAGCACGTAGCTGCGGGTGCCCTGGAGCACACCGGAGCTCCCGCCGGCAAACCGTGCCGCGTGTCCGCCCGGCAGGATGCCGCGTCCCCCGGCCTCGACGCCGATCAGCCGCACGGACGGATCCGCGATGAAGGCGTCGAAGATGCCGATCGCGTTGCTGCCGCCGCCGACGCAGGCGACGATCGCGTCCGGGAGACGGCCGACGGCCTCGAGACACTGGGCCCTCGTCTCCTGGCCAATCACCGACTGGAACTCCCGAACCATCAACGGATACGGATGCGGCCCCAGGACGGACCCGAGCAGGTAGTAGCTGTGTCCGACGTTCGTGACCCAGTCGCGCATCGCCTCGTTGATGGCGTCCTTCAGCGTGCGCGCGCCCGCATCGACACGGCGCACCGTGGCGCCGAGGAGGCGCATCCGGAACACATTGAGCGACTGGCGCTCCATGTCCTCGGCGCCCATGTAGACCTCGCACTCGAGGCCGAGCAGCGCGCAGACCGTCGCGGTCGCGACGCCGTGCTGCCCCGCCCCCGTCTCGGCGATCACGCGGCGCTTGCCCATCCGCTGCGCGAGCAGCGCCTGGCCGAGCGCGTTGTTGATCTTGTGGGCGCCCGTGTGCGCGAGATCCTCGCGCTTGAAAAAGATGCGCGCACCGCCGAGCGCCTCCGAGAGGCGGCGCGCTTCGTACAGCGGCGTCGCGCGTCCGACATAGTCACGCAGGAGCCGATCGAATGTGGCTCGGAATGCCTCGTCTGCCCGTGCCTCGAAGTACGCGCGCCGGAGTTCTTCGACCGGCGCCATGAGTGTTTCGGGCACGAACCGGCCGCCATAGGCGCCGTAGTACCCGCGGGCATCAGGGTCCCGTTGTCCGAAGGATGGATGCATGGTCAGTCGTCGTCCTGGTTCGTTGTGCCGCTTCCGTGATGAGTGAGCGCGTCGAAGAAGGCGCGCAGCCTTCCCGCGTCCTTGATTCCCGGCGCAGATTCCACACCTGACGACACGTCAATCATGTAGGGGCGGACTCGCTCCACCGCCTCGCTGACGTTCGCCGCATTGAGCCCGCCCGACAGGATCGTCCGGCGGCGGGCTGCCATCGCTGCCGCGATGCTCCAGTCGATGGTCCGTCCCGTGCCGCCGCGTCGCACGGGATCGTGCGCATCCAGCAGCACCGTCACCTCGCGTGGCACGGCGTCGATCGCCGAGGCGTCGAAGGGGTCCGTCACGGCGATTGCCTTGATCAGCTGCAGCCCCAGGTCCGCATAAGCGTCCGCCGACTCCGAGCCGTGCAGTTGCGCCGCCCCCAGCGACACGCGATCCGCAACGTGCCTGACGTATTCCGGCGCCTGGTCCACGAACACCCCGACACGCAGAACGTCAGACGGCAAGGCGTCGGCAATGGCCCGGGCCCTTGCGGGATCGATGAAGCGCGGGCTGCCCGGCCAGAAGATGAATCCGATCGCGGACGCGCCGAGTGCGGCGGCCAGCACCGCGTCCTCGACGCGCTGTATCCCGCACACCTTCACCCCGGGAGCGTTGGCAGCCATCAGCGACCACACAACTCCCGCAGGGCGGCACCCGGGTCCGGCTGCGCGATCAGTCGCTCGCCTACGAGGAACGCATCGTATCCGGCCGCTCCGAGTCTCGAGAGATCCTCGGGCGAGCGGATGCCACTCTCCGCCACCGCCGTGACGTCACCGGGCAGTCTCTCCGCGACAGCATCCAGGACGCCCAGGTCCACGGCGAGTGTCCGAAGGTTGCGGCTGTTCACCCCGATCATCCGTGCGCCCGCGTCCACGGCCCGCTCCATCTCTGCGACATCGTGTACCTCGACGAGAGACGCGAGGCCCAGCGCCTCCGACGCACGCACGAGGCGCGCGAGATCCGTCTGCTCCAGCGCACCGACGATCAGCAGCGCCGCGTCGGCGCCAAGGACGGCGGCTTCAATCAACTGGTACTCCGAGACAATGAAGTCTTTGCGCAACAGCGGGACGTCCACCGCCGCACGAACGTCCCGCAGATGCCGGGGATCTCCGTCGAAGAACGTCGGCTCGGTCAGAACTGAAATCGCGGCCGCTCCGGCGTCGGCATACGCACGTGCGTGGCTCGCCGCGTCGTAGCGCTCACGGAGAATACCCTTCGACGGAGAGCGTCGCTTGCACTCGGCGATGATTCTCGCGGACTGCGGCAGCGTGGTGCCGAACCCTGTTTCCGCGGTCAACGCCAACTCGAACGCCTTGCCTCGAGGCTGGCGTTGCTGCTCGCGCGCGAGCAGAGCGGCCGGGCGCGCGGCTTCGCGCACCTCGACGATCCGCCGCGTCGCCGCGACAATCGTTCCAAGCAAGTCTCCGGGGATGGCAGCGGTACTCATGCGGTTGTCGCTGTGCCGGCAGTCGAGATGGCAATGAGCCGATCGAGCGCCCGACGCGCGCGCCCGCTGTCGAGGGCGGCGCACGCCTGCACGATGCCTTCCGGTATGGTCGCCGCCTGCCCGGCGATCAGCAAAGCGGCCGCGGTGTTCAGCACGACGATGTCACGGGCAGGGCCCGTGCTGCCGTCGAGGACGGCCTTCGCAATGACGGCATTTTCGGCCGCGTCGCCTCCCCGAAGATCTCCCGGCGCCGCTTTCGGCACGCCGAAGTCCCCCGGATGCACGTAGAACGTATTGACGGCCCCCCCGCGGCACTCCGAGATCTTCGTATAGCCCGTCGTAGAGATTTCGTCCAGGCCGTCCGCCCCGTGAACGACCCAGGCCCGTTCGGAGCCAAGGAGCGCCAGCGAGCGCGCGACGAGCTCCGTCAGCTCCGGCCGGGGAACACCCACCAGCTGCCGCGACGCCCCGGCCGGATTGGTGAGCGGTCCCAGCAGGTTGAACGCCGTCCGCACGCCCAGGTCGCGCCGCGCGAGTGCCGCATGCTTCATCGACGGATGAAACGTCGGCGCAAAGAAGAACGCGATCCCGGCTTCGTCCAGGCAGTGTTCGACGACCGCCGGCGACGCCGCGATTTGTACGCCCAGCGCCTCGAAGAGGTCCGCGCTGCCGCACTGACTCGAGACGGAGCGATTGCCGTGCTTCGCGACCCGCACGCCGCAGCCTGCGAGCACCAGCGCCGACACCGTGGACACATTGAACGTGTTCGCGCGATCGCCGCCGGTGCCGCACGTGTCGAACACCGGCGCATATTCCCGCGACAACCGCGCGGCCCGGCTCCGCATCGTCCGCGCCAGGCCGACGATTTCGGAAGGACGCTCCCCTTTCATCGTCAGCGCCACGAGCAGGCCGGCAATCTGTGCCGGCTGCGCCCGTCCGTCCATGATCTCCCCCATGGCTCCCGCCGCCTCGTCCATCGTGAGGTCTTCGCGCCGCTGGAGCTTTTCAATCAGCGAGGAAAACATCTACAGCTCCAGGAAATTCCGCAGCACCTGTCGCCCCTCGTTGGTGAGGACCGATTCAGGATGGAACTGCACGCCATGAACGGGGAACGTGCGATGCCGGACGCCCATGATCGTGCCGTCCTCACTCCGTGCCGCCGCCTCGAGGACGTCCGGCAGCGGCTCTCCGACGACGAGCGAGTGGTACCGTCCGGCGACGAACGGATGCGAGACGCCCTTGAACACGCCGCGCCCGTCGTGCTCCACCGACGACACCTTGCCGTGCATCAACTCCGCGGCTCGAACCACCGCACCGCCGAAGGCGATGCCGATGCTCTGATGGCCGAGGCACACGCCCAGCACGGGAATGCCGGAGCCGAACCGGCGGATCACGTCAACCGAGATCCCGGCGTCCTCCGGACGGCCGGGGCCCGGCGAAATGACAATCCGCTCGGGCTTGAGCACATCGACATCGTCCAGCGAGATCTCGTCGTTGCGTTTGACGAGAATCGTCGCACCCAGCTCCCCGAAGCACTGCGCCAGGTTGTAGGTGAACGAATCGTAGTTGTCGATGAGCAGCAGCATCAGAGACCAGCCTCGGCCATCGCCAGCGCCGTGAGCACCGCTCTGGCCTTGTCCCGTGTTTCTTCGTACTCTGCCGGCGGGTCAGAGTCCGCGACGATGCCGGCTCCGGCCTGGATGCGCGCGCGGCCGTTGCGAATCGTGATAGTCCGAATCGCGATGCAGAAATCCAGGTTGCCGGCGAAGTCGATGTACCCGACCGCCCCGGCGTAGATGTCGCGCCGGGTGGGCTCGAGCTCCGCGAGGATCTCCATCGCCCGAATCTTCGGCGCGCCGGAAACCGTGCCGGCCGGAAAACAGGCGACCAGCGCGTCGAGGTGATCGCGGCCCTCCGCGAGCCTGCCATCGACCCGGGAGACCAGGTGCATGACGTGCGAGTAGCGCTCGAGCGTCATGTACTGCGGCACCCGCACCGTGCCGAACTCACAGACGCGTCCGAGATCGTTGCGTCCCAGGTCGACGAGCATGACGTGCTCCGCCCGCTCCTTCTCGTTTTTCTTGAGCTCTTCGCCGAGCCGCAGGTCCTCCTCCTCGCCGCCGCCCCGTGGCCGTGTGCCCGCTATCGGATGGGTCTCGACGTGGCGGCCTTCGACGCGAACCAGCATCTCCGGAGACGAACCGACGATCGAGAGACCACCCATCCGCGTGAAGTACATGTACGGAGAGGGATTGACGTGCCGCAGCGCCCGGTAGACGGTGAACGGATCCGCCGTCACGTCCGCCTCGAAGCGCTGAGAGAGGACCGCCTGATAGATGTCCCCTGCGGCGATGTGCTCCTTGATCGTGCGCACGCCCTGCTCGTAGGTCTCCCGCGTCATGTTCGAGCGGACGGTGGGAGCGGCCTCGGTCTGCGGTTCCGGCTGCGACAGCCCGCGCTGGAGCTCGCGCTCGAGAAATTGAATCTTGGCGCACGCGAATTGGTACAGGGCGCGCAGGTCCTCGTCGGCGGTGACCCGCGCGTTCGCGATGATCAGGATGCGGTGCTTCACATGGTCGAATGCGAGGACCGTATCGAACAGCATGAAGCCGGCCTCGTCCTCCGGCGGCTCCCCGCCTGCCTTTCCATGATCGGCCCATGACGCGGCGGCCCAGGCCTCGATGAGCGCGGGCTCGAAGACGGGAGAGGCGTCGTAGCCGATGAAGCCGACGGCGCCGCCGGTGAAGCGCGGCAGGCCCGGTACGAATGGCGACTGGAACTCGGCCATCAGACGCCGCAGGGCCGGGATGAACGGCTCGCTGCTCTCCGTGGTCACGCCCGATCGATCCATGATCGTGCGGCCCGCGCGCTGACGGAGCACCAGGAACGGATCCTTGCCCAGGAAGGAATAGCGCGCGACGCGCTCCCCCCCTTCGACGCTCTCGAAGAGAAACGAGTAGTCGGAGTGCTCGGCGATCTTCAGGAAGGCCGAGACCGGCGTCAGGAGGTCCGCGATGATTTCCTTGACGACCGGCACGAACGTGCCGCGTGTCGCGAGCTCCGCGAATTCCTCGAAAGTGGTTTGCTTCACGTGATCCTGTCCTCTGTCGTGATCTCGCGCGGCCCCTGGCCGGTGGCGGATGCCGCGGCGGCGGCGAAGAGTCCGACCGGGGGGCGCTGCCCGGTCCACAATTCGAACTGCCGCTCCGCCTGCGCGACGAGCATTTCGATCCCCCCGATCGTCAGGCACCCTTCCGCGCGCGCATGCTTGATGAGCGGCGTCTCGGCCGGCACGTACACCAGGTCGAAGACGATCTCCCCGTCGAGCGCGACCCCCGCCATCGGGTCATCGTCCGGGCCACCGCTTCCACAGGAGGTCGTGTTGACGAGGACGTCCCAGCTGCCCGGCCGCGGCGGCCAGGCGCCGGCGGCTGCGTCGGACAGCCGTGCGACTTCCTGTGCCGCCTCTCGCCGTCGCGCGCAGATGGTGACGGCCGCCCCCTGGCTGACGAGCGCAACGGCGACCGCGCGCGCCGCGCCGCCGGATCCGAGGACCGACGCGCGCGTGCCCTTGAGGGCCATGCGCCCGGTGAGCGGCGCCAGAAAGCCTTCGACGTCCGAATTCGCGCCAATCCATCGACCGTCCCGGACGATGAGCGTATTGACCGCGCCGACGCGCCTGGCGACCGGATCCGTGTCGTCCACCCTGGTCAGCATCGCGACCTTGAACGGCGCCGTGATGCTCGCCCCCCGCATGTTCGTGGATCGCGCGAAGGCAACGAAGTCGTCCACGTCGGCGGCATGGAGGGGCACATACACGGCGTTCAGGCCGAGCGCCGCGAATCCGGCGTTGTGCATCACCGGAGACAGCGAATGCGAAATCGGATTGCCGACGACGCCGTAGAGGGCGGCGTCAGGACGGATGCGGCGAAAGCGGAACTCGTTGAGGAGCCGCGCGGGCGGGAGCTGACCGGGTGCCACGGCAGGCCCGGCGTAGGTCCACCGGTTGCGGAGGCGTGCCGACAGAATGCGGGTGGGGACGCCCGGCTGGCCCATGGCCAGCAGCACGTGCCCGTTGATGTCATCCGAGTCAGCCAGCACGGGGTGCTGCGCCAGGTCCATCAGCGCGACGGCGTCGGTGAGCCGTCCGGCGGCGACGGCGATCTTGACGACTTCGGCTCCGGTCGATCGCATCGAACGCACGCGGTCCCCGAGGTCCGCCGGCACACCCTCGAAGTCGTGCATCGAGAGCACGATTCCGCGTCCCCGGCGCCGGCGCACCATGGCGGGGACGAACTCGGCGCGCGCTTCGACGTCGATGTACTCCGCCCCGGCGGCCTGCGCGTCGGTCAGCAGCTGTTCGCGTTCCTCTTCCGATCCGGTGAAGCTGCCCCCCTCCCATGACGCCCTGCACGTCACGATGACCGGGCGTCGCCGTCCCTCTACGGCGCCGAGGGCATCCGGCCGGTCGACGTGGTCGAGACGCATCTCGACAAGGTCGGCCTGCGCGGCGGTATCGCGCGCACGGCGGATCTCCTCCATCGTTCGTCCTGTGACGGTGACGCACACCAGCGGATCGCGCATGGGCACCAGACAAAGAAAAAGCCTCCTCAGCCGGGGCTGAGGAGGCTTCGTGGAATCTTTAATCCTGCGACGTGCAGGTTAACGAACCGCCCCCTCAGCGTACGCGTACCACCACCAAAAGGACGTCGAGGTCCCGCGGCGGAAGCGATACGACTGGCTGAAGAGCGGAAGCGTCAAAACGTTAGTGACGATAACAGACCGACCGGAGCGGTGTCAATTTCAGGCGGGTCCGGCGGGCGGCCGAAAGGGCTTTCTCCTTGACCCGCAAGCAGTTACAGCTTATAACTTGATCATCCGGTTCTGCCTTTTCCCGATCCTGTCCATATGAATTACCGCACCTCTTTCGCGGCTCTCGCGCTCGCTGTCTTCTGCTGGATACCTCTGCCGGCGGTCTCGACGTTGATGCCGCTCGACGAAATCAAGCCAGGCATGACGGGTATCGGCCGCACCGTGTTCGAAGGCACGGACCTGCAGGAGTTCAAAGTTGCCATCATCGGGGTCCTGCGAAACATCCAGGGACCAAATCGCAACTTGATCCTCGCGCGCCTCGAAGGGGGCCCACTGGCCAAGACCGGCGTGGCCGCAGGCATGAGCGGCAGTCCGGTCTTCATCGACGGACGGCTGGTCGGCGCGGTCGCGTACTCAATCGGGTCGTTCGCGACGGAGGCGATCGCTGGCATCACGCCGATTGCCGAGATGACGGACGCGACCCAGATGGTGAAGCGCGTGCCCTCTCAGCAGGCGCGAATCGAGCTCCCGGTCTCGCGTGAGAGCCTCGCGACGGCGCTGAAGGCGGCATTCGGTCGCCTCGAGCCCTTTGCGCGCAGGCCCAGTGACGTCCAGGTATTCGGCATGCCGGAGGCCGCAGGGGCGCAGCTGGGCGCGATGCTCCGGCCCATTTCCACACCGCTCATCATGAGCGGGTTCGAGCCCGCCTCGATTGAGCTCCTCACGAGCGCCTTCGGCGCCGCCGGCTTCACGCCCGTCGTCGGCGGGGCTGTCGGCGGAGGGCAGGGCAAGGGGCTCAATATCCCCGAGCGCCAGATGACCGGCCCCCTTCGTGAAGGGGATGCCGTCGGCGTGTCGCTCGTCGGCGGCGATCTCGAGATGGGCGCGACCGGCACCATCACGCACATCGACGGCGACAAGATCTACGCGTTCGGCCACCCGTTCTTCGGTCTGGGTCCTGCGCAGTTCCCGATGACTCGCGCCTACGTCTACGCCATGCTCCCGAGCCTCATGTCGTCCTTCAAGATTTCCTCCATGGGCGAGGTGATCGGGACGATGCAGCAGGATCGGGCGACCGCGATCGCGGGAACGCTCGGCAAGGGACCGACCGTGGTCCCGATGTCCGTCACGCTGGATTCCACGCGCGAAGACGGTTCGGCGACGAAGCGGACGTTCAACTACAGGGTCGCCCACGATCAGGCGTTCACGCCGCTCCTCGCCTATGTGGCGCTGGCCAACACGATTGGGGCGTACGAGCGGCAGTTCGGCGCATCGACCTTCGCCATCAAGAGCCGCACGCACATCAAGGGACACGACGATCTGCTGCTCGAAGACGTGTTCACCGGGGACAACGCGACCCTCGGCGCGGCCACCGCCGTTGCCGGGCCGCTCTCGATGCTGCTGGCGAACGACCTCGAGCCGATCACCGTCAACGGCATGGACATCACGGTCGAGTCGAGCGAGACCTCGCGGAGCATGACGATCGAGCGTGTCTGGCTCGACGAGGTCCGCCCGCGCGCCGGGCGCACCGTGCCCCTCAAGGTGCTGACGCGCAGCTACCGGGGCGAGGAAAAGATCTCCACGGTCCAGATCGATATTCCGGCACACGTGTCTGGCTCCCTGTCGATTCTCGTCTCCGACGGCCGTCAGCTGAATGCGATCGAACAGCGTGACCTCCGGCGCTCGCTCCAGCCGCAAAGCGTGTCGCAGATGATTCGCGTCCTCAACGACACGCGGCGCAACAATCGAATCTACATTCGTCTCCTCAACGGACGCCCCGGCGCCGTCGTCAACGGCGAGGCGCTCACGGCGCTGCCCCCCTCCGTGCTGTCGGTGCTCGAATCGGACAGCAATGGCGGAAGCTACACCCCGATCCGCAGCGCTGCGGTCGGCGAATGGGAGCTCCCCATGGGATCTGCGGTCACCGGCTCGCGTCTTCTGGCCATCGATGTCGAGTCACGCGGCCCCGCGGGCCGCTGAACTTCTGTTGTTCTGCGTACCTTTCTGCCAGCGTTTCCAACCATGTTGAACTTTTCCGGTTTCTCCCGGCGCATGCGCCGGAATCCTGGTCGTGCCCTGCGCGAGGGGCGTGCGATCGCCTGGGTCCGCCTCTCCGTGGTCGCCGCTGCCGCGGCGATCGTCGCGACAGGCGCAGCGCGGCTGGGCGCCGCTTCCGCCACCTTCTGGACGGTCTCGACGCAGGCGGACTTTCTGAAGGGAGACGCCGAAGACGTATCGATCGACAGCGACGGCCGGCTGTTTCTGGGTCCGTCGCCGTCGCTCGTCGCCGAAACGTCCGCGCCGTTCCTCTGGACCGCCATCGTGGGGGCCGACGGCACGATGTGGGCCGGCAGCGGAAACGAAGGCCAGGTGCTCAAGGTCTCGAAGGACGGCAAGCTGTCGGTGTTCTTCGACGCCACCGAGCTCGAGGTGCACGCGCTCGCACCCGCGCCGAACGGCGGGTTGTATGTCGGCACCTCACCCGACGGAAAGATCTACCAGGTGAGCGCCGATGGTACGTCGCGCACGTTCTTCGATCCAGAAGACAAGTACATCTGGTCGCTCGCCGTGGACAAGTCGGGGAATGTCTTTGCCGCAACTGGGGACAAGGGGATCATCTACAAGATCACTCCCGACGGCGAAGGCAAGCCTTTCTACCGAACGAACGCGGGCAACGTGGTGGCGCTGGCGTTCACAAAGGCGGGCGATTTGATCGCGGGCACCGAGTCTCCGGGACGGGTCTTCAAGATCGATTCTGCCGGCAAGGCCTTCGTCCTGCTGGACTCACCTTTCCGTGAAATTCACGCCGTCCGCCTGGCAGACGACGGGACGATATATGCCGTGGCGGTGAACGGCACGCAGGGGGGCGAGAGCCGGGCGACCGATCCGCTGCCGGTCGAGCCCACGCGCCAGCCGGTGCCCTCGGTCTCGACCGAGATCACGGCCATCACGGTCATCGATAGCTCGGTCGGGTCTTCGCCCCCGTCCCCGATGCCTCGCGTCTCCACCAAGAAGCAGGGACGCGGCGCGATCTATCGCATCCGTCCGGACGGACTGTGGGATGCCATGTGGGACTCCGGTGACGACGCTCCGTACGACATCGTGATCGAGCCGTCAGGGAGCCTTCTCGTCGGCACTGGAACCGAAGGCAAGATCTTCCGCGTCAGCGGCGATCCCGCGCGCGCGACCCTCCTCGCACGCGCCGCCGCACGCCAGGTGACCGCACTCCTGCGCGAGCCGTCCGGCCGGATCATCGGCGCCGCCAGCAACCCCGGAAAGCTGTTCGCCCTCTCCCCCGCGGCCGCCAGACGCGGGACGTTCGAATCGGATGTCCGCGATGCCGGGACCGTCGCAAGCTGGGGCGTGATTCGCTGGCGAGCCGCCGCGAACTCGGGCGCGGTCAACGTGTTCACCCGATCCGGGAACACCGCGACTCCGGACGAAACTTGGAGCCCCTGGTCGAGCGCCTACACGAACGCCGGCGGTGAACAGATCGTCAGCCCCACGGCGCGGTACCTCCAATGGAGGGCCGTCCTGACGTCCAGCGGCGAGAACGGCCCCGTGCTCACATCGGTCACGACGGCTTACCTGCCGAGGAACCTGAGGCCGGAAGTGTCATCCATCACCGTCCACCCGTCGGGGACGGTCTTCCAGCGTCCCTTCTCCACCGGAGAGACAGAGCTCGCCGGTTTCGACGATGCCGCAGCTGATGTGCGTTTTGCGGCGCAGAGCGCATCCGCCGCCGCGTCAGGCCAGCCCGGCCCGGGGCCGGCGCTCGGCCGCCGCATCTATCAGAAGGGGCTTCAGACCTTTGTGTGGAAGGCCGACGACGAGAACGAGGATCGTCTCCAGTTCGACATCCTGTACCGCCGCGAAGGTGAAACGAACTGGAAGGTGCTCCACCGGAGCCTCAGCGATCCGATCTTCGTGTGGGACACGACGTCGGTGCCGGACGGCACGTACTTCGTGAAGGTGTCGGCGTCGGACGCTCTGTCGAACTCTCCCGGCGCGGCGCTCGTCGGCGAGCTCGAGAGCGTCAGCTTCGACATCGACAACACCGCGCCGCGGATCGAGCTCCAGCCCGCCACCCGCACCGGTGCGCGCACGACGATCGCGTTCAGCGTCCGGGACGATCAGTCGTCGGTGCAGCGTGTGGAGTATTCGCTCGACGCGAGCCGCTGGCGGCTGGCGTACCCGAAGGACGGCATCGCAGATTCGCGACGGGAAGATTTCGAGGTGCGTCTGGACGAGGGAGAGGCGGCGCGGAGTGTGATCATCCGCGCCACGGATGCCATGAACAACGTGGCGACCGGGGTCGCAGAAATCAAAAAGTAGGCGAGCTGTCAGCTCACAGAGCTATCAGCTATCAGCTGCTCGACTTGCCCTTGACCGTGGTATGCGCGACGAGCCACACGAGGTTGACGGCTACGGGCGCACCGTACGACTGCGCGGGTTCCAGCCGGCCGCGTGAGAGCGCGTCAACCAGATCGGTGACGTCCTGCAGGTTCTGATCCTTGTTCAGGAGCTCGAGACCGAAGACCCGTCCCTCCCGGGTGACCACCGCCGACATCGGCAGCACGCGATCTTCCAGGAAGACCGACCGCTCCAGCGTGGCGTAAACGAGGCCGTTCTCGGGCACGCTGGGCACCTGGATACGGCCGTCGAGCCGCGCCGGGTTGAGATCCGACCCCGACGGCGCGCCCATCACCGTGATCATGGCTGAGAGCGAATCTCCCCGCTCCGGAGCCGCAAAGTGGAGCATCGAGAGCACGGTCGCCGCGCAGACGAACGTCGCGGTCGTCGAAGCGAGCCCAATCCAGACCAGATGCATGTCGTCGAACGCCCGGGCCGTGCGCGCCATCCAGCTTTCGTGCGCTTCCGCGCGCATCCGGCTGATGACGCCGGAACGCAGGCCCGTCCAGTCGTCGGAGGGAGCCGGCGCCGCGACCAGGCGGAGGGTGTCGCCGAGCGACCGGAACTCCCCGAGCGTCCGCGCGCAGGGGGGGCAATCGTGAACGTGGGCCTCGATGGCAATCTGATCCGGTACCGCGAGCTCACGGTCGTAGAAGGCCTGGAGGCGACGACGCACTGCCGCGCATGTCCATAGCTTCATACGTCCCTCAACTGTCCACGGAGCGCTTCGCGGGCGCGGGCGAGGCGGGACTTGACCGTGCCGACGGCAATCCCGAGCGAGAATCCGATTTCCTCGTAACTGAGTCCGTCGATTTCCCGAAGCACGAGCGCGGTCTTCTGATCGAACGGGAGGTGGTCGAGCGCCGTCCGGATGCGCTCTGCGAGCTGCTTCTGGCCCAGGAGACGATCCGGAGCGCCGCCGTCGCCACGCGCGGGCAGCTCGCCGTGGTCCCGAATGTGTTCGTCGAGTGAAACCTGCTGGGCCCGGTGGCGCCGGCGCCAGAACCGCTGCCGGTTCCTGGCCTGGTTGACGACGATGCGGTAGATCCAGGTGCGCAGCGTCGACTGGCCGCGAAATCCCGGGAGCGTGCGAAAGACGCGGAGGAAGACTTCCTGAGAGAGGTCGAGCGCTTCGTTGTGGTCGCCCAGCAGGTTCAGCGAGAGCTGATAGACCATGCGCTGGTGCTCGGTCACCAGCTCGGCGCAGGCGTCCTCGTCGCGTGCTGCGCAGCGATGGATGAGGGCGGCTTCACGGCCGCCGACGTCCGACCATGTGATGGAGGGAACGGGCTTCACAGACAGTCCTTCCGCCATCTTACCACTCCGGTTCCCGCGGGACTCCCGCGCTCTGCAAGACTTAGAACCCGGTTCCCCGTAGAAGTTCCCGTTGGGCTCGGGCGGGGCCCCGATCGTCAGACCGCATTTTTTGCCTCTGTAGAATCAATGACTTACGCTAAAGGTGAGTGTCCCCGTTTTCGGGGCCCATTTTCGGGGGTGGTGCTAGGATCGCGTCGTGAAGCGGATCGTTCTGGCCGTTCTCCTGGTCATGGCGTGTGTGGCGGCTGCCTACGAACTGGTGGCGGCACGCCGCGAAGGGGAGTACCGGCTGCTCGTCGATCGCGGTGAGGCCGCCCTGGCGCGGGACGACACATTTGCCGCCATCGAGGCCTTCAGCGGTGCGATTGCCCTCAAGGACGACTCGATGCTCGGCTACCTCAAACGCGGCGAGGCCTACAGGCGCCGGCACCAGCTGGATGCGGCCTCCCGGGACCCTCGTCAGGTGAGCGAGCTCGATCCGGCCGCCGATGCCGCGATGCGCGACCTCCGGCGGGCCGCGGAACTGGATCCCCTGGCGCCACGACCCCTCGAGCTCATAGGCGACATCAGCTACGCCCTCCTTCGGTACGACCGCGCCGTCGAGCGATACCAGGCGTACGTGCAGCTGGATGATCGCTCCCCCCGCGTGCTCTACAAACTGGCGCTTGCACAGTACAGCGCCGGCCAGGCGCCTGCGGCCGTGCGGGCGCTCCAGCAGGCCGTGGCGATTGACGATCGATTCGCCGAGGCGTACTACCTCATGGGGCTCTCCTTCCGTGACATGCAGAAGCCGCGCGAATCGCTCCGGGCGCTGGAGACCTCGGTGCGGATTGCGCCAGGACTGGTGCAGGCACATGAAGAACTGGCCGATCTGTACGGCCGTCTTGGCCGCCGGGAGGATCGGATCGGTCAGCTCGAGGAGCTGGCCAGACTCGACGCCGGACCGGAGCGGCAGGTGAGGCTCGGCCTGGCGTACGCGCGCGCCGGCCAGTTTGACAAGGCGATCACGACGCTCGGACACGCGGCGGAGCAGTACCCGGACCACGCGTCCACCTACCTCGCCCTCGGGCGCGTATGGCTCGAGAAGGCCCAGCCTCCCGATCGCCTGGAGCTGATGAAGGCTCTCGGCGCGCTCGAAGCGGCAGTCCGCGCCGAGGACAGCAGCGAGGCGCTCACGCTCTTTGGCCGTGCGCTCCTCCTCTCAGACAAGAACGCGCTCGCGGAGGGCGTCCTCCAGCAGGCGACCCAGAAGCAACCCGCAGACCCACTCGCCTTCTACTATCTGGCGGCCGCCGCCGAGCGCTGCGGGCATCCCGATCTGGCGCGTCGCGCACTGGTTGACTACCGCGCGCTCGAAGGCGACGACGGCGATCCGCGCCGGCGAGCCGCCCAGGTGCTTCGGATCGCGGATCTGTCGATGAAGGCGGGGGATGCTGCCGGTGCAACCGGCTGGTATCAGCGGGCCATCGAGGCGGGCGGTGCGAGCCTGCCCGTCCTCGTCCGCCTCACCGAAGCCCAGGCCGGCAGCGGAGCGCTCGAGGCAGCACGAGCGACCGTGGCGCGGGCGCTCGATCTCGATCCGACAAGCGCCGAGGCCCGTGCACTTCAACGCCGCCTGAAGTAGCCGGGGGTTCCGCAGTATTCTCTCGCGACATAAATGCTTCGATATCTTGTCCGCAGGTTGCTGCTCACGGTGCCCGTGCTCCTGGGGGTCGCGACGCTCGTCTTTGCGCTCATCCATCTCGTACCCGGCGATCCGGCGCAGGCCATGCTCGGAGACGGCGCATCGCACGAGGAAGTCCTGAGGCTGCAGCACACGCTCGGTCTCGACCGGCCGCTGCTCACACAGTACAAATCATTCCTGGTCGGGATTGTCCGCGGTGACCTCGGGACGTCGTTCCGATACAACACGCCCGTGACCGCGCAGATCCGGGAGAAGTTTCCAAACACCGCGGCGCTTGCGCTGGCGGCGATGCTGGTCGCGGTGGTCATCGCCATTCCGCTCGGGATCCTCGCGGCGGTCTACCGGGGAACCTTCGTCGACCACGCGGCCATGACGCTCGCTCTGCTCGGGATCTGCATGCCGAACTTCTGGCTCGGTCCCCTGCTCGCCATCCTCTTCGCGGTCCGGCTCGGCTGGCTGCCCGTCTCCGGCATCGGAGGGCTCTCGCATCTCGTGCTGCCCGCGATTACGCTCGGCGCGGCGCTCGGGGCCATCCTCGCGCGGATGACTCGTGCGAGCGTGCTCGAAGAGCTGCGCGAACTGTACGTGCTGGCCGCCAGGGCTCGCGGCCTGTCCGGCAGGCGCGCGGTCGTGCGCCACGCGTTCCGCAACAGCCTGATCCCGATCGTGACGATCATCGGGCTGCAGTTCGGCGCCGTACTGACCGGCACGATCATCACCGAAAGCATCTTCGCGTGGCCCGGAATCGGGCGACTCCTGATCCAGGCGATCAACTTCCGTGATTATCCGCTAGTCCAGGGCTGCATCCTGTTCATCTCCGTGACGTACGTCGCGATGAACCTGCTCACGGACCTGGCGTACGGCTTTCTCGATCCACGGATCCGGTTCGACTGATGGTGCGCGCCGGGCTGGTCATCGTGCTCATAACGGTGCTGGCCGCGCTCGCTGGCCCGCTCCTCTCCCCGTACGATCCCGCCGCTCAGGAGCTCGCCCGGAGACTCGAAGCGCCAAGCCTGTCCCACCCCTTTGGCCTCGACGAACTGGGGCGCGACATCCTCGCGCGCCTCATGCAGGGGGCCCGCATCTCGCTGCTGGTCGGTCTTGCCGTCGTCTCGGTCTCGTCCACGGTGGGGATGTTCTTTGGCTCGATCGCAGGCTACTTCGGCGGACGAATAGACGATGCGATCAGCCGGGTGATCGATGTGCTGATGGCGTTTCCCGGGATTCTTTTGGCGATTGCGCTGGTCGCAGTCCTCGGTCCCAGCCTCACGAACGTGGTCATCGCGCTCTCGGTGATCGGGTGGGTCGGCTACGCGCGGCTCGTCCGCGGCCAGGCGCTCCGCGCCCGCGAGCTCGAGTTCGTCCAGGCCGCCCGCGCTTCGGGCGCCGGCGCCCCACGCATCGTCTTTCACCACATCCTGCCCACCGCTTTCCCCTCCGTCGTCGTCCAGGCCACCATCGGGATGGCCGGAGCGATCATCGCCGAGGCGGCGCTGAGCTTCCTCGGGCTTGGTGTCCAGCCTCCCACGCCCAGCTGGGGGACGATGCTGGATGCGGGGAGGGCGCATTTGTTCGACGCTCCTCACCTGACGATCTTTCCAGGGCTGGCCATCGCGCTTCTCGTCCTCGGGTTCAATTTTCTCGGCGACGGGCTGCGCGATCGAGTCGATCCGAAGATGGTCCGCTGACTCGCAGCTGTCAGCTGTGTAGCACGTAGCACGTAGCACGTAGCACGTGACAGGTTCTCATTTGCCGGCCGCCCCCGGCTCGAAGCGATAGCCGATCGCGAAGCGTGTGGATATAGGTCGGCTTGCGCGGGTCCGGCTCGACCTTCGCTCGAAGGGTAGTGACGCAGCGGTCGATGCTGCGCGGCGTCACGAAAACGGAGTTTCCCCATACAGCGTTCAGGATGGTGTCGCGTGAGAGCGCACGTCCGGGCTTTTCCAGGAAGAACGCCAGAAGCTTGAACTCCTTGGCCGTGAGCGGAACGGGGCGGCCCGCGCGGCGTATGACGCGCGCCAGGAGATCGACCTCGCAATCGCCAAAGGCGCATGTCGCCTGTGCCGGCGCACGGCGGCGCAGCAGGGCCCTGACGCGTGCGAGCAGTTCGCCTATCTGAAAAGGCTTGGTGATGTAGTCGTCGGCGCCCGCGGGATCGAGGTGTTCATCCTGCAGCAGGGCGTCCACCAGAAGCCGCATCGACGCGAGCGGCGTCTTCAGTTCGTGCGAGACGGCGGACACGAGATCGGTCTTGAGGGACGCCAGGCGTGCCTGCCGCCGGACGGTGCCGCCGATTGCGGCGACCGCGAGTGCGATGGCCCCGATGGCGACGAGCGCGATCGATAAATAGGAGTTCCGGCGTCCCCTGGCCGTTTCCGCTGCGGCCGCACGATCGCTCACCACGAACGAAATCTCCCAGCCGGGCAGCATGGACCCGATCGCAATCGCCTCATCGTCCGTCACTGCGCCAGGCTGGATGACGGTGAACGCGACCGTGGGTGACGCCTGCTCGTCGAGCACGGCGTGCATCGCGCGCTTCACGGATTCGGTGGTGTGCAGGGCGAGAACGCGCCCTCCAGGCGACCACACCTGCCAGACGTCCCGAATCGCTGCCGGTCGCAATGCGACGGTACCTCGCGACGGCCGCTCCGATTCGAGGAAGGCAATCGCGAGCCGTTCGGCATCGATGGTTGGAAACCGGAGGTCTTTGGCCTCGCCGATTGACCGCAACTGCTCCATGTGGAACAGACGCTGAGCCGACGGCAACCCCGTAGAGTAATCGTTCAACAGGGAGCCGAGCCGCACGACCGCGGCGACGCGGCGTGGATCGCCACCGGGCAGCAGATTGATCAGGAGCAACTGCTCGTCGGCAGCGATCAGGCGGCCGTCCTGATCGGCGGCCTTCGCGAGAGCACCTGAGAGAACGTGCCGATTGATGGTCTCGATCGCCCTGCCGGTGTCCCCGCCTGGACCAGGCTTCGAATCATCGCCTGTGCGGCGCCCGCCTCACCGGCATTCCTGACTATCTCCCGGGGATGGGCCAGGGACGGGTACAGCGGGAGGCCGTCAGGATGGAACAAGACAATGGAGTCCGCGGAGCGGTTCGTGACCAGCCCTGCGAAATCCCCCGGGGCGCTGGCGGTGAGACCGGACTCGAGCATTGTTGCGTGAGACCGCCAGTGCTCGTTCAGGCGGCCGCGGACGAGCCGCAGCTGTCCGCGGTACGCATCGACCACGGTCCGCTGCGTGGCCATCGCCTGGTTCGTGACCGCTTCGTTCATGAACCAGAGGACGCACCCGGACGGCACCACGACCGCGACGAGCAGCAGCAGCGTCAGCAGCTGCGCGCCGCGGTAGTCCTGTGCAGGTGTCGTCCGGCGCCAGCGAATCATCGGGGCCTGCTAGGGAACGATGGCGGAGGACACGATTGTGTCGAACTCAGGCTTGAGCTGCTCCAGCTTGTCGGCAGGGACACGCGAGAAGAAAAATACTCGAGAGTTCTCCGTGTAGATCCACGTCATGATTTCCGCCATCGGCATTCCCGCATCCCCGGTGTAGTCGGCCAGGGCGAAGATCGCCGGTTGACTGCCGACGTAGACTCGTTGAATCGAGCCCTCCCGAAGGCGATACCCCTCGAATCCGGTCCGGTCTCCGAGTTTCAGCACCGGAGCGTTGTCGAGTCTCGCGCTCACTCCGTCGCGGGGAGTCTTCTCCTTGATCATCCAGACGTTGATGTCCGCCCCGAGATCCTTCGACAAAAACGTTGCCATCTCGCCGTGGTCAGAGGATGGACCGGTCCCGGTGAACGTCCACCCCTCCGGCACGGCAAAGGTCGAGGCCGACCAGGTGTGCCTGTAAGTCCGGCCGTCGAATGTTCCCAGCGGCTCACCCCTGGCCACTGAGGGCGCCGCGTCGGGGTTGGCCCCGGCCAGCACGAGTCGTCGCTGCTCCTCGGCGACCCTCAGGCGCCGCTGAGCCTGGGTGCGCAGGTCGCTCGACGGCGGCGCGCTGGCGATGACCTGCTGATAGATCCGAATGGCGGCAGGAATGTCGCCGACGGTTCCTGTGTGTAAATGGCTTTCTGCAGCAATTCCGCGTGCGTCTGCGCCCCCGCGACGGCGCCGTACAACAGGGCCGCAACCAGCGCACCAGCAATCCGGATCGTCATATCAACCAACCCTTTCCGACGTCTCAGCGGCGTCGAACGAAGGTAGCGGTCACGTGTTACCCATTTGTTACCGCCGCGCCGCTCGCGGAATGGTGTGTGAACGAATCCCTCCAGCTGACGCCGGCGCTCATCCCGTTGACATGATGAGAAAGGCGACGCGTCCATCGGGGCGAATCACTGACGCATGTCGAGCAATCTGAAAGTCCCCCGCGTCCAGGAACGACTCCATCAGATGGGTTCGCGGCTGTGATGGCTTCCATGCGCCGTTGTGATAGTGAGAGAGGAAGACTCCGTTTGCGGCCAGGCGCCCGAGAACGCCGGCCACCGCTGCACCGCGTTCGCCAACCGGAAAGAGTTGAAGCGTCCGGCGCTCGACGATCACGTCGAAAGGCCCAGGACATATTGCGGGATCCATCAGATCCCCTTCGACAAATGAGAGCGAGCCGCCGGCCTGCATTCGATCCGGCCTGAAGAATCGATCCGTTGTGTCGACGGCTCCAAGTTGAGCCGCGCAGCGCAAGGCAAATGGCGACAGGTCCATGGCTGTCACCTGAAGCCCCGCGGCTGCCAGGGCCTGCGGCTCCTGCGACACGCCGCATCCGACGCACAGCACGCTCTCGAGTCCGCGGGCTTCAACGATGTCGAGCAGCGCGTTATCGTCGCAGAACATGTCGGACCAGCCGGGAGCGACGCCGTGCTCGACTTGCCCCCGCCACCACGTGTCCCATGGCTCGACGGCATGGACGTCCGGCGGAGGATAGAGCCAGTCCAGGTCGTCGAGGTCTTCTTCGAGTCTCGCCACGCGCTCATTGATTCTGACTTCCCGGCTCCGAGGGGTGATCAGCCAGCGGATGAACTTGTGCATCTTGAATCCCGCGCAGTGCGGAGCGTGTGCAGGGCACGTCTCCCGGTTGGCGGTGCGCATTGTAGAACCAATCGGGCTCTCGTGCGGAGTCGCATGATGCCGACCGCCTTCTCATGCCCCGTGTGCGCTGGCGCCCGCGGCCGCATCTGCCGGCGAATGGTCCGGGGGGCCGCCGTGCGCGCAGGAGTGTGGGCCATGGCGTTCCCGCAGGAAGGTCGTCCCAGGCGCGACAATTACAGTCGCGTCGCGCACCTTCGACGCTCCCCTCCCCAAGATCTCTCTGAATACGGCGTCCCTTGGGGCGGCACTGCCCTTGCGCTAGAGCTTGGCTGATCCTTCCATCAGTCCCAGACCTGCAATTTCCACTTGGCGGTTCAGAGAAGGATGCCCCGTTCGCCCGCACAAACAGCATGAGTCACAACGCGTCATCATCGCTCGCACCAGGCGGACGTGCCCGGTGTGAAGGACACCACAAGGCGGGATGGTGACGTTTGACATCTCACCGCTCGTCCTCTGGCGCGAGGACCATACCCGGTGCGAATGCATCCACTCATCGTCTTCCTGGACACTCCGTCTGTGGGTCGGACAGACCATCGTCCGGGAGCGGATCGGAGCCGGTGTCGGCCCCATGTTGCGCGCTGCGCAGCTCTGGCGAGAGACGGAGGTGAGATTCAGGCTCGTGGCCTGGTATTCGCCCGCCCGTTTGAAGGACGCCCGGGCCGCGACTTCCGTTGCTCCGACGCGCCCCGATCGCCCGACCGGGTAAACGAGACCACGTTCGGTTAGCTAAGCTAGGTCCGACCAGCCGGCTCGCCGCCTGCTTTGCACCCTCCTTCCAATGCGAGGCGTCGGAGAATCTTCGCAAGACCCTGGCGCGTGATGCCCAGCGCCTGCGCCGCCCTCGTACGCTGGCCGCCGGCCGCCGCCATGGCGGCCTTGATGTACCGCCGCTCGAACTCCAATCTCGCCGACTCGAACGTCCTGCCCGGGGTCATCGTCGCCTGCGCCACGTGCCCGGGCACGGCCGTAGCCGGGATGCGGCCCCGGCTGGGCGAGTGCACGGCCATCCACGCGATCACGTTCTGCAGCTCGCGGACGTTGCCCGGCCAGTCGTAGCGCGCCAGCGCCGCGAGTGTCTCCGGTGACAGTGTCGCGCGTGACCCCATGCGCCGAGCGGCCTCCGTCCAGAACGACGTGGCCAGCAGGGGCACGTCCCCCGCGCGTTCGCGCAGTGCGGGGACCTCGATGCGGACGACATCGAGGCGGAAGCGGAGGTCGGTGCGGAAGCGGCCTGCGGCGGCTTCCTGGGCGAGCCGCCGGTTGGTCGCCGCGACGATCCGGACGTCGACCCGCCGGAACGTGTTTTCGCCGACACGGCGGACCTGGCCGTCCTGCAGGACGCGAAGCAGCTTGGCCTGGGCGCGCGCCGACAGTTCCCCGATCTCGTCCAGGAAAAGCGTGCCGCCGTCGGCGTCTTCGAAGAGACCGGCGCGGTCGGCGATCGCACCCGTGAAGGCGCCGCGGGCGTGGCCGAACAGCTCTGCCTCGAGCAGATCGTCGGAGAGCGCCGCGCAATTGATCGCGCAGAACCGGCGGTCACGCCGCGGCCCGAGCCGGTGAATCGCGCGGGCGACGAGCTCTTTCCCGCTTCCGCTCTCGCCTTCGATGAGGACCGGAAACGGGGCCCGGGCCGCGCGGGCGATCGACTCCTGCATCGATCGCGCGGCGGCGCTGGTGCCGAGGATCTCTTCGCACGGGTGTGCGGCCTGGGCGGGAAGGCTGCGATCGAGCAGAGCCCGGACGCTGGCGGCAACAGCCAGCGCGCCGACCCGGAGCAGCGCTCCGGCGCGGATCGGATCCAGCGCTGAGCCCGCGATCCATCGCGCGGAGACGGCTCCGATGATCTCTCCGCCGTACCGAAGGGGCTCGGCGGCCTGGCAGGGCTCCATGAGCGGGTCGGCCGTGACCGACAATCCGGTCGCGAGCGCCCGCCAGGCGGCCTGCGGGTCGCCGTGCCAGGGACGGCCGTTCAAGGCGAGGATGCGCCGCTCAGGCTCGGGCCCAATCACGATGACGACTCCCGCCCGGAGCTTTGTCCTCAATTGTTCCGAGACTCGCTCGAGCGCCGCGTGGTCGTCTGCGGCGGACTGCACGATGTCGAGCAGCGCTTCCAGATCGGCGACGGGATTCGCGGCAGTGGCCCCACCGGCATGCGCAAGGCCCGCGGCACCGCTCGTCTCGATGAATCCACGGATCCTCGCGTCGAGCTCCACATCGTCCACACGCGCGCGAACAGCCAGCGCGTGGAAGCGGAGCAAGGGAGGCCACGGAGCGGACGCCGTTGCCAGCCGCGCGCCGCGCAGACGAACCTGCGGCGATGCGCCGAACCGGGACTGAATCTCGAGTGCAGTCAGACGCAACCGCGCGCACTCCAGGGGAAGGTGCGCACGCCTCGCCACGCGAAGGCCGTCAGCGAGGTGGTGAGCCGCCGACGCAGGATCGCCGCCCGCCGAGACGACGAGCGCGAGGATGCGGAATGCGACGGCCAGGACCGGCGGTTCGCCCGCCTCCGTCGCACACTCGACGGCGAGCCGCGCCGTGCGAACCGCTGTTGCGGTCGCCTCCTCCGCGACATGGACGCGCGCGAGCGTCAACAGCACGCACGCCCTGTCGCGCGCGCTGATCTTCGTCTCCGCAACCCCCCGAAGCACCGCCGCCGCTTCGTCGTACCGGCCCTGCCAGAAGAGGCACCGTGCGAGCCAGGTGACGGCCTGCGCCGAGAGGGTTGTGTCCTCGAGCCTCTGTGCGGCAATCATCGCCGCGCGAAGGGCCGCCTCTCCATCCGCGAGCCTGCCCTCATCCGTCCACGCGACCCCTGTCCCAATCCCGGCGCGGATCCCCGTCGTGCTGTCCGGCGACAGCGCCCGAGCCCGCTCGAAGCTGTTGACGGCGTCGGCGAGCTGCGCGCGCTCGATCGACAGCCACCCGAGCCGGATCGCGCATCGTGCCGCGTGCATGCCCTCGCCGCGGCCTGACAGCACATGTATCGCCCGCTGCAGCAGCCGCTTCGCCGCAGCATGGCGTCCCGCCCTTGCGAGGGCCTCGCTGCGTTCCGGCGCGCGGCTGAGGACACCCGCGGCCTGACGCTTTGCCCGGAGCGTAACGGCGGGACCCTGCGTTTGGACGGCTACCTCGTACGGCCCCGTGGACTCGTGGACGGACATCGAGAGCGACCGGCTCTCGGCCGGCCCGGATGCGCCAAGGCAGGACAGAAATTGCCCCGGGCGCCCTCCGGAGCGCCGCGCGGCGTCGAACAGTTCCGCGGGCGTCGGACCGTAGTCAGCGTCGAGAAACACCATCTCCATCAGGGCGACGATTCCCATTCGTTCCACCTGCACCGCTGGCCGATTTGGCATCGTTCGCCCAAACGACAAAACGACGTGACGCCTTGGACTCGCCGCTCCAAGGCGCGTGAGTACCCCGGCGACCGCGGAGCCTTCTCCCGGCTCCTCGCCCGCGAGCACGCAGACGTGCCGATCGAGCAGCGAGGCGGCAAGCCACGTCCGCTGACGCAGGACGGATGTGGCGATCGGGACGTAACCCTCCAGCCGCGCCGTCCGGGCCGCCGCCATCCGCAAGGTGCGAAGGCCCGAGTTCGGCTCTCCCGAGATCGCCATGGCACACGCACCCAGGGGCCCTCCGGCATCGAGCGCCTCATGAATCGCCTCGAACACCTGACGAGGCTGGAGCGAGACCCCGACCGGACGCCCCGGCCGGGTGTGCCCGGCCGTCACCTCGCGCAGCGCGTAGTCTGCCAGCGGCCGCGGCAATCCAACGCCATTTGCCTGAAGGAATTTGACGACGTGATCTACCAGTGCGGCGGCTGACGCGCCTGTCGCCCGGATGGGCCCGCGCATCGCATACGCCTCGAACACATGCCGGGCGTCCGCCATGCCGTAGTCCACGAGGGGATTGATCAGTGGATGCCGCAGGTTGGCGAGCACGGCACAGCCGCTGTTCCAGGCGATCTGATTCGCGCGCGATCCCGCCGGCGCGAGCCTCACACGCACGGCCGCTCCGCTCGCGAGGTCGACCCACGAGGACCCCGACGCCAGAAAGCGATCGGCGAGCAGCTGCGGCATGCCGGACCGTGCTGCAAGACCGCCGCCCGAGCCAGAACCCGCGCAATCCGGCCGCAACTCGCCGGTGCACGACCGGAGTGCTGCAGAAACTTCGTATACAATTTCCCTCGAATGGTGCGTTTTCTCACCGCAGGCGAATCACACGGCCGCGCGCTCGTCGTTATTCTCGAAGGCATTCCCGCCGGTCTCTCGATCGATCCCGACGCGATCACCGCCGACCTCCGTCGCCGACAGGGCGGCTACGGGCGGGGGCGACGCATGGCCATCGAGTCCGATCGCGCCGAGATCCTGTCGGGGGTCAGGGCCGGCGAAACGATCGGCGGGCCGATCGCGATGTCGATCGAGAATCGTGACTGGGTGAACTGGCAGTACACGATGCGGACCACCACGGAGGGTCCCGCCGAAGGGGGTGGCGCGCGCCGGGCGCCCGTGACGAAGCCGCGGCCGGGGCACGCCGATCTGGCTGGTGTCGCGAAGTACGGTCGGGCTGATGTCCGCGACATTCTCGAACGCGCCAGCGCGCGCGAGACGGCGGCACGCGTGGCGGCGGGTGCCGTGGCGCGCCAGCTTCTGCACCGCGCCGGGATCCGCATCACGAGCCACGTCTTCCTGCTGGGCGGAACCAGGCTGCCGGAGGGTACGCCGGTCACGTTCGAACAGGCGGAGGCGCTCCTGCCGGACGCGCCGCTGCGGTGTGTGGACGCGGACGTCGAGCAACAGATGATCAAGGAGATCGACGTCGCACGCGAGGCCGGCGATACGAAAGGGGGCGCGTTCGAAGTGATCGTGCGGGGCCTCCCTGTCGGTCTCGGCAGCTACGTGCAATGGGACCGGAAGCTCGACGGCCGATTGGCGCAGGCGCTGATGTCGATCCCCGCGATCAAGGCCGTGGGTGTGGGTCTCGGCCCGGAAGCCGCAGCCAGGCCCGGCTCGCGCGTGCACGATGAGATCCTTCCCGATCCGGGCGGTGTCCGTGCGACCGGAGTGTCCCGCCCGACGAACAACGCCGGCGGGCTCGAAGGCGGTGTCACCAACGGCGAGGACCTGCGAGTGTCCGCGTGGATGAAGCCGATTTCAACGCTGATGAAACCCCTCCGCTCCGTGGATCTGACGACCATGGGCGACGCATCAGCCGCCATCGAACGCAGCGACGTCTGCGCCGTCCCGGCCGCCGCCGTCGTCGGCGAAGCCATGGTGGCGCTGGTTCTGGCCGGTGCATTGGTCGAGAAGTTTGGTGGCGACTCGGTCGCCGAGATCGAACGGGCGATGGGGGCGTGGACCGACACGCTCCGCGCGCAGTTCGTCAAGAAAGGCTGACGTTCGAATTCAGCCTTCGTAATTCAGCCTTTCCGATGGTCCGGCCCATTCTCCGATACGGCGAGCATCCGCTTCACAAGCCTGCGGCCCCGGTGCCGGCCGTGGACGACGACATCCGCCTGCTCGTCGAAGACATGATTGCGACCATGTATGCGGCGCCCGGCATTGGCCTTGCCGCTCCACAACTGGGTGTCCCGCTGCGCGTGTTCGTCGTGGACATCTCCGTGGGCCGCAATCCCGCCGATCTGCTGGTCATGATCAATCCCGTCTTCCTCGAGCGCGACGGCATGCAGCTGGAGGAAGAAGGCTGCCTGAGCCTGCCGGGATTCAACGCGACGGTCGTTCGCCCGTCGCGCGCAGTCGTCAAGGCGCTCGACTTGACCGGCAGGGAGCAGACGATCGAGGGCCGGGATCTCCTCGCCAGGGCGTTCCAGCACGAGATGGATCACCTGGACGGCACGGTCTTCGTGGACCGGCTGCGCGGGATCAAGAAAGACATGATCGTCCGCAAGATTCACAAATTGAAGCGCGCCGGCCGATGGTAGTGGCGCCTGGCGGAGCTCCCCTGCGCATCGTCGTACTTCGGCACGCCGGCGTTTGCCGTACCGACGCTCGCGGCCCTGTTGAAGTCGCGACATGCCGTCGTCGCACTCGTCTCGCAGCCGGACAGACCGCGCGGGCGTGGCCATCGCGTGGCGGCGACTCCCACCAAGGAGCTCGCGGTGCTCTGCGGCGTACCGGTGCTCCAGCCGACGAAGCTCCGCGACGAAGCCTTCCTGGCGTCCATCGAGGCGCTCCGTGCGGATCTCGGCGTCGTGGCGGCGTATGGACGGATCCTGCCGGACGCGCTGCTCGGCATCCCCCGGCTCGGCATGATCAACGTCCACGCGTCGCTTCTCCCGGCGTACCGCGGCGCAGCGCCGATCCATCGTGCGGTCATTGCCGGAGACACGGTGACCGGCATCACGATTATGCGTGTCGTATCCGAGCTCGATGCCGGCCCGATGATCTCGCGTGCGACGGTGCCGATCGGTCCCGACGACACGAGTGTCGAGGTCGAAGCGCAGCTTGCCGAGCGCGGTGCGGCGCTTCTCCTGGATGTCGTGGAGCAGTTCGCCGGCGGCGAAGTGGTCGAAACGCCGCAGGATCACACGAAGGCGACGCACGCGCAGAAGATCGTCAAAACAGAAGGACCCATCGACTGGTCCCTGCCGGCCGTGCGAATCCACAACCTGGTGCGCGGCCTCCAGCCATGGCCGCTGGCGTCCACGACAATCGGTGGCGTGCGGTGCCTGATCCATCGGACTGCCGTCGGCGGTGAAGCGGCCGGGGCGGCGCCCGGGACGATCGTCCGTGCGGAAGGCGAGACGCTCGCGGTGGCCACCGGGGACGGCGTGATCCAGATCTTGCAGATCCAGCCCGAGGGGCGCCGGCCCATGACCGCGCGCGAGTTTCTCAGCGGACACAGGACGACGACCGGTACGCGGCTGCCGTCATGATCGCCCGCGCCCGGCTGGCCGCGTTCGACGTGCTGCGGGCGGTCAACAGCGGACGCTCGGATCTGCCGACGGCCCTCGCACGCGTGCGGACGCGGCTCGAGGACGAGCGCGACCGCGCGCTTGCCAGCGAGATTGCGACGGGCACCTTGCGGTGGCAGGGCGCGTTCGACCTCGTGATCACCGCCTTTGCGAAGAGACCGGTGTCGAAGCTGGATCCGGAAGTCCTCGACGTCCTCCGGATGACGGCCTTCCAGCTCCTCCACCTCGATCGCATTCCCGCGTCAGCCGCGGTGAACGACGCCGTGAATCTCGTCAGCAAAGCGGGCAAGAAGAGCGCCTCTGGGCTGGTCAATGCGGTGCTTCGACGGATCAGCCGCGAACGCGATGCGCTGCCGCTGCCGGAACGTCCTTCCGATCCGAGTCGCGATCGGGCGGGAGCCGTCGCTTACCTGTCGGGGGCGCTCTCCCATCCGCACTGGCTGGTCGGCCGTTGGCTCGACCGCCATGGGTTCGAGTCTACTGAGGCCTGGGTACGGTTCGACAACCACCCCGCCGCGCTGATGTTGCGCGTCAACGGTCTCCGGACCACGCGCGACGCACTGGCAGCCCGGCTGAACGAGCATGGCGTCGAGACCGAGACCGCCCGTTTTGCGCCTGACGGGCTGGTCGTCACCAGCGGGAATCCGCTGCTCACCCCGCTCGCGGACGCCGGCCTCTTCATCGTCCAGGACGAGTCCTCGCAGCTCGTCGCGCTTCTGACGGCCGCCGCTCCTGGCGAGCGCATCCTGGATGCCTGCGCGTCCCCCGGCGGGAAGACGACCGCCATGGCCGCGGCGATGGGGAACCAGGGGCTCATCGTCGCCACGGATGTTCGCGGACGACGCGTCGATCTGCTGGCGCGCGCGGTGAAGAGCGCCGGCGCGGAATGCGTTCGGGTCGTGCAGGCAGATTCAGCCGGTGTGCTTCCGTTCGCCCGGGGGTTCGATTGCGTGCTGCTCGATGCGCCGTGCTCAGGGCTTGGCACATTGCGCAGGGACCCTGAGATCCGCTGGCGGCGTTCCGAAGAATCGCTCCTGGCGCTTGCCGACACGCAACTGGCCATGCTCGGGCGGGCCGCCGACGTCGTCCGGCCCGGCGGACGGCTGATCTACTCGACCTGTTCGAGCGAGCCTGAGGAGAATGAGCTCGTGCTCAGCCGGTTCCTCGAGACGCGGGACGACTTCGTCATCCGCCCCGTCCCGCTCCCGCCCGCGCTCGCGGCGTTCGAGACGGCGGACGGCCACTTCAGGACCTTTCCATTTCGCGACGGGCTCGAGTCGTTCTTTGCCGCCATGCTGGTGAAAACTAAGGACTTGCGGTAAACTTTCTGTTTCATGGCACTGAAAACCCGGGTCTTTGGTGCGGGCAAGCTGCTGCTCGTCGGCGGTGCCCTGCTCCTGACCTACGTCCTCTTCGCGGCCGCGTCCATGCGGATCGCTCTGAAGACGCGTCGAAGTCGTCGTCCCGACCCTCGCCGGGAAGCCACTGAACGAAGCCACGATTCTGCTGGCAGAGTCGGGGCTGAAGCTCAGGGTGGAAGAGGTGCGCCGGGTTGACGCGCGGATTCCAGCGGGCCAGATTATTTCGCAGGATCCGCAGGCCGGCGCGAGCTCGAGGCGTGAGCGCAGCGTGAAGGTCTGGGTCAGCTCCGGGCCGCGATCGACTGTTGTCCCGGCCCTGCTTGGCGAATCCGAGCGCACGGCGCAGATGCGGCTTCAGCAGGAAGGGGTGGAGCTCAGCGGGACCTCGGAGATCAAGTCAGGAGACTACCAGGCGGACGCGATCGTCGCGCAGACGCCGCCGGCGCAGAGCAACGCGGCCCGGGTGGCGCTGCTGGTCAATCGCGGCGAACGCGGCGCGACCTACGTCATGCCCGACCTGATTGGGGTCAACGGCGATCGCGCGGCGGACTTGCTGCGGGTCAGGGCGTTTCGGGTCGCCGTCGTCGGCGATCATCCCTACCCTGGCGTCCCGTCAGGCGTCGTGCTCCGTCAGAGCCCGCAGGCCGGATTCCAGATCGCACCCGGTGAGCCGATCTCGCTCGAGGTCAGCCGGTGACGGTGCTTATCGCGGCGTCCATTCTGTCGGCCGACTTCGCGGCGCTCGGCGCCGCGGTCGCAGGTCGCGGAACGCGGCGGCGCCGATCTGATCCATGTGGACATCATGGACGGCCACTTCGTGCCCAACCTGACGATGGGGCCGGCGGTCGTGGAGGCGCTTCGCAAGGTGACCAGGGTTCCGCTCGATGTCCACCTGATGATCGAGGAGCCCGACCGCTATCTGGAGGCGTTCGTGCGCGCCGGCGCGGCGATGATCTCGGTCCATGTCGAGGTCCTGCCCCACCTGCACCGGACGATTCAGCGGATCAAGGAGCTGGGCGTCAGGGCCGGCGTCGCGATCAATCCGGCCACGCCGGTGGGCGTTCTCGAGGAGATCGCCGGGTGACCTGGACCACGTGCTGGTCATGATCGGTGAACCCCGGATTCGGCGGGTCAGACCTTCATCCCTCGCAGCGAGTCTAAGATCCGGGCGGTTCGCGCGCTGCTGGACGAGCGTGGCAGCCGGGCGCCCATCGAAGTGGACGGAGGGATTGACCCGGCCACCGCCGCCGCGCGTCGTGGCGGCGGGAGCGTCCATTCTGGTTGCCGGGAACGCCATCTTCGGCAGCCCGGATCCCGAACGAGCCACGCGGGAACTGCGCGCGGCCGCGACGGCCGGGGTCAGCGCGTGAGCATCCCCGCCACCGTGCGAGAGCGTCCGGCGTCGATGTCGGTGGTCAGGGTCCGATATGCCGAGACCGACAAGATGGGGGTCGTCTACTACGCGAACTACTTCGTCTGGTTCGAGGTCGCACGCGCCGATCTGCTGCGATCGCTCGGCTGGAGTTACCGGGAAATGGAACGTGAGGGGGTCTCGCTGCCCGTCATCGACGCCCACTGCCAGTACCATCGGTCGGTGCGGTACGACGAAGAGCTCGAGGTGAGGGCGGAGGGACGTCTGCTGTCGAAGGTGCGGATGGAGTTTTCGTATCAGGTCGTGCGGCGGGACGACCAGGTGCTGGCCGCGCACCGGCCGGACGGTTCATGCGGCTCTGGATCCCGCTGGCAAGCCGTGCCGGCTCCCGGTTCGGATACAGGACGTGTTCGCATGAAGGCGCTCGTCACCGGGGCCGCGGGGTTCATCGGGTCGCATCTGTGCGGCACCCTGCTCGACAGCGGCGCCGAGGTGGTCGGCCTCGACTGCTTTACCGACTACTATTCGCGGGCGCTGAAAGAAGCGAACCTGAATCACAACCGGCAGCGTCAGCGGTTTCAGTTCGTCGAGTCGCGGATCCAGGACGTGGACCTGGCCGCGCTGCTCGATGGGGTGACCCACGTGTTTCATCTGGCGGCCCAGGCGGGCGTTCGCAAGAGCTGGGGACGTGACTTCACCATCTATACCGTGAACAACGTCGAAGCCTCGCAGCAGCTTCTCGAGGCATGCGTGGGGCGCCCGCTGCACCGGTTCGTGTACGCGTCGAGCTCGTCGCTCTATGGGGACAACGTCGCCATGCCGATGCGGGAGGACGCGCTGCCGCAGCCGGTCTCTCCGTACGGCGTCACGAAGCTCGCGGCCGAGCAGCTGTGTCACCTCTACCAGGTGAACTTCGGGGTGCCAACCACCTCGCTCCGGTACTTCACGGTGTACGGGCCGCGGCAGCGGCCCGACATGGCGTTCAACCGGTTCATTCGCGCCGCCGTGGGAGGCCAGCCGATCACCCTGTACGGCGACGGCGAGCAGACGCGGGACTTCACGTTCGTCGGGGACACGGTCGCGGGGACGATCGCGGCGGGCGATCGCGGCGTGCCTGGCCGGGCGTACAACCTGGGTGGCGGCTCACGCGTCACCGTCAATCACGTGCTCGAAATCATCGGCCGGGTCACCGGCCGCCCCCTCACGATTCGCCGCGAACCGGCGCAGAAGGGGGACATGCGCGACACCTACGCCGACACCAGCCTTGCCAAGGCGGATCTCGGCTTCGCACCACGAGTGTCGCTCGAAGAAGGGATCGAAGCGGAATATCGATGGCTGTCGACCATACCTGCGCTCACCTGATGGCGTCGCCCTCACCTGTCCTCTGTATCGCCCGCCGACGTGCCGCATGGCACCGGGCGGCGCTCGTCGTGCTCGTCCTGTCCGGCCTCGCCGGTGCGGTCTTCACGTCGGCCTGCAGCTCTGCCTCGAAGAAACCGCCGGTCGGGACGCTCGAGCCCGACAAGTTTCTCTGGGAGCGCGGCACGGAGGAGCTCAATAAGAAGCACTGGCTGAACGCACGTGAGTTTTTCCGCCAGCTGATGGACAGCTATCCGCAGAGCCAGTACCGCGCGGATGCCAAGCTCGGTCTCGCGGATACGTACCTCGGAGAGAACTCCACCGAGTCGAAGGTCCTCGCGATCAACGAGTATCGCGAGTTCATCTCGTTCTACCCGACACACGCCCGCGCCGACTACGCGCAGTACAAGCTCGGGATGTCGCATTTCTACCAGATGTACGGCCCTGAACGCGACCAGACGGAGACGCGCGAAGCCATCAACGAGCTGAAGACCATGGTGCAGCGCTATCCGGCCAGTCCCCTTCTGCCCGAAGCGATGAAGCAGCTCCGCGAGGCCCGCGATCGGCTCAGCGACGCCGAGTATCGCGTCGCGTACTTCTACGTGCGGACGCAGAAATTCCCTCCGGCCGCGGTCGATCGGTTCACGGCGCTCCTCAAGGACGATCCTGATTACAGCCGGCGGGACGCGGTGTACTTCTATCTCGCGCAGTCCCTGATCCAGCTCAAACGACCGGCGGAAGCGCTGCCGTATCTCGATCGGCTGGTGAAAGAGTTCGAACAGAGCGAGTATCTCGAACAGGCCAGGACGCTGGCCGCGACGTTGAAAACGGATCAGGCCAAGCAGTAAACAACTGGAGCATGCCCATGTCGTGTGACTTACGTCTGGTGATTCGACTGGCCATGCTCACCATGGCCGCACTCTCCGCACGCGCCGCGTACGCACAGCCTCAGTCACCGCGTCCGGCCGTCGTCCGCGACGTCGCCGCGGAGCTGGCGTGTGCGCCGAACGCCGTCGAGACGCTGCCGGTCGCGCCAATGACCGTGGCCGGGGGACAGATCGCCGGCAAGGTGATGTTCGGGACTGGAGAGACGGTCCTCGTCCGCGTCGGGAGCACCCAGGACGTGCGGCCGGGCCAGGAGTACTTCGTGCGCCGCGTGGTGCCTGACCGATTCACCAAGAGCGTGAGCGACGGCGTTGCCCTGCTCAGCGTCCATACGGCCGGGTGGATTCGCGTCGTCGAAGTCCAGGGGGACACTGCCGTGTCCACGATCACCCACGCGTGCGATGCGGTGACGCGGGGGGATTACCTGGAGAAGTTCGAGATGCCGGTGGTGCCCGCGACGGCCACAGCCGGGCGACCGGACTTTGCCAACCCCGGCCGGATCATTCTCGGCGACGAGCGCCGCCAGATGGGTGCCGTGGGGTCCATGCTCGTGTTCGACAGAGGCTCGGACCACGGCCTGCGCCCTGGCCAGCGGATCACGATCTTCCGGCCCGTCCCGACCGGCACCGGTCCCGTCGTCCGTATCGGCGACGGCACCGCCATGGTCGTCCACCCGGAGACCACGACGCTGCGGATCGACACGTCGATTGACACCATCTACGTCGGCGACCTGGTCGCGATTCACCGGTAGGATGGCGCGCGCGTCCGCGACCCGTCGCTCAGACCTGTTCCCGTCCGGTGATCACGTGGCTGAACCGTCGATAGTAGTCGACGGCGGAGACCACGGCGGTCAGGACCGCGACCCACAGCGCGATCTTTCCCAGCACGAAGAACTGGTGCAGGTGCTCCCGTCCGAGAATCAGCAGCAGGATTGCCACGACCTGTGACGCCATCTTGAACTTGCCGAGCGGCGACGCGGGGATCGCCACGCCGCGCGAGTGTGCGATGCTCCGCAGGACCGTCACGGCGAACTCGCGCCCGAGAATCAGCACGACCATCCATGACTGCGCGAGATCCATCTGGACGAGGGAGACGAGGGCCGCGGTAATCAGCAGCTTGTCGGCGAGCGGGTCCATGAACTGGCCGAGCGGCGTGACCTGCTTGCGGCGGCGCGCCAGGTACCCGTCCAGCCAGTCGGTCAGCGATGCGACGCCGAAGATGGCCGCCCCGACGAGCTCCTTCCTCACGCCGAAGATCAGCCGTCCTTCGAACTTCGTGAGGAGCACGACGACCAGCAGGGGCACGAGAAAGATGCGACCGAGCGTCAGGGCGTTGGGAAGGTTCATGGACAGCCGTAATCAAAAACCATCAATCAGCATTATCATCGTAAGTTGATATGAAGGCCATTCTGCTCGCCGGCGGCAAGGGTACACGCCTGAGGCCGTTTACGGTACACACGCCCAAGCCGATTGTTCCGATCCTCAACCGGCCGTTTCTCCACTACCAGATAGACCTGCTGCGGCAGGTGCCGGAGATCGACGAAGTCATCCTCAGCCTGAACTACCAGCCCAGGCGAATCGAGGAGATTTTCGGCGATGGCGAGGGCCTGGGTCTGCGCGTCCGCTATGTCGTGGAGCCGATGCCCCTCGGCACCGGCGGGGCCATCCGCTACGCCGGGGACTCGCTGACCGACTCGGTGGTCGTGTTCAACGGCGACGTCCTCACTCAGATCGATCTCGGGGCGGTGCTGCGGCTGCATCGGGAACGGAAGGCCAAGGCCACGATCGTCCTGACACCGGTGGACAACCCGCGCGCGTACGGCCTGGTCGAGACCGACGCCCAGGGCAATGTCAGCCGCTTTCTCGAGAAGCCCGGCGAGGACGAGATCACCTGCAATACCATCAACGCCGGGATCTACGTGCTGGAGCCGGATACCTTCGATCGCATCCCGAAAGACACTGCCTGGTCGATCGAGCGCAGCTTCTTTCCGTCGCTCATCGAGCGCGGCGAAACGTTCGTCGCGTCCGTGTACGACGGATACTGGATTGACATCGGCACGCCGGCCAAGTATCTCCAGGTCCATCGTGACATCATGGACGGGCACTACCAGGCTCCGCCGTTCATGGGTTCGGCGGCGTCGATGGCGTGGGTCTCCCCCGACGCCAAGGTCGAAGCGGGTGTGGAGCTCCACGGCCCCTGCTTCGTGGACGAGGGGGTCGTGCTCAAGGCCGGCGCCCGCGTGCTCCCGTACTCCGTCATCGGGCGCCAGTCGCACGTGGACGAGGGGGCGGTGATCGACGGGTCCATCATCTGGCCGAACGGCTGGATCGGACGCGAGGCGGTCGTGCGCGGCTCGATCCTCGGCCGCAACTGCCACGTGGGGCGGAACGCCACGATCACGAGCCCGGTTCTCCTGGGCGACAAGACCGTCATCACGGATTACAGCCACCTATGAGCATCCATCCTTCCATTTTCAAGGCGTATGACGTGCGCGGGCTCTACCCCGCCGAAGTCAACGAGGAAGCCGCGCGGCAGATCGGCCGCGGGTTCGTGGCCTATCTCGACGCCAAGCGCATCGCCGTGTCGCGGGACATGCGAGTCTCCTCCCCATCGGTGGCAGCGGCTTTCATCGAGGGGGCACGCGAGCAGGGGGCCGACGTCGTGGACTACGGCATGCTCGCGACCGACATGATGTATTTTGCCGTCGCACGCGATGGGCACGACGGCGGAGCGCAGATCACGGCGTCGCACAATCCGAAGCAGTACAACGGCATCAAGCTCGTACGGCGCGAGGCATTTCCCCTCAGCGGCGAGGCCGGCCTGACGGAGATTCGGGACATGATCGTGGCCGGCACGCTGCCGGCGCCGGCGGCGACGCCAGGTTCGCTCTCGCAGATGGAGGTGGTGGACGATTACATCACGCACGTCATGTCGTTCATCGATCCGTCGATCGTCAAGCCGTTCAACGTCGTGCTCGATGCCGGAAGCGGCATGGGCGGGCTCGTCGCGCCACGGCTCTTCGATCTCCTCCCCTGCCGGACCACGCGGCTCTGTTTCGACATCGACGGCACGTTCCCGAATCACGAGGCGAACCCGCTCATCGAAGAGAATCGCGTGGACATCACCGAGCGCGTCATCAGGGAGCGCGCCGACATCGGCATTGCGTGGGACGGCGACGCGGATCGCTGCTTTTTCATCGACGGCACCGGCGAGTTCATCGCCGGCGATTTCGTGACGGCGCTCCTGGCCGAGGCGTTCCTGCTCCGCCATCCCGGCGCGAAGGTCGTGTACGACGTCAGGGCCAGCTACGCCGTGAAGGACACCGTCGAGCGGTACGGCGGCACCGCGCTGATGAACCGTGTCGGCCACGCGTTCTTCAAACGGCGGATGCGCGAGGAAGGGGCGATCTTCGGCGGCGAGGTCACCGGGCACTACTATTTCCGCGACAACTTCTTCGCGGACAACGGCTTCATCCCTGCGCTGCTGATGCTCGAGCTGATGTCGCGCAAGGGGCAGACGCTGCACGAGCTGCTGGCGCCGCTCCGCGACAAGTATTTCATCTCGGGCGAGATCAACACCAAGATGCCCGACATGCGCATCGTCGACGAGAAGATCGATGCGCTGAACGCACGCTACGTCGACGGCAAGACGTATACGATGGACGGCGTGTCGGTGGAGTATCCGGACTGGCATTTCAACGTTCGCGCGTCGAACACGGAGCCGCTCATCCGGCTGAACCTGGAGGCGACGACGCAGGCGATGATGGAAGCGAAGCGGGACGAAGTGCTCGCGTTCATCAGGTCGTAGCGCCGGCCGTGGCGGGTGGCACGCCTCGTCGACGGGGCCGTCGACGCGCCGCGGTCGCTGGGGAGGTTGGACGGTGGCGTCAGTGCCGATTCAAGCGCTCGTTGGATTGTTCCTGGTCGCCCTGCTGTGCGGGGTCTGGCTCGTGAGCCGCAGACCTTGAAGGTGTGGGCTGCTCCTGCGGCGTGGTAAAATCCCGGGTAATGCGGGCTTAGCATAGTGGTAATGTCCTGGCTTCCCAAGCCAGTCAGACGGGTTCGATTCCCGTAGCCCGCTCCACTAATTTCAGCGTCCGGTGTAAAATGCCGGTGTAAATTTACCGGACGTGCCGCAGGCGCGCACACCGCACTACTCTTTCTCTCGCCTGGCCGTGCTGAACGAGGTCTTCCCGCCGTCGGCCCCTTGGCCGGCGCGAAGATCCTAGAGTTCGGGGTGAAGTCGGTTGGATCCTACGGTGTGGGGAGCCGTGCCCCGATCGGGTGATTCGGCTGATGGAACTAGGCGGCTCGACGACGGCGGGTCGTCAATGTTGAGATTTCGCCAGAGGCGAACCGCTGCACCAGCGCCCGGGCGTACCTTGGGTGGCGATCCAGCTTCGGTAGTCGAGGAATTGGAAAGGCGCCACGCCGTTCGAGACGGCGGATCTGTTTCGCCGTAATTTTCAGAGCGGTTGCTACCTCGTCGATCAGCATCACATCAAGCGTGTCCGAAGGACGCTCCATCGCAGCTCCCCCGCGGCACCTGTTATTCCAGCACACCGCCGCATGGGGCACTCTACACCTGGGTTCTAGCGTGCCGCCCTCTGCCGTCCCAGAACGAACATCGGTGAAAACGGTCGGAGCCGGACGCAAAACTAAAAAAACTTGTTGACAGCTATCGGATGCGAGCGTGCTCGGGATTCGAAGCACTGCGACGTTGGAAGGTGGTCTTGCAATGAACGTGCGTTCGATTCCTCCACACCTGAACGCTGCCATCCTAGGCTGCCGGCCGCAGGCCCCTCGGTCGCGCTTGTGAGAAGTGCTCGGCGTGCGCATGTCGGTAGCCGCAGTTTCCGTCGAGGACGGCTGTCAACCGGATCGACTCGGGCCAGCAGTGATTCACCAGCTCGTGTGCGCCGCCGGTATTGACCGCCCGCTCGAAGAGCGCGCTCCGGAGTATGTCATCCGCGTCCCCGCGAACAAGACCCCTGGACCGGAGACCGACGACACATCCTGTTTCGCACGCCGGGAACGTGAGCGGAGGCACGTCCTCAGAGTAAAGAGTGTTTGAGAAACGCGATGAAACCGAGCCGATTCCAGGTCGGGACGGGTCACGACTCTGGGTTCGCGCCAGAGGGTCTGCAACCAGCGAACTGCAACTAACAGCCGCCTCGCGCGGGTGTAGTATCCGAGTGTTCGGACAAGGCAAATTGGAATCTCGGCACATACTCCTCGTGACCATAGACTCAGCAACGAAAACGGAGTAAGCAGATGCACGCACGTCGCGATTTCCTATGGCGCTCCGCCGGGGTAATCGTCGCTGGAGCAGCGGCCCCCGGGCTCTTCACGCAGTCACGCGCTGCCGGCATCCCCTTTTCGGGAACGCAAGCACCAGGGTTCTATCGGCACAAACTCGGCAGCTTTGAGATCACGATTCTAGGTTGTTCCCGGGATCGTAACAATCCCAACCCCGGGGCATACCCCTGGCCACCTGTCGGTTCACCTCGCCTCCGGCCGAGAGGAGCTGCTCTGCACCGGCGACGTGGTTGGCAACCGTGCGGTCGCCTTCCGCCATCCTGACTGGCGGGGCGGGTTCGACCTCGACCTCCATCAAGGCGCGAAGACACGACGGGCTTTTTTGGAGCGGTGCGCGAGCGAGAAGATCCTCGTTGCGAGCTACCACCTCCCATTTCCCGGGCTCGGCCATGTCGCCCGGGATGGCGCCGCATTCCGTTGGGTCCCGGCCGAGATGCGCTGGGAGATGTGAGTTCGGGAACGCCCATGTCGGCGCACCAGTTCATGGAGATGCTGTTCGGGAAGCCACCGGAATTCTTCACTAAAAGGTCCCCGCGGATCTCGACTGGTTCCCGGATCACGTCGCGACTGGCCAGCACCATCACATCGAATACGAAATACAGCGGCGGAAGTCGCGCATGGCCCGCATGGCGAAAATGCGGACTTCTACAGACCAGGCTGCGGCCGCCTTCTTGCTCCGTCACAGCTCCGGCCGGACGCCGTGAGATGCTTACTCAACCCGCGCTTCGCTTCGACCCATCGCAACGCTCGCGTTGGCATACGGCCGGGACAACTGGCGTCATGAGAGAAGCGGCAAGCGGACCGCGAAATACCTGTCGTCGGCCGCCGAGAATGCCGTCGCGCCAATTCCACATAATCTACGTGAGCATCAATGCCCTCAGAGACGGTCAGCGTACGCGCACCAAGGCCGCCATCGCCGCCATTCGACACATCTTCCTCGACGCCGATGAGGATGCCCTGGCCGATTGGCCGAGATTTCGGCGCGCGGGGACCTACCGCCGCTCTCCTACGTTCTCGAATCCTCGCCAGGGCGTCTGCACTTCTTCTGGCGCGTCGCCAACTTCTCGTCGGCGGGGGCCGAGCGCATGCAGAAGCACCTAGCGCGGCAGCTCGGCACGGATCCCGCAGCGACCTCGTGCTCACAGACCACGCGGATTGCCGGATACCAGAACCACAAGCGCACGCCCTCCCACCTGGTGACTGTACGCTACGGATCCCCAAGGATTCGGCACCTGCCGGAGTCGTTCCCTCAGCCGCGAGAGGCGGATCCTCCGGCTTGGCGCCCGCCTCCACCATCCGCGCGTCGAACGACTTCGATGGACGTCGGCGAACGAGCTCGACGCTATCTGGAGCGCATGGAGCCCGCAATCGCCGGGATCATGGCGGCCTTCACACGTTCAAAGTGTGTTGTCGCGTCGTGCGTGGGTTCGCGCTCAGCAATGAGACGGCGCTGACCGTCTTGAGAGACTGGAACCTCCGGTGCCAGCCTCCTTGGAGTGAGCACGAGCTGCGCGACAAGATCAACCGCGCTCGTCGATACGGCCGCGAGCCGATTGGCAGCCTGTGCGGTGGACATGTGGGTGTCGGCCGATCCGCCGGTCAGGTTTCGGCGTAATTCTGCGTTCTAAGGGTAGGGTGCCAGGTCTGGAACTGGCTGGGGGCCGCGTAGGCCGAGGAACATCGAGAACGAGGTGTCGCGTGAAAGGAGACAACACGCAACGGTTGCCACGTCTGCCACTGACGGCGTGCCGCCGCGACATCAGGACGGCGCTGTTCGTCGGCGTTTACCGTGTTTTGAACCGTTAACTGCAAGCGCCCGAGCACGCGCCAGATGGTGGCCAAGCTGGCCGACGTTGGCAGGGCGTCGCGCAGCTCGGCCAGCGTCCGATCCGGCCGCGCGGTCACCAACGCGCGCAGGCGATCCTCCTGCTCCGCCAGCGTGCGCGCGCGAAACTTCGTCTGCGCCCGCGGGTCGATTTGTCCGGTCTCCCGTCGCCGCTGCACCAGCCGATGGCCCAGGTGCGGCTCACGCGGTATTTGGCCGCGACCTCCTCCGCCTTCAGTCCGGCGTCCCAATCCGCCAACACGCGCGTGCGCAAATCCATTGAGTACGCGGCCATGGAACCTCCCGGCGAAGAGGTACCATAACCGCGTACTGAGGTACAAGTGAAAAGCGCTCTAGCTCGGTCGTGGGGGCCGCCTCGCGAGCACGGATCGGACGGCGTTGTGCGAGCCACTCGATTGGCGACTCACACTGACGTCTCTTCCCATCCCCGAACCGAGTAAAGCAGCGGCTTGGTCCAGAGGCTCTCGAGACCCTCGAGGATGTCGGACGCCCAGTTGAAGACGTTCCGTCCGGCGACCACCTTCCGCATGGCCCGCATGCGCGTCATCTGCTCGTCGCTCGTCATGTTGATGGCTGTTGCGAGGGCCGGCTGCGAACGCATCGATGTCGTAGGGATTGATGATCACCGCGTCCTCAAGCTCCTGTGCGGCACCTGCCAGAGCGCTGAGCACGAGCACGCCGTGCTCATCGTCCCGGGCCGCGACGAACTCCTTCGCCACGAGGTTCATTCCGTCATGCAGGGAACTGACGATGCAGAAGTGGGCGAGACGATAGAGGGCGACGAGGCTGAACGCGCTCAGCGGTGTGGTGTAGTACGACACGACGGGTGAGCCGCCCGGAACCGCGTAGCGCGCATTGATCGCGGCGATCCGCTCGCCGATCTCCGCTTCGATCGCCGCATAGCTCTTGAGATCGGACCGAGACGGGACGCCAATCTGCACGAATGTCAACCTGCCCCGCAGATCCGGCCGCTGGGCCATGAGCGCATCGATCGCATCAAGGCGCTCTGGGATGCCCTTGGTATAGTCCAGACGATCGACGCCGAGCCCGATGATGTCAGCGCGCAGGTCGAGCAGGTCCCGCAGGCGCTGCTGTTCCGGCAGGAGCGCCGGGTCAGCGGCGAATTGTTGGATGCGGTCGTAGTCGACACCGATCGGCACCGAGACCACCGTGGTCGAGCGCCCGCGGAATCGAACTCGCGACGACTCGAGCTCCACCTCGGCGT
This sequence comes from uncultured Acidobacteriota bacterium, assembly GCA_963749835.1. Classification (GTDB taxonomy): domain Bacteria; phylum Acidobacteriota; class Vicinamibacteria; order Vicinamibacterales; family 2-12-FULL-66-21; genus JALZOC01. Next base: position 2,074,457 of record CAVVOD010000001.1, read on the forward strand.
GCAGCTCTTCTTCAGCCGCCATCAGGAAATTTCGACGGTCGCGCTCCAGCTGAAAGGCGATCAGATCGTTGGCGAGCAGCCCCGCGACCAGCTCGCGCCGCCACGGACAGATGCGAAGTCGATCCGGGTAGGGCCAGGGAATGTGCCAGAAGAGGGCGGTGCGGGTGTCGGGCCGCAGCGCCCGCAATGCCGGCGCCACGAGGGCCAGGTGATAGTCCTGGATGAAGACCGGCGCCTCGGACGCTCCGATCTCCGCGTGAATCGCCGCGGCGAACCGCGCGTTGATGTCCTGGTAGGCCGCCCAATCGTCGCTTCGAAACTGCGGACGGACGTCGACCACATGGCACAGTGGCCACAGGCCCTCATTCGCAAAGCCTCCGTAGTATGCGGAGAACGTCGGCTCTTCGAGCCACAGACGCCGAAGCGCGTACGACGGACTCTCTGGGGGTACCAACACTTTGTCGGCCGCATCGACGACCAGCCGGTCAGCCGGACCGGCGCCATGCGCGATCCACACACCACCTCGTTCGCGCATCAGCGCGTCCAACGCCACCGCGACACCACCTGTCGCGGCTTTCACTGCAATCCGGCCATCCTCATCGCGGCTATGGAGGTACGGCTCGCGGTTGGACACGACCATGAGGGGGCGAACCGCGTGCGCCTCGAGCTCGCCTGCCCGCGCCAACCCGCGGCGAAACAGAATCGGTCCCACGAGCTCGTGAATCGCAATCGACGCGACCAGCAACAACTGCACCTGGTTGCCCCAGCCCGGAAATTCGGTGGCGACGACGGAGGCAAATCCGAGGGTAATCCCGGCCTGAGACACCAGCCCGGTCCACGCATACTTTCCGATCGGCTCCGGAAGCCCAGACGACTTGACTCCTGCCGCGACGCCAAGCCTGATGAATCCGAGTCGGACCGCGGACAACGCGACCGCGCTGATCCCGATCGCCGCCACGGCGTCGAGCCGAAGGGACGCACCGACCGCCACGAAGAAGACCACCAGCACCGGCGGCGCGCCACGGCGTACGGCCGCCCGCAGCGTGTCCCCCTGCGCGACCGCCAAGTTCTCAATGACCACGCCAGCGGCGAGGGCGGCCAGCAGCGGCTGGAGTTGTTGCGTCGTGCCCACCTGACTCAGCACGGCGCACACCGCCAGCAGGACCAGTGTGATTTCACGGCCGATGTAGCGCAGGTACAGAGCGAACAACACGCCGATGAGCACACCAAAGGCGACGGCCCCACCGATTTCCCACGCGAGTCGGGCCAGAATCTCTGTGCCCTCGCCTTCTCCCGTGCCGAAGACGACGCGCGCCATCAGCATCGACACGGAGAACAGCACCAGGATCGCGAGGTCGGCGAGCACGACGACCGCCAGTACCGTGTCGCTGAGTCGCCCACGTGCTCCCGAATCGGCGACTACCGCCGCGGTCATCGTGGGGGAGAAGGAGACGACAATCACGACCAGCAACGCCAGCATGGCAAGCCGTTGAAATCCGACGGCATCGGGCGCAATCGGCAGCCACGGCCATACCATCCATGCCACCGCCGACAGACCGACGATGGCCACGGCCAGCGTCGCGGCCGTCATGCGCACGATCGCCGCAAATCGGGATCCGAGACGTTCCACGCTCAACGTCAGACCAGCGATCAGTGCGATCAGCGTCGTGGCGATTCCCGTGACCACCTGAAGTTGCGCACTCATCGATTCGGTGATCAGATTGCCAAGGGACGGCCCGACGACTACGCCGAAGAGGAGATACCCCGTCACGCGCGGGAGATGGAACCGTCGCAGGGCGTCACCCGTGACCGAGGCGCCCATCAGCGCGAACCCGAGTGCCAGCGCGGTCGCGGCTGAACCCGTCGTCGTCCCGCGCACTGAGGCCATGGCGCCGACCGCCAACGCGAGCGCCAGCAGCTGTCTCACTCGCCCACGCTCCGCGGAGGCAACAGAACTGCGACGAGCTCGGAGCCGATGGTGCCCACCACGACGGCCGCGAGCAGCATCGACGCGTCGGCGCCGACCACGCTGACCGCGTCGAGCGCGAATCCCACGCCGAACACGCCTGGCGGCAGGAGGTGAAGCCCGAGATCGCGTGGGCGCGTTCACACCGACGACGCGTCTCGCGACGGTGCCGGCAAGCCAGCTGCCCGGCGACACGCAATACGACGTAGCCCACGCCAAGTGCGAGCGTCGAGGACGAGAGATCGGCACGAGCCCCAGCCACCAGCAGCACGAGCACCAGGAGGGGGTGCTGCACAAACAGCACATCCCGACTGATCGTCTCGCGCGGGTGTCGTCCCGCATATCGCCAGAACACGCCGGCGACCAGTCCTCCGAATAGCGCGGACACAGAAAGGGCGGCCGCGACGCCGCCGACGAGGAGCAGTGCTGACACCGCAAATACGCGTTCTTCCGTTTCGGAAGAGGCCCGCGTCAATAGCAGCCAGGCAGCGGCGGCCAGAGCCAGGGTGACGCCGCACGCTTGCGCCACGAGGACACCAGCGCCTACGAACGAACCCGCGCGGAGCCACGCCAGCATCAGCCCACCCGCCACGATCGGAAGCAGGACGCCGAGCTCGATGACACGCGTGGCCGCCGACCGCGGCTCCAGGGAATCGCCGGACGGCAGCGTGAGAGACGTGGCCGCGCAGATGCCGCCGGTCAGGATCAGGATCCAGAACGGTCGGGCGATCGATGACATCGCGCTGAGCGCCACCACTCCGAACCCAGCCGAGACCACAAGCACCGTGTACTGCCGCGGCGAGACAGGCGGCCCCGAGCGTGCGAGAGTCATCCGTTCGACGGTCACTCACGCTCAAGCCGACGAGCACGCCGAAGGCCGCCAGCGCAACGGGCACCACTGGATCGAGCAAGCGTCAGCGTCGCTGGAGACAGAAGGTTGATGCCCCGAGGGCCGAATGGCAATTCCTGCCGAAAGGAGGAGAGCCACCGGAGCCGAGGTGGCCGACCACACCAACAGCCCGCGCCATCGTCGTGACCGGCGCCCATCTGCACTCGGCAGCGGCCCGAGCCCGTCGTCGGCAGGAACGTCGAGAGACGGCTCAAGAAGGCCGAGCGGATCGCCGGTTGGATGCGGGGTCATCGTTCCAAGGTCGTCACAAAGTGGGCGTCGCCCCGCGTGACGGCCACCATCACGCGCTCACCCTGACCCATGGAGGTGTATGAGCGCATGACCTGCGCTGGCGTCGGCGCGGAGACGTCGGCGACGAGCGTGATGACGTCTCCGAGGGCCAGTCCGGCGCGATCCGCTGCGGACCCCGCGCTCGATACGCACCACTTCAGCACCGATCTTCGTCCGCGCTCGTAAGGTGAGACCAAGCGACCGACTCGCGCGGCTGCGCCGCAGGGGCGTTCGCGACCAACGCGACGTCGCGGATCTCGCCGCGGCGGCGCACGCGAAGGTTGAGTGTCTCGCCCACTGAGAGACGAGCCACGCGCACGTCCCAATGTTGCCGAGTGGCAAGCGCTCGACCGTCAACCGCTTCGATGACGTCGCCAGCCATCAATTGCTCCCTGCTGGCGCCATCCGGGTCAACCCAGGCCACGACCACACCCACGGAGGCGGCGGTCACTGATGCGACAGATGGCGTCAGGTCCTGCACCTCAATGCCAATCGCCCCTGGGGGACCCGGCGGCGTGGCCAGCAAACGCTCCGCTTCCGCTAGAACGGTTCCACCCGGCACGATCGCCAGCCCCCCTCCGTAAGCGATCACCAGACCCGCCAATTCCGCGCTATTGGTGAACAGGAACGATCCAGGTGCCAGATCGGTGCGCCCCGGCACCGCCCACAGCGGTTCGGACCACAGCGGGCTATCGATGGGATCGAGCGACCCGACAAATGCTGGGCGCAGCGACACGCCCTCTGGTGAGACGTCACTGGCCACGAAGTAGCGTGGTTGCTGCGGTTGGCGTGGCGTCCACGGCATCGGAGGAGACGTGGATATCGGAATCGGCACACGGACGACCGCGAGGCCGGAAGCCGCATCGCGGGCGACGATGGGCGCCTCGTTCCACCGCTCTCCGCTCGACCCAGGCGGGACCAACGTCACGGCCAGGTCGTCGCGCAGTCTGATTGCCGCCGTCCGGGGCGAGGTCTGCAGAGAGCCAACCGCTGACGGAACGTCGAGCGCGAGGAGCGACGGTTGCAGACGCGCGTGGAGCTGCGCGATCTCTCCGGCGAGGTCGTCGTACTTCGGACCACTGGCAAGCTGACTGAGGACCGACGGGACTGGATTGGGGGTGACGGGACGCTCCGGGAATCTGATGCGCGCCAGGAGCCACAGTGCCGCGACGGCCATCACTCCCGCGGTGAGCAGCAGCCGCGTCTCGCGTGACACACGAGGACGATAGGGACTACTGGTCTCCATGGACGGATCCTTCTACGGATTGATCGCGTGGGCCGACGTCAACGCGTCAATCAGCGCCATCCGTCCAACCTCACTGGTTGCAGTAACCACAATCCACGGCTCAGAGTCTCATACCACTGACTCGAGATCGACCGCCCCGTCAAGCTCGCGGGCCAACTTGCCCAGGACCGCCCGCGTGACATCGAGGTCGCGCCTGGTGGTCGTTTTGAGCATTCGCTGCACAGCCGCTTCGATGGTTCCGGGGGTTTCGCGATTCAATGCCTGTCCCTGCCGTGTCAATCCCAGGAGCCAGCGACGCCGATCGCGTTCGTCGGGCCATCGGCGTACCAGATTGCGACGCTCAAGTCGCTTCAAGAGTGCGGTGAGCGAACTGGGGTGCAGATGCAGAATGTCAGCCAGTTGCCCCGCGTGGATACTCGGAAACCGGCCGATGATCCGAATCACCAGGCGCTGAGGGCCTGTGATGCCAAGCGTCGCCGCCATGGACTTGGATCGGCGCTGAAGCGCGTGGTCGACGGCCCACACTCAGACGCAGGAAGTCGATTGCGTCACCGACCGGCAGCCCGGACGGCGTGAGACCGGACCCGCTGGAGATGTCAGCCACGATGGCCTCCACGCACGGCGACGAGTGTTTCAAGGAGCCTGTCGATTTCCGCTTGATTGCGGATGTAGTACGGCGCCGCCGATGTCTGCTTTCGTCCGACTCGGATTGACAGCAGTTGACCCGGTCGATCGATCTGGAACACGTCCTCGTCGGTGTCGTCATCTCCCACGATAGATAACCGTGTCGCACGCGAAGTGTGAGCGCTCGCGCTCCAGGGCCAGGCCCTTGTGCGGCGCGTCCGGCACGAGGCAGTTGACGACCAGCTTCCCACCAACGAGTCGCACGTCCTTGAGCAGATCGTGCCGCCGACAGAACAGCCCGTCGTGTCGAGTTTCTCTCCCGGGCCTGCCGATAATGAACTGCCACTGAGAATCCTTTGTCCTCAATGACGACACCTTGACGCCGCGGACAGGCGTGCCTTCAAGACAGGGAGCCACTGCTGTACGCGACGCCGCATGGTTTCCCCGTGTGGCGATGGTTCCGCCCCATGATTGCCCACGACCCGGCAGACCTCGATGTTGCGAAGCCGGCCGAGCGCATCCGCCTTTGCTCGACCTGTGATCACGACGCAGGGATAGAGCTGGCTCGCACGCCTGAGCAGTCGTCGAGTGGACGCACGCATGGTGGCGTGTGCCGGCACATTGACCAGCGGTGCGAGCGTGCCGTCGTAGTCGAACGCCAGCAGGACATTCGACCACGCAAACGTCTCAAGCAGATCTTGATTATGGCGGCTGAACAGGTACTTCACAGGTCGTTGCCACCGAAACGCTAGCAGCCTTCAGTGAGTGCTGCAGAGCCACGTCACGCCCTTCTGTCCAACGCCGATATGAACTGTGACGCCGAGGTTGCGCGAAGGCTGCGGTCGGGTTTCGAGCGCGTCGCCGGCCGCGAAGGGGGTTCACTGCTTCTATTGTTGTCACAATTATTAGTTGCATAACAAACTATTTCTTGAACCGATGGACACGAGTCCGCGAGTGGTGAACGTCATCGGAGTCGTTTCAACACGATTTCAGTTTCGCTCGACGAGTCACGCTGGTTGCCCAGTTCCGGCAGGCTGCCGAACTTCATAGGGCGGCGAGGGCTCCAAGGCGGTAGGGCCGGCGAGCCTACAGAAGAGTATCGTCCGTTCCTGTGAGGTCTTCACCTCCCGTGTGAGGCGTCCACGACTGAAACTCATCTAGCCGCCGCCGTTCCATTTTTCTGGCAGCAGACAACACCTCGGTCTTTCTGCCGCTTGACGAGCGTCACCTTCGGGTTCGCCGCCACGTCCATAGTCCCATTAAGGCAACGACACTCCCTATCACCAAAAGCAGCTCCGGAATCCAGCTCTCGCCGGGTGCCCATAGAATGCCTCCGATGAGAACCGCCATGGCCAGCGCAAACCCAGCCAGCGAGATGTTATGTGATTGTGTTTCCATCACGCTCTGCCTCCGACCCAACGGCCAGGAAGCACGCCTTCTCGACAATCTGACTCTGGACCAGAGACGCTCGTTCCGCCTTTCACACTGGCCTCAGGCTCAATCGAGAACCGCTGCGAAACTATCCCGCTCCATGCGACCTCGGCACCAGAATGGCTCCCTGCGCAACATCTGGGACACGACCGCTTGTTGAGCCCTCCTCCGTTGCAATATAGCGGACAACTGCACCACGCTGACTTTCGCGCGGCAGATCTACGGCGAGAGTTGATAAACGTTTATATGTTCACGGGCGTTCCGATGCCGCATGTCACCTAAGTCAGCCTCGGGGAATGTCACACGTGATGGCGCCGTCGGAGCGCCAGCCGTTACGCCACGTCAGGCCAACACGAGCAGCAGCATTCCAAGAAGCACAGCAGCAAGCAACGCGGTCACGTCGAGGAACGCGCTCTGGGTTCCCTTCGAATAGCCGTCACTCCTGGTGACAATCGTGCGGTCCTCTCCGCATGCGCGGTACCGGTAATTGCTTCCCTTGATAGCACCACGCTCCCGCGAACGTGAGTTACCGTCGATGAAGACAACGATTGCTTTTGTTCTCTGTGATATCCTCTCCGTCGTCGGCTCCCAGGCACCAGACAGAGGTTCGCACTTCGGCACGTCCGTCCGCACCCCCTGACATGCGATGTCGAGCCGCGAAGGCCGGTCGGTGATTGTTTGGCTGGGGTGACCGACGGGCATTGCGTCGTCGATCAGCTAGTGCGCCTACTGCCAGCCTTCTTCCGGAATAGGCCTCAACTAATAGTTTGAGCGAAGTTACGAGTCCAGGGTCCGAGCGTTTCCCGACACGCGACGTTCCCATGCACCTCCCGCGTGGACGGGGCACGGTTGGCGAGCACCATTAAGCGACGCCAGCCGGTCGAACTCTTCGGCGACCGCCGCGGTAATTCGAACAGGTGTCGTCGTCGGGATCGCGTGATCCATGCCTGGTGGCCCTCCCCAGCACGTGTTGCCGGACCCGGTGTGATTAGACACCAGCCGGACGCGAGGTTCCATCCGGTAGACGGCGGAGATCGACTGACTTTCGGGGGGAGCGACCAAAAAGGGCCGGCGGAGCGAGGCCCTTTCGTCCTGTCTCCCCTACTTGCAGGATGCCCGAATACGCTTAGGGAGGTCCTAAGGGCCCGGACGTCACATGCGGCTGGAGACGTCGCTGCTCGCGGCGTGGGCCTTCGCAGAAGAGCGCGACAAAGGAGGGCCTGATTCCCGACGTGCGCGCGGTGGCCTCAGGACCGCCAGTTCTCAGTTCCGCGGTCGCGGCAGTGCCCGTTGGAGACCACGTTCGCCGGCTGCAACAGGGGCTGACCGATTCCTAACATCTGCCTACTGGACGGGGAAAGAAGTCCTGCAGTTGCTCGCGGAGGGGTGCTCCTATAAAAAAACAATGCTGCTCGATCTCGGCCTCTCGACCGTGGAAACGTGTCGGGCACATCTCAGGCATAGGCCGAACCTGCACAACACGGCTCAGATCGTGCCGTGCGGCGTTCGCACAGGACGGTTCGTATAGGCCAATACCCCTCATCTGTATCGGGTCCCGGTCAGTGAAGAAACAGGAAATGTTCCCCTCTCCACAGGATGGACGCCTGCTCCCGTCTGCGATTTACTGGTTCATATGGCCATCATGAACATTGCGATGCGTGATCACTGGACCAGTGAGATTCCGGTGCGCCAGGAGTGGCCTAAGCAGATACATGACCAGACGTTGGTTGTGGTACAACGTGATTGGAACGGGTGGCGCACGGGGATGGTCCAATTGGCCGACCTCGAAGAAGTTCATTGGTCGCAGCCAACCGGCGCTCCACGTCCGTTGATACACGCATACGTATGGTGCAACAAGATCGTCTCGGGAAACGTTCCGCACGACTGTAAGCCAGGCTGCGCATCTCATCATGTGCTGGTCTGTTTGCTGAAATGTCACATCGTCCCTTGCGTCTTTGAGGAACTCTCGCACCGCGCCGACGCACATCGTGGGTTCAGATAGCCGCCCTCTCAACATCGGCCATTCTTGGTCCCACACGGTCGTCAGTTCGAGGTCAGGTTCTGAACTCAGCGGTATGACACCTGCGATTTCTGAGGCTGGATAGCGTCGCGCGGTGGCTCAGTTCGCCTCTCACCAGATAGCTCCTGATCGGATGGCTGCGCGGGGATAGCCAATCGGCGACGTACCAGGCGCGCGGTGGCCACACTCAATCCCGGCCCCTCACGTATTTTCTATCCAGACCTCCAGTCTCAGCCGGACTCCCCTTTAGGCCGCTACGCAGTAGTGTGAGAGGGATTCACCAGTCGGAGGCCGAACCATGCTGAAGACATTCACCATCGTGCTGCTCGTCGGCGGGTTTGTGGCGGCGGTTCCTCCGGAGCCGATCGGCCGTTCCGCGACGCTTGCGAAGCAACTCACCACCGCCCTTACTGAGCAGCGGCTCGAGGCAATCGCCGCACAGGATCCCGCTGCACCAGATCGGTTTGTGGCTGCCCTGTTCTTTCCGAACGCCCAGTTGCTGGTCATCTCCGCCCGGTACGCGTCTCCAGCATTGCTGCAGGCCAGGCTGACGCTCAAGGAGTATCGAGATGTCTATCTTGATCTACAGGCCTCTCCCGTTCCACACAGCAGCATATTCTTCCAGGATATGAACGCCGACGGTCTATGTTCCAGCCGCGACCAGGCCGCCGACCTCCTTTACAACGACGGTCAGGCACCAACAGTCTTCGATGGGGACTGGAGGAAGCACGACCAGTCGGAGAAGGAATACGAGCAGCAGCTTACCGCTGCCGACGATCGGTATAGTCAACTACTTGAAATCCTGCTGGCGCAACAGCGAGGGACGTAGCTCACAAGACACCTTCAGTAAGCAATGCGTCGCACGATGCCGCAAGCTTGCTGGTGTTTCTGCCCGATCGAGCGCTCACGGTGCTCAGGCAGGATTGGTGATCGCTGCGGATCGCGCGGTCCTGGGCATGTTCGCAGCCGCTATCGAATGGCGGGAGTACCTCTTCCTCCTTCGGCTCGCGACATCTGCGTGATCCCGTACGGCATCATCGAGAAGACCCGATGTAGCGGTGGCGTGTGTGCCGTGAGGCTATCCGCGATCCGGCCGACTGGACGCCCTATTACGTCTCGGCTCCGACCACTCGAGCTCCTGAAGCGCCGCGCGCTGAGCGGGGTTGAGGACCTGCTGGACCTGAAAGAGCATTATCACAACGGTTGCGATTCATCTCGCTCCGGACCACCTGAACGTGCTCGCGCAGGCGATGCTCGACGACAGTTCGTTCCTCGCGAAGCTGCTTGGGGCGATTGACATCTTCATCATCTGGCAGCTCGTCGTCCTGGCGATCGGGCTGGCCGTTCTCTATCGCCGCCGCACGCAGCCGATCGCGACTTCGCTGTTCGTGCTGTACGCCGTCATCGCGGTGATTATCGCCTTCGTCAAACGTGGAGCTGGAGCATGAGCCGGAACAAGAAGATTCTCGTGGGCGTCGCCATCGTGCTCGGTACTGGGCGCGGTCGCGTTCGCCAACGTGAAGTTCAAGCGGACCGAAGGTCTGGAAGTGACGACCGAGGCGGTTCAGAAACGTCACCTCGAAGCCATCGTCTCCGCGTCCGGCAAGATCCAGCCGAAGCGGGATGTGAACATCAGCGCCGATACGATGGGCCGCGTCACCGACCTGGCCGTGGACGAGGGTGTCCGCGTCAAGAAGGGACAGTTCCTCCTGCAGATCGACCCGCGCAACCTGAGGTCCGCCGTGCAGCGGACGGAAGCCTCGCTGGCGGCCGCACGCTCGAACGCCGAGCAGGTCCGGCTGGCGCTCGACAGCGCCCGCGTCGCACTGAAACAGGCGCAGGACAACTACAAGCGGCAGCAGGATCTCTGGAAAGGGGGGCTTACCACCCGCGAGACCCTGGAACGCGCCGAGAACGACTTGAAGGCCCGCCAGGCGGACCTCTCATCGCAGGAGCAGAACGTCAAGACGATGCAGCTCCGCATGGAATCCGAGAGCGCGACGGCCGAAAGCGCCCGTTTCGACCTGAGCAAGGTTCGCATCGAGTCCCCGATTGACGGCATCGTGACGCGACGGAACATCGAGGAGGGGGAAACGGTCGTCATCGGCACGATGAACAACGCCGGCACGGTCCTCCTGACCATCGCGGACATGTCCATCATCCAGGCGGAAGTCGAAGTCGACGAGACCGACATCCCGACGCTGCGCATGGGACAGCCGGCGAAGATCACCATCGACGCCATGCCCGGGCAGACGTTCACGGGGAAGGTGACGGAAATCGGCAACAGCCCGATTCAGGCGACGACCGGCGCCACCTCCAGTACCCAGGCGACGAACTTCAAGGTGGTGGTCACGCTCGACAAGGAGATCGCCGAAGTCCGCCCTGGGTTTACGTGCACGGCGGAAATCACGACCGCGGTGCGTGAGAAGGCCATCGCGGTTCCCATCCAGGCGACGACGGTCCGCGAGCTCGTGCTCGACGAAAAAGGGAACGTCGTCCGCCCGCCGGAGACCGACAAGAAGCGCCGCCCCGTTGCCGGGGCCGCGCAGACCGCCGAGCTCAAGCCCGGTCAGACGAAGAAGGAGCTCGAGGGCGTGTTCACGGTTCAGAACGGGAAGGCGCAGTTCACGCCCGTCAAGACGGGCGTGGCTGGAGAGAAGTACTTCGAGGTCCTCTCGGGTGCCAAGGAAGGAGACGTCGTCATCACCGGCCCTTTCTCCTCGGTGCGTGAGCTGGCGGACGGTACGGCAGTCAAGCCGACCGCAGCCGGCAGCACGACGACGACACCGAAAAAGTGAACCAGTTCTTCGAAGCGGCGGCCATCGCGCTGAACGCAATCTGGACACCAGCACCGCTCCAGGAACCGCTCGCGAACTTCTTCGCGGGCCTGTTCCTCACCTTGGTTGCCAAGATTCGGCGCGCCAGCGATTATGTACGGTTGGACTTGGCAGGCCGGCCACTTCGTGGAGTTCAGCCAGCGGTGGATCCGGCTATCCGAGTCGACAACGACCGAATGGTGATTCGATCCCGTACAGGGAGGAGAGACGAGGTTGATGCGTCGGAACCGCTGGAGACTCGACGCAGGTGATTGGCACATCGCCGCTGTGCGCTCCCCCATTTACTGGATGTCGGCACACCGGTCAGATGACGTACGCTGGGTGAGCTGATCTCCTTGGAGGTCCACATGCGACTCAAAACATGGCTAGTCGCGGCGTTAGGACTCGGAAGCCTGGTGGTCCTGATCGCGCTGTCAATGCTTGCGTCGTCGCGCAAGACCCAGGACATCTACGCGCAACTCGATCAGCTCAATACGCATCACCGCAACGTGGAAGCGAAGCTCCGAGCGCTTCGGTCGGATGTCCATCTGTCGAGCATTTTTGTGCGCGACTACCTTCTGGACGTCGCGCGTGAACGGGCTCCGGAGTACCGCGAGCAACTGGCCGAGTTCCGGCGCACGAGTGTCGCCACGTTGGAGGAACTCCGACCATTAGTCGGACGAGATGACCAGATCTCAAGCCTTCAGACGAAACTTGCTGAGTATTGGGAGACTTTTGATCCACTGTTCGACTGGACACCAACCGAGAAAGTCAGTCGGAGTGCGACGTTTCTACGACGCGAGGTCGTGCCGCGTCGAGAAGCGGTGATGTCCATCGCACAAGGCATTGAGGAGCTGAACAACGCGAATCTAACGGCGCAGAGCGCGGAGGTCGCCAGTCGTCACACCGCGCTCCGGAACGACTTGCGCCGATTGACCTGGCAGACGGTGTTGCTCGGTCTGGCCGTCGCGGTGGTCGTAGTGTTTCGGTTGCGATTTCTCGAGCGGCGGTCTGACGAGGCCGAGCAGCACATGCGCGAGCTCTCGCAGCAACTGGTCAACACACAGGAAGAAGAGCGAAAGAGTCTCTCTCGTGAACTTCACGACCACGTGGCGCAGGTGCTCACGGGGCTCAGGATGGAGCTCGGTCGCGTCGAACGGATCGCCGCGCCGGTCGACCCGCGGGTCAGAACTGCGGTGATCGAATGTAAGGCGCTTGTCGACGACATGTTCAACACCGTGCGGGGTTTGGCACTCGGCCTGCGTCCGAGCATGCTGGATGATTTCGGTCTCCAGGCTGCGCTGGAGTGGCACATTCGCGATTTTACGGGCCGCTTTGCGATGAACGTCGACCTGAAGATGGAGGGTGACTTCGATGCGCTGTCCGACAAGCACCGCACGTGCGTGTACCGCGTGGTGCAGGAGGCCTTGACGAACTGCGCCCGGCATGCGCACGCCGAGAACGTCAACGTCAGTGTGCAAGCGCGAGACGGCCGCCTGCAGGTGTCCGTGACAGATGATGGCGTAGGCCTGAGCCCGATCCGTCGCCGCAGCGGTCTCGGCCTGCGTGGAATCGACGAGCGCGTCAGGGAGCTTGAAGGGACGATGACGATTTTGCGGGAACCACGCGGCGGAACCACGGTGGCGGTTCAGTTGCCACTGCCCGCAAGCACTCCGGAGGTGCCACATGCGCGTGCTGCTGGCTGACGATCACAGCATTGTCAGGCGTGGCTTGCGTGGCCTGCTCGAGGCCGCGGGGTTGACGGTGGTCGCTGAAGGGAGCGACGGGTTGGAGGCGATGCGTCTCTGTGAGGAGCATCGTCCTGACCTGCTCATCCTCGATATCGGGATGCCGAAATTGAGCGGTATCGAAGTCGCGGCGCGGGCGCACAAAATAGACCGTCCGCCGGGCGTGATTATTCTCAGCGTGCATGACGACGAGTCCTACATCATGCGTGCCCTTGCCGCCGGCGCCCGCGCGTATCTGTTGAAAAGCGCGACAGACGAGGATCTGATTCCCGCCGTACGTGCCGTGGCCGCCGGAAAGCCCTTTTTCAGTCCTTCTGTCACGGCCGTGCTGGTCGAAGACTACGTCCGTCGGCTGGAACAGCGCGGAGTGACTGATTCGTACTATCTGCTTACGGACCGCGAAAAGGAGGTACTTCAGTTGCTCGCCGAGGGACGTTCGAACAAGGAGGTCGCGACGCTGCTCGATCTCGGATTATCGACCGTGGAGACGCATCGAGCGAACCTGATGCAGAAGCTGAGCCTTCACAACACCGCCGAGATCGTGCTCTATGCGGTGCGCAGGGGTCTGATCGTGTAAACGACCGAGCGCCGCTAAGGAAGGGCGCTATTCCCTATTTCAGGATCTGTGTCGTCTCCCTGATCTGCACGATGGACTTTAGCTCCGTCGCCGGTATCTACTCGATCAGGCCTTTCGATCGCGAACGAGTCAGAGGGGTGGTACGCATGAAGAGCTGGCGGAACCGCACTGTGGTCGGCATCGTCGCCCTGGCCTGGAGTACGACCGCGCTCGCTGGCACACATGAATTCCATCGTGGTCAGTGGAGGTCGCAGCCGGACCCCACGGCGGTCCCTTCGGCTGCCATACCTCACATCGAAAGAACGGCAGCAGGATCTCCCCTCGGGATTGCGCAGGTCCGGCTCGACCCTCCTCCACTGGGGGAGAAGGAGGATGCGGCCGTGCTGAAATTCCAAAGGTCCAACAGGAGCTCGAGTACCGCTCACGGACATCATCTTTGAAGTCTCGATCGTTGAGGAACGTGCGAGCGGGCACTTGGATGCGCCGAGACGGGTGCTCGCGGGTCCGTTCGCGATAAGAGGGACGATTGTCCCTAACCCGGGCTATACCGCCGACTTCGAGATCCTCCTGCGTAAAATTTCCCAGACGTGCAGTTGTACCGCGAACGTTCGTGTTCTGTCGTTCCGATCGATCACGAGCGCTGGGCCATCACTCCAGACAGCCCTGCAACCAACACTGCGCCAGACACGCAGGATGCCATCCGGAACACGCGGGTCGACGCAGATAGGCCCTGGGCTCCTGTCTTTTCCCGCCGCGGCTCAGGTCAGCGCCCGAGTGGCACCACCTTTGTTCGTCCAGTAGTCTGTGAGAAGACGATAAGCCAGGGGGTTCCACGATGTTCACGATGATCGGACGCTCGATCGCACTCGTGCCGCTCGTCGCGACACTCGTTTCTGCATCTCCTGCCGACCGAGCTTCACAGTCAGCAACCGTTGCCACGGAGCTCGCCACAGCGCTTTCTGAGCAAAGGCTCCCCGCTATCGCTGCACAGGATCCAGACGAATCGGATCGCTTCATCGCCGCGCTAATCGTGGCAGACTCTCAGCTGCTCGTCGTATCGGCGCGTTATCCTTTACCCTCGCTGCTGAAGGCTCGACTGGCGCAGAAACAGTACCGCGATGTGTATGTTGATTTGTCCGATGCATCTATTGCCGACGGTATCCTTTTCCAGGATATGAACGCGGACGGGTTGTGTGCTGGACGTGATCAGGCGGCCGACATCGTGTACGAGGGAAGCCAAACAGCGACGGTGTTCGACGGAGACTGGGACAAACACAAATCGGACAAGACCTACGAGCAGCGGTTCGTCGTGATGGACCAACAGGTACAGCCGTGCGCTGAATATCCTGCTTGCACAGCTGCAAGCGAGGTGATCAACCGGGTCGCGCCCGGCTCCGTTAGCTGTCGCATTCGGTCACCTGTACACAGAGGACATTTAATCGATAATAGAGCGTCTCCACGAACGTACCCACTTCGAGCAGCGGGAACAGAGGCTGCCGGGTTGTGCTCACCACACGCGTTCTGCCAGCCGAGGCCTCCAACCACTCGCACAGTCTGCGTTGATCGTCGCGCGGCATCGCGTGAACATCCTGCAGGATCAACGTTCCTGTGCCCGCAATTGGCGGGAGGGCCAGTCGGGAGCCTGGACGCCACCCGTCGATTGGGTGGCAGAAATCGGGCCGGAGCGCCTCGACGATCTGCTCCACTACACCATCGGGACCCACCAGCAGGAGGTTTAGGCGAGCGATCCGGGCGACGCGCCATGTCCCGTCCATGAATTCCCCAACGGTTCGGAGGGCTGAGGCAGACCGTTCTTGCGTCATGGCTATCTCCCGAGGTGCATTCGTGGGTCGTCTGGATCCAGCCACGAGCGCTTGTTGCACTACGACGGCTCCCCGCACGATCGCGGATCGAGAGGTCGCGATGAATCCATGAGCGGGACTCGTGCCTGCCCGCGTGCAGTGGCGACTCCCCGACTACAAGGGACCCTTCTTCTTCCTCGAGATCAAACCCGCGTAGATGTCGAACAACCGGATGAACAGCCTGCCGCACGCAGGTCTCGATTCCAATCCTGTCGATCCACCAGTTCGTGAGGCAGAAACTACCGAGCTGATCTGTAGACATTGAGCCGCCGACCACGCGTTTACGAAGTGCGACGGCGATCTTCGAGGGCGAACTGCGAACCATGACGGAGAACGTGCCGGGTCTCTGGCACACCCACCGACAGGTAACACCGATGCGGTCAGGTCTTCTCTGCCAGAAACTCGAACGCCGACCGGATGGACGGCGAGTGCACGCAGTCCTATTCTTGTGAGCGGGATCGCCCGCATAAACGGTTCGGACTGCTGCGGGGCACGGTCGATTGTGCGGCGGGCACAACATGTGTCCGAGACGCGGGCTCGGTTCGCGTCCTCTTGGCAGCGCGGGCGATCCCGCCAAAGTCACATCTTCGTTCAGGGCGCGAAAGGTCGGAGCGCCGTTCACGTGATAGTCATCGGGGGGCAACCAGGAGAGCGTGTCGACTATGGGTTCACATGTGACGCCTGAAGGCGCACTCGGAGGCGGCCGACTGTCGGTCGGCGAGGTCGGCGGCTGGCTGAATGTTCACGTCTTTCAGGCTGAGTCGGCGTTCGGCTTGGGCCGCGATCTCGCGGCTACCATGCGAAATGCCATTCTTCGGCGTGTGGCAAGGTGCGGTGCGGCCAGGATACGTTTATCCGGCATGAGCGACAGTTGGTTGCGAATGCACGAGACCGATTGCGACAAGCATGGCGCGGAACTCTAACTCACGGCGCTCGTTTGTGAGCATTGCCCTCGAGTTTCCGACAATTGCTTGGGGTTCACACGGTGTCGGCCGCGACGGAGGCGCGCAACGTTCCGCGTCAGGAGTCAATTGAACCCTCATCGCTCGACCGGAAACTCTTGTACTCCCCTCGGCCATCGCCGCGGCGTGGGGAGACATGACCAGGTTTGCCCAGATCAACCAGAGGTATGCGCTCGAGATGCGGCTTGAGAGCGTCCCTGATCTGTGGCAGCGATTCGGTCTGACGTTTCCCGTTTGTAAACGTGGAGGGCGATGTGTCGCCATCGTGGGCAAGCTCATTACCGGAATTGGCGCATCGACCGTCACTCTGGCCGCACTGGTGCTCGTCTTGATCGCTATGGCGCACCTCTACCAGCGCTGGTGGATCAAGCTCAAGGCACGTCAGCATGACGCCGCCGCCGGGCGAGGCTCCGACGAGCGACCTGCGCCTCCGACGATGGATGATCCTCGTGCGGGGGCGCCCACAATCCCAGCGGCCCAACCGGAACACGTCTCGCACGGCGACCTCGACGCGCCATCACGGCCATCGGCAGCGCGATTCCACATCCCCTCCACCGCCTCCATCCTGATCGCCCTCGCCGTCGTTCTAGGGGCGACCGAACGGTCCACCTCGGCCGCCGACCGGCTGTGTGACGCGTCCTTCGAAGACTGCCGAACACCGCTCATCAACCTTATCCGCAACGAGACGAGCCGCATCGACGTCGCGTTTTGGTTCATGAGCGATGCGCGCTACTCGAACGAGATCATCAAGCGTTGGCAGGCCGGTGTTGAGGTGCGCGTGCTCCTTGACACGCGGGCTAATGCGGAGCATCCCGAGAACGCCGCCATCCTGCAGCAACTTAGAGACGCTGGCATTCCCTTGCGCAACAAGACCGGCAGCGGGATCCTGCACTGGAAAATGATGCTCTTCGACGCGCAGGATACCGTGGAGTTCAGCGGTGCGAACTACAGCCCGTATGCCTTCGTGCCGATCGATCCGTATCGCAACTACGAAGACGAGGTGATCTATTTCGCGGACGGAGCGGAAAGCCCGACAATCGTCCAGAGTATCAGGACCTCGTTCGAGGATCTCTGGACCGACACGAGCCGTTACAGCGACTACGCGAACATCACCGGTCCGCTCCTGCGAGAGTATCCGATCTATCCGAAGGATGCGGAGCTCAACTTCCCGGCGGCCGAGAGCTACCGGAATCGCGCGATCGCCGCCTATGACGTCGAGACGTCTGCCATCGACATTTCCATGTTCCGGATCACGGATCGCACGCACGCGGATGCCATCATCCGGGCGATCAACCGCGGGATTCCGGTCCGGCTCCTGACCGACGAGACCGAATACCGCAACATCGAGCGCCTGTGGCACTCGTGGAACGTCGATCGGATGTACGGGGCGGGCATCGTAGCCCGGAACCTCGGACGGCCAGGCATCGACATCCACCTCGACGCACACCAGAACGTGATGCACCAGAAGTCGATTCTGCTCCACGACCAGGGGCTGACGATTTTCGGCTCGTCGAACTGGACGAGCCCCTCGGCGGGCGGCTCGTCGGACCGGCAGGACGAGCACAACTACTTCACGACGCGCGTCCCGTTCTTCAACTGGTTCTTCGATCAGTTCGAGCGCAAGTGGAACAACACGAATCCGGTCGGCGCCACCGAGACGAAGCCGTTCGCCCCCCTGCCTCCGAACAAAGCATCCATCGTGTCGCCGACCAGCGGCGCGACGGGGCTCGCCACTCCTGTGTCGCTGACGTGGTACGGCGGGCCCTGGGCGCACCTGTACGACGTCTATCTGGGCACGGATCCCGCGAACCTGCTGCCGATTGCCGTCGACGCCAATCTCGGACCGAGCGAGAGCACGACCGATTATCAGCAGTTCACTGTCAGTAACCTGAATGGCGGCACCACGTATTACTGGGCCGTCGTCAGCGAGACGATGGCGGGCATGACGGCGACGTCGAGCATCTGGAGCTTCACGACTGGCGGTTCGCCCGGCCCGCGGCCGGGACTGCCCTCGCCGTGGCAGAGCGTCGATATCGGGACGACGGTCGCGGGGGACGGCTTCGAATCTTTCGGAACGTTCACGGTCAAGGGCGCGGGCGTTGACGTGTGGGACGCCGCTGACGCGTTCCACTACGTGTACCGTCCGCTCCACGGTGACGGAGAGATCGTCGCGCGCGTGGCGACGATCGAGAACGTCGATGCCTGGACCAAGGTTGGCGTGATGCTGCGCGAATCTCTCGACGCTGGTTCCCGCCATGCGTTCATGCTCGTGTCGTCTGGCAAGGGCATCGCCTTCCAGCGTCGAACGCTCACCAATGGTACGAGCACCGGCACGCCGGGGGGCTCCGGGACCGCTCCGTACTTCGTCAAGCTGGCGCGCATGGGCAGCAGCGTCACCGCTTCGACTTCGCCGGACGGCTCGACCTGGACGGTCGTGGGGAGCGATACAGTCCCGATGGGCACCTCGGCCTTTGCGGGCCTCGCGGTCTCGAGTCACGAACAATCGGTCCGGGCGATGGCCACGTTCGACGCGGTCAGCGTCTCCACCACCGCCGGCGGCGATACGACGCCGCCGGCCGTCAGCCTCACGCAGCCGGTCGACGGCGCGACGGTCAGCGGGTCGACGACGGTCGCGGCTGACGCATCGGACGACGTGGGCGTGAACCGCGTCGAGTTCAGGATCGACGGTGCACTCGGCTCCACGGACACGACGGCCCCGTATTCGTTCGCGTGGGACACGACCGCTGTGGTCGACGGTGCGCACAGCGTCGAGACGCGTGCCTTCGATGCGGCCGGTAATTCGTCGTCGAAGTCTATCGGCGTGACCGTCGCCAACGGCGGCGAAACCGGCGATACGACCCCGCCCGTCGTGACGCTGACGCAGCCGTTCGACGGCGCGATCGTCAGCGGTACCACGACCGTGTCGGCGAGCACCACTGACGACACCGGCGTGGCCCGCGTCGAGCTCTGGTTGGACGCCGCGCTCCTGCTCACAGACACGGTTGCGCCGCACGACTTCTCGTGGAATACCGCGACAGTGGCCGACGGGAACCACACGCTCGAGGCGCGTGCATTCGATACGGCCGGCAATAGCGCGTCGTCGGGAGGCATTGTCGTGAACGTGTCGAACGGCGGCTCGACGGGCGAGCTGCCCGCGCCCTGGACGCATGCCGATGTCGGCAGCGTGTCGGTGCCGGGTGACGCGACAGAGGCCGGAGGGACGTTCACGGTTGACGGCGACGGCGCCGACATCTGGGGGACAGCGGATGCGTTCCATTTCGTGTACCAGGCGCTGGCGGGGAACGGCCAGATCGTCGCCCGCGTGGCGACCGTCGCGAACGTGGACGTGTGGACGAAGGCTGGCGTCATGATTCGCGAGAGCCTGTGGCACGGCTCGCGGCACGCTCACATGCTCGTGTCGCCGGGCAAGGGGCTCGCGTTTCAGCGGCGCCGCACGGCCGACGGGCTCAGCACCAACACGTCTGGCGGCGCGGGCACGGCGGCCGCCTGGGTGAAGCTCGTGCGCGCCGGCAACGTGTTCACGGCCTACCGATCGAGCGACGGATTGACGTGGACGACGGTGGGCACCGATACGATCCCGATGAACGCGACCGCGCTGATCGGGCTGGCCGTGACGAGCCACACCGACGGGACGGTGGCCCGCGCGACGTTCGACCACGTGTCGGTCGTGTCCACCGGGCTCCCCCCCGGATGGTCCGATCAGGACATTGGGGCGGTCACGCATGCGGGCAGCTCCTGGGAATCCGGCGGTACGTTCGAGGTCACTGGCTCCGGCGCCGATGTTTGGAACAACGCCGACGGGTTCCATCAGGCCTCTCATTCGCTCAGCGGAGACGGCGAGATCGTCGCGCACGTTGCGACACTCGAGAACACGGATCCCTGGGCCAAGGCTGGCGTGATGATGCGCGACACGCTCGACCCCGGTTCGGCCCACGCCTTCATGCTGGTGTCCGCGGAGAAAGGCCTGGCGTTCCAGCGCCGTGTGAACGCGGGCGGCTCGAGCACGTACACGTCGGGCGGTGCGGGGACGGCGCCGATGTGGGTCCGGCTCCAGCGAACCGGCTCAACGTTCGACGGGTATGTGTCGAGCGACGGCGCGAGTTGGACTCTCGTCGGAACCGACACGATTGCGATGGGGACGACCATCCGCGTCAGCCTGGCGGTCACGGCGCACGACAGCACGACCCTGTGCACGGCCACCTTCGACAACGTCGTGGTGGTTCAGCATTGAGCTACCTGCTGGCTGCTGACAGCTGGTTAGCACGGTTCGTTTACGACGTCGCGAAAGAACGCCGGCAGCCTCCGTAAGAACTCGCTATCTTCGGCATGTGGTTCAACTCGGGCCAGGCGGCGACCGCAACGCCAGCCAGCCAGTTCACGGCGTAATGGAAGGCCGGGGGGCCTGCCTATTTCTTCGAGCGTCCTTCGGCGAGCAATTGCAGCACTTCCTTTTCACGATCCGTCAGCAAATGGTACGAGTCGGTCAGGCCGCGCTGTCTCAGGCGGCGGACGTAGTCTTCGACGAGCACCGCCGCAACGGCCGAGCTGAAATACGGCTTCCCCGCCGCAACGGCCCGCCGGATCATGGAACCTCCAACAACCATAGCGACATTCGACGCGGCCAGACGGGCTTCCGCTACGCTGAATTCGGTGAGCCAGCGAGATTGTGCGAAAGGCAAAAACGGCAATCACCGCCGCAAGGCGAATTGAGGTCTAGACGCGCCGGTACCGGAGGCCCGATCGGGTCCTCGGCTAAATCCAACTGAGACGACGGAATGCCCCAAACAGTAGATAGACGCCCAGGAATATGACGAACACGCTGCAGGCCAGCCGCAGATACGGGCCCGATACGCGGTTGGCGAGGATCGCGCCGAGCCAGCCACCAGCAAACACCGCGGCAGCCATGATCATGGCCGCCTGTACGTTGACGTTGCCGTGACGGTAGTACTCATACATCGCCCCTAAGCCGATGGGCGGCAATAGGACCGCGAGACTGGTTCCCGTTGCCTTGTGCTGCGTGAATCCTCTTAGGTCGATGAGGGCCGGAACGATGACGACGCCGCCTCCGATTCCGAATACACCAGAGAGGACGCCCGCAGCCAGACCGATGAAGATGAGCAGTGGTACAGAGAATTCAGGCATGACATCGTTCTCGCCCACCGCAGGTCCCCTATCGGGGGGAGGGCTGGCGTACGGGAAGGCTGGCAGTCGGCGCTGACCACCCGAGTTGTTGGAGCTTGGCGCGTTGAGTCGGGTTGAGGATCTGCTGGATGCGAAACACCATTATCAGGCGATGGCGATTGAGCTCACTCCTCTTGTCCTCCAACCGGGTGATCAGGCCGATGACCTGCGTCTCGTCCGCATGTGCCTGCCCCAGAAGGTCGTTCAGTTCCTTCTCAAGAGGGCGAAAGTCGCTCCACCTTTCTCGTTGGGGCTTCACGAAATTCTCGAAAATGGCGTTGATCTGGTCGGCCTGCGAATCCGTCAGTCCAACCTCTGCCGCGATAACCGCGTCTCTCCACCATCGAGCCGGCAGTCTCGCCGCAGCGGCCGACGGCTTTGCTGTCGCCTCACCTACATCGCGCCCGGCCGGCGCAGTTTGACGTGGACCGGCCGTCCAGAGGATGCCCAGCAGCAGGACTGGTAAACCGGAGGAGAGCGTCATCTGTCCTCGTGATCCGAAGTGTCTCGATTCGAGAATAGCACAGGGCCATTATTGAAAAGGCTCAGGAGGACTGATGAACGGCTGTCGGTGCCCGGACAGTCGCACAGTGCTGCGCTCACGTCCGCGTCGGATTCGACTACCTGCGATGCACGGAGCCATCCTTGCGACCGGCGGACCCGCTGCCGACGCGGCGCGCGCCGCCACCAGTGCGTCAGCCCCTATCGCCGATTCTTTTGGACGATCCCGTACAAGATGATGCAGAAAGCCCCCAGTCGAAGCAAGTAAACATATTCCCGCCACTCCGTCGCCGTCGCGATCATGCCAAGGACCACGCGCTCCACGGCTATCATCCAGAACGCGAACGCGAACGCCATGAACAGCCGGTCGCGCGTCTCGATCCAGAACCGAAGAAAGAACAGACCCGCAATTAGACACCCCATGGCTGCCGCCCCGTGAAGGAACGTCACCATCTCAATCCGCGTCCCAGACTAGGCCATACAGTAACAGGCTGACTGACAGGCACATCGCGGCAGCCCTGAGCGCTGACAGATCGATTTCTGGCAGCACAATGAGATCGATGAACACCAGGGCGTTTGTCACCGTAAATCCCGCAAACGAGAAACCGCTCCAGAACAGCAACCGAGTCGACGATCGCCGGCACTCACGGAACAACAGCACCGCACAGAGTGCGCTCGTCAGCGTGCACAGCAGATACACAATAATTGGCATCGCTACTCCGGATCTCGTAATTTGAACGCATCGGCGAACCGTCTGATCGACCCTCGAGGATTCGCCGCAACGTACCGAAGAATTTGAGCGGCCGAGTGGCGATAGTGCTCGGCGAGTTGATCTCCATAGCGGCGCAGGTCGACCGACCGAGGAGCATATCTGTAGACAACATCCTCCTCCACAGTGATTTGGAGCAACCCGCGGGCCGCGAGCGTCTCAAGGTGCGTGCGAGCCGCAGAGACGGGCAGCGCGAGTTCTGCACCTACAGCTCTGGCGGTCCAGGACCGATCCGACATCTGCAGACAGAGCAGAATCTGGAGCTGTTCAACGGAATCGATACAGCTGTACAGAAATGCGCGGAGTTCAGGGTTGATGCTGTCTGGCGGTAAATGCTTCATCAAACGTCAAATCGCGGCACGGTCCCCGCTATGCGGCGGTGATGATTGTAGTCCGCCAGCGCGGCGTCCACTCTTTCAACAGAGACGTGCCCTGGATCATCGGCTTCCCCCGCGAGTCTTAACACGGTTGTCAGGAGCTCCGGGGCGCAACACTCTCGCCTCGTCCCGCTCGTCGACGACATCGCGGCGCTTTTGCTAGGCGATGCAGCCCGCACCTGTACATGTGGTCTCCTCTGGTGTTTCGCGGCCGACACTCTTAACCACGCGCAAAGCCTCGCGGATTAAACGCTCCCCCTCCTAATTTCCCAATCTGCTTTGAACGTGAGGGCTTCGCGGGCACTCTGGCGGTTCGCTACGCCTGTTCCTCGCGCTGGCGGAGGCATTCGGACAGGTCCGCCCGGTAGCGTCCACACATCTGCTCGACGTAGCCGCGTCCGCTTCGCCAGGACCACACCACGGCCAGGGCAGCGATGACTACCGTTCCTGGCAACAACGGTCCCGGGCCGTTTCGCCACCAGACCAGCCCGAAGGAGGGTCACTGCCGATACGACGAAGAGGGCCACGTAGACGGCGACATAAGCGCGACCGCGGCATCCACCTTTGATCCGAGATCGGTCAACGCCCCGCACAAACTGCGATCGAGCGGTGCCTCCTCTATGCGGCGCCCGGCCCACCAGAGTGTCGCCATGACCGCACCGAGCATCAACAAAACGGTCGCGGACGCTTAACGCTCGTCCATTGCCAGATCGCTCCGCCACCGTGCCGGCGGAGCGTGCGTGACAGCCAGAGAGTCCGGTGATCCGACCGCAAAGCTGACAGGACGCCCCTTCATTAGCGAGCAGTGATTTTCCCGACCATCACGATTCCTTTCGGGGCCTAGCCGGCGTATTCGGTCCCGGCGATGTGGTCCGACGAGTGGAACGTTTCCTCGCAGCGACGGAGTTCCTGCCGCGATCATTCGCCAGCGCATCCGCAATGGCCGAAAGGACCGCCTGGGCGGAGCGCAGACGATGCCTTGGTGTACGGGTCAGCACACCTGTCACAGCCGATTCAACGGTGCCAGGAACCGCGGTCACAAAGTCTGCGGCTGCGGCACGCGCGTGCAACCGAATGCCACGACTGTCCGTTGGATGTCGCTCGCGCCGGAGAAGGCCCTTCTTCACAAGTCGTTGGAGGATGCCGGTAATTGTGCTCGGGTGCAGGTGAGCGATGCGTGCCACCTCTCCCGGCGTCAGACCAGGTCGCTCGATCACAATCCGAAGAACCAGCCGCTGAGGACCGGTGATCCCGAGCGCTGTCTCCATCCACTTGGACGTCCTCTGCAACCCATGCTGGATGTTCCAGAGCAGCCGCATGAACTTTAAGACCTGACCTACGTCGGGCCTTCCGGATGCACGGGGCGTCGAATCCGAACCAGGATTGGTCACGCGAGCGAACACTCCGATCCGCTTTCCGTCACTTTCACGCCGACCGCAGCCAGGACTGGAAGCCCCCAGATTGCCGTCGCACTGGCTGCCTGGGCCTGGAAGTCTGCCGCTTCAAGAGCAGCCATGACATCGATCGGCCTGCAGTCGATAATATGCGGCCAGTGCCTGTGCAACCATCCGTACAGATCCGTTAACGGTGTCGCCTCGCCGGCTTCTGCCATCGCCACGACGCCCACGCGCCCTCCCACCCGCAAAACGCGTCGCACCTCCGCGAGCACCTGCGGAATCGCCGATCCGAAAAGCTCGAGCGTGAAGCTCATAAACGCCGCGTCAAACACACCGGATCGAAAGGAGAGGTCGCGGGCGTCGCCGACCGTGACGGTCGCCCTGGACGTTCCGGCCGACGCAATGCGCGCGCGTGCCACAGACAGCATCCCGGTGGAGATATCGATCCCGTGCACCTGGCCAGCCGGACCTACGAGCTGAGCCAGCCCAACCAACCCGTGACCTGTCCCGCACCCGATTTCGAGCACGCGTTGGTCACGAGAGAGCCCGAGTGCTTGGATCCCGAGATCGCGGATGACATGCTCACTCCGGTCGGCGATAAAGTCGTAGGCCCGGCTCATCCGATCGTAGAAACGCCGCGTCTCGTCGGATGCCGTGTGCCGTGGTGTCATGGACGCACCATCATCAGACAACGCGTCGGCGCCTATTCGGATGCCCTCGACAGACCCGGTGCTTGCCGCTTCCGTATGAACTGGATGATATGAGGCCACGTCACAACCCCCAGGAGATGTTGGGCGTCTTCGCGACTCACGATGGGCAACATCCCGCCGGCCTCCGCTATTCGATCCAGGACGATATCGGACGGATGGTCCGGGTGGGCGTGCACCGGTGTCGAATCGACGAGTGAAGTGACCGGATCGGACAGCCGACCCGATGCCACGGCCGCCTCGAGCCGCTGCGTCGGCACCATACCAAGCAGTCGCTCGGGCAACGTGCCGACCAAATGCACGGGTGCGCCACTGCCGCGCGACGCGTCCCAAAGTTCCTGCAGCGACGCGTCGGCCGGAACCATTCTGAAGTCCATGCTCATGACGTCCGCGGCTGTCCACGGTGAGGGTGCGGTGCGCGTCGCTCCGGACGGGAGGTGCACGTGATCCTGTTGCAGGAGCGCATGGTAGACGGGCGTCGGCTGGAAACGGCGGGAGATGAGAAAGCTGAGCAGATTGGCCACCATCAGCGGCACCAGAATCTGATAGTCCTGTGTAATCTCGAAGATCATGAAGACCGACGTCATCGGGGCGCGAATAATCCCGGCGAACAGCGTGCCCATTCCCACGAGGGCATAGGCGCCCGGATCGGCCGTCTGTAGTGGGGCGAGCCGATGAACGAGCGTGCCGACGGCACCGCCGGCCATCGCCCCGACATAGAGGCTTGGGGCGAAGATCCCGCCCGCATTCCCGGACGAATACGACACGATAGTGGCCACGAGCTTCAGGACGCAGAGCAGCACCATCGTCTTGAATATAAGGCCGCCATTCAGCGCCTGGTCTACGTACTCGTAGCCAACGCCCCTCACTTCAGGTCTGAAAATCAGAAAAGCGCCGATCACCAGACCGCCCATCGCGGGCTGACAGACGCGCGTCCAGGCCGGCAACCGCTGGAAGAGAAGCCGCGCGCCGAGCAGACCCTTGCAGAACACAAGCGACACCACGCCGCCGATGATACCGAGCACCGCATACGCAACGAGTTCGGCGGGATGCTGCAGGTGATACGCCGGCACTCGAAACAAGGGCTCGTTCCCGAGGATGGACCGCTCAACCACGACCGACGCCACCGACGCGACGACGGTCGAGCCGAGCAGCGTCGCGTTCATGTCGCCGATGATTTCCTCGAGCGCGAATAACACAGCGGCCACAGGGGTATTGAACGCCGCCGCCAGTGCACCCGCGGCACCCACGGGCACCAGGTCCTTGACGCGGGCCGGCGATAACGGCACCCATCGTGCGACCACCGACGCCAAACCCGCGCCGATTTGAACGGAAGGGCCCTCGCGACCCATCGAATGACCGGATCCGATGCACAACACACCGGTAATGAATTTTCCGATGGGAACCCAAGCAGGGATGACACCCCCGCGCAAGTGATAGGCGGCCTCCGTCTGCGGCACACCGCTTCCGCGCACGTCCGGAAATACCCACGCAAGTACGGCGCCCGTCACGAGACTCACCGCAACTGGCACCACAAACAACCGGACCATGGAGGGATCCAGCCCAAAGAACAGGCGCGTGGCCCAGTCGATGGCCACGGTGAACAGCACCGCCGACAGTCCTGCCAGCACGCCGACCACGATCGTCAGTGCCAAAAACAGCTGGTGTTCCCGCAATCGCAGTTGTTGGACCGAGGCGCGTACGGACGTCACGGCCGGTCGGCCTCGTGGCGCCGACCAATCAGCACAAGCGCGCGATCGGTCGCGGACGCTGGGCCGCACGCGGCCACCGTCTGTTGCTCGATGCGGTAGATCACATTCAGGCCCGTCTCGATCGAGTCAGGAGACCCGCGCAGCTTCGCTGCGGTCAGCGTCGGTTCGAGCGCTCGCGCCTCTGCACGAAGCGAGTCGAGTGTCTCCTGCGTCGCCGGCGTTCCTCGGGCGATGCAGTCGTGGAGCACATCCACGGCGTGCCGGAAGTCCAACACCGTGCGCTTCTGACGCTCGCCCAACGACAGCCCCGGCTGCAGCGGATCGCGACTCAAGACCAAGTCGGTGATCGCGCGAAGCTCCGACACGCGTTCTGACACGGGCGCCGAACGCAGGTAGCGCTGCGCACGATGGTAGTCGGCCAGTTCGAACGCGGCTTCTCCCCCGCCGGCCAGTGCCGCACCGTTCCTGGCGTCGAGCCGCAGCGCGCGCTGGAAGTGATCGAGCGCTCTGCGCGAGTCGCCCGCGACCAGAAACAACTGGCCACCCAAGACCTGGGAGGTTGCATCGTCCGCCAACGTGCTGCTGAGGACGAGGAGCTCAGACAGTGCCCGTCCGCGTTGATCGTGGGCGAGCAGGTAACGAATCAGCTCGATCCTCACCTGACGACGCGCGTCCTCACGGTCGCCGCTCCACAAGCCGTACACGGCGATCTGGTAGTAGCGAATCGTACTCGTCAGATCGTTACGGCGCGATTCGAGACGGGCGAGCCGGACATTCACCTCCGGATCTTCTGGCGTCGCCTCGCGAACCCCAAGCAGCACTTGCCTGGCCGCATCGTCCTGGTGGCCTGCACCGAGGGCCGCAGCCAGTGCGAGCCGGTAGCTGCGGTCGTCGCGATTGATTGCCGTGGCGCGGCGCAGCGCCCTGATGGCCGATTCGGTCTCGCTCTCGGCAAGGTGATGTTCACCGGCATCGTACCAGGCGGCGGCGTCGCGCAACCGAAGGGCGCGATTCGCAGCAGCGGCGGCACGGGTGAGCATGAAGCACACAACCACCAGCGCGCAGAGGACGACCAGCACCACGATCTCCCGGTGCACGAACGTGGATGCGGTTCTCCGGTCGCACGACTGGCAATGCCCGTCGAGAAGCGGACTGCCGCAGCGAGCGCATGAGTTGGTTGTCTCCATTGGCTCGGGGCACCGCCCATCCGTTGGGCGCGGCCTACCATGAGCCTATCAGGCTGATCGTTTGAGGTCAAAACATCTGTGAGGACACTGAGAAGAGAGCTGCGACCCTCCGGTCCCGCGGGTCGAGGTAGCGTCACGGACGCGTCTGCGTCCCAGACAATCGAATCAGGCGCGTATAATGGGTGGTAAGCCAAAGGGTGCAGCGGGCGTCCGCTGCAGGCAACTGGATGGTCGGGCCGCCATCCTCATGGTCGTCGCGAGATCAGAGGACGCACGTTGGCAGGCTCGAGTCGGGGACATCCGAGTGGCATTTTCGACCGCTACTGCAAAATTCGTCGCGTAGTGTGTGCCATTGCGACCCCACACCGCTGCACAGCCTCCACCGTCCTGCTTTTACTTCAATCCCGGGACATCTCGCGCGCATTCGTTCTGCAGTCGAGGGCGGGCTTTGCCGTCGACCGCGTGCCGGAGGCAAGATGTTCTGGACCGTTGCTGTGGTGGCGCTCGTCGCATGGTTGGTTGGCGTCCTCGGGCTCTACGACATCGGTGACGTCTTGCACGTCTTGCTGCTCGTGGGCCTGATGTTTCTGGTGCTTGGCGGTCTAGACGCCCGCGACGCAGCCGCTGCCCGTAGAGGCAGTGAACCCGGTGAGAAGGAATGATGCACCCTCGCTCCACACCATCAGGCGGCTCGGTCCAGTGACGCGATGATCGAAGAACGTCGCGTTTAACGCCGTCCCGCGCGCACTGGAGAACGGTGCCCTTCTGCGGCGGCTGAGTCGCTCGCCGCGGAATGCTTTGCGTCTGAAGATTGAACCATTCAACGGCCCTGCGACGGGCATATTCCTGGTGGCCATTCTGCACACGTTCGCGGCTGGGCGTCTCGCGGCGCTCACACAGCATGTACAGCGTCCACATGAACTACAAGCCCTCCTCAAGGACAGCCCGCGTCGTCGAGTTTCCGGGCAGAATCCCTCCACTTCCTCGGCGAGTGACAACAGACGATACGTGTTGTATATTGTCTGTAGACATCATACAATGAGCGCGCAGCCGTCCATCCGCATTGATCTCGCCTCTCCCACACCGGCCTACCGGCAAATCGCGAACGCGCTCCGCGCCTTGCTGGTCGGTGGAAGCTTTCAAGTGGGACGACCGCTCCCTACGGTGCGACAACTCGCGGTTGACCTGGGTGTCCACCACAATACGGTCGCGGAAGCGTACCGGATCCTGGCGGATGAAGGATGGCTGACGCTGCGGCGGCACCACGGTGCGATTGTGCTGGATCGATCCAGACCGACCCCGGCCCCGGAGGCGCGCACCTCGTTGCTGCAGCGGCTTCGAGAGCTGACGGCCGAGGCACAGGCTGGGGGCCTGGCGCCGAGCATCATCGCGGAGTCAATGCGATCGATCGCTACGCAATTGACAGCCGAAAAGATGAAGAAGGCCTGACGTGACGACGATGCTCGGTTTCATCGTGCTCGTCGCCGTGTCAATCCACTTGGCGCCTCAGCTGACTCGCCGCGACATCTTCTTCGGCGTGACGGTCTCACCAGCCTTTCGCGATGGGCCTGTCGCGCGATCCGTCTCGCGACGGTACGCGATGGAGATTTGGGGGCTCGCGTTCGTCGCCGCGGTCCTTGTCGGAACCTCGCCGATGCCGCTGATTTCCGGGCCAACGCTCCTCACACAGACGATTGGCGGCCTTATCGCGTTCTCAAGGGCCCGTCGGGCCGTGCGCCCTCACGCCGTCGCTCCGGCGACGATCCGCGAGGCAGAGATTGGTCCGCGGCAGGAACTGCCCGGTGGACTCATTGGTCAGCTGGGCCCGTTTCTGATTCTGTTCGCCGCCGCGGCGTACGTCGGCCTGTATTGGGAAGACGTCCCGGCACGGTTTCCCACGCACTGGAATCTTGCCGGGAACCCGAGTGGCTGGACGGCGAAGTCCGTCGGCGCCGTTTTCCGCGGGGTCTCGATTGGCTTCGTCGCCTGCGCGATGATGCTCTTCACCTCCTACGCCGTCCTCCACTGGACCCGCCTCCCTCGCGTCACCGGCACGGACGGTGCGCAGAGCCGGCGCGTGCGACGCGTCACCCTCGTCGCGACGCTCGCATCGGAGTACCTGATCGCCCTTCTGTTTGCGTGGACCATGGTCGTGTCGATGTTCTCCACTCAAGGTGCGCAACCGCGACTGCCGTTCCTGTTCCGCGTGGCCCCTTTCGCGCTGGTCATCGTCGGCACGCTGGCGATACGCGTCATGCGGCGAACTGCCAGTTCCAACGGTCCGCCGGTTGGAGATACCACTCCCGACTCCTGCTGGATCTTCGGCCATCTGTACTTCAATCGTGCCGATCCGACGCTCTTCGTCGAGAAGCGGATGGGCCTGGGATATACGCTGAACCTTGGGAATCCAGTGTCTTGGTTGGTGGTGATTGTGTTTGTGGTGGCATTGTCAGTCCCGCTAGTGCTCGTACCGTAGCCCCGTCGCGAGCGACCGCTGTTTACGCAAGGGCGCCAACGCTTGACGAGGGGCGTTGCGAAGCCGACCCATTCGTTCGAGCTGCGCGTTGTCGCATGCTGTTGACGTCATCCTCGCCGCGCCAAACGGTGCTCGAACACGAACGCCGCCAGAACAAGGGCAAGCGCGCCACTCATGGCACCGATGACGAGGTAAGCAACATAGCCCTCACCTGCAGCGGCTGACCAGAACGCGCGCATCGGCCAGTACGTCGGGATGATGCCGGCCATGTACTGGAGCGGCGTGGGCAGAAAGAACGCCGCAATGGGCAGCAGATTCAGACCGTTGAGCACCTTCACCACGGCGAGTCCGGCAACCTTGTTTGGCGCCGCGGTCGCGAGCACCAGGGCCAACCAAGGTGCTGAGAGGGCGCCCACAACCGAGATCGCGAGCAAGGCGCTGAACGGGAGCGGTGTGATCCCGACCACAGAGTAGCCGAGGAGCGTCGATGCGGTCGCCAGGAGCAAGGGCATGGTGACTCGGTACGCGAGATATCGCCGCATCGAGAGTGGGGTCACACGCAGAGCCGTCAGCGTGTGCGCATCTCGCTCGTCGAGCAACAGGAAGCCGACGACCATTCCGACGATGCCCGACGCCGTCATCAGGTAGCCCCCCATGACGAGCGGGTAGTACGGCGCCGCCTCGAATCCTGCGGACACCAGCAGCGCGCCGTGCGCCCTGGGGATCAGGACGCGCAACAGCAGCGCGAGTGCCACTGGCAGGAGGAGGATCCACTTGAGCAGTGGATCGCGCCAGACCAGCCGCGCATCGGCACAGGCCAACACACCGAACTGCGTTGCCTTCATCGCCCGCCGCTGGCCTGCGTGTTACGCATCAGCCGGCTCACGCGACTCCGTCCCCACAGAAAGGCGAACCCGCACCAGGCGACCGACCCTGCTGCGCCAAAGGCGAGCTCTCCAGGGGCCGTGGGGGCGTACCCCGCTCGTATCAAGATCAGGGCTGGTTCGATCGGATGCAGAAGGAAGAGACTGCGCGGGGCGAGGCCCACATGTGCGAGCAGCGGCGCGAGCAGCAACGCCACCACAACGGACGCCGGCAGCAACAAGGCGTTGATGGACACGTATCTCGTCGTCACCGCCGCGCCGATGCCCGTGTAGATCACGCCCAGCGCCGAGGTTCCTGCGAGCACGAGCAGCCACGAACGGCCAGCGTCGAAGGCGATCAGGACGAGCACGACCGTTTCGACGGCCGCCAATGACGTCAGCGTGACCGTGCGTGCGCCCAAGTACCCCCCTGGCGTCAATGGGGACACGGCGAGCGCGCTCAGCGTGCCCTCGTCTCGCTCGAGCAGCATCAGGCCAGCCATGAAGAAGAACGTTGTGATCTGCAGGTTGACGGCGAGAATCGCCGGTACCCAGACGGCCTCGTTCGCTCGAGCGGCTTCGGGCACCGCGAGTAGCAGGCCCCCAATGACCAGAATGACGAAGGCGCTCGCCCAGTAGAATCCGTTCCGCGCTTGCAGCACGACGTCCCAGCGAAGGGCCGTGACAAACGCCCTCACATTAGGGCCCTCCCCGTCACCTGAACGAAGACGTCTTCCAGTGTCGTCTCGAGCGTATGCATCGTCTCGATGTCACCGGACCGGAGAATGGATAGAAACTCCAGATTCTCGCCCAGACCGTCGAGCGGAAACTCGCGCGCGGCGCGGGTCCCGTCACGCGTCAGCTCGAGGCGTACCCTCTTACGGCCATGCGTCAGTCGGAGCACACGTGGGCTGTCTAAGGCGACGATGGTACCTTCAACCAGAAACGCGACTCGATCGCACAGTTCATCGGCGGTCACCATGTCGTGCGTCGTCAAGAAGATCGTCGCGCCGGCCTCGCGAACGTCGCGGATGACTTGTCGGACGAGGCGTGCGTTCACCGGATCGAGGCCGGCCGTGGGCTCGTCCAGGAACAGGAGTTCGGGATGATGCAGCAGGGCTCGCGCGAGAGTGAGCCTGCCGCGCATCCCCTTCGAGAACTCGGCCACCAGTTTGTCGCCATCCTGGTGCAAGCCCACGCGGCGTAAGAGCGTCTCCGGTGACTCCGTGCGGCCGCCGTGGAGACCGGCGAAGAGGCGCAGGTTCTCCAACGCGCTCAGCTTCAAGTAGTGATTTGGAGCTTCGAAGGCGACACCGATCCGCCGGTAATAGTCTCTGTCCCAGGCGCGGAGATCGCGGTCGAACAGGCGGATGTCGCCCTCGTAGCCGTCGAGCAAGCGGATCAGGACGTTCTGCGTCGTACTCTTGCCCGCGCCGCTGGGACCGAGGAATCCAAAGATCTCGCGTGGTTCGACCGTGAAGGAGACGCCGCGAACAGCGGGCCGCTCTGCACCCGGATAGGTGAAGCCGAAGGAGTGGACTTCGATCACGGCCACATCGCAATGACTGTAGCAGCTACAGGGCGCAGAGGTGACTGTCAATCGCGCGCCACCGCCTAGACATCGCGGGCGGCACGGCCTCTCAACAGCCGTGATGCGATGAGGGCAAGAGGTGCGGCACTGAAGCTGAGAAGCGCTCCCATCTTCGTTTCGGCCAGAGCCTCGCCCGCGGGGAACGCAGCGGTCGCGAAGAACAGGGAGACGGTAAAGCCGATCGCCGCGGTGATGCCAATCACGACCAGGTCGGCGAAATGGAGTCCCCCGGGCAGGCTCGCGCCCGCTAGTCGCGCGGCCCCAGAAAACAGCAAGATGCCGATCGGCTTGCCCAAGAGCAGTGCAGCCAGCACGAAGTACGTGCCCGGTCCGACTTGCTCGAACGGGACTCCGGCATTCGCCAGTCCAAAGAGGAGCAGCACGAACTGCACCGGCGTGGCCCACCAGTGCTCGAACTGATTAAGCGTGTCGACTTGCAGATCTTCTCGCGAATCGAACAGCCCAAGATCACGAGGACTGTGTGGCATGAACGGTATGACCGGGACGAGCGCCAGGGCCGGGTGAAAGCCACCGAAGTACAGCGCCGCCCATGAGAGCGCTCCGGGGCCGAGCACGTAGGGCCAGAAGCTGCGGACACGGCGACGCTTCAGCCAGAGCGCTGCCAGCACAGCCGCCGTCATCAGAATCCCAAGTGCCGCGACTGAAAGAGGTCCCGAGGGATAGAAGACGGCCAGGATCATCAGGCCTAGTGCGTCGTCGGCAATCGCGAGGAGCAACAAGAACGGAATGGCGGGATGCCCGCCCGGAAAGACGACGCGGGCAATCATCGCCGAGAATGCGATGTCAGTCGCACACGGAATGGCCCAGCCGCGGCTCAACTCCGCAGGGCCGATGGTTGACGAGAGCACGACGAAGATCAGGGCTGGCGCAACCATTCCTCCCACAGCCGCGGCAAGCGGCGCCATCGCCTGACGCGGGGCTGCCAGCGGTCCGCCGGGTAATGTCGCCTCGAAGACCTCCTTCGCCGCCAGTGCGAAGAAGAACACCATGCCGACATCGTTCACCCAAAAGTGCAACGGATGCGCTATCCGGTCGTAGCTGACGAGGTCAAGATTGGCCCAGGCCACTGCCGCGATCGTCCCCACGAGCAGCAGTAGCGAGTTGTCGAAGACGAAGCGGGCTAGCTTGGAACGAGTGTGGGCCATCAGTGTCCTTGGTTCTCGGGCCGGACGGACGCAGGGTTGCGACGCGCGCCTTGAGCATCGCGAGCAACCGCAGCAATCCGAGGAACAGGAAGACATGAACGGGGTCACCCACGCGGTAGACGCCGGCCATGCCACACAGCCATATGGCCAGTAGAGCGATCGCGGCCTTGAACAGCATCTCGGCTCCAGATGCACAGCCCGACCGGTCGCGGAGCGACGTCTCGCAGCGAGTTGTAGTGAGGCGAGATACGCCAGTGGTCAGCCGGCTGGCAGAGAGGAATCGGAGGCTGGCACGAGGCAAGCGCGATCCGCGCGGATCATCGCACCGTCGGCTCCCGGGGAAATCAGATTGCAACGTCGCGGCGACGAACCGGACGTGCGGACGGTCCAGGCCAGGCCTGCCAATGGATACCTCCAGGTCTCGCGACCATGAGGATGGCGGCCCGACCATCCGATTTCCTGCAGCGGGCGACAGCTGCACCCTTGACGAAGTAGGTCCATTATATGCGCTCATCCCCGGACGTCCAGGCACGACGAACGAGGCGACGCACGACAAGCGTGGTGAACATGCCGGCGGTTCCCATTCCGTGAGCAACCCGCATCTTCCGCCTGACAGCAGTGCGACCGCGAAGGTAATCGAGACCTGGGCTGGATTCGGACGCGCCTGCACAGGAGTGACCGGAACGCCACGCGCTCAACAGCGAACTGCTTTCGTTCGTCACACTTTGCCTCGCGCTCGAGTCTAATCCTCTAAAGACCGCTAACGGTCCAGCACACCGCACACGGCGGTGATCCTTGGACGCGAAGCGGCTGGAGGAGACCATGCGCACCTTCGATGTGCAGAGTATTGAACTGGACGTGCCGTTTGCGGACGCGTTCCGTTATCTCGCCAATCCAATGACACTCCCAGAGTGGACTCACGCGTTCAAGACCGCTGACGACCGACACGCCACGATGTCCACGCCACAGGGTACCGTCGAGGTCGGCCTCCATGTGGACGCCTCGGAGGCGCGTGGCACAATCGACTGGACCATGACGTTCCCGAATGGGGCGACTGCAAAGGCCCACTCCCGCGTGACGCCACACCGCGGCAAGACCATCTACACGTTCGTGTTGGAAGCGCCGCCGGCACCGCTCGAAGAACTCGAGGGGGCACTCGCGGAACAGTCTCGGGTCCTCGCCGACGAACTCGCGATACTGGCCAGGCGCTTGGCCACCCGTGATCAGGGGCAGCCCGCGTGACGGACGACCTCGAAGTGCTCGTCGCTAAGGCGCGCGGCGGTGATCGCGACAGCCTCGAACTTCTGGTCGTTCACATCCAGCGGCCCGTCTACAACTTGGCGCTCCGCATGCTCTGGCATCCGGAGGATGCACGAGACGCATCGCAAGAGATCCTCGTACGCGTCGTCACCCACCTGAGCTCGTTCCGCGGTGAGAGCGGCTTTCTCACGTGGGTATACCGCGTTGCCGCAAACTCTCTGATCTCCACGAGACAGAGTCGGGTCGAACGCCAGCGGCTGACCTTCGAGCGATTCGCCGAAGACCTTGCGGACGGGCAGGCCGACCTGCCGGCCGAGAGTGACGAATGGCCGGCAGACAAGGCACTCTTGCTCGAAGAAGTGAAGGTCGGGTGCATGCATGCGCTGCTCACCTGTCTCGATCGCCCGCATCGTCTCGCGTATATCCTGGGCGAGATTCTGGAACTTGAGGGACCTGAGGCCGCCCGCATCCTCGGCATTTCTGCGGCGGCGTTCCGCAAGCGGTTGTCGCGCGCCCGGGACGCCATCGTGATGTTCACGCGCGCCCAGTGCGGTCTCGTGGAGCCAGCAAATCCCTGTCGCTGTGGTCGTCGTTTGCACCGCGCGCAGGAACTCGGACGCGTCGATGCGGCGGGTCTACTGTTCGCCCGGCACGACTCTGCGCTGGCCTTTCCTGGCGTCCTCGAGCGAGTCCGACGACTCGAAGACGTGCAGCGAACTGCGGCGCTGTATCGCGCCACGCCCGATGCAGATCCGGGACCTGAGCTACTCGAACGGATTCAGGCGGCTCTGGATCCCTGAAGGTACTCTTCGAACCGCTCGTGGAACGAGACGTTCTGGCCAGTCAGGTACAATCGGCCGCGTCACCGCAGTCCCGACGGCCGCTGGCACGTCGATGCTGTCCCACGTACGCTTCAGGAAGGGGGAAACCGCCCGTCCATGCGACTCCTACTCTGAATGGGTCCCGAAACACCCGCCGAGGCGAGTGCGCCACGCCCGGCGCCGGTCGTCGAGCAGAGCGCCGCTCAGGAGCGAGAGCAGGTTGCGGCCATTCTCCGAAAGGACCGGAAGGCGACCGCGAGGTTCGTGGCGGACCATACGGATTACGTGTACGCCTACGTTCGCCATCGGCTTGCGCCGCGAGCCGATCTCGTGGACGACGTGGTGCAAGATGTCTTCCTGGCCGCGCTCGGTAGTCTGTCGAAGTTTCTGGGGAACGCTCCGCTTCGGTCATGGCTCCTTGGCATTGCCCGCCACAAGGTTGAAACGTACTACCGCCAGCGGTTGCGCGAGCCGGAACCGCTGGCGGACAGCGGCGACGCCCCGGAGCCGGCCGCCGGTGGCATCCCAATCGACGAGGTGATCGACCGCGAACGACTGGAAGCCAAGACGCAACGGGTGCTGAGGCAATTGCCGGAGTCGTACGGCCTCGCGCTGTTATGGCGCTATTGGGAGAATCGCAGCGTCCGCGACATGGCCGAGGCGACAGCCAAGACCGAAAAAGCCATCGAGCGACTACTGGCGCGAGCCCGCGCGCGATTCAGAGAACTGTGGGATCAGGTGTAGTCATGGACGACGATCGCTGGCTTGAACGACTGGCAGGCATGACGGACTTCGCCACGGGGACGCCCGAGCGCGCCCCAGCACGCCTGAAGGCGAGGATCTATTCGGCGCTCGTCAACCGGCAGTCGGAGGCGGAGCCGCTTCTCAGCCTGGCCGCGACCAAAGCCGCGGGGAGTGGACTCTGCGTGTTCGAACAGGCCATTGCCTCGCTGCCGGTGGGCGAACGGATCGGATCGATGAATCCCTGCCGTGTGTGTCACGCGCGCGTGCTGGCCGAACGACTCGAAAATGCCCCGATTTTTTGGCCACATTGTCCCTACGCGGGATTCCATCACCCTCGTGATTAGGCGAGTCAGGAAGCGCTGAATCAAAAGCGCCTAACGACCCCAAACAGGTTCTGAAAATTGGCGAGGTTTCTCTCGCCCGGTGGCGTCAGACGCGCGCTGACTGGGTTGCCGCTGATGCTTTCGCTGAAGCTATAGCGAAAGCTCCACTGATCACCGAGCGCGATATCGATTCCCACCGCGACACGAAGCACGACGCGCGTCGACGCGATTTCACCCTCGGGCGTCGGCAAGCCGCCCCCGACCGCGCTCGGCACCGCCCCGCTGCCAAAGCGCACCAACCCCGCTCCCGTTGAGAGATACGGACGAATACCGCTCCCCAGGGCGCGGAAATACAGCAGCGCGTCCCCGACGATGGCGTGTTGCGTACTGGTGCGTGGTTGTTCGTAGAAGCGACCCCCCACCGCCGACGTGACCGACGAGAACAACGTCAGGTCGTTACCGTTCCGCACGTAGTTCGATTGGACGGTGAAGTAGCGACCCAGGTGCAGGCCCGCAAACAGGTTGAGGGCGGCGCCGTTCTCGGGCTTGTACAGCGACACCTCTGCGCGACCAGGCTGGGTCGTGGCTCGCGCATCGGCTGAAAGCGTCGAGATGCCGACGAGAACGCCCGCATACAGGCGGTCTTCATCCTGTGCAAACGCCTGAGGCGCCGTTCCGAGCCAAAGCAGCATCGTCACGAGAACTGACCATGGCAGACGTTTCACAGAGGTGGCTCCCTCGTCATTCCGTTGTCGTTCACAACCGTCGACTCCAGACCCGCCCCGCAGGGCGGGGGTTTTTCCGGGCGCGCGCGACTCATATCCACGAAGCGGGACCTACACGGACACCGTGAAGGAAGAACTATCTCATGCGCACGGAGACTTCGGCGCGTTCACTGCGATCCACCTCGACAACGACGTCGCCTGATATCCCGCATGGTCTCGGCTCGTGCGCGGTCTCAACCGAAAGGAGCGTTTCCGTGAAGAATCGTCTCGTTCATGTGCTGGTCGGTCTGGCCGCGTCATTCGTGGCCGCCGCAGGAGCGACGCTGTCTGCCCAGGAGACGCAGAGCCTGAGCGGCCTGCGCTTTCGCTTCCCGGGTGCCGTGTACACGATGTCAAACGGGTCCGAGCGCAACGCGGTCCTCGTCTTCGATCGCCTGGCCGATGGTCGACTCGTCCGAGCCGGCGCCGTGTCGACTGGTGGCACAGGTACCGGCGCGGGTTTGGGGAACCAAGGAGGACTGGTACTGAGCGGCAACGAAAAGTGGCTGTTTGCCGTGAACGCCGGCAGTAACTCGATTTCGGTGTTGGAGGTTCGCCGCCGGGGACTCCGTCTCGTGGAGGTTCAGCCAAGTGGTGGCACTCGTCCCGTGAGTGTCACCGAGCATCGTGGCCTCGTGTACGTCCTCAACGCGGGAAGCGACAGCATCACAGGGTTCACGCTCGGGCGAGACGGTCGCCTGCGTCCCCTCGACGGATCCGACCGGCCTCTCAGCGGTTCCGGAACCGATCCCGCGCAAATCGCGTTCACGCCGCACGGCGACGCGCTCGTAGTGACCGAGAAGGCGACCAACAAGATTGTGACGTTCGCAGTAGGCAGGCAAGGGCTGCCGGGTGATGCCCGTGTGCAGGATTCCAAAGGACGGACGCCCTTCGGGTTCGCGTTCGGCAAGCGAGACCACCTGTTCGTCTCTGAAGCCTTCGGCGGCGCTGAGAACGCGAGCGCGACGTCGTCGTACGACCTCGATCGGAGCGGCATCCTGACGACAATCAGCCCGTCCGTCGGTACGAATCAGACCGCCGCCTGCTGGGTGGTGGTGACGCCCAATGGACGCTTTGCTTACGTCACCAATACCGGCAGCGGTTCGATCTCCGGGTATGTAATTGACTTCGACGGCACTATCGAGCTGCTCGACGCCAATGGTCGCACCGCCGTCACGGGCACTGGCAGCGCACCGATAGACGTCGCCGTCACCGACAGCGGCCGGTTCCTGTACACCCTCAACAGCGGTACCAACACGATTGGGGCATTTCGCGTGCACTCCGACGGGTCCCTCACGCGGCTCCCATTCACGGGTGGCTTGCCATCAGGGGCGAACGGGCTCGCGGCACGGTAATCTGGGCCACCAATACGAGTCGAGGACCTCGTGCAAGATGATCGCGGCGTATTCGAAGCGACGTCGATGAGCGTAGACTAGAGTGCGAGAGGGAGCTGCTTGTGAGGCGGGGCCTCCGCCTATACCCGCGTCGAACTGTGGGCTGTGGCTGTCGCGTCGCTCCATGCTCACGACGTTGGCGGCTCCCGTCGCATTGGCAACGATGTCTCGACCCGTTCCGGCTGTCGGCCAGGCCGTTCCCCAACGGTATGGCACGCATCATCGTCTTCGACGTGAACGAAACGCTGCTCGATGTGGATGCGCTCAAGCCGCATTTCGTGCGCGCATTCGACGACGAGCTCGTGCTGCGCGAGTGGTTTTCAACGGTCTTGCTGTACTCGGAGGTCGCCAGCCTCGCAGGGCCTTATTCGGACTTTGGAGCGATCGGCGGTGCCGCACTCGACATGACAGCAACAAGCCGCGGCGTCTCTCTGTCGACAGACGATCGGACACGAATCCTGACCGGCATGCCCTCGCTACCGGCTCATGCCGATGTGCGTGAGGGACTCAGTCGCCTGAAGGAGGCTGGATTCCGAACGGTGACGCTCACCAACTCCGCGGCCACCGTAGTTGAGCAGCAACTGAGCAACGCCGACCTGAAGGACTTCTTCGAGCGGTCGTTTTCTGTCGATACGGTTCGCCGCTTCAAGCCAGCTCCCGAACCGTACCGCTATGTCGCAGGCGAATTGAAAGTCGACGCTCCTGAGAGAATTTCTCGTGGACTCTGAGGCGTCGAACGTGCTGAAGACGTCGCACATGTACGACCAGGCCGTTGCCTGATCGCAAGGTCCGGAATGTGATACTCGAGGCTCTGAGCCGAATGCAGTTGCTCAGCTGAGCGCATCCGCTCGAACGACCGCCGCGAGTCGGTCACTCCGTGCAGAAAGATCACGGGCATAGAACATGAACCCGAGGGACGAGCTGAACTCGGACCGTGGCGACGGATTCGCAAGGACCCACCGTGCTTTCTCCGCATCGCATGACACCGGAACGTCAGCCAGAGATTTAGCGGAGGCGCTGCCAGATATCCAGTGAGTCTTCGCACCAAACGGGTCAAGGAAATGGAGACGGCCACTCCCCGCAATGCTCGATTCCGCGCTGGTCGGAGACACCGACGACAACGCGGTCGCGACGAGCGCCCTGGGTGGGCCACGTCCAGCGGGTCGGCTGGTTCGACCCGAAGTAGTACACCAGGTCCACCGCGAACACGACGGCGACGATCATGGTGGGCCATCGGAGAACCGACGATATCGTTGTCACCAACGGCTAGAACCCAGCCAACCCTCCGCGACAGACACCACGTCAGGACCGACCAGAGTCAGGCCCAATGCCGCGTCTCTACTTGCTCGATCGGATCGCCGCTTCTCCGGACGCCTTGTGGCTTTGGGCGGATTTCCGCATGTCGGAGAACGAATTCCACAGATTGCGCGAGCGGACATGGATTTCCCTGCTCTACGCGCTTCCGGTGCCAACGGGGATTCGGCACGCCGGTTGCCCCCGACAGAAGACGTCATGCACACCGCGGGGTACGCGAGCCTTCGCCCAAACGCAAAATTGCCAGCTGGATTACTTGCTCGAACTCGCCAAGCGGTCTTTTCCGCAACAGAAGTCTACTTGTCGTCGCTTGGGCGTGGTCGACCTCGAAGAGTTGGCAACGTCTCAACGATTGTGGACGAGGTTCCAAAGCCGCCTCTGCTGTTAGGCTGTGAGTGTGGAAGGTTGGCGTGACGGACTTTGCGCCCCTCAACGGACGTGCGGTGATCGACAACTGAAATCAGGCAGCGTTTCGCTACGCACATCTCACGAGTGCACGATCGTGGGCGATTGATACGCAAGGCGGCCCACTGTCGTAATTCCTATTGAATAGGCAGGGCAGGCTTTTACATGCACAAATCGGTGGACGCTCCCCCAAAGCGATTGCGCCTCGCACAATGGCTGATCGGGTTTCTCATATTGCTGAGCGGCGCGGGCCTCGTCTGGTATTACGACATCGGCCAGGCGGCGCCGGCACAACAGGGCGGCCGCGGCCGTGGCGGCGGTCCCGAGCGGCCTCCTGTCCGTGTGGTCCAGGCCGAGACCCGCACTATTGCTGTCGCCCTGAAGGCACTCGGCACGGTGACGCCCGTCAACACGGTGGTCGTGCGCAGCCGATTGGACGGCGAGCTCGTCCGCGTCCACTTCAACGAAGGACAGCGAGTAAAGGCAGGTGAGGTCCTGGCCGAAATCGACCCTCGTACCTACGAGGTCGCGCTGGCGCAGGCCGAAGCGCAGCGGTCCGAGAACCAGGCTCGGCTGGGCAACGCCCGCGCCGATCTGCAGAACTTCCGTTCCTTGTTCGAGCGGCAGCTCATCCCACGGCAGCAGCTCGCGACCCAGGAGTCGCTGGTCAAGCAGGTCGAGGGGTCCGTTCAATCGAACGACGCGCAGGTGAACAACGCGAAGCTCCAGTTGTCGTTTACGA
Source organism: uncultured Acidobacteriota bacterium (assembly GCA_963749835.1). Classification (GTDB taxonomy): domain Bacteria; phylum Acidobacteriota; class Vicinamibacteria; order Vicinamibacterales; family 2-12-FULL-66-21; genus JALZOC01. The sequence continues at coordinate 2,116,604 of CAVVOD010000001.1, forward strand.
AGATAGTGGCCCCCATCTCGGGGCGGCTCGGTCTCCGCCAGGTCGATGTTGGCAACCTCGTGCGCAGTGGCGACACCAACGGCATCGTTGTCATCACCCAGATGCAGCCTATCTCGGTGCTGTTCACGGTACCTGAAGTCGATCTGCCGGCGGTCCTCGACGCCTTGCGCGCCAACAACTCGCCGGCCGTCGAGGCGTGGGACCGCGCCGAGACGACCTCCCTGGCAAGGGGCACGCTCCGCACCGTGGACAATCAGATCGACACGACCACGGGAACGATCCGCCTCCGCGCGATCTTCGAGAACACCGACGAGAAGCTGTTCCCCAACCAGTTCGTCAACATCAACCTGAAGCTGTCCACGGTGCGTGCGGCCACGGTCGTGCCGGCAGCCACTATCCAGAGAGCGTCCTTCGGAACGTTCGTCTACGTCATCAAACCGGATGGCAAGGCGACGATCCGCAAGGTCACGCTCGGAGTCTCCGAAGGCGAACGGGTCGCCATCACCGAGGGCGTCGCGCCGGGCGAACGGATTGTGCTCGAGGGCGTGGATGCGCTGGAAGAAGGCGCGGCGGTAGAGATTGTGGGTACGGGACCGAATCGGCCGCCGTCTACCGAGACTCCGATGCCCGCCCGGCCACAGCGCGGAGCCGGCGCCGCCTCGGGCACGACACCGGGGAGGGGACAGCGATGAACATCTCCCGTCCGTTCATCCTGCGGCCGGTGGCCACGACGTTGCTGATGGGGGCGCTGCTGCTGTCTGGTGCGCTCGCCTACCGGCTGCTGCCGGTCTCGGCCCTTCCGCAGGTCGACTACCCGACGATCCGCATCCTGACGTTCTACCCCGGGGCGAGCCCCGATGTCATGACCAGCGCCGTCACCGCCCCGCTCGAGCGCCAGTTCGGCCAGATGCCCGGCCTGGATCAGATGTCGTCGACCAGTTCCGGCGGCGCATCGGTCATCACGCTGCGCTTCTCTCTCGACAAGGCCATAGAGGTCGCCGAGCAGGAAGTGCAGGCCGCGATCAACGCCGCCAGCAATCTTCTGCCCAACGACCTGCCGCAGCCGCCGGTCTACAACAAGGTCAATCCCGCAGACACGCCGGTGCTGACGCTGGCCGTCACGTCGCCGACGATGCCGCTCCCCTCGGTGTACGACCTGGTTGACACGCGGGTGGCGCAGAAGCTGTCGCAGCTGCCCGGCGTGGGCCTCGTCAGTCTTGCCGGCGGGCAGCGTCCGGCCGTGCGCATCCAGGCCAACCCGCAGGCGCTGGCGGCGCACGACCTGAACCTTCAGTCGCTGCGCACCGTGATCGCAGCCGCCAATGTCAATCAGCCGAAGGGCAACTTCGACGGCCCCGAGCGGTCCTTCATGCTCGACGCCAACGATCAGCTGCGCTCGGCAGACTCGTATCGCGACCTGATCGTCGCCTACACCGGCGGCGCGCCCCTGCGGCTCTCCGACATCGCCGAGGTCGTGGACGGCGCCGAGAACACCCGCCTCGGTGCGTGGGCCAACGACTTGCCCGCCGTGCTGGTAAACGTTCAGCGCCAGCCTGGCGCCAACGTCATCGATGTCGTCGATCGCATCAACGCGCTGCTGCCGGCACTGACGGCCAGCCTGCCATCGACGTTGACCGTCGCCGTGCTCAGCGATCGGACGCACACCATCCGCGCATCGGTGACCGACGTCCAGCACGAGCTGGCGTTCGCGGTGGCGCTCGTCGTCGCGGTCACGTTCGTGTTCCTGCGCAACATCCCGGCCACGATCATCCCGAGCGTCGTCGTGCCGCTGTCGCTCATCGGCACCTTCGGCGTGATGTATCTCGCCGGGTTCTCAGTCAACAACCTCACGCTGATGGCGCTCACGATCGCCACCGGGTTCGTGGTGGACGACGCAATCGTCATGGTGGAGAACATTGCCCGCTACCTGGAGGAAGGCGCGACGCCGATGGAGGCGGCGCTCAAGGGGGCGCGCCAGATCGGCTTCACGCTCGTCTCGCTCACCATCTCACTCATCGCCGTCCTCATCCCGCTGTTGTTCATGGCCGACGTAGTCGGCCGGTTGTTCCGCGAGTTCGCCATCACCCTGTCGGTCTCGATTCTCATTTCGCTGGTGGTGTCGCTCACGCTGACGCCGATGATGTGCGCGCGCCTGCTCAAGGCCGAACATACCGAAGTGCACGGTCGTCTGTACCACCTGACGGGCCGCTTCTTCGACCGCACGATCGCGTGGTATGGCCGCCTGCTCACTGTGTCGCTGCGCTATCAGCCGGTGACGCTTCTGGTCGCGGTGGCCACGCTCGCGCTGACGGTGTTCCTCTACGTCATCGTGCCCAAAGGCTTCTTCCCGGTGCAGGACACCGGCGCGATCCAGGTGATCACCGAGGCGCCGCAGTCGGTGTCGTTCGCGGCCATGGCGGAGCGGCAGCGCGACGCGGCGAGGGCGATCCTCAAGGAGCCCGACGTCAGGGGCCTCTCTTCGTTCATCGGCGTGGACGGCGCGAACGCGACGTTGAACAGCGGCCGCATGCTGGTTACGCTGGCGCCGCGCGACGCGCGGTCGCGCAACGCTACCGAGATCATTGCGGCGCTCCGTGAGCGGGTCGCCCGCGTGCCGGGGATCGCGGTCTATATGCAGCCGGTGCAGGATCTCACCATCGAGGACCGCGTGAGCCGCACGCAATTCCAGTTCACGTTGGAGGATCCGGACGCGAACCGTCTCGGGGAGTGGGTGCCGAAGCTGGTCGAGCGACTGCGGCAATCTCCCTACCTGGCCGACGTCGCCAGCGATCTGCAGGACCGCGGCCTCCAGGCCTTCCTCGACATCGATCGGGACGCTGCCAGCCGCCTCGGCATCAGGGTCGCGGCCATCGATGACGCGCTCTACGATGCGTTTGGCCAGCGATTGATCTCGACGATCTACACACAGGCCAATCAGTATCGCGTCGTGCTCGAAGTGGCGCCGCGGTTCCAGATCGGTCCTGAGGCGCTCGGCCACGTGTTCGTGGCCACCACCGACGGCAAGCAAATTCCGCTCTCCAACATCGCCAAGATCGAGCATCGCAACACCGCACTCGTCGTCAACCACGCCGGGCAGTTTCCGGCGGTGACGATGTCGTTCAACCTGGCGGCCGGTGCATCGCTCGGCAAGGCCGTCGAGGCGATCGAGACGGCGCAGCGCGAGCTCGGGATACCGGCAAGCATCCAGACGACGTTCCAGGGGGCCGCCGCCGCGTTCCGAGCCTCGCTCGACAGCACCCTCTTCCTGGTCCTCGCCGCCATCCTCACGATGTACGTCGTCCTGGGTGTGCTGTACGAGAGCTACATCCACCCGATCACGATTCTCTCGACGCTGCCCTCGGCCGGCGTCGGCGCCCTGCTGGCGCTGCTCTTCACCGGCAGCGATCTCAGCCTGATCGCAGTCATCGGCATCATCCTGCTCATCGGCATCGTGAAGAAGAACGCCATCATGATGATCGACTTCGCGCTCGACGCCGAGCGCAACGAGGCGATGAGCCCGCACGACGCCATCTACAAGGCGGCGCTGCTGCGCTTCCGCCCCATCCTCATGACGACGCTGGCGGCCCTGTTTGGTGCGCTGCCGCTGATGCTGTCAACCGGCTCCGGCGCCGAGATGCGCCGGCCGCTGGGCCTGGTCATGGTGGGCGGTCTGCTCGTCAGCCAGGTGCTGACCCTGTTCACCACTCCCGCGATCTACCTGTTCTTCGACCGTCTGGGCCGCGCCTGGCGACCCTCGGCGCAATCCTTCGACGTGAAGGATGTGACGGCATGAACCTCTCGGCGCCGTTCATCGTCCGCCCGGTCGCGACCACGCTGCTGAGCCTCTCGGTCGGTACTGGTTGGCGCGCTCGGCTACACGCTTTTGCCGGTGTCGCCGTTGCCGCAGATCGACTTCCCGGCAATCACGGTGTCGGCGTCGCTGCCCGGCGCCAGTCCCGAAACGATGGCGTCGTCGGTGGCGACGCCGCTCGAGCGCGCGCTCGGCACCATCGCCGGCGTAAACGAGATCAGCTCGCAGAGCTCGCAGGGATCGACGCGTATCAACATTCAGTTCGAGCTCGGAAAGAACATCGACTCGGCCGCGCGCGAGGTGCAGGCCGCGATCAACGCGTCCCGCTCGCTGCTGCCGAGCGCGTTGCCGGGCATGCCGTCGTACCGCAAGATCAATCCCTCGCAGGCGCCGATCATGCTGCTGGCGCTCACCTCCGACACCGCCACGACGAGTCAGCTCTACGACCTTGCGTCAACGGTGCTGGCCCAGAAGGTCGCGCAGGTCACCGGCGTCGGTGACGTCACGGTCGGGGGCGGGTCGCTGCCGGCGGTCCGCGTGGAGCTGCAGCCGCAGGCGCTGACGCAGTACGGGATCTCGCTCGACGAAGTCCGTCAGTCCATCGGCAGCGCCAACCTGCGGCGGCCCAAGGGCATGATCGAAGACGGCGAGCGGCACTGGCAGATCCAGGCCAGCGACCAACTGGTCACCGCCGAGCAGTATCAGCCGCTCATCATCACGTATCGCAACGGCGCGCCGGTCCGGCTGTCCGACGTCGCCCGCGTCTACAACGGCGTCGAGGACCGCTACAACTCGGGGTACTTCAACGACAAGCCGGCGGTGCTCCTGGTCGTGAGTCGTCAGACGCAGGCCAATATCATCGCGACCGTGGACGGCGTCACGGCGCAGCTGCCGGCACTCAGGGCGTTCCTCCCCGCGGGCGTGTCCCTCGATATCGCCAGCGACCGCTCCCCAACCATCCGGGCGACGCTGCACGAGGCGCAGCAGACGCTGCTCATCGCCGTCGGTCTCGTTATCCTCGTCGTGCTGCTGTTCCTCGGCCGGCTGCGCGCGGCGATGATCCCGGTGGCGGCGGTGCCGGTCGCCCTGGTCGGCAGCTGTGCGGTGATGTATCTATGGGACTTCTCGCTGAACAACTTGTCGTTGATGGCGCTCATCGTCGCGACCGGCCTCGTCGTGGACGACGCGATCGTGGTGCTGGAGAACATCAACCGCCACCTCGAGTCCGGGAAGACGCCGTTCGCCGCCGCGCTCGCCGGCGCCAAAGAAGTTGGCTTTACGCTGCTGTCGATGAATTTGTCGATCGTAGCCGTCTTCGTCTCGATCCTGTTCATGGGCGGCATCGTCGAACGGCTGTTCCGCGAATTCTCGATCACGCTGGTGTCGGCCATCCTCATCTCTCTCGTGGTGTCGATCACGCTCACGCCGATGCTGTGTGCGCGCTGGCTCGTGGGCCGCGATGACGCCGGGCCGGGACGGCTGCAGGTGATCAGCGATCGCGTCTTCGGATGGCTGCGCCGTGGCTACGGGCGCACGCTCGACTGGGGGCTGGCGCACTCGCCAATTGTGCTGATGTTCTTCATCGGCATCGCGGCGTTCACCGTGCACCTCTACATCAAGGCCCCCAAGAGCTTCCTGCCGCAGCAGGACACCGGGCAGCTCGGCGGCTTCATCCGCGGCGACGACGGGATGTCGTTCCAGATCATGCAGCCGAAGATCGAGGCCTTCCGCGCGGCCGTGATGCGCGACCCCGCCGTGGAGAGCGTCGCCGGCTTCATCGGCGGCGGCCGCGGCATCAACAACGCCCAGATGTTCGTACGCCTCAAGCCGCTCGCCGAGCGCCAGGTCTCCGCGCAGATTGTTGCTGAACGTATCCGCCTCGGCCTACCCAAAGTGCCCGGCGCGCGCCTGTGGCTCAACGTCGATCAGGACATCCGTTTCGGCGGCGGGTTCGGCGGCGGCTCGTATCAATACACGCTGCGATCCGACAGCGTCTCCGAGCTGCGGGTGTGGGCTCAGCGCGTGCGAGAGGCGCTCAAACCGCTCCCCGAGCTGACCGGGATCGAGGACGAACTGGTCTCCAGCCAGCAGATCAGCCTCGAAGTCGACCGTGAGGCGGCTCGCCAACTCGGGATCGAAATGGCTACGGTGACGCAGGCGCTCAACAACGCGTTCGGCCAGCGCCAGGTCTCGACCATCTACAACGCGATGAACCAGTATCGTGTCGTGATGGAGGTCGCGCCGCAATTCGCCCAGGGCCCGGAATCGCTCGACCAGGTGTACGTCGTGACCGCGACCGGCAGCCGAGTGCCGCTGTCCGCATTCAGCCGCTACACGCGGACGTCTGCCAACGACCGCATCAGCCGCAACGACCAGTTCGCCTCCGAGAGCGTGTCCTTCGAGCTCGCGCCAGGCGTGAGCCTGAGCCAGGCACAGGCGGCGATCAACCGGGCGGTGTCGGTGCTCACCCTGCCGACCTCGATCCAGGGACGGCTGCAGGGCAACGCGAGCCTGTTCACGCGCATGCAGGGGAATCAGGCCATCGCCATCCTCGGCACGCTGCTGATCGTGTTCATCGTGCTCGGTGTGCTCTACGAGAGCTACATCCACCCGCTGACGATCCTGTCAACGCTGCCGTCGGCCGGCGCCGGTGCGCTGCTGGCCCTGCTCCTCCTGAAGACGGAGTTCAGCCTCGTCGCGCTGCTCGGCCTGTTCCTGCTCATCGGCGTCGTGATGAAGAACGCCATCCTGATGATCGATGTCGCGCTCCAGCGGGAGCGCGAGACCGGTGTGACGCCGGAGGAGGCGATTCGGGAGGCCTGCCTTCTCCGCCTGCGGCCGATTCTGATGACGACGATGTCTGCGCTGCTCGGCGCGCTCCCGCTGATGCTCGGCACCGGCGAAGGCGCCGAACTGCGGCGGCCGCTCGGCATTGCGATTGTCGGCGGCCTGCTCGTGAGTCAGGTGCTCACGCTCTACACGACTCCCGTCGTCTATCTCTATCTGGAGAACATCCGGCTGCGCGTCAACCGTCGCCGTGGTCACACCGTCGCCGACGAGGTCGTGCCGGCCGGGCCGATGTCCGACTCGGGATTCCCGGCGCAGCACTGATGGCCTGAGTCCTTGCGTCGCTGTGTCGTCAAGCGACCCGTAGAATTTCTTCCGTGCGCCCGAGATGATGGTGCCTGCCGAGAAAACGCTCACGCCGGCACTTCACTCCGTTCTCAGCGCGGCCGTCGGCTCAGTCCTTGACATGTTCACATGTCGGATCCAGGATGGTCCTGCAAGTCGCCGGCGCATCCGACGACGACCCGTCCAACCCGCACAGCCGTAGCGGACATATCACGGCACAGTCACGCATTGAGGGGCGTCCATGCGCACGTACCTCCGCCACAAGCTGCGTCCGATGCTCAAGCGCATGTGGCACACGTGGGACCGCTGCCGCTGCCACGGGCTCAAGAAGTACTCCATGCTGGTCCAGTCGGCTGTGTTCACGCCAGGTATGTACTCCTTGGCTCATCATCATTCCGGCGTCGAAGCGGTCTATGTGATTGACGGCGAGGCGTGCTACGAGACGCCGACACGCGCAGCCAAGCTCCGGAAGGGCGAGACGCTCGCTCTTCCTGGCGGCACGCAGATGCGGGCAGTGGTTACGCGATCGAAGCCTCGTCACGTCCTGGCAGTCATCGTTCACGATGCCGCGCAACCTGCCACAATGCGGATAAAGGAAGGAACGGCCCAGCGCTTGTTGCATGTAAGTCAGTCATATCCTTGAACAGCTGGACCCGACGCAACGACGCCCTGAATCCCAAAATCCAGACTTTCACCACGGGCTTCCATGAGAAGGCTGGTCGAAGTCAAGACTCGGTTGTTCGCTGCGATGCACCGATTGCGAAAAGCGCAGGGAAGCCGGGGAGGAGCGCGCGAAGCAGGCGCATCAACGGCACGGGTCACCGCTCTATTCCGACGCCATCGGCTATTGAGTCTCGACGAATGCCTGCGATGTCGTAGCAGAACGCGGATACAGACGACTGACCAGAAGGGCGCCGCCGTGGCGCCCTTCTGGTTGTACCGGTACCGAAGAAGTGATCTACGTGGTTCGCCTCCGAAGCGCGATCGCGCCGGCCAGCGCCAGCAGGCACGACAGCAGGATCATCGCCCATTGGGACAGCGTGGGAACCGCTCCCAGAATGGTCAACGTGTACGGGCGCTCAGCGAAACACGTGTTCGTATCCGTGGCCCGTATCGTAAAGGTTGGTGCGCCTGCCGTTGTCGGCGTGCCACCCAGCGCACCGGCGGTCGTGAGCGTAATACCGGCCGGCGGCGTACCCACCGGCACGGTAAACACGTAGGGCGCCGTCCCTCCGCTGGCCGTCATCGTCTGGTTGTAAGCCACGCCGACCGCGCCGTTGGGCAGCGTGGTCGGGGCCAGTGCGACGACAGGACAGGTCACCCCTCCGCACGCGGATGCGCTGACGTTATTGGTGTCGAGCGTCACGGCGCCGTTGCGCGCCAGCGCCCTGCCGACAACCTGGGCGGTGGTCGTCAGCGTGATGCTCGTGAGCGCGAGAATGTTTCCCGCGAACGCGGACGATGTCCCGAGTGTCGCGGAGCTGCCGACCTGCCAGAAGACATTGCAGGCCGCCGCGTTGCCGATGAACGACACGGACGAACCGCTGGCAGTCGTGAGCGTGCTCCCGATCTGGAAGATGAAGACCGCGGCTGAATTGCCCTGGCCGTCGAGCGTGAGATTGCCGGTGAGGAATGCCGACGTCGAAAAGCAGTACACGCCTGGTGTCAGGACCATGGCGCCAAGGTCCTGGCCGCTCAGGTCAGAGGTGCACGGCTGGCCCGCGAGGCTGTTGTACGCCGTGGTGACGTCGTTCTGGGCCTGCGCCGCGAGCGCATCGGCGGCGTGGATGCCGCCGGTCACAATCCCCGGCGGAAAACCGGTGACGGCGGAGCCGGGACTCACGCCCAGATTGCCCGTGACGGTGCTGGTGCCGGTGTTGGTGACCGTCGACCCGCCCAGAACGGCGAAGCTCTGTGCGTTGCCAAGCGACGGTGCGGTCTGCGCAGACCCCGGCCACGCGCCGCACAGCAGCGCACCGAGTGCCACGACTGCGACGACGACGCCTGAGCATCTCCGAGTCATTGGGCCTCCCCTGTTGACGAGTAGGAAGCGACTGTAGCGGACTAACCGCAAGGCGGCTGTTCAATGTTGAACAGGTGGCGTGACGATTGTTCGGTATAGTCCCGAAGACCGATGGCCACCAACGGGCAACCGATTCTCTATTCCGTCGACCTGGCCGGGTGCGCCGCGCTCACGCAGTTCGACCGCGAAGAGATCTCCGGGATCTTCGGCTCGGCCCTTCGCGCCGCCGGCGCCACGATTGTCCAGGAGGTGAGTCACGCGTATCCGGGCGCCGGGCTCACGTGCGTCCTCGGTACTGCGGGAGTCGCATGCGGTCCTCCACACCTGGCCGGAGACCGGTACCGTGAACGTCGATATCTTCTCCTGCTCGCCCAGGCTGAACAGCCACGCCGCCATCGGCGAGATCGCCAGGATGTTCGGCGCGCGCCACGTGTCGGTCCAGGAGATACCTCGTGCCGACGGCCACCACCCAGAGTTACCGTCACACGCCGGCGCTTAGGTTCGCGCTGGAGGGACTCGCGTGGACCCTGGGACTTTTCGGGCTGCTGCGACTCGCGTGGCTCGAGACCCACGCCATCCTGCCACTCACGCAACTGCAGGCCCGGCTCGCAGAAGCCGGCTTCGGTGCGCCGGCGCTGCCGGTGCAGGTCACCCTCGCGTGCAGCGGAGCCGACGCTGTCGCGCTGTGCGCCGGGGCGATCCTCGCCTATCCGGTTGCCTGGCGCAGACGGATCGCGGGTGCGGCCCTTGCCGTTGCGCTCATCCTCGCCCTCAACATCGTGCGCATCGGCACCCTCGGTGCGGCCGCCGGTTCGGCGTGGTTCGATCCGCTCCACGTGTATGTTTGGCCGGCGGTGCTCACGCTCGGGATTGCCGGCTATGTGTTTGTCTGGATGCGCTTCGCAGACACGCTGGCTGGCCAGCCGCGTCCCACGAACGGAGACTGGGGTCAGACCCCGATCGTCGGTTTACGGACTGTTTCGCGGCGCTTCGTGCTGCTGAGTGCGGCACTCGTGATCATTTTCATTGCCGTGTCCCCGCTCTACCTGGAGAGCGCAGGCGTGCTGGCAGTCGCGGCTTTCACCGCACGCGCGGCGGCCGCAGGGCTGACGCTCCTCGGCGTCCAGGCCGAGGCGAGCGGCAATGTCCTCTCGACGGCCCGTGGCGGGTTCCTCGTCACGCAGGAGTGCCTGTCGACGCCGCTCATCCCGGTCTATCTCGCAGCCGTTGTTTCGTACTCGCGCAGCCGGAGCCGTCTCCTGCTTGCGCTGGTCGCGGCGGTCCCGCTCTTCGTCGGACTGGGAATCGCGCGGCTTCTCGTGGTGGCGCTGCCGGCGGCCCTCGTGGGTTCGCCGACATGGCTGATCCATGCGTTCTTTCAGCTCGTGCTGGCGGGCGTGGTCGTGGTTCTCGCCGCCATCTGGCGGCACGGGGCCGGCATGACCGCGTGGCGTCGGGCGCTGTGTGGCGCAGTGCTCGGTGCCATGTTCGTTTACCTGCTCGGTCCCTGGTACTCGCGGGTACTCACGTCAGTGTTGTGGGCCGGTACGCCTCCGGACGATCCGCAGGGCGCGCTCGCGCTGCTTCCCGCGTTTCAGATCGCTCTCTACCTCGCGCTCTCCCTGGCGACGTTTACCGGTTTGCACTGGCGCGCGTTCACGGCCGGCCTCGCGGTGCTCGGGGTCTCCCAGGTCGTCCTCCTGACGGCGCTGCATTTTGTTGTGAGTCACGCCGGCCTCATGCCCCACGTCCGCGACGTCCGGGCCTGGGCTGTCGCGGGCCCCACGCTCCTCATCGCAGCACTGGTGGCGCATGACAGGCCGCGTCGCTGAGGTGACGGCCGTCTCGGCCATCACCCTCGTCATCACGCTCGTCATCGCCGCGGCCGTCGTGCGCGCTCCTGCGGAGCGGATCTTCGGCATGGAGACCATGGGGCGCCATCACGATCCGTTCACGGTGATGGAACAGTTCGGCCGCCCGATCGCACCTGGAGCTCGCCTGCAACCGCTCACCGACATACCCGGCTCCCTCCTCGCGCGCCTGACAGGTCCGGTGGCCGCGTACAACTGGGTGGTCCTTCTGACGTTCCCGCTGTCGGCTGCTGCCGCCTATCTGCTCGCGCGACATTGCAGCCTGACGCCTGTGAGCGCGGCGGTCGCCGCGACGGCCTTTGCCTTCTCGCCATTTCATCTCGCGCACGCCGCATATCATCCTCACATCGCGCAGACGCAGTGGGTTCCGCTCTATCTGCTCGCGTTGTGGCGCTGCCTGGACGAATCGAGCCCGGTTGCCGCCGGCTTCCTGATCCTGGCGGTTGCCGCTGTGGCGCTCTCGAATTTCTACGGCGGTTTCATCGCGGCGGCCATCACTCCGGTTGCGATCGGCACGTACTGGTGGTTCAAATCCCGCAAGCAGCCGGGATCGCTTCGTCATCTGACGATCACGTGCGTCACCCTGTTGTGCACCGGCGCGTGCGGAATCGCCTACGCGTGGTACGCGGCGCACGGGACGGTCGTCACGAGGACGCCGTTCGCATTCGAGCGCGAGGATCTCTTTCGGTTCAGTGCGAAGTGGTGGAGTTATCTCGTGCCACCCATCGAGCACCCGGTGTTCGGCGATATGGCGAAACGCGTCTGGAGTGACGCCGGAGTACAGGCGGGACTGCTCGAACAGCAGGTGAGCCTCGGCTGGGGGATCGTGGCCGCAGCCATGGTCGCGGTGCTCGCGTGGGTGAAGGGAGATCGACACCCGGTCGCGATGGCAGCCGTCCCGGTTCTGTCGGCCGTTGCGCTCACTGCACTCGTCTGCTCCCTGTCGCCTGAGCGGACGATCGGTCAGTTCACCTTCATGCGCCCCTCAGCCGTGCTCTATGCGATCGTGCCGATGTTCCGTTCCTACGCGCGCTTTGGCGTGGTGGTGCAGTTGATGGCGGTGCTTTTGGCCGGCATCGGCGTGGAGCGTCTCTGGCGCTCGGGTGCGCGGCGCGCGCGCATCGCCTCAGTCGCGTGTCTCGTGTGTGCGGCCGGAGAGTACGCCGTCTGGCCGCCATCGCTCTGGCGTGACGTGCTGCCGACGACGGCGCACAGGTGGGTGGTGCGGCAGCCGCCTCCCGTTCACGCTCTCGACTGCGCGTCGCTCACACCGGAGTCCGAGTCGGTTCAGTGGCTCACGGGCAATCGCATCTCGCTGGCCAACGGAATGCTCGACGACTGCACGGAGCCTCGGCTCGCCGACAAACTGTCCGCAGCGGGCTATACGCATCTGCTCGTCAGGCACGATACCGCTGTCCAGCGCTGGTTCGGCAGCCGGGGCACGCCAGAAGGCCTGCAGGAGGTGGCGCGACTCGGCGGAGGCAACGTGTTCGTCGTCACTGCACCGGCTCCGCTCGTCTATATCTCCCGGATGACGAGGTTCTACGCACGCGAATACGATGGAGACTGGACCTGGCGATGGATGGGCCCCGAGGCCTCGTTGAGGGTCGTGAACACCAGCCATCGTCCGATCGTGGCAGCGCTCGACGTCGACATGACGGCGTTTCACCGCGCCCGACGTCTGACGCTCGTGCTCGACGGCTCGGAGGTGCAGACGATACTCGTGGCGCCACAGCGGCGGCTTCACCGGATCGGCCCGCTGACGCTTGCGCCCGGCGAGCACGACCTCGTGTTCCATCCGTGCGAGCCCCCGACCGTCGCGAGCGATCTCATGAGCAACGGCGACATGCGTCCGCTGTCCTTCGGTATCGGGACGTGGCACTGGGCCGCGGGGGGACAACGTCCATGACCGCGTCGGCATACCGCCGGTTCTGGGCGGACGTGGGCGAGCGGTTTCCGGATCTCGACGGCGCAGCCTCGACCCGCTACTACGCTGCCAACGAGCACCGACTGTTCATGGAGCATTTCCCCGAACTCACGGGATTGAAGGTATTCAAGACCGATCTGTGGGATGAAGCCAAGAATACGCGGATCCTCGCGTGGGCCGGTGAGCGAGGGGCCCGCACCTACGGCATCGACATCTCCGAGCCCACCGTCAGGCAGGCCCGTGCGGCATTCGGGGGACGCCGACTCCAGAGCGCCGTGTCCGACATCCGTGATCTGCCCTTCCTCGACGCGAGCTTCGACGCCATCTATTCCATGGGGACCATCGAGCACTTCGACGAGACCGAACGCGCTGTGGGGGAGATCGCGCGTGTTCTCAAACCAGGCGGGTGCGCGATCGTGGGCGTGCCGAACCGTCACGACCCCTTTCTGCGGCCGATCCTTGCGACCGTCCTGCAATGGCTGGGGCTGTATGCGTACGGGTACGAGAAGTCCTATTCGCGCCGTGCGCTGCGCGAGATGCTGGAGCGCAGCGGCCTGACCGTCGTGGCGGAGACGGCAATTCTCTTCATCCCGGGCTGGCTCAGGATGCTCGACCTCGCGTGCCATTCATGGTGCCGGCCGCTCGCGACTGTCACGGCGGCGTTCGTGTGGCCATTCGTACTGCTCGACCGGCACGTACCGGCCGTGCGGAGGCACGGTTACCTGCTGGCGACGGTCGTGACGAAACCGGGGCCCGGCCGCTGATCGGCTGTCGCCTTTCAGAGCTCGATAGACCAGGACGAACTGCCTGAGAACGTTGGTCCGGAGTTCCGTGGAAGAACATCGACACGGGTGTCATCCGTCAGGACCGTTTGGTCTCCGGGGCCATGATGCTTGCCGTCGAGGACAAGCCCGCGGCTCGACGAAGCGTCTCGCCAGGACGCTGCTGCTCATGGCGCGTTACGGGGAAGAACAAGCATCCCACCGGACGCTTCCGAGAGTTTCGCAGGCCGTTCTGGCCGCGATGATTGGCACGACCCGTCTCTGTCAGCAGCAATCCGTCCCGTCTCAACGCGGATGAGGTGTTCAATACGGGGCAGACTCTGGCCCCATCCCCCAGTACCAATCCGGCTCTCGGCCAGGTGGCGAGTGCTGTGGAGAACACGGTGACGCATACCGCGGTACTCGGAGACAGCGACATGGTCGTCGTCGAGGACCGGCATTGCTTCTTCAATGGGATGTTCACCGTCGCGCTCTGGCCTGACCTGATGGTCGTGCATCACGGACCCGGCCTCACCAGGGAACAGGCGCAGGCGTATGCGATCGGCCTGGCGGCGGACCGTGGAACGTTCGCGTGGGACCTCACCTTCGCGCTGCCGGAACGGTTGGTCGCTACGGGTCGAACTCCCGATGGACCGCTCTCACACGCACTGACGACGGCGGGAGCAGCAACCATCAAAAAAGGTGCCCTGCCTGATCAAAGCGGTCTCGACGAGGAGGCCGCCGCCGTGGAGATCGCCAGACAAGCCATTCGCGCTGGCGGCACTGAAGGGCTCACTTCGGACGCCCAGCGACAGAAACTCGTGAGGGCTGTCGCACAGGATCTCGGCGATCATCCCGGTCCAGAGGATCGACTCGCCAAGCTGGAAGCACAGACTCAGGTCCTCGCTGAAGCTGTCATCGCGATCGCCGAACCGTCCGCCGCTGTGGCGCCCGCGATCCAGGCAGTGAAAATCGAGATGTAGTCAGTCTCCGCTAAAGAGCGGAAGCGCCGGCTATATGGTCAGTGCGAATGCTAGAACCGTGGGCGGGCTGGTGCACGATGGATGCACCGAGGCGATCTAGTGTCTCCGGGATAGCAGCCCTTGCACGACCGATGGCCCGGCTCATGACCGGAGCGGCCTGATTGTACAAGCCGCTGCGTGGCCGAGCGGCATCCTCGACAGCACGCAAACCAAGTTTCCGCCGCGTCCGGCGTCCACACGGGGAGTGTAAGGGTGACCCGTCGGAATCTGCGGCCGGTTGACGTACCAGTTCAAATCTGTCCGAACTAAGACTCGACCCAATTGTCTGTGCCAGATTGACTGACCGCTATGTCTACCTGCGGTGTGATGCGTGTGGCGAAGTCTGGACAATCCCCGAGCGCAGACAGAAAATCGGACCCGCAGTGGGCGGTTTCTCGAAAAGAGACCACCAGAACCTTCAGACTAGGCAGCAATGAACCCCCCGCGCAGACCGTTGCCCTCGGTTCGTCGCGCTGACTGGTATACACGAACCCTGCAGGCGAAGCATGACTGCGAATACCTCTGCACCCGTGCGACGGATTCATGCCGTGATTCATCAACGGCGATCGCGCGCAGCACGGCTGCTCGGGTGGTGAGTGAATACTTGCGAGTAGCGCTGAAGCACTGACATCAGGCGATTCGGCTTGGAGCATGAAGTCCGCCGCGGTCGCAGGAATGCCAGCCTAGCCGCCCTTGCCGCTGTGCCGCGGGTGATGCGGCTCGAGCGGCACGGAACACCTTCTTGATCGAGAAGGCCGCCGTGCGCAGGAAGTTGTTCTGTCCTTTGGCAGACAACCGTGGCTTCGGCTAGCTCCCCATCAATAACCCGGCCGAAACCTTCACGTCCATAACGGCAAGACAATTGCGGTTGAGTTCGTCGATCGGCTCGGTCGTCGGTTCCTCCGCGGCGGTCGCTGGGCGGATGTCCGGGCCACGGCTTCGTCCGACCACGGAACCGGGCGCGAACTCACCTACTTGGTCTTGTCGCCGCGCTGGTTCCGTTCGCCAGCGTGTTCTGATTGAAGTACAAGGATGAATCGTAAGACTCCTCACACTGAAGAACTCGAATTCGCGAGTGAGCCTGTGCGTGCAGTCCCGTTTGAACGGTATCCGCAACTTTTCAATCTCCCACTCCAGACTACTTTCGAAACGCACTTGGCCGCCTTCCGTCGGCTCAACGTTAGACTCCGCAGGGAGCTGGAAGCCATCCAAGGGGAAGAGCGCCGCCTGTCGGGTGAGAATCCGGTCGACAACACCTAACACTGATTCTGGATGACGGGCCAAGTCGCGCAAAATGGGTTTCGCGATGGTGGGTGCCGCGGGCGCCATTGTGCAGGGGACCCAGGTCGCGGCGCGCCGGTATGGGTGCGTTAGCTCCCTGTCGATCAGGTCTGCAGGACTTTACCGGCGGACTCTTTGGGCACGCGGAGTCCTCCTCGGCATCCGCCAGGCGGCGCGGTGCTGGCCGGCAGGCTGTTCAAGAGTGCTCAGGCGATCGAGGATGTGAGACCGTTCTCGCTCTGCGGCGCGCCATTGGAGAACAGTGTGTAAACCTGCTGCTATCAGCGACGCCCTCGGTGTGGCGTGCCCGTGACGCGGTGACCCAGCGGAACAACTCGCGCGTCATCCCAAGTCGCTGAATCGGCCACTGACTGAACCGTAACCGGCGCCGGGGCGGTCCAGCACCGGAGACGCAACAGCGTTTCACCACGGCACCGCACGACTACAAGCGCCTTCAATGGCGTTCCTGCCCTTGGTCTCAGTCACTTGGTGGGTTCCGAGCACGATGGGTCCTCGCGGATCGCGCTTTCCGTGATCCCCACACCAATTCTCCCTTGAGCGCCCGTGAGCGCCTGCAGTGGTTTTGAGCCGCGCACGGCCGATTCGTTGAGCAAATCTGCGGAATGCCGTGAGCGCTTGCCACGGCATTGACCTTGCCCCTTCATCATTCAACGCTCGCGAATCGAGGCGCGGACTGAGCGCCAACCTTCAACACCAAGTCCATAGCCTGCATCGGGACAGCCGCAATACGCGCGTCCCCTGTGCAGGATGTAAGAGGAATAAATGTCACCAAAAGTGTTTCTCCGCAATCGCGCAGTGATGGTGCTCGTCATGCTGGCCGCCCTCGTCGGGGCGCCACACACGATTCACGCGCAGGCTTCGGCGGACGGCGAAATCGCTTTGACGGCAATGAGCGCGTCCACGGTCCGGGGCAACTGGACCGTCGAAACCGATCCGACCGCCGCGGGTGGTGCTCGGCTCCGCAATCGCGATGCCGCGGTCGCGAAAGTGCCGGCCGCCCTGGCGTCCCCGACGACCTACTTCGAGCTGACGTTCAATGCCGAGGCGGGTCGCGGCTATCGTCTCTGGATCCGCGGTCGCGCCGATCAGAACGCCTGGAGCAACGACTCCGTCTACGTGCAGTTCAGTGGGGCCGTCTCCGATACCGGTGTCCCGGTCAATCAGATTGGCTCCACGTCCGCCACCTGGGCGGGCATCGAAGATTGCTCAGGATGCGGACTTGCGGGCTGGGGCTGGCAGGACAATGGGTACGGCACCGGCGTCCTCGGTCCGCTCGTGTACTTCGCGCAGACCGGAGCGCAGACGGTCCGCATTCAGCAGCGGGAGGACGGGATATCGATCGATCAGGTGATCCTCTCTGCGACGAGCTACCTGACGGTCGCGCCGGGGTCGACGAAGAACGACGCGACGATCGTGACCGAAGACGGCCCGGGCCCGGTCGTGCCCTCAGGCAACCCGGTACGTCTCCGGATCCTGCAGTGGAACCTGCACCACGGCGTCGGGACCGACGGCAAGTACGACATCGACCGCATTGCAACGTGGATGGCGTCCATGACACCGGACATCGTCATGCTGAACGAAGTCGAGAAGTACACCGGCTGGGGCAACGAGAACCAGCCCGAACGGTATCGGTCGCTCCTCGCGGCGAAGACCGGCCGGGTGTGGTACTCGCACTTCACGCAGGAATATGGCAACTGGACCGGCAACGGCAAAGGCAGCCAGATTCTCTCGACGGTTCCGCTCGACTCGACGGACCAGACCGTGATCGTCTACGGTCGCGTCATCGGGGCGGCCACCATCACGGTCAACGGCCGGACCCTCACGCTGATGGAAACGCATCTCGATCCGGACTCGCAGCCCTACCGTCTGGCGCAGGCCAAACAGGTGATCAGCTGGGCGGCGGCCCGGCCGGAGAACCGGATCATCGCCGGCGACTTCAACGCCTGGCCGGACCAGTCGTCCATCGCGGAAATGCGCAAGACCTACACGGATTCGTGGGAGGCCGCGACGGCCCTCAAGAAGG
This sequence comes from uncultured Acidobacteriota bacterium, assembly GCA_963749835.1. GTDB lineage: Bacteria > Acidobacteriota > Vicinamibacteria > Vicinamibacterales > 2-12-FULL-66-21 > JALZOC01. The sequence goes on from CAVVOD010000001.1 coordinate 2,134,476, forward strand.
CGTACACGTTCGCGGGCAACAATCCGATTGGCGCCACGAAGAACGGCCGCATCGACTACATCTTCTACTCGAAGGGGGCCGCGAACCTCACGCTCATTCAGTCGCAGGTGGTGGACACGCGTAACGCGGCCGGGGTGATGCCGTCCGATCATCGTCCGGTCGTCACCACGCTGGAAGTCCGGTAAGGGCTTGCCCCTCGCTGCGGCGTGACCCGCACGCGCAGCCGTCATCGACTCAGAACGGCCGGAGAAGTGCCAGGCACTTCCGGCCGTTTGTATTTCGCCCTTCTGACACGTCTACGCGATTGTCGACTACGTAGAGATAGTGGGTCCCAACAGAAGGCAACGATAGGCTCGCAAGTGCAGCTGACAGGACAGGCCTGCCACAGGATTGGCCGTGCTGAGGTGTGCTGTCGGGGACAGCCAGACCTGCCGTGAGTGTGTAATGTCTGATGGGGTGATGGTGTCTGAGAAAAAGAGCGAAGCTGGGCACGCCAACATCGCTGCCGATATCGTGAGAGAGGCCCATCGGGATACTGGTGGAGACCTCCCCTCCAATCCGCAGCTGTCCATCATTGTGGCGGCAATCAAGGAAGATCTCGCATCGGCCGACGTCGACGAGCTAAATACCGAAGAACGAATGGCCAAGGTTGAAGCGCAAACCCAGGTGCTGGCCGAAGCGGTCATCGCCATCGCTGAAGTGCCAGTCGGCATAGCTCCAAGAGTTGAGGCGGTCAAGGCCGAGATGTGATTATTCTGGCAATCCTCCGCATGTCGCCGTAGATTCCTCGAATCTCATACGTGGCCTTCTGTCGGTTCGGAATGCGCTGCGAGCCACCTTATCGCGTATTTCCTCAGCGACTCAGCTGCCTAAACACACTCCGTCTGCGTCGATCAGACCTCGATAGTCGGAGAGGTTTGAGGCGTATCTGTCACGTTGCTATCGACCATTCACACGCTACTTAGCGTAAGGCCGTGGGCTCGACACCCTGTCGCCCGCACGACGGGCAGGCTGCGGATTCGTGAGCGTAGTGGTGGAGGGAGCTGCCGTCGCCCCGGACTTTGAGGCAGGCGCATCGCGCAAGAGCACCGTCAGGAGCGAGTTGTGGACCTTCAATGTGCCGTTGTACTCGATGAACCCCAGCCGTCGGAACTTCGTCATGAAGGCATTCACGCGGGAGCGCGTCGTGCCAATCATCTCGGCCAGAATGGTCTGCGAGACTCTTGGAAGCGACCGGTGCGATGCTTGTTCTTCGCCGTAGCGCGCCATGAGCAGCAGCGTCCTGGCGAGACGCTTCTCCGCATCATTGAAGAGCAGATCAATGAGGTCCTCTTCGATTCGGACGTTCCTCGTGAGCATATGCGTGAGGAATCGCTGCGCAAGGTCCGGGTTGGCGAGAATCTGGCCGGTCAGTTCCTGCTTCTCGATCTCGACGATCGTGCTCGCCGTGACGGCGGTTGCCGTCGACATCCGTTGTGGCTGCCCCGCGAGGCAGCCCTCACCGAAGAAGTGGCCCGGCTCGAGGAGTGCGACGATGGCCTCCTTGCCGACGTGCGAAATGACAGACAGCCGCACATGGCCCTGCTCGATGTACAGGATCGTCCTGCAGACGTCGCCCTGCGCGTAGACGATCGCGCCGGCCTTGTGTCGAACGCGTCGGGCCTGCACGTCTGTCCAGTCGATTTTGTCGTTGCCCATCACGCGCCCTGGAGGTCCGCGGCGATCGCCAGGATCTCCTTCATCTTGATCGGCTTGAACAGCAGGGTGGCGCCCAGCGCACGCAGCATGGTTTCGGTCGAACGGTCGATGAAGTAATCGCCCGTGAGAACGGTCACTGGAAGCGCCACATAACGCGGGTCGGCTCGCAACTGCTGAAGGAAGGCCAGGCCGCTCGGTCCAGGCATCCGAAGGTCAAGGAGCACCCCGCCGGGCAGCAAGCCCTCCTGGAGGAGTCTCCAAGCGTCCTCCGCGTTCCTGGCTTCGGCGCTGCCGTATCCACCCGACTGAAAGACGCTCGAGAACAGTCGGCGTGTCTCTGGCTCGTCCTCGACGACCAGCATCACGCGCCCGTGGACGGCGGCCCTGACGGCCGACACTCGTGCCGAATTCCTCTCTTGGAACTCCCGACCAACGTGCTCAGACAAGTCGTGGCGAAGGGACTGGTTGGCTGTCTTCACTGCGACGACCTCCTCGTCGAACCGGTTCTGATCCGGCGTGGTGGCTCCCTCGCCGGTCGCTTCTTCGCCGGTCGCCAGGACGTCGGACGGCACCCAATCGGGAGCGAAACTCGATCGCAAAGGGTGCCTCGAGCCGTGCTGGCGGGGTGCACGTGAGGTCCCACGCGAGCGTTCCGCGGGTGCCCGCCAGGTCCATCGCATAGGCTTCCGCCAGCCCCCGTGGGAGACCCGGCCCGTGATACACGACCATCAGGTCAGGCCAGAGCGCGACAGTGAACATGCCATTGAAAAAGCAGTGACGGTCCTCGACAACGACCAGATCGCCATCCGCGAGTTCTGACGTATGCGTCACGGTGCCCTTCACATCGCTGGCGAGCGAGCCGAGGAGCGGATCGTAGTGAGGAATGCGGCCCGCGTCTGCCCTGTATTGAACAGCTCACTGTTGGCAACCGTTGCCGCGACGGGCAGGTACTGGCCGGTCCAGCCCCGGGTTCAACTCGCCGCCCGACCCATCCAGACGACCGCCATCGCAAGATCCGACTCTCCGACGCTACCGGATCTTGCTTGGCCGGGGCCCGTAGCTGGCCGCACACGCCCGGCACTGATCGTGCCTGAGCACATCGCGGCCCAGAACAGTAAGGGGCCTTTCTGGCCAAAGGAGCGCTCGTATGGCAGCCGTCACTACCTGCGATACCACAACAGGTCTGGATGAATGGGCCGCCGAACTGCGGAATGCACGTCGGGAATGGCGCCAGAACCTCGGCCTTGCCAGCGATCGTCTGCTGCTCCGAGCCAGCATCCGTGAACAGGCTCGGTATGTTCGGTTTGGCCGGGCGGCACAACGTCGCAAGTCTGGTGACCTCAAGCAAGCGGGGCTGACACGACGAAGATCGATAGACAGGCGATCTTAGTCGCCACAATGGTGAGAAGACGGCAAGTCGCCCCCCCCTGACCCGGCGGGCTAGGTCCGTCGCGTGGTGGCACACCCGGGATCGCCGGCTTTGCCCCTCACGTTGGGTGCTCCTATCTGTCCCTGTGCCTGGCAAATCTCCCTTTCAATAACGCGGAGAAGCGTCTCGCCAAGACGCTCTTGCTCATGGCGCTGGCCTCCTCGGCCCTTCCGCGCAGTCCGTATCCAGAATGTCTCCAAATTTTAAGACACTCTCGAGGCCAGATTGTCGTCCGTCGAGCAACCGGATCGCGTCTTCCGTCGCTGCCGGACTCAGGTGCATGTAGCACTGTGTGGTCGACAGGTCCGCATGGCCGGCGAGTTCCTGGATGGCCCTCGCCGGCGCGCCCTTCATCGCCAGGTGCGAACAGAACGTGTGCCGCAGATTGGCGGCACCGCTCGAGCGAGCATTGACAGCGAGGTAAGCGCGGCAACAGTAAAGGGCAAACCGCTGGCGGTCTGGCGAGCGATTCGCATGGCGTGTCTCCGAGAGCTATCGGGTTGCCGCTATCGACGGTAGCTGACACGGATCAGGCGATTGTGGGGAGCGCTGGCATACCCGTGGGCGTGTCGCGGTAGTCGCCGAAGACGACCAGAATCGGCAGCTTCGCCAGCGTCTCAATCTGTTCGTCGGTGTAGTTGGCCGGGCACGTGCCGGGCTCGACGAGCACGAGGCCCTTCATCGCCGCAGGACTGAGCAGCGCCGACGCCAGGGGGAACGAGCCCGCCTGCGAATGCCCCATTGGTACCGCGCCATTGACCCGGCTGGCGTTGCGATACGTCGCCGCTCGAACGCCAGCGTACCGGCTGGCATGCGCCATTTCTTGCCTATTCCTCTAACAAATCGCAATCAATTGCGAGCACATCTCGTAGGTTCAGACAACGACCCGTTCCGCACCGCCTGTAATATGAACGCCAGGTTGACTGCTGTTCGGCCCGGCTGCGCGAGGTAGTGTTCGCCCGGCGAGATGGTGACCGCAAGCGTCGGCGTCTGAAGCTCCAACAGACTGTCGAAATGTGTAGACAAACTTCGAACACTATTCTCACGCCTCTACATGCGAGGGGCGTCTCTCAGCGCGGACAGCGCGGCCGACTGCTGACGCCGACTCGGGTTGGTGAAGGGTACTCACATCCCCATACACATTTGACGGTCTACTCAGACTTCGTGCAGCTGGTTACGCTGGACGCATGAAGATGCGCACGTCGGGCGGCCGAAGTGACCAAGTCATCAACACAAGCAGGCGCGAGTTCCTCGGAGCGTCCGCGCGTGTTCTCTCAGGTGCCGTCTTAGGAGTTCGAGCCATGACCAGTACCACCGCTGTCGCAGCCACACGCGAGCAGAACGTGTTTACCCTGGTCTATCGCGGCGGCCTCACGAAGAACGAGCCTGGCAGGATCAACATTCACCCGGTCACCTACAAGCTCACCGGCCTGGATATCGCTGCCAACGTCTACACCCCGGCCAACTACGATCCGCAGCAGAAATATCCTGCAGTCGTCATCGCGCATCCGAACGGCGGGGTCAAGGAACAGGTCGCGGGCTTGTACGCCCAGCGCCTGGCCGCAGAGGGGTACATCACGATCACCGCGGATGCCGCGTACCAGGGCGGCAGCGGTGGCGCGCCGCGCAGCGTGGACAAGCCGGCCTTCCGCATCGAGGACGTTCACGGTATGGCGGACTTCATCACCCGCTATCGTGGCGTCGACGGTGCGCGTCTGGGCCTGCTCGGGATCTGCGGCGGCGGTGGATACTCGTTGGCCGCCGCGAAAACCGACAAGCGCTTCAAGTCGCTCGCCACGTTGAGCATGTTCAACTCCGGACGGGTGCGTCGCAACGGCTTCGCGGATTCGCAGCTGAGCACGATCCAGCAGCGCCTGTGCCAGGCGTCAGAGGCCCGCGCCCAGGAGCTGGCGGGCGGGCCGATTCCGTATGCCGGGGATGCCGACACGACAGATGCACAGATCGCTGCACTGCCGTTCGAGATGTATCGGCAGGGGTACGAGTACTACTGGCGCACCCATGCGCACCCCAACTCGACCTTCAAGTACACCATGAGCAGCTTGCTGGACTTGATGCGTTGGGATGCCACCGACCAGATCGAACTGATCGAGCAGCCGCTGTTGTTGATGGCCGGGAGCAAGGCCGACAGCCTCTACAGGACTGAGGATGCCTTCGCGAAGGCCACCGGCACGAAGGACAAGGAGTTATTCAAGATCGATGGCGCGACACACATCGAGACCTATTGGGGCCCCGAGTATGTGGATGCCGCGATGGGCAAGCTGAAACCGTTCTTCGGTCGGACGCTTTAGGCCGACTTACCTCTGACGAAACAAGGTGCTGGAGATGATATTGGGGGGCCGTGAGCGGCAAACGAATCCAGGTGTGCTGGTCGATCTGCCGGAACAAGACGTCGTCGTTCTGGGCCACCTCCTTGCCCTCGATCTGGACGCCTCGCCCCTGTGAGCGAACGCGACCATGAGAATTTGTGTGCCGACTCGCTTCATGGCCACCTCCTGACGAACGAAACGTGATGCCGAGAGAGCCAGACGGAACCAGCACGTTGGCATCCAGAGGCACGAGGTCAACGGAGGACGCCGCGCCCGCACCTACCGCGGGTACTCCAGCGCCTTCTCCTGCGGCTTGAGGTAGACGTTCCGGTACCAGATCTGACTGCTGCCCTCGAGCTGGAGCGGCAGGATGCCCCGCGGCGCGCGCAACCGGATCGTCGTCCACGGTGATCGACATCACCTGGCCGTTGATCATGTGAATCATCGTGTTCCCCGGCGACGCAGGCGGGCCACTCTGCACGTGCGCGACGCGGATCGCCGCGACGAAGGCCAGCGCCGTCAATGCGATGAGTGGTGCAGCTCGAGACCCAATCGACCTGCCCATACCGAACTCCTCCGAGTCGGCCAGACCGCGACACGCAGCCATTGCCGTTTGCGGGCGCGAGCATACGTGGCAGAGCCGAGCCGAGCAACAGCGCGCAGCGAGTCGGACCAGGGTTCTTCAGGCGAAATGATTCGGGCCCTGTGCCGCTAACGGCACAGGGACGAAAATGCTTCATCTCATTGGGGAAGTAAACGCAGGCGCCGCGGCAAGCTGACTCGGCACCGTTTCCAGGACACGTCTCATCCTGCACAAATAGGGTGCGTCATGTTGTCGCACCGGCACTTGACAGTCATGGCTTCGTCCCCGGCCAACGCTCGCTGTCTCCACTCTGCGACAACGTGTCGCACGTCGGCCGCACGCATTTATCCGACACTTAGGCCATGCCCTTCTTGAGCGTTCGTTCGATCGCGCTGTGTGGGAGCATCGCGCTCGCGGCTACGACAGCGGAGTCGCAGAATGGCGTGAGGCCTTTGTCGGTGCCGAGCGGTGCGGATGCCGGCATGTACTCGCTCGCCAGCATCGGTACGGCTGGCGCTGTCCTCAGTTGGCTGGAACCTGCGAGTCGGGGCGGGGCGCTTCGCTTCTCCTCATATACGCAGGGGCGCTGGAGTACCCGCGAACGATCGCCGAGGGCGACGACCTGTTCTCGAACTGGGCGGATCATCCATCAGTTGTCGCGATGAGCGATGGCACGTTGGTGGCGCAGTGGCCCGTGATCAACCCCGCAAAGCCGATGCCTGGCACGTACAACAACAGTATCCGCGTGGTGGTCTCCCGCGATCAGGGTGCCACCTGGAAGGAAGTCTTCGCCGACGGCACAGACAACATTCACTCCTACAGCGGCTTCGTCTCGCTGCTGCCAGGGCGGACGGGGTTCAGTGCTGTGTACCTAACTCCGCCGCGACCGGTTTCGCACGACCCGGCGGACCACACGATGACCTTGAGTCACGTGTCGGTGGACGCAGCCGGAGAAGCGACGGGGCCACAGGTCATCGACGGGGACACGTGTTCCTGCTGCCCAACGGCGTTCGCCACCACGAGCGATGGTCCAGTAGCGGCCTATCGCGATCACGAACCCGGCGAGATCCGGGACATCTCCATCGTGAGATTCGTGCACGGCAAATGGACCCCGCCGAAGCCCGTTCATCGCGATGGCTGGAAGATCAACGGCTGCCCGACGAATGGGCCGGAACTGGCGGCCGATGGCCGCACGCTCGCGGCCGCCTGGTTCACCGCTGCCGGGGATGTTCCTCGGATGAAGGTCGCCTTCTCGAGCGATGCCGGCGCGTCATTCGGAACGCCTATCGCCGTTGACGGAGGGCGCTCAGTCGGAAGGGGCGCACTGGTGATGCTGCCGGATCGTTCCGTCGCAGTCGCCTGGCTCGAAGGACTCGGTACTGGAGGAGGTCAACTGCGTCTGCGCCGCGTCACCTCCGACGGCCGTGCCGGGAGTGTGGTCACCGTGGGGGCCGCCTCTCCTGGCCGTACGACAGGGATGGCGCAGATGGTCCGGGTCGATGGCTCGCTACTGGTGGTCTGGCGAGGCGAACGGGGACTCTCGGCGGCACAGGTGCCGCTGTCACTCCTCTCGTCCAGTTTCGAGGCACCCTCATGATCCGGGTTCTCGGACTCATCGGGTTGGTCGGACTTCTGTTTTCCGGCCCGGCGGCTGCGCAAACCGTCGGTGCCATCGAAGGCGCCGTACGCGACGCCACCGGGGCGCTCGTCGTCGGCGCGCGCGTCGAGCTGACGGTCGCCGGTCGAACGCGCTCCGTCGACGCCGATAGCGTCGGCCGCTACCGTTTCGACGGAGTGCCGCCCGGCCGACATCGCCTGGTCGCGAGGTACATCGGCCTTGCACCGGCCAGCATCGACGCCACCGTCGCTGCCAGCGCACCCGCCACGACCGTCAATCTCACACTCGGCAACGTCGTGGCTTCAGACACGGTCTCCGTATCGGGCGTCGCATCTGGCGCGACACTCGATGCGCCGTCCGCTGCTGCCAGCCGGCTTGGCCTGACCGCCCGAGAGACGCCGGCCACGGTGAGCGTGATCACGTTTGCGGAGACACAGGCCCGCGGGCTGGCGACGACGACCGAGGCCCTCGCGCGTGTGCCTGGCGTCACCGCCGCGAACCTGCCGGCGACCTTTGCGACCTCGATGCGCGGTTTCACGTCCGCCGCGATCTCGACTCTGTACGACGGCACGCGCAGCACGACCTCGTCCATGGTGATGCGCAACTTCGATAGCTGGAACTTCGATCGGATCGAGGTGCTGAAGGGACCGGCGTCGGTGCTGTACGGGGAAGGTGCGCTGGCGGGTGCGGTGAACTTCGTCACCAAGCGCCCGGACTTCGCACGCCGGCGGAGTGAGGCCCTCGTGTCCTTCGGATCGCTCCCCAACGGGCGCGCGGCGCTCGGGAGCACCGGCCCGATCGGTGGTGGTGATCGGGCCGCCTACCGTGTTGATGCGGTGTTCGGCGAGAACGGGGGCTACGTCGACGACACGGGGACCACCGCGCTGAACGTCAGCGGGACGCTCGAACTGAAGTTGTCGCCTGCGGCGAGGCTGTCTGTCTCGGTGGATCACTTCCGCGACGATTACCACACCTCGTATTGGGGAACTCCGCTGGTGATGGCGCCCGCAGCCCGAGACTCGAGTGACCTGATCACCGATAGTCGCGGGTTCGTGCTCGATCGGGCAATGCGCGACGTGAACTTCGAGGTCAGAGACGGGATCAACGAATCGCACGGGACGTGGCTGCGCGGACGCCTGGAGTGGCGGCCGTCGGCCAGCTGGCGTCTCACCAACGAAGTGTATGGGTACGACGCGTTGCGGCAGTGGAAGAACGCTGACACCTACGGCTTCGACGTCAGCCAGCGTCTCGTAACGCGGGCCTCGACCAGCATCACTCACGATCACCAGTTCTACGGAAACCGCTTCACGCTGGCTTCAGATCGCCGCTTCGGTGGGCGGCGCAATCGGCTCTCGGTCGGCCTGGAGGCCACGCGGAACACGTTCTTCATGCCGCGCCGCTTCGGCACGACCACGTCCGTCGATCCGTTCGCACCGCAGCGCGGCACGTTTCCGGCGGAAACCCCGGCCAACTTTCCCGGTGCCGGCAGCTTTGTCGATTTCGACACGACGCTCACGGTCGTCTCCGTCTTCGCCGAGGACGCCTTCGCGATTGCCCACCGGATCACAGTCGTTGGCGGTGGACGCCTCGACCAGGTCGGCGTGGACCGCCACGTAGACGATCTCAACACCGGTGTCCAAACCGATTTCGGACGCCTCTTCAAGCCGGCGTCGGGCCGTCTCGGAGTGGTCGTCGACCTCGTGGACAAGACGCAGCTCTTTGCGCAGGTCACGTCGGCCGTCGCGCCGGTGTCGACGGTACCGATCATTTCGCAGACCAACGCGCAATTCGATCTGACCACTGGACGATCGTGGGAGGCCGGCGTGAAGAGCACGTTCGGCCGTGGTCGGATCGAGTTGACGGGAGCGGCCTTCGAGGTGGCCCAGGACAATATCCTGACTCGTGACCCGAACAACGCCAACATCACGATCCAGGGCGGGCGTCAGTCGTCTCGTGGCGTCGAGCTCACGGCGTCAGCCATCCCGACGCCCTTGCTCCGCATCGACGCACACGCGTCGTTCCTGCGGGTGCGGTTCGACGACCTGATCGAAGCCGGGGGCGCCAACCGCGCCGGCAACCTTCCGACGAACGTTCCGGAGCGGACGGCAGGCATATGGGCAAGCTACCGTGTAGGCGCCTGGCCGCTCACGATCGGCGCCGGCGTTCGCAGCCAGGGCCGCTTCTTCGCGAACAACGCGAACACCGTCCGCGTCGATGGCTACGCCCTGCTCGACGCACAGGCGAGCTGGCACATGGGTCCCGGAGACATGACGGTCCGCGCCAAGAACCTCACGAACGCGTTCTACGTCGAGTGGGCCGTGACGGCGAACCAGGTGTTGGTCGGCATGCCTCGGGTGGTGGAAGCCAGCTACCAGTTCACATTCTGAGAGGCATCGCGACCGTTAGCGCGTGTCGCGGATGGCGCAGCGGTGCACTGGCGCTCTTGCCCGCGGACCAGCGCGAGTTGATCCTGCAGGCGTACTTTCTCGGATTGACCCAGTCGGAGCTGGCGGACCGGCACGGGCTGCCGCTCGGGGCGGTGAAGACGCGGATCCGAGCCGGGCTGCACGCACTGCGGCGGCAGCTCGACGCGAGGCTTCTGCAGGTATGAGTAGATGCGACGAGCGTTTCGAGTTCGACGAGACGAGCCTGCTCGCGCTGGCCGAATCGGTCGCCGGTCCCGAACCACGGCCGGCGGTGAAGGCACAGCTGCTGGCGCGGCTGTCCGTTGAGGCCCTGCCGCCCGGCTTCTCGGTGCACCTCGAATCAGAGGACGACTGGATGCCGCACCCGGTGGCGGGCATCCGGATGAAGGTGCTGTCGATGAATCGCCGCAGCGGATACGCCACGCTGCTGCTCGACGTCGAGGCCGGGACGTGGTTTCCCGCGCACGATCACGACGGCGACGAGGAGTGCTACGTCATTTCCGGTTCGGTGATGACGCTTGGACGTCGTTTCGGACCGGGCGACTTCATTCACGCCGACGTCGGCACGCATCACGAGAAACTCTGGACCGCCGAAGGGGCGCGCGTGCTCCTCGTCGTGCCGACAGCCGAACTTCCCGCCTGACCGCTCACGGTGCAAGCCGGTTGCTTGATACCGCTGTCCGGGATGATCGCCGACGGTCGCCCGGCTTCCGTATCCTCGAGTTGTCACGGACCGGTGAGGGTGCAGGCTCTACGGTGCCACAGGCACAGCCCGCAGCACAGCTATGCCGTGGTAGACTGCCCCGGTCAGCCACCCGACGCGGCGATGGCGGCGCGCTTCCCAGCGTGCCGTAGCGCGTCTCCCGGGGCTGTGCCGCGACCCATCGCCCCCTGAGACTCTCAGGTCGACCCGGGGGGAGTGTCGTGGCGAGACCCACTCGCAATCCGTTTTGCTCTTGCCCACGTAGTGTGGGCATGAAACTCCTCGTAATGCTTTTGCTGGCCATGGTGGTGCCAGGGACGATGGCGGCGCAGACACCGCCGTCCCTGGCCGGCCGTGTCGTGGATCAAACTGACGGCGCGTTGCCCGGTGTCGCGGTGCACGTCACATCCGCAGATCAGAAGATCACGCGCACAACCGTGACCGATCCGGACGGACGATTCGCGTTCGCGGCGCTGCCTGACGGCCGCTACGCCATCGTGCTGTCGGAATTGAATTTTGCCGACGTCCGGCGGCGCGATGTCGTCGTCTCCTCGGGCGCGACGGCGCAGGTTGACGTCAAGATGCACCTCTCGCTGAACGCGGCCGTGGTCGTCACGGCCCGCGAGACGTTCCGGAACCTCGCGGATCTTGACCATCCCGAAGAGAATCTCGTGGGTGTGGCAGCGGCGGCCAGTGAAGGGGCCGTCACCGCGCGACAGATCGAAGCGCGCCCCATCATGCGCGCCGGTGAAGTGCTCGAAACAGTGCCTGGCGTGATCATCAGCCAGCACAGCGGTGAGGGCAAAGCGAATCAGTACTACCTGCGGGGCTTCAACCTCGATCACGGCACCGACTTCTCGACCACCGTGGCAGGCGTGCCCATCAATCTCCCGACGCATGCACATGGCCAGGGCTATTCAGACCTGAACTTTCTCATTCCTGAGCTCGTGACCGGGGTGCAGTTCAAAAAGGGTCCCTACTCCGCACAGGAAGGGGACTTCTCTGCGGCCGGCTCGGCGAACGTGAACTACGCGAATGTGCTCGCCAACTCCATCGCGACCGTGAGCACCGGGCAGGACGGCTGGGGGCGCGTGCTCCTGGCGGCGTCGCCGAAAGTGGGCGGCGGCACACTGCTGGGTGCGCTCGAGCTCAATCACAACGATGGGCCGTGGGTGCTGGCCGACGACTACCGCAAGATCAACGGCGTGCTGCGCTACAGCCGCGGAAACACGCAGAACGCGTTCTCGCTGACGGGACTCGCCTACAGCAGCACGTGGAATTCGACGGACCAGGTACCGGCGCGGGCCATCGCGGACGGGCGGATCTCCCGGTTCGGCAACATCGACTTCAGTGACGGTGGGCGCACGGCCCGGTACAGCGTCGTCGCCGACTACCAGCACACGTCCGCCAACACTCTCACGCGCGCCACGGCGTTCGCGTCGAAATACCGGCTGAATCTCTTCTCGAACTTTACGTACGCCCTCGACGATCCCGAGCACGGTGACCAGTTCGAGCAGGCCGATCGGCGCTGGGTGACGGGTGGCCGCGTGGCACAGACGCGCAAGACGCAGTGGGGCCGTCGCACCGCCGAGACGACCTACGGCGTGCAGGTGCGAAACGACGACATCCCGCTCGTCGGTCTCTTTCACACCGGAGGTCGCAAGCGGCTGAGCACGACACGCCAGGATGCGGTCACGCAGAGCTCGGCCGGCCTCTTTGTCGAGAACCACCTGCGCTGGTTGCCGTGGCTTCGGACGACGGCGGGGGTGCGCGTCGATGGCTACCGATTCGACGTCCGCTCCGATGACCCGGCGAATTCCGGCACGGAGACGAGCGGACTGGTCAGCCCGAAAGGAGGCGTCATCCTCGGTCCGTGGGGAGATACCGAGTTCTACGTGAACGCCGGCACCGGGTACCACAGCAATGACGCGCGCGGCTCCACCATCACCCGTGATCCATCGACCGGAAAGTCCGCCGATCCGGTGACGCCGCTCGCCCGTGCCAAGGGTGCAGAGGTTGGTATCCGGACAGTGGCTATTCCCCGCGTGCAAACGACCGTGGCCTTGTGGCGGCTCGACCTCGCCTCCGAGTTGCTCTTCGTGGGCGACGCAGGGACAACGGCAGCGAGTCGGCCGAGCGCGCGCTACGGCGTCGAGTGGACGAACTACGTCAGGCTGTCGTCGGTCCTGACCGCCGATGCGGACGTCGCCTGGTCCCACGCGCGTTTCACCGATGACGATCCAGCGGGTCGCCTGATCCCGGGCTCTGCCCGGGTCGTCACGTCGCTCGGACTCACCGCGGACCGGTCGCGCGGCGCGTTTGGCAGCATTCGGCTGCGGTACTTCGGCCCGCGACCGCTCATCGAAGACAACAGCGTGCGCTCCGAGAAGACGAGCCTCGTCAACGCCCAGATCGGATACCACATCACGCCGAAGGTGCATGTCATCCTCGACGCGTTCAATCTTTTTGATTCGGCCGCGAGTGACATCGACTATTTCTACACGTCACGCCTTCCCGGCGAGCCGCTCAACGGCGTGAACGACGTTCACACACATCCCACGGTGCCACGCTCAGTCCGGGTCGTGATGCGTCTTCAGTTTTGACGGCGTGCCGGCCGCGGCTTTTCTGCCGATCGGATTCCCAGTCCGCGGCAGCCTGTATGGTCAGGGGCTCTCAACACGGAGACGCTGGTGTGCCGAACAGCACAGATTTCTCATCATCAGCGGCCCATACTCATGGAAGCCTGGAGTGCGCTGGCGCCCGCTGTTGCGGCGCTCCTGTCCTTTTCCCACCTTTGATGCGGATGCCTGGTTTGAGGGCGCTGCACCGTTTTGTTGCCGAGAGTTCCGAACGCCATGGACAAACCCACCGTGTTGCTCGTTGATGATCACGCCGATAGCCGCGAGATGTACGCGGTGATGCTCCAGATGTCCGGCTTTGACGTCGCCGAGGCTGAAGATGGTGCTCAAGCCGTGGCCCGTCTCACCACTCTCCGTCCCTCGATCCTCGTCACCGACTGGCGCATGTCAGGTAGAGTCCCGGCCTCGGAGATGTGTCGCCACTTCCGAGCCAAGGGCGTGCCGGTGATCGTCGTCACGGGCGTCTGTCCAGGCTCTGAACATGAGAACATTCGATCGGCGTGCGGTGCGGCTATCCTGACCAAACCGGTGAACCCTGCCACACTCGTCGCCGAGATTCGCCGCCTCCTCGACGCGGCCTAACCCGGCTGGCGATGACTGCCAGGCGTGCTTCCAGTAAATAGCCAGGCAGGATGCTCGCGTTATCGGCATACGTCGGAGGCGAAGAGCGCCGACCAGGATTATTGGCCACCGCGGACGCCGCGTACGGCGACATCCAGCAGGCGTGCGACGAATCGCGCGTCCAGGGGAGCATGTCCGAGCAGGAGACGCAAGAAGAGCGCGCCGTAGATCGCATCCAGCGCCGCCTCGATGTCGCAGTCGGATCGCACCTCGCCCAATCGCTTCGCGTGCTCGAGCCACTGACGTCCCTCCTCCCGCCGTGCCAGCACGAAGTGACTCCGGAACGCCTTCGAGAGCTCCGTCTCGTCAGCCGCGGCCGCGATGAGCGACGCGACGTTTCGGCCGATTGGGCTCGCAAACGTCACGACCATTGATTCGAGCTGCTTCCGTAACGCCTTCAACGGCGAGCGGGAGATGGCGTCCGGATCCCGCGGTGGCACTCTCCGCTCCATCAACGCGGCCATCGCCACCGCGTGACGGTTCGGCCACCAGCGGTAGACGGTCGGCTTCCCCACCCCGGCCCGCACAGCCACCGCCTCCATCGTCACCGCCGCAGGGCCGCCGTCGGCCAGCAACTCGCGTGCGGCACGCAGGATCGCTGCCTGGACCGCGGGATCCCTGGGGCGTCCGCGAGGACGCCGCACAATCGGCTTGACAGGCTTCTTCATATACGTAACGATCTGTAACGTAAATAGAGTATCCGAAAAGGAGAGTTCATGGCAAGGCTCACACCATACATCGTCGTTCGCGATGCCGCGCGCGCGATTGCGTTTTACGAGCGTGCCTTCGGCGCACGCGAGTTGTTCCGACTCACGGAGCCGCGTGGCACGCGCATTGGGCACGCGGAGATGTCGATCGGCGACTCGCTGCTTTACGTGGCTGACGAATGGCCGGACTTTGGAGCGCTGAGCCCCGCGTCGGTCGGAGGCACACCGGTCACGCTCCACCTCGCCGTGGACGACGCCGATGGCGTCATGCAGCAGGCCGAAGCGGCTGGCGCGACGGTGCTCAGGGCGATCAAGGACGAGTTCTTTGGCGACCGTACCGGCATGGTTGTGGACCCGTTCGGCCACAAGTGGCAGATCTCAGCGAAGAAGGAAGATGTGTCCCCCGGCGAAATGCAGCAGCGCTGGAACGCAGCCATGGCCTGACGAGGCACACGTCAAAGTACCTGGGAGTGCCGTTGGACGATCGTCGTGGATTCAAATACGATGGCGCCGCAGAGTGCTCAATGGCGGTGACGCGCGATCGGTGGATCGCGCCGTGAGGTGTGAGAATGGAGGTTCGCCTGCTCACCGATCAGGGCATCGAGGACCGGTCCCCTGACGAACTGGCGGCACTGCTCCGGCGTGACACCGGATTCATCTGGGTCGACATCCCCAGTTGCGACGAAGCCGGCGCGCGCGCACTGTTGGACGTGTTCGGCTTTCATCCCCTGGCGGTGCGGGACTGCGTCGAGCGCAATCGCGTGCCGAAAGTCCACGGCTACGGCGACCACGTGTTGATCGTGCTGCACGCGCCTGAGCGCGGACAGCGCGGCCACGTGCACTACATTGAGCTCGACCAGATCATCAGCCGGCACTACCTGGTCACCGTCCACGGGCCCATCAACTCGACGGTCGCACCGGCGGTGGCACTGCGCGAGACGCGGGCGGTCCATGCGCGAATCGTGGCGGGGCGGTTCCGGCCCAAGTCGGTCTTCGAGTTGTCGCACGCCATCGTCTCTGCGCTCACCCGGAATCAGGAAGCGTACGTCGAGACCATGACCCGCGACGTGTGGCAGCTCGAGCAGCGGGTGACCGCCGGGGACGTCGGCGATCCCGAGGGCTTCCTCACCGACCTGTTCCGCGCGCGCCACGGCCTGCTCGCCGTCCGAACCATGGCCGCCCTCGGCGGAGCGATTTACGGACGGATGTCCGGACTCACGCGTGTCCCACCCCTCGGCGAGGCGCTCGTGGCCGACATCATCGATCAGTTCGAACGTGTCCGCAGCGTGGCCGACAGCGAGAAGGAGTATCTCCAGGGCGTGATCGAGTTCTACCAGACCGTCCTGACGATCAACGCCGTGCTGGTCGGCCAGGCGCAGAACGTCGAAGTCAAACGGCTCACTGAGGCCAGCTTCGCGCAGAACGAAGAGATCAAGAAGATCTCGGCGTGGGCCGCCATTTTCTTCGCGCCGACCCTCATCGGCACGGTCTATGGCATGAACTTCGATCGGATGCCGGAACTGCACTGGAGGTTCGGCTACCCGGCCGCCCTGATCCTCATGGTGCTGCTATCCGTGTCGCTGTATGTGCTGTTCAGGCGGCGCCAATGGCTGTAACGGACGGGAGCGGCCTCGCCACGTGAGCTGATCAGCCCCTGCGGTGCTCCTCGAACCGGCGCACTCGGCACCGATCTCAAGAACCGCAGCACCGAGTTCTCCGCGACCGCCGATCACATCAGGAACCAAAATTTGACCAGAGGGGGCCCGAAGGCTAGACTTTTGTTCTGGCCAAATTTGGCTACCATGACTCATCTAGACCACACCTACCCGAGCTCACGACCGTGACCGCGGTTCGACTGCTCGTCCTCGGGGCCATTCGCCGGCGCGGTCATGCCCATGGCTACCAGGTACGCGCGGACCTCGAGGCCTGGGGCGCCCACGAGTGGTCCACCGCGACATCGGGTTCCGTGTATCACGCACTCAAGGTCATGAGTGCCGAAGGTCTGCTGCGAGCGCTGGAGAAATCGGCGAGCGTCGCCAGCGGCCCGCCGCGCACCGAATTTGAGCTCACGGCCCAGGGCGACGAGGAATATCGCGCTCGGCTCCGCCGCGCGCTGACCGCCCGCGACCCACGCCTTGACCTGCTCGCCGCAGCCGTCGGATTGATCGATGACTTGTCCCGCGCCGAGGCGCTCGATCTGCTTCGGCAGCGCGCGCAATCCATGGATGCCTGGCGCACCGGTGTGGCCGCGCACGTTCCGCCCGGCACCAATCTCGAGGAATGGGGGCCCGTCGGCGAGGTGGTCTCACTCTGGCTGCACACTGCGCAGAGCCATGCCGACTGGACCCACCAGCTGATCGACCGTCTCGAGCGCGGGCTCTACCGCATGGCAGATGAACGTTGACCCATCCATAGGAGATTCCAAACCATGGCCCACGAACGCACGTACCCCTGCCTCCCCTGCCGCGAGATCGACGAATCAATCAGCTTCTACGAGTCGCTCGGCTTCAGCCGCACCTACCGGCAGCTCCGCCCGAACCCGTACGCCGTCGTCGCACGCGAGGATCTGCAGATTCACCTGTTCGGTATGGAAGGCTTCGAGCCCGCCAAGTCGTATGGCACCGCGATCGTGGCCGTGCACGACCCGGATGGACTCTATGAGGCCTTCGCCACGGGCTTGCGGCAGCGGTACGGCAAGCTGCCGGTCAAGGGCATCCCACGCATCGGCAGACCCAAAAAACGATATGGCACCGTCCGTGGCTTCAGCGTCGTCGATCCGGGTGGCAACTGGCTCCGTATTTCGAAGCTGGGGGACGTCGAAGATGATTCGTCGGTGCCGCAGGCCAGGAGCCTGGACCGGATCGTCGAGGTCGCGGCACGGCTTGGCGACTCGCACGACGACGAGCCGCGCGCGCTCGAGACATTGATCACCGGCCTCGAGCGGTACCCCGATGCGACGCCCTTGCAGCGGGCGAGGGCTTATCTGTATCGTGCCGAGCTGGAAACGCGACTCGGCCAATCGGCAGACGCTCGCACGTCCCTCGCCGCTGCGCAGGCGTCGCCCTTGAGCGCCGAAGAACGCGAGGCACTCGCCAACGACTTCGCATACGTGACCGAACTGCTCGAGTAGTACCAGTCATTCCCCTTGCCGACGTCTTCGAACCGCACGACGACGGGACGTAGTCACGCCGACGGACCGCCGACCCTGCTCTCCATTGCCGCGACGCTGTGTGCCTCTGGGCCGGCGAGAAAGCTCCGGGACGCCGCCGGCCGGTCACTCCACTTGACAGCCTAGTAGTTTAATGGCATGGTCTGCGCTGGTTCACTTGGATGTCTAGCGAAGTCGAGCTCCTACAGGGCGCTTTGGACCTCATTCTGTTGCGCGCGCTGGAGGCGATGGGCCCCCAGCACGCCTACAGTCTCGCCGCCCGTCTTGAACGAGTGTCCACGTCCCGGCTCACGCTGAGGCAGGGCACGCTGTATCCAGCGCTCGTTCGCCTCGAGCAGAACGGCTGGATCAAGGGCAGTTGGCGCAGGACCGAGAACAATCGCGAGGCGAAGTACTACAGCATCACCAAGGCAGGCACGCGCGCGCTCGCGAAGGAAACGGAGCGGTGGCGACGTCTGGCCGGATTTGTCGACGTTCTTCTGCTCAACGAGCCGTAGCGATGGCCACCTTTCGACGATTCCTGCTTCGTCTCGTCCATTTCTTCCAACCGCACCGCGCCGAGTCCGAGCTCGAACGCGAGCTGGCGGCGCACCTCGGTGTCCTCGAGGACGAGTACAAGCGTCGGGGGCTGACCGATGCCGAGGCCCGCCTGGCGGCTCGACGCGCGCTCGGCGGGGTGGCGCAGGCGAAGGAACTGCATCACGATGCACGGTCGTTCCGGTGGCTCAACGATCTCCGCCAGGACACGCGATTCGCGGCGCGCGCTCTCCTGCGCGCACCGGGATTCACCGCGGTCGTCGTCGGCACCCTCGCGCTCGGCATCGGCGCCAACACAGCCATCTTCAGCGTCGTCCATGCCGTGCTGCTCCGATCGCTGCCGTTTCCCGGTGCTGATCGGTTTGTCCGGATCGCCACCCAGTTCCAGCCAGACGATGGGGGCGGCATCAAAACGTCTGTCGCTTCGATGAGCTTTGAGGATCTCGAGTTCCTTCGGTCCCGCTCTCGGACACTGTCGAATCTGGGTACTTACGTCCCGGAGGCTGTCACGCTGAGCGGACGCGGGGAGACCATCCATCTGAACGGCGTTCGGATATCGCCCCAGGTCATGGCGATGCTCGAAGCGACGCCCCTGATGGGCCGATTGCTGGAGCCACGGGAAGAGGCCGCCGGCCTTGACCGGGTCACGGTCATCAGTTACGCGATGTGGCAACGCCGTTTCGGTGGTGACGACGCGATTCTTGGAAAGACGATCGTGCTCGACGGCATTCAATACGAGGTTGTCGGCGTCATGCGTCCCGGCTTTCAGTTTCCCAACGCCGACGCAGAGTTCTGGACGCCGTTCGTCTGGGGAGTCCGGCAACGGCCACATGTCGTCGGGCGCCTCGCCGCCGGCGCGTCCTTCCTGACGGCAAGCACGGAGGTCAACGATCTGGTGCGGGCCCTGGGGGAGGAGCGCCGCTCCGCTGGTGGGCCGTCGTCGATCGGGCCTCCCTCTTCTCCGGCAGCGGCCCCGCGTCCGGGCCCTCCCCCATCCACTGGACCGCCGCCTCCGCCAGGGCCGCGAGCTGGCCCTCCGCCGCCTCCGCCGGGACCAGGTCCAGGACCGCCACCTCCACCGAGCGGTGGCCCGGCAAGGGGTGCTGGGTCCCGCGAGCCGATCTGGCGGCGGTTGATCGTCGTCAGCCTACACGGTGACCTGACTGCCGCTGCCAGGACGCCGCTGGTGATCCTGTCAAGCGCGGTCGGCTTCGTCCTGCTCATTGCGTGCGTCAACGTCGGCGGGTTGCTGCTCGCGCGAGGTATCAGGCGCGAACGCGAGATCTGGGTTCGGCTGGCGCTCGGTGCGGGCCGCAGCCGGGTGGTGCGACAACTCGTGACCGAGAGCATGCTGCTGACGCTTGTCGGCGGTTTCGCGGGAATCTGGCTGGCCGTGGCCGGGGTTCGATGCCTTCGAATGTTCGGCGCCGGCATGCCGCGACAAGACCTTGGCGCGTCATCCATCGTGCCACGTCTCGACGAAGTCGGCATCGACGGGACGGTACTGCTGTTTGCCCTCGGCGTTTCGATAATCGCTGGGCTGGCGTGCGGGCTCGCGCCGGCAGTGTGGCAATCGCACGTCGAGGCGCGTGGCGAGCTGGCGCGCGAGACGAGCCTGTCCGCGCCGGGGTTCAACTTGTTGCGTCGCTCGCGCGGGCGCGCTCTGCTGGTCGTCGTGCAGATTGGCCTGGCGGTCGTCTTGCTCCTGGGCAGTGGACTATTGATCCGGAGCTTCCTCAAGCTGTCGAGCGTCGATCCCGGCTACGCGACGACGCGGGTCCTCACTTTTCAAGTCGCACTGTCGCCCAATCAGCCAGCTCTGAGGTTTTCTGAGGCGCTGATCGCGCGCGTCCAGGGACTTCCGGGCGTGCAGGCCGCAGGGTACGCTGATCACTTGCCGCTCACTCGCAGCAATCTCGGGCACACGCACCTCAGTACTCGCTCCCAGGCGGGTCAGTCCATGGGCCCGCCGCCTCCTCCTCCGCCAGGTGTGGTCGGAACACCAGAATTTCCGATCACGCACCTCGTGAGTCGTGACTTTTTGTCCGCATTGGGCGTGGAGGTCATCGAGGGCCGTGGCTTCTCCGAGGCGGATCCCGTCGGCGCGCCGCACAGCCTCCTCATCAACCGAACGCTCGCGCGCAGCGGGTTTGTCGGCGAACACCCGGTCGGAACACGCGTCTACACGAACGGCATCCCCTGGGACATCATCGGCATTGTCGAGGACGTCCGGGAGACCCGGCTGGCAGACCGGCCAGGCCCCGAGATCTTTGCCAACCTGGAGCGAGCGGGTGCGGGCGGGCTGTTTGAACACTCCTCGCCGTATTTCGCGGTGCGAACCGATGGCTCACCAACGGCGTTGGCCCCGGTCATTCGCGAGATCGTCCGCCAGCTGGACCCGCAGACGGCACCCGACCGCATCGCGACCATGGAACAGATCCTTTCGAACTCGATTCTCCAGCCGCGCTTCTACGCGGGAATGTTCGGGCTGTTTGCGCTGATCGCGGGCACGCTTGCGGTTGTCGGCATTTACGGGAGCATTGCCTTCGCCGTCAGTAGTCGAACGCGTGAGATTGGCATTCGGGTGGCCTTGGGCGCCTCGAGACACCAGGTGTTTCGTGCGATCGTCGGCGACGTGCTGCTGCTGGCGGCGGTCGGCATCGCCGCGGGCGTCACCGGTGGCGCCATGCTGACGCGCTATCTGCAGCAAATGCTGTTCGAGCTGACGCCCCTCGATCCTGCCGTCTTCATCGCGATGCCTGTCGTCCTCGGCAGCGCCGTCTTGGGCGCGGCGTTTCTCTCGGCACGGCCGGCGTTGACTGTGGCACCGCTGGCTGCGCTGCGGCACGAGTAGCCCACTCACTTCAGCAACGAGAGCCGGCTAAGGGTTTTTCTGTCCCCAGTGACGCCGCCATGTTCCCATGGCGCAGGCGCGAGCAGCGGCAGACGGTTCAGGGCGCTGGTCGACGTCCGTCAACGCCTTTTGGACGGGCAATGGAAAAAACCGACTGACGTCGTGGAAGGAACGGAACGTTCACAGGCCGTTGCG
Source organism: uncultured Acidobacteriota bacterium (assembly GCA_963749835.1). GTDB lineage: Bacteria > Acidobacteriota > Vicinamibacteria > Vicinamibacterales > 2-12-FULL-66-21 > JALZOC01. The sequence continues at coordinate 2,155,982 of CAVVOD010000001.1, forward strand.
GGCCTGTACCGCCAAGACGTAATCTCGCGGACGATAACCGACTCGACTCGCGTGTCGACATTCTCAGGGCGGAGGAGACGCACAGAGTCGACCGTCCCCTTCTCGCTCACTCGCACCTCGGCCGGGCAGTAGCCCAATTGAAACTCGCCCGTCTCGAAAAGCTTGTTGAATTCCGCAGGAATCGCCTGGCGCTTGCCGGGGTCCTGAAGCTTCTCCGGCGTTGAAGGCTTTTCCGAGCATGGCGAGTCCGCTTGCGCCCGCGCATTCTCAAGGCCAGGACCCCGCCCTGACGACGTTGCCGCTTGTGCCGCGACTGGTTTCTCTGCCGACTCAGGACTGTGGGACGCGGCCGGCTTCCTTGCTGCATCTGGTGTGCTGCAACTGGCGACGCATAGGCCGAGGAAAATGGCTAGCGCGGTCAAGCGAGTCATTGGCTCCAGTTGATTGGACACCGTTCGCGCTTCGATGGCGCGAACTACCGCGTCGCGCGACGACCGGATCGCCAAGCCGCCCAATCGCAGAAAACGGCCGACATCGCCGTCGCTGCCATCTGCATCATGGTTGCCCAGCCGCGCAAGTCCAAGACCGCAGAACGCGTCGATCGAACGTGTCTGAGGGCTGATACTGGAGCCGGCGGCGAGGCCCGCGGCCGCACGATCGATGCGCCTCGATCTGGTGATGTCGATCGGCGGCCAGCTCGCCGCGGAATGTGACGGAGCCAAGACCCGACGAGGTTCCAACTCGCGAATGTCAGGGTCACCAGCCCCATCGGACATGTGTCGTCTGAAAGCCGTTGGCCTGATCTTTGGGACGGTTCGCGGAACGGTGCCCATTGACCGGTTGGACGTGTGGCTGTAAGCTAGCCTAGCTAGATAGGTATAGCGCCCTTTTCCTGGATATCCGATGACTCAGCAGAGAAACGACATCCTGCAAGGCACGCTGGCGCTGCTCGTGCTCAAGACGCTCGCGTCGAACAAACGGATGCACGGCTACGCGATCACGACGCACATTCAGCGCGTGTCGGCCGAGCTCCTGCGCGTCGAAGAAGGATCGCTGTATCCGGCGCTCCACCGCATGGAGCAGCAGGGCTGGCTGCGCTCGGAATGGGGCGTCACCGAGAAGAACCGGGACGCCCGCTTCTACGCCCTGACCGCCATGGGGCGGAAACAACTCGCCATTGAAGAAGAGAACTGGGCGCGGCTCACGCAGGGTGTCGGGCGCGTGCTCCGCTATGTCTGAGAAGCGAGGAACCCATGTCTTGGCTTGGCCGTCTGTGGAACACACTTCGTCCCGAGCGCGTCCAGAGCCGGATCGACCGCGAGCTGTCCTTCCATCTCGCGGAGCGCGCGGACCAACTCCGCTCCGAAGGTCTGGGTGACGAAGAGGCGGCTCTCCGCGCCCGACGACAATTCGGCAACGTGACGGTTCAGGCCGAACGCACCCGCGACGTGGATATCGCGCTCTGGGCCGACGGTCTGCTCCGCAACATCCGGTATGCGGTTCGCACGTTGACGCGGACCCCTGGGTTCACGGCCGCCGTCGTGCTGACGCTGGCCCTCGGCATCGGTGCCAACACCGCCGTGTTTTCTGCAGTTAACGCCGTTTTGCTGCAGCCGCTCCCGTTTCCGGACGGCGACCGCCTGATGCGGCTGACGCAAACGCAGAAAAGGACGACGGAAGACAACATCGCGCCTGTTCGTCTGGAAGACTGGCATCGACTGAACTCCACGTTCGAGGCCATCACCGGCTACTTGACGGAGAACGTGTCGGAGACCTCCGGCGATCTGCCAGAGCGGGTCCGGCGTGCGTCCGTGACGGCGCGCTTCCTGGACGTCTGGGGTGTTGCGCCCGCCCTGGGGCGGGGCTTCACGCCCGACGAGCCCACGATCGGGGGACCCTCTGCCGTCTTGATCAGCGATCGTTACTGGCACCGCCGGTTTGGCGCCGACCCGAATGTGGCGCGGCAGAGCGTCCGCATCGGCAGCACGTCTTTTCCGATCGTCGGCGTCATGCCGGCCTCGTTCCTTTTTCCCGACCGGGAGGTCGACCTGTGGTTTCCGGCGAGGTTGAGCAACCAGCTCGCGCAGGTCCGGTACGCCACGTGGTATGTCGGCATCGGGCGCCTCAAGCCGGGAGTCACGCTCGAACAGGCGCGCTCGAACCTTGCGGCCGTGCAGGCGCAGCTCGGAGAGCAGTACCCCGAGACCGACCGCGAGATCGCCGTCGAGGTGATGCCGCTCAAGGAGATCACCGTCAGCGGCGTCCGCCCGTCCCTGTGGCTGTTGTTCGGCGCCGTCTCCGTGCTCCTTCTGATCACCTGCACGAGTGTCTGGGCCTGGTGCTCTCGATCGCATTCACCGCGCCCTCTCGGGCATGCTGTTCGGTGTATCTCCGTCCGACCCTTTGACGCTGTCAGCTGTTGTGGCGACCGTGCTGGTCGTCTCCGCGCTGGCGGCACTGGTCCCCGCGATGCGCGCCGCTCTGGTCGAGCCAATGAGAACGCTTCGCGAGGAGTAGCAACGGCTTCTGACTGACACAGGTTGAACCTTGCAGCGAGGCGATCGCTCGTTGCCCTCCGGGGTTCACACACGACGGGCCGATCGGGAACTGAAACATTGGCCGGCCCTCAGCCGTCCAAGGCGCATATGCGCCTCGAGTCCCTTTGGGAAGACATCCGGTTCGCGTCCCGCATCTTCAAGCGTTCGCCCGCGGTCGCTCTGACCGTTGTCGGGACGCTGGCCGTGGCGCTCGGCCTCAACGCAATCGCCTACTCGTTTTCAACGCCTACGTCGTCAAGCCTGCCGCCGTGGATGATCCCGGAACGCTCTATCGGGCGTCCTGGGAGAACCGCGGAGGCTTCGTCCATCGGTTCTCGTGGACGGAGGTCGAGGGGTTCGGCCGCGACATGGCCGGCGTCTTCCCCGAGACGTATGTCTCTGTGGGGCAGCTGCTGACGCGCATCAACGGGCGGCCGGCCATGGGCGAGCTGGTTACGGGCAACTACTTCTCCCTGCTCGGCGTCCCGGCCTTCCGTGGACGCATGCTGCGACTCTCGGACAGTGCGGCCCCCGGGCGCGAGCCCGTCGTCGTCCTCAGCCACGCCGCGTGGATGCGGCTCCTTGGCGGCGACCCGGGAGCGGTCGGTCAGCAGCTGCAGATTCGCGGCGTCTCTGTCGAGATTGTCGGCATCGCTCCCGAAGGCTTCGTCGGCCTGGACCTGCTCCCCCGCGACTTCTGGGCGCCGCTGACGCTGCTGCCCGCGCTCGAAGAGGGGCCGAGTCTCTTCGGGCCCGAACGGCCGCAGCGGCTCGACGTGGTCGGACGCCTCGGCGCCACCGAGACCGAAGGCTCCGCCCGGGCGGCGGTGCTGGCCTGGGCGCAGCGTGCAACGGCGAGCCATCTGCCGGAGACGCGGGCTGTGGTGGCCATCCTCCAGCCGGCAGCGACGCCGATCGCGCTGTCGTTCAACGTGCTTCTCGCCTTCACGCCGCTGATGGTCGCGTTCGGCCTCGTGCTGTTGACAGCTGCCGCGAACCTGGCCGGCCTGATGCTCTCGCGCGCCACCGTGCGACAGCGCGAGATCGCCAACCGCCTGTCGCTGGGCGCGTCGCGCGGCCGCATCGTCCGGCAGCTCTTTGTCGAAAGCCTGCTGCTGGCGCTCGTCGCCAGCCTGGCGGGCTTCGCGCTGGGACGGGTCGCGCTCGATGCAGGCATCCGCGCGGTGTACGCGACCCTGCCCCCGGTGGTGGGCGAATATATCCGGCTGCTGCCCGTGGTCCCTGACGCGCGTGTGCTGGCGGCGCTGCTCGCGGCGGGTATCGGTGCTGCCGTCGTGTTCGGCGCCCTGCCCGCCTTCCACGCCACCCGCCATGCCGGAACGATCGCCTCGCATGGCGCCACGCCCGACGCGCGGACGTCGCGGCTTCGTCATGGTCTGGTCGTCGCGCAGATCACGGTGTCGGCGCTGCTCATCATCACGAGCGGTGTGCTGCTGCGCGGGTCTCTCCGTCTGGCCACGATGGACCTTGGGCTGCGGACGCGCGATGTCATCGAAGTGCGCACCAGGAACCAGTCCAACGAGACCGCGCTCGCCACGCTGCGCGCGCACCCGCTGGTCCGCACGGTTGCTGCCGCGTCGACGTCGACGTTCGGGGCGGGTCAGCTGGTGATCGCCTCGGACGCGCGTGGGCGCCAAAGCCTTGGCGGAGGCGGCGACGCACCGTCAACGGTGCAGGTGCGCATGCCGCAGAAGCTGGTCTCGCCCGGCTACTTCGACATGTACGAGATCGGGCTCGCGAGCGGACGTCACTTCACCGAGGCGGAAGCCAGCGGCGGGGCGCCGGTGGTCATCCTCAGCGAGCAGGCCGCGGCGACGCTCTGGCCCGGACAGAACGCCGTGGGGCGGCTGATCAGGCTGGCGCCGGACTCGCGTGTGCCAGACGCGTTCAAGCCGCCCTCCCCGGTGGTCGAGGTGGTCGGCGTCGCGCGAACGGTCTTTACGTCGTGGGACCAGGCCATGCGGGCAACCATCTACTCGCCCATGTCCGTCGCCGGATTCAACCTGAACATGCTCGTCAAGACACGCGGCGGCAATGTGTCGGCCGCGCTGCGGCAAATCGACGCGGACCTGAGCGCCGCCGCGCCAGGCGTCGCGGAGCAGCTCATCACGGCTCAGGATCTCGCCGAGACCCGCGTCTATCCGTCTCAGGCCATGTCGTGGGCGGCCGGGATCATCGGCGGCATCGCGCTGGTGTTGACGATCTCGGGCATCTACGGCGTGCTCGCCTACGCCGTCGCGAGGCGCACGAAGGAAATCGGCATCCGCATGGCGCTCGGCGCGAGTGGCCGCGTTCTCGGCCGGCATCGTGATCGTCATCGCGGCGTGTCTGGTCGCGGCCTTCTACCCCGCGCGGAGGGCCGCGGGGGTGGAACCAATGGTCGCGCTGAGAATCGAATAACCCCGTCGTACTGTCGGGTGCTTCGGCCCACGGAGCCACATCCGGGTCTGCACGCTTGACATATTAAATCTACATAGGTAGAGTTCGTGAGCCGTGAAGCTGACCTCTGCCACGACGCTCGTCCTGCACGCACTCGCCAACGGCGTTCATCATGGCTTCGACATCATCGACGCGACCGAGCTCCCGAGCGGCACGGTCTACCCCATCCTGCGCCGCCTCGAGGGTGAAACGCTCGTGTCGGCCCATTGGGAAGAGGCAGCGATCGCGCACGAGGAACAGCGGCCGCCGCGGCGCTATTACGAGCTGACGGTGGCTGGGAAGTTGGTCCTCCAGACGGCCGTTGCCCGTTATCGCGTGCCTCGGGCGGTGACCGCTCGCTTGCGCCGGCTCCGTCCGGCGCGGCCCTCGTGATGTCCCGCCTGGCCTTGCGGCTCGCGCTGCGGGTGGTCGGCGTCGTCGCCAGGCTCGTCCCGCGCGCGGCTCGCGCCGAGTGGATGCGCGAGTGGGATGCCGAGCTGCGGCATCAGTCGATCCAGCTTCGGGGCAGACGGCCTGCCACATGGAGAACGGACATGGAGTTGCTGACGCGTGCGCTCGGATCGTTGCCTGACGCCGCATGGATCAGGCGTCAATTCACGCTCGACGCCGACGCCGTTCACGACGCGGTGCACGGTGCGCGGACGCTGCTGAAGGCACCCGGCTTCACCGCGATCGCCCTGCTCATCTTCGCCATCGGGATTGGCGCGACGACAGCGATCGTCAGCGTGGCTGACGCGTTGTTCGTGCGTCGCTTGCCCGTGCAGCAACCCGAGCGCGTCATGACGATGTGGCAGTACAACCGTGAGACCGGTGCGGCGCAGCAGGACGTCGCGCCGGCCAATGCCATCGATTGGATGAAGCGGGTCCAGTCGTTCGAGACGTTCGCCGTGGCCGAGCCGTGGACGGTCCAGTCAACCCTCGCCGGCCGCGAGCCGGTGGCCCTGGAGGCCGCTCGCGTGGGCGAGCAGTTCTTCACCGTGCTCGGAACACCGATGCTTCACGGCCGGGTGTTTCTGCCACAGGAATACCAGCGAGGCGGCGAACGCGTCGCGATCTTCAGCTACGGGCTGTGGCGAGACTCGTTCGGTAGCGACGCGTCTCTTCTCGGCCGCAGCGTGCGTCTCAACGACGCCGACGCCTATACCCTCGTCGGCGTCCTGCCTCCAGATTTCGAGTTGCGGCTCTTCGACAATCGCGCCACGCGGCCGGAACCATCGGTCTGGTTGCCGAAGCAAGGGTTCGAGGAGTTCGAGCCAACGCTGCGCGGCACGGGATTCTGGAACGTTCTCGGCCGGCTTCGGCCAGGCGTCTCGATCGAGCAGGCAAGGGCGGAATTCGACGCGCTGTCGGCGCAGCTTGCGCGCGAGTATCCGCAAACCAACAGGAATATCGCCGCACAGATCGTCCCGCTCCGCGACCATCTTGTCGGGAGTTTCCGTGAAGTCCTGCCGCTGCTCCTCGGCGCGGCGGCGATTCTCCTCATCGTCGCCTGCGCCAACGTCGCGAACCTGCTCCTGGCCCGCGGCCTCGGGCGCGTCCGGGAGTTCGCGGTGCGGCAGGCGCTCGGCGCGAGCCGCGCACGCCTGGTCCGGCAGATGCTGGTTGAAAGCCTTCTCCTCGCGACGGTGGGTGGGGCCGCAGGCCTGGCGCTGGCGCGCTGGATTCTCGACGCGATCGCACGGCTCCGGCCGATGGACGTCGCGCGTGTCGACCAGATTCCCATCGACGCCCGCGCCGCCGTCATCGCCTGCGGTGTGACCGTCGTTGCCGCTGTCGTCGCAGGCCTGACGCCGTCGATCCAGCTCTCGCGGCCGGCGGCCGCCTGTGTCTTGAGGGAGGGGCGGACCAGCGCGCGCCGAGGCGTTCGTGGCGTACTCGTGATCGTGGAAGTAGCGGCGGCCCTGGTGCTCACCGTGGGCGCGGGACTGCTGGTACGCAGCTTCGTGCTGATCCAACGCGTCGATCCCGGCTTCAGCCGCGACCACGTGGCGGCGCTTCAGGTGTTCACGTCGCCTCGCACCAATACGCCGCCGAAGCGCATCGTCTTCTTCGATCAGGCGCTCGAACGCATGCGCGCCCTCCCCGGCGTCGTCGCCGCGGGCGGCGTGACCGCGATGCCGTTCGGCGCGGCGAAGGTGGTCATTCGGGCGCCGTTCACGATCGACGGTCGTTCCCCCGCGTCGGGCGAACGGTCGCTCGTCTACACGACTGCGGTCGCCGGCGACTACTTCCGTGCGATGGGCGTGCCCCTCCTCAAGGGCCGGCTCTTCGATGGTGGCGACACGGCGACTTCCCGGCAGGTCGTGCTCATTTCGCGGAACGCGGCGGAGCAGTTCTGGCCGGGCGCCGACCCTGTCGGATCGAGGGTGCGATTTCGCTTCGCAGGGATGAACTACGACGCGCAGGTCGTTGGAATCGTTGCCGAGGTGCGTCACGAGGCACTGGATCGTCCGGCCGCTCCCGAGTTGTTTGTTCCTTACGCGCAATCGGGGTTTTATGCGCTGACGGTCGTGGTGCGCACGACGCCGGGATCGCCAACGACGCTGCAATCGCTGAAACAGCAGATATGGGCCGTCGATCCTCGGCAGTCGATCTTCCGGACAGCCACGCTCGACAACTGGGTCTCGCAAAGCCTCCTTGGTCGGCGTTTCACCCTGTTCCTGATCGGCGGCTTCGCTGTCGCCACGCTGTTGCTCGCGATGGCAGGCGTGTACGGCGTCATGAGCTTTACCACCAGCCAGCGGACACGTGAGTTTGGGGTTCGCACGGCACTCGGCGCAACGCGTCGCGACATCGTGTGGCTGGTGCTTGGCGACGGGCTGCGGCTGGCGGCGTGCGGTGTGATCATCGGCGTCGCCGTGGCGCTGCCGCTGACGCGACTGATGCGCGCCCTGCTCTTCGGCGTCAGTGCGACTGATCCCGTGACGTTCCTGTCCGTCAGTATCGTCCTGGTCCTGGTTGCGACGGCAGCGTGTTATCTGCCGGCCCGCCGCGCTCTCAACGTGAATCCTGTGGAAGCGCTGCGCATCGAGTGACCGCGTCACACCGCGCCGACGCCGGGCGGCTTCAGCTTCAAATGGCTCGCTCTACGCGATCGACATGCGGCGGAGGTGATGCAGCGCGAGGTGTTGGCGAAGAATCGTCGCGCGCTCGTGATCTATGGTGGGCTGCACCTGCAACGGAAGAATATCGGCGCGAACTACGAGACGTTCGAGCCGGCAGACACCGCGGTGTCAATCGTCGCGCGCGATCCCTCAGCGCGGCTGTTTACTGTATGGACGCCGACCAACATCGATGTCGCCACGCTACAGGCCGACGCGGCGCGATGGAAGAGACCGAGCCTGGCCTCGGTGCGCGGCACGCAACTCGGCGCGCTCGACTTTGCCGTATGGGGGCCCGCGGCGACGACGCGCTTCGCCCTGCGCGACGGCAAACCATCGCCCGTCGCGAAGGAGGACTGGAGGCTGCTGCGGATGGAGGACCAGTTCGACGCGATCCTCTATCTAGGCCCGCCGGCCTCGATCACGCAGTCGGAGGTGACCGCCGCGCTGTGCGCCGACGCCGCCTGGCTGAAAATGCGCATCGATCGCATGACGCTCCTTGGCCATCACGATCAAGCGAAATGGCTGAAGCAGCGCTGCAGTCCGTAGCCCTCGAGCCGCGGCTGACACTCCCCCCCGCAACGGCCCCCTCACGCCTACGCGGGCCACGTCAACGCAGGTGACTCGGCCTTCGGCCGGAAAAGCCATTGGGACCGTGGCGCCAGCAATCTGGGAGGCCCACAGCGCTGGGGTGAACGTTCGGCCAACGCCGGGCACTCCGCCATCGAACGGCTCGCGCCGACGCTACACTCCGACTCGATGTCCGCGCTGCGATCCGCCGTTCGGCAAATGGCACGGGCGCCGTGGCTGACGACGGTCATCGTCGCCAGTATGGCGCTCGGCACCGGTGCGAACGCGGCGTTCTACAGTGCGCTCGACGCGCTGCTGTTCCGCGCTCCGCCGGCGGTCGTCGAGGCGGCACGTGCGGTGGACGTCTACCACTAGTGGCCGCAGAACACATACTTCTCCCTCACCACCACCCGACCTCGGAGGTTCCATGAAGCGAGTCACTGGCATTGGCGGCATCTTCTTCAAAGCCAAAGACGCTCCGGCACTGCTGGCCTGGTACAAGCGGCACCTCGGAATCGACGTCCAGGAATGGGGTGGCACGGCGTTCACCTGGACCGACGGTGAAGGTCAGCCGGTTGCCGGAACAACCATCTGGTCCATCGGCTCGGCGGAAGGTGACCAGTTTGCGCCCAGCGCTGCAACGTTCATGGTCAATTACCGGGTGGAGGATCTCCACGCCCTGGTTGAAGTCTTACGCGAAGAAGGCTGCAACGTTCTCGAGAAGATCGACGATTCCGAGTACGGGAAGTTTGCCTGGGTCATCGATCCAGAAGGAAACAAGGTAGAGCTCTGGCAACCGCCTGCCGGCCAATGACCACGGCAGTTGCCTCGGGCGACAACTCTTCGTTCGGGCGCGTCCTCAGACCTGCGCCGGCACCACGTACGGCTTGCGGTAATCGCGGGTCAGCATCTGGGTGGCCTCTGCATCGCCAGTGCACTCCACCTTCTTCGCATCCCATTGCAGCGACCGGCCCAGCCGGTAGCTGATATTTGCCAGGTGCACCAGGTTGCACGAGATCGCGCCCTCTTCGATCTCCGCGTTCAGGTCCTCGCGCTTCCGGCTCCGCACCGCGCCCATGAAGTTGGCGAAGTGCTCATCGCGCGCCTCCGCCGTCGGTCCGGGCTGCTGATCCCGTCCCAGGAACGAGTAGTACTTGTCCTCATCCATGACGAGATAGCCCTTGGACCCATAGAACTGGTTGCCGATCGTGTTGCCGGGCTTGCCTTCGGCGATGCCCGCTTCGTGCGGCGAGATCCAGTGGCGCACTTCGAACGTCATCATCTTCTTCTTGCCGTCGGCGTCGAACTCGTACGCCGCGCTGATCGTATTCGGCGTCTCCTGATCGTCGTCGAACATGAACTTACCGCCGACGGCCGTCACCCTCGTCGGGTGCGTCACGCCAAGGCCCCAGCGTGCCTTGTCGATTTCGTGGATGCCCTGGTTGCCGATGTCGCCGTTGCCGGTGTCCCAGAACCAGTGCCAGTTGTAGTGGAAGCGATTCTTCGTGAACGGCCGCTTCGGCGCGGGACCGAGCCAGAGGTCGTAGTCCACGCCGGGAGGAACGGCCTCCTCGGGCGTGCGCCCGATGGTATCGCGCCATTTGTAGCAGAGCCCGCGCGCCATGTAGATGTCTCCCAGTTCGCCGTTGCGCATTCGCTCCACCGCTTCGCGCAGGGCCGGTGACGATCGGCTCTGGCTGCCCATCTGGACGATGCGGTTGTACTTGCGTGCGGCGGCGACGATCTGCTGCGACTCGAAGACGTTGTGCGAGCACGGCTTCTCGACGTAAACATCCTTGCCTGCCTGGCAGGCCCAGATGGTCTGCAGCGTGTGCCAGTGGTTCGGCGTCGCGATCGACACGACGTCAATGTCTTTGCTCTCGAGCATCTGGCGGAAATCTGTATACACGGTCGGCTTCTTGAGGCCTTTCGATTCGAGCCCCTTCATCTTCACGCCGATGTGGCCTTCATCCACGTCGCACAGGCCGGCGATCTCCACATTGTTCATCCCGGCCCACGCACTCACATGGCTTCCGCCCCGCCCTCCGAGGCCCGCGATGCCGACGCGGACGGTGTCATTCGGGCTCTGCATCCCTCGCACCGCGGCATTGCCTGCCAGGATGGCGGTGCTCATCAGGAAATGGCGTCGATTCATGGTGACTCCTTCGAATGGGCGGCGAGCCCGGAGGCGCAGTGGCCACGCTGGCCAGCACGGAGATTCTGCCACAGCTGGCGGCCATCGGCGTCAGAGCAGCCGCTGGCGGCCCGCGGTCCACGAAGACGCATCCTGGTGGACAGATGAGAGCCTTCACTCTCTCCAGCAGACCCTGGCCGGACGCTGCCGCACCCACGCCAGCGGCCGTGGCGCAGCCCAGTTCTGGCTGGGGATCCCCCTCGCCGGCGGGCGGCGTGTTCATGAGGCCTCGTTGTCAGGTCGGGACACCGTGATTCTACTCAACCGTCGACGAGTCCGCGGGATACATTTCCTGGAGGCTACTTCGGCGCGCCTCGCTTCCAGACTCGGATTCCGGTCGAGCGCGTCTTCCGTGGCCCTTTTGGCGATGACGACCGCAACCGGCGTAGGCTTCGCGTCTTCGCCGCGTAGATCGAAGGCTTCAACATGAGAAAGATCCTTTCCCTTCTGGCTGTTGCGGTTGTCCTGAGCGCATGCGTCGAGGCCCAGGCCAGGCGTGTCGAGGAAGCTGCTTTCGTCAGGATCGGCGGAATCGAGCAATGGACAACCATCCGAGGCGACGATGACCGAAAGCCTGTGCTGCTGTTCTTGCATGGCGGGCCGGGGGACGTTCAGTCGCCCTTCATCTCGATCTACGCCCCCTACGAAAGAGACTTCGTCCTGGTCCAATGGGACGAGCGCGGCGCCGGCCAGACGTTCGCGAAAAACGGCGCGGCCGGTGTCACGCTGGAAAGACTGACCGCCGACGGGATCGATCTCGCCCAGCAGCTACACCAGCGCTTTTCCAAGCAGAAGCTGATCCTGTTCGGCCATTCGTGGGGCAGTCTCATCGCGACAGAGATGGCGCAGCAGCGGCCGGACCTGTTCGACGCATATGTGGGCACAGGCCAGGTGACGGGATGGGCCGACACGGTACAATTTCAGTTCGACTTCCTCAAACGGCGCTACAAGAAGAAGGGGGATACGACTGCACTGGCCGCGCTTGAAGCGATCGGCAGGCCGGACCCGAAAAACGGAAAAGAGTATTTCAGCTGGTCACGCCCGATCCGCCAGTTCTTGAATCCGTCGGATACCGCCTGGTTCGCCGGCATGCGCAAAGTCGCCACGGCTGACGGCGTGACGGAGACGATGATGAAGGCCGTCAACGACGGCATGATCGCGTCCGGCGCGGCACTGAGTTTCGCGGATCTTCCTGCCACAGCGGTCCGCTTCAAGGTTCCCTACTATGTCATCCAGGGTCGGGACGATCTTTTTGCGCCGACGCCGCTCGTCGAATCCTATTTCAAGAGAGTCTCAGCTCCGAAAAAGCGATTGTTCGTCATCGAAGGGGCCGGTCACTTCGCACTCGCGACGCACCAAGGGAACGTTGTCGATGCGCTGAAACAGATCCTTCGCTGAATAGCGCCAGTCCACCCTGGCCGTCCTTCCATGATCAGTGCATCTGGCTTTGTGGTCCTCGGCCTTGGGATCGTCGTGTTCGCCTCCACGAACATCGATGACATCTTTCTCCTGTCCGCGTTCTTCGCCGACTCCCACCTGACGACCCGCTCGGTCGTGATTGGCCAGTTTGCCGGGATTGGGACGCTCGTCGCGATCAGCGCGCTGGCGGCCCTGGCGGCGATCGTGGTGCCGGAGGGATGGGTCGCCCTGCTGGGTCTCATCCCTCTCGTGCTGGGGGTTCGTAAGCTCTGGCTGCTCGGTCGGAGCACAAGCGTCGGCGGTGAGGTTTCGGGTCCACTCGAGATGCAGGATCGCGAGCGGCGCCTCGAGGGGCGGACGCCCTCCCAGATTCTTGCCGTGATGGGCGTGACGATCGCGAACGGCGGCGACAACCTCAGTGTCTACATCCCGCTGTTCGCAAGCGATCTTCGCCTGATTCCGGCGTATGCCGTCGTGTTCGCCGTGATGACGGCGGTCTGGTGCGCCGCGGGCTACGGCCTGGTCAACAATCGGGTCGCGGGGCAACATGTGGGCCGGTACGGTCACGTCGTGCTGCCCTTCGTGCTTGTTGGCCTGGGACTCTACATCCTCTCCGGCGCGCGCGACCTTTTTCGATGATCGGACGGGCCGTTCGCAACCCGGCGGAGCGTACGGCGCACAACCACGGACCCTTGCACGCCCCCGGCAGGCGAGCAGATCGAGGGCCGATCCGCGCGGCACCTCGGCTCGACAACGTATTACCATGCTTGGGTGAACCTCCGACGGGCGATACGGCGGACCGCCTTCGCTCTCGTTATCCTGACGGCGGCTGTCGTGCTCGGCGTGATGGCGCTCGTCCACACGCCGTGGGGCCGTGCGCGCATCGAGCGGGTGATCGAGAGCCAGGCCAACCGCATCCTCAACGGCCGGTTCGAGGTGAGCGCTATCTCCGGAGGCATCATCACCGGCCTGGATCTGCATGGCGTCACCTTCACTCAGGGCGCCATCACGACCATACGAGCGGAACGCCTGTCCGTCCACTACAGCATCCTTCAACTGCTCCGGGGTGAATCGATCGTGGTCGATCGACTCCGTATCACGGGCCTGATCGTCAACGGCGTACGCATGCCATCCGGGGGGCTGAACCTGTCCAGTCTGCTCAGACCGCGACCGCCGCCCTCCACGGCACGGCCCCGCCGCATCATCGACATTCGTGAAATCCAGGTTGACGGCGGGACCCTCACGGTTGACGACCGCTGGGGGCCGTCGTGGCTCGTCCTTCCCCGCCGCTTGACCGACATTGTGGCCACATTCGGTCTCGTCGTGCAGGGCCCCGATGTGGTTCTGTCGATGCGCAAGATCTCGACCAACGGTGCCTCACCGACCTTTGTCGTTCGGAACTTCAGCGGTGTCATTCGGTTTACGGCCGACGGCTGGATGATCGACGGCGGTGCGCTGCAATCCGCTGACTCGACCATCCGCTTCAACTCTCGCATCAAGACCGTCACAGGACGGCGCCACTACGACGTCACCGTGTCACCGTCGGAGGTGAATTTCCCCGAAATCGCGCGGTTGTTCCCCGGCGTGCGCAGCATCGATGTCCCGGCCTCTGTGACGCTTCGCATGATCGGACCCGACAATCGCCTCGTGACCAGCGCGCAACTGCGATCCCCCGCAGGCGCGATTTCGACTTCCGTCACGTTGGATTCCACGGTGCCAGGATGGTCAGGCGCGGGCACGGCGGATGTCACGGACTTCGACGTCTCGCGGTGGCTGCCGACGGACAGCATGTCGGCCATTTCCGGTCACGCGAAGTTCTCGCTGCTGCTTGGCCTCGGCCGACACTTTCCACGCGGGGAGTTCTCGTTCGCCGGTCCGCGAGCCGTCTATCTCGGCTACGAAGCCACGGACGTTCGCGCGGCCGGGCGCCTCGTCCCGGATCGCGCGGAAATCGCGCAGAGCAGCGGCACGGCCTACGGGTCGCGTTTCACCGCCCGTGGCTGGATCGCGATTGCCGCACCCTACGGGTTCCAGCTGGCGGGAGACGCCAACGCGCTGGACCTGCGACGCCTCCCGCGCACCGTGCCTGTGCCGCGCGTGGCGACCACTCTCTCGTTCGCGTACGACGCGCGCGGTCGCTTCCAGGCGCCCTTTCTCGACGGTTCCGCGACGTTCCGGCCGTCGACGGTGCTGGGCGCGCAGGTGTCGGCGGGCACGACGGGGGCACTGGATACATCCGCGGCGCCAACCCGGTACCGTGCGAGCGGCTCGATCTCCGGTCTCGATTTCAAGACCATCGGCGACGCATTCACGATCGAGACGCTGCAGGATCCGCGCTATGCAGGGAACATCGCCGGCGATTTCACGGTGGCGGGCGAGGGCACGACGCTCGACGATCTGGACCTGCAGGTCGGCACGAACGGCGCGACGATCTCGCTGTTCGACGGCGTCTTTCGCGAGGTGAGTTTTCAGGGTCGGCTGCTGGGTGCCTCCCTGACGGGGGCGGGTGCGGCGGTCCTCGACGGCATCAATCCGGCGGTCCCGCTGTCGAAACCGGGCTACGGCGGAGCGGTCAACGGCCGGGTCACATTGACGGAGATGAATCTTCCCGGGATTTTTGCGGAAGGACTGCGCATCCCCGACGCGCGTCTGTCGGGCTCGGCGGCTCTCGCACCCTCACGTGTGGCGGAGACCGATCTTGCGCACGGGGATTTCTCGGGCTCGCTCGATGGTGGCTTGTTGAAGCTCGAGAAAGCATCGCTGGTCGGCGGCGGCATTGACGTCAGCGGGAGCGGCACCATTGCGGTCGCCGGGGGCAACTCAGACTTTTCGGCCGTCGCCTCGACACAGGACCTGAAAGCGCTTGCCGGACGGACGCCTGTTCGGTTGTCGGGTGCCGGCACCGTCAGAATGACGCTGAAGGGCCCGTTCGAACGTGCCGCAATCAAGGGCACGTTCAGTGGCGACCGTGTCGTGACCACGGGAGCGTCAGTCCTGACGACATCTGGGGAGTTCTCCGGCACGCTGGACACGAACCATCCGAAAGACGCCGAAGTGGACGTCGACATGACCGGATCGTTCGTGACCATCGGGCGCTGGACGGCGAACAGCGCGGTCGCAAAGATTGCCTACCGCGGAACCGGGATCCGCGCGGACATCCAGGCGCGCCTCGCCGACGGACGGGAGCTCGGGACCTCGGGTCGCGTCGTCGTGCACGCGGATCACAATGAGGTGCACCTCACAGAGGCGCGGCTGAAGCTCGCGGAAACCGGGTGGGCGATCCCGCCGGACGCGGTGGATCCGAAGATCACCTGGGATGCGCAGTCCTTTCACGTGGACAACCTCGCATTCGTCTCCGACTCCAGCCCCGGCAGCCGGGTCACCGTTGCGGGGGACCTGGGCCGCGCCTCCCCCGCCGGCACGCTCACGATCAACGTCACCGACGTGCCGGTCGAGAGCCTGGGCGCTCTGATTCCCGTGCTCACCAACTACCGGGGACGGATGGCGGGCCGCGTGAACGTCGCGGGCTCCGTGGCACATCCGGAAGTTGAGACGTCCCTGTCGGTGACCCAGGGAGGGTTCAAGCAGTTCACCTTCGACACCCTCGTTGTGAAAGGGGGGTGGAGCGGTGGTGACATCCACGGCGACCTGCGGCTGGATCAGACTGCCGGCCGATGGCTGACCGTTCGTGGGACCGTGCCGGCGAATCTCTTCTCTCGTGCGGGCCCCTCGCGTCCGGTCGACCTCGCGATCCGATCGAGCCCGATAGATCTGGGAGTCGTGCAGAGCTTCACGTCGGCCGTGTCGAACGTGAGCGGGTTGCTGGAGCTCGATGTCGCCGTGACCGGGGCGTCGCAGGATCCACACTTCAACGGCTTCATTCGGATGCAGGACGCCGCCTTCCTCGTCGCGCGCACGGGCGCGCGCTACGCGAAGGGCAACGCACGGATCCTGCTCACGCCGGACAACGTGACCCTTGAACACTTTCACGTGGAGGACGACAAGGGTGATCCGCTCGAGCTCTCGGGGTCGGCCGCCACTGACCACTTGCGCCTGGGCGAATTCGCCGTGGAGCTGAGCGCCACGAGGTTCGAGTTTCTCCAGAACGAGCTGGGCGACATCGACCTGAATGGCGTCCTGACGGTTTCAGGCAACCCCGCGGCACCCGTGATCTCCGGCGACCTCGCGATCGATCACGCGACCGTGGCGGCCGACAAGCTGCTCGAGTTCTTTGATCGGCCGTACGCGACCACGGCCCAGCCTGATCCGCTGGATCCGCTCGCGCCGGCCACAGCCGCCCTGAGTCGTTGGTGGGACCGCACCACCCTGCGCCTGCGCCTCCTGGCCACGGACAATCTCACGCTTCGCGGGGACAACCTGCGGTTCAGGGGGGGCTCGGCTGCGGGACTCGGAGATGTCAACATCACACTGGGAGGTGACCTGACCCTGCGGAAGGCCCCTGGCCAGGCGATTACGCTCAACGGAGAGCTTCGAACCGACCGTGGCAGCTACGCGTTTCAGGGCCGACGCTTTGCGATCAACCGCGACGGAACCATCCGGTTCACGGGAAACGCCGCAGCGCCGCTGATTTCGGTATCGGCCTCCCGTGAGGTCGCCGGCGTTCAGATTCGCGTCGCCCTCACAGGCTCGACCGGCGCGCCAGAGCTCGAGCTGTCGAGCACGCCCGGGCTCGAGCAGACAGACATCATTTCGCTGCTGTTGTTCAACGCCCCGGCCAACGAGCTTCTCTCCGAGCAGCGAGACGTACTTGCCGTGCAGGCAGCCGCGCTGAGCAGCGGCTTCATCGTCAATCCGGCCGTCTCCGCGATTGGTCGGGCGATCGGGCTGGAGTTTCTGCAACTCGAGCCCAGCCCCTCCGATGGGGGCGGCACGACCTTCCGAGTGTCGGGAGGCCGAAGCGTCTGGCGAAGCCTGTTCGTCACCTACAGCCGGGAGTTCGGTGCGTTCGACTTCAACGAAATCGAGGCCGAATACTCGCTGGCCCGGTACCTCAAGGTCAAGGGCAGCGCGAGCGATGCCGGCGGTGCGCGCACCAAATCGACACTCTTCCGGCGAGTCGAACGAAGCGGGATCGACTTGCTGTTCTTCTTCAGCTACTGAACACCGGTGCCGCCGTCTGTGAGCCACAAATAGATTACCCGGTCGTCCCCCTGCGAATCCTTGAACCGGTCGGTCTGGACCGGGGGCCAGTCGCCCATGCCGAAGGCATGCGAAACGATCCGGCTGCCCGGCCGGAGCTGCTTCGTCAGCAGCGGCCGCAGTTTCAGGTTGGCGCTCGAGACCAGATACAGCGTGACGACGGTCGCAGGCGAGACGTCGGCCTGGAGGATGTCGGCCTGCTTGAACTGCACCAGATGCTCGACCCCTGCCCGTCTCGCATTGGCCCTGGACTCCCGAATGCGCTCCCGATCGATGTCGATGCCGACTCCTCTCGCCCCGTACGTGCGAGCCGCCGTAATCACGATCCGTCCGTCTCCAGAGCCGAGGTCGTACACGACGTCGTCCTTCGTCACATTGGCCAGCTTCAACATCCGGTCGACGACGTCCTGCGGAGTCGGGACGAAGGGCGCAAGCGTGGGCCGCTGTGCGATGGCTGCAGCGCCACAGCCGAGAGTGGCGATGAAGATGGCGGCCAGGAGGCGTGGCAGTGAAGCGCGAGTGTCCATTTTGGGCGTGCCCCGTACCGTATCATGTCGTGCTCGGCCCGCGCGGACGAAGCTGCCCTGAGCTGCGGCCGCAGGTCATCGATACCGACTATTGCCTCAAAGCGCACCTTCGGTGATCATCGCCTCGCCTGAGCGTTCCGTCGGACCGCCGGCTGCGATGACCCCAGGAGGAGCCATGCTGCGGATCGACGGCGTGTCGACGACCTATCCTGGAGACATCCAGGCGCTCAATCGCGTCTCCCTCGACGTCCCTCGCGGGATGTTCGGGCTCCTCGGCCCCAACGGCGCCGGTAAGACGACGCTGATGCGCGCGGTAACGACGCTCAGTGAACCCGACGAAGGACGGATCGTCTTCGAGGATCTCGATGTGCTCCGTCAGAAGGACGAGGTGCGGCGGATCCTCGGCTACCTTCCCCGGGAGTTCGGCGTCTATCCGCGCATGCCGGCGCGGGACCTGCTCGACCATCTGGCCGCGCTCAAGGGCTTCGACTTCGTTTGCGATCGCGGGTGTGTCGGCGATTCGTAGACAAGGCTCGACGGCTCGTGTATATTCAATGTAGATACATGGCGACGACTACGCAACTCTCGAAGTGGGGCAACAGTCTCGGCTTGCGCCTTCCCAAATCGGTTGCACGCGAGGTGCAACTCGGCGAAGGCGACACGGTCGAAGTGTCGGTGGACAACGGCACCATCGTGATCCGGCCGAGCCGCCCGCGGTATTCGCTGGACGAGCTCGTCCGTCGGATCACTCCGAACAACCGCCACGGCGAGAGCAACTGGGGCGGTCCGCTCGGGTATGAGGTGTGGTAGCGCGCAGCTACGTCCCCGACGCCGGCGATCTCGTCTGGCTCACGTTCGACCCGCAGGCAGGCCACGAGCAGCGCGGTCGCCGGCCAGCACTGATCTTGTCACCTCGCGCGTACAACGCGAAGGCGCGCCTTGCGCTCGCGTGCCCGATCACCAGTCACGCGAAAGGCTATCCGTTCGAGGTTGTTTTGCCCGACCACGGTCAGGTATCAGGCGTCGTCCTGGCGGATCACGTTACGAATCTGGATTGGAACGCTCGGCGCGTGGAATTCGCCGCGACCGCCCCCGTTGAGGTCCTTACCGACGTGAGGGAACGACTCCGAGTGCTCGTCGGGCTGTGACGACGCAAATAGCCGGTGACCGCGGTGCTCCGAGGAATTGTAAAAAGCCGTCATTGATCCTCAAGGGGTCGGAGGGTACGCTGGCGGTACGGCGCGCGTCGGCAGTGTCTGCGAACGAGACAGTCGCGGACACGGGTACGAGGTGGCCTACAATTCACGGAGCGGCGTCGCTCTGTCATGAACGGACGAGGCGCCACACTGGAGGTCGACCATCATGCAGAGATTCCTTCGGACCACGACATTTGCCCTGGCGGCGCTCGCGCTACTCGCGACCGCGGCGCTCGCGCACCACGGCTGGAGCGAGTACCGACGAGAAGACGCCGCAGACCGTGCCAGGAACCATCACGGAGTCGAGGTACGCCAACCCCCACGGGTCCATCAAGCTGCGCGCCACCGAGGGCGGCAAGGTGTGGGACGTGGTGCTGGCGCCGGTGGCCCGCATGCAGACGCGAGGCCTGACCGAAGAGATGTTGAAGCCCGGGACTGTCGTATCGGTGCTCGGATATCAGCATCGTAAGGTGGCCACCGAGATGAGAGCGGAGAACATCACGGTCGACAAGAAGAAGGTCGAACTGCGCTGATGCTCGAGACCTGGTTGAGCCTCGCGGCCGCCGTCGAGAGCAACGCGCTCGCGACGTGGCTGCGATCCTCGGCGTGGGGCTATCCCGCGGTCGAGACCCTGCACATCTGGGGTCTGACGCTGCTCGTCGGCACGGCCGTGGCCTTCGATCTGCGCCTGCTGGGCGCCGCTTCGCTCCTGCCCGTCGATGGCGTCGCGCGGTTTCTGTTGCCGCTCGCACGCGCCGGCTTCGGGATCGCGGTCGTCTCGGGACTCGCCCTGTTGATGATGCAGGCTCAGACGTTCGCCGTGATGCCGCTGTTCTTCATCAAGATGGGCACGGTCGCGATCGCCGTTGCGAACACGATGATCTTCCACCGCGGTATCTTCGTGTCGGTAGGTAGATGGGACCATGCCTCCCGGACACCACGTCGCGCACGAGTCGCCGCCGTCGTGTCCCTCGTGTGCTGGACGTTCGCGCTCGTCTGCGGAAGATTCCTCGCCTACGTGTGACGCTCAGCTATCAGCTATCAGCTATCAGCTGTCAGATATCAGCTTTCCCGCAGGGGGAAACCGTCTCGCGCGGAGCTGCTATGATCGCCGCGCGCCTGATGTCCGCCGACCGATCGAACACCTTGAGATGCAGCTCGGTTCACTCCTCGTGCTGGTTTCGCTGGCGCAGGCCGCCGCCAGCGGCTGGACGTCGGCTGGGACCAGGGGCGGGGTGACGCTGGCGTTTCGCGATGATCCGCAGCTTGACGTCCGCGAGGTCCGCGCCACGACTGAGCTCTCCTTCCCCGCCGCCCGCATCTTCCCGCTCGTGTGTGACTTCACGCACTACAGATCGCTCGTGTCCGGCGTCCAGGAGACGAGGATGATGTCGGGCACCGCGCCCTCGGACTACGAGATCTACATGCGCTACGCGCCGCGCTTCCTCGTCGTCGCGGCCCGCGACGTCGTCGTGCAGGTCCAGGGTCAGTCGTCGCCGGATGGATCCAGCAGGTGCCATTGGGCGGAGCTGAAGGACCGAGCGCCTGAGCGGAAAGGCATCGTGCGGATGCCGCTCCTCCGCGGCAGCTGGACAATCGATCCGCTGGACGTGACGCGCTCTCGCGTCGTGTATCAGGTCGCGGTCAATCCCGGCGGGCGGCTGCCAGGGTGGGTCGTACGCCGCGGCGCGGTCGGCGCGCTGCCGGATGTGATCGAACAGGTGCGACGCAGGCTTGAACGGGAGTCGCAGGCACCGTCTCGTTGAATCGCGCGAGCGTTGCGGCGAGATCGATTACCGCGAGAGTCCGAACTGCTGTGGTGAAGCGGAATGTCGGGAAGGTGCCATGCGGATGGCGGATGAGCACCGCCGGCAGGATCTGAGGCCGAATCGACTTTTCCGATAGCGCCGGGGTCGCGAGCCGGCCCGTTCGCAACTATAATCCGACGCATGACTCGCGCTCGATTGTTCATCCCCGCGGTGGCGTTCGTCACATTCGGCGGCGCCACCGCGTTGTAGCTCAGCACTGGCCGCACTGGCGCGGCCCCACGCACGACGGCGTGAGCCTCGAGACGAACCTCCCCGTCTCCTGGGGCGCCGAGTGCAAACCGGACTCGTCGGCCGCTCGGCGCCGGCCGGCCGGCGGGCCCTCCGATCACGGCTGCCGCACCTCCGACGCCCGACGCGGCCCCGCAGGGCCGCGGGCGCGGCCGCGGTCAGCCTGCCGAGGGACGCCCCCTCACCTCGATCGCCTGCAAGGACTTCGACACGAAGAACGTCGCCTGGAAGCTGCCGCTGCCGGCCTACAGCGGCTCGACGCCGATCATCTGGGGCAACACGATCTTCCTGAACGTCGCCACCGCGGCGAACACCGGCTCGATCGAGCTGTGGGCGATCGATCGAAACAAGCCCGCAGTGAAGTGGAAGCGGCCTGCTCGTCGACGCCAACCACATGGAGCGCAAGCAGAACATGTCGTCGCCGTCGCCGGTCACCGACGGCAAGCACGTCTGGGTGATGACGGGGTTCGGCGTCTTCAAGGCGTTCGACTTCGACGGCAAGGAGATCTGGTCGCGCGATCTGCAGGCCGACTACGGGAAGTTCGGGCTGAACTAGGGCTACGCGTCGTCGCCGCTGCTTCGGCCCGACGGGCTCTACGTGCAGGTGCTGCACGGGATGAAGACGGACGACCCGTCGTACGTCCTCAAGATCGACAGGATGACGGGCAAGACGCTGTGGCGCGTCGAACAGGCCGACGCCGGCTGTCCGCGAGTCTCCCGACTCCTACACGACGCCGGCGTGGATCGAGGCCAACGGCCGCGCCGAGCTGATCATCACGGGCGGCGACGTCGTGTCCGGCCACGATCCGGCGACGGGCAAGGAATACTGGCGCGCCGACGTCCTCAATCCGACGAGGGGCGACGCCTACCGGATCATCGCGTCCCCCACGATCGTCGACGGCCTGATCATCGCGCCGACGCGCAACAACCCGCTCGTCGCCATGCGTCCGGGCGGCAGCGGCGACGTCGCCGCCACGCACGTCGCGTGGACGTTCGCGCAGGGACCCGACGTGCCCACGCCGGTCAGCGACGGCAAGCTCCTGTACGTCGTCCGGGACGGCGGCGTCGTCTTCGCGCTCGACGTCAAGACGGGCGAAACCGTGTACGGTCCGGTGCGCCTGCCGTCCGGCACCTACAGCGCGTCGCCGATCCTCGCCGACGGCAAGATCTACGTCACGACAGAAGAAGAGGGGCTGACGACGGTGTTCCGCGCGGGGCCGAAGTTCGAGATCCTCTCGTCGAACTCGCTGCTCGGCGACTGCTCGCCGTACTGCCTGAGCACCGTGGCCATCTCCGAAGGTCAGCTCTTCATCCGCAGCTCGTCGTACCTCTGGGCGATCGGGGAGCGGAAGGGAAAGAAGTAGACGGGACCCCGCATCCACGTCGGCTGACAGCTCGTTCCTCCCTGACAGCAAATCGAGTCGTCGTCAATCTTTGGTCCAGGACGCCGCCACGTCGAGCATCGTTCCCGTCACACGGCTGACCACCAGCCGGCCGTCATCGGGCAATCGCGCCTCGCTCCACAGAAAGTTTATGAGGGCGGTTTCCGCCTGCTCCCGCCAGAACGCGCCCGCCGGGTTCAGATCGCGCCTGGCCTGCTTCGATACCCGGGCGGCGGCTTTGGGATCGATCGTGACGACGACCTCCGTCTCCTCTGCTTCCTTGCCACGCCTGACGACAAAACGGTGCTCCGCGTCCTGCAAGGTCGCCGCGGGCTCGACATCCAGCCGCCGAAAGAAGAACCCGTTCGTGACCCAGATTTCGTGCGGCCTCGATTGGACTGACGAACCGGGCACGCTCGCGGCGTCCTCGGATTGGGCAGGCACTGCGCCCAATCCGCTACCACGTTTTGCCAGTGCGGCGGCCACCGCGTGCCGGAGCGTGTCGGGGACCATGGGTTTGCGGATGAAGTCGGTAGCCCCGAGCTTCATCGCGTCCACGGCCAGCTCGATCGTGCCGTAGGCCGTGACCATGATGACGCACGCGTCGGCGCGCTGGAGCTTCATGCGGCGCAGGACTTCCAGACCATCCATGCCCGGCATGCGCTGGTCGAGCAGCGTGGCGTCGAAGCGGCTGCCGTCGCCAAAGAGCTTCAGCGCTTCGTCGCCGTCAGAAGCTTCGGACACGGCATAGCCAGAGGCCTCGAGCGTGAGCCGCATCATGCGCCGCAGGTGCTCTTCGTCATCCACGACAAGAATCTGCATCATCTCCTCCTGCCCACTAGCCCGGGACGGGCGGGGCCACGGGCAATGTGAACGTGAACGTCGTGCCCTGTCCGAGGTCGGATCTCACGGTGATCTGGCCGCCGTGCGCCTCCACAATCCGTCGGGACATCGAGAGCCCGAGACCTGCGCCGCCAGCAGGGGCGTTGGGCACCTGCACAAAGGGCTCGAACACCTGAGCCAGATAGTCATGGGGAATCCCGCGGCCGGTGTCGCGCACCGAAATCGTGACATAGCCATGACGTCCGGCGGCATTGACGTGGACTTCCCCTCCGGGTCCGGTGGCTCGAATCGCGTTGACTACGAGATTCGCAATTACGCGTTCGACCTGGCTCCGGTCCGCCATGACTTCGGGCAGCCCTTCGGCTGTGCCGATCTGTAGGGTCAAGTGTTTGGCGTCTGCCTGCTGCCGGAGAGGCTTCAGAGACTCCGTCAACAGATCAACCACCGAGACCGGCACGAGCTGTGGAATCTCTTTGCCAGATTCGATTCTCGACAGGTCGAGCAGGTCCCTGACCAGCTTGTCGAGGCGCATCGCGTCGTCGCGACACATGGTGAGGAGCTCCAGCTGCCTGGCTGACAGGTCGTCCGCCGACGCCTCCAGCAGCAGGTGGATACCCATCTCGAGACTCGTGAGCGGAGTCCTGAGCTCGTGCGAGGCGCCGGCGATGAATTCCGATTTCAAGCGATCGATTTCGCGCAAGTGCGTGATGTCCTCGAGCAGCAGCACGGCCCCGACCAGCCGGTTCTCTGCATCTCTCATGGGAGTCGTGCGCTGGCGGAAGGCGCGCTCGGCGCCGCCGACAACGAGCGGCACGACGGCGGCGCTCTCCTCGCTTGCGACCGTTCGCTGCGACTCGAGAACGTCCAGCACCGCCATCGACAGGCGCGGATCCCTGGTGACATCCTCAATCGACCTGCCGAGGACGCTGGCCTCGAGGCCGAACAGTGGCTCCGCGGCCCTGTTGATGCGTTGTACGCGTCCCTGACCGTCGGTCACGATCACGGGGTCGTAGAGAGAGTCCACCGCAGCCTCAGCGGTCTGTTGCGCGATGAGGACCTTCCCCATGTCGGTCTGGCGGAGCCGTCGGATCCGCCCGGCCATCTCGTTGAAGCGTGCGGCCAGCACGCCGAGCTCGTCGCGCGAGTGGATGTCCACGACGGTATCCAGGTGCCCGTCCGCCACGCGGCTGGTGGCGTCCGTCAACTGTCGAACGGGCCTGAGGATGCTGTTCGACAGGACAATCGCGAAGGCAATACCGCCGACCACCAGCGCCAGCGCGGTCCCGAGCGTCGTCACGAACCAGCGGCGTGCGAGTGTGGCGGCCTCGGCCGCCTTTCGGCGCATCGCATCCTGATTGAGGGTCAACAGCCGATCGCACTGGCGGCGCAGCTCGGTGAACAGCGGCTCGAGCTGCGTGAAGTACTCGTCGATCGCAGTCCCGGCGACGCGATCCCCGTTCGAGCCGCCGGCCTGGGCGTCCAGCAAGAATCGATCGAACGCCGGATAGTACTCGTCTCTGATCCTGCCGATCGCATGAACGATTTCGGCTTCTCCAGGCTCCGTGAAATTGTCGGCGGCATGCTGGTACGCCGCCTCGAACCGCGCGCGATGCTCGCGGAGCTGCGGAAGGGCTCGCGCGCGCCGGTCCAGGAGCACGAACAGTCCCGCCGAGTCCTGGCGCTCGAGACTCTCTTTCATCTCCTCCGCCGCGACGACGGAGTTGTAGTTTTCGGCGATGATTCGCTCCGACAGGGCGCTCATCTGCCACAGATGCCACGCACTCCAGGCGCCGAGCACGATCAACGCGCCCACGAATGCGGAGAGCCCGAGCATCAGTCGCGTTCGGAGAGTCACGGGGCTACGTCATTTCTCCGGTCCGAACCTCGCCAGATCATGTGTTCGCCTCTTCGAGCGGGACGACCTGTATCGCGGCGCCGCGCACTTCCTCCAGGAACCTGTTGAGGACCGAGCCTTTGAAGAGGATCTCCCATCGTGAGCGCGCGCTCTGACCGAAGATCACATGTGAAATCCCTTCCCGCTGCGCGAACGCAATGAGCCCGTCGGCCGGGCGCTCCGCTTTCACGCGCACTACGGTCGCGCCGAGCTCCTCAGCCAGCGCGATGTTCCGCTGCAGCGCCTCGAGGTCGGGGGTCTTGATGTGGCCTGGCGCTTCGCGCGGTGTCGCCACGTAGACCGCATACCAGCGGGCGCCCAGCCGTCCCGCAATCCGCGCGCCGGCACGCAGCACGCGCGGCGCGTCAGCGCTGGAGCTCATACAGACCATGACACGCTCGGGAATGAGCGCGGGCTCCAGTCCTTCACGCTGACGGTGGGAGGCGGCCTTTCCGCCCACCTCGTCAGCCACGGCGCGGAGCGCCAGCTCGCGCAGCGTGGACAGATTGGTTTCGCGGAAGAAGTTGGCGAGCGCCTGTTCCACCTTTTCGGGCTTGTAGACCTTTCCCTGCCGCAGGCGCGTACGGAGCTCTTCGACGGTGACGTCCACGTTGACGACTTCCGTCGCGCGATCGAGGAACGTGTCGGGTACGGTCTCGCGCACCCGCACGCCGGTGACGCGCCCAACGGAGTCATTCAATGTCTCGAGATGCTGAATGTTCACCGCCGTCATGACGTCGATGCCGGCGTCGAGGACATCCAGGACGTCCTGATACCGCTTTTCATGGCGGCCCCCCGCGGCATTCGTGTGCGCCAGCTCGTCGATCACGCAGAGCCGGGGCTTGCGCGCAAGAATCGCGTCGAGATCCATCTCCTCGAGGATCACGCCCCGATACTCGATCTGCCGGCGCGGCACGACCTCCAGGTCACCCAGCTTGGCCTCGGTTTCCGCACGCCCGTGGGTCTCGACGAAGCCGATGACGACGTCGATGCCGTCGCGCCGGAGTGCGTGCGCATCCTCAATCATCGAGTACGTCTTGCCCACGCCAGGCGCAGCGCCGATATAGATGCGGAGGCGGGCGTGCTTTTCCGCTTTCAACTTCGCGAGCATCTGGTCACCGGTGGGGCGCCCTCTCTCTTCCACGGCTTCATCGTAGCGCGCTGGCTCCGCCCGCACGGGCGTCTTTACGAACTCTTTATGCCTTTCGCTGAAGACGTTCGCGTGGCTTATGACTTCTTTACGAACTCTTGACCGCCTTCTTACAGGACGGCCGCGTACGCTGAGACTCGGGATTCGGGGTTCGGCCCGCCTCCGCTCGCAATGCAGTTCAAGCGAGCTACGGCAAGGCCCCACCGTAGCCGCTTCGCGGCGTAGACGGGGGACTCGGGACTCCGACTCGGATGACGTAGCGTCCGGCTTCAGCCGGAAGAGACAAGTAATGGAGGCATGTGGTGCTCGATCTCGTGTTCGTCGCGGTGGCCGTACTCTTCTTCGTCGTGAGCATCGGCTATGTCGCCGCATGCGAGCGGCTCATGAAGTGAGGTGACGTGTGGGCCTGGACTATGCGATCGGTCTTCTCGTCAGTATCGTCACGCTCGGTTACCTGATAGTCGCCATGCTGAGACCGGAGAAGTTCTGACATGACCCCCAACGGTTGGCTGCAAATTCTCTTCTTCCTGCTTGCCATCTTCCTGGTGACGCCGATCATCGGCGGCTACATGGCCCGCGTGTTCACCCGTCAACGGACGTGGCTGGACCCGGTCGTGCGGCCGTTCGAGCGGCTGGTCTACCGGCTGACCGGCGTCGACGAGACGCACGAGATGCGATGGACGGAGTACGCGACAGCGCTGCTGCTCTTCAGCATCGTGTCGCTGCTGGTCCTGTATGCGATGCAACGCCTGCAGGGGGTGCTGCCCTGGAACCCGCAGGGATTCGGCGCCGTCCCGCCGGCTCTGGCCTTCAACACCGCTGTGTCGTTCACGACGAACACGAACTGGCAGGCGTACAGCGGCGAATCGACCATGAGTTACTTCACGCAGATGGCCGGGCTCGCCTATCACAACTTCGTATCGGCGGCGGTCGGCATCTCGGTGGCGATCGCGTTCATCCGCGGTATCGCCCAGAAAGAGAAGGACACCCTCGGCAACTTCTGGGTGGACATGGTGCGCGCCTCGCTCTGGGTACTGCTGCCGATCTCCACCGTCGGCGCGTGTGTTCCTCGTGTCGCAGGGCGTCGTCCAGAACCTTCGCCCGTACGACAAGGTCGCGGTGATCGATCCGCAGACCGTCACGACGACGGGACCTGACGGGAAGCCGCAGACGACCACCGTGCGCGAGCAGACGATCGCGCAGGGCCCGGTGGCGTCGCAGGAGGTCATCAAGCAGTTCGGCACCAATGGCGGCGGCTTCTTCAACGCGAACAGCGCGCATCCGTTCGAGAACCCGACGCCCCTGACGAATTTCTTCGCGATGTTCGGCATCTTCGCGATCTCCTCGGGTCTCACCTACACGCTGGGATCGATGACGGGGTCACGCCGCCACGGCTGGGCCGTGTGGGGCGCGATGGCGTTCCTGTTCCTCGCGGGCGTCACCGTGGCGTACTGGGCGGAGGCGCGGGGCAACCCGATGCTGACCACGGCCGGAGCCAGCCAGGCGGCGACGTCGATGGCGCCGGGCGGCAACATGGAAGGGAAAGAGGTCAGGTTCGGCATTGCCAACACCGCATTGTTCGCCACCGTGACCACCGACGCGAGCTGCGGTGCGGTCAACGGCTGGCACGACTCCTTCACGCCGCTCGGCGGTCTCGTCCCCCTGGCCAATATCCAGTTGAGCGAGGTGGTGTTCGGCGGCGTCGGCGCCGGGATGTACGGAGTCCTGGTCTATGTCATCTTGTCCGTCTTCATCGCGGGCCTGATGGTGGGCCGGACGCCGGAATATCTGGGCAAGAAGATCCAGGCGTTCGAGGTGCAGATGGCGATGCTGACGGTCCTCATCTTCTCGCTCGTGATCCTGGCCTTCACGGCGGCGTCGTCGGTGTCGCCCGGCTTCGGCACGTCGAGCATCCTCAATCCGGGCCCCCACGGCCTGTCCGAGATGCTGTATGCCTACTCGTCGGCGGCGGCCAACAACGGCTCCGCGTTCGGCGGCATCACCGTGAACACGAACTGGTACAACACCACGCTCGGGCTGACGATGCTGTTCGGGCGGTTCTTCATGATCATTCCGCCGCTCGCCATCGCCGGGAGCCTGAGTCGCAAGGAGCTTGTCCCGGCGTCGCTTGGCACGTTCCCGGTCACCACGCCGCTGTTCGGCGCGCTGCTCGTGGGGGTGATCGTGATTGTCGGTGCGCTGACGTTTTTCCCCGCGCTCGCTCTCGGGCCGATCGTGGAGCACTTCATGATGGATGCGGGACAGGTGTTCTGATGGCTGCACAGGTAAAGTCGATCTGGGATCCGCAGATCCTGCGGCGGGCGATCGGGGATGCATTCGTGAAGCTCAATCCCCGCACGATGGCGCGAAACCCGGTGATGTTCGTCGTGGAGATCGGCAGCGTGCTGACGACGCTGCAGCTCATCACACACGCCGTCACCGGCACTGGCAACCTCGGGTTCGAGCTGCAGATCGCGTTCTGGCTCTGGCTGACGGTGCTGTTCGCCAATTTCGCGGAGGCGATGGCCGAAGGGCGCGGCAAGGCGCAGGCCGACACCCTGCGGCGGGCGAAGACGGAAACGGTCGCGCGGCGTGAGATCCCTGACGGCCAGCATGAAACCGTCCCGGCGGCGGCGCTGCGCAAAGGACACGTCGTCCTTGTCGCGGCCGGCGAGGTGATTCCGGCGGACGGCGACATCATCGAAGGCGTCGCGTCCGTGGATGAAAGTGCCATCACGGGTGAATCGGCGCCGGTCATTCGCGAGTCGGGTGGCGACCGCTCCGCGGTGACCGGCGGGACCAGGGTGCTGTCCGACTGGATTCGTGTGCAGGTAACGGCTAATCCGGGCGAGACATTCCTCGATCGGATGATTGCGCTCGTCGAAGGGGCCGAGCGGCAGAAGACCCCGAATGAGATCGCGCTCAACATCCTGCTGTCGGGCCTGACGATCGTCTTCCTGATCGCCGTCGTCACGCTGCAGCCGTTCGCGATCTATTCCGGCGCGCCGCAGTCCGTGTTCGTGCTGGTATCGCTGCTCGTCTGTCTCATCCCGACGACAATCGGCGGCCTGCTCTCGGCCATCGGCATTGCCGGCATGGATCGGCTGGTGCAGCACAACGTGCTGGCGATGTCGGGCCGGGCGGTCGAAGCCGCCGGAGACGTCCATACGCTGCTCCTCGACAAGACGGGAACGATCACGCTCGGTAACCGCCAGGCGACCGAGCTCGTGCCCCTTCCGGGCATCAGCGAGGCGGCGCTCGCGGACGCGGCGCAACTGGCGTCGCTTCCGGACGAGACACCGGAAGGGCGATCGATCGTCGTGCTGGCGAAGGAGAAGTACGGGCTGCGTGGACGGGAGTTGTCGCCTCAGCAGGCGAGATTCGTCCCCTTCACCGCACAGACGCGCATGTCCGGCGTTGACCTGCTGGCTCCGGGCCACGCAATCGCGACGTCGGGCGCCGTGGCGCTCGACATCGGCGGCGGCGTTCGGGAGATCCGGAAGGGGGCGGCGGAGTCGGTCGAGCAATGGGTCGTCGCCAGGGGGGGCACGGTGCCCGAGCAGCTGGCCGGCATCGTCCAGCGCGTGGCCCGAGGCGGCGGCACGCCGCTCGTCGTGGCCGAAGGACGGCGGGTGCTCGGCGTCATTCACCTGAAGGACGTCGTCAAAGGAGGGATGCGCGAGCGTTTCGCGCACTTGCGCGCGATGGGGATCAAGACGGTGATGATCACGGGCGACAATCCGCTCACCGCCGCCGCAATCGCGTCCGAGGCGGGGGTCGATGATTTCCTCGCGCAGGCGACTCCGGAAGACAAGATGACGCTCATCAAGCGGGAGCAGGCCGACGGCAAGCTCGTCGCGATGACCGGTGATGGCACCAACGACGCTCCGGCTCTGGCGCAGGCGGACGTCGGCGTCGCGATGAACACGGGGACGCAGGCGGCGAAGGAAGCCGGCAACATGGTTGACCTCGACTCCAACCCGACGAAGCTCATCGAGATCGTGGAGATCGGCAAACAACTGCTGATCACCCGTGGGGCGCTGACCACCTTCTCGATCGCCAACGACGTGGCCAAGTATTTTGCGATCATCCCTGCGATGTTCCTGGCCACGTTTCCGATGCTGGGGGCGCTCAACATCATGGGCCTGCGCACACCACAGTCAGCCATTCTGTCGGCCGTGATCTTCAATGCGCTCGTGATCGTCGCGCTCGTGCCGCTGGCGTTGCGCGGGATCAAGTACAGGCCCGAAGGGGCCGCGGCGCTCCTCAGGCGCAATCTGCTCGTCTATGGCGTCGGCGGCATCATCGTGCCCTTCATCGGGATCAAAGTGATCGACGTCGTGATCACCGCACTTGGACTTGCGTAAGACCTGGAGAGCATTGCTATGAACATCACACGAAACCTGATCACCGCGATACTCGTCACGATCGTGACCACGCTGATCCTGGGCGTTCTCTATCCACTGACGATTACCGCCATCGCCCAGATCGCGTTCCCGAATCAGGCCAATGGTCAACTGATCGAACGGAACGGCACGGTGGTGGGATCCAGCCTCATCGGGCAGGCATTCTCGTCGCCGGGGTACTTTCGACCGAGGCCCTCAGCCGCAGGCACAGGTTATGACGCGGCCAATTCGGCAGGCACGCAGCTCGGACCGACGAACAAGAAGCTGATCGACGCCGTCAAGGCGAACGTCGAGACGGCCCGCAAAGAGAATCCGAATACGCCGGTGCCCATTGACCTGGTCACGGCGTCGGCGTCCGGGGTCGATCCGCACATCACACCCGCCGCAGCGGACTTCCAGGTGCCGCGGGTCGCCCGCGAGCGGGGGCTCGCGGAGGCGGATGTCCGTCGTCTCGTGGATGCCAACACCGCCGGACGCCAGTTCGGCTTTCTCGGCGAAGCGCGTGTCAATGTCCTGGAACTCAATCTCGCTCTGGATGCGCAGGCCCCGGTCAGGAAGTAGACGGCCAAAGCACTCTGCGCAGCGACGACGTGACGTGCAGGCGCCGGCGGCACTCAGTCATCCGAGAATCGGTAGCCCACCCAGGGCTCGGTGAGGATGTATTTCGGAGACGACGGATTCGGCTCGATCTTCTTGCGAAGCGACCCGACGAGCACACGCAGGTGCTCCGGCTGGTCCACGACATGCGAGCCCCAGATGGCCTTGAGGATGGTGCGGTGCGTCAGCACGCGCCCCGCATGCTGCGCCAGAAACGTGAGCAGCTCGAATTCCTTGGGTGTCAGACGTACTTCCTCTCCCCTACGAAGCACGCGGAATCGCTCGCGGTCGATGACGAGATCCCCCCGCACGATCGGCTCACTCGGCGGCGAGGGGTTCTCGACTCGCCGCAACGTCGCACGGATGCGGGCAAGCAGCTCTTCGGCCCCGAACGGCTTGGTCACGTAGTCGTCCGCACCGGCATCCAATGCGCCCACTTTGTCTCGTTCGCCTGCCCGCGCGGAGAGCACCAGGATCGGCACGCTCGACGTCTCTCGCACCCGGCGGCACACCTCGACGCCATCGATATCCGGCAATCCCAGATCGAGTACGATCAAGTCCGGCTTGTCGCGGTCGAGTGTCTCCAGGGCCGCCCGTCCGCTCATCGCAGTCAGGACGTCATACCCGCGGGCTCTCAGTAGCGGCGCCACGGCGCCGATGATGTTGGGTTCGTCGTCGACAATGAGGATGCGCGCGGCCACGGCTATGCAGTGGCCGGTGCTGGGCGCACCGGCCCGGGAACGACAATTGTGAATCTGGCACCGGCGCCGGGCACGTTCTCTGCCCAGACCCGTCCCCGGGCCGCCGCAAGCAGCCCACGGGTGATTGACAGCCCCATCCCGGTGCCGAATGACGTCTGGCGCGCCGTCCGTCCACGGTAGAAACGCTCAAACAGATGATCGAGCTCGGCTGGATCGAGCCCAGGGCCATGGTCGGTGACGGCGACCGACAATCCGTCCCCGTCAACCCGGGCATGGACCACGATTTCCTGTTCAGTCGCCGAGTACAGCGCGGCATTCTCGAGCAGGTGCGAGAGTGCGACCGACGTGAGGCGGGGATCGATCTCCACTTCCATGTCCGCGTCGGCATCCACACGCAGGGGGTGTCCCTTCAGGGCATGCCTGACGTGTGCGACCGCGGCATCGACCACATCGGCGGCGGCGACCCACTGGCGGTCAACCCGCACCGCAGCCGCGTCGATGCCCGCCATGTCGAGGATGTCCTGGAACAGGCGCGTCAGCCGGTCGAGCTCGTCAATGGCCGCGCCGGCGTGCTGGCGACGCGCATCGACAGGCAGGTCGCCAGCCAGATTTTCAACGGCCAGCCGGATCGCCGTCAACGGCGTTCGCAGGTCGTGGCTCAGCGACGCGAGCAGCGTGGCCGCAAGGTCCGCCTTCTGTCGCGCGAGCTCCGACGCATCACGATCCGCCATGAACTGTGCCCGTTCGATCGCGATCGCCACGACGCCTGCGACCGCGTCGAACGTGCCGATATCGAGTGTCGGCGCCACCGCTGCGAGGAGGCCGACCGCGCGTGTCCCGTGCCGCAGCGGAACAATCGACACATCGTTCTGCTCGCCAACACGCATGTGACCGCCGTACGCACGCTGCTGGGCGTCGAACTCCAGCATGCCTCTTGCCTTCGCCATGGATGTGTTCAACATGGTGACGTCGATGGCGACGTCCTCCTGCCCGCCCTGGAGGATCCGCCAGCCGTCATCGACGGGAAGGCAGATTGCCACTCCGGACAACTCGAACCGCCGGGCGACGTGGCGCGCCAGTACTTCGATGGCGCTCGCGGTCTCGGTGGTCAGGAGGACGTCCCGGGTCAAATCGAACAGACGCGTCAATTCGTTTCGGCGCACGATCGCTTCCCGCGCTCGATCCTGTGCCGCCGCCGAGAGATTGCTGGCGATGATGGCGACCGTGAGGAAGGCGAAGAGCGCGATCCAGTTCTGGGGATCGGCGATCGTGAAGCCGCCCACCGGGGGCAGAAAGAAGAAGTTCAGCGTGAGCATCGCCGCGACAGACGCGACCACGGCGATCAGCACGCGCGCAAGGGTCGCGGTGCCGAGCACCACCAGCAACAGCGCCAGAGCGGCCGTCGTCGGGCTCACGTCCGGAACGGCACGGAGCAGCACGGTCACGGCGGCGATCACGGCCAGGCTGGCGAGCAGGACGATGATATTGCGTGTCAGGCGTGGACGAAGCATGGTGAGCGCTTCTGATTCTGTCACCTGACGCGGGCCGCACGGCGGGCTTCGCCGACTTTTTATTGATTATTCATGGTGTCTTTATGCGGACGCACGCTCACGTGGAGCGGAAGGCCGGCCCCGTTCCCGGATTGCCATGATCACCCGGACGCCATCCGATGCCTCGATCCGCACGATGGTGCGCCGAATTTCTGTTAAAGCGACCTGGAGCGCCGCCCGGCATCAAGCGATTCTGAAGTACGTGTTGTACCGCTCGGTGTCGATCGTATGGTACGGCACGAACACCAGATCGCGTCCTGAAGTCATGGTGCGGTATGTCTCTCCCGATCCGGATAGCCGCGACAACGATCCGGGCAGGTTGATGGGCTGGTCGCCAATGCCGTCCCACGGATTGAGACCGACATACATGACCGCCCCGCGCATCAGTGCCGCAAGGTTCGGGTGTTCAGTGTCGATGGACAGCGTGCGCAGCGGTTGCGGCACGACCAGGTCGATCGTATCGCCGGCCTTCCAACGGCTTCTCACCGTGGCGATCTCACCTGGCGCGACGTTCTCGGTCTTGCCGTTGACCCGCAGCGTCGCCCCGGCCGCCCATGCCGGAATGCGCAGCTTGATCGCAAAACGGCCATCGCCCGGCTCACGCACGGTCAGGCGGACGGTGTCTGCTGCCGGGTAGTCTGTGTCCTGAACGATCGTGACCGCGCCGCCCGCCCGCTTCCAGACCACTTCCGAGGCGACAAACAGATTGACCAGCAGCGCGTCGTCGTCGTGGAAATACACGTTCAAGACATAGTCGGCGACACCCTGGACCAGGGTGCCGGAACAGCAGGGCCACTTCCGGTGGTAATACCGCTTTTCCGCACCGGCCCCGTAGTCCGAATAGTACGGGTAGTCGCCGTCGCTGTTCGGCAGGCGTGTCGCCAGCATGGTGTTGTAGAGCGTGCGCTCCAGCCCGTCGCCATACTCCGGACGGCCTGTCAAACGGATCAGGTATCGCGCCAGTTTCATGTCGGCGTAGCTGCCGCAGGGCGTCTCGAAATGCGCTTTGGACGTCTGCAGGCTCTCGGCGAGCCTTCCCTGCCCCAGGTGAACGAACTGCTCCTCTGGTGCCCACCCTCCGGACGCGAAGCGCTGCGGTTCGAGGAAGCGCCAGGCGTTGGTCAGCGCTCTCAGGTACTTCTCGTCCCCGAGATTGAGATAGGCCTGTGCTCCGGAACTGAGAGCGATGGCATGGCTGTAGGCGTGCTTCTCCGGCAAGACGTCGATTCCGGCGGCCAACGGGTCGAACCACTCCTTGTTGAGCAGATAATGCACCGCCAGCTTCCGATACTTGTCGTCGCCGGTGATGCTGGCGACATGGAACAGGTTCTCGGAGATGACGTAGGTCTCGTCGTAAGGCGGATTCCTCTTTCCGATGCGGTCGCGCGACACCGGGGAGATGTGCGGCAGGCACTTGTCAATCGTGACCGGCAGCAGGCGCTTCGCTTCCTCAACGCCGCTCAGTCGAAAGGCGTCAATAAGCCCGACGACGTACTTGTCCATGACGTAGGCGGCCCACTGCGCCTGTGCATTTGGCCCTGCGTACGGGCTCTCGGCGCGCCGGATGAACTCGCCGAAACCAGAGACCAGCCGCTCCACCTTCTCGTGCGCAGCCCTGTCGCCCGTCGCCGCACCGAGCCTCGCCAGTCCGGATATGTATTGTCCAAGGGTCAGGCCGGGCACGAAGCCGTCAGTGTCGTACCACCCGCCCATGTCGAGGCCCGGCGCCGGCAAGCCCGCGCGTTCACGAAACACCTTGAGGAGGCGTTCGTTGTCCAGAGCGAGATAGTGCGCGTGGATGCGATCGAAGTGCTTCTTGATGGGGCCGCCTGTCAACCGCACTGCCCCGTAGGGCAATTCGCTCATGACTTCCCGGCTGCCACGAGGCTCCTGGCCGGAGGCGAAGGCGCTTGAAGGGCCAGTGAGAGTGGTTCCTGCTGCGGCACAGACCGCGCATTGGATGAACCCCCGCCGTGAGATCGCGCTCATCCCCCCGCCGCTGTCGATCATGTCGGCTTTCATTGTCTCCTGACCCGGTCGTCCATCGACCCTGTTTGCGACAGTTTCGTGCCGCACTGCTGTCCGGTCAGGATAACGCCGAACGGTCCCTCTCGCAGACCAGGCTCAGAAAGCCAGCTCCACTCACGGTCGCCGGAGGGCGACCATCGGATCGACGCGCATGGCGCGGAGGGCGGGGATCACGGACGCAGTGAGACCCGCACTCGCAAGCACGACACATCCAGTGACGAACGTCAGCGGATCGGTTGCCGTCACACCAAACAGCTGCGCCCCGATGTACCAAGTGCCCAGCAGCGCACCCGTAAGACCGATGGCCAGTCCGATCCCGAGTAGCCGGAGTCCCTGGCCCAGGAGGAGCGTGACAATCGAAGCCGGTTGCGCACCCAGCGCGAGGCGAATGCCGATTTCCGGCGTCCGCTGGGTCGCGGCGTGCGCCATCACTCCATACAGGCCAAACACCGCGAGGATTAGCGCGATAGCGCCGAAAAGGCCGATGAGGGTCGCCATCATCCGTTGCCTGCTCAGCGTTCGATCCAGAACATCGCGGAGCAGTTGCACACGCTCGACGGCAAGCTCGCTATCGACGTGCCGCACGGCGTCTCGAATCGCCGGCTCGAGCGACATGGGGTTGCCCGCGGCGCGCACGTGCAGCGCGACACCCGAGTCGTAGTTCTGCGCCAGCAGCACGTAATAGGCTGGCGGCCTCTCACGATCCAGAGTCGTGGTGTAGACCGTATCGGGAACGACGCCGACGATGACCTGCGTGTGGTTGCTTTCGTCCCGCAGCGTTCTGCCTATTGGATCCTCGTTTGGCCAGAGCCGGTCAGCCAGCGATTTGGTCACGAGGGTCACCCGCGGCGTTTTGGGGCCATCGGACGTATTGAAATGGCGGCCACGAAGGAGGGGAATATTCATCGCTTCGAAGTAGCGACGGCTGACGACATTGGCGCGAACGCCCAGAGCATTGCTGTTGTCCCTGTCGAGCGGACGGCCATCCGTGCTGACGGCGGTGGACCGCCCGCTGCCACTGAGAACAGTCATCCGCGCAGCGGCAGCAGCGACACCTCCCGGGAGAGCCTCGACGCGGGAAAGGATCTGTTCGTACACTGCCAATCCGGCATCGGCCCCTCTTGAACCTCCTTCATAGTAGCCACGCGCCTCGAGATCGAGAGAGGCGACCAGGGTCTGGACGACTTGGTACCCGAGGTCCACGGAGTACGCGTTCTTGAGCGTGCGGAAGAACAGGCCGGCTCCCACGAGGAGCACGAGGCTCACGGCGACCTGCAGGATGACGAACGCCCCGCGCATCCACGCGGCCCGGGCACCGGTCGCACCGGCACCTCCCTCCGCGCGCCGTGTCGTGGTCGTATTCCGTCGCAGCGCCTGAAACACCGGGGCGAGCCCGAAGAGCAGCGCGCTTCCGACACCAGCGACCAGCGTGAAGCCAAGGACGCGCATGTTCACAGAGAGGTCAACCGCCCCCGGGATGATGAAGGTGTGCAGCAGCGGCGCGCTGACGTCTGTGACGAGCAGCGCCGCGATCGAGCCCAGGATCCCAAGGAGCACGGATTCGGTGAGCCATTGCCGGACGAGTCTTGCCCGAGTGGCACCGATCGCGATCCGCACGGCGACCTCCCTCTCGCGGGACACGGCGCGCGCGAGCAGCAGGCTCGCGACATTCACGCACGCGACCATGAGCACCATCAACACGGCACCCGCAAGTTGTCGCAGCATCGGTCGCGCTGTCACGCGGAGGCAGCGAACCCTGGTGGTGCGACGCCGACGACGGTGTACGGGTTGCTGTTGAGGCGAATAGGCCGGCCGATCAGGGACGGGTCGGCATTGAACGTCCGCCGCCAGAGCGCATGGGAGATGACCGCCACGCGAACGGGTGCCCCGAGTCGATCCTCGTCTGGCGCAAACGCGCGGCCCATCGCCATCCTCGTGCCGAGAACGTCGAAGTAATTACCGGTCACGAGCTGCCCGGCCAGAGCGTCCGTCCGACCGTTCGCATCGACCGTCATCGACACCGCCGCGTAGCCCGCCAGCGATGCGAACGTCCCACTGTCCCGTAAGTCGAAATAGTCCGGATACGACGAACTGGAGCAGCGTTGATTGCCGGATGACGTACACACGTCAACGAGGCTGGCGGGATCTGAGACGGGAGCGTCACGCAACAGAACGGCGTCGACGGCGCTGAAGATGACCGAGTTCGCGCCAATGCCGAGGGCGAGTGTCGCAATGACCGTTGCCGTGAAGGCAGGCGCGCGCAGAAGTGCACGAAGTGCGTACCGAACATCTCGACTGAGACCGGACAACATGACGGATCTCCTGCCCACTGTAGCCCAGTGATGACAGTCCGGAGGGTGCAGTGGCACACGCCACCCGACCTGCCGGATGTTTAGACGGAGGTGCGATGGTCCAGTTAGGGGACCTGGGAGTCAAGACGTTGCAGGTCAGGCGCTTTTGGCCAGAAGTCGCGCTGGCGCCGTACGATGCCAGGACAGGCCCGCGAGGAGGCCGACCGAGGCTACGGATGAACTGCCCCTACTGCTCACTCACAGCGTCGGATCCGACGGTCGTCTTCAGGGATGAGCTCGTCTGGTTTGTGCGGGATCGCCGCTATCAGGGTGCGCTGAAACACTCCGGAATCATCATCCCGGTCGCACATCGCGAGACGGTATTCGACCTCACCGAGCCCGAAGTGGCTGGCACGTTCCGGCTGCTGCAACGGGTCAAGGCGTGGATGGACACGGAGCTCTCACCCGACGGCTACAACGTTGGCTGGAACTGCGGGCGCGTTGGGGGGCAAGAAGTCTTCCATGCCCACCTGCACGTCATTCCTAGATTCAGACAAGAGCCGCTGGCCGGCCAGGGCATCAGATCGCATCTGAAGTCCGAAGTCAATCGCTGGTAGTTCGGGGTAGTTTCCACAGCAGGGATCGTCCCCGCGCCGCCCGGCGAACGCTGGCGGGGGGCGACGGGCACTGTTCAGCCGCCGCAAGCTATCGACTCGCGGCGGCTGAAGACCCATTGCTACTCCTCCTTGAATGCCGGGTGGAAGTGGACGGTCGCCGTTTTGCGGTCCAGGACGCCTGCCACCAGTTCGGCGAGCATGAAGGCTTCGTCGGGGACGTCGAATTCGCAGACGAAGCCGACGCTGGACGCAGGCTTGAACCCGAAGCGAGGATAGTACGCTGGGTGACCGACGACAAACACCGCGTCGATCCCCAGACGTTGGCATGCCTCGAGGCCCGCTCGTACCAGCGCCGACCCGATGCCAGCGCGCTGGCGCTCGGGAGTCACCGCCATCGGCGCGAGCGCCATCGCCCGAACATCCGCTGCGCCTGTCAGCTGGACCGGTGTAAACATGATGTGACCGACGATCTCACCGTCTTCTTCCGCGACAAGAGAAATGACGTTCTCGGCGCCCGAGCGCAGTACGTCGACGACATCCGCCTCTGTGGCGGAACCAAAGGCGGCCCGATTGATCGCGTGGATCCTGGGGGCGTCCATGACCTGTTCCGTTCGAATTCGCATCGCTCGATTCCTCAAGGGACCGATTGGTCCCGTTGGGCACGTCCTCCGCGCCCCGCTTCGCAAAGCGGGCACACGACGAGCGTGCCGGTTTCTAAAACCGTGATGAAGGAGGATTCAGCGAGGCGCCGAAGTCGAGTTCAGACAGCCGGTGACGGCCGCGAGAACTGCGAGTTCGGCTATAGCGCGGTGGCCATGAGCCACGAGTCTAACACCGCTGAGGTGCTGCGGCGTTCGCTGCCTTGGACTCCGCGAATTGGGCTGCACGACTTGCTGACTGGACTTTTGGGCCGCCTTCCCCGTGAAGCCGTTTTGGCGTTATGCTGCGAGCCTTGCAGGTCGGCCGAAATATGGCGGCCGGCCTGCTACTGCCTGGGCGAGGGAGATGTCGATGCAGGCTCGATACGATCTCAAGGGGGTCTTCCTGCTCGTGTTGCTAGGCGCTGCGACGGCTGCCGAGGCGCAGGTCCAACCAGAGCTCGCCAAGCGCTATTTCGAGGAAGCCACGGAGCTCTGCGAGCGAGACGCGGGCCGGCTGTGGGGTGTGTCTCTCTGTGGTCCGATGGTGATCGTTGACCAGGGGACCGGAACGCGTGCCACAAGCCAGCCGGAACCGGAGGGGCAGCCACCCCGCTTTCCGGGTTTCGCGGACGGCCCCGTCTCGTGGGGCGGGTTGACGTGGTTTAGCTTCCCCTTGTCCATGCTCCCGGAGAAGGATGCCGATGTACGCCAGCAATTGATGCTTCACGGGCTGTTCCATCGCATTCAGCCCGAGCTGGCGTTCATAACGGACGACGGCTCCAACGAGCATCTCAATACGCTCGAAGGGCGCGTCTGGTTGCAGCTCGAATGGCGAGCGCTCCGCCGGGCAATCGAATCGAGCGGGAGCGATCGGACCGAGGCGATCGCCGATGCGCTTGGCTTCAGAGGCGAACGCCGCCGCCTATTTCCCGGGGCGGCGGACAACGAACGGCGCGACGAGATTCGCGAAGGGCTTGCCTCCTACACCGGCATCGCGGCCTGGGCCGATTCGCCCGCGGATGCCCACCGTGCCGCGGTGTCAGCACTCGCAGAGGACAAATCGCAGCAGTCCTTCGTCGGAAATTTCGAAGCCGCGTCCGGGCCCGGCTACGGCGTGCTGCTGGACGATCTCCTGCCGGGATGGCGCCGACAGGTTCGTGGCACCTCCGACCTTGGCGACTTGCTCGCCTCCGCAACCAACGGGCCGCCGACGAAGGATGTTGCCGTGGCAGCGGCGCGCTACGACGTCGCAACGCTGCGAACGGCGGAGGAGGCGCGGGATCGGGCGCAGCAGGTCCGCATCGCCGAGTTGCGTCAGCGCTTCGTCGATGGGCCCGTGCTGACGATGCCTGCCGGGGGCAGCTGGACGAGCGACACCACCGGCAGCGTAGGTATTCTGGGGGTGGGGACTGTGTTGTTTCGCAATTTCACCCTGTCCGCTCAATGGGGCCGTCTCAACGCCAATGGCGGCGTCTTGCGCGCTGCCGATGGGTCCACACTGTCCGTACCGGTAACCGGACAGCTCGAAGGGACCACCCTGCAAGGGGACGGCTGGAGCGCCACTCTGAACTCCGGGTGGGTGGTGCGGCCGGCGGCACGACCTGGCTCATTTATTATTGTGCGCGAGAATTGATCCGCGTTGCAGATGGTTGCGGTTTGGCCTGGACCACCCGGC
Organism: uncultured Acidobacteriota bacterium; assembly: GCA_963749835.1. Classification (GTDB taxonomy): domain Bacteria; phylum Acidobacteriota; class Vicinamibacteria; order Vicinamibacterales; family 2-12-FULL-66-21; genus JALZOC01. The sequence continues at coordinate 2,196,978 of CAVVOD010000001.1, forward strand.
CAGCCGCCCTTGTCGTGGTGGCTCAACTCTCGCAACGTGCGGCCTGACATCCGTTGCACCAGACGACGGCTGGATGCGATCCTGAACCGCCGCTGGCGGACTCTGGACGTTGGCCGGAGTCGGGTCATGTGCTCCCCTCGCGGCTGAGGGGCAATGCGTTCGATGACAGACGCTCCCACGCACCGAATGCCTCGTTGGCTCCGTGCCCGGACGCGCTACGTTGCGCTCGCCGTCGGGACAATCCTTCTCGGCCTGGCCGTCCACAGCCGCGGCGGCGCCCTGTCGCCCGTTGTGCGCGACGTCCTGGGGGACGCGCTCTGGGCGGCGATGGCGGCGTGGTGGATCGCTGCCGTCGCGCCGGCAATCCGACTGGCGTGGCGTGCAGCCGTGGCACTCGCGTTGTGCTTCGCCATCGAGTTCAGCCAACTGGTCCATGTCCCAGTGCTCGATGCGCTCCGTCGGACGACGGCGGGACACCTTGTGCTCGGGAGCGGCTTCGACCGCCGTGATTTGGCGGCGTACGCCGGCGGCGTACTCGCCGCCGTGCTCCTCGAACGGGCAATCGAACGACGCCGGTCGGACGAGCCGGTCGGTGCTGGTCCGCGAGCAGTCATCTGACACCCGCCTGGTGCGCGCTCGACCGATAGGATCCTGTTGTGAACGCCGCTCGGCCGTCGGTAGCCCTTCGCGATCACACAGGATCTGGCTATGCTGAAGCCGAAACAACTGCCAAGATTCGGAGTCGTTTCACCGCGGGACGATTCAGAGCCGGTGGCAAGGCGATGCGGATGGAGCAGTTGATGCTGACATGTAAGGAATTGCCCACGGCAATTGCTCGCGAGGCGACGCCAGCGTGGTGGCGTCCTCTCGTCGGTGCCTTGGCTGCGGCCTGGGTGTTCTCAATTGCTGCGGCGTCTCTCGCGTTTGGTCAGGCGAGTTCGCGTCCTTGTCCCCCGGCCAGCGAGCGGACCGACGAGCCACGACCCACCTGCTCAACAGGCAGCGAGAAATTGGGGCGATTGTCGGATGGCCCCGTGTTTTGGCACCTTGACGTTTACCCGACGCGAGCCGCCGCCGAGACAGCGAAAGGGCCGCGTGGAACCGTCATCGAGTCGCACGGAAAGGTATGGCTGTTCACAATTGCAGAACCGAACTGGCAGCCGGCTGCGGGCGTGCGGATCGCGAAAATCGGTCCGTTGCCAGTGACGCCAAACGTCGAGTACACGGCGGTGTATTTGGAGGGCATTTTCGATCCTGGGGAGAGGGCGGCGATCCATATGCACTCGGGTCCGGAAGCCTTTTACGCGCTCACCGGCGACACGTGTTTGGAGACTCCCGATGGTGTGCTCACTGGACGCGAGATCGTTGTGCAGGGCGGTCCGCCGATGCTCTTGGTCGCCACGGGTACGGCGCGACGTCGAGGGGTTACACTCATCCTGCATGACTCATCACAACCCGCGACCACGATGGTCCATGATTGGACGCCGAAAGGTCTGTGCAAAGCTAAACCTTGAGCGGGAGATGCCGCTTCCCACTACCGGGCACGCGCTGATCGCTGGCGGTCACTCGCGATAAACGGCGATCGTCGCGTTAGCTGTCCGGAGGACGGCGATGTTCGCTCGAACCTCATGGTCTGCCCGCATCAGCTCGACCATGTTGTCGCCCGGATCGTCACCCGCGCCCTCGCGGGCTCTGCGGCTTGCCGCCTTGTCCAGACGATCGAACCCGGGGTTGAGGCCGGTCACGGCCTGGCTAATCGCTCCCAGCATGAGAATAGTCCCCCGCTCAACAATCGACCGCCCCGCTCCAGACTTGAACGCCCGGTGGAACACCTCGACATGGCTCCGGGTGGAAGGTGACCTGCATGGTGGTTGAAGAGAAGGCAAATACTGGAAACGCCGCACCGTTTGCGCTATGTCGCGCGCGGCACGCACGAATCCTCGATCTTCTTGCGGAGGATGGCAAAATGTTTCTGCGGGTGAACTCGACGTGCGTCCACCAGGTGCGCCCACTACCGGGCCGGATATCGGGCTCGATCCGTTCGCGCGACGTGCACCCACTGCCCTTGCGCAACGGCTGGCAGTGCAGGTATCCTGCCGTCTCCCATGTCGTCGTGCTACCTGCCCGTCGTCCTCGAGGTTCTCGTCCTTACCGGGACGAGCGGGGGCGTCAGCGTGTAGGCACACGACGGCGAACCCCGGCTCGACGAGCCGCGGGTTCATGGTGAATCCCTCGGCTGTCCTGCCTTTGACGCAAGGATGCCGCCGATGGACTCCGTCATCTACTTCAACCGCGCATTTCGGCCCGAACGAGAGGCGACCATCTCGGTGCGATCGCGCGCCCTCAACTACGGCCTCGGATGCTTCGCCGGAATTCGCGGCTATCGGACCGACGACGGGCAACAGGTCCACGTCTTTCGGCTCGATCGCCATGTGCGGCGCCTGGAACAGTCGGCGCGGATCCTGTGCCTGCGTCTGTCAGGCACGCCGTCAGAAATTGCCGACGTGATCGTCGAGCTCCTGCGGCGAAACGAGATGCACGGCGACGTGTACGTTCGTCCGATCGTCTTCGCGAACTCCAACGAGCTGTCGCCGTTGCTGGAACCGGATACCAGCGAAACGGCGATCTTCTGCATGCCCATCGGACGGTACCTGTCAGCCGAGCCAATCGACGTGTGCGTCTCGAGCTGGTGGCGCGTGCGCGAGAACGCCATCCCCGCGCGCGCGAAGGCCACTGGCGGGTATCTGAACAGCGCCCTCGCCCGCCGGGAGGCGATGGACAACGGTTATACAGAGGCCATTCTGCTCACGGAGGACGGCCACGTGTCGGAAGGCTCAGCCGAGCACGTGTTCATCGTGCGCGACGGTCAGCTGATTTCACCACCGAGCACGGCCGACAATCTCGACGGCATCACCCGCCAGAGCCTCATCACGCTCGCTCGCGAGGACCTCGACATTCCATTCGTGGAACGGCCGATAGGGCGCACCGAGATGTACGTGGCCGACGAGGTCTTTCTCTGCGGGACGGGCGCGGAGATCACGCCGGTGCGCTCGGTTGATCGGCGAGTGGTCGGCGACGGCGTGATCGGGCCGGTCACCACACGTCTCTCTGAGCATTTCGAGGCAGTCGTTCGCGGCCGTGTGCCGGAGCGAGCCGACTGGCTGACGCCAGTCTGGTAGGTGAAGGATGACGCGCCCCTGCGCATGGACGGACAGTGGTGGTATCGATCCGCTTCCGCGGCCACCGCCGAAGGAAACAACGTCCAGCGACCTCCGAAGACCGACCAGCGAGCGGCAAAGCTCGATTTTCTCAACAAGCAGACTGGAGCGGGACGGGGAACCCACCGCAGAGCAGGGCTGGGCATCAACGACATCGGAAGAGCGTACGAGGCGCTACACGCCTGATGACTGGAAGGCGCTCAAGGCCGAACAAGCAGCCGTCTACGAGGATGCGCACTCGGCCCTGCGGGCGGGCGAGCGCCCTTCCGACGAAGCGGTGATGGCTATCGCCGAGCGACATCGACTGTCGATCGACCGTTGGTTCTACCCTTGCAGCCACGGCATGCATTGCGGACTGGCCTCGATGTACGAAAGCGATGACCGGTTCAAGCAGACCATCGACAGGCACGGACAGGCCTGGCGTCGTTTCTCGCCGAGGCAATCCGCGCAAATGCAGCAGGGCATCAGGGCTGAGGTTATCGGGCCGTGCACGCAGGGTGCGCGGGCCTGCTGAGGTGCTCAGATCGAAGGAATCCATTTCTTGACGGCGCTCTCGGCCACGGTGCCTGCGCTGCGAAGATCGCGTCTTTTCTCATTGGGTCCCCAGCCGCTTGATCAACTCGTAGGCAAACCGAAGGCCGTCCTGGAATGCGCTGACCAGAATGCGTTCGTCTTTGCCGTGCATGCGGTTGTCATTCACCGCGACGAAGATCCCCGTGACGCCATAGACGGGCACGCCAGCATTTCGAACGTACAGTCCGTCGGTCGCTCCCGACTCCATTTGCGGAACGATGGGCAGGGCGCCCCAGATGGCCGTCACCGAGGCATCGATCGCCTCGAATACATCGGGACGGAGTGGAGACGGCGGGCTCGGAATCGCGGTGTCCACGGGAGCGAGATTCACCGAGGCGTCGTTGATGACGCGAACGAGTGTCCGCTCGACAGCGACGGGGTCTTCTCCGGGAAGGATCCGGCAGTTCACTGTCGCCTTCGCCGTCGCGGGCAACGCATTTTCAGCGTGGCCGGCCTGCAGCATCGTGGCGACGCAGGTCGTGCGGAGGAACGCGTTGTACAGGGGAACCTTGCTCAGCGTCGCGAACGCTGCCGCGGAGTTGTTGCCCGCGGCGACTGTCCGCATGGCCGCCGCCAGCGCCGGGGTCTCCGCGGTCGCGGCCGCCTGCTTGAAGTAGGCGCGGACGATCTCGTTTGGCTTCCCGGGAAACGCGTACGCAGCCAGCCTGTCGAGCGCCCTGGTCAGCGTGTAGATCGCATTATCGGGCCGCGGCAATGAACTGTGCCCGCCGGTGTTCGAGACGGTCAGGGAGACGGTGTGGTAGACCTTCTCCGCCGCTTGAACGGCCATCAGCGTGTTCTTGCCATCGACGATCTCTCCTCCGCCCGCGTCGACATTGATCGCATACTCGGCATCGATCAGCGGGCGCTGCTTCTCCACCAGCCATTGCATACCCACGTAGTCGCTTCCGCCTTCCTCACCCGAGGTCAGCGCGAGAATGACGTCGCGGCCGGGCTGCCATCCTTCGCGCTTGAGGCGGAGCAGGGCCGCGACGAGCGTCGCGGCGCTCCCTTTCATGTCCTGCGTCCCGCGTCCGTAGTAGTAGCCCCCCTGCTCGGTGAGCACGAAGGGATCGACGGTCCAGTCAGACCGCAACGCCTCGACAACGTCGATGTGTCCCATGAGGAGCACCGGTTTGTGCGCACGAGCGCCACGGTAGCGCACGACAAGATTCTTGTTGCGTTCCGCAGGCCCGACGACCTGAACGTCTGCCTCCGGGAATCCGGCATCGACGAACAGCCTGGCCATGCTCTGCGCCAGGAGGGTCGTGTTTCCGACCGACCCCGTCGTGTTCGTCTCGATCATTGACGTGAGAATCGCCTTGCCGAGCTGCTGGTAGTCGTCCTGGGCGCTCACGGATTCCGTGAGAACGACCGCGGCAACAAAGGCGACGGGGACTACGAATCGTTTCATTCGGGCTTCACTCCAGCGATGATGGCGAGGGACACCGCCGCCCATTGTCGAGGCTCTCACCAACGACGTGAAGACATAGTACCCATAGTTTGTGTCACAAGAATTGTGGCGCGGCGCAACGGGCTCACGCGGAACGAACACGGGCCCGCCAACGGTTTCGCCAGCTGTCCAGTTGAGCATACGCGGCGGGCAGCGCGATCAAGGTAAAGATCGTTGACGTGACGAGCCCCCCTACCATCACGACGGCCAGAGGACGCTCGATCTCAGTGCCATGAAGCTGCAGGACAATGAAGGGCATCAACCCCAGAATCGCCGTCGCCGCCGTCATCACCTTGGGGCGCAGGCGGCCCAGGCTGGCTTCCCGCAGCGCCTCGCGAAATGGGGCCCCACCTTCCACGAGTCCACGGGTTTGTGTGACCAGTACCAGGCTGTTCTGCACGGCAATGCCGAACAACCCGATCAGGCCGACGAGCGACGAGACGTTCCATGTCTGTCCTGAAACCAGCAACGCGGCGATTCCCCCCACGAATGCGATCGGCACCGTCACCAGGATGAGAGCGGCCTCCGCTGCCGAGCCGAGCGCGAGATAGAGCAGTACGAACACCGCGAGGACGGCCGTGACGATGGCGGTCGTCAGCGCTTTCGACGCCCTGGCCTGGCTTTCGACACGACCGCCGACGTCAACGAAGTAGCTTCCCGGGAGCGTGAGCCCGCTGTCCAGAGCAGCCTTCACCTCGGACGCTGTGCTGCCGAGATCGCGGCCCGCGACAGTGGCCTCCACCGCGACACGCCGCATCCCCGATTCCCGCCGGATCGCGCCGGGTCCGAATACTTCAGCGATGTTCGCCAGCTGCCCCAGCGGAATGCGCGTTCCGTCATGTCCGTCGATGAGCAGGGACCGGATGTTCTGCAGGTCCCGGCGCCGATCGTCCTGGAGCCGCACCACCAGATCGAAGCGGCGTTGCCCGACCCATACCTGACTCGATTCCTGCCCGACCAGCCCGATCCGCACGGCGTCGATGACGTCACCGGGAGACAGTCCCACCCTGGCGGTGGCCGCGCGGTCAACCGTGATCTGGAGCTGCGGCAAACCCGTTGACTGCTCAGCGCGGAGATCGGCAATGCCACGCACGTCCTGCATCAGCCCTTGCGCTTTCTGCGCCAGGCCGGCGAGCACGTCGAGGTCTGGACCGAAAATGCGAACCGACACGTCTGCCGGCGTCCCCCCAAGACCCTCGTCGATCCGCATTCCGAGGGGCGTTGTGAAGAGTGTCGTCACCCCGGGTACGGTTGCGACCCGCTCCCGCATCGCATCTTCGAGCTCGGCGAGGGATCGCGCGCGTTGCCGTTTGAGCACGACCAGCACATCGGACATCGTGTGCGGCATCGGATCTTCGGTGCGTTCGGCCCGTCCCGTCCGGCGCACGACGTCCTCCACTTCCGGGAACTCGCGAAGGACGTCCTCGATCCTGTGATTGAGCCGGTCGACTTCGTCGAGCGAGGCATCCTGAGGCAGCACGGTTTGCAGCAGCAGAGCGCCTTCGTCGAGCTCCGGCATGAAGTCGGTCCCGACGAGCAGCGAGCCCCCGACTGCGGCGGCGGCGCACATCATTGCGGTAAGCGCGACGGCTATTGGATGCTTCAGGGACCCGTCGAGCATCGGGGCATAGGCGGACTTCAGCTTGCGCAGGATCCACGGGTCCTCGGTGGCCGTATGATGGCGCAGAAGCCAGCCGGCGATCACGGGTACTGCGGTCAGCGCCAGAATGAGTGCCGATGCCATGGCGGCAATGACGGCTGCCGCCAGGGGCTCGTACATGCGGCCTTCAATTCCGCTCATCCCGAACAGCGGGAGGAACACCGCGATGATGATGAGTGTGGCAAACGTGATCGGTCTCCCGACTTCGATAGCCGCGCGCTGAGCGAGGCCTGCCCCGGCCGTGCCATGCTGTTCCAGCCGATGCAGGATGTTCTCCGTCACGATAATCGCGGCATCGACGAGCAGACCGACCGCTATCGCCAGACCTCCGAGGGTCATCGTGTTGATGCCGACACCTGCCTGCTTCAGCAGGAGTCCGGACAGCGCGATCGACAGCGGAATCGTCAGCGTGACAACCAGTGCGGCGCGCAGGTTTCCGAGCAGCAGGAAGAGCACCACGACCACGAACGCGGCGCCAATCAGGACGGCCCGTCCGACCCCGCCGAGCGCATCGGCGACAAGCGCGGACTGGTCATAGACGACACGAAGCGTCACACCCCTGGGGAGGGACTTCCTGATGTCGTCCACCGCATGCCGGATCCCCGCCGCGACCGCAACGGTGTCCGCGCCAAACTGCTTCACGATCCGCGCGCTGACCACTTCGCCGTTCAGCCGGTGCGCGACCCCTCGTCGAATGGCCGGCGCCTCTCGAATGTCGGCCACGTCCGACAGGAATACCGGCACGGCAGCGCGCACGACGACCACTGTGTGGCCCAGATCCCCGACGTTGCGCGCGCGTCCGACGGCCCGCACGGCCCATTCCGTGGCACCCTGCACGATGAACCCGCCGGACGCATTGACATTGCTGCCCTCGACCGCATGCAACACGTCTGCGAGGCTGACCTGACGGGCTGACATGCGATCGGGATCCAGCTGGATCTGGAACTGCCGCAGATAACCGCCCAGGCGCTCGACCGCGGCGACGCCCGGCACCGCGAGCAGTCGATTCTTGACATCGAACTCTGCGAGGTCCCGCAACGCCATCAGATCCGAGCTGCCAGGCTCGGCTTCGAGCGTGAACTCGAAAATCTCGTTCAGGCGGCCGGTGAGACTCGACACCAGGGGCGCGTCCGTTCCGGCCGGCAGCTCGGCGCTCGCCTGCGCCACGCGTTCGGACACGAATTGACGGGATCTGTAGTAGTCCGCATCCGATTCAAACTCGATCGTCACCTGCGAGACGCCGAGCTGCGACACCGATCGGATGCGACGGACATCCGGGAGACCCGCGAGGGCGGCCTCCATGGGAATCGCAATGCTGGTCTCGAGCTCCTCCGCTCCCATCGTCGCGTTCTGAACGATGACGTTGAAGATCGGTGCAGACAGATCGGGAAAGACGTCCCGGCGCAGGCTGAGGAAGGCGGACGCGCCGAGCCCGGCCGCCGCCAGCGTCAGCAGCAGCGTTAGGCCGGACCTGGCAAATGACTGTTCGACGAGGCGCGCGATCATTCTTCGTGTCCCTCGTGCGCGCCCGCGCCTCTCGCTTTGTCGGCTTCCGCCTTGAGCAGGAATGAACCATCGACAACGATCGTGTCGCCGTCCTTGAGGCCCGAAAGTATCTCCACTTCGCCGCCGAGATCCCTGCCGCGGCCGACCTTCCGGATTTGATAGGTCGAGGCGTCCTTCGGAACGAACACGACCCACTCGTTGGCGAGCCGTTGCAGCGAGGCGACAGGCACGGCGACCAGCGATTCCGCAGACTCTCCGACGGGAATGTCCGCCGCTGCCGACATCCCGGGGCGAAGTTGTCCAGAGGGATTCGCCAGCTGGATTCTCACAGGTACTGTTCGCGACTCGACACTCACCTCTCTGCCGATGAATGCGACGCGGCCGGTGAACACTTGTCCTGGCAATGCGGGAAAGGACACCCGAACGTCCGTCCCCGTCGCGATCCGCACGGCATCACGCTCAAAGGCATGAACGACCAGCCAGACCGCGCTCAGATCTGCGACTTTGAAAAGAGCGGCCGAAGGATCGGCCATCTGACCCCGCAGCGCCTTCCGCTCGATGACCGAACCTGCAATCGGCGAGCGCAGGACGAGCGTCGATCCGGAAGCGTCGGCATCTTCCGTCGAGGCGCCCAGCGATATGAGGGCCGACGCCGCCGCTCGTACGTCGGAGCGCGCGGATTCGGCGGCGGCCTCCGCCTCCTCGACTTCCCTGGTGGGTACGATCTGCTCCGCGGCAAGGTTCTTCTTGCGCCGGAGCACCTGTTCAGCCAGTCCGAGACGAGCGCTTGCGCTCACGTAGTCGGCGCGTGCCTTGCCCAGATCGGTGCTTTGGAGGTCCGCGAGGGCTTGTCCCCGCCGCACGACATCCCCGGGTGATACTCGAAGCGCGACGACGCGGGCGACGACGGGCGACCCGATTTCCGCATAGGCGTTTTCGTTGACTCGGACCTCGCCAAGCAACGTCGCCCTGTCGCCGCCACGCCTGGTCTCGACCGCCGCCGTCGTCGTCCGCAAGTCCCGGAGCATCTCGGGGTCAATCTTCAGAACCCCCGCCTCCCTGGTCTCTGCAGCCGGTGCTGACGACGTTGGTGCAGGGGTGGAGCCAGGCTCGGAGCTACGGCCACACGCTGAAATCGTCACGAACGCCGAAAGCGCGAGGGCGCGGTATCTCACTGCAATACTCCTGCGGCGGAATGGAGCCGGACTCGAGCCAGGGCCGCCTCCAACTTCGCGTCGAGTAACGACAGGCGCGTCTCGAGCAGTTCCCGGCGGATCAGCAGCCAGTCCACAAGCCGAATCTCGCCAACCTCGAAGCTTCGACGCGCCAGCGCGTCGTTCTGATCGGCCCCGGTCACGCCGTGCTGCTCGAGCTCATTGACGACCGCCAATCGAATCTGTAGAACCTCGTACGCGGAACGGACTTCCGTCGCAATCGAGCGGCGCGCCGTGTCCAGTTCGATCTCGAGTCGAGCCACGCGCGCAAAACCCGTGGCGGTCAGATCCCGGCCCCGGTTGAAGATCGGCAGCGTCAGCGACAGACCTCCCTTCACGATGGTGTCGCGCTGCTCTCTCGAGGTACTGCGCCGTCCATCCCCAATCCGGTCGTCCAAATGAGCGGCCGAACGCGACGTCCGCATCGGCATCCCGGCGCTCAGCCTCGAGTACACGCAGGTCGGGCCGCCGCGTGGCCGCGTCCAGCAGTGCGGAAAGCTCTCGCTCTTCTCCCGTGCCGAGCGTTCCCAACACGGACGGCAACGCTTCGTCCGAGAGGTCCAGCAACGCGCGAAGGTTCCCGAGGGCCTCGCGTCCAGCGGCCTCTGCTTTCTGCCGCTCAGCCCGAGCACGGGAGAGCGTGGTCTGCCCGACGTTCACGTCGAGCACCGCGATATCGCCGGCCCGATATCGGCGCTGCGCGATGTCCGTCATCTGGAGCGCAAGCGCCTCGGCTGCGGCAAGGAGCTCCCGGCGCTCCCGAGCCTCCACTGCCAGATAGAACGCATCCGCCGCCGCGGACGCGGCCTGTCTGCGCACGTCGTCGGCACCAGCGCTGTCGCGGTCGATTGCCGCTTCGGCCCCCGCAATCCGCGCGGTGCGCCGGGAACCTGGCTCGAACAATTGACCTGCGGACACATCGAGATCCGTGCTCCGGCTGCCATCCGACAGACGCGGACCGATGACGGCCTCGACGGTCGGATTCTCGCGCGCCCGGAGACGTGCCCCGATCATCCGGGAACGCGCTTCTTCAATCCGGGCTGCCGCGGACAGCACTTGCGGTGCCTGCGCGCGGGCCCGCGCCAGGACCTGGTCCAGTGAAAGGCCTTGCTGAGCAGCCGCCTGCGTCGCGCATACGACGACGGCAGCCGCTACAAAGGCGGTCTTCTGCATCGCTTCGACTCCTGATGAAATGAGTGGCACCCGCTGGCGCGGGTCAAGCGTCAGGCGCGCTTCGGCACGTGAAAAATGTCGGAGGAGAACAGAACGGGAGGAGCGAGGACAGGAAGGTGGCCGAACGGCGCGATGGGTTCGGCTGCGGAAGTCGCCTGTGAGTCAACCTGGACAACAGGCTGTGCGCAGCCACATCGAGCGCATGTGGGCGGGCACGCCGCATCCGCGGGCCGGCCGGTTTCTCCGGGCACGCATGTCTCAGGTGTGATCAGTTCAGCGGCGCCGGACAATTCGGCGACGAGCACAGCGGAGAGAAGAAACCAGAGGAGCCGACGCATCCTTCTAGTTATAGCACGGGGCAGCGAGGCGCCCGGCTCCGCCTACGCCTAGCGGGATCACGGCGTCTTCTCTCCGGTCATCTAGACCGCTCACATTTTCGCCTTCGCCGTATCGAAGATCTTCCGCGCCTTGGCCGGCACCTCAGAGACGCCGGTAAAGGTGATCTGCACCAGATCCTCCCCGGTCCGAATCATCAGCATGGGACCGACCGCCGCCGCCTGGTCGCCGAGGCCCTCATATGGGTTCGAGATCCCGGGTTCGATCCTGCCCATCGTCCCCGCTGCCGCCATGGCCGCCGGCCCTCCACCCCAGTCCACGGCAAGCTCCACGTATGGACTGATCCCGGACGCCGGGTTGTACGTGCAGACGGTCCTGCCCGTTGAGCGCTCGTTGGACTCGCCGACGACGGCAGCGCCGAGGATGGCGGACATTTCGGCGTTCGTCACCAGGGTGCAGGCCTGAGGCGACGGGCGCGCCGGTGAGACGGCCTCCGCAGCCGCTGCGACTGATTCCCGCGTTCGCACCGGATCGCACCGGAGCGCGGCCTTCTCAGCCTCGCTTAGCGAGTGCCGGTTGATATCCAGTTGCCTGACAGTGCCAGCCGGATCCAGGAACGCGTTGAACTGAAATTGATGCGCCGACCAGGTCATGTGCTCGGGCGAGGCGCCCGTCGGTGGACCCATTATGGCGACCAGCGCCTCTTTGGTGCTGCCTGGCTGCGTCTGGCACCACTTCGCTGACCAGGTTTCAGCCACCGACCTGGGTACGCTGGAGGTCGCGCGCGAGCCCCCTGAACACGCCGCAAACGCAGCGGCAACTCCGATAACCATCAGAGCTTTCTTCATGAAATCAGCTGCTCCTCGTTGCTTCACTGGGACTTGCCTACGATGGTGTTCGCGAATCCCAGCGCACCGATCGGCGGGCCGCCGATTCTCGGACCGGCCCGGACAACACCGACTCCGTTCGCCAGAACTCCCGCCTCCACGAAGACCGTTCCGTCCCGGCTGATCTCCAGGGCACCAGCGCCGCTCTTTCCCGTGCTCAAGACCGCCGAAGGGACGCCCGAACTGCTGTAGAGCGTAACGGCTCCGCCCGACGGTTCTGCGGTCAACTCAGCATGGGCAGATCCCCCCCCGGCCGGGAATACCCGCACTTTGCCGCCAGACGGTTCGACGCCAATGCTGACGGCACTCTTGCCACCAGAAGGACCCGTCAGCGCGACGCCCCCGCCGTTCTCACCGGCGAGCAGGGCCGCGACGGCGACTCCGGTGGGCGTCATGACCCGCACCGTCCCACCCTTACTATCCGTCCGCATGCTGACGAGCTCTTTGCCGCTGTCGCCGAAGACATCCACCCCCATGGGCCGGCCGTCGAGTTGACCGAGGGAGATCCCCAGCTTGCCGTCGGCGCGACGCACGGAGGCAAAACCTCCACCCAACGTTCCCTGGCCAAGGGTCGCACCACCCTTGCTCTCGTCGCCGATCGTGAGTCGGCCCTTGCCTGTCGTCCCGTTGAGAGCGAGAACCGCCTCCATCGTCTGGCCATCAGGACCGAGTATGTGCACGCCCATGCCCGCGCCCCGGAACTGGCCAACCTGGGTCCCGACCTTCCCGTCGCGTGTGCTCACTGACACGAATCCCGCACCCGATACTGTGCCCACACCGAGCGCCACGCCACCGGAGGCGGTGGTGCCCCCGACGGTGAACAGCGGTTGGCTCTCCTGGACTTCTGCTCTGACGATGACCTTGCCGCCAGCATCGACAACCTGGAACGGCGCCTTGACGGTGAGCGGCTGGTTCAGCTTGTCCTCGAGCGCCCTGATGCGCTTCACCAGGTCCGCACTGGTTGGTTCGATCTGGCGAATTTCTCCCAGGAGAACGGTTCCCAGGACTGGTGAATTGTGTGCCCCCGTCGCCGACGTCATGAAGAGCACCAACCCGAGAACGAGTGCCAAGCCCGCCTGCCTGACCGGGAAGCGCCGTGGCGGCGCGATCACGAGTCCGCGCAGCCGGCGGACCTCCGCATCGAGGTCATTGAGTCGGCTCTCCATCTCGATCAGTTCCCGTGTCGAATCCGGCATCAGCGGCTCCTGTGTGTCATGAAAGGACGGGTGAATTGACCCTTCCTGTCCTGGATTGAGGGTGGAAAGCCGGCGATATTGCTTCGCCGCTGAGTGTTCGAGCGCGGAGGAGCGACGATTATGTCACGCGTCAGGCTTTCGTGCCGCTGCCCTCAACCGGCCGACCGACAAGCATTCCCACCGCACGAATGAGGGTCGGCACCGACACCGCCGCCGCCGTGGTCACCCCGAGGATGGCGTTGTACAGTTCCTTCTGGGTCGCGAACAGGAACACCGCCACGCCGACGACGGCGACTCCGAGCGGTGCGCGCAACCGGTCCCATGCGCTTGGTCCGTTCTCCGTCTCGAGCGTCGCCACCTGCTGCGAGCACTCGCGCGTGAGCAGGAAGCGACGAAACGTCTCGTTCATGGGCCGCAGAGCGGGATCCTTGCAGAGCAGACCGCGGCCGAGCAATCGTCTGACGACGCTGCGCACGGACGCGTTGGCCAGACCGTGCTGGGCGATGTGGCTCAGGACCACTTTCTCGTCCTCTGAGCACGACGCCCAGAGCCCCCGGTAGAACTGCGCTGTCCTCTCCGCCACTTCGTCGAACGCCTGACGACGCGTGAGACGGCCGTGGCCGGCAGCGTTCGAGCGCCGCAGGGCTTCGCAGATTCGCCGGACGTATGGATGCGAGCGGCCTTCAGATGTCAGGAACGCATTGACGGGCCATCTCCGCACGTCGTCAAAGCGATTGGACCAGAACTGCCTCCGGCTCGGTGCCTCTCGCGCGGAGGAGGGGGTCTCCCCCGCAGGTTCCGTCTGCGTGCGCCCATACTCCGCACAGTTCGGCTGCCGCGTCGCGCCCTGCTCGCGTCGCTCCACCACCACGAAGAGTTTGACGACCCGCTTCCATCGCTCCAGGGTCGTCTCTCCCGCCGGCATGGGCACGCCCTTTTGCCCCGAAGCGCGCTTCTCGCGGACTCCGCTCGTCGCCCGGGCGGCATGACGCATGCTGTCGGTCAATCCACGGAGCGACACTTGCGAAAGCAGGATCACCGTCCTCGACTGGTCTGAAACGAGCTCGTCGAGCAGCGCCAGCTTGCGCTCCATCCCACGGGCGTCGTCCAGGCATTCGTCGAAATCGTCGATCAGCACCGCACCATCGTCCGTGCTCTCGTCCAGTGCGAACAGCGCGCGCCGCCAGGCGCCTGTGACGTCGCGCTCCTGCACGATGGGCCCGAGTTTCAGCGGCGTCATCCCGGCGACCTGGTCAGCCTTGGCTTTCTCGTCGCACAGCACGAAGACGTTCTCGCCGGCATTCACGGCCAGCTGACCGCATGCCCACAGAGGTTCGGTAATTCCAACGAGATAGACACGCCGGTTCAAGATCTGGACCAGACCCCAGGCCAACGTCAGTAACGCCACGCCGGAAGACAGCAGAAGAAACGACGAATCACGCGCGGGTGGCTCAGTGAGAGACACGTTCGTGAATCCTGCGGTGGCTACGGACCGTGGCACGGCACCAGGCGCCAGGCGTTCATCACCGCGCACAGTATCGAGCCGTGGCGTCCGCCGGGGTGAAGCGCGGATGATGCTCGGCACCAATGACGTCAGCTCGACGGGCATGCTTCCGGTTCGGGAGGTGAACGTGATCGCCTCCCCTTGCGCGCCCTTGTATTCACGGCGCGAGTGCCAGCTTCCATCGTCGGCGCTGTCGTGCAGCAGCTCCCGCCACTCGACGGACGCCTCTGAGTAGTACGGAAGGTAGTCTTCGAGGAACGACAGCACCATGTCACCATCGTGATGCCCCGCCTCTCCGGCCTTCGGCCCGCTTTCGAAGCTCGTCTCCTCGCCGACAGCGTGAGCATCTTCGGCACTCGACGATGCACGCCTTATCGAGGTGTTATAGAGAAAGTTCACATAGAGGTCGCGGTCGTGCAGGAGACCGACCTGGGTTGCTGCAGGCCTTCCCGGTTTCGGCGTTCCGTGGCTACTGCTCAGAAACTCCTCGCTCAAGCGATCCAGTCGATCGGACAGGCGGCGCGCGACGATGAGTTGGCTGTTCTTGATGTAGCTTCCCGCGTGCAGTTGATATGACGCCAGGAAGAGCAGGGCGCCGGGGACGACTCCCGTGACGAGCAGCACAAGCAGCGCGGCGAGCGAGTAGACGAAGAGCGGCTCGCGCCTGGTGCGGATGCCTTGCCGATGCCTGAGGACCAGGTACGTACCGATCCATCCGGAGAGAGGCAACAGGATGCCCATCGCCAGGAGCCAGTTGCGGTCGGCGTTCCAGGCCGTGATCACCGCGATGACCAGCAGCGCTCCGCAAAAGCCCGCCACGACGACATAACCGGCCTTTCGTCCGGGATCCGGCCAGACCCACGCGGCATTCTCCCCGAGGGTCGCCATCGCCGCGATGAACCAGAGGCCCAAGTAAAGCGCGACGAAGATCAGCGTGACCACCAGCCATTCGCGATTGATGGCCCATGCCCGTTCCTTCTGCGCCATCGCGACCACGTACAGGTCCGGCAGGGTCATCGGCTTGAGGTACGCCCGATACTCGGAGCCCCAGTAGCTGATGTTCAGCGGCTCCGCGCTGTGGGCCGCAATCTGCGCGCGAAGACGTCTGTTGTTGTCGGTCTCGACGAACAGGTCTTCCCTGCCATTCCGCTGGCGGTCTGAGTGGAAGAGCACTTTGCCCGCGTGATCGATCACGGCGAACGCGAAGCCGGGGGGCAGGACGGGCCCGATGAGCGAGCGCATCGGGATGGAAATGGCCGCAACAGGAAGATGTGTCGGACTGTCGCCTCCGCCCCACTTCAGTTGGGACTCCTTCGCAAGGACCGCGAGTGGCTCCCCCGTCGTCCACGACCAGACCGACTCGAACGCACACCTGTCCTGGCAGAAGTCCGTCCCGGTCCACCCGCGTCCGCGGATGATGGATCGGAAGTACTCGCGCCTTCCCACGCTGATCCTGTTGGAGACCGAGCCGGACGTCCCCAGCTTGAGCTGCTGCATGCCGTTCCGGTCGATGAAAGCGACCGTCTCGAAAAAGGGATACGCCCATGGCAGCTGCGGACCCGGGTCCAGTCGGTCCTCAGCGCCGGCCGGCGCTGGCTCCGCAAACGCGTCCGCCGACGAACCCTTGCACGCGAGCTCCTTCTCCGACAGCGCAGACGACACCGATCCGTCCTGGAACTTCGCGGCCGCCAGGGATCCGATCGTTTTCTCGAGGCACTGAAGTTGCGCATATGCGTCGCGAACTTCCGCAGTGGCATGACGGTCGAGCTCCTCGGCGAGCTCCTTCAATTGCACGTCGGTGTCCCGGTTCAACCGCAAGTACGCCGAGACATCGAGCAGGACGATCGTGACGATGGCAAGGCCTGCCACACTCGAGGCGCCCAGCTGGAAGAAGTCGGAGACGCGCAGCTGCTGTCGATCGCCCAGAAGAATCAGTTTCAGAAACGGCCACGACACGATGGCGACCAGCAGTCCCAGGATGCAGACCTTGACGAGCGTCGTCGAGATCGCCCAGCTGCCGGACCGGAGCGTTTCGGCACGAACGAGCCCGGCGAGCACGAGCGGCCTGGCATCTTTGTCGGACGACATGCAGCACGGGAACAGGAACAGCGTGTAGTCGACGCCTGCCAGCGACACGTCCGCCATCCTGGTGGACTGCGCGAGCTCGGCGAACGTCACGGCCTTGCCGCTTTCCGTCGATGCCGGAGTCAGGACACCGAGCCCCGTGGATCGAAGCTGTTGCGCGGCCTCCCCGGCGCTGAGCAGCACCCGGCCATCCTGCGTGCCGAGCATGATGGCATCGAAGGCGCCCTGGCCCGCCCTGGATTTGAAGATCGACTCGAGGACGGGTTGCAGCCGCAAGCTCGCGATCAGCAGGTTGTCATCCGTACCGCGCCGCCGAAGAGGGACATCCAGAAGGAGCTGTGCTTCGGTGCGAAACCTGTAACCGGTCCTCACGCTGTCGGGACCTCGCGGGGGCTTCTTGAATTGGATGTCCGCCGGCTGGTAAGGGCCCGCGCGAAGCTTTGCCCATCGGTCTATCAGGGCCTTCGTGGATCGGCCGTCAGTGGTGAACTCCGCATCGTTCGCGAGGTTCCCGATGACCCGCGCCTCGGCCTGGACGGTGCTGTCCACCTGTCTCGCCAGGGTCGAGAGCAGCCGGAAGTCGCGACCGACAATGTACTGGCGCTGTTGAGAGATGAAGAACCAGTAGCCGACCCCGGCTGCGGCGAGGAGGCCCGCACCCAGCACGACTCCGGCAAAGCGAGGGCCGGACAACGTACCGACCGGCAAATGCCATAGGAACACCTAGGTTCTGGCGCCACCGACTGATCGAGCTGCAAGGAACCGGGCCCGAGTACCGGGCGCCTCTCTTTACAACGCTCGTGGGTGCGGATTCGTACGGCCGAGAGGAAGACATGTCCCACCGAACGGAGACGTCGCATTCAACAGTGCAGCTCTGCCGCAGGCCTGACCCCGGGGAGCCCGGCCGTTTGAATTCAGGAAACAGTCGCGAACCACGCGGGCAGGACACTAGACTGTAGACACGCCAAATGACGGATGACCCGACGCAACCGCCATCGAGCACGCTTCGTTTCAAGCGCGAAGTCGCCGATCGCTTCGGCGTCCTCCCCAATTTCTTCTGTTCCGCTGATGCTGCGCCCGGGCTGGTCGAGGAACTCTGGAAGTTTGCGAAGTCGGCCTAACTGGATAGCCCGCTGCCTTCGCTGTTCAAGGAGCGGCTCTTCGTCCATCTCTCGCGATTCTGCGAGATCCGCTACTGCATCGTCCGGCACGTCGGCTTTCTCATCGGCCAGGGCCGGCCGGCGGGTGACGCCGACGCGGGACCCGAGACTGTCGAGCAGGTGATCGAGATGTTGCGGCGGCCCCTCCCTGAGGGCCCGGCGCTCACGAAGGTCCTCGAGCGACTCGAACGTTTGTCGCTCGGCGGCCGGTGACCGGAGCCTCGCACTGAGTGCGAGACCGATCTCTTCGACGCGCTGACGATCATGTTCCTGTCGCCCCGTAACAGCGCGCGCGCACGCACAGCTGTTCGCGCGGCTGTTGGGGACGGCACGTTCGAGATCCTGGTGGCCTATCTCGCCTTCATTCGTACGGCTCACTACTGGACCGAGATGCACCCGGAACTGACATACGAACCAGACATGGCCGAAATCCTGCGCGGCCACGGCGAGCTCGCACGCCTGCTGCTCGATACGTCCGAGGCCGAGCTCGTCCAGGGCAGCGCGCGGCTGCGCGAGACCCTCCATCAGCTCGAGCGCGTGGAGGGGGCGCTCCAGGAGAGCGATTCACGGCACGCGTTTCTCCTCAGGCTTGGCGATGCCCTGAGGTCGCTTGTCGATCCCATGGCGATCCAGGTAGAGGCCAGCCGGCTTCTCGGCGAGCGGCTGCTGACAGACCGTGCGTACTACGCGGACATCGATGAAGCGCAGGGTTTCATCCTGGTCGAACGAAACTTTGTTCGGCCGGTGTCCCGAGCATGGTCGGCCGATATTCGCTCGGCGCGTTCAGTTGGGTTGGTTCGACATTTCGACTGGGCGGACCCGTGGTTGTAGCCGACACCGGAACCTCGCGCTTGATCCCCGACGGGGATCGTGCGGCGGTCGCCGCGGTCAGCGTGGGGGCGTTCGTCGCGGCGCCGTTGATCAGGGACGACAGGCTCATCGCGGCCCTTTGCGTGAACGACGTTTCGCCGCGGACCTGGACGCCGGAGGAAGTCGAACTGGTCAGGGAAACCGCGGAGCGGACCTGGGAGGCCATTGAACGCGCCCGCGCCGAGGCGCAGTTGCGGGAAGGCAATGCGCGAAAAGACGAGTTCCTCGCGATGCTGGCGCACGGATTGAGGAATCCGCTCGCGCCGATACGAACGGGTCTCGAACTGATTCGGCGGGCCGGCGACACGGTCGTTTCGGTCGAGCGCGTACGCGGCATGATGGAGCGTCAGGTCGGTCACATGGTCCGCCTGGTCGACGACCTTCTGGACGTGTCGAGAATCACGTCGGGCAAGCTTGCGCTTCAACGCGAACCGACACCGCTCGAGAGGCGGGTTCACAACGCGGTGGAAGCCAATCGTGCGGGCATGGCCGCCAAACAGATCGAACTGAGCGTCGAACTGCCAGAGGACCCCTGCGTCATCGACGTCGATCCGAACCCGGTTCGTCCAAATCCTGTCGAACGTGCTCCACAACGCCGCCAAATTCACCAACAACGGCGGTTCGGTTGGCATCTCCGCCGCGATCGCACGGTCGTCGAGCGATGAAATGCCCCATGTGTCGATTCGGTGATCGATTCAGGCATCGGGATGTCGCCGGAGTTGCTGCCGCGTGTGTTCGATCTTTTCACGCAGGGAGAGACCCGCTCGTCGCAACCTGGACTGGGCATCGGCCTCGCGCTCGCACGTCGGCTGGTGGAGCTTCACGGCGGACGTTTCGACGCCAGCAGTGACGGACCCGGGCGAGGCAGTGAGTTCGTGATCCAGCTGCCACTGGCGACGACCCAGGCGTTCGTTGCCACGGAGAGGCCCGGCGATGCGCAACGGCTCGAGCGACGAATTCTTGTCGTCGACGACAACGAGGACGCGGCGGATGCGACGGCCCTGCTCATCGAGGAAATGGGTGGGGACGCGAGAGTCGCCTACGACGGCGAAAGCGCTCTCGAGATGCTCCAGGAGTTCCAACCTGAGGTGAGCCTGCTGGACATCGGGATGCGAGGGACCGACGGATACGAGACCTGTCGGCGGATACGTCGAGTCCTGGGTAATCGGGTCCTGCTGGTGGCATTGACAGGGTTCGGCCAGGAACAGGACAAGGAGAAGGCCATGCGCGCCGGATTCGACGCGCACCTCACGAAGCCTGCCGACGGAGCGGCCCTGGCCGGGATCCTGGCGAATCGCGTCTCCAGCCGGTAGGACGCGACGACATCGCACTCACACAACCTTGCACGCGACAGCTGCTCGTGCCCTTTGCACGCCAGGGAGTGGGGCACCCGGGATACCCCACTCCCTGCCAGCGCACGGGACCGCGACGGGGACAGGGCGTCAGGCTGCGGCCAGGACGCTGTCGATCTGTCCCATGGCAGCCTTCATGCCCTCTTCCATGCCCATGCCGAGCAACTGGTCGAGTGCCTCGACCGATGGGAACGTCGTCACCGTCACCATCCGCGTCCCGCCCTCGTGCGGCTCGAAGGCGAACCGCATCCGCATCGTGGGCATGCCCTGCGCAGGCGCGCCGTCCGGGCCGAGGAACCCATCCAGCACCTCGAACGACCTGGGCTCGTCGATAGCCAGGAACTCGAAGAAGCCTCGCGACTGGTCGCCGGTCGGGCCGGTCATGTGGTACTCGGAGCGGCCACCCACGACGAAGTCGTGCCGCACGAACTTCGCGGGCCACTCCGGCGGGCCCCAGAAGCGCTCGAGCTGTCGGGGATCAGCGTACGCGGCCCATACGCGGGCGACGGGAGCTGCGAACTGGGCGACGACTGTCATCGTGAGCGCCTTGGGGTCCTTGCGAATCTCGACGATCGGCATGCGGAGTCTCCTTGTGTGAAGTGGCCAACAACTCGTCCAGGCGGCCGACGCGCGCTTGCCAGCGCTGCTCGAACTGCGCCAGCAGACGATTGGCGCGGCGCACGGCGTCGGGGTTGCCGGCCACGCGCTGCGCGCGACCGTCCTTCCGCTTGGTCACCAGATGAGCACGTTCCAGGACGGCCACGTGCTTCTGCACGGCTGCAAACGACATCTTGTAGCGCGCGGCCAGCTCGCTGACGGACGCATCGGCGTCCATCACGCGCGCCAGGATGTCGCGCCGCGTGGCATCGGCCAACGCCCCGAACAACTGGTCCAGATCGTTGACCGACGGCTGCCTATCTACAACCATATGGTTGTAGATAGTAGCACGGCGGATGCGTCGCATTCACGGCGGCCGTCATGCACAACTCAGCCGCAGGCCGGCCGGTCAACCTGACCGGCGGTGCCGTCTGACGATCGAGGTCACGATGACGACAGTTTGTACGCGCAGGCGCGGAGGCCTTCGACGCCGCTCAGGCAGCCGGCCCATCACGCTGCGGCGAAGCCGTGGTCGGGTTCACCGCGCCATCAGGGCGGCACGGACGCGCTCCGCCGTGAACGGGACCTCGCGCACCCGTGCGCCGGTCGCGTCGAAGATCGCGTTGCCAACCGCCGCGGCGACAATGGTGATCGCCGTTTCGCCCGCTCCACTCGCTTCGGCGTCGGTGCGGTTGATCAGCACGCTCTCGATGACTGGTACTTCGAAGCCCAGAGGCAGGCTGTGGTAGGTCCGCCAGTCCACGGACGTCACCTTGCGGTCGTCCCAGGTGACTTCTTCCCCGAGTGCGCGGCTCAAGCCCTGCAGCGCGCCGCCTTCGAGCTGGTTGCGCATGCCGTCGGGATTGGAGACCGGCCCGCAGTCCTGCGCCACCACCAGGCGTCTGGCGGCGACCTTGCCGGTCGCCTGATCGACGTCCACCTCGGCGACCATCGCGATGTAGCCGTTGTCCCCCTCGTAGAGGACGCAGCTGAAGCCACGGCCGCCGGCGACGCCGGTCTTCGCCAGGCCGGGCCGCGGCGACGGGCGCGCCACCCAGTTTGCCGCTTTCGCCGCTGCCGCCACCACCTCCTTCAACCTCGGATCCTGGAGATGGCGCAGGCGGTAGGCGACCGGATCGGCGTTCGACCCGCGCGGCGACTTCGTCCAGCACGCATTCATGTGCGAACGTGTTCTGAAGGCGCGCGGGCGATCGAAGCGGACCGGTGAAGAACGGCGACCGCACCGTATGCACGAGGACACGCTCGCTCACGATCGTCCCGGTCCCGCCGGCACTGCCCGCGACCCGGCCGGAAACATACGACGGCGCTGCGTTGCTGCCGTTGCGGTACTCGCCGGTCGGCTCCGCGGCCTGCGACGGCCGGAACGGAGCGGTCGGAAACCCGGCCAGCATGCCGGTGACGACGTTCCCTGGTGTTTCGTATCCTGGCCGCCCGCCGAGCGAGGCGAACCACGCCTCGTGATCCCAGGCGATGATGGTGCCGTCGGCATCCACGCCGACGCGCTGGTCGATCGCGTACGCCATGCCGTAGTTCTCCCACGCCATTTCGTCCTGACGTGAGAGCTGGACCCGCACCGGCTTGCCGACGCCGTGCGACAGCAGCGCCGCGTCGTAGGCGACGGTGTCGGCGCCGTTGATGCCGTAGCAGCCTGCGCCCTGCGTGTAGACGACGCGGACGTTGTCGGCAGGTACGCCCAGCAGCAGCGCCACGCCGGCCCGCGTCGGATACACGGACTGGGTCGACGCCCAGACGGTTGCCTTGCCCTCCTTCACGTCGGCGACGGCGACCGATGGACCCATCGAGCCGTGCATCTGGTACGGGTGGAGATAGGTCGCGCGGACAACGGTCTTGGCCTTCGACAGCGTGTCGTCGACGTCCTTCGAGTTGACGACGAACGCGTCGCGCGACGGCTGCTTCCTCAGGTAGTCGTAGAATTCACGCTGGGGCGGCAGGCCTGTCCCTTCGGTCCACGATGCCTTCAGCGCTGCCGCCGCCTGCATTGCCTGCCATGACTTCTGGCACACCACGCCGACAAAGTTGTTCCTGACGACGACCTTGACGAACCCCGGCATCGTCCGAACCGAGGCCTCGTCGACGTTGACGAGGGTCGCGCCGACCGCCGGCGGTCGCACCACCGCGCCGTGCAGCATCCCGGGGACGCGCACGTTCTGCACGAACTCGAACCGGCCGGTCGCCATCGCCGCGATCTCGGCCCGCGGCGCCGGAGTGCCGAGCACTTTCCATTCGGCGGCGGGCTTCCGCTTCGCCCTGCCGTCGAGGGCAACATTGAGCTTCTTCCCGGCGACGAGCTCGCCGTACGTGACCCTCTTCGAGCGATCGCTCGACACCGTCACCGCGCCGCCGTCCGGCGACAGCTGATCGACCGCGACACCGAGCCTCGCCGACGCGAGGCGCAAGAGCGTTTCACGCGCGGTGGCGGCCGCCTGGGCAAGGTTGGCGTCGTTGAAGTTCGCCGGCGTGGACTGGCTTCCCGATGTCGTCCCCTGGTCGGGGCAGACCGCCGTGTCGCACTGAATCAGCGTGACGCGATCGAGCGGCACCGAGAGCTCCTCGGCGACGAGCTGCGTCTGCGCCGTGAAAATCCCCTGACCGAACTCGCATTTGCCGGTGTACGCCGTCACGCGGCCGTCGGCGGCGATCGCGATCCACGAGTCCAGCTGCTTCGGGTCGATGTGCGACGCGCGGGTGTCGAACTGCCCCTGCGCGAGGCCGATCCGTTCCACCGAGGCGGCGGCGCCGAAGCTCACGACGAGGGCCCCGGAGGTTCTCAGGAAATCCCGGCGCGACAATCCGGCCCGCGTCAGCGCGGCAAGAGCATCACGAGTCATCATCAGGCCTCCCGCTGGTAGCGCCTGATGGCGCGAAGCATCCGCGTGTGGGTGAAGCAGCGGCAGAGCACACCGGACAGCGCCTGCTGAATCTGTGCCTCGCTGGCCTTCGGGTTCTGGTCCAGGAACGCTTTCGCCGTGAGGATGACGCCGTTCAGGCAGAACCCGCACTGCGCGGCCTGCTCGTCGATGAAGGCCCGCTGAATCGGATGAGGACGCTCGACCGTACCGAGGCCTTCGAGCGTCGTGACTGGCGCGCCGTTGACGGTGCTGACCGGAGTCACACAGGAGCGGACGGCGCGGCCGCGGAGGATGACGGTGCAGGCGCCGCACTGGCCAAGCCCGCAGCCGAACTTCGGACCGCGGAGCGCAAGATCGTCGCTGAGGACATACAGCAAGGGGGTCGCCGGATCGACGTCGACCGTGTGAGAACGACCGTTCACCTCGAGCTTAATGGTGCTCATGGCGCTCAGCGTAGCAGCGTCCAGCGCGGCCGTCGACGACGATTTCATTCATGCGCGCAGCCCGGCCGATTCGATTCCGAAATCGGTTCTTTCAGCGCCAGTACGGCTGGAGGCACCCGAGGAGCACATGACGACGCATGACATCCCCACTACAATCCATGAGGACGCACGACGTGATGTCAAGAATGTCCGGGCGAACCCCAACGCTTACCCTCGTGTTGGCCGCCGCGCTGAGCGGTCTCCTCGTGTGGACGCTCCCTGCATGTTCCACACAGCAGACACGCCCGCGGACACAACCGCACTCGACGCCTCAGCGGCTCTCGGTCGAGGACGATCGTTTCCTCGAAGACCTGACACAGCGATCGTTCCGATTCTTCTGGGAGCAGGCGGATCCCGCGACGGGCATCATTCGCGACCGCGCGAAGACGGACGGCTCGCCGAGCGAGTCGGCGCGCGATGTCGGGAGTATCGCCTCGGTGGGGTTCGGTCTCAGCGGCCTGTGCATTGCCGCCGAACGGGGCTGGCTGCCGCGCGCATCGGCAGTCGATCGCGCCAGAACCACCCTGCAGTTCTTCAGTACGCGGATGCACCACGAGCGCGGCTGGTTCTTTCACTTCGTGAACCTGCACACCGGAGCCAGGGAGTGGCAGAGTGAACTGTCGTCGATCGACACCGCACTGCTTCTTGCCGGCGTCCTCACGGTGCGCCGCTGTTTCGAGGATGATGCTGACGTCGTCCGCGAGGCCGACGCGATCTACCGTCGCGTGGACTTCCAGTGGATGCTGGCCGGACATCCGACACTGCTTGCGCACGGCTGGAAGCCGGACTCTGGATTTCTGCAATCGCGCTGGGATCACTATTGCGAGCTGATGCTGCTCTATCTGCTCGGGATCGGATCGCCCACGCACCCGTTGCCCGCGGCGTCCTGGAACGGCTGGTCGCGGCCCCTCATGACGTTCCGCAACTACACGTTCGTCAGCGCTGCCGACCCATTGTTCGTGCACCAGTACTCTCACGCATGGGTGGACTTTCGAGGTCGCCGGGAGAGCCAGCCTCCCCACATCGCGTGGTTCCAGAACTCAGTCATCGCGACGCGCGCGCACAAGGCCTTCTGCCTGACACTCTCGACGGAGTTCCCCGGATATGGCGACGCTGTCTGGGGCATCACCGCATCCGACAGCCAGAAAGGCTACGTCGCCTGGGGCGGTCCGCCACGGCACGACGCGATAGACGGATCGGTCGTGCCCGCCGCGGCCGGTGGCTCCCTTATGTTCGCGGCGGATATCACCGTGCCCGCACTCCGCGAGATGCATCGACGGTTCGGGGACCGCATCTACGGGCGCTACGGGTTTGCCGATGCCTTTCACCCGACGACCGGCTGGGTCAATCCGGATGTCATAGGGATCGATCTCGGCATCACTCTCGTCAGCGCCGAGAACCTCCGAACCGGGCGCGTGTGGACGTGGTTCATGAAGAACCCGGAAATGGTGGCAGCCATGGACCGCGCCGGCCTGGTCGCGTCATCGGATCCTGCCGGCCAGTGAGCACCTCAATGCGACCGGCTCCATTGCACGAGATCGGCGCATCGCGATGAACAGGTCTTGACGCGGGCGGAGGCCGCGCGGCGGCCGAGCTATTTCGGAATCGGACCATTACCTGCGCTACGCTACCCCAAGGCAGGATGCTCTCGTGACGCCTGGTCCTGACACCTCGTTCGATCCCACGATATGGCCGACACACACGCGCTCGACTCCACCGCTCTCATCACAGGCGCCGCAAGCGGCATCGGCCGTGCGCTGGTCGCGGCATTTCGTCAGGCCGGCTATCGAACCGTCGGCGTGGACTGCGCCCCCGCGGAGGGAGTGGAGAGGCTGGACGTGACCGATACCGCAGCCGTCACCGCATTTGCCGCAAACCTCGATGCGCTGACCGTGCTGGTCAACGCCGCCGGCGTGATCCGATTGCGCCAGGAGTACGATCCATCGGAGTTCATGCGCGTCGTGGACGTCAACCTGACGGGAACGATGCGGATGGCGGTCGCCTGCCGGGCCGCACTGGCCAGCGCCAGGGGGGCCATCGTCAACTTCGCCTCGATGCATGCCATCTTCGGCGCGCCGCTGTCGCCCGCGTATGCCGCGTCGAAGGCCGGCATCGTGCAACTGACGAAGTCGCTCGCCGTCGCCTGGGCTGAGGACGGCATCCGGGTCAATGCCATCGCGCCAGGCTGGATTGAGACGCCGATGACCCTGCCCGCCCGCTCCGACGTCGTGCGCAACCGCGCGATTCTCGACCGCACGCCGCTCGGACGATGGGGCACCCCGGACGACATCGTCGGGCCTGCCCTGTTCCTGGCAAGCGATGCGGCCCGATTCGTCACCGGCGCGACACTCGTGGTCGACGGCGGCTATTCCGCGAAATGAACGAGGAGATACGTCATGCCCGTCCGTGACGACAACGGCGACTCGCGTGTTGCCTACCGCCTGCCGCAGCCCGCGGAGATGGCACCCGATCTCCTGGTGTCGCCGGCGCTGCCGGCGGACGAGCGGATCTGGGTACCGCAGGCGCCGAACGTCTGGTTCCGGCCGCTCTGCCTGTCGGTGTCGCAGGGCTACTGGGTCAATCTTCTGAAGGTGACGCGCGCCGGCGTGCTGTCGCGCCATCGGCATACCAATCCCGTTCACGGCTATGTGCTGAAGGGCCGCTGGCACTACCTGGAGCACGACTGGGTGGCGGAAGAGGGGGGTTACGTCTATGAACCGCCCGGCGAGACCCATACGCTGGTGGTGCCCGAGGATGTCGTCGAGATGATTACGCTGTTCCAGGTCAACGGCATCATGCTCTATGTCGATCCCGACGGGAACGCGCTCGGCTACGAGGACGTGTTCAGCAAGATCGCCATGTGCCGCCGGCACTACCAGGAGTGCGGCCTCGGAGCCGAGTACGTGGATCAGTTCATTCGCTGAACCCGCATCCGCGTTGCAGCCTCGCCCGACCACGAGCCTGGAGCAGGAGCCCTCCCCTGCCCGCAATCCAGGGCGACACAGTGCTACTGCATGTGACCGCGGGCATGCTGCACGAAAACGCGCGCCGCGCCATTTTCTCCGGAATTGCCGACGATCAGATCCAGATCCCCGTCTCCATCGATGTCGCCGAAGGCGGCATCGGTCGTCGAGTCCGACACCTCGGGGAAATGCCGGCGCGTCCGATCGCTGAACTTCGCCCTGCCGTTGTTCTGGTAATAGTGATCCGGGCCGCCGGCGAAGCCGTGGCCGACGGCAAAGGCGCCCGCGTTTGGCACGTACACATCCAGGTCGCCGTCCTCGTCCAGGTCAACCAGTTCGAGGCCGCTGTTGGTTTCGTCCGCGAGCGGAATCGCGCCGAAATCCCGCGCGCTGAACACGCCGCTCCTGTTGAGGTACAGCGCGATCGGTTCGTTGCGGCTGTTGGCGACGACGAGATCCAGATCGCCGTCATCGTCGAGGTCTGCGAGTCCGCCGCCACGGCTCGTGTCGGCCGTCACGGGAAAACGGGTGGACGTCTGGTCGGCGAAGAATCCGGCGCCGTAGTTGATCAACACGAAGTCCTGTCCCCGGTTGAGCACGAGCAGGTCGAGATCGCCGTCCCCGTCGATGTCGCCAGGGAGCATCGCGCCTGTCTGATCGTTGGCGACGGGTAGCCGTGCGGCGGTTTCATCGGAGAAGACGCCTGTCCCGTCGTTGATCAGTACGCAATTCTGCCCACCGCCGGTTGGACTGGGATTGAACGGGTTCTCGTTCGACAGCAGGATGTCCAGGTCATCGTCTCCGTCCACATCGGCCAGCCGCGCGTCGGCGGTGATGTCCTGCAGGAATGAGGGCGGAGGCGGGAGCTGACTGCTGCCATCCAGGAACACACCCAGGCCGCTGTTGATGAGGAGTTGCTCCGGACCCAGGTTGGCGACGACGGCGTCCAGATCGCCGTCGCCGTCGATGTCACCAAAGTCCGCTTTCGTGCTATTGGCGACCGCCGGCGGCAGATGGGTCGCAGTGAAGTCGCTGAATTCGCCGGAGCCGTCGTTGAACAGCAGCCGGTTGGGTCGCGGTGCGGGGCTGTCGGTGCCTTCCGCGACAAAAAGGTCCAGGTCGCCATCGTCATCGACGTCGACAAGGTCGACATCGGTTGTTGAGGTGCCGGGCAGCGTGGTGTCCGGGGGGAGCCGCCCGGTTTCTTCAGCGAACACGAAACTCCGACCGCGAGTCTGCGCGTCTGTGTTCATGTTGCCCACCAGGACAGTGGCCAGCACGAGCACGAGTCTCCCTGTGACGTTCATGGTCAGTCACCTCCACACGGACGGTCGCCGTCCTCGATTGCCATCTTCCGTGCAATGGTGAGCCCGCGTCCGGATGCTCCATGCCGGTCGCGGACCCGATCCCCACCTTGTCAGTGATCGCGCGAAGGACATTACAAAAGGTCCGGTTTTCGCGCAAGTCAAGGGTCGACGAGCGGACAGGCCCGCAGGAGCTGCTGCGACCGGGCTTGTGCTGAGCGGCGCTGGGCTAAGATGGCGTTGAGCCGTCGCGTGGAGACGACCGTGGCATGTCAAATGGCCTCAGCCTCTGCCTCACCGCCACGGGTCATCAATCGGTGACGAACCGTTCCACGCGGTCAGTACACAGCGACGCATTCGCATGCACGGATACGATCTCATTCTGACGTTGACCGGAGGGCTGTCTGCCGCCCTCATTCTTGGTTACATCACCCAGCGGCTCGGACTGTCGCCCATTGTCGGGTACCTGCTCGCAGGAACGCTTGTCGGTCCGCACACCCCGGGTTTCGTCGCCGATGCCAGGCTTGCGGAAGAACTGGCCGAGATCGGCGTCATCCTCCTGATGTTCGGCGTGGGACTGCAGTTTCACATCGAGGAGCTGCTGGCGGTGCGCCGGGTGGCCGTGCCCGGGGCCGTCGCGCAGAGCGCCGTTGCCACCATCCTGGGCGCGCTCCTCGGGCGCGCGGTCGGGTGGGATTGGTCAGCGGGGATCGTGTTCGGTATGGCCCTGTCTGTCGCCAGCACGGTGGTCCTGGTGCGGGTCCTGGCTGACAACAACGACCTGCACACACCGACTGGCCACATTGCCGTCGGCTGGCTGGTGGTCGAAGACCTGTTCACAGTCGTGGCGCTGGTGCTCCTTCCGGCCTTTTTCGGCCCCAAGAGCGCCAGTTCACCGCTCTGGATCGCGCTCAGCATCACCGCGATCAAGGTGACGGCGCTTGTGGTGTTCACGGCCGTGGTCGGCACGCGCGTGATACCCCGGCTGCTCGACTACGTCGCCGACACCCGTTCACGCGAGCTCTTCACGCTGACGGTGCTCGTGATTGCGCTGGGGATCGCCGTGGGCTCGGCCCTGATCTTCAGTGTATCGATGGCGCTCGGCGCTTTTCTGGCGGGCATGGTCGTCGCGCGTTCTCAGTACAGCCTGAGGGCGGCGTCGGACGCTCTGCCCATGCGCGACGCATTCGCCGTCCTGTTCTTCGTCTCCGTCGGCATGCTGCTGGATCCTGGCTCCCTGCTCGAGGCGCCCGGCCTGATCATCGGCGCGCTCGCCGTCGTGCTGCTCGGAAAGCCTCTCGTGGCCCTCGCGATTGTCTGGGCGATGCGCTATCCGTTCAAAGTCGCCCTGACGGTGGCGGTGTCCCTCGCACAGATCGGCGAGTTCTCGTTCATTCTGTCGACGATTGGCAGGGAGCTGGGCATTTTCACGATGGCGGCGACCAATACACTCGTCGCGGCGTCGATGGTGTCGATCGTCCTGAATCCCGTCTTGTACCGTGCCGTTGGGCCCGCGGAGCGATGGCTGGGAGCGAGACCGCGGCTCTGGACACTGATGAATCGAGCGGCGTCTCAGCACATTCACCGGGCGATGCCCGGAGCGGCGCGTGCAGCGGATGCGGTGCACCGAGCGGTCGTCATCGGGTATGGTCCAACAGGACGCACGGTGGTGCGGCTTCTCCGCGAGAATCAGATCGAGCCCACGGTGGTGGAGCTCAACATGGACAATGTGCGCCAGCTTCAAGGCGAGGGAATCGATGCGGTCTATGGTGATGCGACCAGACCCGAAATCCTCGCAGCGGCGAATGTGGCCTCCGCTGGCACCCTGATTCTCACATCAGCGGGAATGGCCAACGGTACAGAGGCGATCCGTTCAGCTCGCGGGTTGAATGCCACGATCCGTGTCATGGCACGCGCCGACTACCTCCGCGATCTCCCTGCGCTGAAAGCAGCGGGTGCGGACACCGTGTATCCGGCGAAGGCGAGGTTGCGCTGGCGTTCATCGAAGACATTCTGGAGACCCTCGGCGCCACACCCGAACAGATCGATAGAGGGCGGGCACGTGCACACGATCAGCTGTTCGGTTGAGCGCGGGAAGATGGGAGCGCACGCTGCCGCTCGAGCCAGGATGCTTCACCCGGCCGCGCTCATTGAGCGCCGGGCTCGGATTTCACGACCCGTCCAGGACTGGTAAACGAAATGCCGACGTTGCCACTCTGGCCCACCATGACGGCTTCGACGAAGGGCTCATCGACATTTGCCGGCCCCTTCCAGCGAATCAGGAAATTGGCCCCCGGGCCGCCCGCGGCATCGGACCGCTGAATCACAAATTCGACTGAGCCCAGCGGCGGAAGCGCCGAAGGCTTCTCGACGTAGTCTCTGATCCGCTTTCCCGTCGAATCGTAGTACCGCACCCATTCGATGACGATCGGATGTATCGAGCTGACATTGCGAACGCTGACCGTGGCTGCCAACCCGACCGTCTGTTGCTTGTTGAGACCGAGAGGCAGGCTCGAATAGACGGGGACGTACACGGTCGCGCCCGGAGTCAATGCCGTCGAAACCGTTGCGACAGGCTGCAGCCTCTCGGCGGCGGTGCTGTGGACCGGATCGGATGTCCGCAGGTACGAGCCAAGGAAGAGGCCGCCGATGAAGAGCGCGGCCGCGAGCACCACCGCCTGCCATCCAATGTCCCACCGCATACATGCCTCCTTTCTTACCTCACGCCATCATTTCACATGGTGATGAGTTCGGGTTCACAAGGCCTCGCCCTGCCGATCGATGGCGAAGAGACAGGACGCTGAGTCAACGTGTCTCCTCTCCTCGCGCGTAAACCCTGAGCCGCCCGCGCTCATCTAAGCACCTGCGTGCGGGCAATTCCACCCACAATGTGGCTGGCCCGGGCGCTGCACCGTAGAAGACCGCTCGAACCCGTCAAGGAGACTCGACATGCGCAGGTTGATTGCCGACGTTCGCTATGCGGTGCGAGTGATGTCCCGGACCCCATTGTTCGCCATTGCGGTCGTCAGCATGCTGGCGCTTGGCATCGGCGCCAGCACTACGATCTTCAGCATCGTCAACACGGTGCTGCTGCGTCCCCTGCCCTTCGAAGAGCCGGAACGGCTGGTGCGAATCTTCACCAAGACGCGGACGGGACGCCCCTTCGATATATCGCCTGGCAAGTTCTACAGCTGGCAGCAACACGCCCGATCGTTCGAGCGCATGGCGATGTATCCCTGTTGCGGCGTCAGGGAGCTCGCGCTCACCGGCACGGGCACCGGCGCCGTGCGGACGGTAAGCACGACAGCTGTGAGCGCGGGCTTTTTCGAGATCGTCAGAGCCCGGCCGGCGCTCGGACGCGTCTTTCGGGATGAGGAGAGCACGCCTGGCGCCAAGTACGTGGTCGTTCTGAGCGACCGGTTCTGGAGAGCCGAATTCCGTGGCAACCGGGACGTGATCGGCCGGACCATGAAGCTCAACGCCGAAGCGTACACCATCGTCGGAGTCATGCCGGCCAGTGCCTCGGTCGCGTCATGGAGCGCGATGGCGAGCGACGTCTGGGTCCCGCTCGCGCTCACCGACGAGCAGCGTGCCTCCCGTGGGAATCACAATCTGGACGGCGTCGCGCGTTTGAACCGAGGTGTCGAACTAGCACAGGCACAAGCTGAGATGGATGCGATCTCAGCACGGCTCGCGCGTGAGTTCCCGAATACGGACGGCCGCTGGACGGCGGTGGTCATCCCGATGCAGGAAGTGATCGTCGGCGACAGCCGGACGATGCTGGCCATGCTGCTCGGCGCGGTCGGGCTGGTCCTGCTCATTGCGTGCGCCAACGCCGGCAACCTGCTGTTCACACGCGCCCTGAGCCGGCGCAAGGAGATCGCGATTCGCTCGGCCCTTGGCGCGGGACGCGGACGCGCCTTTCAGCAATTGCTGGTCGAAGCGCTACTGCTCGCGGCCGCCGGTGGCGCACTTGGACTTCTGCTCGCGCACGCGGTCCTCACCGCAGCCTCGACGCTGCTCGCCAGCCAGGTACCGCGGGCGGAGGAAATCTCGATCGATGGGCGGGTGCTGCTGTTCGCGGTGGGGGTGTCGATCCTCACCGGCATGCTCGCCGGCACGCTGCCGGCCGTGCGCGCAGGCCGCACCGACCTCAACGACGCGCTGAAGGAAGGCGGGCGCGGCAACGGGGCGGTCGGGGTCGGCACGCGCCGCCTGCTGATAGTGTGCGAAGTCGCGCTGTCGCTGGTCCTGTTGATGGGCGCCGGGGTGATGGTCCAGGGCCTGCTGGCCCTCAGGCACGGCGAAACCGGCTTCGATCCGAACCATGTCCTCACGATGAACGTGAGACTCGTGAACGCACGGTACCCGTCCCCGACAGAGCGATCGTCATTCTTTGACGCGGCGTTGCAGCGCATTCGAGCGCTTCCGGGCGTCGAGGCTGCGGGAACGATCGACGACCTGCCCCTCGTCGCCGGATCCGCACAGACTCTCGATCGTGAGGGACACCCGCCGCAGCGGGACCCGGTGGCGGTACAAGTGCGACAGATCACCCCGGGCTACCTGCGTGCCCTGCGGATTCCAGTGCTGCGTGGACGCGACATCGTCGACAACGATGCAGACGTGCTGCTCGTCAGTCAGGCCGCCGCGAAGCTCTTTTGGGGAGCGGACGATCCGATCGGGGGCCGTGCCACGCTGCCAGCCCTGTCGAAGACGGTGCGCAGGCAGGTCGTCGGAATCGTGGGTGACGTCAAGCAGCGGAATCTCATCGAAGCTTCCACCCCCACGGTGTACTTCTACACCCGCGAGCCGTATGGCAGGGCCACGTTCGCCATACGGACATCGGTCCCCCCCGCCACGCTCGCCCAGGCTGTCGTTGCAGCGATTCACTCGATCGATCCAGAGCAGCCGGTTGGACACATCCGGACGATGGTGCAGAGACTCGACGCTGGACTATCGCCCCAGCGGTTCAGCGCGCTGCTGCTTGGGATCTTTGCAGGAGTCGCGCTGCTGCTCGCCGCGGTCGGCATCTATAGCGTGCTCTCTTACATCGTGCGCGGACGCAGCCGCGAGATCGGAATCAGAACCGCGCTTGGCGCGCGGCCATCCGACGTCCTTCGTCTGGTGATCGTCGAGGGCATGTCCCCGACGCTCGTCGGCATCGCGGCCGGAACGATCGCCGCGCTGGCGTCGGCGAGGGTCCTGG
This sequence comes from uncultured Acidobacteriota bacterium, assembly GCA_963749835.1. GTDB lineage: Bacteria > Acidobacteriota > Vicinamibacteria > Vicinamibacterales > 2-12-FULL-66-21 > JALZOC01. Next base: position 2,230,608 of record CAVVOD010000001.1, read on the forward strand.
AAACGCTCGTCTTTGGCGTGAGCGCATCGGATCCGCTGACGCTTGCGGCCGTCGCGGCCACGCTGGCCCTGGTTGCCCTGATGTCGAGCCTGGTGCCGGCGTTCCGTGCCTTGCGGGTCGACCCGGTGAAAGTCCTGCGCGCAGACTAGCAGCATAGACCCCAAAATGCCGTGGAACGAGGTCGCTTCCAGCGTACTCGACGGCGATCTGTACCCGGCTGCCGGTTTCTGGCGCCGCACAAGCCGGCCACGAAGATATTCTGCACACGCACGGCGCTGGGTGTATAACGCATCGATCCGGGGCCAAACTGGGAATTCCCAATAGGACCTGCCGGCGGCCGCAACTGAAAACTGACGTCACGGGCGACCTGCGAGGACTTCGCGGGGACGTTTTCGGACGTTTTGGGAGAGGACATGGCAATGAAGGCTGTGACGCTCAATGGCGGCGAGACCGACATCGACAAGGCGCTTCTCGACAACCTGCGGACGACCGTTCGAGGCGCGGTTCTTACGCCGGGTGATCCTGGCTATGACGCCGTCCGTCCGGTGTACAACGCCATGCACCGCGGTCGTCCGGCCGTGGTGGTGCAGGCCACCGGCACCGCCGATGTGATCGACGCGATCAACTTCGCCCGCGAGCAAGGCCTACTGCTGGCGGTCCGCGGCGGAGGACATTCCATCGCGGGCCTGTCGAGCGTCGACGGAGGGGTTCTGCTCGATCTCGCCCTCATGAACCGGGTCGACGTCGACCCCGATGCCAGGCTCGTTCGCGCGCATGGCGGGGCTCTGTGGCGCGATGTCGACCGCGAAACGCAGGTATTCGGGCTTGCCACGCCCGGGGGTATCGTGTCGGACACCGGGATCGCGGGACTCACGCTCGGAGGTGGTGAAGGGTGGATGCGCCGCAAGTACGGGTTGTCGTGCGACAACCTTGTCGCCGCGCAGGTCGTCGACGCCAGGGGGCAGGTGCGGACGGCATCGGCGGGCACGAACGCCGACCTCTTCTGGGCCATCCGCGGCGGCGGCGGCAACTTTGGGGTCGTGACGTCGTTCACCTTCCGTCTGTACGAGCTCGGACCCACCGTGGCCTTCGCGGCGGCGTTCCACCCGATCGCGGAGGCGCCTCGCGTGCTACGCGGCTACCGCGCCTTCATGGCAGGAGCTCCAGACGAAGTGACGGGACTCGCCGTGATGACGACCCTCCCCCCGAGCCAGCACACGCCACCCGGGATCCACGACACACCGTTCATCGTCACGGCCGGTGTCTACGCGGGCGACGTCGGCGAAGGCATGAAAGTGATGCAGCCCCTGCGCGAGCTCGGAACGCACTTGGCCGACATATCCGGCCCGATTCCGTTTGTGGGCGTCCAGACCGCATTCGACGAGTTTTTCCAGCGCCAGCTGCTGCGCAGCTACTGGAAGTCGACGTACCTGTCGGAACTGACGGACGAAGCCGTCGACCTTGTGGCCGACGCGGCGAAGGATCGCAACTCGACGCGCACGCTCATCGCTCTGTTCTCATGGGGAGGCGCGATCAACCGGGTTGGAGCAGAGGAGACGGCCAACGCCGAGCGGTCCGCACAATGGATGGTTTCGGTCGACGGCAACTGGCATGATCCTGCCGACGACGACACGGTGATCGCGTGGGTGAGACAACGGTGGGCGGCGATTCACAAGCTCGGTACCGGATCGACCTACCTGAACTTCACGGGAATCGCGGGCGAGAGCACCGACGTCGGTGTCGACAGCGCTTTCGGCAGGAACCTGAAGCGCCTTGCTGAGATCAAGAAGAAGTACGACCCCGACAACTTCTTCCGTCTAAACAACAACATCAAGCCCGCGTAGCTCCGCAACGGCCTCGCAGGCGTGGAGCGCCAGTCATGCATCACTACTGCGTTCGCGGCAAGATCGTCGCGTCGGATCGCGGCGCACCCGGCGCCGTCGTCAGGTATCGTTCTGCTGAGAGCACAATCTGATCGATGTAGATCCCGTCTTCCCGGCCCTGCACTCGAAGCGTCTGCGGGCCTGCGTTTGCAAAGTAAATCAGGTCTCCGAACACGCCGGCGCCATAGCCACTGTCGCTCCAGCCCCAGCCGGAAAGTGCGCAACCGGAACAGTCTTCAAGAACGAATGTCGTCGCGCTTGTCGTGCCGATCCGATAGATCGGAGCACGCGTAGACGTCACACTCTGTGAGAACTGGACATAGACCGAGTCATTCCCATAGAAGTTTCTCTCAGCCTTTCCGCGGATCCAGATTCGATAGCCTTTGCCGGCATCAGCATTGAACGTCATCTCAAAATGATTGGCAGGCGCCGTGTAAGGACTGGTTACCTTTGCCGCCGCCAGATCGGGATGGTGCTCGGATGAACCGCCCGCGGCTCCCGCGTCCAGATCCACTCGAAACAGTCCCGCGGTCGTGGACGCCGTTCGCGTGTGCAGGACGATTTCGCTGTTGCTCGCGGGAGGCGTGGTGGATTCGAACAACTCATTCATGTCCGGAGCAAACGCTGACGCGCCCGGTAGTGATTCGGTGACACCGAGGCCTTCGAGCGAGACCCGCAAGAGGGCTTCGTGGTGATAGAGCGTCTGCGACTTGTAGCCGCGCTTGACCTCGGCGCCGATGAACATCACGACATGCTGCCCGCCGCACTTCCAGGCGCCGCGCAACTGCGCTTCCGGTGTGAGAGGAATCGTCATCGGCCCACCGCACGCCAACTCATCCAGCTTGGCTTCGTCGAAGGCGATAATCAGGAGATCTTTGTTCGCGATGAACGAAGGGTGATTGATGTAGGGATCGATCGTTTCTTTGAGACGGTCATCCGCCACTTTCATGCATGCGCCGCCACTGGGACAATCGTGGCCATTCACCGACGGCAGATCATGGATGAGTGCATAGCTGGGAAGGGTACCCGCCGTGACGTCATTCATGAAATTCGGAAAGATCGGCACGATCTTCGCCATCTGAGTCGGATTCTGCCAGACGTCAGGAAAGTAGCGGAACACCGCTTCGTGCGTCGTCAGATCCGTGTAGTAGCCTTTCCAGCTTTTGTTCTTGGTCGCAAGGGCCCGGACGATGTTGTTCGTCGCCGCTGGAATCGGCCCCTCTTTCGTGTAGAAGCCCTGTCCCGTGGTCATGGCAAAGTAGTTGGGCTGCGATGGATGCAGGTTGGCGTAAAACCTGGTGAGCAGCGCGGAGCTGTCGACGAGTGAGTTCAGAGTACGGCATATAGGGGTTGCCAATGACATTGGCGTAGTTCTGATTTTCGAGCGACATGACGATGACATGCCCGAAGCGTCGAACATTGACGCCACCCAGTGTGTTCACCGCGACATTGTCAAATACGCCCTTTGTATTCCTGGTGATCAGGCCAATTTTGCCGTTCCGATATTGCGTGTCTTCGGCAAACCCCAGTGCGTGGAAAGTCAGGCCTCTGTCATACGAGATGGAAGCCTCGAGGTGCTGCTTGTACATCTTGAGCCTGAGCAAATAGTAGTAGCCGCTCTGGAAATACTGGATGCCCGATGCGAGCACGGTGACGACACCGCCGTCATTTTTCGAGAGCCACCATTTCCGATTTCCGGCCGCATCCCTTTTGAGGGAAAGCTGATAGTAGTGAGAGGTGTCCTGCGCCCGGCCAATGAGGCCAATCTCCCCGGACTGGTAGTTATAGAGTTTGGCTTCAGCCTGGATGGAGTAATCCGTCCAGGTGGCATCTCCGTCGAATGACGCTGACGAGAGTTGAGCCGCGGTGTCTGTCTGGCAGTACCTCGGGAGTGCCGGTGGTGACGGTTCGACAGATACTCCAGCTTGCGGCCATGGGGGTCCAGTTTCCTGTGGTCCCATTCTCGAAGTCATACTGGTAAAGCGTGGCAGCTCGAGAAGTGCCACTCATCGTGAGACAGACGACGGCTGTCACCGCGGCCAGATACTGCTTGTTCATAAATTTGTGACCCCGAGCGAGATCGATTGCGAGATGCCTCGAGCAGCGAGGTTGCGCGTGAAGGTGCGCCCAGGCACTCATGGTGGCGACCGCCTCGGTACCGGCCGGGAGGAGGCTGCCCTGCTCAGTCGTCGGACGCCGGATCTTCTCGCCTGACGCCGCGCTTTATCGTTGCGCTACCAGATGAGCTTCGCGCGCCGGAGGAAGTGTCAGTGGAGGCCGAACAGGCTGATGCCGATGAACGCAGCGGCGAGGAGACGCGGAATGGGCGGGGAAAGGACGTCATTCATGCCAGACCTCCTGTAACCAGACGCCAATCTAAGCCTTATCGGAACAAATGACAAGACAAAGAAAGGCTGTCCACGAGTGGCACGATTGCCGACAGCGGTCACCCGCTATGACGGCAATCATGGCCAATCGTGGCAGTCGACGAACTAACCGACCCGGCCGAGATCCTTGCGCCGCGGATCCAGCGCGAACATCTCGGTCGGCTCAGACGGCGGTGCGCCCGACGGAGACGCGCCGGTCCTGATCCCTTCAAGCCGCGCGCCGCCACCCACCGGCCCCGCCGGCAGCTCGAGCCTCGACGTCGTCGGCGCCGCGGGCGGCTCCACGTGCACGTCGAGCACGTAGCGCCCGATCCCCCCTTCACCGCCTCCGTCGAACTCGAAGTCGGGGAAGCTCGAGACGGCAACGGCATATTCACCGTCCACCGGGATCGTGTACCTGATTCGCGACAGCGTTCCCGGCCCGCTGTCGTCGTCCGCCGCCACCAGCGTGCCGCTGGCGCGGTGGTAGAGGCCCAGCACCGTGTCGATCTGGCTGCTGAGGATCTCGGCGACGATGACCTGGCCGGCCCGGGCCCTGAAGCGGAAGTAGTCGACGTCGTCCGGAGTGCTCAGTTCGGTGAAGCGGACCACGGGGATCGTGTCGAACGGGAGCGATATCCTCCGCGCACGCGCCAGCGACCCGTTCGGCTCGAACAGGTCGAAGTAGTCGGTCGTCGGCGTGTAGTGCAGCGACAGGTTCGCGAGATCGTTCGGCGATCCTGGTGTCGTCGCCGTGGGTGCCAGGAACCGTTCGTACACCGCCGGCTGGAAGAGCAGGTTGATGAACGAGCCGGCCTTGTTACTCAGATCGACCGGCTTCTCGAAGCCGCTCGTGAACGCGCCACCGCAGGACACGCCCGCCAGTCCGTCCTGCGCTGACAGCGCGCCGTACCTCACGTCGATCAAGCTGAACAGCCGCCTGAGCGTGATCGAGAACGTATTGGATCCGAGGCCCGTCCCGTCAGGAGCCCGCTCGGGCACGCCGGTAAACTTCACCGTGAACCCGTTGCGGCTTTCCTCGAACGTGACCGACCCGCCTGCGGGGGGATTCAGGTCGTCCCAGAGCCCCGCGATCTGCGGCGGCCCCGCGAGGAATTCCGGCGCCGACTCGCTGAAGTCGGCGTTCGGTGCGCCGAACGTCACCGTGCCGTTTGCGTTGACGACAATCTCCTCATAGGCCGTGCCGCACATACGGAAGCGGAACGGCAGCGCCAGCACCACTGCGCCGTCGTCGGTCAGCGGCAGCGCCGTGCCAGGCGTGAACCGGTTGAAGATGATGTCGATGTCGTCCAGCACGACTGCCGCGACGGCGACCACCGGCGTGTACTGATTGGGAACGTCGGTCGACGTCCCGCTCTCACTGACGCCGTTGTAGAACTCCTCGGGTCCCGGCAGGATGCCGGGAGGTGTGCTGAACCCGCCCTCCTGGATGCTGTCCACGAAGATTGCGTATTGTGCGCCTGGCGTCAGACCGCGCAGCGTGTAGACGCCGGCGAGGTCGGAGTCCGGCGAGTAGTCGCGGGTCATGTCGCCCGAAATGGACGACACCGCGTCACCGAACGGATTCGCGATATTGCGCGCGATGACGTTGAATCCGCTCTTGGGCGTCATGCCGTTCGACGCGAGGATGCGTCCGGTTATCGTGCCCGTGGTCGCGAAGAACGTCGCCGACGGATAGATCGACGAGAGGCTGCCGATGTCGTCCTTGTCCGGTGTCGAGAATCCGGAATTCGGCCCGAAGTAGAACGGATACATCGTCTCGATCCGGTTGGCGAGCGGCGTGATCGGGAAGGTGTTGTTCGGCGTCGGACCGGAGGTGTCGCCGATGACGATCTGTCCGTTCACGACGGTATGCGCCAGGTTCTGGTAGTGGCCGAACTCGTGCACGAGGATGTCGAGCGCTACTTGCTGGGTCGTGAATGCCGGACCATTCAGGAACGCGACACCTTCTGCGATCTGGCAGGTCGAGGGGTTCAGCCATTCCGGTCCCGCAAAACCGAGCACGCCGGAATCGGGGCCGAAGAGCAGGTCGAAGATCTCGCCGGTATCGTCGAATACGATCGCGGACAGGCCGTCCGGCGCCGCCGGGAAGTAGTACGGGAAGAAGTTGTCGACTGTCACATCTTCGGGGAGCGCCGCGCCCTGCAGGTAGGTCGTCGACGCGGACGGCAGGGCATCCCACTGCCCGAACGCGAGACCGACGAACGACACCGCCTGTGCATTCGTGAGCGGCCCCAGATCGCCGCGGTCGGGATTCCAGGGGATATTCAGGCCGCCGTTTGCCCACGCGTAGGGCGTGCCGGGGCGGCACACATCGAGCGGCCCGCCCGCAAACGCGGAGGGCGCGAGGAACAGAATCGTGGCCAGGACGAAGACCGGCCGGAATGCTGCGCGCAGTGCTGATGGCATCTCGGCCTCCTTAACGTCCGACAAGGTTTCGGATCTCTTGGACCAGCGACGTGTAGGCGACCGGCCCGGCCGATGCCGATTTACCCTGGAGCCCGCTGAACAGGCCCAGGTTGTTCGCTTCGTTGACGGCCTGTTCCTGTCCCGGCCGCCCGCGCAGCTCGAACAGTCCCTGCCCGAGTCCCACGGTCGTGGACAGCCCGACCCGGCTCGGACGCGTCAGCACGAAGACGTAGTCGCGGCCGACCGCGAAGCGCGGCAGGTCGCGCAGCACGGTGGCGCGCCGCATCGAGCCGCTCGACTCCTGTTTCGGCGACGCGAGCAGACGCACTTCGATGACGTCTCCACCAGCGACGCTGCCCTTCAACGCTTCATCCACACGGATGCGGTAGGTGACGATGGGAATATTGCCGCCGCCGGCTGACAGCATCCCCTCGTCGGCAGCGATGACATTGCCGCGGACGATCCGATCGCCGCGCGCGACGAGATCGCGCAGCGTCAGGTGGATCACGTCGGCTGCTTCCGCGGTGACGACGGCGCATGTGATGATGCCCACCGCCAGCGCGCAGAGCGAGCGAATGCGTTCGCGCATGAATCCTCCCTTTCAGGCACTCAGGAACACTGAGCACAGAGCGGGGATTCTAACCAAATACGAAGGCAGACTGCTACTGAGATCGGTCCAGAGGTTTCGTTTCCAGTCGAGCTGGGCGTACATCTCACGACTCTGTACCGAGCCTTGCGCGTGCAGAACAAAGTTCTGGTCGCTGTGAGATGAGGTGCTGGCCGCGAGCGCGGAGAGAGTCCTGTACGCGTTACGTCGATGATTGAGGGAACACGGGAGGAACGAGGGCGGATGGCGCTACGTCCCGTCGCTGGCCATCCGCTTTCAGCCGGATGTCCGTCAACGCGCGCTCCACGAGAATCTCGAGACTGATCAGGCTCCGGCCGAGCACCGCGCCGGTGCTCCCGCTAATCGCCACGGCCCCGTCTTTCAGGACTTCAAACGCGAGCGTGGCCGTCTCGACCATGGCTTGAATGTCATGCGCCAGATGTCCCGCCCCGGACTCGTCAGTGGATCGGCATGCCAGCGTCACGCGAGCGCGCGCCGTCACCGCTTTCGCAATGACGAGATCCAGGCAGCGATCGAGCGTCAGGAATTCTTCCATCGTAATCGGGGCGTTCTGATCCATCGCAAGCTCGGTGACGGCCTGGCAGATGTCCCCATAGTCGTGAACCACCTGCGACATCGTGAAGCCCAACGCCAGCAGGTCGCACCCGTGGCGGGTGTCGGCGTCGTCGATGGCCCCGGGCGGAGACGTCGGGCCACTCTCTTCCGCGCAGAGCGTCTCCGCGAGTTGCGTCAACAAGAACGGGATTCTGTGCTCGAGCTCGTTCGCAGCCGGCGGCGCCGGAGACCGGGCGGTCACCTTCTCCCGTGCCCTTTCGATGATCGCATCCCGATAGGCGACGACGAACGCATACAGCATTTGACGCCGTCTTTCATGGGTAAGCGTGGACGCGGGCCCGTCGGATCTGCGGGCTCAAGTTCACGCCGCTTCCGTGACATCAGCAGCGCGAGTCGCCCGCCGAAGCCACTTCTGCCCGTGCGCGATCGAGAAGCACCTGACGGGGACGTTAATGCAGGGCGAGGTGTGTGTCTGTCCCGTATTGGACATGATAGAAGACCCTCTCGGCGCCTCGAGATGATTCTCCACGGAGGGGCGTGAGGCGGTCCAACTCTACTGACGGCGTGGGGACATCACCTGAGTCTCAGTCGCGCGGCCGTCGTCAGCTGACGCCGGTTCATTCCAGACATACAAGAAGATGCCATCGCTGGCGGTCGCCACGTTGCGTCCGCCTTTGCGCGTCGCACGGTTCAACGCCGACCGTACTTTCTCCTTGCTGTCTGTCAATTGTGCCAGCGGCACTTTGAGTGCGACGCCGTCTTTGACCTGGTCGAGGTCCGAGAGAATCCTGGTCACGACCGCTTTGTGCTTGCCGTTGCGTCCCTGCGGAACATCGACCTGCGGCATGCTCTTGAAGTTCATCGGCAGCCTCTTGCTCGGACGGCCCATACCCACTCTCCTTCGGGCATGCACTAACGTTACGTTAACATAACGTAATCGTATCGATACTGATAACGACGGGGCAAGTATACACCCGACCCGTTAAGCACCCCATCGGCCGACACGCGAACTCTTACAGGGTGGTTCGAGCGGGGCACACGACCTGCTACCCCGGTTCCCAGCAGGCGCTAACGATCCGCCCGGTTTTCAAAAGAGGTGACCCGTATCGGGCGCGGCTTGGTACTGTTTTCGAGGTCATCAGAAGGAGCCAACCAATGCGAGCGAGCCGAACGCATTTCGAGCAGATTCCCCTCGAGGTCGTGAAGAAGATCGCCGAGCCAGGCGTTTCCGTGGACGAAGAGACCCGCGACGCCAAGGTGATACTCGAGTGGAGCCCAGGAACAGTGAAGCCCCGGACGGCGCCCGCAGGTGCAGGCGCGAAAAAACGACGGTAGTGTGCCGAGGCTTCCATGCTCTACGAGTTCATCACGAGCTATCGGGAACGCATTGTCGCGAGAGCCAGAGAAAGAGCCAGCGATCGACTCTGGCCGCTGGTATCGAAGAGTGAGCTGGAACATGGCATACCGCTGTTGCTGACGCAGCTCACCGAGAGGCTGCGCTCGGAGACAACGCCACTCTCCCGGAGCGCCATCGGCGCGTCGCCTTTTCAGTACCGGGGGGACCTGCGGACGCTCGGGTACACGATGTCCCAGGTCGTCCACGACTATGGCGATATCGGCCAGGCGATCGCGGAGATCGCCGTCGAGCGGCAGGTGCCAATCACGGACGAAGAATGCGACACGCTCAATCGCTGTCTCGACACCGCAATTGCAGCGGCCGTGACCGAGCACGCGCGGCTCACCGCCGAATCGAGAGCCACACAAGAGATCGAGCGAACCGGACAGCTGGTTCACGAAATTCGAGACATTCTCAGCACGGCGGTTCTCGCATTCCATACGCTCAAACGCGGAACAGTCGCAATCAATGGGAGTACCGGGACCGTGCTGGGCCGCAGCCTGATGAACCTGCGTGAACTTGTCGAGAGCACACTCTCCGACATCAGAATGGCCGCCAGGATCCACCAGAGTGTGCGCGTACCGCTGGCTGCGTTCCTGAGCGACATCGCAGTTGTCGGTCAACTGCAGGCCGAGACCCGCCGGATGCGATTTGCCATAGACGTAGTGGACCCACGGCTGGCTGTGAATGGCGATCCGCAACTCCTGGAGTCCGCCGTGATCAACCTCCTGAACAATGCGTTCAGGTTCACCCGAGCCGGCGGACATGTACTCCTCCGAGCCGTGCGCGAAGGCCAGCGCGTCCATATCGAAGTCGAGGACGAGTGCGGGGGGCTTCCCGACGGGCTGAACCCGTTCGAAGCAAGTGCCGTCCGCCGCACGGACGATCGGACAGGTCTCGGCCTGGGGCTGTCGATCGCCCGACAGGCAATCCGACTGCACGGGGGGGACATCCACCATCGCAACCTGCCGGGCAAGGGCTGCGTGTTCGCGATTGACGTACCCCTGGCTGCAGACGGCACGCCGGTTCCGAACGCAGCCGGGTAGCAGCGCTCACTCCCGCTCGCGGCCGATCGCAAAGCGACAGGCACCCCAGCCCCTGCGTCGTGGCATAGTTGGCCCATGAAATCGAGGCGGAGGACGCCCGGACCCCTGCGAGCCGCCGGCGCACCGTTCCTCCAGAAAGTGGAGAGCCTGCCGGAGAAGATCCAGCCCACCGAGTACCCGTTCAACATTCGCGCGTTCTCTCACGGGATCGACCTGGCGTTTCGCAGCAAAGTCACCTTCTTCGTCGGTGAAAACGGCAGCGGCAAGTCCACGCTTCTCGAAGCGCTGGCGGAGTGCTGCGGGTTCAATCCCGAGGGGGGCAGCCGCGACCATCATCGCGCGACGTTGGCCGAGCGGTCCCCGCTGGCACAGGCCCTCAGGTTGACGTGGCGTCCGAAGGTCACCGAAGGATTCTTCATGCGCGCGGAGAGCTTCTACAACTTCGCCGCCTACATCGATGAAGTATCAGACCTGCGCGCCTACGGCGGCAAATCGCTGCACGAGCAGTCGCATGGAGAGTCGTTCATCGCTCTGTTCGCCAATCGCTTCGAGCAGGGTATCTACATCCTGGACGAGCCGGAGGCCGCGCTGTCGCCGCAACGACAGCTGTCGTTTCTCAGAATGATCCACGACCTCTCCACGCCCGGGCACGCACAGTTCCTCATCGCCACTCACTCCCCCATTGTCCTGAGCTACCCGGGTGCGGTCCTCTTCAACCTCGATGGCGATACCATCGAGGAGATCGACTACCGTGAGACGAAACACTTCCTCATCACTCGCGACTTTTTCAACTCGCCGGAGCGGTTCTACAAACATCTCCTCGGTGCCGTCGGCGATGATGGAAGCGACGCATGACGGACGGCGGCTCCAGTGGTCCAGTAAGTCGCCGTCTCGATCGACAAGCCTCGTCTAAATCATGACCGATCGAACCGCGGCGGAATCACGGGACCAGAGGTCGCTGTCCCGGTTCGCGCTCCCCATCGTTCTTGCCGTCGCGACGGCCGCTCTTGCTCACGTGGCGCACGTCGTTGCGCAGCACACCATCGATATCGTCAGAGTCCGGCGCCTCATGCCCCGCTGGGACCTGGCGACGCACCTCGGACACGGGTGGCTGGACTACCACCTGCTCGTGACCGGCCGGATCGTTCAGCTGCTCTGGGACGTCTGGCTCCAGGGCTACTGGCCTCCGATGCTGTCGATCTACCAGGTACCGTTCTACCTGGTCCTCGGCGGCGGCATGACTTCCGGGCTCTGGAGTGCGCTCGTCGCGTTCATTCTCACCGGCCTGACCGGATCTGCCGTCATCTGGAGCCAGTGGAAACAGGGGGGCGTACTGCCAGCCAGTCTCTTCCTCGCGCTGCTGATGTCATCCCCCTTTCTGCTGGCCTATGCCTCCGTCCCCATGACGGAAATACTCGGGGCTTTGACACAGTTGCTGGTACTGCTCGCCTACGCGCACTATCGTGGTGATTCGAGCCCGAAAACGGCGCGCTTCTTCGCCGTCTCCCTGACCGTCCTCTTCTTCACCAAATACAATTACTTCTTCCTGCTCGTCGCGCCGCTCGTTCTCCATGAGTGGCTCGACCGAACCTCGGACTGGGACACCCGCCGCAGGTTGACGGCCCTCTGGCGATGGACGAGGCGCATCCTGTTCACGCCAATCGGTGCGCTCCTGACTCTGTATGTCGTGGGACTGCTGATCATCTCGCGCACGGGCGGCTTCGAGTTCCGGCTCCTCGGGCAGCGGGTCTCGGTTCACACGATTGGCAACACCGGCCACATCGTGCTCTACCTCCTCCTCGGCCGGCTGTGGTACCTGCATCGCCGGGGCCGCATCAACTGGGCGCGCCTGACGTCGGCCGATCCGCGTGTCGGCCCGCTGTTGCTGTGGTTCGCGGCGCCCGTGACGTTCTGGCTGGCGTCACCCTATCCAAACCACATCCGCGACTTCTCCAACCTCGTCTTGAACCGCCCGCTTGGCGAGCCAACCCTCGGAGCTGGAATCGCCACCTATCTCGATGCGCTTCGGACGACCTACTTCTACAACGAGTGGGTCCTGGCGTCTGTGGCCGCCGCTTTCTGTGTGGCGACGTCGCGATACTGGCGGCAGCCGCCGCTGATGCAGTGGCTCATTCTCGCCGTCCCGCTGCAGTTCGCGGTCATCTCGATTCATCAGACGCGTTTCCCGCGCTTTCTGCTGTTGACGGTCGTGCTGCTCTGCCTCGTCGCTGCCGGCGAGGTGGGCCGATGGTTCGCGGGCTCCGGACGTGGCCGCGCAGCCGCCACTCTGCTTGCGCCGCTGGTTCTCGTATCCGGTGTCGTCGCGGCGCGGGAGGTCGTCACCCAGGCACGCTTCCGAGCGGTCGCATTCGAGAATTACAGCGACAACGAGTCGCTGCGCGCGGCGCTCGACTCGATCCGCGCCGAGCTGAATGCCGCCGATCGGCTCGCGATCGTCGGGCAGGGCAACTGGTTGTCTCCAGCCCTCTTTCGCTGGGAGCTGGGACCGCCATCCGGCGCGCCATGCTTCCCCTTCGAGGTCGGTGGGGCCAGAGGCACCGACCTCGCGCTCGCGAGCAGAGTGCTGCTGATCGCCGCGATCGACCCGGACCTCGCGCCCCTCGACGTCACGAGTTCCTACCTGGCACAGCGGCGCGCCGTCCTCGAGCGTGTGGATCGTGGCGACCTGGTATTTCGCCGTGAACTTCCGCTGCCGGACATCCACGTCACGTTGCGGCTGTACGACCGGCGGTCAACGTCGGAGCCCAGGGCGCCGTGTCAGTGAGCTGTGTCGAAGGCGGGAGCCAGGTCGTCACCTGGTAACTCGGCGAATCGAGGGCCGGATTGGCGCGGCGTTCGCCGGATTGTGACGTGTGAGCTCTCTTCAGGAGACTGTGCGCATTACGGATCAGGAGATGAGCCGAATGTGCGATCAACCCATTTACAGACGAGCGCCTGGATCGGCCACCATTGTGTTGATGGCGGTATCACTTCTGGCATCCGGAGGCGGGGCGTACGCTCAGGACGGTCCGCCTGCTGGCATCAGCGATGTCGGGGAGATCGCGGTTCGGAGTGCCGACGAAGGTCCACTACACGCCGCTGTTCGCAGGGCGAGTGCGCGACTGATTCAAGGTCCAGTGCCCGGTCCGCAGGCCAGACAGAGTTCGAACTGGATCGTGCGGCATCCTGTGATTTCGGGAACGTTGGTCGGCACGGCCGGCGGCGCGGTGCTTTCGCGCACCCGGACCTTCGGCGGCGTGAACCACGACCCACGAGTGATGCTCATCGGTGCTGGCGCCGGGGCATGGGGTGGCCTCGTCGCGTCGGCCGTTCAGAAGGCGCGAGCCAGGGAGAAGGTCGGTGTCGGAACAAAGATCGGCATCGCCGCCGGCGCGGTCGGCATCATCGTCCTGCCATTGCTCGCCTGTTACGGCGCCGGTGGCTGTGGCGGCGTTTCGTAGAAGCAATGGGGAGGTCTGAGCCCTGATTCGACGGGTCGAAGTGCCGGCCACGCGAATGGACGGTGTGAACGCGCCCGGGTGTGCACTTTTGAACAGATCGCCGCACCCTGCGAGCCTACACTTCGCGCTTTCCGTGAAACTCCGTCATGGTACCCGCATCCCTCTCGGCAGGATATACCCTTGGTCCCATGGGGGATGAGTGGGTCGACGTCGCTGAATGATTCTCGACACGGAACGTACGACACCGGCGAATTCGACGACTTCAAGCCGGACTTTTTCGTCCACAATCGGAAGGTGTTCGAGCGCGCACAGGGAGCGTTTCTACTTCACCTGCCGCAGTTCGGTCCCTTTCCCGTCGGTCCGGAGTGGGGCCAGTTCCTTTTCGCGCAGGGGCAGTCGATTGTCGGCGGTCTCGATCTCGATGAAGTCTTTCGCTGGCGAGAGGAGGCCTGGCAGACAGCACGCAGGCGCCTCGGCCAGTAGCGGTCAGTCGAAGGCCGAATCCCGAGCGAATCCCGAGTCCCGAGTCTTACCGCCCCACGCGGAGCGCCGCGACAAGCCGGTTGGTGCCCTCCGCACCTGACATCGTGAGCTCGACGGCGTAGTCCCCCGCGGCCAGCGCTGCCAGCGTGATGTCCGCCACGATCCAGTGCTGACCCGTTTTGTCGTCAGTGCGTTCGCTGATGGTGACGGGAATCGCGAGCGGCTGGCCTCCGCGGTCGAGCAGGCGCGCGCTTTCAGGCCTTGCGGCCGTCGCGAACTCGAAACGCGCGCGCTCGGTGCGGCTGAAGAGGAAGGTCGCCGCCGGGATCAGCCGGTTGCCGGTGACCGGGCCTCGACGAAACAGCATCGGTTGCGCGTCATTGGCCGCGAGATCGACCGACGTGCTGCCGGAGAGGCCGGCGAAGGAAGGATCCGGTCCGGTCATGCGGGCACGCACATCCAGCGCCCCGGTTGCGATGCCGCCAGGCAGTGTGACCGGAACGGAGAACGAGCGCTCGCCGGGGACGAGCGTCACGCGAGCGGTGCTCGACTGGCCGGCTGCCGTCACGGTGATGTCGACCGTGCCCCCCGCGCGGAGGGGATCCGCGCCGGATGCCGCGGGGAGCTCCCCGGCGACCAGCAGGGTCGAGACCGCCGAGGCCCCCGCGGACCGGAGCGCGACGGCGTTGAGATTGATGCGCGAGTCGGACCGGATCCGCGCAAGAGAAGACAGAGCGGAATTCAAGGCCGACGAGGCGTCGCCAGCCGGTCCCGCGGACGCGGCTTTCGCAGCGGCAACCTCCGAAGTCGTCGCGGCACGGTACCCCTTTCGCGCCCGCACATTCACGCCCGGCCGTTTCACGCGAACCTTGATGTTGTGGAACCGGCCATCCAGCTTCCCGTTCGTTGAGTAGTACCCCAGCAGGTAGTAGGACGTGAGGTCGTCTGAGATCCGCTTCATCCCCACATCGAGGTCGTTGTTGTTGATAACGGCGATGCCGTCGGTGGCGTCGGCCAGCGTGCGCAGTGAATCGAGACGGGCGCGAAGGCTCAGGCGATCGAGGTGGATTGGCAGTTCGCCGCTCATAGGGCCGGCGCCCATGGGCGTGTCGAATGCCGGGAGCCCCCGCGGATCGACGGTATAGAACGTCGCATTCCCGCGATTCGCCTCGTCCGTCAGGTCCCGAAAATACTGCGCGTCGTCCATGGACGACAGGTGCATGCGGTCGCTATCGCATTCGGTCTTGCTGTAGGGAGTGCCTTCGCGATTGGTCTTTTGCGTCAGGCGCCCGTCCGGGCCGACCGAAATGGGATCCACCCCTGGCACTCGCTCGCTCTTGGTCAGGTTCGTCAGGTTCGCGTTCGGGCGGAACAGCAGCCAGCCTTCCGTGACCGTGACGATGGCCTTGCGCTCCTCCCGGAGATCGCGGAGATAGTGCACGAGCTCGGTGAGTGAGTCGAGGGTCGCGCGTTCACGACGGCGGGCGATCATTTCCGCGGTCGTCGCAGACATCTGGCCAGAGACCGGCGGGTAACACGCGTCGTAGAGCCGCTCTCGCTCCTCCAGCTCAATCGTCCCTCGCTGGCCCCAGGGCCACCGCGTGCGAAGCCCGCTCGCAACGACCTCGGTCTTTCGGGCAAACACCACATCGGCAGCCGACATCTTCGGCGTCATGACGCCGACCAGATCGTCGGGCCCGAGAAGTCTGTCGATCAGACGGATGAGCGGTTCCCGCGCATGCCATCCACTTTCGACTCTGACATGAAACGTATCCAGGAAGAGGACGAACACCCGGTTCTTCGGGTTCGCTACGAGCTGACGCGACTCCTCAATCGAGCTCGGTTCCGATCGCTGAGCCTGCGGGCCCGCTGGCGTGACGACGATGTGCTCGAAGGACTGAACGGTCTGCGGGGCGTTGTCCTCGAACACTTCGAAGTCTTCGCTTTTCAGGTCCAGGACCGGTTTGCCGTCCTTTGTCGGGTATACATCGACCCGGACGAAGTTGGCTTCGGTACGAAAGGTCGGCGGGGGCTGCTGCGCGTCCCCCTGGGCGGGCTTCGATGTGCCGCCGGACTGGGCGAGGGCAATCGACGTTGCCGACACCGCAAGCGCAATCAACGCAAGAAATCGGCAACGCACGGGTTATGTCCTGTCTGGCAGACGCGGGGTCGCTGGCGCTCGAAGTGTAAACCAAAGTCGCCGCAGGTGCATACTCTCTGTTCAGAAGCGTCTTGATATTAGCCGCGAAGCCGGCCGTCGTCCCGGAGATTGGATGGCGAAACTCAGGGAATTTTATGCGCATTCGTCCGGTCCAGCGAGGGAGCTCGAATGGCAACCGGCTTGCGTCTGGCGTCCGGCGTCTTAAGATACGGAGGCCGCCGTGCCCACACGCAACTACGACGACTGGACAAGTGATCGGTGGAAGGTTGAACCGAAGTTGCCGTGGCTGGACATCGATGACCCGGTGACGTCCGATCAGGCGCCGCCGCTCTGGAAGGACCTGGCACTGGCGTCGGTCGTCGCCCTCGCGCTGTGGGTGATCGCGGCCCTTCTGTTCAGATAGCTCGCAGACGACGGCGCCGGCGGATTGCCCTCAACCGGCCGGTGCGTCGTGCCAGCCCTGTTCTCTGAGGCGCCCTTCATAAGCGCGCGCCCAGTTCACGGCCAGCCACTCTTCCGGGAAGAGCTCTGTCAGCACGACGTCGCGATCCTGGATTACGCGAACTTCGACTGGAAGGCCGTTCGAGTACATGATGCATCGGACGTCAGTCGTTCGACGACGAAGACACCACAACACGCGCGCGCCCGGCTGGACGTAGTTTGTCGACACGGGTGGCGCTCCCTTGCGCGCCTACCGATTGTTAGAGGAGACCGGAAGATTTAAACCGGAAGGCGGCTGGTCCGTCAAGCTCGGCGTTATTCGCAACAACGCGTGCAAAGCGTCGATCTCGGGCTCAACCCGAGCGCATTGGGTCCCGACCCGCGAATCCCGAGTCCCGAACCCGAATCCCGAGCGCTGAACCCGAACCCGAATCTCGACCCCCGAGTCCCGAATCCGGCAGCCGAATCCCGAGAGTCCCGAGTTCCGAACCCCGAATCCCGAAGCCGAACCCCGACTCCCGGCCCCCGAGTCCCGAAGCCGGATCCCGAGTCCCGAACCCGAATCCCGAATCCCGAGAGTCCCGAGTCCCGAACCCCGAGTCCCGATCTACGGCCGGCTCGTGACGATCTCGTGACAGGCCCCGCGGAGCATCACCGCCGAACGCTCGAGCCGCTCCCCTTCGTCGTCGCTCATGTCCGGGACGACGATATCCGCGGCCCCTTCGCACCCGACCACGGCCGGCAGCGACAGCGCGACGTCCCGGAGGCCGAGCGCTCCTTCCTGTACTCGGGAGACGGTCAGGACACGCCGTTCTCCGCGAAGCACCGACCGCAGGAGATCCGCCGTCACGAGCCCGATGGCGTGATTGGTCACGCCCTTCCGCTGGATGATCTCGTAAGCTGCCCGGCGAACCTGCTCCGCGATCGCAGGCTCCTTGCCCACGTCCCAGCCCGGCCAGTCACGAATCGCCACTCCGCCGATCGACGCGGACGACCAGAGCACGACTTCGGAGTCTCCGTGCTCCCCCACCACGTTGGCATGGATCGAATGGGGGTCCATGTCGAGCAGCTGTCCCACGGCCTGCCGCAGCCGCGCCGTATCGAGCATCGTCCCTGTCCCGAGCACACGAGAGGGAGGCAGCCCCGTCACGCGGGTCATCACGTACGTGAGGACGTCCACCGGATTGCTGACGACGATGATCGTGCCGGTGCAGGCCGTGAGCTGTCGTCCTATCGCGCTGATGACGGCGGCGTTGTCCCGCAGGAGCGCAAGGCGGGATTCTCCGGGCCTGCCTCCGCGGCCGGCAGTGACGACAACCACATCGGCCCCGACCATCTCGTCAATCGAGGCGGTACGGACGCTGGCGGCAGGGAAGAACGTGGCGCCGTGCGCGAGGTCCATGGCCTCTCCCTCGGCCACGTCGTGCCTGAGGTCATGGAGCAGGACTTCATCGGCAAGGCCGGAAATCAGCGTGGAGATCGCGATACTGGCGCCGACGCGTCCTGCGCCGATGATGGCAACCTGTCTTTTCATGTCGTCCGCCTCACGATCTGCAGCTCACTAGCGGTTCACCGCACGCATGCCCCCCTCTGTATAGCGCTCGCCGGCGACGCCCGGGGCAAGGCGATCCAGCGCGGCAAGTTCGTCCTCGGAAAGCTGGACCTCGACGGCAGCGGCATTCTCTTCGACCCGCTCCGATCGCGTGGAGCCGGGGATCGGGACGATGTCCTGGCCTCGCGACAGCAGCCACGCGAGCGCGAGCTGCGCCGGTGTGCACCCCTTCGTGCGCGCCAGTTCCTGGACCTTTGCGACGAGATCCAGGTTCCGCTGGAAATTCTCTCCCTGGAAACGGGGATTGTTGCGTCGCCAGTCGTTGGGAGCCAGGTCGTCGATGGATCGAAAACGGCCCGTCAGGAACCCGCGCCCGAGCGGGCTGTACGCGACGAACCCGATGCCGAGCTCGCGGACGGTCGGGAGGACTTCCGCTTCCGGCTCTCGACTCCAGATCGAGTACTCGGTCTGGAGTGCGGCAATGGGGTGCACGGCGTGCGCGCGTCGGATGGTGGCCGGAGCCGCCTCGGAGAGGCCGAGGTGACGGACCTTCCCTGCCTTGACGAGCTCCGCCATCGCGCCGACGGTGTCCTCGATCGGCGTGCCGGAATCCACGCGATGCTGGTAGTAGAGGTCGATGACGTCAACTCCCAGGTGCTCCAGTGACGCGTCGCAGGCCTGGCGGACGTACTCCGGCCGTCCGCTGATTCCGACGAAGGTTCCATCGGCGGCCCGCACGTTGCCGAATTTCGTCGCGAGCACCACCGCATCGCGCCGATCGCGGATGGCGCGCCCGACCAGTCGTTCGTTCGTGAATGGCCCGTACGCGTCGGCCGTGTCCAGAAAGTTGAACCCGATGTCGAGCGCACGATGGATGGTCGCGATGGATCGTTCTTCGTCCGCCGGGCCGTAGAAGTCGGACATCCCCATGCATCCAAGTCCCATGGCGGAGACCGTGGGACCTGTTGCGCCGAGTTTTCTGAGCTGCACAATCGCCTCCGAAATTTTGTCCCTTACCGTTCAACAACTTACCGTAAAGGTGTGTGTCCCCATTTTCGTAGCACGTTTACTTGTCGCCGGCTTCCAGTGCGCGTCTTCCCGCAGCGATCGTCTTCACGATCGCGTCGGCGTCGAACACACAGCCTCCCCAGGTTCCGCCGCTCGCGGCCTGCAGCGCCGCCCAAATCCGCGTGTCGGCCGGCAACGCGGGGTCTGGCGCCAGGTCGGCGCGTGGAGGACGACTCGCGAGGACCCGGGCTCCCTCGGCATGACCGAGCGGTGTGGTTGAATCCCCGACGAAATTGATCGTCCCTTCCAGCGTACGGAGGTGGATGACAATTTCAACGAGATCGCCGTCGCGAAGCCTGCCGATCGGCCCTCCGGAGAGCGCTTCAGGAGAGACGTGCCCGATGCAGGCGCCAGTCGAGACGCCGCTGAATCTGGCGTCGGTGAGGACCGCCACGTGCTTTCCGAACGGCAGATAGCGCAATGCACCAGTCAACTGGAACGTCTCCTCCATTCCGGCACCCATCGGACCGCGACAGATCAGTACGAGAACATCCCCTTCGGCGATTTTGTGTTCTTTGATAGCCCTGATGGCCGCCGGTTCGCTGACGAAGACCCTCGCCGGTCCCGTGAGCCGATAGACGCCGTCCTCGCCGACAACCGACGGATCGATTGCGGTGCTCTTGATGAGCGAGCCTTCGGGGGCCAGGTTGCCGACGGGAAAACACACGGTGGAGGTCAGGCCGCGGCTCGACGCCTGGTCCGGCGACATGATCACGTCGTTCGGGTCGACACCCTGCTGCGATTTCAGGAGGCTGCGGAGCCGCGTGCGGCGCTCCGACCCTTCCCACGCGTCGAGCTGCTCGCCGAGCGTGAGACCGCTTGCCGTCAGCACGGTCGTGTCGAGGAGACCGGCGCGCCGCAGATGGAGCATCACCTCCGGGACGGCGCCGGCGAGGAACACTTCGACCGTCGGGTGATTGCGGGGACCGTTGGGCAGCGCGTCCACCAGGCGCGGCACCTCGCGGCTGACCCGCGCCCAGTCCTCCGCTGTCGGCCGCCGCAACCCTGCCGCGTGCGCGATGGCCGGCACATGGAGCACGAGGTTGGTGGAGCCGCCGAACGCCGCATGGGTCACCATCGCATTTTCGAGTGAGGCGCCGGTCAGGATGCGCCCCATTGTGATCCCGCGTTCCTCGAGCTGCATGACGGCGAGCGCCGATCGGCGTGCCATGTCGAGCCAGATCGGATGGCCAGACGGCGCCAGCGCGGAATGCCCGAGCGACATGCCGAGGGCCTCACCCACCACCTGCGCGGTCGCGGCCGTCCCGAGGAACTGGCAACCGCCCCCCGGCGACGCGCACGCGCGGCAGCCGGCTTCGGCCGCCTGCTCCAGCGTCAACTCTCCATGCGCAAACCGGACACCGATCGTCTGCACGCGCCCGGCATCCTCGCCGTTCGCCGCCGGCAACGTGACGCCGCCCGGCACCAGCACACACGGCAGATCGCCGCTGCCCGCCAGAGCCATCATCATGGCCGGCAGGCCCTTGTCACACGTCGCGACGCCGAGGACACCGCGCCGGGTCGGCAGCGACCGGATCAGCCGGCGGAAGATCGTGGCCGCGTCGTTTCGAAACGGCAGGCTGTCGAACATCGCCGTCGTGCCCTGCGAGCGGCCGTCGCACGGATCCGTGCACGCCGCCGCAAAGGGAATCGCACCGGCCGCCTTGAACGCCGCCGCCGCCGCTTCCATCAGGAGCCCGACCTCCCAGTGTCCCGTGTGATACCCGAGGGCGATGGGCGTGCCGTCGGGCGCACGGATACCGCCATGGGTCGACAGCATCAGGAACTCTTTGGATCCCAGCTTCGCCGGATCCCAGCCCATACCGGCGTTCTGGCTCCAGCCAAACAGGTCGCCGGACGGCCGTTCGCGGAGCATTTCCGCCGTCAGCGGCAGCATGCCAATGGGTCCCGCGGTCCGGGTGGGCACATCGAGAATCGTGGGGTCGTCGCTGTCGAAGGGGTTCAGGCTCATGTCTCACTTATGTGTCGCGCGGGTGCGGCCCGGACCGGACGGCGTCTTCATCATCATCAGCGCCACCCCGGCGAGCGTCATCAGCAGCGCGGCGACGTGCGCCACCGTCAGTCCTGCAACCACGCGCTCGTTCACGCGGATGAATTCGATGAGGAAGCGTGTGGTCCCGGCGATGGCCAGGTAGCGGCCGAGGACGACGGAATCGCTGACGCCACGCCGCCGCCAGCGCAGCAGGAGTACCGTCAGGATCGTGAGGACGATGGCTTCGTAGATCTGCGTCGGATGTACGGGCTCAGTCGTGGGTGGCAGTCCTCGGGGAAAGGCCACGCCCCATGGCAGCGTCGTCGGGCGACCGTAGTCATCCCCGACGAGGAAGCAGCCGATGCGCCCAATCGCATGACCCGCGGCGAGCGCCGGTGAAGCGGCCGCGATCGTGGCTATGAGGGGATAACCCGTCGCCACGAAATAAATCAGCGCCGCACCGACCCCGCCCACCAGGCCGCCGAACCAGCTCAGACCGCCGCGGCTGAGGAGCAGCGCGCTGAAAGGTTCCTCACCACGGTGCTCAATCGCCCACAGGAGCTTCGCGCCGGCAAGCCCCGCGAGCACGCCGATGATGGCCCCGTCGACCGCGTTCTCGGACAGTCCGCTCCTGGCCAACTCCCGGCGGAACATCGAGACGCCAACGAGCGCCGCGATCGCCACCATGACGCCGAAGCTGGTGATCTCGAAACCGCCGATAGTGAACAGAACTGGATACATGCTGGGGAGTCATTGTACAGGGACGGAGTCGGGACTCGGGACTGGGGATTCGGGATCCGACTCCGTCGCTCCGCCTTCAGGCGGAAGGACGCAGGCGGGAGAGATCAGCTTTCAGCTCTCAGCATGACGAGCCCATGACTGAACGCATGTTGAAGATCATACCGGCGAATCCCGAGTCCCGAACCCCGAATCCCGATTGAGTCCTTCCGGCTGAAGCCGGAAGCTACGGCGTCGGATCCCGAGTCCCGAGCCCTCGAATCCCGAGCCCCGAGGTCCGAATCCCGAGTGGAGCTCTTGTCTTTCTTCGATCCCGCGGTCTACAGTTTGCGGGATGTCTGAGACTCAGCAGCCGCTCGGGCGGGTCGCACTCGTGACCGGCTCCGAGCGCGGAATCGGCAAAGAGATCGCGATGGAGCTCGCACGGCACGGCTGCCGGATTGCCGTCAACTACCCGGCCTCGTCAGACCTCGCGGAACACACCGCTGCAGAGATTCGAGATCTGGGGGTTGACGCCTTTGCCGTCAAGGCCGACGTCGGCATCGGGGTCGAAGTCCGCGCCATGGTCGCCGAGATCGTCTCGCGCTTCGGGCGGCTGGACATCCTCGTCAACAATGCCGGCGTGCAGACGTGGACCCCCCTGCTCGACGTGACCGAGGAGGAGTGGGACTTCGTCATCAGGACGAATCTCAAAGGCTCCTTCCTCTGCACGCAGGCGGCGGCGCGCCACATGAAGGATCACGGCGGCGGGGTCATCGTGAACATCGGCTCGGGCAGCAACAAGGTGCCCTTCCCCGGCTTGATTGCCTATACCGCGAGCCGCGGCGGCATCGAGATGCTCACGAAAGTGTCGGCGGTCGAGCTCGCCCCGTTTCGCATCCGGGTGAACTGCGTCGCGCCCGGAGCCATCGAGACCGAGCGCACGAAGCTCGAGATGCCGGACTACGCAGGCACCTGGGGGCGCACGACTCCCCTCGGACGCGTCGGCACGCCGGGCGACGTCGCGGGCGCCATCGGCTTTCTGGTGAGTGATGCCGCATCGTTCATCACGGGTCAGACCATCATGGTGGATGGCGGATTGTTCACACAGGCCCCCTGGCCCAAATCGTAGAGGAGACGCATGTTCCGTCTGGATGAAAAGACCGCGTTCGTGACCGGCGCGGGTTCGGGTATCGGAGAAGCCACGTCACACGCGCTGGCGGCCGCCGGCGCGATGGTGTTCGTGGCAGATCGCGACGAGGCTGGCGGCGTGCGCGTGACGAACGCTATTCGAACGGCCGGCGGCCACGCCGAGTACTACCGGCTCGATGTCACGGACGAGTCCGCGTGCGCGAGTGCTGCAGATCACGTCACACTTCACGGGGATCTCGACATTCTCGTCAACAACGCCGGAGTCGGACATGTCGGTACCATCCTGCAGGCGGCGGCTGCCGACCTGGACCGCCTGTATGCGGTGAACGTCCGCGGCGTCTTCAATGTCAGCAAGGCCTTCATCGGCGGGATGCTCGCGCGCCGCCGGGGCTCGATCGTCAACATTGCGTCGATTGGCGGAATCGTCGGCATCAGGGACCGGCTGGCCTACTGCACGACCAAGTTCGCGGTCGTCGGACTGACCAAGTCCATGGCGCTCGATCACGCGATTGACGGCGTACGGGTCAACTGCATCTGTCCGGCTCGAGTCGAGACCCCGTTCGTGTCCGCGCGGATAAAGGAGTATCCCGACCCGGAAGCGGCGTACCGCGAGATGACGGCGTCGCAGCCGGTCGGCCGCATGGGCAGACCCGAGGAGATTGCCGCCGCCGTGGTGTACCTGGCGAGCGACGAGGCGACGTTCATCACGGGCAGCGCGCTCATCATCGACGGCGGATGGAGCGCCGGCCGGTGAGCGCGCCCGGAGGGCTTCCGACACCCGTGGCGATGGCGGTCCTCGCCGTCGATTCCCGCTGCACGCTCGGCGAGGGCATCGTCTGGTGGGCCGCCCGCGAGACGCTCCTCTGGACCGACATCCAGAGCTCGCGGCTGTGGCTTCACACACCCGCTGACGCCGTCACACGCAGTTGGGCGCTCCCCGACCGCCTCGGGTCGATGGCGATCTGCACGTCCGGCGCACTCCTGCTGGGGCTCGCGAAGGGTCTCTGTTTCGCGGACCTCGATGCGTCGACGGGAGACGATCTCTATGTGACGGGGGCCACCACCGCCGTCGACCCTGATCTCGCCGCGACACGCGTGAACGACGGGCGCACCGACCGCGCGGGGAATTTCGTCTTCGGCACCATGAACGAGGATGAGCGCGACGCTCCGCTCGGCAGCTTCTATCAGTACTCGGCCGCGTTCGGCCTCAGGCGCCTCGAGCTGGGCGGCGTGCACATCCCCAACAGCATCTGCTTCAGTCTCGATGGCCGGACGATGTACTTCTGCGATTCGAACAGCCGGCGCATCATGCGCTGTGATTACGACGCGGCATCCGCCAGCGTGGCCAACGTCAGGGAATTCGTGGCGTTCGGCCCGCACCAGGGAAAGCCCGATGGCTCGGTCGTCGACAGCGACGATTGTCTCTGGAATGCGGAGTGGGGCTCGGCGCGTGTGCGCCGCTATACGAGCGACGGCCTTCTCGAGCGATCGATTGCGCTGCCGGCGAAAAACCCCACGTGCGTGGTGCTTGGAGGGGCCCACATGGACGACCTGTTCATCACGTCGGCCCGGCAGGAGATGACACCGGAAGAGCTCGCCCACACGCCCGATGCGGGCAGCGTGTATCAGTGTGCTCACCTCGGCGTCCGCGGTGTGCCGGACGCGCTCTTCAAGGACTCGTGATCACCGCTCCTGCCTGGCCGGGGCCGAGCGAACCTCGACGTAGTCCAGCGCAGCCGTCTCGCCGGCGTCCGGGATGCCTTCGACCTGCACCCGGTCGCCGGGTTTGAGCGCGATCCCCGTCGCCACGTACCGCGTCGACGAGCTGCCATCGAG
Organism: uncultured Acidobacteriota bacterium; assembly: GCA_963749835.1. GTDB lineage: Bacteria > Acidobacteriota > Vicinamibacteria > Vicinamibacterales > 2-12-FULL-66-21 > JALZOC01. The sequence continues at coordinate 2,255,776 of CAVVOD010000001.1, forward strand.
CTTGCGGGTCGGGAATCGATCGGCGGCGGTCCATTCTCCTGCGATCTTGTCACCCACCTTCAGCCGGAAGCGCGCCGCCCCGGTGTTCACGTCGAAGTACTGCACGACAATGTCCCGAGGTCCAGCCGCGTCCGTATAGGTGAAGCCGGCGGTGCAGGTCACGGTCGTGCACTCCACAGCACCCGTTCCGGACGCCGTCTCCCACGGCGTGACGGTCTTGACGACATAGCCCGTGAGCGACATCGACTCCGCCTCGACGCGTCCCGGATAACGATCGACGCGCCCGCGGCCATCCGCGATGTTCGATGCGCGAAGGAACCAGCGAGCCACGGCGTCGCGCCAGACCTCCGCATGACCCGCCTGATATTCGAGCTGTTTCAGCACGGCGGCGTACCGCTCACCGTCGATGCGGCCGTCGAGCGAGCGCCATTCGCGCGCGTAGCGTGCGACGGCCGCAGCCCCGTCGTAGTGCGAGTCGTAGATGTACTGGACGACGGTCTTCCCGCTGCGCAGCCGATGCGTGTACGGGACGTGATGCATGAACAGGACCAGATCGTCGGGACACGTCGCGAGCGATTCGTACATGGCCCGCACGGCCGGCGCGTACTGGCCGATGTAGCCCGTTCCGGTGGCGACGGTTCTGTCCATGCCGACGCCTTTGTCGTCCGCGCGGTGCCACTGTCCCCACCCGTTCCGCTCCGACGCCTCGACGGCCACGCCGTAGTGGTTGCCGACAATGTCGGTGAGCGTCTGCAGGCCCAGCGGTCCTGTGTAGTGCTCGAACGTGCGCCACGAATCGAGTTGGATCGCCGTCACCGTCTCGACGACCCGGGGATCGCCGCCAAACGTTGCGCGGGTCCACTCCTCGGCAATCGTACGGGCGCTGAGATCCGGGTTCCAGGCCAGCCGTCCGAATCCGTAGAGGTTTGCCTGCGAGAGGTGATTGCCCAGCCAGTTGTCGTCGAGGCCGACGTTCGAGACGCCGACGAATCCGCCCGCCGGCCGGCTGAAGGTTCGTCCGGCCGCAAGCGCCTTGACGGTCGAGCCGTCGCCGCGGACCTTCAGATCGAAGTCGAGCGCTTCCTTCCACATCGGTACGAGGAAGACCGTGTGGCGTCCCTGCCCGAAGTATTCCTGCGTGATTTGCAGCTCGATGGCCTGGTTGGTCTTCTCGAGAGCGCCGAAGAGCGGCGATGCCGGTTCACGGACCTGGAAATCGATCGGCCCATGCTTGATCTGGACGATGGCGTTGTCGTCGAACTGGCCGTCGAGCGGGTGGAAGTTGTCGTACGCGGCGCGGGCACGATCGTTCTTCGGGTTCGTCCAGTCCATGTGGTGGTCGTACACGAACCCGCGGTAGAAGATAACCCCTCCGTGCGGCTTCAGCGCGCGGGCGACGACGTTGGCGGCGTCGGCGTGCGTGCGTCCGTAAGTAGAAGGTCCGACGCGGCCTTCCGAGTCCGCTTTCAGCACGAACCCGGCGAAGTCCGGAATCGCCGCATAGAGTGCGTCAGTGCGGGTGCGCCACCACGCGATGACCGTCGGGTCCACCGGATCGTATGTGGGCAGCCCGCCGAGCGTCTTGGGACTGCCGAAGTCAACCGAGATGGCCACCCTGATGCCCCACGGCCGGAAGGTATCCGCCACGCGGGCAATCTGAGGCACAAGCTCCGGAGAGAGGAACGCCCGGTTCGCGTTGACGCTGGTGATCGCCACCGCGTTGATGCCGACTGACGCCAGCAGCCGCCCATACTCGGAGACGCGCGTGAGGTCTTCCCTGACGCGGTTGGCATCCCAGAAAATCGAGCGGCCACCGTATCCGCGCTCGATGGTGCCGTCGAAGTTGTCCCAGTGATTCACCCACCGCACGGGCGCATACGGCGCCTCTTTCTGATCGAGACGCGCGAGCGTCAGTCCCGAGGCAATCCTGCGAAGCAGCGCGAACGCGCCGTACAACACCGCGCGGTCGGTCTGGCCGGCGATCACTAGGTAGCGCGCTCGACCGACGGACACGGACCTGAGCCAGAAGCCGTCCAGGGCGAGCTCCCCTGCCGGGGCGAGAGCGGGAGCCGAACGTCGCAGCGCTGCGAGCGTGCCGATGACGAGTGCCCCGTCGGCGGGCAACGTGGTGGACACCTGGACGTCCGCCCCCAGCATGCCGCGCAGGCCGCGGACGATTTCGTCCCGGGCGCGGAGCAGGGGCGCCTGCTCTTCGAAGATGGTCAGAACCGGTGGGATCTCCGCCCTGGTCCTGCGCAGGGTGACGTCATCCAGACGGGAGTATCGCAGCCATGCGTCACGGCCGGTCTCGGCGTGCAGCGGCGTCCAGAGCCCCGCAGCCAGCAGCAGGACGGCAACAGATCGAACGCTGAATCGCATCCTCTAGCGCGTTACCGCGGGGCCGTTCGTGGAGCAGCCGCGACAGGCTTTTCCGGCAGCGCCCAGGCATACAATCCGGACCCGCCCCCGACGAGGAGGTACTGACGGCCGTCGAGCTCATACGTCACCGGGCTGTTGCCGACACGTCCGATGCTCGAATGCCACAACGTCGTCCCATCGGACGTCCGGAGCGCAAACACGCTCGTGCCGGTGTCACCGCTGAATGTCAGTCCCGAAGCCGTCGTCAGAACGCCGGCGCTGCCCTCACCACCGATCTCGTGGTCCCAGCGTACTTTCCCGGTCTGATAGTCGATGGCCCTGATGTAGCCCTTCCCATGCACCCCGTAGTCAGCACCCGCCCAGCCGTAGTCCCCGTGCTCCTTCTTGTAGAAGTAGATGCCGTAGCCGTCCTGCGCGCTGACGATGAAGAGGCCCGTCGTGGGATCGAAGCTCGGTGAACGGTAGTTCGTCCCCCCGCCTTCGTTGGGCGCGACCAGTCGGCCGTCCCGGGCGGGTTCCTGATCAGGGTTCGGCTGCGGCCGCCCTTCGCTGTCGATGTCCTTCGCCCAGTTCACCGTCGCGAAGGGGGTCGTGAGCAGGTTCTTTCCGTTCGTCCTGTCGAGAACGAAGAAGTACCCGTTCCGGGAGGCCTGCATCACCATCTTCCGGCGCTGACCGTTGAACATGCCATCAACGAGCACCGGCACTTCGGCGGCATCCCAGTCGTGCGTGTTGTGCGGCGAGACCTGGAAGCCCCACGCGAGCTCCCCCGTTTCAGGCTTGAGCGCAAGGATGCTGCACGTCCAGCGATTGTCTCCCGGCCGCGCCTCGCCGTTCAGCACCGGGGTGGGGTTGCCCGTGCCGACGTAAATCAGATTCAGCTCCGGATCGTAGGTGCCCGTCATCCACATCTGACCGCCGGTCGCTCCGCCAGCGATCGAACCGGGTGTTCCCGGAGGCGGGGTGCTGTAGAACGTCCACTGCAACTTCCCTGTTTCGGGGTCGAAGGACTTCAGGACGCCCGGCAGATTGTCGAAGTCTCCCGAGACGCCGACGAGCATGTGATTGCCCACGATGAGCGGTGCCACGGTCGACCAGTAGCCCTTCTTCGCGTCCGCGACCACGACGTCCCACTTCACCTTGCCGTCCCTTGCGTCCAGCGCCACCAGATGCGCATCGGGCGTCGTCAGGAACACCGTGTCCTTGTAGACCGCGGCGCCGCGGTGGCCGATCTTGAAACCGGTGTTGGGCGGATAGGTGTATCGCCAGATCTGACGGCCGGTCCTCGCGTCGATCGCCCACATGTTGTCCGGCATCGTGATGTAGATCACGCCGTTGACAAGAATGGGGCTGGCCCTCATGGGGGCGGGCAGTCCGGTTTGAAACGACCATGCCAGCGTGAGCTGGTGGACGTTTGCGGGCGTGATCTGCGTCAGGCGGCTGTGGCGCTGACCGCTGTAATCGCCGTGATACGTGGGCCAGCTGTCTGCGGGCGGCTTCAGCAGCATGGCCGGATCGAGACCCTGCGGCGCCTGCGCGATCGCGGTCCCGCCAAACAGGAGCGGGACGAGCGCGCCGAGAGCGAGGAAAGAGGGACGGTGTCGACGCATCATTCTCTTGTCCACCTATTTCAACGTCTGCAGATACGCGAGGACGTTGTGCAGATCGTCGTTCGTGTATTTCGGAAGCAACGCGACGTGGGCGTCCAGCGGATTGGCCACGCTGATCTTGACCTTGCTCGTCGGCCACGAGCGGTGCCATCCGGCATCGTCGGTAATCGCAATCGTGAACTCGTCCTGGTAGACGACCTTGCCCGTCACCTTCTGATTCGACGGCAGGGTGATCGTCGCCACAGGCTGTGCGGAGGGCGCTCCGCCTCTTCCCCGTCCGCCGGGATACAGCATGCGCTGCATCAGTGTCAGTCCCTGCAGCCTGGCCGCGAGCCCCGCGAAATCACCCGTTGGTGAGTGACACTTGGCACAGCCTCCTGCGCCGTTGAAAAACTGCTGCCCTGCCTGCGCGTTGCCGGTCTGGAGGTCCGCGACGTCCACCGTGCGGCGGTTTCCCACCAGCGACTCCGCCTTCGCCTTCGTGTCGTGAATGAAGGCCACCATCGCGGCGACGTCTCCATCCGGCAGGTTGAACGGGGGCATCCCTTTCTCCGGGCGTCCAGTGCGGATAACGGGCCCGATCTTGTCGCCGCGCACGTCCTCGGCAACCAGCGCCGAACGCGTGAGGTCGGGCCCTGTCTCTCCGCCCATCGCATCGCGCCCATGGCAGAAGCCGCACTGCGAAGTGAACGCGACGCGACCCGCCTCCACCTGCTCCGGCGGATAGATTTGCGGCGTGACAGTCGGTGGCGGCTTCTGGGACGCCGGGCTTCCTGACCGGCCGCCGCCCTGGTCGGCGCCGCCGCGTCCCGTCGGCGGCTGCGTGCTGCCCCGGCCCGTCGGCGCCTGAGGTGAGCCCGGTGGCGGAACCGGTGGCGCCTGTGCGTGAGTGAGGACGACGCCGAGGAGCAGCGCCGTCGCGCCAGGGATCGCCAGACGTGAGAAGAAGCGGGACGAAAGCATCATGGTGGTCGCGGAGGAGTATATGAGGTTTCAGCTCTGCGTCAATCTAGCGTGTCAGGTGCTGAGGTCCGCGCACTCGGCCCAGGCCCCGCACACCGACGGCGTGGTCGTGCCCGGCCTGGCCGGACCACCGACCTCCGGTATGTAACTGAGGTTCCGTACGCGATGTGCTGGTATGCCCACGCGATACCTCCCGTGTAGCAGGGAGTTACACATCAATTGGGGCGTTCGGCCGACCTCAACTGGCAATGGATTGGGGATCTACTGCCGCAAGGCAGAGAACCATGGTGGGCCCGCATTTGCACTACGGCCCCCCGGACCGTGCCGCGTTACAAGGCACCTCATTTACCCCAGCACGGAGGACGTGATGAAACGGCAATTTCTTTTCGGGACGATGATGGCGGTTGCGCTTGGCGCCGGCGTGGCTGCGCAGACGGCCGGCGGAACGCCTGGCCAGACGGGAACCAGCAGCAGTGCAGGCCAGACTGTTGTCGTGACCGGCTGCCTGGTATCCGGGTCGGGCGCAGGCAGCAGCGCGTCAAGTCCGAGCACCACTGGAGCCACCGGCACGGCGGGGAGTTCGGCTTCCGCAGGCGGCAGCTTCATGCTGACCGGCGCGAGCGTTTCCCCGGGCGGCGCCGGATCGGCAGCAGGTTCGAGCACCGGCTCGAGCACGAGCCCCTCGGCGACCTCACCCGGAACCACGGGGTCGTCCACCGGCTCGACGCCGGGCGCACCGGGTTCGAGCCCGGGCTCGACTGCTTCGAGCACACCCGGTTCGACGTCGCCTGGTTCGACGTCACCTGGTTCGACGTCACCCGGTTCGACGTCACCTGGTTCGACGTCGCCTGGTTCGACGTCGCCTGGTTCGAGCGCCGGCGCGACAGCATCGCCATCCAGTCCGTCGGGCTCCATGGCCAGTGGAGGCGGCAGCTCATTCTCGCTCGTCGGCGGATCGCAGAGCGATCTCACGCGCTATGTGAATTCGCGCGTCGAGATCCGGGGCACGCTCGAATCGGCAGGCTCCCCGATGGGGTCCTCCACCGGATCGGCCACAGGTAGCACCGGTTCTTCGACCGCGACGAGCCCCGGCTCGACGTCGCCCACGGGCTCCACGGCCGGCGGCGCGACGGGTTCGACGACCGGGTCCACGGCGAGCGCACCTGGCTCTTCGAGCGCGGGCTCGATGAGCGGCGCCGCGAAAGGCGGCCAGGCTCTCCGCGTCACCTCAGTTCGTCAGGTGGCGGGCAGCTGCACCGGCGGCAACTAACGACCTCGACTCGACCTGCGCTGCGGGAGACCGTGGCGCAGGTCTCTTTCCTTCCCGGATCGTCCCTCTTACACTCTCCGCGTCTTCCGGCTGAAGCCGGAAGCTACGGGCCCGCGATCCTGCGACCGGGTCTTCCGGCTGAAGCGAAAGCTACGGCCGCTACTTGAGCGGCGCCGGATCCAGCCTGGGGACGAGGAGATGGATGATCGCCAGCGCGATCACATAGGCGAACGCCGCGATCAGGAAGACCGGAACATAGCTGCCTGTGGCCTGAAGAATGTAGCCGGTCAGTTTCGCGATGAGCATCCCGCCCACCGCTCCCGCCATCCCGCCGAAGCCCACCACCGAGCCGATCGCGTGCTTCGGAAACATGTCCGACACGAGCGTGAAGAGATTGGCCGACCAGCCCTGATGGGCAGCGGCCGCTACGCTGATGAGCGCGACTGCCACCCAGAGGTCCTTCGCCCCGGACGCGAAGACCATCGGCAGCACCGACAGTGCACACGCCAGCATGGCGGTCTTCCGTGCCGCGTTGACCGTCCAGCCCCGCTTGATGAGCCATGACGACAGCCAGCCGCCGCCGATGCTGCCGATGTCGGCGATCAGATAGATCGCCACGAGCGGCGGTCCCATCGTGCTCAGGTTGATGCCATGATTGCGATGGAGAAAGTCGGGCACCCAGAACAGATAGAGCCACCAGACCGGGTCGGTCAGAAACTTGCCGATCGCGAAGGCCCATGTCTGACGATGGCCCATCAGCGATCGCCAGGGAACCCGGGTCGTGAGGTCGGGCGGATCGCTCCTGATGTGCGCCAGCTCCGGCGCGGTCACTCGAGGATGGTTCTCTGGCCTGTCGTATGTGACCCACCACGCGGCCAGCCACAGAAAGCCAATCGCGCCGGTGGCGATGAACGCCCAGTACCAGCCCCACCGGATGGTGATCCATGGCACGACCAGCGGTGTCACCAGGGCGCCGATGTTCGTGCCGGAGTTGAACAACCCCGTCGCGAACGCCCGTTCACGCTTGGGAAACCACTCGGCCACAACCTTGATGGCCGCTGGAAAGTTCCCGGCCTCCCCGAAACCCAGCGCCAGGCGCGCGACGATGAACCCCGCCACGGATGCGGAATATGTGAGGCCGACGAGTGCGAGCACGCCGGCGGCAGCGGGACCGAACATGGCCGCCTCGGCGTGCGCCATTGCCGCGACGCTCCAGATCACGATGGCCACGGCAAACCCGGTCCTCGCGCCGAGCCAGTCGATCATCCGTCCGGCGGCCAGGAGCCCGATGCCGTACGCCAGCTGAAAGGCGAACACGATGTCGCCGTAGTCGATCTCGGACCAGCCGAACTCAGCCTGAAGGGTTGGTTTGAGGATGCCGATGACCTGGCGATCGATGTAGTTGATGGTTGCGGCGAAGAACAGCAGCCCGCAGATCGTCCAGCGGAACCTGCCGATCCGCGGAGCGAGGAGGGACGCGTCCGTCGCAGGTCCGGAATTCTTTCCCGCCGGGAGATCAATCATGGGACGCTCCGGCGGCGGCTCCGCCCTGACGGTGTCGGCTCATCGGCTGAATCTGACGTCAAATCGTCGGGTTGCGGCGGTGAATGGCAAACTCGCGGTGGCCGAGCCGCTCGGCCGCAGTTTCCTTCCCGGAGGCCACGGCCAGCACTTCATCGAAGAGGCGCTCGGCCGCGGCGTCGAGACTCTCCGTATCCGACATGATGCCGCTGACCTCCAGGTCCAGGTTGTCGGCCATCTGCCGGGCGGTGCGCGCATTCCCTGTGATTTTAATGACAGGGGCGATGGGATTGCCCGTCGGTGTCCCCAGACCGGTCGTGAACACGACCACCTGTGCCCCGCCCCCCACCATCCCCGTGACGGATTCCACGTCGAGTCCCGGTGTGTCCATGACGGTCAGCCCCTTGCGGCGAATCGGCGCCGCGTAGCCGACAACGTCCTCGAGATGGGCGCGCTCCCCCCCTTTGTGCGTGGCGCCGAGCGACTTTTCCTCGATGGTCGTGAGGCCACCTCTGATGTTACCGGGTGACGGCTGCGTGCCGCGGATGTCCAGGCCGAGGGCGCGCGCCTCGGATTCGACGCGGGTAATGATTTGAATCAGCTGGGTGGCGGTCTCCGCCCGCGTGGCCCGCGCAGCGAGCAGATGTTCAGCGCCCATGATTTCCGCGATCTCCCCGAGGACGGCGCTGGCGCCAAGGTCCACGAGCCGATCGGTGACGCGCCCCAGCGCCGGATTGGACGCGAGACCCGACGTGTAGTCCGACCCGCCGCACTTCAGTGAGAGCACCAGCTCCGAGATGTCGCACCACTCGCGTGGCTGCTCCGCGAGCGTGCGGCCGAACGCCTGCGCGATCGCGCTTCCCTTTGCTGTCGCTCGAATCGTGCCCCCTTCAGACTGGATGGCGACGATGTCGACCGGTTTACCGTGCCGCCGCGCGGCATCGGCCAGCGTCTGCGCAACGACCTGTTCGCAGCCGAGGGCGAGCACGACGACCGCGCCGACGTTGGGATGCCCGCAGTACGCGGCGAGCGTCTCGTGGGTGACACGCATGTCGGGCCCGAGCTGACCGCACCCCGCCAGATGCGGGAGCGCGACACCGAGCGGCGGCGCGGCGGCCGCGACCCGCTCGGCGACGAGCGACGAGCAGATGACGGTCGGCACGACCAGCACGTGATTGCGCGTACCGACTCGCCCATCACTGCGCCTGAAGCCGTAGAACCCTGGTCGGTCGGTCACAACCCTGTCCGTTCGCTCGGCGTCTCATCCGGAGGTTCCGCCAGGCGTGGCAGGGCCGGCGTCGCCGGCGACTCGAGGTCGCCTCTCCCCCGGCTGCTGGCCACGTTGTGCGTGTGCACGTGGCTACCGGCCGCGATGTCGCCAATGGCCGTCCCTATCGGGCTCCCGTACTTGACCACGGCCGCGCCGGCGCCAATCGGTTTGAGGGCAATCTTGTGCCCGGCGGGGATTGCATCCATCGCGATGACGATCTCGCCGCCGGCCTCGATCCGTCGTCCTGGCTCGAGCGGCTCCAGCGCAGTCGCGACGTTGTCGCGCTCGCTGATGACGAGCACCGCTTTCATTGATTGACACCGCTGGCGAGAAAGCCGCCGTCAACGGCCAGGACATGGCCGGTGACGAACGACGCGGCATCCGAGCCGAGGTACACGGCAGCGCCGACGAGCTCCTCGAGCTTCCCGAACCGCTGCATCGGCGTGCGGATCAGGAACTCCTTGCCCCGAGCCGTCTCGAGCAACGCGGCATTCAGATCGGTGCGGAAGACTCCCGGTGCGATGGCATTGACGGTGACGCCGTGCGGCGCCCATTCGACGGCCAGCGCGCGCGTCAGTCCCGCCACGGCCGACTTGCTGGCGACGTAGGCGGCGACTTCGAAGAGACCCACGAATGACGAGAGCGAGGCGATGGTGATGATCCGTCCGTGGCGGCGGGCAATCATGTCGCGGCCGAACACCTGGCAGCACCGCAGCGTGCCCGTGAGGTTGGTCTCGAGGATGTGCGCCCAGTCCGATTCCTTCATGTCGAGCGTGGGGACCCGCTTGGTCGTGCCCGCGACGCAGACCAGGATGTCCACCTTGCCGAACTCTGTCGTACACGCATCGCGCAGCCGCTCGAGCGAGGGGACGTCGCTCACGTCCGACGTCACGCGGATCGTTCGTTGGCCGCGGGCCTCGATCTCCGTGGCGACCTCATCGACGAGCGGTTCGCGGCGTCCCGTCGCGACGACGTCGGCTCCGGCGTCGGCGAGGCCGAGCGCCAGTGCGCGGCCGATGCCGCTCGTGCCGCCGACCACGAGGGCGGTGCGGCCGGTCAGGTTGAAGATCGCGGGGTTCTGGCGCGCCGGTTTTTCGTTGGTCATGGACGCCCGCCATCATACGACACCTCGGGACTCGGGACTCGGGGTTCGGGACTCGCGGTTCGGACTCGGGATTCGGGATTCGGGGTCAGAACCGTAGCTTCCGGCTTTAGCCGGAAGGAGACAGCGCCGAACATTGCACGGTGGCTTGGCGGCACAGTAATCTACCCAGTCTGTGGAGGACTGCTGCGAGTCAGATGGGATACGAGCATGAGTGAGATACGACGGGCGCTGGTGGAGCAGGTGGAACAGCTGGGGATCGTGGCCATCATCCGGATGAAGGATCCCGGCAAGGTGCGCGCAGTGTTCGATGCCATCGGCGAAGGCGGCGTGCGGGTGATCGAAGTCACGATGACGGTGCCCGGGGCCATCGAGTTGATTCGGCAACTCGCCGCGAGCCTGCCGAATGGCTTCGTGCTGGGTGCGGGAACCGTCCTCGACGCGGAGACGGCGCGGCGGGTGATCGATGCGGGCGCCCGGTTCGTGGTGAGCCCCGTGTTCCGGCGTGATGTGATTGCGGCCTGTCACGCACAGGATGCCGCCGTCATGCCCGGCTGCTTCACGCCGACTGAAATCCTGGACGCGTGGGACATGGGTGCGGATATCGTCAAGGTCTTCCCCGCCACGGCCCTTGGGCCCACGTTCATCAAGGACGTACGAGGCCCGCTGCCGCAGGTGAAACTGATGCCGACGGGAGGGGTCTCGCTCGACAACGCGGGCGACTGGATTCGCGCCGGGGCCGTCGCGGTCGGCGTCGGAACGGCTCTGCTCGACACGGCCGCGATCGCGGGCGGCAATTACGCCGCGCTTCGCGCGAATGCCGCGAAGATCGTGGCCGGCGTGCGCGCCGCGAGGGAGTCGGCGTCATGAAAAAGGTGATTACGTTCGGCGAAATCATGCTGCGGCTCAGCCCGCCCGGGTTCGAGCGCTTTCTCCAGTCTCCCCAGTTCGTCGCGACGTTCGGCGGAGGGGAAGCCAACGTCGCCGTCAGCCTCGCGCACTTCGGTCTCGAGAGCACGTACGTGACGGCGCTCCCCCGCAATCCCCTGGGGGATGCGGCCGTGCGTGCTCTCCGCGCCGAAGGCGTGTGTACAGATCGGATCGTGCGCAGCGGCAAGCGCCTCGGGGTGTACTTCACCGAAGCGGGCGCGAGCCAGCGGGCGTCAACGGTCATCTACGATCGCGCGGGTTCCGCGATCAGTGAGATGCCGCCCGACGCCGTCGACTGGGATGCGCTCTTCGCGGGCGCGGACTGGTTTCACGTCACCGGGATCACGCCGGCCCTCGGGGCCAATGGCGCAGAGGCCACCCGTCGCGCGATTGCGGCGGCCCGGAAAGCCGGAGCGCGCGTCAGCGTCGATCTCAATTATCGAAAGAAACTGTGGACCGAGGCGCAGGCGCGGGAGGTGATGCGGCCGATGATGCGCGGGGTCGACGTCGTGATCGCCAACGAAGAAGATCTCCAGTCGGTGCTCGGCGTGCGCGTGCCCGACACCGACGTCACGAGTGGGCAGTTGAATCTCGACGGCTTCCGCGTCGCAGCTGAAGAGGTCACGCGCGACTTCGGCGCGTCACTGGTCGCCATCACCCTGCGCGAGAGCGTGTCGGCGAGCGACAACGGCTGGAGCGCGGCGGTGTGGGATCGAGAGGCCCGCACGATGGTGCAGAGCCAGCGCTACGACGTGCGGCTCGTGGACCGGATCGGCGGTGGCGACAGCTTCGCTGCCGGCTTGATCTACGGGCTGCTTTCCGGCCGCAGTCCCGTGGACTCGCTGCGCTTCGCGGTCGGGACCAGCGCACTCAAGCAGACCATTCCAGGGGACTTCAACCGCGTGACGGTGGACGAGGTCGATCGTCTCGTGGCCGGGGACGCATCCGGCCGGGTGCAGCGCTAGTGTCATGAGTCAGAGATTTGTGAAACATCTGTCCGTCGACGAGTCGTGACTCGGCTACAAGGAGAACGTGCCGATGCGACTGGGCCGACCACTGAGACCGATTGTGCTGACCACTGACGAACGCGCGGCGCTCGACGGCTGGGCACGCCGACGGACGACGGCGCAAGCGTTGGCGCTGCGTGCGCGGATCGTCCTGGGTGCGGCAGCGGGCGAGTCGAACACCGGGATCGCGCGGCGCGAGCGAGTGACCAAGGCGACGGTCGGCAAGTGGCGTGAGCGCTTCCTGCAGAAGCGGCTTGAGGGACTGCTGGATGAACCGCGACCGGGCGTGCCGCGCACCATCACCGACGCGCAGGTCGAGGCGGTGATTACGAAGACGCTGGAAACGACGCCGCGCGACGCAACACATTGGAGCACGCGCTCGATGGCGAAGACGACTGACCTCAGCCAGTCGGCCATTTCGCGCATCTGGCGCGCCTTCGGGTTGCAGCCACACCGCGTCGAGACCTTCAAGCTCTCGAAGGATCCGCAATTCATTGAGAAGGTCCGCGACGTCGTCGGGTTGTATCTCGATCCGCCGGATCGCGCGCTCGTGCTCTGCGTCGATGAAAAGAGCCAGATCCAAGCCCTGGACCGCAGCGCGCCGATTCTGCCGCTCGCGCCCGGTGTCCCGGAGCGGCGCACCCATGATTACCGGCGCCATGGCACCACCTCGCTGTTTGCCGCGTTGGATGTGGCCACCGGCAAAGTCATCGGCGAATGTCATCGGCGGCACCGCAGTCAGGAATTTCTGCAATTCCTGCGGACCATCGACGCCAACGTACCGACCGGCCTCGACATCCATCTGATCCTGGACAATTACGGGACACATAAGACGCCTCGCGTACGCCGATGGTTCGCCGCACATCCACGTTTTCACCTGCACTTCACCCCGACCAGCGCCTCGTGGCTGAACCTGGTGGAGCGCTGGTTCGCCTTGTTGTCCGACAAACAGATCAAGCGGGGCGCGCATCGCAGCACCCGCGCGCTTGAGGACACCATCCGTGAGTACCTCGACATCACGAATGGCTCGCCACAACCATTCGTGTGGACGAAAACCGCCGACGACATCCTCGCCAGCATTGCGAGATATTGTCAGCGAATCTCTGACTCATGACACTAGCAGCCCGTGGTGAAAGTCTGGCGTCGAACCGAGACGAGCGAGGCGCCCCGCGGGCAAGACGTGACGACCGAGAATACCGGCTGTCTTTGAGGGAGGAGCAACGCAGCCCCCGGGGATGCCTCGCTCGTCGAATGCAGCCAGAGTTTCACCACGGGCTGCCAGGGCAGACGAATCCGCCCCGGCCGTGGCGCGCCGGCTGCGGGATGAAACGTGCAGCAGTGACGAGTCCTCGCGGGGGCCGGGCGACCGGTTTACGAACCCTGTAAACCGGCCTCCGCTTTCCGTCGCCGATCGGCGTCTTCGCGGGCTTTCTCGCGGCGCTCTCTCCCCGTTCGACGCTCCAACTCGTGCACAAGCGAACCAAACGTCTGCTGCGCTTCTCCCTCGAGCTGATCGTTCTCCTCGAGTATGCGGAGCTTCTTCTCGTACGCCGTCAGTACTTCGAGCACCGGGTCGATACGTTCGTCCTCGTCGTCAGACATTCTCACCTGATCCGTAATCAGCGTCAGCAGGAAGCGTGCCGAGTGGGACCTGGCTGAAATCAAGCCGCTGGATGAGAGGACGATGGCGACGACGCGGATGCCGATCAGCGGCCGAAGAGATCCTCGCGAGGCGGGGTCCAGTGAGTAACATTCGACGGACAGCCCGTCCTCCCGAACCGGAGGGCTGTGAAGTTTCCACGGACACCGGTCTCGAAACGCAGATCCATGACGAGGTTGTCCCGAACCACCGGCACGCGGCCGAACTGAAGCCAGGCGCGAACCCAGCAGTCCTGCTGACTTAAGTCGCGCACGCGGGAGACTGTATTCAGGAAGTCGTCACGCCAGGCGAGGCTTCCGACAGCCGGGATCCGGGATTGGCGTTCTCTCGCGAATCGATAAGACGCACACCTGTCGGGACCGTACCAACGCGGCGCCAGCGACATCGTCCCACGCCTGGTGCGGAACTCACCGGCTGTCCCGGTTCTCCCGATGACGATCACGGACCAGCAGACGGGCATGCCGGGATCCGGCGTCACAATCACGTCGACGATCTCGCCGTCCCCTGTCGTCGCCGCCATGGCTTCGGCCTTTGCCACGCGCGAAAGAACGAACATCCCGGCGATGAAGCATGCCGTGAGCGTCAGGGCTGCAGCCGCACGCGCGGACGATCCGCGGTGACGGCCTGCCATGAAGAAGACGGCCGCAACGGCAGCGACCAGCACCAGGCCTGCGATCGGAACGACGCGACCCGCAAAGACGATGACAAAGAGGACGACCATGAGCGCCGAGATCAGAAGGCGCGTGACCCTGCTTTGAGCGTTGCAGACCGCGGACACGGCCAGCACGAGCCAGATCAGGGGCTCGAAGATGAAGACCGCATCCCCGTAGTACCAGCGCGACGTGAACGGATAGAACGGATGCACGCCGTAGCTGTTGCACGCATCGAGCAGCACGTGGACCGCGAGATTGCCGGCGACCAGGCCCCACAGTCGCGCGCGTCCGTCTCCCGTCAGTGTTCGGGCCGCCGGCCAGAAACGCAGGAGAACCGGCACCAGAAGCCCGAGGAGCAGCACCCCTGCGAATGTGTGCGTATGACCACGGTGATGGAGCAGGTACCCGAGCGGTCCCGGCGTGATCCACGTGTAGGCGAGATCGATGTCAGGCAGATTCGCCGCCACGACGCTCGCCGCAACCAGCGCTCGCCGCCCGCCAGGTGTCGCCGAGGCGGGCAGCGTGGCTTCGGCGATCGCCAGACCGACGAAAGAGTGTGTGATGTTGTCCAAATTCGACCGAGGGAATGCGACCGAGGACGATCGGCGGGCGACCGTCCTCGATCGATCGCCGTCAGTGCTCCATTGGAATGCCGAAGGCGTACAGCGTGCTGTCGTGCGTCACCAGGTAGACCTGGCCGGCTCCCGCAGACAGACCGGCCCGGGCAAATGACGTGATGGTGCGGCCGCTGTTCCAGAGCTCCTTACCCGTCGCCGCGTCCAGCGCGTACAGCACGGCCGGTGTCGAACGGCGGGCGCGCTCGGTCGCCGTGAGCGGCGTACTGCCCCCACCCCGGTACTCCCCGCTCGACGCGACGAATGCGATGCCGTTGACCACGATCGGCGCGAGCGGCGACACAAGAGGACGAGAGGCCCACCCGCGCTCGAGCGTGATCGTGCCGTTCTGCTCCACCAGTTTGAATGCGACGATGCTGCCGTTACCCGGGGCGGCGGCCGCCGGTGGCTTTTCTGCAGTCGCCCGCCCCGCGGGTGCGGGACCCGTGGCAGTCGCCAGGATCCAGCGCGTCCCCTGATCCTCCCATGTCGCGAGCGCCGTGCCGGCTCCCTGACCCGTGAACTTCGCCGTCACGTGCAGCGGCGTCTTGTGATCCGCGCCGCCGAGCGAAGCGCCGTCCAGGAGATACAGGCGTCCATCGTTGGCCGCCACCGCGACGAGGTCCTTGTCCTTGTAGCGGATGACTGCCGGCGACGTGTCGAAGTCCGCCCCATCCGCCGTGAACCAGTCCTTGCGATCGAGCGTCTTTCGATCGAGCGACACGACGGCATTGCTGGTACCCGGGCCTGCCGAAGCCGAGGTGCTGCGCGGATCGGCGCCGACGGAGACGTAGAGCGTGCCGTCAGTCCCGAGCGCGAGGCCGCCGGAACCTGCGATGCCGGCGGCGCCGCCGGTCTTCCACGTCGCAACCTTCCGTTCCTTGGTCGCCAGATCCATCGCCCAGACGGCGTTCGGCGCCGCGCCGCACTCACCCGAGGTGCTCGTGTAGACCATGCCGTCCACGTAGAGGAGACTCGCGGGTTTCGCGCTCGGCGGAATGAACGGAACCGGCGCCTCGGCGTCAGATCCGGTGCTCGAAAGCACGACGTGGAGAAAGCCGTCGGAGGCCATCGCATAGATTGGATCGACGCCGCCGAAGCCAACCGGGGCGACGGCCGGCGACGCCGGAGTGGCCGGAGGGGCGACGGGACCTGCCGGGGCCAGCGCCGCGCCACGTCCCTGGCCTCCAGCGCCGCGGCCCTGCGGCGCCTGGCTGAGTACCGCCGCGCCGCGGCCTGGCTCTCCGACCGAGCTTCCGCTGCGTCCGCCTCGTCCGCCGCCGCCTCCACGACCCAATGCCGACGGCGCGAGATTCGTGCGGCGGCTCGGCGTCGCGATCAATCCACCGGGACACGTCCAGGAACTGGGCGGTGGACCGCCGGTGTTCGCCGTGTAGTTCAGATGCGACGTCCAGTACGGCTTTCCGAGGTCGGTGTCGATGGCGAACAGCCGATCCTCGCTGCCGCCGATGAACGCGAGCGCCTTGAAGCCGCGGAACCCGATCAGCCGGTCGAGAATGATCGGTTCCGTCAGCGAGTTCAGCTGCCGGGGAGCGTTCTCGAATTGTGCCTTCCAGAGGAACTTGAGCTGATTCTTCAGGACAGCGTCCTTCGTCAGGCGCGCATCGCTCTGCAGCCACCGGGTCCGCTGGGCGTCCAGGCCGCTCGTCGTCCATTCCGCGCTTCCGCGTCCCTGCGCCTGCAGGAGCGCGGCCGACACGATCGTGCACGCCGCCGTCACCGCCAGGGCCCCTGTCCTCCGTCTCATCGTTCCAGTCCTCCGCATCACCGGGTACCCGGCGTCTTTCTGTCCACGCCGAAGCAATAGAGCTTGCCGTCGTAGGTCCCGATGTAGACACGCCCGTTCGCAACTGCGAGGCTGCTGAAATGATTGAAGGACTTGATCTGTTCGCCGCTCGACCAGAGCTCGGCGCCCGTTTGCGCGTCGAGCGCATACAGGACGGCGTGTGTCGAGTGCGCGACGCGGTTTGCCGCGGTGTTGTACGCGAGGCCGATGTCGGCCGACGCCTGCGTGGCATCTTCCCCGCTGCCGTAGCCGAACACGACCCCGTTCGCGATGACGGCCGGTTCGGCCAGGTTCATGTTGCGCGAGAGCCACGCAGGCGTCAGCTGCACCTTGCCCGCTTTCGGCTCGACCTTGAAGGCGGCAATCGCACCCTGCACCACTTCCCCGTGCTCGATGGGGGCCTTGAACTGCGAATGCTTCGGGCCCCAGAACGGCATCAGGACCCATCGTGTTCCGGCGCTGTCCTCCCACGTCGAGAGCGCTCCCCAGATTCCTGCCGCCGCGAACTGCACTTCCTCGTTGCAGACGAGCGGCGTCCGGTAGACGGGCGTCCGGTGATCTTCGCCTCCGAGCTCACGCGTGTCGAGCAGCCAGATGCGGCACTCCTTGCTCGACTGCACCGTGTACTCCTTGCCCTTGTAGTCGAACACGGGGCCGGTGACGTTCATGTCGAGGTCGCGCTTCCGCAGCCAGAATGCGTTCGATGGCGCGTACCAGTCCTTCATCTCGAGCGCCTTGGTGTCGGGATTCTGCTTCACCGAGATGATCGCCTGGCCGTAGATCTGCTGCTCCGGGTAGTAGTCGCCGTCTCCGCTGCCGGCGTAGACGGCCCCATCCTTGCCGACGGACGGGCCGAGCCGCGGCCACAGACCGCCGCTCCCGGGATTGAAGGCGCCGACCTTTTTCGTGGCGAGGTCGTACGCGTAGAACTGATTGGGATTGCCGCCGCACCCCTGCGCCGTGGTCGTGTAGAGCACGTTGTTGACGAGATTGAGCGCGTACGGTTTGCCGTTGGACGGTAGGAACAATTCGGCCGGCGCGAGATCCTTCCCCGTGGCCGCATCGAGCTGGCGCAGCCGCCCATCCCAGGAGATCGCATAGATCGTGTATTTGCCGGGCTCACCGGCAGGCGCCACCACGGGCGTCGCCGTCAACCCGCCCGGACAGAGCGGCCCGCCGCCTCGTCCACCGGTCGGCTCCTGAAACGTGCTGTCGAAGTGGCGCTTCCAGATCTGCGTGCCCTTCTGGACATCGATGCCATACAGGTTGTCGGACACGCCGGCCAGGATCGCAAGCTCCCGCGGTCCGTCGTCCGTCGCGACATCGTGCACGATGAGCGGCGCGAAGAGGTTGTGCAGCTGCCTGGGCCGATTGTCCGTCTGCACGGTCCACAGGAGCTTCATTCCCTTCACGCTCGCCGTGGTGATGAGCGTCTCATCTTTCTGCCAGGACGTGCGCTGAGGATCGCCGCCGTCCGTCAACCAGTTCCCCTTCCGCTCTTTCTCCTGGGCCGATGCCGGCCCCCATGGCAACGGTGCGACCGCCACCAGGACGGTGATGACGCACACGAATATTCTTCTCATCCTGCGACTCCTTGGGATCCACGTGCCCGCGCCAGTGTTGTACGGCGCTGAGCGATCGGGGTCAACTTCTTTCGGCCACCGCGGGCGTGTTCCACACTGCGATACGAACGTGCGAACGTGGGGAGTAATACTTGCGGCTTATTTCGCAGGCGCGAACAGCGCACGAACGGCCGCGAGCTCGTCCTCGTTGACCGTGTGCCCCATCCCCGGATAGATCCGCTCGTCGACCTGTGCGCTGAGACGACGGAAGACTTCGGCACTCTCGCGAACACGTTCGACAGGAATGTGTGCGTCGATGTCGCTGCATCCAAGGAATACGGGTGTCTCGTCCATCGACCCCTTGTAGCCCCGCGGCGTGCCAGGCGGCCCGATCAACCCGCCGCTCAGTCCCACGATGGCGGCGTACCGGCGCGCATGGCGCGCGGCAAATTCCAGCGACAGGCAGGCGCCCTGCGAGAAGCCCAGAATACCGACGCGCTCTGCCGGCATGCCGCTCTGTCCCAGCTCCTCCAGGAGACGGCTCAACACCTTCAAGCCAGACGTAATCCCAGGCTCGTTGCGTTCGATGGGCGACAGAAACGAGTACGGATACCAGGTCTGTCCCGCGGCCTGCGGTGCGATCCAGGCGACGTCGCTCATCCCGAGATCGGCGCCCAGATCGAGCAGCTCCGCGGCGGATCCCCCGCGCCCATGAACGAGGATGACGGCGATGCGCGCGACCGACGGACTCGGTCCGCGGCGGAGGATCAGCTGGCCTGCGTGAGGATCGTTGAGATCTGGCATATTCGGGACTCGGGATTCGGGGCTCGGGATTCGTCGGGACTCGGGATTCGGAGTTCGGGACTCGGGATCAGGGATTAGGGATCAGGGATCAGGGATTGGTGCCCGCCAATTGTCGTGCGGGCGACATCCACTCACCGTACCGGCCCGGGTTGCGTCGTCGGCGGTTCCGGCGGCGCGGCGGCTGGAGGCACCTGGCCGCCAAGCTTGAATGCCCAGAGATTGTCTCCGCGCTGCGAGAGTTGAAACGTGTTGCCGCCGGACAGGATGGCGACATATTGGTCGCCATCGATCTCGTAGGTGGCGACCGGTGCGTCGGCGCCGGCGCCCGTCTGAAACTGCCAGAGCGTCTCTCCCGTCTTCGTGTCGTACGCCAGCAGCCGGCCGTCGGACTCGCCATGGAAGAGAATGCCGGCGGCCGTGCTCAGGAGTCCGCTGCCGGTGCCCAGCGGAAACTTCGTGCGTTTCTGCCAGACGATTCTGTTCGTCGCGGGATTCATCGCGGTCAGCGTGCCGCTCCTTGGCGAGCCTTCAGGCCGGAAGAACCCCCTGCCTTCCCCGACGGAACGGAAGGTCCTCGCCTCCTCGTCCCAGACCTGCCGCCGAAGGCCGAAGGCGGAGTTGATCACTGTGCCAGGCACGTACACGAAGCCGGTCTCCGGGCTGAAGGCCATCGGCGCCCACGACAGTCCGCCCAGGGTCCCTGGCGCCATGACGACCGGCTCCGTCCAGTACGCGCCAAAGATGCAGGTGCTGCGGTACTTCGGATCGACGGTTCCGGGTTCAGGGCAGGTCGGCACGAACGAATCACCCTTCGGAAACGGCTGCGTCGGAGCCGTCTTCATGCGCGGCTCCTGCTCCACCGGACGCTCGTCGATCCCGATGAGTGGCTTCCCCGTGACGCGATCGAGGATGTACATCATCCCCGTCTTTCCCGCGTGCATCAGGATTTTTCGCGTCCGTCCCTCGAACCGGATGTCGGCAAGGACGGGCGCTCCCGCGTTGTCGTAGTCCCACAGATCGTGATGCACTTCCTGAAAGTGCCACTTGTAGGCTCCGCTCTCGAGATCGAGCGCGACGACGGACGCGGCGTAAAGATTGTCGCCTCCGCGCGCGGTGCCGTCATTGTCCGGTCCGGCATTCCCGACCGCGATGTAGACCATGCCGATGTCCGGATCGATCGCCGGGTGGGTCCAGACCGGCGCGCCGCCGTACTTCCACGAATCGCCTTCCCATGTCTCGTGCCCGGGTTCGCCGGGCCCCGGCACGGTCCAGAACTTCCACACCTCTTTGCCGGTGCGCGCGTCGTACGCGCCGAACTGTCCCCGCACACCGAGCTCGCCGCCACCGACGCCGATATACACGCGGCCGTTGTGATACGTGGCCGGCGCGCTGATCGTCCCCGGGCCCGACTGTGCGAGCTGGGTGCGCCAGAGCCTGCTCCCGGTCTTCTGATCGAGCGCCACGAGGGAGTTGTCGCGTTGACCCACGAACACCTTGCCGTCACCCACCGCCACGCCGCGATTCGTGCCCGGACGTCCTCCCGATCGATACTTCCATTTGACGGCGCCCGTCTTGCCATCCACGGCGAAGACGTTCCCGATGCCCGTCGAGATGAACATGACTCCGTCCACCACCACCGGCGTCGCCTGCATGGTTCCGGCAGGCTGGCCGTCCTCGAGACGGATCATCCATGCGCCCCCAAGTCGCTTGATGTTCGACTTGTTGATCCTCGCCAGGCTCGAATGGCGCTGATTGGCGAGGTTCGCGCCGACGGTTGGAAAGTCTCTCCCTGCGGGTGCGAGGGGGCCGGGGCCTTCCGCGGCCTCCATGGCGAGCGTCAGCGCGAGTCCCAGCAGGGGAATGATGGTGCGGCGAGCCGTCGATCCTCTGTTCATCGCGTGCCTTGTGGCGGAATGCCGGTTTTCCAGGGGACTAGAACGCACTGCAACGTTTACCACACGGGACGCGTAATATGGGCGGGCACGCGTGTGCGCCGGCGGAGCTCGTCTGCCATCCCGTCGGGGCGTGGGCGATTTCGTGAACGCCTTGCGCGTGATCTATTGTCGCCATAGCTCTTTTGCACGGGTGCCGGCATGGTGATGTACTTCCGATGGGGTAATTGATGCGACCAAAGACAACTGTGGCTGCCGCAGCCTTCCTGCTGCTGGCCTCGATTGCGGTCAGGCCGGCCGCTCAGGCAGGGCCGCCTCCGGCCCAGCCCGGCCAGGTGGCGCCCGCGCCAAACGCGCCTCCCGGAGGCGCCCAGGCGCCGGTTCCCGTGCAGGGCGGCCGCGGACGCGGCAATCCCGCGACGTTCCCTGCCCAGCAGCGTCCGCCCGGAGATCCCGCGCTGATTGCCCGCGGTCAGGGCCTCTACGGCGTGAACTGCCGCCTGTGCCACGGCCCGGACCTTCGTGGCGGCGACATGGGAGGCGTCAACCTTCTGCGCTCGCAGCTGGTTCTGAACGACCAGAAGGGCGAGCTCATTCTGCCGGTCGTCAAGAATGGCCGTCAGAACCCCGGCATGCCGCCCATGCCGCCGTTTCCGAGCCTGCCTGACGACGACGTGAAGGCGCTTGCGGAATACATCCACAGCGTGGCGGCCACCATGCGCGGCCAGGGCAATCCGCCGCCTGGATCCGAGCCGGTCGTCCTCAAGGTCGTCGTCGGCGACCCTGCGGCCGGCGTGGCGTACTTCAAGGCCAAATGCAGCTCGTGCCATTCCCCGACCGGTGATCTCCAGGGACTCGCGACCAGGATCACCGATCCGATGCTGCTGCAGGCCAACTGGGTCTCGGGCGGCGGCGGTGGTCGCGGCCGTGGCGCCGGATCCGGGACCTCGAAGCCGGTCACGGTGACGGTAACGATGCCGTCAGGCCAGAAGATTGAAGGGCCTCTGGATCGCATCGACGACTTCATCGTCGTCGTCAGGCAGCCGGACGGACCGGCGCGCGCGATCCGGCGCGACGGCGCCGTCCCGAAGGTCGAGATCAACGATCCACTCGAGGGGCACCGCCAGCTGCTGACGGTGTACACCGACAAGGACATTCACGACGTGACGGCTTACCTGGTAACGCTGAAATGACATTCAAAAAAATACTGCTCACCACCGCGCTGGCGGCGGCGCCCGCGCTGCTGGTCGGCCAGGGGCAGGGTGGCGTCGACCCCGCCGCGATGCTGAAACCGCTGGCCGAGACGTGGCCGACCTATTCCGGCGACTACACCGGCAGGCGTTTCAGCACGCTGACCCAAATCAATCAGAGCAACGTCAAGAACCTCACGCTGGCGTGGGTCGCGAAGGTCACGGCCGGTCCCGGTGGCGGCGCAGGCGGGTTTGGCGGCGGGAGAGGTGGCGGCGGCGCCGCCGCACCTGTCATCGTCGGCGGTGAAGGCACCGGTGACTTCGCCGGCGGTGGGACCGCGAACATCAAAGGGTCGATCCTCCAGGTCGACGGCGTGCTGTACCTGTCCGCACCGGACAACGCGTGGGCGATTGACGCGCGCGACGGACGCGAGCTCTGGCACTACTACTGGAAGACGAAGGGAGGGACCCACATCGGCAGCCGCGGCATGGGGATGTGGAACAACTATCTCTATTTCGAAACGCCGGACAACTATCTGGTCTCGCTCGACGCCAAGACGGGCAAGGAACGCTGGCATGTCGAGATTGCTGACTTCGATCAGCAGTACTTCTCGACCATGGCTCCGATCGTGATCGGCAATCACGTGCTGGCCGGCACGGGCAATGACCTCGACGCTCCCGGTTTTCTCCAGTCATTCGATCCAGAGACCGGGAAGCTCCAGTGGAAGTTCTATACCGTGCCGATGAACCCCGGCGATCCCGGCCTCGAGACCTGGCCGAGCCTCGAAGCCGCCCGGCACGGCGGCGGTCAGGTGTGGATCCCCGGTGTCTACGACCCGGAGACGAAGCTCTACATCTTCGGCACCGGCAATCCAACGCCCGGCTATACCGGCGTCGCGCGCAAGGGGGACAACCTGTTCACCTGCTCGCTGGTCGCGGTGAATGTCGAGACGGGCAAGATGGCGTGGTACTACCAGACGTCGCCGCACGACACGCACGACTGGGACTCCGCGCAGACTCCCGTCCTCATCGACGGCGTCGTCAACGGCAAGCCCAGAAAGATGGTCTCCACTGCCGCCCGCAATGGGTACTTCTTCACGGTGGACCGTGTGACCGGCGAGAACATCGCGAGCAGCAAATACGGCACGACGACGAACTGGGCCACGGGACTCCGGAAGAACGGGGCTCCGGAGCCGAACCCGGAAAAAGAGGCGACGATTCCGGGGT
Organism: uncultured Acidobacteriota bacterium; assembly: GCA_963749835.1. Lineage (GTDB taxonomy): Bacteria > Acidobacteriota > Vicinamibacteria > Vicinamibacterales > 2-12-FULL-66-21 > JALZOC01. Next base: position 2,279,237 of record CAVVOD010000001.1, read on the forward strand.
CGCTGGTGTCGCCGGTCGAGGGAGGCGTCACGAATTGGCCGCCGCCCGCCTACTCTCCGGACACGGGCCTCTTTTACACGCAGGAGAACAACGGCTTCCAGCTCATATTCCTGACCGACCCCGATCCGCGGGGCTCGATGGGCCTCGGCGGAAAGCAGACCATCGGCGTCGGTGCGCATCCCAGCTACCTGACGGCGATCGATCCGAAGACCGGCAAGGTCGCGTGGCGACATCAGTATCCGGGAATCAGCGGCGGCGGGGGGGCCGGCCTGCTCGCGACGGCGGGCAAACTGCTCTTCGCCGGAGACAAGGGGGGCAACCTTGTCGCCCATGATCCGGCCAACGGCAAGCCGTTGTGGCATACGCGCATCGGCAACATCTCGAATGCGCCGCAGACGTACAGCCTCGACGGTCACCAGTATCTGCTCGTCGCCGTGGGGGACACGCTCTACTCCTACACGCTCTACTGACGCTGTCGGAAAGAGCAGACACGGATTCTACGGAAGACGCAAAGCACACGGATCGGAACAAACGGAGGACGGCCTGGCTCCCGCGCATTGCGCTCACAACCGCCGGCCCCAGCCGGCGGTGGCCAGCCGCTGATGTCTCCGTGTTCATCCGTGCTCGTCCGTGTCATCTGTGTATGACCGGGCCGGTCGTTACGCCTCCCAGACCGGCCCTCTAACCCATACGCACTATTTTCCGAAACTCTGCCCTATCGTATTCTTGCGCCTCCTTGCCTCGGAATCAGGCGGAAGGCTATTTCCCATGACATCTGTGTATCGACTCTCCCTTGCCATCCTGCTGGCGCTGGCCTTGCCGCTTGCGATTGCCGCCCAGACACCGACGGCCACACTTCGTGGCACCGTTCATGACGCGCAGGGGGCTGCGGTTCCGGCCGCTGTGGTGACGATCACCGCGCAGGGCACCGCGCAAACACGACAAATCGTGAGCGAGAGCGACGGCACCTTCGTCGCCACGAATCTGGCTCCAGGCGCCGTTGACGTCGCAGTCAGCGCTCCCGGCTTTCGCGAGGTCAAACGAGATGGCGTGCTTCTCGAGGTCGGGCAGACTGCCTCTCTCGACATCGATCTGCCGGTCGCGGGTGTCCAGCTGGAGGTCAACGTCTCTTCGATATCCATTCCCCCGGTCGACATCAGCCGCTCCGTCGTTGATACGGTCATCCCGGCGAAGCTCATCGAAGTCCTGCCGCTGAACGGCCGCAATTTTCTCGAGCTGGCGCTCCTCGTGCCGGGCAACGCGCCGGCGCCGAACTTCGATCCCACCAAATCCAACACGGTGGCGATCTCGTCGGCCGGTCAACTCGGTCGTGGCGGCAACATCACCATCGACGGCGCCGACAACAACGACGACGTGGTCGGCGGGCCGCTGCAGAACATCACGCAGGAGTCGGTGCAGGAGTTCCAGATCGCCACGAACCGCTTCACTGCCGAAACCGGCCGGTCCGCCTCCTCCGCGATCAACGTCGTCACGAAATACGGCACTGACCAGATGCGGGGATCCGCGTCGATGTTCGCACGGGACCGGCGCTGGCAGTCGCTACCGGCGACGTACGACAGGTCGGCTGGCGACAAGCCCCCATTCGATCGGCAGCAGGTGGCCGGGGCGGGTGGGGGCCCGATCGTCCCGGGCGAGGCGTTCTGGTTCGGCGCGGCCGAGTACCGCAACCAGGATGGCGCCACGCTCGTAGGCACTCGGGACCCGGCACGTCGCGCGATCGTCCGATCGTTCGCATCCGCGCCGCTCGACGATCTGCTCGGTTCAGGGCGGATTGACTGGAGGCCCGGATGGCCTGACGGCTTCATGGTCCGGTATGCGGGGGAGCGCACGGAGGATACGGGCGCAAGCACGCTCGACCGGGCCATCGGCTCGTCGTCGTACCGGCAGTCGAGCGTCAACCGGTATCAATCGGTCGTGGGTTCCTGGACCAGCTTGCCGAGTCCACGCATCGCGAATGCGTTGTCCTCTTCCTACAGCACCTTCCGCAATCGCATCGAGCCGGTGGTCTCCACGCCCCAGCTGACGTTCCCGAGCATGCTCGACGGATCGTCGTTTCGAGTTCCGCAGGGCACGACGCAGAAGCGTTTTCAGGTCAGCAACACGTCGGACGTCTTGTTGGGAAGTCACGCGCTCAAAATCGGCGGCGAATGGCAGCACGTGATGGGGCGCTTCGATCTCGACGTCTTCCGCCAGGGGCGCATCGAGTTCGTCGAAGACTTCGCCGACTTCGACCACAATGGCGACGGACGGATCGACGACGGAGACCTGCTGTTCGCGGTGACGCTCCGGAGCGGGAAACCGGACCAGGGCCTCACGATTGCGGATGCGAACAACAACTACGTGGCGCTCTTCGTCCAGGACGACTGGCGGGTGCTCCCCTACCTGACGCTGAACCTCGGCGTCCGCTACGAGCTCGACACCGACGTGAAGAACATCAGCCGGGTCGGCGAGATCAATCGGCTGGTGCAGTCATTCCTCAAAGGCACGCGCGGGAAGGACCTGAACAACATCGGGCCGCGGATTGGCTTCAACTGGGCGCCCGGTCAGGACCGCACGAGCGTCCATGGCGGGTATGGCATTTACTACGACCGAATGACGCTCCAGCTCCAGTCGCTCGAGCGCGGCCTGGACGGACGTGCGCTGCCGATTGAAGTCCGGGCGGGCAACACCTTCTTCGTCGATCCGGCCACGGGCAGATTCCCGCCCTTCGCGCCGTCGCTCGCGAATCCGTTCACGGGCTTCATCCTTCCGGGCGCGGGCGCGTCGGGGATCAACATCCTCGACAACGGCATCGAGAATCCGACCGTGCAGCAGTTCAACCTCGGCGTGCAGCATGCCTTTCCGGGTCGAGTGGTGCTCCGCGTGGATGGTGTGCACAACCTGGGCACGCACTTCATCATCGGCCGGACCGTGGGAACGGTGGAGAACCCCGTCGTCGGCGGTCCCGACCGGGTGGTCAACCTGGAATCGAGCGTGAATACGCTGTATGACGCACTGCTGGTGAGCGCCGAGCGGCGCGGCGCGCGCACCGGCTTCCGGATCGGATATGCGCTCTCGAAGGCGCTCAACTACGCGAACGACGATCAGATCCCCTTCGCGAATGGTCCGATCGACCCGCAGGATCTGCGGCGCGAGTTCGGCCCGACGCCGAACGATCAGCGTCACCGGCTCACGTTCGCCGCCTGGGGCCAGACGCCCGGCGGCTTCCTCGTCGCGCCCATTTGGACGCTGGCGTCGGCCGTGCCGATGGACATCCTGATGCCGGACGGACAGAGCCGCGTGCCGGCGTTCCAGCGCAACGCCGGAGGCCGCCTGTTCAAGTCCGCGGCGGATCTCAACCGCGCACTCAGCTCGCTGAACGCCGGCGGCGGTGTCGGCGGAGCGCCGCTGCCGCTCGTCAGCGACAGCGCCCGCTTTGGTGATTCGTTCAATTCTTTCGACGTGCGGATCTCGCGTCCGTTCACGCTCCGGCATGTCCGGCTGGAGCCCATCCTCGAAGTGTTCAACGTCTTCAACGTGACGAACATTCTCGGAGTGTCCGTGAGGAGCTACTCGGGGTATGCGAACGTGCTCGTCCGCGACAGCAACGACCCGAACCAGCCAGGCTACCTGCGGTCGTCGTCATTCGGGCAGCCGGTGACGACGGCGGGCGGCGTCTTCGGATCCGGCGGGCCTCGCGCTTTGCAATTCGCCCTGCGCGCCACGTTCTGATGATGGCCGGCCGCACGCTTCGCCGGGAACTGACGCTCCCCGCCGCGACGGCGCTGGTCGTGGGGCAGGTGATCGCCGTCGGCATTTTCCTGACGCCCGGCTCGATGATCCGCACCCTGGCGTCGCCGCTCTGGATCCTGATCGTCTGGGGCGTCATCGGCGGCATGGCCATCTGCGGTGCGCTCTGTTACGGCGCACTCGCCGCGCGCTATCCGCAGGCCGGCGGAGGCTACGTCTACCTGCGCGAGGCGTACGGCCCGCGCCTCGCCTTTCTGTACGGCTGGAAGTGCTTCCTGATCATGGACCCCGGGATCACGGCCGCGCTGGCCACCGGGTTCGCCAGCTACGTCGGGTACATCGTCCCGCTCGGCAACGCCGCGCAACGCATCGTGGGCATCGGAGCCATCGTGGCGCTCGCGCTCGTCCACATCGCAGGCGTCCGGCCGGGCACCCGCCTGCTGACGACACTCGCGGTTCTGAAGGTCGCGCTCATCGCAGGGTTGATCGCGCTGGCGCTCGCCAGCCCCGCGGGGGACTGGCGGCACTTCGTGCCGTTTGCGTCGCGCCCGCCGGCTGCGACGCCGCTCGTCGCAGCCCTGATCGGAGCGCTCATCGGCGCGTTCTTCTCGTTCGGAGGCTGGTGGGAGGTGACGAAGATCGCCGGTGAAGTGCGCGACCCGGCCCGCACGATGCCTCGGGCGTTGTGGCTCGGGCTTGGCGTGGTCACGCTCGTCTACACGATGACGACACTCGCGTTCATCTACGTCATTCCGATCGATCGGGTCGGACCCAGTGACGCCTTCGTCGCCCAGGTCGGTTCGGTGCTGCTCGGACCGACCGGCGGCGTGATCGTGGCGGCCATCGTGGTCGTCTGCGTCTTCGGAAGCCTGGCCGCGACGCTGATGCTCGGACCGCGTGTGTACTTCGCCATGGCGCGGGACGGGCTCTTTCCCGCCGTGGCTGCCGCGGTCCATCCCCGCTTCGGCACACCTGCGCGGGCCATCGCCGCGCAGGCGATCCTGGCGTCCGTCCTCGTTGCGCTCGGGACGTTCGACACGATCGTCGCGTATTTCATCTTCATCACCGTGGTCTTCATCGCGCTGACCGTTGCGGCGGTCTTCGTGCTCGCACGGTCCGACCCGTCGTTCGAGGTGCCGGGACACCCCTGGACGGCGGTCACGTTCCTGGCCCTGGTGGCTGGCCTGCTTGCACTCCTCGCGCTGAACAACCCGTTGCAGGCGATACTGGGTGTCGCGCTCGTCGCACTCGGCGTGCCTGTCTACACATTGACGCGGCCCGCCGATGCCGTTGCTACAGAGGCATCACCATGACCTGGAAACACGTGCTACGTGCTAGTGGCCTGTACTCGGTGAACAAGGACTGGATTCCGGAGCGCGGCGCCCGGGTGGCAAGGCGCGACGACCGAGAATACAGGGCGTATTTGAGGGAGGAGCAACGCCGCCAGGCGGGATGCGAAGCCGGTCCTTGTTCACCGAGTACAGGCCACTCTAGGTGCTACGGGCCAGGTAGCTGTCAGCTCTCAGCTATCAGCTGATGGCTCTGTAGCACGTAGCACGTAGCACGTAGCACGTGACAATGTACAGTGCGGCGCACTGACAGTCAGCCCGCAAGATCGTCGTCCATCGTCTCCCGCGTGGCGAGGAGACCTGCGAATGTCAGGGCGGCGGCCAGCGTGAGGTAGTAGCCGACGTACTCCAGCCCGTACGTCTTCGCGAGCCAGGTCGCGATGTAGGGTGCCAGCGATGCGCCGAACACCCCTGCGAGGTTGAAGGTCAGGGAGCTGCCGGTGTAGCGGACGGCGGTCGGGAACAACTCGGACAGGGCCGTACCGAGCGGACCGTACGTCAGCCCCATCAGCGAGAGACCCAGCGCCACACACACCACGGCGCCCGTCGTGCCCGCGAGGAGCAGCGGCGCGAGCGCGAACCCGAACACACCGATCGACCCGGTCACCCAGAGCAGCGTACGGCGGCGGCCAAAGCGATCCGCCAGGATGGCGGACAGCGGAATCGTGAACGCGAAGAACAGGATGCCGAAGAGCTGAATCAGCAGGAACTCCTGTCGGCTGTAGCCGAGCGATGTCGTGCCCCACGCGAGCGCGAACACCGTCATCAGGTAGAACAGGACGAATGTGGCGAGCGCGATGAGCGTACCCAGACACAGCGTCTTCGTGTGGCGGCGGAAGACAACCGCCATCGGCAGCTTCACGCGCTCACTGCGTGTGACCGCCTCCCGGAACACGGGCGTCTCGGTGATGGTGAGCCGCACGTAGAGGCCGACAACCACGAGTAGCGCGCTGGCGAGGAACGGGATCCGCCAGCCGTATCGGAAGAACTGATCGTCACTGAGCTGGTTCGACAGGACCAGAAAGATCCCGCCGGAAAAGAAGAACCCGAGCGGGGCGCCAAGCTGCGGGAACATGCCGTACCAGGCACGACGCCCCTGGGGCGCATTCTCGATCGCCAGGAGCACGGCGCCGCCCCACTCGCCGCCGAGCCCCAGTCCCTGGCCGAAGCGGCAGAGCGCGAGCAGGAGCGGTGCCGCCACACCGATTGACGCATACGTCGGGAGCACACCAATCGTGACGGTGGAGATCCCCATCGTCAGCAGGGCCGCTACGAGCGTTGTCTTGCGCCCGATGCGATCGCCGAAATGACCGAACAGCGCCGAGCCAATCGGCCTGGCCAGGAACGCAATCGCAAACGTCGCGAGCGATGCGAGCGTGGCGGACGCCGGGTCGGAGGCAGGAAAAAACAGCTGGGGGAAAACGAGCACCGCCGCCGTGGCGTAGATGTAGAAGTCGAAGAACTCGATGGTCGTGCCGATGAGGCTGGCGAAGAGCACCTGCCCCGGTGAGTTCACACGCGGTCCCGCGCCTGGTTTCTCCGTTCCGGTCTGAGTCATCAGTCTGCCACTAGCTGTTTTTGTCGAAACTCAACGCAAACCGTTGACGAGAATGGCCACCGGCCCGGGCAGACGCGTGCGTGACGGCAGGACGGCCACCGAGGCGCCACGGAGGCGAAGCATCCAGTTCAGGGCCGGCGAGACGCCGTAGGTGCCTGGGGCACGCTGACACTCGGCCGAAGCGCTTCGGTCAGGACGCGCCCCGCAGAAGCGCTCGGCACCGGAATCTTGAGAATCGTGGAGATCGTGGGGGCGGCATCGTTCAACGCGACGGCGCCAGCGTAGTGGCCCGGTCTGATTCCCGGCCCCATGAGAATCAGCGGAATGGCTGCGTCGTAGTTGTACGGCGTGCCGTGGGTCGTTCCCGTGGCGCCACGGAGCCAGAAGGGCTCCAGCACGATTTCGAGATCGCCCGAGCGCGCGGCATTGAATCCCCGCAGCACCCGGCGTCCGATGACGTCGTCTGTGATCTCGGCGCGAAGCAGCTGGTCGCGCGTGAAGACGCGCGCAACGTGGGCTTTTGTCGCCGTGCGCGCAGCATCGGCCGCCACGCGGCGGACCTCCACGGGATCGAGCTTCTTCTCCGCGATCAACGCGTAGTTCAGGTACGGCGACGTGCCTGCGGTCGCGAGGATCCACTTGCCCTCGCCGAACCGGCTCTGAAGCGCCTGCGTGATGGGATCGAAGAGGCTGGGACCATCGGTGCGGCCGCCAGGCATTCGTCGCTCGATCATCTTCTCCGGCATCGGCGCGACACCATGGTCGGCCGTGAGCATCACGAGTGTGTGCGCGAGCCCGACACGCTTGTCCACCTCGGCGAGGAGGAGACCGATGGTCGCATCCGTCTTGACGGCGATATCGTGTGCTTCGGGAGAATCCGGCCCGTACTTGTGACCCACCGAGTCGTTCGACGAAAAGCTGACGCTCATCAGGTCCGTGACGCCGCGCTGGCCGAGCTGTTCCTGCGCCAGGGTCTCTTTGGCCAGGGCGAGCAGCACGTCGTTTCCGAACGGGCTTCCGAACACGGCGGTGTAAAGAGGACCTCCGATTTTTTCGGGCAGGACATGAGGCTCGGTTTGTTTTCCTGCGGCAAGTGTCCACGTTTTTCCCGCGTACAGAATCGAGCAGCTTGCGGTCGTTGAAGGCCGTCACCCACGCCGGAATCTTCGGAAAGTAATACGTGGTGGTGACGAACGCGCCTGTTGTGGTGTCAAGCCAGTACGCCGCGTCAGCACCCCGTCCCGCCGGCAGGATGGCCGACCGGTCTTTCAGCGAGAGGCCAATGACTTTCGGCGAGGCGGCCGCGCCGGGGCGTGAGCGCGCCATCTTGAGCTCATCCCCTATTGTCGTCACCAGCAGGCGCCGCGGCGAATCCATCGATTCCTTGGTGCCACCCCCCAGGACCTGAACCGTGCTGTCCGACACACTCGTCACGGTTGCGCCAGACTCGCGGTCGAACCAGTCATTGCCGATGATTCCGCTGTCGGCCGGGATCGCGCCCGAGAGCATGGTGGAATGCCCGACGGCAGTCACGGTCGGATAGTGTTCCAGCTTTGCGTTGCTGAAGACCGCGCCGTCGGTCAGCAACCGCTTGAAACCGTCTTTGTAGTCCCCTTCGAAGCGCGTCAGGTAGTCGGCCCTGAACTGGTCCACGGCAATCAGCAGCACCAGCTTGACCTCGGCCTCAGAGGCGGCCGGCCGCTGTGCCCGCAGGCTGAGGGGTCGGTCGCTGACGAAGAGACCGATCAGCACGGCGGCGACGAGAGAACGCTTCATCAAAAAGACTCCTGCCGGGGTGGAAAAGTGATGACGGTTTCGGGCAATGAAAATGATCCGCTCAGAGAAGGATATGCCAGACTGCACGAGCCGGGAACATTCATCGCAGGCGCTGCATCCAATACCGAGAACTCATGCACGCGCTGGCACAACCCTCCCCCTCCGACGACGCGGCGCTCGTCAGGGGCGTCCTCGGTGGCGACGAAACGGCATTCGAGACAGTGATGCGCCGGTACAACGGCCGCCTGTTCCGGGTGGCGCGGGCCATTCTCAACGATGACCGCGACGCAGAGGACGCACTCCAGGACGCCTATCTCGACGCCTTCCGCCACATGGGCGACTTCCGCGGCGATGCGCAGCTCGGCACGTGGCTCACCCGGATTGTCGTCAACCAGGCGCTGATGCGGTTGCGGCGTCAGAAGCGCGACCGCGTGGTCCTGCCGTTCACCGGCCGCGATGGGGACGGCAGCGAGCTGGAGATTCAGGTGGCCGATCAGCAAACAGAATCTGCGTCCGAGGGGCTCCTGCGTGCTGAACTGCGGCGGCTCCTCGAACGCCGGATCGACGAGCTGCCCGTCTCCTTCCGGGCCGTGTTCGTGATGCGCGAGGTCGAGGACATGACCGTCCAGGAGACCGCCGAGAGCCTGTCGATTCCCGCCGCCACTGTGCGCAGCCGCTTGTTTCGCGCCCGCGCGCTCCTCCGGGAGGCGCTCGCACGCGACGTCGATACCGCGACCCTGAACGTCTTCGGGTTCGCGGGGGCCAGGTGTGACCGTGTCGTGGCGGCCGTCCTCGCCCGCTGGCGCTTCACTGATCGCTGACAGCTGACCGAGCGCCCCGGGAACGGGCGCCACGTTCCGTGCATCCAATCAGCATTCGTCCAGGCTGGCGCCACACACATTCGGCGGCGCCGCGGACACCGTCCGTCACTACGGGCCGTCCTTCACACTCAACACCGAGGATTCATCCATGAAACCATCTGCATTCCTGATCGCCGGCACTCTGCTCCTGCCTGGGTCCGCGGTACGCGCGCAGGGCATCAACGACGCCCAGATCGCTTCCATCGTCGTGACGGCCAACCAGGTTGACATCGACGCGGGCAATCTGGCCAGGGCGACGTCCAGCAACGCCGAGGTCAAGAAGTTCGCCCAGACGATGGTCACGGACCATACGGGAGTGAACAAGTCCGCCACGGAGCTGGTGACGAAGCTCAAGGTGACGCCGGAGGACAACGAGACCAGTAAGAATCTGAAGTCAGGCGGTGAACAGAATGTAACCACGCTGAAGGGGCTGAAGGGCGCCGCATTCGACAAGGCCTACGTCGACCACGAAGTCGCGTACCACCAGCAGGTCCTCGACGCCGTGGACAAGATCCTGATTCCATCGGCGAAGAACGAAGAGCTGAAGGCCCTCCTTGTGAAGGTCCGGCCGGCGTTCGTCGCCCATCTCGAGCACGCAAAGCACCTTCAGGCGTCGCTCAGTAAATAGGCCCGTCGTTGACCAATGAGAAGCAGCGTCTCGTGCGGGTTCGTGGCGTGCGCGGCTGTCGCGCTGGGCATGCTCGCTGACAGCATAGCCCCCCGCGCGGCCGCACCGGTCGCTACGCATACCGTGACGATCGACGGAACACGATTCCAGCCGGACGACCTCGCGATCGCGTCCGGAGATTCCGTGGTCTGGCTCAATCGCGATCCATTTCCACACACCGTGACCGCAACCGCAGGCGCCTTCGACTCGACGGACATTCAGCCTGGCAGTTCGTGGACCTACAAGGCTCCGAAGAAGGGCGACCTGGCGTACGTGTGCACGCTGCATCCCACGATGAAAGGAACGCTGCGGGTCAAATAGCTGACAGCTGTCAGCTATCAGCTTTCAGCTTCAGATTTGCGAGTACGCCGTTGGACGCAGGTACGTGTTGCTGATGTTCGAGACAATTTCGGCGTCCGTAAACCCCGGGCTCGTCGAGAGCTTCTTCCACTCCGGATCGGAGGAGAACGCGCTCCATTGTCTGTCGTGCGCCGCCATGTCCTCGTAGACCAGCATGTAGGCCAGGTTCGGCATTTGCTGTCCGATGAGTGTCTCGCCAAAGAAGACGGGCTGAAGGCCGGCACGCCGGAAGATCGCGATCTCGCCGGTGTTGAACATCTCGATCTTTTTCTTTGCGGCTTTCTCGCTGTGGCTCTCGTAAACGCGCAGCTCGAAGATGCGGGGCTTCTTGCCGTTCTCGCCGCCGCCGAACGGCAGCTCGAGGCGGGGCATGGTGTCGAACGCGCGTGCGAGCGAGGTCTCGATGCGGACGAACGCGGGCTGAGTGGCCGCCGCACTCAGATAGGCCGCGCCTGCCGACTGGTACTCCGCATCGCCGGTCAGGCGTTCGGGCATCCTCGAGAAGGCCTCGATGCTCTTGTGAGGGATCACGACGTAGAAGCTCGGGCTGTCGGCGCCGATCATGACGCTGAAGACACCGATTGGTCCGGCACCCGCCCGTTGCCACGCCGGGACCGCAGCCTGGCGCAGATACGCGTCCACGACCTGCTGGCCTGGTCCGCGACGCAAGTGGTAGCGGCGGATCTCGTAGTATTCCAATGTCTTCTCCTCGGCGCGGCCCGCACCGGTCCCCTGGCCCCCGGCTGATAGATTCGTTCCCGGCAAAAACGCGCCTCCAGCGACGAGGGCGGTGGATACAAATTCTCGCCTGTCCATGCTCATCCTTCCCATCCGACTGGTTGATGCGACGCTCGCGCGCGCAAGTCTATCGCGTCGGGGCAAATGCGTCTAAGCTTTGGTGATGGCAGAATCTACTGGACGGTCCGACGCGCTCGTGTTCTTCGGTGCCACCGGAGACCTCGTCTACAAGAAAATATTCCCCGCGCTGTACGCGATGGCCCGCCGCGGCCGGTTGAATGTCCCGGTCATCGGCGTCGCCCGCTCCGACTGGACGCTCGATCAATTCCGGGACCGGGCGCGCGAGAGCATCGCGCAGCACGGGCCGGTGGACCAGCAGGGCCTCGAAGTGCTGATGGCGCACCTGCGATACCTTCGCGGCGACTACGGCGATCCGCACTCGTACGAGACGCTCGGCAAGGAGCTCGGCGGCGCGAAGCGACCGTTGTATTACCTGGCGATCCCTCCGAGCCAGTTCGGGACCATCGTGGAAGGCCTCGGCCGATCCGGCAACGCGAAGAACGCGCGCGTCGTCGTGGAAAAGCCCTTTGGCCGTGACCTCACGTCTGCCCGGGAGCTCAGCGCGACCCTGCATACGGTGTTCGACGAGTCAGCGGTCTTCCGCATCGATCACTACCTCGGCAAGGAAGCCGTTCTCAATCTCCTCGTATTTCGTTTTGCGAATACATTCCTTGAACCGATCTGGAACCGCCACTACGTCGAGAGCGTGCAGATCACGATGGCCGAGCGCTTCGGCGTGGAAGGCCGTGGCGGATTTTATGAGGAGTCGGGCGCGATTCGCGACGTGCTGCAGAACCACATGCTGCAGGTGATCGGATTCCTCGCGATGGAGCCGCCGGCCACGACCATCAACCAGTTCGTCCGTGATGAGCAGGTGAAGATTCTCAAGACCATGCGGCCGCTGAAGGCTGCCGATGTGGTCCGGGGGCAGTTCCGCGGGTATCGGAAGGAACGCGGCGTCGATCCGAACTCCCATGTCGAGACGTATGTCGCGTCCCGGATCTATATCGACTCCTGGCGATGGGAGGGTGTGCCCTTCCTCGTCCGCGCCGGCAAGGCGCTGGCGGCCACCACGACTGAAGTGCTCGTGACGCTCAGGCGTCCGCCTCTCAGCGGACTCTGCCCGGGCGAGACGAACTACGTGCGCTTCCGCCTCAGTCCCGACGTCACCATCGCCCTTGGTTCACGCGTCAAGCGTCCTGGAGCCGAGATGGTGGGAGATCAAACGGAGCTCAAGTTCGTGCACAAGCCTGATGGCGATGAGCTCGATGCATACGAGCGCCTGCTCGACGATGCGATGGATGGGGATGCGACGCTCTTCGCACGCCAGGACGGCGTCGAAGCCGCCTGGGCCGTCGTCGATCACGTGCTCGGTGACGTCACCCCGCTCGAAGAGTACGAATCCGGTTCCTGGGGTCCGCCGAGGGCCGAGGAGCTGACCGCCGGGACCAGGCCGTGGCACAACCCGGCGCCTTCGGGGCCCTAAGTCGGGATTCGGGGTTCGGGACTAGGGACTCGTGGTTCGGGACCCGCGCGGGACAGCCAACAGCTGATAGCTGATAGCTCGAGTTCTACCCCGGCCTCGCGTACTGGTACCCGCCGGACTCCTCGATGACGATCGGGTGGCCGAACAGCCCGCTGAGATGAGGCTCGGTCAGGACGGCCTTCCTCGGGCCGTCCGCGGCAATCCGGCCTTCGCGAAGCAGAATCACGCGGCCGATCTCCGGCACGATCTCCTCGATATGGTGCGTGATGAGCACGAGCGTCGTCCCCGCGCGCGCCAGGGTCCTGACACTCTCCATGAACGCGTGACGGGCCACCATGTCGAGCCCGGTCGTGGGCTCGTCGAGAATCAGCGCCCTGGGCGCCGTCGCGAACGCGCGGGCCAGGAGCACGCGACGCGCTTCCCCGCTCGACATCTCGTCGAGCATCCGCCCCGCCAGGTGTGAGGCGCCTGCCGCCGCGAGCGCCTCGGCGGTCCGCCGCCGCATCTCATCAGATACCTGGCCGTACCGCAGGATGCCGTACGAATTCAGGAACGACGACAGCACCGCAGCTTCTCCGCTGATCGATCCTTCGCTGTTTCCATTCACGAACTGGTGCTGAAGCGCGGCGGACACGATGCCGAGCTGCGAACGCAGATCGAAGATGTTCCACATGGCCTCGCCGAAGACGCGGACCGGCGGCGTTCCGTTGCCGGTCGCCAGAGGCCGCTCGTTGTGCGTCAGGAGGCTGAGGAGGATCGACTTCCCCGCTCCGTTCGGTCCGACGATCGCGGTGTGCTCACCGGCGTTGATCGCCAGGCTCACGTCATTCAGCACCCGGCGGCCGTCCTTCACGACGGTCGCATGGGTCAGCTCCAGGATGGGTTCGTTCACGCGATATTGTGGATCGCGCGGCGCCGGCGATGGAAGCCGACCTGCGGCGGCGCCATGGACAAGGTCCAGATGCTAATCTACGCGGTGCCTGCACGTTCGCAGGGCCGCTTTCCGGAACGACGATGCACGATCTGACCCTCGCGCCACGAACCGACCCGACCCTTCTCTATCGCAGCCGTGACGAGCTGTATGTCACCGACATGCTGATTGCGGCCCTGAAAGGGCTCGATCTGTTCACCTGGCTCGACTCGCACCCCGGCACCGTCAACCACATCGCGCGCCACTTCGAACTACACCGGCGGCCGGTAGACGTGATGACGACGTTGTTCGTGGCGATGGAGCTGCTGCAGCGCGACGGCGACGTCCTGAGCGTCACGGAGCGTGCCCGTGAGCATCTCGTCTCATCGTCACCCTGGTTCCTGGGACCGTATTATCCGAATCCTGCGGACCGTCCTATCGCGCGCGACTTGATTGAGGTGCTGCGCAGCGGTCAGCCGGCCAATTTCGCGAGCCGGAAGAACGAGGCCGACTGGCACCGCGCGATGGAGACCGAGTCGTTCGCCGAGGAGTTCACGGCCGCGATGGATTGCCGGGGCCTGCTGCTGGCGCAGGCGCTGGCAAGGAACCTCGATCTGGGAGGGCGCCGGCGGCTGCTGGACATCGCAGGCGGATCCGGTGTCTACGCGTGCTCGATCGCCGCGCACTTCCCGGATCTCGAGGGGGCGGTGGTGGAGAAGCCTCCCGTGGATCGGATTGCCGGGCGCGCCATTTCCAGACGCGGGTTCGAGTCGCGGATTCAGGTCGTCGCGGCCGACATTCTGAACGATCCGCTGCCGGCAGGGTTCGATGTGCATCTCTTTTCGAATGTCCTGCACGATTGGGACGTGCCAGTCGTGCGGCAGCTGCTGCGGGCCTCGGCCGAAGCGCTGACGCCCGGGGGACTGCTGATCATCCACGATGCCTTTCTGAATGCGGCGAAGACCGGTCCCCTCCCGATGGCCGGCTATTCCGTGCTGCTGATGCACGTCACACAGGGCCGGTGCTATTCCGTGTCGGAAATGTCCGATTGGCTCGTCGAGGCTGGCTTCGACAGACCGTCCGAGGTTCCGAGCGCCGCGGGCCGAAGCGCGCTGGTCGCCCGTCGCCTCGGTGCCGGTGTTCCGGAGGGACGGAGCGTCCGCGAATGACGCGGGGCACCCCACCCGCAAGCGACGCTCCCCTCGTCATGCCCCCCGCGCACCGGCAGGTGCGCTGGATGATCCTCGTGCTGCTGTTTGGCGTCACGGTCATCAATTTCGTGGATCGCCAGGCGCTCTCGGTCCTTGCGCCAATCATTCGCGACACGTTCCACCTGTCGAATACGCAGTACGGATCGATCGTGTCGTGGTTTCAGCTCGGGATGGTTGTCGGTGAGTTTCCCATGGGCTGGCTGATGGACCGCGTGGGCGTCCGGCTTGGTCTCGCGGGAGCTGTCATCTGGTGGTCGATCGCGAATGCCATGCACGCCACGGCCGGATCGCTCTGGGCCTTCCGGCTCTTTCGTTTCTGGCTGGGGACCGGCGAGTGCGCGAACTATTCAGGGGGCAACAAGGTCGTCGCGCAGTGGTTTCCGATGCGCGAGCGCGCGTTCGCGATCGGCGTGTTCAACAGCGCCTCGATGATCGGCTCGTTCATCGCGCCGTTCCTGGTCATTCCCATCGCCACGCGCTACGGCTGGCGCATGGGGTTCCTGGTGCCGAGCGCGCTGGGAGCCCTCTGGGTGATCGCGTGGTGGATTCTCTATCGGCACCCCGACGAGCATCCGCGCCTGTCAACAGCCGAGGCGAACTACATCAACGCCGGGCGGATGGTCGCCGAGGGGCCTGTCCCGACGAACGGGCAACTGCTGCGGCTGAAGCAGACATGGGGTCTGATGTTGTGTCGCTTCTGGGTGGGGCCGGTCGTGCAGTTCTACATTTACTGGATGCCGAACTACTTCAGGGACGTGCGTCAGCTCAGCGTGGCGAACAGCTCGTACCTCAACGCCGTCACCTTCCTGTTCGGCGACATCGGCAGCGTCGGCGGCGGGCTGGCTGCCGGGTGGCTGATCGCGAAAGGGCTCTCGGTCAATGCCGCCCGGAAGTCAACGCTGTTGACCGGCGCGGGCCTGTGCCTGCTCAGTTTTGCCGTGCCCGTGCTGAACAGCATCCCCCTGGCGATAGCCGCGATCTCGATCGTCCTCCTCGGGCACACGTTCTTGTCCGCCAACATGTTTGCGACGGTTTCCGACGTATTTCCGGATTCCGCCGTGGCGCGCGTGACGGGGTTGACCGGCGTGGCCAGTGGCATCAGCGGGATCCTCTTCCCGTACCTGACAGGCGTGCTCGTCGATCGCTTCAGCTACCGTCCCGTGTTCTTCATGGCGGCTCTCATGCCGCTCGTGGGTGTCGCCATCCTCTTTCTCACCGTCGATCGTCATCGACCCGTGCGGTTTTCAGCGAGCGGAACATAGGCCGCCGGGGCACGCGGATTCAGGAATTGGCATCCCGAATCCCGGATCCCGAATCCCGAATCCCGACTCGAAACTATCTGGAGGGGGTTGGACGGAGGCGCGACGGCGTGAAACACTGAGAGCTGAGAGCTGAGAGCTGAGAGCTGATAGCTTGGGTGCCATGACTCACAACAGCGGTCTGTTTCTGCCGGCGCCGCGCGTGCGGCCTGTTCTCGATCCTGGATTTCGTCCGGCGGTACTGGCCGTCCGGGGCTTCAACGATCTCGTGGCCTCGACGGGTGGGGCGGCCGTTCCGGTGCGTATTGCGCTGGAGCAGGCTGACGGCTCGGTCTTTCATCTCAGAACGGCGGTGCTGCCCGAGACCCATCCCCAGGCCGCCGCAAACGAACGCCACATCGAACGGCTGGTCAAGTTTCTGCTGTGGTCGCAGGGCGGGTGGCGGATTTACCTGGACGGTCCGGCGCCCCTGGCCTCCGCGCTGGCGTCGCACTACACCGACACGGCGGCTGGACGCTTCGACACGGACTTCGTCGGCGCCAGCATCTTCGATCACAGGCTCGAGGTCGTCGCGACACCGGATCTGCCGGCGGAGCGTTCGGTCACCCGGCCGCTTGGCCGGCACCTCGAAGGTTGCCGGATCGGCTTCGATCTCGGAGGCAGCGACCGCAAGGCGGCGGCCGTGATCGACGGTCGGGTGGTCTTCAGCGACGAGACGGTCTGGGATCCGTACCACAAGCAGGACCCGCAGTACCACTACGACGGCATCATGGATTCTCTGAAGAAAGCTGCCGCGCACCTCCCGCGGGTCGATGCCATAGGCGGGAGTGCGGCCGGCGTGTACGTGAACAACCGCGTGAAGGCCGGTTCGCTGTTTCGCGGCGTGCCGAAGGATGTCTTCGATGTGCGCGTGAAGGATCTGTTCCTGGAGATTCGGAAGGCCTGGAACGATGTGCCGCTCGACGTCGTCAACGACGGCGAGGTCACTGCGCTCGCGGGCTCCATGTCCCTCGATGCGACCGCCATCCTCGGCATCGCGCTGGGGACCAGCACGGCGGCCGGGTACGTGACGGCCGACGGCAACATCACGTCGTGGCTCAATGAGCTTGCCTTCGTGCCCATCGACTACAGCCCGGAGGCTCCCGTTGACGAGTGGTCAGGAGACTACGGCGTAGGGTCCCAGTACTTTTCCCAGCAGTGCGTGGCGCGGCTCATGGCGCCGGCCGGCATCGACGCGCCTGACGACATGCCCTTTCCCGAACGGTTGAAGGTCGTCCAGGCGCTGATGGAGGACGGAGACGATCGCGCACAACGGATCTACCAGTCGATCGGCACCTATCTCGGCTACGGCGTCGCGCACTTCGCGGCGTTCTACGACCTGCGGCACGTGCTGGTCCTTGGACGCGTGACGTCAGGCAACGGCGGCGACGACATCATCAATGGCGCCCGTGAGGTCCTGCAGATCGAATTTCCCGATCTCGCGCAGAAGATCACGTTCCACGTTCCCGACGAACACGACAAGCGGCACGGCCAGGCCATTGCCGCAGCCAGTCTCCCTGAAGTCCCACGGTAGGTCATGAATCCGTACCATCAGCTCGTCTCCCAGATCGCGCGGCTCGTCCGCGAGGGCAAGCAGCACCCGCTCGGCGGCTTCCCATCTCCCGCACACTCGACGCCTCCTCACGATGCGCCCCGCGTGCTCATTTTCTCGCCCCATCCGGACGACGAGTGCATCATCGGAGGGCTGGCCCTCCGGCTCCTGCGCGAGTCCGGGATGCGGGTGATCAACGTCGCGGTGACGCAGGGCAGCCGTCAGGACCGCCAGGCTGCACGTTGGGGCGAGCTGCAGGCCGCCTGCGAATACCTGGGGTTCGATCTGATCGCCACAGCGCCCGGCGGGCTCGAGAAGATCAACGTCGAGACGCGGGATCAGGATTCCGCGCACTGGCAGGGGTGCGTGGAAACCATCGCGACCATCCTCCAGGAGCACCAGCCCGCGGCGGTGTTCTTTCCTCACGACACCGACTGGAACAGCACGCACGTGGGGACTCATCACCTGTTGATGGACGCACTCGCCAGGCAGTCTGCCGGCTTCTCCTCGACGGTGATCGAGACGGAGTTCTGGGGCGCGATGGCGTCGCCGAACCTCATGGTCGAATCCAGCGTGGACGACGTGGCCGAGATGATTTCGGCGCTCTCGTTTCACGTGGGCGAAGTACAGCGCAATCCGTATCACCTGCTCGTGCCGCCATGGATGCAGGACAACGTGCGCCGCGGTGGCGAGCTCGTCGGCGGTCAGGGAGGCGCGGCGCCGGATTTCACGTTCTGCACGCTCTATCGGCTGAGGCGCTGGAGCGGCGGGCAGCTGGCCGGCGTTTACGACGGGGGCAGAAACCTTCCCGCCGGCACGAACGCGGCGCAGGTGCTTTCCCTCTCATGAACGCCGGCCCCATGGCGCCGGGTCGGTCGCTCGTGCGGGATGCGGCTGGCAACGCGTGAGCGACGTGATCGTCGACTGCGACGCGGTCCTGTTCGACATGGACGGCACGCTCGTGGACTCGCGGGAGATCGTCGAGCGGCTGTGGCTGCAATGGGCCGCCGAGCACGGCTTCTCGGCGGATGCCATCCTCGCTGTCGCGCACGGACGGCGCACCCTCGAGACGATACAGCTGGTGGCGCCGCATCTGGCCACGCCCGAGGAAGCCGCTCGACTCGACGCGCTCGAGGCGGAGGTGGAGGGGGGCGAGACAGCGGTGCCCGGCGCCGCTGCCCTCCTGGCCGCACTTCCGCCGGACCGCTGGGCGGTCGTCACATCCGCCGGCCGCAAGCTGGCGGCCGCGCGGCTGGCTGTCGTCGGACTGCCGTTGCCACGCGTGCTCGTAGGGGCCGACGACGTGGTGAAGGGCAAGCCGTCGCCTGAGGGATACCTGCGGGCCGCCGCTCTCTTTGGCGTCGCGCCCGAGCGATGCGTCGTCCTGGAGGATACGCCCGCGGGGGCTCAGGCGGGCCGTGCGGCAGGCGCGAGAGTCGTCGGCCTGCGCACGACCTTCCCTTCGGTTGACGGGTGCGACTTTCTCGTGCGCGACCTTCGCGCAGTCCGTGTCGCGGCGACGGTCAGCGCCGCGCCGATTCGGCTGATCATCGACGAAAGCTGACTCCGGCGACGACCTTCCTTCGGCGCCGCGCGATCGCGCCCACCAGTCCTCCCCCAACCAGCAGCATCGTCGCCGGTTCAGGAATCGCGCCGACATTTGCCGTCAGATCAGTGATCCCGCTGCCGGAGATCCGGAACGGCAACGCATTGAAGGAGTAGACGACGAGGTCGTAGTTGTGCCCGGGCGTCGGGCTGGGGAACGGAAAGGTGGCGTAGCTCTGGCCTACCATCAGTTGCAGGTCAGGGTTGCCGCCGGGACCAAACTGCCATCCGAATCGGTTGGTGTCGTCCATGGGAGAGGTGTGGTGGAGCGTGAGCTGGAAGTTGAGGATCGGCACATTCGGATTCGGGCGCGTCGGGAAGGTAAAGCCAGGGCTGCTCGTGACCTCGAAATGCCCGAGCGTCACCGGCCTCGCCACGTTCGAGATGACGACCGCAGTGTCCAGGCCGTGGAACGTGAGCGTGGCGGTGTTGGAGCCCGATCCGAGCGTCACGGAGTTCGTCCCGGTCCCCGAACAGGCGAGCGTGGGGCGGCAGAAGAACAGGCCTCCCGTGCTGAGCGCTCCATCGATGCCGAATGGGTCTGCTCTCGCCACGTCAGCCGAGAGCAGCAGAGCCGCAAGAACACCAGCGCTGACGATTTTCATGAGCTTCCTCCGGTGTCGGCGCCCGCAGCGAGCGAGCCGACACTGGGGGGAGCAAGCGGTGTACCGACCGCCGATCGTGACGTTCGCGCGGAAGCAATCGATCCTCCCGATGCCGCTGTATCCATAAGTGCATCGGACATTATCCAAATGTCCTGACAGCGGGTCGTTCGGTGCGGCGGGGTCGCCGGGAGGACCTCCCGAAACCGGCTGAATGAACAGCTCACTCCTGACAGGCTCTGAGTCGGCCTTACAGGTCAACAACTTACGCTAAAGGTGAGTGTCCCCATTTTTTTGGTAGTAGGTGGCCACGCACTGCTCGAGCACCCATGATGCGCGCGCACCGCTCCGGCCGGTCGATTCGCAGCTTCCTTGGCCCCTCAACTCGTCCACGATGGTCTGGACGAGTGGCTGGTGCACGTGGGGCGGATTGCGCATGTCGTAGACACGGCTGTCGCTTCCGCGCGTGACGACGACGTCGGTGTCGCTGAAGATGGGGGTCCGCAGCTCCCCTTCCGATCCGAGGAAGGTCATCACGTCCGTCGATGCCGGCGTGTTGAAGTTCCACACACCCGTCCCGGTCACGGTATCGCCGAATGTGAACGCGGCTGACGTGACGTCCTCAGCGGCATAGGCTCCGCCGGTGTTCACGGCAAACCCTGCGGCCTTCGTGATCGGCCCGATGAAGAAATCGAGAAGGTCGACACAGTGCGAGCCCAGATCGAAGAAGAGTCCCGCTCCTGCCGTGGCGGGATCGATCCTCCAGGCCGTCTTGTCGGTCATCAGGCGAGCCGAGACCTGGACGTGGACCGACGTGACTTTCCCGATGGCTCCGTCGCGCAGCAGGTCGCGGACGGCCAGGAATCGCGGCAGCGCACGGCGATAGTAGGCAACCCAGAGAGGGACCGAGCGGCTCGCGAAGGCCTCCGCCATTCGAACGCACTCGTCGTGGGTGACGGCCATTGGTTTTTCGACGAGACACGGCTTGCCGGCGCCGGCAATCATGATGGCCAGCTCCGCATGGCTCGACGGAGGGGTGGCGACGTAGACCGCGTCCACTTCGGGGTCGTCTATCAGCGCACGCGCGGAATCATACGCACGCGCGACGCCATGACGCCGGGCGTAGTCGCGGGCCTTGGACCCGTCGCGCCGCATGACCGCCACGAGCGCTGAGCCATCCGCCTTCTGGAATGCGGGGCCGCTCTTCACTTCCGTCACGTCACCGCAGCCAATGATGCCCCACCGAACCGTCTGCATCGCCCCCACCCTCATCGCCTGAGGCGGAGCCCCGCAGCCAACCACCGCGGCGCCGCGTCGACGCCTGTGATCTCCTGGTAACGGACGTCGAATACGTTGCTGGCCTCCAGGTAGATCTCCACCCGCCCGAACGCACGGCTCACACGTGTATCGACGCCGCAGTAGGATCGGCCGTCCGCCCTGTGCTTGCAGTCGCCGCGTGCGCCCACCTGGATCGCTCCCGGGGCGCGGAAGGTGCCAGAGATTGCCAGGACGTGGGGTGCGTAGTCCAGCACGTACTTGGACAGTATCGCCAGTGATGGCGCCGTCGAGCGAAGCCACGTGTATTCCGCGCGCAGGAAACCGCGCGACCACGCGCGCATGACGCCGGCCTCGACCCCCTTCGTCCCGACCTTCCGGATGTTCGCCGTGTGCCAGGGTTCGAGCGTGGAGTCCCGCACCCAGTCGATCACGTCGGTCTCGTGACGCCAGAACGGCGTGATCGTCGCCGTGATTCCGCGGCCGCTCCAGTCGAGTCCGCCATCGACGCCCACGGCGCGCTCCGGGCCCGTGTCGGCCCGCGCGACGTTGCCCGGATCGTGATAGTAGCGCTCGGTGAAGGTCGGCACCCGGAACGCGCGCCCAGCCGACACCCGCAGGCGGATGCCCGGCGCGACGGCGACGATCGCCGAGAGCGAAGGGCTCCAGTTGTCGCCAAAGACCGAGTAGCGATCGTAGCGGAGCGCCGGATAGACGATCGTGCGGCTGCCGAGTCCACGCTGTCCTTCGAGCAGTACGGCGGCGTGCGCGGTCTCGTGATCGCCGAGATTGTTCGACCGGATCCAGTCCATGCCGACGTCAACGCCGATGCTGGTCCAGTTGCGGTCCTCGCCGTGACGAAGGGTCGCGGCAGCCGTGAGCGCCTGGGTCCTGTGCCGGTTCTCGGCGAATCCGGGCCTGTTGATGTCCCAGAGAAAATGATCGCCATGCGTACCGGTACGCCGCGCGGGTCGCCCTTCGCCAGCGGCCCTGGCCTCCCGGATCGGTGAAGGCCACGAGCGTCTGATCGGTCCACTCCTTCGAGGGGGACGCGCCGTAGAAACCGTTCGCGCCGAACGCATTCCGAAGGTGAGACACCGACGCCGTGCGCCCTCCGGGCAACGAGGCTCGAAGCGATGCGCCGCCCGTCGCGACATCGCGATCGAACATGAAGCCTGACGTCCGCGCGCCCCACCCGCTGAGCGAAGCCGAGACGCCGGCCATACGCGCCGAGGCCGATGCACCACTCTTCACCAGTCCGTGCTCGCCCACTTCAATCGACGCGCGCACAGGCTGCGCGCCTGCCCGCGTGATGATGTTGACCGTGCCGTCAACCGCATCGGTCCCGAAGAGCGACGATCCGGTACCGCGCACGATCTCGATGCGCTCGACCTGATCGATCGGTACCGGAATGTCGGCGTTGTGATGCCCGGACTGGCTGTCGTTCAGCCGGACGCCGTCAACCAGGACAAGCGTCTGCCCGAATCCTCCGCCACGGCCGGACAGGTCCGTCTGGACGCCAAGTGTGCCTCGTGCCCGCACGTCCAGGCTGCTCGAGAGACGCAGGAGATCGGTCACGCTCCAGGCGGGCAGGCCCTCGATTTCCTCGCGCGTGATGATCGTCACGGCCCGCGCGACGGCATCGAGCGGCACCGGTTGACTGGCCGCCGTGACGACGACGGTCTGAGTGACGGCTGGTGGAGACGCCTGCGAGGCGGGCTGCTGCAGCGCCATCAATAGAAACGGCAGAATCATGCGAAGACGCCGACCTCCGGTATCGCGTTGTCCATTCTCGCTCGCCCGTGCCAGACCAACCGGCGATACCCGCCGGACGCGCTCGTGGATTGTTGCACATGACCCGCATTCGCCCGGGTTCAGGTGCGGACGGGCCCGCGTGGCAGGAGGCCGATGGCGCGGATCTCGCCCCGTCGGCCAACGGGTCGGGAGCTCGAGGCAGGGTTCAATCGTCTGATCGGCCGGGGGTGCGGCGATCGGGTAGAGACCGGATGTTCAGCCTGCGCTCAGCCCCTGTCCGGCGCTCCTCCTCGAGCGTACGATTCAGGCGTTCGGCGAGCTGCCCGAAAGCGCCCGCGGACTTTCGGAGCTGCTCGTTTTCTTCTTCGAGCCGGTGAACGGTCTCCATACAGGCGTCGAGTGCTTCACGTTGGTCGCGGTCGCTCATAGCCCTCCCTTTCGCAGCGGTTGGGGTATGAGCAAGAAAGGGGCCGAGCTAGGGATGCTCCACCGCGACCTGCTCGAATGTCGCCGTCGCCACGGACGTGGTCGAGTGGCTCGAAACCGCCAGACCGACCAGAGCATCTGCCGGCAGCGCGATCGTCGCCGTCCCCACGGTAACCCACGTCGTGCCGTTGACGGACTCGGAGGCGGTGACGGTGGTCCCGCTTCGCGTGAGCTTGACCCAGTACGGCGCCTTCGCCACCGCCCCCGTGGTTCCCGCCGACGCGCCGTTCGCAGCCGGCCGCCGCTGGAAGTTGTTGTTCTTGCCCGGCGTGACCATCATCATCGCGTGCGGAGATCCGGGCGTGAGGTCCGCCCGGATCATGACACCGGCTTTGACCCACGCGTTCGTATTCTGGACGAACGCGACGCGCGCCACGATCTGCCCATCGCCTGCGAGCGGCTGATACACGAACCGGAAGGCATCCGCCGTTCCCCAGATGTCCGCCCCCGCGCCTGCCACGGCGTAGCTGTTGGTGGCAGGGTAGAAAGCGGCGTTCCCGGTCACCCCGACGGTGCCAACATCCTGTGTCAGCCACGGCAGCGGGACCGGCTGGCCCGAACCTCCCGTCGGACCGCTGGACACGACGATCGACACCGCACTGCCCGGGGCGACGGTGGACGCAGCCGTGGGGCTCTGGCTCACCACGACGCCTGCGGTTACTGTCGCGCTGACGGCGGTCGTTACCGCACCCAGCGTGAGCGTCGCGCCGGTGATCGCGGCGGTGGCCTCGGCCTGCGTCCGCCCGACCACGTCGGGAACCGGCACATCGCCAGCGGTTGGAGGCGGCGGACCGACAGACACCTGGTCGAACGTGGCCGTGGCGCGGGTCGTCGTCGAATGGCTCGAGACCGCCAGGCCGACGAATGCGGTGGCCGGCAGGGCGATGGTGGCTGTGCCAACGGTCGTCCATGTAGTGCCGTTCGCCGACTCAAATGCGGTGACCGTGTTCCCACTGCGCGTCAGCTTCACCCACTGCGGTGGCGCGACCAGTGCCCCGGCCGTTCCGCTGCTGGCGCCTCCAGACACCGGACGCCTCTGGAAATTGTTCCCCTTCCCGGGAGTCACCATCATCATGGCGTGCGCAGCGCCGCTCGTGACGCCTCCCCTCATCATGACGCCGGCTTTGACCCAGGCATTGGTGTTCTGCACAGACACCACGTGCGCGATGATCTGGCCGTCACCGGTGAGCGGCTGATACGCGAAGCGGAACGCATCGACCGTTCCCCAGATGTCGGCTCCGCCGCCCGTGACGGAGAAGGTTCCGGTCGCCGCGGCGAGCGTTGCGGAGCCGGAAACCCCCACCGCCCCGATGTCCTGCGTCAGCCAGGGCGACGGCAGCCCTGGATCGAGTCCGCCCGGCGGCCCAAGCGAGATGACCAGCGACACTGCGGTCCCCTGGGCCACGCTGGTGCCGGCAACCGGCGATTGACTGATCACGCTGCCGCTCGGCACGGTGACGCTGGTCGTCGTCGTCACCGCACCGACGATCAGACCGGCGGCCCCTATCGTGCCGCTGGCGGTGGACTGCGGCTGGCCGACGACGTTCGGTACCGAGACGCTTGCCGGACCGAGTGACACGATGAGATCCACGACGCTCTCGGGGGCCGCGGTGACGCCCGCGACGGGGTTCTGCGCCATGACACTGCCGGCGCTCACCGTCGCCGAGTGCGCGCTCACAACAGTTCCGACGATGAGGCCGGCGCCCACGATCGACGTCGTGGCCGCGGACTGCGTCAGGCCGACCACCGCCGGCACGACGATCTCCCCGGCGTTGCCCACGGCAATGGCCACTGCGGCCGACGTGGTCTGCGAGCCCCTCTCGTCGGTGGCGACCGCGGTGAGTGAGGTACTGCCCGGGCACGACGTCCGCCCACGTCACCGTGTACGGAGCGGCGTTCGCTGTGCCGAGCGACGCGGCCCCGGCGAAAAACTCCACGTGCGCCACGGGATCGTCCGGATCCGTCGCATCCGCGGTCAGGGTGATCGTCACTGGCGACGTGAAGACCGCCCCGCCGGCGGGGCTCGTGAGGCTGACGGATGGCGGCAGGTTCGGCGCCGCCGGCTGCACGGTCACGACAACCGGTCCCGTCGTCGCCGTTGCGCCGTTGTCGTCCGTGACTCTGGCTGTGAGCAGGTATTGCCCGGCCGGCACGTCGGCCCACGTGGCGGTGAACGGGCTGGCGGCCGCTGAGCCGATCGAGGTCGAGCCAGCGAAGAACTCCACGCTCTGAACCGTTCCGTCCGTGTCGGCCGCGTCCGCGGTCACGACAATCGTGGCGGGAGCGACGAACGATGCGCCGGATGCGGGACTCGTCAGGTTCACCGAGGGACCGACGTTGGCGGGCGGATCGATCGGCGGCGGACTGAACGGCGCAGGCGGAGCGATGCGGATGTCGAACGGCTCGTAGTCGATGCGATCGAGTACCTGCAACTCGGTGGCACACAGGTTACGCTTCGGGGTCATCCGGAACGTCACATACCGCGCGACGACTGGTGTGGGAAGCGCAAGCTCGAAGTTCCACGCCGTCGCCTTTTCATCGTCCGGCAGCATGTAGTTGATCGGAATGTTCTTCTTCCAGAGCGAGGTCTGCAGCAGGCCCTGGCTGACGAACGTGACAGCGTCGAGCGACGTGAGCACTTCGACACGATCCTGGACCTGGCCCTTCAGCGCGTCCCATGTCGGATTGCCGAACAGGTGCGCGCGGAAGGCGCCGGTAGTGCGAAACACGCCCAGGTCCATCCGGAGGTCCACGTTCTGCCCGGTTGTCCAGCACTGCCCCACCCAGTACCGAAAAGCTGCCGGTCGCGGGTGCCCCGACGACGCCGTCCGTCAGGATGGTGGTATTGGTGGCCGGCGCCGAAGCCTGGAAACCCGACGGCGCCCTCGAGAAGCTGTAAGGCCTGCCCTTCGCAACGTTGGTTCCGACCGTCTGTTTCGTGTAGCGGTACTTCTGCCCGCCAGGGTCCGTGCCGTCACCGTAGCCGAGCGGTGTCGGGTCTGCGACCGACTCGAGGCCGAGTGTCATCGACTCCATGACCGGATGATCGCTTCCGGCGACGTTCACGACGTAACTGACCGGGAACTCGGTGACTCTCTGCCGATGGCTGCGCGCGACCGTCGTGCGATCGCTGCGCAGCTCCTTCCAGCGCAGGGTGATATCGATCGGCGCAGGTGTATCGTTCGGCGGCGCATGGTTGACTTCCATGCGCGCCGAGTAGAGCCCGCTCGCCCGGGTCGCGTCCCCATTGGTGTTGTGGATCAGGTACTTGAACAACACGGATCGGGTACCCGGAGGGATCCCCGTGACGGTCTCGAAGTGCATGACGTCGTAGGGCTTGTTCACGTCACTCAGGCGGTACGAGCGGATCCACGTGGCGCCGCCATCGAATGAATGAAGAAAATCGATGTACGAGCCTGGCTTGTAATTGTGGAGCCGCCCGCCGTAGACGACGCGGGTGATGTCCGTCGGCGCGTCCATTCGATACGTCAGATAGGCGTCCTGTGTGAGGACGGACGGGTAGGCCACGGCGGTGTATTTGCGCGGCACCGAGACTGATTGCGTGGCGATGTTCTTCGAATCGTAGGCGTCCTTCGTCCAGAAATTCGCCCGGAGCTCCGGCCAGAGGACCATCGTGTCGGACTGATCCCCCAGCGTGACGAAGACCTCGTTTCGTCCGACGTTGAGTCGCGGCAGCGCCTTGATGTTGACCTGCGTCACCGTCTGGACGGTGAGCCCCGTGAGGACGACGCCGTCAGGCGTGGCGGCGTCGGTCAGCATCCTTATGCGGATGAGCGTCTGGTACGCGCCGCTCACCTGCGTGCGCAGGCTGGCCGTCAGCGGAACTGCGGATCCGAGCGTCGCTCCCAGCGTGGCGACGTCCGTCCATGTTGCGCCGTGATTCACGCTGACAGACAGCGTCGCGGCGGCCGCGGGATCGGTGTGCGCGAACTGCGCCGCAATGGTCTGCGAGGTGATGACGTTGGCGGCCTGGACCTTGTAGATCACCTCTGACGTCTGGCCGGCGACATCCGGCCGGAGGCCGGCGCCATCGATCGGAATGATGTTGGTCGAATTGTAGGCCGCGAGTGCCCAGGCGTCCGGCGTCAAATTCGGTGTGAAGATCCACCGGCCGTTTCCCCGCATGCCGAACCGGTTCGCCGAGTCGATCTCGAAGGTCTGCGCCGGGTTCGGCGAGGCGATCTTTTCGCTGGGCACCCAGTAGTCCGCCGTCGTCCCGAGGGGCGCGTAGTACCGGGTATAGCTCTCGTCCTCGCGCAGGTTCAGCACATACCGGTGCCCGGTTTCCCAGTTGTAGTAGTAGTCGCGGTGCTTGAGGCCCGAGGAGCAGAAGTTTGCGGCGAACCCTCCGAGAATGCTTCCGTCAGTGGGATTGGTGATGTCGCCCAGGTTCCGCATCGCGTCTGTCCCGGTGAGGAACCCGCCCGGGCTCGTCGAGTACAGGCTTCGCTCTCGAACCAGCCGCGCCGACTCCGCCGCGGCCTCCTGCACGGTTGCGAGCGTGATGCCATCATCGTTCGTGACGAGATTCGACATCGAGCTGTCGACCATGTGGAACTTGCCGTCGTACTGGACGGCTGACACCGTGTGATTGCAGATATCCCAGGTACCTGGTGCTCGAGGCCGATCGCGTGGTACAGAGCCTGGTTGATGCCGCTGACCGTGCTGCACATCGTGTAGCCGAAGTCCGCGAAGTTGCGGATGGGATCGGTCACTTCGAAGCCATGAGCCAGGACGGGGGACGTCTGCCGCTTGAGGATATGGCTCCAGTAAAAGAGCGCCCAGACTTTCTCGCGGCTCGTTGGCCAGCGCGATGTCATGCTGCCGACGAACCTGTTCAAATCCGTCAAATCGGGTGAGGCGTCAGTCGCGACCTGGACGTTGAACGTCGCGGCGCCCGGGCTGGACACTGCCGGAGATGTGGGAGGGGCGTCTGTCGTCTCCTCTGCGGCCTGCGCCGCCAGAGTGTGCGCCGGACTACTCGCACTGGCCACGGCACGCGAGGTCGTACCGCGTGCGGAAACCGGGGCGTTGGTATTCGCCGTTGGAGTGGAAAGCGGAGTGGCGAGGGCATTGCTCGCAGGGATCCATTCGATCCCGTGCGCTGCCGAGTGCATCGCCCATTCCACAACCAGTTCAGCGGCGGGATCGCCGACGCTTTCGATGAGGACGCCGAATTTCCGGCCCGATGCCGACGGGAACTCGCGTCCGAGGCTCAACCGCGAATGGCTGCCCGGCCGCAGGCGCGCACTCTTTTCCGCCGTTGTGCCGTCCTCAAAGAGAAGTGTGATGATCGCCAGTCCGGGGTGCGCGGACGTGTTGGTCAGCGTCACGAGCGTGTCCGTGTGCGCCCCGCCACCGCTTTCCCCCTCGGCGATGCCCCATCGCGTCGCCGGCGCCATGGCTCCTGCGCTCTGGTGCACTTCCTGCCCGACACCCTTCGGGCCCGGCCAGCGGATGGAGCGCTCCGCCACGATTTCCACGCCGTTGATCGATCTGAGGCTCGCAGAGACAGCCGTATCGGCCAGGCGGCGATCCTCTCGCTCCACGTCGATCGAAAGGCGCGTGCCGGGAAGCACGACATGGTGCCGCGTCAGGGTTTCTCCCGACGGAAGTCGATAAGCCGCCTCCACATCCGCCGCAACCGATCCCGGATTCATCAGCGTCAGCGACGTGTCGAAGAACGGTCCTGTCGCTCCCTCGGCAAACAGCCAACGCGAGGCGGCAGACGTCATACCGGGGCTGCCGTGGCCAACCGCAAGCGATTGACCTCCCTGATCGCGGTACATCGCACGTTCGACGAAGACGGGGATGGTCGATGTGATCGCCGCGGAGACGTCGTTCGCCGCCAGTCCGCCCAGCGCAGGATTCGCCGCGGCCTCGGCGTTGACCCAGATCGTGAAGCGGCGTCCGGCCGCCACGCGGTACGTCCGTGACGGCGCCTGTCTCGGAGCAGGCAGCAGGTAGCGCACGCTGACATCAGCCGCCGTCGGGGCCGGGTTGTGAATGACGTAGAAGAGATTCAGTCCCGAGTGCGTGGCCCCTTCCGCCATGAACCATGTTCGCGAGGGGCCTGGAGCGCTTGCCTCGCCGTGGCTGGCGTATGCGGCGCCATCTTTCGACGTCGAACGATCGACGATGACCTCTTCGTCAGATTCGATGATGGTGTTGAACTCTGCCGCCGTGAGACCCGGCGTCTGGAGCGGTTCGACTGTCGCGCGCGACAGCGGTCCGACCACGAGCGTCTGCCGAACCGGGGGCCTCTCAGACGCGCTGAAATTCAGCAGGACCCTGGCCGGACGTACTCCAGGGTTGGCGATGGCGATACGCGTACGGAAGGACTGTCCGGTGCTGCTCTCCGCCAGATAACGCGTAAAGAAGCCGCGCGGGTGTGTCCCCGCCTCCTGCTCCTGTGCGTTCGTCCGTCCGTCACGATCGGGGTCGCCGGTCGTGCCGTCGTCTCCTGCAGCGCTTCGCGATTCGACGCCGAAGGAGACCTCCCAACGATCGCGCAGCCCGTCTCCGTCGGCATCCGTTGCGACGCGTGACTGAGCGGATGCAATGGCGCTTCCCAGCGCCACCGCCACGAACAGAACACTCATCCGGCGATGTTTCACGGATAGGCCCGGCAAAACCGGCGAATTGACGGCTGATAGGAAGAACGGGGAGGGGGGAATACTCGTGTAAGCTCAGCTTCAAGTCAAGCTCAGCAGAGAGCACGCGAGCATTCTTGGGTGCTCGCGTGGCGAGGGCGGAGCGGTGCATCGCCGATCGAGGAAACAGGCGTCCGGGTCTGATCGATTCTAGGGATGACCCACCGCGACGTGCTCGAATGTCGCCGTCGCCACGGTACTGGTCGAGTGGCTCGAAACCGCCAGACCGACCAGAACATCCGCCGGCAGCGCGATCGTCGCCGTCCCGACGGTACCCCACGTCACGCCGTCGGACGACTCGTACGCCGTAACGGTCGTACCGCTTCGCGTGAGCTTGACCCAGTACGGCGCCGCCACCGCTGCGCCTGCGGTGCCCGACGAGGCGCCGCCCGCAGCAGCCCGCCGCTGGAAATTGTTGTTCTTGCCCGGCGTCACCATCATCATCGCCTGCGGAGATCCGGATGTGAGGTTCGCCCGGATCATGACGCCGGCCTTGACCCACGCGTTCGTATTCTGCAGGGACGCGACCTTCGCGACGATCTGTCCGTCGCCCGTGAGGGGCTGATAGACGAACCGGAACGCATCTGCTGTTCCCCAGATATCCGCACCGGCACCGGCCACCGCGAACGTGTTCGTCCCGGCGAAGAAGCTCGCGCTCCCGGCACGTCCGGCGTTGCCGATGTCCTGTGTCTGCCACGGCGACGGAACCGGCACGCCCGTCCCTCCCACGGGACCACTGGACACGACAATCCCAACGGCACTCCCGGAGGCGACGCTCGACGCGGCCGCCGGACTCTGACTCAACACGATGCCCGCCGGGACTGTCGCGCTACTCGACGTCGTCACCGCACCCAGCGTGAGGGCCGCGGTCGCAATCGCGGAAGCGGCCTGGCTCTCGGTCTGCCCCACCAGGTCAGGAACCGGCACGTCTCCCACCGATGGAGGCGGACCGATCGACACCTGATCGAACGTGGCCGTGGCGCGGGTCGTCGTCGCATGACTCGACACCGCCAGGCCGACGAGTGCGGTCGCCGGCAGGACAATGCTCGCCGTACCGACGGTAGACCACTGGGTGCCGTTCGCCGATTGAAATGCGGTGATCGTGTTTCCACTGCGCGTGAGCTTCACCCAATACGGCGCCGTGACGACTGCACCCACCGTGCCCCCCGAAATTCCGCCTGGCAGAGGTCGCCGCTGGAAATGGTTGCCCTTGCCCGGCGTCACCATCATCATTCCTTGCGGCGCTCCCGGCGTGAGATCCGCGCGGATCATCACGCCCGCCTTGACCCAGGCGGACGTGTTCGGCACGCTCGTGACGCGGGCGATGATCTGCCCGTCGCCAGCGAGGGACTGGTAGACATAGCGGAAGGCATCCGCCGAGCCCCAGATGTCGGCCCCTGCCCCGCTCACGGAATAGATGCCTGTCGCCGCCACCAGGCTTGCCGCCCCCGCGACACCGACAGACCCGACATCCCCTGTCAGCCAGGGAGCGGGCAGGCCCGGGTCGATGACGAGGGCTGGCCCCAGGGAGACTGTCAACGTCACGGCTGTACCGGGCGGAACGCTCGCGCCTCCAGCGGGTGTGTGACTGATGACACTGCCGCTCAGCACCGTTGCGCTGTTGACGGTAGTCAGCGCGTCCAGAGTCAGCGCAGCACTCGTGATCGAGGCACTCGCGGAGCCCTGCGGCATACCCACCACATTCGGCACGATGATGTTTGCGGGCCCGATCGACACGACGAGCGCTACAGCAGTGCCGGGAGGGGCGCTCGTGCCCGCAGCAGGTGTCTGACTGATGACGTACCCGCTGGCAACGGCGACGCTGTTCGCGTTCGTCACAGAACCGAGAAGGAGACCCGCCGCGGTAAGAGCCGTCGCCGCCACCGGATGCGTCAGGTCTGTGACTCCCGGCACCACGACATCGCCCGTCACGACGAGGATGACGACGGCAGCCGACGTCGATGTGGCGCCGCTGGCGGCCGTTGCGACCGCCCAGATGGAGTGCTGTCCCGCCGGCGCATTGGACCAGGTTACACCGTACGGCGCACCGGTCGACATGCCCATCGACGTCGAGTCGGCAAAGAACTCGACGCTCGCCACACCGTCGTCGGGATCGCTCGCGCTTGCCGATAGCGTGATGTTCGCCGGCTCCGCAAAGGTGGCGCCGGCAGCAGGGCTCGTCAGCGTCACCGATGGGCAGATATTGGTCTCGATCGGGTCAGGGCCTATGAAGCCGGACGTCGCGGGAAGGATCGTCTGGTCGTCTTTCAAAACACCGGGCGCCCGATTCAGGGTACTCGAGGCTCGACAAAACGATCTGGTCGATGGCGATGCCGTCTTGCCGGGGCTGGATGCGGATTCGCTGCGTGCCGGACGTGGCGAAGTACACAACAGGTCCGAGCACATCGCGCGGCCATCCGTTGTCCTGCCATCCCCACCCTGAAATGCCGCATGCCTCGCAGTCCTCGAGAGTGACAACCGTGCCATTCGTCGTGCCAATCCGGTAAATCGGCGCTCCGTTGATGTCGACCGTGCCGCTGAACTGCACGTAGACCTCGTCGTTGAGAGTGCTGTCGCTCCAGGCCCTGGCACGCAGCCAGACCCGGTAGGGCTTGCCGGCAATGGCGTCGAACGACAGTTCGACACGGCTCGCGGGGTTCGTGAGCGCGTAGGGCTGTTTGGCGTTGCCTGCATCCGGATTCTGGAGGCGCGCACCGGAAGCGGCGGTGATATCGGGTACAAGCTGCCAGTTGCCGGCAATAGTCGTGGCTTCGCCGGCATGGAGCACGATCTCGTCCCCTGCGGCGACGGCATTCTGCACAGTGACTGACCGCAACGCCGACAGGGTGCGGTTGCCGGCGCCGTCGGCGACGGCGGCCTGCAGCGTGTGCACACCATTCGGCAGGATCGACGTATTCCAATCGAAGTCGAAAGGCGCGGCGCTGGACACCTTTAGAACCAATCCGTCCAGCAGCAGCTCGACGCGAATCACTTCCACGTCGTCCTGACCGTCAACCGAGACGGGAACGTGCGCCGACACCGTCGCTCCCTCTATGGGCGAGGCGATCACGGCGGTCGGAGCGACGCTCGCGGCGAGCACATCAGGAAACGGAAACTCGGCGATGATCCCTGCATGGTCCGAGGGAGCCTCATGACCAGGCTCCACCAGACCGAAGCGTACCGATCGACAGCGGCGCAACGTTTCTGGACCACGTGTAGTCGATACGTTTCCAGAGGCCCCCCGAAGGTGTGCCGCAGCCGGCCCGGTTCATCATCCCTGTGGGTCCGTCCGCCAGTCCTTCGATCGCAGTCCATGCGTCGAGGTACCCCGCCTCCCGCAACATTTGCAGTGGCCTGTTCTTCGGGTTCTGTCCGCAGACCACCTTCGTGCCGGCGAACACGTTGAGGTCTCCGATCAGCACCTGCGGCTGCCAGGCGGGCAGGAGGCTCATGAAGTCAATGGACTGCTGCGCCTGGATCTCGGCAGACAGGTTCGAGTCGGCGTTCGTGAGACCGGAACCGGACCAGTGTGCCGTAAAGACCACAAGGGATCGGGTGCACGCATCGTCGAGGCAGACCGGGAGCCGCAGCATCCACATCGTGTCGCGCGGCGTCGTGTTGAGGGTCGTATCGAGCTGGAGCCACTGTTCCGGACCCGCGAATCCATACTTCGCGACGATCGCCACACCATTCCGCTCCGAGCTCGCGGAGCGCCAGCCGAGAACTCCCTTGACCGCCGACACGCTTGCACACGGCCACGCCTCTGAGAGTCCAAGGGCGACGACGCCCGGATCCTCGGCGATGCTCTCCACGAGCACGCGTTGCACGATCCCGACACCCCACGCGCTCATGGGCTTCGTCGTGTCGGTGCAGTTGGTGGTGTCGCTGAATGACGACGGGAATCCAGGCAGCGACGGCTCACCTTTGCCGCTCTGGATGTTGTAGAACGCAAGCTTGAATGTGGAGGGTACCGGGCTTTGCGCGGCGCCAGGTCCGGCTGCCATGCCGGTGACGATGAGGACGGCGAGGGTCGCCTGGACGCGCAGCGCGGCCACGGACGACACGACGCGACGCGTGTACGCCGGCATAAACACTCCACGCAGGGCCCTGTGTCCGGAGGCCTTGCGCAGCCCACGTTATGAGTTAGTTGGGAAGGTCTTGATTATCGCCTACGGTCGAGTCGGCGTCAATCGAATACCAGCGGAATTGCTCATGTTTTTGCCATGTGTGACGCTGGCGCACGAGTGCACACGGCGGTGAGCGTTGGCGGACGGAGATTCGGGTAGTGTGCGGGGGTTACTACACGGCGGCAGCGTCCGGAGCGCTTCGATCGAGCAGGCGATAGATGACGAGAAGCAGAACGGCGAGTACAAGAAACAGGTGCGCAATCATGTCGATGCCGAAGCGAGTGGCCGCGACACCGACGAGGCCGGGAACGACAGAGAGCCCCACGGCGGAAGCCGCGATCTCGAACCCGACCGCGTTCGCCGCGTGAGGCACACCCACCCGCCCCGGAGTCGTGGCGATGAGCGAGGGAAAGATCGGTCCGCACGCAATGCCGGCGAGGACCAGACCGAAGCCTGTGACGCCGGCGTTCACGTCGAGCCACACCAGGGCGACGCCCAGGGCTACTGACCAGAGCGCCGCGCCCAGCATGCGGTGCACCGTCACGAGTCCGCCGGCCACCGCAGCGAGCAGCCGGCCGACGGTAATGCCGCCCCAGAACAGACTCGCGAGAAGACCGGCCTCCACCGTCGTCATGTGCCGGGCTTCGGTCAGCAGCGTAAAGGTCCACGCGCCGATCGACGCCTCCACGCCCGCATACGCGATGAACACCGCCATCCCGAGCCAGGCCGCGGGAATCCGCAGCGTCGATCCCATCGTCGCCGCGTCGCGCCGATCGGCGTTCACCGCCTGCCCGTCGCTCCGGGGCCACGAGCGGAACGTGAGCGCGAAGCACGTGGCCAGCCCGATCTGCGCCAGGCCGACAATCACATACCCGCGCTGCCACACCTGCCCCCGCTGGAGCACCGCGGTCATGATGAGCGGCCCGGATGCCGCACCCACGCCGAAGCAGGCATGCAGCCAGTTCAGCATCCGCGCGCCGTAGTGCGTGGCGACGTAGGTGTTCAGGGCCGCGTCAATCGCACCGGCGCCCAGGCCGAGGATGACACCAAGCACGAGGACCACCGGCCACTGCGATGCCGCTGCGTAGCCGAGGAGGCCGGCAGCGGTGAGCAGGCAGCTCGCGGCGAGGACATGTCCCAGGTTCAACCGGCGCAGCAGCCGTCCGCTCGAGAAGCTCGAGACGACATACCCGGCGGTCGTCGCGACGAGGAGCGCACCCAGGGCGTCCAGGCTCACGCCGAAGAAGGCCCGCATCGAGGGCCAGGCCACGCCCTGCAGCCCATCGGGCAGGCCAAGACTGACGAACGCCAGAGCGGCAAGGGGGGCGACGAGACGGCTGGATCCGGATCGATGCGGCGTCAATCAACCTAGATTATGCCTTCACGAGGAGGCCACGCCGCTTCCGCTCGCCAGACATTTTCGTACGGCCTTCACCAGCTCGGTCGGGGACACGGGCTTTCGAATGATGCAGGGCACGTTCAAGGCATCGAAGTTTTCGGCGGAACCCGTCACGACCACGACGGCAATATGACGCGTCGCGGAGTGCGCGGCAATCTGTTCGCGCACGGCGACGCCGCTGACGAGCGGCAGGTTGATATCGAGGATCACGACGTCCGGCGGGTCCTGGTCGATCCGATGGAGCGCATCCAACCCGTTTCGAGCCTCCTGCACATCGAACCCGTCGATCGCGAGCGCGGTGCGGAACAGCCCTCGGAGATCGTCGTTGTCCTCGACGATGAGCGCCTTCATGCGTCGTCGCGACATCACATCACTCATGCCAGACGCCTTCGCAGCCGTCGTCTCCGCGCCGCCGACAGCGAAACCCGCAACACAGGGCACCGGTAGTCGTGACCACGGCTCTGCAGCGCCCCCGGCGCCGCGATGCGTGCGGCTCAGTAGTGGGTGTCGGACCAGAAGTTGTAGCAGCCCGGATCGGTCATCATGTCGCGTCGACTCACTCCGTCAATCGTCGCAAAGATTTTACCGCGTTCGGTCAATATAGCCATCCCAGACAATGGCTGAGACGGGCACGCCCTTCTGATGACTTCAGCATTGATGGAGGCCATTTCCTGAACAGAGAGGGCCGTCACTCTGACTGCAGCAATTGGCAACCGGCCAGGCCTCGGGTATTGTTGTCGCTTC
The DNA here is from genome assembly GCA_963749835.1 of uncultured Acidobacteriota bacterium. Classification (GTDB taxonomy): domain Bacteria; phylum Acidobacteriota; class Vicinamibacteria; order Vicinamibacterales; family 2-12-FULL-66-21; genus JALZOC01. The sequence goes on from CAVVOD010000001.1 coordinate 2,315,479, forward strand.
GAACAGCAGCAGAGGTGGTGACGATTGGCTCAGAGTGGAACCCCGAAGACGGACCGGCGGACGTTCATCCAGATGCTTGGCGCGACGGCGGTTGCGACCGGCCTTCCCCTGCGCGCGAGTGCGCTCCAGGGTGACGCTCCCCAGCGCGCGGCCGCGACGCCCGTGCGCTTCGGCGTCGACATGTTCAGCCTCCGGGACCAGAACTGGACCCCGTTCCAGCAGCTCGATTTCGCCGCGAAGTGGAAGGTCAAGGTCGTCCACTTCAGCGAGATCCGCTTCCTCGGAACCCTCGAGCCCGAGAACCTGCGCCGCGTGCGAGCACGCGCCGACGAGCTCGCGATCGACATCGAAATCGGGATGCGATCGATCTGTCCGACGTCCGCCATGTTCGACAAGGCGCAGGGGACCGCCGAAGAACAGCTCACCAAAATGATCGAGGCGGCGCGCATCGTCCGATCGCCGATCGTGCGGGCCGTACTGGGGAGCAGTGCGGATCGCCGCGGCGGTATCGACCGGCACATCGAGTCGATGGTCGGTGTGCTCAAGAGCATGCGATCGCGCCTGTCGGATGCGAACGTGAAAGTCGCGATCGAGAACCACGCGGGCGACATGCAGGCGCGCGAGCTCAAGGCGCTGATCGAAGCCGCGGGGAAGGACGTCGTCGGTGTCTGCATCGACTCGGGGAATCCCGTGTGGACGATTGAGGATCCACACCTGACGCTCGAAACCCTGGCTCCCTATGTCCTGACAAGCCACATGCGCGACAGCGCGCTGTGGAACACTCCCGAAGGGGCGGCCGTGCGGTGGACACGCATGGGCGACGGCAACATGGGCATGGACCGCTACATCCGCAGCTATCTGGAGAAATGCCCGGGACGGGCCGTCTCGCTGGAGGTGATCGTCACGCCGCAGCCGCGGATGATGAACTATCACGACACGCAGTTCTGGGATCTCTACCGCAGCACTCCCGCATGGGAATTTGCGCGGTTCCTCACGCTCTGCGACCGTGGCAAGCCGGTGCTCGAGCCGCCCGCGGATCCGGCGGAGTCTCCGGCCGCACGCCAGCTCGCGAGCGTGGAAGCGAGCATCCGCTGGACGCAGGCATTCCTGGCGACGTTGTAAAACGCCCGTCGGGCGACGCGCGATCTATTTGTTCTTCGCGTCCTTGACGCGCGTCGCCACGAGCTCTTCCGTCGCAAAGTCCGCGACCTGCCGCGTGAACTTGATCTCGTCGGCCGACACGATCGTGCCGGTGTACACGATGCGAATCTCCATGCCCTGGAAGTTCAGCATCTCGACGAACGAGACCTTGTCCCCCTCGACCTTGCCTTCAGTGAGCGTCGTCTCGCCATTGTCCGACCTGGCCTTTCCCGTGACCGTCGCGTCTTTCACGGCGAGCTCGTACGTGTAGTTCTGCTGGCCTATTTGCGTCTCGAAGGAGGACTTCCACGTGCCTGAAATGTCCGCCGCCGCCGCGCGGCCGAACGACACCGTCACGAGTACGCAGGTCAACGCCATCAGCAGCTGTCGTTTCGTCATTAGTCCTCCTAGCACTTTGGCACCTCTCTCGATCGCTCTGGCACTTTGGCTCGCTGTCGATTCACCCTGGCACTGTGGGCGTCAGCGCCGCATCTCGGCCGTCCACTGGTGCACCAGAACCAGCTGCCTGGGAGATTGCGCGTAGTCGGGGCGCAGCATGAGAAGACGCTGGCCGTCGGAGGTCACGTCGTAGCTGGGCACCTGCGCCACGTCGAAGAGCGGTTTCGGCGGACCGACGGTCAACGTCTCTCCGGTGGACGTCAGGGTCACGGCAACCATCCCGCCGTGGTGCCAGTAGAAGAGCTCACCGTTGGCGGCCCAGCGGGGCGCGGTACCGCCTGCGACAGAGATCTGCATGCGGTCCACGGAACGCTCGAGAGGACGCGCGTAGACCTCGTCATCCCCTGATTCGTTCGATTGATACGCGAGCCACTTGCCGTCGGGTGAAAACGCCGGCTGACTGTCCTCGAACGGCGTCGTGACGACCGCGCGCGGCTTCGCGCCGGGAGCCATCGGCAGGATCCAGATGTCCCGCCGCGTGTCCGGATGGTTCTCCGTGAACGCGAGATAGCGGCTGTCGGCAGACCACGCATGCGGGATGCGGGAGTACTCGCCCGGCGCGAGCGGCTCGTCCTGCCCGCCCGCCTGCGCCAGCGCGCCCGGCGCGCCGCGGGGATCATCCCATCGCTTCCAGTACATCTGGACGCCCGGTCCTCGCTCGGAGGCGAACGCGATGCGCGTACCGTCCGGCGTCCAGACGGGGTTTCCTTCGAACTGGCCACTGTAGGTGATCCGGCTGGACGTGCCGCGAAGCAGGTCATAGACACGGACATCGGCGTCCCCCTCGTTGACGTTCAGTGCCGCGCGCCTGCCGTCGGGAGACAACCTGACCCCGGTGAACAGTCCTCGAATGCCGGCAATCGGGGTGACTCCGCCGTCACGGCTCACCCACGCGAGCGACGTCTGCGGGCCGCTCCCGCCGGGTGGCAGGTAGATGAGGGAGCCTTCGCGCGAGACAGCGAACTGCGCGGCGCCGACGTAAATGGATGTTGACAGTCCGTCCACCACGCTCGAGGGAGCGCCCGTGACGTGGAGCCGCTGCAAATCGAACGGCGCCGCGACCAGCGAGTGGCCGGAGAGGTACACCAGGTGTCCCGCGGCGTAGCGGGCGTGCGCCGCTCCGCTGACGAGCACGCGCCGCTCCTTCGGCTCGACGAGCGACTGCACCACGATCTCGGCGTCGCTGAAGTTGTTGTCCGTGGGGTTTCCTGCCGTGAACACGACAGCTCGCCCGCCGGGCAGGACCTCCGGCCAGCGATGCGATCGCTCGCGCGGGCGCTCACTCAACGTGGTGATCGCTTCGGGCCGCCCTCCCCCGGCGTCCACGCGGAAGAGGGGCGTGTCGCTCGAAGCCGCGAAGACGATCGTATTCGGCGTCTCCCAGCTGCCACCGCGGCCACGGGGAGCGTCGCAGATGACGCGTGGAGAGCTGCCGTCGAGCGACACCGTCTTCAGCTTGCCGTCGGCAAAAAACCCGACGCTGCCACCGTCTGCCGAGAAGAACGGACTCGACGCTCCCTCCGTGCCGGGCACCAGCGTGGAGTCGAGTCTGTCCAGCCTCCGCACGTAGAGCCCGCTCGTCCCCTTCACCTCCGCGGCATACGCCAGCCGCCTGCCGTCAGGCGAGAGGGCCAGCCCCGGCGTGCCGTCGCCGCCGATGATGGCGTCCGACACGAGCGGAATCGTCGAGCGGACGGCCTGGGTGCCGGCGGCCGGAACGGCGTGCCAGCGTGACGACATGAACCAGGTGCCCAGCACCAGAGCGACTCCACAGACCGCCAGCACGCCGGCTCCCAGTGAACGTCGTGAGACGGTCTCGCCGGCCTGCGCGACCTTCGCGACGCCGCCCGTCTCGCTCTGGAACCATTGGAGAGCCGCTCGGAGATCGGTCGCGGTCTGCCACCGATCCTGCGGGTTCCTCTCCAGGCATCGCCGGATCGCCCAGTCGAGCGACGCCGAGCAGGTTGGCTGGACTTCACGAACCGACAGCGGTTCGCCGGTCATGATCGCGGCGATGATGGCACTGCTGTTGGGTGCGTCGAATGCCTTCCGGCCCGTGGCCATCTCGTACAGCACCAGCCCGCACGCAAAGAGATCCGTCCTCGCGTCGCTCTCCTTGCCTTCCACCTGCTCCGGCGCCATGTACTGAAGCGTGCCCATCATCTGGCCGACGTTGGTCAGTGCCGGATCGGTGACGGTCTCGCGCTCGAGGAGGCTGGGCCGAAGCCCCGCGAGGCCGAAGTCGAGCAGCTTGGCCCCCGACTTCGTGAGCATGATGTTCGCCGGCTTCACGTCGCGGTGCACGATGCCCGCCGCGTGCGCATGCTCGAGACCGCTGACGATCTCGATCGCGCGCACGAGCAGCTCGTTCAGCGGAAGGGGACCCCGATGAAGCCGCGCGGACAGCGACTCGCCGTCCAGGTACTCCATCACGATGAATTGAAGGCCACTCTCGTTGCCAACGTCGTGAACGACGCAGACGTTGGGGTGGCTGAGCGACGCGATGGCGCGGGCTTCGCGCTGAAAGCGTGAGCGCGCCTGCACGCTGTCGCTGAGCGCCGCCGGCAGGACCTTGATGGCGACGATGCGCGTCAGGCGGGTGTCGCGCGCGCGGTAGACTTCCCCCATTCCGCCGCGGCCGAGCAGGGACAACAGCTCATAAGGACCCAGCCGTGACGGCGATGGGCTCGGCGTGAGCGAGGCTGACGGCCCCGTCGGCAACATGATGGAGACTTGAGTATAGGGGCGCAGTCCTGACCGCGCCAAGCACAGCTTTAGGGCCCTTCGACGATTTTCAGATCCAGCCGGCGCTCCTCGTCATCGGCAATCACCACCGACACGGCGTCCTTCGACAACTGCTCGAACAACAGAGCATCGGCCGCCCCGGGGACGACGGTCAGGCGCTCACGGGGGACCGCGATCACGAAGTATCTGCCCGGCATGAGACCCTGGATGCGAAAATGGCCTTCGGCATCGGCCATGCCCCGGCGCGTCCGCGTCGAGGACATGCGCCAGGTGCCCCGCTCCTCCGAGAACACGAGGACTCCAGTCTCCGCTGCCACGCCCCCCTTGCCGTCGGTGACGGTCCCTTCCAGCGTCGATGCACGCGACGTCACCGTCATGACCACGCGCTCGTTCGTCTTGAACTCGTGTGGCGTATCCGTCACGTCGTCGCCGCCGTCGAGCGTGACCGACTTGACGTAGAGGGTGGGCGCCGCCACTCTCAGCAGGTACTCCCCCATCAGGCCCTTCAGCGTGAACGTCTGGTCCGGCCCGACGAGCACCGGCGGCTGCGACGTGCGCATCCCCATCGAGTCCTCATTGTTCCCGACGACGGCCATCACACGAATGGGCCCTGGCGACGAGGAGGCGGGACCCTGCTCGATGATGAGCCGCCCCGTGATCGTCACGCCCGGCATCGTCATCACGACCACGTTGTCGAGATCGGAGGCGACCGTGAGAGGAACCATGGCCATCTCACCCGCATCCCCGTCGTTGCCGCGTCCGCCTGGCCCGAAGTTCTGACGCATCGGCTGGACCACCAGACGGTAGTTGCCCGGCGGGATGTTCCGCATCCGGAACTGCCCCTTCTCGTCGGTCGCGAACCCGAACGAAGAACCCCCATTGAACCCCGCCTCGCGGCGCATCACTTGTCCCATGACCCGGGCCGCGGGCTTGCCCTGGGAGTCAACGACGGAACCCGACACCCGGAAGAGACGTCCTTCGCCCAGCCGGATCTCAATGCCGGACGTTTCCCCGCCGGCGCGCGTCTTTACGCGCGACGCGGAGGCTTCGTCGGTGGTGCCGGGAAAGTAGGTTGTCAGAAAGCCTGTCTTCTCTTCTTCGACCTCCGGAGCGGCGTTCGGCGGCGAGAACGTGTTCTCCCGCGCTTCCGCGGCCACGAGATAGTCCCCCAGTGCGAGCCCGTAGAGGCGAAATTGTCCGAGGTCGTCCGTCTGGGCGCCGAATCCACTTCGCTGTCCACGCGTCACTGCCTGGTGGGAAAAAGACCGTGTAGACCTGCACGCGCGCGAGCGGTTCGGCGTTCTCGTCCGTGACGCGGCCGGAGATCACGGCGCCCCGAGGCAACCGGATGACCGCCTTGTCGAAGGTCTCGCCGCCAGCAACTGAGATCGACTGCCCCATGTCGGACGAGAAAGGCGCGTTCGGCCGCTTCGCACCGTACGCCATTCCGAGGGTCCTGCGGAAAATGCGCGGCCCCTGACGCGATGACCCGATATGTTCCGGCCTGAAGGCCGTTGAACTCGAAGGCCCCCTGCGCATTCGTGACCGCCTGACGCGGCCTGCCGAGTGTGTCTGGTGGCTGATTGGCGCGTCCTGCCGGTGGGACCAGTGTGGCCGTCGCTGCCGCGCCACGCCCGGCGCCAGGGGTCCGGGGTGGAAGCCCACGTACCAGCGTGACGTTCGCCCGGCGGATAGGGTTGCCCGTGTCGGCCGCGACCACGCGGCCCTTGATCGCGCTCGTGCCGCCCGGCTCGGGGTGAGGGACGGCGTCGCGCGGGGGTTGCGCGAACTGCGCGGCTCGAGAAGGCGGCACGATCTGCGAAAGAGCGCCGGCGATCAGGCACAGGATGAGGGCGGCGGGCACACGCACGGGACCTCCATCTCTCGGACCACGTTCAGATCAGGAATCCACGGACCTTGGACCTTAGACACGCCGTCCGGGGATTTGGCCTGCCGGACGGGCAACGGATCCGGACCTTCGACCGACCACATAGTAAAGCAGGCTGAACCCGGCAGTGCGGTCGACCAGTTGCCAGATTGAGAGAACGAGCGTACCCTCTTGCCAACTACTTTTCCGGAGAGGACACCACCATGCGTCTCGTATACGGTTCCGCGCTCGCAATCGCCGTCGTCATGCTCGCTCCCACTGTTTCCGGCGCCTGGGGCCAGGACGCCGCCAAGGCCGTGGCCGGCGGTGGCGTGACGGCGCCCGGATGGACCGGGAAGGTCGACCCGGGCGAAGAAAAGGCCGGCCAGACACTCAACAACGCGAAGTTCGCCAAGGAGGGCGAGGGCTTTCATGTGACGACGGGGCCCGCCGTCACGTACTGGAACCCGGCAAACAAGGCTGCCGGCAACTACACCGTGAAGGCGACCTTCACCGAGCCGAAGTTCATGGGCCTCAACGATCATCCGCATCCCTACGGGATCATGATCGCAGGCAACGACCTCGGTACGGCGCAACAGAGCTTTCTCTATTGCGCCGCGTATGGAACAGGAAGCTTCATCGTGCGCGGCTTCGGTCCCGAACCGTTCCAGATGAACGGCCGGCGAGGCGAGGCCAATGCCGCGGTGAAGAAGGCGGGAGCGCCTGGAGAGCCCGTCACGCAGGAGATCGCGGTTTCGGTCAAGGGAGAGCGCGTCGAATGCTCGATCAACGGCACGGTCGTGGCCGGCTACGACAAGCCCGCGCTCGTGACGGCCGGCAAGCTGAAGTCCACTGACGGCCTCTATGGCATCCGCATGGCGCACAACACCGAAGCGACCGTCACCGGTCTGACGATGACGAAGAATTAGCCCGTGTTCTATCCGGGCCGTCCCTCGGGGACGGCCCGGAGCTCTTCCCTCCCGCCTGAGCTACCCTCCTTCTCTCCGTGACTGTGATACGTTGGGGCTCTCCACTCACGTAATGAGTGGAACAACCACCGCGCCGGGTCCGTCCAAGCGAGAGGACTGAGTCTTGAGTCACACCACGCTGACCCTCCTCCAGGGGACTGTCGATCTCTTGATTCTGAAGGCCCTCCAGCAGGGGCCCGCGCACGGCTATTCGGTCACGCGCTGGGTGCGCGATCGCACAGACGGCGTCATTGCGATGGAAGACGCGGCGTTGTACCAGGCCCTCCACCGCCTGGAGGCGAAGGGATGGGTGGCGTCCGAATGGGGACTGTCGGAGAACAACCGGCGCGCCAAGTATTACTCGCTCACACCGACGGGGAGCCGTCAGCTTCGGAACGAAGTCTCTCTCTGGAAGCAGTACGCCGAGGCGATGTTCAAGGTGATCGAAGCAAGCTGAGGTGGGTTGATGAGACCTCGTGATGTCAGACGGATGTTCGGATTTCCATCGCGGAACCGCGACGATGTGCGGGCCGGGATTGATGAAGAGTTTGGCTTTCATCTCGACATGCGCACCGACGAGCTGATGCACTCGGGATTGGATCGCGACGCCGCGCGGGAGCAGGCGCTTCGAGAGTTCGGCAACCGCAGGGTCGCTCTGACAGGGTGTGCCGCGCAGGAAGACAGAGTGGAACGTCAGCAGCGCCTCGCACGCCTGGCCGGTGAGCTCCGGCAGGATGCGACGCTTGGCCTGCGCATGCTCGCACGAAGCCCCGGTTTCGCGGCTGTGGCGATCCTGACGCTCGCTCTCGGCATCGGGGCGACGGCGGCAATCTTCAGCACGCTCGATGCCGTCTTGTTGCGGCCGCTGCCCTATCCCCATCCGGAGCAGCTGGTGCAGGTGCTCGAAGTCGGTGACAACGGAAATCCCAACTCCGTCGCCGGCGGCGTCTTTCTCGACTGGCAGGCGCATCAGACGCAATTCGACAGTCTCGCGCTGGTGGGAACCATCAGCGCCAACCTGCGCAGCGGCGGGCCTCCAGAGCGCGTCATCGGGCTCGAGGTCTCGCACGACTTCGTCCGCGTGCTGGGGGTTCGGCCGCTGCTTGGCACCGGATTCCTGCCGGAGCACGATCGTCCCGGGGGAAACAACAGCGTCGTGCTCCTCACGGAGGAGTTGTGGCGCACCCGCTTTGGGAGCGATCGCTCCATCGTCGGCACGAGCATCGTGATGGACGAAGTGCCGCGCACCGTGATTGGCGTGCTCCCGCGCGGAGCGTGGATCCTCCGCGACGCCCAGCTCTTCGTGCCGGCGGTGCTCACCCCCGGCACGAACCGGTCACAGCGGTCTCCGCACTGGGCGGAGGTGTACGGGCGCCTCAAGGCCGGTACCACAGCGGCCCGCGGTGATGCAGAGCTGAAAGCGGTCAAGGCACAGCTCGCGTCCGAGTACCCGGCCTTCAAGCAACGATGGAGCGTGACGGTCAGGCCCCTGCACTACGTCCTGGCGGTCGATCGCCGTCCAGTGGTGCTCACACTTCTTGGTGCGGTGGCGTTGCTCCTGCTCATCGCCTGTGCCAACGTGGCGAACCTGCTGCTGGCGAGGGCCTGCAATCGGGAGCAGGAGATGGCACTCCGCGCAGCCCTCGGCGCGACGACGGCTCGCATCGTGCGGCAGGTGCTGACCGAAGGTGCGTTGCTGGCGCTCCTCGGCGGCGTCGCCGGTATCCTCCTGTCGTCATGGGCCGTCGGCATACTCGGGCGGTTGATGACCGATCTGGTGCCCCAGGCGATGACGCCGCAGCTCGATCTGCGGGTCCTCCCGTTCGCTGTTGTGACCACAGGGGTCACGGCGCTGCTCTTCGGGATGCTCCCGGCGTGGCGTGCCGGGCGGCCCGACGTCAACGGCGTTCTCAAGAACGGTGGCAAGAGCGCGACCGCTGGCGGGCGGCGTGGCACACAGGCGATGCTCGTCATCGCCGAAGTCGCGCTCACCGTCGTCCTGCTCACGTCGGCCGGGCTCCTTCTGCGCAGCCTCACCAATGTGGCCGGCGTCGATCCCGGATTCGAGCCCGCGCGCGCCCTGGCGTTCGATCTCTCACTCCCGAGAGTCACGTATCCGACTGCCGAACGGCGTCTCGCTTTCTCCGGGGATCTGCTCGGCCGGATACGCAACCTGCCGGGAGTCGATGCCGCAGGAGCGGGAATGTCGATTCCATTCCGGGGAGGGGGATTCGGTGAGTATCTGAGCCGACCCGACCGCCCGGGCGACGACTTCCTTCTCGGCCGCGTGGACTACGTGTCGGAGGGTTACCTCGAGGCGCTCGGCACGAGGCTGGTTTCTGGCCGGCGACTGATCGCAGCGGACAATCAGGGCGACGGCGTGCGTGTCGCGGTCATCAGCGAAACAGCCGCGCGCACATTGTTTCCGTCGGACAGCCCGATCGGTCGAGAGATCTTCATCGTTGGAAACAAGTGGAGAGTCGTCGGCGTCGTCGCCGACGTCGTAGACCGAAGACTGGACCTGAAGCCGCGTCCATTCGCCTACCTGCCTCAGGCCTACAACCCATTCGACTTCTCGGTCGTGGTACGCACACCGCTCGAGCCGATGAGCCTGACGGCGAGCATCAGGCAGGCGCTTCTGGAGGCCGACCCGGGCGTGGCGATCGCGAACCTCCGGGCCCTCGACCAGGCTGGAGCCGCCTCGATGGCGCAGCAGCGTCTGACCTTCAATCTGGTCGGCACCTTCTCCGCTGCCGCTTTGACGCTTGCCTGCATCGGGCTCTACGGCGTGATGGCGTATTCGGTCGCGACGCGCCGTCGCGAGATCAGCATCCGCATGGCCCTCGGCGCTGTCAGCGGGGACGTCATCCGGGACGTTCTTGGAGACGGCCTGCGGCTCGTGATCATCGGGATCGTCGTCGGGCTGATGGCGGCGCTTGCCGCCGGCCGGCTCCTGACCACCCAGCTGTACCACGTGCGGAGTGCTGATCCCGCGGTCATGGCGCAGACGGTCTTCGTGATGACCCTCGTGGCGCTCATGGCGTGCCTGATCCCGGCATGGAGCGCCGCGCGATCGAATCCAATCGCCGCCCTCCGAAATGATTGAATCGCAGTGGCGCACGGAAGAACAGTGACAGGCTGAACGGCCGAGCTCACCTGGTGCGGCGGGATCCCGCGAGACGTCACGGTCACCACAGCCGGGGCACGCGCATTGCTGCGCGTAGGCCCTCATGCGCCTTCCAGTCCTGGCCCGTTGTCTCGCGGTCCTCAGCCTCTTCGCGGGCGGCGCGGTGTTGCTCGCGGTACCGCCGGCGGGCTTCGAGGACAGTCTCGTGGCCGCCGTCCCCAGTCCGACGGCGATTGCGTTCACGCCTGACGGGCGGCTCCTGACGACTACGCAGGCGGGCGCGCTGCGGGTGATCGAGAACGACGTTCTGCGAACGGCCAGCGCTCTGAATCTGTCAGCCTCGATCTGCACCAACAGTGAGCGCGGTCTGCTCGGCCTGGCAGTCGATCCCGCCTTTGCCACGAACCACCACATCTACCTTTATTACACGTACAACAAATCCGGCGTCTGCGAAAAGAACACCGCGCGTAGTCCGGTCAATCGCGTCTCTCGCTTCACGCTGTCAGATGCGAGTGTGGCCGACCGGGCCTCCGAGCTCGTCCTTATCGACAACATCCCGTCGCCGAATGGCAATCACAACGGAGGCGACCTGCACTTCGGCCCTGACGGTTACCTCTATGTCAGTGCGGGTGATGGCGGCTGCGACTACGCGGGAGACAGCGGGTGCGGAGGGAGCAACAACGCCGCGCGGGATCATCACGTCCTCGGGGGGAAGCTGCTGCGCATCACGCGCTCCGGAGGCATTCCCGCCGGCAATCCATTCGTGGGTTCAGGAACTGCCCGCTGCAACGTGACCGGCAGAACATCCGCCGGGCAGAAGTGTCAGGAGACGTTCGCATGGGGATTCCGCAATCCCTTCAGGTTCGCGTTCGATCCTGAGCCTGGCTCCAACCGCCTCTTCGTCAATGACGTCGGACAGGACGCGTGGGAGGAGATCAATCAAATCGTCGCCGGTGCCGACTACGGCTGGAACGTGCGGGAGGGCCGCTGCGTCAATGCGTCGACCACCAATTGCGGCGCGCCGCCGGCCGGCATGACGAATCCGATCTACGCCTACGGACACGGATCCGGCTGCGCATCCATCACGGGAGGGGCGTTCGTGCCCCCGGGCGTATGGCCCGCCGCGTATCAGGGTGCGTACGTGTTCGGCGACTACGTCTGCGGCAGCCTGTTCACGCTGTCGAAGGCGACCGACGGCTCTTACGTGCGAACGTCGTTCGACACCGGCCTGGGCACGAACAGTGCGGTATCCCTGATCTTCGGTCCGTACGGGGGCACCCAGGCGCTCTACTACACCACCTACGCCAACGGCGGGCAGGTACGGCGCGTCGCCCATACCGGCAACCGCACTCCGACGGCGAGTGCGACGGCATCGCCGCTGCAGGGCCCCGTGCCACTCACGGTGCGGTTCGACGCGAGCGCCAGCAGCGATCCGGACGGCGACACACTCAGATATGACTGGGACTTCGACGATGGGAGCGCGCATGCGTTCACGGCGGTCGCCAGCCACGCGTTCGCGGCGGCCGGGCAGTACGATGCCGTCGTCAGGGTCACCGATACGCACGGCGCAAGCGCGACGAAGACGGTGCGCATCAGCGCCGGAAACACGCTCCCGGTCCCGAAGATCACATCACCGTCCACCAGCACACGATTTACCGTCGGTCAGACCATCACCCTGACGGGGAGCGCGGCGGACGCCGAAGACGGTACGTTGCCGGCCTCCGCACTGTCGTGGACCGTGATCCTCCACCACAACACGCACACTCATCCGTTTCTCCCTGCCACGCCTGGCAACGGCGTGACCTTCATGGCCCCGGCGCCTGAGGATCTCGCGGGGGCAGCCACGAGCTACCTCGAGATCCGGCTGACGGCGAGGGATGGCCAGGGAGGCACCACGACCATCACGCAGCGGCTCGACGCCGCCCGCGTGTCGCTGACCTTCGCCACCGATCCGGCAGGACTCTCCCTGGGGCTCAACGAAACCACAGTCGTCGCGCCACGGACCCTCTCCTCATGGGTGGGTTATGCCATCCAGATCGCGGCCCCTACGCAGGTGGACGCGAACGGACAGGGCTGGCTCTTTGCCGGCTGGTCGGATGGCGGGGCCGCCACCCACAACATAACCTCCCCCGCGGCCGCCAGGACCTATACGGCTCGGTACGTCGCAGCTGCCAGGCTGGCCCCAACGGCTGATACGTTCGTCCGCGGCGGGACATCGGCGGCGGTCAACTATGGAACGCAACCCGGGATCGAAGTGAAGCGGAGCGCCGTGGCCGACAACCTGCGCGAAGGATTTTTGAAGTTCGATCTGCGCAACGTGTCGAGTATCGGCATCGCGAGGCTCCGCCTGTTCGGCGCGCTGCAGGACGCGCGCAACAGCAATGTGCCGACCGCCGTGCACAGCGCTGCGAGCTCCACATGGACGGAGACGGGCCTCACATGGAACAACCGGCCCGCAGGCAGCGCTACGGCGCTCGATACGGACGTCGTCGCGAACGCCGTCCCCTCGTGGCACGAGTGGGACGTCACGTCGTATCTGCGTGCAGAGAAGGCGGCTGGGCGTTCGACGGTGTCGCTGCTGCTGCGCAACACCGTGACGAGCAGCCCCGCGACGGTCTTCAACGCGCGGGAAGCCTCGTCCAACGATCCTGAGCTGGTAATCGCTCCGGAGACGTCCGCCGCCGCCGACGAAATCGTCCTTCGCGCGGGAGACGCGACAACCATTGCCGGGCTCTGGCGGCGCGTCGCGGACGCGTCGGCCGCCGGCGGCTTCCGGCTGGCGCAGCCGGATGCCGGGGCTCCCAAGCGGGAGAATCCGCTCGCCTCACCGGCGAACTACGTCGACATCCCGTTCACCGCAGAATCCGGGCAACCGTATCGGCTCTGGATCCGCGGCCGTGCGGAGCGTGACTCCTACGCGAATGACTCCGCGTTCGTGCAGTTCACGAACAGCGTCAACCAGGCCGGACAACCGATCGCACAAAGGGGGACGACTTCTGCGGTCACGTTCGTTCTGGAATCCTGCAATGGCTGCGGAGTGGCGGGCTGGGGCTGGGAGGACCATGGCTACGGCGTCGGCGTCCTCGGGCCACTGATCTACTTCGCCACGAGCGGACCGCAGACCCTGCGCATCCAGACGAGGGAAGATGGCCTCTCCATCGACCAGATCGTGCTGTCGCCTGCCACGTACCTGAGCTCAGCCCCGGGCGCGGCCAGGAACGACACGACGATCGTTCCGCGCTGATGGCGACTGGCCGACTGGAGCGTGCAGATCGGTCAGCGGAGTGTGATCCCAATCCGTCATTGCGTTTCACTCTCCTGTTCGAATCACGATCATGAGGCCTGACGCCCAATCGAGCTTGACCGACCTGAAGTCCGCGCGGCGTTCGAGTGAATCGATCAGTGCGGGGACTTTCGGTGCGTGGCCCTCCGGCCAGTTGGGTTGAGGTGCAAGATCGTCGATGAAGTAGATGCCACCGACGCGCAGCAGCGAGAGCGCTTCATCGAGATGCGTGAACTTCCCCGGCCACGCGTCGGCGTAGATCAAATCGAACTGGGCAGCAGAGGCACGACTGATGAAGTCCGCTCCGTCTGCGACGTGGAACGTCACGCGGGGATCCGACCCGAGGTGGCGCTGCGCCACCCCCACGACGTCCGGGTCCGTGTCGACGGAATCAAGGCGGGCGTCCGCCCCCATGCCTGCGAGCAGCCAGGCCGTGCCGAGTCCCGTCCCGGTGCCAAGCTCCAGCAAGCGGCCGCCTGGCTTGGACGCCGCGAGCACGGCCAGGAGCGCGCCCGTCTTCGGTTCCGAGGCCATGGTGAACCCGAGCGCCTCGGTGTCGATCTGAATCGATGCAATAGCGCCAGGTATTCGTGCGATCTCGTAGTCAGTCATCATCGTTGTCTGGATTCTCCGCCGTTTCATTCACGTGTCGTCGGGAACGTCCCTTCCAGGATCTCCTGCCTGCTGCGGCCCCGAGATCTGCACTCCAATATATGTCCGCAGCGGTTGTGCACTACAATGCACGTCCGTCTCAGAAACTCCGCTTTTCAGGTGGACCTCTTCGCGCTCTCGCCAGGACGGCTGCGCCGTCCGCACAATGGAGGCCGGACCAGTGTTTGAGCCAGTCACGCTCGGCGACATGTTCCACCTCCACAAGGATCGATGCGGCGGCCAGATCGAGGCGGCTTGCCGTGTCGTCACCCATCCGCTCGGATGGGAGCTGCGGCTGGAGATTGCCGGATCCTTACAGCGGTCACAAGTCTGCCGCTCCCAGGACGAAGTGCTGGAGACGTCCGACCAGTGGAAGCTTGCGATGATTGAGAATACCTGGCACTGACGCCGGAAAATTCCACCACGGAGCCACGGAGCCACGGGGACGCACGGAGAGACCCGGGCGGCTTGTGGCACTCATTCACAGTCGACATCGAGAGATCTTGTTTCCGGAGACAGACAGCGGTCGGCCCGCGCTGTGCGCGGTGGAGAGGGAGAGGATCTCCCGAACACAAGCCCGAGAGACAACATGCGGGTTTGTGTTCGGGAGATCCTCTCCCTCTCCTACACCGGCCAACGGCGCCAACAGCCGGCGGCCGACCGCCGCTCCCCTCCGTGTCGTCTCCGTGGCTCCGCGGCTCCATGGTGATCTTTCGTGAATTTTCGTGATCTTCATCTCACTCTCCGCGAACACGATCAAGCCCCTGCTTCATTCCGCGCGCAAAGCGACGTTGGGACTGACGCGCAGTGCTCGCCGCAGCGGCAGAATACCGGCGACGGGCACGACAATTGCCAGCGCTCCCGATGCCGCGGCCAGCGTCAACGGGTCGAGCGCGGGCAGGCCATCCACATACGACCGCGCCATGTGGCCGATGATGATCGCGGCCGTGATGCCGGTCGCCACACCCGCGATCGCGAGCCGTCCGGCCTCCATGAACACGAGGCGCGCGACACGGAAACCGCTCGCACCGAGTGCGACGCGCAAACCGATCTCGCGCGTTCTCCGGATGACGGAATCGCTCATGACGCCGTACACCCCGATGGTGGACATCGCCAGCGCGATGAGGCCGCACAGGCCGACCAGCGTCGTCGTCAGACGGTCGACCGTCAACACATCGGACAGGTGTGCATCGAGCGTCGACATCTTCAGGACGTCTGCCGGGCCCGTTTGCGCTAGGACATCCTGCATCCCCACCCGGAGGGCCTCGGGATCGCGCGTGGTTCGCAGAATGAAATGCCCGCGCCAGAGATAGTCCTGCGTCACCGGATAGTACACAGTGGGTTGAGGAGCCTGCTGAAGCGTTCGATAGACGCCGCTCCGGACGACGCCGACGACGGTGACGCTCTGGCCTTGCGCGTCGACGAGAACCCGTCCGACAGCGGTCCGGCCGAAATATCGTCGCGCGAGGATCTCATCGACGATGACGACAGGAGCGGAGCGCGCATGGTCGCCGTCGTCGAAGAGCCGGCCGTCGACGCATGGAAGGGTCATGGCGCGAAAGTAGCCTGCTGACACCACGTTCGTCTCCAGTTCGACGGTGTCGGTGACGTCCGCAGCGTCCCCTTCAATCTGAAACTGTCGCCTGTTCCCCCGGCCCAGGGGCAGCGTGCTCGCCCATGCCGCGGCTTCGACGCCGTCAAGCCTCGCAAACCGATCGAGTGCGGCATTCCGGTACGCGACACCGCGCACGGGATCGTCCCACCGGCCGGGAAGCTCGATCGACACGAATGCGATCTGCCTGGCCGCCGATGCGCGATTGCCCTCGAGCGCGTGCGACAGGGCGGTGACGAGCGCTCCTGTCGCAAGCAGCAGCACCGTCGAGACCGCCAGTTGCGCACCGATCAGCAGCGTCCGCGCGCGTACGCCGCCGTGCTGCTCCGATACGCCGCCGGCGTCAGCCCGGAGGGCCGTCACAGCAGGCGCGCCTGTGCCGTGAAACGCAGGGGCCACGCCGAACACGGCGCCGGCCAGACCTGCCAGGCCGACGGTGAGGAGAAACGCGGGCGCGTTCAGTCCGGTATCAAGCCGTTGAGCCTGGTCGGCAATGAACAGCGCCGGGATGGCTCCGCCGGTCCAGATCGCGAACAGGAGTCCAAGCGCGCCTCCCATGAGTGAGAGGCAGATCGCTTCAGTGAGCAACTGCCGGAACAGCCGTCGTCGCGTCGCCCCGAGCGCCATCTTCACGGCGAACTCGCGCTTGCGCGCCACGGCGCGCGACAGCAGGAGACTTCCAACGTTCAGGCACGCGCTTGCAAGCAGCAGCAGGGCCGCCCCGCCGATGACCAACCCGATCACCACGACCCGGGTGTTCGCGCCGGGATCCAATTGAGAGAATCGAAGCGGCATGAAGCGCCGCGGTGCATCCGTCTGATTGATGCTGCCGCTGTTCGTCCTGGGATGCGTCGCCGCGAGATCGTCCGATATCCGCCCAAGGCCAACCTGGGCTTCCTCGAGACTGGTGCCGGCCTGAAGCCGGGCGACGATCGAGAGCCGCCGGTTGCCGCGCGCGGCCGATGGCGACGTCATCGGGATCCAGACGTCGCACTCCCGCGCGAGATCCAGGCCGCGGAATCGCGACGGGGCCACTCCCACAATCGTGTAGTGATGGTCGCCGATGCTCAATGTCTTGCCGAGGACCAGAGCATCGTCAGCCATCCGCTGCGCCAGTGGCAGGCTGACGACGGCGCCGGCGGGATCGGACGCCGCGTCTGCGGAAATCAGGAAGCGCCCGAGGTGTGGACGCATCTGCAGCGTGTCGAAGAATGCCGCAGAGACCGATGCGATTCGTGCGCCGTACCGACGAGTCACCGAGTCGCACATTGTCAACCGCGTTGTCGTCAACGGCCGCCGCAGACTTCAGGAATCCAGCCTGCGAGACGAGGGACTCGAAGTCGGGGAATGACGACCGGCCGTATGGCGCACCGCTGTACTCGCTGGTGTAGATGCTTACCAGCGCCGACGAATCGGTCACACCGGCCGGCCCGCCCAGCAGCAACGACTGCACGACGCCATAGACGGCCGCGTTTGCACCCGTACCCAGTGCCAGGCTGATCAGCAGAACCACGGTGGTGCTCTTCGACCGCGCCACGGCGCGTGCCGAGTACCGGATGTCCTGCAGAACAGAGCGGACGAATGAGCGAACGCGCGGCGTCATCAACCGGCCTCGATCTTCATCCGCGGCGCCCGGGTCGAGCCTCGATGACACGAGGCCAGAATAAAGCACATGACCGTCGCGCCGCCGCGGTTCGTCCCGATGTCGGACGATTGCGAGCCGGTCCGAGCTTCAGCCAGCAGCCGGACCTCGTGCGGAACCGCGGGCTCAGGCGCGCCGCGCCAACCCTCGAACGGCCTACTTCAGTACCTGTCATGGTCGCGTCGATCTTCATGACTTCCCCGCTGACCTGGTCCGTGGCGGTGGTGTACTGCGCCGTCTGACCGTCGCGAAGGAGGATGTTGAACGTGGCCGAGAACGATCGGAAAGATGGCTGGCCCGACTCAGGGGCCGCTGCCGCCGGACGCTCCCGATCGGCGAAGTACACGGACGAGTCATTGACCGTGAGCCCGATCTTGTAGGTGCCGTTCGGACCGGTCATTGCGGTGCAGTCGATATCCGTCCCGACATTGCGATAGTTGAATCCGACCCCCCCCGTGGGAACAGGAATCTGGACGCCCATGCGCAGTTTCGTGACCCGCGGCTCGTTGGCGGTGACCCACAGCGTATACGGGGTGTTGCTGAGTCTCTTGTCCCCTTGATAGCGAGCCAGCGTCAGCTGGATCTTGAGCGGTGCCTGCGGAGACGTTCCGCGTGGTCCGATTGACAGAGGCTCGGGTGGTGTCCCCTCCTGGACCGCGGGTCGGGCCGGCGCCGGCGTGACGGGCACGGGCGCTTCCTGCGCGGCAGCGATCGCGGACGCCATCATCACAAGGATCGTCACTTTCAGTCGCATCATATTCGTCACAGCATCTCCTTCGGTTCGTGGTTGCGCGTCCAATGCCGGTCAGTCGACGTCACCTTCGGTGGTGTCACCGGGTACCACGATGTCGACGAGGTCGAGCTCCTCCACGACGATGGGCGCGACTGGCAGAGCGGGAGTCTCGGTGAGGGGTTCAGGGAGCTCTGCGGCCCCGGCGCTCAGCGCGCCGATTGCGGCGAGCTCCACCACTCGCTGCAGCGCACGCTCCGCATCCGGCGGCACGAGCACCACCGTCCCGCTTTTCCCCGGCACGGTGCGGCGAACAGGCCGGGGCAACTGAACGGCACCGGGCACGACAGGCGCATCGACGGCCGGACTCCGTTGCGCCTCAGCGCCGATCACCGGAGCAGATACCGCCGGCCGGGTGTCCGCCGGGGCGCGCAGAACGTCAGCGACCATGAACCCCACGGCGATTACGAGGACGGCGGCAGCCGCGGCGTCCCAGCGGAAGTGCCATCGACGGCTGTTCGGCTGCCGCACGATGCGCGCACGTACGCGCGCGGCGAAGTCGGGCGACGGGTGGATGGCAAGCAGGCGGGCCAGCTCCGCTTCCGCCTGACGAACCGTGCGCCTGTCTTCGTGTGTCATCGCGCCGGCGGATCCTTTCGCAGACATCTGAGCGCCTCCGCGAGGTGCTGCCTCGCCTTGAACAGCCTCGACTTGACCGTGCCCTCCGGCACGTCGAGCAGCCGGGCGACCTCGCGCGTGTCGTGCTCCTCTATGGCGCCGAGCACGACCACCACCCGAAGCTTGTCCGGCAGGGCGTCAATCGCGCGCCAGAGCAGCAACGCCCGCTCATTCGCGTCAGCCTCTTCATCCGTTGTCCGGGGAGCCGGCGCGATGAGCGCCGAGTCCTCCCGTGTGGCGCGGCGGCGGTCGGCGCGCCACCTGTCGATCGCGAGACGCCACGTCATTCTCACGAGCCACGCGCGAAACCGGTCCCGGTCCCTCAATTGGCCGATCTTGCGGTACACCCTCGCGAACGCCTCCTGCGCGACGTCCTCTGCATCCTGCCGGTGCCGCAGAACGCCATAGGCCACGCGGAACACGAGCGGAGACGAGTCCCGGAGGTGCGCCTCGAACGTGGCGTCGAGCTCCTCGTCGGGTGTCACGAGCCCGTCGGCGAAAGCGCCCGCCCGCTCATTCATTCAGGCTCCGGAAGCAAGACGTCGCAGGTCGCCAGGCGGTTCATGGCACTCCTGACAGCCGGAGCGCTGGCCAGGTTGGGTTAAAGAAGGGACCGATCGCTCGTGCGGGCCATTGGCAAAGACCAAACGAGCGGGCCGTGCGTCAGACTGCCAGGCCGGACGTCGCGGAATCGCACCGTCCGGCGCAACAAGGACATGACGCCCATGAGCTCAACCGGCCTCGGCGATGACATGAAGGTGGCGATCCGATCGTTCCTCCGCACGCCCTGGACAATCGCGGGGATCGTGCTCCTTCTGGCGCTCGGGACCGGACTGAATTCCGCCGTGCTCGCCGTGACCTACGGAATCCTCCTTCGGCCGCTCCCCTACGCCGACGTCTCGCGCCTCGTCGTCTTGCAGCAGGACATCCGGCTGACGGATCTCGACGGGTGGCGCCTCAGGCTTCGAACGGTCGACGGCCTCACCGCGTTCGCCACGGCCGACCATTCGCTTCGCGGTCTCGGGGAGCCGCGCATTGTCCGCGCCGCGTTCGTCGGTCGCGAGTTCTTCCGAGTGCTCGGCGTAGAGCCGGCGGCTGCCGGGTCCTCCGGCTGGACCCTGGCCTCCGGCGTGGTGCTGAGCGAGCGTGTGGTCCAGGCGTCGGGCGTAGATGCTCGTCGCGCGATCGGGACGACAATCCGAATCGCGGACGGCGCCTTTCAGGTCGCGGCCGTCATGCCGTCGAGCGTGGCGTTCCCGACGGAAGCGGTTGATCTCTGGATTCCAGCCGAGGCCGCACCTGCGATTCCATTTCTGCGAAACGACGATCGCAGATACACGATGGTGGCGCGCATGCGACCCGGCGTGACCATCGGACAGATGCAGGACGATGCCACGCGTGTGACGCGCGACGTGACGAGCTCGAGTCCGGGTGCAGTGAAACCGATTCCCGTGACTCCACTCGCCGCGACGCTGTCCGGCGACATCGGGCAGGTTCTCTGGACGTTGTCCCTCGGCGCGGCGCTGGTGCTCCTCGTGGCGTGTGCGAACGTCACGGCCCTCCTCCTCGGGCGTGCGATGACGCGTGAACGCGAGACGGCCATTCGCCTCGCGCTCGGTGCGGGACCCGGTCGAGTCCTCCGCGCACTCTCCGTCGAGGCTCTTCTTCTGGCACTCGCCGGATCGCTCGCAGGTGCCGCCGCCGCAGCCGTCGGCGTACGGATCCTTCGCAGGCAGGCGGTCAGCGTCCTGCCTCGGCTGGAGGCAGTTCGTGTTGACGGCCCGGTGCTCGCCATGGCCCTGATCGTGGGGCTCGCTGTGGCGCTCCTCTTCACCATTGCTCCATCGCTGTACTCCGTCAAACGCGGGATCTCGCCCCTGCTGAGCCAGAGGGGCCGGCACACGACAGGCGTTCGCCGGCAGACGGGCGCGATCCTGGTCATGGTGCAGCTCTCGCTTTCTGTCGTCGTCCTGATCACCAGCGTTTTGCTTGCCCGAACGGTCAACCGGCTGCTCGCGGTGGACATGGGGATCAATCCCGAACACGGCCTCACGATGAAGCTGATGCTCGGCGAGCGATCGCTGCTGAAGCCCGGCGAGCGCCGAGTGTTCGTCGACCATCTGCTCGAGGAAATCCGGACTCTGCCCGGCGTGCAGTCGGTCGGGCTTGGCAGCAGCCTGCCGCCCCAGACGTCCCAGGTGCAGATGGCGATCCGGATCGTGGACAACGGCCGCGATGAAACGCAGATGATGGGCCTGGTGGCCGCACGTGGCGACCTTCTCGGCGCCCTGGGTACGCGTCGGCTCGGAGGACGCGGTTTCGAGGCGAACGATGTCGACAGAGAGCCTGTCCCGGTGATCATCAGTCGATCGGTGGCACGGCATTTCTTCCGGGACCGCGATCCCATCGGCCAGCCGATGCCATCCCGGCTCCCGGGCAACAGCACCCGGAAGGCCTCCGTAGTCGGAGTCGTGGAAGATGTGCGGTATACGGGACTCGCGGCCCCGCTCGCGGGTGCGGTCTATGTTCCGTGGGATCGGCTTCCGCTCGGCTCCATGTACCTGGTGATCCGCTCGACTACTGAGCCCCTGGCGCTGGCGCCCGCCGTGCGGGCCGCCATTGCGCGCCTGGATCCGGCACAGCCCATTGCGGAGATCCGCTCGCTCGGCGACACCGTGCGCTCGTCGGTTGCCGACCGGCGGCTCCACGCCTTCGTCGCCTCGGCTTTCGCGGCGCTTGCGCTGGTTGTCGCGCTCGTGGGACTCGTCGCCACCGTCACCCGGCGCGTCCAGGACGGGCGCCGCGAGCTGGCCATCCGTGCGGCCCTCGGGTCAACGCGCACGGGCATCGTCCGGCTGGTGATGACCTCGGCGTTGCGGCTCGCGTTGTGCGGAGTGGGCAGCGGTCTTCTGGTCTCACTGGTTGCCGCGAAGACACTGGCCGCACGTCTCTTCGGCGTGTCCCCGTACGACCCTGTCACCTATGCCGCCGTCGGCCTCGCTACGGCCGTAGCCGCGACACTCGCCTGTGCGTTCCCTGCCTGCCGCGCATCGGCGGTTGATCCCGGGACTCTGCTGAGACTGGAGTAACCCGCTTCCTGGTGTCCGGACCGCGTCGTTCGCGCCACACTGTTCCCGGATGCACGGCCTGTGCAATATTGCACTGGGAACTCTCCCAGGATCGAATATATTGCCGTGCATCGGTTCGCTAAAACCAAAACAGGTAACCCCGCATCGTCTCCTTGTGCGGTTGGCTGACTGGCGCTGAGAAACGATGCGATCCATACTGATTCTTCCCATCGTGGCGTTCGTGTCCATCTTTCGACTCACTGGCCACTTCACCGAGCCGCGGCTGTCGCACGCGGAGATACACGCGATCGTCGGTGAGCCCGCCCGGATCGCGCTGGTGCCGGCCGCCGCTCGACCCCTCAAGATCGTGACGTGGAACATCGAGCACGGCGCGCGCTTCGACCAGATCGTCGCGACCCTGAAAGCCTTCGACGCGGACGTCGTGTTGCTGCAGGAGGTCGATCGAGGCTGCAAGCGCAGCGGCAAGGTGGATGTGGCACGTGAGCTGGCCCGCGCCCTTGGAATGAACTGGGTGACCGGCGGAGAGTTTCAGGAGATCGGGGAGGCCCACGGGAACCTACCGGCGATAACCGGGCAGGCGATCCTCAGCCGGACCCCTATTTCCGATCCCGCCGTTATCGTGTTTCGCAAACAGTCCTCCATGCGCTGGCGCTTCAACCCGTTCCAGCCCCGGCGCGGCGCCCGCATTGCGCTGCGCGCGCAAACGGCGGGCCTGCTCGTTTACAGCCTGCACCTCGAGAGTGGCGGCGGCGACAGGCAGCGAACGAGCCAGTTGATGGACGTGTTCACCGACCAGGCGCAGTATCCGGGGGCGAACGTCGTCATCGCGGGCGATTTCAACAACTCGGTCGGAATCCACTCCTTCATGTTCGACGCGTTTCGTCCT
This sequence comes from uncultured Acidobacteriota bacterium, assembly GCA_963749835.1. Classification (GTDB taxonomy): domain Bacteria; phylum Acidobacteriota; class Vicinamibacteria; order Vicinamibacterales; family 2-12-FULL-66-21; genus JALZOC01. Next base: position 2,338,356 of record CAVVOD010000001.1, read on the forward strand.
GCCGGGTTCGTCGACGCGCTCGGTGCCGGCCCGCGCAAGACATCGGTGGATGGCCGTCATCCAATCGACTGGCTGTTCGCGAAGGGTGCGACGGAGACGACAGGCCGGGTCGAGACCGTTCACGATGCGTCCGACCACTACCCGCTGATCGCCACGATCTCGTGGGAGCAGCCCGAGCTCCCTCGCACAGGTCTCGTTCAGGGTGCCGCGGCCCTGCGCTGACGCACACTCCCTGATCCCTGATCCCTGATCCCTGTGAACCCGGAACCTAAACCCGGAACCCTGAACCCCGAACCTGAACCTGAACCCGGAACCCGGAACCGATCCCCAGTCTTCTGGTGTTCGACCCCCTCATTCGTGACGGAGCGCGGTCATGGGATCGAGTCGGGACGCCTTCCATGCCGGGACCCATCCGGCCATCAGAGCCACCACCATCATGGCCACGACCGCCGCACCGATCGTGAAGGGATCGGCAGGCGTGATTCCAAAGAGCATCGCGCGGATGGAACGACTGAGCGCCACGGCCGCCGCGGCGCCGATTGCGGCGCCTATCGCGGCAATCGCGGAAGTCTCACGCAGCACCATGACGAGAACGTCCCGACGTTCGGCACCGAGCGCCATGCGCAGACCGATTTCGCTGGTTCGCCTGGAGACGCCGTGCGCCATCACACCGTAGATGCCAATCGAGGCAAGCGCGAGCGCCAATACGCCGAATGCCGAGGTCAGAGCCACGAAAAGCCGCTCACGCGACAACAGGGCATCGATCTGCTCGGTCTGTGTCCGCACGTCGAAGACGGGAAGGTCCTTGTCGATCCCGCGCACCGCCGCGCGCACGCTGTTCATGACCATGGCGGTGCCGCTCGCGGCCGTGCGCACCGCGAAGGTCATCGAGCCCGGTTCATCAGCCTGCGTGAAGCAGCGATAAAACGTGGGCGGAACCGGCGCGCGCAGCGTGTACGGCGTGTCGCCGCTGACGCCGATAATCTCGTAGAGACGGCCGTTGCTGTTGACGGTCCTGCCTATCGGATCCTCCCCTGCGAAGAACTCCTTCACGAACCGCTCGTTCACCACGGCGACAGGCTGCGAGGCTTCGCGGTCCCGGCCGTCGAACGGTCGGCCGACCACGATGGGAATGCCCATGGTCTCGAAGAACCGGCGGCCCACGTTGTTGAACGACGCCTGGTCTCCGGGTCCCGGTGTACGGCCGTTGGGCCCCACCCGCGTCCGGGGGTTGATGCCCGACAGCAGCGGCCACTGCGAAACACTCGCCGCCTGAACCCAAGGGATTGAGCCGATCGCCTCGTCCAGGCGCTCGAACACGGCCTTCCGTTCGGCGCCTGCATACCGCGAGCGCGGCGGATCGATCGTGAACAGCACGACATGCTCAGGCCGGAAGCCGAGCGTGATCGCGCGCAGGTTCAACAGGGTGCGCACGAAGAGACCGGTGCCGATGAGCAGCGTGACGGATAGACACACCTGCAGGACGACGAGCCCCTTGCCGCGGTGCCCTGCGGGAGGGCCGGTGGCCGCTCGTCCCCCATCCTTCAGGCCGGCGTTGAGATCGCCGCGCACCGATTGCCAGATCGGCGCCATGCTCGAAAGAACGGTCGTCGCGAGCGTCACCGCAAGGGTCAGCAGAAGCACGCGCGTGTCGAATGCGGCGGTGAACTGGAGGTCGCTCGACGTCCAGGACGGCAGCAGCAGTTCGGGTATGGCGTTTCGCGTCCAATAGGCGAAGACCAGGCCCAGAGCGCCGCCGCTCACGCCGAGCGCCAGTCCTTCCGTCAGGAGCTGACGGGTGATGCGCCACCGGCCGGCGCCGAGCGCCAGGCGCAGGCTGATTTCCCGGCGTCGCGCGGCCGCTCGAGCGAGCAGGAGACTCGCCACGTTCGCGCAGGCAATCAGCAGCACGACTCCGACGAGCGTCACAATCACGAACAAGGGCCTGGCAAATGCTTCCCGCAGGTTGTCCTGCCCTCGCCCTCCCGGCAACAGCCGGAAGTGCGGCTGATCGCGGTCCGGCCGATCCGGCAACGTGGCCTTGATCGCCTGCTGAAACGCGACCTCCATTACGCCCTGGGCCTCCGCGGGCGTGGTCCCCGCCTTCAGACGCCCCATGATCAACACCCACCAGTTGTCGCCGTCGTCCAGCAGCGATCCGCCAGGAGCATGCCGGTTGGGAGAGACGCGGGGCTGCGCGCTCAGCGGCATGATGACATCGGGCACGTTGCCGGGGTCCACTCCGGTGACGCCTGGCGCGTTCACTCCCACGATCGTCACGGGCGTCTGATTCACGCGGATCACGGCGCCGACCGCCGACGGATCGCGGCCGAATCGCCGCGCCCAGTACCGCATGGCTGATCACGGCGACGAGGTCCGTCCCGCCGCGGGCGTCATCCCGTGGCTCGATGGCACGGCCCATCATGGGCACCACACCGACGCCGCGGAAGAATTCGCCAGACACGAGATCCGCGTGGACCAGTTCGGGCTCACCGTTGACCATGACGGTGACGCGCCCAAGCGGCTTGTACGCGAAGACCGTCTCGAAGATGGCCGTCTGGCGTGTGAGTGCGTCGAAGACCGGATACGAGAAAGACGTGCTGACGCGGCCGCCCGTCGTGGTGCGTTGCCAGTTCCCCGACGACGAGTTCATCAGGGCGCGCGGGCCGGACGCCCACGAGAACAGCTGGAGCCGTTCAGGCTCGCGGACCGATGTCGGTTTCCACAGCGCGGCCTCCATGAGACTGAAGATGGCGCTGTTGGCGCCGATGCCGAGCGCCAGCGACAGAATGGCCACCGCCGTGAAGACCGGCGAGTGCCGCAGTTGCCGGACGGCATACCGGCTGTCTGCCACCAGCTCGTCGAACATGCGGAGCCCGAGCGCGTCGCGGCATTCGTCCTTTCGCGATTCGAGGCCGCCGAACTCGGCCCGAGCGCGCCGCCGCGCTTCCTCCGGCTGGATGCCCGCACGCACCAGGTCGGCGGTGTAGCTCTCGATGTGGAAGCTGAGCTCGTCGTGCATCTGCTGCTCGACGGCCGAGCGTCGGAAGACGGCGCGCGTCCACGAGTGCAGCCGTGACAACGGGTTCATGGCTGCCTCCGGATGTCCGGCATGCCGGCGACGGGGTCGGGAGTCTTCAGCACGGCTCTCTCCTATACTGTCTAGGAGACGGTAGAAGAATTCTTCCGGCCTGTCAAGAAGTGTCGGATTTACAGGGCCTGATCGAGGCCACGGTGCGCGTGCTGTGATGGAGTAGATTGCGAATTTCGCGCAATTGCTCGCGCGCCACGGTCACCTGACGCGGGCTACGCGATGGCAGGCGGGCAGGCGGCGAAGTCCCCCACGGCCAGCGGAACCTCGATGACGAACACGCACCCCTTTCCCGGGAGGTTCCGGATCTGGATGTCGCCACCGTGCGCCCTGACGGCGCGTCGCGCAATCGAGAGTCCCAGGCCGAGTCCCGAGCGATCCTTCCCGCGCCGCGCGGTGAATGGCTTGAACGGGTCCTCGGCGCTGTCCGGAATGCCGCCGCACTCGTCTTCCACTTCGATGCACACGCGCTCGTATGCCGCGATGGCGCGGACGACGACACGTCCGCCGGCGTGCGTGTACTTGAAGGCGTTGAGCACCACGTTCATCACGGCAGATCCCAGGAGCTGGGGATCGACATCCACGATCAGGTCCGGATCGGCGGCTTCGATGTCGAAGTGCTGTCCGGCGTACGCGGCATGCAGGCCGGCGGTCACGGCGATCTCCGCGAGAAAGGAGGATACCTGCACACGCTCCCGGCGGTGAAGGTTCCCGCTCAAACGGGTGTCCGACAGCGAGGTCGCGACGAGGTCGCGCAAACCGAGGAGGCTTCGGCCGAGCACCGCCCCGATATTGCCGTTGATGCCGACGGTGCCCCCTTTCAGGATGTCGAACGCGATGAGCGCCGTGTTCAGGCCGTCACGAAGATCGTGGGCGAAATGCCCCGTGCGTTCCACTTCGTCGTCCAACCGGGATTCTGCGGTGAGACGTCCGTGTTCCGTCACGGATGCGGCGATTGCGGTATCCAGGCACCGGTTGAGAATGTTGAATTCGTCGGCGGTGATGGGAACCTGCTGCTCGGCGGCCAGATCCGTGATGCCGCGACAGATGTCGCCGTACTCGTGCACCACCTGAGACAGCGTGAGGCCCAGTGCCAGCAGCTCCCGCCCGTGGCGGGTGGCGGCCGCGGCGATGGCGATATCCGAAGACGGCGTCGGGGTCGCACCCAACCGGAGGGCTTCCGAGAGCTGCGTGAGAAAGAGCGGCAGGCCGTCCTCGAGCCCGGGCGTGGGGGCCGGGGGCCACGAGCGAGCATTCACCATGTCCCCCGTTCTCGCAATGATCGCATCGCGATACGCGGTGACGAACTCGTACAGCACGGTCTCTCCGTTCCGTCGGCCACGCGGCTAGAGCTGTCCTTGCGGCAGTCTTGTTGGGTTGAGCCTGTTTATCCCACAGCTTCGAGCTCTGCCGCTGTTCAATAGTGCACAGGTCGGCTGCCGTTTTCGCGCGGTCGGGAGACGTGAACGGCAATGGAGGTCAGGTGACGGCCCCCTGGCCTGAGACGGGACACTACGAACGCGATCGGGATCGGCGGACGGACATCACGGCAAGGCCGATGAGGAGGACCGGCCACAACGCTGCCCCGAGCAACCATTCCGCGCTCGACACGGGGTCGTGATACGGCCGATGCGACCGGGAGATGAGGAGCACCACGACGCCGCCGACGGCGAGATAGGCGAGCGGCACCACGCGCATAAGGTATCGCATCCGCACCGAAATTCAAGTGCGACGCGTCTCGGCGCCTGCCACGGCGAGTCGTCCGATGCGCGCTGAACTTTCGTGGCGGCCCGGGCGCCTCAGCGATGTCGGAGCGCCCTGCACTTCGGCCTCTCGTCGAGGTTCGATCGCCTGCCTGCCTCTTGCGAGCACGGTTCGGCCGTCGCCCCAGAGGCCACCCGGCGGTGTTCCCGGGAAATGTCGGCCTGAACCCGCAGCAGCCGTTGGAGCAAGCGAACGGTCCGCGTGCGCCGTTCGTCGGCTTCGTCATGAACGACATGCGACCGGATGACGGAGGCCATGGTTAGAAGAACGTGGCCACGCCAGCATGGCAATGCGTGCAGGTGTACTGGTGCACCGTCACGGCCGGTGCAACCGGACCGGGCGGGACCGGCGTGAGCGTCGGGTGGCCGCATCTGGGACAGCGAAGGTCATCGGTCGTGACGAATTGGTGAACGCGAGCGGCACCGACCGTCTCGGTTTGTGTTGTACCCATGCCCACAAGCGGAGCAAGGCGAGGGCCGTCAAATTGGCAGCAAATCCGCCGTTCTGGTGACCACCGGCGAGGATTACTCCCCACCGCCGGTGAATCTTACGCGGTTGGCGGCCCGCAACTGCCCGGTCACTTTTGGTGCCGGCCGTGTGCAGTCGTGTGCGGTATGGGTAGGCATGGTGCTCAGGAACGCGAGGATGATGGTGGCGGCCGGGCTCGTCATCGGCACGGCCGGCGCCTGGTACCTGAGCGCCGCGGCAAAGACCTTCCTGTTTCGCCTGGACGCGAACGATCCTCGCGCGTTCGTCGCGGCCGTGGCGTCACTCTCGCTTGCCGCGCTCATCGCAAGCGCGATTCCCGCCCGACGAGCCGCAAGCGTTTGACCCGATGGTCGCACTGCGCGCGGAGTAGTCGCACTGAATCCGGACAGGGGATCGGGGATCAGGGGTCGGGGATCAGGAATTCGTCGCGTCGTTCGCCCGAGCAACGGCACGGTAGCGGACAGATCGTGAGCCATCGTCGCGATAGAGTGGAGTGAGTCAACGTTCGGGTAACACGCGTGACACCTCACACCATCCTGATTGTCGACGACAGCGTGGACCTTCTCGACATGTACGCGGTCGGCATCTCGCAGGCCGGCTATCGGCCCCTGACCGCGACCAGCGCCGCGGCCGCCGTACGAATCGCGACGATCGATCGACCCTGCGCGGTGGTCACGGACCTCCAGCTGGGCGGAGTCGAGGGATGGACCTTGATCCGCACATTGAAGGGGAATCCGCGCACTCGATCGATCCCGATCGTCGTGCTGACAGACTGTTGCGATCCATCTGTCGCGATACTCGGTCGCGAAGCCGGATGCGCTGCGGTCCTGATCACACCGTGCCTTCCCGACGAGCTCGTCGCCGTCCTTCGCCGGCTCCTGCCTGCCGATACTGCCGCCGCATGAGCCGAGGATAGACGTCCTTGCGCGGGCCGCCGCCATTCTGGAGCGCGTGTCCCCAATGATCTGATCTTCGCCAGCGGCAGTATCCGGACTCCCCTAACCAACCAGCGAGGCGTGCCATGCGCCTCGATCATCGCCCTCCGGTGCTCGTCGCCCGGAGCAGGGCCTTCTGTGCTTCACGCGCGAGCCGCAGGTACCAGTCGCTCGGCAGGCGCTCGCCGTCCACATCCAGTGTGACCAGCGGCACCTCCGCCGGCGCGTCGCGCGGCGAGGCCGCCACCTTGAACATCGCCGTGCCCTCGTCCACTTCGTCGAACATGGCGCCGTACAGCATCGTGTTGCGTGCCTGCAGCGCTCGGCCGACCTGGCGCCAGTAGAACCGCCCTCCGAGACGTGGAATGCGGTTCGAGGGGGCGGCGCGGTTCAGGTTGTGCCAGGAAAAGCCCGGAAACACGACGGGCAGATAGTCGATCCCCAGCCGCCTGGCTTCCGCCAGGTCCTGACGAACCTCCTCCGCGTAGAACCGGTCGATCCCCGTGGCATCCTGGAAACGGCCGACGGTCCATGGGCTCAGGATGTCGAACGAGCGATAGACGCCTGCCCATCTGGGATCCGTCTGCGAGTCCCGGCTGAGCGTGCGCCAGCGCGAGGGCACGCCTCCGAGCAGCGTCACGCGATACCGCGGATCCGGATGGTTCCTGAAGAACTCGATCAGTTCGGCGGCCTGATCCGCCGTCGGCGCCCGGTCCTCGAAGCCGAGCCCCCAGATGGCAAGCAGCGGACGGCCCCGATGATGGAGATACTGCGGGCTGCTGGTGATGTGAAGCGTGTCCACCAGGTGCACCCAGTCGCGCTTGACGTCGTCGACGACCGTCGCACGAGCGTGGCCGGAAATGTCGTACATCATCGCGAACACGCGACCGTTCGACTCGGCGGCAGACTGCACGTTGCGCGCGACCGCGTCGCGAAAACCCAGGACGGCGGGGGTCCTCAGCCCGAGGGTGAATCGCTGCAGGAACACGCCGGCGAGATCGGTACTCCCGCATCCACCGGAAGTGACGGTTGACTGTCTTCGGATTGAAAGCCGAATAGAGTTGCGCCGGTGAGCCCGCACGAAGCGTGAGCGGCGTGTCGCAGCGCTCGTCAGCCGACAGCTCGGACACATCGGGCCACATGTCAACGCGGAGCGTCGCCGCCCGCGCCGGCTGGCCGCGGACGAACCAGTGCTCCCATGCTCCGAGCGGCGAGCCGTCGCCCGGGCACGCAAACCAGCCCTGATAGCCAAACATGAGTTTCCGATTGAGCGTCGTCGGATCGACGACCGCGGGCGCGGTCGGTCTCGAGGCGATTGCGGCGCCCAGCCTCCCGGCGCCCGGCCGCCGCAGCGGCGAGTGGCAGCCGATCAGGACAGAGCACGCGCAGGCAGCGACAGCTATCGCGTTCGCACGCCGACGGACGCCTGCCCCCACGGCCGCAGCCTATGTGAGCTGGCGATCACCCGTCAAGACTGCGTACTCCGCACTCTCGGACGCGAGCGTCACGCCCCTTGCATACGGCACGGCAGGGCTATGTCTATCGACGATCTCTGGTATAAGAACGCGGTCATCTACTGTCTCGACGTCGAGAAGTACCAGGATGCCAATGGAGACGGCATCGGGGACTTCGAGGGCCTGATGCGTCGCCTCGACTACCTGCAGGGACTCGGCGTGACGTGCGTGTGGCTCCAGCCCTTCTACCCCTCCCCGAATCGCGACAATGGGTATGACGTTGCCGATTACTACGGCGTCAGTGCCAAACATGGCTCGCTGGGGGATTTCGTGGCCTTCATGCAGCATGCCGAAGCGCTGGGCATTCGCGTGCTCGTGGACCTGGTGGTCAACCACACGTCGATCGACTCCCCGTGGTTTCAGCAGGCGCGCTCGGATCCGGACTCGTTCTTCCGCGACTGGTACGTCTGGTCCGACATGCGGCCGAAGAACCACAAGGACGGCATCGTCTTTCCGGGTCAGCAGTCGACGACCTGGACGAAGGACAAGCGCGCCGGCAAGTACTATTTTCATCGTTTCTACGCGCATCAGGCCGACCTGAACACGTGGCATCCCTACGTGCGTGCCGAGATTCAGAAAATCATGGGCTTCTGGCTTCAGCTCGGCGTGTCCGGGTTTCGCATGGACGCCGTGCCCTTCCTCATCGAAAAGAAGGGCGCCGGCATCGAGCACCAGATGGACTTCAATCTGCTGAAGGAGATGCGCGAGTTCCTGCAGTGGCGCTCGGGGGAGGCCATCCTGCTTGCCGAAGCAAACGTTCCGCCCGCCGAGAGCATGGAGTATTTCGGCGACGAGGGGGACCGGCTCCAGATGATGCTCAACTTCCCGGTCAACCAGCGGCTGTTCTACGCGCTGGCGACGGGCGATCTCGATCCGTTGATTCGCGCGCTCGAGGAGACGCGCAGCCGGCCGAGGAATGCGCAGTGGGTCCACTTTCTGCGCAGCCACGACGAACTGGATCTCGGCCGCCTCACGGCCGAACAGCGCGACAGGGTCTTCGACGCGTTCGGGCCTGCGAAGCGGATGCAGCTGTACGATCGAGGGATCAGGCGGCGCCTGGCGCCCATGCTCGGGAACGATCGCCGGCGCATGGAGCTCGCCTTCAGTCTGCTCTTCTCACTGCCCGGGACGCCCATGATGCAGTACGGAGACGAGATTGGCATCGGCGACGATCTGCGTCTGCCGGAACGGGAGTGTGCGCGAACGCCGATGCAGTGGACGGGCGGCCGGCATGGCGGCTTCTCTCGTGCCCGGCGAATCGTCCGGCCAGTCATCAACGACAAGGTTTACGGCTACCGGAAGGTGAACGTCGCCGACCAGCGTCGCGATCCGCAGTCGCTGTTGAACTGGACCGAGCGGATGATCCGGGCGCGCAAGGAATGCCCCGAGATCAGCTGGGGCAACTTCGTCGTCCTGCGCACGAACGTGCCGGAGGTGCTGGCCATGCGATACGACTGGCGCAATACGTCACTGGTGACCGTTCACAACTTCAGCAGTGCGAAGCAGATCGTCAAAGCAAAAATCGACGGCCCTGGCGGCGCGCTCCTGGTCGAGGTGTTCGATGGCCGGCACAGCAAGGTCCGCAACGACGGTGCGCACCACATCGAGCTTGACGGTCATGCCTGGCGCTGGTTCCGAGTCGGTGGCGCGGACAACGCGCTGGATCGATCCGATTTGGATCTGACGAATCCGCTGCGCTGACCGCGCGCTCCGCGAGTTGACCGCATCCGCCCATTTCCGGGTTACCATGCGGCGTATTTTTACCGGAGGCCGCCATGGTCGAGAGTGTGATGCTGATCGATGGTTCGAACGTCGACGACGGGAAGCTGAGAAGCGTGTCCCTTGGTAACGCCAAGCAGCTCGTATGGGGGCGATTCGGCGGAACCGGTGTGGTCCTCCACGTGGCGGCGACGACACCGGCCGACCTCGAGAACGCGATCCTCAGGTTCTCCGGCGAGGCAGGCGTCACAAGCGTGATCACGCTGGCAATCCGCACGGTATAGCACCAGGCTGCGCGCATAGCGGCCGTGACTGAGCGTGCCGTGTCAGGCACGGACGAGGCCGCGTGTGCGCAGTGGAAAGCTGCAGGCGGGAACGGCCCTCAGGGCTGACTGAGGGCCGTCGTTACTTCGCCGCCAGCGCCTTGTCGATCGCCGTCCGAAGCTCGGACGATTCCGGCGTCACTTTGCTGGGGAAGAACGCGACGATCTTGCCGTCCTTGCCGATCACGTATTTGCCGAAGTTCCACGCCGGCAGATTGCCGGAGGTGCCGAGGAAGCTGTAGATGGGCGACTGATCCGCGCCGGCCTTTGTCACCACCTTGTCGAACATCGGGAACGTCACGCCGTATGTGAGCCGGCAGAACTCGACAATCTCCTGCGCCGTGCCTGGCTCCTGGTTGCCGAAGTCGTTACTCGGGAACCCCAGCACGTTGAAGTCCTTCCCTGCCATCTCCTTCTGCAGCTTCTCGAGCCCGTCGTACTGGGGTGTGAAGCCGCACTTGCTGGCCACGTTGACGACAAGGCTGACTTTGCCGCGATACATGGCGAGGTCGGCGGGCTTGCCTTCCAGAGTTTTGGTCTTGAGGTCGTAGAACGAATTCACGGTTGCTCCTGGCGCCCTGGATTGCTGACCAGCGGCAGGCGCCACGGACAGGGCGGCCACTGCAACCAGCACGGCCAGGATCGAAAGCCCGGACGCACACGTTTCGCTGCTCAATTTCTGTTTCATCATCCATTAATAACACATTCGAACCGCGCCCCGGCCTCGAGCCCTCGTCCGACGAAGCGGGAGCCTTCGTCGAAAAGGTGTCCGGGTCCGAGGCGTTCAGCCTCGGGCCCGGACGCTCAACTCAGGGGACGATCGGGGTTCTCGCGTCGATGGACTGCAGGAACCTGATCAGCTTCTGGCGGTCCGTCACATTTGTCAGCGTGTCCACGCCGCCCGTGCCCGCGCTGCGATGGGTGACGTTGTTGAGCACTCCATTGAGTGTCGTTTCTGCACCGTTGTGCAGGAAGGTCCTCTGGAATGCGACCAGCGACAACAGCGATGCGGGCTGGAACCCGTCGGCTCCGAGCGGCGGCGCAGCATTCTGCCTGACTTCGTTGAATGCCGTGGGGTCGAACGTGCCGACGTCCTTCAGCTGGTCGATCAACTGACCGTTCACGACCGCGGCGGGATTGGGCGGCGGCGTGAAGGTCAGGCGGCTGCTGGTCCATAGCGGACCGCCATGACACGACTGGCAGTTCGCGCTGGCGAACAGCGCGCGGCCGGCCACGACATCCGGCTCCGTCGCGGACACGGGAGAGATCGGCGCCCGGATGCCGAACTGCACGTACGCCTCGATGGCGTCCCACGCATTGATGCCCCGCACCTTGAGCTGGTTGCGGCCTCCGCTGGCGAGCGGGAGGAAGTTGGCGACATTCGGATCCTGGGTGGACGTCCCGGCCAGGGTGATCAGTCCGGCGCCGCCCGACACCGCACGGATGTTGAGCTCGAAATCCTCTTCTTCATCCCGTTCGGCGGACCAGTTCAGGATTCGTTGAAACGCCGGATTTTTGGCAAAGTCGGTGTGCTGCGGGATGGTGCGGCGCGGTCCGGGCGGGAAAATCCACACCACGTTGTCGCTGAGTCCGTTCGGGTGACAGCTCGAGCACGATCCCCAGCCATTGTTCGACATCCGACCGACGACCTTCGGTCCCCCCGGCGTCAGCGCATCGAACGTGCCGACGGAGGTGTTGTACAACTCGAGGCCGACGTGGAGCTTGTCGTTGAGCGAGCCCGGCGTCGGGAACGCCGCGGACGTCACCGATGCAATCGCCTTCTCCGGTGAGGTCGTGAGGTCGATGACGGTCAGGTTGCGCCCGACGTAGTTCATGACGAACGCCCGGGTGTCGTCCGGCGTGATCACGATGCCCCGTGGGTTCCTGCCGGTCGGAATCTGCAACACGCGGGTCGGGTCTGACGACTCGAACTGGACCTCGGCGGCCCCTGTGGCGGTATCCACGTCGAGCTTGATGACATGGTTGCTTGCCGCGCTGACGACGAATGCCTCGGGCGCGCTGTGCTTGAAGGCAATCGCCCACGGCACCGTGTTGAAGCGTTTCGCCGGATTGGTCTGCTCCCGCACCGCTTCGTGCATGTTGACGGTCTGGTGGGCATCCAGCCGCGTGGCGCGGTTGATGACGTGAAGCAGACTCTGCGTGTTGACGTCGAACCGCACGGGTCCGTTCGGAGACGCACCGGTATTGGGCACGAACGCGAAGTTGCCGAAAATCCCGATGTTGTTCAACTGGTTTGGATAGGCGCCGGTCGTAAACGTGAAATTCGGGCCGGGCGCGATCCGCTGGAGTGCGTCCCCGTTCGCCTTGAACCCGGTATCGGCGATCGGGTCCAGCGTCACATCACCCGTGACCGCGTCAGTGCTGGCCGAGATCACCGTGACATGTCCCGCCTTGGCGTCGTCTGCCCCATCGACCTTCCCCAGGATGGGGAGCGACAGGAACTGCGTGACGTAGACGGTTTCGTCCGTGTCCGAACCGTCGCCGTCATTCGTGATCGCGATGCCCCGAGGCTCGGGCCCGGTCCGAATGGTCTTGACGATCGCATTGCTGCTCGTATTGATCACCGTGACCGTGTTCGACCGGGTGTTGGTGACATAGAGCTTGGTCCCGTTCGGGGTCAGGGCCAGGCCGTACCGGTTCGGTACCGACCTTGATTCTCGGACTGATCACGCGGGCCGCCGGATTCAGGGTCGTGTCCACTGCGAGTACCGAGATGGTGCCATCCACGGTGTTGGCGACGTAGGCACGGGATCCGTCCGGCGTAAGGACCACGCCATTCGGCTCCGTGCCGACCACGACCGGGTTTCCCACGCGTACGGGGAGACCGTTGACCATCTTGAAAAAGCTGACATTGTTGTTGTCGGGATTCACCGCCGCGAGGACCCGAGCCGTCGGCGCTGAGCGCGAGGGGTTGCGAGGACGTGGGTCCCGTGAAACGTGCTACGGCGGCTGACGGCCGTTGGTACCCACCGAGCGCGGCCAGTAAGCCGACGCCGAAGGCAGTCGCAGTTCTCCAGGAAGTTCTTGGCATGCCGACCTCCGTTCAATGTGCGCCGCGGTGTCAAACCTGACGCGGCACGGGACCGGACAACCCGCGCGTCCGGGACAACTACCCGATCCGAGGCCGCCGTGACGAGACCACTCGGACAGGGCCGAACACTCACTCGAAGATGCCGCACATTCTCAGGCGCGCGCTGTCCGATCGCAAGTAAGAAAAGTGTCAATTTTCGGTAAGGTTGGCGCCGCGCATGCCCGCGTCGCATTGACTTCGATCCGCTGCGTGGAATTCGAACGATACTGCCGGTGACCGTAGCGACGCCGTTCACGTGTTGGGAATTTGGTCGGTGGGTACTCGCACGCTGGCCGCGGTGTCGAAACGGCAGAGCTCGCTTTACGACAGCAAATCGCGCGGACGTCACGTCAGACGAATGCCTTGTTCCACGTCGAGACCACCCTGAGTCTGATCATTCTGTTTGCCTGGAGTTTCGCGGCCGCGACGATTCTGCCGCTCTCCTCCGAGGTGCCTCTGGCGCTCGTCGTCAGGAGCTCCGGCGGCTGGCTCGTACCCGTGCTCGTCGCAACGGCTGGAAACCTTCTGGGTGCGTGCACCACGTACTGGCTGGGTCGAGGAGCGGGGATTCTCGCTGCGCCTGCGTCAGCGCGGGTGCAGCGAGCCGCGGCATTGCTGGCTCGCTATGGCCCTCCTGCGATGCTGTTGTCGTGGGTTCCGCTGATCGGAGACGTGCTGGTGGCGATGGCAGGGGCGGCGGCGATGCCGTTCTGGAGGTTCGCAGCGTGGACGACCGCAGGAAAACTCGCGCGCTACATTGCTGTGGCGCTCGCCGTGCATCACGTATGACGAACTGGATCGTTGACACGCGATCAACCCTCGATCCCGTACTGACAGCTCGTCAATACCGGCGCGATCCAGGTCCGAGCACGTTGAGAACGTCATCACCTCGTGAATACCATGCGAATGCCAAAATGAGGAGACGTCGTCCGCAGGAAAGCAACCAGCACGCGGCGCTCCGTGCCCGCGGCGGCGCGATGCGCCGCGTCAGCGTTCAGGTCTCCGAGAATTCATGAAATTCGCCAGCAGTCAGCTAGCCTACTTGTTCGGCAACCGCGAGGCGCGGGGAAATCTCCGCGCGCTGCTGAAATACGTTCTGATGCTCTTCGCTATCATCACGCTGTACGCCATCGTGTTCCACCTGATCAAGATGCGGGTCGAAGGCGAACAGCACTCCTGGATCACCGGCTTCTACTGGACGCTGGTCGTGATGACGACGCTCGGTTTCGGGGACATCACCTTTACGAGCGACATCGGCCGGCTGTTCAGCATCGTCGTGCTGCTCTCAGGAGTCGTCCTGCTGCTGGTGATGCTGCCCTTCATGTTCATCAGCCTGTTCTACGCGCCGTGGCTCGAGGCGCGTGTGCGGCTGCGCGCGCCGCGCGAGGTGCCCGAGGGAACGTCCGGCCACGTCATCCTCACCGAGTACGACGCCATCGCGATCGGCCTGATCGAACGGCTGAGAACCGAGCACATCCCCTACTACGTGATCGAGCCGGATCCGATCGTCGCAGCCCGGATGATCGGCGAAGGTGTCCGCGTCATCGCCGGCGAGAACGACAGCAGCGCGACCTACCAACGGACGAACGCGAGCCGTGCCCGCATGCTCCTGGCCAACTGCGAAGATACGACCAACACCAACATCACGATCACGGCCCGCGAGATTGCCCCGGATCTGCCGATCGTTGCCGTTGTCGAGGAAGAGGACTCCATCGACGTGCTGCGGCTGAGCGGCGCAACGACCGTGCTGCCGCTCAAGCACCAGCTCGGCGAGTATCTGGCGAACCGCGCCGACACCGCGCAGCGAGGCGCACGTGATCGGCTCCTATCGCGCGCTGCAGATCGCCGAACTGCCGGCGCGCGACACCATCCTCGCCGGCCAGACGGTCAGGGACACCCGCCTTCGGGAAAGGACCGGTCTGAGCGTGGTCGGTCTCTGGGAGCGTGGAAAGCTGCGGCCGGCGTTTCCCGATTCCGTGATTCAGCTCTGACGGCGTCATCGTTCTCGCCGGCACCGAGTCGCAGATCGCCGCTCTGAATGCGCTGACGCCAGGTGATCGCCAGCCAGCGCCGCCGGTGCTGATCATCGGCGCCGGCAAGGTCGGCCATGCCGCGGCCCGGGCTCTGAAACGGAAGGGCGTCGAAGTCCACGCCATCGATCGCAGCGCGCTCGCGCTCGAACCGATGCGTGAAGATGGCGTGACGCTGTTTCCAGGCGACGCCGCAGACCGGCGGCTCCTCGAGGACGCCGGTATCCACCACGTCTCGTCGGTCCTGCTCACGACCAACGACGACGCGATGAACATCTACCTGGCGGTGTACTGCCGCCGGCTGAATCCGTCGCTGCGCATCGTCAGCCGCATCACGCACGAGCGCAACATCGAGGCGATTCACCGGGCCGGGGCCGACTTCGTCCTCAGCTACACGACGCTCGGCGTCGAGTCCGTCCTCTCGCTGCTGCGCGGCTACGAGCTCGTCGTCCTTGGCGAAGGGGTGGAGCTGTTCTCGATCGCCGTGCCCCCGTCGCTGCGCGGACGGCGGCTTGCGGATTCGGGCATCGGCTCGGGCACGGGGATGAGCGTAGTGGCGCTCGATCGCGGCGGCACCCTCGTCACGAGGCTGACCGGCGAGACGTTGCTGGAGGCAGGCGCCGTACTGCTCATGCTGGGGAGTTTCGAGCAGCGGCGGAAGTTTGCGGAGCTATTCGAGAAGTCGGCCGACAACGAGAATCACAGGGATTGATGTTTACCACCTGGTTCATCGTGGCCGGCGCGTTGCTCATCGGCATGGCGCTCGCGGGTTCCGCTCTACGGCGGGTCCCGTTGACCGCATCGATGTTCTATCTGGCAGCCGGCGCCCTGTTGGGACCCTGGGGTGCTGGCCTTCTGCACATGGACGCCGTGGAGGACGCCTCGGTTCTCGAGCGCCTGACCGAGATCGCCGTCATCATTTCGCTGTTCACCGCCGGGTTGAAGCTGCGGCTGCCGGGATCGGATCGACGCTGGCGTGCACCGATTCTGCTGGCGGCGCTCGCGATGGTGCTCACCATCGGGGGCATCGCCGCGGTCGCGATGCCGGCTCTCGGTCTGTCGATGGGTGCGGCCGTGCTGCTCGGTGCGCTGCTCGCGCCGACGGATCCCGTCCTGGCGTCTGACGTCCAGGTGTCACACGAGCACGACGCCGAACCGGTCCGCTTCAGTCTCACCGCGGAGGCCGGACTGAACGATGGAACGGCCTTCCCGTTCGTGATGCTGGGTCTTGGGTTGATGGGGGCTCACGGGATTGGCGCGTACGGCTGGCGGTGGTTCACCGTGGACCTTCTGTGGGCGGTGGCCGCGGGCCTTGGCGTGGGAACCCTCTGCGGGTCCGGTATCGGAAAGCTCGTCATCTATTTGAGGCGGGTTCACCGAGAGGCGGTTGGACTGGACGAGTTTCTCGCCCTTGGACTCATCGCGCTCTCGTACGGCATCGCGCTGCTCGTTCACGCCTATGGTTTCCTCGCGGTGTTCGCGGCGGGACTTTCGATGAGACGTATCGAGCGGCAGCAAACCGACGTCGCGGCACCCGCGGATGTCAGGCAGGCCGGGACCAGCGCCGAACAACAGGCGACGGATCCGAGCACAGCCCCGGCCTACATGGCGCGTGCCGTCCTCGGTTTCAACGAGCAACTGGAGCGCCTGGGTGAAATGGCGATCGTTCTCGTCGTTGGCGCCATGCTGGCGGGCATCGAGGCAACAGGGCCAGGCATCTGGCTGGCACTCAGCCTCTTCGTGGTGATTCGGCCGGCGGCGACGCTGCTCACGCTGTTCCACATGCCCCTGTCGACACCACAGCGAGCGTTCATCGCGTGGTTCGGCGTGCGCGGCGTCGGCTCGATTTACTACCTGGCGTACGCGCTGTCCCATGGCGTACCGGCGCCGGCAGCCCGGATGCTCGCGGATGCCACGCTGGTCGTGGTCGCCGGGTCGATCGTCCTGCACGGCATCTCCGTGACGCCGCTGATGCAGCGGTATTCAATGTTCATTGGTGAGCGCCACCGGCAATGAGTTTTGCCGGGCGTGTCCTGACACTTCAGGTCTCTGCGAGAGCACAGGCCCAAAGTGTCAGGCGCAGGCACCATCACATGACGTTGAGCGCCGTGTCGTCGACGACGAACGAGGTCTGCTTCGTGGAGTTCGAGGTCGCCTTGAAAACCACCCGGAGGGTCTGGCCCTTGTACGCCGTCACGTCGAGGGACTTCAGCGCATAGCCGATGTTCTTGTTGAGGTTCGAGTACGTCGCGAGCGTCGCCACGACCGAGTTGCTCGTGTTGCGCAGCTGCACCTCCAGCGTATCGTAGGCCGTCGTGGTGCTCGTTTCATCGGTGTCTGTGTGCAGCCAGAACGAGAGCGTGGCCGTCGTCGCAATCGAGGGAATCGTGACCTGCTGATGGAGCGTCCCGGTGCCCGCCGAGACGCCGCCGCCGAGCCATCCCTTGTACGTGCCCGAGTGCGCGGGCTGTGCGGCTGAATTCGTGACGGCGCCCCGGCTGATCCAGATCACGGCCCCCTTCTCGAACCCGGGATTCAGAAACAGGTTGAAAGCAGGCGGCACGTACACGCACGGGTTGGTGTCGTCATAAACCGGGCCGGAAAAGCCCAGCATCGAAAAGCCGTTCTGAGAGGTATTCGGAACGCCGACGGCATCCCAGGCATCGTTCACGGCGTCGACGACGGCCGAGTTCACAGCCTTGCAGGCATAGAGCTTCTTGGCAGCGTTGACGGTGGCTTTGCGGGCTTCGGCAAAGCTGGTCGTCGGTGTCATGTGGTCTTTCAGCGCTCGATACCAGATGTGACGGGCCTGCTCGATGCCGATGGCCGGCACGACCACGGGGCTCTTGCCCTGGGGGTGCGAGCCCCCTTCCGACATCAGATAGAAGGCGAGGTTGGCGATTCCAGAGTTGAAGTGGACGCCGCCGTAATCGCAGGAACCGAGGTAGCGGTCCGGATAATAGTCTCGCGAGGAAACAAAATTACAGGCGCCACCGTTGATGACCTGGGAATCGTCCAGTGACGGATCGTTCATGTAGCGGAGGGCGTCCCCCGCTGTGCCCGGCGTGTACACCTCTTCCCCCATTCTCCAGTCAGTGGAACCCTTGTAGAAGTAGTCCGCACTCTCCCCGAGGATGTCCGAGAGCGCCTCGTTGAGGGCGCCCGACTCGTCGTGGTACTCGAGCGCCGCTTCAAATTGGGTGACTCCGTGAGTGATTTCATGCGCCGTCACGTCCAGGGCCGTGGACCACCCGCCGTATGTGACACCGTCTCCGTCGCCGTACACCATCTGCTCGAGATCTTTGACCCAACCGGCATTGTTCGGCGAACACCCGTTTCCCGTTCCGAACTCGAAGTGAATGGAAGAGACCAGCGGAGAGTCCGAGCCATCGTAGGACTTGCGGTTGAAGATGTTCTTGTAGAAGTCGTAGGTCCTCCCCGTCCCGGCGTATGCGCCCTTCGCGGCGTCATCAGCTGCATCCCATTGCGGACCGCTGACCCCCTCCTGAAACAGAAAGTCGCCGGGGAGCTGGCTCAGGAACTGCAGGCATTCCTGGTTGCCGTCGTAAAGCTTGCGGAACTTGGTCGTCTGAAAGAGCGAATGACGGCCCAGCAGCGCGCCGTTGTTCGCCCCGGCAAAGATCCACTCGCGCTGCAACCCCTCGACGTTCACGTAGGTCACCTTCTGCTTCCAGGCCAGATGCGGGACCCTGTCGGGCGTGACAAAGACCGTCAGCTCCGGAGCGGACAGCTCGCTGACCGGGCCTGACGTCAGCGACCGTCTTGCGATGGCCATCGCCGCCGCCCCGCTCAACGTGGGCGTATTGCCGACGCGGATATCCGGCGTGAACTGGCCGTTCACGCCGGCGACCTTGCCGGACTCGAGGTGAACGATCAACTCACTCCCCTCCACGAGCAGGTTGCGATAGCGTTGCCGCAGCCTGACGTGCACCCGCCCGTCGTCATCTCCTGCTGCTCGGCGAACGTCGAAGCTGTCGTCCGTCGTCATGCGGAAGGCCGGCGCCAGCCGTCGCATGGCTTGAAGGGCGGCGGCCTCTGGTTCGCCCACCGCCGGCCCCAAATCACCCGCCAGCCAGGAAGGCACGCCGTTCTCGTCAACGTCGAAGCGGGACAATCGGGGCGCCAGCTCGCGAAGCGAGCGCCCCTGTTCGGGACTGAGCGCCCTTTGCGGACTCGCGGGTGCACCCACCTGCGCCTGGACTGGAGCAAAGTGGATCGCCGCGATGACGGCCAGCGTTCCGGCCAGCATGATGATCTGCGGCCGTTTCACGATCGATGGTTCTTTTCGGTGAGCAGATGTCCGAGATTTCCTGTCATCTGCGGGTGATGTCGTCGGGACCGCTCGTGATCGATAGCGCCATTCGCGCATTGTCGTGTCCTTCCTGTTCGAAGCTGCCGTCGGGTCATCGACTCAGTCTTCCGTTCGTCTCTAGAAGGACGACTCGCGAGAGGAGATCCCCTCACGGTCACAGGCTGGCCGAGCCGCGATCGAGGCTCGTCTCACGGCACGTCATGAAGATGAACGTTCAGGAAAGCGAGGCGGTGAGGCGGCGCCCATCGACGCCACCTCACCACTCAGCATCGCTGGTCTCAGACCGAAGGGCCCCTCGCCGGGCATTCTTCGGAGACACAGCCCGAGGCTACCTGTACTGGAGTGCCAGCACGGGGGCTTCGACCGTTGGGAAGAACGGCGCGACGATGTTGCTGCCTCCCGCCACTCTCACGGTGACGGTGTGCACTCCAGGGGCGACCTTCATGAAGAACTGGTGCGACACCATGCGCGGCTGATTGAGATCCGTCTCTTCTGTTTCGATGACAACCGGCGTGAGTGGATTGGGAAAGGTCACGGTATGACCGTGCATCGGCACGCCGTCCAGAGACACCTGGAACACCATGTAGTTGTCGGTCGGCTTCACGACCGCGCTGAAGGTCGCGAGCACGCAGCTCAGTCCCGTCCCGGTGACGGAAATGGACGTTGTGAGCAGCGGCTCCAGGTTGGGAGTGTCCAACTGAAACCGCGTCTTGACCGGGAAGTAGTCCTCGGAGATGGTCACGGCCTTTACAGTGCCCGCCGCGCTGCGACAGGCGATGGGCTGTGCAGCCGCCAGGGCCGGCACAGCCAGCACACCGGCCACGATTGCGATTCGAACGATGCTCTTCATATAGTCACTCTCTTGAAAACAGGGCGTTCCTTCAGATCGGCTGCGCGTATGCCCGATCCGTTGTGCCGCCGTCGATCAGATCGTCGCGACCACGCGCTGTCGCGGGTTCCCGATTGGTCTTGTTGCGTCTCCTACCGGAACTGAACGATCTGGGGTGTCGAAATCCCTCAGTAACGGCAGGCACGAGATGACGAACGTCCTCGTGATGGATCGCGTCGCGGGGGGATGCGGGCGGGTGACCCGGCGGTTTATGTGGCGTTCGAGGTACGGGGCCGGCGAGCGGCGCGAAACGCTCCGACGAGCAGGAGCGCCACGATGACGGCGACGATGGCCGTCCTGGGCCAGGGCCTGGGCGTCGGCACCGGCCGGCCCTGGGGAAATGGTCGGAGATCACCATCGCCGAGAAGGACCACACTGGCCCATGCGGCGGCGGGACGCCCTGCGGCGATGGCTTCGGCCTTGGCCTGCATCAGCGCTTCCGAGAGCGAGGCGCCCTCGCCAAGACGTCGATAGAAGACGTCGAAGAACCACGCGGCGTCCTGGTCGCGAATGGGCCAGCGACTGCCAATGACCGCGTGCGCACCTGCCTCGAAGAAGGCTCGCGCGAGGCTCAACACGCCCTCGCCGCTCAGGACGGCTCCCGAAACGGTGCGACACGCCGAGAGCACGACGATCCGTCCGTCGAGGTCGAGCCCTTCGATTTCCCGGGCCTGCAGAAGACCGTCTTCGTTGTCGGCGCCGGCAGACAGGAGGACCGCCGAGCGCTCGGGATGCGTCTCGTCGGAGATCGCATGCGCGGCGAGGTGCAGAATGTCGTACTGCCGGAGGTCGCGATCCTTCAGGCCGCTCTCGGAGGCGCGAGCACCGATGAGCACTTCGACATTGCCGAGGTGATGCTCGAGCGCGCGACTCTCTCGACGTGCGTAAGGCAGGCGGCCAAGACTCAGACCCCGTTGCAGCGACGCGTTTCGCGCCGGGGCATTCGCCGCGGGACTGAACGCCAGGTCCGGGTCGGCGAGCGTTAGGGCCCTTCGGGTGGCGGTCCGTGGCGCCTTCATCCGCCAGTGGCGCCAGAGTGTGGCCGACGGCGCGACGGCCAGTTGGTAGCGGGCAGCGAGCGGTGGTGATTCGCGGTTCGCTCTGAGCGCGTCGAACGGCAGATGATGGAGCGTGCCGTCGGGGATCACGATCAGCCGTGCGATGCGCGCGGGAAGGTCGCGCATGGCTGTGGACAGGAGCTCATCGTACAGGCGAACGGCCGACGCCGTTTCGAGCCCGTCTTCTCTCGCAAGCAGACCGGTGAACACCGGTATCATCGGGGCGAGCTGAGCGCGATCGGGCAGGCGATACACCGATCGCGCGTCACGCGTCAGCACCACGAGCCATGAGCCGCCCCCGAACTCTCCCTCGACCGTTTCCCACAGCCCGATGTGAAACGACAGCATGGCTTCGTCGTCGGAAAGCGCGGACTGAATGGCGTCGAGACCGGCGAAAGAGGGACGCGCGCGGTTGCGGTCAGTGGAGCGCACGGCCATCTGGCGATGGGCCTCCCGCTCTTCCCGCTCCAGCACTTCCAGCTTCGCGAGGGACTTTCCCCTCTCGTCCGCGTCGATCGCTGGATCCATCAGCCGGCGCTGCACCGCGGCAATGGCCTCCAGGAGCGGGCGCCTCTCCCGGTCGGCGGGATGTGCCCGCTCCTCGGCGGTGCGCGACCGTCCCAGCGTGTCGAGCAGCGCACGCGCCCGCATGCGCTCGGTGATCGAGAACGCAAGCTCGAGATCGCCCTCCTGACCGTCCTGAAGGAGACGGCCCGCAAGGAAGTAGTAGTCCGACGTCCACGTCGAGAACAGCTCGGCGCTGCTGCCGGCGTCGTCCTGGAGACTGCGGAGGATCTCGATCGCATCAATCGCCGCAAGGGAATCCCGGATGGCTTCCGGTCGCTTGTTCGTCTCCCAGCTGAGTCGCATGTGCCGGCCCGCGCTGTAGGCCTGGGTCCGCGGGCTGTTCGCGCGTGCCGTCGCATCGAGAGCCTGGCGCTCTGCGGCGTGAGATTTCGCCGGATCGCTCTGACGAAGGAGCGATGCCTTGATCCAGGAACAGACCGCTTCGTCGTGGGGCACGCGAATCTTCAGTGCCAGCTCCAGGCAGCTCTCCGCATGCTGGAGCGCCGTCCCCGATGACGCGTTTTCCTTCGCCAGGAGCTCGGCCAGGGCCCGGTGGATTTTCGCCGCACTTCCCCACTTCTCCGCCGCCAGCGCCGTCGCCAGCGCCCGCTCGGCCAGGCGTGTGAGCTGCTGTTTCCCTCCGGGCGTCGGCAGGAGACTCTCCTTCAACGCGGCCGTGTTGAGGATGTTGTACTGAGCGGTGGCCTGCATCGACCCTTCGCGCTTCGAACCTGCGAGATCGTCGAGCTTGCGAAAGACCGTGAGCGCCTCGTCGAGCCGTCCCATGCGAAACGCGACCAGGCCCAACGAGTTCAAGGTCGTTCGCTGGAGTCGATACGGGCCGCCTGGAAACACCGCGTCTTCCGCCTGCTTCAGCAGCCCGTACGCAAGACCCAGATCGCCCCCGGTGTCCTGCACGTCTGTGGCCTGCAGCATCCACGCGCGCGCTTTCAGGAGCGGATCGTCAACGGACGCTCCGATCTCCACCACGCGCGCCATCTCGTTGCTGGCCTCCCGCACCCGCCCCTTGGGAAAGAGCACGTCCCGGAGGTTGCTGCGGGCGAGAATCTCACCCTCGGCGTGGCCCAGGCGACGAAAGCCGTCGGCGGACGTTCGATACAGCGTCTCAGCGCGATCGGGGGTGGGGCCCCGATCGCGATGCATGTGACCGTAGGCCAGTGGCAGCCAGAAGTTCGCCGGATGCCTCTTCATGAGGTCTTCGAACAGGCGGCCGCCCTCTTCCCACAGACGCAGATCGAGCGCGACCTGATAGAAGCAATAGGACGATTCGTAGTTACCGGGATCCCGCGCGAACTGCTCCCGACACTTCGCGAACGCGTCGGGCGGCGGCGCGGCGTGGACGATGGTCGCGGACATGACCATCGCCATCACACACAGGACGCGAAGCGTCATGGAAATCTCGTCGGGACATCCTGAATCTCTAGTGAGGACAACTGGAGCCTCGCCCATCGTCGTGGGCGCTCAACATGCGCAGGACGTTCGACTGCAACGCGAGTGCCGTCAGACCCGTGGTGGTTTTTACAGCTCGAAAGATCTCGACCGTGCCGAGGACCGTCCGCCGCTCCGATGCCAGCGACTGCGGGTTGGGCACCTGGACGTGCGCGCGGTACAGTCCCGGTTTATCCAACTGGAGTGTCGTCGACTGCCCTGGCTGGAGCGTGACGTCTTTGCGTGCCGCGACGGCACCGTCCTGATTGAACAACCGCAGGAGCACTGTCGCCGGCGCGCCTGTTCGCAGATCGTCGAGCGAGACGTGAAAGCTGACCCCTTCACCCTGAGCCACCGTGAACAACCCCGTGTTGATGTAGCAGGCCTGGTTACCGCCCGGCGCGATCTGCGCACTGGCACGCCCCGCCAGCGCGCCGACCAGCAGGAATCCCACGGCCATCACTCTCATCATCGTCCTCTTCGACATCAGCCTCTCCTTGTTTTCGACACCGCTGTTCTTCACTGCACTCGCACGACAAACGTGTGAGATGAGACGCGCTCGCCGCTGGGAAGGGCCACGTCAACCTGCCACAGCACGCGCGCTCCGGGTGAGAGGCTCGTCAGCCGCTCGGGGCTCGACGACCAGCTCCGGGACTGTCAGGTCCTCGGCGGTCGCCAACACCTGCAGGTCCTCCGTCGTCACTCTCACGTGGTACCGCGAGCCTTCCGGAGCTGGTGTCCATCGCAGCCGGAACGCCTCACGAGGCAGTAGTGTCTCCGATGGGACCCGCGAATCAACTACATACCCATGTAGGTCTCGGAACTCGTCCCCTTGTGGACGGTTGAGGTAGGAGACGAGCCCAATCGAAACACCCAGCATCAGGACGGCCGCCGCGGCGAGCCACGATCGCGACCACGAACGAACGAGAGGGGCGGCGCCCGTGGCGCCTTCCCCCTGGGACGCGCGCCAGAGCTCGTCGGCAACCCGCCACGCTTCGGCGCAGGCGGGATCGGTCGACATCCGATCCACGAGTTCCCGGCGCTCGGCCGCGGGAAGTTCGCCGGCCACTGCCCGCCAGATGCGTTCCAGATCCTGCTCGGAGCACGTTTCCCGGGACGTGTCGGCCAGCGCCCGATAGGCCTCTCGCAGCGATTCGTCCGCGGTCTGGCGCCCGGTCACGGTCGGAGCCCCTTGGCCAACAGGCACTCCCGAAGGTCGGCGAGGCCTCGGTACACGAGATTCTCAGTGCGCTTGGCCGACCATTCCAGGATGCGCGCGGCTCCCGGAACGCTGTGACCCTGCAGGTAGAGAGCCACGGCCAGTCGGCGCTCCTGTTTCAGTTGGGCCAGACACCCCTGGATGCCCAGGCCGATCTCGCGCGAGGCCGCGGTGCGCTCGGGATTCTCGGGCGAGGCCACCGACTCGATGGTCCCGTCCTCGAGGCCGGTTTCGCGCCGCCGCCGGACCCGCCGAATCTCGTCGATGAGGGCACTGTAAGCCACCTTGTACAGGTAGGACGCTGCGAGCGGCGGATCTCCCTCACTCTCGAGCTCCTTCCGGCTCACAATCTGCATCACGCGCATGACCGCCGACTGCACGAGGTCGTCGCGCTCGTTCGAGAGCCAGCTCGGGCAGATTCGGGCGACAGTACGCGCCAGATCCTGCCGGAGCTTCGAGTAGTGGGCGGCTTCGGTTCCAGTTGACACGGAATCTTCGGGGACGGCCCTTCGAGCGTTGGGCCACAGAGTCTCACAGAACGGGCGTTGGCGAAACAGGACCATTGAACGCGGCTCTGTCGAGGTCGCACTCGTCCCAGCGAAAACTGAGGAGGAACGGGCGACTTGCCCGTACGGAAAGCGCTTTGAATCAGAGTCGTGGCGTCGCAGTGACGCGCGCCCAGGACGATGGGAGACCATGCCCAGGTTTTGTCAACCTCAGGACGCCTTCGCGCCGGTCGAGATGTTCGCGATTATCGAGGACGAGAGGAAGAAGCCACGCCTTTTTTTACGGGTCATCGAACGGTGTGCTGTTTTGAACAGCCCCGCGGCGATCGCTGCGTGTACCGTGCGCGATCACAAATGAGGCGCGATCATCCTGCCGCCTGTCTTCCCCCCATTCGCTGTCCCATATGCCCTGGACCGCCGCCCCTGATGTCTTCAACGCAGACGGGTAGCATTGCTCTCTACGTCTGCTACGAATGCGGGGCCGCGCTGTCGGTCCCCGTTAAACGCAGCGACTGGTAAGACCAGCGCACGTGCACGGCATCGTTGGCGCCCACTCTTCCTCAATCGGCTGGCGCACGCTCTCCCGCTCTTTCACCCTCCCCGGTGGGTACGCCTGATGAAGTCGAGCATGAGCGACGCTGCCGCGGCCGCGTGCGTCTCGAGCAGGAGGTGTCCGGCGTCGAAGACGTGGGCTTCCATCGTCGGCAGAGCCCGCATCCACGACAGGATCTCGGCGACATCGAAGAAGGCATCGTGCCTTCCCCAGAGCATCAGGGAAGGCGGCTGCCAGCGCGCGAGATATTCGGCGATGGCGTCGAACCGGTCGACGTAGTGCGCATAGTCCGCGATGAGCGCCCGCTGCGTGTCCATCCGGCCCGGCAGGTTCATCACCCGCCAGTCCTCCTCCCAGCCTTCGGGCGGGATCCGCGCGGCCACATCCGGCGGGACATTGGAGATGTACTGGTCGCGCGTGCCCTCGTATGTCAGATGCGCGGTCGCCGCGGCCTCGTTTTCCGGGTTCGGCTGCGACCAGTAGGCCAGCGTCCCGGCCCATGTCGGCCCGAACCCGGTTCGATGCGCGTTGGCGTTCTGAACGATGAGGCCCAACACCCGTTCTGGCGCCCGCATGGCGATATGGAAGCCCACTGGAGCGCCCCAGTCATGCAGGTAGACATAGCGCGGCCCGATCGCGAGCCGGTCCAGCAGCTCCGAGATGGCCTGACCGAAGGCGGGAAACGAGACCGCCGGCAGAACGTCGGACTCACCAAAGCCAGGCAGATCGGGCGCGATGACGTAGGCGGCCTGCGACAGCTCGGGCACGACCTCCCGGAACGTTCGCGCGGAGCTTGGAAATCCGTGCAGGAGCACCACGGCGGGTCTGGACGCCTCACCTGCTGTGATGAAAGACAGCTCCGTGCCGCCGGACAGGCGGAGTCGTTGCCGGGCCGCCGGGCGCATGTCGGGATTCCTCTCCTCGCTCACCAGGTCTACGCCGAGGCAATCCTACCAGCGGGTGGCGCACCAGGCCAATCAGGGCAGTCCCTTGACAAGCCGGCACGCATGGCATGGCTTCAAGGCTTGTCGAAAACTGCGCCGGCCCGATCGACCCGGCCGAGTTAACATCTCGGAGCGCTGGCTTACAAGGTGGTGCGCATGCGGGGAATCCTCGTACTCGGCCTCGTCGGATTGTCGCTCGTGGCTGCGGCACAGCAGGAGGTGCCGCGGTTCCGCAGCGGTGTTGACGTCGTGCAGTTCACGGTGACGGTGCTCGACAAGGAACGCCGCCCCGTCGCCGGCCTCACCGCGACTGATTTCGACGTGCTGGTCGACGGCAAGCCGCGTCCCCTGGCCGCGTTCGCGGCGGTGACGCTCCCCGACGACACGGCTGCGGCGCCGGTTCCACTCGTCGCGCCCGACGTCCACACTAACCGGCTGTCGCCCGAAGGGCGCCTCGTCGTCATCGTCATGGATCGCTCGATCAGGATCGGGGAGGCGACGCGGGCGGCGCAGGTGATTGCCAATGCTGCGATCGATCGCCTCGGACCCGCGGATCTGGCAGGCGTAGTGTACACGGCCTCGCAGTTGCGCACGCATTCGCAGGGCCTCACGTCCGATCGCGCACGGCTCCGGGCGGCCGTCGACCAGACCACAGTGGGCGCGGTCGACGAACCGACGCCTCCACCCTCCCTCGCCGACTTCGCTGCGACCAGGGGTGCGCCGCCTCCGCCCAAGGCGCAAAGCCGCGTCCAACTGGCGTCAGAGGAGCTCTCCGGCGAATGCAGGTGCGGTGTCTGCGTGCCGGACACGCTCACGACGCTCGCGAAGACGCTGGCGGGTGGAATGGCGCGTCACAAGTCCATCCTGTTCGTCGGCAGCGACCTCGCGCTCACCTCCAACGACCCGACCTCTTACTGCGCCGCGTACATCTATCCGGCCCGGGACCGGCTCACGCGCGCACTTGACGAAGCCAACGTCACGTTTCACGTCGTCGACCCGCGCGGACTCGAGTCGCTCGGCGAGACGGCGGAGCTCGACGCGCCCATCGGGCGCGACGATATCGGCACGGATACCCTGCGCAAGATGATCCTCGAGATCCTTCCCGATTACACGGGCGGCCGGACGGTGACGAGCAGCAATAGACCGGCAGACGCGGTGGCACCGATCTTCGACGAGAGCCGCTCGTATTACGTCCTCGCCGTCGGGCGCGATCCGGCGGTGGCCGGGGTCGAGGATCGCCATCAGATCAAGATCGCGGTGAAGAGGAATGATGCGACCGTGCGCGCGCGCGGTGTCTACTTCGCCGCGGACCCGAAGGCGGACCGGAAACCTGCCCCGAGCGCGGCGGCAGCCGCCCTGGACGAGCTGCTGCCGAGAGCCGATTTCTCGCTGCACATGAATCTGGTGCCGCAGTTCGCGCAGAACGGCACTGCGGAAGTCCGCGTGTTGCTGGGCGTGGAGTCGGCCGTCGCCGGCAAACTCGACGTGCTGATTGGCACGTTCGATCGTACGTTCAAGGCCGCGGGTTCGCCCGTGAAGCAGCGGCTCGACGTGCCGGCAGGCGCCGTCGCCGGCGCGTCCGCATTTCAATGGACGTCGGTCATCAAGCCGTCGCCCGGCGACTACGAGGTGCGGGCCGCCGTCGCGACCGCTGACGGCGTGCGCACCGCCAGCGTGATCGGATACACCGACGTGCCCGATCTGCGGAAGGAAGGGCTCGCGCTATCGGGGATCGTCGTGAAGAACGCGGGCGTGCCCACGCTCCGCCGCGAGTTCGCCGCCGGTGCGACGATCGCGCTGACGTTCCAGGTCGCGCGGGCGAAGAGTAGTGAGAGCCGCGTCACGGTGCGGTACGTGCTCAGTGATGAACTCGGGCAGGCCGTCACCCGGACCGAGGTCCCGTCCGATCGCGCGAGTGCCACGAGCGTAGACGAGCACGAGGTCACCGTTCGGATGCCCCCCGCAGCCGGTCGCTACGTCGCGCGTATTGAGGCGAACGATGGCCGCCGTTCCGTGCGCCGCGACGTGCCGCTCACAGTGCGTTGAGGGCATGCGTCCGAGTTGATCAGCCTGGACCCCGGCCTACGCTCTGCAGCGCAGAGACAAGGTTCGGACGCACTATCGCCGGAACCGGAACCGCGCGGGAAGTTGATCGCGGTGGGGCTCACCGCTTTTCAGCCACAGATACCGCCACCGCGGCAGAAATATGAGATCTGTCGCGTCTGAGCCCTGAATTCGGAGCCAGGGCTGGCCTGCGTTGAATCCGAGCTCGAATGAATCGTCCGTAGCAGAACGGCACTGCCAGTCTTGCCTTGACGTGACCGCGCACGAGCGGAGCTGGAGTCGCTCGCCATTCTCACCCACCACCTCGACCTGCTGGAGTGCCACGAAAACACGGAACACGGATGGGTCTAACTTGATCTCCACTCTGACCGTCGCCCCTGGTCCGGCATGCGTCCGAAGGCTTTGAGGGGGCTGCGCGTTTGACCGTGGGCGGTGGATGTCACGCAAAGGATGACAGCCGACACGATGCAGATCCGCCCACGAACGTCGGGGGGATTGTAGCGCAGCGCAAGGGTTAATCGCGGATCACGATCCGTCGTGGGTTCTGGGGTTTTCACGGCGCCGGAATGGGCCTATGCTGATCCCCCCCGGGGCATCCCATGACTCTCGAAATGATCGATACTGTCTGTCCAGGAGGGGAGATGAGCGATAGCAACGTCGTCAGTCTCAGGAAGGTGGTGTTCCCGCAATCCGACCCGGAGAGCCCCCTCAAAGGTCAGAACGCGCTCGTGACGGGCCGGTCTTACGGGATCGGTGCACAAATTGCGGCGCACCTCGCGGCGCAGGGCATCAACATCGCGATCACTGCCCGGTCAAGGGACAAACTGGAGGCGCTCGCCGGGGAGCTGCAGAACAGATACGGGGACGCGAAACTCCATCCGGTCCAGCTCGTCGAGAAGATCGTTCGGGAAATCGCGCGGCGCCTTGTCGATCTCGTCGATCAGCACGACACGGGAGTCGTTCCCGCGAATCGCTTCGCCGAGCGCCTGCCAGCGGATGTAGGACTCGAGGTGCTCGGCGCGGACGTCCTTCGTCTGCGCATGGTACAGCCGGAGCAGATAGTCGAACTCATACAGCGCGTCGCGGGCCTGATGGTCGCTGCGCGTATGGAACTCCAGCACACTGCCGAGTCCGAGTTCCGACGCAATCGACCAGGCCAGCATCGTCTTTCCGGTCCCGGGTTCGCCGGTGACGAGGAGCGGCTGACCGACGATGAGGGCCGTGTTGACGGCCGTCACAAGCCGGGGATCCGCGAGGTAGCGTCCGCGCTCCCCGCGTGTCTCTGCCGGGTGCGAAGGCCCGCGGTCTTCCGTAGTGCCGCGATCAGCCGCTCGGCGTCGGACTTAGCCTCTGCCGTGCGCGAGCTCTTCAGACGCAGCCACGTCAGGACACCAGCGACTCCCCCAGCATGCGGCAGCCAGGCCACCGGCTGAATGCACTTGAGGCTCATACGGGGTTTCACTTCCGCCAGCAACGCCGGCAGCCACTCGGTGTAATAGCTGACGAGCACCGGGTCGACGAACCGCGCTTCAATGCACGGGTGCAGCAGGATCACATTGGAATCGCTCATGCGCTCGGCCATCTCGCGCGCGAGCGAGGATACGTGTGTCCCCATGCTGGCAGCGAGCACTGCGAGAAATTCTTCGTGGCTCACCGGCCGCTTTAGCCAGTGGACGGAGACGATGCCGCGCGGCGGGATGGGCGTGAGCAGCTCGCGCACGCGCCGACTGAAGTGTTCGTGTGCCTGCCCGACCGCGCCGGGCACGATCAGCAGGTCGTGCGACGGTTCGGGGGTCAGGTCGGTGATGCGATTCCATTGCACGCCGCGATTGCAGCGCAGCGACTCGAGCGTGGGCGCCACCGTGTGCAGCGCAGGCAGAGGCACCTCTCCCTTCTGGATCTTCTCTCCTTCGATGCCCCACGTTTGCGGAGGGCCGGGGTCCCTATCCGTCACCGCGCAGAAGACTTCCCAGAACCTCGCGTCGTGATGTGGATCGTTTTCCAGCCAGGTGATCGCTTTCAAGTCGATCAGCTCCATCGGCAGCTTCGCGATCGCATGCGGCATCCGGAGAACCGGCACGCGGCGGATTCGGTCGCGGCGGCGGTCGACGCGATCCAGCGCCAGCTCTCCCCATCGGCTCTGCAGCCAGAGTTTGGAGACAAGGAAAATGGCGCCGTCGCTGGCGAGAATCGCGGCCTCGATGTCGGACTGCAGAGGTTCTCCGCCCGGCTGCGACGACTCGTCGTGCCACACCTTCAGCCCCGCGGCGCGCAGGCGTGCCGCCAGGAAACCGCGATCGGCGTGTCCGACTCGTTGTGCGAGTAGCTGATGAAGACCTGCAAGCGGGCATAGTATAGAGCCTCGTACACCCGTCTGACGCCACTACCGTTCGCCGGCGGATGAGTCGCTCGCCATTCGGCTTCGACGTGCCCATTGAGCCCCACATCGGCATGATCATTTGAGGGAGGAGCAACGCCGCCAGCCGGGATGCCCCGCCCGGAAGGCACTACTGAGTCAGCTGAGACAGGCCACTAGAATCAATCACTTAGCGCCTTCCACACCGGGAGCCGGATCATCCTCGGATGCGCCTGGAATGCGTGACGCAAATGTCTTCAGACGCTCGGCTGCCAGGCGAACGGCCTTGTGTCCTCGCGCGTCGACCAGCTTGAACAGGTCGCTCGTCCCCCCTTCACTGTCTGCAGGGCCGTTGTCCCACAGGGCTATCAGCGTCAGACGCTGCGCATCGAGCGCGAGCGCGTTGAACAGCATCCACAGGTTGTTGCGCCGCCAGATGTTGTACCGCCGCCGGGTCCTCAGCCACGTCGGCAACTGCGTTGTGGCGGCAAGGACCGGAGGCTGCAATCTCGCTGTGAGTCGACTGAAACGCTCGACCCAGTTGGGGCCACCGTGCTGGACCGACTCGCGGACGAACAGATCGGGGGGCAGGGCAAGAAAGAGCTTCGTGGGAATCTGGAGTTCGGCGCAGACCTCATGGAACAGGATATCGCCGCCACAGGCTCCGCCGGCGACGCCGATCATCGTGCCCTCCTCTAGATTCTGCTCTCGCACGATGGCCTCCTTGATGAGGCGTCTGGCTTCGTGTTCGGCCCCGGGAGTACGAGGGAACCGCACTGGCTTGCCGGGAGACCCGTCGACTGGCGCCGTGCGCGTCTCGGCATCGACCATATGGCCGGTGAACAGCAGCACACGTCCAAGCTTCGTGGCTCTGAGGGCGACTGTGGATGGCGCGCAGGGCCATTGCTCCACCACTTCCATCGTCGACTTCACGAACTCGGACCGCAACCCAAGCTGCTGGAAGATGCGCGTCTGCGTCTGCACGGTCGTCCGCGCGAACTCGGGCGCGTTGGTCAAGGCGGCGCGATAGCGTTGTGCGACCGCCGACGGACGCGTGCCGATCAGAAACGCCAGATCGGCAGCGCTGACCTCGGTCCACAAGGCCTTCTCATTGTCGTCGTCGACGCGCTGTCGGGCCAGGACGAGCCTGCTGCTCTCGATGGCCAGGGTCACCGCACCCGCGAGATGAGAGAAGCGAGTCTCCATCTCCTGGCGCGTGTGACGCGCCTCGTCATCAGTCGCGAAGCGGGAAGCCCAGAGATCCGGACGCGCCGACGCGAGATCGACTCGGATACGCAGCAGCGAGAGCGCGTTGATGCCCGAGTAAAAATGGTTCAAGTCGTGATGGAAGCCGCGCGAATAGCTGTCGAGGGCCTGGTCGAAATCCGCCGACAGCACCGACTCGCGTTGCGCGCCATCGACGTCCTTGCCGTTGAGACGGTCCAGCCATGCCGCCTTGAAGTTCCGCGCCCGGAGCGCGTACGCTTCGGCTATTTCGTTGGGCGTCGGTTCGGTCGCGCGAATGACGCGGTCGATCCCCGCGGTCGAAAGGGCCCGGTAATCCTCGGCATTCGGCTCGTCCTTGGACAGCCGCTGATAGATCGTCGCCAGACGTTGATTGGCCTCGACGTCGTCGGAACGGATGTCGCGCAGCCACTCGAACGACTCGGCGGCCCCCTTCCAGAAATTCAGCAGAAACTGTGCGCGCCCGACCGCCCGGATGCCTTCCGACGCCCACGAGGCGCCGGACGTCTTGGCTTCATAGGCCAACAGCCTCAACTTGCCACGCCGTCCTGTGACGCGCGCCTCATTGACGGACTCGCCAAATTCGTGCGGCACAACGAGCAACGCCGCTCGGTCCGGCGGCCGCAGATTCGGAAGCACTTCGTACACGGGACTATCGATCCGGCCGGAATCCAATGTGGCATTGAGCGTATCGACCAGTGCGTGGATGGCGTCCTCGGGCCTCGTCGGGTCGTAGACGAAATAGCGGTCCGTCTGCAGGTCGAACGGCCAGTCGCTGAGATTCGCGCGGATCATCACGGTCGCCTTGGCGCACAGTCCATGGCGGATGCCGAGCTCGTAGAACACGTTGGCGTTGTGAATCGAGAGGTCGGCGATGACCAGATCCGCGGTGACCAGCTCGCGGAACATGTCTTCACGAATGTTCCCCTGCTCCACGATCCGCAGCGTCGTTCCTCCTTCGAGCTCGGCTGAGGTGACCAGCTCGATCGCGGGTCGCAACAGCCGTTGTTCCACGGCGTCGAAGTCGACGCCCTCGCGCACCTTGAACGGTCGGATGATAAAGATCCGTTTGGGGGCCATGCTTCACTCCTGACGCCAGACGCAAAACGGGCCGACCCTCGTGATGAGAGTCGGCCCGTATTCATTGGTCGGGATGACTGGATTCGAACCAGCGACCCCCCTGACCCCCAGTCACTATTTGCGCTCTTTTCAACTGGTTGCACCACGCATCACGGAGCCTCTTGATCCGCACAGACATTGGCCCAAGGTTCGCGTCAGCGTTTCACGCGAGTTCCGCGAATTGCAGCCTGCACCGTGATTTTGTTACCACTGTGTTACCACAGAATGCCAGGTCAAAGGGGTTGAAGGAGCACGCTTGGAAAGCGAAGCGAGCGACCGATAGCGAGCCACTCCGAAGCACGTTAACACATACGTGATCAGCGAGTTAGCTACCCAAAACGATTCCTCGGTGTGCGTCTGTAAACCTCGATGTTCTTCGAGGTTTTGAGGCTGACGTATCACATTCCTATCACAATCAGAGGTTCACTTAGCACGTAGCCGCGACGCTCCGAACCCACATCTTCTCGCGACCGCCAAGGCTATCGCCTTGCGACCGCACTTAACGTCGAATGCGCGGCAGTCATCACTGGTGGTCGCAGAACCCGTGAATCGCGACAACTCGAGCCACCATTGCGATCACCACGGAGATTCTGTGGACGGCTGTTTCTGCATCGAAACGATTACCCACAACGCCCACGCCGCCAGTGCGGCCGGGAGTAGATGCACAGCCAGGGATCGGCCCGCGAACCAACCAGTGATGGTCAGAGGCCACGCCAGCGCGATCCCCTGAACGAGCCACACAATCATGTTCGTCAGAAAACCAAACCGGTGAAGCAACCACATCCAGACCAATGACGCAGCACCGAACAAACAGCATGACAGCAACACCCAGACCGGACTATTTCCGTACGCTTCGAATCCGGCAGGGATGGCAAAGAGCACGGCCAGTAGGAGGCCCGCCAGCAGCGGCTTCGGAATAAACTGCCGTAGGAGTGCCGCCACCAGCGCGAAGGCCAGCCCGAACGCCAACATCAGCAGCGTCTGGCGCAGCAGAAACGTGAACTCGGTTCCGCCCAGTTGCACCACCGAAAACGCGCCGCTCACTATCGTGAAGCCTGGGCGCACGATCAGACCAAACGCCTCTGCCGCGACGATGGCGATCAGGATGTGTGAGGCGACCACTGGGTCGCGCATGCGCCCATGGCATAGGCGTGTCCAGGAGACCATGGCGTCCGGCCAGTTCCGCCGCAGGTATGGCTCCAGGGCGACATAGACCAGCCAGAAGCTCACGGCAACGAAGACCGGCACACTGACCATCGCGATGAGCACAGTCCCTTCCAGCGTGCTCGCGGCATGTCCCGCACCGAGCGCCCAGGATCCCGCTGCCAAGGAGAAAGCGGCCCCCGCCATGACTGCGGCGCCGCGGCGGTCGGTCCGACCTTCTCGCAGATTTCTCCGGGCGATGACGCCGCCAACCGTTAGCGGCAGGAGCAGCAGACTCACGATCGCGACGCCCGTGATCGGATTCAGTGTCAACGCACGCGCCTGTTGCACCGGAGACAGCTGAATTTCAAAGAAGACCGGGCGGTTCTGCCACGACGCCGCCTCGACGCGAATCTGCTCCATGCGGTCATCGGCATAGGTCCCGATCCAGGCGAGGCGTGCGTCGGACGACATTGGCGGTATGGTCTCTGGAGTTGTGGCGACGAAGCGACCAGGATCGAGACCGGCAGCGGAAAAGAGAACGGCCCACTCCACCGGCGATGGTGCGGCAGTGCCCGCCCAGGGCGTGACTTCCAGCCGCGACAGTCTGCCCATTGCATCCAATTGCTCGACGATCATGCCCGGCTCTGAGCGCGCCAGCGTGCTGAACTCGACGAAATCCCGCGGTAGCGATTCAGCGCGATGCTGGTGGTACTGAAAGGATCGGATGGCGGGACGATGGCTGGCCAGGATCTCACCGCGCCGCGCCGGGGGATAGTGGTACAGCACCTCAACGGCCTGCTGATCGCAACAGGTGAATGCGTAGTCTCGTGATCGTGGCTCTTCGGCGTAACCGATGGTCGTGAGTAGCTGTTGGGCCCGGTCTGCGAGCGCGTCTGGAGGGATCGGCAACGGTGCGCGCGCCAGGAAGCTGCTGGTTTCAGCGATCCATAGGCCGATGGCCAGACACAGCACCACTCCGAAGAAACCCAGCGTTGCCGCACGCGGGCTCAATCCTTCTTTCTCCTGCGAAGCCGCGATCATCTCGGGCGACGGCGTTTCGCCCGCGGCCAGCGCCGCCGCGATCGGGTCGCCGCCTGGCAGTGCCATCGCGACGGCCAGTGCTGAAGAGGGCCGACGCGTGGGTTCGTGGTCGAGGCAGCGAAGAATCAGGCGCTCGATGGCCGGATCGAGGTCTGGCACAAGCTTCGACGGGTGCGTTTGCGTGGCGGTATGGCTCGTGCCCGTGAACATCTCGTGCAGAACGAGACCAAGAGCGTAGATGTCGCTGCGAGTGGTGAGCTCTTTGCCCGCGGTCTGCTCCGGTGACATGTAGGCAGGCGTGCCGCTACGCAGATCGCTCAGCGGGATCTCGGCCACGAGCGCCGCCAAGCCGAAGTCGGTGATGCGGACCTGGCCGCGCGCGTCGATCATGATATTGGCGGGCTTCAGGTCGCGATGGACGACGCCGCGTTCGTGCGCGGCGGCGAGCCCCACGCAGATCTTCCGTGTGAACTCGACAGCCTTGGCCTGGGGCAGCGGTCCGCGCCGGATCAGTGAGGCCAGATCCTCACCATCGACGTATTCCATGGACAGGAAATGCAACCCCTCGACCATCCCGAGGTCGTAGACGCGGCAGACATTCGGATGCGTCACCTGACGGGCGATCCGCACTTCATGCCGGAAGCGCGCCAGTGCTGCCTCGGTAAGATGCGTCGGTGCCAGAAACTTGAGCGCGACGGTCTGGTTGAGGATCACATCGAGCG
The DNA here is from genome assembly GCA_963749835.1 of uncultured Acidobacteriota bacterium. Taxonomy (GTDB): domain Bacteria; phylum Acidobacteriota; class Vicinamibacteria; order Vicinamibacterales; family 2-12-FULL-66-21; genus JALZOC01. Next base: position 2,374,523 of record CAVVOD010000001.1, read on the forward strand.
CTTTGTACACCTCGCCCATGCCCCCTCGACCAAGAAGGCCGAGAAGTCGGTAGCGTCCAGCCAGGACCGTGCCCGGTTGGAACCGGTCCTCTTCCACCGCGCTCGAGGCCGGTCGAAGGCCGTCGAGGAGCCGATCCGGTTGACCGTCGGCCGCCAGCATCCGCTCGACCTCACGAAGCAGGTCCACATCGCCGGCGCAGGCAGCAATCGCAAACGCGCGTCGCTCAGCCTGCGGACGCTCCAACGCCGCCTCGAAGACTGTCCGCAGGCGCGCGAAACGTTCAGGAGTGATTGATCCGAACTGAGCGCTTCGCTCCTGTGGCTCTGGCATGCCCGCCTTTCAACAATGAGAGCGGAGACGGCATGGTGCGCGTATCATCACGCCTGATGGAGGACCGCCCGCCCTCACAGCAGATTACAGCCTGGCTGGCAGATTGGCGGCGGGGAAACACCCAGGCGAGCGAGCGCGTCGCCGACGCGGTCCACATCGAATTGCGGCAGATCGCGACCCGGTTTCTTCGCCATGAACGCCAGGGTCACACCCTCGAACCTCACGCGCTCGTCAACGAGCTCTGGATGCGGCTCATGGGCGGCGAACCGGTGTCCTATCAGAACCGCGCACACTTCTTTGCCATTGCCGGCCAGACGATGCGACGGATCCTGATCGACCATGCCCGGGCACGAATCGCCGGCAAACGTGGCGGAGATCAGCAGCAAGTCTCCTTGAGTGCCGTGGACGGCTGGAGTCCGGTGGCGCACTACGAGGATATGCTCGTTCTGGACCAGGCGCTGTCGAAGCTCGCAGTGGCCGACCCGCGGGCCGCCCGAGTCGTGGAACTACGATTCTTCAGCGGTCTTCAGGAAGACGAAGTGGCTGAAGTGCTGGGAGTCTCCGTCATCACGGTGAAGCGTGATTGGAAGGTCGCCCGCGCGTGGTTAGCCGGCCGGCTCCGACAGCAGCCATGATACGCGCCCGGGCACTTTGCCGCTATTACCAGTGGGCGACAATGAGGGTCCACTGAATGAACAACCTGCCATCGGCACGTCAATCGTCTCTGATGATGCGATCGGTCATGGTGGCGCTTGGCGCCCTGTGCGTCGGCGCATGCACCGCGCAGAGCGAGCCGGGCCCGAAGGAAATCGTCACCGCCTTCTACAAACTCGGGTTGCAGGATTTCAAGCCCAAAGAAGCCTTCGCGCAATACATGTCGCCGGACTTCGTCGAACACGCCGCGAGCGTCGCCGGAGGGCGCACGAGCCACCATCGACTTCCTGTCAACACTCATGCAGCAGTCGCCGCCGCCTCGCTGGGACATCGTGCGCACGATCGCCGAAGGCGAGATGGTGTTTCTGCATGTGCGCGTCACACTGGGCAAGGCCCCTCCTCTGGTGCTCGGAGAGATCTTCCGTGTCCAGGGCGGCAAGATTGTCGAGCATTGGGACATCCTCCAGCCGGGGCCGGAACATCCGATTAATCCGAACTCGATTTTCTGACACGACGTCGGACCGGCGGCAGCACAGCGAGGCCGATCGCTAGTCGTTGGCGTGCCCGATAGTCCAGGGCGACAGCGGGTCCGCAATTGGTCGCCAGGATGAATGAAGACCGACAGGGATCTCAAGGAGCACTGATCATGGGCCGACGCACTCTCCTGACGACAAATGTCCTTGCGATGGTGATGACTGCCCTGCTTGTGACAGGGGAGTTGAGGTTCGTCGCCGCTCAGGCGGGTCGGCCGGCGAACGACCTCAAGACGGTTACGATCGCAGAAGGCGTCGTACTGCACTATAACGAGCGCGGACAGGGTGTCCCAATCGTGTTCGTCCACGGCAGCCTGGCGGATTACAGCGTGTGGAATCGGGAACTCGCTGACTTCTCGGCGCACTACCGCGCCATCGCGTACAGTCGACGCTACAACTCGCCGAACACGAATGCGATCAGGCCTGGTCACTCGGCGATCCAGGATGCGGACGATTTGGCCGCGTTCATCAGGACACTGAACCTCGGGGCCGTTCACATCGTTGGTCACTCGTATGGCGGCCTGACCGCTCTATTCTTGGCGACGCGCCATCCGGAGCTGTTGCAGACGCTGGTGCTGGCAGAGCCGCCGGCTGTCGCTTTGCTCGCCCAACTCCCCCCCGATCAGGCCACGGGAGGACAGGCAACATTGGCGGACATTGAAACACGCGTCAGGCAAATGCAGAGTGCGTGGCGCGGAGGTGACCGGGAAGAGGGGATGCGCATTTTTTTCAACTGGCAAACGGGGAATCTCGCGTTTTGGGACCGAGTGCTTCCCGAAGCTATCCGTCAAGACAGCCGACGCAACTTTACTGAGTGGGACGCCGTGCTACTGTCGGGTGAGCTCTTCCCTTCGATATCTGCGCAAGCGATCCAGGCCATCGTAGTGCCGACCCTCGTCGTATCCGGCGCGAACACCACGCCCTATCTGGCGACGATCGCGGAGGAACTCACCCGACTCCTCCAACCTCGCGGCGGGAAACACGTCGTGATCCCGCGAGCCAGCCACGTGATGTTCGCCCAACAGCCAGTGGCGACACACGACGCCATTGTTGATTTTCTGAGCAAGGCGAGCGCACGGTAAACACTACGCGAACAGCCCGCTGGTCTCCCAACGAGCTCCAGAGTGCGGCACGGCTTATACTGGAAAGCCCGTAAGTGATCGCGGCACATTGGGGGACTTATCACAATCGCCTTGATCGCGATCCGCGCGTGGCTGTAAGTTATTGATTCGAAACGGAGAGATGGCCGAGTGGTTGAAGGCGCACGCTTGGAAATAGGTTCCGGCGGCGCGTGCTGACGCACACCGACAGGCATCAACGCAGGTTCCATCAATGACTTCCCGCAACAACGATGCGTGTCTGAGCGTCCCCGTAAGTGACAGTGTGTGACCGGGCTTTCATGGGGTATCTTACACAGTTCTGACACAGAACCGAGCGTCACTTCTCCAGCGCGCACTCAATGTGTATCGACAGCGAGCGACGCTCGTTCAGCTGTCGCCAGCAGTCCCGACTCCTCCGTGCCGAGTCGGCTGCCGTGCCCCAAGATAGGGGCCAGGCCGGTGCGACGACGGGCAGGTTCCACGCGCTCGTGGCAACTCTGCCCGTCAAGATCGCGGCCTACTCGAGCGGCTCGAACGGGATGCGCACGAAGCTGATAGCGCCCGTGACCGTCCGCAACACGACACCTTGCGGATCGAGAAAGTCCAGCCTCGCCCTGGCGCTGGCTTCATCGCGGTCATCGCCTAGCGTCACCTCAAGGCGGACCTTTGTGTACTGAATCAGCTGGCCCGTGTTGCTGTCGTAAAAGATGTCCCACATCGTCACGCCGAACCGCCCCTTGCCAAGGTAGCGCCAGACCCCATGGGTCAGCGTGTGCGGCGGACGCGCGGGGTTGGTGCTGGCTTCGCCAGTCACCGAGCGGAAGACGGTTCCATCGGCGTGGAACGTGAACAGTTGTCTGGAGCCGATGCCGGTCGTGCCAAACCAGGCGCCGACGATGCCCCACGGCCGCCCCAGTTTGCGGTGTTCGTCGCTCCTCGAATCCTGCCGCTCCTGACTCTGACCAGGTTGCGCGATGGATTGGGCCTGCGTCCCGGTCGCCGCGAGCGCGAGCGTGCCGGTCAGCAGCAGTGTCCCGAGGATTCTTGTGGTCGACATGATCTTCACCATATAGGTCGCTCCCTTGGCCCGGCCATTGGTTTGACCGCGGGCTCTACTGAAACAGGCGCAGAAACCCGGGAAGAGCTATCAGTCGAAGAAATGGCGAAGGCCGATATAATGAGGCTGCCAACCACCATGCCTGAGGGCCTGAGCACGGGTGAACCGCTTCCCGACGATGTCAGTGCGTTGCTCCGTGCGTGGACCGACGGCGACCAGCGCGCGCTCGCTCGGCTGACCCCGATTGTGTACGACGAGCTCCACCGTCTGGCGCACTACTACCTGAAGCGCGAGCAGGCCGGCCACAGCCTGCAGACGACGGCGCTGGTCAATGAAGCCTACATGCGGTTGGTCGACTACAAACGCATGCAGTGGCAGAACCGGGCTCATTTCATGGCGGCAGCGGCGCAGGCCATGCGCCGCATCCTCGTCGACCAGGCGCGGCGGCGCAATGCGAAGCGGGGCGCGAACGCCGAGCATGTCTCGCTCGATGCTGAGACTGTTATCTGCGTCGATCGGTCCGATGATTTCGGGGCCTTGGACGATGCCTTGAACGCGTTGGCGGCGCGGGCGCCGCGCAAAGCAAAGGTCGTCGAGCTGCGCTTCTTCGGCGGCCTGAGCGTGGAGGAAACCGCCGAAGTTTTGCGCGTATCGCCGATCACCGTGATGCGGGAGTGGAAAAGCGCGAAAGCTTGGTTGTATCGAGAGCTCGCCGGCCCGACCGCCAATGGACAATGACCGCTGGAATCACGTCGACGAGCTGCTGCAATCCGCGCTCGACATTCCCGTGGTAGAGCGCGACGCCTATCTTCGCCACGCGTGTGGCGGCGATCAACTGCTGGAAGACGAAGTCCGTTCGCTGCTCGCCGCACACGACCGTGCCGACAGGTTCCTCGGCGCTCCGGCGATCGATCTCGCCGCACGCGAGCTCGCCGGAGAACGCAGCGACGACGGGAGTCAGGCCGGCGGCGATCCGCTGATCGGTCAGACGCTCTCGCACTACCGCATCGTCGAGAAGCTCGGCGGCGGCGGGATGGGCGTGGTGTACAAGGCCGAAGATTCGCGGCTTCACCGTCCCGTTGCGCTCAAGTTCGTCTCCGAAGAGCTCTCACGCGATCCCGATGCGTTGAGCCGGTTCGCGCGCGAGGCGCAGACGGCGTCGGCTCTGAACCACACGAACATCTGCACGATCCACGACATCGGCGAGCAGGGCGGGCGGTCCTTCATCGTCATGGAGTATCTGGAGGGCATGACGCTGCAGGATCGGCTCGCCGCCGGTTCGATGACTCTGAACACGGCGCTGGACGTGGGCATCCAGATCGCCGACGCGCTGGACGCCGCCCATACCGCGGGCATCATCCACCGCGACATCAAACCCGCCAACGTATTCATCGGATCGCGCGGGCAGGTAAAAGTTCTCGATTTCGGCCTCGCCAAGATACGAGTGCCGGCCACACACCAGGCGGACGCGACAACGATTGCCGGCACACGGCAGGGTCTCGTGATGGGAACTGTCGCCTACATGGCGCCGGAGCAGGCCCGCGGCGAGATGGTCGATCACCGTGCCGACATCTGGAGCTTCGGCGTGGTCCTCTGTGAAATGGTCACGGGGACGCGGCCCGCGCCGGGGGTCCGGCTGCGCGTCGAGCGGACGCCGGAGCTGGAACGCATCATCTCGAAATGCCTCGACACCGACCGCGAACGTCGATATCAGCACGCCTCCGAGCTGCGGACCGATCTCGAGCACCTGAGAAGCAGGCCGGGCGCAACGATGGCGCAGCATCCGGAGCTCACGCGCCGCCGCGCGCTGTGGCTCTCGATCGGGGCCGCGTCCGTCATCGCCGCCGTGGTCGCGTGGACGATCTATGGCCGGCGTCCCGCGACGCTGACCGATAAGGACACGATCGTGCTCGCCGAGTTTACCAACACGACCGGCGATCCGGTGTTCGACGACACGTTGCGCCAGGGACTCGCGGCACAGCTGCTGCAATCGCCGTTCCTCAGCCTCGTGTCGGATGACCGCATCGAAAAAACGCTGGCGATGATGCAGCAGTCGCCGGATGCGCGGCTGACTCCGGAGATCGCTCAGGGCGTGTGCGTGCGGACGGCAAGCGCCGCCGTGCTCGATGGCTCGATCGCCAGCCTGGGCAGTCAGTACATCCTCGCTCTCCGGGCGAAAAACTGCGCCACCGGCGACATCCTCGCCGACGAGCAGGCGCAGGTGGTACGCAAGGAAGATGTCCTCGGCTCGCTGAGCCAGATGGCCACCCAGGTCCGCCAGCGACTGGGTGAATCGGTCGTCAGTATCGAGAAATACTCCAGGCCGCTCCAGGAAGCGACGACGGCAAATTTGGACGCGTGGAAAGCGTTCACCACCGCGACGCAGGTGTTCGCGTCATCCGGCCGCGCGCGGGCTATACCGCTGTTCGAGCGTGCGATCGCGATCGATCCGGACTTCGCGGTCGCCCATGCGAGGCTCGGGACCTATTACAGCAATCAGGGAGAATCGGCGAAGTCGCGCCGGAGTACGACGAAGGCGTACGAGTTGCGCCATCGCGTGAGCGACGCCGAGCGATTCTACATCGAAGCGATGTACGACCGGTCGGTCACGGGCAACATGGACCGCGAGATGGAGACGCTGGAGGCGTGGGCGCAGACCTATCCACGCGATTCCATACCTCACGGATTGCTGGCCGGTTTCGCCACGAGGAGCACCGGCAAATACGAGCTGTCGATCGCTGCAGCCGAGAGGTCAATTGCTCTTAGTGGAGGCTCCGCCCCTTCATACGGCAGTAAGGCGTACAGCGAACTCTACCTCAGTCGCCCGGACGCGGCCGAGGCCACCATCCGTCGAGCGGAAGAGGACAAATTTAACTCTGCGTATTTCCTGGTTCGCTACTTCATCGCTTTCTTGCGCGGGGATGCCGAAGGCATGCGACAGCAGGCCGCGATCGCCAGCGCCGGTCGCTCCACGGAAGACTTGATCTCGCATCTTGAAGCGTTGCGCCTGGCTGGCTCCGCCCAACTGCAGGACGCGAGGCAGACAGCCGCGATCGCCGCCGCCATCGCGAAGCAGTCTGGACTGCTCGAGCGGGCCGCCTTGTTCGAAGCGGCAACGGCGGTGTGGGAGGCGTTGTACGGGAATCCGGCAGCAGCCAGACAGAAGGTCACCAGGGCCCTCGCGCTCGGCAGGGGCGGCGAGGTGGACTATGCCGCCGCGTTCGCGCTCGCCGTGTCCGGTGATGTGTCGCGATCGCGCGCGCTTGCCGGCGATCTGGCCCGTGACTATCCGGAGGACACGTCGGTGCAATTCATGTACTTACCAACGCTGCGGGCCCTGTTCGCATTGGAAGCACGTGATGCGGCAGCGGCGATTCAATCGCTGCAGACGGCCTCCCGCTTCGACCTCGCCATGGGCGGCATCGGCTTCAATGGGTACTTCGGCAAGCTCTATCCGATCTACGTTCGCGGCCTGGCATATCTGGCGGCGCAGCAGCCGGTAGAGGCCGCCGCCGAGTTCCAGCGGATGGTCGACCATCGCAGCATCGTGCTCGTCGATCCCATAGACGCGTTCGCGCGGCTGCAGCTGGCGAGAGCGCTCGCGCTCTCGGGCGACACGGTGAAGGCGAAGAGTGCCTACAGCGATCTCTTGACGCTCTGGAAGAACGCCGACCCGGACATTCCGGTTCTCAAGCAAGCACGGGCAGAGTTCGCGCGACTGCCGTGAGCGGCGCATCCCTTTGCGGGAGTCGAGCCGCGTCGCGCACCTGCGGGACCGCAACAGGTACCTGCCTCGCGCTTCAGCGTCCTACGTGATCTCAAGAGATTTCGAGGTGTGACACAAGTTTCCGCGCACTGCTGCTGCCCCGAGTTCGCGTTCTTGAAGTAGGTCGCGAGAGTCTCGCGCGTTGGAGGTGCTGCGGCCTAGAGCATTGACCGGACTTACCGGCAGCGGTCGCGGCGCTCTGCCCTCCACAATTGCTCTTCGACTAGCGTGAGGCGCCTCGTGCCAGTCCGACCGTAATCACGTCGCGGCCGCGGTGGCGATGTTGGCCGCAAGAAGTGCTGTACACGGTCAGCGGCGGCAGCGAGTCCCATCGCCTGCAGCCGCTCACCGAAGCGCGCATCGCCGCGCAGGCAGTCCCATTGCGGTGCCACGGCGAGATGCACGAGCGCCGGGTCGCGGCGTGCTCATTCTGCTTTTCGCAGCCCTGCCGCTTCCTGCATGACTTCCTAAATATGGGCTTCAACGAAGACGAGCGGGGCGAGCGCGTTTTCGACGCGATGCTCAACTGGCTCGGCGGGGGCAGCGGAGGCTTCTTCAACTATCGGTTCGCCCAGCCCGGCAGAACCCACCGGCAGCACATCGGGCGCTGGTATCCCGAGCGCCAATTCCCCTTCGCGAACCAGGTCCTCTTCGATCCCATCACGGGGAAGACCGACGGCCGCCTCGCCCGGTGCCGGGCCAGTGACACCTGCCCCAAGATCTTCGAGGCGAACTCGGCGAATGAATATTGGGTGAAAGCCGGATCGCTCTTGCACACGGACACTCGCGGAAACGATCTCCGGGATCCGCGTAACGTCCGGTTCTCCCTGTTCTCGAGCCTGCCGCATAGCGCGGGGATCGGGCCGACCGGGCCCGGAATCTGCCAGCAGCCCAGGAACCCGGTGGTGGCCAACCCCGGCTTGCGGGCGCTGCTGGTGGCGCTCGACGAGTGGGTTTCCGAAGGGAAGAAACCGCCTGCGAGTCGTGTGCCGCTTCGCGCGAACGGGACGCTCGTCGCCTCGCTACCCCAGAGAGATGAGAACGAGGCTCGCGGTCATCATCATCCTCATCACGATCGTCACCATCACGATGGTGTGGGCTTCCCCGATATCCCCGGCGTCACCTACAACGGGCTCATGACCACTGGGGATCTGTTCGACTACGGGCCCTTCTTCGATGACGGCATCCTGACGATCCTCCCACCGGTTCTGGTGGGCTCGCCATATCCGGCCTTCGTGCCCAGGACCGATGCCGACGGGAACGACGTCGCCGGTGTGCGGCTCCCGGAGGTTGCCGTGCCGCTGGCGACGTTGACCGGGTGGGGCTTGCGCGCTGCAGCATTTGGTGGGGACGACCTGTGTGATGCGGCCGGCCAGCAGATCGACCCGGGTGGGTCGCGGAGCTGAGCGAATGACAGCTGGCCCACAACCGACACGGCGTTGTTTCAGGAGAAGAATTGAACCAAGAGTCAGCGTTCCCGTCAGACGTCGCAGTGACTGATCGTATTCGGGGCAGTTTTGCCCGCCCTGCCTCTAGTTGACGGCGTCTCCTGATGTGGGCACAATGACTACATGGACCGAAGTGTCGTCGGCGCTCGCGAACTGAAGACCAGGCTCGGCACGTATCTCCGCCGCGTGCGGGAAGGCCGCACGCTTCTCGTGACCGATCGTGGCGAGCCGATTGCGGAGCTACGACCGCTGCCGTCGGACACGAGCGTGAACGGGGCGCTGCTGAAGCTGTCCAGCAAGCGGACCGTCACTCTTCCGGCCCGCAAGGCGATGGTAGCGTTCCGGCCGATCCAGAGCCGGGGACGCGCGCTGTCGGAGGCGATCCGCGAAGACCGCGAGGACCGATTCTGACCCGTTACTTTGACGCGAGCGCCCTGGTGAAGCGGTATGTGCGGGAACCAGGTGCCGTGGCTGTCCGTCGTTTACTCAAGGCCGACGCGGGCGCGGCGAGCCGCCTCTCTGAGGTCGAGGTTGCCTCTGCCTTGGTGCGCCGGGCACGAGAAGGGGCGTTTACGGTCGGGGAACGAGACCGGGCGCTGGCGTCCCTCGCCGACGATTTGGCCACGCTGATCATTGTCGAGTTCACCCCGGACATTACAGCAGATGCACGGGCGCTCCTGCTCCGCCACCGCCTGCGCGCCGGTGACGCCGTGCAACTCGCGAGTTGCCTCTATCTCCAACGTGAGATGAGCGAGCCCCTGCCCTTCGTGGTGTTTGACGATCGCCTCGCGGAGGCGGCGCGCCACGAGGGCTTGACGGTCGTGCCTGTGTCGAAAAGTCGACGCTGACGCCGCCGAAGCGGCGCTCCGTGGCGCTCGGCCCGCGCGCTCCTTCCCCTTCCAAGTGCGCCCACCCAAGCGCCGTCGGCTGTACCCAACGTCCGGTGTTCAGCCGCGGGCCGCGCCCGCGCGCCGCTTTGATTTGGGTTTGGCTTTCGCGCGCCTCTTCGGCTGCAACGCCCTGATAGCCGGTTTCGTGCGAACGTGCCGCGTCGCCCGCGAGCGGTGTGCGGGAATGTTGTTCAGCATGCCTTCCGCACTGATGTCCTCGTCGACATCGGGCCAATGCGCGCCATCCCCGTCGCCGATGAGCTCCCAATTGGCGCGCTGTGTCGGTGTCGCTTCCGACAACCGCCATGACCAGGCGAGCGGGACGCTGATCACGCGCCCGTCGACGAGGTACGCCGTGATCGTCTCGTCGCTCACGTCGACGCGCTGAATCCGATGCTCAACGCTGACCGCGATGCTCATTCCAGGCTCCAAAGACGATGTGCTCAAATCTCAAACCGACGCACGCTCCTCGCGGCCTTTCCCTTGAGAATCGCCGCCAGTTGACGATTCCAGAACTCCATCGCCGCCCGCTTCTCGGCGTCATAGCTGTACCGATCGTAAACGCTAGTGATGTCCTTGTCTTCCGAGTGGTTCAGGATCCGGCTGATCACAAAGCGCGGCACCCCGCCGCTGGCCATCAGACTCGCCGCCGTGCGGCGGAGATCATGACCGCGAATGTCGGCTTTGGCCCGCGCCTTCCCTTCTGCCTTCGGCTCCGCGACGATGTTGGCGCGCGTGCGCTGCGCCAGGCGCCGGCCGACGTGCTTGTAGTCGCCCATGAAGGACTTCGGGAAGACCCACACCGCGCCATCGGCGCGCGGCACCGATTCCAGGAGTTCCCGCGCGGTCTCGTTCAGGTACACGCGATGGCCGTGCGCGTTCTTCACGTACGCGGCCGGGATCGTCCAGAAATGCGAATTGGGATCGATGTCCTGCCCATCGCATCTGGAGCAGTTCGCCACCACGCTGCGCGGTGACGAGGCGCAGCCGGAACCAGGCGCAGACGTACGGATTCTGCGTCTCGCACGCCTCCCAAAGCCGACGGATCTCGTCGTCTGTGAGCACGCGATCGCGCGTCGTCTCCTTCGTCGGCTTCTTCACGCCGATGACCGGATTCGCGTTGGCCGCGACGAGCCGCTGCTCCGCCGCAAAGCTGTAGATGCGCGAGACGAGCGCGCGAAGTCGATTGGCGGCGACGGGTGCTCCAGCCCTTGACCTTGGCGTTGAGCACGCGCCAGCAGCTCCTCAGCCGTGATCTCGCCGGCGGGTCGATTCTTCCATTTGGGCAGCAGGCTTGACGTCGAGCTGCCGCTCGTCTTCGGCCCAGCTCCGCTTGTTCGGCTTGGCGTGGTCCTCGATGTAGCGCTGCGCGAGCTCGCCGAACGTCAGGACGTCGCGCGCGGCCTGCTTCTCCCGCGACGGGGTCGCCGCCCTTCGCGACCTTGAGCTGGGCTTCGCGCGCCAGCTCGCGCGCGTCGGCGAGCGACACGGCCGGATAGCGGCCGAGCGAGAGCCGCTTCTGGCGTCGGTGTTGGTCCCGGTAGAAGAACGTCCACGTCCGGACGCCGGTGGCGGTGACGCGGAGGCGACAGGCCAGGCGTGGCGTCGTCGAAATAATCGACGCTCCCGACCGGAGGCGGCGCGAGGCTCTTCAGCGACGTGGCGCCGAGAATGCGGGCTTTGGATTTGCGAGAGTGTGGGTCGCCAGCCGGTACGGGGCGGCGTCGGACACGGTCGAGCCTCCGTGCACCATGGTTTTGTTACCATAGTGTTACCACGGAATCCCGAAAAGCTCAAAAAGTGGTCGGGATGACTGGATTCGAACCAGCGACCCCCTGACCCCCAGTCAGGTGCGCTACCAGGCTGCGCCACATCCCGAATCTTGCCGTCAGCTTCAGCGCGCGAAGCGGACGTTCCTATTTCCGCTTCTTCTTCGCGGGTGCCGCAGGCCGCGCACTCTTTGCGACGGGCCGCTTCGACGCTTTCGGCGCCAGCTCGAAGAGATTGTCCGCCACGGTGGAACCCTGGCGCGGATCCTTGGCAAGCATCGTCGCGATCTCGCTGAGGCCGCGCTTCACCTGCAGGATGCGCTCGCGCGCGTCGCGGCCGAGCAGCGTGCTCAGGTCGTCGAGGCCGGCCGAGTCCGCGGCCGCCGCTTCCGCCGTCGGCGGCCGCTCCCCGACCAGCTTCCGCCGGGCCCCCGCGAGCGTGAGCCCTTCGACGAACAGCAGGTGCTTGATCCGCAGCACGCACTCGAGGTCGGCGCGACGATAGACCCGCGGCCCGCCCTCGGTCTTCGCCACGCCGAGGTCCGGGAACTCCGCTTCCCAGGAGCGCAGTACGTACGGCTGCACCTGGGCAATCTCGCACACCTCAGGCTGCCGGAACAGCGATCGGTTCGGGATCTCTACGGTAATCACACCGGGCATCAGGGGCGCAGCCGCAAGTATATAGGTGGCGCGCTCACGTGGCAACGCACTTGACGCTGAAACGCCCTACCGCTCACGCCGCCGCACCTGCAGCCTGATCGGCGTTCCGACAAGATCGAACGTCTCGCGCAGCCGGTTGACGAGGAACCGCTCGTAGGAGAAGTGAAACTCCGTCGCGACGTTCGTGAAGAGCACGAACGTCGGCGGCGCCGTCCCCTTCTGCGCCGCGTACAGGATGCGGACCTGCCGGCGCCCCGGGCTGGCGGGCGGATGCGCGGCCGTGACGGTCTGAACGAACCGGTTCAGCTCGCCGGTCGGTATCCGCTTCGAGCGCGCCTCCGCCACCTTGTCGATCGTCTCGAGCACCTTCGGCGTCCGTTCCCCGGTCATCGCCGAGATGTGCAGGATCGGCGCGTACTCCAGGAACTTCATCTGCTGCCGCAGCTTGTCGTCGAAGGCCTTCGAGAAGTCCGTCCCGCGCCCCTTCATCAGGTCCCACTTGTTCGCGGCGATGATGACGCCGCAGCCGGCCTTCTCGGCCTCGCCGGCGATGGTCGCATCCTGATCGGTGGCCCCCTCCGTCGGAATCGATGACGCAGCACCGCGACGTCCGCCTTCTCGATCGCCCGCCGCGCCAGGATGACGCTGAGCGACTCGAGCTGCCCGCTGCGCGCGACCCGCCCCGGCCGCCGGATTCCCGCGGTATCGACGATCCGGAAGGTCCGCTGGTGCCACTTCAGCACCGCATCCACGGTGTCCCGGGTCGTCCCCGGCGTCGTCGCTGACGATCGACCGCTCCTCTTTCAGCAACCGATTGAGCAGCGACGACTTCCCGACGTTCGGCCGGCCGACGATGGCGACCGCGATCTCCTCCGGTTCCTCGACTTCGCCCGTCCCGCGCTTGACCGGGAGGCGCTCGATGATCTCGTCGAGCAGGTCGCCGACGCCCTCGCCATGCTCGGCCGCGATCTCGACCACCGGCTCGAACCCGAGCTGGTAGAACTCGACCGCCCGCCCCCGGGCCCGCTTGTCGTCGGTCTTGTTGACCGCCATGAGCACCGGCACCTTGACGCTTCGCAGCCGCGTGGCGATCTCCTGGTCGCCCGGAACCAGCCCCTCCCGGCCATCGACGACGAACACCACGATGTCCGCAGTCTCGAGCGCCCGCCGCCCTGCAATGACGACGAGCTCGTGCAGCGGGTCCTCGCTGGCGCCGAACATCCCGCCGGTATCGACCAGCGTGAATGCCACGCCCTGCCACTCGGCCGGCTGCGCGATGACGTCGCGGGTCGTGCCGGCAATGGCCGTGACGATCGCGCGGCGCGAGTCGGTGATGCGATTGAAGAGCGTGGACTTGCCGACGTTCGGGCGTCCGACCAGCACGACCGTGGGGCCGCGGGAGGAGCGTTTCGGTGGCATGCAGATGTCTATTTAGCACCAGGCTTGACAGCGTAAGTGTATATATCTATAGTAGTTACAAATCCTGAGGAGCGCCTAAGCATGATCAAGGTTGACATCGTCAACGAGGTGTCCAAAATCGCCGACATCACCAAGGTCAAGGCCGAGGTGGCGGTGGACGCCGTGTTCGACGCGATGCGCCTCTCGATGCAGCGCGGCGAACGGATCGAGCTGCGCGGGTTCGGCGTGTTCCAGGTGAAGCCCCGGAAGCGCGGCATCGGCCGCAATCCCCGCACGGGCAAGGAAGTGCGGATTCCCCCCGGCCGAACGATCCGCTTCAAGCCCGGCAAAGACCTCCAGAACATCGGAGGCTAAATGGCGCACCCTTCAGACGAAGCGGGCTATTCCGCTGCCGCCTTCCCGCTCGAGCCCTTCGACGCCTCGTTCGCACTCCCTCAGCGACCCCGCAAGTTCCAGAGCCGCTTGTGGTTGCACATCGTGCTCCTGGTCCTGACCATTGCGACCACGACGATCGCCGGGGCGCTGCACTACGCGCGTTCATAGCCGAGTTTTCGACGAAACCCCTCGTCGTCTCCTGGGGACTCCTCCTCCACGGCTTCTGGTACAGCGGCACGGTGCTGGGGATCCTGGGCGCCCACGAGATGGGGCACTACCTCCTCTGCCGACGATACAACGTCGATGCGACGCTGCCCTACTTCATTCCCATGCCCCCGTTCGTCTTCCTCACCGGGACGCTCGGCGCCGTCATCAAGATCCGCGAGGCGTTTCCGACACGGCGAGTGCTGTTCGACATCGGCGTCGCCGGCCCGATCGCCGGGTTTCGTCCTGCTCGTGCCTGCGCTGTTTGTCGGCATGTGGATGTCGAACATCGTGCCGGCTCCGACGGAGGGCAGCGTCCTCTTTCTCGGCGAGCCGCTGCTGTTCAGAATCGCGGTCTATGCGGTATTCGGTGCCGTGCCCGACGCCTCCACGGTGAACATTCACCCGATGGTGTTCGCCGCCTGGTTCGGCATGCTGGCCACCGCGCTGAACCTGCTGCCGTTCGGCCAACTCGACGGCGGGCACATCACCTACGCGACGCTCGGTCGCTGGTCCACGCCGATTTCGATCGCCACCGTCGCCACCGCCATCTGCATGACCTTCTTCTCAGTGAGCTGGCTGGTCATGACGATCATGATGCTGACGATGCTCCTCATGTTCGGGCCGCGGCACCCACGGGTCATCTACGAATACGAGCCGCTCGGCACACGGCGCATCATCGTCGCCGTCTTCGCCCTCGTGATGTTCATCCTGTGCTTCACACCCGTTCCGATTCAATTGCAGGATTTGGTGGGATCCAGATAGGGATTCGGGGGTTCGGGATTCGGGGCTCGGACCTCGGTTTTCCGGGGGCCAGATTTCCTCACGACCCTTCACGCGCGACGTCCCCAAGTAGTATTTCGACTCATCTCAAACCGAATCCCTGGCGAATCCCGAGTCCCGCCCGCACGAATCCCGCTACAAGACACTCATCGGATCCACATCGACGATCGTCCGTCGCCTGATCTCCGGTCGCGCTGACAATACGCCCTGGAGCGCCTGACGCATGGTGGGGCGATGTGTCCCCTTGAGGAAGAACTGGGCCCGGTGTTCCCCCTTCAGGCGGTTGAGCGGCGCTGGAGCGGGGCCGAGGACACGGAACGACTCGCCGCCCAGCCTCAGTGCGCTGACGATTTCACCGGCGTCGTGCATCGCCCCCTCCCGGGTTCGTGACTTCACGACGGCATTGATCATGGCCACGGACGGGGGATATCGCATGCCCCGGCGGAAGGTGATCTCCTCCTGGTAGAACGCGCCGTAGTCCTGCCGACACGCGTGCCGGATGCTGTAGTGATGGGGGTAGAGCGTCTGGACGATCGCCTCGCCGCGGATTTCGCCGCGGCCGGCGCGGCCGGCCACCTGCGTCAGCAGCTGGAAAGTCCGCTCGGCGGCGCGGAAGTCGGCGAGGCCGAGCCCCACATCCGCCGAGATGACGCCGACCAGCGTCACGCGCGGAAAGTCGTGCCCCTTGGCGATCATCTGCGTGCCGACGAGCACGTCGATCGTCCCGGCGCCGAAGCGAGACAGGAGTGCGCCGATCGCGCCCCGCTTGCGAATCGTGTCGCGGTCCACGCGTGCCACCCGCGCGTCCGGGAATCGCTCGATGATTTCCGCTTCGACCCGCTCGGTTCCGAACCCGATCTGCTCCAGGTACGGCCCCGCGCAGTTGGCGCAGGCCTTCGGGATCCCGGTCGAGTGATTGCAGTAGTGGCAGCGCGCCCGGCGCGCCGCGCGGTGCACGGTCAGCGACACGCTGCAGTTCGGGCACTCGAGCGTCGACGCGCATTGCCGGCAGAACACGGCGCTGGCATAACCGCGCCGGTTCAGGAGCACGATGGCCTGCTCCTTTCTCGTCAGCCTGTCGCCGATCGCCTCGGTGAGCGCTCCGCTGAGGATCAGATCCGGACCCGATTCCGCGTACTCGGCACGCATGTCCACGATGCGCACGTCCGCCATCGGCCGATCGAGCACGCGACGATCGAGGGTGATGAGCGAGTAGCGGCCGATCTCCGCGTTGTGATAGCTCTCGAGCGATGGCGTGGCCGAACCGAGCACGACGAGCGCTCCCGCGTGGCTCCCGCGCACCACGGCGACATCGCGGCCGTGATAGCGCGGGCTCTCCTCCTGCTTGTACGATCCGTCGTGTTCCTCGTCGACGATGATGAGGCCGAGCGACTGCAGCGGGGCGAACACGGCCGAGCGGGTCCCGACCACGACGTCGACATCGCCACGCCGGATGCGCTGCCACTGGTCGTGACGCTCGCCATCGGACAGCCCGCTGTGCTGAATGGCGACGCGCTCACCGAACGTCGCGCGAAAGACTCCGGCCACCGCGGGCGTGAGGGCGATCTCCGGCACGAGCATCAGCACGGCGCGGCCGCTGCGGCGGACCACATCGGCCAGCCGCAGGTACAACTCGGTCTTGCCGCTTCCCGTGACGCCGTGCAGCACCACTGTCGTGAACACCCCGGTCGCGGCGAGCGCCCGCAGACGCTCGAACGCGGCCGCCTGTTCTTCCGTGAGCACGTGCGGCGCTCGCGCCGGCACGAGCAGCGCCGCCGCGGCGTCCATCGGATCACGTTCGACCCGCCGGCGTGAGATCGCAACCAGGCCAAGCTCGGTCAGCCGCTTCACGCTCGACGCGCCGATGCCGCGTTCGTCGAGCGCCACGGTGTCGATCCCGTCCGGGGCCCCCTTCAATAGTTCGAGGGCTTCACGCTGCCGCGCGCCAAGCCGCGGCGCGCCCTGTTCGAGCGGCACGGCATCCTGCGAAGGATTCGCCTCAGAGGGGACGCCGGCAAACCCGACCTCGTGACCCTGCGCCGTGATCGTGGCGAGGCGAACGGTCCGGTGCGCGTCGGCCGAGCCCTTCAACGGCTGCGTGATCCGGACGAGCCCGTCACGCTCGAGGGCGAGCAGCACAGCGTGCGACCCGCGTGGACGACGGTCGGCGGAAGCAGGGTCCGGCCCTGCCGGGACATTCGGCCAGCCTCTGTTCCGGGCCCGCGCCGCGCCATTTTTTCTGGAGGGAGCGGGACCTCCCTGTCCGATCAACGAATCGATGCGTAGCGGCTTCCCGCCACTGAGCGCCTCGAGCACGCTCCGGCGCACCCCTCGCTCGGTGAGAAGGTGCGCTTCCCCCGGTTCGGTGATCTGCGCGTAGCGCTCGCTTTCGATCCACGCACGTGGCGGCATCGCGGCAGCCAGGGCCTCGCCGGCGCCCGAGGCGTAGTAGTCCGCCACCCAGGCGGCAAGCCTCACGACATCGGGCGGGAGAAAGGGACCGGAATCCAGAACGTCTATGAGGGGTTTGATCGTGGAACCCCCGGCGTCGGGACTCGGGATCCGGGACTCGGGATCCGGGACTCGGGCCTCGGGACTCGAGACCTCGGAGTCGGAATTCGGGGGGTCGGATACCTCGCCCATTGCCGCGGCTTCTGCCTCGACGATGCCAAGCACGATCCCCGTCAGTACCCGATTGCCGAGCGGCACGAGGACGCGGGCGCCGATGGACGGCAGGGCAAACGCGTCGGGCACGCTGTACGTGAGCGCATCGAGCGCGGGGACGGGGACGGCGACGGCAATGAGGCGCATGGGCGCCTACTCGGCGTTCGCGGAAGATGCGGCGGCTGGAGCCTTTCTGCCGAGGAGACTGAGCGCCAGCTTCAGGTCTTCCCAGGCCTCACGTTTGTTGCCCGGGCTTCGCAGGAGAAAGGACGGATGAAATGTGGGAATGAGCTTCGCGCCGCGAAAGTCGAAGACCCGGCCCCTCAACCGTGAAATAGGGTCCTGCGTGTCGAGCAGCGTGCGGGCCGCAAACGCGCCGAGCGCAATGACGACTCTGGGCTGAATCGACGCCAGTTGGCGGAAGAGGAACGGCTGGCAGGTCTGGATCTCGTCCGGCTCCGGGTTCCGATTCCCCGGCGGACGGCACTTCAGCACATTCGCGATATACACATCGTCTCGTCGAAGCCCCATGGCCTCGATCATTTTCGTCAGCAGCTGGCCGGCGCGCCCGACGAACGGCACACCCTGCACGTCTTCGTCCGCACCAGGCGCCTCCCCGACGAACATCAGCTCGGCGTTCATGCTGCCGGTGCCGAACACAATCTGCTTCCGGCCGAGCGTGTGGAGCTTGCAGCGCGTGCACTCGCCGATGTCCGCGCGGATGTCGGCCAGCGCTTCCCCCGCCGAGCGCACCAGCGTCACCGGAACGACGGCCGGTTCGTCCGCGGGCTCAGGCGCGATGGACACCGCTTCGGCCGTGGTGACCTCCGGCCGATCGCGACGACGCCAACTCGGATCGCGGCTCACGCCGGTGACCCCGAGGTCCTGGTAGAAGCGAAGGTGGGATACAAGTTGGTCCATCAGCTCACAGACATCAGCTATCGGCTCTCAGCTATCAGCTCTCAACTATCAGCTCTCAACTATCAGCCTTGCGAGCAACCGCTCGGCGCGATCCAGGATGCTGACGGCAATCTGGGACTTCGGCGCCAGCGGGACAGCGTCGTCGCCGTCACGGCTGATGATCGTGACGGCGTTGTCGTCAGCGTCGAAGCCGGCGCCGTCGACGGCGATGTCGTTCGCCACGATCAGATCGACCTTCTTGCGCAGGAGCTTCTGCCGGCCGCGCGCGACAGGGTCACCGCTCTCCGCCGCGAACCCGACGAGGACGGGTCTGTCGGCAGCACCCCGGGCGCGCCCGAGCTCGGCGAGAATATCCACCGTTCGCACGAGCCGGAGATCCAGCGGCGCGTCGGACTTCTCGATCTTGCCCGCCACACGTTCCGGGGTGTAGTCCGCCACGGCGGCCGCCATCACCACGATGTCGGCCTGCGCGGCGTGGGGCGCGATCGCCCTGTGCATCTCGTCCGCGCTGCGCACCTGCACGACCTCGACGCCCGCGGGTCTCGAAAGGTGCGAGGGCCCCGTGACGAGGACGACGCGCGCGCCGCGCTTCGCCGCTTCCGCGGCAACGGCGTATCCCATCTTTCCGCTCGATCGGTTGCCGACGTAGCGCACCGCGTCGATATCCTCGTATGTCGGTCCCGCCGAGACGACCACGAACCGGCCGAGCAGCGACCCCGAAGGACGAAGGAGGAGGTCGGCGGCTTCGACAATCTCGTCGGGCTCGGCCAGCCGTCCCTTGCCGATCCACCCACAGGCCAGGAATCCCTGTCCGGGATCGACGAACCGGACGCCGCTTGCCGTCAGCGTCGCCAGGTTGCGACGCACGGCGTCGTGCTCGAGCATCTGCGTGTTCATCGCCGGCGCCATCAGCACGGGCGCTCGCGTCGCGAGATAGAGGGAGCTGAGGAAGTCGTCCGCAATCCCGTTCGCGAACTTGCCGATGATGTTCGCCGTCGCGGGCGCCACCAGGAGCAGGCCGATGTCCGTCGCCAGTGCGATGTGCTCGATGCTCGCATTCGCGCCGCGGGCGTACTGGTCCGTAATGACAGGCCGGCGGGTGATGGCCTCGAACGTCACCTCGCCGACGAAGCGACGGGCCGATCGCGTCATGATCGCCGCGACGTCGTGCCCGCGCTTCTGCAACCCGCGCGCGACCTCGACGGCCTTATACGCGCCGATGCCGCCGGTCACGCCAAGAGCAATCAGGGCCATGGGATTTCTGCCACCATCAAGCTATCAGACATCAGCTATCAGACATCAGCTATCAGCTATTAGCTTTCAGCTCTCAGACACTAACCTGGACACTCGAAAGCTCGGCCCAGCTGACAGCTGACGTCTGATAGCTGACAACTCACCTCTCACGTTTGAACGTCGCCACGATGGCTTCGGCAGCATTGCGGGCCGACGGAAGCCGCGCGCGCTCGGCCAGCACGATCGCCCGCATGCGCTCGACACACGCCTCGAGCTCGTCGTTCACGACCACGTAGTCGTACTCGGTGAAGGCGGCAACCTCGTCACGAGCGGTCTGGAGGCGTCGCTGCATCGCATCCTCCGAGTCGGCGCTCCGGCCGCGCAGGCGCCGTTCGAGCACGGCATAGGACGGAGGGAGCACGAACACCCCAACCGATCCGGGACACCGCTTCCGCACCTGACGCGCCCCCTGCACATCGATGACGAGCACCAGGTCCCTGCCCGCCCGCAAATCCTCCTCGGCGTCGTCCACACACGTGCCGTACAGATTGCCGAAGACGTCCGCCCACTCCAGGAACGCGTTCGCCGCGATCATCTCCTCGAAGCGGGGGCGCGTGATGAAATTATAGTCGATGCCGTCCGTCTCCTTCGTCCTCGCCGCACGCGAGGTGTACGAGCGGGACATCGACAAATCGGGCACGCGCTGCACCAGCCGCTCGACGACCGTGGTCTTTCCGGTGCCTGACGGGGCCGACACGACGAAGAGCAGCCCGCGCCGTCCGCCCGAATCCCGAGTCCCTGGTCCCGAATCTCCGGCCCCCGAATCCCGAATCCCGCTACCCGAATCCCGAGTGTGTTCACTCAACGTTCTGCACCTGCTCGCGCATCTTCTCGAGCTCCGCTTTCAACGAAACGACCACCTCGGAAACGGCCGGGCCTTCCGCTTTCGACCCGAGGGTGTTCACCTCGCGATTCATCTCCTGGATCAGGAAGTCCAGCTTCCGCCCGCAGGGCTCGGGCGAATCAGAGAGGGCCCGCCAGTGGTCCAGATGCCCTCTGAAGCGCACGACTTCCTCGGTGATGTCCGAGCGTCCCACGAATTTCGCAATCTCCTGCGCGATCAGTCCTTCGTCAGCCAGGGCATCCGCGCGCAGCTCCCGCACGCGCTCCTCGAGGCGAACCTGCAGCCCGGCAAGTCCTCCCGCAGCCGCGACCGCGGCCCGCTCGAACAGCTCTCCGAGCAGCGCGCGCCGCATCTCGAGGTCGGAGCGCAGGTACCCGCCTTCACGAACCCTCATGCCGTCGAGCTCTTCGAGCGCCGCCTCGACCGCTGCCTCCACGCGTGACGCGATGAGCTCAGCCGCCCCTTCCTGCTCCTCGGCCCGCTCCCGGATCGAAAGCGCCTGTGGGAACCGCAGCAGATCGCCGGGTGTCATCGCGCCGGAGATGTACCCACGCTCGCGCGCCTGGTCGAGCGCGCCGCCCAGTGCGCCGAGGAAGGCCTCGTTCAGTTCCACCTCGAGCGCCGGCACTCTGCGCTGCTGGACGTTGATCGAGACTTCCACGCGACCCCGCCCGACGTGACGCTGCACGAGCGCGCGCAGGCGCGATTCAATGGACGACAGCGACGGCGGGATGCGGAGCTGCAGATCGAGGAACTTGTGATTGACGGAACGGACCGTCACCACCACGGTTGCGGTCTCATCGTCTCTCGTCAACGATGCGAATCCCGTCATGCTTTTGATCATGAGACTGACGGCTGCCGATCGGGCGAAGGCGACGGTGCGTCGCGGGTCTCGAACATCTGAAGCGAATACAGTTTCGCGTACACGCCGCCCGGCCGCGCGAGGAGCTCTTCGTGGCGGCCGACTTCGACGACGCGCCCACGCTCGAGGACAATGATGGCATCTGCCCGACGCACGGTCGAGAGGCGGTGGGCGATGACAAATGACGTGCGATTCCGCATGAGGTTCTGGAGAGCGTCCTGTACGAGCAATTCGGACTGGGCGTCGAGTGAGGAAGTGGCTTCGTCCAGAATCAGGATGGGTGAGTTCTTGAGCAGCGCTCTGGCGATCGCGAGCCGCTGTCGCTGCCCGCCCGACAGGCGCTGGCCGCGTTCGCCGATGCGCGTCTCGTACCCGGCCGCGAGCGCGACGATGAACTCGTGCGCATGCGCCGCACGCGCCGCCACCTCGATCTCTTCCCTGCTGGCCCCCGCGGTGCCGTAGGCAATGTTGCTCGCGATGGACTCGTCGAAGAGCACGGTTTCCTGTGTGACGATGCCGACCTGCGAGCGCAGCGATGCCAGCGTGACGTCGCGGAGGTCGACGCCGTCGATCAAAATGGCGCCGGAGGTCACGTCATAGAACCGCGGCACCAGGTTCACGAGCGTGGTCTTGCCGGCGCCGCTCAGGCCGACGATGGCGACCACCTGGCCGACCGACACGTCGAACGACACATCGCGCAGGATGTTCTTCCCCGGACGATCATCGTACGAGAAGTTGACGTCGCGGAACGCGATGGCCCGCCGCAGCTTCGCGAGCGGCGCGGCGCCGGGACGCTCCTTGACTTCGGAGTGGGTATCCAGCACCTCGAAGATCCGCTCCGCGGCAGCGACAGCCTGCTGAATCGTCGCGTTCACGCGGCTCAGTTTCTTGATCGGCCCATACATCATGAACGCGGCGGCGACGAACGACGCGAACTCTCCCTGCGTCAGCGATCCGTCCTTGATCTGCGTGCTGCCGTACCAGATCAGGCCGACGACCGCGACGCCGCCGAGCAGCTCCATCAACGGTGGCAGGATCGCGAGCGCGCGGGTCACTCTCAGATTCGTGCGATAGAGCTGATTGGACGCTCGACTGAACCGCTCCTCCTCATGCGCTTCCGCACCGAAGGCCTTGACGATCCGGTGTCCCGTGAAGGCCTCCGCCGTGACGTGCGAGAGGTGCTCGAGCTCTTCCTGGCTCTTGCGGGTCGTGCTGCGGATCCGCTTCCCGAACCTGACGAGCGGATACACGACGAGCGGCGCTCCCGTGACGGCCACGAGCGCGAGCCTCGCGTCCACGTAAAACAGGTAGGCGGCAAACCCGATGACGGACAGCCCTTCACGCAGCAGGTCCCCGATCGTTTCGGACACCGCCTGCTGGACCTGGTTCACGTCGTTCGTGATCCGCGACATCAGCTGTCCGGTCGTGCGGCGGCTGAAGAAGCTCGCGGACTGATCGAGGATGTGCCTGAAGAGCCGATCCCTGAGATCGCGGACGACCCGCTGGCCGATGTCGGTCATCAGGTACGTGGACGCATACGCGCTCGCCCCTTTGACGACGTACACGATGAGCAGCTTGGTGCACCAGGACCGCAGCCCGGTGCCCTGCGGAAGAACCTTGTCGATGACCGGACTGATGAGGGCCGCGACGGCGGCCGTGGAAGCAGCGTAGAGCACCATCGCGGCGCTCGCCGCGACGAACCGCCCGCGATAAGGCCGGGCGTACCCTAGCAGGCGCTGGAGCGGATTCACTCGGTGAACCGGTATTTGAACAGGACCCAGAGCGCGACGAACCCGTCACGCCAGGTAATCTTCTTCCCTTCGTCGTAGTTGCGTCCGTCGTAGGTGATGGGCACTTCGTACACGCGGTAGTGGCGCTTGAAGATCTTCGCCGTGAGCTCCGGCTCGATGCCGAAGCCGTTCGACTGCAGCGTCATCGATCGCAGCACTTCGGTCCGCATCACCTTGTAGCAGGTTTCCATGTCCGTGAGCATCGTGTTGTACAGCACGTTGGTCACGAGCGTCAGGAACCGGTTGCCGATGTAGTGCGTGAACAGAAAGACACGATGACGGCCGAGGAATCGCGAGCCGTAGACGACGTCCGCCCTGCCCTCGCGGATGAGCTCGGTGAGCTCAGGGAATTCCTCTGGCGAGTACTCGAGATCCGCATCCTGGATGACGACCAGATCGCCGGTCACCTCCTGGAAGCCGCGACGGAGCGCCGCCCCCTTTCCGCCGTTGGCGGGCTGCAGGACCAGCTTGAACGGCAGCTCCTGCCCAAGGCGCGACAGAATATCGCGCGTCCCGTCCGTCGATCCATCGTCCACCACGATGAGCTCGGTGCGCATGGGCACGGCAAGCACGCGACGGATCATCTCCTCAATCGTGTCGCGCTCGTTGTAGGCAGGCATCACGACCGACAGCAGCGGGTCGGCCAGCTGCCCCTTGAGTCGCGACATCAGCCCGTCGTCCTCTTTCCATAGCCGAACCGATGCTTCTCACGCCAGCGCCAGGCCGTTTCGACGATGACGTCGAGGTCTTCGTAGCGAGGCGCCCATCCGAGCTCGCGCCTGATGCGATCGCTCGAGGCGTAGAGGACTCCGGGATCCCCCGCGCGGCGGGGCCCCTTCGTGAACGGCACCTTGCGGCCGACGACGCGCTCGATTGAGTCCAGGACGTTCCTGACGGAGGTCGGACGCCCGTTGCCCAGGTTGTAGCTCGTCGAAGCGCCACCCGCACGGAGGGCTTCCAGTGCGAGTAGGTGCGCCGACGCCAGATCCGTCACGTGGACGAAGTCGCGAAGACACGTGCCATCCGGCGTCTCGTAGTCTTCGCCGAACACCTGGAACGTGTCCCGTCCCAGTGCCGCGTCCACGGCCTTGGGAATGAGGTGCAGCTCGGGCTTGTGATCCTCTCCGAGCTCCCCCTCGGGATCGGCTCCGGCCGCGTTGAAATAGCGAAGCACCATGGAGCGGAGGCCATACGCGGTGTCGTAGTGCGGGAGCGCGTGTTCGATGGCGAGCTTGGTCTCACCGTAGGCGTTGATCGGCGCCTTGGGATGCGCTTCCGGGATGGGGGTCTCGATGGGATTGCCGAAGACCGCGGCGGTCGAGGAGAACACGAGATGCCGGACGTGCTCCGCGACCATCGCGTCGAGCACGGAGAGCGCGCCCACCACGTTGTTGCGGTAGTAGCCCGCGGGATCGCGAACGGAGTCACCGACCGAGAGCCAGGCGGCGAAGTGCATGACGGCGTCGACGCCGTTCGCACGAATCGTGTCGCGGAGCCGTGCAGTGTCGTGGATGCTGCCATCGACGACCGCCGACGCGTGCCGGGTGGCCTCGCGGTGTCCCGCTGACATGTCGTCGTACACGATGACCCTGGCGCCGGCCGCGGCGAGCCCCTTGACCGTGTGACTGCCGATGTACCCCGCCCCCCCTGTCACCAGAACGCTGCTCATGGACGGCCCACCGAGTAGTACGTGAAGCCCTGACCGCGAATCTGCTCGGGATTGTACAGATTCCGGCCGTCGAAAATGATCGGCGTGCGGAGGAGCTTCCGCATCCGGACGTAGTCGGGCTCGCGGAACTCGTTCCACTCGGTCACGATGACGAGCGCGTCGGCGCCCGTCAGCGCGGCGTAGCTGTTCTCGGCATACGTGATTTTCGAGCCGAAGATGCGCTTCGCGACCCCCATCGCCTCGGGATCGTACGTCTGCACCGACGCCCCTGCCTCGAGCATGCCGGTGATGAGGGGCACTGACGGCGCCTCGCGCATGTCGTCGGTCCTGGGTTTGAAGGCGAGCCCCCAGACGGCGAGCCGCTTTCCCTTGAGCGACGTGAAGTGCTGCTTGAGCTTGGACAGCAGGCGGAGTTTCTGACGGTCGTTGACCGCCTCGACCGCCTTGAGAATCGCGAAGTCATAATCTTTGGCGGCCGCGAAGTTCAGCATCGCTTTGACGTCCTTCGGAAAGCAGCTGCCGCCGTAGCCGACGCCGGGGAAGAGAAACGACGGGCCGATCCGGCGGTCCGACGCGACGGCGCGGCGCACCTGATCCACGTCCGCCCCCACCGCTTCGCAGACATTCGCGACCTCGTTCATGAACGATATGCGGGTGGCAAGCATCGCATTCGCGGCGTATTTGCAGAGCTCGGCGCTGGCGCAGTCCATCAGCATGATTGGCGCGCCGGTGCGGGTGAACGGGGCATACAACTCGTTCATCAGCGCGGCGGCGCGGGGATCCTCGGCTCCAATCACCACACGATCGGGCTTCATGAAGTCCTCGATCGCGGCTCCCTGCTTCAGGAACTCCGGATTGCTGACCACGCTGAAGGGATGCGTCGTCTCCCGCCGAATCACGTCTCGGACCTTCGCCGCGGTGCCGACCGGAACGGTGCTCTTGTTGACGATGACCTTGTAGCCATTCATCGCCCTGGCTGTGTCCCGCGCGACGTCGAGCACATGCTGCAGGTCCGCGGACCCGTCTTCCCCGGTCGGCGTCCCGACTGCGATGAAGATGATCTGGGCGCCGCGGACGCCCCGCTCGAGCGCCGTCGTGAACGTGAGCCGCTTTTCGGCACGATTGCGCCGGACCAGTTCTTCGAGCCCGGGCTCGTAGATCGGAACCTTGCCGCGTTGCAGGGCCTTGACCTTGGCCGCGTCCTTGTCGATGCAGACGACGTCATTACCGTTCTCGGCCAGGCAGGCCCCGGCCACCAGCCCCACGTATCCAGTTCCGACGACAGCGATTTTCATCCGACCGGCCTTCCTCTACGGTGCAAACCCCTAAAGCTAGCACAGCCGAAAAAACGCTGTCAATCTATTGAACGCCAAGGATTTGGCTCACTTTTGGTGTGCTACGATTCGCCGCGCGTGCGTATCCTGATGGACTACCGGCCGGCCCTCCGCCAGCGGACCGGCGTCGGAGTGCTCGTGCACCGGCTCGCGACAGCCCTCCAGGCACGACTGACCGGATCGGACTCCCTGACGCTCTTCTCGAGCTCCTGGAAGGACCGTCTCGAGTCGAACGTCATCCCCGGCACGACCCATGTGGACGCACGCGTCCCGGTGTCGATTCTGAACCTGGCGTGGCATCGTCTCGAATGGCCTCCCGTGGAGTGGTTCTCGGGCAGGATTGACGTGGCGCATTCGATGCACCCTCTCCTGCTGCCGTCCAATGCCGCCGCGCAGTTCGTGACCATCCATGACCTGCACTTCCTCGAGTGGCCCGAGCAGACCTCTGCAGAAATCCGGCGCGACTACCCGGTGCTCGCGGCCGATCATGCCCGCAGGGCGGATGGCGTGATTGTCCCATCTCACTACACCGGGGGGCTGGTCGGGCAGCGTCTCGGCGTCCCGCCTGACCGCGTGACCGTCTGCTCCCCGGGCGCGCCAGACTGGCCGCCGCGGGTGGACCCCGGCGGCCGGGGTGCCATCCTGTTCGTGGGGACGATTGAGCCTCGGAAGAACATCGGCGGACTTCTTCGCGCGTACGCCGCGCTCGTCCGCGACAACGCCGCCGCACCCGCGCTCGTGCTGGCCGGCCGAAACGCTTCCAATCTCGCGATCGATGCGACGGTGGACGGCGTGTCTCTCCGAGGGCGCGTGCAGGCATTGGGCTATGTGGACGATGCGCAGCGCCTGGCGCTCTACCGCGAAGCGTCGATGCTCGTCCAGCCCTCGTTCGACGAAGGCTTCGGGCTGCCTGTCCTCGAGGCCATGACGCTCGGAGTCCCCGTCGTGGCCTCCAACCGCGGGTCATTGCCGGAAGTGCTCGACGGCTCCGGTCTCCTCGTCGAGCCGGACGATAGCGAAGGCATGGCGACAGCGATGCGAAGCGTCCTCGACGACCCGGCGCAGCGTCATCGGATGACGACCTCGGGCCTGGTGCGCGCCCGCGCCTACTCATGGGACGACTCCGCGCGCCGTCTCTACGAGGCCTATGCGGCTGGCGTGGCCCGGCGGAAAACCGCGTGACGCGTTCCCTCCGGATCGGCGTCGATGCACGCGAGCTCATCGGCGATACCACCGGCGCCGGCCGCTATCTCGGCGAGCTGATGCGCCGATGGACGATGCGAAGCGACAGCGGGCGGAGGTCTTTCATCCTGTACACCCCGAGCGCGCTCACGCTCGCGTTCCCGCCGGGAACGGTCGAACAACGCGTGGCCGGAACGGGCACGGGCACGTGGTGGGAGCAGACGACGCTGCGCAAAGCCGTGAACGCCGATCGGCCGGACATTTTCTTTGCCCCCGCCTATACGGCGCCGATCGGGGTGCGCGCGCCGCTGGCGGTGACGATCCACGACATTTCCTTCGTCGCGCACCCGCAGTGGTTTCGCCCGCGTGAGCGCTGGCGGCGCCGGTTCATCACGGCGCGAACCGCAGCCGCGGCGTCAGTGGTGCTCACCGACTCGGACTTTTCGCGGAGCGAGCTGGAGACGCGGCTGGGGATTGCTCACGAACGGATCCGCGTGATTCCGCCGGGGGTGGCTTCGCTCGGGACTCGGGGGTCGGGATTCGGGACTCAGCAGTCGGGATTCGGGACTCGGGATTCGGAGCCGCTGGTGCTGTTTGTCGGATCGATCTTCAATCGCCGGCGACTGCCCGACCTCATCGCCGCGTTCGCACGGGCGGCTCACGACATGACGCGCGCGCGGCTCGTGATTGCTGGGGCCGATCGCACATGGCCGGCGCAGGATCTGACCGCCGTCGCCGCAGCCCAGGGTCTCGGATCCAGGGTCGAGGTGCGGCAGTACGTCTCCGAAACCGAGCTGGCCGCCTTGTACAGCCGCGCGTCCGTCTTCGCGTTTCTGTCGGAGTACGAAGGCTTCGGCTTCACACCGCTCGAAGCGCTCGCCTTCAACGTCCCGATCGTCGTCCTCGACACGCCGGTCGCCCGCGAGGTTTATGGCCTCGCCGCCCGGTACGTCCAGGGCGCCGATCTCGAGGGCACTGCGGCGGCGCTCCGGAGCATCCTGCTCTCCCCTTCGTCTGCCGCGGAGCAGATGGCGCACGCTCCCGAGGTGCTTGCGCGATACTCCTGGGACCGCGCGGCCGCGGACACGCTCAGCGCGCTCGAGGGCATCGTCGTCTGATGCCCCGCCTTGCGATCGTCATCGTCAACTTCAACGCCCGGGCGCATCTCGAGAACTGCCTGACGTCGCTGGCAGCGGCCCCGCCGGCGACAGCGCACGAGATCGTGGTCGTGGACAACGCCTCGACCGACGGAAGCGCCGCGGCCGTCCGTTCGCGGTGGCCGGCCGTGACGCTCTGTGAACAGCCCGGGAACCGTGGCTTTGCGGCCGCAAACAACGCCGGTATCCGGGCCACGTCCAGCGAGCTCGTCCTGCTGCTCAACAACGACACCATCGTGCCTTCAGGGGCGCTCGACAGTCTGGTCGCCCGGCTCGACGCGAGCCCGGCCGTGGCCGTCGTGGGACCGCGGTTGATAGACGGCGCCGGCAAACCGGAGTTCTCGTTCGGGCCGATGATTTCTCCGCTCGGCGAGCTGCGTCAGAAGACCGTCATGTCGCTCTACGCGCGCGGCATCGGACCCGCGGTCGCATGGATCCGGCGCGCGACCAGTCGCGAGCACGACGTGGACTGGGTCAGTGGCGCGTGCCTGCTCGTCCGCCGGTCGGCCGCGGAGGCAGCGGGGCTGCTCGACGAGCGATACTTTCTCTACACCGAGGATGTGGACTTCTGCGCCGCCATACGCGCCCGGGGGCACCGCGTGCTCTTCACGCCGGCCGCGGAGGTCGTTCACCTGCGCGGGCGTTCGAGAGCCACCGCTCCGGCAGCGTCCACGGCGGCCTATCGAAAAAGCCACCTGGCGTTCTATGAGAAGCACCATCCGGCCTGGGCGCCGGCGCTCAGGCTCTATCTCCGCCTGAAGGGCCAGCTCCCGCGGTAGAATTCGGTCTGAATGACAGCACCCATCCCCACGCCGAGCCAGTCGACTGCGACCGTGCCGGGATCGTCCCCCCCAGTTGCCGCGTGAGCAGCCGACGGTGAGAATCGCCATTGATGCCCGGAAGATGCGCGACTACGGGATCGGCACCTACGTCAGGAACCTCCTGCGTCATCTGTCGCGACTCGACAAGACCACGGAATATATACTCTTCTGCCGCGCCGACGACTGCACCACCATCCAGGAATTCGGCGACAACTTCAGGGCTGTGCCGGAACTGGCGCGCCAGTATTCCATCAAGGAGCAGCTGACGATTCCGATGGATCTGCGCCGGGAGGGCATCGATCTCTTCCACGCGCCACACTACGTGCTTCCGGCGCTCATTCCGTGCAAGGCCGTCGTCACGATTCACGACTGCATTCATCTGCGGTTCCCGCAGTACCTGCCCAGCCGTCTCGGCTACGCGTACGCACGCACGTCGATGTGGATCGCGACGCACCGATCGAATCGCGTGCTGACCGTGTCGGAAGCGTCGAAGCGCGACATTCTCAAATACTTCCACGTACCCGAACGCAAGATCGCCGTCATCTACAACGGGATCGACGAACGCTTTGGCGAGACTCCGTCCCCTGACGAAGTCCTCCGCGTGCGGGAGCGCTATCAGCTGAACAATCCGTTCGTCCTCTATGCCGGCAACATCAAGCCCCACAAGAATCTCGAACGGCTGATCGAGGCGTTCCATCTGCTCCGCCGGAACGGCCACGACACCGTGAAGCTGTTGATCATCGGGGATGAGATTTCGAAGTACGCGACGCTTCGGCGGGCGGTGCACCGCTACAAACTTCACAAGCACGTGCGCTTCTTCGGCTTCGTGCCCGACAAGACGCTCGCGGTGCTGTACCGGCTGGCGGGTGTCTTCGTCTTCCCCTCCCTCTATGAGGGATTCGGACTGCCTCCGCTCGAAGCCATGGCGAGCGGAACACCTGTCATCACCTCGAACGTCTCGTCGCTGCCCGAGGTCGTGGGGGATGCCGCGCTGCTCATCGATCCGTACGATCCGCCGGCCATCGCCGACGCGATGCGTCGGGTCCTGACGGAACCCTCCCTCCGTGAGGACCTTCGCCGCCGGGGCCTGCGTCGCGTCAAAGACTTCTCCTGGGACCGGTCCGTCCGCCGGGTCCATGAGATCTATCAGGAAGTACTCGCAGGGTGACGCGAACCGAACCTCGAGTCCCGACTCCCGAGTCCTTCCTTCCGCCTGACCAGCCTGCGCGAGGGCTTCGGCGGTCCGCCGTCGCTTCAGCGAAGGCGGAAGGCGGAAGCCACGAGTCCCCCGCCTACGCCGCGGAGCGGCTACGGCGCGGCCTCGCCGTAGCTCGCCCTGATTCTGAAGCGAGCGCAGGCGGGCGAAGCCCGAGTCCCGAATCCCGAGTCGCTCGGAGCGTCGCCATCGTGCACGACTGGCTGACGGGGATGCGGGGAGGCGAGAAGGTCCTCGAGGCGATTTGCGAGCTGTATCCGGACGCGACGCTGTACTCCCTGGTGCGGGTCCCTGGAGCCGTCTCGCCGCGCATTGAGCGTCACCGAATCAGGACGTCGGCGGTCCAATGGCTGCCGGACGCCGGACGCCGATACCGCCAGTACCTGCCGTTGTTCCCAACGGCCGTCGAACTCTTCGACCTCGACGAGTACGATCTGATCATCAGCAGCAGCCACTGCGCGGTGAAATCGGTCATCCGGAGCGGCCGGGCGACGCATATCTGCTACTGTCACTCGCCGATGCGGTATGCGTGGGACCAGTTTCCGGCCTATTTCGGCCCCGAACAGGTCGGCCGGCTGAAGAGCCGGCTCCTTCGGCCGGTGATGGCACGCCTGGCCCGGTGGGATGCGTCCACGGCGGGCCGTGTCGATCGATTTGTCGCGAACTCCCAGTATGTTGCGGGGCGGATCCGCCGATACTATAATCGCAGGTCGACCATAGTGTATCCGCCCGTCGACACAGCCTTCTATCACCCGGTTGAAGCGACTCCCGGCGAGCGCCGCGATCGCAGCTTTCTGGTCGTTTCCGCGCTGGTTCCCTATAAGCGGATCGACATTGCCATCGAGGCGTGTCGGCTCGCTGGTGCGCCGCTGAAAATTGTAGGGCGAGGGCCCGAAGAATCGCGCCTCCGGAGTCTGGCCGGTCCGGATGTCGAGTTCCTTGGCTGGCGGACAGACGAGGAAATCCGGGAGCTTTACGGCCGCTCTGAGGCCGTCCTTCTGCCGGGCGTGGAGGATTTCGGCATGGTGCCGGTCGAGGCGCAGGCCTGCGGGACGCCCGTCGTCGCCTTGCGCGCCGGCGGGGCCTGTGAAACGGTGCAGAACGATGTCACTGGAGTGCTCGTGGACGACAAGTCGGCGCAGGGCTTCGCGGCCGGCCTCTCCCGCGCGCGAGGGCTCAGGCTGGATCCCGTCGCCATCAGGGCCAGCGCCGAACGGTATTCACGTGAACGCTTCATGACAGATTTTCAGGCTGCGGTGTCGAGCGCCATCGCAGAACGCGAGCTCGCGCGATGATGCGACGGTACAACCGTGTGCTCGTCGCCTTCTACGTCCTGTCCGATGCCCTGCTGGGCATGGGCGCGTTCGCGCTGGCCTACTTCGTTCGTTTCCACCTCCTCGATCGCCTCATCCCGATCACCAAAGGCATCCCGCCGTTCGAGCAGTATCTGACGATGATGCCGTTCATCGGCGTGATCGTGCCGATCGCGTTCCAGGTCCAGGGAACGTATCGCCTGCGGCGCGGGCGATCGCGAGTCGATGACTTCTTCGCGGTCTTCGTCGGCACCATCCTGGCCGGCATCATCGGGCTGGTGGGATCGCTGTACTTCCAGGCGTACTACGCATCGGACGCCATGAAGGACGCGGGCGTCTACGAGGTGTCGCGACCTGCGCTGGTGCTGTTCCTGACGTTCAACGTGACGTTCGCGTACATGCTCCGGGAGGCCGTGCGCGAGGTGCTCGAGCGGCGCTGGCGCGCGGGCATCGGCCTGAAGCGCGTGCTCATCGCCGGGGCCAGCGATCTTGGACGGATGGTCGCCGACAAGGTGCTCGAACATCGGGAGTTCGGCTTCAAGATCGTCGGCTTCCTGGACGATCGCGCGTCCGGCGATCACATCGGGTATCGCGGGCTGCCGCTCCTGGGCACGCTCAGCGAGGCCGACGAGATCATCCGTCAGGAGAGGATCGACCACGTCTATGTCGCGCTCCCGCTCGAGGAGCACGTCAAGATGCTCGGCGTGGTGGAGGCGACCAATCGCGAAGGGGTTGACGTCCACGTCGTCCCGGATCTGCTGCAGTTCATCGCGCTGCGCGCCAGGCTGGAGAACCTGGACGGCGTCCCGATCATCAGCCTGAACGACGTGCCGCTGCGCGGCTTCAACAGCGTCCTCAAGCGTGCGATCGATTTCGCGATTTCCGGGAGCGCGCTCGTCGGACTGGGGATCCCGTTCCTCACGATCATGGCGCTCATCCGATACACGTCAAAGGGCCCGATCTTCTACAAGCAGGAGCGGATGGGGCTCGACGGGAAGGCGTTCGACGTCTACAAATTCCGTTCGATGTACCAGGGAGCCGAAGACGAGACCGGCCCCATCTGGGCACGCGACAACGACCCGCGCTGCACGCCGGTCGGCAGGTGGCTCCGCCGGCTCGATCTCGACGAGCTGCCGCAGCTCTGGAACGTGCTGCGGGGTGACATGTCCATCGTCGGACCGCGGCCGGAGCGTCCCTATTTCGTGGCGCAGTTCAAACACCGGATCCCGCAGTACATGCTGCGGCACAAGGTGAAGGCGGGCATTACCGGGTGGGCGCAGGTCAACGGCTGGCGCGGCAACACATCCCTCGAGAAGCGGATCGAGTACGACCTGTACTACATCGAAAACTGGTCCGTCGGCCTCGACATCAAGATCATGTGGCTGACCGTGCTCCGCGGACTGCAGAAGCACGCCTACTAGACATCAGCTGACAGCTGTCAGCCATCAGATCGCGAACCTGCATTCAAAACTGACAGCTGAGAGCTGACAGACTTAGGAGCCCATGTCGAGAATCGTCATCACCGGAGCGGCAGGATTCATCGGGTCACACCTTTCCGAGGCGCTGCTCGACCGCGGGCACTCGGTGGTCGGCATCGACAACCTGCTGACGGGCGCCACGGCCAACATCGCCCACCTCGCGAACAGGAACTTCGAGTTCATCAAGCACGACGTGACAAACTACATCTACGTCGATGGACACGTTGACGCGGTGCTGCACTGGGCGAGCCCCGCGAGTCCGATCGACTACCTCGAGCTTCCGATCCCGACCCTCAAGGTCGGTGCGCTCGGCACGCACAAGGCGCTGGGGCTGGCCAAGGCAAAGAAGGCGCGGTTCGTCATCGCATCGACGTCGGAGGTGTACGGCGATCCGCTGGAGCACCCGCAGAAGGAGACCTACTGGGGAAATGTCAACCCGGTCGGGCCGCGCGGCGTGTACGACGAGGCGAAGCGCTTCGCCGAGGCGATGACCACGGCGTATCACCGGTATCACGGGGTCGACGCGAAGATCGTGCGGATCTTCAACACGTACGGACCGCGGATGCGGTTGAGAGACGGACGCGCGGTGCCTGCGTTCATGAGCCAGGCCCTGACGGGCGAGGACGTGACCATCTTCGGCAACGGCCAGCAGACGCGCAGCTTCTGTTACGTGTCCGACCTCGTGGACGGGATCATCCGCCTGATGGAGTCGAACCTCAACGACCCCGTCAACATCGGAAATCCGCACGAGATGACGATCGAGGAGATCGCCCGCGCGATTATTCGGCTGACGGGCTCGAAGAGCAAACTGGTGTACCGGCCGCTGCCGGAGGATGATCCGAAGGTGCGCCAGCCCGACATCACCCGCGCCAGGACGCTCCTCGGCTGGGAGCCGAAAGTCAGTCTCGAGGAGGGCCTGACGAAGACGCTGGAGTACTTCCGCACTAAAATCTAGTCATGACCTCTTCGATCCGGCAGCGACGCGGCTTCGCGGTTCCCGGACCTTTCTGCGGCTGATGACATGACTCCGTCCGAGTACGACATCGAGACCCTCGGCGAATGCCGAATCGATTCGCCGCTGGCCATGCCGGTTTCCTCAGAGCCGGGTATCGCGGGATACGTGCCGGACTCCGTCCGGATAGCCATCAACATCGAGCGTCACGGCAAGAGCGCCGGCGCGACCGCCACGCTCGAAAAAGGGGGCGCCCGCGCGAAGCTCTACTTCCGGCCCGGATACACCAAGGCCGCGATCATGACGTGCGGCGGACTGTCGCCGGGCCTGAACAACGTCATCCGCTCGCTCTACATGCAGCTCTATCATCGCTACGGCGTCCGGGCGGTTATTGGCATCAGGAACGGCTACCGGGGCCTGAATCCAGGTTACGGATACACTCCGCTCGCGCTGACCCCCGACGTCGTCGAAGGCATCCATCGAATGCCCGGCACGATTCTCGGCACCTCCCGGGGCGAGGAAAAGCCCGCCGTCATCGTGGATACGCTGGAGCGGGAAGGCATCAACATCCTCTTTGCCATTGGCGGGGACGGCACGCTCAAGGGCGCGCACCGCATCTGGACCGAAGCGAAGAGCCGCGGCCTCAAGATCGCCATTGTCGGCATCCCGAAGACGATCGACAACGACATCAACTTCGTCTACAAGACGTTCGGCTTCGATACCGCGATCGAAGAAGCCAAGAAAGCGCTCGACTGCGCGCACACCGAAGCGTGGAGCCACCCGAACGGAATCGGGCTCGTCAAACTCATGGGCCGCAACTCGGGGTTCATCGTGGCCCACGCGGCGCTCGCGAGCCGCGATGTGAATTTCGCCCTGATCCCGGAGATCGACTTCCAGCTGGACGGCGAGAATGGTCTGCTGCGGCATCTCGAGAGCCGTCTGCAGGCGCGCAATCATGCCCTCATCGCCGTGGCAGAAGGGGCGGGACAGAAGCTGTTCGATGAGCGCACCGACAGCAAGGACGCGTCTGGCAACCCGCGGCACATGGATATCGGCACCTTCCTGAAAGCCCGAATCCAGGAACACTTCGAACACAAAGGGACCGAGGTCAACGTCAAGTACATCGATCCCAGCTACACCGTCCGCAGTGTGCTTCCCAACGCGAACGACAGCATCTACTGCGACAATCTGAGCCGCTACGCGGTCCACGCCGCGATGGCTGGAAAGACCGACCTCGTCATCGGGCAATGGCACAATGTGTTCACCCACGTGCCCATGCCGCTGGCGATCGCTCAGCGAAAAACCATCCATCCACGAAGCTCGCTCTGGCTGAGCGTGCTGGAAGCGACCGGCCAGCCCGCGTCGATGCACTACCCGGCAGGGCCGCCTGCTTCGCCTGCAGCCTGACGCACTAGCGGACGCGATCGGTCCTCGGCTCGCGCGAGGCCGGGGCTTCTTCGCGCGGCGTCAGTGTCCGAGCCGCACGACTTTGACGAGGTAGTCGAAGGCCGAGATGACGGAGATTGCCAGAGACGCATACACGAACAGCGTCACGAGCTGGGACTCCACGCCGATGTAGTTGAAATAGAGCGTGATCACGCCCGTCACGATGAAGGTCGCGGTCGCGACCTTACCGAAGATCGACGGCCGGAACGTCCGTGGCCCGACCGCCAGGTTCACCACGGCGACCGTGATGACGATGGTGATGTCGCGACTGAGGACGAGCACGGTGAACCACAACGGAAGCCTGTTGGCGGAGCCGATGCCCGGCAGGGTGAGCATCACGAACATCGAGACGAGGAGCAGCTTGTCGGCCGTCGGGTCGAGCCACGCGCCGAGCGTCGTCTTCTGTCCGGTGCGTCTGGCGATGAGGCCGTCGAAGAGATCGGTCACACCCGCGCAGATGAAAGTGACGAGCGCCCAGCCCTGGTAGCCGTAAAGAAGCAGGATGACGAATGGAGGAACCAGCAGGATCCGCAACAGCGTGAGCTGGTTTGCGGCCGTGATGTTCATCGGGGCCGGCGTCCGGAGAGCTCTTCCAGCTTCTTGATCGCCGCAAGCGTTTCGACGCCCGTGACCGGGCGGGACAACTGGAAGGAGCCGTCGCCGTCGGGCGCCATGACGCCCGCCTGCACCGCGACCGAGGCGGCCGGGTAGCTGAGATGACCCGGCGGCAGGTCCGGAAATCGCGCGCGCGCTCCCCTCCAGGCCTCTGCCTGCCGCGGGCGCTCCGCGGCAATGAGCGACAGCGCGCGTGACACGGCGAATGCCAGATCGACGCGACGCACGAGCGCATTCGGCTGGAACGTGTGGTTCGGGTATGTCTCCATGATGCCCGTTCGGGACACCGATAGGATCCACGGACCGGCCCAGTTGCCGCGCGTGTCCGTCACCACGACGGCATTGCTCTGAGGCGCCCGCTTCAGCAGATCGTCGAGCCGCACGCCGAAGAGCGCCGCCAGCTGCGCCCGGGTCACTGTCTCAGATGTCTCGATCGATCGGGTACTCATCGGGCATCGAGGCGAACGCCGCCTTTTCGCGGAGCTCGCTGATGCGGGCATCGAGCCCGGCGCCGGGCTCCAGGGCGGCGGCGGTGCCATATGCCTCGGCCGCCCGCGCGTAGTCTCCCTTCGCCTCGTGAATCTCGCCGAGCGTCACGAAATTCCGCCACTCGTTCGGGCTGAGCTCTGCCGCCTTCTGCGCGTGGCCGAGCGCGGCATCCAGGCTGCCGCTGCGCCGTTCGATCACCGCCAGCTCGCGATAGAGGAATGGGCTCTCCGGCGAGGCGGCCAGGCTGCGCTCGTAGATTGTCCGGGCCTCGGCGAGCTTCCCGGCATCGGCCGCCTTCCGTGCCGCATCCACATCATCCTGCATGCCCCTGAATCGCAGGACGCCGATGCGGGAGCTCAGCTCCGTCAGCTTCGGGTCCGCCGCGACCGCCGCCTCGAAGCTGGCCAGCGCCTGATCGCGCTGGCCGAGCGTGAGCAGGGCGTCGCCGCGGCCGGCCAGTGCCGGCGCATACGTGCCGTCGACCACGAGCGCCCGATCGAAGTGCGAGGTCGCCGTCCGGAAGTCTTTCTTCGCCAGCGCCACGTATCCCAGTCCCGCTTCGGACGGATAGAACTCCGGGGCCTCCTTCAGGACGGCCGTAAAGCTCTTTTCCGCGGTGCGCAGATCGCCGGCCTGCAGCCATTGCCACGCGGCTTCGTGCGCCGCAGCCGCCGTCGGAGGACCGAGGCGCGCAGGGGGCGAGGGATAGACGAACTCGGGAAACTTCGGCGAGAGCGCCGGGCCTGGAAGGGTGGGCCGTTTCGGCGCGCAGGCGCCCGCTGCCGCGAGGACGACACCGATGAGCACGATCCGTCGAAGGTTGCGCACGAGACAGCCGGCGGATGGATTGCGCGTCACGATGCCTGCACCACCGCCGAAGGGAACCGATCCAGCAGGCGTCGCGGTACTTCCGCCTCGATGGACACCCGTCCGTCAGCAGACAGGTGATTGAGAATCCGGCCGAACCGGTACAGCTGCGCAATCTGCTCGCGCTGATCGTCGCCCGGAGCGAAATCCACGACCACGCGTGCGGTGTCGAGACCGAGTCGTCCTTCCATGGCTGTGATGATTTCGTCCCGTCCGTCGCCGCGAAGCGCCGATACGCACAGTGACCCCGGATACAGCGCACGAAGGCGCCCACGCTCCCCTTCGTCCAGCTGATCGCACTTGTTGAACACATCGACCGACGGCACCCGGTCGGCCCCAACCTCGGCCAGGACCGCCCGGACCGCCTCCATCTGACGCTCGCGCTCACCGCTCGACGCGTCGATCACATGGAGCAGCAGGTCGGCTGCCGCGACTTCTTCGAGCGTTGCGCGAAAGGCCGCGACGAGTGAGTGTGGCAACCGCTCGATGAATCCGACGGTGTCGGATACCAGCAGCTCACGACGATCGGGCAGCCGTACCTTGCGAACGAGCGGATCGAGTGTGACGAAGAGCGCATCCGAGGCGACCGCGTCGTCGCCCGTGAGACTGTTGAAGAGCGTCGTCTTGCCCGCGTTCGTATAGCCTACGAGCGTCACCGTCGGTACTGCCCCCTTCTGCCGGCGATCGCGGAGCTGTGTGCGGCGGCGGCGCACCGTATCGATCTCGTCGCCGAGCACGCTGATTCGATGTCGGATACGACGGCGATCCGTCTCGAGTTTCGTTTCGCCTGGACCGCGTGTGCCGATGCCGCCGCCGAGCCGGGACAGCGCTTCGGCAGAACCGACGAGGCGAGGCAGCAGGTACTTCAGTTGCGCAAGCTCGACCTGCAGCTTGCCCTCGCGCGTGCGCGCACGCCGCGCGAAAATGTCCAGGATCAGCTGTGTCCGATCGACGACTTTTCGATCGAGCGCCTCTTCGAGGTTCCTCAGCTGGGCCGGGCTCAGCTCGTTGTCGAAGATGACGACGTCCGCGTCGAGCTCATCACAGGCGGTGGCGAGCGACTGAACCTTGCCCTTTCCGAGAAACGTGGCGGGATCGGGTCTCGGGCGCTCCTGCATCAGGCGCAGGACCACTTTCGCGCCCCCCGCCGCGGCAAGACCGGCCAGTTCGTCGAGCGAATGTTCGGGATCGAAGTGCCGCGATGCGTCGTTGAAGAGACCCACCAGCGCCGCGCGCTCGTTCCGATCCGGAGAGGTCGAGCGTCGAGGCTTCTGCCGTTTCACTGCAACAGCAATTTTATCACGCGGTCCCACGCGATCGCGCCCGCACGGACGAGTACGGGACCGTCATCGTCGAGTGCGACGATCGTCGACGGCAATCCACCGGGAGCCGGACCAGCGTCGAGCACGAGATCGACACCCGGCAGCATCTCGATGACGCGGTCCGCCGCCTCAGCGGGAGCGTGGCCTGACGGATTGGCGCTCGTCGCCGTGATACAGAACCCGAATGCGGCCGCCAGCTGCCTGGCGACAACATGCGCAGGCACTCGTAGCGCAACGCTATCCCGTTGACCCAGCACGGCACGCGACACCGTCGGCTTCGCGGGAACGACGATGGACAGCGGGCCCGGCCAGAAGGCTTCGGCAAGGCGCAGTTCGCGCGGACCGAACTCACCTGCCGCCATCGCCTGGGCGGTGTCGGACGCAATCAGGGGGACGGCGGTACCAGGGTCCCGCCCTTTCAGGGCGAACACTCTGTCGATCGCCAGCTCGGACCTCGGATCCGCCGCGATTCCGTAGACGGTGTCCGTGGGATACGCGACGAGGCCATCCGCGCGCAGCACCTCCACGGCGCGAGAGAGGGCGTCGGGGTCAACGCCGACGCGCAACCGCGTCGTCATTCGTCCCTCACTCTGCGAAGCCCCGTCACAACTCCTCCGGGGCCGGCGACGACGTCTTGCCGAGCGGCGTCGGGGCCATGATCCGCGCCACCATCACGGCGAGCACGAGGAGCGCAATCGTGTCGAGAAGGAAGACGCTGCGGATGCTCGTGGCTCCAAGGATGCCGCTGATGACGGGGCTCAAGGCGAGGCCGATGAGCGATCCGGTTGCCAGAAATCCAAAACCCGCGCCGCGCGCCGATGCCGGAATCACGGCGCTCGCCGCTGTGTAAGTCGCTGTCGTGGCGACGCCAATCGCCAGGCCGAACACCGGAGTCGCCAGAAGAAGGAGCCAGGACGCACCGGCGGTGAGGTAGGTGAGCGTGCCGATCGCTGCCGTGCCGATGCTCGCCGCGATCACTCGGGGGGCAGACGCGCGGTGAAGGAGCATTCCACAGACGTGATGACCGATCGCGCCGGCGCCGGCGGCGATTGAAAACAGGATGCCGGATACCAGGGGCACGCGCGCGGGCGGCGTCCCGAGCTGCTCCACATAGAGAGGCAGCACCGGTCCGAAGCTGCGATCGACGAATTGCAGGCCGAACACCACCACCAGCAGAAGGATGAAATTCTCGAAAGCAAGGACGTTCCTGAACGTCACGCGTCCTCCCGTCGCCGCTGCCACGTGATGCGACACGTGGCGCTCGTCGTACATGAAGTACACGAGCACGAGCGCAATCAGGTAAAACGCGGCGGTCACCAGGAACGCGTGCCGAAGGCCCACGACCTGCGCGATGGCACTGCCAACGACAGGGCCGATGGCTGGACCGAGGCGCTGCGCCGTCTGCACGAAGCCGATTGAATAGGCCACGCGATCGCGAGGGGCCGAATCGGCCGCCATCGTGAGCGTCAGTCCTCCATAGCCGGCGAAGAATCCCTGCGCGGCTCTGAGTGCGAAGACCTGCCATGGGTCCGTCACGAACGCCATGGCGGCCATCAGGAAGATGAAGCTGACCAGCGAGCGCTCGACCATGATCTTCCGTCCGTAGCGGTCGGCAAGCCGGCCCCAGAACGGCGACAGGATGGCGGTGAGGGCGGGTGTGACGCCGAGGCTCAGCCCCGACCACATGGCGATCGCCCCGACGTCAGTGACGCCGAGCTGCTGGAAGTACAGCGGAAGGAACGGCATCACCAGCGTAAAGCCGGTGAAGCCGATGAAGCAGGCGGCGGTGACTGCGAAGAGGTTCCGGCGCCAGCTCAGCGTCTCACCCACACGTCCTCTGCGGAGAGGGATTTGCCGCGTCCAGGGCGATCATTCGAGCGCCGGGAGCTCGCAGCGCGTCGGGCGATCCTGGCGATAGCCCAGCACGTAGTCGGCCTGCATGATCTTGTGGATCTCTCGCGTGCCCTCGTAGATCACCGCCCCCTTGCAGTTGCGGTAGAACCGCCCGACGGGATACTCGTCCGAGTATCCGTTTGCGCCGTGCACCTGCACGGCGTCCCCCGCCGCGCGCTCTGATGCGACGGTCGCAAACCATTTGGCGAGCCCCGTTTCACGAGTATTGCGGCGCCCGTGGTTCTTGAGGAAGCCCGCACGGAGCCACAGCAGCCGCGAAGCCTGATAGTCCGACTCCATCTGCGCGATCATTTCCTTGACGAGCTGATGTTCGCCAATCGCCACACCGAACGTCTTCCGCTCCCTGGCGTAGTTGCTGCTCGCATCGCGGCACGCGCGGATGAGCCCCGTCGCACCTGCGGCGACGGTATAGCGCCCCTGATCCAGCGCGAACATCGCAATCTTGAATCCCTCGCCCGGCTTGCCCACGAGGTTCGCCTCCGGCACTTCCACGTCCTCCATCTTGAAGTGCCCGGTATTTCCCGCCAGGATGCCCCATTTCTCCTTGAGCGTCCCGCTCGAGAACCCCTTGAACCCGCGCTCGACGATGAAGGCACTGATGCCGGAGGTGTCGCGAAGCTTCTTCTTCTCCATGTCGCTCCACGCGAACACGAGGAAGTTGTCAGCCACATCCGCCAGCGAGATCCACATCTTCTCGCCGGTCAGGAAATAGCGATCCCCCTTCTTCACGGCCACCGTCTGAATGCCGCGGACGTCGCTCCCGGCGGACGGCTCCGTCAATCCGTACGTGGCGATCTTCTTCCCCTGCGCCTGGGGAACCAGATAGCGCTGCTTCTGATCCTCGGTGCCCCACGTCAGCAGCGACAGGCAATTCAGCCCCGCATGCACCGAGATGATGACCCGCAGCGACGTATCGACATACTCGAGCTCTTCGCTGACGAGGCCAAGGCTGACGTAGTCCATCCCTGCCCCGCCATACTCCTCCGGCACCGAGCAGCCGAGCAGCCCGAGCGCGGCCATCTGCGGCAGGATGTTCGCGTCGAATCGATGTGCGCGATCGAGCTCGCGGATTTTAGGCGCCACTTCGCGAGCGCCCCACTCCCGCACCGATTGCTCGAGCAGCAGCTGTTCCTCGGTCAGATCGAAATCAATCATGGATGGCCCTTTGTGTATGACGGAACGACCATTCTATGCCACCGCATCGTGCGGGGCCGGGGAGTGGATCGAGTTGGGATTCGGGATCCGGGATCAGGGATTCGGGCTCGGAACCTGAAAACTTGCCACCGGCTGAGAGCTGACAGCTCTCGTCAAGAATGCGTGACCTCGACGATGGCGCCGCGGGAGAGCGCGAGGGCCGCCCCGGCGCTGCCGCCGTTGACGGCAATCTCCAGGTGGTCCGTGCTGCCGAACAGCGCACAGGACTCTCCCGGCCGGATGTCGGCATATGTCGCCACGACGCCCGCGACCAGGTGCCCGCCGGCCGTCACC
The DNA here is from genome assembly GCA_963749835.1 of uncultured Acidobacteriota bacterium. Lineage (GTDB taxonomy): Bacteria > Acidobacteriota > Vicinamibacteria > Vicinamibacterales > 2-12-FULL-66-21 > JALZOC01. Next base: position 2,417,149 of record CAVVOD010000001.1, read on the forward strand.
ACAACCGCGCGATCGCGGGCGAATGTCTCGAATGACCGGCGATCGATGTTCGTCACGAGATTGCCGAATCGATCCACGAGCAGGACCAGGCCCCGCAGGGTCGTCGCCGTGACCTCGGCCGGAGGAATTTCCAACTGCTGGTAGGACGTCACGGCCCGGCCCAGAGCAGTCAACTGGATCCCCTTCGCGAGCCACGCGGCCGCAGGCGCAAACCGATCCCGGCCCTCGAACGTGCGGCTCACCGTCGGTCTGCGCGTAGCGGCGTTCCGTCAGCTCCACGATCTTCTTCGGAGGCATGTCCTGGAACACCGCCGTCAGGAGTCCGTTGTCCGGCGCGACGAAGCGGTAGTCGCCGGTGTCGGCCGCCAGTCCGCGACGGGAGGATCCGACGCCGGGGTCGACGACTGCCAGGAAGATGGTGCCCGCGGGGAAGAACCTGCAGGCGGCGGCCAGCTGCAGCGCCCCTTCAAGGACATCGTGGGGGGCCACGTCGTGCGTGATGTCCACGAGCGAGAGCTCGGGGCAGATGCCCATCATCACCCCCTTCATCGTCCCGGCGTAGTGGTCCCGGGTTCCGAAATCGCTCAACAGGGCGATGAGCGGCCGCACGGTGTCTCCTCAGCTCTTGCGTCTGAGCAGGATTTCGCGGGTGTTGCTTTTCAGCAGGAACGAATCGGATACGGTCAGGCCGTCGAACATCTTGATGATGTCGCGGTTCGCCAGGACATGCCGCAAACCGCCGGTGCCGGCATGGTGGCGATGACGCAGCTGCTTATCGTCGACGATTTCGTATTTCATGAACGGCGCGCGCGGCATGGCGGCCGTCGAGAAAAATCCCATCACGGCTCCGCCGGGCCGGAGCATCCGGATGATCTGCTGGGCAAGCGCCTGGGCGGCGGGCTTCGGGAGGAAGTCGAAGAAATCCCAGCAGAGCACGCCGTCGACACTGGCATCCTCGTGGCGGAAGCGGGTCTCGAACGCCTTGGCGAGCTCGTCCAGGGTGCCGGCGCGGGAGTGCCTGTCGTAGTCGGCGAACAGATCTTCGATGAAGAGCTTGCACCCCAGTCGCTCGCCGAAGAACGCGACATTGGAGCCGATCACGGGACCCAGGTCGATGAGCACGGGATTGTCGGTCTGGCTGGCGACGGCAGACAGCAGCTTCGGGAAGGCCTTGGTCGGGACGGACGGCTCTTCGCCGCGAGCGGGCGCGTCACCGCCGCGGGCGTCGGGCTGACGGGGGCGCTTCCCGCCCCAGCGGAGAAGGTCTGACAGCATGAATGTTTAGCGGCCGGAAGAACGGCGGGCCGGGCGGCAGGGCGAACCAGCCGCTCCGGTCCCGAATGTGTGCTACCGGCCTGCGCCGGCGGTCGCGGTCGTGTTCGCCGGCGTGGGCGTCGAGGCCGGCTTGGCCTCGGCTTTGGGCTCGACCTTCTGAGCCGACTCACCCGGCTTGCCGCCCGTCTTCTGCATGTCGATGCTGCCGCGGAAATGGGCGCCTTCGGCAATCGCCACGCGCGGGGCCGCGATGTCGCCGTCGACCGATCCGTTGTCCCGGATGTCGACTTTGTCGCTCGCCGACACGTTGCCGGTGACCTCCCCGAGGATGATGACGGACTTGGCGAAGACCTGCGCCTTGATTTTGCCGTTGGCGCCAATCGTCAGGACGTTCTGACGAAGCTCAATCTTGCCTTCGACCTGTCCCTCAATGGTCAGATCTTCACTGCCGTTGAGCTCGCCCTTGATGACGACGGATTTACCTATGTTCACAGCAGTTCTCTCCTGTCCACGCTGAGGGTCGCCGGCGGATGCCGGTCGCGGTGGCGCATCCGCGGCTAGCGGCGCGTTCGCCGATTGCTGCGCCGGGGCTGGCCCGGGGCTGGCCGGTGCAGTCGGCTTGACCGCTTCATCCCGTTTCCACATTGGCATTCTCCACATTCCGAAATGTTGGTCTTTCCGCGGCTAGGCAGCAGGGTCTGGTGAGTATACGAAAGGCCCGGACCCCTGTCTAGTCCTTTCATCCCTGCGACTTAGCGCGGGTGCTATGATGAGGGATCGCCATGCGGATCTACTTCGACCACAACGCCACGACTCCGGTGGACCCGGCCGTCGTCCAGACGGTGGCGCGGACGCTCGCTGACGATTTCGGTAACGCGTCGAGTGTGCACCACTTCGGCCAGCGCGCCAAGGGCGTCCTGGACGACGCCCGCTCGGCGGTGGCGGCGCTGGTCGGGGCGGAGCCGTCGGAAATTGTCTTCACCAGCGGCGGCACCGAGTCCGACAATTTTGCGCTGCGCGGCGTGGCCGAGGCGCTCGAGCCGACCGGCCGTCGTCATCTCATCGCAAGCAGCATCGAGCACGAGGCGGTCCTCACGACGCTCAAGGCGCTCGCGCGCCGGGGCTGGCGCGACGACGCTCCTGCCGGTTGGTGCATCGGGCATCGTCGACCCGGCTGCGCTGTCGGGCGCGCTGGCCGACGACACGGCGCTGGTCTCCGTGATGCACGCCAATAACGAAATCGGTACCGTCCAGCCAATCGCGGAGCTGGCCCGGATCGCGCACGCGCGCGGCGCCGTGTTCCATACCGATGCGGTGCAGTCCGTCGGGAAAATTCCCGTCGACGTCAGGGCGCTGGGCGTCGACCTGCTGTCGCTCTCGGCGCACAAGTTCAACGGTCCAAAGGGAGCGGGAGCGCTCTGGATCAAGCGCGGCACCCGCGTGACCGCCACGATGACCGGCGGCAAGCACGAACGGAGCCGCCGCGCCGGCACCGAGAACGTGCCGGGCATCGCCGGCCTCGGGCGACGCGGCCCGACTCGCGGTCGCGAAACTGTCCGCCGAAGCCGCACGGCTCTCCGCCCTGCGGAACGGGCTCGAAGAAGCGATCCTGGCGCGCGTCCCCGGCACGGCCATCAACGGCGCGCGCGAGCCCCGCGTCCCGAACACCACGAACATCAGCTTCGAGGCGGTCGAGGCGGAGTCGCTGCTCATCGCGCTCGATCTCGAAGGGGTTGCGGTCTCAACGGGGTCGGCCTGTTCATCGGGAACGCTCGAGCCGTCGCACGTGCTGCGGGCCATGGGGCTGCCCTCCCCGCGCACACAGAATTCCATCCGACTGAGCCTTGGCGCCGGAAACACGCAGGCCGAGGTCGATTTCGTCGTCTCGAAGCTGCCGGCCCTCGTCGAGAAGCTGCGAAGCCTCACGGGTGCGCGGGTGAGGGCCTGACGTGCGGGTCGTAGTCGCGATGTCCGGCGGCGTGGATTCGTCCGTAGCCGCGGCCCTCCTGGCCCGGGAAGGGCACGAGGTCGTCGGGCTGTCGATGCAGCTCTATGACCATTCCGAGCGCGAGGGGGGCGTGCGCTTCGGCACGTGCTGCACGATCGACGACCTCCACGACGCCCGGCGTGTGGCCGCACACATCGGCATTCCGCACTACATCGTCAATTTCGAGCGTCAGTTCGCGGACACCGTCGTCGCCAACTTCGTGAGCGAGTACTCCGCCGGCCGCACACCGATTCCGTGTGTGCACTGCAACGGCGACTTGAAATTTGCCACGCTGGTGGCGCGCGCTGATGGGATGGGGGCCGATTTCGTCGCGACGGGCCACTACGCCCGTGTCGATCTCGATCCGGCCACCGGACGCTATCGGCTGCTGCGTGGCGCCGACGCGGCGAAGGATCAGTCGTATTTCCTGTTCACGCTGGACCAGGCCCAGCTGTCGCACGCCATGTTCCCGATCGGCGGCCTCGACAAGAGCGCCGTGCGCGAGCAGGCGCGCGCTTCTCGGTCTCGAAGTGGCCGACAAGCCTGACAGCCACGAAATCTGCTTCGTCGCGGACGGCGACCATGCTGCATTCCTGGAGCGGCAGGCGCCCATGGCGGGGGCCGGCGCCATCCGCGATTCAGACGGACAGGTCATCGGCCGGCACGAGGGGGTGCACCGCTTCACCGTCGGGCAGCGCAAGGGCCTGGGGCTTTCGTCGGCGATTCCTCTGTATGTCGTCGGGATCGATGCCGCCGCCAAGACGGTCACCGTTGGACCGAAGGACGCGCTCGAACGGACGGAGCTGACGGCGTCGGGTGTGAACTGGATCGCCGGCGGAACCCCCGAGCCCGGCGCACGGGTCACGGCGCGCATCAGGCATCGTCACCGCGAGGCTGCCGCGACGATCGAGCCGCGCGCCGGCGACAGGGTGCACGTCAGGTTCGATGAGGCGCAGAGCGCCGTGGCGCCAGGACAGGCTGTCGTGTTCTACGACGGAGACGTCGTCGTTGGAGGCGGGTGGATCGACTAAGTCACGTGCAACGGAAACACGTGCTACGTGCTGGATGCTACGTGCAACGGTTACGTGCAACGGTTACGTGCAACGTGCTGAGTGCAACGTGCTACAGGACGTGCCAGGCGTCAGGTCGCACGTGTAGCACGTAGCACGTACGCGTGATCAGTTAGGTCCCTTGGTGGCTTCTTCGGCGATGATCGAATCCGCGATCTCGAGCCCGCGTTCGGAGTCGCCCAGATGCTGCGGCAGGCCGTCGATGAAATGCTCGCTGTCGATGGCGGCCATGCATCCCGAGCCCGCGGCTGTGACGGCCTGCCGATAGATGTGGTCCTGCACGTCCCCGCACGCGAACACGCCGGGAACGCTCGTCCTCGATCCCATGTGCGTCACGATGTAGCCGTTCGAATCCAGCTGCGAGCTGCCCCTTGAAGAGGGACGTGTTCGGCGTGTGGCCGATCGCCACGAACACGCCATCCACCACGATCTTCTTTGCAGCCCGGTCCGGTTGCTGACGAGCATCATCGCCGTCACTTCCCCCTTCCCGTCGTCGATGATCTCCTCGACGTCGCTGTTCCATTCGAAGGAGATCTTGGGGTTCGCGAACGCCTTGTCCTGCATGATCTTCGACGCACGCAGCGAGTCGCGTCGATGGACGACGGTGACCTGGGAGGCAAACCGCGTCAGGAAGATCGCCTCCTCGAGGGCCGAGTCACCGCCGCCGACGACGGCAATCGGCTTGCCCCTGAAGAAGTAGCCGTCGCACGTCGCGCAGGTGGAGACGCCGTGACCGAGCAGGGCGCGTTCGGACGGCAGGCCGAGAAGCCGTGCGGAGGCGCCGGTTGCAATGATCAGCGACCGCGCGGTGTGGTCTCCGCCTGAGACCCTCACTTTGAATGGATGGGAGCTCAGGTCGACGGAGCCCACCTGGCCGCGGACGATCTCCGCGCCGAAGCGCTCCGCCTGGCTCCGCATTTCCGCCATGAGCTCGGGGCCCATGATGCCGTCGCGGAACCCCGGCCAGTTCTCGACCAGAGTCGTCAGCATCAGCTGACCGCCGGCTTCGAGCCCCTCGATGACGAGCGGCTTCAGGTTGGCCCTGGCGCTATAGAGCGCGGCGGTCAAGCCGGCCGGGCCTGAACCGATGATGATGACGTTATGAGTCGGCATGGCGGCGATCGGTATCGGGCGTCAGACGTGCTTGTCGATCAACTTCTTGAGCGAGTCCTTGTCTGCGAGGCCGACGACCTGCTCGACAATCTGGCCGCCCTTGAAGAGGAGCAGCGTCGGGATGCCGCGGATGCTGAATCGGCCTGCCACTGACGGGTTGTCGTCAACGTTGAGCTTTCCAATCGTGACCCGTCCGTCGTAGTCCGTTGCCAGCTCGTCGATGGTCGGGCCGAGGCGCTTGCAGGGGCCGCACCATTCCGCCCAGAAATCCACGAGAACAGGCTGTGATGCCTTGATGACGGACTGATCGAAATTCGTGTCGGTGAGGGTCGTGACCTTCTCGGATGCCATTAGGGTGCCTCTGCTAAAAGTTCGAAGACTGACGCGCGATCTCAGCTGCTCGCCGCTGTTCCCCGCGCGGCCTCTTCATACACTTTGACATACTCCCGGGCCGAAACGTCCCACGAGTAATCACCCTTCATGCCGGACTCCTGCATCATTCTCCATTCATTGGGCTTCCTGAAGAGCTGGAGCGCCCGCTGCAGAGCCGCCAGAAGACCGGCCGGGGTGAATTCGCGGAACTTGAAGCCGTTCGGGTCCGGCTCCGGGGTGTCCCGGACGGTGTCGTCCAGGCCACCCGTGGCGTGGACAATCGGCACCGTGCCGTAGCGGAGGCTGTACAACTGGTTGAGGCCACAGGGCTCGAAGCGGGACGGCATCAGAAACATGTCCGCCCCGGCCTCGATGCGATGCGCGAGCTGCTCTTCGAAGCCGAGCGTGGTGGACACCCGGTCGGGATAGCGGGACGCGAGCTCGGTCCACAGCGCTTCGTATTCGCGGTGTCCGCTGCCGAGCATGACCCAAGCGGCATCGACCGACATCAATTCGTCGGTGGCGGCGGCGAGCAGATCGAGCCCCTTCTGCTGGGTGAGCCGGGAGATGAGTCCGATCAGGGGCCGGGCAAGCGCATCGGAGCCCGCCGGCAATCCGACGGTTTCCAGCAGGACCTGCTTGGCCTTCGCCTTTCCGGACAGATCGCCGGCGCTGAACGACGCGCCGATGAGCGGATCGCGTTCGGGGTTCCATCGCTCGACGTCAATCGCGTTCAGGATCCCGGTCAAGTCATCAGCGCGCCGGAGAAGTGCGCCGTCGAGGCCGAAGCCGAGCTGAGGCGTGAGGATCTCGCGAGCATAGGTCGGACTCACCGTCGTGAGGCGCTCGCTGAAGTTGATGCCCCCCTTGAGGTAGCTGATCTGGCCCCAGTACTCGAGGGCGCGGATGTCCATCACTTCCCACCCGAGGCCAACTTCGGGGAGCATCGTCGACGGGAACACACCCTGGAACGCCAGGTTGTGGATCGTGAAGATCACCGGCACGCCGCCGATCACGGGGTCGTTCGAGAAGTGCATTTTCTGGAAGACCGGGACCATACCGCTCTGCCAGTCGTGGGCGTGAATCACCGCAGGACGCTCGCCGCGACGCCGCACGTACTCGAGAGCGGCACGGCCGAAGACCGCAAAGCGCCACGCGTTGTCAGGGAAGTCGTGGCCATCACTCGAGGTACAGGCCGTCGCGATCGTAGAGCCCGGCCGCATCCACGAAGACCGGCGTGACACCGTTACGCGGAACGCCCGTGTAGAACGTCACCTCCACCTGGCGCTCACCGAACTGCACCGTTGCCGTCTCCGCGTGCGCGCCCGACACATCGACTCCCCTGTAGCGAGGAATGACCAGCGTGACGCGATGGCCCATCCGGCCGAGTGCATCCGGCAAGGCCGCCGCGACCTCCGCGAGCCCTCCCGTATGCGCGTACGGATGGGCCTCCGGTGAGATCATCAACACGTCCAGCGGCGGGCGTGCGTCCGGCGTCACGCGGACCGTCCGGGGCGCTGACCTGGGCGCCGCGGCCTTGCGCGGCGTTTTTTTCGCACCCGCAGCGACAGAAGCCTTCCGCGCGACGGGAGTAGCAGGAACCGCGGGCTTCGAAGGTTTCGGCGCAGCTGGAGGCTTTCGCGCAGGCGCTTTCTTCGCGGGTGAGAGTTTCTTCTCGGGTTCCGGGTTATCGACAGGGGTTTTCGGTTTTGGAGCAGGACGTTTCTTCTCGGGCATTCATGTAATGGTATCCGCTCGGACACCCCACCTTCAACAATCGCGTGCAGGTTTCCGCGCGATGACGATCCGAGACCGCTCGCAAGGGCAGTTCTGGCATACTCCCGCCAGTGGAAGTGCCAGCGTGATACGCAAGAGTTTGTTCGTCCTGATCACGATTGCCGCGGCGTGCCCGGCGGCATGGCTCTCTGCCCAGACCTCGCAAAGCGGCGTTCTCTCGGGAACCGTACGCAGCGCGAGCGGCGCGCCGCTGGCGGGTGTGACGATCACCGCCGAGAGCGACCGCGTGATCGGCGGAAGCCGAACCGCGACGACTGACAGCGCGGGCCGTTTCCGTTTTCCCGTCCTTCCGCCAGGCCCCTACCGTGTGACGACGACACTCGCAGGTTTCAAGCGGAGCGAGGGTCACACACAGCTGCAACCCGGCGACACCATCAGATTCAACGTCGCCCTGGAGCCTGGAAACCCGGCTGAAGCGTCCAGGCCTTCCCCGCTCGTCGCTGCACCTGCCGGCATGGTCTCAGAGCACCTGACGTCGGCGTTCCTCGCGAGCATGCCCATCGCCGCGCGGTTCGGACCGGGTGCAATGCTGCTCGCCCCGGGAATCAATCCCGACAACTACAGCGCCTACGGCAGCGTCGACGCCTCGTCCAACGCTTACCGTCTCGATGATCTCGACAGCAGCGATCCGGAATCGGGCCGCGCATGGGTCTTCCCCGCGCACCACTGGCTCGAGGAGGTGCAGGTCATCGGTTCCGGCGCGGGGGCTGAGTACGGTGGGTACACCGGCGCAGCGTCAGGAAGCCTTCTTCGATCCGGAGGCAGCACGTTCCACGGTCTCGCGGAAACGCTCTACCGGAACAGTGCCCTCACCAACACCAACGCATCTGACGACGTCGTCGCGTTGAATCCCGACCTTGCTCCCGGGCACACGGATCTCGTGACGGATAGCTCGTTTCAGGTTGGCGGACCCTTGAAGCGGGACGCGGTCTGGTTCTTCGCGGGCGCGCACTTCTATTACTCTCGACAGACCCCCGGGGGATATCCGCCGGTCGCTCCCTCGCGGATTCCGCCGGTGAATGCTGGGACGTCCTCGCCGACGGAGAGCTCGCCGCGCGTGCTCTTCAAGCCTACGTGGAAACTCTCGGACGCGACGCAGGTGTCAGGGTTTCTGCACGCCGAGCGTACCGTCATCCAGGCGCGGGAGGCCTCGACGCACATCGTGCCGGAAGCGACGCTGAAGGAGAGCTCCTCGACCGTCGCGTGGAACAGCCACCTCACCAGGGTGCTCTCCCCGTCCACCGTCTTCGATGCGAGCTACTCGGGACTCCACGGCAGCGACGATCTCACCCCATACAACGGGGACACGCCAGGATGGTATGACGTGGCGGCCGACATCTACGCCGTCAATTCGTCGTACTTCTCGAATGCCGGTCGTGCGCGTCAGCAGGCCGTCGCGGCACTCACGAAGTTCACGTCGGGCTTCGGAGGCTCGCACGACCTGAAGATCGGCGTCGAGCTCGAGCGCGCCGGCGCGACGACCGAGATCGGTTATCCGGGCGGGCGATCGATTGACTCTGCGAACGGCGTTCCGTTCTTTCTGTATCTGTGGGAAGGCTCGGGCAGGGACAACGTCACCAGCCGGTACACGGCATACGCGCAGGACTCCCTGAGACTGGCGTCGCGCGTGACCCTCAATGCCGGGGTGCGCTTCGATCGGATCACAGGATCCAACAGGCACCTCGACGATCGCGTCTATGCCACGAACGCAGTCGCTCCGCGGCTGGGTCTCGCGTGGGATCTGCGGGGCAGCGGCCGGACGGTCCTCCGCGCGCACTACGGCTGGTATTACGACGGCGTGAAATCGAGGTATTTCGATACGGTCGACCCGAAGATTGCGCCCGTGTACGGCGTCGAGGTGGACCCGCGGGTCAATACGATCGGCGCCAGGGTCCTTCTCCAGCCGGGAACCAACCATGTCATCGACTCCGGTCTGAAGCCGCCACGGTTGAAGGAAGCCGTCGTGGGTGTCGAGCACGAGTTGTTCCGGGGGATCGTCGCCGGCGCGTACGCGATCGACCGCAGGAGCGATCAATTCGTGGACGACGTGCTGACGTACAGAGCTGCGGATTTTGTCCGCGCGACGATCAAGGACTCGGGGCCCGACGGATTTGCGGCGTCTGGTGACGAGACCGCGAACACCACAAGCGTGTACGGCCAGCTCACCAACCCGCTTGCGAATGAATTTCTCGTCACGAACCCGGCTAGCGCCTTCCGCACCTACCAGGGCCTGGAAGTGATCGGACGCAGGCGCACGACCGCGCGATGGAGCGTGGACGGTTCCTGGGTTCTCTCGCGGACGACAGGCAACTACGACAATGCCGGCGCGGGTCTGAGCGCCGACTACGACAGCCCCAATACGGACCCGGGACTGCAGCCCCTCCGTGAGGGACGTGTTGCCAACGACAACACGCATCTCGCCAAAGTATTCGGCACATACCGGCTGCCGTTTCGCGTGTCGCTCTCGGGGGCTTTCTACTACACGAGCGGCGGCTCGTTCACGCGAACCCAGGGCGTCAGGCTGAGCCAGGGCCGCGTCGACGTTTTCGTCGAGCCCCGCGGGAGTGAGCACTACGACGCGATCATGCGTCTGGATGCGCGCCTCGAGCGGCAGTTCTCCATCGGTGGCGGCCGCCGGATCGGTGCCACCGTGGAAGCGTTCAACCTCATGAACGATTCGACCGTGACCTCCCGGATCACGCAGTCCGGATTCAGGTACTTTTCCCCGCAATCGCTCGTCCAGGCACGCTACTTCCGCGTCGGAGCCATTTATCGGTTCTGAACGGCCGAATTCGGGAGCCCGACGGCTCAAAGCTGAACTGAATAGCTTAGAATCCAGCCGTGGCCGAATCCCAGGTACCGCCGCCCCCGCGATCGGAATCGCGCGAAATTGCAGAGCTCAGGCGTCTCAAGCAGGAACAGCCCGAGCTCGCATCGGCGGCGGACCTCCAGGTGGAGCTGCTGCAGCTCCAGAGGCGGGTCCAGTCCCGGGTGTCGCTCCCTGCGATTCGGCTCGATAAGGACTATCTGAATGGCCTGCTGGCCGCACCGCCGATGCTGCAGTTCGAGCACATCCCCATCGAATGGGGGGATCTGCGCTTCCTGCTGCGCGCGACGGCCGCGGCCATGCGCAGCCACGACGCCTTGGACGACGCGGATTTTCGGAGGGTTGAGCACCTCTGCCGGGACGCGGTCCGTCTGCCGATCGCGCTCCGCTCGTGGTACGAGTCGACGAGGCCGTCGGCCCCGCCGATTGAGGCGGATGCGGCCGGTCTCGAACCTGTGATCCTGCAGGCGATGCGGCCATTTCTCACGCGCTCGGCTGATGCGATCATGGCCAAGACCGACCTCGCCGGCTGGACCGCGGGGACGTGCCCGCTCTGCGCCGGTGAGCCTGACTTTGCGGTAATCACGCCGGCCGCCGATCGCATCCTGATCTGCGCCCGGTGCTCGGCGCGGTGGCACTTCCACCAGATCACCTGCCCGTTCTGCGCGAACTCGGATCGCAGCCGGATGACGTCGTTCGCCAGCCGGGACGGTCAGTACCGCCTCTATGCCTGTGACGTGTGCGAGAGATATTTGAAGGCGTTCGATGCCCGGCGCGCGTCCCGGCCGGTGATGCCGGCGGTGGACACCGTGGCGACGCTGCCGCTGGACGCGGCAGCCATGCAGAAGGGCTACAAGTAGCCGCGGCTTACGGCTGCGGTTCCTTGGCGACGAAGAGCGAGGCGGCTTTGTCGTTCATCCAGTTGAACAGGTGGCGCGTCTCCCAGAAGCGTCCCGGGTTCGAGCGCGCACCGAGCACGACGACGGCGACCTGATTGCCGGTCGGAAGCCGCAGCAGCGTCGCGAGGCAGTAGCCGGCCTTGCTGATGAAACCGGTCTTGCCCCCGAGCACATCGATGTCGCCGCCCATCACCAGCCGGTTCGTGCTGTGGATGCTGATCGTGCGCCTGTCCGTGGAGAAGCTGTAGTTCGCCGTCCGCATGATGGGAGAAATGCGCTCGTCCGCCGCGGCAAACGAAATGAGCCGCGACAGGTCGTAGGCGGAAGAGATATTCGCGGGGTTGAGTCCTGAGGGATCGGCAAACGTCGTGGCCTCGAGCCCGAGCTCCAGGGCCTTTTCGTTCATCCGTTCGATGAACGACGCCGAGCCGCCGTGCGACACCCGCGCGAGCACGCGCGCGGCCGCGTTGTCGGAAGCGATGAGCGTCAAGTGAAGGACGTCGCTGAGCTTGAGCCGGTCGTTCGCCTTGAGATAGGTCGTCGATGCGGCGTAGACGTCGGCGCGTTCGACGGTCACCACCTGCTCGAGATCCGGGTTGTCTTCCAGGAAGACCACGGCGGTCATGACCTTCGTGATGCTCGCAATCGACCGTTTGTCCTGGGCATTTTCCTGCCAGAGCACTTCGCCCGTCGCCGGGTTGAAGATGATGGCGGCCGCCGCACGGATGGCAGGCACGCGCTCGCCGTGTTCGTCGGTCCTGTACCGGGGCGTCATCGCATCCTTCAGCGACCGGAACGCCCGCATCCGCTGGAACTCGCGGTTGCGCGCGGCGCTCCTGGCCCGTGCCAGGCGGGCCTTCCGGGCCTGTGATGCAGATGCCGAATAGGCGGGACGGGCCGCGAGGCGCGGTGCCGCGCGACGGACGGACGTCACCGAAGACTGAGCGGTGGCTTTCTTGCGACCCTTCTGAGCAGACTCTGCCACGACGGGCAGACCCACACTCAGAGCCAGAAACAGGGCGCAGACACGGGTAACCAGCAGAGGGTTGTTCAGGCGCACGAGTCCTCCGAGAGACGATCGTTGTCAGTACCGGCTGGCTGGTAAGCAGCCGCTGCAACGTGGGTGGAACGAAGGAAGTCTAACAGCAAAACTCCCTCAATGGCAACAAGTTATATAGCTCTACCGCTCGGAGATGACGTGTTCCGCGTCACTTTCAGCCGCACACGCTCGGAGTGTCTGTATTCAAGACGGGTACCACAGCTGTTCAATCCTTTTCTGATCCTGTGGTAGTTTCGCCGGGGACCACATGGGCGTCCGACTTCGAAGGGATCACCGGTGAGAGCAGACGACGAGTATCAGGCGATGCGGGCCACGATTCGGGAGCGCGGGACGGCCCGGATGGTCCTGATTCCCTTCATATTCATCGGTTGGGCAGCAACGGCCGTCGCGACGGCCGCCGTGATTACCGTCGCCATGGCCACTCTGGTCCCGCTCCTCGTTCTCGTCGCCGGCTTCGAAGCGATTTTTGCCCTCCACCTGAATGTCGAACGGATCGGGCGCTATCTACAGGTCTTCCACGAGCGAGACGATGGATGGGAGGGGGTGGCGATGCGGTTCGGCCAGCAATTTCCGGGTTCCGGAACGGATCCGCTGTTCGCCCGCACCTTCCTTCTCGCGACGTCGGTCAACTTCCTGCCGGCGGCGCTCGGCGGGGCCGTGCCGGAACTGGTCTTCATCGCGATTCTGCACCTGGTTTTCATCAATCGGGTGCGAATGGCCCGCGCGTTCGCAGCCACCCAGCGCGCCAGGGACCTCGAGCGATTCGAGGCGCTGCATCGCCAGCACACCCAGCCGGCGTCGGAACCGGATCGCCAGACGAGCGGTTGATTTTTCGCGGAGCGACGCCGGGAATCGAAATTTTTGCCCGACCTGCGGCGACTATTGGTCACCGAAATACAGATTTGTGGTCAGGGTACCTTAGAGTGCGCGCGACATGTGCGGCATCGCACGCCAGGGTGGCCATCATCGCTCAGACAGGGCCACCGCCAGGAGCAGCGCCCTCGCGGTCCCCTCCCAGGAATCCGTTGTATCAAACGTCTCGGCCGTTGTATGGGTGCCTGTCGCCGAGCCGCCTCCGCCGATGGTGATGGCCGGAATCCCCAGGCTGATGGGGATGTTGGCGTCGGTCGAGCCCTCGTCCACGTCAGCCTTCAGCCCCAGCGCCCTCGTCACTGACAGCGCGGTGGCCACGATCGGCGCATCCGGGGCGATGCGCCCTCCCGGACGATTCCCCACCCCCACCTTCTCCATCGTCAGACGGCCGCTGTTCGCCCAGCGCTCGTTTTCCTCGGTCAGTGCCAGCTCGAGCGTCTTCTGAAAGCCGGCGTCGAGCGCTCTGAGGGCGGCCGGGTCTGCCGAGCGCAGGTCCACCTCCATCCAGGCCTCCGGGGCAATCGAATTGACGGATGTGCCGCCCCCCACCCGGCCGACATTGAACGTCGTCCGCGGCTCGCGCGGCACCTGCAGCTCGGCGATGCGCGCCACCGCCCGGCCGAGCGCGTGAATCGGATTCGCAATCCCGAAATCGCCGTAGCTGTGGCCGCCGGATCCTTTGAACGCGACGCGATACCGAAGACTGCCGACGGCGGTATTCGTGATGCCCAGGCCGGCGCCGTCCACCGACACGAAGCGATCGACTGGATGCGTCAATCCCCCACCAAACAGGTGCTTGACCCCCCGCAGGTCGCCGAGACCCTCTTCTCCGACAGTGCCCACGAAAGTGATGGTCCCCGCCGTCCGAACGTTCGCGGTATTCAATGCTCGAATGACGCCCAGCAGAACGGCGAGTCCCCGGCAGTCGTCGGCAATGCCGGGACCGCTGATAACCGATCCTGAGCGCGATGGAACGACCTTGGTCTCCGGGGGAAAGACGGTGTCGAGATGCGCGCTGAAGACCAGGTGCGGGCGAAGCGCCATCCCCGCGCGCTCCCCGAGAACGTTGCCCACTGAGTCGATGCGGACATTTTGGAGGCCGAGCGTCTCGAACGACTGCTTGTATGCAGCGGCCCGCGCTGCCTCGTGAAACGGCGGAGCCGCAATCTCGCAGAGGCGAACCTGCTGTTCGACGACGAAGGGCTCCTCGCGCTTCAGGCGTTCCATTGCGGATTTGATGGCGGGATCCTGCATCAGGCGCTCCCCCGTCGTGGGAGCGCGCTGTCCGGCTTCAGTCGATACGCCAGTCAGATACATCGGCGCGAACGTCAGTGCGAGAAGCGACAGGACGAATACAGAAGTCATCTGGCTGTAATCCTATGACGACGCGCGTGAGACGTGGCGTCGAACCTTCGTGCGAGCAGAGGTCCCGCGCATGACGTGCGTGAATCCAAACAATTGGTGCGCACAATTCAACACGCCGACGGACGGAATCTCGCTTCGCAGCGCTCCCTCGTCCGGCTCCTCGACGGAACGGGTCGCGAGGATTCGGAAGTGCGGGAAAAACCCGCAGTCCTCATCACCCGCGAGTGCCCGGCGGTATCGCCGTGACGACAATCTCCGCGGTACAGGAATTGCTCATGGCTGGGTCGGGGGTTCGCATGAACAGTCTGGTTCGTCTCCTGGGATTCACAACGCTCGGCTGCGGCTGCGTCACGGGCCACTACCGGGAAATCGCCACGAATCGTGAAGTAACCTACGTCGAGGAGAAAGGTACCACCTGCAACCAGAACGCGCATCGCCGCAATCACACCATTGCGCCGGCACGTTTCGGCATGCACGCGCTCTCTGCAAAAGCGTCATAGGCGCTCGCTTCTGGCACATCCTGCCCCGCCGCGTGTCGGGGCCGGGCGCGTTACACTGACGCCCGATGCCCTCTGCCAGGAAGTTGCTTCCGCTTCCGAAACCGTACGACACCATTGCCACACCCCGCGGAACTCTCCGCTTCTTTCATGGAGACTGCCTCGAGGTATTCGCCGCGCTCCCGGAACAGTCCGTATCGGCCATCGTCACGTCACCCCCCTACAACCTCGGCGTGAGTTATCGCAGCTATGACGATGCGCTGCCCCGCGATCGGTATCTGGAATGGACTGACCGTTGGATCGCCGCTGCACGCCGGGTGCTCGATCCGGCCGGATCGCTGTTCCTGAACGTGGGGGCCAAGCCAACCGACCCCTGGACCGGGATGGAGGTCGCGATGGCCGGCCGCCGCCATCTGGAGCTCCAGAACACCATCCACTGGATCAAGTCCATTGCGATCGACAAGGACGCCGCCGGATCGGCGGTCAGCCTCGAAAAAGATATCGCCGTCGGCCACTACAAACCCATCAACAGTCCCCGTTTCGTGAACGATTGCCACGAGTTCATCTTTCATTTCAGCCCGGATGGCCGCACACCGCTCGACCGCCAGGCGATTGGCGTCCCGTATCAGGACGCGTCGAACATCGATCGCTGGCAGAGCGGAGGGAACAACCTGCGCTGCCGGGGCAACACGTGGTTCATTCCGTACGAGACCATCCAGAATCGGGAAAAGGATCGTCCGCATCCGGCCACCTTCCCGCCGCGGGTACCGGAGTACTGTTTCAAGCTGCACGGCCTGTCGCGGATGGCGCTGACGATGGATCCCTTTCTGGGACTGGGGAGCACCGCGGTTGCGGCTGCGCAACTGGGCCTCGATTTCGTGGGCGTCGAGCTGGACGAGCACTACCTGGGCGAGGCGATCGCGCGAACCAGGCGCGCCCTTGAACCCGCGTCGCGGGTGGCGCGCTGAAAATTCGAAGTAACGATCTTTTTCGGTGTGCGACGGGCGTCCCACTGCTGTGCCGGCTGTGATACCTTAACTGTCCGATCCCCCTGTCTTTTCGTCCGGAGGCACGCGATGCGTCTGCCCCCAGATCTCACGTTATGAAGCCCGCCCTTGAAGGAGTGTCGATGGGTAAAGTCTTTCACACGATGATTGCGGCACTGGCGATCGTCTTCGTGTCCGTGGCCGCGTCCGCGCAGACGGCCGCGACTGGCAACATTGAAGGAGTTGTCACGGACTCCTCCGGAGCCCTCCTCCCCGGTGTGACGATCGTCGTCAAGAACACCGACACCAATGCGACGCGCGACGCGGTCACCGACAACGGCGGCCGGTATCGTGCGACGGCGCTGCAGCCCGGTCTGTACGAAGTGACGGCCACGCTCGCGGGTTTCCAGGCCACGCCGATCACGCAGATCCAGGTCTCCGTCGGCCAGACCCAGGCGGTCGACGTCGCCATGCGCGCAGCCGGCATCACCGAGGCGGTCACTGTCGTGGGCGAAGCGCCGCTCATTGACACTCTGCGCACCGACGTGAGCAACGTCGTCGGGGAAACCGCCATCTCGAACCTGCCGATCAACGGACGCCGATGGGAGAACTTCGTCCTTCTCGGGCCTGGGGTCACGAACGACGGCAACTTCGGGCTCGTCAGCTATCGCGGCATCTCCGGCCTGTACAACAACAACACGGTAGACGGGGCGGACAACAACCAGGCGTTCTTCTCGGAGGCACGCGGCCGCACACGGACGTCGTATTCGATCAGCCAGGCCGCCATCAAGGAGTTCCAGGTCGGCATCAGCAACTTCTCGGCGGAGTTCGGCCGGGCGGCTGGCGGCACCGTGAACGCGATCACCAAGTCGGGGACCAACAGCTTCCGCGGCGAGGGCTTCTACTTCCTGCGCGACGACAAGTTCCAGTCGCAGGATCCGTTCACGCCCTTCAAGCCGGAAGAGCGGCGGCAGCAGTTCGGCGTCAGCGCGGGAGGACCGCTCCGCGCCGACAAGGTGTTCTTGTTCGTGAATTACGACCAGCAGCTGCGGAACTTCCCGTACTTCGTGCGGCCCGCACAGACCACGTTCATCACCGGCGCCTGCACGGTGGGCGGGTGCCCATCGACGCTGAATTTCTACAACGGCCTGAGCGTGTTCAACCCGCGCGAAGGGAACAACAAGATCGTGCTCGGCAAGATCGACTACGCCGTGAGCAGCAAGAACACCGTGACGCTGCAATACAACATGCACCGGTGGGATTCGCCGAACGGTGTGCAGACACAGCCGGTCATTTCGGTGTCTCCTTCCGCCAACGGCAAGGACGTCGTCAAAACGGACTTCGCGCTCGCGACCATCAATACCGTGCTCTCGGAGACGTGGCTGAACGAGGCGCGCGTGCAGATCGGACGCGACTTCGAGCAGCAGGTCCCGAACTCGCCGGTCGGTCCCGGCACGACGGTGACCGGCGGCATCGACATCGGCATCCCGAACTTCCTGCCTCGTCCGAAGTACCCCGACGAACGCCGCTTCCAGTTCGTGGACAACGTGACCTGGTATGCGGGGGCGCACAGCGTGAAGGCCGGCATTCGACATCAACTACGTCCGCGAGACGCTGGTGAACCTGTTCCAGGGCGCGGGCATCTACGCGTATCCGAACATCAACGCGATTGCGTCGGACTGCCCCGTGGGGGCCACCGGCTGCTCGCCGGTCGTCACCGGCGGATCAGTGACCTGCGCCATTACACCAGCTACAACCAGCAGTTCGACCTTCGCGGCAACGGACTGAACGGCGACGTGTTCTTCACGACGACCGATTACAACTGGTTCGTTCAGGACAACTGGCGCGTCAGCAATCAGGTATCCGTGAACCTCGGGCTGCGTTATGAGTACCAGAAGTTCCCGCAGCCGGGCGACACGAAAGTCAAGGGAGTGGCCTTCACGGGAAACCCTGCGTATCCCGCGACCGTGACGTTCCCCCAGGACAAGAACAACTTCGGCCCGCGCGTGGGCTTCACATACGACATCAACGGGTCGCATCGAACCGTCATCCGCGGCGGCTGGGGCATCTACTACGGCCGCACGAGCAACAGCGTGATCTCGAGCTCGCTCACCAACAACGGCGTGACGTTCGCGTCCTACAACTTCTCGCCCACGTCGGTCGGCGCGCCGCAGTATCCGAGCGTCTTCGCGACGCAGCCCCCGACGTCCGTCAAGCCGTCGATCCAGTATCTGTCGCCCGACGCTCGAACGGCCCGAGATCAACATGGCGGAGCTGACGCTTGATCGGGCCGTCGGCAACGACATCACGCTCTCCGCGTCATACCTGTACAGCAAGGGCAAGCACCTTCCGACGTTCGTGGACACGAACCTGCCGGCCGCGAACTCGCAGGTCGAGTTCTTTGTCGGCTCGCAGAGCAAGGGGCGTGTTCCCGTTCTTTCGCGGTGTGCGTCCGGATGCGAACATCAACAACGCGATCGAGGTCGCCGACATTGTCGAGTCGACGTACAACGCGCTGGTGCTCCAGGCCAACAAGCGGTTCAGCAAGGGCCTCCTCTTCAGCGCGAACTACACGCTGTCGAAGTCGGAAGACACCGGGCAGAACTCGACAACCTTCATCGCCAACTTCGCCTCGGCCGTCGATCCGTTCAACAATGATGCGGAGAAGGGGCCGTCGTCGTTCGACCGCCGGCATCGCGGCGTGTTGAGCCTGCACTATGCGCCGGACTTCTTCCACGGGTTCCAGGTCGGTGCAACGGGCACGTTCGAGAGCGGACTGCCTCTGAACCCCACGGTGTCGATCAACTCCGGAGCGCTCAATGGCACCGGTGCGTTGAGCACACAGAGCATCAACGGCACCGGCGCCTCGAACCGCGCGCCGTTCGATACGCGTAATGGTTTCCGACAGACCGGCCGCAAGACGGTCGATCTTCGACTCTCGAAGGTCTTCAGTGTCGGAGGCAGGAAGCGAGTGGAGGCGCTCTGGGAGGCGTTCAACATCGCGAACTGGACGAACTACACCGGCTTCGGCACGACGAAGTACCGCGCGGCGAGCTCGAGCTTCGACACGGTGAACAACCGGTCGATCGTGAACCTGACCGAGGATCCGGGCTTCGCGGCACCCACGCTCGCCAGCAACACGCTCTTCGGACCGCGGGACATGCAGATCGGCCTCAAGTTCCTCTGGTAGGAGCGTCGCGAGGCTGCAAAGGAAAAGGGGCGTCCGGTCATCTGCCGGACGCCCCTTTTGTATTCTGGCGGACCGATTGACCGCTTCCCTACTTCCGTGCGGCCGGCGCCTTCGTCGGCCGGAGCGTGTACTCGGTCCGGTAGTGCAGAGAGACGCTCGGGCGCTTGACTTTGATCTCCACCTTGCGCCGCCGCTGCGTCGGATCGGGATTCGACGAGTAGTATCCGAGCACGTAGTAGTCACTGGTCTCGGCGTCGATTTTCTTGAGCGCCTTCATGAAGTCGTTCTGGTTGACCGTCGCGAACCCACCCGTCTGCTCCGCGATGACGCGCAGGCTGTTCTGCGACGTCGTCACGTAATTCTGGTAGTCCATCATGTCGACCTTCTGGTCGAGATCGGGTCCGCCGACGAGTCCGCGCGGGTCAATCGTGTAGATCGTGACATTGGCGCGGTTCGCCTGGCGCGTCAGCTCGCTGATCTCGGAGGCGAGATCGGCAAAGCTGAACTGGTTGCCCTGCCGCATGAACGGGTTCGTATCACTTGTGGAGCTTCCGCTGCCGTCGTCGCTGCCGCCGGTCATCTGCCGGTTGAGGGCCTGGTCGTTCTGCTTGCGCGTTTCGGAGAACGGATTGAAGTCGTAGCCGTTGCTGACGTACACGAAGGCTTTGCGCCGGTTGTGGACCGACTCGAGAGTTTTCATGATCCCGTACGCCGTGTCGAAGGCCACGTGCGCGCGGTAGCGCACTTCGGATGGACCTTCAGCGCCAAGCGGCGTATCGAGGATTTCCGAGGGCTTCAGCCCGGCCCCTGAAATCTTGTCGATGGCCTCGTCGAGGCGTTTGCGATCGTACGTGAGATCGATCGAGAGCGAGGACGGCCCGCTCGAGACAATGCCGAACATGTCCCCTTCGTGCACCAGCTCCTTCGAGATCTTCTTGAAGAGATCCTTGATGCGGCCGGTGTTGTTGAAGTCCAGGTGCAGGTCGTCCACGAAGATCAGCCAGATTCGTCCGGCGGCATCGCTGGTCGGCTTGCTCGGCGGAAGGATGATGCCTTCCATCTGGGGCGCCGCAGGCGGTGCGCTGGCGTTGTAAACGCGCCCGCCGTGCGTCAGCACGAACGAGACCGCCTCCTGCTTGACGCCGTCCTCGAGGATCTCGAATTCGTCTTTCTTCAGGTCGGCGATGAACTGGCCCGCATTGTCCCTGGCGATCACGTCGGTCGTGATCATGTCGAAGGTCCTGCGAATCACGCCTCCCTGGCCCTGCGTCGGCTTTTCAGGCGTCTGTGTCGCCGCAGGCGGCGTCTGGGCCGCGGGCTTCGCCGCCTCTCCGGCGGGAGGCGCCGCGGGGGTCTGTGCACTGAGCCCGCTGGTGGCGGCAATGAGCGCCGCCCCGGCGCACGCCCTGAGCGTTCGAGAGAAATGAACTGATCGCATAGGCTGGATTATACAGACAGGTTACAGGTCGCCGCCGGGTTCATCTGGCCCGGCGCTTTCCTCGTCGTCGGCGGACGAGGGCGCATTGGTATCGTCTCCAGACGTCGCGGCAGCCTGCGACTGCTCGGAGCCGCCAGACCGGCGCCGGCGCCGCTTCCGGCGCCGTCCGATCACACCACGCAGGGAATCGAACACGGTCTCGTACGCCTCGAGTCCCGCGACCACCTCGGCGTCGGTCACCCAGGTGTCGGGGTTTAGACGCTCGGCACTGGCTTTCAGCTGTTCACTCTGGACCGGATTCGTGATTTTCTCGGTAATCCTCGCCAGAACCTCGGCGTGCCTCGCTCGCAGCCTGGCCAGGCCCTCCGACCCCAATCGCGCCGATACGGGACCGGCGGCCGTCAGGACGCCGGGCTCATCAGTGGCCCTTAATTCGCGGCGTCACCGGCGCCGGAGCCTCGATTCGACGCGAGGGTCGCCGGCGGTTCGGACGGAGCCTGAGGACGAGGCACGGCAACAATCACCGGCGCGACAGGAACTGTGTCCCTCGGTGGATACTCACGGGGGCGCGGCCTGGAACGTCTTTCCTGATGAACGGGCGGTCTCGGGTCCGGCGCAGGCTCGTGTCCCTTGAGGATACGGGTCCAGTCGAACTCCACGCCGGGGTTCGACTGCTCGATGAGACGGATGGCTTCCTCGTCCAGCGGCGACACGGCCAACTCGAACGCCGGGCGGCGTTCGAAACCAATAAAGAATGCGAACGTGCGGCCTGCCGCGCCGCCGCTCCTCGTGAACGACGAAGGTGTTCTCGTAGCCGAGCTTGTCCCGGCTGAACCTCAGAAAAGGCAGGGTTTACTTCCTTTTCTGAACGCGCTCGGGAGCTGATCTTCGGACTGACGGCTTGCTCCGGGCGGCTCGCGCGGCGGTCTTGCGAGCAACCGGCTTTGCGTCACGCCTGGGAGCCGGCCGCTTCGCGCGCGCCAGGCGCTCAGCTGATGGCGCGGGGCGTCGCGGCTGCGGTACAGGTGCGCGGTGGACGAGCGTGAACCGGGTCTGATCGCCGATCGTGTGAAAGCTCCAGATTTCGGAGACATTCACGCCATTCTCGGAGGCCAGCCGCTTGGCGATGTCCACCGATCCCGCCGGCACATAGAGGTGGAAGGGGGCCCTGGCGCGTCCCAGGTGGGCCCACTGGGCCATGGCCTCAAGGTGATTCACCGACTCGGCGGTTTCCACCTCGACGGTTCCCATCAGCTTGTGACCCCGATCGTTCGATGTGAGCACGAGATCGGGGTAAATCTGGACTTGCCCGATTTTGACGGGCACCGTCTGATCGTCACCAATATTGGTCACTACGTCGTGTCGTCGTTTCAATCGGACGGACAGCAGTCTGATCACGCGGTCGTGCTCCAGCTGCTCGCGAACAGGCCGCACCAGAATGGGGCTCACATAACCTCCGCCCGGGAAATCGTCAAAGACGCGCAGATAACCGGCAATTGTAGCCGCTTTTCTTCCGGATTGTATAGCCCGCCCCACGGGAGCATGGCTCGGCCTTGACGAACATGTCTTTTGCCCTCAGAATGATGCGGTGATCGCACCCGCCGAAACCCACCCTGCTGACTCGACGGCACGAACCATTCTCATCGTGGACGACGACCGATCGGTGGCGGATACCTTCGCCCGTATGCTCAAGCTGGAGGGCTTCACCGTCGCGACGGCGCTCTCGGCTGAGGCGGGTCTCGAGCTCGCCGATATCGGTTTCGCCACAGGCGATCATTCTCGACATGCGGATGCCGATTACCAACGGGCTGCAGTTCCTCCGCCGCGTCCGTTCGAAGCCTCATCTCGTCGACGTGCCTGTCGCCATCGTCACCGGTGACTACTTCCTGCCCGAGGCCATCCAGGCCGAGCTGAAATCGCTCGGCGCCTCGATCAGGTTCAAACCGCTCTGGCTCGAAGATCTCGTCGCGCTGGCCCGGATCCTGGTTTCGGCGTGAACGATCGTTTCCTTCGCGCGTGCCGGCGCCAGCCGGTTGACGCGACTCCCGTCTGGTTCATGCGGCAGGCGGGGCGCTACATGTCCGACTACCGCGCGCTGCGCCGGCGGTACTCGCTCCTCGAGATCTGCGCCAATCCCGAGCTCGCGGTCGCGGTGACGCTGCAGCCGGTGGACGTGATCGACGTGGACGCCGCAATCCTCTTTTCCGATCTCCTCGTGCCTTTCACGCCGATGGGTCTCGCGTTCGACTTCGTCAAGGGCGAGGGTCCGTCCATCGAGCACCCGATTCGGACGGCGGACGATGTGGAGCGGCTCCGCCGGTTCGAGCCGCGTGAATCGCTCGGGCATGTGCTCGAAACGATCCGGCTTCTGCGGGCCGAGCTGCACGATCGCGTGCCGCTCATCGGATTCGGCGGCGCTCCGTTCACGCTGGCGGCCTACGCGATCGAAGGAGGCCCGTCGACCACATACGCGCACACGAAGGCGTTCATGTATGCGCAGCCCGCCGCGTGGCACCGGCTCTGTTCGCGCTTCGCCGACATGATGGCCGACTACCTGACGGCGCAGGTCGAGGCGGGCGCCCAGGCGCTTCAGATTTTCGATTCGTGGGCGGGGGCGCTTGGACGCGCGGACTACCGCGAGTTCGCCCTCCCCCACACCTCGCGCATCTTTTCGGCGCTCAAAGGCTCCGGCGTGCCGCTCATTCACTTCGGCGTCGGCACGGCCGCGATTCTCGGGGACATCGTCGAGAACGGAGCTGACGTCATCGGCGTGGACTGGCGGCAGCACGTCGACGAGTCCTGGGCCGTCATCGGACACAACCGCGCGATCCAGGGAAACCTCGATCCCGCTCTGCTGCTCGGCCCGGAGGATCGCCTGTTCGCCGCGACCGACGACATCCTGCGGCGTGCAGCCGGACGGCCGGGGCACATATTCAACCTCGGGCACGGCGTCCTGCCGAGCACGTCGCTCGAAACCGTGCAGGCTCTGGCGCGCCACGTTCACGAAGTGAGCCGGGTCAGGGTCTCGTAAACACCGCGATCTCCCGATCGAGCGCCCGAAACGCGGATGATCATCATCGTCGGTGCCGGCATCACCGGCCTCTCCGCCGGATTCGAGCTCGCGACGCGCGGAGTGCCCTTTCAGATCCTCGAGGCGTCGTCCCGTGCGGGAGGTCTGATTCACACTGAGCATGCCGGCGGCTTCACCATCGAAGCGGGGCCCGAGTCGTTCCTCGCCCAGAAACCGGCCGCCCTCGAGCTCTGCGATGCGCTCGGTTTGACGCCGCGGCTCATTTCCACCAGCCCGCCGCGCACGGCGTTCGTGTTGAAGCACGGACGGCTGCACCCCCTGCCCTCGCCATCGGTGCTGGGTATTCCGACGACCCCTGGCGGCATCGCGCGCTACGACCTGCTGTCGCCGGTCGCGCGCGCCCGCCTCGCGATGGAGGTGATGGTGCCCGTCCGGCACGGCGACGACGAGTCGGTCGGAGTCTTTTTTCCGACGGCGATTCGGCCCCGAGACCGTCGGATACATCGCTGAACCTCTGCTGGGCGGCATCCATGCGGGGGACATCGAGACGCTCTCGATGAAGGCGCTCTTCCCGCGGTTTCTGGAGGCGGAGGCCCGCCACGGCAGCGTGCTCCGGGCATTCCGTCATGTGTCTGCAACGCCATCGGGCGACGGGTTGTTCAGGACACTCGAGGGGGGATTGAGCGAGCTCGTCGCAGCGCTCGAGCGGCGGCTTCCAGACGGCGCCATCTGGTTCGAGTCCCCCGTGCGGGAGATCGCGCGACGGGGCACGGGGGCGGACGCGACCTGGCACGTGCGGAGCCCGGCCGGAGACGTCAGTGGAGACGCGGTCATTTTCGCCTGCCCCGCCTTTGCCACCGCTGCCCTAATGGCGACGGTTGACATCGCGGCGGCGGCCCGCTGTGCGGAAGTGCCGTACGCGTCCTCGGCAGGCGTGACACTCGCGTGGCCGGTCGATGCTGTGTCGCACCCGCTCCACGGCAGTGGCTTCGTGGTGGCGCGTCGCTCCAACGCGCTGCGCATCACGGCGTGTACCTGGGTGTCCTCCAAATGGAGCGGACGGTCGCCGGAAGGTTCGGCGCTGCTGCGGGCGTTCATCGGCGGCTCGCATGACCCCGGGGCCGTGGATCTCGATGATGAGCAACTCGTGGAGATTGCTGCACGAGAGCTGGCCGAGGTGCTCGGCATCACAGGTCGTCCCTCGATGACGAGTGTGGCGAGATGGCGGCGCGCCGGCGCCCAGCACAACGTCGGACACCTCGCACGAGTGGCGGATATCGAAGCGCGGCTCGAGTCGCATCGCGGGCTTTTTGTCGCGGGCAGTGGATTTCGGGCTGCCGGGATTCCGGATTGCATCGCCGATGGACGAGCTGCGGCCGGGCGGGCCGCGGAGTGCACTAAGATCAGATAGCCGCGTGGGACGACCGTCCAGTGTCGAACCGCGCGGGCCGATGATGGTTGTCGGCCGGCAGACAGTGAGAAGGATGGCAATGAAGAAGATGTGTCGAGTGGTGCGGCTCGCGGTTGCCGCGGTCGCGTGTGTGGTCCTGGCGACGCCCGTCGCGGCGCAGACCCCGGAGCTTCAGAAGCTGCTGGCCGAGATCAAGTCCAAGGACAAGGGCATGCTTGCCGTGTCCGAGGAGGACGGGCGGTTCCTGCGCCTGATGGTCGCGTCGAGCGGCGCGAAGCATGCGCTCGAGATCGGCGGCGCGAGCGGCTACAGTGCGATCTGGATTGGAATGGGCATGCGGGAGACCGGCGGAAAGCTGGTCACGATCGAGTACGACCCGGTCCGCGCGAAAGAGCTCACGGAGAACGTGCGCCGCGCCGGGCTGTCGGATATCGTGCAGGTCGTGGCAGGGGATGCGTTCCAGCAGATCCCGAAGATCACGGGAACGTTCGACTTCGTCTTCCTCGACGCGTGGAAGAAGGACTACAAGCGGTTCCTCGACATGGTGTCGCCGAGGCTGGACAAGCGCGGCCTCTTCCTCGCACACAACGTCGTGAACAAGCGCAGCGAGATGGGGGACTTCCTCGACGCGATCCAGACACAGACGATGTTCTGGACAACGATCGTGTCGCCGTCGGGGGAAGGAATGTCGGTCTCGTATAAGAGGTAGACGGCGGCGTGGCGCCGCGGCTGCTAGTCGCCGCTCACTAGTCTTCGACCGGGGCCGCGGCCGCTGCGGCCGCTTTCTTGGGCGCGCGCTTCTTACGTACCTTCGCGCCGCGAAGACCCGCCGGAACCGGCTCGTCGCTCGGCTCGAGGCGCGACATGCTCGTGAGGAACTTCTTCATCCCGTGCTCGTCGAACTGCACGCGCGTGTACGCGTCTTCGACGGCAATCACCGATCCCAAACCGTAGGTTGGCTCTACGACCCGGGCACCAACGTCGAACCGCTTCATCACGCGCTCCTTAGGCGGTTCGGCCAGCTGGCCGCCGCAAACCTTAGAGTATCTGAGATTTACCGTTCGCGTCAACCATCTCGACGCTGTGGTACATTCCCTCAGCGTGCGACCTGTTCACATCATCGGCGTCTCGCTCGACCTCGGTGGCAACCGCCGCGGCGTGGACATGGGGCCTTCCGCATTTCGCATCGCGGGGCTTGGTGAGCGCCTGACGGCCCTGGGCGTGCCGGTCGTGGACGAGGGGGATCTCGTCGCCCCGATCCCGGAAACGAAGTCCTTTGGCGACCCCGGCAAGAAGTACATCCGCGAGATCGCGCGGGTCTGCGAGAAGCTCTACAAAACGTCGCTCGGCGCGCTCGAAAACGGCGGCTTCCCTCTCGTCCTCGGCGGGGATCACAGTCTCGCGGCCGGGAGCGTGGCTGCGACCGCCGATTTCGTGCGGCGTGAACAGAAGCCGCTCGGTCTCATCTGGGTTGACGCGCACGGGGACATGAACACCCCCGCGAGCTCCGGAAGCGGGAACGTACACGGCATGCCGCTCGCGTCGCTGCTCGGGCCCCGAACCGGCTGAGCTCTCGCGAATTGGCGGCTTCTCCCCCAAAGTCCTGCCGGAGCACACCGTGCTCATCGGGATCAGGAACCTCGACGACCGCGAAAAACAGATCGTGCGCGACTCGCGCGTGCGTGTCTTCACGATGAAGGACATCGATCGCGGCGGCATCGCGACGATCACCGAGCAGGCGCTGGCGATCGCCGGCGCCGGCACCGCGGGCGTGCACGTCTCGTTCGATCTCGATGTGTGCGATCCATCAATCGCACCGGGGGTCGGCACACCTGTCAAGGGGGGCCTCGATTACCGCGAGGCGCACATGCTGATGGAGATCATCGCGGACTCGGGGCTGCTCCGCGCGCTGGACCTCGTCGAAGTGAACCCCATCCTCGACGATCGCAACATGACCGCCATCCTGGGCTCTGAGCTCGTCTCGTCCGCCCTCGGGCAGAAGATCATCTAGCGACGTGGGACCGCGTGCTCAACGCGGCGGGACAGTGTAAGATCACGTATTCTTCGCCCCTCATCACGCCTCATGTGACTCGGTAGCTCAGTTGGCAGAGCATGTGACTTTTAATCACAGGGTCCCGGGTTCGAGTCCCGGCCGGGTCACCAGCCTTCCCTCGCCTGAATCGTAAGCGAGCTACGGCTGGCAAGCGTGTCTCCCCTCATCGAACACGCGGAGGCTGTCCGCCGAAGCCTTGGCGGAGGCGGACCTCAGCGCGCGATGCGAGACGATCAGCTACTCGTGCCGGAGCGCGATGATCGGATCGACGCGCATGGCGCGGCGCGCGGGGATCACGCAGGCCATCAGCGCAACGGACGCGAGAATCATCGTCATCGCGGCAAACGTCGGCAGGTCCGAGGTGTGGACTCCGTAGAGAAAGCTCCCCAGCGATCGCGCGCCTGCAAAGCCGGCAGCGAGTCCGATGGCGATGCCTGCACCAACCAGCAGCATGCCGTCGCGCACGATCAGCCCGAACACGGTGCGGGTTTCCGCGCCCAGCGCCAGGCGAATGCCCATTTCGCGCGTGCGGCGGGAGATCGAAAACGACAGCACACCGTAAATGCCGACGGCGGCGAGCAGCAGTGCGAGGCCGCCGAACACCGCGAGAAGCCACGCACCCATCCGCGCCGCATAGAGCGACCGACCGATCGTGTCCGTCATGGTCTGGACGTCAGGCACCGGCAGGTTGGGCTCGAGCGCCTGGATTTCGCGCCGCAGGCCGCCGATGAGCGATGCCGGCGGGACGGACGTGCGCACGTACAGCGTCATGCCGGGCTGGAGATTCTGACCAAACGGGATGTAGGCGACCGCCAGCGGGCCTTCGCCGAGCGCGGCGTACTTGCTGTTGCGCACGACACCCACGATTTCGCGCCAAGGCCCTTTCGGACCGTCGAAGCTGACGCGTCTGCCGACAGAGCTCTCGCCACCGAAGTGCATCGCCGCTGCAGTCTCGTTGACGATCACGACCGGTGGACGGCCTTCGACGTCCTGGCCATTGAAATCGCGGCCGACGACGAGCGGAATGCCGAGCGCCGCGAAGAGCCCGGGGCCCACGACGTTCGTATTGATCCGGCTGGAATCCGATGTCTGGACACCCGGGCCCTCGCTATAGACGAACTCCTCCGAGTAGCCCTGCCGCCCTTCGACCATGAGTCCGGAAATACGCCCTCGCCCGGCCAGCACCGGCACGCGCGCCACACTCGCCGCTTCAACGCCTGGAAGTGCTTCTACGCGCTCGACGAGCTGCAGGTAGAACTCCCCTCCGCTGGCCCTCGTGTAGCGCAGGAGGTTGATGTTGAGCGGCACGGCAACGAGCTTCTCGACATCGAAGCCGGGATCGACTGCACGGGACGCCTGCAGACTGCGCACGAAGAGTCCCGCCGGGATCAGCAGCAGCATCGAGAGTGCGACTTCGGCGATCACCAGCGTCGTCTGCAGACTGAACCGGCGCCCGCGTTCATCGCTCTCCGCTGAGGCATTCTTCAATGCAGGCACCAGGCCCGGTCGCGACGCTTTCAGCGCGGGAACGACGCCGAACACGACGCCCGTGAGCACCGACAGCACGAGTGAGAACACCAGCACCTGTCCGTCCACCGAGAAATCAATCGTCAGTGGCAGCGCCCCGGTCGGGGGCGGGGCTGCCCGGAACGACTGGACGACCGCGCACGCCAGGCTGAATCCGAGCGCGCCGCCGATGGTCGACAACAGCACGCTCTCGGTCAGCAGCTGCCGCACGAGACGGGCGCGGCTCGCGCCGACGGCCAGCCGTACCGCCAGCTCTCGCCGCCGCGAGGCGCTCCTGGCCAGCAGCAGGTTCGCGATGTTGGCGCAGGCGATGAGCAGGACTGTCGCGACAACGCCGCCAAGCAGCAATGCGGTGGCCCGCAGTCGCTGACGCTGACGCGGGTCTCCCTCGTCTATCGGGACGAGCGTGACGCGCTGGGGCGCGGCGGACGCACTGACAGTGCGCTCGTAGGTCGTCGCGACCGCCGCGAGCTCCGCACCCGCCTGCTCCGGTCCGACTCCCGGCTTCAAGCGACCCAGTCCGAACAACCAGCTTGGGGTGTACACCCGTTCGCCACCGGTGCGCTTTCTGCGCTCGATGAGCAGGTCCGCGTTCTGTTCCCCTGAATAGCCCCCGCCCGACGGTCGCACGATGGTCTGCATCATCATGGGCACGTAAAGATGACGCGCGCTCCCGACCAGCGGTCCCGGGAATCCAGCAGGTGTCACACCCACGATCGTGAAGACATGCCCATTGAGCCGGACGTCGTGCCCCACGATGTCCGGACGGCTGCCAAAGCGCGTCTGCCACAGGTCATGACTGATGACGGCGACCGGATGCGCACCAGGCGTCACGTCATCCGAGGGTGAGAGCAGCCGTCCCCGGGCGGCGGTGATGCCAAGGACATCGAAGAGATTTCCGCTGACGATGGCGCCGTTCACGAGCTCCGTCATGTTGTCGGCATTGAGGCTGGTGGAGATGGGGCCCCACGCGGCGAATCCGTCGAGGGCGTGACTGTCGTCGCGCAGGGCCTTGTACAGCGGATACGAGAACACGCCGCCGACGCTGCCCCTGTACACGGAGACGAGGCGTTCGCGGTCGGGAACCGGGAGTCGCTGGAGCAGCGTCGCGTTGACCAGGCTGAAGATGGCGGTGTTGGCGCCGATGCCGAGCGCGAGCGTCAGGACAGCGGCGGCGGTGAAGGCGGGCTGCCTCCGCAGCATCCGCGCGGCGTAGCGCAGATCCTGCCAGAGATCGCCGAGAAGAAACCCCCCGGGCGTTCCAGGCGTGATGGGTGACGAGATATGCGCCCGACGAAGCGTGCGCATCCGCCGTGGGAGCGCGTCCTGGTCGAGCAGCTCGTCGAGCGCGAGACGACGCGCCTCGGCGTCCGTGGCTCCGCCGGCACGGAGCGCCTCGTAGCGCTGGTCGAGATGCTGCGACAGCTCCTCGATGATCTCCGCCTCCCGGCCGGCACTGAGCTGCAGCCCCGCCAGGCGCGAACGCAGGTGCTCCGTCCAGTCAGGCATGGTCGACTCCCGTGATGAGACCCATCGCGTGGACGAACGATTTCCACGTGTCGCGCTGGTGCGCGAGAACGCGTCGGCCCTCGGCCGTCAGGCTGTAGAAGCGCCGCCGCCGCTGGCCGGGCTTCTCCACCCACCGGCCCTGCAGCCATCCGCGCTCCTCCAGCCGATACAGGAGCGGATAGAGCGACGCGACGTGAAATTTGAGCTGCCCCGCGGATTGCGTCTCGATGAGCCCGGCGATCTCGTAGCCATGACGTGCCCGCGGCTCGATGATCGAGAGGATGATCAGCTCCGCCGATCCTTTCTTCAGTTCGCGGTCCAGCATGTGCGTGTCAATAGCTGTCATAGCTATATATGTTATAGGCGTGTGCCTGGCCAGCGCAAGCGTGGTTTCTATAGTGCTTTTCGATCGCTGACCGTCTATTCCTCTCGGAGCGCTGCGACCGGATCCACCCGGCATGCACGCAGGGCCGGAACCAGGCTGGAGATGGAGCCGACAGCCACGAGCGTCACCGTCGCACCGACGAAGGTCGTCCAGTCGTGCGGGCTGACGCCAAAGACCAGCGACGACACGAGACGGCCACCCAGGAACGCGATCGGAAGGCCAACCAGAAAGCCCCAGAGCACGAGCCAGAGCGCGTCGCGCACGACGCTCCAGAGAACGTGCGATCGGGAGGCGCCCAGAGCCATCCGGATGCCGAACTCAGGCGCCCGTCGCGTCACGGCGTACGACAACACCCCGAACAATCCGAAGCCCGCCAGGCCGAGCGCCAGCGCACCAAATCCGGTCGTGAGAAAAACGACGAGCCGGTCCTCGCTCAGGCTGACGCTGACGCGATCTGCCAGGGGGACGATGCTCTCGACAGGCAGGTCGGGTGCGCTTCGGGTAAGCGCCGCCCGCACTGACGCGACAATCTCGCGCGGATCGCCATGCGAACGCACCTCGAGAGATCGCGCCCCCACGGGCCGCTGCGCCGCCGCAAAGAACGCAGTCGGGATCGCGGCATCCTTGACGTTCAGCTGCCGTGCGTCCTCGACGATGCCGACAATCTCGACGTCCTTCGTCTCGCTTCCGAACCGGCGGCCGATGGCCTGTCCGTTCTCGAAGTACTTTGCGGCCAGGGTCCTGTTGACCACGGCGACCCTGGGCGTCTTCGCGAGATCGCGATCGTCGAACGCACGCCCGGCGATGAGCGGCATACCGACGGTCGAGAAGTAGTTCGGGCTGACGGAATTGATTAGAAACACCACCTGCTCCCCCGGGCGGGACTGGTAACCCTCGATCTCGAATCCGTCCTCTCTCGCGCGGCAATTGCTGTGAAGTCCGCACATCGCCAGCGCCACGGAGCGGACACCGGGGATGGACGCCACGCTGTCCACCACCCGCTGCTGCAGGGCGGCCCGGTCCTCCGCCTTCGTCGTGATCAGTCGGGGATCGATGGCGACTGACACCAGATGATCGCGGTCGACACCGAGGTCGAAGTTCACGAGGTTGTGAAAGCTCCGGCCCAGCAGCCCGGTCCCCGTCACGAGCACGAGCGACAGCGCCACCTGCATCACGACGAGGAGACGCGCCGGTCGAGCGGCCGAACCGGAGGACGCTCCCCGCGCGCCCGCCTTCATGGCGGCGGCGAGATCGAGGCGCGTCGTTCGCCAGGCCGGCAGCACGCCGAACAACACGACCGAGATCAGCGCCACCGCGGCCGTGAAACCCCACACGCGAAGATCGATCGCCGCTGCAAACGGTGCCGGACCGCTGCTGGAGGCCGTGGCGGTGCGAACGAGCAGATCCCCGGCCCAGCGCGCGAAGAGGAGCGCCGCGCCGGTCGCCATCACCACGAGCAACACGCTCTCCGTCAGCAGCTGATGGACCAGCCGGGCACGGCCCGCTCCCAGGGACATCCGCACGGCGATTTCCCGCTGGCGTCCCGCGGCTCGCGCGAGGAGCAGGTTCGCCACATTCGCGCACGCGATCAGCAGCACGAGTGCCGCCATCCCGACGAGCACGAACAACGGCGTCTCGAATCGCTGACGGAATGTCGAGAACCCCTTCGCGAATGGCTCCAGCCTGATGCGGACGTCCGGCCTCGGGATGACGTCCTGCACGCCGGCCGTGAACGCCGCCGCCACCACCGCTGCCCGATCGGGCCGGGCCCTGGCGATGACGTCGAGCCACCAGATCTGATCCTGCGACAGCCACGGGCGGTTCTGATCCGCGCGGTCGGCGCTGAAGTTCTGCGAATACTTGACGGCGCTCTGCATCGACAGCGGCACCCAGACGTCGACCGGTGACTCCAGCCAGACGCCGTCAAACGCCTGCGGCCCCACGCCGACAATGGTGAAGCTGGCGCCGTTGATGGTGAGGCTCCGGCCGGCAATCCCCGGATCGCCGCCGAAGCGCCGCTGCCAGTACCGATGGCTCACCACCGCCGCAGGCGCCCCGTCTCCTTCGTCTGGTAATCCCCGACCGAGTGACGTCCGGACCCCCAGAACCTGAAAGTAGTTCGACGACACCAGCTGAAGTGCGGCGACTTCCGTGTCGGGCGCACCTTCCGTGCGCGTGTAGACACGCGCCACGCGGCTCATCGCCGCCAGGGGGACCCCCTCCGGAGCAGACCGCCGAAGACGCTCGACCATCGGACCCGAGAAGCGATTGCCCGCGGCGAGCGGAGATTCGCCGCGGACGGTGAACAGCGAATCAGGACCCGGAACGGGCAGCGTCCGCAGCACGATCGCATTGAGCAGCGAGAACATCGCGCTGTTGACGCCGATCCCGAGGCCAAGCGTGATCACGATCGTCGCGGTCACGAGCAGGTGCCTGCGGAGGGCACGCACGGCGTAGCGGAAATCCTGGAGAATCATGCGGCAGTGCTCCTTTGGGACTTCAGTGGCGAGGCCGGTGAGGACGTCGAGCCAGAGCCTGACGCGATCCCACGAGCCGCGGGCATCGCGATAGCGGTCGATGAACACGAGCCTCAGTTCCCGCTGATACTCGTCGCGGAATTCGGCCGGGTACAGCGCCGTCAGCGCACGAAAGACCCGCATGCTTCGGTCGTCACGGGAAGGCACTGCTCGTGGCATGACTTCAGCTCCGGCGAGGGAGCAATCCGGTGGCGCGCGCATCGAGGACCAGCCGTTCCAGCCGCCGCGCCTCGGCGGCGGCCACGGCGCTTCCGAGCTGGGTCAGTCGATAGTACCGGCGCCGCTCGTCGTCGTGCTCGGGGTCCGGCCGTTCAGCGAGCTCCTCGATGAGGCCCTGCTCGAGCAGCCGCCGGATGGACGCGTAGAGGCTGCTCGGGCTGAGCCGCAGCGCTCCGTCGGTCCGTTCGAGGACGTCCTTCATCACCGAGTAACCATGCCGGTCCCGGTCAGCGAGCGAGACCAGGATATGGAACGTGTCACGGTGAAGAGGCAGGAACGATTCCGGTGCGGGATCTTCTGTCGGAGTCCGGGGGCGCGATCGCATGCCGGGAACTATATCACAATTGGGTATAGCTGAATCTGGCCGAGTTCGGGAACCGGGAAGAACTGGATGAGTTCTTGTGAAGAATCTGTGACACTGTGCCGGCCTGAAACTGGAGCGGCCGACACGCCGTATTCAGGGCAGGCACGACGCGTGGCCTTGGGCCCGTGACGACCATTCGGCCATTTACCACCGGAAACAGCTCGCTATCGCAAGAGCCTCCGTCGCCTGCGAGGTCAGGCTGATAGCGGAAAACGGGAGATTCGCATTTGACATCAAGGATTCGTATCGCGCTCGTGGTTGGCGGGCTGGCCCTGTCTCTGGGACTCCAGGACGTGCGGGGACAGGGGCCCGGTCAGACACCTCCGGGTGCGCCGCCGGCGGGCGGCCGGGCAGGCGGCGGACGGCCGAACGTGCCCCCACCCGACCCGACGAAGCCCCACAAACTGGAGATTGTCGAGGGGACGAAGGCGCGCTACAAGGTTCGGGAACAGCTCGCGGGCGTGAGTTTCCCGAGCGATGCCGTCGGCACGACCGAGTCCGTGACGGGCATGATCGTCGTCAACCCTGATGGATCGATCGACGCCGCGCAGTCCAAACTGGTCGTCGATCTGAAGACGATCAAGAGCGACCAGCAGATGCGCGACGGCTACGTGCAGAACCGGACCCTCGAAACCGAGAAGTTCCCGACGCTCGTGTTCGTGCCGCGCCGCGCCGTGGGGCTGCCGGCGCCGCTTCCCGCGGGCATGCAGGCACAGGCCGGCTTTCAGTTGATCGGCGACATGACGCTCCACGGCGTCACCAGCGAAGTCACCTGGAACGTCGTCGCGACCTTCGGCAACGACCAGGTGGCGGGACGCGCGACGACAACGCTGCTCTTTCCGACCTTCGGGATGACCAAACCGACCCTGGCGCGTCTCCTGAGCGTGGACGACAACATCGAGCTGGAAATCGAGTTCAAGTGCAAAAGGACCGTCGGCTGACGGTCCTCATCGCGCTCGGTGCTCCCGAAGAAGGGCGTGCATAACCGCGAGCCGCTCTGGCGCGCAAACTGCGTGAAAGATCGCTCTTCGGAATGGAACCGGCCGGACTGGCGGTCACGTCAGGCCCGGCTGGACAGAGGGGGCTGCTAGACTTCGAACTCTTTCTGCACTCGATCGAAGCAGGTCGGGCAGATGCCGTGCGAGAACTCCGCGTCGGAATGGTCGCCGATGTACGCCTCGAGCTGCTGCCAGTAGTCGCCGTCGTTCCGGATGCTCTTGCAGTAGCTGCACATGGGGAGCAGTCCGCGCAGCTGCTTCACATTCGCCAGCGTGACTTCCAGCGCCGCGATCTTGTCCGCCAGCTTGTGCTGCAGGGACACCACCCGCGCGCCGGTCTTCACCCGTGCACGGAGCTCATTCGAGTCGAAGGGCTTGACGAGATATTCGTCAGCGCCCGCTTCCAGCCCGACGACGATGTCGGCGCTGCTGTCGCGTGACGTCAGCAGGATGAGATACATGTGCGAGCATTCCGGGCGCGCGCGAATGCGGCCGCAGAGCGTCACGCCGTCGACGCCGGGCATCATCCAGTCGAGGATCGCCAGCGACGGCATCGTGGGTCCGCAGATGACGTTCCAGGCATCCTCGCCGTTGTGGGCGAGCGACACATCAAAGTTCCACCGGCGCAGCGACGCCGCGAGGACCGCAGCGGTCACCCGGTCATCGTCCGCAACCAGCGCATGAAGTCGAGTCTCAGCCTGCATATGCAGTAGCTCCTTCCAGATCCTGCAGAGTGGCCGCGAGATGCGCGGCCGCCGCGTTCAACGTTTTCCAGGCCGCCTCGGCCGGGGCGAGCCTGTTCTCGGCCCCCAGACGTTCGAGGACGTGGGCCGCCTCGACCACGCCACCAGCCGAGAGCGTACCGGCGGCACCGCGCAGCGCGTGGGCGCCGTTCCGCAGCGCCTCGGCATCCCCACTGACGATGGCGGCGTGAATGGTGGCGAGCCGCATGGGACAGTCTTCCATGAAGAGCCTGATGACTTCGTGCATGAGCTCGACGTCCCCGCCGACTCGCGCGAGGAGCGCGGCCTGGTCGATGGCGGGGCGGGGCGCCGGCTGTTCGCCGTCACTCCCCTGTTCGATGACATTGATGAGCACGGGCTGATTGATCGGTTTGGACAGGTAGCCGTCCATACCCGCGGCGAGGCAGCGATCGCGATCCCCGCTCATGGCGTGCGCCGTCATGGCGATGATCCGCACGTGGCCGCCCGACGTGACCTCGCGCTTTCGAATTTCGGCTGTCGCTTCGATGCCACCCATCTCCGGCATTTGCACATCCATCAACACCACGTCGAATGCCTCTCGCGTTACCGCATCCACTGCTTCCCGTCCGTTGTTGGCCACCAGCACGTGATGGCCGCGCCGTTCCAGAAGTCCGACGGCGACGCGCTGGTTGACGACATTGTCTTCCGCCAGGAGAATCTTCGCCGGCGTGCTTGCCAGTCGTCCGACGAGAGCCTGTGGGCCCGCCGGCTGGAGGATCGGGCCAGTCTCCAGGAGCAGGTTCACCGGCACGGCCGCCCTGACCTCTGCTCTCGGGCGAGACGGTGCGGCGAGCACGCGCTCGACGTCAACCGCGCCTGCGGGAGCAATCTCGAGTGGGACGGTGAAGTGGAAGGCCGCGCCTTTTCCCTCGGCGCTGTCGAGCCAGATCTTCCCTCCCATCATGTCCACCAGCGTCGTCGAGATCGTCAGGCCGAGGCCCGTCCCGCCGAACCGCCGCGTTGTCGATCCGTCCGCCTGGCTGAAAGCCTCGAAGATGGTGCGATGCTTGTCCGCCGGCACGCCGATTCCCGTATCGCTCACCACGAAGTGCAGCCGCGTGGAGCTGCCCGCGCGGGTGTCCTCGCGGACCTCCACCTGGACGTGCCCGGACTTCGTGAACTTGATGGCGTTGGCGACGAGATTCCCGGTGACCTGCTGCAGCCGGCCGGGATCGCCGACGACCATGGCGGGGACGGCATCCTCGACGCGGACGATCAGCTCGAGCCCCTTCTGAGTCGCCCGGACCGCAAAGGGCCTGAGGAGATCGGTCAGGATGTCGCGTGGCGAAAACGGGACCACTTCCAGCTCGAGCTTCCGCGATTCGATCTTGGAGAAATCCAGCACGTCGTTCAGGATCGCGAGCAGTGATTCGGCGGACGACTTGACCGTATCGAGACAGTCGCGCGTGTCCGCGTTCACCGTGGTGCCCAGCGCGAGATCGGTCATGCCGATGATCCCGTTCATCGGCGTCCGGATCTCGTGACTCATGTTCGCGAGGAACTCGCTCTTGGCGCGGCTCGCGTCCATCGCGCGGTCGCGCGCGGCCGCCATGTCCGAGTTGAGTGCCCGCAGCTCCGTCGTCCTCGCTTCGACCGCCGCTTCGAGGCTTCCCTGATGCGACAGCAGCATGGAGTCGCGGTTCTGAATCTCCTCGAGCATCCCGTTGAACCCGGCGACGAGGACGCCAATCTCGTCGGTGCCGTTGCCGGCACCGCTCTCCGCGCGGACGTCGTACCGGCGCTCGCGGGCGATGATGCCTGTGATCTCCGTCAACCGCAGCAGCGGCGCAGAGATCAGGCGCTGGAGCCTCGACCCGATGATGAGCGCCAGCCAGAGTGCGGCGAGCAGGACCACGATCACGATCCTCCCGAGGTTATAGGCGCGAGTCGAAATGTCTTTGAGATCCGATTCGATGACGACCGCGCCGACCACTTCATTCCCGAGGAACATCGGCCGTGTCATGACCAGGCTGTTCATCGTCAAGGCGTGCCACGGCTTGCCGGCCTGCGCTGCATCGGAGGGAAATACGGGCGTATGGGGGACATCGCCCGGCGCTCCACGATCGAATCGCGCAAGCGGCTCCCCGGAATGCGACACGATCATCGCCGACACGATGTGCTCGTTGCGGCGAAGGCCCGCGAGCGTCTCCGTGGCCGTCTTGGGATCCGAGAACGAGACCGCCGCTGTGCTGTTCTGTCCCACGACGTCGGCGAGCATGCCCATCTCGGAGACGAGGCGTTGACGGGAGCTCGAGATGTCGTACGCCACGAACACGACGCAGACGAGCAGCAGTGCCGCCGCAGTCGTCGCCAAAATGATCGCCGTCAGCTTGCCGGCGAGCGTGAGATCCGCGAACCACGTCTTGATGTACTGCATCGTTTGCCGATTCCTGACGAGCGTCGCGCGATGGCCCGCGGCTGCACCGGCGACTCCGAGCTGTCCGCTGCGATTGACTCCAGCGACGACGGTTGTTCGAGCCGTCGTGTACAGATGCAACTGGGGCGGTGCCCTGGCATTCAGCAAGAAGGGCTCCAGATGCCGAGTCCGGGTCCGCACACGTCTCCCCCGAAAAAGGCGCATGAACGGTGCGCGGATCGTGTGCGGGTGAGGGAGGCGCGCGCCGTTTCCGCTCACGTGAGCGGGCTGATCCGGCGGTGTGAGACGACCACCCGCGCGCCGTTCTCAGATGCCCGCATCAGTGCGCGGCGACAACGGCTGAGCCGCTCGTTGGTGCTTTCCGATCGTACGGAAATGCGATCGCGGCGAAGCAGAATCGGGCGGTCGAGTGCTCGCTGCCGATGATGTGGAACTCGTTCGCGTGGAATGCGCAGAAGCTATTCCGATTGAAGCCGCCCGTATGTTATCGTGACGCGCGCTGCCCCGAATCTCTGAATGGCAACCTGTCCGCGTTGTAAAGGGCACCTGACCGATTCGCACAAATGCCCGACCCGCCGATCACGGGTCGCCGTCGAAGTCATCGCCGTGGCCCTGCTCGGTGGACTCGCCGGGTTGCTCCTGGTTGGCGTGTTCGATCCGCGTGGACTGATCACCGACATGGACACCGTCTCGATCATCGCCGGAGCGCTCGTGGCTGTCGGAATCAACCGCGCGCTTCGGGGCTGACCGTCGAGCTTCCATCGGCAGCCTTCTTGCTGAACGCCCGCCCGTGCGCGGAAAAGAGGCAACGATGTCTGGTTTGCCAACCAACCTCAATGTGGTCGTCAACGCCGCGGTAGCCCGCGCGCATACCGCTCAGGTGCACGTCCTCATCGCGGACGGGAACGACCTGTCGCGGCAGGTGCGCGAGGTGCAACTCCAGACCGCCGGGTGCCGCGTCTCCGTCGCCCGCACCGGCTTCGAAGCGATCGTCAAAGCCTCGTGTCACATGCCGGACGTGATCCTGCTGGATGAAGCGCTGAGCGATATCGGCGCCAGCGACACCGGGCGTCTCATCACGACGTGCCCCGTCACGTCGCACATTCCCGTCGTCCGTCTCCATCCGGGGCGTCCTTTGCCCAGACGCGTCCTGACCATCGTCCGGCAGGCCGCGGTCTAACAGCGACTCACCCACGCCGGCCGGCGCGTCGCGTCGTGCACTCGCTCGCCCGATCCCGTTGCCAGCCGAGGTTTGGTGAATCGATGTGACGCTGCTATCATCAAGTGTTCGGAACGCGGGCCGAATCGTTCACAGCACTCCGGTGTGTCCCCATCGTCCAGAGGCCCAGGACGTGGCCCTTTCAAGGCCAAAACGCGGGTTCGAATCCCGCTGGGGACGCCATATGTTGTACAAGCCCGGCCACAAGGTCGAGAGTGACCGACGGCTCCCATTCCGACCAAGCTTCGCGGTACCGTCCGCTCCCACAGTTCCAACGGACCGACGACTTTCCGGACCACCTGCGCGGCAACCGACGACTCACTTTGTAACTTCGATTTCATATCTGTCGTTCGGCGCATCAGTGCCAGTCGCAGGGCGTCGATCTCCGGTGCGACCGGTCGCGAGGCGGCGAGCCAGGCGTCCATACGGCGCTCTCGTCCACTCCGCCACGATCAACCGACGACAGCAACCCATCGACGAACTCAGCAGTGAGAACTTCGGCCCTTGCGCGCGAAAGGCCAAAGGGAAAGCGGCTCGATCCCGCCGATTGCGAAAGCCTTCTGATGTGTCCGACCACGCATCACGCGCACCGACGAAGGTCGCCGGCAGGCGTCGATCACCGCGACCGCGGTTCGAGAATCATCGCGATCAACGCTGCCGCATCGAACCCCACATCGGTCGCTGTCCTCTTTTGAACATCGGGGCTGTGATGGTGCTGGCTATGATTGGCGACGCCAACATGGGTCACCTGTCGAATCTGCGGGCGGCTGACGTTCCCGTTCAAGTCTGTGCAAACTGTGACGCGACAAAAATCGTCTGCGCCACATTGACTGACCGTCTCGTGTACCTCCGCTGCGAAGCCTGTGGCGAGGCTTGGTCAATCTACGAGCGCAGACAGAAAAAACGGGCTGCCCGTGGCAGTCGGTTCGTTGAGAAGAGACCACCAGACCCCTCCCACTAAAGTCGCGAGACTCGACTTCCCGGCCACATCTTCGGCGCTCACAGTGCCAGCTGCGCCACGCGGCCGGGTGTAATGTACCTGGGTGGCCGAAACCAAAGAGCAAGCTCGGACACGGCTTCACAACCGAACGCAACAGCTCCAGCGAGAGCACGAGGCTCTCCAGCAGTCCGGAAAGCTCTTCGACCAGGACGAGCACGATCGTCACCGAGCAGCCCTTCACAAACACCAGCTAGACCTCGCCGTCTACCGCGACATGCCGGACGAGACGGATTGACCTGGGGCGAATTGTGCCGGGCCGTACCGACGCACAATACGGCTGAGGTTACCCGTGAACGAAATTCTGTTCGACGGCCCGCCACTCCTCTCAGAGACCGAACTTCTTCGTAGGTTTGACCAGCGGCTCATCGCGTTCCGTCAGCTCAACATCGAATTTCGCAAAGAGCTTCACGCCGCACTTGAGGACGAAGAGCGTCTGCTCGGCCAAACTCCTTTACCAGCAGCCATCTGAAAATCAGAGGCCATCAAGCAGTGGCTTCCCCGTCCATTCCTCAGGCCGGCACAGTGCCAGCTTCCGCGCATTCGCGATCGGGGCCGCACCCTTGTAGGACGAC
Organism: uncultured Acidobacteriota bacterium; assembly: GCA_963749835.1. Lineage (GTDB taxonomy): Bacteria > Acidobacteriota > Vicinamibacteria > Vicinamibacterales > 2-12-FULL-66-21 > JALZOC01. The sequence goes on from CAVVOD010000001.1 coordinate 2,457,864, forward strand.
AATCCAGGGCACTTCCCAGCCCGCTCCAAAGCCGCCGAGTACATGGTCGCGTACTCGTCATCGAGCGCACCCGGTGAGCGCCGGAATGTCTCGAACACGCACCGTCCAGCGGTACGCAGCATCACTGCTTCAGTGCCTGGAGACGTGCGGTCCGCGAACCGTGCCACGCCAGCAAACGCCGCCGTGCCGGGTGCTGGCGATCGGGATGCTCGCTCGCGTTTCGCGCCCTCACGCCCAGCGTAGGGGCGGGCGCGACCTGACTGATGCCGGAGAATGGCGGTTTCGTAATCTCCGCACCAAAAGCCCTCGCGAATGGTGTGTGCGCTCGCGGCCGTTTGGACCGGCACGCGGCCTTTCTTCTGAGCAAATCTGCGCAATCCCGGTGAGCGGGGATCTGGCATCCTCCTTGCCCCTGTATCGTCCAACGCTCGCATATCACTGACGGAGCGTTCTCGTTCATACCCAGGCACATCGCCTGCGACGGGACCCCGCGACGAGCGGGTCCCCTGCGCAGGATGTAAGAGGATCCCATGGCAGCAGAAGTGTGTACCCGCGGTCGCGCAGTGATGGTTCTCGGCCTGCTGGCCGCCCTCGTCGGCGTGCCGCAAGCCGCCCACGCGCAGAGCGCCACGGACGGCGAGATTGTCCTGATGGCCAGGGACGCTGCCACGGTGCACGGCTGGACCGTCGTCCCGGATGCGACGGCGGCCGCTGGTGCGCGCCTCTGGAATCGCGATGCCGCAGTGACAAAGCTGCCGGCGCCACTCGCGTCGCCGACGACCTACTTCGATGTACCGTTCACCGCCGAGGCCGGTCGGGGCTATCGGCTCTGGATCCGCGGGCGCGCGGATCTGAACGCATGGACCAATGACTCGGTCTTCGTGCAGTTCAGCGGCGCCGTCTCGGAGACCGGCGTCCCGGTCAACCAGATGGGCTCGACGTCGGCCGCCGTGGTGAGCCTCGAGGATTGCTCGGGCTGCGGCGTCCAGGGCTGGGGCTGGCAGGACACCGGCTACGGCGCAGGCGTCCTCGGGCCGCTCGTCTACTTCGCGCAGTCGGGCCAGCAGACGGTGCGCGTCCAGCAGCGCGAGGACGGGATCTCGATCGACCAGGTGGTCCTCTCACCGGCGCGCTACCTGACGATGGCGCCGGGGACGACGAAGAACGACGCGACGATACTGGCGGCGGCGCCGGTGCTCCCGCCCGCGTCGGTCGTGCCGCCAGTCGTGCCCGTCGTGGTCGTGCCGCGCGTCACGCCCCCCGTGGTGCCGCCGGCGCCAGGCACCCCGGTTCGTCTCCGGATCGTGCAGTGGAACCTGCACCACGGCGTCGGCACCGACGGCAAGTACGACATCAACCGCATTGCGACCTGGATGGCGTCGATGACTCCCGACATCGTCATGCTGAACGAAGTCGAGAAGTTCACCGGCTGGGGCAACGAGAACCAGCCCGAACGCTACCGGGCGCTGCTCGCGGCGAAGACCGGCCGGGTGTGGTACTCGCACTTCACACAGGAATATGGCAACTGGACCGGCAACGGCAAGGGCAGCCAGATTCTGTCGACGGTCCCGTTCGACACGACGGACCAGACCCTAATCGTCTACGGGCGCGTCATCGGGGCGGCGACGGTCACGGTCAACGGCCGGATCCTCACGCTGATGGAAACGCATCTGGATCCCGACTCGCAGCCCTACCGGCTGGCGCAGGCCAAGCAAGTGATCGCCTGGGCGCTGGCGCGGCCGGAGAACCGGATCATCGCCGGCGACTTCAACGCCTGGCCGGACCAGTCGTCCATCGCGGAAATGCGCAAGACCTACACGGATTCGTGGGAGGCTGCGACGGCCCTCAAGAAGGCGTTCACGTTCGCGGGCAACAATCCGATTGGCGCCACGAAGAACGGCCGCATCGACTACATCTTCCTCTCGAAGGGTGCCGCGAACCTGGCACTCATCCAGTCACAGGTCGTGGACACGCGCAACGCCGCCGGCGTGATGCCGTCCGATCATCGTCCGGTCGTCACGACCCTCGAAGTCCGGTAAGCTCGCCTCGCAGCAGTCATCGATTTGACAGCGGCCGGAGTGGTGCCAGGCACTCTCCGGCCGTTTTGCCTTGGTGTCCAGTCTCCGCTGGGCTCGTTTGCGGGGGGCGGTTGACGTCAGATCGTGCCCCAACTGACCCGCGCAACAGTGCCGTGCCCCCGCTAATCGCAATAAACCACGCAGTCGAGACGTTGTGGGCGAAGTACGCCCCACCCTAAGGGCCTGATCTAGCGATCGATCGTTTGGGAAGCCGGAACGGGGGTCACAACCCCTGGTCAGCGGCAGCGCTTTCGCCCCCGTTCTGTTGATCGGGATTCGACGCCACGAACGAGGTCAGAATGACATGCTTCTGACCCGACCAGTGGCGGAGCAGTTTCTTGCGGAAGGCCACCAAATCGTCAGCCAACTGGAGGGATTCTGACCCCGTACCGGGCTCCCCACTCTTGACCCGCGGTGTGCTGTGTTGAGCAGCCTGGCGGACTCGACTTGCCATGCTGGGCGTACACGCCACATTTACGGCTGAGAGGTTGACACGGACGGCAAAGGACGTTTTGACGCGCACACCGCTGATGAAATTGTCAAACAAGCCTGTCGGGACGAAGATACGGTCCCCTCCCCTGTTCAGCGACACGAGCTGGTGGCGGCTGTCACCGAGGACCTCGCCGCCGCGTTGCCCCCTGACCATCTGGTGAGCGCCTCGGAACGACTCGCCAAGGTCGAAGCGCAGACCCTGGTACTCGCTGAGGCGGTAATCGCCATTGGCAAATCGCACGCTGCTGTGGCGCCCGCGATCGCGGCCGTGAAATCAGAGATGTAGAGTCTCCTCCCAGTTGCCGGCCCCATGCGGCGGCTTCAGGGGATGCGGCACCGGATGTGCGTTTCCATCAAGAGGCGACGATTGTTAGAAAGAAGCTTCGACCTGTTCGCCAGGCGACATCACCACGACTGGTTAGGCGTCGTGATTCGCGAACACGCACTCTCCGCCGAGTATTGTGCGGGCATCGGTACGCGCAAAGGGCCGGTGAGCACCGAACGTCAGTTCGACTCGCATCGCGCGGCGACCGCGCATGCGGACAGATGGGTCCTGGCGACCGGACACGTCTGTGACCCCCGCTGCGGACATTGGCCAGAAATCACAGCCGCCTCTCCTCACGACGCGGTCGACCGGCCGCCTTCTCGCCATTGGGGCGACTAAGGTCGCCTGTCCATCGATCTTCGTCGTGTCAGGCCAGCGGTCTTCATCCCTCCAGACTCGCGACGCTCTGCCGCCCGGGCGAACCGAAGATACCGCGCCTGTTCGCGGATGCTGGCGCGGAGCAGCAGACGATCGCCGGGATTGCCGTGGTTCTGGCGCCATTCACGACGTGAATTCCGAAGTTCTGCCGCCCATTGATCCAGACTTGTTGTGGCGACGGCTATCATGCGAGTGCTCCATTCGCCAGAAAGGCCCAATCGCGTTTCTGGACTCGGATGCGATCAGGCACGATCAGTGCCTGCGTGTGCCGGCCGCCAGGAGCCTGACAAGTAGAATCAAGGGGCGTCAGCGACTCGGACCAGAGTGCTGGCGGCCGCCTGGATGGTCGGTCAGGCGGCGAGTCGAGTCCTGTTCCGGACAGATCGGTACCAGCCCGCCGCAGTTCCCGCTGGCAACTTCGCGGTGTGCAATACAGGGCAGACGCGAGCCCGATTTCTCATTACCATCCGCTCTCCTTCGCGGTGTGGATGGCACCATGACGCATACTTCTGAACTCGCCGATGGCGATCTCGTCGTCGTCGAGGACCGGCACTGCTTCTTCAATGGCATGTTCACCGTCGCGCTCTGGCCTGACTTGATGGTCGTGTATCACGGACCGGGTCTCACACGGGGACAGGCGCAAGCGCATGCGGTCTACGTGGCGGCCAGTCGCGGAACGTTCGCGTGGGACCTCACGTTCACGCCGCCAGAACGGCTCGAGGCTTCGCTTGAGATCGCGTCAAGCTCCCGTTTGAGCGTCACGCGACGTCCCGGCGACCGTCGAAGAAGCGACCGTCGAAGAAGTGACCATGCCGGATCAGAATCGACCCGACAGGGAGGCCGCCGCAGCGGAGACAGTCAACCCAGCCGTTCGCCACGCCTGTCTCAGAATGTTGGTCGCGAGCGATCGCGATGAAGAAAATCCTGGCGATCGCTGCGGAGCCTCCAAAGCGCGTGATGCACAACGGCCACATTGACTGGACGCACGTGCAGACGCGACGCGTCCGGCACAAGAAGGGCGCGACCGTCTACGCGCAGGGGGACGCGTGCAGAACGATCTTGTACATCGAGCACGGCCATGTGCGGCTCTCTGTCATTTCGCACGTGGGCAAGGAGGCCATCGTCGCGCTCCTCGAGCCGGGCCACTTCTGCGGTGAGGGCTGCCTGGCGGGGCAGACACAACGGATGTCGACGGCAACCGCCGTCACGGCCAGCACGATCGTCGAGATCGAGAAGCAGGAGCTGACCGGCCAGATTCTCGCCAACCCGATCCTCGCGCAGCGATTCCTCACCCATATGCTCACGAGGAACGTCCGAATCGAAGAGGACCTGATTGATCTGCTCTTCAATGATGCGGAGAAGCGTCTCGCCCGGACGCTGCTGCTCATGGCGCGCTACGGCGAAGAACAAGCATCGCACCGGACGCTTCCAAGAGTCTCGCAGACCATTCTGGCCGAGATGATTGGCACGACGCGCTCGCGGGTGAATGCCTTCATGACGAAGTTCAGAAGACTCGGGTTCATCGATTACAACGGCACGTTGAAGGTCCACCACTCGCTCCTGACGGTGCTCCTGCGCGATGCTCCTTCCTCAAAGTCCGGAGCGACCGCGGCCACCTCCACCGCTCCCCCCCGAACACGCGCCATGCCCGTCGCGCGGGCGACCAGGTGTCGAGCATCCGGCCTCGCTAACGAGCTCGAGTTGCGGCCATGCCGCCCTCAATTCGAGGGTGCTCGCGCGCGCAGACATGAGCAGCCGCGCGCCGGCATGGTCACGCGGCGGGCTCGATTCGGTTCCGAACAGGAACGTACCAAAGGCGTCCGGTTCCCGCTGGGGACGCCACATGTTGTACAAGCCCGGCCATAACGTCGGGACTGACCGACGCCTCCCATTCCGACCCCGCTTCGCCGGTGGCCACAGCGCGACTCGATCACTAGTGCCATTGGTAGTCGCAACCGCGTTTCTCGCGTTCGGCGCCTGGCTTGCCGCCGGGGCGGTGGCGGCCATGGCGATCGGCGTGAGGGGCATCTACGTGAGCCTCTCGCCGCGGCTGCTGAAGGAATGGGAGCGAGGGGTGCTCCTGCGACTCGGCCGCTTCCAGCGCGTGCTCGGGCCTGGCATCAACTGGACGTTTCCTGGCTTCGACCGGGTCTCGACTGTGGACATGCGCATCCGTTCGACGCCCTTTCAGGCTGAGAAGACGCTGACGAAGGACACGGTGCCCGTCAACGTCGATGCCGTGCTGCTCTGGGTCGTCACCGATGCCAGGAAGGCCATCGTCGAAGTGGAGCACTACGCCGCCACCGTGAGCTGGGCCGCCCAGACGACCCTCCGGGACGTGATTGGGCACACGGAACTGGTGGGTCTGATCTCGAACCGGGAGCAGGTCGATCGTCAGTTGCAGGAGATCATCGACGCGAAGACCAGCGACTGGGGGATCACTTCCACCAGTTGCGCGAGCTCACGCGCGGTGAGCCCCGATTCCCGCGACAGCACCATCAGCTCCCTCGTCCGCTTGACGATGCGCTGATAGTCGCGATCGGCGAGCGTTGGCCCGCGCGGCTGCCGCGGCGCGACAAAGGTCCCCAGACCGCGCCCGAGTTACATCGCCGATGGTTCGATACTATGAGGTCTTGCCAATCATCATCTTCACCGACGGCGCAGCGACGGGCAATCCCGGACCGGGCGGCTGGGGCGCGATCGTCGTGTCCGACGATCACCATGTCACGGAACTGGGCGGCGGCTCGCCTCACACGACGAACAACAAGATGGAGCTGAGCGGCGCCATCGCGGCGCTGCGGCACATTGCGAATCAACCCGGGCCCGTCGCCATCTATACGGATTCCACGTATGTGATCCGGGGCATCACGCAGTGGGTGTGGGGGTGGCGGAAGCGCGGATGGAAGACGGCGCAGGGCGGTGACGTGCTGAACCGGGAGCTGTGGGAGCAGCTCTCGAGCCTCGTCGGCGCGCGCGCCCGCGGCGACGTGACCTGGAACTGGGTGCGAGGCCACGCCGGAACACCGGGCAACGAGCGCGCCGATCAGATTTCGGTCGCGTTCGCGCGGCAACAATCCGCAGACTTGTATGACGGGCCGCTCGACGGCTACGCGCTGCCGATTCTCCAGTTGCCGGACGAGACCGCCCTGCCGAAGCGGCCGGCTGACTCGTCGGCCGCGAAGATCAAGTCCGCCGCATACTCGTACCTGAGCGTTGTGGACGGTGTCGCGATGCGGCACGTCACGTGGGCAGAGTGTGAAGGCCGCGTGAAAGGGCGATCCGGTGCGCGCTTCAAGAAAGCGACGAGCGCGGCCGACGAGTCCGCGATCCTGCGCAGCTGGGGCATCGACCCGAGCCTTATCTAGAATCAGCAGCGTCCTGCCCGACGTGCATTCGGAGCCCGGCGGCTCATCGATGGCCGGTACCGGGCGGGGGGATGGTCCGCTTGTAGGAGTTGGCCAACACATTGCGGCCGATGGAAAGTAACTTCACCAGCGCGCCAGCGCCATACCGTTCCACCTGGATGTGGTAGCTGTAGGAACCCATGGGAAGCGGGGTGTCAGGCCAGTCCATGACTCCGAGATCGAAGGTCCGACCATGCCATGAGTAACGAAACGCCGCATAAGGCCACACACCCGAGGGCGCATCCAGATAGTCGGTGGTCGCGCCGGCTTCAATATCGCCACACTTGAGTTTGTCGGTCACAAGGCCCACGACAAGCTGACGGACAGCGAGAGGACCGGCGTTCCGTACACGTAGATGGGTGACAATCGGCGCACGTGATGCCGGCACCGCTGGTGGTGCAGGCGCTGGAGGGGCATCTGACGCGGCCGGCGGACCACTGCCGCAGCCACCGCGATTGGCCAGGGCTACGACAAAAACATATGCGAGCCTGGTGCGCAATTGGAGTGGACTGCTCATGGCTATCAGGCAGCGTACACGAGTGTGTGCCATGCGGGAAGCGACAGGCCGCGAGGGGCAGACCTTCATTCCGGTTCCTGAGGCGAGAGCCAAGCGGCTCGCCTATTCTACCGCGGGCCGGCGGCGCGCCACGACGGGCGGCGGGTTACCCTTCGTGGACTACAGCTGCGAGCGTGCGCATCAGAGGCTGCGCGTTGCGCTCGCGATGAAAGCGGGTATCGGTGTGCTCTGGATGCTGGTCGTTGTGTCCGTCGCAGGAGCTGGGGCGTTAGTCGCTTCATACGTTATGTGGCGGGCTTCCAATAGGTCCGGTCTGTGGAGCCTGATCGCCGGACTCGTTTTGGGTCTCGTTGCCTTCGGTTGTGCCATTTCGATCGGACTGGCCATCACGCGCGCGTGGTTCCGAAATTAGGTTGCCGCTCAACTCACCACTACCCACGAAACCACACGCTGGGCCTGGTTGCCTGTCGGAAGCCGCACACGGTCCCAGACGCAAGGATCGGCGCGCGACGCCGAGTAAAGAGCGATCGAGAACTTGCGTTCGACATCGCGCGGGAGTGAGCTAGGATCGTCCGCATCATCGCCACGCAGTTGCCGGATCCAACGAACGCGTCGCACCTCGTCCCGCTGAGGACCGGGCACGCCGATCGGCGTGTCGTCGAGCCGTTCTGTGCCGGTCGCGTGGTGACCTTCGGGCCTCGCCTGGGCGTCGCCCTTCTGCTGCCGTTACTGGCTCTCCTCGCAGCTTGCGGCGGAGGCTCCTCCCCGACGGCCGCGACGCCGGCCGGCCCAAAGGAAATGTCGCCGGCGGCGCGAAGTTACCTCACTCAGCTGATCGATGTCATGCAGGCGAATTCGATCAACAGGAAGACGATCGACTGGCCTGCGTTCCGGAGAATCGTCACAGGGGTGGACTCGAACGAGCAGACCATCCTGGACCTCTATCCAAAGATACGGGCGGCCTTCGTTCTGCTGAACGACCATCACAGCTTCTACCGTGGACCCGACTCCACCTCCATCAACAGTCCGTCTTTGCCAGGCGGATGCACGGACCCGACGCCGCCTGCCGTGCAGGTACCGGACGACGTCGGCTACGTCAAGGTCGCATCGTTCAGCGGCATCGGCGCGGCGGAGACGGCCTTCGCGCAGAGTATCCAGGACGCCGTGCGCGCGGCAGACCGTGAGCGTCTGGCCGGATGGATCGTAGACCTGCGCAACAATCGCGGCGGCAACATGTGGCCCATGGTTGCCGGCCTCGGGCCGATCCTCAGCGACGCAAGGGCCGGTGCGTTCATCGACCCGGATGGCGGTACAACCTGGTGGGGCTACCAGGACAACGCGTCGATCTACAACGGAGAGCCCCTGGTCGGTGTCACCAGTCCCTATCGTCTGCTGCGGGCGAACCCGCGCGTAGCGGTGCTGACCAACTGCGGGGTCTCGAGCTCGGGAGAAGCGGTCGCCATCGGCTTCCGGGCGAGACGGGATACGCGCAGTTTCGGGACAGCGACGTACGGCCTTTCCACGGCGAACGACGAATTCCCTCTGTCGGGCGGGGGCACGCTCTTTCTGTGCGTATCCACGATGGCCGATCGGACCGGGCGTACGTATGGGAGTGCGGTGGTTCCCGACGAAGTGATTGCCGATCCCGTCGAGACGGTGCGCCGTGCCGTCGAATGGCTGCGGCAGTGAGTGACGGAGAGTGTCAACCCCAAGGAGGCATCATGCGGCGAAGCGTAGCCGTCGTTATCGTGACACTGGTGGTCGTGGGAATCGGTCTGACGGCCCGGACGCGTGCCCGAACGCGTGCATTTGAGGCGGACGCTCGAGTGCAGCAGGCCCCGGGAGATGTCCTCCCCGCGCTGTTGACCGAAGTCCGTGGTCTGCGCGCGGCGATGGAGAGGATGGCATCCGCGGGACCCCGGGTGCAGCTGCCGCTCGGACGGGTGCAGCTGCAGGAGCAGCGAATCAACAACGCGATCCGCCGGCTCGACGAGGTGCGCGCAGCTGTTGCCCAGGCCCAGAGTGAGTACGACCGCCTGCAGGAGGCACTCCGTAACCGGGGGACGGACGGCCCGCCGATCGAGCAATTGAAGAGGGAGCTGGAGGAAATGCCGCGACGGATTGCCCCGGCCCTCGCGAAGCTTCAACGCGCGACGGCCGATGAAGGGACGCTGTCTGCAGACCTGGCGAGTGAACAGGCACGCTGGACGGACCTCAATCAGCGAATGGAAGCACTCGAGGCGACGCTCGGGACCAAATAACTGGGAGACGACCGGAGCTCGACTTGAGGAAGGGATTGTCCTCCCATTGCTTGTTTGCTCATCGAGTGAGCAGCCGGACGGAGGCCTCCGTCCTCGGAAAGGGCGACGTTCGTAAGAAGTTGTTCTGTCTTTGGACAGACAACGGAGACCCGTACTGGCGCCCCGTCTCGATAACCGGCCGAAAGCTCAAATCTGCAGCGGCAAGGCATTTGCGCTAGGGTCATGTGCTCGGCCCGGTCGTCGCCTCCTACGCTCTGTGACGCGAGGAGACAGTGAACCCCCGCGCGTCAACCGGGCAGATGTCCCGGGCCACGGGTACATAGGACGACCGGGACCGAGCGCCACTCACCCATCTGGCAGCTGTCATAAGCTGACAATCAGAAGGTCAGCGCCGACCTGCAGAGCCGGGCCATCGTCTGATCAGGTACGTCGGCATCGTAAGCCCGAGTGGCCTCAGAAACTGGCCCCGCCGCCCTCGCGCTGAACAGAACGACCGATGATTTCCAGGCAGCCCTGGCTGCGCGTCTGCCGGTGGGCGAGACATGAAAACTGACCGTATCCCGAACATGACTGCGCGCGCTGGGCGTCACGCGTCGCTGAACCAACCGTCATGAACCCAGGCAAACACCAGGGAACCATGCGCGTGTTTCACCGGACGAGCCGCGACACTGCGGCGGACATCCGCATCATGGGGTTTTATGACGGGTCCACAGCTGGCGCCGCGTGCATGGGGATCTGGGTGTCCGATCGGCCGATGGACGCCAGCGAGAGCGCCGTCGCGGTCCTGGTGACGCTCCGGATCCCGATCGCACTCTTCGAGCGCCACGAACACCGCCACGGACACGTCGGTCACCGAGACGCGTTGATCCCCGCGGACGACCTGAACGCGTGCGGACAGGCGCGAATCGTCAGGTCGGACGCCGAAGCCAGGTGGAGGAACCTCGGCGCGCGCGACGCACACGAACCGACGCGTAGGGGGCGTCCTCGACACCGGTAATGACGGTCGTTTACACGGTCGGAGATTTCACCGTCACGCGGGTTGGACCGACGCTGTTCACGGTCGCCTCCGAACCCTTCGGCACGCACTCGTACGTTTCCACGTTGTTGGAAGCAGAACGCCGGGGGCGCGAGCTGGCGGAGACGCACGGCGTCAGTCTGTGGCTGGCCGACGTGACTCACCCGAGAACCTTCCTTATTGCCACCTACCGCCACCCGGACAGCCGGGTGTAATCTACGCCGTGGCTGAAACCAAACGCCAGATGCGCGAGCGTCTGCACGAAAGGACCACCCAGCTGCAAGAGGAACACGACGCCATGGAGCGCGCCGGGAAACCCTTCGACGCGGAAGAGCACCATCGGCACCGGCAAGCTCTGCACCGGCATCAGCAGGACCTCGCCCTCTATCGCGAGATGCCAGACGATCTCCCGGACTGACTCGATCTGCCCTCAAATCGGGGGGGCACGGTTCCCTGCCTTGATTTTCCGCCATTTGTTAGTGGATACGCCGAGGTGTGCGGTGTTGAACAGCCTGCTGGACTCGAGTTGCCATATTGTGCGGACACATCTGGTTGCGCCGCTCAACATCAGAGTTCAAAGTGAGAGGTTGACATGGACGGGAAGCAGCGTTTTGACGCGCACACCGCAGTTGAGTTGGTCACACAAGCCTGTCGGGACGAACACACCATCCCTTCGGCTGCTCAGCGAGACGAGCTGGTTGCGGCTGTCACCGAGGACCTCGCCGCCGCGTTGCCCCCTGACCATCTGGTGAGCGCCTCGGAACGACTCGCCAAGGTCGAAGCGCAGACCCTGGCGCTCTCTGAGGCGGTGATTGCCATCAGCGAATCGCACATTGCCGTCGCGCCCGCGATCGCGGCCGTGAAATCAGAGATGTAGAATCCCGCTCCCTGTCGCCGGCCCCATGCGGCGGCTCCAGAGTAGATGCGGCACCGGACACGTCTGTGACGCCCGCCGCGCACATTGGCCCGAAATCACAGCCGCCTCTCCTCACGACGCGGTCGACCGGCCGCCTTCTCGCCATTGGGGCGACTAAGGTCGCCCGTCCATCGATCTTCGTCGTGTCGGGCCCGCGGGCTTCATCCCTCCAGACTCGCGACGCTGTGCCGCCCGGGCGAACCGAAGATACCGAGCCTGTTCACGGATGCTGGCTCGGAGCAGCAGACGATCGCTGGGATTGCCCAGGTTCTGGTGCCATTCACGACGTGAATGCCGAAGTTCTGCCGCCCATTGATCCAGACTTGTTGTGGCGACGGCTCTCATGCGAGTACTCCATTCGCCAGAAAGGCCAATCGCGTTTCTGGACTCGGATGCGATCACGCACGATCAGTGCCTGCGTGTGCGGTCAGCCAGAAGCCTGGCAAGCACAATCCGGGAGCCAGTCCCGGCCCGTCGCATCTCCCGTTGACAACCTTGCGATGTTCAATACAGGGCAGACGCGACCCCCATCAACTCAATACCATCCGCTCCTCGCCCACTCGGCAGCGATATGGGTGGCACCATGACGCACACCTCAGAGCTCGCCGATGGCGATCTCGTCGTCGTCGAGGACCGGCACTGCTTCTTCAATGGCATGTTCACCGTCGCCCTCTGGCCTGATCTGATGGTCGTGTATCACGGGCCGGGTCTGACTCGGGGGCTGGCGCAAGCGCATGCAGTCTACCTGGCGGCCAGTCGGGGCACGTTTGCGTGGGACCTCACGTTCACGCCGCCAGAACGCCTCGAGGCTTCCTTTGAGACCGAGTCACGCTTCCAATCGAGCGTGACGTCCTGACGACCGACGAAGACGCGACCGTCGAAGAAGCGACCATCCCGGGTCAGAACAGACCCGACAAGGAGGCCGCCGCAGTGGAGACAGTCCGCCAGGCCATTCGCCACGACTCGCGTGAGGACGTCGGTCGGGAGCGCTTCCGGTACGTGCTCGAGCGTTGCGCTCAAACAGAACGCAGAGACATGAGAAGTCATTTCCGGCTCGTGTTGTTGAGGATCGGTCTCGCCTGCTCGTTCTTGACAGGCGCGTCCGTCCAGGCCCTCGCCCAACGCCCGGATTCCCCGCCGATCGACTTGACCGATCTCACGCTCGAAGAGCTCCTCCGCATCAACGTGACGACGGCCTCGAAGAAGACAGAGTCCCTGTCCGACGCGCCGGCGATCATGGTCGTCCTTACCGAGCGCGACATCCAGTCCTACGGGAGCCGGTCGCTCGTCGAGGTCCTCGATCGCACGACGAGCATCTTCGTCATGGGCACACAGGAAAATCTGCAGGGAGCGCTCACCATGCGGGGCGATGCCACGCTCGGCGCCAACAACCACATCCTGGTCCTGCTCAATGGCCGGCCAATTCAGGAAAGTACCGTATGGCGGGATGATTCATCCGTTCTTACGCGCCTTTCCGCTGGCGGCGGTCAGGCAGATTGAGATCATCCGCGGGCCGGGATCGGTCCTTTACGGCACGAACGCGTATGTGGGCGTGATCAATGTCATCACCAAGGACTGGGTCGGCGAGGGGGTCGCCGGCATCTCCTATGGGACGTTCGATACCAGGGCGGTCTCGGCGGCGGGCGGAAAGACAGTGGGTGCCCTTCGGATCTCCGCCGGGTTGGCGTTGTCGCATGATCACGGGTGGGACTTCACCGCGACGGACAGCATCGACAGCGGCAAGGCCGCGATTACGCGAACCGTTCCCTGGTTCGACCGCAAGGTCGGGGTGAATCTCAACGCCAGATACAAAGGTCTCAGCCTCGACGGGTTCTACGCGAAGACCAAGACGCCTCACCTGACCAACTCGACCGCGACGACCAGCTGGGGGCGATACGGGGTCTCGACCACGACTCAGGCGGTGGTCGACATGGGCTACGAGCACAAGGTCTCCGCGGCGTGGACAAGCTCGCTGCACGCCACGTACAACCACTTCCGCGACCGCGGGGACTTCGGGGAGATCGGCACGCGGGACGCCCTGTCGAACGACTACATCGTGGAATGGGTGAACACGCTGTCGGTCGCCAGGACGGTCAATGCCGTCTTTGGTGCGAACCTCTCGAAACGTACGGGAAGCTTTCACGAGGCGACGTATCGGTGGTACGGGGTACCGTCCTACGATCGCAACAGCGTCACCACCTTCGCGCAAATCGACTATCGGCCCGTGCCGCGCCTCAAGCTGATAGCAGGCGGCCAGCTGATCAAAGTCCCCGGCTTCGACACGCACGTGACCGGCGGCCAGAGTGGGGCGGTGACCAGGATTTCCGGTCTCGCTCCTCACTTTGTTGGCCGCCTGGGCGGCGTCGTCACGCTGACGAGCAACCTCGGTGTGAAGGTGCTCTACTCCGAGGCGTTTCGGCAGCCATCGGTCGTCGAAACCGATCTGGTGCGATATGACGAAGGCGACTATTCACAGGAGGGCAATCCGGATCTGAAGCCCGAAGCGATCGCCACGACCGACGTGCAGGTCTTCTACGGCAACAATCGCCTGAATGCGGCGGTCACCCTGTACGACAGCCGGCAATCGAGTGTCGTCGTCGAGGTCGATGCGTTTGACATCATCCAGAACTTCGACCGGTTCCGCACGCACGGGATCGAAGGCGAGGCGCTGATTCGGCCAGGGCGGAACGTGGAGCTGACGGCCGCGGTGACGTATCAGGACCTGCACAACCAGACCGACCGGGTCTTCGACGTTATCGCGATCCCGGTGCCCCGGTTCATGGGGAAGGTCGGGATCTCGTATCGGACGCCATCCGGCCTGACGCTGGGCCTCCACGATTCCTATTTCGGTACGCCGAAAGAAAGCCGTCATGTCGATGACGAGGATCCTGCCAATACCACGCAGTCCGTCAATCCCTCCGCCGGTGCGTTTCACAACGTGACGATGAGCCTCGCGTACCGCCTGCGGAAGCTCGCATTTCTGCGTCCCGGCAGTGACCTGGTCGCGCACGTCTACGGGAGCAACCTGCTCGGGGAACGGATCTACTATGCCGAATACACGTCCGTGAACGTCAACAGCATTCCGGGCCGGCCCGGCCGCGCGGTATTCGCTGGCCTGACGGTCGGCTTCTAAAGGAAGGCCGCCTTGTACGGGCTCAACGGAGTGCCACGACCGCGTGGATGCTAAAGTCGCGGAGCAGACAGAGCATGCACGAGCACGTGACCTTCCTGCGCCCCGGGTCTCCGCCATCGGACGCGCCGAGAATCTCGGCGGCGCTGCCTGCCGATCTCCTCGAGCAGGTGCGGGAACGTGTGCGCCTCCTGGCGGTGTTCCTGCTCATCGGGTTCGCCGTCGATCCGACGTTCTATTTCGGCGGGATGGCCGTGGCGCGTCTGAGCGGCTATCCGATCTCGCCCGAATCCTACGTCTTTCTGGGATTTCAGCTCGCGCAGTGCGCTGCCTGTGTGGCCTCGATTGCGCTCTGGTGGGTCGCACGCAATCGGCGGATTTCGGCCTCACGGCTTCATACGCTCGGTCTTGCCTACGAGATCGTGATCTGCTTCGTCCTCGCGATCACGACGTTCTGGAGCGACTACCTGCAAACCGGCGCGCTGCCGGGCCTAACGTGGATCCCGGTCGTCATCATTCTCTTTCCGCTGATATTGCCGGGTCCACCCGGCCGCATGCTCGTGGCGTCGATCGCTGCGGGCGCGACCGCACCACTCGCGCTCGCGGTGCTCGATCTGCTGAACAAAGTACGGGCCACGCCCAACAACTACGTTCAGACGATCTTCGCGTCCACACTCGCCGTCGGATTTGCCGTCATGGGGGCGCGAATCGTCTACCGGCTCGGCCGCGACGTGGCGGCCGCGCGCGAGCTCGGAAGCTACAGTCTCGAGGAGCGCCTGGGTGAAGGTGGGATGGGAGAAGTCTGGCGCGCCCGGCATCGGATGCTGGCGCGCCCCGCGGCAATCAAGCTGATTCATCCGTCAGTTGCCAGACACGTGGACATCGGGATCTCCGAGCAGGCGATGCGGCGATTCGAGCGTGAAGCGCAGGTTATCGCCCGGCTCCGTTCGCCGCACACCATCGAGCTCTTCGACTTCGGCATCGCGGACAACGGCGCCTTTTACTACGCCATGGAGCTGCTCGATGGGTTAGACGCCGATACGCTCGTGAGGCGGTTCGGGCCCATCCCTGCCGAGCGCGTCGTGCACCTCCTTCGCCAGGTTTGCCACTCTCTCTCGGAGGCGGAGTCTCACGGGCTCGTCCACCGCGACATCAAACCGGCGAACATTTTTCTCTGCCGCTACGGTGAGGAGTGCGACTTCGTCAAGGTGTTGGATTTCGGACTCGTCAAGACCGTTGACGACGACGCCGAGGCGGGACCCACTCTGACGCAACGGGGCCTCATTCAGGGTACGCCAGCCTTCATGGCGCCGGAGCAGGCCATGGGGCAGTCCAATCTCGACGGCCGGGTCGACATCTACGCCACCGGTTGCGTGGCATATTGGCTGCTCACTGGACAGACCGTCTTCACAGCGGAGACGACCATGGGGTTGCTTCTGAAGCACGTTCAAGAGACCCCGGCCTCGCCGTCGGCCCGCGGCGTGCCGGTCCCGGCCGCGCTCGACAACCTCGTGCTCTCGTGCCTGGCCAAAGACCCGAACGATCGGCCACAATCGGCCAGGGCCCTGGCGAGCCGACTCGCCGAGATCGACGGCCCCGCCGTGTGGACCGAAGATCGGGCGCGCGGATGGTGGGCGCAGTATCGGCCAATCCAGGCGTGATTCGGCTTCTCTTGTTCCTCGGACGATCGTCAGGTCGTGTGCTGTCCTGAACAGCCTTCAACCTCGGCGCTGCACTATTGTGCGGTACTGTCATCGTCAATCAACACGTGCGAGAGCTGAGAGGTGGCCGAGTGCGACGAGCGGGACTCATGATGTTTCTTGTTGCGGTTGCGATCGCTCCGCGACCGGTATTTGCCCAGCGAGCCATCACGCCGTACTTCGGCTACAACTACGGGGGGGACTCGTCGAACTGCGTCAGTCTGCGGAACTGTGAGGAGAAGCACACAAATTTTGGCGTGTCTCTCGGCTCGGCAGGTCGCACGGGCGTCGAGTTGGATATCGCCTATGCGAAGAATTTCTTTGGCGCCTCTCCGGACGGCCACAACTCCGTCCTGACGCTCATGAGCAACCTCGTGTTCGGCATCCCCATTGGCCCCGTCAATCCGTTCGTCCTGGCTGGAATCGGCCTGATTCGTCCGCACGCCACACTGAACGCCACCGACCTCGTCAGGTCGAAAAATGCTCTCGGCTACGACGTGGGCTTCGGTGTGACGCTCTCGCTGGGCCGTCGCCTCGGAATCCGCGGCGACATTCGCCGATTCAACACCTTTGACGACCTCAAGCTGGGCCTCTTCACCGGTGGAAAGCTGCGTTTTTCACGAGCCAGCGTCGGGCTCACGCTGAAATTCTGACGACTCCTCGGCGTCACGGTGAAGGTCTCGGGTGAAGCGGTCGATGCTATTCACGACGCGGGCGTACGCGCGGGAGCGATCCCAAAATCAAGCAAACTACCGCCTGAAGAGCTCTCTGACGGCCGTGTTCACTTTTGCACATCGAAACGGGCTCCCATTTTGTATGCTGCCGCAGGCAAATGAGAGACGTGTGATGTTCAACGAAAAATTCGACTGGGCGGGCGTGCAGACCCGACGCGTCCGGCACAAGAAAAGTACGATCGTCTTCGCTCAAGGGGACGTATGTGCGACGGTCCTGTACGTCGAGCAGGGCAATGTGCGACTCTCGGTCGTCTCCCACGCGGGCAAGGAGGCCATCGTCGCGCTCCTCGAGCCGGGCCATTTCTTCGGTGAGGGCTGCCTGGCGGGCCAGCCACTGCGGATGGCCACCGCCACGGCCGTCACCGCCTGCACGGTCGTGGAAATCGAGAAGCAGGAGTTGACCCGGCAGATCCTCGCCAGGCCCGTGCTCGCGCAGCGCTTCCTCACCCACATGCTCACGCGGAATGTCCGCATCGAAGAGGACCTGATCGATCTGCTCTTCAACGACGCAGAGAAGCGTCTGGCCAGAACGCTCCTGCTCATGGCGCGATACGGCGAGGAGCAGGCGTCGCACCGCGCCCTTCCGAGGGTGTCGCAGACGATTCTCGCCGAGATGATCGGCACCACGCGCTCGCGCGTGAACGCGTTCATGACCAAGTTCCGGAAGCTCGGGTTCATCGACTACAACGGCACGTTGAAAGTCCACAACTCGCTACTGACGGTACTCTTGCGCGACCCACCGTCCTCGAGGTCCGGCGCCACTGCCGCTCCGTCCACCGTCAAGGCATCCAGGGCTGCCCAGCACACATCGCCGTCCACAACCTGACGCCTCCCTCACGCCCACGGGACCTCATCCCGCGATCGGATATGGATGAGGACTTCTCTGCGATGTGCTGTTTCGAACATCCCGGCTTCCAGGGTCGGCATACCATCATGGATGATGAAGATTCAGTGCGGGACGCGGATTCTGTTCGCGCGGCAAAAGGACGGCTTCGATGCTGCATGACTTCGTCGTCACCTATCGCGATGCGATCATCACGAAGGCACGGAAGAAGCTGACCGCCAGGCCGTGGCCGTCTGCGTCAGCGAACGAGCTCGAGAACGGCGTGCCGCTGTTTCTGGCGCAGCTCGCGGAGACGCTCGAGGCAGAAGAGGCCGGCACGTTGTTCTCTCCGAATGCGATCGGCGAGGCCGCCACCCGCCACGGACGCGATTTGCTGGCATTGGGCTTCACGGTCTCGCAGGTCGTGCACGACTACGGGGATATCTGCCAGGCGGTCACCGAGCTCGCGATTGAACAGAACGCACCCATCACGACCGAGGAGTTCCACACGCTCAATCGCTGCCTGGATACCGCCATCGCACAGGCCGTGACAGAGCACGCACGCCTCACGGCAGCCTCCCGCTCAACGGACGATCTGGCACGACTGGGACAACTGGCGTACAACATCCGAAACATGGTCGACAGCGCGGTCCTGGCGTTCGGCATCATGAAGCGTGGTACCGTGGCCGTCAACGGCAGCACCGGGATGGTGCTGGGACGGAACCTCATGAGCCTCAAGGATCTCGTCGGGAGCGCCCTGTCGGACATCCGCCTTGGCGCGCATCAGTACCATCGTGAGCGTGTATCTGTGCAGACCTTCCTTGGTGAGATCTCCGTGGCGGCCGGACTGCACGCCGAGTATCTCGGCCAGCGATTCACTCTCGACCCCGTCGACCCCGCGTGGACGATCAACGTGGACCCGCAGCTGCTCGGCTCCGCCGTCACCAATCTTCTGAACAATGCTTTCAAGTACACGCGCGCCGGCGGCCGCATCGTCCTGAGAGCACACAACGAACACGGACGACTGCTGATCGAAGTCGAGGACGAGTGCGGCGGTATACCGGACATCGAGGGCGACCCGCTCCGGCGAGGCGGGCCCTCGGCCGAGACCAGCGGCCGTGGCCTTGGGCTTGCCATTGCCCAGAATGCCGTCAGTGCCGAGAGTGGCGACATCAACATCCGCAACATGCCCGGACGGGGTTGCGTGTTCATCATTGAGCTCGCGCTGGCGACGGAAACCATGTCGGGCCCCCCCGCCGTTTCCTGATCGGGACGGCCGCTCCGGCGGGAGCGGATCGCCCTGGCTGCCGGGCCCGAACGAAGCGCGGCGGACCGCAAATCGATGAGCGTATAATCCGGCGATGATGACGCTGTTCCAGGTTGATGACGAGGGACGACTCTTCATCTCTCCGGTAATCGAAGACTGGGACACCGTCGCCCAGCACAAAATCGATGTGGTCATCGACCTCGAAGGGGGGCTCGACCAGTGCATCCCGACGATGCCGGGATCGTGCCTGTATGTGTACCTCCCGATCTATGACGAGGAGCTTCCGGATGCCGCGCGGCTCGACGCCGTCGCGATGATGGGCGCGCACCTGGTTCGACACGGACACCGGGTGCTGTCGCACTGCGGAATGGGCTACAACCGCTCGGCACTCGTCGCGGGCCGCATCCTGCACTATCTCGGCATGGCCGGACCGGACATCGTCAATCGCCTGCGCGAGCGCCGGCCGGGCGCGCTCTTCAACGACATCTTCGCGGAGCACCTGATCGCCCTGCCGTCGGCAGACGGACCTAGAGGGTAGCTCTCGGCTAACAGCTCTCAGCTCTCAGCTATCAGCTCACGGCTGTCAGCTGATGTCTGAGAGCCCTCATCATCGTCCAATCGCCCAGAGCGTCCGCTGCGTGCGGACGTACATGACCCCGTCGGACAAGGCCGGCGTGGCCATCAGCAGCTCTCCCATCGAGCTGGTGGCCAGCTGCTTGAATTCCGGTCCTGCGGCGATGACGGTGACTTCTCCGTCCTCGTTGGAGAGATAGATTTTGCCGTCGGCGGCGACTGGCGATGCGCTGAACCCGCTCCCTACGGCTCCGAGCCGCTGACGATACAGTTCCTTCCCAGTGCGCAGCTCGTATGCATCGAAGACGCCGGGGTTGCCCAGCACGTACAGCACTCCTCGATATGCCAGCGGGGTCGGCATGTATGGCCCACGCGCCGTTCGGCTCCACGCGACAGCAGCGCTCTCTGTCTCTCCAGCTCCCAGTGTGAGATCGCCGCGCGCGCCGGGCCGCACCACGAAGATGGGACGCTCCGGGGCGCGTCCGCTCGCCACGACGAGCAGATCGTCCGCGGCGATCGGCGTGGGCGCCGTGATGCTGGAGCTGCCGCCGAGGCGCCACAGCTCGACGCCTGTCCGGGGGTCGTAGCCGCGTATGAACTTCCCTCCATTCGTGACGAGCACAGGCCCCTTCGACGTCTCTGCGACGGTCGGCGTGCCCCAGGACGGAATCTCGTCGCGGTCCGTCTTCCAGACCGTTCTGCCCGTGTCGGCATGGAGCGCGATCACGAACGAATCGTCCTGCGTGTCGCACTGCACGATCACGAGCCCGCGCCAGATGATCGGCGAGCTCGCAGGTCCCCACTCGAACGTCGGAATGTCGTAGGCCCCCATGTTCATGCGGCCCAGATCGACCTTCCAGAGGAACGCACCATCGACGGTGTAGGCGTGAACACCCTCCGATCCGAACGAGGCGACGACGATGCGGCCGTCCGTGGCGGGGGTGGCACTCGCGTACGTGGACTTGATGTGGCGCTTGTCGATCGGACTGCCCTCGTGCGCGGTGCGTTCCCACAGGACCTTTCCGGTGCGCTTGTGGACGCCGTACAACTTCCAGCGTTGCGCCGAGCGATCGTCGGATGCGTCCCCGTCTCCGTACAAGCCCGGTCGGAATGTCGCGTCCAGCTTCGTGCTGACGGCGCTGGTCAGGAAGACCCGGTCGCCCCAGACAATCGGACTGGCGTGCGCAAGCCCCGGAATCGACGTCCGCCACAGGATGTTCTCCCCCGACTGCGTGCTCCAGCTATCCGGCAGGTTCTGCCCCTGCGCAACGCCCGACGCGCCGGCGCCGCGGAATGAAGGCCAGCTGCCGGCGGCATCGGAGGCGGCTTTGAGTGCCGGTGGACGAGGCGCACCAGTGCGAACGATCCGGCGGAGCGGCGCGGGAACGGATTCGGCCGCCGGGCGCCAGGTGCTCCCCTCGAAGATCATCCGGCGAGGCCGGCACTCGTCCGCAACGAGCTCGAAACCCACGCGCGTGCCGCTGCCCGTGACAGCGTACCGCCCTGGTTTGTCGCACCCGTTCGGCACACCTGGCGTCAGCAGCACGATCTGCGCAGCCTCCGTCGTCCAGGTGCCGCGGAAGGCCGGCCAGCCCTTTCCTTCCAGCGTGAACGTCCCATCCGCCAGAAAGCGTGCGTCGAAGATGCCGAATTTCAGCGGCCCCGACGTGAGTTGCGGCGGGCCCTTAGGCAGAGCCGAGGGAGCCTGTTGATCCGACATCAACAGCGCCGCCGCCAGTGCGAACGACTTGAGGGCTGGAGTGCTGCACACGGTTCGTCTCCCGGTTCGTCAAACGGTATCGTTGTCGAACACGGAAGACTAGCCCATGGATGGGAATTGCGGCGAGGGAAACCGTGACCCGTAGCTTCCAGCTTTAGCCGGAAGGAGAAGCCGTAGCTTCCAGCTTTAGCCGGAAAGAGAAGCCGTAGCGTCCGGCTTCAGCCGGAAGGACAGTCTGTGACGCGCTCACCGCCGAAGCGGTGAGCGGCCCAAGGGGACTCGAGACGATTATCGGACCGTGACGGTGCGGTAGTGCGTCTGGAAGTAGGCGCCGCGCCATACGTTGATGGCGAGCCGCCTCACACCCGTGGGGAGCCTGTGCGTGAAGTAGAAGTGCCAGCCGCTGGCGCCACCCAGTTTCGGACAATGGGCGGCATAGGCCGCCTTGACGTCCGGGCGGAGCAGGCTTCCGTAGAGATCGCCATTGCCGTGCGCGCCCGAGCCGCCGGCCGGCACGAAGACACCATCGTCGCCCTGGTAGAAGACGTCCACGCGATCGGTCGCGGCTCCCGACTCACATTCGAAGCCCCAGCCCGCAATGTAGAGTCCTTCGGTCGCCATGGCGCCGTCGCTCGGCAGGTCCACAAAGCTGACCACTCCGCACTTCGCGCAGTTGTTTGGAAAGCCAGGCACCTGTCCCAACATCACTGCCAGTGCCGCGCTTGCGAAAATCATCACGCTCGTTGTCCCTTCTGTTTGTCGTCCGTTGACGTCAGTCCTCTGATGACGTTCCCGATCGTTCGCTCGCGCACTTGGACGACATGACCCGCGATCGTCGTCTGCGCATATCGCAATAAGCGAGCCCTCACGGCGGCCGTCGAAAGTATCAACGCCGCAATGACTTACAACTTTGACGTTTCTGCGTGGTGTCCCTCTATGGAACAGCCCGCCTCAATTGGAGCGGCCAGGCGAGCCCTGATTCGTTCGATCAGACCGCCGGTACCTGTGCTGCCAGAAACGGGACCTGGCCGAATAGCGTACGCACGCTTCTTACCCGACGTGCGCCGCAGACGCCTCTTGCCGATGATGCTGGGGAGCTATCAAACGGGAGACGGAGAACACGCTGTGGATGTTTCCGATCCGCTCGGAAACATCCTCGCCTGCGATCGGGATGCGGGTGCTGTGTGCTGGGGATGCCACGGCGCCTCGGACACCGAGCTTTTTCACTTACTCAGTATTCGTACGAACTTCCACCACAGAAGCCTGAGATATCGCTGGCGCCGCGAACCGATGGAGACTTCGCCCGGGCGTGTGCCCGGACGCTCGATCCCTTCGCGACTGACGACCCCTCGGGCACGAAGCCCGCCACGGCCGGCCGCGTCCTGGCCGGCCCTTCGGCGGAGGCACTCGTCGCGTCTCCCGCCACGCTGGCCGGACTCCAACTGACGGAATCACGAATGACGATCGTGCCACTGCGCTGCCCCCAGATCTCGAGGCGCTGGGTGGCGAAGGGGTCGTGCTGCGGTCTGAGGCTCATCGATCGGGACTCCAGTTGGCGTCAGGTGCGGTAAAGAACAAGTGACTCTGCCGGACGAGTCGCAACGCGGCTGCCACTCGGCCTTTTGCTAAATCGTTGGGGAAGTGGAGGGGTGCCGCTACGAATGGGCGCCGGGAGGCAGACTTTAGGTGTCCGCGTTCGACCCGTCAGGACCGGTTGGAGCTGCAATTCCTGGGGGATGTCGCGTGTCTCGAAATATCTGGCGCGCGATCGAAGGCGTCGGGAAGTCTGCTCGTAGGAGGAGGAAGAAGAAGGCAGAAGAAGCACGTGCCAGGCTCGTGAAACGAGCCCGGCACGTACAGGGCATTTACCCGCGGTCGGCGGGACTACCTAAGGAACGACGACGCGCACGGTCTTCGCGGGGACGAATCCTCCGCGTGCCGTGCTCCACGCGAACACCGCGATGTCGTAGCTCCCCCGCTCGAGGCGGTCTACGACGAGTCCGTACCCGCTGGCACTGAACCGGTCGCCATAAATGGCGCCGACGTCCGGCCGTTTGCCGCCGTACGCGGCCGCTCCGAGGAAAATCGGCGGGACGTTGCACGGCGCGCCGCGGCCGCACGAGGAACGCGGATACGCCCACACGTGCAGGGCGTCCACGCCGGTGGCGACGGTGTCGTCGAGATCGATGGCCCATCCCGCCACGACGAAGCGGCCGGGTACTCGAGCGTCAGCGGCCGGCGCGTCAATCGTGATCTGCGGTCCGACGCGGTTGCTCCCCTTCGGATGCAGCACGACGCGAACGTCCTGCCGGATACAGCCGGAGGCGCTCGTGCCGGCCGCGTTCGCCTGGCACTGGGTGAACACGAAATCGTACGGACCCGTGAAGCCGACGCCTGGCTGCCATCCGAAGGCGCCGGTATCGGGATCCAGACGTGAGCCGACGGGCAGCGGCCCGAGCGCATCGCCGGCGCGAAGGTAACCGGCGTACGTCCCTCCACCGGCCGCGATCTGGAGCCGCAGCTGGAAGAGACCGAGCTCCTCAGCGTCCACCACCACGCTGCCCTTTGCGTTGGCCGTGTAGGTGCGATACGGGGCGTCCTGGTTCCAGCCAATCCGGCCCGCCACCGGCGTTCGGGACACTGGCGCCGCGCCGATTGCGGCCGTGAGCGCCGCCGGAGCGTTCGGCCCGGCCTGCTCCACGACGAGCGAGCGGCCTCCTTTCCGGCTGCTCGCACGGACACCCGCCACGACCGACGAGGCGCCGTTCGAGACGGTGAAGTAGCGGCTGCCGATGCCCGCAGACTGGCTGTTGGTCGCTGTCACTCCCCACTGGATCGTGTGCGTGCCGTTGCTCAAGGCGGTGCTGTCGAACCCGAGCACGGCGAGCGTGGAGGTCAGATCCGAGTAGCCGGTCGGGAAGAGCGTGGAGAGATCCGACCGATTCGTCCAGCCAGTCGGAGTGCCTACAGGCACGCTGTCGATAAAGGCCGTCACGGTGCCGCCGCCCGGCGGATCGGCATGCACCGCTCCGCGCGCCAGCACCCACCCGAAGTTGCTGACGATGCCGCTGACGACTTCCCCCTGGTCCGGCCTGTCGATCGCACCAAACGGCGCCGTCGCCGTGCTGTTCGCGCACGTCATCGTCTTGGTCCCGAGCAGCCGCGAGTGGCCGTCAGGATCATCGGCATACGCGTAGAACGTGAACGTCCCGTTCCCCTGGTTCGGGAGCATGTTGGTGAGCATCAGGTAACCCCAGCCTGCCCGGCTGAAGCGCGGATAGGCTGCGTACGTGACCCCGACATCCGGACGCGCGCCGTCAACCAGGACGGCCGTCCCGATCGGGACCAGCGAGCCAGGGGATTCGCCCGTGACGGGGTCGCGGAGAATGCGGACCCTAATCACCTCGACGTCGTCGAGGGCCCATCCGGTCAGCCCGATCGAACCGGTGACTCCCGTGGAATTGCTGGCCGGGCTGTCAAAGCTGCCGAACGGAACCACGGTCGTGCCGTTCTGGCGGACGTTGAGCGTCACGCCCACAGGGCCCGGTGCGTTCCCGGCGCCCGTGAACGTCAGGGTGATCGCGCCTGACTGGGCGTTCGCCAGGCCGTTGACGAAATTGACGGACGTCGTCAACGTCGCGGTTCCTGAACCGGACGCCGGCGTGACTGTCAACCAGGGCCTGTTGGACGTCGCCGTCCACGTCACGGTCCCGGCGCCACTCTGCGTCAAGCGAACCACCTGCGCTGTCGTCTTCGTGACGAAGGCGGCCCCGTTGGTCGCCGCCCCGAAGACCAGCGTGTCCCGATCCAGTGTCATCGTCGGTCCGGTGCCGTTCTGGGTCACGGTGAAGGTCCGGCCCTGGATAGTCAGCGTGCCAGTGCGCTGGCTCGCTCCCGGGTTGGCGGCGACTGTGTAGCTGATGTTGGCGCTGCCGGTCCCGCTGGTGGCGCTGGTGACCGTGATCATCGAGGGGCTGTTGTTGACGACTGACCAGGGGCATGTCGAGCTCGCGCCGGCGGTGAGGGCCACCGAGTCTGAGCCTCCCACCGCCCCCACGCTGGCGGTCGACGAGACGAGGTCGTATGCGCAGGGGGCCGCGAGAATCGTCCAGCCCTCGTCCTGGAGCATGCCTCGCACGATCGGGCCTGGATCGGTGTAGACCTCGCTGGCTTCCAGCGCCCACGTCATCAATCCGTTGGGGGTGAGCGAATAGAGGTCCTCGTCCACGTGCGAGTAGCTCGATCCGTTCCGAAACGCCGTCGGCTCACCCCAGACGGTGAAGTCATGCGTCTCGAGCTTCGGAGTTGAGCCGTGGTTCGCGATCGCGCGTGGGCCATTCCAGAACGTGTTGTCGCTGATGAGCTGCGCACCAAGCGCACTCGAGGGGTTCGTGAAACCCAGCAGCAGCGTGCCGTCCCCGGTAATGGCGAACCGATCGTAGATGTCCGGCGGACTGGTGAACCTCCCGATCGAGCCGTTCGGCTCCGCGGTCATCGACCCGTAGAACCCGAGCCCATGGCCGAGCTCGTGGAGCACGACGGTCATGAAGTTGTATTCGTTCACCACGGGGGTTCCGGACGTTCCGAAATCCCAGTCCGTGAAGTTGCTGTTGAAACTCGCTTCGATCTCGAAATTGCTGGTCGCGCACGAGCGGGAGCCGTTCAGGGCATCCGCCAGCGCAGCCGCGTACTCCGTATTCGCGGCGCCGGAGGGAGATTGGCACACCCGTGTCGGTCCCGCGCTTCCGAGAACGTCACCGACCAGTGGCTCGAACCTGGCTTCCACGCGAATGGGGACGGGCGACACGATCGTCTGCGACCAGATGTCAACGGCAGCCTGGAACGCCGTCTGCGCCTGTGGAAACGCGCCGAATCCGATGTAGGTCACTTCAAAGGTGGCGCTTGGCGCGAGGTTCGCCGTCAGCGCCATCCGCTGGGGGTGCGACATGCCGTAGGAGTAGTGTGCGTTTCCGGGCTTCGCGACGAGCAGATGCCTGGGACCGGGACGGCCGCCCGTTTGCGCGGCGCGGGACTGGTCCAGGCCTGATGGGCTGAAGGTCGGGCTGAAAACAAGCGCCGCGAGGCAGACCAAGGGCGCAAGTGCACGAAACACACGCATAGACATCCTGACTGAATGCTGGGATCGCAACGTTTTCGAGTGAAACAGTCGTGGGGGAGCGGTCCTGATTGTCTCGCGACTGGAGGGGACAGTCAAGTTCGGGGTTCGGGGTTTCGGGTTCGGGGTTCCGGGTTCAGGGTTCCGGGTTCAGGGTTCGGGGTTCGGGGTTCAGGGTTCGGGGTTCAGGTTCGGGGTTCCGGCTTCAGGTCCGGTGAATCGCTACGTGTTGTCTGAATCCGGGCTGCAGGCCCGCGTCATTTCTCAGTCCCAATGAGCTATCGCTGCATCCTACGTTGCGTTCGCGGTCACTACCTGCGCGCCGCTGCGCTATCGAAGGATTGGAGTGCTACCCGTGGCGGGGCGTGCACTCCACGGCCGTCAACCGCGCCAACGGCACCCGGATCACTGCGCAGCACAAGAGTGGCCAGCAATTCACCGTCGATGTCCGCGCAGCGGACGATGCGGTCGCGTTCAGGTTCATCGTCCAGGGATCCGGAAAACGCGTGCCCGACGCCGCGACGGCATTTCACATTCCCGCCGGCAGCATCGTCTGGTCGCATGACCTCAGCGGACACTACGAATCACTCTACGAGCGGCGCCGCATCGAGGACATGCCGTCCGGCGAGTGGGCCGGCCCGCCGGTGACCTTCAAGCTGCCGGACGGCGCCGGGTACGGATCGATTACCGAGGCGGGGCTCCAGGACTACGCAGGCATGGCACTGCAGGCCGATGCCGGCAACATCTTCCGCGAGCGGCTCGGGCACAGCCATCCAGCCAGCTATCCGTATGTGCTTCGGTACAAGGAAGAAAACGCGAAGCGGCTGGCCATCCCGGCCGCGATCGATGGCGTCATCACCACCACGTGGCGCGTCGTGATGGCAGGACGTGACCTCAACACGCTGGTCAACAGCGACGCCGTGCACAATCTCGCACATCCTCCGGACAAGAAACTCTTTCCGGAGGGCACGGCCACGCCGTGGGTCCGTCCCGGCCGCGCCGTGTGGCGATATCTCGACGGCGGCGAGAACACGTTCGAAGGAATCAAGGAGTTCTCGAGACTCGCCGGGGAGCTCGGCTTCGAGTATCAGGTCGTTGAAGGCCTCTGGCAGAAATGGACCCCGGACCAGCTCAAAGAGCTCATCGAGTATTCACGCGCGCGTAACGTCGGCATCTTTCTCTGGCGTCATAGCAACACACTGCACGATCCGGTCGCGCGTCGCGAGTTGTTCGAATCCGTCAGCAAAGCCGGTGCGGTCGGCCTCAAGGTGGACTTCCTCGATCATGAAGCGAAGGTAGTCATCGACCTGTACCAGGCGATCCTCCGCGATGCGGCCGAGTTCAAGCTCATGATCGACTTCCACGGCTCGAACAAACCCGCAGGCGAGTCGCGCACGTGGCCGAACGAGGTCACGCGCGAGGGCATTTACGGGCTCGAGCACCGGAACGCGAAATCATGGAGCACCTACAACACCACCATGCCGTTCGCACGCATGCTTGCCGGGCACGCCGACTACACTCCCGTCGTATTCGGAGAGCGGCGTAAGGAGACGAGCTGGGCGCATCAGATCGCCACGGCGGTCGTGCTCACGTCTCCCCTTCTGGTCTACGGCGGCAATCCCAACGCGCTGCTGTCCAATCCGGCCGCAGATCTGATCAAGAGCATTCCGAGCGTGTGGGATGAGACGCGGGTGCTGGCGCCGTCAGACATCGGCAGCCTCGCGGTATTCGCGCGGCGACGTGGTGACACCTGGTTCGTGGCTGCCCTGAACGGACCGGAAGCGCGGACGATCACCGTGGATACCGCGTTCCTCAAGCCTGGCACTTACAAGGCCATGGTCGTGCGCGACAATCTCGAGCAGGACGGCGCGGAAGTGGTGGACACCCGTGAGGTGCGCCGCGGTCAGCCGATCGAGCTCGCCATGCGCGCGGCGGGCGGCTTCGTCATCCGGTTCTCGAAATAGTCGTACACCCACAACAGGGAGATTCCATGATTCATTGGCGAGTGATCGCATGTGTGACGCCGGCAGTTCTGCTCCTGGGTGGTGCGCCGTCCGGCTCCCAGGATCGTGCGGCCGCCGTACCGGACATGAAGGTGCTCCTTCAGAATGAACGCGTCCGCGTCCAGTTCCATGATGTCGGCGTCGGGGAGACCACGCCGATGCACTCACATCCAGCGTACGTGGCTTACGTGTTCAATGCATACACGGGCAAGGCGATCCTGGCCAATGGTAAGGAAGTGCCCCTGGCCCGCAAGGCGGGTGACGTGTTCTATGGGGAGCCAGTCACGCACAAGATTGAGAATACCGGGAAGGTACCTATCCACAATCTCATCGTCGAATTGAAGGAGGTTTCTAAGGAGCCAGTAGCTATCACATTCCGTAATCTAGTGGCCGCACTCCAATAACGGAGTACTTTGGTATGCTGTGGCCCGATGCCCCCGGGCCGCAGCCGCGGCTACGTGGCGGCGTCCGAGGAACTCGAATGGCAAGTGTTGATTTGCGTGAATGGGCGGTCAAAGGCGCGGAGCAGCGGCTCGTGGAAATTGCAGACGAGGCGCGGGCGATTTTCCAGACGTTTCCTGAACTGCGCAAACAGGGACGCGGCTTCGAACTGGGCACGCCCGGCCGGAAGGGCGCCACGGCACCGCCCGGCGATGCCGCCCCGAAGCGCCGTCGCAGCCGGATGTCCGCGGCGGCTCGAAAGGCCGTCAGCGCGAGGATGAAGAAGTACTGGGCGGAGAGGCGCAAGCAGAAGGGTTAGCAGCCATTTAGTCGGCCTCGCGCGGCACGAGCTTGCACCGAACGATCGCCGTCGTGAATTCGCGTGTGAGCCGTGACGCGACGGGTCGAAGACGGCGAATCGGAACCGCCTCGAATTCAGCAAACTTGAACGGGCTGCTGGCGACGAGGTGCTCGAAGCGGCGGATGGTGATGCGGTTCAATCCGCTCTCCTCGATGGTTCTGGCCCCGTCAGTCTTGTAAAGGGACCGCCACCGGACGAGCGCCGGCTCCGAGAACAGCAGGTGCGAGTACGGAAAGACCGAGTACACGTGACCGCCGAGCGGGTGATACCAGGTCGGTCCGAAGGACGCCATCACGCAGCCGGTCGGCTTCAAGAGACTCCGCATCTTGACGAGGATTGCGGCGGGATCGGAGAAGTGCTCGAAGGAGTCGACCGACAGAATCACGTCGACCGGCTCGGCCCAGTCGGTCCCGAAGACGCATTTGTTCGCGACGCCGCGCGCCTCGGCCAGCGCACTCGCCGCGTCGAGCCATTTCCTGCGCAGGTCGAGCCCGATGACTCGCCGCGCACCATGCTCGGCGACCTCCACCGCCTCGGCGCCGGGGCCGCAGCCGAAGTCCAGAACGTCCTGATCGCGCACCGCCGGCCAGATTCCCGGCCCGAACAGGGTCTCGAGCTTGCTCTTCGTCCGGTACGCGGTCGCGACGTCCGGATACCCTACTGTGCCGTTCCGACTGGCAAGGTTGAGCAGACGAACACCTAACTCCCCCCCGATAACGCCCATTCAGCCTCCCGCACCTGCTTGTCCGGGCAAGCTGAAGCGATTCTCATGCCGGATTCCGGGGTTGGCCTCCTGCCGCGCGCCCCGCCTCGGACCGGGTTCTCAGTCCGCGACGGGCGCCGGGGACGGCTGCGGAAAGCCTCAACGCGGGGGCGTCTGGTTGAGCACCAGCCAGTAGAGCCCCAGCTGGCGGACCGCGTCCGAGAACTGGACGAAATCGACAGGCTTGCGAACATAACTGTTCACACCCAGCCGATACCCTTCGATGAGATCCCGCTCCTCGTTCGATGACGTCAGGATGACGATCGGCAGAAGCTTCGTCCGCGGCTCTTCGCGCAGCCGCTGCAGGACCTCCAGGCCGTTGATCCGAGGCAGGTTCAAATCCAGGAGCACGAGCTGCGGCAGCGGGCGGTCGGGCGCGAGCAGGTACTCGAGCGCCTCGACGCCGTCGCGAAGCACGACGATTTCGTTGGCGATGCTGTGCTTCTTCAGCGCCCGCATCGTGAGGGCCTCGTCGTCCGCATTGTCTTCAACGAGCGCGATGAATGAGTGGTTCATATGGTCGGAGACTCCGGCTGGAGCGTGAAGCTGAATGTGGCACCCTGTTCGATCTCCCCCTCTGCGCGAACCTGCCCTCCATGGCGGGACACGATCCGTTTCACGGTGGCCAGACCAATGCCCGTTCCCGGGAACTCGGCGGCGTGGTGAAGGCGCTGGAAGGCCGCGAACAGTTTCGCGGAGTACACCGGATCGAAGCCGGCGCCGTTGTCCCTGACGAAGTACTCTCCGGCTCCGTCAGAATCGCGCCGTATCCCGAATTCGATCTGCGCCTGCGCACGCTTGCCGGTGAACTTCCACGCGTTCTCGAGGAGATTGGTCAGGGCAATCTGCATCAGCCGCGCATCGCCGGAAACCCGCAGGCCGGGCTCCACGCGCCAGTCCACCGTCCGGTCGGGGTCCGTCTCCGAGAGCGCCTGGAGGGTGCTCACTGCCATGGCGCTCAAGTCGATCGTCTCGAGATGAAGCTCCATCCGCGTCACCCGTGCCAGCTTGATCAAGTCATCGAGCAGGCAGCCCATGTGCTGCGCGGCCTTGCGGATGCGGCGCAGATAGTCCGTCCCGTCGGCTCCCACCCGATCACCGCAGTCTTCGATGAGCGCCTGGCTGAAGCCGTCGATGCTCCGCAGCGGCGCGCGAAGATCGTGCGACACCGAGTAGCTGAAGGCTTCCAGCTCACTGTTTGCCGCGCTCAGATCCGCCGCATACTTCTGGAGCGCCTCTCGGCTCTGGTGCAACTCGCGCGTGCGCGACTGGACACGTCCCTCCAGCACCTCCTGCGACTCGGCGACGTGAGCCGCCATCACGTTGAAGGCGGATCCGAGACGGCCGATCTCATCGCGTCCGGTCACGGCAACACGACGAGAGTAGTCGCCTGATGCGATCGCGTCAGCGGCCTTCGCCACGTGCTCGAGGGGGGCAATCGTGCGCGCGCTGACCACCCAGACGACCACCACGCCAAGCAGGACCAGTATCGCCGTCCACGGCAGCATGCGTCGCAGCAGCGTCTGGGCCGGACGCATCAGCTCGCCCTCGAGGAACTCGATCCAGATCTGCCACGGTGTCCCTGGAATGGGCATCGCGGCGCCAAGATGTCGAGTGCCCTGGGCGTCTGCGAAACTGAACGCCTCGGTCAGCGCTCCCGGCGGAGGGCCGGCAATCGGGCCTGTCAGGTCGGTCCACACGTCGCCGGTGACATTCCCGAACTTGAGCACGGCGCCACTGCCGATGAGGCGCTGCACGAGCACCACTCCAGAGCCTGGATTGATGGGCCGGTCGATCGAGACGACACCCGAGCCGCTGTTTGGATCGCCTGCTACAGCCGGAACGTTCGACGAGGAGCTGTACACGATCCGCCCGTCCTGCACTCGCAAGGGGCCGATCCCGTCCGGGCCCGGAGCCGCCGCGCCCGGCGAGCGCTCCAGCGTGACATTCTCGGCGGTCAGCCGGGTGACTGTCGTGCCGCCCCATGCCTTCAGATCGATTCGTGACTGGAGGTTGCGCGCCCTTGCGGTCCCCAAAGCGGCCATCGCCGCCTCAGGGTCTTCTCCTGTCTGGACGAATCTGCGGACCGCCGGATCGTCCGCCAGTCGCCGGTTCTCGGCCACGCGTGCGGCTGCCCCCTGGGCCAGGAGATCCGCGAGCGGTCTCGCGGCATTGCGGATGCGATCTTCGCCGGCCTGGCGCAAGGCGTGACCCATCTCACGGTGCGCCGTCCACGCAAATGCCCCGCCGATCGAGACGAGCAGCGTCAGCATGATCGCCGGCAACCGCCAGCGCAGGGACGTGCCCGCGGTGAACATCAGTGGCGTCGATCCGATCGCGTCACGAGCCCCTCCACGATGCGGTGCAGATCATCCTCCCACACCGGCTTGAAATGGATCTTTGCGCCGAGCTCCTGAAGCTCGCGGGCCACATCGTCGTCCATGAAGTAGTCGCCCGTGAGAATGGCGACCGGCATCGGCTGTCTCTGGGGGACCGCGCGCAGCCGCCGAAGGCATTCCAGCCCGTCGATGAGCGGGAGATGGAGGTCCAGGAGGACGGCGTCAGGACGATGGGCGTCTGCCTCCATGATGCCGTCCTCGACGGTCGACACGGCGCTCACGATGTAGCCCTGCTCGACCAGCATCTGCTCGAAGAACTGCAGGGTCGTGGTGTCGTCCTCGATGATCAGCACGCGCGCGGGCGAAGTCCGCACTTCAGTCATGGCCAACCCTCGATGACGTCACACGGCGGCCGGCAGAGCCTGAGGCATACAGCATCACCAGTCACCTATTCAGACTGTCGCGCACGGTGGCGACGAGCCGTTCCGGCGTAAACGGCTTCTCGAGGAGTGACACGCCTGCACTCAGCAGTCCGACACCGTTCTCCACGCGACTGGCGAATCCGGACATGTAGAGCACCCGCACGTCGCGCCGGTATCGGACAACGCGCTGCGCGAGGTCGGGCCCGCTCAATTCCGGCATGACGATGTCGCTGAGCAGCAGGTGGATGTGCCTGGGATGGCACTCGGCGATCTCGAGCGCGTGCTGAACGTCCAGGGCTTCCAGGACGTCGTACCCGTAGCGGGCGAGCACTTTTCTCACGAGCTCACGGATCGAAGGTTCGTCTTCCACCAGCAAAATGGTCTCTGTCCCGCCAGGCTGCGGCTCCGCCTGCGGGGCATCCGCCGCGTCCGCCGTCGAGTCGTGCTCCGAGACCGGCAGGTGGATGGTGAAGGTGGTGCCGCGATCCGGCTCGCTTTCGACGGAGATGCGTCCTCCGCTCTCGGCGACCACACCATAGACCATCGAAAGCCCCAGCCCCGTGCCCTTGCCGGGGCCCTTGGTCGTGAAGAACGGCTCGAAGATCCGTGCGCGTATGTGCGCGGGCATGCCGCACCCGGTGTCCGACACGCTCAGCGCGACCGATCGCTGCACGATCGCCGAGGCGCCAAGCCTGGGCTCGTCAACCGCCGCCATCGTATTCGCCGTGGTGATGCGGAGAACCCCGCCACGCGGCATCGCGTCACGCGCGTTGATCGCCAGGTTCATCAGCACCTGGTGGAGCTGGCCGGGATCGGCATACACGGGGCTGAGCGCGGGCTCGACCACGATCTCGAACCGGATGTCTTCGCCGATCACCCGCCGCAGCATCCCCTCCACTTCGGCGACGATCGTGTTCAGGTCGAGGACCCGTGGCTGCAACACCTGCTTGCGGCTGAATGCCAGAAGCTGGGACGTGAGCCCGCGCGCGCGATCGCCGGCCTTCCGGATTTCGTGGAGATCGGCCGCGACGGCCGAGCCGCTCGCGACCTGCTCGAGGGCCAGGTCGGAATAGCCTAGGATCGCCGTGAGCAGGTTGTTGAAATCGTGCGCGATGCCGCCGGCGAGCTGCCCCACGGCCTCCATTTTCTGCGCCTGGCGGAGCTGCTCTTCACTGGCGCGCAGCGCTTCCTGCGCCGCGCGCCGCTCGGTAATCTCCGTCGAGATCCCGAGCACCTGCCGCGTCCCGTCGGCAAGAACCAGCGGTGCCCGCCGCGTCTCGAACCAGCGCACCGCACCCGTTCGCGCATCCGTCAGGGGCTCGCTCTCTTCGACCCGCGGCTCGCCCGTGCGCAGGATCTCCATGTGGGCGGCCAGCGACCGTGCCACCTCATCGGCGACACTGCGGAACTTGCAGTCCGTATGACCAATCAGACTGTCGGGTGTGGTGCCATACAAATCGGCGACGGCGCGGTTGGCCAGGACGAAGTGTCCGCTCTCGTCCTTGAGCGTGATCAGATTCGGATTCGTGTCGATCACGAGACGCAGCATGTCGCGCTGAACCTGCAGCGCCAGCTGTGCTTCCCGGCGTGCGGTGCGATCGCGCGCATCCTGCAGCTCGCGCCGAATCGCCGGCCCGAGTCGCGCGAGGTTCTGCTTGGTGACGAAATCGTGGGCGCCCGCCTTGAGAATCGTGACGGCCGACTCTTCGTCGATCGTGCCGGACACGACGATGAAGGCGAGATCGAGGTGGCACGCACGGAGGCCCTTGAGCGCGCCCATGGCGTTGAACTGCGGCAACGAGTAGTCACTGACGACCAGATCCCATGACCCTGACGACAGGGCCGCCTGGTAGTCGGCCGCGTTCTGGACCCGGTGAGACGTCACCACGAATCCTGCATTGGCGATGGCGCGCAGAATCAGCGCCGCATCATCGTCATTGTCCTCGACGAGCAGCACCTTGAGCGGGTGCTCCTGCGCCGGGTTCTCCTGTGCACTACTCATAGTGAATGCGCGGAACGGCGCGCCAGGCCCTCTCGATCGGTTCAAGGTGACCGGCACATGCCAGAGTGGCGGCTGGGGGACGTGTCCGGATCTTATGCCAAATGTCCGGCTTCGCAACACGCTTGTCGGCTGCTTGGCACAAAACCGACGATTACTCCGCGTCTGGTCCGCGCGACCTGACGACAGCTCTGCAGTTGCGGCGCCTCAGCTCCCGCGTAACAGTGGTGACCGCGAAGTTCAGCGCGACGACGGATCACCCGCCACCCGAAAAGCCGGGCCGCTTCAGAAGCAGCGGCATCGGGGCCGCCGACGGTTTCTGCGTGTATCGATACGCCTCGATCAGCCAGCCGCCTCCGCTGCCCGCTTGACGACCAGCGTGAGAAGTCCTTCGAATGCCGGCAGCGCATGGCCGCTCGTGTCGAGCAGCACCCCCTTCGCCGCCAGCGCCCGCGCGGATCGCTCGAGCACACTCGTCGTCGAACGGTCCGTGTTCAGCACATAGAATCTCCGGGGCCCGAAGCGCGCGAGACTCAGGACCGCATCGTCGTTATCGCCAGTGATGTCTGAGATGTCAACGAGGCCGACCCGGGATAGTCAACGAACGCCGGAGAGAAGTAATGCGGCAACGAGGGGGCAGCGACGACATCCGAGGCCTCGAGTACGCGGCGCGTCAGGTAGTCGGCGAGCACCGCGTCGTTCCCGAGCTTCAGGTGAGGACCGTGCTCCTGCGAGCCCGCGCCAAGCGGGACCGACACGACGGTCTCGGGACGAAGCGCGTCCCCGGCCTGCTGCCACGTGATATCCGACAGGCGGATGCCTCTCGGTTCCCGCTGCGCCTGACCGGCAGTGCCTGGCGCCGTGACAACCGTGCCAATCGTGACAGTCAAGAGCAGCCACGCGCGCAGAGCTCCTTGGAGTGGGCGTTGTCCCCGGGAGCGCTGCCGCGGGGGCATCGCGCAGATGAGACTGTACACCGGCTCGCCCTGCGCCCTTCGTGCTTCCGGGGTTGTTCAGAATTGAACAGCCGAATGGATTTCCCGTCTGTATCGTGCTCAGACCTTGGGCGATCGCGCCCCGCCGTGTGTCCGTTCGAGCGATTCGAGGGCCGGCGCAGATGGGAGGGATCGATGTTGCAGGAGCTCATCACGACTCATCGTGATGCGATCGTCAGAAGATCACGGACCAGAGCGATGCCCGGTCAGGCC
The DNA here is from genome assembly GCA_963749835.1 of uncultured Acidobacteriota bacterium. GTDB lineage: Bacteria > Acidobacteriota > Vicinamibacteria > Vicinamibacterales > 2-12-FULL-66-21 > JALZOC01. The sequence continues at coordinate 2,493,849 of CAVVOD010000001.1, forward strand.
ACACACTCAGAGAGCGAGCTCGAGAGCGGCGTCGCTGACTTTCTAGCGCAATTGTCGGAGTTCCTCCAGGCGAGCGCCACGGCGACGTCAGGTCCAACGGACGCGATCGCCGCCGGCGCCGCGCGGCATGGCCGGAATCTGCGAGCGTTGGGGTTTACGGTGTCGCAGGTCGTGCACGAGTACGGCGGCATCTGCCAGGCGATCGCCGAGGTCGGCCTCGAACAGCAGTCCCCAATCAGCACGGAAGAGTTCTGCACCTTGAATCGCTGTCTCGATACCGCAATCGCGGAAGCGGTCACCGCGCACGGGCGGACCGCGGGGGGATTGCAATCAGTCGTAGAGGTCGAGCGGCTGGGCCAGCTTACCAACGACATCCGGAGCATGCTCGACACCGCGCTCCTGGCATTCGGCATCCTCAAGCGTGGGGCGGTTGCCATCAACGGAAGCACGGGACAGGTTCTGGGCCGGACGCTCATGGGGCTGCACGATCTCGTGGACAGCACGATGTCGGATGTGCGCATGGCCGGAAACCGGCAGCGGCGCGAACGGGTGGCCGTCACGTCGTTGCTCAACGATCTCACCGTCGCCGCCAGCCTGCACGCGGAGTATCTCGGTCTGCAGTTCGCGATCGAGCCGATCGATGCCACGTGGACGATTGACGCGGACCCTCAACTGCTCGCGTCGGCCGTGACGAACCTCCTGAACAATGCGTTCAAGTACACACGGGCCGGAGGGAGCGTCACCCTCAGGGCGCGCAGCGAAGATGGCCGCCTGCTGATTGAGGTCGAGGATCAGTGCGGAGGCATCCCCGCGTCGGAAGGCGACCCGCTTCATCGCGGCCGGGAGAGGGCTGACGCCGACAGCCGCGGCCTGGGACTCTCGATTGCCCGGGATGCGGTCCATGCACACGGTGGGGATATCTACATCCGCAACATGCCGGGAGCGGGATGCGCGTTCGTCATCGAGGTGCCTCTCGCCGCAGATGTACCGCCGGCAGATCGATCAGAGCAGCTGCGAACGCTCAGTCCGCGGGCATGACGACGCGCCGGACTATTCCGGTTCCTGTTCGTTCTTGAGCTTCTCGTTCAACCGCTCGGCCAGGTCGCCGAATGTGTCGGCCGACTCCCGCAGCTGTTCGTTCTCGACTTCGAGTTCCTTCTTCTCTTCGCGAAGCTGCTCGACCGCTTCCTGGCAATCCTTCAAACCGTCCACCTCGTCTGCCGGTTGCTCGTCGTCGTCCACAACCCTCCTCTGGCGGTTCAGCGCGCCTGATTCCCGCGAGCATCTTCGGGAGTCAAGGCCACCGACCTGGGAGGATGAGCCGTCGCAAGACAGCAGCCCATCTAGACCAGCGATTTCAGGCCCACTTTCGCTTTTCCTGTCCCACCGTTCTACTCCATGCGGACTAAAGGTCAGCCGACTGGCGCCTTTGTTCCGCATCCGGTCGCATTGCCGCCGGTGCGAGCCCCGACCCTCGGGCAAACCTGCGAGGCAAAATGCGGCCATTGCCTCGGCGGGTGTGGCAATATGGCCCAGCTGCCAACGTCCGGCCGGCTCTCTCATTCAAAAGGAACGATCATGCTGCCTGTTCGGCGTCGGGCGATATGCGCCGCCGCTTCGCTTGTCCTCTGCGCTCTTGCGGCCAGCCCCTGCGCGGCCGAATGGCGCCGGGTGGACAGCCCGAACTTCGTGGTCGTCGGTGACGTCAGCGCGGGGACGCTTCGCGACATCAGCCTCAAGTTCGAAGGGTTCCGGGAAACACTCAGCCGCGTGCTGACCGACCGCGTCACGGGCACAGCCGTCCCGACGGTCGTGCTCGTCCTCTCCTCCGATCGGGCGTTCGCGCCGTGTCGAAGAAGGACTATGCCGGCGCTGAGAAGCGGCTCCTCTCCGTCGGTCCCGGAAGCGACTGGCTGACAGCGTATCGGGCGGGGTCACACTCGCAGATCTGGTCAAACGGCGTCAGGATCGGCCGACGCGTGAGCTCCTGGCGTCCGCCCGTCGCCTGTTCGACGGGGACGGGGCATGAGATTCCGAATGCCGCGGCCCGACTGACGGTCCTCGAGCCCGACTCGAACGACGCGCCTCCGTCGTCCCTGCGATCGGAGATGGATCGCGCCAGGCTCATGGCGCCCGGACGGTACGACTACGTTTTTCTTCACGCACGAATCCTCCTCAGGCTGGGGGAATTCGCGGCCGCGAGGAACATGGTGTCGCCTCTGATGTCTCCCGCATATCCAGCGGAGGTGCGCGATCCCGCCCGCACCCTGATGGGATACATCGTGAACGTCGAACGGGCCGCTGCTGCCGGCTCCCGGACGACCGACATCGCGGAACCTCCGCTGGAGAGCGGCAACGGACCGGGTGTCGCGGCGGACGTCGTCCGTCCTGTGTACCGGACGCAGGGGCCCGGCGAACAGCGCCTCGAAGGGGTCCTGGAGCGCATCGAATGCAGCAGCGCCGGTGCCGTGTTCCACCTGCAGAGCGCCGGGGGAATCGTGCGCTTCACAGGACGAATGCAGGATGTGGACTTCATCACGTATCGCGACGACTTCAAGGGCGCGATTTCCTGCGGGCCGATGAAGGAGTCGATGCGGGTATACGTCACCTGGCGGCCGGGCACCGGTCCAGATACCAGGGTGGTTGTTGCGATCGAAGTCCTGCCGAAGTAGATCGGGCCGTTACTCCGCGGCGCCTTCGAGCCGTTGCCGCGACCAGTACCAGTAAAACGGCAGACCGAGCGCCATCAACCCAAGACCCGCCAGCGCCCGTCCGGGCGTGGTCACGAGCGTGCTGACGATCAGCCATCCGGATACCAGCAGGAAGAGCGCCGGCACCACCGGGTAGCCCCAGGTGCGATACGCGCGCGCTGCGCCCGGCATCGTCCGCCGAAACACGAACACCGATGCGGTGACCAGCGCGACGAAGATCAGGACGGAGAAGATGGCGTAGTCGGTCAGGGTGTCGTACGAGCCGGAGAGCACGAGCACGATCGCCCAGGCGCATTGGGCCAGCAGCGCCCGGATCGGCACGCGCGTGCGCGGGCTGAGCCGCGCCAGGCCCGCAAAGAACAGACCGTCTCGCGCCATGGCGTATGGAATGCGCGCGCACGCGAGACCGGAAATCTGAAGCGCGCCGAAGATCGAAATGGCCAGCACTCCGGCCATGACGTGCGCGGCGCCTGCGCCGAGCACCCGGCTGGCGACGGCGGTCGCGACCGCCGACGAGGCCGGAACGGATGCAATTTCCGTGGGAGTCAGCACGTAAAAGTACGACACGTTTACGAAGACATACAGCGTACCGATCACCCCGAGGCCGCCCAGGATCGCCAGCGGAAGGTTGCGCTGCGGATTCTTGACTTCCTCCGCGACGTACGTGACCTCGTTCCACCCGTTGTAGGCCCACAGCGCGCCGAGCATCGCCGCGCCGAAGCCGGCGGCTCCGCCACGCGCGGCCGCCGCGACACCCTCGCAGGCGCCCCCCTGGTTGGCGAGCGCGAAGTGCGTCCACGACCCGTCCGCGAGCAGCATCGCGCCCAGACCCACGCCGAGCACGAGGGCGATCTTGCAGACCGTCAGCATGAAGGCGATTCGACCACTGACCGCGACCGCCGTGCAGTTGACGAGCGTGACCACCATGACGGCCGCGATGGCCATACCCTGCAGCCCCGTGACGGCGACCTGGCCTCCGAACAGATCGACGGCGAAGGCGTGCTCCTGAAGCACGCCGCCGGCGAGGATGTTGATGAAGATCGCGAAGCCCGCCGCCAGACCAGCCGTAGAGCCCGTGCTCGCCACGAAGAAGCGCGTCCACCCGAACAGAAAGCTCGGGAGCGGCCCGTATGCCTGCCGGATGTATACATACTCGCCCCCGGCCCGCGGCATCATAGCCGCGAGCTCGGCGTAGGTGAGCGCCCCCGCAAGGCTCAGGAGACCCGCGACGACCCACACGGTCACGACGAGGCCCGGTGATTCGACGTTGCACGTCATCACCCTCGCCTTCAGGAAGACGCCCGTGCCGATCACGTTGCCGATGACGACGGCGGCGGCCGCGAGCAGCCCCAGACCCCGGACGAGACCGATATTCGGTCTGGAACGCGAAGACGCGATCGTCATTCCTCTCCTCTATGTGCCGGCGTGGCCATGGTGCCTATAATCCCCTGCCGAAGTCGGCACGTCCATGAGCGTTTCAGCTGGAGCCGGTTCCGCTGGTCTGACGCGCCGCTCCTTGATACCGTCTTTCTCATGATTCGGAAACTGCTCGCGGCCGCAGTCATCCTGTTCGTCCTCGCCGGCGCGGCGCTCGTGCTGTTCGCACGCGGCGTCATAGGCGGAGAGTCGGTGCGACGGACGCTCGAGGCGCAACTGTCGACGGCGCTCGGCCAGCCCGTGCGGATTGACTCTCTCAGCGCGTCGTTCTTCCCGCGCGTGACGATCGACCTCCACGGTGTCGCCATCGGCCAGCCGTCGCCAACCACGATCTCGGAAGTCTCGATCGCGACTGGCCTTCGCGGCCTGTTCTCGAGGAGAGTCGAAGACGGCGAGGTCATCCTCTCCAACAGCCGCGTCCCCGTCGACATGGCGCTCGGGATCGTGGGGGCCGCGGCATCAGGCCCATCATCCTCTGAGGCAGGCGGATTGACCATCGTGTCGATCCGCACGCTGGCCCTTCGCAACGTGGCGCTCGTCGTGGGACCGCGGGCGCTGACTGTGGACCTTCAGTCGTCCATCAACGGCGACCGTCTCGACGTCGCGCGCCTGACCGCCCGGTCGGACGGCACTCTCCTCGAAGCTCAGGGGGCCCTGACCAGCATCACGAAGCGGACGGGCGCGTTCACGGCCACTGCGAGCCGTCTGAATTTCGACGAGCTCCTTGCGCTGGCTTCGGGCTTTTCAATGCCTGCTTCGTCGGCGTCCGCTCCCGCGTCGGCGCTCGACATATCCGTCGATCTCACCGCGCCCGACGGCGCGCTTGGCGGCTATCGGTTTCAGAAGCTGGCGTCGATCGTCCGCACGACGCCTGAGCGCGTCGTTGTCGAACCGTTGAAGCTCGAGATATTCGGGGGACGATACGAGGGCCGGCTTGGTGTCACGCTCTCGAGCGGCTCGCCCGCGATCGCATTGAACGGACGTGCCGAGGGGATAGACGTCGCGGCGCTTCTTCGGGAAACACAAGGATCGAGCAGCATGTCGGGCAGGCTGGGGGGAAACTTCTCGCTGACGACGCGAGGGAGCACGTCGGGCGAGCTGATTCGCGAAGCGCGCGGCACGGGCCGGACCACGGTCACCGACGGCGCGATTCCGGGGCTCGACATGGTGCGCACGCTCGTCCTCGCGTTCGGCAAGCCGTCCGGCGCGCCGCCCCCGGGGACCGGCTCCTCTTTCACGCGCATCGACGCCCCCTTCGCGCTCGACAATCAGACCCTGACGTCGCGCGAGGTGGTGTTCACGTCGCGTGACTTCGACATGACGGGGGGAGGATCGGTGCGGTTCCCGTCCGGCGCTCTCGACATGCGCGCCGACGTCGTCCTCGCCCGCGAGCTCACCTCCCAGGCGGGGGTGGACTTCCGGCGCTACGCCCAGGAGGACGGGCGCATCGTCGTCCCCGCGACGATTACAGGGACCGCCGAACGCCCCGGCGTCAGCCTCGACCTCACAGCCGCCGCCAGTCGCGCGCTTCAGAACGAAGTCAAGCGCAAGGCCAAAGGCTTCCTCGACAGAATCTTCAAGTAGGGCCCGGCTCGGGATTCGGGACTCGGGATTGGGGATTCGGTACCCTAGCTTCCGCCTTTAGGCGGAAGAGACACGGACGCCCGGGCAGCCGAAAAGAAGACTTAAGGCGCGATAATCTGCAGTTTTGGAAAGTACGTGCGGTACCGGCGCGCATCGCGGGTCAGCAGCGTATACCCGGCGATGGCCGCATGGGCGCCGATGAAGAAATCCGGGAGCGGCGCAGGACGGTTCCCGCCGCTGCGGCGATACTTCAGAAACACCTTGCCCGCCAGAAACGCGGCGCTCCACGGCAGCGGCTCACGGACGTAGTAGTCGGGCGGTACGGCTTCGTCGAGGAGCTCGATGCGATCGAACCCGCACGACACTTCCGCGTAGATGAGGGCATTGATCACGAGCCGCCCCTTCTGAGCGGCAGCCGCGAGCATCGACGCGGACCAATCGACCCACTCTGCGTCGTCCGACGCCACGTCCAGGATCACATTGCTGTCGACCATCGTCGTCACGCGATCAGTCCCGTGTCAGCGCCAGGATCTGATCCGTCGTGAGGCCGGAGGTGGCTGTCCCCCGCAACCGCGCGAGAACTGCGTCCCCTCGCGTGCGGCTTTTCTGCGCCTTCCGGATCCGGACGGAGTCGCCGTCCACTTCGAACTCGACCTCGGACTGTGGAAGAAGCCCCAGCTGCTCCCGAATGTCCTGAGGAATAGTCACCTGTCCTTTGGAGGTAATTCGCATTGAGTATTACTCCTACAAGTAATACTACTACCTGGCGGGGACCGGGTCAATCGGCCGCTGAATTTGGCCCGACTTGAGCGGTTCCTACCGACGCTCCGCTGATCGCGCTCGGCGACCGCGACGCGTCCAACGCGGCGGACAGCAACCGGGCATCCGGGCCTAGCGATTGCAGCGATGAAGGATGTCGCGAGGCCAATCTACCCCTGGAGGGCTCATGGCTACGGGCAACGGCGTGACCTACAACCGACTGGCGATCGATGCTTTTGAACCGGTCTCCGAGATGTTGGATTCCGGCCAATGCGAACCGCTGAAGGCTGCGGTCCACGGCGTCGTCCTCGCAGCCGTTGGCGTATGCGCCGCCTACAACGTCGCCGCCTGGATCAAACGGCGGCAGGCCCACCTCGCTGTCAACGCGGTCGTCTACTGCGCCGCAGTCTGGTGGGAACACTCCCAGGTTCAGCACCATCTCGCTGTGTGCGAAGCCCCAGTTCCTGCGCTGGTATCGAGGTTTCCGACAGTCCCTGCCGCTATCGCCGCGCCGGCCGATCGCGACGCGGCCTGACGTCGCCCGCGGCTACCCGAAGCGCTGCGCTGTCGCCGACCGCCCCGGTCGACGCTCGTTCATGGCTTTGTGCCCGCCGCCCACCTCACGGCATTTGCAAGCAGCGTCTTGAACGCCGGAAGATCGTGGACGCGCTCGTCGTGCCCCAGAGTGATGCCGACGATCCGCGCAGTGGCGTGCCGCGTCACCCAGACCGCGGGATGGGGCCTGGCGAACTTCACGCTCGGCGAGGTCTCTGCGAGCACCTCGATCGGCGCGGTGCCAGGCGGCACCTTCTCGGCCTCCGCGTTCAGGTAGTAGAGCTCGTCCTCCACCTCGAACGACGCGGGAACACCCTTCATGATCGGATGGTCCGGTTTCACGGCATTGACCGTGAACTTCGCAATGCGATCGTGACCGCGTGCCCCGCCGCCGACGATCAGTGCGTTCAGCTCGGGCCACTGCGCAAATCCGTACCAGGTGCCCGGATGCAGCATGACGAGCCCTTTGCCGCGGGCCGCGAAGTCGAAGAGGGCCTTGCGATATTCAGGCGTGTCGAAGAACTGCCGGTTGACGCTGATCACGGCCACGTCGGCCTTGCCGATTTCTGCCGCCGCCTGGTCGCGGTCCTCCGTGTAGTTGACGCTGAATCCCGCCGCGCCGAGCGTCGCCACGTCGGTTTCGCCGAAAAACTTCCCGAAGTCGTGCGAGCTCCCACCCCCGATGACGAGCACTTTCGTCTTTCCCGGAGCCCACACAATCGGCTTCGTTTCGGGAAGAGGCGCATCGCCGCGACCGCCTGCTTTCGGACGGGTTACCGCGGTATCTCCGGCCTGCGCGGCAGGTGCGGCGCTCACGGGGGACGCAGCCTGTCCGGTGGACGGAGGGGTTGCCGATCGCCCTGGTGTCGCCGCAGGTTCGTCGCCGGCGGTGATCGCGACGGTCGCCGGCACCACGTCGGTGTCGAAGCTCTCCAGCCCGATCTTCGACAGCGCCGCTTTCTTCCCGAGATTGAGGGCGAAGTAGCGAACCTGCCCGCGGCGCGTGAAGTCTCCCGCGTCCAGGCTTCCCGGCACGTCGGCGCGCACGGCGGTATCGGCGATCTGCTCGCCGTTCTTGAGCACGTGCTCCTCCGTCGAACCGTCGGCGAACTGGACCACCACTTTCATCACCGGCCGCCCGCGTGCCGCGTCACCGCCGACCGGCCACGCCCACATGCCGACGCCGCCGAGAAAGTGCAGGCTGGCGGCCACGACGTTGGTCGGAATCTCGACCCGCTGCGGGAAGTCGTCGGAGAGATTGCCGCTGCCGGGTCCTCCCTTCAACGCGACCAGGTTCGTTCCAGTCGAGGACTTCGCGGGGTCCATGACGGCGAACGGCACACCTGCCACGGACACGTCGCCGAACCGGTGGAGGGCGACCGTGTCGTCGGTGTTCTCTTCGCGCCCGAATCCGCGGCGGCTGCTCGCGGTATACGCCTGCCGCAGGTCGATGACGCGGAACTTCTGTTCGCCGGCGGCCATGAACGCAAGGATGTCGCGAAGCGACTCGGCCCCCATCGACTCGAGCCCTTCGGGCATCAGCGATCGGCGCGTGTTCTCGCGTGTGGCGATGTCTTCCTTCTTGATCTCCACATCCCCCGCCGGGCTGCGCAGCGTGAGACCCGCCGCGTTCTCGGTGGCGATCACGCCCGTCAGCGTCTCTCCCTTTTTGGTCGTGACATTCCACTGCCAGAAGCTGGGATCGACTTCCCTGTTCGGATCGACGATGTGCCCGAGCAGTTCGCTCTTGCCGTGGACCCCGATGCCGGTCAGCGGCGGGCCCACTTCCTTGCCAACGTTCCCCAGCTTGTGACAGCTGGCGCACGCGCCGGAGAACAGCGCCTGGCCCTTCACCGCGTCCCCGGGCTTTTCAACCTCCGGCAGCAGCGCGGCCATGACATCGGCTCGCTGCCGAATCTGCGGCGTCAGGGCGTCCAGCAGGCTCGACGCCTGCTGGGCCACCTGCCTGTTCGGATGAGTGCGCAGCCGGGCCACATTCGCGGGGCCGAGTTGCGCAGGGGTGACTCGCCCTTCCTTCATGGCTGCCAGCAGCGCGACCGACGACTCGGGGCGCTTCAGGACTTGATCGAAGACTGGTGTCGATCCGGTGCGCGCGAGGGCGTTGATGAGCACCGCATCGGTGTCCGCTCCCGCGTGGCTGCCGAGCGTCGCGATGAGGCGAGTCTTCAGGGCATCGGGGGTTCCGCCGTCGATCAGCTGCCGCTCGACAGCCGCAAGCATCGCGGCGCGCTGCGAAGGCATCGCGATGACACTGGCGGCCACCTCCGCCCGCCGTTCTTCACTGGCTCCAGGGTCGCCGACCTCCCGCAGCAGCGCAGCTGCCCGGGCGTCAGCGGCCGACTTCAAAGCGCCGGTCGTGTCCCACTTCGCCACGATCGGTAAAGTCACGGCGCTCGTCGCCGGATCATCGAGCAATGTCTGAACGGCCTTCGTGGTCGCGGCGTCCATCCCCAGCGTGCCGGTCATCTGTGACACAGCTCGAACCACGACGAGTTTCAACGGCGCCGCCGAAGGCCCCGCGCCAGACGCGGCCGTCAGGAGCCGGCCGGCCTCGGCAGGCAGAGCAGCGGGAACGATCGCGGTGACGAGATCGGTCAGCGCCTCGGGGCGTGCGTAGGAAAAGGCATCGACGATGTAAGAGCCGGCGGCATCCGTGGCCCCCGCGGCAATGGCCGAACGGGTCCAGTTGTCGCTGGCCTGCGCGAAGGTGTCGAGCACCCCACGCCGCGCAGTCGCCGCAGTGGCGCCGCGGGCCTGCTCGTACAGGCCGAGCACCTTGCTGCCCATCGGCCTCTTGATTTTCGAGAGGCGGGCGTCCGACGCGTAGTTCTCCTGCGCAAGCCGCCACGCGGTCGCCTTCACGGTCGCGTTCGGGCTGGTGTCCATCACGCGAAGAAGCGACGGGAGGTCCTTCGCATCGAGCGCGGGCACGTCGAGCTTCCGTGCCTGCTTGTGCTGGACTCGCCAGATGCGACCGAAGTAGTGATCCCGATCCGGGCGCAGAGCGGCGTTCGCGGGCCCGTGCAGCGGGCCTCGCGTGTCGTTGTGAATGACCGCCTGATTGTAGAAATCCACGATGTAGAGCGCGCCGTCGGGGCCAACGCGCGTCTCGATCGGCCGGAACCACAGGTCGCGGCTGCGCATGAACTCGGTCTCTTCCCTGCCAGCCTCCTTCTGCGTGGTGTAGCTCACGCCATCGGGCTTGACGAACTCCTGGTGGACGAGGTTGAGCGTCGGCTCCCCGGTGAAATACGCGTACCGCCATTTGTCGGGCCAGGCGCCCCCCTCGTATACGGCGCAGCCGGCGGCCGCGGTGAACTGGCCGACCAGATCGATCTGCACGTACGCCTGCTCCGGCCACGTCATCGCCGGATACGTCTTCTGGCCGGTGATCATCCCCTTCCACGATGTCGTGCCCGGGACCTTGGCCTTCGCGAGGACGGTCTCGGGCAGCACGGTGTGGAAGAACACGGTGCCGCTCGTCGGCTGCGTCCAGAACACCTGCCCGTCCCAGGTGACGTCGAGCCCCCACGTGTTGCCGCCGCGGCTGCTGTACTGCTCGAACGCACTGCCGTCCGGCTTGAAGCGCACGACGCCACTCCCGTCGCGCCCGAACTGCTTGCTCCCGTCTGGCGACGTCACCTGCCCGACGCTGTAGCCGTGCGTCGCGTAGATCCACCCGTCGAGCCCCCATCGGAGGTTGTTGATGACCGCATGGGTATCAGTCGTACCGAGGCCGGTGTACAACTTCGTCCGCTTGTCTGCGACTTCGTCACGATTCGTGTCTTCGAGATACCAGATGTCCGGCGCGGTCGCGACGATGACGCCGTTCCGGTGCAGGACGAAGCCGGTCACGAGCTCGAGCTTGTCCGCGAAGACGTGCTTCCGATCCATCACACCGTCGCCGTTCGTATCCGACAGGATGGAGATCGTGTCCTCCGGATCGCGCGTCTGCCGGAGCGGCTGGAGCGACCCGGTGTCCTTCCACGGCGTGGTGTTCGGAGTGCGGCGGCCGTTCGGGTATCGGGCGTCTCGGACACCCACAGGCGGCCCTTCCCGTCCCAGTCGATGTTCATGGCCTTGCGAATCAGGGGCTCCGCCGCGACGAGCGTGAGGTCGAAATCCGGGTGCACTTCGATTTTCGCGGCCGCTTTCGCGGGGGCGGTCGGACCGCCCTCGACATACCGGAGCGCATCCCCTTTTTCGTCCGCCGCCAGCAGCTGATCGACGTCCGTCCGCTTCCCCGCCCACGCGATTCCGCGCAGCAGGATCGCGCGGTAGTTCAACCGGTTGAAGTTCTCGTATAGGTGCCCCGGTATGGACACGAAGGATCGATACGGCGCGCGTCCGCCGTCGAGCGTTCGCTCGTACGTCCAGATCTGTGGCTGATAGTCGTAGACGCTGACCTGCTTGCCCCCGCCCGTGAGCTCCTCGGCGCGTTTCTGCGCGCCGGCATTGCGAGCCCCCGCAGGCTTCGGCGTATAGGCTGCCGCGAGGACCCGGACGTCCGGCTTCAGGTCCATGTCGTAGTAGATCTCGTCGTCCATGGACCAGTTCGACGAATCCTTCGTGATCGGGCTCTCCCGGTCGGTGAAGTAGAGGTGCATCGGCCCTTCGAGCCACTTCGTCGTGCCGTTCCGCCAGGATCCTCCCGCGATTTCCTTGAACCAGTCCGGGTGCGTCGAAACCGCCGCCGCGTGAATCACCACGAGTCCGCCGCCGCGCGCGAGGAATGCGGCGAGATTCTGCCGATCAACCGGATCGTTTATCGTGCCCGCCGCCTGGGCATGCAGCACCAGGACGTCCGTGTCGTCGAGCTGGGCCTTGGTCGGGAACGCATCCCCGCCCGTCGCCCGCGCGCCGCGCGCGTTCAGCAGAGGCACCCATTCCTTGAGGAAACGGGGGTGATCGTGCGCCCCCGGGCCATGCGACTTCGGCCCCGATCGAATGAACACGCGCAGCTGATCCTGCGCGGCAACCGGGTAGCTGGTCAGCGTCGTGAGACCGACGGCGAGGAGCAAGAGTAGATTTCGCATAGCAGCGTCGGACTATACCGGCGCCTCAGGCGCCGGTCAAACTCCGCGTGGCTGTTCCGAGTAAACTCGAGGGCCGGCGCACCCAACGGCAACCAGTGATGCCTTCCGTCTTCCTGATCGCGACGCTCGATACCAAGGGCCACGAGGCCGATTTCATCCGGCGGCGGCTGACGTCGTGGGACGTACGGGTGACGCTGGTCGATGCCGGGTCGCTCGGCGTCCCGGCGGTCGCGGCCGACATCACGCGTGAACGGCTGTTCGAGCTCGGCGGCACGCCGCTCGACGAGGTGCGTCGCAGGGCGGATCGCGGCGAGGCGGTCACGGTGGCGGCACGGGGAGCCGCGCGACTTGCGCGCCACGCATACGCAGCCGGGGACCTGCACGGCGTCCTGGGTCTCGGGGGATCGGCGGGCACGACCATCGCGACGGCCGCCATGAAGACGCTCCCGCTCGGAGTGCCCAAGGTGATGGTGAGCACTCTCGCCTCCGGGACGGTCCGGCAGTTCGTCGGCGACAAAGACATCTTCATGCTCAACGCCGTCGTTGACATCATCGGGATCAACCGGGTGAGCCGTCAGATTCTGTCGCAGGCCGCTGCCGCCATGGCCGGACTCGTCATGCATCCGGCTCCTCCCCCCGATTCGGAGGACAAGCCGCTCGTCGCCGCCACGATGTTCGGCGTGACGACCCCGTGCGTCGAACGGGCGCGCGAGACGCTGGAGCGCGCCGGGTACGAGGTGCTGGTGTTTCATGCGACAGGCAACGGCGGGCAGGCGATGGAGTCCCTCATTGCGGAAGGCCTCATTGCCGGCGTGCTCGACGTGACCACGACCGAGCTCGCGGACGAGTACGTCGGCGGCTTCCTCAGCGCGGGGCCGGACCGCCTGGGAGCGGCCGCCAGCGCGGGCATTCCGCAAGTGGTCTCCACCGGCGCCCTCGACATGGTCAATTTCTACGGTCCTGAGACCGTCCCCGCGAAGTTCACGGGGCGGCTGTTCTACAGGCACAACGCGAACGTGACGCTGATGCGGACCACCGCCGACGAGAACGCGCAGATCGGCGCCAGCATCGCGAGAAAGCTGTCCGCCGCCACCGGCCCGTTGTCGGTCCTGCTCCCCGCGCGAGGCGTCTCCGCCATCGACCGTGCAGGACAGCCCTTCGACGACCCGGCCGCGCGACAGACCCTCCATGAGGCTATCCGCTCCGGACTGGCTGGTCGCGACGTCGTCGAGCTCGATCTTCACATCAACGACCCCGAGTTTGCAGACCAGGCAGCCCGGAAGCTAATCGAGCTGATGCAGTCAGCTCCCGCGACTGATCGACGACGCGGCTCGTGATCTTGTGTTTGATACCAATCAGGGGAGAAACTGATTGAGACCACGGAAAGATCACCACGGAGAAACGGAGAAACGGAGACGAACGGAAGGAACGACGGTCGGCCGCCGGCCGTTCGACGGCCGGCGCGGAGAGGTCGTGGATCTCTCGAACACAACCCGGATGGTTTCGTCGGGCTTGTGATCGAGAGATCCACGACCTCTCCACCGCGCATTGCGCGGGCCGACCGCTGTCCATCTTCGCCAAGGAGTTCTTTCTCCATGCCGAACAGTGAGGGCCTGCCACTAGCCAGCCGGTTATCTCCGTGCGTCTCCGTGGCTCCGGGTCTCCGTGGTGGAATTTTTTTCGCGTCTTTCCAGGCTCCTTGTGCTCCTGTCCGTGACAGGTTGAGAACTGAAGACAATCGGTGACCCCCAAGCCCGATAAAATCGTAACGGAGGCAATTCTTGACGAGCGTGGACAATTCGCGGGCAGGCATTCTGAAGCGGTTTCGCGCGCAGATCGCGCGCGGCGAGCCGATCATCGGCGGCGGCGCGGGCACCGGGCTCTCGGCGGTGAGCGAGGAGGCCGGAGGGATCGACCTGTTGATCGTCTACAACTCCGGACGGTACCGGATGGCCGGCCGGGGCAGCTCCGCGGGCCTGCTGGCCTATGGGAACGCCAACGAGATCGTCAAGGAGATGGCGTACGAGGTGCTGCCGGTCGTGAAGAGGACGCCCGTCCTTGCCGGCGTCAACGGCACCGATCCATTCATCATTCCCAGGCTGTTCCTCGAAGAGCTCCGCACGCTGGGATTTGCAGGCGTGCAGAACTTCCCCACCGTTGGCCTGTTCGACGGGGAGATGCGGCAGGCGTTCGAAGAGACCGGCATGAGCTATCAGCTCGAAGTGGACATCATCCGCCTCGCCGGTGAGATGGACCTGCTGACGACGCCGTATGTCTTCAATCCGGAGGAAGCCGAGCGCATGGCCGACGCCGGCGCCGATCTGATCGTCGCTCACATGGGGGTCACGACCGGGGGCTCCATCGGCGCCAAGAGCTCGAAGACGCTGGCCACCTGCGTCGAGCGGATCCAGAAGATCGCCGACGCGGCGCGCGGCGTGCGGCCGGACGTCCTGGTCATCTGCCATGGCGGGCCGATCTCGGAACCGCCCGATGCGGAGTACATCATCCAGAACTGCCGCGGAGTAGACGGCTTCTACGGCGCAAGCTCCGTCGAGCGTCTCCCGGCGGAGCGCGCGATCGCCGATCAAATCCGGGCATTCAAGAGCATCCGAAAGGCGGGCGGACGATGACCGCAAAACGGCGCGAGAGCGGGCCACTCCGATTCATCACCGGCAGCAAGGCGCAGGTGGAGCTGGCACCCTGGGGCAAGCACTGGTGGCTGTCGAGGCCCGGCATGACCGACACCCGGCAGTTGACGCTGGTGCGCGTGACGATGCGGCCCGGCACCGGACATCGGTTCCACTACCACCCCGCCCGCGAGGAAATCATCTACATCGTGGACGGTGTCGCCGAACAGTGGGTGGACCGTGAGAAGCAGACGCTCAAGAGAGGTGAATGTGCGTTCATCCGTGAGAACGTCGTTCACGCCATTCACAACGCGTCGAAGAAACCGATGACCTTCCTGGCGATCCTTTCGCCGGCCGAGGCCGAGGGTCCGTTCCTGATCGACTGCTACGACGAGGAGCCGTGGCGAAGCCTGCGCCCATCAGCCGCTCCCCCGAAGCGACGTCCACTGAAGGTCCGCCGGGGGAAATGACCGGCTGCGCCGGCACGAGAGAGATGGACGTGGGACCTCCAGACAGTGGAAATGCTACGATGATCGTTGAGTCGCAGGAGGAAGCGTGGCCAACGAAGACGGGATCACCGGGAACATTCGCGCGCATGAGGACGATTACTTCAGGAAGAAGGATCTCGAGCTCATCGAAAACCTTCGTATCGCGGAGGCTGCTGCCAAGCAGCGGAGCGCGCTCGAACAGCAAACCGGGCTTCATGATCCGGAAATGCTGCGCGAGCTCGCGGAGCTGGGCTTCACGCCCGAGACGATTTCACTGCTCCCGCTGATACCCGTGCTGCAGGTCGCGTGGGCAGAGGCAGGCATCAGCACCGCCGAGCGCGCCCTGATCGTCAGCCTCGCACGCTCGCGCGGGATCGCCGAGGGCAGCCCCGCAGACCACCAGCTTGGGTTGTGGCTGGACGTCAAGCCGTCCGAAGGCACGTTCCACAAGGCCACCCGCCTGATTCGCGCGATGCTCGATGCGCCAGACCATCGGGTCGATGTCAGCGCGCACGACCTGATCGATTACTGCGACAAGATCGCTCATGCGTCAGGTGGCTTGTTCGGAATCGGCGCGGTGTCTTCCGAGGAACGCGCTGCCCTGCAGGAGATCTCGAGCGCGCTGAAGACACGGTAGCCGCCCGCTCGATCGGCCCGTCGCAGGAACGCAAAACGTCCCAGTGTGTTCCATAAAGGGACTGCGAACCCGGAGTCCCCTCGCGCAGTCCGCCACCGCGGGGGTGATAACCCGCAAGTTGGCAACAGATTAGCCCCCCGGCAGAGCTTCGGCACCTCCATTGCTGAGCAGGCATCTGCGTGTCAGCACAGCACACAGGCGTACTCTTCGGGCGCGGCGACCGGGCCGCGGGCAAGCGTCTCGTCGCAGGCGCTGTGCTGAGCCTTGCGCTGACCGCCGCCATTGCGGCAGCCGTCGTGCTCCACGCCCCGCTCAAGCGGGCGATCGGCGCCGTGTCTCCAGGGCATCTGGCCACGTTCATCGCCACGGGATTCCTGTCGGCCATTGCCGTGACGCTTGTGCTCGTGCGCTCACGGCGTGTGCTCGATCGTGCGGGTGCGCGAGAACTTCGAACACTGCGCGACACGACGCTGCTTCTCCAGGACCGGGCCGGCGAGCTCGAGATGCTGATGCGACTGGCGGAGTCGCTTGGCCAGGCGCTCGACCCCGATTCGCTGAAGACCGTCATCGTCGATCACCTCCAGCCGCTCGTCGCCGGTCATGACATCTGGCTCTCGACGAAGGACAGCGGATGGGAACCTGTCATCGGATCGCGTGCGATCGAAGATCGTCTCAGCGGGCTCCCTCCGCGCCCTGCCACCTGGCATACGTTTCCTCTCATCTCGCAGCAGAAGCTCGTCGGAGTGCTCGGCGTGCGGCACGACAATCAGCCGCTCACCCAGCCGAAGCGCGAGCTGCTCCAGGCGGCCGCGGCCCTGCTGACGGTGGCGGTGAAAAACGTCCAGTTGTTCAGGACCGTGCGTGAGCTCGCCGTCATCGAGCCGATGACGGGCTGCGTGACACGGCATCATGGCATCGAGCGGCTCGGCGCCGAACTGCGGCGCGCCCAGCGGTCCCACATGCCGGTTGCCGTCGTCATGTTCGATCTCGATCACTTCAAGGCCGTCAATGACCACCACGGCCATCTTTGTGGCGATCAGGTGCTTGCCGGTGTCGGGCGCATCCTGCGCGACACGCTGCGCATGAGCGATGAGCGGTGCCGGTACGGCGGCGAGGAGTTTCTCATCGTGCTGCCGGACACGACTGTCGAAGGCGCGGCACGCGTGGCCGAGAATCTTCGTGGCCGTTTTGCCGCGACGCCCATTCTGTGTGCCCGCGGAGCCGTCCGGTTCACCGCCAGCTTCGGCGTCACGCAGGCGCTGCCGGGCGAAGGCGACGTGAACGCCGTGCTCGGCCGGGCGGATGCCGCGCTGTATGCCGCAAAGGGTGCCGGACGCAATCGCGTCTGCTCACACGCGGCAACCGGCGCCGCTGCGGCTGCGGAGACCGACGCGGCGGAGGCGGTGCAACTCGTCGAGCGCCGCGACGCACGCCGGGCGGACAGGCGGCTGGTCACGGCCGGCGGCCGGCGTGGCAGCGATCTGCAGCAGAGACACTGAGGCGGCATCAGGCGTCCGCTTCACATCAGGACATCTCGAACCGGGGATTGAGGTATCAACGCGATGGCAGCCACGGTGATCATGGTGGTGGAAGACGACGCGCATACGCTGAGCGGGTACCTCGAGCTCCTGACGGATGCGGGTTTCCGGGCGAGAGGCGTCTCGAACGGTGACGATGCGCTCAGAGTGGCGCTCGAAGACCCACCCGCTGCCGTCATCACCGACATCTCGCTCCCCGGGATGGACGGGTTCGCGCTCAGCGCGGCGCTGCACGGCGATGCCCGGACCATGCACCTGCCGATCATCGGCCTGACGGGACACTGGGACGTGAACGTCCGGGCGAAGGGGGCCGCCTGCGGCATGCGAGCCGTGCTGGTGAAGCCATGCATGCCGGGACACCTCATTGGCGAGCTCCAGCGTCTCTTCACGACCGTCAGTCCCCAGCCTCCTGCTTGCACATGCACCGCCGCAGCCTCGTCACCGCACCCTGCCGCCTGACTCGCCGAGTAATGCGCCCGGGTGTTTGTGTCTTTCAGGACGTCGCGGACGCCCGACCTGTGCTATAATGTTCCTACTCCCCTCAACTAGCGACGGCTCGGACATGTGCTGCCGAAGGTGTAGCGACTGACAAAGAACTGTGCGGGCGCGAGCCGTGCCCGCCGGCGGTGATACCCATGAAACGGATTGTCAATCGACTCCTGCTGGCAGCGGCCGTCACGACCGGGCTTGCCGGCGTCTCTGTGATAGCGCAGGCGCCTCTGCAGCGCGCCCCGTCGGCGTTCCGGAGCGCTGTCGATCTCGTGAGCATCCAGGCATCCGTGCGCGACAGGCGGGGACGGCCGATGAAAGGGCTGACCACGGCCGACTTCGAGGTCCGCGACAACGGCGAGGCGCGGCCGATTCTCTCGATGCGGTCCGATCAGGGCGCGCCCGTCAGTCTGGCCATCCTGGTCGACATGAGCGGCAGCATGCGTGTCGGGTCGAAGATGCGGATGGCCCGTCACACGTTCGACACGCTCGTGTCCCAGTTGCGCGACGGAGAAGACGAAGTCGCGCTCTTTACGTTCGATTCGTCGCTCCACCAGCGGAACGCCTTCACCACCAGGCTGGGAGGCCTCAAGGGCGCCCTGGACAACCTGCAGCCTTTCGGGAGCACGTCACTCTACGACGCCACCGCGGCGACGGCGCGCCAGCTCGCCGAGCGTCCGGCCAGCCACAAGGCGATCGTCATCCTGACGGACGGGATCGATACGAGCAGCGCCCTCACCTCGGGCGAGGTCTCGGGCCTCGCGAGTTCGATCGACGTGCCGGTGTATGTGATTGCCACGGTCGCCGCCGTCGATCAGTCCTCGATCCTGGAGGCGGCGAGCCGATCCACCCCGAGCAACGGGGCCGACCTGCGAGACCTCGCGGCGTGGACCGGCGGTCAGCTGATGTTCACCAACAGCCACGCCGACAACCTGCTGCTCGCGTCGAACCTGCTCGACGAACTGCGCCAGCGCTACCTGCTCGCAATCGAAGCGGCGGGCAGTCACGAGTGGCGCCGCCTGGAAGTCCGGGTCAGGAACTCCTCGGCGACCGTCAAGGCGCGAAGCGGCTACTTCGGCGGGTAGGCTGCGAACGATCGCCAGGGCGGGCACACTCAGGGCACAATCTCACTGGACCCGGGAGTCGTGCCTGGTGGAAGACCAGGGGTTGATCCTCTCGCTTCCGGCTAAGAGCCATCAGCTCGTAGTTCTTCCCGGATGGTGATAGCTCACAGCTGACCGCTGAAACTATGCTCACCTCGCTGTTCGTGGTCGCGCGGATCATCGCCAACCCCATCTCGAATGTTTTTCAGAAACAACTTGCCCAGCAGTCTGCGGAGCCGCTGTTCATCATCGGCGCCACACACGCGCTGCTCACGCCGGCGTGCATCCTGTTGCTCCTCGACCCGTCGCGGTTGCATACAGCGCCGGGGTTCTGGATCGACATCATCATCGCCGCAGCCCTGGCTGTCAGCGGTAACGTGCTCCTCGTCTATGCGCTGAGATCGGGGGACCTTTCCGTCCTCGGCCCCATCAACGCCTACAAAGCCCTCGTCAGCCTGGTGCTGGGAATCATGCTGATCGGCGAGATCCCGACAGCAATGGGGATCGCCGGGATGCTCCTCATCATCGCCGGCAGCTACTTCGTCCTCGAGAGCGGCGCGACACCCACCGGCGGAAGCGCCTTCAGCCGGTTCGCCCGCAGTCCAGGCGTGCAGCTTCGATTCGCGGCGCTGGCACTCTCCGCGACCGAGGCCGTCTTCCTCAAGAAGGCGCTGCTCCTCTCGTCGCCCCTCACCACGTTTCTTCTCTGGTGCGTACTCGGCCTGCCACTGGCCGCGGCCGCCGCCGGCGTGCTCTTACGCGGTCGACTGGGGGCACAGATCGTTCTGCTCCGTCGCCACTGGCGCACGTATCTGTGGCTTGCGCTCACGACCGGGGTCATGCAGGTGACGACGCTGTTCGCATTCGGAGAGCTGCAGGTCGGCTATGCGCTGGCGCTCTTCCAGTTGTCTGCGCTCTTCAGCGTGGTGCTGGGTTACCGGTATTTCCAGGAGCGGCATATCCGGAAGCGTTTGATCGGAGCTGCGGTCATGGTCGCGGGCGCGGCCCTCATCGTGACGCTTGGCCGGCGGTGAACCCGCGCACTCTTGAAGCCGCACGTCGTACCGGACGAGAATGCCAGGAGTGGAGCGATGAATGAGCAATGAGGGAAACGGCGGGAGGGGTCAGCGCGCAACGGAGGATCAACGAGAGAAAGGGCCCGACGGGGGCACCGACGATCTGCCGCCGGCAGCGCATCCTCCCGCGAAGAAGGAAGAACCAAAACCGCTCGACGATGTGGACGTGCCGGCCCTGACGGAACCGGACGAAACCAAGGGAGGCTGACGCGCGAGTGCTCGTGTCCTGACCGCGTGGATCGTGGCATAAGTCCCGGAGCGCGGCGCCCGCATGGCAAGGCGCAACGACTGAGAATACCCTGAGTATTTGAAGAAGGAGCAACGCCGCCAGGCGGGATGCCCCGCCCGGGCGTTATGTCGCGAACCATGCGGTCAGGACACTAAGGGCGGGCCGATGCGGCCGGCGCATTCGCCAGCTTCTGTTTGATGAGACCGAGCAGTGACGCGCCGGTGACGGGCTTCACCAGATAATCGGCTCCGAAGGCACGGGCCTCCGCCTGCAGGACGGAATCATCGAACCCGCTGATGACGATCGACGGGATCCCGGAGGGCCCCATGGCGATGAGTTGCAGGCCGTTGAAGGCCCCGAGCCGCACATCGGCGATCAGCAGATCGGGTGTGTCGTCGCGCAGCACGCGGCGTCCCTCCTCGAAGGTGCTCGCAAGCAGCACCTGATGCCCGCCACGTTCGAGCACATCCTTCGTGACCATCAGATACCCGATGTCGTCATCGACGATGAGAATGCGTGCAGGCATGTCAGCCCGGCAGGTGCAAAGTTGAATCCACGTTTACCGCCAAAAGAGGGTCCAAACGGGGGGTTCCCACGCGAATAGGTCCGCATCTCGACGACTTTTGTACCGAATAACGCGCGCGGATGCCCCCTTCGCACGATTCTCAGGACCTATGTCCTGAACAATCGCATGCGGCCGAGGCCTGGACGAATCGGACGTCAAACCCGCGCGCGAAAGGCGGGGTCTAAACCGGCATGGCGCGCATTCTCCGCGGACTGTCGAGCAAGCTGTTGCGGTGCGGATGTCTTCTCGGTGTCTACGAAACCTACGAGGGAGCCATCATCGGTCTGATCGATCTGAAGGCCGCCGAGTGCACGATCGTCTCGCACGACGGCGGGAACGTCTTACCCGTGCCTCGCATCGAAGAGGACGATGTCGATCGACAGGCGGGAAACGAGAATTGGAACGAAAGGACACGAGAGCGGCGATAATCGAAGCTCCCCTCCACGCGGGATGGGGGCTGGCCGCCGCTGTGAACGCGCGGCGATCTGAAGCAGCCGCGCGGCGGATCAGGCATCACCCATGAGGCTGTGGTTCGGAATTCGGAAGCAGGATGACGGCTCGAAGGAGCCGCGGCTGTCCTGTCACGGCTGCCAGTCGGATCGCACGGAGATGACCGTCCCGGTGAGCCCCGAGGTTCTCAGCTACCGCTGCACCGTGTGCGGCCGCCAGTGGTCGGTCCGCGCGCGGACAGTCACCGAGCTTGGGCCACGCACGACCTGAACGCCGGCCCGGCCGTCAGTGGGCGTGCCTCAGCACCCTTCGCAAGTGCTCCAGGAGGACCTGCGGTTCGACCGGCTTCTCGAGAAGCAGGTCGCATGCAGCCCGAAACTGTCCCACGGCCGGATGTGTGGTGCCGTGGGCGGTCACGCCGATGACGGTCGTCGCCGCCGTGCGTGGATCGGCACGCAGCCGCCGGACTGCGGTCAACCCGTCCATCACCGGCATACTCAAGTCCATCAGGACGACCCGGGGGGGTTGGGCGAACGCCGCCTCGGTGGCGGCCCTGCCATCGGCCGCTTCGTGCACGTCGAAGCCCCACATGCTCAGCCACAGCCGCCACATGGTCCGCAGATCGGCATAGTCGTCCACGACGAGGACACACTGCGGTCTGGGTTCGAGCCTCCGCTCGGCTGTAGGCATCGACTCCTAATTTGCAAGAATTGCGACGTGAGCCGCATCGACGGCTATTCCGGCGAGCATTTCGCGGTTGAGGAAAGGCCGCGGGTCCGTCCCCGGCGGGTGGCGACGACGCCGATGCCGAACGCGACCAGGGCGATGGTCGCCGGTTCCGGCACCTGCCCCGGGTCGGGAGGCGCGACAGCCGGAGTGACCCTTACGGACGACGACAGGACCGTCCCTTCATACAGGTTCACTGGGTCGGATGTGTAGAGGAAGGCAAAGGGGTCGATGTAGATGTCCGGCGCCGTCCCCGCGCCAATGTTCGCCAGCCCGGCGGCAACGCCCGAGAGTTGCCAGTAGACGAGGATCCCGTGAGGGTCGAAGACCAGGCGCCCGACGTCGGCTGTCGTGTTCGTCCATGATGTGCCCGCCCATGTCAGTGACACGGCCTCCGGATGGAGACCACGCGTGAAGTCCTCGAGCCGCCCTCCCCCTGCAGGCGGCGCCGCCACGATGGAAAAGGATCCGGACGCGGTGCGGTTCCCGTTGTCTGGATCGGCGGGGCTGGTGCCTGTCTCATGGTCGCCCCTCAGCGTGAAATGCACGGTGATGCGTACCGGGTCGGCCCAGGCGACGGCCGGCGGATAGGCAGTCAGTGTGAAAGCGATTGGGATGATCCGGGCCATCGCCTTCGTACAAACGGACATTTGTCTTCCTCCTTGCGGTCAGGAGGACCTCATCTGCAACAGAAAGGCCGAGCCACACCAATCGACGGTATGCTAGTCGCTCACCGCTCGTGCCACCGACTCAGCCACAACCCGAACCAGCCTTCCGGTCTTCACGCATGGACGCGGCGTGGGCCGCCGCCGCTGGCCTCTCGTCCCTCGCGCTGTACCTCGCGACGCTGCAGCCGGATTTTGGCGGACCCGAGGATACGCCGAAGTTCCAGTTCGTTGGCTACGTGCTCGGGACGCCGCACCCACCCGGGTACCCGCTGTACGTCTGGCTCTCGCACCTGTTCGTCATGCTTCCCGTAGGCAGCATCGCCTACCGCGCCAACCTCTTCTCGGCGACACTCGCGGCGCTGACGTGCGCGCTCGCCTTTGTGATCGGCCGTCAGATAGGCGCGGGGCGCTGGTCCGCGCTCTGTGCGGCGCTGGCCCTCGGCGCGGGAGCCAGCTTCTGGCGCAGTGCCGTGTTCGCCGAGGTGTACAGCCTGGCTGCCGCCGTCGCCGCGCTCACGATGACGTTTCTCCGTGCGTGGGGGACCCGCCCTGCTCCCGTGCGCCTGCTCGCCGCGACAGCGGCTTTCGCGCTCGGCCTCGGCAATCACCTCACGATCATCGGCATCATCCCCGCCTGCGGGCTGTACGTGCTGTTCCGGCATCGACGCGCCGTCACGCTGAAGACCGCCGCGGCTGCCTGCCTGCTGATCGTGCTGGGGGTCGCGCAGTACGGGCTGATCGTCCTCAGGACCGTGCAGGGCGCGCCGTACCTCGAGAGCCGGGCGAGCTCGCTGCGGGATCTGATTGGAGTGGTGACCGCAGAGAGGTTCGCCGGGCAGCGGTTTGCTTTTGGGCCGTGGGTCCTGCTGACGGATCACGTCCCGGCGCTGGCGTCGGTCATCGGCCGTGAGCTCGGCATCGCCGGCGTGCTCCTGCTCGCCGCCGGCATGGTCTCGGCCATCCGGGGCCGCCAGAGCGGAACGGCACTCCTCGCAGGATCCGCCGTCGGGATGCTCGGCATGGTCCTGAACATTTCCGGCGATCTCAGCGGCTTCATCACGCCCGTCATGGTCTTCCTGTGGCCCGTGGCCGCCCTCGGCGTGGACGCCGTCGCGCGAGCCCTTCGGACACGCCTTCGAGCGTGGTCCGTCCCAAAAACGGACAGTGGGGTCAGACCCCGTTCGTCGGATTACATACTTTTCGTGACGGGCGCGGTTGCGGTGGTGGTGGCGGCGGTCATGCCGCTGGCCAACGTCGCCGCGAACTACCGTGACGCCGACCAGAGCGACCAGACGGGACCGGCGCGATTCTTCCGGACCGCGTTTCGTCAACTCCCCGACCGTGCGGGCGTGGTGGCGGAGAACTACTTCTATGACATGGCGATCCGGTACATGCTCCTGACCGGTGAGGGAGGAGCGCCCAGGGGAATCTCTGGTGTCCCCTTCGACGCGGCGGAGGTACGAGCGGCGGCGCATGGAACTGGAGGTCCCGAGGGCCACACCGGGCGCATCTTTGCTTTCGCCGCCGGCTCATTGTTCCTCGGCACGGCCGGCCTTCAGTTCGAACGAACCGTCATCACCGGGCCACCCCTGGCCGAGTGGCTGCTCACGCTTCCTCGCAACACGATCGTCGTCGGCGCCACGGCATTCGTGCCGGGGCCGCTCGATCTCTCCGGGCCGGAGCATTCACAGGCGCGTCCAGCAGGACGCCCCCGCACCTTCGAGACGTTCGTGCTGCGCACCGGCACGCGGGACGCGGAGTGGCGGGGAGCGGACGACGAGATCTCAATGCCGATCGATTCGGCGGCGTTGCCGGCGCCGCCGCCGTTCGCGGGAGCGCTCGTCGCCTCTGCCGGGCCGCGAGGTGCACGCATCGCGCTGTCAGGCCAGGATCTCGCATGGGTGGATGCCGGGCTTGCGCTTGCGGTCCTCGCTCCGGACGGAAGGTTCCTGCGATCCGAGGCCCTCACCGGTGAGGGCCCGGTGCGCGTGTCTTTTCAGGAAGCGATGTACGCGCTGACCGCAGACGTTCCGTGCGTCGAGCTGACCACCGGCTCCTGGCGCGAGCTGTCGCCTGCGCTGGTGACGGGGAGCTGGATCGCGACGCTTCAGGCGATTGGGTCCGTGGTCATCGAAACGGAGATGGCATCAGCGGGCATCCGGGCGCAGAGCACACAGCTGATGGGGGACGGGAGCACGAGCACGGCCGCCGTGCCCGGCAGCGCTGACGGTGTGATCGCCACGGTGATGACGCGCGCCAGCGAGCGTCGGCCCGTGTTCCGATTCGCCGTGGAACGGCCGGGGTTGCACGCCCGCGCGCGCGTGCGGCCCGGGGGTGTGAGGCAGAGCGTCACGGTTTGCCCTCACCACCCGGCGCGACCGCTCTTCACCCCCGAGTCGAATGCCGGCGTCCTGCGCGCGGACTTTGAATCCGAGGCCTACTACGGACCCGGGTGGAGTGGCGCTGAAAGGAACGAGGCAGGCGCGCTGCGCCGCGGGGAACACAGCGCGACGCTGCTCCTGCCTCTGGCCCGCAGGTTCAGCTATCACCTCGTGCTCGATATGACATCCGCTGACGGCGCGGCCGTGGCCCTCACCCTCAACGGACAGCCTGTGGGGACGTGCGACATGGCCGGCAAACGCACGTGCGAGGTGACCATCCCTGCCGCTCTCGTGCGCGACGATGTGGGCGCGCTGACGCTCGCGCGGACCGGCAGCGCCGGCGCACACCGCGGACCCGCCTTGATCTTCCGGGGCGCGCGGCTCAGTCGTCGTCCTGATGTCCCCGCAGCCGGTCGGTGATCCCCTACCGGGGAATCTGGAATTCTTCACCGCACCGGTAGCACTTGAACTGCTGACGACCTTCGGCCGCGTGAGTGAGCTTCGTGTCGTGGATGCCGCACCGCGGACACTGCCGTGTTTCCGTGGGATCCACCAGGTGCCCGTTCGGGCACTGGTACGCCGCCGAGTACGTATCACCGGCGGGCCATGCGTTCTGGCTCCACAGCATGACTTCGCCGCACTGCTGGCACCGTTCGGTCCGCACGAGCGTGTTTTCCATCGCCACATCCGCCTCCCGCCCGAGAGCCGCCTGAACGTGTGTATTCGCGGCAACTCAGGGTAAGCTCCTGCGCACATATGAGTCCAGTCGATCCGCTTCAGCTTCTCCTCGTCGCGAGTGCCGGCGTGGCCCTGGTCGTGCTGCTCGTCACGTGGGTGCGTCTGCCCGCGTTCGTGGCGCTCACCGTGGCCTCCCTCTGTGTGGGGGTCGGTGCCCGGATGCCGCTCGTCGAGATACCGCGCGCGTTCCAGGCGGGTGTGGGCGACACACTCGGGTTCGTGGCCATGGTGATCGCCCTCGGCACGGTGATCGGCAAGCTGCTCGCCGAGTCCGGAGGCGCGATCGTGGTCTCGAACGCGCTGGTGCGCACGCTCGGTGAAAAGCGGGTGGACTGGGCCCTGATGCTCTCCGGGTTCATCATCGGCCTGCCCGTGTTCTTCCAGGTGGGGCTGGTGCTCCTTGCCCCGGTGCTCTTCACGGTCACGCGCCAGACCGGCACACCGTTACTGCGCGTCGCGATCCCGATGCTGGCAGGGTTGTCCACCACTCACGGCCTCATACCTCCTCACCCGGGCCCGCTCGCCGCCATCGAACGGCTGGGCGCCGACCCGGGCCGCACGCTCTTCTACGCCCTCGTCGTCGGCTTCCCCGTCGCGGTCCTCTCCGGGCCCCTCTTCGGGCGCCTGATCAGCCGTCGTCTCCACATCAGCGCCGGCGCCATGGCCGACCAACTCTCCGGGGCGAGTGCAAACGCACAGCCACCCTCGCTCCCGATCACCATCTTCACGATGCTGCTTCCCGTGCTGTTGATGCTCGCGGCGGCCCTCGCGCAGGGCGTCCTTCCGGACGGCACCACGCGGAGAGTCTTTGCCTTCGCGGGCACGCCGCTGATGGCCATGCTGATCGCGACGCTCGTCGCGCTGCTGACGTTCGGCCGGGCCTGCGGCTTCAACCGCGTGCGCCTCCTGCAGTTCGCCGAGGAATCACTGACTCCCATCGCCGGCGTCCTGCTCGTCGTCGGGGCCGGCGGGGGCTTCGGGCGCGTGCTCGACATCGCGGGGGTTGACACCGCGATCGCGGACGCCATGAGCGGCCTGCAGCTCTCTCCCCTGGTGATGGGATGGCTCATCGCGTCCCTGTTGCGGCTCGCCGTGGGGTCCGCCACGGTGGCGGTCGTGACCGCCGCCGCCATCATGGTTCCGATTGCGGCCGCGGCGCCGGACGTCAATCGCGAGCTGCTCGTCGTCTCCATCGGCGCCGGATCGCTCATCGCGTCTCACGTCAGCGACGGCGGCTTCTGGCTGGTGAAGGAGTACCTCAACATGTCCGTCCCCGAGACCTTCGCCACGTGGACCGTGCTCGAGACCATCGTCTCGATTGCGGGTCTCGGCGGAGTGCTCCTGCTAAGCATGCTGGTGGGATAGACACGTGCTAGGTGCTACGTGCTACGTGCTACGCGCTACGTGCGACCCGAGACTGACCGCGCGCACGGCGCACGCGAAGCACCTGGCACATCGCACGTGTAGCACATAGCACCCAGCACGTAGCACGGACTTCTCGGGACGTAAAAATGCCCGGCGTGGAATCGATCCACGCCGGGCTCGAATCGGTTCCGCGCCCCTCTGTTAGAAGAGGAACCTGACGCTCAGCTGAATGTCGCGACGCGAATCGTCCTTGCCGGTCACGCGCCCGAACGTGGCACTCGTCGGGTCCGTGCTGGCGCCACTGAGGTTCGCATGGTTCAGGAAGTTGAAGATTTCCGCCCTCACCTGAACCGTCTTGGTCCCCTGGATGCGCACATTCTTGAAGAGCGCAATGTCCCACTGGTACTGACCGGGGTTGTAGATGTTGTTCCGCGGTCCGTTGCCGAACGTTCCGGCCGCGGGGCGAACAAAGGCCGCCGGGTTGAACCAGAAGTTCTGATCCAGCGCCGTGCTGCCGACCAGGCCCTGCGAAAACGTCCGGTTCGCACCGGCCGCGGGATCGCTCACCTGGTTGTATGGCTTTGCGAACGCGTCGCCGACACCGGCTACGTCCGTCGTGCTCGTCACCCACAGCGGCGTGCCGCTGCGCATGAAGGTCGAGCCTGAGATCTGCCAGCCTCCGGCGATTTTGGACACCAGCGAGTTCTGGTCCTTGAGGAACGGCAGGTCGTAGATGTAGTGGAAGTTCAACACGTGACGCCGGTCGAAGTTCGACGCGCCGTAGTAGCCGCTGTCGTCGAGCGAGTTGAACATCACGGTGCGCTTGTCGCTTCCGTTGTCTTCGGACTTGCCGAGCGTATAGGCGAGACCGAAGCTGAAACCCTTCGTGTAGCGCCGATCGACGCCCAGCTGGAAGCTGTTGTACTTCGAGTGGCCGGCGTTTTCCGACAACCGGATGACGCCATACCCTTTGTACTGCCGCAGCGAGTCGGTGTTGACGCCCGGGTTTGCCTGGATCGTGCCCGGGAGCAACTGGTTGATGTTCCGCTCCCGCTGGAGATACAGCCCGACGCGGCCGACGAAAGCCGCATCGACGATGAAGTTCCAGGGCAGCTCGCGCTGGACGCCGGCCGAGTACGTGTAGGCGGTCGGGTGCTTGAACACCTTGTCGATGGCCGTCATGCCGAACGGCAGCACCGCGGCGCCGCCGGAACCGCCGGGGTTATCGACCGAACCACTGCTGACGCCGACCTGCGGCTGGAATGGCGGGTTGCCCCCGAGCAGCAGCGAGTCGTTCAGCGTCACGCGGTTGTGGAACACGCCCGCGCTCCCGCGAATGATCGTCTTCTCGTTCACCGCGAACGACACGCCCGCGCGAGGTTCGAACACGT
Organism: uncultured Acidobacteriota bacterium; assembly: GCA_963749835.1. Lineage (GTDB taxonomy): Bacteria > Acidobacteriota > Vicinamibacteria > Vicinamibacterales > 2-12-FULL-66-21 > JALZOC01. The sequence continues at coordinate 2,522,423 of CAVVOD010000001.1, forward strand.
TCTTGTGCGTCTCCGCGAATCCGCGCGGTGCGCCGTTGAACAGCGCGAGGACGGCCGGGTTGTTGAAGACGGCCAGATTGCTGGCCGACTGGGGGAATCCGTCACCCGGCAGGACGATGCCGTTGTAGCGCGGACCGCTGATGATCTGTCCGTTCGCCGGATTGATCACCGCCTGGTTGGTCGTGCTGTACGCCGAGGGATCGAAATTGGCGATGTTGTTGGTCGTCGAGTACCAGGGCGGCCAGATCACGTAGCGGACGCCGCCTTCGATCGTGAGCCGCCCGGTCGGCCTCCACGAATCCTGCACGAAGATGTCCGTGCCGAGCGCACGCCATTTGGTCAGCGCGCGCTGGCCGATCTCCGAGTAGCTGTCGAAGAGGCCCAGCGCCGCGTCGGCGACGGCGACGCCAGTCCGGGCGGTCGCGCTGTTGCTGAACAGAAACCGTCCGTTCTGGTTGTTCGTGCTGCCGGGGATCGGCTGGACGTTGATCTGGTCGAAGTCGTCCTCGCCCGAGTACTCGAACACCACGCCGGCCTTGAACGTGTGCCGCCCCTTGACCCACGTCGTCGTGTCGGTGACCGTGTGGATGGGACCGCGCGAGGACGAGGGATACGGACCGCCGTCGATCTCGGTGAAGTTGGCGATCGTGATCGTCGGGATCTTGTCGTCGATCTCCTTGCCCGGGAAGATGTACGGATAGTTGATGCCGTACTTGCTCCGCTGGAACGCGTCCGTGCCACGGAAGACGTTGATGAAGACCTCGTCGAGCCCGTAGGTGTAGGTGAGGTCGTTCAGCAGGGTCGGGGTAATCGTGCTCGTCCAGCTGGCCGTCTGCGTCGTGTTGGGCCGGTCCCAGTCCGTGCGGGCGTACGGGAACGAGCCGCGGAACGCGTCAATCGCCGTCCAGCTGTACTTTCCGTAGCGAAACGCGAAGTTGTTGTGCGCATTCAGCCGGTAGTCGACTCGGATGTTGTCCTTCCGCTGATCCTGCGGATTCTCGCTGGTGACGATCGCGTTCGCGGAACCGCCGGAATTGAACCCGGGGGTCGGCAGCGGATACGCGTTCAGCAGTGCGATGCCGTTCGGGCTGAGCCTGCTCGTCGGGATGATATTGCCGGGGAATGGCTGGCCGGTGAGCGGATCCCTGATGATTTGCGGCGTGCTGAAGAACTGATTCGCGGTGAGCAGCTGGCTGAAGTCTCCCCCCCGCATCGCCGCGGTCGGGACCGTGACGTTGTTCGACGAGCCGGCGAGGTAGTTGACCCACTCCTGCGCGCCGAAGAAGAACAGTTTGTCTTTCTGAATCGGTCCGCCGATCGAGTAGCCGTACTGCTTGTAGTTGAAGGGGGCCGGGCCGGAATTGTTGCTGGCCAGGGGACTCTTGTTGCGCGTGAAGGTGTTCGCCTGCAGTTTGTCGTCCCGATAGTAGAAGCCGGCGCTGCCGCTGAAACGGTTGCTGCCGCTCTTCGTGACCATCCGGATCTGACCGCCGCTCGCGCGCCCGTACTCGGGCAGGTAGTTCCCCGTGAGGACCTGCACTTCCTGGAGCGTGTCCACGTTCTGGATCCCGACGATGGCGCCCGACGAACGCGTCCGGATGGCCGTCGCGCCGTCCACGGTGATGTTGTTCTCGTCGCCCCGGCTGCCATTGATGGTGAACCCGCCGTTGCCCAGGTCGGAGAACCCGTAGTTGTTGAAGTTGCCGCCGATGACGCCGGGCTTCAGGCCCACGACGCCAATCGGGTTGCGGCCGGAAAATGAAAGCTGTTCGATGTCCTTGGATTCGATCGTCTTGCGGAGCCCGGTGTCCGTCTGGAGGGCGGCCGTATCAGCCGTGACCGTCACAGATTCGGTGAGGGCACCCGTGTCGAGGGAAAAATCGAGCGTCACGGCGCTTGCCGCGTCCAGCTGCACGCCGGTGCGGAGCGCCTTCTTGAAGCCTTCGAGCTCGGCGCTCACGTCGTAGCGTCCAGGCGCCAGGTTCGGCACCGTGAAGAACCCGCTCGAGTCCGTCACCGTAGTACGCACGATCTGCGTCTGCGTGTTGGTCACCACCACAGACGCGCCCGGCACGACAGCGCCCTGCGCGTCTTTCACGGTGCCAGAAACCTGGCCCCTGTCGAACTGCGCCGCGGCCGGAGCCGCAGCGACCAGTACCCACGCGACCGCCAGCATACAAACCCCGCCCAAACGAATTACCCTTTGCATTCTTCCCCCTTCAAAGGCCCCGGCTCTGCGGGGCACGCCCGTGGGAAACTACGCCCCTCCGGCCCAGCTGTCAAGTTCCACGCAATTGCACGCCAATTCTGTATGCAACCGGTTACCTTCCCGTGTTGGATACGGCTTCCTATGTCCTCCGTGGTGTGACCGGCTATGTCGGACGAGCTATACGCGGCCGTGGCGCCGTCCCGGTTGGACGCCGCCCCCTACCCGCTGGTCCCCGGCACTTCCTCGCACGTTGCACGTCGTAGCACGTAGCACGTTGGAAGGTGCACGTTGGAAGTTCAGTTGGATTATCGGAATCGGCGCTGAAGCTTCTGCCAGTTCGTCGTTCCCCGGGCACAGCGTCTCATATGGCAGCTGGGTCAGGGGAGTAAATACCGTGTTGCTTTGATCGTGGAGGTCTTTCGAGTCGCCTGAGAGATGGAGGAGCCCCGTGACCACTTCGCCGGCCTTCTGGCGCTCACGGATGTACCGGTACGAGGCGTCCCGGTCCGTCGGATCGTAGTCCTCGGCGAGCTTGCGCAGGCGCACCCAGCTCCCGTCGTGGAGCAGCACGCTGCGCACGGTGCCGGGGTCGTACTCGGTCGTGATGGTGGAACGCGGCGGCACGAAGTCAGCCTGCACCACTTCCACGTTGTGCTCGCGGGTGTAGCCGTAGCTCTTGGTCGAACCCTCGTGATCGTTGAACGTCACGCACGGCGAAATGACGTCGATGAACGCGAAGCCCTTGTGCCGGAGACCCGCCTTCAGGATGGGGACGAGCTGGGCCTTGTCGCCTGAGAACCCGCGGGCGACAAAGGTCGCGCCGAGCGTCAGTGCGAGCAGGCAGCCGTCGATGGCGTCCATCGTGTTCGCCTCCCCTTTCTTGCTGAGGGAGCCGGGGTCCGCAGAGGCCGAGAACTGCCCTTTGGTCAGCCCATAGACGCCGTTGTTTTCGAGCACGTAGAGGACGTTGACATTGCGGCGAATGGCGTGGCACAGCTGCCCGAGCCCGATCGACAGCGAATCGCCGTCACCCGACACGCCGATGTAGATGATGTCCCGATTGGCCGCGTTCGCGCCCGCCACGAGCGCGGGCATGCGGCCGTGCACGCTGTTGAAGCCGTGCGCCTCTCTCAGGAAATACGCCGGTGTCTTCGACGAGCAGCCGATCCCGGAGAGCTTCGCCACCTTGTGGGGCGGGATCGACAGGTCCCAGAACGCCTGGATGATCGCCGCCGTGATGGAGTCGTGACCGCAGCCGGCGCAGAGCGTCGTGATCGCCCCCTCGTAATCGCGCCGGGTCAGGCCGATCTCGTTCTTCTGAAGCCCGGGGTGGTGCACCTTGGGTTTGGCAATGTAGGTCATGCCGCCTGCTCCAGCTTTGCCTTGACGCCGGCAATCACGTGACTCGCACTCATGGGGAATCCGCCGTAGTACCGCACCGATTCGAGCTTCTCAATCGGCACGCCCGTCTCGAGCATGATCAGGCTTCGGAGCTGGCCATCGCGGTTCTGTTCGACGATGAAGTTGACGTCGTGGGCTTCGAGGAACTTCGTCACGTCGTTGCCGAACGGGAAACCGCGGACGCGCATGTAGTCGAGCGTCACGCCGTCCGCCGCGAGCAGGTCGAGCGCCTCCATGCAGGCGGCATGGCAGCCCCCGACGGTGACGAGCCCCATCTTCGCCCCGGGGACGGTCTTCACGACCGGGGCCGGGACGGCGCGCGCGGCGTGCTGGATCTTCCTGTCGATGCGGTCGATCACTTCGACATATTCGTCGCCGTCCTCGGTGTACGCGCCGAAGCGGTTGTGCCCAGATCCGCGCGTGAAGAAGGCCCCCTTCGGACTGATCCCGGGCAGCGTTCGCGCGGGAACCCCGTCGCCGTCCGTGTCGAGGTACCGGTAGAACGTCTTGACGCCTTCGAGCTCTTCGGCCGACAGGATCTTCCCCCGGTCCGGGCGATAGGCGTCGTCCCACGAGAGCTTCGGAATCATCCAGTCGTTCATCCCGATGTCGAGATCGCTCAGGACGAATACCGGAGTCTGGAACCGCTCGGCGAGATCGAACGAAGCCACCGCGAACTCGAAGGCCTCGCGCGGATCCGAGGGATACAGGCAGATGTGCCGCGTATCTCCATGCGACGCGTACGCACAGAGCATCAGATCCCCCTGCTGCGTGCGGGTGGGCATCCCGGTCGACGGCCCGGTGCGCTGCACGTCGAAGATGACCGCCGGCACCTCGGCGTAGTACGCCAGGCCGATGAACTCCGACATCAGCGAAATGCCCGGTCCTGCGGTGGGCGTGAACGCGCGGGCGCCGGCCCACGAGGCGCCAATCACCATGCCGACCGCCGCAAGCTCGTCTTCCGCCTGGAGGATCGCAAAGCGATTCTGCTTCGTCTCCGGCTCGACGCGATACTTCTGGCAGAAGCTCTTGAACGCCTCCATCAAGGAGGTCGCGGGCGTGATCGGATACCACGCGCCCACCGTCGCCCCGGCGTACAGACAGCCAAGCGCCGCCGCGGTGTTGCCGTCGATGAGGATGGCGTCCTTCGTGGCGTCCATCGGCTCCAGGTGAATCGGCAGCGGAGCGGCGAAATGGGCCTTCACGTAGTCGTACCCGAGGTCGATCGCCTTCCGGTTCGAGTCCATCAGCGCGGGCTTTTTCGAGAACTTCTCGGCCAGGAGCGCGCGGATGATCTCGGTGTCCATGTCGAGCAGCGCGGCCAGCGCCCCGGCATACGCGATGTTCTTCATCAGGATGCGCTCGCGGACGCCCTTGAACGCGGCGTTGCACATCTCGGCGAGCGGAATCCCGAGCGGCGTCACGTCGGGGCGCACGAGCCGCTCGTCGAGCGGCCAGGTCGAGTCGTACAGCAGCCACCCGCCGGGCGCAGCTCGGTGATGTCCTTCTGGTAGGTCGCGGGATTCATCGCGACCATCAGATCGAAGTCCGGCGTCCGCGCGGTGTAGCCCTTGCGGCTGACCCGGATCTCGTACCACGTCGGCAACCCCTGGATGTTCGAGGGGAAGACGTTCTTGCCCGTGACTGGGACACCCATCCGGAAGATCGCCTGCATGATCAGGCCGTTGGCCGAGGCGGACCCGTGCCGTTGGCCGTGGCGATCTTGAACGCGAAGTTGTTCACACGGTTCATAGTCATCAGCTATCAGCTATCAGCTCTCAGTCAGCTCTCAGTCAGTCAGCTCAGGCTCTCAGCTCTGAGCTCAGCTCTCAGCTCTCAGCTGAAGGCTGGACGCTGAGGGCTGAACGCTGATGTCTAGACCGCCGTCAGCGGGATCACGTTGGCGGCCCCCGCGTACGGGATGTTCAGGACGAATTTCCGCATGTCCCACGCGTAGGTCGGGCATCGCTCGGCGCAGAGCCCGCAGTGCAGGCAGACATTTTCGTCCTTCGCCATGACGCGGCTGGTCTGCTTGAGAGGACCCGAGACGAAAAGCGGCTGCTCCGTGTTGAGCGCCGGCGCGAGGAACGCCGTGCGCAGCTCCGGTTCCTCGGCGGCCGGGGTGATCGTGAGACAGTCCACGGGGCAGATGTCGATGCACGCGTCGCACTCGATGCAGAGTGAATCGACGAAGTGCGTCTCCATGTCGCAGTTCAGGCAGCGCTCCACTTCGACGCGCGTCTGCTCGGCCGTGAATCCCTTCTCGACCTCCGTAGTCATGCTCTCGAAGCGGACCGGCAGATCCACATGCTGCATCTTCTGCCGCTGATGCGGATCGTAGTCGTTGCTGTAGGCCCACTCGTGGAGCCCCATCTTCGTGCTCGTGAGCGTCATGCCCTGGGGAGGCCGATCGGTGACCGGCAGACCCTGGCAGTAGTTGTGGATGGAGATCGCGGCCTGGTGCCCCTGCTCCACCGCCCAGATGATGTTCGCCGGCCCGAACGCCGCGTCACCACCGAAGAACACGCCGGGCCTGGTCGACATGAACGTCGTCTTGTCCACGACCGGCATGTCCCACTTGCCGAACTCCAGCCCGATGTCCCGCTCAATCCACGGAAACGCGTTGTCCTGGCCCACCGCCAGCACCACCGTGTCGCACGGGATGAATCTCGCGGCCGACGATCTCCTGCTTCAGACCGGTCGCGGTCTCCTCCGACTTGAACCTGTCGAACTCCATCCCCGTCAGCACGCCGTTTTCGACGATGAAGCGCACCGGCTGGAGGTTCTCGAGGATATCGACGCCTTCCTCTTCCGCGTCCTCGAGCTCCCACGGCGACGCTTTGAAGTACCGGCGGGTCTTGCGGGCGATGACCTTGACGTCCGTCGCACCCAGACGCTTGGCCGATCGGCAGCAGTCCATCGCCGTGTTGCCGACACCGATGATCAGCACACGTTTGCCGACCGATTCGATGTGACCAAAATGGATGGACTCCAGCCAGTCGATGCCGATGAAGATTTGATCGGTGTCGTGCCGGCCGGGGACGTCGAGTTCCTTGCCCTTCGGCGCCCCGCTGCCGACGAAGACCGAGTCGAATCCACCCGTGTCGAGCAGCGACTTCAGGCTGCTGACCGGGGTGTTGTACCGAACGTCCACACCCATGTCGATGATGTAGGCGATCTCTTCGTCGAGGACCTGCTCCGGGAGGCGGAAGGCCGGAATGTTGATGCGCATCAGGCCGCCGGGCCGCGGCTGCCTCTCGAAGATCGTCACTTCGTAGCCGAGCGGCATCAGGTCGTTTGCGACGGTCAGCGACGCGGGACCCGCGCCGACGAGCGCCACCTTCTTGCCGTTCTTCTGTGTGGGGGCGGTCGGCAGCAGGTGCTTGACCTCCCCCCGGTGATCCGCAGCCACGCGCTTCAGCCTGCAGATGGCGACCGGCTTGCCGTCTACCCGGCTTCGCCGGCAGGCCGGCTCGCACGGCCGGTCGCAGGTACGGCCGAGAATGCCCGGAAACACGTTCGACTCGCGATTGACGAGGTAGGCTTCGGTAAACTTTCCCTGCGCGATGAGCCGGATGTACTCCGGGACGTTCGTATGCGCCGGACACGCCCACTGGCAGTCCACGACACGATGGTAGTAGTCAGGGTTGCCGACGTTGGTTGGTTTCATGGGGCCGAAACATTATAGGGGATGCCGCCAAATCATTGAACTGAAAGGTGCTGTCCTACTGCACGACCTTCACGACGAAGTACGTCACCTGCTTGCCGGGATCGAGCTTCATCTGATGCGGCACCTGCGCGGGGATGTGGAGCACATCGCCAGGGCCGAGCTTGGCTTCGGTTCCTCCGGTGATTGATGGCCCCCTTTTCTCCCCCGCCGCCGTCGTCTTCGCATCCACGATGGTGCCACCGTAGACCATTGTGACCTCTCCGGACGAAATCACCATGAAATCTGCCTGCTTTTCGTGCCATTCGGCCACGCCTGATCCCTCCCGGTGCGCCACCATGAACGTCCGGTTGCCGTCGGTGGCGATGACCTCGCTCGCCACCTTCTGGGCATCCAGCTTCTGCCCCAGCGCCTTCCCTCGATCCGTCACTTCGGACGCTTTCCACACGCGAACCGTACCGGGCGCACTCTGGGCAACCAGGGCCGACAGGGCAAGAACGGCAACAAAAAGATTCATTTCTGCACTCCTTGAATCGACGAAATTTTGGCTGAAAGCATAGCCCATCCGGTGAAACCATGCCCTGCTTCTCCGGACAGGATTGAAGATCTTCCTGGTCGGATATAGACTTTCTTCTCCGACGATTCCCGACGGTCGAATCGCTCGCCGCCCAGGTCCTCGCAGGCTTGCTCGTCGTGGGCTCGTACTTCCTGGCCCGTCCGGGCCCCGCCTCTGGAAAGTTCACGCCCTCGGAGGCCTGACGCGAAAGGCGTTCTTCCGCCTGACCAGCCTCCGCCAAGGCTTCGGCGGTCCGCCGTAGTTTCAGCGAAGGCGGAAGGCGGAAGCCACGGTCGAAATCGAGTCCCGGATCCCGGCCGAGTCCCGAATCCCGGGTGGAGCCCCGAATCCCGATTCTCGACGTAAAGTAGCCGCCGGACAGTTCGAGCGCGCCTATGGATGCCATGCCCACGGTTCTCGTCCTGGACGACGACCCTGCCGTCCGCAAGACGCTTGTGCGGCGGTTGCGCGCGTACAACTACGACGGAGTGCCGGCAGAGACGCTGGACGAAGCGTATGCCGTCCTCGGTACGACAACGGTTCAGGCGCTGATCCTGGATGTCGGCCTCGAGCCCGGCCAGAGCGGGCTCGATCTGATGATCGCGATCCGCAGCCGCAAGGAGCTCGCCGAGGCGCCCATCCTGATCTTCACCGGCCAGGGGCTGTCCGAGGAGGACAAGGCCGTCATCCGACGCCATGGCGCGTTCCTCTTCCACAAGCCGGAAGGCTTCGACGCGCTGATCCAGTTCCTGGATACGCTGACCGGCCGCGACCAGTCCCACTAACGGACACTGGGGTCAGAGCCCGGTCGTCGGTTTACGTACTTTTCGGGTTTCGCGTTAGAATAGCTGTTTCCCTCCGGTCGGATTCACGCTGCAGGCCGCTTTGCGTGACGCCTTGCCCTCAGCACGAGGCGCGGGCCGGGGTCCTCAGGATTTATTCTCATGATTTCAGTCTCCGGCGTCTCCATGCGCTACGGGTCGAAAATACTGTTCGACGACGTCGCCACCACGTTTCAGCCAGGCCGGCGGTACGGCCTCACCGGCCCGAACGGCGCCGGCAAGTCCACGTTCATGAAGCTGCTGACGGGCGAGCTCACGCCGCAGCAGGGAACGGTGGTCCGCCCGCCCAAGCTCGGCGTCCTGCAGCCAGGATCAGTACGCATTCGATCGCTTCCGCGTGATCGACACGGTCATCATGGGCAACGCCCGGCTCTGGAGCGCGCTCGAAGAGCGCGAAGGGCTGTATGCCAAGGCGGACATGACCCACGACGACGGCATGCGACTGGGTGAGCTCGAAGGGATCGTCGGCGAAGAGGACGGCTATACGGCCGAGAGCGACGCGGCGATCCTCCTCCAGGGGCTCGACATCCCGGATGAGCTCCACGAGCGGACGATGGGGGAAGTCCAGGGCGGCCAGAAAGTGCGCGTGCTGCTGGCGCAGGCGCTGTTCGGCCAGCCGCAGGCGCTGCTGCTCGACGAGCCCACGAACCACCTGGACCTCGACTCGATCCACTGGCTGCGCGAGTTCCTCGTCCGCTATTCCGGTACGCTCATCGTGATCTCGCACGATCGCCATTTCCTCAACTCGGTCTGCACGCACATCGCCGACATCGACTACCAGACGATCATCACCTACACCGGCGGATACGACGACATGGTCGTGGCGAAGACGCAGATCCGATCGCGCATCGAGTCCGACAACGCGCAGCGGGAAAAGAAGATCGCGCAGCTGAACGACTTCATCGCGCGGTTCGGCGCGGGCACGCGGGCGAGCCAGGTGACGTCGCGGCGGAAGGAAGTCGAGCGGCTCGAGACCACCGCGCTGGCGCGGTCGAACATTCAGCGCCCCTACATCAAGTTCCAGATGAACCGGCCGTCCGGCCGCACCGCGATCGAAATCAAGGGGATCAGCAAGGCGTATGACGGCCTCGCGGTCGTGACGGACTTCAGCGCCGTCGTCAACCGCAGCGAGAAGATCGTGCTCGTCGGACGGAATGGTCTTGGCAAGACGACGCTGCTGAGGGCGCTGCTCGCGGACTCGCCGAACCTGCCCGTGTCGCCTGGCGATCTGGACAATGGCACGGTGCGCTGGGGCCACGAAGTCAGCATCGGGTACTTCGCGCAGGATCACACGGGTGTGATCGAGAAGGGCAAGACCGCCGTGGAGTGGCTCCATCAGTTCGACCCGGACGCGTCACGCCAGGACATTCACGGGCTGCTCGGCCAGATGCTCTTCAGCGGCGAAGAAGGCCTGAAGCCCACGGACGCGCTGTCGGGCGGCGAGACGGCCCGGCTGCTCTTCTGCCGAATCATGCTGCAGAAGCCGAACGTGCTCGTCCTCGACGAGCCCACGAACCACCTCGATCTCGAATCCATCAATGCGCTGAACGTAGCGCTCCAGAAATTCGAGGGGACGGTGCTCCTCGTCACGCACGACCAGGACCTCATGGAAGAAGTCGGAACGCGGGTCTGGCACTTCGATCACCACGCCATCACGGATTTCAAAGGAACGTACGAAGAATACGCGGCGACGCTCGCGTAGCCAGTACAGCAATGCCATCGACGAAGACAGAAACCATCACACCCGGCTTCGCCTCCCTCGGTCTCGCGGAAGACCTCGTTTCGGCCATCACGGCACTGGGCTACGAAGAACCGACACCCGTTCAACGTGAAACCATCCCGCTCCTGCTCGAGGGACGCGACGTCCTCGCGCAGGCGGCCACCGGCACCGGCAAGACTGCGGCCTTCGCGCTGCCGATGCTCCAGCGCATTCGAGCGGCCGGCGGAAAGGGCCGGACGGCTCCCGTCGGCGGTCTCGTCCTCGTACCGACGCGCGAGCTGGCGATGCAGGTCGCCGAAGCGGTGCACAAGTACGCACGCGGGGCCGGGCTTTCAGTGCTTCCGCTCTACGGCGGCGCGCCGATGCACCAGCAGATCAAGGGACTCGAGCGTGGTCCGGCGGTCGTCGTCGCCACGCCGGGACGAGCGCTCGATCACCTCCGCCGCAGCACGCTGAAGCTCGAGCACCTGGCCGTCCTCATCCTGGACGAAGCGGACGAGATGCTCGACATGGGATTTGCCGAGGACCTCGACGCGATCCTGGAAGCCACCCCGCGCACGCGGCAGACGGCGCTGTTTTCGGCGACGATGCCGTCGCGGATCCTGGCCATCGCCGGACGTCACCTCCAGAACCCCGCGCGCGTGACAATCGAGCGGGAGAAGGCCACCGCGGGCAAGCTTCCGCGTGTGCGTCAGGTCGCCTATATCGTCGCCAGGGCCCACAAGCCGGCCACACTCGAACGGGTGCTCGAGATGGAGAACCCGGCGTCCGCGCTCGTCTTCTGCCGCACCCGTCTCGAGGTCGACACCCTCGTCGAGATGCTGAACGCGCACGGCCATCAGGCCGAGGCCCTCCATGGAGGCATGGAGCAGCGGCTGCGCGACCGCGTGATGGGGCGATTCCGCGACGGAACGGCGGACCTGCTCGTCGCGACGGACGTGGCGGCGCGCGGGCTCGACATCGAGCGGCTGTCACACGTCGTCAACTACGACGTACCCGCGGCGGCGGAGGCCTACGTCCACCGCATCGGGCGAACGGGACGGGCCGGACGCGGCGGTACCGCGATCACGCTGGCTGAGCCGCGGGAGCATCGGCTCCTTCGTACGATCGAGAACTTCACCAAGCAGAAGATCGAAGTGGCGACGGTCCCGACCGTGGCGGACCTTCGCGCCAAGCGGCTCGATATCACCCGCGCCTCGCTGCGCGAGCGCCTGCTCGCCGGCGACCTCGATCACACGCGTGTCGTCGTCGCCTCTCTCGCGGAGGAGTTCGACATCGTCGACATCGCCGCGGCGGCCGTGCACCTGGCCCACGCCGCGGGCGGCGGACAGAGCGAAGATCGGGAGATCCCGGTCGTCCAGGCGCCGGCGCCAGGCGATGGATCGCGCGGCCGTCCTCTGAAGCCCGCGCGGGGCCGTCTCGTCCGGCCGGAGTCCGGCGGTGACCGGCAGAGCAGCGATGAAGACGGCATCGTCGCGCGGCTCTTCATCGGCGCCGGCCGGCGCGCGGGAGTGCGGCCGGGCGATCTCGTCGGTGCGATTACGGGCGAGGCCGGCGTCGAGTCCCGTACGATTGGTGCCATCGAGATCGCCGACGGCTTCTCGCTCGTCGAGGTGCCGGAGGAGATGGCCGACGACATCATCGTCGCCTTGCGCGCCACGAAGATCAGAGGGCTCCGTCCGACCGTTCGTCGCGACAGGGGCTGATCGCGCGGTGTTCTACTTCTTTCAGCGCGGGTCGGAGACGGTGCAGTGCGAGGTGCGCGCTGCCGTCGACGGCCCCGGGTACGAAATCCTCATCACCGAACCGACCGGCGAGGAGCGGCTCGAAGTCTTCACCACGTCCGAACAGGTGCACACCCGCTGGATGGAGCTTCACAGGCGTTTTTCAGACGACGGGTGGTGGGGTCCCGCCACCCAGGATGGGCGCGGCTGAAGCTCTCCTCTCGTGGGCTCCCATAAGATCGACGTCGCGGTCGTCGGCGCCGGCGCGGCCGGACTGGCGGCCGCCATCTTCATCCGGCGCCTCAACCCTTCGCGATCCGTAACGCTCCTCGACGGAGCCGCACGGCCAGGGGCCAAGATCCTCGTGAGCGGCGGTTCGCGGTGCAACGTCACGAACGTGTCCGTCGGCGAGCGTGACTTCTGGGGCGGCAAGCCTACGATCGTCCGCCGCGTCCTGCGCGGCTTCCCCGTCTCCGACACCGTCGCCTGGTTCGCGTCGCTCGGCGTGGCCCTTCATGAAGAGGAGCACGGCAAACTGTTCCCCGACAGCAATCGTTCACGGGACGTGCTGGATGCGCTGATGCGCGACCTCCAGTCCTCCGGCGCTGTGCTCACCGCGGGCACGCGCGTCACCGACGTCATGAGGGACGCTGGCGGATTCCGGGTCCACACGCCGGATGACGTGCTCGACGCCAACGTCGTCGTTCTCGCGACGGGTGGACTCTCGCTCCCCAAGACGGGCAGCGACGGCGCGGGTCTCGGAATCGCCCAACGTCTCGGGCACACCATCGTACCGACGACTCCTGCGCTCGCTCCGCTCACGCTGGACGTCTCTTCCGCACCGGGAGCGCAGGGGGTCGCGCACGACGTCGAGATGTCGGTGTGGATCGAGGGTGCGCTCGCGGCGCGCCTCTCAGGCGCGCTGCTCTGGACGCATTTCGGAATCAGCGGACCCGTCGTGCTGAATGCATCCCGTCACTGGCTGCGTGCACGTCTCGACACACGACCGGTCCGCGTCACGATCAACCTGTGTCCTGGCGCGGCCTTCGAACAGGTCGACGCCTCCTGGACGGCCCTCGCCCTCAGCCGTCCTCGTGCCTCCGTTCAGAGCGCGCTCGCGGACGTTCTTCCCGCATCCGTGGCTACAGCGGTCCTGCGGCAGCTGAACCTCCAGGAATCGACGGAGCTCGCGCACCTCACACGCACCGATCGGCGCCGTCTGGCGCACGGTCTCGTGGAATGGCCGCTCGACGTGATGGGGAGCCGCGGCTACGACTACGCGGAAGCGACCGCCGGCGGAGTCGCGCTCGACGAGATCAGTCCGGCAACGATGGAGTCGCGGCGGTGCGCGGGCCTGTATCTCATCGGCGAGATGCTCGACGTGGACGGCCGTATCGGCGGCTTCAATTTCCAGTGGGCGTGGTCGAGCGCACGCGTCGCCGCTCGCGCGATCGCATCAGCGCCGGCTGGTGGGTAGAGCCGATCAGGAAGTTTTCCGCGCCGGCGGCGCGGGGGCGCGCCATGCTGTGCATCCGAGCGCTCGGCAATCATGACCCTCGGCAAGGAGCCGATCATCCGCAGCCTGCTGGGCCTCTCCGGCAGAGGCAAACATCTCGAAGCCTCCACCCTCCCCTCCGGGCGTCAGGTTCAGCGTGAACGTGCCGGAGCTCGCCAGCTCGTACACTTTTACGATCTGCCCGCCGTTGTGCCGCCGCTCCGCGATGGTTCGTAGTTTCAGAGCTTTCACCGCAGGGTCACCAAATTGGGGCTCGAGCCGCCAGCGGCACCAGTCCGAACAGCGTACAGAGAGTTGTCGTCGGAATCGGCCGGGGCCGGGCTCACGAAGTGAGCGCCGCGATGAGGAAGATAGGCGCACCAGAAAGAAAACGACACGCCCGGATTGTATCGCCGGTCCGCGGGATCGCCCGCGCATTCGGCGAGACGAAAGCCCGGCAACCGCCGGAGGGCCGGTCAACTCGTCGCGGGTGAATCGGCGGGAGATGACTCCTGCCGCGGCGCCGGCCGATCCTCCGCACGCTCGTCCCACACGTCAGACTCTGCGATGGCTCGCACCGTAGGACTCTCCCGGGCGATCCGCACCAGCTCGTCTCGCGGACTGGTGAATCCCCACTCCCTCACGTCGATCGTGAAGCTGAAACGCGAAATGAGCGGCCCGCGGGTGAACTCCGGTTTGTCCTCGTCGTGGCCAATCTGCGCGCGTGCACGCTCCAGCAGGGTCTCCGGCACCCACGAGGGCACATTCGTCCGGTATCCGGGATACACGTAGCTGAACATCAGCACCTGCGACAGCAGCAGCGGCCAGTTCTCACCGACCCGCGCGACCAGCCGCTCCCAGTCGAGCGCTTCCCCGTATCCGAGAATGAGGTGGACGACGTCGGACATGTCGTGGCGGTGGCGCTCGCTGATGAAGAGCCTGTGCCACATCAGCTCCTCGGCAGGAGCAATGCGAACGGGACAGGCCGCCAGAATGCCCGGTCGGCTGTAGCGGAACCATCCGTCGTCGATGAAGGCCGTACCGTTCCCCATCCCGTAAATCAAATCGATGAAGTGCTCTCCGGAGGTCGCCTTCCCGAGCCAGTGCGCATCTTCGAGGCGCGTGACGAATCCTGCATCCCGGAGGGCGCGTGCGGCGGCCACGACCTCCGAGGGCTCGAAGAGCAGGTCGAGATCCTTGGTCTTGCGGTAGATGCCGGTGTGCTCGTAGATCGCGTAGGCGCCCGCGACGACGAAGGGGACGCTGGCGGCATTGAGTGCCTCGAGGGCGCGCCTGTAGACCGTCCGTTCGGCGTCAGGGATCCAGAAGTCTCCATGCGTTAGAGACTTCCGTTCCTCCGGCGTCAGCGGTGTTGGCCGCCGGTTCCTCAGGTTGGGCAATCGAGCACCTCTTCGGTTCCGGTTTCCTGCTGCGCGGACGACGTCCCGCGGTTCGACCCGGGCCAATCGAGCGTCCCGAGCGGCTCGCCCGGGCGATTACTGCACAATACAAGCCAGCGCGGCCGTGGTTTAGATAAACACTGAGAGTGATCGAGTCGCTGGGAGGTGGCTGCCTCACGCCGCGAGAATTCTCAGGCCATCGCAAATGCGGGAAGCCTGCCGCAAACCATCGCGCCGGTAGCGAGGCGACGGTGGGTCTGACGCCGCGCGTCAAGCGTCAGGCGGAGACTCGGTAAACCGGATTCCGGAGGCGCGCTACGTGCGGACCGCGCGGCCAACAAAAAACGGACCGAGCCGATCGAGATAGAGCGAGGTCTGCTGCGTGTGCCGCATCGCCTGTACGACGGCGGACAGCGGGAACAGCGCCTTCCCGATGAGGCCGATCACGAAGTCGTTGTCGTCGCGGTCGAGTCCGTGACACGCGAGGCGTACGTCGTGTACGTAGTCGGCCGCGCCAAACGCCATCCCGATCTGGCCGTGCTCCGCGAGGATGGTGCGTTGCTGCTCCTGCGGAAGCTGGGAGAAGGCGCCACTCCGTCTGAGCGGGTACCAGATGGCCCATGGCCAGTCGGGGTTCAACACCGTCCGCCTGGGCCGCTCCAGCAGCACCTCGGGAAGATCAGGTTCGTATCCAAGCGAGTACGTGCGGCCGAACATAGTGTAGTTCGGCTTGAGCGTCAGGCCGGCCATCGGACCCGTCGTGAGGCGCGGCCGGACATCGCTGATGAACACCTCCGGATCCCGGCTCATCGTGAGGACCGCAATGCCGTGCGGATCGTTGAGGTCTTCGTACACCACGACCGCCTCGGCGGCGCCCGCCATGTGTGTGGCGGCCTCACGCGCGTCGCCGCATTCTCCGAAGGCCAGAAGCTGGACGAACAACCGCTCGTCGGACCGTTGCGGCTGGCCATCCTTCTGCCCCCCCTTCTCGCTGAGATCCGGGGCTTCGATGCGTGCGCGTGCGGAGGGGCGCGCGGGAGTCTCTGTGTCGGCCATGTCTCTACTCACCCTTCTCCACAGACTGTACTCGAGCCGCGGCGGACGTCAACAGGGGGATCCGATTCGGGATTCGGGATCCGGCACTCGGGATTGGCGAATCCCGAATCCCGCCGACTCCCGCCGACTCCCGAGTCCCGAGTCGAATCCCGAGTCCCGAGTCCCGAGTCCCGCCGAATCCCAAGTCCCGAGTCGAATCCCGAGTCCCGAATCCCGAATCCCGATCTTGCCCCCCGTATGGTTGACGCCGCGCAATTCCGTCGCTACGCTCGTGGCACAACCAGAGACCATGAGGAGCTCGTTCACAAGCATGTCGACGAATACCGATCACCGCAAGGCCGCCGAGGAGAGCCTTCAGAAATTCACAGCCGGTGTGCAGGCGCAGCCGGCCGGCGCCGCACGCGACACACTGCTCGAGGAGTGTATCGCTCTCGCGATTGCCATCCGCGCATTTCACATGGAGGCGATCCGCTTCCGCATGTTCAATGTCGATCGTGCGATCACGCGCGGAGGCTTCACACTCACGGACGAGGCACGGGCCGCGTTCGCAGACGTGCGTGCCGCGCTCGAGGCCGCCGGGTTCCACACCCGCTCCCACCAGGCACCGGGCTGAGCTCCAGCCGGAACGTCGCTTGCACCTTTCGTGATCTTCACTCACGACAATCAGAGGAGGTGTATGCATGGCTGACGAATTGAAAGGTAAGAGAATCGCGGCGCTCGTCGATAACGGATTCGAGCAGTCGGAGCTCATAGACACGAAGAACGCTCTCGAACAGGCCGGAGCCGAAGTGCACGTCGTCTCGCCACAGACCGGCGAGGTCAAGGGCTGGCAGCATACGGACTGGGGTCAGAAGGTTCGTGTCGATCGAGAGCTGAGCTCGGCGCGACCCGCCGACTACGACGGGCTGCTTCTGCCGGGCGGCGTGATGAGCCCGGATCGACTCCGCGCGAATCCGAAAGCGGTGGGGTTCGTGAAGGAGTTCGTGGCGGTGGGCAAGCCGATCGCGGCGATTTGTCACGGACCCTGGACGCTCATCGAGGCGGGCGCCGTGAAGGGCCGCCGTGTGACGTCCTGGCCGTCGCTCAAGAGCGATCTGACGAATGCCGGCGCCTCATGGGTCGACGAGCAGGTCGTGGTCGATCGGGGCCTTGTGACGTCGCGGAAGCCTGACGATATCCCCGCGTTCAACCGCAAAATGATTGAGGAGTTTGCGGAGGGTATCCATCCGTCGGGCGGGTCGCGTCAGGTTCTGTCGAGTTCCGGGCGATAATACCCGAGCTGCGCCGCATGGACGGCACGCTACAATGAGAGTTGCCCATGTCAGCGCTGACGCACCTGTCGGACCTGGACGAGCTCGAGGCCGCTATCGCCGAGTCGCGGGAGCGGCCCGTGCTCGTCTTCAAACACAGCCGGACGTGCGGCGTCAGCGCGGAAGCGCTGGACGAGTTGCGGACGCACGTGGAACGTGCCGCAGGCGGTGTGTCCTACAAGATGATCACCGTTCAGAGCCACCGCCGCCTCTCTGACGAAGCCGCGGTGAGATTCGGCATCCGGCACGAAACCCCACAGGCGATCCTGCTCCGTGACGGCCGCCCCGTCTCCAACGCTTCGCACTTCCGCATCACGGCCAATCATCTCGACACGATGATTCTCATCGGTTAGTCGTCGATTCCCAGCGTCCTCATCACGGCGTTGACCGGTTCGAGCGAGCGCAGCTGCGCCACCGGCTCGGCGCCATCGGGTAGTGGCAGCTCCATAGGGTTGAACCAGACCGGTCTGATGCCCACGGCGTGTGCGCCGGCGATATCGGCGATCCAGGAATCCCCCACCATCACGGCTTCGTCCGCGCGGCAGCCCACGCCCTCCAGTGCGGCGCTGAAGATCGCCGGATCCGGCTTGGAGACGCCGACCCGTTCGGACACGATCAACGCGTGGACGAAGGGCTCGAGGCCGCACAACCTCAGTTTGTCCAGTTGCTCGTCGAACAGATTGTTGGAGACGATGCCGATCCGTACTCGTCCGGCGAGCGCCGCCAGAAGCGGCACGGCGCCGCGGACGGCTCGGCGAACATTCTTGTACCGATCCCGATAGGCGGCTGCCGTGAGCGCCACAACCGCCTCCGGAGGTGTCGCGCCGGCGGCGGCCAGCAGCCGGCGGAAGCGCTCCCGGCGCGCGTCCTCGAGAGGCACCTTTCCCAGCATGACCTCGCCATGGAGCTGCTCGAGGAACGTCGCGTGCAGGCGCTCGAGATCCGCGAGCGGCATCGCACGCAGGCTGGCGTCACAGAGCCGCACGGCGTCGAGCGCGTCCTGCGAGCAGCCGCGGTGATCGAACAGCGTGTCATCGAGATCGAAGAGGACGGCTCGGTACCATTGGGATCGTCACGCCCTCGCGTGAAAGGGCCGGACTGGCTGCGTGATACACTTGCGGACTATGCCGGCGGTCGTTATTGCAGCCACTAACCTGATGCCTGCGCTGCGCGAACGTCTCGCAGCCGAGGGTGAACTTCTCACATTCTCCGATACCGAGCCGATCCAGGCCCTGCAGACGATCCTGGAACATCGGCCGGAGTTGATCGTGCTGGAGCGCCTGTTCGCGGCGACACCTCGCGGCGCGGCGCTCATCAACCGCATCAAGACGGACCCGCTGCTCGGGCACGCCCAAGTGCGGGTGATGTCACACACAGGCGATTACTCGCGGCAGGTCGCCAAGCCCTCCCGCGCCCCGGTCGCGCCGGTTGCGGCGGGAGGCGGTCCAGGCGAGGCACTCGCCGAGCCACCCGCTCCGGCGGCACCGCAGCCCCGTCTCGACTGGCAGGGCACGCGGCGCGCCCAGCGTTACCGGGCACGCCACGGCGTCGAGATTCAGCTGGATGGCAACCCCGCCAGCGTGGTGGACGTGTCCACCGTCGGCGTCCAGGTGATCTCCCCCACCATCCTCCGCCCGAATCAGAAGGTGCGCGTGAGCGTCCCGAACGACGACTTCGTGATGCGCTTCCGCGGCTCGATCGCGTGGGCGAAGTTCGAGCTCCCGAAACCCAGCGATCCGCCGCGGTATCGCGCCGGAGTGGACTTCGTCGACGCGGACCCGACCGCTCTCGAGGATTACTGCGCGAAGATCCGGGAATAGACCGACCTTACGCCCTGGCGAACCAGTCAGCGGCGATTGAGTCTTCGCGCACGATCGTGTCCTCGCGCGCGGATCCGGTGGAGATGATGGCGGCCGGCACTCCCGTGACCTCTTCCAGCCTCGTCACGTACTTCCGCGCTTCGACCGGCAGGTCTTTGTACCGCCGGACGCCGGCGGACGGTGCGGTCCAGCCGGGCAGCGTTTCGTAAACCGGCTCGCACGCGCTCAACTGCGCGACGTCTCCCGGCATGTCCGTCAGCTCTCCCCCACGGCACCGGTACCCCGTGCAGATCAGCAGCTCCGGCATTCCGTCGAGCACATCAAGCTTCGTGAGCGCGAGCGCATTCAGTCCGTTGATGCGGACGGCGTACCGCACCGCCACCGCGTCGTACCAGCCGCACCGGCGCGGGCGTCCCGTCACGGCGCCGAATTCCTGCCCGCTCTCGCGCAGCCGGTTGCCGATGTCGCCGAAGAGCTCCGTCGGCAGCGGCCCCTCACCCACCCGCGTCGTATACGCCTTCGTCGCGCCCAGGACGGCATCAATCGCACGCGGCCCCACGCCCAGACCCGTGCAGACGCCGCCGATCGTCGCGTTCGATGACGTCACGTACGGGTAGGTGCCGTGATCGATGTCCAGCAGCGTCCCCTGCGCCCCCTCGAACATGATCGACTGGTTCGTCTGACGCGCGCGATCGAGGAAGAGCGACACGTCGGTGACCCACGGCGCCATGCGCGTCCATGCAACCGCCAGATCGTCCAGCACCTGCTGCGCGTCCATCGTCGAGTCGCCGATGATGCGGTTGCGCGCAGCGACGTTGTGCCTGACGGCCTCAGCGAGAGACTCCGGATTGGCCAGGTCGCCCACACGCACGCCCCGCCTGGCGATCTTGTCTTCGTACGCAGGTCCGATGCCCCGCGACGTGGTCCCGATCTTTCGCTCGCCTCTGCGGGCCTCGCTCAGCAAGTCGAGCTCGCGGTGGTACGGAAGAATCAGGTGCGCCTTGTCGCTGACGAGCAGCCGGTTGCCGACGTCGATGCCGGCCCTGGCGAGCTCGTCGATCTCAGCAAAGAGCGCCTGCGGATCGACGACGACGCCGTTGCCGATGACGCAGGTGATGCCCTCGTGAAGAATGCCCGACGGGAGGAGACGCAGCACGAACTTGCGTCCGTTCGCGTACACTGTGTGACCCGCGTTATGGCCCCCCTGGTAACGGGCAACGATTTCGAAGTTCGGCGTGAGCAGATCGACAATCTTGCCCTTGCCTTCGTCGCCCCACTGCGCGCCGAGCACCGCGATGTTCATAGGACCGCGATGTTCATAGCTGCAGTATTCTACCTTCAACACTCGCGACCGCGTGCGGCAATCCGCGCTGCGCACGCGCACGAACATCCCGGGCCGTGACGTCCATGCTTCTGCTCGACGGCGATTCGCTGACGCTCGCCCAGCTCCTCGATGTTGCGGATCGCGGTACGCTCGTCGGTCTCGCGAACCATGCCGCGGCGCGCGTCGATGCTGCGCGCGTCGTGGTCGATCGCAGGGCAGCCGGCAGCGAAGCGGTCTACGGCATCAATACGGGCTTCGGCGCCCTGGCGGACATGGTGATTCCCGCCGCTGCGCTCGGCGCGCTTCAGGTGAACCTGCTGCGGAGCCACGCGGCCGGTGTTGGCGAGCCGCTGCCCGTGAGAGCGGTTCGGGCCTCGATGCTGCTGCGGGCGCATGTGCTCGCAAAGGGCTACTCCGGAATCCGCCGCAGCACGCTCGAGCGGCTGATCGACCTCCTCAATCGGCGTGTGCATCCGTGTGTGCCCAACCGGGGATCGGTCGGCGCGAGCGGCGACCTCGCCCCGCTCGCGCATCTGGCGCTGGTGCTGGTTGGCGAAGGTCACGCCACCGTCGGTGACGACGCGCGCGTGCTTCCCGGGCGCGATGCGCTGCGGGCCGTCGGGCTCGAGCCGATGACGCTCGAATCGAAGGAAGGCCTTGCCCTCATCAACGGTACCCAGCCGTCGACCGCCGTTGCGGCGCTCGCCCTCGAAGGGGCGGCCGGTCTCGCGCGTGCCGCTGACATCGCCGCCGCGTTGTCGATCGATGCGCTTCGCGGATCGGTCCATCCATTTGACGCGCGCATCCACGCGGCCCGCCCGCACCCCGGCCAGGTCGCCTCGGCGGGCAATATCCGGGCGTTGCTCTCCGGGAGCGCGATCAACCGGTCGCATGAGCACTGCGGCCGCGTACAGGACGCCTACTCGATGCGATGCGCGGCCCAGGTCCACGGCGCGGCACGCGACGCACTCGCCTTCGCGCGGACGACGCTCACCACCGAGGCCAATGCCGCCACCGACAATCCGATGGTGTTCGCGGACGCCGACGACATCGTGTCCGGAGGAAATTTTCACGGGGCGCCCGTGTCCATCGCCGCCGACGTGATCGCCATCGCGCTGGCGCAGCTCGTGACCATCAGCGAGCGTCGCTCGGACCGGCTGGTGAATCCGGCGCTCAGCGAGCTTCCCGCGTTCCTGACGACCGACAGCGGACTGCACTCGGGCTACATGATGGCCCAGGTCACCGCCGCGGCGCTCGTGTCGGAGGTCAAGACGCTCTGCCACCCGGCGAGCGTCGACACCATTCCGACCTCCGGGAACCGCGAGGATCACGTCAGCATGAGCATGGGCGCGGCGCTCAAGGCCGCACGCGCGCTGGAGCTCGCGACCGCCGTGGTCGCGGTCGAGATCCTCTGTGCGTGCCAGGCGATCGATCTGCTCTCGCCGCTGACGACGTCGCCGGCGCTGCAGCGGGTGCACGCGCACGTACGCGCGGAAGTGCCGAGGCTCGCCGGCGACCGTCCGCCGTCACCGGACATCGAGGCGATCGTCAGGATCATCGCCGACGGATCCTTCGAATCGTCGTGCGGCATGGAAGTCAAGTAAGAAATTTTTCAGTTTCAAATTGACAACAGTCGCGTACGTTTCTAGATTGCTATCCTTCGACGCGCTCCCCGGCACTTCCTGATCAGACCGGACCGTAACCGCCGATGCACACCGTCAGCCACCGTCATGACGTTCACAAGAGTGCGACCCGCACACATCATCGACAAGTGAACGTCCCTGAAGTCTTCATGCCTTTCGAGCTCGCGATCGCGTTACGATGGGCGGGACGTCGCAGCCCCGTCGCGGCCGTCGACGAATTCCGGAGCTGGCGGCACGCGCGCGGCGGTGCGTTGCGGGCGGGCGGTTCGTACCGTCCGTCATTTTTCATGCAGAGGGGATCGGCGCGATGATGATTCCGGAGCGGCCCTCGCTCGAACGACGCGTGCTGGCGGCCCTCGAAGGCACGTCCGACGGCGGCGCCAGAATCCCTGTGCTCCTCGGCGGGTGCGGCACCGGGCGCACGTCGTTGCTGCTGCGGCTGCGTGACCTCATCGGGCACTCCACCGCGCAGTACGTCGATGTCGAGCGGATCGCCACGACACCCGAACGCTTTCTCGCCGCGCTGCGCGCCGCCTCGCCGTTCGAGGCACACCACCACACCGGGCATGGCGACGGCGAGCCAGGCGCCCGCGCGGCCTTCGATGCGTCGCTCGCGTTCATCGACACGGCCCGCACCGCCACGGACGGGCCGGCGACGTTCCTGCTCGATGAGTTCCTCGAGATGCGCACGTTCGAGAGCTTTCCCGGCCTGCGTACGGTGCTGCGCGATCTGATCGGCGTGCTCGCGTCGACGGGCAACCGGTTCGTCCTGACGACGCGGTACATGGCGCGCGCGCACCGGCTGCTGCGCGATGCCCCCTCCCAGTTCGAAGTCATCCAGGTCGCGCCGCTGACCCCGGCGGAGGTCCGCGCCACGCTGCCGGCCGGACCCGCACAGCGGACGATCTCCGGATCGATCGAGGACGAGGACGATCGCGGGCGCGACGAGCTCGCCCGGCTGGTGCAGGCGATCGCCGACGGCCGGCCGTCGTACGCGCGGATGCTGGCCGAAGCGTCGGCCGCGATGGGTCCGCGCGGGGCATCGGATCCGGTCAGCGCGCTCAGTTCGCTGCTCGCGCCAGGCGGCACGATCGCAGTGGCGTGCCGGTTCTGCTACGAATTACGGCTGCATCGCGCCAGGGGCTACGGCGCGCTGAAGGCGATCCTCGACGTCCTCGCCGAGGAAGAAGCGCTGACGCTGACGGAGATCGCGCTCCGGCTTCGGCGGACGCCTGGCTCGACGAAGGACTATCTGTCGTGGCTCGAGGACGTCGACCTCATCGTGTCGCGGCAGAAACGCTACAGCTTCGCGGACCCGATGCTGCGGCTCTGGGTCCGCCTGCACTGCCACGCCACGCCCCCGTCCGAGGAAGACATCGCGCGTGAGGTCCACGCGTACGTCCTCGCGCGGCTCCCGCATGCCGAACCGGCGCTGGTGATGGCAGGCGCGGCCGAACCGGAAGCGGAGCGCGACAAGCCGTGGGGCATCATCGAGATCGATTGATCGGGATCGCGCCCGCGTCTGTCAGCTCGCCGTATTCAGCCGTTCGAGTGCGAGCTTTGCCGCGGCCTGGGCCGCTTCCTTCTTGCTCTTGCCTTCGCCCCGCGCGACCGGCTCACCGTCCACCAGCACCTCGACGTCGAACAGCCGCCGGTGGGCTGGCCCGATCTCCGCGGCCAGGCGATAGGCCGGCAGCCCGCGATCGTGCGACTGCAGCCATTCCTGCAGCGCCGACTTGTAATCCTCGGTGAACGCGGCGTGCGCCCCCGTGCGCCGGGCCTCCTCGATGAGCTCCGCGAACTGCCGACCGATAAACCCCCGCACGGCCTCAACCCCGCCATCCAGGTAAATCGCCGCGATGAGCGCCTCGTAGCAGTCGGCGATGAGTGCGTGCTTCCGGCGGCCGCCGGTCTTCTCCTCCCCGCGACCCAGAATCAAGTAGTGGCCGATATCGATCTTCTCTCCGAGCCGGGCGAGTGATGCCGCCGAGACGATCGACGCCTTCAGCTTCGACTTCTGTCCCTCGTTGTGCTGGGGGAACTCACGAAAGAGCATGTCGGCAATGACGAAGCCCAGGACCGAGTCCCCCAGGAACTCCATGGACTCGTTGTCGAAGACGCCGCCGCTCGCGTCCTCGTGGACCCGCGACCGGTGCGTCAGCGCGTGCTCCAGCAGGCCGCGATCCCTGAACCTGTAGCCGATGCGCCGCTCGAGCGGCTCGAGCTCGGCGCCGAACGGCACCACCCGTCCCGTGGTGCTTTCGTCACGATGGCTGTCGATGATCCGCTTCGCCTGATCGCCCTCGTCGGCCTGCACCGCGATCCTGAGCTCGTTCAACGTCAGGGGAAACGCCGTCCGCGAGAGATCCGTCGCAATCATCGCCGCGATGCCGTGCGTCTCGAGCAGGCCGCGGACGACCTCCGCTTCGCTCTGTGAGGGCGTGCGGAACACGACAACGAGATCAGGAATCACCGGTGACATCGCCCGCCAGACGAGAACATCGGGCGGACCGTCATACGGCCACGAGCCCCGCCGCCGCGAACGCGCGGTCCACCTTCAGGAGAATCATGGTCATGTCGTCGTGCTGATCGGCCGTCCCGACGAACGCTTCGATCTCGCGGAGAATCCGCTCGCGGAGCTCGCCGGACTCGAGATGGCCGTGCTCTTCGACGATGCGGCTGAGGCGCGTTTCGCCGAAGAGGTCGCTCTCCAGGTTCATCGCCTCGGTGATGCCGTCCGTGTAGAACACGATGACGTCGCCGGGCGTGAGGTCCACGCTCTGCTCTTCGAGCAGCTCCTCGAACTTCTCCGACGCCCCCTCGATGCGCAGGCCGAGGACCATCCCGCTCGGCGTCAAGACCTGGGCCAGCGGGGCCAGCGTCGACGGCCCGGGCATGAAGATCAGGGGCGTGTGCCCGGCGCGGCAGAACGTCATCACATTCCGATCGACGTCGATCACCGCATACGTGATCGTGATGAAGCTGCGGCTGTCGAGATGCTCGGAGATGATCCGGTTGACTTCGATCAGCAGATCCCGGGGAGACTCGTACCGCTGGCTGAGCGCGAGGACGAGCCCCTTGAGCTCCGCCATGTACAGCGCGGCCGACGTCCCCTTGCCCGACACGTCCGCGATGAGCACACCGAGCCGGCCACCGGGGAGATGAAAGAAGTCGTAGTAGTCCCCTCCAACCTCGCGTGCGGGTACGCAGAGCGCGGTGATCCCGAGGCCGGGTACGTCGAGCGGCCCGGTGGGCAGGAGCGACATCTGGATGACCCGCGCGATGCGCAGCTCCTCTTCGAGCCGTTTCTTCTCGGCGGCCGTCTGAAGCAGCCCCTCGATGCTGCCGGTCATCTGGTTGAACGATCCGGCCAGTTCGCCGAGCTGATCGTTGCTGGCAACGTGGATGGGATGCCCGAAGTCCCCGTGCCGCACGCGTTCGGTGCCCATGAACAGCTCGTGAATCGAGCTCGTGATCGATCGCGCGAGGGCCAGGCCCATGCCGAGCGCCACCACTTCGATCGTCAGGAACAGGACAGCGATGACCAGCAGGATCACCACGGCCCACTCCCCCAGCGTGCGCCCTCGAAACACGATCTGCTGCGCATCCGACAGCTGGCGGTACAGCTGCGCCGGCCGATAGCTCAGGGACACGCTCACACGCTGTTTCGCTCCGCTCTCCCAGTCGTTGTAGTCGAGGAACATGAGGCTCTTGCCGAAAAGCGTCGTCAGTCTCCCGTCGGACGGAGACTTTTCGGTGCTGCCCAGGTTCACGACGGAATTGCTCGAACTCTCCTTGATGGGCGATGCCGCGCCCGCGTGCACGCGCGTCTTCTCCTCGAGGTACTGCACCATGTCGATGCCAATCGGCAGGTCCCCGATGACATAGCCGACGGTCTTCCCGTTCACCACCACTGGCAGCGCCGATCGAATGACGAGCTCAACCTGGCCTGGATCCTCCATCGAAGGGACGACGATCGTGCCGCCCGGGAATGACCTCTGCGTCGTCAGCCATTCGGGAATTGTCGTGGGAGCATCGGTGTGCTCCCAGGTGCCGAGCACGATAGGGCTGCTCAAAGGCGTGGGCTTTGCGGCAGACCCCGCATTCGGACGACCCTGGGCCACGGCGCGCAGGGGAACGTATGCCAGCGAAAAGACGGGATAGACCCGCGATGCGTTCCGGTGAATGCGGGCAGTCGTCTGATCCGCAGTGTCGGGTGCACGGGACATCTCCGACGCCGTCGAGTCCACCGCCAGCTTCACGTAGTCCACCAGCGAGTCGTAACCGTCCTTGAACAGGTACGCGCTGACGTTCATGAAGATCAGCACGCCGCCGAGCAGAAAGAAGATGACGATCAGGAGCGACGGCACCACGCCGATGAAGATGTAAGAGAGGATGAGCTTCCGGCGAACGCGCCAGAGCAGCCGGAGCTTCATCAACCTGAAGAGGCCCCACGCGAAATATCCGACCGAGAACGCGAGGCCGATAGTGGCGGCGGTGCTCAGGACCTCGACGAATGCGGGCACGTTGCCGGCCAGACGTGCGATCGCGACGATGATCTTGAGAACGGTGGAGATGATGAAGAGGCGGCCGGGCCACGTGTGGAGCAGCAGCTCGCGCGGACGTCGGGACGGCGGGTCGGCGCCCGCCGGCGACGGCGAACGCCGCGCTCCCGGTACCGGCCTGTCTGGAAGTCGTGAACTCGCCATCTCGTTTGGGTGTCGATGATAACAGAGCCAGACCGCCGGACGGGGGCCAGCCCTGCCGCGACCCGGTACTCCTGATAAGATCCCCTGGTGAAACTTTCCGACCAGGCGCGCTTTTCCACGATCTGCATCCACGCGGGGCAGGAGCCCGACCCGACGACGGGTGCGCTCATCACCCCCATCTACCAGACGTCGACGTACGTCCAGGAGGAAGTCGGGGTCCACAAGGGTTATGAGTACGCGCGGACACAGAACCCGACGCGCTTCGCCCTCGAAAAGAACCTCGCCGCGATCGAAGGGGGCAAGGCCGCCTACGCGTTCGCCTCAGGCATGGCGGCCATCGACGCGGTCACGACCATGCTCAAGTCCGGCGATCACATGGTCGTCACCGACAACACCTATGGCGGGACGTACCGCCTGTTCGAGCGGGTGCTCAGGCAATACCAGCTGTCCTTCACGTACGTGGACACGTCGCAGCCCGATCTCATCGAGGCGGCGATCCGTCCCGAGACGAAGATGCTGTTCATCGAGACCCCCACGAACCCAGTGCTGCGGCTGACGGATCTCGCAGGGGTGGCTGAAATCGCCCGCCGCCACGACGTCCGCCTCGTGGTGGACAACACCTTTGCGAGCCCCTGTGTGCAGCGGCCGATCGAGTTCGGCGCGGACATGGTGATCCACAGCACGACGAAGTACCTGAACGGTCACAGCGACAGCATCGGCGGTATTGTGGTGGCCGTGCGCGACGACGACATCGAATGGCTGAAGTTCATTCAGAACAGCGCAGGGGCGATTCTCAGCCCGTTCGACTCGTGGCTCGTCCTGCGCGGCACGAAGACTCTGGCCGTGCGCATGGCGCAGCACAACGTGAACGGGCAGGCGCTGGCGGAGTTTCTCGAGGGGCACCCGAAAGTGAAGCAGGTCCTCTATCCGGGGCTGCCGAGCCATCCGCAGTACGAGCTCGCGAAGCGACAGATGCGCGGGTTCGGCGGCATGATTGCCTTCGACGTGGGGACGATGGAAGCGGCGTATGACGTCTGCAAGCGCGTCCGGCTGATGGCGCTCGCCGAGAGCCTGGGTGGAGTGGAGACGCTCATCGGTCACCCCGCGGCGATGACCCATGCCTCGGTGCCGCCGGAGCGGCGCGCGGCCATCGGCCTCACCGACAGCCTCGTCCGGATTTCTGCCGGCATCGAAGACCCGCAGGACCTCATCGACGACCTGAAGCAGGCGCTCGACTAGTGGCCGGTACTCGGTGATCAAGGACAGGCTTGCGGGCGGGGCATCTCGCCTGGCGGCGTGGCTCCTCTCTCAAATACTCCCTGTATTCTCGGTCGTCGCGCCTTGCCAACCGGGGCCCCCCAGCGTGGCAGCCACGCTGGGGCCAACCGGGCGCCGCGCTCCGGAATCCAGTCCTTGTTCACCGAGTACAGGACACTCGTCGGCGTCGTCAGACCGCAGGATCCGCCCCATCGGACGTACACTCCGCCACCCAGCGGAGGTACGCGTCATTGCCGTCCACGATCGGAAGTACCAGGAACTCGGGCACATCGTAGGGGTGCAGCTCGCGGACGCGCTCCCAGAGTGCGGCCACACGGTCGCGTGAGGTCTTGATCACGACCTGCCGCTCGCTCTCCTGTTCGATACTCCCCTCCCACCGGTAGACGGATTGCATGACCGGCAGCAGGTTCACGCACGCCGCCAGGCGGTTTTCGACAATGGCCCGCGCGAAGGCCGCCGCGTCGGCATCCGCCGGGAGCGTCGTCAAGACGATGACATATTCGTCAGTCATTCGCTTGCCTCGGCCGGGCGCGGCCCGGGAGCACCGGACGGATATTCGCGGTGTCCCTCTGTTTTCCAGGCCGTCTCGGCACGAAACTATTGTACAAAGGACGTCTCCCAACCAATGCGTGCTCCGATCGACCCGAACTCAGAGACCAGACGTCACGGCGGTGTTGAACCGCTGAGGCGAAAGCGCGTTCCGCCTGCCCCGCCGTCGCCCCTTCAGCGCCGCGGCATTCACCTGGCCTTGATCTTCGTGACGCTCGTCCTTGTCATCGACGCGCTCGTCGGTGAGAAAGGGTTGATGGAGTCCATGCGCGCCCGGCGACAGTACCGCGAGATCGCCGCCTCGCTCGAAACCATCCGGCAGGAAAATGCACGCATGCGTGAAGAGGTGCGCCGCCTGAAGGAGGATCCCGCCGCGATCGAATCGCTCGCCCGGGAGGAACTGGGGCTCATCCGCCAGGACGAACTGCTCTTCATCATCAAGGACGGCAAGCCCGCCCGCTGACAGTCTCCAGCCGAAGGACTGATTCCACGCGCACGCACGAACTATACTGACGGCACCGCGTCTTGTCCCTGGAGCTGTCATGATCCGTTCGTCGGTCTGGCATCGTACAACAATTTCCGTGCTCGCCGTCTCGCTGCTCTGCTCGGGCCTGCTCGCGCCCGTCGCCGCGCAGGAGGTCGCGAAACCGGCCCCGCCGACCCAGGGCGCGGAGGTGGCGGACGCTGAAGACCAGACCACGCCGCGTCGATCGTTCTTCTCTCAGCTCTTTCGCAATCTGAGCGATGACGTCAGGCACATCCCGAGAAAGAACAGTCTCTACTGGCTCGCAGGTGGCAGCGCCCTCGCGCTCGCCGTCCATCCGGCTGATGAAGAGATCAGCGATCGTCTGCAGGGGTCCTCAGGCACGAAGAACTTCTTCATGGCGGGGAAGTACATTGGATCGTTTCCGTTCCTGTTCAGCGCGAGCGTGGGCACGTACCTCATCGGCAAAGGGAACGGCAGCGGCCGTGCGCGGCATCTCGGCATGGATCTCATCGAGGCCACTCTGCTGTCCGAAGGCATCACGCAGGCGATCAAGTATTCCGTGAGGCGCGAGCGTCCACTGCGCGACGACGGCACGCGCGCGTCCGGCTATGCCTTCCCGTCTGGGCATGCGTCAGCGACGTTCGCGGCTGCGACGGTCCTGCAGCAGCACCTGGGCTGGAAGGCTGCCCTGCCCACTTACACCGTGGCGACGTATGTCGCGATCTCGCGGCTGCACGATCGGCGTCACTACGCGAGCGACGTCGCGTTCGGCGCCGCGGCTGGGATCATCGTCGGGCGTTCCGTGACGTGGCATGGGCGGAATTTCTACGCGTCGCCGATGCTGCTGCCGAGGGGAGCGGGGATCATCGTGTCGCTCAACCCCGACCGTGGGAAGCGCGGCAGCGAGTAGTCAAAGAGTTGATCGAGGGTCGTCCCGCGTGTTACGATTGGGTTTCCTGACGCGGGGTGGAGCAGTCCGGTAGCTCGTTGGGCTCATAACCCAAAGGTCGCAGGTTCAAATCCTGCCCCCGCAACCACATTTTCAAGTTCCCGGGGACAAAACGGGGACAATCGGTCGAAGAAACGAGGTCGATCAGCTTCCCGCCGCAAGGCGAAGCGGTCGGCCTTTGTTGTTCCAGGCTCACCTCCAAGCCTCTCCTGAGTTCCTCGTCGGTCACGTTCAAGTAGCGTTGCGTCTGTTGAATGCTCGCGTGCCCGAGCATCAATTGGATGATGCGGATGTCGACCCCATCCGCGAGGAGCCGGCACGCGCCTTCGTGACGCAGATCGTGCCAGCGGAGGTCGATCCCCTCGAGCTGTTCTCGATTCCATTGCGCTCCTTCCCTTCCGGGCTTCGGCTCGATGCCGTTCCCCAGTAGCCTCAACGTTTCCCAGGCGGTCTGGATATTCGGTTGGTAGTCGCCGCTCCCGGTGCCGAACACGAACGCGTCGGGCCCGAGCGCCGCGCGCCTCTTGAGAATGGCTGCGACGCGTCCCTGTGGATTGAACGGGACGCGACGGTTCTCCTTGTCTTTGGCAGTCGCGCCCGGGATGCCGATCTGGCAGGTCTCCCAGTTCACCCGCTTGTTCTGGATCATCAGCATTTCGCCCCGCCGGCAGCAGAGCTCCAGCGCGCCAATGATGCGGTCGTGCAGGAGCGCCCCGGTGAACTGGTGCTCGGCGGTGTTCATCTTCTGCAGCGCGGTCTCGAGGAGGCGCCTCTCCTCGTCCCTGGTGAGCCGTCGATCGCGAGCGGTCTCCGCCTTCTTGTTCAAACGGACACCGAATCGGTGAAATGGCGACCGGTTGAAGAGTGGCGGTGTTTGCGCCATCCCCCAGTTCATGGCCGCACGCAGCGTTTCGAGCACGCGGTGCATCGTCGCGATCTCCACGTCCTCCGCGTACTCCGATTCGGTCTTGAACCGGTTGATCTCGTCTGGCTCTTCGAGCGCCGGAAGAGGCAACCCTCCGAGGTGTTCCTTCAGAACGGCTATGCGGCTCCGGACGGCGGCGACGCTTCTCAGACCCGCCGGTTTGACGCAGCGTTCCAGGTAGGCGTCCAGGAACGCGGACACGTCGCGGATTTCCGTTCCGGCCTCAATCGTGCGGCTCCTCGGCTTGAGAGGGTCCCGGCCAGCTTTGATCTCGCCGATGAACATCCGTTCCCAATCGCGCGCTTCCTCCATCGATTGGATCGCGCGCTGCTTGCCCGGGTCCATGCGCGGGATGGCGAATTCGTTCGCCGGAATCCGGTACCGCTTGCCGCGATACATCACGTCGAACCGCAGATGTTCCAGGCACCTGCGGCCGTTCTTGCAGTTTCGCTCCGTGCATCTTCGTCTGATTGTCATCGGACCTCCTTACATGGTTGGACTCCTCTGTTGATGGCTTACGACACCCGTGTTGGTGCGCCGCGTTTGATCCAGTCGACTACGTCGGCCGGATGGAAACGGCGCCCTCGCACGCCGAACCGCTGCGAGGTGAGTAAGCCGCGCAGGTACGCGCGACGCACAGTTTCCTCGTGGCACCCGACAAACTCGGCCACCTCGAATGCGGTCAGCAAGCGATTCGGCAGCCCGTCAGTCGCGGCTGTCGTCTCTCTGACCTGGCTCTCGTCCCGAGTATGCTCCTGATCCGCGTACAGCTCTTTCCTCATGACGTCCTCCGAGCGTCTGTGGCACCGCCCTCGCGCAGCGGTGCCGCTGTTGACATGAAGACGGGAGCCGGTGGGCTCCGCCGTTAGTGAAGGGCCTGAGGCCGTTCACTCCTCGGCGGCCGTCTCGGAGGACCGGCGGTCAAGCGGGGCCGAAGGCCGCGCCTGCCGTTCCGATGTTGAGCGCGATAACGCCGACGATGTTTGTGCCCGCTCGGCGCTCGCGGATCTCGTCCGCGATGTTCGGCTCAAAGGCCAAGGAACACGCTGGGGATGGCCCCGAGCGCGTCGCTGGCCAATGCCAAGGCTGCGACCTCTCGTGTCGAGGGAATCGCGCGTAGGGCTCTCTGTGCTGGTTTCCCGGTCCCTCGGTGTTGCGCTTCGGTGCGGGTGACTGTGTCAAACCGCAGGCGAGCGCTGGTCGCGTTGTGTGCCGTTGCCGCGAGTAGCCTGAGGCCGTCTCGAGCTGTCTTCAATCGGCTGCGACCCTGACCAACCGTTCCGGTGAGGGCGCTTCGTGCTGTGGCTTTAAGGGCGACGAACTCGAAGCATGGCCCACGAGGACCTGAGGCGGTCGTGGGGGGTGGCGACGAATCGCCACGGGCGAATGAGATCAAACTACGCCGATCCGGTCTACGTGTCAACGGTCACGCTGGAAGGCTTGTCACGCCGGAAGCTGTGTCACGGAGGAAGTTGTCATGCAGAAGCCTCTCACGTGGCGGCAGCGGTCACGGGAGCGTGCTCCTGCAGCCGACGACGGCCTATGACTTAGTCCGGTTGGCCAAGCTCAATTACCCATTGACACCGCCGACGGTCGCGTGCAGTATATGTCGGCTATAGACATGTCGCCCGCCAAAGACGTCCCGTACGGAACCCTGGTCATCCTCATCCTGCAGACGCTCAATGCAATGGGCTCGCTGCACGGCTATGCAATTGCTCGTCGAATTGAGCAAGTCGCGGGGGATCTGCCACGACTGAGTCAGGGATCCGTCTATCCAGCGCTTATCCGGCTTGAGCAGCAGGGATGGATTCGAGCGGAATGGGGTGTTTCCGAGACCAAGCGGAAGGTGAAATTTTACTCGCTCACGCGCGCCGGGTCCCGACAGCTGGCGCGCGAAATCGCGAATTGGGAACGCGCGAATGCCCTGATAGCACGATTCCAGGAGGCCAAGCCGTGAAGCTCCGCCTGTTTGTGACGCGCTTGCTCGCGCTTGCACGCACACGCCATTACGAGCAGGACTTTGAGAACGAACTCGCGGCACACCTAGAGTTGGCCGAACGGGACGCGATGTCAAACGGACTGTCACGATCGGAGGCGGCCCGGCAGGCCCGGCTCCGCCTTGGTGGCCTTGAGCGGATTCGGGAAGAGCATCGTGACGCCCGGAGCATCCGTTCGCTCGAACGAGCCGCGCGCGATGCCCGACATGCAGCGCGCGCTCTTCTCCGGACGCCGGCCTTCAGTGCCACCGCCGTAGTGACGTTGGCACTGGGAATTGGCGCGACGACAGCCATTTTCAGCGTCGTCTACGGGGTGTTGTTGAAGCCGCTGCCATTTCCCGAGCCTGACCGCCTGGTAGCTCTCTACCATGTGACGCCAGCCAGTCAACGCGACATTCAAGGCGACGCCACTTACTTTGCATATCGCGATAACGGCCGGGTCTTTGAGGATATCGGCCTCTGGAGTGCAGCAGACGTAGCTGTCACTCGACACGGCAACCCGGAACAGGTCAATGCGCTGAGAGTCACGGACGGTACGTTGTCGTTGCTCGGCGTTCGCGCCGAGCTCGGTCGCCTGATCCGGAAGGAGGATGATCTACCCGGGGCGCCGCTCCGTGTGATGCTGACGCACTCCTATTGGCAAAACGCCTTCGGGGCCTCGCGAGACATCATCGGACAGTCGCTCCTCATCAACGCAGGGCCCCACGAAGTGATCGGCGTCCTGCCGGGCTCTTTCCAGTTGCTCAACGCGGATCCGCAAATCATCCTGCCATTGCAGCTCAACCGCGCGAATGCTCGGATTGGACCGCTCGGCTTCAATGGCATCGCTCGGCTGAGTCCGCATATCACGCTTGCACAGGCCAACGATGACATTCGCAGAATGATCCCGCTGCTCACTGAGCAGTTCCCTCTGATGCGTGGTCTGACGCAGCAGATGTGGGACTCCGTCGGCCTGGCGCCCAACGTTCGTCCGCTGTCGGAAGCAGCAATTGGGGAGATGAGCCGGCCACTGTGGATCCTTCTCGGCACGGTGGGTATCGTTCTCCTCCTGGCGTGGACGAACGTCGCGAACCTGATGTTAGTTCGGGCCGACGGGCGTCAACGGGAGTTTGCCGTCCGTGAAGCACTGGGGGCTCATCGCAGCCACATTGCCACGGACTTGCTGTCGGAGAGCCTGATGTTGGGGCTCGCCGGCGGCGCGCTCGGTATCCTTTTGGCCCAAGCCGGTATCGGCCTGCTGCAAGGGATGGCGCCGCTCGCGCTGCCGCGCATCGACGAGATCGGTATCGACTGGGTGGTGCTTCTTGTCACGCTGGCCATCTCGGTACTTACCAGCCTGCTGTTCGGTCTGATTCCCGTTCTGAGGTTTCGCGTGTTCAATGTCGAGGTGTTGAAGGAGGCCGGGCGATCCACCACCGATTCCGCCGGGCGACATCGCATGCGAAACACGTTGGTCGTCGCACAGGTCGCCCTCGCCCTGGTGCTGTTGGTGGTCTCGGGTTTGATGGTCCGGACGTTCGTCGCTATGCGTCAGGTCGATCCCGGCTTCGTTCGGCCCGCAGAGGTGCTGACGTTCGACATCTCTCTGCCAGCGGCTTTAGTCCGCGATGGCGCGCAAGTGACACGCACTTACGAGCAGATCGCCGAGCGCTTGAAGCAAGTCCCGGGCGTCGAGGCCGTCGGCCTGGCACGTGTCATAAACATGAGCGGCGCTGCAGGCAAGGCTCCGCTCTTTGTCGAAGGCCGGCGAGTTAACGGTCTGCCCACGATACGTTCGATCAGGACGATTGGACCCGGATACTTCGAAACCATGGGCAACCATCTTGTGGGGGGCCGAACGATCACGTGGACCGATGTTTATCAGTCACAGTCAGTTGTCCTCGTCTCTGACAATCTGGCGCGCGAGGTACTGGGGCAAGCCGAGCGAGGCAGTCGGGAAGCGGGTCCGAATGTTCGACGATGGGCCTTGGAGTGAAATCGTCGGCGTGGTCGGAAATGAACGCGCTGATGGTCTGAATCATCCTCCACCACCGCTTCTCTACGTCCCGATGGCGGACAAACAGTTTGTGAGCCGAAGTATGGCGTACGTGGTGCGCTCAGTCCGGGTCGGGACACCAAGCGTCGTGCGCGAGCTCCAGCAGGCGGTCTGGTCGGTCAACGGTAACGTTCCGCTTGCCAAAATTCGGACGCTGGACAGCCTCCAGGCCGATTCGATGGCCCAGACATCGTTCGCTATGGTGATGCTGGCTATTGCGGCCGGCGGGGCGCTCCTGCTCGCGATTGTCGGCATCTACGGAGTGGTATCGTACATTACCGCAGAACGGACCCACGAGATCGGGATCCGCATGGCGCTCGGCGCGCAACGCGGCGATGTCCGCGGTCTGTTCCTCCGCCGGGGATTGACGTTGACGCTCGCCGGCACGACGCTGGGCCTCGGGGCGGCACTGCTCCTGACACCACTGATGTCCTCGCTGCTGTACGGCGTCGGTACGACGGATCCTATGACTTACGCGGGCGTTGCCATCTTCCTGGGTACACTGACGCTCGTCGCAACCTACCTTCCGGCGCGCCGCGCATCGCGCATGCAACCGGTCATCGCCTTGCGTTCGAGAACCTGAAGCCGTCGTCTCTGCAATCGTGTTCGTCGGTGGGGGCACTTCTGGCGCAGCTTTGACGGATGACGCCTGGCAGTCTACTCGCCACGCGCGACAGACGTCCGTCATCTGTCCAGTGTGGCGCGACCGATCGGACCTGAAGATTCGAATTCGGAGTCGGAGCTGGTGAGCCGCACTTTCGCCAGTTGGAACCAGCTGGACGGCTGGCTGCGGCAGGTTGATGGACTGAGACTGGCGGCGTGAGGTCCGAGGCTTGGGTTACCGTGGAACGGCCGCGTGTCGACAGCCACCAAACGGTTCAGGGCCGACGGTCATCAGTACCCGAACCCCTTGTATCGGGACATCACCCGGGCCGAGGAGGTCGACCTGGTGCTTCTCGGTCGCCACGTGATCGAGGTCCGGCACCGCCGCCCCGTGTTTCGTCGCCCCCATCGTCAGCTTATTGCCGAACGCGTCCTGGTGTCGGAGCGCGCGAGCTCGAAGTACGTGGGGGACGGCGGGTCCTGACCGGCGACCACCTGGTGCCGCACCCCGCGAGGCTTCAGAAACAGGACTACATCCCCTGGGATGGCATGGCCCCCTGTCGGAGTTCCGTGGCGGCCAGGAGATACGGAGGAGTGCGTGCTACCATCTGGCCTTTCAGAGCTCGGAACTACCGCGGTCGTCGCGCCCCGGCTTTCTCACGTCGACCAGCGTTCCGGGACGGACGGCGTCGCAGGTCGACGACGGGTTTAGCCGGATCAAGACCTCCGGAGAGATCGATGCGGGAGCGAGATGTCGTCGATACGTCGAGTGGGGAGCGGTGGCAGCACGACTACCGTTTCGGTGTGGTCCTCGTGATGCCGCCCCCGCATGTCGCCTCACCGATTGATGCTTTGCGACAGGCATACGACCAGAAGTCGCACGCTATCTGCTCCGCGCATATCTCGGTATCAGATCCATTGCGTAAAGAACTGAGCGACGATGCGCGAAAAGAGATTCAGGAATTGTTGCGTACCGTCGAGCCGTTTGAAGTGCATTACGATAGGCCAACTGCTTCAGCTCAGCGTCCCGGTGTGGCGTATCCGGTTTCGCCCCAAGAGCGATTCCGCGAGCTGAAGTGCATTATCCATCAGGCGTCGGTGTTCGAGGGCTTAGCCTATAGCAGACGCGAGATTCCGGCTCACATGACAATCGCGGAGTTTCTGACGATTGAGGACAGCCTGAGAATCTGTGCCGACGTAATTGATACGGCGCCGCGCGGATCATTCTGGTGCGACCGATTGGAGCACGTTGTTCCGGATGCAACGTTCCGTTTTCAGCGGCGCGGAACATTCTTGTTGGGAACATCCCGCTGATGGCGGCGAGCCCGGCACATGAAGGCCTCGCAGTCTTACATCGCGCGCATCGAAGGTGGAAAGGTGCGTCCGCCGAGTGACGCCCTCGAGCGCCTCGCTCAAGTGACTAGCACGCGTCTGCGGATCGTCTTCGAGCCAGAGCCTGCCCGGTGATTCGGCGTCAGGACGTAAGGCCTACGCTCGCCATTCACGACAGGGTAGCCTTGGCGACGATGCTGACGGCCTCATCGGAGAGCAGATCCTGAGTACGGATTTGCACGACGCTCGGCGACGCTCCACCGCTGGCCGCGAGGATTGCCGAGAAGTCCAGGTCGTTCGTGATGAGGACGAACACGTGCTCGTTCACCCACGTCAGGATCTCGACGTCCGGCGCGGTCGCGGCACCGATGGTGGACCAGTGGACAGCCTCGAATCCGTTCCTCGCCAACCGGTTGACCCAGCTTGGCGACAGGTTCATGTCCACGAGAAGCTTCACGGCTGGCGCAGCGGAACTTCGACTTCCTCGGCCCGCCAGGCGGCATAGGACAGCGCTTCCGCGATGTCCTCGGCTTCCAGGTAGGGATATTCGCGAAGAATCTCGTCGCGGGACCGTCCTGCGGCGACGAGCCCAACCACCGTGCCGACGGTCACACGCATGCCGCGGATGCAGGGCTTTCCGCCCATTACGGCGGGGTCACGAGTGATGCGCGTCAGCTGCGGCATGGTGAGCGGCTCCGGCGACCGAGCTTCTATTGTGAACCAGAACCGCTGTTCGGCCCAATCGGCTGCGGAACGTGCCTAGCGAAGCACCGAACCATGGGGATTGACAGCTTCCTCATCCCGCAGGGTTGGGTTGTACTTGCGCTTGGCGTACAGCTGGTAGAACACGATCCCGTGAATGCCGCCCGCTTCGCGTTTTGCGATTCTGTTCGACCAGGTTCTCCTCAGTGCTTCCAAGACACGTTCGGCATCCGCCAGGGCGCTCGATATCCTCGATGAACGCGATGTCCGTCCCTTCCGGAAATATGAGCGCAAAGTCGTCATCGGGTGCGGCAAAATATGTCGTAGACACTGTTCTCCGCACCATCGATGACCATCATGTTCTTCACGGCGAGGCCGACTGAGCATCCGCGCGCCCGCTGCTCGGATTGGTGCGGCGCCGCAGATCGGCTAGGAGTGCAGCAACGCAGTTCTCGCCCTCTTCGTTGATATCTTTACCAGGAACGGGGGGACATTCCTGGTAAATCTTCAAGCACTCCTGGCGAATTGACTCGAGGTACGCGTCATCGGCCACGCGAGAAACCGATCCGAAGGTCATGGATTGGCGCCTCAGGATCCAAGAGTTCACGGAGTCGTCCGGCCCTTGAAGTCCAGCCGTCGACGGAGACACTTTCCAGCAGCCCAGGGCGGGCGTTCTCGGGTGAGACGTCAGTCGATATCGGGAGCAGTCGCCAGATCGGCGTCACTCGGCGCGATCGGCCCAATCGGCCGCCCGGTCGGAGGTCTCCACTCCAGTCGCTTACGCGGGGAGACGCCTTTCGAAACTACTTGAGGAGCGCGCTCCAGCCCATGACGACATTGATCTCGCTCGCCCTCGGCGGAGGTGTGTGGTCGATGAAGTACACGCGTTGTCCATCTGGCGATACGTCGTACTGCGTGCCCCAGTGCCCCGATCCGATTAGTGGCACGTTCAGCCAAACGGCCGCCCCGAGCGTCAGCTCTCCTCTCGGTTGGCGTTCCACCAATCGGCCACGTAGGTGGCCCTCAAAATCGACGTAGAGCAGCTCGTGTCCATCCCGGCGCCAGACGGGTTGGCTGCCACCGCCGTTGGACACTACGAGACGTCTTGGTGGACCCGACATCGCGCGGACGGAGACCTCTGGTTGGCCGGTCTCCTCTGAGACATAGGCCAGCCACTGCCCGTCCGGCGACATCCGCGCGTCGTACTCAGGGAACGGCCCGGAAAGTATCGCCTCGGCCGAACCGGCTTTGTCGACCGGCACTCTCCACACGTCTCCGGCGCGGACACCAAAGACGGCAGCGCGTGTGTTGACGATGATGTGACGTCCGTCAGGCGACCAGTCGGTCGGCTCGCACTGAGGGCCCGGGCACGGTAGTTCCTGCATGACACCGGTGCCGTCGGCCGCCGCAATGCTCAACTGCCGCTCTTTCAAGGTGCCGGATCCGTACGCCAGACGCAGTCCGTCCGGAGACCACACCGGGAGCAGGTCGTTACCGGTCGCGGTGGTCACCCGGACGAGGCTGCCGTCCTGGAGGTCCTCGACCCAGATGTCGGGATTGCCGCGTGCCGGATCGATCATCTGGCGTGCCATCCGCCTCCCGTCGGGGGAGAGCCGCGGCCAGCCCTGTTGTCGAGGCGGGGACCGTCGCACGCCCGTCCCGTCTCGCGCGACCGTGCCCAACGCCACGCCGTACCGCATCGGCGTCCTCACCGTGGCGAGCAATTCCGGCGACGCACTCAGCATCGCCGAGTGGTACGGTGTGTTCGCACCTACGGTGACTGGCAACGTGCGCGGATCCCCGATCGAGCCTAAGCGCCGCCGCGTCGAAGGGCCGTGCCTGCAACTGGCCGTCGGCTGCGGATAGCAGCACGCCCCGCTCTCGACCGGACGTCGGGACGAACACCGCTTCAGATTCCGAGCGGAAGAGTGGCGAGCCAGGTATCGACGCGGGCCGGTCGATGCGCGCGACGTACACACCGCGCCGCTCATCGGTGCTGGCCCTGACGTGAAAGAGCACATGGACGCCGTCCGGCAGGAACACGGGCCATCGATGCGAATTCTCTCCACGATTCAAGTCGAGCAGCGTCACGGGCTCCACCGCACCGCCATCCGCCGACACTTTGGCAAGTCCTTCGAAGATCAGGGTGGGGCTGAACACGATCGTGCCCGAAGGACTCCACGTGCCGCCCCGCCCGTCCGGCGCCTCGCACAGGACAATCGGGACGCCGCCCGCGACGGCCACTTTCATGAGCTTGCCGGAGGCAAAGAACCCGAGCGAGTGACCGTCGGGCGACCAGAACGGCTGCTTGGCCCCCTCGGTGCCGACGATGGCAGTGGCCTCAAGCGCGTCGAGCGATCGTACGAACAGGCGTGGACTCGATTCGCCGCTGACCGCCGTGAATGCGATTCGTCGCCCGTCAGGGGAGACGATGGGTGCGGAGTCGAGCCCTGTTCCAGGCGGAAGCGACCAGGTGAAGCGCGTCAGCCTGGGCGCGACGGATTCGCCCGGTGTCCGACCACCGAGCCACCCGCCGAAGAGCGCCACAAGAACCGTTGCCAATCCTGCTGCGGCGGCCATGGTCCAACCTCTCCGCGTGCCGAGGAATCGGCTGGTCGCCGCCACCGGCGGCGCCTGCGCCTGCACCGCGGTCGAGTCGATCTGCTCCAGAGCCCACAGCAGGTCGGCGGCTGACTGAAACCTAGCATCTGGCGCCTTGGCGAGCAGGCGTTTCACGATGGCGGTCAGCGCCGTGCCGCGGGGCAGCAGGTCGGGCGGATCGTCGTGGACGATCGCATGGAGGGTATCGATGGTGTGCACGCGCGCGAAGGCACGCTTGCCTGTGATCAGCTCGAAGAGAATCGACCCCAACGCAAACAGATCGGTCCGCGCATCGACTGGATCGCCCGTGACCTGCTCCGGTGCGAGATAGCCGGCCGTGCCGAGGATCACCCCCGTGAGCGTCGCGAGGCCGCGGGGCAGGGCGGGATCCTGCGCGAGCTTCGCGATGCCAAAGTCCAGGATCTTCGCGGTCCCTGCCCTGGTCACGAAGATGTTCTCCGGCTTGAGATCGCGATGCACCAGCCCTCGCGCGTGCGCGGCTACCAGGCCGCTCGTCAGCGCGGCGGCTGATGCCGCGGGCGTCTGCCGGCGCGATCGGCCCTCTCAGGATGAGCGCTCGCAAGGTCTCGCCTTCGAGCAGTTCCGACACCAGGTACGGCCGCCCGTTCGACATCCCCACGTCGAACACCTTGACGATGTTGGGGTGGTCGAGCGATGCGGTGATACGCGCTTCCTGTAGGAATCGCTCGACCGCGTGCGCATCGTCGGGCTCGGCCTTGGGCAGCGTCTTGAGCGCCACGTCTCGACCGAGGCGCGGGTCGGTGGCCCGGTAGACGTCTCCCATCCCGCCACGAGCCAGGAGCGTCACGATCCGGTACGGTCCGAATAGGGTGCCTTCAGCGAGCGGAGGTTCG
Source organism: uncultured Acidobacteriota bacterium (assembly GCA_963749835.1). Lineage (GTDB taxonomy): Bacteria > Acidobacteriota > Vicinamibacteria > Vicinamibacterales > 2-12-FULL-66-21 > JALZOC01. The sequence goes on from CAVVOD010000001.1 coordinate 2,563,632, forward strand.
TCCTCCGCCAGATCCCGAGCGGCGAGGGCCAAGGCAGGCGTTTCGAGAAACCCGTCGACCGCCCCACTGGAGGCGGCGAGCTCGTCGGCCATCTGCAGCAGGTCCGAGTGCTCCGTGGCGAACACGGCTCGCAGCCGGGCGCGCTCCTCGGAGGGCGCGGCCAGCCACGTGTCGTGCCAGTCGGAGAGCACATCCCAACGGTCGGTCCTCATGTGCTGCCCTCGCTTCGTGAGCTCGTGGTGGAGCCAGGCGCGCGCCGCGTTCCAGTCGTTGATGACGGTCCGCACCGACACGCCGAGCGTTTCCGCGGTCTCCTCGACGGAATAGCCCCCGAAGAATCGGAGTTCGACGACATGGCTCGGTCTGGGGTCGATCTTTGCCAGTTCACCCAACGCGTCATTGAGCGCGACCACGTCCACGCCGAGTGCCGGCGCCGCGACCTGAGTCGACTCGAATGCTAACGCTTCTACGTTCTGTCCCCGTTTCACTGCTTGGCGCGCCCGCGCGGCATCCACCAATACGCGGCGCATCATCCGGGCCGTCGTTGCGAAGAAGTGCGCCCGGTTTTGCCAGTGCACCGCGTGCCAGTCGAGCAGACGAACGTAGGACTCCTGCACGAGGTCCGTGGGTTGCCAGCCGATCGCGAGGCGCTCGCCCGAGAGCAAACGGCGAGCGATGCCCCGCAGCTCGCGGTGCACGAGCGGGGCCAGCTGTTCCAGGGCGTCTGCATCACCATGGCTCCAAGCCCGCAGCAAACCGGTTACGTCGGCGGCGTGGGTCACTCCCCGGAGTTTATCCGGTACCCGCGGGTTCACGCCGCCGGATTCCGCCTGCAGAAGTAGGCGCTCCCCGGCGGCAGGTCAGCCCCTGGTCGGACGGTACCTCTTCTAGCTCCACGACTGACAAGCACGTGGCCACGATGCCGTCCGGACGACGCCGCTGCTGCTCGAACTCGGGGTGTTCTCCGTATGGGTTGGCGACCTCGACCCGGCCATTGGCCGTTGTGGCAGCGGAAACCGGCCCCCGAGGCCCCGACACTCATACAGGCGGGAGATCCCCGCAAAAAGTGCAAGACACGCTCACTATCTATCGACTGCGCTTGGCCGCGTGCCACGCGCGTTCGGCATCCACCAACGCGCCTCATTCAGACACCTGTATTCAGACACGTGACCCGCCGCGAAGCACGATTGCACTTCCTGCCGCCGGATTCCGCCTGTAGAAACAAGCGCTCCCAGCAATCCTGGGGCGCTCCTGAAGGAGGACACATGCGACGAATTGGTTGGGTATCGGCAACGGTATGCGCGCTGGCGGTGGCAATGGGCGGCGCGCAGTTGGTGGGCGCCAATGGTCAAGACAACGAGAAAAATCGTAACGGGAGAACCTGCAGTGAAGCCACAATCCGCGGAAACTATGGCATCCAGATTCAGGGCACGAGGCCGGCGCCAGGAGGCCTGACCGAATCGGTCATCGGCGTCGTCCTTCGCAACTACGACGGTCGGGGGAACATCAGTCAGATCGACAACGTGAAAGGCTCGATCACCGGAATCGTTCCCGATCGGCAAGGCTTCGGGACGTACGAAGTGAGCCCCGACTGCACAGGGATCGCACGATTCCAGCCCGGTCCCGGCATCCTGCTCGAAGAACGCCTCGTCATCGTCGACGATGGCCGCGAGATCCGAACGATGGTGTTGGCGCCCGCGGGCGTGATGGTCACCGGCGTTCACCAGAGGATCCACACGCGGTGATCTCCCGTCGCCTGCTGCCGGGACCCCGACTGAATCTTCTGGGTTTCGGCAGCACGTCCGCCGAGCCTCACGCCTGCACGGATGAATAACGAGTGGTCGCGAAGGGTAGAGCTGGAACGGCCGGCACCCTCAGGCGGCGGTGAAGATCCACTCCAAATCCAGCGGGTTGCACGCCCCCGCAACCAACATTTCCAGTTCCCGGGGACAAAACGGGGACAATCCGGAAACGAAACCAGGCCGATCAGCTTCCCGACGCCAGGCGAAGCGGGCGGCCTTCGTTCTTCCAGCTCACTTCCAGCCCTCGCCGCATTTCCTCGTCCGTCACGTTCAAGTAGCGCTGCGTTTGCTGGATGCTTGCGTGTCCGAGCATCAGCTGAATGATGCGGATGTCGACGCCGTCCGCGAGCAAGCGGCACGCGCCTTCGTGCCGCAGGTCGTGCCAGCGGAGATCGATCCGTTCGAGCTGTTCCCGATTCCATTGCGCTCCCTCCCTCCCGGGTTTCGGTTCGACGCCGTTCGCGAGTAGCCTCAGGGTTTCCCAGGCGGTCTGGATGTTCGCCTGTTGCGCTCCGCTGGCACTGCCGAACACGAACGCGTCGGGACCGAGTTCCAGCCTCCGCTTAAGGATCGCTGCGGTCTGCCCTTCGGATTGAAGGGAATGCGGCGGTTCTCTTTGTCCTTTGCCGTCGCGCCTGGGATGCCGATCTGGCAGGTGTCCCAGTTCACGCGCTTGTTCTGAATCATCAGCATCTCGCCGCGGCGGCAGCAAAGCTCCAGGGCGCCGATGATGCGGTCGTGCAGAAGGGCGCCGACGTTCTGATGCTCAGGGGAGTTCATCTTCTGCAGCGCCGTATCCAGCAGCCGTTTCTCCTCGTCCCTGGTGAGCCGGCGGTCTCGGGCGGTCTCCGCCTTCTTGTTCAAGCGGACGCCGAACCGGTGGAATGGCGAACGGTTGAACAGCGGCGGCGTCTGCGCCATGCCCCAGTTCATGGCTGCCCGCAGTGTTTCGAGGACGCGGTGCATCGTCGCGATCTCCACGTCTTCGGCGTATTCCGAGTCGGCCTTGAACTGGTTGATCACGTCCGGATCCTCGAGCTCCGTCAGAGACAGTTCTCCGAGGTACTCTTTGAGCACGCCAACGCGGCTCCGAACCGCCGCGATGCTGCGGAGGCCTGCCGGCTTGACGCAGCGCTCCATGTAGGCGTCGAGAAACGCCGATACGTCGCGCAGCTCGCTGCCGGCCTGTATCGTGCGAGCTGATGGCCGGTGAGGATTGCGCCCGGCTTTGATCTCGCCGATGAACAGGCGTTCCCAATCGCGAGCTTCCTCCATCGATTGGATCTCCCGCTGCTTGCCGGGTTCCATTCGAGGGATGGCGAACTCGTTCGCTGGGATGCGGTACCGCTTGCCACGGAACATCCCGTCGAAGCGCAGATGTTCGAGGCACTTCCTTCCGTTCTTGCAGTTGCGTTCTGTGCACCTTCGTCTGATGGTCATCACTCCTCCTTCATGGGTGGCTCCTCTGCAGTTGGTCTACGACACGCGGGTTGGTGCGCCGCGCTTGACCCAGTCGAGCACGTCCGCCGGGTGAAAACGGCGACCGCGCACGCCGAATCGCTGTGAGGTGAGCAAGCCGCGCGAATATGCGCGCCGCACGGTCTCTTCGTGGCAGCCGATGTACTCGGCGACCTCGAATGCTGTCAACGTCGATTCGGCAGGCCGCCAGTTGCCCCGGCATCGTTTTCACCGGCGTCGTGATCCTCGCGGACGAGCTCCTCGTCGACGTACAGGTGTTTCCTCATCGCGTCCTCCGAGTCTGTGGCGCCGCTGTGGACGGCGCCGATGGCGTTGTTCAGACGCGAGCCGGTGGGCGCCGCCGTGAGTGATGGGCCCTGAGGACCGATCACGCTCTGGCGGACGGCTCGGAGGACCGGCGGTCAAGCGGGGCTGAAAGCCGCGCCTGCCGTTCCGGTGTTGAGCGCGATGACGCCGACGATGTTTGTGCCCGCTCGGCGCTCGCGGATCTCGTCCGCGATGTTCGGCTCATTAGGCCATGGAACGCGCTGGGGATGGTCCCGAGCTGCGTTGATGGCCCATGCCCAGGCTGCGACCTCTCGTGTCGAGGAAATCGCGCGTAGGGCCTTCTGTGCTGGTTTCCCGGTCCCTCGGTGGTGCGCTTCGGGTGCGGCTGGCTATGTGGCCGAACCGCAGTCGAGCGCTAGTCGCGTTGTGTGCCGTTGTCCCGAGTGGCCTTAAGCCGTCTCGGGCGTTCTCAATCGGCTGCGACCCTGACCAACCGTTCCGGTGAGGGCGCTTCTTGCTGTGCCCTATGGGCGACGAGCTCGAAGCATGGCCCACGAGCACCTGAGGCCGTCGTGGGGATGTGGCGATTGATCGCCACCGACGAATGAAATCAAACTACGCCCCGTCGCCGTGCCTGTCAAGCGACCCAAGACTCGTTGAGGATCTTCGAGAGCAGCCCTGAAAGGCCCACGCCCTGCTCGCGCCTGCGCCATCGGTAAAGACTGCGGCGTTTGTGCGACTAACGGCTAGATTCTAGCCTCGGCGGATCATGACGGGACGTCATTCGCTGCGAAGCGCCGCGATCGGATCGAGTCGCGTTGCACGGAGTCCGGGAATCACACAAGCGCCTATCCCGACCACCAGCAGCAATATGGCGACGCCGATTAGTGTCAGCGGGTTGGCTCCGCCAGTGCCCGCCAGCATTGCGGGCAGAACCGTTGACACCGCAGCCGCACCAACCAGTCCCATCAGGAGCCCTAGCGCCAGTTGTCGTAACGTGGGACCCGTGACGGCCCACCAGACCTGGCGTGCGTCGGCCCCGAGCGCCACGCGCACACCGATCTCCCGGGTTCGGCGCGACACCGCATAGGCAGTCACGGCGTACAAGCCGACGGTTGCGAGCAATAACGCGATCAGCGCGAAGATGGCAAACATCGAACCGAACACCCGCTGCGGCCAGCGGTTGACGGAAAGCGCCTCTTTCACGGTCGATATGTTGAACACGGGCAGTTCAGGGTCCAGCGCACGGACCCGATCCCGAATGACTCCGACCGTCGACTCGAGATCGGAATCGGAGCGGGCAAGGATGCTCATCGTCGGAAGTGAATCGATCGCGTACGAGACGTAGAGGACGGGATCGAATTCGCCCGATCGGAGCTGACGCTGTCTCACATTGCCGACAACCCCGATCACGGTCAACCAGCCGGACGCCCCCTCCGGGCCATTCCCGGCCGAGTTTGGCAACGCTAGACGCATACGCTGGCCGATGACGGACTCGTCCTGGAAATACGTCTTCGCGAACTGCTGATTGACGACGATCGCTTCATTACCCGTCCGCATGTCGGCCGCCGTAAACATCCGCCCTTGCGTCAACACCGTGCCCACCACCTCGAAGTATCGCTGTCCGACGTTCAACACCGAGACGGGCGGCAGCGCTCCAGCGTCGGCCGGAGGCCGACCTTCGATGAGCGGTCGCCGGACCACAGCGCCAGCCAGTGGCGCATGGCTCGCCAGGGCTGCCTTCGTGCTCCCAATCGACGCCAACGCCTCTTCGAGTTGTCTGTAGAACAGCAAGCGCCGCGCGGGCGTGTCGGAGGTACGAGTCGACACGCTGAGCTCCATTTGCACCAGACGGTCCGTGTCCACTCCGATGTCCGTCCGCATTCGATTGAGGAGGTTCTGGATCATCAACGTTGCCCCTGTGAGCAAAACCAGGGCGAGGGCCACCTGTGCGACAACGAATGCTCCGGTCCACCGCCGTCCACTTCGCCCGCCGGCACTGGTGCGCCCCATATCGTTCAACGTTGCGACGATGGCACGTCTCGATGCCTGCCAGGCCGGAACGAGACCGCACAGAATCGAGCTGCCCAGACAGATCATGGCAAGGTACGCGAAGACGGCCCGGTCAATCGGGAAGCGCAGCCAGTACGGCGGCGCCGACTGGGCGGCGAAGCTCCAGAAAATCTGGATGCCGCCGTACGAGAGCCCGAGGCCGAGGACACCCGCAACGGCGGCCAACACGACACTCTCGACCAACAATTGACGCACGATACGCCAACGGCTTGCGCCAAGCGCGAGGCGCACCGCGACATCGCGCCTGCGCTCGGCGGCCCGCGCCAGCAGGAGATTCGCTGCGTTGGCGCAGGCGATGAGCAACACGAAGGCAACCGCGCCGAGGAGCGCGGTCACGACTCCCAGAATCGGTGCTCCGATTCCGGGTCTGAGCGGCTCGAGGCGTGGTGCCGTGTTCCGATTGCTGGCAGGATACTGTTCCGCGAGGGCGGTTGTGATGCCCGACAGCTCCGCCGCCGCTTGCTCGTAGCTCACTCCCGGTCGCAGGCGACCGACGCCCTCCAGGAGGCGGTTACTCCTCGATGTTCGTGCGTCTTGCGGAAGCGCAATCAGCGGCACCCAGATTTCTGCTCGAAGAGGAAAGCCAAAGCCTGGCGGCATGACACCGATGATGGTTGAGGGAACACCGTCAACACGGATTGTTCTCCCCAATATCCTCGGGTCGGAGAGATATCGGGTACGCCAGACCGCTTCTCCCAGTATCACGACCGGTGCAGCACCCGGCCTGTCGTCCGCTTCTGAAAACTCACGACCGAGTGCTGGCCGCTGCCGAATGAGTGCAAACGTGTCCCAGGACACGTAACTCCCGCGCACGCGCGCAGCTGGCCGATCGTTGTCGGACAGGTCGACCCCATCCTCTGCCGCCGCGCCGATACCCTCGAACGTGCGTTGTGCGGTGCGCCAATCCTGAAAGTCGGCATACGACAGCCCCGAGCCCTGGCTCTCCGCGTTGCCCAAATTCCGCACGCCGAGCGAAACGATCCGGTCCGCGCCCTCGAACGGGAGCTCACGCAGCAACGCGCCATTCACGATAGTAAACACCGCGGTGTTCGCCGCGATGCCGAGCCCGAGCGTCAGCACAATCGTAGCGGCAAAGCGCGGCTGCTTCCGAAGCATGCGCGCGGCGTAACGAACATCCTGCGAGAGACCGCTGAATCCAGTTAGACGTCGGCGCACATATTCGGCCCAGTCAGGCATGGTTGGCTCCCGTGATGCGATTCATGAACTTCAACGAAGTTCTTTATGTTCCGCCCTGGTTTAGCAGCGTGGGAAGCCCCCGCCGTCACACTGTCGAATCAACGCTGAATGATTTTTCGGCCCAACTACTCTTCGGAGTAGACCGCAGAGCATGTGGCAGCCAACACCAGGTGTTCTGGCGCCACGTTAAGATCAGAACTCCAAAGCTGGGGCGATGATAGCATCGGCAGGGCGACCGAGCCCGCGAGCAGGTTACTGCGAACGGCGCGTATGACTGGAGCCGGCCGCAGCCAACTTCGCCACGCCGAAACCTGTGCTGTGAGCGCAACCGCCACTCCGTCAGGCGTGCGCGTCGCGCTCGCGGAGCGACGGAGTGATTTTGCTGCGAGTCCTTGCAGTAACCACGTCTTCACCAGACTGTTACTAGCGACAAGTTGTCTTGTGCCGAGTTGTCCGGCCCAGCGTCGGCGAGCCCACCAGGAATCGAACCCCGCTCGTGCCCGTCGTCGCTCCGGTAATTGCAAAGCATCGGGAGCGCGCCGGGCGAGTCAAGGGCGCGCAGCGGCGAAGCGGACCCTTGACGCGCCTAAGCGCTCCCGGACAATCGGGAACCGGAGCGACTGCAAACCCAGGAGGCGATCACTCCTGGACAGTTGGGCGCAACACTTGCGACAAGGTCCGTCCGCAATGGAAAACGTTCGATTAAGTTCGGCACGAACGAGGATTGGCTCTGCGCGATAAAGAAACGGCTCAGACTGACGCCCGACCGGAGGATCGCCCAGGTGCGTACGTTCGCGGCAGATTGACGGATCACGAGGAGCACTATGGCAAGGCGAAGCGCTGAACGCAGAAGGTCCGTCACTCGCGGCACAGGAAACATGTTCGCTGATCTCAGGTTTCCCGACGCCGCCGAGCGTCAGACCAAGCTGCGTCTGGCATATGCGCTGAATCAGGTGCTCGAACCGCGCCAGCTCTCGCGGGCCGAGGCCGCCAAAGTGCTGGGAGTCACGCAGCCGCAGATCTCTGCGCTTCGTCACTACAAGCTGGCAGGGTTCTCCGTCGAACAACTGATGAACCTGCTGGCAGCGCTCGACCAGGATACTGAGGTTGTGATTCGGCGAAAGCCTCCGTCGAGGAAGGCTGGTCGCATCAGCGTCGTGGCGATCGTCACGGCGTGTGTCCTGACGGGCTGCAACCGCCCAAGTACTGCGAGAAACGAGCGCGACGCAGCGTTGGCTGCGAATGTTGAGGCGTTCGCGACGAAATTGGCAGCCAGCGACGAGTTCTCGGGGGTCGTCCTCCTGACTCGCTACGGTCAGCCACTCGTCAGGCGGGGGTACGGCCTGGCAGATCGCAAGGTGGGACGGGCCAATACGCCCGAGACCCCGTTCATGCTCTCGTCCGTCAGCAAGATGTTCACGGCGGTCACCATCGCGAAGCTAGTTGAACGGAAGCAGTTGTCGTTCGACAGCACCCTCGGTTCGCTTCTGCCGGAGTACCCATCTGCCGAAGCACGTGATCGGGTGACAGTGCGTCACCTGTTGACCATGAGCTCGGGAATCCCAGATCTGTTCCGAGTGCCCGAGTTCTGGGCACAAGTTGCGACAACAAAATCGCCCGTGGAGTTGTGGAAATACTTCGCGACGTCGCCGTTGCAGTTCCGTCCCGGCACTCAATGGTCTTACAGTAATTCCAACTTCCTGCTTCTCGGAGCGATCATCGAACGACAGACCGGCCGCGCGTTTACTTCGGTGGTCGAGGCCGAGATATTCCGCCCGCTCGGTCTAGCGAATACTCGATATGAGGTCGGCGGCTCTCCCAAGCCGGCGCTTGGCTATACGCGCACTCCTCCCGCCGGCGCCCGTGCGGATTCCGCTCGCTGGTTTCCCGCTTGGGAGGAGCCCAAGCCAGGGGACGACTGCAAATCTGCACCCCGATGGGCGGTGGCTACTCGACCGCAGACGACCTGGCCCGTTTTGCCGACGCGCTCGTGGGTAATCGGATTCTCAACCGGGAAATGACGGCTCTCGTGCTGACGGGTTACATCGAAGCGGATTATGGTGGTCGCGACGGCTTCGGGTTCGAGACTCGACTCGTCAACGGGGTGAACATCGCGGGGCACCGCGGCTCGCTTGCCGGTTCGTCGAACCAAGTCGAGTTCTATCCGGATCTCGGCTACGTCCTGGTCGTCTTGGGCAACACAGACAGCGGCACGGAAGCGATTGCCGCACACGTACGCGCCTTGTTGACATCGGCGGCCCCGTCGTAACGCTGTGTTGCTGCATCACCTCATGCCGCCCCGCTCCACAACTGCAAGTACTGCGGGTTGCACGCCCCCGCAACCATTTGAATCGGCACGTGAAGGTCGCCTGTCTCGGGCGACCTTTTCGTTTGTTGGGCAGCAGTCAACATCGCGGCCAGATTTCCCCTCAACTCGATCCGGAGCTGGCCCCCATCCGGCATCAAGACAATCGCATCAATCAATCCACGGAGCACCTCAGACGCTTCCAGGCGCGTGTCCTCGCGCTGGAGCACCGCGGCGAGGTCCTCGACCTTCGTTCGGTAGAGGTCGGCCATGCTTGGATGCAGCAAGGGCGCCGGCTGATTGGCGGTTTCGAGCTGCTTCGTCAGTACCTCCTTGCGGCCACCAATCGCGATCAGCTCGTCTTTGACCTGGGCGCCAGGCACGCCGTCCATGATGGACTCCACCAGCTGCTTTCGTTTGGCTTCCGTCCGCTCCAGCTCACGCTGAGCGGACGTCAGGCCCGCCCCCAAGCGCTTTAGATGTAGTGTGACACGGGTCGAAATCGTTGGTCGACTCTACAAGCATCTGGAGCCACTTTCAGACTCCGGACATCATACGAGGCAGTATTGTTCATGCTTCTTCGAGATGATCTCCCATAGCGCCTGAGATGCTCGTTCCGGCGAGGGACATGTGCGCGACGTTTCGCTACTTATCGCTCGCAACTGCCCATTTGACATGCCACTGGAACGCATGGATACTCCATTGGTATGACTAACGAAGGGACCGCCAAAGCCGATATTCTGCAGGGCACACTGGACCTAATGGTGTTGCAGACGCTCGCAACGCTGGGACCGCTCCATGGTTACGCGATTACCGCCCGGCTCGAACAGGTGTCTGCCGGCGCACTGCAACCAACATGGGCACGCTCTATCCGGGCTTGATGCGACTGGAACAACGTGGGCTGGTGCGTGGAACGTGGGGTGTCTCTGACCACAACAGGCGAGCTCGCTTTCCTGAGATGCACGCAGGGCGGCGCTGCTCCAGCTGGGCGGTTCAGCGCAGGCACTCGACGCCCTGCGTGACCAGCGCGGACTGCGTGGTCTCAGAGATGCTGTCCAAGACCTTCGCCATGCGGCACGCTCGCTTCGGAAGGCGCCAGGATTTGCGTTCATGGCGGTGGTCACGCTCGGGTCAGGTCTGGGCGCTACAGCGACCGTGTTCAGCGCCGTCGATGCGCTGTTTGTGCGTCCTCTTGCCGTCCAGACGCCGCACGAGCTCTTCGTCGTCAGGCGGGCAGGCGAGCCTCGAACGCGGTTCCCCCTCGAATTCCATCGGGTGCTCAACGAATCCAGCACCATGTTCGCCGAGCCCCTCGCGAGTTTCACCTTCCCCGTGACGCTGATCGCTTCCGGCACGGGGACTCGCGCCCGAGCCGCGTTCGTCTCGCCGAATTACTTCGGCGTATTGGGGGTACGCCCGACTTTGGGCCGACTCTTCAACACAGACGAAGACGGTGACGTGGTGGTGATCAGTCACCGGCTCTGGAAGGAACGATTCGGCGGCAGCCCGTCAACCGTGGGCGAAGTGATACGAATCGGTGCTGCAACGTTCGTCATTGGCGGAGTGACACCGCCCAGTTTCGGCGGCCTGCAACTTGACATCGCTCTCGATCTCTGGGTTCCGATGTCCGCATTGCCAAGGGCCGTGCCGATCCCGTCCTTCCGTCCCTCGGTGGACATCGTTGGCCGGCTGGCGGCCGGACTCTCACCCGAGGCAGCAACCGCGGAAGTGAACGCCGCGTACGGACGCTGGAGGGACGCGTCTGCTCCGATGGCTTCGCCTGGGTCCGCTCCGTCCGTTGCGCTGCTTTCTGCGAGTCACGGGCTCGAGTCCGCCGTTCGGCAGGAGTTTCGTGCGTCGCTACGTTTGCTCGTTGGGATATGCGCGTGCCTCTGGGTGATTACGATCGTCAACCTCTCTGGACCAGGAGCCCGGACAAGTAATAGCCGACGAAACGGACCGGCCCATCCTCGAGCAGGCCGTCCGCGTCGGCGCGGGTCAGCTTCTCCGGATCAGCGATCTGGAGCGCCAGCACGCGCGCCTCGGCGTTCCCGGTATTCCACAGCTCCATCGCAAGCGCCTGGTCGACCTTGATCTTCTTCTGAAGCCTGGCGATCTCCGACGTCAGCACACCGAAGACCTTGTCGCCCGATCCGTGACGCTTGTAGATCGCGGCCGTCTGCGGTTTCCCAAGCTTCTCGAGCGTCGTGACAATCTCCTGAGCGTTCATCGCTTCTCTCCTTCGCGTCTGATTCCTACCCCGCCCACGCATACGCATCGACGCGCGGGTCCGCTCCCGCGTGGAGGGCGCCGGTCTTCTGATCGATCCTGGTCCGACACGGTCAATGTGTGATCTCGTCTTGAGCGCATCCTGAACGGCCACCGGCATGTGTTCGCCCGGATGGATGTCGCCATCACTGCCATAAGCGCCTTTCCCGACGAGACTCTACCAGGCCCCGCGACGTTGGGTGGAGCCCACCGCGGCATTGAGCCATAAGCCAACGAAAATGCCAAGAGCGGCTTCCCTGCCTCCAGCATCTCAATTGTCTTCGCTCGGCTTCGCTGACTCATTGTGAATGAGCCGCCGAATCCCTGCTAGTCGCGTCTCAGCGCTACCATCGGATCGATCAAGGTGGCGCGCCGCGCGGGAAGATACGACGCGACGAGGGCGACGGCGGCGAACAGGACCCCTACCGATGCGTATGTCGCCGGATCGAGCGGCGTGAGATCAAACAGCATCCCCGACAGGTAGCGCGTCAGCCCGGTTCCGCCGGCGAGCCCGAGGCCGATGCCGAGGGTCATCAGCGCGATGCCGTGGCGCAGCACCATCTGCAATACGGCTCCGCGCTCGGCGCCGAGCGCCATGCGGATGCCGATTTCCTGAGTGCGTTGGCCGACCGCGTAGGCGAGCACGCCGTAAATCCCGATCGCGCCAAGGATTGCGGCGATCGCGGCAAAGGCCCCGAGGGAGATCGCGTAGAACCGCTGCCGTGTGAGCGACGCGGCAACCAGCTCCTTCATCGGCAGCATCACGTCGATGCCGGCGGCGGAATCGACACGGTTGACGAGCGATCGCACCGTGGGCATCAGCGTCGCCGGATCGCGATCGGTGCGGGCGAAGAAGGACAGGAACCCGAAGGCCAGACGCTCCTGCACGGCCGTCGGCATCTTGCGCGCCTGTGTCAGCGCCAGCACTTGCCGGTAGTCGGCGAACATCTGCGGCGTTGGCTCGACGTCGAGCCGCGACTGCCGCATGTCCTCGACAACGCCGATGATCTGCTGCGGCGGGAGCTTCATGTTTCCGTCGAAGTGCACGAGCTGCCCGACCGGATTCTCGTTGTTGAACAGCCGCCGCATCACCGTGCGGTTCACGATGATCACCGGCGGTGCCGCCGCATCGTCGCTCGGCTCGAACCAGCGGCCGGCCACCAGCCGGCCGCCCATCGTCTGCAAGTAGTCGTGGCTGACAGCGCGAAGATGCGGGTTGTCCGGGTTGTCGCGCATCTCCTCCGGCGAGCGCCCCGCCGGCACGAACGGGCCAACTTTGTCGACGATCCCGAGCAGCGGGCCGGCATAGGTGTAGCCGACGGCCCTCACATCGGGCATCGCGCGCAGTTCGGTGAGCAGCGTGTCAATCAGCGCGGCTTTGCGCGCGGTCGAGTACTCCTGTGGCATGACCAGGTAGAACATCAGCAGCCCCGACGCATTCCAGCCGGGGTCGACGCGCGCGAGACGCGAAAAAGAGTTGATCAGCAGACCGGCGCCGACGAGGAGCATCGTCGCCGCCATCATCTGCGCCACGACGAGCACGCTGCGCACGCGCGTGTCGGCGCGGCTGGCGCCGCCCCGCCCGCCGGCACCGCGGTAGTTCATCACCTGCACGTGATCGACTCGCGACATCCTGAGCGCCGGCATCGCACCGACGAGTAGCGCCGTGATCACGGCCAGTCCCATCGCCAGGCCGAGCAGGCGTCCGTCGACGCCGATCTCGTGCAGTCGCGGCACCATCGATCCGCCAAACGCCGGCGACAGTTGGAACACGCCTGGCGCGTGGGGCGACGCGAACTCACGAAGCAGGTAAACCCCGCCGACCGCGAGGACGGCTCCCAGGGCGCCGCCGATCAGCGCGAGCATCAGGCTCTCGGTGATGAACTGCCGGAGGAGGCGCCCGCGGCTGGCGCCGATCGCCAGGCGCACCGCGATCTCGCGCTGTCGGGAGGTGCCGCGGACGAGCAGCAGGCTGGCGACGTTCGCGCACACGATCAGCAGCACGGCGCCAACGGCGATCGCAATCACGCGAAGGGCCGGCCGACTCGCGGCGACGATTTGCTCCTTGACGGCTTCGATCACGAAGCGGCGCTCACCCGGCGGCAGTGGTCTGGCCAAGGGACCCGAGGTCGGCTTCGGCCGCAGGCCCTCGCCGATGGCGTTGGCCTCGTCGGTGGCCGCGGCGAACGATATGCCGTCCTGCAAGCGCGCGATGACGCTTCCGCCCAGGCGCTGTGGGGTTGAGCCATTGGTGATCGGCGCCCAGTAGTCCAGGTTGGGCAACGGGAAATCGAAGCTGGCCGGCATCACCCCGACAATCGTCAGCGGTGTGCCGTCGAGGAAGCCCGCTTCGGGCCCCAGCGTCTTGAGCGTGATGGTGCGGCCGAGAACGCCGGGATCGCCCTGAAAGTAGCGCTGCCACGCGCCGGTGCTGATGACGACGACGTTCGAGCCCGCGGCTTCGTCGGCGGCGTCGAGCGTGCGGCCGAGCCGGGCACTGGCGCCCAGCATCGCGAAGAGGTGTGGCGACACGAGGCCACCGGCCAGACGCGCGGAGCCCGCGTCGGTCGCCATCAACGTGATCGGCGGCGTGATTGAGAACGCCATCGCCGACAACGTCTGGCTTTCCTTGCGCCACGCTGTCAATTCGGCCCCGGACAGACCGGTCCGGCGTAGGAGCGGAGCGCTGGGATTGGCGGGGGCAGCCCGTTCGACGATCCGCACCAGCCGATCGGCGTCCTTGTAGGGCAGCGGCTCGAGCAGCACGGTGTTGACGACGCTGAAGACCGCCGTGGCGGCGCCGATGCCGAGGCCGAGCGTGATCACCGCGGCAGCGGTGAAGCCGGGGCTCCGCATGAGCCCACGCAGGGCGTAAGGCGCGTCGATGCGGAGGTCGTGGAGGAAGGCGCTGAACATGTTATTTTAATAACACATGTGCGTGAGGTGCAGAACATCATTCGCGTGACGGATGCTCGATCCCACGACAGCGCTACGAGACGGGTAAGCGTCTCAACTGAAACTCATCGCTCGGACCTCAGCTCGTCGGCCCGCGACTCCCCAGCGCCGCTCCAACCTGATCGAGAAGGGCCCGGCTCGCCTCCTCGGCATCGCGACCGGAAAAGTCGGCCGGCAGCTCGAGCACGGGCACCGACCGTGTCTGAACATTGAATGTCTCAGCGGTCCAGGTGCCTCTGGCTGCCCGAAGTTCCGCACTGATCAGCACCAGCTTCGGCCTCGATCCTTTGAACAGCATCAAGGCATCCGGAAGGTTGCCGAGCGTGATGACACGATAGCCGGCCTGCCGCAGGACCTCGCTGACATAGGCGCCGACGTCCGCCGCTTCCTGGACACAGAGGATGTCGACATCAAGTCGTGTCGGGGTGTCGACCAAGGACGGTCGCCCAAACGCGGCGATGGCTTCGGCTTCTGCCTCGTGAAGTTCGAAAACCCTGTCGAGTCGCGTGACCTTGAGGATCTGTCGAACGCGCTCCGACACCGCACAGAGCTTGAGGTCGCCGCCCGCAGTCCGCGTCCGGTTCAACAATCGGACAACGAGGCCAACGCCTCCGCTGTCGATGTAGGTCACGTCATGCCAGTTCAGGACGATCTGGGAATGGTCGGGAAGAAGCGAGGTCACGTGCTGCTCCAGGAAGCCGGCTTCGTCACCCGCAATCAAACGCCCGACACACGTCACAAGGATGACATCACCGAATCGCCGGCTCTCCACCGAGAACGATCCAGGCATCATGGCTTGCGCGTCGCGTGCTGCCCAATGAATCCCATAACAGCTGGATTGTACTCCACGGGATTGTCGAACGACATGGCATGGGAAGCGTTCCATGATCGTGCCCCCCGTACGACCGGCAATGCACTTGCTGACGGCCGCATTGGTTCGGTGAAAAACCGCGGCGTGCGTTCGCTTTGAAGGACCCGTGTCGGAACCTTGAACCCGCGCAGAGCGTCACGCGTGATCGTCGGCTGGGGGCTGCGAAAAAGAGAGGCAGCGATGATACAGTCAACAAGTCCAGCCGAAAGTGTGCCGCCCCGCCCGGACTGCCTCGGCTCAACTCGCTGGTTGCGATTCCCCCACCTGAGTCAAGAACGCTGGGCCAGCGCGGTTGAGAGTATCTCGCTCAGTTCGTCCGCCTGCAGCCCTGGCGCCGCGGTCTAGCATCGCGATGGAGCCGACGCCGCAGGACACTGACGCTGAGCCGCGCCTCATCGCGAGACGTTAGACAGCGCAATCTCAGTTTGGAGTTGTCAATGGCGATCGTCCTCGCGCCAGAAGTCGTTCGACGGTTCACTGTTGCCGGTTCGGTATACATGACGCTCTGTGTGGCGCCGATTCTTGCTGACCGGCTGCCCTCTGCGGCCGTCGACTGGGTCCCGGGCTGGCTTGTGTTCGTTGTCGCCAGCCTCATTGGTCCGCCCGTGTGGTTCTTCGCCTGGGGCATAGGCGCGTGGAAGCCGGTCCTGGGGGCGGGTGTTTGCGCCGCTCTTTGCCTTGCTCTTTCGTGGTTTTGTTGGCGCCGATACCCGGAATCGGAACTATTCGCAGCAGTCCTTGTCGTGGCTGCCGCAATCTGGGCGGCATCCGCATGGCTCGCTGTCGTGGTCGCCTTGGTGTAGTGCACTCTGAGCTGTCCAACAGCCGCTGCAGCCGACGAGCGGCTCGGATGTTGTGCCAGCATTCAACTCGGTCCGGACCGAGTTGCTGGTTCTCGAACCGGGAAATGAGATCGGCAATCGGAGAAATGATGTGTCCATCAGGGCCGCCGCCAATTCCTCACTCTTCGGTGCTAATCCTTCCGATCAGCCTTCCACGACGACGCTTGTGAACGACGTCCCAACTGTCGCCTCGCGCAGATCAGTCACAGCAGTTCCGCAACGAGCGCTCGCTCGGCCCCGCAAAGAGCTTGATTTTCAGGGGACGCCTGCCGACTCTCAGGACGCAGTTCACGACCGTGGGTCGCGGAGACATGACAGGTGAATCGCGAAGCCGCAGAACGCTGCACGATACTTCGCGGGCTGGTCGGTTCGACCGTCCATGGCCTCAACGTCAATGACGGAATCGAGGACCGCGACGAGATGGGCGTCTGCGTCGAACCGATGCAAGACGCGATGGCGCTCTGGTCACCGTTCGAGCAGTTCATTTACCGTTCGGCGGCCGAGCGAGAGGGGCGCGACAATGCTCGCAGCACCGCCGGCGATCTCGACCTGACGATCTACAGCCTCCGTAAATGGATGCGGCTGGCGCTCAAGGGGAATCCCACGATCCTCCTGCTGTTGTTCACGCCGGACGACCAGTTGGTTCACTGCGACTCATTCGGATCGGAGTTGCGCGCGCTGACACCGGCGATCATTTCCCGACGGGTCCAGGGACCATTCCTCGGCTACCTGCAGGCGCAAAAGCAGCGCCTGACCGGCGAGCGTGGCCAGAAGCGAGTCCATCGGCCGGAACTCGAAGAAATGTACGGCTTTGACACCAAATACGCCATGCACATGCTGCGACTTGGATTCCAGGGCGTCGAACTGCTGACAACTGGACGCTTGAGCCTCCCGATGCGAGAGCCGGCTCGTTCCTTTTTGCTGGATGTCCGACGAGGGAAAGTCAGTGAACAAGAGTGCTTGACGCGGGCTGGCGAGTTGGAACAAGAACTGACTAATCTGGCCACAACGAGCCCTCTCCCCGAGGAACCGGAAGCACACCGTGTCGAAGAATGGGTGCTCGATGCGTACCGCCGGCACTGGAGCGTCTAGCAGCGGGCTCGACCGTAAAGTAGAGCGACTGCCGGCACCACGAGCCAGGCCCCAGGGCTGGTTGCCGGGACGTTTCGGGATTTCCGTCATGTGTCGAACTGCGGGACGCAACTAGCGGCCTTCAGGTATCGCTCGACGTTGCGGGCCAGGCGGCGCGAAGCACGGTTCGCCTCGAACAGGTGACCGCGCAGGCTGTGTGTGAACCCGACGAAATACAAGCCCGGGTGCGCGGTCGGCTCACCGGACGCACCACGCGGTTCGCCGAGGCCGTCCAGTACATCGGGCATGTCGATGAGCGACTCGAGGCCGGTGGTGAATCCGGTCGCCGCGATGATCGCATCAAAGGGCTCGGTTGTTCCGTCTGCGAAGACGGCGTCATTGGGGGTGAGCCGTTCGAGCGCCGGCCTCACCTTCACTCGTCCCCGCTTGAGCGCATCGACGAATCCGACGTCGATGAGCGGCACGCGACGCGTCGTATAGGGGACGACATTCCCTTTCGGCATCCCATACTGCGTAAGGTCTCCGAGCGCGAACCTGGCGGTGGCACGCGCGAGTCGATTCGCGAGCGCCGGCGGCAGAGCGCTGAGCAGAATACTCGTGGCCTGAACCGGCAGCCCCAGGGGGTCGCGCGGCACGACGGGTGGAGGCGTTCGAACACTCACCGCCACAAAGGCGGCTCCGTTCTCGCTGAGATCGGTCGCAATCTCCGCTCCACTGTTCCCCACACCGACCACGAGAACGCGCAGGCCGGTGTACGGCGCCGCGTTCGCGTACGTCATGGAGTGTGCGAGACGGCCTCCAAACACCTCGCGCCCTGGCCACGGCGGCATGAGCGGCTGTCGATACTGCCCCGTCGCGATGATCACCACGCGACCGCGCCATGCATCGCCGCCCATCGTGTCGACGATCCATCTTTCAGGTGAGTCCGGTCGCGATCGGATCCCTCTTACGCTCGTTCCGGTGACGACGGGCAACTCGAAGTTGCGGGCGTACTCATCGAGGTATGCGACGACGTCGTGGCGAGAGAGGTACTTCGGATAGCGGCTCGGGATGGCAAAGTGGGCGAGCCCTGAGAAGCGGCGAATGGTATGGAGATGGAGGCAGTCGTATCGACGTGCCCACGTGCCTCCCACCGCATTGTCCTGCTCCAGGACGACGACGTCTATGCTCCGCCGCACAAGGGCGCCAGCTGCCGAGAGCCCCGACGCACCGCCGCCAACGACGATTACGGTTGATTCAGGCACGTCATCCTCACGGCTCGAGACACGAAGACCCGCGCGAAGTCTTCTCGCGTCGCAGCATCCATGGATAACGGGCTTCCATGGACCAGCGATTCGCCGTCCCTCAACCCGGCCGAGCGCCGGGTGGCGCAGCCGCGGCCTCGACCACGGCGCGCACCAGCGCGGCGACCTGAGGCTCGAGCGCCTGTCTCCATCGCAGCACGCTCTCAGGCACGCCGCTGGCCTCGATATCGGGGTTGAAGTGCGGCAGGTCCCGGAGGCCGTCGAAGAGCACCAGTTCCACGCCGTCCGGCACCGAGGCGGCCGCGACACTCAAGAGCGCCAGGTTCCCTGACTTCGCCTGCAGGCTGCCGCAAATCGCCAGAATCCTCATGTCGCAGGTAAAGGACACGCAGAAGCGAGCCCACAGCACTGTCCCTGGCTGATGGTAGCAGGCCAGCTCACGCCCTCGCACGGGTGCTCTTATTGTGAGCCCGGCATCCTCGATCCCAGCGCACGCCGAAGCATGAGCCAGGCAGATCCGAGAACGACGAACCAGAGGACCAGGAACGGACCGGCGCGCAGCAGGGCCAGGACCGTCACGGTGATGCTCTCCAGCGCGGATTCCAGGCCGTCAGAAGCGGCGATGCGGAGCTGGCTGGTGAGCGACAACGGGCCCGGCGTCAACCCGGCCTTTCGTTCTTCCACGATCTCAATCGTCAGCGTCGCGTAGCTGACGCGACGTCCGATGTTGGTGGTCTCGGCGTCGAGACGTTCGATGTCGACGCGGACGCGCGCCAGCTCGCGCTCCACCTCGAGGACGTCGGAGAGCTTCCCGGTGCGATTCCTGAGCAACTCCGTCAGGCGGCGTTCAGTGGCCCGCGCGCTCGTGAGGCGGGCGCCGAGATCGACGAGCTGATCGGAGACATCTTCCGAACCCTGAGTATCCTCGACGACCTGTCCGAGGGGGCGAAGCCGGTCGGCCACCTCCCCGAGACGAGCGGCCGGGATGCGAAGCGTGCCTCGCAGCGAACGGACCGATCCCGGATCGCCCGTCGCCGTCATATGGTCCACGAAGCCTCCGGCTGCCGTCACGATCCTCTCAACCGCCGGCCGGACACCGTCGAAGTCTTTCGTGACGATCCGCAGCGTCCCCGTCCGGATGACCGATGGCCTTCTGACAGCGCCCTCGCTCGTGACAGCCTGTGACGCCGAATCCATCACAGCGGGGGCCCGAAGCGCCTCCGCCACGTGAGTGCTGTCCCGGCTCATCTCCGGACCCCTCGCGGCCCGGCCTTCTGCGCGCCGGGAGTACTCGAGCGACATCGCTCCGGGTTCTTCATTCACAGCGACGCCGGGTCCTCCCGGCGACGCCTGGCCGGAGCGCGCGTTCACGGAAGGGCTGACGCTCGCCGTTGGTCGACCTGCGACACTGAACGCAGGTCCAGAGGGCTGGCTCACGGCGATCACGACAACCACCGCGCCCGCGGCCCCGACGGCGAACCACGTGAGACGGGAAGGAGGCCAGTCGAACAATCGCCACCCGGCAAGAAGTGATCGCGGCGGTACTGGCGGTTGAAGCGAGGCGGGTGCCGGGTCCACCTGCCAGGCACTCACGTCTTCGGACAGACGACGATGTTCTGAGGCCAGTACCTGGCACGCCCCGCAGTCCGCGAGGTGCGCCTCGATCCCGGTGCGCGCGGCAGCCGTTCCTTCCCCGTCCAGGTATTCCATGATTTCCTCCGGCGTGGGCGAGTGGATGTGGTCAGCGGCCGCCATGGGTCGTCCTCACTGCTTGCGGTGCGCGTGTCTCGAGCGCCGACTTCAGCGCCATGCGCGCGCGGAACAGATGCGTTCGGACCGTGTTCAGCGGGGTCCCGCGCAGGTCCGCGATTTCCTGGTAAGAGAGCTGCTCGTATTCGCGCAGCATGAGGATCTCGCGGCCGTCCTCGTCGAGACTGGCGAGTGCGTCGCGGACCCAGATGCCGGGATCCGGGTCGAACGGCTCCCGATCGACCGGCTCGACCTGCAGGGGGTCGGTGGCACGGTGCACGGCTTTCCGCCGATCGGCCAGCAGCACGTTGTAGGCGATGCCGAACAGGTAAGACCGGAAGGTTCCGCGCTGCTCATACCGTCCGGCGCCTTCAAGGACCGCCACGAACGTGTCCTGCGTCAGTTCTTCCGCGACGTCAGGCCGCCGCGTGCGGCGGCGAAAGAACTGCCACACCGGCTGGCGATACCGTGCGAACAGCGTTTCGAACGCCGTCCGCGATCCCCGCCGAATCTCGGCAATCAAATCTTCGTCGCTGGTCACATATGCCGCCGGTCAGCACGGTAGTGTCTCGAGAGCCCAGATAGTTTCACCAGGCAGGCGCGAGCCCCTGGCACCCTGTGTCAGCTTTGGCCATCTTCGAGGCTCCGATAGTCGCAGATTCTGCCCGTTTCAGCCTCTCGCCCATCAATTCCTTCGCAAATGCTGCGGACACCTGCCTTGCACGTGTGGGGCTGGTGCTTGCGTGCGTCCGGACTGCCGCTGTCTTCGGGATCGAGGCCTGCGCCGTGCAGGTCGAAGTCGACGTGTCGTTCGGACTTCCAGCGTTCACCGTGGTGGGGCTGCCTGACGTCAGCGTCCGCGAGAGCCGGGATCGGGTCCGGAGCGCGATTCGCAACTCCGGCTTCGAGTTTCCCCAGCATCACGTCACGGTCAATCTCGCGCCCGCGGACGTCCGGAAGGCCGGCTCGTCGTTCGACCTTCCGATCGCCCTGGGCGTCCTGGCGGCCACGGGCTCCGTCACACGACGGGACGTCGAGGATGTCCTGCTGCTGGGAGAGCTGTCGCTCGACGGCGGGATCCATTCGGCGCGGGGCGTCCTGCCGATCGCGGCGGCCGCCAGGCGCGACCGCTTTCGTGGCCTGCTGCTGCCCCAGCCGAATCGCGCGGAGGCCTCCGTCGTCGAAGGACTCGATTTGTATCCCGTCCGCTCGCTGGTGGAAGCCGTGGCGGCGCTCAACGATCCGTCCGGCTTTCGCGCGACGCTCACCGAGCCCGGTCCTCCTCCTCCTGAACCCACCGCCGCACAGATCGACGGGGATTTTGCGGATGTCCATGGGCAGGCGCTGGCGCGCCGGGCGCTCGAGATTTCAGCGGCGGGCGGGCACAACACATTGATGGTGGGCCCTCCTGGTTCCGGCAAGACGATGATGGCCCGGCGGGTGGCGGGGATCCTGCCGCCGCTCGTCTTCGAAGAGGCGCTCGACGTCACGTCGATTCACTCCGTCGCCGGACTGCTGCCGGCCGGGCACGGTCTCATCACGCATCGGCCATTTCGGGCGCCCCATCACACGATTTCCGACGTGGCGCTCGTCGGCGGCGGACAGATGCCACGGCCCGGGGAGATCAGCCTTGCGCACCACGGCGTACTCTTTCTTGACGAGATGGCTGAATTCAGCCGGCACGTGCTCGAAGTCCTGCGGCAGCCGCTGGAAGAGGGCTGCGTGCGGATCGCGCGCGCGGCGCGTACGGCCGTCTTCCCTGCGCGGTTCATGCTGGTCGGCGCGATGAACCCGTGTCCATGCGGCTACCATGGCGACGGCACGCGGCCCTGCCGGTGCTCGCCGGTGCAGATCGCGCGGTACGAGTCCCGCCTGTCCGGTCCCCTGCGCGACCGCATGGATTTGTGCGTCGCGGTCTCGGCGCTTCCCGCGCGAGAGCTCAGTGCGTCACCCGGTGGTGAATCGACAAGCGCCATTCGCCCGCGCGTCGTGGCGGCGCGCGCACGTCAACTCGCACGGGACGGTGTGCTCAACGCGAGGCTGCAGGGACGAGCCCTGCGCGCACGCGCACGGCTGGAGACATCGGCACGACGGATGTTCGACGCGGCGCTCACCCGGCTGGCGCTCACGGCCCGCGGGCACGATCGCGTCCTCCGTGTCGCCCGGACGATTGCCGACCTCGAACAGGCCGACACCATCAGCGCCAGTCACCTTGGGGAGGCGCTGCAGTTTCGCGGCGAGTAGGCCACCACGAGTGTTGACTCGGGACAATGGCTGGGCACCACCATTGCCGCGGAGTCCTGCAGGAGACAAAGGGAGAATCTTGTGAGAGGGCACGGCGAAGATTCCACCACGGAGATCACGGAGGCACAGAGACGCACGGAGGCCCCACGAAGCGGGTGGTCGAGGGCCGCGCTTCGCGCGGTAGGCAGCGAGGAGATCTCCTAAACACAAACTCCATCTGAACTTGTGGGAGCTTGTGTTTAGGAGATCTCCTCGCTACCTTCGCCGGCCGAACGGCCGGCGCCCCGACCACCCAGAGTCACACTGCGACAACCACGACATCGGGTCGGCCTCTTCCGAATAGCCAGGGCCCCGAGAACACCCGGATTTCTCCGTGCGTCCCCGTGCCTCAGTGACTCCGTGGTGGCATTTGCTCCGTGGTCCCGCCGGGCGCCACCTGCGTCCGCAGTTCGACGTTGCGCTTCGCCCGGTCCTTCAGTAGCATCCCGCCGTACATCCGATTCCGGAGGCAACAATGGGCAACCTGAACCGCCGCGATTTCCTGGGAAGCATGGCCGCCGCGTCAGCCTTCACCATCGTCCCGCGCCGCGTGCTCGGGGGACCCGGTTACGTACCGCCGAGCGACATGATTCTCCTCGCCCAGGTGGGATGCGGCACTCAGGCCCAGCGTCAGGTCAACACCGGGATGGTCGCACGGCCCGAGCTCCAGTTCGTCGCCGTCGTCGATCCGAACAGGGATACGCAGGACTACGTGGACTGGGAGAACTTCGGCAATCGCAACCGGATCCGCAAGTTCCTCGAAGATCCTGCGTGGGGCGACGGCGATACGGGCATCCGGGGGGGCCGTGATGTGGCCAAAGAGATCATGGAGACGTACTACAAGAAGCACAACCGGCCGGCCACCGGTATCCGATCGTACGAAGACTACCGCGAGATGCTCGAGAAGGAATCGGACATCCAGGGGATCGTGAACATCACGCCCGATCACCACCATGGCGGCATCAACGTCTCGGCGCTGCGCAAGGGCAAGGCGGCGATCTCGCACAAGCCGGTGGCCAGCATTCTTCACGAAGTCCGCCGAGCGGTCACGGCGGCACGCGAAAGCTCCGCCGCCTCCCATCTGCTCGCCTACAGCAACAATCCGGATCGTCACACGCTTGCGACGTGGATCAACGCGGGCGTCATCGGCACCGTCCGCGAAGTGCACAACTGGACCAACCGCCCGTTCTGGCCGCAGGGCTGGCAGGAGTACTACAAGTCCGGTCCGCCCGTCCCCGCCGGCTTCAACTGGGCCCTCTGGCAGGGGCCGGAACCCGACCGCCCGTATCACCCGAACTACACGCACTGTCTGTATCGAGGCTGGTACGCATACGGCGTCGGGTGCCTGGGGGACATGGGCTTCTACAGCCTGTGGCAGCCCTATCGCATCCTGAACCTCGGCGTGCCGGAGTTCGTCGAAGCCAGGCCGAACAACGACGCCGTCGTGGACGAGAAGCATGTGAGCGACGGCGGACACGTCTCGCAGGTGGGCCTTCCGAGAGCCAGCACGGTCCGCTGGCGCCACCCGGCGACGGCGGACCGGCCGTCCGTCGACACGTTCTGGTACGACGGCGGCATGAAGCCGCAGACCCCCGACGAGCTCTACGCGGACAACGAAGATCTTGCGGATGAAGGCATGCTGTTCATCGGCGACAAGGGCAAGATCCTCTGTGACTTCCGCGCGAACAAGCCCCGGCTTCTTCCGATGAGCCGTCAGCGTGCTTTCGAAGGCTCGCTGAAAGCACAGAATGTCGATCCGACGACGCCGGACGAAGAGTGGATTGGGGCGATCAAGAAAGGCAGCAAGTCCAGGGGAAGCTTCGAGCAGGTCGCGCCGCTGGCGGAGGCCGTCACGCTTGCCACCATCGCGCTTCGCGTGCCCTACAAGCGCCTGCTGTGGAATGCGGAGGCGATGCAGTTCACCAATTCCGCGGATGCGAACAAGCTGGTACGGCGCCAGCAGCACCGCGACGGATGGGAAAAAATCACGAGCTGACGGCTACTGACCCGCTGTCTGTTCCGCGAGTGCCTTGCGCGCCTCGTCGGCGCCGTTGAAATCGGCTTTGAGCTCGAGCGCGCGCTTGAGCGCGGCGCGTCCCTGCCGTGTGTTGCCGGCCTTCAGCTGAGCGAGCCCGAGATGATAGTGGTAGACGGGATTGTCCGGTGACTTGGCGAGGGCACGGTCGAATGCCGCCGCGGCGTGCGTCGCGAGTCCCTTGCGGTAGTACACCCAGCCGAGTGTGTCTTCCGCTTCGGGACGTTGCCGCATTTCTTCCTGCGCGACCGTCGCCAGTTTGAGCGCGTCGTCCAGCCGGCCACTTTCGGCGTACAGCCAGGCCAGATTGTTCGCGGCGACGCCCGCGCGAGGGTCCTTCGCGAGTACGTGCTCGTAGTGCTGGCGGGCCGCGTCCCGATTGCCGCGGGCTTCTTCGATCATCCCCATCAGTGTCAACGGGCCAGCCGGCGAGGGCGAACGGTCCGCAGCCACCTTGTACTCCGCCAGCGCGCGATCGAGCTGGCCGTTCGCCATCGCAATGCGGCCGAGTAGATCGTAGGCGTCGAGCTGGGATGGGTCTGCAGTGACGAGCTCCCTCAGCTGGCGCTCGGCGTCCGCTGTCTTCCCCGCGGCGAGGTCAACCTTCGCGGACAGCAGGCGCAGCCGGGAATCGGTCGCAGCGGTTTTTCGCCAGTCGTCGATCCTCGTGCGGGCGGCATCCAGCTTCTTCTCGGCGACATCGACCGTGACCAGCCCGGCGCGCGCGTCGTACAGGTTCGGCGCGAGACGCAACGCCTGCTCGAACGATGCGCGTGCGACGGCGGCCTCTCCGCGCTGCAGGGCCACCCATCCCATCTCGAGCCTGAGACGCGCCTGATTCGGCTGCCGTGAAATCCGCGCGGCCATTTCGCGCTGCGCCCGTGGCAAGTCCCCCTGCGCGCGCAGGGTCCGCGACAGCAATACGGCTGCCTCTACGTCGTCTGGCTGCTGACGCGACACGTCCTCGGCCGCGTGGAGCGCGCCGGCCGTTTCTCCCCGGGCGAGCCGGAGCTTCGCGAGTTGCAGACCCGCCACCGCCGCCCGCGGGTTCAGCTTGAGCACTTGCTCAAATGACTGCTCCGCCGCCGCGTTGTCCCCCCGCGCCATCGCGGTCAGACCGAGTGTGTACTGCGCCGCCGGAGAGTCGGGCTCGAGCTTGGCCGCTTCCCGCGCGTGGACGGCAGCCTCCTCCGCCTTGCCGTCGTTCAGGAGCATCCGCGCTTTCGCCAGGCGGGCATCCACGTTCTTGGGCTTCTCCGTGATGATGCCGTCGACGATCTTGTGCGCGTCCGCCTTTCTCCCGGCGACGTAATCGAGGTTCGCGATTCGCAGCCGCGCGGCTCGCGCGTCGGACTTGTCGGAGCCCTTTTCGACCGTGTGAAGGACCGCCACCGCATCGTCGCGACGCCCGATGCCTGAGTAGTAGTCGGCCAGCGCGAGCTGGCCGCCGGGCTCCGTCGAGAGCGCGCGGAAGTGCGGCTCGGCCTGCGGCGCCCGGTTCGTTGCGAGATACAGGAGCGCCAGCGCGCGGTGCACCGCGGGACTGGCTGTATCGATGGTCAGCGCCTCCCGGAGCACCTGCTCGGCCCGCGGGACGTCTCCCTTGGCCCATTGATAGTTCGCCAGTGCCAGGCGTGCGTCCACCGATCGCGGCGCAAGCTCCACGGCCTTGGCAAACGCGGCCCCGGCC
This sequence comes from uncultured Acidobacteriota bacterium, assembly GCA_963749835.1. Classification (GTDB taxonomy): domain Bacteria; phylum Acidobacteriota; class Vicinamibacteria; order Vicinamibacterales; family 2-12-FULL-66-21; genus JALZOC01. The sequence goes on from CAVVOD010000001.1 coordinate 2,589,784, forward strand.
TGCTCGCGGTTCCCACCGGCAAACTGCGCGGCGCCAAGAGCGCTCCAGGCCGGCGCGTACGCGGGGTCGAGGGCGAGGGCCTGCTCGATCTGCTTGACCGCCCTGGCCGTGTCGTTGAGCCCCGCGAGCGCATTACCCAGGAGGATGTTGGCTTGCGCACTCTTCGGCGCGGCCTTGAGGGCGAGCTCCGCGCGGGTCTTCGCCACGTCGAACTCACCGGCGGCCAGCAGCAGGGTGCCGGCTTTGAGCTGCGCGTCGACGTTCGAGGGATCGAGATCGGCCGTGCGCGCGTACTCCTGGTACGCCTTCACTGCCTCGCCGGATTTTTCGTAGGTCTTCGCGAGCTTGTAGTGAGGCTCCGCCCAATCCGGCCTCGCCTTGATCGCGTTCCGGTATTCGAGCTGCGCCTGCGGGAGCTGTTGTTTCGCGACGTACGCGTCGCCGCTTGCCGTGTACTTGGCAGCCTTCGCCACCGGATCACGGGAGCACCCGGCGAACAGGACTGCTCCGAGCGCCAGCCCCCACGAGCAACGAGCGACGCGCTGTGTCATGGCAGGTATCCGTCGAGATGCCCGAAGAGGAGTGCGGCAAACGAGGCCACCTGCACCTTTGCGGCGTCGGTCGTGGAGGCGACGGGACTGATCAGACGCACAAGACCCCCGTTCGTCCGGTGAAGACGCGCGGCGTCGAGCATCAGAAACGCCTTGTTCGCATACTCGTTTGCGGTTACGCGGCCACGGCCGTGATACCAGTACAAGACCACCTGACGGTCGAGGCCCTTCTGAATCACGAACTGATTCACCGGCACCATCCTGTCGCCGGCCCGAAGCTCCGTCACGCCGGTCTCGACCGGGCGCCACCCGGAACCAGGCAGGCAATTCTGCGGTGAATGGATCGTATCGCCCTGCCGCTGGCTGGCGTAGTACCCCACGTAGACCCCTACTGGCGGAATCCCGGCTTTGGAGTATTGGCGGTTGACGTAGTCGTCCACGCCGAGCTGCGCGAGCACATCGTCTCGAAGCGGAGTGGCTTCGCGGCCGTGCCAGCCACCAAGCGCGAGCGGCAGTGACGCCAGCGACTCTCGGGGCACCGGGGCTTCGACGGAGGCCGCCCGGGAGCTGTACACGCCTGCGACCGCCAGCATGGCGAGCACGACTGCGGTCCGCACGATCATCCTGCTTCCACTCCTGCGCCCTGCGGCACCTCGCGCGACCGGCGCCCCCAGCCCAAGCCGATGAGGCGCTGGACGATCAGGAGACCCGCGAACGCGACTACAAAAACCAGCCATCCGGAGAATGTATGGAAAAAACCTTCCGCGGCCGCCGGACTGATGAGCTCGGACGCAATCCCTGTGCCCGCCACCCGGGCGGCGTTCGCGGCGATGGCGATGGGAATTGCCGCCAGCGCAATGAGGATCCGTGCGCCGGTCCGCCGCTCCGTGAAGTAGCCGAGGACAATGGACAGCATGATGAGGGAGACGAGAGATCTGATCCCGCTGCACGCCTCGGCGACCTCGAGATCACGCGTCGGCAGCTGCAGCACGTTCCCTTCGCGCAGCACCGGAATGCCGGCGGCCGCAATGGCCGTTTCGCCGACTCGGGATGCGATCAGTTGAAGCGGGAAAGCTAACTTGTTGAAGATGATGGCCGGCAGCGGAACCATCAGGAGCAGGAAGGCCAGCGGAAACGCCAGGAGGCGCAGGTGCTCCCGTCCCCAGATAAAGAGCGTGATTCCGACGAGAACACCCACGAGGGAGACGCGAGTCAGGAAGAGCTCGGCCCCGAGCCGGCCCGCCACGAGGAGCAGCAGGCTTCCAGCAATGACGAAAAGTCCGACAACGCTTGGACGACGCTCGGCGCGCCGCAGGGCGTCACGGCGCTCCCAGGCAAAAAAGGCCGCCAGTGGGATGACGAAGAACCCGTGAGAGTAGTTGTCATCGCTGCCCCACTGGCGTCCGAGCGACACCATGATTTCGCCGTAGACCCACACCATGGCTGCTGCCAGTGCGAGGACAGCACCAAGGGTACGGGCCCGTGACGTCTGCATGGCGACGCGCTACGCGGCGGTCTTGAGTGACTGCGACCGGCGGCGCCGTGCCACCAGTCCTGCGAGCCCGGTGCCGATGAGCAGCATCGAAGCTGGCTCCGGAACCGCGGACGCATCCAACGGTGGGCTTGCGCTGAGACGCAGCAAAAAGCCCCGTTCGCCGATACGGTCACGCAACCCGAACGTGACCCGAGCCGTGTCGGCTCCGGTCAAGCCACTGAAGATCAGCATGTCGCTGAAATTCGAGGTTTCGTTCGGTTCGAGGGTCGCCGCACCGCCCGCAAAGAGGGCACTGCGCTCGAGCCCCGAGCCCTGGGCGAAGCTGAAGCCGTCCATTTTATTGGACGTCGAGTACCCCGACGGCACGTACGTCGGCGGAGGTACCGGGTCGATGGCATCATCATCGTCCACCGGATCGAGCACCTCAGCCGTCAGCGTGCTCCAGTTCGCGATACCGGAGACATTGAAGGTGACGGTGTAATCCGATCCGTGCCTCAACCCATCGATGAGGAAGAAGCCGTCGGAACTCGCCGGCATCTGCAACGTGCCCAGGTCGATCGCAAACCAGCCGGGATTCCAGCTGACTACTTGGGCAAAGCCTCCATTTGATGAGTCCAGATTTACCGAGATCGGCTCGGCGCCGGCCGTACGGGCGGTCAGCAGCCCGACAGCGATGAGCGCAACTGCGAGTCGTCGCATAGAGATCCTCTGCTCCTTCTCTTCTCTTTCTCTTCTTCGGCTCAATTCACGTGGCAACTGGCTCAACCGTTCGGCTAGCCATGTCATGCACGCCGGGTCTCGTTCTGTCGGTTGCGCGTACGGACAGTGTAAATCCCGGCAGCAACGCCCTTCTTACTCCGGAAGCCGTCGCAGGGCCCCTCCTAGCCCCAGCAGGAGACTTCCGGACAGCAGAATAGCCGTGGGTTCGTCGGAAACCACGGCTGCGACACCGGTCGCGAGCTCTGGGCTGGCGTAAAATCCCAAAGCAGCGGCGCCAAGGGATATGACGATGAGGATGAGGAGTGCCTTCATTTCCCGATCAGATGCCACGTGTTGCACTCCCGGTTCGTACTTCGCAGCCCCCGGTGCGCGGACATCGGCAAGGCGTGCAAAGCATTGTCCACATCCAGCACGGCCATAAGGACTTGTGGGCTACCGCTTGCTCCGAACCCTATGGTAGAGTTCCGACTCCAGTAGTACTCGCTTCCCCCTCGGCTGCCGATATAAGGGAGGACCTTGGCTTCACGCCGCTATTCCATCGTTCTCGCCGATCGTACCACCGGAGTGGTGCGCCGCTTCACCGTGTCCGTGTGGCCGGCTGCGGCGGCCGTCACGCTGGCGTTCGCCCTGCCCGTCCTCATCGGGCTGGGCGCACGCTGGAGCGCGGAGTCGGCGATCGCCGAGTTGGACCGCTCGAATACCGCGCTGCAGATGGAGAATAGCAGCTATCGGGAAGCCACCGCGGAACTGACGACGCAGCTGACGTCGCTCCAGGCGACAGTTGATGCGATCGGGACGCAGGCCGCTGTCGATCCTGCGGCGGTCCGTGCGATGGACAAGCTCCCGGCCATCGTGAAATCCCGCGCCATGGGAGGCGGCTCTCATTCGGGATTCTTCGCGCCGATCCTCGATGGCGCGTTTGCGGCGCCCGACAGGTACCTTTGGCGCGCTCCGGGACCTGCTGGTCGTCCTCGAGAATCGCCTCGACATCGTCCGAAACGGCGTCGAGCGGCGCCAGGCGCTGGCGGCCGCCACGCCGTCCATCTGGCCGGTTGTCGGGTGGCTGTCGTCGCCGTTCGGCGCCCGGCGCGACCCGTTCACGGGCGGCGCGGACTTCCATCCCGGGCTGGACATTTCCGCGGACTACGGCGTTCCCGTGCACGCGCCTGCCGACGGTGTGGTGGCGAGCGCGGAAGCGAACGGCACCTACGGGAACCTGGTGGTCGTCGATCACGGGTACGGAATCACGACACGCTATGGACATTTGTCCCGCTTCGGAGTGTCCCCCGGAGCCCATGTGCGGCGCGGCGACGTTATCGGGTACGTCGGGTCAACGGGCCGGTCCACCAGCTCACATCTCCACTACGAGATTCTCCTGAACGGCCAGCTCACGAACCCCCTCAAGCTCCTCACCGGGCGGTAAGCGGCGGCGCTGCCAGGGGCTTCCGGCTGAAGCCGGAAGCTATGTCTTCTTCCGAGTCCCCCTTCGCCAGCTGGAGCCGAAGCCACAATCTTCCACCTGAAGGCGGAAGCCACGTCTTCGGATTCTTCTGGCTGAAGGCGGAAGCCGCGCTCTTGTTGTACAATCACCTGATACCTGATCCGATTCGGCCCTGAATGATTGTAGATACTCTCCTCGCGAAGGTCATCGGCACGCAGAACGAGCGTGATCTGAAACGCCTGCGTCCCATGGTGGCCGCGATCAATTCGAAAGAGCCGGAGATCCAGGCGCTCTCCGACGAGCGGCTCCGCGGAAAGACCGCAGAGTTCCGGCAGCGGCTCGCCGCGGGCGAAACGGTGGAGGACCTGCTCCCCGAGGCGTTCGCGGTCGTCCGCGAAGCCGGCCGCCGCGTCCTCAACATGCGGCACTTCGACGTGCAGCTCATTGGCGGCATCGTCCTGCATCGCGGGCGGATCGCAGAGATGAAGACCGGCGAGGGCAAGACGCTCGTCGCGACGCTTCCTGCATACCTGAATGCGCTCGAGGGCAAGGGGGTTCATGTCGTCACGGTGAACGACTACCTGGCGCGCCGCGACTCCGAGTGGATGGGACGTCTCTATCGCTTCCTGGGCATGACGGTCGGCGTCATTCAGCACGACCTGAACGACCAGGAGCGGCAGGTCGCCTACGGCAGCGACATCACCTACGGGACCAACAACGAGTTCGGATTCGACTACCTCCGCGACAACATGAAGTTCGACCTCGCGCACTACGTCCAGCGCGGGCACCACTTCGCGATCGTGGACGAGGTCGACAGCATCCTGATCGACGAGGCGAGGACTCCCCTCATCATCTCCGGCCCTGCAGAGGAATCGACAGACCTCTACTACGAGGTCGATCGCATCATCCCGAAGCTGACGCCCGGCGCCGTGACGCAGGGGAACGTCAAGGCGGAAGACCGCGAAGAGCTCGAGAAGACCGGCGACTTTCTCGTCGACGAGAAGCACAAGACCGTCAACCTGACCGAGACCGGCATGGCGAAGGCGGAGAAGATGCTGGAGCACCGCCTGCAGCCCGGCGGGCTGTATGACCCGGCCAACATGCCGCTGCTCCACCACATCAACCAGGCCCTTCGCGCACACTCGCTGTTCAGGCTCGACGTCGACTACATGATCAAGGACGGCGGCGTCGTGATCGTCGACGAGTTCACCGGACGCCTGATGCCCGGACGCCGCTGGAGCGACGGTCTGCACCAGGCGGTCGAGGCCAAGGAAAAGGTCAAGATCGAGCGCGAGAACCAGACGCTCGCGACAGTCACCTTCCAGAACTACTTCCGCAAGTACGGGAAGCTGTCGGGAATGACCGGCACGGCCGACACCGAGGCCGAGGAATTCCACAAGATCTACAAGCTCGACGTGATGGTGGCCCCCACCAACCGCGTGCTGCGCCGCATCGAAGAGCCCGACACGGTCTACCGCACCGAGCGCGAGAAGTTCGAGGCGATCGTCACCGACATCATCGAGAAACAGCAGACCGGACGCCCCGTGCTCGTCGGCACGGTCTCCATCGAGAAGTCCGAGCGGCTGTCGAAGCTGCTCAAGCTCCGCGGGATCAGGCACGTCGTCCTGAACGCGAAGTATCACGAGCAGGAAGCGGAGATCGTCGCGCAGGCCGGGCGCAAAGGCACGGTCACGATTGCCACCAACATGGCGGGCCGCGGCACGGACATTCTGCTCGGCGGCAACCCCGAGTTCATGACGCGCCAGCAGACCCTGGCCGATCAGATCGCCGAGAGGCTGCCGAAGGGCCAGGAGAAGTTCGTCGACGACGAGGAGTTCGTCTACTTCTTTCACCTGGACAACTTCTATCGAGTCTCGCGCCCCGAGTACGACCGCATCTTCGCCGCACTGAAGACCCAGACGGATGCCGAGCACGATGACGTCGTCGCGCTCGGCGGGCTCCACATCGTCGCGACCGAACGCCATGAGGCGCGCCGCATCGACAACCAGCTTCGCGGCCGCGCCGGACGCCAGGGTGACCCGGGCTCGTCGCGCTTCTACCTATCGCTCGAAGACGATCTGATGCGCATCTTCGGGTCTGACCGCATCGCCGGTCTCATGCAGCGGCTGGGCATGGAGGAAGGCGTCCCCATCGAGCACAAGATGGTGACCAACGCGATCGCCCGCGCCCAGAAGCAGGTCGAAGCGCAGAACTTCTCAGTCCGCAAACATCTGCTCGAGTACGACGACGTGATGAACAAGCAGCGCGAGAGCATCTACTCTCTGCGCCGCGAGCTGCTCGAGGGCAGGATCCACATCACGGACGAGGAGTCGGTCGAAAGCCGGGAGTACCTGCTCACCCTCGCGGAAGAGCTCCTCGACAGCACGGTCGAGACGTACGCCGGCGATCAGGTCGATCCCGAAGAGCGCGACATCGACGCGATGCTGCAGGCCGTCAGTGAGATTTACGGCCTCGATCCGGCGGAGTTCGTGGACGTCGACCTCGAGGGCATGCGGACCGAGGAGATCACGGACGCGCTGTGGGCGCCGATCCTCCAGAAATACGAAGCGAAGGAAACGCTGGTGCCCGCCGAGATCCTGCGACGGGTCGAGCGCGACATCATGCTGCAGATCGTCGACGCCCAGTGGAAGGACCATCTCTACAGCCTCGACCATCTCAAGGAAGGCATCGGGCTGCGCGGTTACGGCCAGCGCGACCCGCTCGTCGAGTACAAGAAGGAAAGCTTCGCGCTCTTCACGGCGATGAAGGACCGTGTCGAGGAGGAGATCGTCCGCTACCTGTGGAGGCTGACGCCGGTCGCCGGCGATGGATCCGAGGCTGCGCCCGTCCGCCCCGCTCCTCCTCGGCGTCCTCCACAGCAGATCACGCTGAGCTCCCCGTCCACGGCCGCGCCGTCGCCATTCGGCGCGGTCGGAGGGAACGTCCCTTCCCCCGTCAGGCAGGGAACCCCGCGTCCCGCCCGCACCGGCGGCGACGACGTCGTCCGGCAGGTGAAGCGCGACGAACCGAAGGTCGGCCGCAACGACCCTTGCCCCTGCGGCAGCGGCAAGAAATACAAGAAGTGCCATGGGGCGGCGTAACACAGGGTGCCAAGGTGCCAAGGTGCCAAAGTGCCAGGGTGCTGACGGAAGAACGAATCGTAAGGGCAGCAGACTGGTTGCTGCCCTTTTCATTTTGAGGCGTCAATGGAAACCCGTACCGACGTTCTGAACTCCGATCAGATCGCCATAGGCCTCGCGACGGCGCTCACGTTCGACGACGTGCTGCTCGTGCCGCGGCATTCGCAGGTGCTGCCGAGCGCCGTCGACGTGACGTCATGGGTCACCCGCAACATCCGCGTCAACGTGCCGCTGCTCAGCGCGGCGATGGACACCGTCACCGAGTCCCGGCTCGCGATCGCGATGGCGCAGCAGGGAGGCATCGGCGTCATTCACAAGAACCTGTCGATCGAGGAGCAGGCGTCCGAAGTGGACCGGGTGAAGCGGTCCGAGAGCGGAATGATCGTGAATCCGATCACGCTCTCCCCGTCCAACCGGATCTACGAAGCGCTCGAGCTGATGAAGAAGTACCGGATCTCCGGCGTGCCGATCACGGCGGACGGGGGCAAGGAAGGCAAGCTCGTCGGCATCCTGACGAACCGCGATCTGCGATTCGAGACCAACCTCGATCGTCCGATCGCCGACATCATGACGCGCGAGCCGCTGTTCACCGTCCCGGTCGGGACGACGCTCGAACAGGCGCGCGAGTTCCTGCACCGGCACAAGGTCGAGAAGCTGCTCGTCGTCGACGACCGGTACATGCTGAAGGGGCTCATCACCGTCAAGGACATCCAGAAGCTCGTGAAGTATCCGACGGCCTGCAAGGACAGCCTCGGACGGCTGCGGGTCGGGGCGGCGATCGGCACCGGCAAGGACGCCCTCGCGCGCGCCGAGGCGCTCGTCGCCGCGCACGTGGACGTGCTGGTCATCGACACCGCGCACGGGCACTCACAGGGAGTGCTCGACATGGTGCGGCGGGTCCGCCGTCAGTACACCGACGTCGATCTGATCGCCGGCAACATCGCCACCGCCGAGGCGACCGAAGCGCTGATCGATCTCGGCGTCGATGCGGTGAAGGTCGGCATCGGCGCCGGCTCGATCTGCACGACACGCATCGTCGCCGGCATCGGCGTGCCGATGATCACGGCGATCGCGGACTGCGCGCGTGCGGCGGCGCGGCACAAGGTCCCGGTGATTGCGGACGGCGGCATCCGGTATTCAGGCGATATCACGAAGGCCGTGGCGGTCGGCGCGAGCTGCTGCATGATCGGCAGCCTGTTCGCCGGCACGGACGAGAGCCCGGGCGAGATGATTCTGTATCAGGGACGCAGCTTCAAGGAGTACCGCGGCATGGGCTCGCTCGGAGCCATGAGGCGCGGGAGCCGCGACCGGTATTTCCAGGACGAGTTCGATCTCGATGCGAATCCCGAGTCAGGTGAAAAGCTCGTGCCGGAAGGGATCGAAGGACGCGTCGCCCACAAAGGCAGCGTCGCCGCGATGATTCACCAGCTCGTCGGCGGCCTGCGTGCCGGGATGGGCTACTGCGGAAGCCCCGACATCCCCGCACTTCAGCACGATGCGAAGATGATCCGCGTGACCCCGGCCGGACATCGCGAGGGCCACGTGCACGACGTCATCATCACGAAGGAAGCGCCGAACTACCGCGTCGAGTGAGGGGTTCGGCAATCGAGATCCGCCGGAGATCCCCGCCTTCGCTGAGGATCCCCACGACCCACGCATCCGCCGGCGCCTCTGTCCATCGTTCCGCCCACTCAACGGCGACGATCCCGTTTCCGTCCGACAGCTCGTCGAGGCCGAGCTCGCCCACTTCGCTCGGCTGAAGTCGATACAGATCGACATGGTACAAGGTCAGGCGGCCGCGATACTCCTGGATCAAGCGTGAAGGTCGGGCTCGTCACGTCGTCCGCTGACGCGCCGAGGCCGCGGGCAAGGCCGCGCACGAAGGCGGTTTTTCCCGCACCGAGGTCGCCGTGCAGAAGGACGACAGCGCCTGGACCGAGGCGTCCGGCGAAGCGCTCCCCTGCCTCTGACGTCTCCTCTTCACCACGCGTGACGAAGACCTGCGCATCGCTCACGGGAACGGCTACTCCGCCTGCCGTTTCTGACGGCGCCTGGCGGTCAGCTCCATGATCGCGTCGCCGAGGCGTGACGCCATGTCCCCGGCAATCAGCGCGACTTCCCCCTCGTCCGCCTCCGCCAGGTCCCCGGCCGTGCCGTGCAGATACACCGCCAGCTTGCACGCAGCCTCGGCATCGAGCAGCTGTGCGAACCATGCGGCGATCATGCCCGTCAGCAGGTCGCCGGTGCCGCCCGTCGCCATGCCCGGAATTGCCCGTCAGGTTCACGAACGCGCGATGGTCCGGCCCCGCGATGATCGTGCGATGGCCTTTGAGGACGACGTGCACGCCGATGGCCTGCGGCGAACTCCGTCGCGTGGTGCAGCCGCTCGCGCTGCACCGCTTCCACGCTGATGTTCAGCAGCCGCGCCATCTCGCCCGGGTGCGGCGTGATGACGACGTCCACGCCGTCGCGTCCGACGAGCCGGTCGGGGTCGCCCGCAAAGGCATTGAGCGCGTCGGCGTCGAGCACCAGCGGAACGCCCGCGCGCTCGAGGAGCCCCTGGACGAATGCGGAGGTCCCGGGCGACTGGCCGAGCCCCGGTCCGACGGCAATGACGTCGGCCTTGATGTCGAGCACGCGATCGAGCGCCGAGTAGTCGATGGTGCCGGCGACCGTCTCGTCGAGCGGCTCGGTCATGTACTCCGGCGCCATGGCCGCGATGACCGGCACGCACGAGCGCGGCGTGGCAATGGTGACGAGACCGGCGCCTGAGCGGAGAGCGCCGATCGCGGCAAGGTGCGCGGCGCCGGTTCGGCCGAGCGAACCGGCGATGACGAGCACCCGGCCGAAGTCTCCCTTGTGCGAGTCGGCGGTGCGCACGGGCACCAGGTCGCGCATCCGCTCGCGCGTCAGGATCTCGATGTACGGTCCTTCGACCTCGTCGAGAATCGGGAGCGGAATGCCGATATCGGCAATCACCAGGTCTCCACCGTGTGAGTCGGCCGGTGGAAGAACCAGCGGGATCTTCGGCGCGGCGAGCGTGACCGTCATCGATGCGTCGATGGCCTCGCCTTCCACCTCGTGCGAGTCGGCGGACACGCCCGTGGGCAGATCGATCGCGACGACCGGAATACCGAGTCCGTTGACGTCGGCGACGACGGTTTCGAGCAGACCGCTCAACTGGCCGTGGAATCCCGTGCCGAGAATCGCGTCGACGAGCAGCTCGCACTGGGAGACTTCGCTGAAGTGCAGCTCCCACTCCTGCGCGTTGGTGATCTCCACGACGGTCAGCCCGATGCGGCCGAGCATCTCGAGGTTGGTCCGCGCGTCCCCGCGGACCTCGGCAACGCTGCCGAGCAGGAACACTGACGTCTCGACGCCGCGCTGGACGAGCGTGCGCGCCACGACGAACCCGTCGCCGCCATTGTTGCCGCGCCCGCACAGCACACCGACGTGGCTGGTCGGCAGGTCTTCGAAGGCCGCTTCCATCGCCGCGACCGCCTGACGTCCGGCATTCTCCATCAGGACGATGGACGGGATGCCGATCTCGTCGATCGTGCGGCGATCCGCCTCGCGCATCTGCTGGGTGTTGAGCACGCGCATCGCTGGCGAGCGTACTGCTTGTGCTAGACTGCCGTCAACGACGGCACAGTCACGTCTGATGCCGCGCGGAGCCGACGGACCCACCTGCCTCCGCATCCGAAAAGGATTCATCCACGCATGCCGATTCGCGGCGCGGTTTACGTCAACGGCAGGATCACTCCGGCAGCGGAGGCGGTCATCCCCGTCTACGATCACGGGTTCCTGTACGGCGAAGGCATCTACGAGACGCTGCGGACCTACAAGCGAGTCCCGTTCCTGTACGATCGCCACATCACGCGCCTGCGCGCGTCCGCTGCGCACCTCGCGCTCGACGTTCCGTTCAGCGATGAGACCCTGCTCGACGCGATCCGATGCGACCGTCGCGGCGGCAGGTGAAATGGACGAGGCCTACATCCGGGTCCTGCTGACGCGAGGCGTCGGCGAGCTGACCTACGATCTCCGCTCCACGCCGTCGCCTTCCCTCGTGATCATCGTCAAGCCGCTCGACGAGCCGCCGGCGCGCGATGTTCACCGACGGCATCACGATTTCGCTCGTGTCGATCCTGCGCAACCATCCCGGCTCGGTCAATCCGATCATCAAGTCGAACAACCTGCTGAACAACGCGCTCGCGATGCAGGAGGCCAACCGCCGCGGCGCCGAAGAAGGGCTGATGTGCAACTACCGCGGCGAGCTGTCGGAGTGCTCGCAGTCGAACTTCTTCCTCGTGCGGCGGCGGCGTCGCGCTGACGCCGCGGTCGCAGGCCGGGCTGCTCGAGGGCATCACGCGCGCGTTCCTGTTCGACGTGGGGCGGGACGTCGGCGTCGAGGTGAAGGACGAGACGCTGCGGCCGGAGGACCTCGCGACCGCTGACGAGGCGTTCATCACGAGCACGACGCGTGAGCTGAGCCCGGTCACCCGGATCGACGACCGGCAGATCGGCAGCGGCCGGCCCGGGCCCGTCACGATGACGCTGCTCGAGGGATATCGCCGGAGAGCGCTCAGCCTGTCGCGCGCGGCCGCGGCGATCCAGGGATCAGGAAGCCGGTAGCAGCTCGGCCCCGACGCCGATGCGATAGAGCATTTCTCCCGCCCGCGCCACCACCAGCTCGCGTCCCCCTCCGCCGGTCCACGCCTTCGGGTCGATCGTCGCCGGATCGATGTATCCCAGATTGATGCGCTCGCACCGCTCCCGGGGAATGGCGGTCGCGAGCGTCACCTGGATCCGCGGCTTCTCGACCCCGGTCGCCGCGTCGTAGGTCCCCAGACCCTTGACGTGGGTCGAGTGAGCCAGGATGCCCCAGGGGAAGTGTGCGAACCGGTCCCACTGCGCGAGGAAGTAGTCGCGGCAGTGATAACCGATCTGGTCGATCAGGTGGCCGTGGACGTGGCTCACCTCGCTGATGTGGGGCGCATAGATGATCACTTCCCCGCCGTCCGCGACCACCGGTTCTGTTTTGTAGGCGCCTTTCGCCCCGGTCCAGAGATCGTCGTACATCGACGGCATCACCGCGAGGACACGATCGAAAGGGCGATCCACGAACACCACGTGCCGCTTCTGCGAGAGCTCCGCCGCCTGCCGCCAGGTCTCGTGCGGATCGCCGCAGAACAGTCCCGCGGTCCCGTCGTGCGTGACGACGAGCGCCAGGAGCGACAGCGGCGTCGTCAGCATCGCCGCCGCCTTGTTGATGATTGCGCGGACCGGTGTGTCGATGGTCCCGATGACCGACGAGCTCGTGATGAGCGCGCCGAGCCAGTGCGTGAAGTGGATGATCTCAGGCGCCGCGATCCCGGGAAAGAGATACTTGGTGCCGCCAGAGAATCCCACCACCTCGTGAGGAAACACGGGACCGCAGATCAAGACGTGGTCGTACTCGGTCGCGAGTCTATTGAGCGCGACCGGCACGGTGCGGCTCAACCGGCCCTCGGTTACCCCCTCGACGACGCTCGCAGGAATCGTCCCGAGCTCGACGAACGTCGCCGGGTCGTCCCAGCGATGGTTGAAGATCCGCCGCGTCCCGGCAAGGCCGTTGGCGACGGGCCGGCCGACGAGCGCGCTCAGCTGACGATCGTCCATCGGCGAATGCGTGCCGAGGGCGACGAGATAATCGAGCGCCGTCACGCGCGGCCCGAGCTCCCGCTCCAGAATCTCGAACATGATCGGCATCGGCATCGTCCGCGTGCCGTCCGGAATCAGCACGAGGACGCGCCGGCCGTCCAGCGGCAGCCGCGCCAGTCCGTCGGCGGCAATCGCGGCCATCTGCTCCTTCGAGAGATAGCCTTCAACGAGCCCTTTACCTGTCATGCTCATCGCTCACCTCAGTCCGGGCTTGACGCGCTCATGGGGTCCGGCCGCCCCGTCCCGTGCGGGCAATCTCCATCAGCTCGGGGTTCGTCCACGGGCGCGTGCGTCCCGCGGTGAGCGCACGGACGTCCTTGACGAGGCCCGGCTCCACCGGAGACCCGTCCTGACCCCACTCGCGGCGGATGTACGTCAGCACACCCGCGATCTGATCGTCGGACAGGACCGAGCCGACAGGCGGCATCAGCCCGGTGGGACCTTCTTTTCCGTTGAGGAGAATGCGAGCGGGCACCTCCGCAGGCGCCAGCGCGAGCGGCGACCCAACCAGCGTCGGCGCCACCTTCTCCTGACCCTGGCCGTCAGGCTGGTGGCACGCCTGGCAGATGTTCTTGTACACGTCCTGTCCCGCATTGAAGCGAACCTGCTCATCGGGCGTCAGCGGAGGAATGGGTGCGGCGAGACCCGGCTTGCCCGGCCACTCCACGCGCGCCATGATCGCTGCCGCTCGCGGGCCCAGCTCATTCTGCTTTTCCGCGAGCGCCGCCAGCGTCACGGGCTCGCGGCTCAGGCGGACGGCGCGTCTGACGGGCGGAGGCGGGGGGGCCTGCGGGAAGGCGTATGCGCCGCCGGGTCCGCCCCTCGCCCCCGGACACGTGGGGCACGGCGCCTGCGCGAGCTGAGGGCCTCCACGGCGTCCGGTGACGCTGCCCGGCATCGGGGCCCCGAGCACCGCGGCTTCCGCGCCGCGAAGGAGCGCCGCTCTCTGCCATGCGGGACGGGCCTCGTCGGCCACCCATCCGAAGAGCGTCTGGATCGAGGCGTCCTGCCCGCCGCGCAGGAGCGTGGCGGCAAGCATCGTGACGGCGGTATCACGTTGAGGCGATTGCGGTCCCGCCGTCTGCAGGAGCTTTTCGAGCGCGATACCTTCGCTTCCGCGGAGGCCGCTCAGCGCTGCGTCGACGGCGATGGGATCGTCGGCGCGACGATCCAGCAGCTTCACGATCGCGTCCTCACGCGGCCCTGGCGGCAGGGCTCCGAGAGAGGCTGCCAGCTGCTGTCGCACGGCCCAATCAGAGTCGTCCAACAGCTTGAGCACGCCGGCCTGCATCGGATGATTCACCGAGCCCAGCCAGCGCTCGGCGAGTCGAACGGCCGACGCGCGCACATCGCGCGAGGGATCCGCGAGCGCCGCGGTCACGGCCGCCGGCTCGATCGCATCGAGGCCGTCGAGCGTCCACAGCGCGTGCAGACGGAAGCGCCAGTCGGGAGACGTCGACGCGAGCTTCACGAGCTCCGGCGCCACCGCCTTGTCGCCGCGCTCGACGAGCAGCCGCTGCGCCTGGTCGCGCCACCAGCCGTTTGGATGCGAGAGCGCCTGGACGAGCTCCGTGGCCGGAGCGCTGGACATCCGCTTCGAATCCCGCTTCGTGCTCTCGTGCATCACGCGGTAGATCCGTCCGAGCCCTGTCGGCTTTTCGAGCTTGTTCGTGAGGATGTGGTCGCGGAGGTACTCCGTGATGTCGGCGCGCTGCTGGATCACGCCGCGGTACATGTCCACGATGTACAGCGTGCCGTCGGGCGCGTTCGACAGATAGACCGGCCGGAACCGCTCGTCTGTCGAGACGAGGAACTCTCCCTTGTCGTACGCCTTCCGCGCCTTCAGCGTCGTACCGTCGTCGTTCAGCACGATCCGGCTCACCAGGTTGGCGGCGGGCTCCGCGACAAAGACGTTCCCGTTCAGCTCTGCCGGCAGGCGATCGCCGCGGTAGATGCGGGGCGCGCAGACGGCGGTGAATCGATGGAGCGTCCCGTCAGGCCGGTCGATGCCGGCCTGATAGGCCCGGTTGGTGCCGGGATTCGGGCGCGCGGGCCAGACGACATTCACGAGGTTCTCCGGGTCTCGGAGGGCCTCATAACTCCCGCGGGTGCGGAGCAGATTCGGATTGCGCATGTAGTACGGCGTCGGCACGAAGTCCACGTGCACGGAGGACTCGTTGACATTGCGATAGATGCGCCCCGCGTCGTCGTGTGTGACCCCCCACTCTCCCCGCATGAGGGTCTTCTGCACTTCGAACTTGCCGTTCTTGAACCGGAGGAACATGTCGCTGTTCGCGGTATGCATCCAGTTGTCGAGACCCCATTCGAAGTCGTTCGCGTTCTGCTCGACGCGGGCCTCGCGACGACCGTACAGGTCGGTGACGAGCTCCTTCGTGTCCATCCGGAGGTCGCCGTTCGTGTCGTGCATCAGCCAGGCATTCGGCGGCTCCCCGACGAGCACGCCGTGTTCGAGCACCTTGAGCGCGCGCGGGAGCACCAGGCCGTCAGCGAACACCGTGCGCTTGTCCATCGTGCCGTCGCTGTTGGTGTCCTCGAGGACCACCACCTTGCCGATCGGCTCCATGAAGGGCTCCGGCGAGCTGAGTGTCGGCACGAACCCCGGCATCTCGACCGCCCACAACCGGCCTTGCGGATCCCAGTCGATGACGATGGGGTCCTGGATGAGGGGCTCGCTGGCGACCAGCTCCAGGCGATAACCAGGCGGCATCGTGAATGTCTTCATCGCCTCGCCCGGAGACAGCGCCGGTGACCCCTCGGGACCTTTTTGCACGGGGGGCGGCCACTGACCACTCTGCGAACTGCCTTGATAGCCGAGCGCGGTGACCGCCGTGGCGGTCATGGCGATCGCGATGATGCGGAACCTGGCGAGAAACATCTGGTCGCTACCTCACACCACCGGGACTCGGGGTTCGGGATTTGGAGATCAGCCCATGATATGCGCCTCTGACGCTCATGTCATATCCAGAGTCTCGAACCGTTCGACCTCTGGCAGAAAGCCGACGCCAAACGTCGCGCGATTGACACTGCTCAGCCGAAGCCGGCCCCGATCGACGCGCAGGCGGACGAACCCGTCACCGCTGCGCGAATAGAGATCCTCATGCGCCGTCACGCTCGCCTCCTGCCACTCGGCCGGAAGCATGCTGAGGCCCCGATAGTAGTGATATCCGTTGCGCTCCACGTGCGGGATCCCGAGGATCGCCATCATCGCGAGGTCCTGCTGCAGCGCGACGGGACCAAGATTGCAGAGATCCTCGCCCGTCAGCACGCTGATCCGCCCTTCGCGCCGGCGCTTCTCGAGAAGGCAGGCGTTCGCGATGCCCCTGGCGATGCCCTTGCAGTTCTTGTGGCTCGCGCCCGCGTAGCCGAGATCCAGCGCGCGCGGCAGGTCCCCGATATTTCCGTCGGACTCGTCGATGATGAGCGACGGCCTGCCGGGCCAGGCGCGCAGGACGTCGCCCGCCGCGTCCGCCAGTGCGTGGTCCCTGTGAACGGGTTGTTCGACGATCAGAATCCTCGACCACAGCCCGCGCAGGCTGTTGCGCGAGCGCGCCGTCTCCCAGAACGTCCGGAAACTTCCGAAGTCGGCGAAGTTTTCGTTCCCATCGAGCGTGACGAAATACTCGCCGCCCGTCTCTCGGAGCAGGATTTCGGCAACCCGTTCGAGACGATCGAAGTCCGTGTCCGGCACTCCGCTCAGTTTCACCTTGAAGTATCGAAGTCCGTACTCGCGAATGGAGCTCGCGAGATCCTGCGGCAGACCGTCGTTGACCTCTTCTCCAGCGCCGATGTCCGACGGGTCGAGCGCATCGCCGAGCCCGACGGTGTGCCTCACCCAGCAGTGCTCGAGAGGCGCTCGTGGCAGCAGGTCGGCGGGGCGCGCGGCACCGAGCTCCGGGTGGACCGCGCGCAGATCCAGGCCAAGACGGTTGGTCTCGACAACACTGTGGAACGGCTCATGAAAGAGCCGGCACAGGCCATCGATCACCGCACGTTCGACGAGGCTGACTCCGAGGTTGGCAAGCAACGACGCCACGCCGGCCGCGTTCGCCCACTCGGCCTGCTGGTGAAAGACCTCGCGCCAGAAGTTGAAGTAGGAGACCGGCACCCGCGCGACCTGCTCGGCGACATCCGTCGCGTGACGAATCACCCGAAGCATGACAGGGAGATCCTGGTCGAATGTAGTCGCCGGATCCTTGGTGAACCACTTCGGCGGCAGACCTTCTGCCGCGATCCCCGTGGCGGATTCCGCGCCGCGGGCGACGCGCGTGCGCAGGAACAGATGAGGGACATCCGTCATCGACGCAATGCCGTACCTGAATGGAAAGCGTGTTCGGGCATGCATCACGAAGAACTCGAACGGCGCGATCGTGAACCGGTCAGACACCGGCTTCTCGATCCCGTCCGAGATACAGATCGCGGCCCTCTACGAGCGCCGCAATCTTGCGATCCGCGACGGAGCGCTTCAGCATCCAGAACCCGCAATCCGGGTGGACGTACCGGATGCGCCCGATCCCGACAGCGGCTTCCGCATGCTCCAGCGCCCGGGCAATCTGATCGGGTGTCTCGACATGGTTGATCTTGATATCGACCACGCCAATCCCGAGGCCAATGCGAGGGTCCACATCCTTCAATGACTCGAGGTCGGACGCCGGCCGATGCGCGAGCTCGAGCACCAGATGATCGGTCCGCAGCGCATTCAGGAACGACACCATCGTCGTCCAGGTGCCTTTCTGGATCGTCTGGCCGCCGTAGTTGCCGAAACAGAAGTGCACCGCCTTCACGACCCGGATGGCATCGAGGACACGATTGATCGCTTCTGCGGCCAGCGGAGCGTCCGCGGGATTTCCGGGCACGTTGGCCTCGTCGACCTGCACGCACGCGCACCGGAGATCGGCCACCTGCGCCGCCAGCGCGTCCGCCAGCGCCAGCGTGAGCTTCTCGAAGGAGTGATAGTGGTCGTCGAGCAGCGTGCGGGCCAGCATGTACGGGCTGGTGACGGTGAATTTGAAGGGACCGCCCGATACCTCCCCGGCGCGGTCGCAATCCTCCGGCACGTTGAGTGTTCCCTCGGTGATCGGCCCGACGACGACGCCCGCGGGCTTGCTGCGGAATCGCATCTCGGACTTCGCACGGAAGGCTGCCGTGTCTCGCCGGCCAACATCGGAGCGCACGCCGCCGAGAGGCCTCACGAAGTAGTCAATCATGCCGTTGGTATCAGGATGGTTGATGTCGAATCGGTACAGCTCGCCGTCCGTCGGAAGATCGATGCCCGCCTGACGCTGGACCGCAAAGACGACCCGCGTCGCATCGATCAGGGCCTGCTCACTGGGGGACGCCGTGAGCCAGTCCGGCACGGGATAGGAGCCGACCGTGGTCGTCAGGATTCGCGGGGCATCCGGAGAGGAGGTCTGCATCGCGTCAGCATAGCCCACGCTCGGGCGGTCGGGACTCGGGGGTCGGGATTCGCCCGCCTCCATCGCTGTGGTATCCCGGGCGAGCTCTGGCGCGCAATGGCCACACGGGCCGGGATTCGGGATCCGGGATTCGGGACTCGCCGCGGCGTCGTAGCCCCTTCGCGGCGTCAGGCGGGGGAAGCGGGCAGCGGGATTCGATAGAATGCCGCCATGAAATTCGCCATATGCAACGAGCAGTTCGAAGGGTGGGAGTTCGACCGGGTCTGCCGATATGTGAGCAGCGTGGGGTACACCGGGCTGGAAGTGGCCCCGTTCACCCTCGCGCCGTTGATCACCGACGTCACGCCGCAGCGGCGGGCGGACCTGCGGCTGCAGGCGGAAGATGCCGGCGTGGAGATTCTGGGTCTGCACTGGCTGCTTGCAAAGACAGAGGGTCTCTATCTGACATCACCGGATGCGGCTGTGAGACAGCGGACATCAAAGTATCTGGTGTCTCTTGCCGAGGCGTGCCACGACCTTGGCGGCAGTCTGATGGTGTTCGGCTCGCCGAAGCAGCGATCGCTCCTGCCGGGCGTCACCGCCGAGCAGGCGTACGAGTGGGCCGCCGAGACATTCCGCGCCGCGCTCCCCGCCGTCGCCGACTGTGGCGTCACGATCTGCATGGAACCGCTCTCGCCCGCAGAAACGGATTTCGTCACCACGTGCGCGGATGCCGTGCGCCTCGGTGCAATGGTGAGCCACCCGAATTTCGTACTGCACCTTGACGTGAAGGCGATGTCCAGCGAGCCTACGCCAATCCCAGAGCTCATCCGCCGACACTCCGATCAGACCGGGCACTTTCACGCGAACGACGCCAACCTGCGCGGCCCGGGCTTCGGCCCGGTGGACTTCGTCCCGATTTTTCGTGCGCTTCATGATGCGGGGTACAACCGCTGGGTCTCCGTGGAGGTGTTCGACTACAAGCCGGACCCGGAGACCATCGCACGGGAGAGCATCGAGTACATGCACAAGTGTCTCGAGGTGATGGAGGGTGAAAGAGCAAATTCGGGCGGCGGTCGATGAACTCCGCACCGCCGCGAGGCACGGAGACAGGGAGGGAAGACTGATCTAGCCGACTCCCGGCCCACCGCGCTGCGCGCGGTTGCGATCAGTGTCATCGGAATTCTGATCTTCCTCCGTGCCCTCGTGCCTCCGTGCCTCGCAGCGCCTGGAAGCGTCAGGCAGGCGCTGCCTCTGAAGACAAGCGACTGCCCCTGACTACAACCCGACGAGTCGCGCCGCGTTCTCCGATGTCAACTGCCGGACGGCGTCGGGCGGCAGGTTCAGCGCGCGATGCAGATTGTCGGCGCTCTGCCGCATCGTGACGGCGGATCCCAGGAAATGCGACCGGTCCGGCGAGCGCGGCACCATGTCGCTGTCGATGACGATGTCCCAGCGGCCGAGCGTGTAGCGGCCGGGCCCGAGTCCCGCCGGGGCGATGGCGTCCGTCACCACGATCGAGCGATCGTATCCCGCCAGCTTCAAGTAGTTGCCCAGTGCGACGAACGGCACGTGCGCGCCGTCCGCGATGAACGACAGCCACAACTCCGGCGCGAGACTGAGCACGCGCTGAATGATGTTGTCGTGCCGGTGCATCTGCATCGGGCATCCGTTGCCCACGTGCGTGAACATCGAAAGGCCGGCATCGATGGCCGCGCGCAGCTGATCCATCGACGCATCCGAATGGCCGCCGGACACGATGATGCCGCTCGCTGCCAGCTTACGGGTGACGCGCCCCCCGGGATCGCGCTCGGGGGCCAGCGTCACGATACGCGTCAGCCCGCCGGCCGCATCGAGCAGCCGGCTCATGACCTCAGGGTCCGCGTCCCGCATTGCGTCCTGCGGGTGCGCTCCACGAAAGCCCGGGGCCTCGTTGAGGAAGGGTCCCTCGATGTGAATGCCGGCGATCAGCCGCGAGGCGACGGAGTCCTCCTCACGCCCCCGCACCAGTGCCGACAGACGGCGGCACATCACGTCCGCGTCGTCCGTGATGATCGTCGGAAGGAAGGCGGCAACGCCGTCGGCCTCCAGCCGGGTGCAGGCGTGGCGCAGCTCGGACGTCGTCAGCGCGTCCTTGTTGAAGTCCACGCCGGCATAGCCGTTCACCTGCAGATCGACGTAGCCGGCCTCGGCCGGCACGTCAGGGACGGCTGCCTCGCCCACCGGCGCCAAGGTCGATCAGCTCCTGGTTGGTCCACGGCCGCGTGCGGCTGGCGACCTGGCCACGCACCTGTTTCACGGTTTCCGAATCGACCGCGGAGGCGCCATTTCCCCACTGCCGTCGAATGTAGGTCAACGCGCCCGCGATCTGCTCGTCGGTGAGCCCGGCGCCGAGCGGCGGCATGAGGCCGACATCGCCCTCTTTGCCATTGAGCAGAATGCGGATCGGGATCTCCGGTGCCGCGAGAGCAAGCGCGGACCCCACCAGATTCGGTGCGATCTTTTCACGTCCGCGACCGTCTTCCTGGTGGCACGCGATGCAGAGGCTCGTGTAGACCGTCTGCCCGGCCGTCATCAATTCCTGCTGCGCTGGCGTGAGCGGTGCGGCCGGCGGTGCGGCACCTGGAGCAGCCGGCTTGCCCGGCCACGTCAGACGCTCCAGGACGCTCGTGACGCGGGGACTCATCTCTCCGCCGGCGGACGCGAGCGCGGTCAATGCCGCAGGCTCCCGGGTCAGCGCAACCGTCGTCCCGCCGCGGCCGCGGCCGCCTGCGGCCGCACCGGCCGGAGCTGGAGTCGGATCCGGGAACGCGCGCGCCCCCCCGGACCGCCGCGGCCTCCCGGCCCGGCGGCGGCGGCCGAAGCCGGCGGAGTGCGTGCCGGCGGCGACCCCGGCAGAGGCATCGCAAGCAACGCCGCTTCGATGCCGCCGAGCAGCGCCTGGCGCTGCCAGGCCTGGCGGTTCTCTTCCGTCATCCATAGCAGCACGTCCTGCACGGGCTGATCCCGTGCACTCTTGACGACCGTCGCGGCGAGCGTCGTGATGACGGCCGTCCGCTGCGGAGTCGCGTCGGCGGTTTGCAGCAATCGCTGCAGGGTAGCGGATTCCTGGCCTGAAAGACCGCTCAGCACCGCATCAACCGTGAGCGGATCGGTGCCGAACCGCTCGAGGAGCGTCAGCACGGTTGTGTCCCTGGCAGTTCCCTGCGGGAGCGCGCCGACCGTGGCCGCCAGTTGATGTCGCACAGCCCAGTCCGGATCCGCCAGCTTCGCGAGGACGGCAGCCTGAATCGGATTGCCCTCTTCTCCCAGCCACCGCTCCGAAAGCTGCAATGCGGAGACGCGGACATCGCGGGAGGGATCCTCGAGCGCCTTCGTGACGGTGGATCGTTCGATCGCATCCAGACCATCGAGCGTCCAGAGAGCATGCAGGCGTGTCCGCCAGTCGGGCGCGCGCTCGGCGCGATCCCTCAACGCGCTGACGACCGAACGATCGCCGTGCTCGACGAGCAGGCGCTGCGCGGTGTCGCGCCACCAGCCATTCGGGTGCTTGAGCAACTCGACCAATTGTGAGGATGTCGCCTTCGAGAGCGCCGGCGCGGCGTCACGCTTCGTCCCGTCGTGGACGACGCGGTAAATGCGTCCGTGACCGCTCGGCTGATCGAGCTTGCGCGACAGGATCTGGTCCCGCAGGTACTCGGTGATGAAGCCCTTGTGCTGGATGATGCCGTGATAGGCGTCGACGATGTAGAGCGTGCCGTCCGGTGCGTTCGACAGATACACCGGCCTGAACCGCTCGTCAGTGGACGCCAGGAACTCCGCACGCTCGTACGCCTTCTTCGATTTCAGCGTCGTCCCGTCGTCGCT
The DNA here is from genome assembly GCA_963749835.1 of uncultured Acidobacteriota bacterium. Lineage (GTDB taxonomy): Bacteria > Acidobacteriota > Vicinamibacteria > Vicinamibacterales > 2-12-FULL-66-21 > JALZOC01. The sequence continues at coordinate 2,612,112 of CAVVOD010000001.1, forward strand.
CACGATCAGACGGCTGACGAGATTCGCCGCCGGCTCGGCGACGAACACGTTCCCATAGAGCTCTGCGGGCAGGCGATCGCCGCGGTAGACCGTCGGCGCGCAGACCGACGTGAAGCGAGTCAGGCTTCCATCAGGTCGCAGGATCCCGTCCTGATACCCGCGGTTGACTCCCGGCGTCGGACGCACGGGCCAGACGGTGTTGATCTCGGGGCTCTGCAGGGACTCGTAGCTGCCTCGCGTCCGCAGCAGGTTCGGGTTGCGCATGAAATAGCGCGCCGGCAGAAGGTCCACGAAGAGCGCCTGTTCGTTCGTGTTCCGGTAGATCCGGCCCGCATCGTCCTGTGAGGCGCCCCACTGGCCGCGGGCCAGCGTGGGTTTGGACTCGAACTTGCCGTTCTTCAGGCGCAGATAGCCGTTGTGCTCCGAGGTATACATCCAGTTGTCGAGCGCCCACGTGAGGCTGTTCGCGTTGTGCTCGACATTCGCGAGCTCCGTGCCGTAGGTATCGACGACCAGCTCCTTCGTGTCCGAGCGGAGATCGCCGTTCGTGTCGCGCGCGAGCCACAGGTTCGGAGGCTCACCGATGAGCACGCCGTGGTCGAGCACCTTCAGCGCCCGCGGCTGCGAGAGACCGTCGAGGAAGATGGTCTTCTTGTCCATCTTGCCGTCCCCGTTCGTGTCTTCGAGCACGCTGACCCGGCCGAGGGGCGCCCGCTCGTTCGTCGCGGTCAGGTCCTGCATGTAGCCGCGCTGTTCGACGACCCAGAGCCTTCCGTCGGCATCCCAGTCGATGAGGATGGGCTCCTCGATCATCGGCTCGCTCGCGACGAGCTCCACGTGATAGCCGGGCGGCATGAAGAACGTCTTCATTTCCGCTTCCGGCGAGAGGACCGGCGACTTGTCGGACACCTTTTGGATCCCCGGAGGCCAGGGACGACGGGTCTGGAACGCGTCACCAGTCGCGGCCGTCACCGCGATGAGAAGGGCCGCCACACGAGCTCTGCTCCGCATCATTTCTGTCGTTCCTCAGCTGCACCGGCTCTTTCGGAGCCGAGCAGCACACCCATCCGTTCCCTGTGCCGGCTGAACGATCAGCGGATTCCGGCACTGCCGCTGTAGAATGGCCGCCGCGGTGACCCTGCCGCCCGAAGGGCCGCACAGCGAGAGCCACTGATGAATTATCGCCTGAAACTGTGGACGGCCGTCGCCGCGGCGGCTGCCGCGTGGGCGGCGCACGCGGCCGCGCAGGCGCCAGCGCCGTCGCAACCTCCCCGTCCGGCGATGCCGCGTGCCGGCGTCGGTCCAGCGGATCGCCCGGTTGTCGATCCGGCGGCAGCGGATCGCGGGCGTCGCGTGTGGGTCACCGAGTGCATCACGTGCCACGGCACGCAGGCACGGGGAACCGACACGGCGCCGAGTCTCCTCCGCTCTCTGGTCGTCCTTCGCGACCGTTACGGGTCGCAGCTCGGGCCGTTCCTCAAGAAGGGACACCCGACGCAGAGCGGCACCCCCAGCGCGTCGCTCACCGAGGCGCAGGCAGTCGACCTCACGCACTTCCTGCGGCAGCGTATCGAAGACACGCTGCGCGGCGGCGCCCTCTGGAAGGAGGGGAACATCCTCACTGGAGATGCCGGAGCAGGAGCGGCTTACTTCAACGGCGACGGAAAGTGCGCCACCTGTCACACCGCGGCGACCAGGAATCTCGCGGGGATCGCGTCGAGGCTCGACAGCCCGGTCGACGTGCAGCAGCGCATGTTGTTTCCCGGCGGCGGTCGGGCAGGACGCGGGAGCGCGCCAAACCCGTCCGCGGTCAGGGTGACGATCACGCCTGTGTCGGGGCCGTCGGTCTCGGGGGTGCTGGTGGAGATGGACGACCTGTTCGTCACGTTCCGTGACGAGACCGGATCCGTCCGGACGGTGAGGCGTGTGCCCGGCCTCAAGATCGTCAAGAACGATCCGCTGCAGGCGCACCACGAGCTGCTCGATCGCCTGACGGACAAGAACATGCACGATCTTGTGGCTTACCTGGAGACACTGAAGTGAAGCGCCTTTGTGCAACGCTCGCGCTCGTGGTGATCGCCGTCGCTGCGGCGGCAGCACAGAGCGGACTCGATCCAGCGAAGCTCCTGACGCCAGGAACTGACTCCTGGCCGACCTACAACGGCGACTATTCAGGCCGCCGCTACAGCACGCTCACCCACATCAACGCGACCAACGTCAAGGCGCTCAGCCTGGCGTGGATTCGCCAGCTGACGGGGCCGGTGCTCGCGGTCAAGGCTACGCCACTGCTGATCAACGGCGTTCTGTACATCTCCACGCAGGACAACGCGTACGCGATCGATGCACGGACGAGCCGCGAGCTGTGGCACTACGTGTGGCCCTCGAAGGGTGGCAACCATCTGTCGAACCGCGGGATGGGGGCGCTGGGCGACACGCTCTATTTCGAGACGCCCGATTGCCACCTCGTCGCGCTCGACATGAAAGACGGAAAGAAGCGCTGGGACAAGGAGATCTGCGATCTCGACAAGTTCTACTACGGCTCGGTCGCGCCGGTCATCATCAAGAACCACGTCATCACCGGCGTGAGTGGCGACGACATGGACAACCCCGGGTACCTCGACGCCAATGATCCGACGACGGGAGAGCGACAATGGCGCTGGTACAGCGTGCCGCAGACGGCCGATGAACCGGGGTCCGACACCTGGCCGAATCTCGAGACCGCAAAGCACGGCGGCGGGATGACCTGGCAACCGGTGACGTACGATCCGGAGCTCAACCTGATTTACGTGACCACGGGAAATCCGCAGCCTGTGATCGCGGAGAAGAACCGTCCCGGAGACAACCTGTTCACAGGGTCGATCGTCGCCCTGAATGCCGACACGGGGAAGATGGTCTGGTACTTCCAGTCGTCGCCGCACGATACACACGACTGGGACTCGAACGAAACGGCGGTGCTCTTCGACGGCACGATCAATGGCCAGCCGCGGAAGCTCCTCGCGCAGGCCGCCAGAAACGGGCATTTCTTCGTGCTCGACCGGGTCACCGGCAAGGCGATCATCTCGTCCGAATTCGTGAAGACGAACTGGTCGCTCGGCTACGACAAGCGGGGTCAGCCGATTCCAAACCCGGCGAAGATGCCGCAGATCGACGGCGCGCTCGTCACGCCGAACCAGGGAGGGGCGACGAACTGGTTCTCGCCGAGCTTCAGCCCGAAGACCGGGCTGTTCTATGTGAATGCCACGCGCGCGTTCAGCGTGTATTACATCTACGACCCGAGCGACAATCCCGCGGGATGGGGGGGCACCGACCGGGGTGGATGGTCGGAGTCGATGCTGCAGGCCATCGACTACAAGACGGGCAAGATCCGCTGGAGCCATCCCTGGGACAGCGGCGGGCGCACAGGGATTCTGAGTACGGCCGGCAACGTGCTCTTCACCGGGGGATCCGCCGGGTTCACCGCGCTCAACGCCACGACGGGGGACTTTTTGTGGGCGTCCCGACTTCCCGGCCCGGTCAGCAATGGCCCGATCACGTACGAGCTGGACGGGCTGCAGGTACGTCGTCGTCGCGGCCGGCAACTCGCTTGCCGCGTTCGTGCTGAACAAATGACCCGGAACCGGCATCCTGCGCCCTGAGCCGTCCGTGCCATCTCGTGTTAGTGTGACGGGCCGGTCATCCCTGGTGCGCATCACCGGAATGTGACGGCCCTGATACCGACCGCTCAAGGAGACTCCATGCTGTATTCGAGACGTGAACTGGGAAAACTCGCCCTGGCGACATTGCCGGCCGCCAGCCTGGCCGCCCGGCCGCTCGACGCACTGGCCGCCGCGATCGCGGCAAAGCCTGACTCGAAGGTCGCGGGCGTCCAGATCGGCCTCAACGTCCCGTACGACTTCGGCAACAACCTGATGAGCGGTGATGAGGTCCTCGATGGCTGCCTCAAGCTTGGCGTCAGTGCGGTCGAACTGCGTTCGCAGCCCGTCGAGCTGTTCATGGGTGTGCCCAGGGCGCTGCTCACCGCTCCCCCGCGCGGCACTCCACCGGATCCGGAAGCACGCAAGGTCGTGGCAGAGGACCTGCGCAAGTGGCGCGTATCCGCCCCCGTGAGCAAGGCGAAGGACTTCCGCAAGAAGTACGAGGACGCCGGGGTGCTCATTCAGATCCTGAAGTACGACAACATTCTCAATTTCACGGACGAAGTGCTGGACTATGCCTTCGAGCTCGCGAAGGCCGTCGGCGCCACCGCGATCTCGTGCGAGCTGCCCATCGACCGGGTGGAAGCGTCCAGGCGGCTGGGGCAGTTCGCCGAGAAGCACAAGATCATGATCGGCTTCCACGGACACTCCACGATGACGCCCGCGATCTGGGAACAGGCGTTTGCGTTTTCGAAGTACAACGGGGCGAACCTGGACATCGGCCACTTCATCGGCGGCAACAAGACGTCCCCCGTGCCGTTTCTGAAGAAGCACCACGACCGGATCACGCACCTGCACATCAAGGACAAGACGCTCAAGGACGAGAACGTCCCGTTCGGCAAGGGAGATACGCCCATCAAGGAGGTCCTCCAGCTGATACGCGACAACAAGTGGAAGATGCAGGCGACGATCGAGTTCGAGTACACGATTCCGACAGGGTCCGACCGCATGACGGAAATTGCCAAGTGCGTGCAGTTCTGCAGGGACGCGCTGGCGTAGTTCGGGACTCGGGGTTCGGGACTCGGGGTTCGGGATCGGGGATTAGGGATTCGTAAAACCCCGGAACTGGAAACTGGCTACTGGGAACTGGCTACTGGAAACTGGAACCTGGCTACTGGGAACTACAGCATGCGCCATGCACTAGCGACGGCTGCGGCGCTGGCCCTGCTCACCGGCTCGTGGTCTGGCCTCGGGGCGCAGCAGCCGGCGTTCCGCACGCACACGACGACCTATCCCCCGCCGCACTACTCGTCGGTGGACGACTGGAAGAAACGCGCGGCGCACTTGCGCGAACATATCCTCGCGTCCGCAGGGCTGCTGCCGATGCCCGAACGGACACCGCTCCGTCCGGTGGTCTTCGGTGAGCTGCAGCACGACGACTACACGGTCTCGAAGGTGTATTTCGAGAGCCTTCCAGGATTCCTCGTCACCGGCAATCTGTACCGCCCCATCGGTCAGGGGCCATTCCCCGCTATCCTCTCGCCGCACGGCCACTGGACATTCGGCCGCCTCGAGAACACGCCGCTGGTCTCTGCGCCCGGGCGCTCGATCAATCTCGCTCGCCAGGGGTTCGTCGTATTCACGTACGACATGATCGGATACAACGACAGCATTCAGCTCCCGCATACGTTCGGCGGACGACGGGAGAGTCTGTGGGGGCTGAGCCTGGCGGGTCTGCAGCTGTGGAATTCCCTTCGGTCGGTCGATTTCCTGGAGAGCCTGCCGTACGTCCGGCGCGACGCCATCGGCGCAACCGGCGAATCGGGCGGGGGGACGCAGACCTTTCTGCTGGCGGCGGTGGACGAACGGATCGCCGTCGCGGCGCCGGTCAACATGATCTCCCTCCACATGCAGGGCGGCTGCCTCTGTGAGAACCCTCCGGGGCTGCGGCTGGACACCACCAACGTGGAGATTGCCGCGTCGATTGCGCCGCGACCGCTGCTCATGGTGTCGGCCACGGGCGACTGGACGGCCAAGACGATGGAGTCGGAGTTTCCCGCCGTGCGCGGACTCTATACGCTTGTCGACGCGGGCGAGCGCGTCCACGCGGTCCGTGTGCAGGCGGAGCACAACTACAATCGCGAGTCGCGCGAGGCGATGTACGCCTGGATGGCCCGCTGGCTGCAGCATGCCCCGGCAGGCGAGCAACGCGCCGAGCGCGCATTCACACCGGATCCGCTCAACGAGCTTCTGGTGTTCCACAATCGTGCGCTGCCGGCGGGATCGCTGACGGCCACGGCACTCACCGGGCAGTGGATCGACGCCGCCTCGCGGCAGCTGACAACAACGAAGCCCGAAGTGCTCGGTCGCGCTCTGCGTCATGCGCTTGGATACAGCGACGCCGCCTCCGCATCCGCGCCTTCGAAGGAGAGCAAGATTGTCCTTCTCGGTCGTTCGGACACGGACCTCGAGGGACAGCTCCGCAAAGCCGGCTTCAGCCCGCAGCCGATTGCGTTCACGCGCTTCGATACCGAGGCGGCCGCCCGGATCCGGCACTTCGAAACCTACAACCGCACGTCCGCAGGGCAGCGCGTCGCCGACATCGTGTCCGCCTTGCGCGCGCATCCCGGTGCGGCCCTGGTCGCCGACGGTGATGCCGCACTGGCGGGACTGCTGGCTGCAGCCGTGGCACCGGCGCGGGTGGCGATCCTGGACGTTGGCTCGTTCGACACGTCGAGCGACGCGGACTATCTGGACCACCTTTACATGCCAGGCCTTCGCCGGGCCGGCGGGCTCCAGACCGCGGCCGCGGTTGTCGGCGCCGCCGCGGTGATCCACAATGCGGGAGATCGATTTGCCGTCAGCGGCGCGCGCGTGCAGCACGAGCGTCTCGGACCCGCTCAAATCGTCACGGCCCTTCGTGCCGGCGTCCGCTGATCTCACGACTTGCCTTCGGCCAGCGCCTCAGCGGTGACGACTGTCTGAGAGCTGACAGCTGATAGCTGATAGCTCCCATATGCACCTTCACATCCACCCCCATCGCCGAGCCATGAGCGAAGCCGCCGCGCTCCATGCGGCAGCCAGCATCCGCACCGCCGTTCAGCGGAATGGAAAGGCACGCATTGTCGTGGCCACCGGCGCATCACAGCTCGAGTTCCTGGCGGCGTTGACCGCGGCACCGAACGTTCCCTGGCCGCAGGTCGAGATGTTCCACCTCGACGAATATGTCGGCCTCCCGGAGACTCACCCGGCGAGCTTCCGCCGGTATCTGCGCGAACAGCTGATCGACAAGGTGCCCATCGGCACGACCTACCTCCTCGATGTGGGCGACGACCCCGCCGAAGCATGCAGGGTCACCGGGCAGGCGCTCCTCGAATCGCCAGTGGACGTCGCCGTCGTCGGCATCGGAGAGAATGCGCACCTCGCGTTCAATGATCCACCGGCGGACTTCGACACGACGACTCCGTACATCGTGGTCACACTGGACGAGGCCTGCCGTCGCCAGCAGGTCGGGGAAGGATGGTTTGCGGGTCTCGGCGATGTGCCCGAGACCGCCGTATCGATGTCGATCACGCAAATTCTGAAGGCGCGGGAGATCCTCGTCATCGTGCCCGATGCCCGAAAGGCTGAGGCCGTGCGCGCCACGCTCGAGGCACCGATTGCGCCCGCGGTGCCCGCCTCGATTCTGCGCACGCATCCGAACGTCACCGTTTATCTTGACGAGCCTGCCGCATCACTCGTCGATCCGGCCGTGCGTCAGCGCCACGCCGGCTGAACCACCTATAATTGACCCGTTACAGTAGAAGCCCTCACGTCAGGAGCTCACACATGCGTCTCGAGACTGCCATTCCGCACCTCCTCCACTGCGCCCATCAGGCCATGCGGTCCGCGGGCGCCACGCTCCTCGTCGTCCTGGTGTGTGCGGGCCCGGCCCTCGCCCAGGCGCCGGCAACAGGCGCCGCCGCGAAGCCGGCCACGCCCGCCAATACCCTCTCGGCAGCCGAGAAGGCCGCCGGCTGGAAACTGCTGTTCGACGGCAAGACCACGAACGGCTGGCGCGGTTTTCATGCGGGCGCCTTCCCTGCGCAGGGGTGGGTCGTCGAGGACGGCGCGATCAAGCGGGTCGCCACTCTCAAGGGACCTGGCGCCGGCGGGGACATCATCACGGCCGCCGAGTACGGCAATTTCGAGCTGGCACTCGACTGGAAGCTGACGGCCGGCGGCAACAGCGGCCTCAAATACCTGATTGTCGAACCTCCCGGCGGCAAGGGTCGCTCGGGCGTCGGCTACGAGATGCAGATCCTGGACGATGTGGGGCACCCCGACGCGAAAGAAGGTGTCAACGGGAACCGCACCGCGGGCGCGCTCTACGACCTCATCGCGCCGAGCACGCACGCGGCACGCCCCATTGGCGAGTGGAACGAAGTGCGCCTCATCGTCAAGGGCCGGCACGTCGAGCACTGGCTCAACGGCCAGCGCATCGTCCAGTTCGAGATCGGAAGCCCCGAGATGAAGGCGCTCATCGCGAAGAGCAAATACAAGGACATCCAGGGCTTCGGTGACGCGACGAGCGGGCACATCCTGCTGCAGGATCACGGGGACGAAGTCTCGTTCAGGAACCTGAAGATACGCGCCCTTCCGGCTGGTGGGACGAAATAGCAGGGGATCTGATTTCGATGAGCTTTATTCAGGACGGGTTCCTTTTACAGAATGCGCCGGCGCGCCGGCTGTACGACTCACACGCGGCAGCGCAGCCGATCTTCGACTACCACAGCCATCTGCCGCCGAAGGACATCGCAGAGAACCGCACGTTCAAGAACCTGTTCGAGATCTGGCTGGAAGGCGATCACTACAAGTGGCGCGCCATGCGGGCCAATGGTATCCCGGAGGTGTACTGCACCGGGGATGCCGACCCGTTCGAAAAATTCAAGGCTTGGGCCGCCACCGTACCTCGCTGCCTCAGGAACCCGCTGTATCACTGGACGCACCTGGAGCTGAAGCGCTACTTCGGCATCGACGACCTGCTGAACGAATCCACCGCCGAACGAATCTGGCAGCAGGCCAACGAGCAGCTCCAGTCGCCGGCGCTCTCAGCGCGGAGCATTCTGACGAAATTCGGCGTCAAGGTGCTCTGCACGACGGACGATCCTGCAGAGGATCTCACGAGCCACGAGAGGATCCGCGCGTCCGACTTCGCGACGCGGGTCTACCCCACCTTCCGTCCAGACCGGGCGCTGGACGTCCATCTTCCGGCCGTGTTCAACCCGTGGATCGATCGTCTTTCGGCGGTTTCCGACGTGGACATCTCGCGCTTCAGCGACCTGCAGGACGCGCTCCGCAAGCGGCATGATGCGTTTCACGCCGCGGGCGGCCGCCTGTCGGACCACGGGCTGTCCCGCTGCCCGGTTGCGTTCCCGAACGAGCGCGTGGCGTCGGCCACGTTCGAGAAGGCGCGCGCGGGCCAGACCGTCACGCCCGAGGAACAGGAGGGCTTCTCGGCGCTGATGATGCACTTCTTCGGTCGGCTCGACGCGGAGAAGGGATGGACGAAGCAGCTGCACCTGGGCGCCCGGCGCAACGCCAGCACGAGAGGCTTCGAGTCCTCCGGACGCGACACCGGGTACGATTCCATCGGCGACTGGCGGCAGGCAGACGCGTTGGCCGTATTCCTCGATCGTCTCGACCAGGAAAACGCGCTGCCGAAGACCATCGTCTACAACGTGAATCCCGCCGACAACTACGTGATGGCGACGATGGTCGGGAATTTCCAGGACGGAAGCGTCCAGGGCAAGATGCAGTTCGGCAGCGGCTGGTGGTTCCTCGATCAGAAGGAAGGGATCGAGTGGCAGATCAATGCGCTGTCGAATGCCGGCCTGCTGGCCCATTTCGTCGGCATGATCACCGACTCACGATCGTTCATGTCGTTCCCGCGCCACGAATATTTCCGCCGGGTGCTCTGCAATCTCGTCGGCCGGGATGTCGAGAACGGAGAGATCCCGGACGATCCGGCACTCGCAGGCCGTCTCATCGAGGATGTCTGCTCAGGCAACGCCGCCCGCTACTTCGGATGGCCGGACTGACAGCTGACAGCTGTTAGCTATCAGCGATCAGCTATCCCGAGCGACACTTTGTCGCCGCTGCGGCAGGAGCGGTAGATCGCGTCTACCACCTCCAGCGCCTGGTACCCGTCCTCTCCTCCGATCGCGGGGGGCCGGCCGCTGGTGATGGACTCGCCGAAATCGAGGAACTGCCGCTCGAAGGTCTCGACCGAAATCGCCATCGGGTCGGAGGCGCCGGACGCGAGGTCGTGCGCGAGCAGCGGATGATCTCCGGTATCGCCTTGCACGTCCCAGGCTGTCAGCTTGTCGCCGGTGATGACCGCCGTTCCCTTCGTGCCGTGAAACTCGATCCGCTCCGGGTATCCCGGCCAGAATGCCGTGGACGCCTGGATCACTCCGGTCGCCCCGCTCGCGTATCGCAGCACGGCGGTCACCATGTCCTCGGACTCGATCTTGTGTGCCGCACCGATCTTCCAGACTCCGAAGACGTCATCGACTGGTCCCGCGATCCAGCGCAGGAGGTCGACCTGGTGAATGGCCTGATTGATCAGCGCGCCCCCGCCCTCAGTAGCCCAGCTCCCCTTCACCGGCCGTGAGTAGTACTCGTCGGATCGGTACCACTTGACGTAGGCGTCGCACTGAAGGAGCGTGCCGAGACGTCCCTCCGCCAGCGCGGCTTTCATGAACTGGCTCGCTTCGTCGAACCGGTGCTGGCTGACGACGCCAAGCTGGATCCCTGCCGCACGCGCGGTGTCGATCATCTTGCGCGCCGTGGCCAAGTTGATGGACATCGGCTTCTGCACCTGGATGTGCTTGCCATACGTCGCGCAAAGCTCCAGCGGCTGCAGGCGGAAGTCCGGGAAGGTGCACACGTCCACGAAGTCCACCTCAGGGTGGCTGCAGACCTCTTCGTACGTGTCCACGAACGTCGCGCCGTGCTGCGCGGCAAAGAGACGGCCCGCGTCCCTGTTGCGGGTCGTGCAGACACGAACGCTGTACCCGATATTCTTGTACGCCCTGGCGTGCAGATTCGCGATGGCGCCCAGCCCGATGATACCAACCCGCATATGTTGAAACGCTCCCAGCTACCAGCTGTCAGCTATCAGCTATCAGTTCCCAAACGTCTTCTTCCGGCTGAAGCCGGAAGCTACGGTCCCGAATCGAGTCCCGAGTCAGGGCGAGTCCCGAACCCCGAATCCCGATCCAGAGCCCCGATCAATCCTCAGGTAGGGGCTTCCCCTGGGTTTCGGGCGCCCAGATCAATGCAAGCACGCCGACCAGGTAGATCGACGACATGAGCACCGCGGCGCTGCGAAACGTCATCAACGTGGCGAGATGGCCGAACAGGATGGGCGCCGGGGCCGCCAGGTACCTGACGGTGTTGTAGCAGAACCCCACACCCGTTCCGCGAAGCCGGGTCGGAAAGAGCTCCGGAAAATAGATTGAGTAGCCGGCGAAGACCGCGAGCTGCGCGAATCCCATCATCGGCAGCATCCAGTAGGCGTCGCTTGCCGTATTCAGCGACCTGAACACGAACATCGTCACCAGCATGCTGAGCAGCAGGGCGCCGAGGAAGGCGAGGCGGCGGCTCACGTATGCAGCAACAATCGTGAACGTGACCATCCCGAAGAACGCCCCGACATCCTGGAGCGCCGTGCCGAGCCCGCGCACCCGATCGACGACCTCCTGCGGTGCACCCTTCAACGCGGTCGAGATCAACTCGGGGGAGAAGAATCCAATGCCCCAGAGCCCGATCATCCCGGACACGCCAAGGAACAAGCCGACGAGCGTGTTCTTGCGCCAGCGCGGATCCCGGAAGAGCTCGATCGGCGACCCGATGTTGCCCTTGCGGAGGACGCCGGCAGCCGCGGCCGCTTTTGCCTTCAGCCACGAGTCCGGCTCTTTCAGCAGGAAGATGATGGGAACAACCATCAGCGCCGGCAGGATGCCGACGAAGAACAGCACGCGCCAGCCCGCATAGCCGCCGATGTGGCTCGCGGCCCCGGGGGGGATCAGGAGGCTGATCAGCGATCCCATGATGTTGCCCATTGCCGACAGCGCCTGCAGCGAGCCCAGCGCCACCGCGCGAAACTGCGGCGGCACGCTCTCGGCGACCAGAGTGGTCGCGGCGCCGAACATTCCGCCAACACCCAGCCCGACGAGGAAGCGGTAGATCGTAAAGTCTACCCAGCTGGTCGCGAAGCCCGAGAGCCCGGTGAATCCCGAGTAGATGAGCAGCGTGGCCACCATCGTCTTCACGCGGCCGATCCGGTCGCTCATCATGCCGAAGATGATGCCGCCGGTGGCCCACCCCAGAATCATGGAGGTGGTGGCGTAGCCGATGTGGGTCTTGATCGAGGCCATCGCCTGCGGATCGCCCGCGAGCAGATCCGTCAGCGCGGACTCGCGCGCGAGGATGAACAGCCGCTGGTCCATGCAGTCGAAGAGCCACCCGCACGAAGCGATGATCACCACCAGCCAGTGGTAACGCGTGACGCCGTCGAATATGCCCTGGCCGCTGCTCTGTGTCGATGCGACTGTCGGATGCATGAACGCCCTTTGAAAGAGGTAAGACTACCCGAGCCGGATTCTACCTCGGACCCACTCACCCGGAGCACCCGCCTCCCGTTGGGCTGTTCTTTGCGCTTGCTGGCGACGTGGCCGCTTGACTATTGTGAGCACTATCATGAACCGTCGCCTTTTTCTCGCCACCGCCGGTGCAGCCGTCGCTGCAGCGGCTGTTCCGGCGGCCGGTGCCGCCACCACGCCCGCCGGACAGGCTCCCAGGCCCGCGCCGGGAAAGGCCCGATTCCGCACCGGCCTCGTCGCGTACTCGTATCGCAAGCCGCTCGAGGCCAAGACGATGACCTGCGAGGATCTGATCCGGGTCGCCGTCGAGACCGGCACCGACGGAATCGACATGACGGTGTACTGGCTGAAAAGCACCGCGGACGACTACCTCCTGCCGCTGCGCCGCCTCGCCTGGCAGAATCGCGTCGAGATCTACAGCATCGGCACGCGCGTGCGCCTCGCGCAGCCGGCCGGCGCCCTGCAGGACAAGGAGCTGGCCGACCTGCGGGGGTGGGTGGACGTCGCACAGAAGCTGGGCGCGACGCACCTGCGCGTGTTTGGCGGCCCGAAGCCCGACGGCGCCACGCTGGAACAGGCGATTGCGATGGCGGCGGAGACGCTGAAGCGCGGGGCTGAATACGCGGGTGCCCGCGGCATCATCCTCGGCCTGGAAGACGACGGCGGCATCACGGACTTTGCGCGGGAGACGATCGAGATCGTGAAACGCGCCGATTCACCATGGGCCGGGATGAACCTCGACGTCGGGAACTTCCGTCCTCCGGATGTCTACGGCCAGATCGAGATGTCGATCCCCTACGCCGTGAGCACCCACGTGAAGACAGAGATGGCGCTGGACGACGGCAAGACGCGTGGTCCGCTCGATTGGGACCGCGTCTTCACCATGTTCGCGCGGCACGGATTCCGTGGCTACATGGGGCTGGAGTACGAGGCGGCCGAGGATCCCGTGGTGGCGGTTCCCCGATATCTGCGCACGTTGAAGGAGATGGCAGTTAAATACTCCGCATAGCGGGGATCGGGGATTGGGGAGTGGGGAGTGAACGCGGAACCTTGAACCCCTGAACCGGACTGAAACCCGGAACCCCGAACCCGGAACCCCGAACCGGATAATCAGGTACTCACCAACTCCCTCAGATTCCGCCCGCATGTGATGCTGGCCTGCAGGCGATCGCCGTCGACGCCCCGCCAGTGCGTCTCGAGACTCAGGGCCCCCTGATAGCCATCGCGCACGAGGGCCGCCACCTGCCCTCGCCAGTCGATGCTCATCTCCCCCAGCGGTCCCCAGACCGGCTTCGCTCCGGACATGACGCAGTCCTTCGCATGCACATGGACGATGCGGTCGGCTGGCAGCGTCGCGTAGCCGGCGGGGTACGGCGTTTCGCCGAGAACGAACGCGTTGGCCGGATCCCAGATCAGCTTCAGTGCCGGGTGGTCGACAGACTTGAGCATGCGCGCGGCTTCGGCCCCCGTGCCCACGTTGCAGGCGTGCTCGTTCTCGAGGCCGATGATGAGGCCCCTGTCGAGCGCCTGGTCGGCAAGGTCGCGAAGCGCCTGCGCCACACGATCGTGGACGGCCTCCGGATCGACGGTCCGCCAGTACGAAAACACCCGGATGATGCCGGCGCCCGCCTGTTCGGCAATGTCGAGGGCGCGCCGCGTGAGACGCGGCTGATCCTCGAACGTGTACGTGGAGCCGAAGACGTCCTGCTGGAAGCGCTCGTCGATGGCCGGCCCGTCTGGGAGCACGCACTTGAGCAGCGGGGACGCGATGCTGAGGACACGCATCCCGTGCGCTTCCACCCGCGCTCGTGCCCGTGCCACTTCGTCGTCCGTCAGATCGATGATGTTCCTGCCGGAGACGACGCGCAGCTCTGCGCCCGTCATGCCGATCTCCGACATCGCACCGAGCGCGACGTCGAGGTCATCTGTCGCGAACTCGTCCGTGATGGCGGCTATGGCAAAGTGCTGCATGGTTTCTGCTCCGGTTAACCGGTGACACCCGCTTCGACGTACGCCTCGATCGGCGGGCACGAGCAAATCAGGTTCCGATCGCCGTACGGGTTGTCGATGCGTCCCACGGAAGGCCAGAACTTGTTCGCGCGGACGAACGGCAGCGGGTAGGCGGCCTCCTGCCGGGAGTACGGATGCGTCCACGTGTCGGCCGTCAGCTCGTCGGCCGTATGCGGGGCGTTCTTGAGGACGTTGTCCTTCGGATCCGCCTTCCCGGTGACGACCGCTTCGATCTCAATCCGGATCGCAATCAGCGCGTCGCAGAACCGGTCCAGCTCCTCCTGCGATTCGCTCTCGGTCGGCTCGATCATCATCGTGCCCGCCACCGGGAACGAAACCGTCGGCGCGTGGAAGCCGTAGTCCATCAGCCGCTTCGCCACGTCCTGCTCGTCGATTGACGGACCGGCGCCGTGCTTGAACGGACGGAGGTCGAAAATCATCTCGTGCGCCACGCGTCCGTTGTGATTCGAGTAGAGGACGTCGTAGTGCCCCTGGAGCCGCGCCTTCAGGTAGTTCGCATTCAGGATCGCGTAGCGCGTGGCATCCGTGACCCCCTGCGCGCCAAGCATCCGGATGTAGCCATACGAAATCAGCAGGATGCTCGCGCTGCCCCACGGCGCGGCGGAGATCGCCGGGATCGCCTTGGCGCCTCCGACGCCGACCACCGGGTGCCCCGGCAGGTACGGCGCAAGGTGCGCGGCTACGGCAATCGGGCCCATGCCCGGGCCGCCCCCGCCATGCGGAATCGCAAACGTCTTGTGCAGGTTCAGGTGGCAGACGTCGGCCCCGATGGCCGCCGGACTCGTGAGCCCTACCTGCGCGTTCATGTTCGCGCCGTCCATGTACACCTGGCCGCCGTTCTCGTGCACGATGGCGCACATGTCCTTGATGGCTTCTTCGAACACGCCAAACGTCGACGGATACGTCACCATCAGCGCAGCCAGGGCATCCCGATGCTCCTGCGCCTTGGCGCGCAGATCGTCCACGACGATGTAGCCGTTGCTGTCGGTCGCAATCACGATGACTTTCAGGCCGGCCATCGACGCGCTCGCCGGGTTGGTCCCGTGCGCGCTTGCGGGAATCAGCACGACATTGCGCGCCGCATCCCCCCGGTCGAGATGGTACGCCCGGATGGCCATCAGCCCCGCGAACTCACCCTGCGCACCGGAGTTCGGCTGCAGCGACACGGCCGCGAAACCCGTGATGTGGCACAGGGCCTGCTCGAGCTCGGCGAACACCTGCCGGTAGCCCTCGGTCTGCTCCATCGGTGCGAACGGATGCATTCTCGAGAACGCCGGCCACGTGACAGGGATCATCTCGGACGCGGCGTTCAACTTCATCGTGCAGGAGCCGAGGGGAATCATCGACGTGTCGAGCCCGATGTCCTTGCGCTCGAGACTCCTGATGTACCGCATCATGTTCGTTTCCGAATGATGCGAGTTGAACACCGGATGCGTCAGGAAGGGCGTCGACCTCACCAGGGCATTGGGCAGCGGCGTCGACTGCACCGCACCCGCAACCCGGCCGGACCCCGCCGCGTTGGCGCGTGTGAACACCGCGACGATATCGCCCGCGTCCTCCCCGGTCGTGGTTTCGTCCACGGAGATGCCGATCGCGCCGTCCGGCATATATCGGAAGTTGATCCCCGCGGCTTCGGCGGCGGTCCGGACGGCGGCCGCGTCGGCGCCTTCAATCCGGAGCGTGTCGAAGTAAGCGCGGTTCGTCTGCCGCAACCCGAGCGACGTCAGCGCCTGATCGATGAGGCGGGCGGTGGAGTGGATGCGGGTGGCAATCGCCTTGAGCCCCCTGGGACCGTGGAACACGGCATACATCGCGGCGATGTTGGCGAGGAGCGCCTGCGCCGTGCAGATGTTCGACGTCGCCTTCTCCCGGCGAATGTGCTGTTCGCGGGTCTGCAGCGCCATGCGATACGCCTGCCGGCCGGCCGCATCGACCGAGAGACCGATGATGCGCCCAGGGGCCTGCCGGACGAACGCTTCCCGCGTCGCGAAGAACGCCGCATGCGGGCCGCCATACCCGAGCGGCACGCCGAACCGCTGCGAGTTGCCAATCACCGCGTCGGCTCCCATCTCACCTGGCGGCGTGAGCAGAGTCAGCGCCATCAAATCGCTCGCCACCGCCACGAGAAGGCCGGCCGCGTGGGCCCGTTCGATGAGAGGCTTCAGATCCGCAACCTCGCCCCGATCATCCGGGTACTGAATCAGCATGCCGAACGCCCGGTCGAAGCGCTCCTTCGTCAGGTCGGCCGGATTGCCGATCTCGAGCGCGATGTCGAGCGGTTCCGCGCGTCCTCTGACCACGTCGAGTGTCTGCGGGAAGCAGCGGTCTGACACGAGAAAGACACTCCCCTGTCCGGCCGGCGCCTTCCTCGCCTGCAGCCGATGGAACATCGTCATCGCCTCGGCCGCGGCGGTGCCCTCGTCGAGCAGCGACGCCGTCGCGATGTCCATCCCGGTCAGATCCTTGACGACGGTCTGGAAATTCAGCAGCGACTCGAGACGTCCTTGCGCGATCTCCGCCTGATACGGCGTGTAGGGCGTGTACCAGCCGGGATTCTCGAACACGTTCCGCAGGATGACGCTCGGGGTCACGCAGTCGTAGTACCCCATCCCGATGTACGAGCGGGCGACGACGTTGCGGGCCGCAATGCCGTTCAGCCGCCGGAGGTAGCCCTGCTCGGTGTCGGCTTCCGGGAGGTCGAGTGGCTGATCGCTGCGGATGCCCGGAGGGATCGTCTGGTCGATGAGCGCACCGAGGGAGGCGAGACCGATGGTTCGAAGCATCCGGTCGCGAGCCGCGGTGTCGGGTCCGATGTGTCTGTGCTGGAACGAGCCCTGGGTATCAGATGTCATGTGGTCAAAAATCACTTGCCGGGTCTGGCCCTGCCGCCGGGTCCACTGCTGCTCTGTGAATGTAACGGATGTTCGCGGGATCGACGCGCTACTTCGTCAGCTCGCCGTACTGCGCCGCGTCGAGGAGATCGGATGTTTCGGCGGAGTTGCCGACCTTCACCACGATCATCCAGGACCCATGAGGATCCGTGTTGACGGCTTCCGGCTTCTCCGCCAGCCTCGTGTTCACTTCGGTCACTTCCCCGCTGACGGGCGAGTACAACTCGGAAACGGCCTTGACCGATTCGATTGTCCCGAACACGTCCCCCTTCTTCACCGTGCGGCCGACGTCCGGCAGCTCGAGATAGACGACGTCGCCGAGCTGCTTCTGCGCGTAGTCGGTGATGCCGACGTGCGCCTGTTCCCCTTCGATCCGAATCCATTCGTGCTCTTTGGTGTATTTGAGGTCTGACGGATACATGTCGGCTCCTGCTGCGGGCTGAGGCCCGGGGGGCGTAATCGCTACTTCGCGCGCTTGTAAAACGGCATCGGCACCACGCGGCCGCGCGCCCGTCGTCCGCGGACGTCCACCTGGATTTCCGTGTCGGGCGCGGTCCGGTCCACCGGCACGTACGCCATGCCGATGGCTTTCCTCAGGAACGGAGTCTGCGTGCCGCTCGTGACGACGCCGCTCTTGACGTCGTCGATATAGACGTCGTACCCGTGACGCGCGATCGCGCGCTCCATCATCTCGAACCCTACGAGCTTGCGGGGCGGCCCCTCGGCTTTCTGCTTCTGGAGAACGTCGAGCCCCAGGAACTCGGTCTTTTTCCAGCCGACGATCCATCCGAGGTCCGCTTCCACGACCGTGGTCGTCTCGTCCATGTCGTTGCCGTAAAGGCGCATCGAGGCTTCGAGCCGCAGGGTGTCGCGTGCGCCCAGCCCCGCGGGCACGACGCCGGCGCTCTTGCCGGCCTGGAGAATCGCATCCCACACCCGTTCGGCCGAGGCGGGAGGCGAGAAGACCTCGAATCCATCCTCGCCGGTGTAGCCGGTTCGGGAGATCGTGCAGCGGACGTTCGCCACCTCGCCGGTCGTGAACCAGTAGTACTTGATCTCGGCCAGGTCCACGCCGGTCAGCGTTTGGAGCACATCCCGCGCCGCAGGCCCCTGGAGCGCGATCAGCGCATACCGCGAGCTCGTGTTCACGGCCGCGACGTCTCCGAGCCCGGCGATCTGCGCTGAGATCCAGTTGAAGTCCTTCATGATGTTCGACGCATTGACCACGAGCATGAAGTGCTCGTCGGCCAGCCTGTACGTCAGCACATCGTCCACGAACGTGCCCTGGGGCGTCGTCAGGGCTGAGTACTGGATCTGATGAACCGCGAGCTTGCCGGCGTCGTTCGACGTGATGTGCTGGACGGCCTTGAGGGCGTCCGCGCCGGCAATCTCGATCTCCCCCATGTGGCTCACGTCGAACAGCCCGGCCCGGGCGCGCACCGCCAGGTGCTCGTCCACGATACCGGAGTATTCCACCGGCATGTCCCACCCGCCGAACGGGACCAGCCGGGCGCCCATCGATCGATGCCGCGCATGGAGAGGGGTTTTCTTGAGTACGCCGGAGGCAGGCTGGGACATCAGCGATGTTCGGTCCGGAGACGTGCAGGGTGAACAGCCGCCTGCTCGATTCGAAGAGCGCGGCCAGAAGCTTCAAGGTACTATGCGGCTGGTCGGTGGTCAAGGCGAAGACGGAGGCCGTGCCGGGAGGGGGCGGTTGGCCAGAACCAGCCGCAATCGGCGAAAATTCGATGTCCGTAGTGGGTCGCCCGACTCGTGCGGATTCTATCGGGGCCGACCAGGCGTCCGCGTCAGTTCGACATCGGACCGCGCCAGCCATCCGAAAGGATGGTCGGGCCGCCGACCTGGGTCAAGTGATCCGCAGCCAGCTGGCCTTCGAGAGCCAGGAGGCGCGCCTGATACTTGTCGTAGTCGCGGAAACGCTCGATGCGCGGCGGACTGTCGGCCCAGGTGCTGACGAGCACGTATTCTCCGGAGGTGTTGTCCACACGCGTTTCGAGGCGGACGACCTCGTCTCCCCGTTCAAAGAGCCAGATCATCGGGCGTGCCCCAGCATCCGAGCAGCCGTCTCCGGCGCGACACCCCACGCCGGGCGGGCAAAGGTGGGCGCGAAACCGGATGTCAGTCCGGCCGCATGGCGGTCGCGGAGGCGAGCACGCGGCGAAGCTCCGCGACGAGATGCGCGGGCGCGCACGGCTTCGCCAGAATGGTCCGCATGCGGCAATCCGCCGCCTTGCCGGGCACATCGATGCCCCAGAAGGCCGTCACGCCGATCACCGGGATATCCCGTGTCCGGGCGTCGTGGTGCAGCGCCGTGGCAAGCGCGAACCCGTTCATCCCCGGCAGGGTGATGTCCGTGACGACGGCGGCGGGCGGATGTTCGAAGGCGAGCCTGAGAGCCATGGCCCCGTCCGACACGCCTGTCGGCACGAACCCAGCGGCCGTGAGGAACTCCAGATACCCCGTGCGCGTGTTCTCGTCGTCTTCGACGACCATCACGTGAGTCGTTGGCATCGCGTAGGACGCTCCCTTTCGACAACGTGTCGGCCCCAACGCGGCTGAACTGTAGTTGCCAGCCGGAAACGGCCGATTCGAGAGCACGCCCAGGTCCATGGCCCTGGACTTCGCGATTCGGAAGGCCATCTCGGAGATCTGCGGAAAGGACTAAGGGCAGCTACCAGCTCAGTTTGTAGCACGTAGCACGTAGCACGTTGCACGTAGCACGTGAAGGGGCCTACTGCAATCGAAAGGCCCCTGAGAGCTCGGGAACTGCCTTTGCGAGCGCCTCTGCCACCATACGTCCCACGACCTCTCCCCCCTTTGCATTCAGGTGCGTGCGGTCGACGCCGCCTTGGTCGTCACGCGGGCTGAGATCCGCCCAGACCTCGTCACCGGCCTGCTCGGCGTCCGCGAGACTGATCGCGTGAAGGTCGATGAGCGGCACCTGCTTCTCGGCTGCCAGCGCCCGCACCGCCTCGACATAGGGTGTCTGCGTTGTCCGGATCGTGCCGTCCTCGTTGTAGAGACGTCGAACCAGGGAGGTCACGAGGATCGGCTTCGCGCCGATGGCGCGCGACTCCTCGATGTACCGAGTCATGTTGACGCGATAGGTGGTTGCGGGAACGGTCTCGCGCTCAGGCCCTTTGCCCGGCTCGTCGTTGTGACCGAACTGAATGAGATAGTAGTTCCCTCGTTTCGCGAGCGCCTTCGCCCACAGGCCTTCGTCGATGAAGCTCTTCGAGCTGCGCCCGTTCGCAGACATGTTCGTGACCTGCACGGTTGGTCCAGCCAGGTGGGCAAAGCCCGCACCCCAGCCGGCGTCATCGGTGACGGTGGAATCCCCCACCAGCACCACGAGGACGGTCGCGGGCGAGTGGAGGCGGGATGCAGAGGCTGCCGGACCGACGGCAATTGGCGCGATCGTCAAGACGACGGCAGCCATTCGCGCTACGAGCCGTGTGCGGGTCATGTGAGTTCCCCGGAATCCGTACGGCCCCGAGATCCGGAATGAGAAAAGCGTCATTTGCCCGAACGTCGCGACCAGGTGGGGCCCACCCGATCCGGCACGTCGAGCGGCGTGAAGACGCCGACGGTTTCCATCCGATCCACGAGCCGTTCGCGCTGCTGCTCGAGCTCTTTGAGCTCGTCGTCGAAGTCCGACAGGTGCTTCTGGTACACGACCATCTCTCCCCAGGTACTCGACCAGCAGATACCGGGTGTCCGAGCCGAAGTCCCGCAGGAACGAGCTGCCCAGGTACGAACGACTCCGGCGTGAGAGCTTCGTCCATGGCCCATCGGCGCCGAACAGGTGCTCAAAGTCATTCGCTGCGCCGGCGCGGATGTCGAACTGCCAGACCACTGCAACCACGGACCCTCCAGGATGGCTAACACTATACGGGGTCACCCGGTTCCTGCGCGAATCCACGGATTGGTGCGCCAAGACCATGATGGAGGATCTGTGCGAATGAATCTCATTGCGTTCGTTGCTGGCCCGGTTCCGCCAGAAGCAGATGAGTTGCGGAGGAACGCTACCCCTCTCGAAGCACCATAGCGGGGTCGGTGCGCGCCGCGTGGCGCGCTGGCAACCAGCCGGCGACGGCTGCACAAAGGGCCATCGCCGCCGCGGCTGTGGCGATCGTCACGGGGTCGCGCGGATGCAATCCATAGAGCAGGGAGCCGACATAATGCGCGGCCCAGAGGCTCACAGCGCCCCCGACCATGACGCCGAGGGTCACGAGGATCGCGACCCGCCGAAGCACGAGGCGAACCACACCGCCGGGCGTGGCGCCCAGCGCCATCCTGATGCCGAGCTCCATCCGCCGCTGGCTGACCGAGTAGGTCGTCGCCCCGTATAGCCCTATCGCCGCCAGCAGCAGCGCGAGAATCCCGAAGAAGCCGGAGAGCATCGCGAGCAGGCGTTCTCGAATGTAGAAGATGCTCAATTGTTCCGTGACCGTCTGAAAGCTCAGGGCGAGCTCGCGGTCCACGCCGCCGATTGCCGCTGCGACGCTGCCGCTCAGGCGAGCAGGCGGGATGCCCGGAGCCGCGCGCACGCTGACGCTTATCGAAGGCGTCGACGCCATGAGCTCTTCGTCGAGCCTCTGGGCGAGCGGTTTGTAGATGGTCGGCTCCACGGCGTCGCGCACTGTGACGAACGCCGCATCCTCGACCACGCCGACAATCTCGAGCGAGCGGCGATCCGTCGGACCGTCCCCTTCGACGAGCGTCTGCCCCAGAGGCACCGTGCCTCCAAAGTAACGTCGCGCAAACGCCTCGTTGACGACGGCGACGCCCGCTGCGCCGGTGTGATCGGCGGCATTGAAATCACGGCCGGACCGGATGCGTGTGCCGAAGGTTCGGAACCAGTCCGGGCTCACAGGAGTCGTGAGGATCCTGACGTTCTGTCCCGCAAAGGCCGGGTTGCCGGGCACGGTGATGTGGGGTGTAAGGCGCACGCCGGCGCTTCCCAGAGGCGTTGCCAGCGACGTCGCCGCACTCTCGACGCCGTGAACACCCGCGGCCGCCTCACGCAGACGCTCATAGAGGGCGGCCCGCTCGGCAGGTGGCACGGCGCTTCGCCGCGCGTCCACGACGGCGACGAGGACGCGGCTGCGATCGAATCCGAGATCGCGGTACGCGAGCGACACAAATGATCGCAGGAAGAGTCCGGCGCCGACGACGAGCACCAGTGACAAGGCCACCTGGGCGATCACGAGCCCACCGCCCATGCCGAAGGCGCCATCTCCTGCACCGCGACCCGGTTGCCGCTTCAGTGCCTCGATGGCCGGCACGCGGACGGATCGGCAGGCCGGCGCGGTCCCGAACAGCACGGCCGTCGCGACAGCCACGACAGCCGTCACGCCGAGAACACGCCAGTCGAGCGACAGATCGAGGACCGCGGCCGAGGCCCACGTCGAAAGCTGCGCAACGAGCAGACGGCTGCCCCACTGCGCAAGCGCGAAGCCAAGGGTCGCACCGATGGTCGAGAGCAGCAGGCTCTCGGCGAGCAGTTGCCGAACGAGACGTCCACGCGACGCGCCGAGCGCCAGGCGCACGCTGAACTCGTATCGCCGCGCGACCGATCGGCCGAGCATCAGCGTGGCGATGTTTGCGCACGCGACGAGCAGCACGAGTCCGACGACCCAGAGGAGCGTGACCAGCGCCGGTCCGTATTGGCGGCGGAGCCGTGAAACGCCGCCCGGAGCATCTCTGACGACCCATGCGGTGCCAAAATAGCGATCCCGATCTTCCGCGTGATCGAACGCCGGCATCGTCGCCTCACGGATTGCGGGCTGTGCGGCCACGAGAGCGGAGCTCAACGACTCCGTCGCCTGACCGGGTCCACGCCGTGCCATCACCTGCAGCCACGTCCATGTCGGACTGTCGAGCCGCGCCGGTGTGCGACCGAGAAGGCGCTCGGTCTCGATCGGCAGGATCACGTCGAAGGCTTCGCCGACGTTGAGGCCGAAGAAGCTCGGTGGAGTCACACCGATAATCGTGAACGACGTCCGCTCGACGTTCAGTCTCTGCCCGATCACGTCTGCCGCACCGTGGAAACGTCGTTGCCAGAATCGGTGGCCGATCACGGCGACCGGGCCGGCGGAACCGCCTCCGCGGCGATCGTCGCGTGCATCGAACGTACGACCGAGCCACGCAGGAACGCCGAGCGATTCGAACACATGGCCGGTTGCCCAGATTACCGCCGCGAACTCGTTCTCGCCTGTGTTCGACAGGTTCACACGGTCCGTGGCCCACGCGAACGCACCGTCGAACACCCGCCGGTCGCGGATCTCTTTCCAGACGGGATAACTGAGCGAGAAGTATCGACTCTCGGCGGCGTCGCTGACGAGGACGAGCTCGCCCGGCGCGCGGACCGGCAGCGGCTTGAGCAGGAGACTGTTCAGGAGGGAGAAGATTGCGGTGTTCGCGCCGATGCCGAGCGTGAGCGACAGGATGGCGACGGCGGACACGAGCGGCGTGGCTTTGAGCGAGCGGCAGGCGTCGCGAAACAGCATGAGGGCCAGCCTCCGGCGACGAGTGTACAGCTATCAGCTCTCAGCTGTCAGCTGTCAGCTGTCAGATGAGAGCTGAGAGCTACTTCGGCTGCGTCTTGGGTACTCCCGGCCTGAAGCGCAAATACCCTTGAAGCGTGTGATACGAGATGCCCAGCTCCCGACACGCCATCCGCTTGTTGTTGCTGCACCGCTCCAGTACGAGCCTCGCGTACCGGCTGCCCCACGCCCGCATCGACAGCCGATCACGGACGGCCGGCACGAGCGCCTCTGCGTATCCGCCAAGCACTGCCGGCGGCAGGTCTTCGAGCTCGAGGCACTGACCGCTCGCGAGCGCGACCGCACGCTCGATCACGCGCTCCAGCTCGCGCACGTTGCCGGGCCAGTCGTACGCGAGCAGCGCATCCACCGCCGCGGCAGAGAGTGCAAGCGTCCTGAACGTCCGGTGGCGTTCCAGGAAATACCGCGCCAGCTCCAGCACGTCGTCTCTCCGATGCCGGAGCGGCGGCACCAGCACCTCGACGCCGTTCAGACGGTAGAACAGATCCAGCCGGAACCGGTTCTGTTCCACGAGATCCGACAGCGGCCGGTTGGAGGCGACAACGATGCGGGTATCGACGCGGCGGGCATTCGAGCCTCCGACCCGCTCGACGGACAGATCCTGGATCGCGCGAAGCAGCTTGGCCTGCGCGACGGGCGAGAGATCCGAGACCTCGTCGAGAAACAGCGTGCCGTCGTGCGCATGCTCGAACTTTCCGCGGCGACCGCGCACGCCGGTGGCGGTCCGATCCTCGATGCCGAAGAGCTCCGCTTCCAGGAGCGTTTCGACAATCGCGGCGCAGTTGACGGCGACGAACGGTCCCTTGCGCCGGCGGCTCAACTCGTGAATCTGACGCGCGACGAGCTCCTTGCCCGTTCCAGATTCCCCCTCGATGAGCACGGTGAAATCGGTCCCCGCGATGCGCTCGATGCGCTCACGCACGGCGCGAATCGGCAGGCTCGAGCCGATGAGCGGCGCAGCGCCATCGGGGCGGCCTCGCGCCGACGAAAGGGGCCAGCGCCCGCTCGCGCGTTCGAGCTCGAGGAGCAGTCCCGCGACCTGCGACGCCGACGCCAGGATCTGCCGGGCCCGGTCGTCGATGGGACGCTTCGCGTCGAAGACCGCCACGAGGCACGGGCGTCCTTCCAGGGGTCGCGCCGGCAGCTCACACGAGAGGATGTGCTGTCGTTCGAAGCCTTCTCCGTCTTCGGCGAACGTGACGGAGGCCGCCCCGAGCAACAGCCGAAGCACCTCTTCGAAGCGCTCCCGCACGAGCCTGGGCTCACGGACGGACGCGAGTCCTGCCGTCAACGCCCCCAGCATGGCTTCCGTCGCACATCGTCTTTCGGCCCCACGCGGGAATGACGCCATCGGTCCTCCGTCAACAGGTGGTCAGTCGACAGCTCTCCCGGCGGATCGCCGTGGATTGCCTGGCCGGATGGACCCCCGTGGCTACTGCACAACCAAAGGGAGGGCCAGACGCGATTTGTCAGAAACAGGCCTGATTACTGAGAGGAACGATTCCTTCGTCGAGCGGCGGGTAGTGCATACCCGGATCGGCCGTTCAGATGCGGATCGACACGGGAACGTTGGACCCGAGGTTTCAGGTGAGTGTCACTGGCGCCTTAGACCTTGAAGAGGTAGCCGGGGTCGAGCGACTTGTTGATCGGATCCGCGCTGAGGAGAAACTCACGAATCAAATAGGGATTGGTCCGGTTTCGAAACGTCGCATTGCGGATGACTTCCAGTCCGTGCTGAATCCCCGATGATTCATCGATATCGATATCCGCAGCGAGATCCCCTGTCGCGGACTCGCGCATGAACGTAACCTGCAGGTTCGCGTGGGCGTCGCGACTCTTGAAGCTCCCCTCCGCCATCACGAATCCCGGCAAGGGCTCGTGCAGCGTCTCCGGAGCAGACTTGAACAACGGGCTCTTGCGAAGGCGCTCGGGCAACCCGCCGTCCACCCGCGCGAAGAACCGGTCCTGGCGACAGACCATCACGCCGCCGATCGCACTCAGGCAGTCGCCAGTCGTCGCCTTGTCCGGTGTCTTCACGGCCAGATTCAACAAACACGCTTTTCTCAGCGGACCGAGTCGGTCGTACAAGTCCGTCCCGGCGAGCCCCACGAGATCGCGGTCTTCGGCCTTCAAACCAATCATCCGCGCCTCTTCCAGAATGCGACGTATGTCCTTGGACAGATCGTCGAACTTCCTGGCGCGGATATCGGTCACATGATCAGGCTTCACCCAGAACTCGACGTCGTCACTCGCGGTGTTGTTGCGGTCTTCCTGAACGAGCTGAAAGAAGGCGTAGGGACGATAGTGGTCCGCCTCCGCAAGCACGCGATACATCGTGCCTGGGCCCCCGCGGCACGTGATACCCGTAACGGTCAAGTCCGCATCCGGCCCGACCAGGGACACATGCATCGTCTCTCCGCCGGTGCCGGGCTCACCCGACACGCGTGTGAGCTCGATATCGATGTTTCTGACCGGCTCGCCGGTCATGTCCGTCAGGTGAACGACAAGATTGCCGGTAGGCATGGGTGCTCTTCTAACACGTCTCGGCCTCGATGTTCGGCCTTGTACCGATCCCGAAACGTTTACAGGTACCGTTGTCCTCGTCGAACCCGCACCGGCGATTGGCGGTATCCGTTGACGGTGGGAACCTGTTCAGCCCCACCACGCTTCGCCGGGAGCGAGGTGGGCCTTCGCGACGTCAGGATTCAGTTCGATCCCGTACCCGGGCTTGTCCTGAATCGTGAAATACCCGTCCTTGAACATCGGCCCCTCGTGGATGACGAGGTCCTGCCACCAGTCGATGTAGCGCGCCAGTTCGTGGACACGGAAGTCGCGCATCGAGGCCGCGGCGTGGCACGAGGCGATGGTGCCGACCGGGCTCGCGGGATTGTGGGCCGCGGTCGCGATGTAATAATTGTCCGCCAGATCGTGGATCCGCTTGGCTTCCATCAGGCCGCCTGATTTCGGAATGTCGATGTGGACGATGTCGCAGCCTTGAAGCTCGATCAGACGCCGGAACCCGTCGCGCGTGTAGAGGTTCTCGCCGGTGCAGATCGGGATGTCAACCGCGTGTGTGACTCGCGCCATCGCTTCGAGGTTGCCCGGCGGCACCGGATCCTCGAGCCACATCGGCTTGACCGGTTCGATCGCCTTCGCCATCTGGATCGCATCGCGCACGTCGTACTTCCAGTGCGCTTCGACGCCGAAATCGATGTCGGGACCCAGCTCGTCGCGCACTGTCTCCATCGCGCTCGCGATGCGCCGCAAATCCTTCAGCGTGAGCCCCCGGGTATAGCGATCGTGCCCCGGCTCTTTGTAGTCGGGATCGGCCTTGGGGGGAATGCCGTCCCCCTGGAACTTGAACGCCGTCCAGCCGAACTTCTCCGCCCTGGCCGCCTGGACCTGGTCACGCCAGGCCTTCGGGTCCTCCGGACGCTCCACCGCGGGCATCGTGCGATAGAAACGGACCCTGTCGCGGAACCGTCCGCCCAGCAGGTTGCACGCAGGCGTCTGGAGGATCCGTCCCGCGAGGTCCCACAGCGCGATCTCGATGCCACTGACGGCGGTCACGGTCACCCCGGCTATCGCACCGGCACCGGCGCTCTCCATCAGCATCTTCGTGTACAGCTTGTCCACGTTGAGGGGATCTTCGCCCAGGACGATCGGGCGGAGCTTGTTGATGACCAGGTCCTTGACGCCCCAGCCCCAATACGCTTCGCCGATCCCGTACAGCCCGGAGTCGGTTTCGACCTTGATCAGATTCCAGTCCCACGTCCCGCGCACGATCATGCACTTGACGTCCGTGATCTTGATCTTGCCCTTGTGCTGGCGCGCATACGTGTGCAGCGGCAACAGGCCAGTCGCCGCCAGTCCCGCCGCGGATTTCAGGAAAGTCCTCCTGTTCATCGCAAGCTCCCTTGACTCATGATGTTTCCGCTGTGGGACGTCCAGCCTTGACGCCGGATCGGCAAGATTGTGCACAAGAGCAGACGCGGAATCAACGGCAGCACGCGGAAGAACACGGATCGAACAAACCGACTCTGGCTGGTCCTCGCTGTCGGCCGATCATCGCGAGGGCCCGAGGACGATACGAATCTCGTGCACTCCGCTGGCAGACTCGAAGACGAGGTCGTACGTGCCGATGAACGCAGCGCCAGGCTGCCAGGTGAACGTGCCGTCGACGTCCAGGCGTGAGCCAGCCGGAAGCGGGCGCAATCCGGACGCGGTCCGTAGATGCCCCGACGTGGCTTGCGTCTTCAACTCGAGCCGATCGAGCGGATCGCTGTGAATGGTCACGGCACCGGAGGCATCGGGCATGAACGTCTGCAACGGCGCATCGAGGTCGAAACCGCGCCGCCCCGCGACGGCCGCGCCGGGCGCCATCCGTTCTGACTTCGCATGCGACGCGAGCATCCGTCCCGTTCCCGCGGGCGCGGTCGAGCCGTTCGTGACGGTGAAGTAGCGGCTTCCGATGCCCGCACTCTCGCCCTGATCGTCAGTGACCGCCCACGAGAGCGTGTGGACGCCGTTTGTCAGGGTCGCGCTGTCGAACGTGAACACGCCGAGCGCCGAGCCGATGCCCGAATAGTCCGCAACAGGGAACAGCGCGCTCAAATCACTGCGACTGGTCCAGCCAGTCGGCATCCCGATCGGAGCGCCATCGACGAAGACGGCGACCGTCCCGCCGCCGGGAGGATCGGCACGGGCCTCGCCATGCGAGAGCACCCAGCCGAAATTCGTGACCGTCCCGCTGACACTCTGCCCCTGATCCGGCGTGTCGATCGCACCGAACGGGGTCACAGACGTACTGTTCGTGCAGGTGATGACTCTGGTCCCGAGCAGCGTCGAATGCCCTTCGATGTCATCGGCGAACGCATACAACTTGAAGGTGCCAGTCCCGAGGTTGGGCAGCATGTTGGTCAGCAGCAGGTAGCCCCAGCCGGCGCGGGTGCTGTTCGGGTAGTCGGAATACTGCGCAGTAATGTCCGGTCGTGCCCCCTCCACCAAAGTGGCACGGCCGATGTGGATCAAGGCCGTACCCTCGCCTGCCACGGGGTCCCTGAGGATTCGCACCCCGACGACCCCCACATCGTCAACAGCCCATCCCGTGACGGCGATCGAGCCGGCCACGTCCTGAGCACCCTCGAGAGGCGTCTCGACGACGCCGAATGCCGGGAGCGGCGCTGGCGGCAGCTGCGTCACCGTGAACGTGGTGCCCGCCACAGTGATTGTGCCTGTGCGAGCCACCGGGCCGCCGTGCGGCGCCACGACAAACGTCAGTGGACCGCCATCGTGCCCACTCGTGGCGCTCGTCAGAACCAGCCAGTCGGCCTGGCTGCTCGCGGACCACGTGCACGAGCCACTGTTCTGGGCACGCTCAACGATGACGACTTGACCAGCGCCGCCGGAGCCGGACAACTGGAGCCTGGACGTGGCAAGCCCATAAACACACACGACGCTGGCGGCCTGATCGACGACAAACGCCTGCTCGGCGATCGTGATGATCGCCGAGCGAGCTGGTGCGGGCAACGTTGGAATGCCGGACTGATTCTGCGCGATGGTGTACTTCACGCTGCCGTTGCCGCTTCCCGTCGCACCGCCTGTGACGGTCACGAAATCCGAGCTCGTGGCCGCACTCCAGCTACAGTTCGCATCCGTCGGAGCCGTCACCACGCTCACCGTACCGTTTCCCCCGGCTGCGGTGAAATTCGCCTTCGCGGGAGACAGGGTGTACGTGCAACCAGGATCGAGTCCCGCCGGTCGTGGGGATGCAGCGGTTCCGATCGCAGGGTTCGCATCCGCGGACGCCATCGCATTGGCGACGATGAAGTAGCGACTCCCGATCTCCGCGGCGTGTCCGTCGTCGTCCACCACTCCCCAGGAAATCGTGTGCAGACCGTCGGCGAGTGACGTCGTGTCCAGCGGAAAATGGCCGACGGCGCCGTCCGAGTTCGCGTAGCCGGGGAACGACGTCGCGATATCCGATCGGAAGTTGTCGTAAGTGGGGTGCCCGCGGAAGACGTCGTCCACGTATACGGAGATGGTCGAACCATCCCTGGGGATCGTGCTCGGTTGCGGCGTGAGGACCCACCCGAAGTTGACCACCGTGCCGGACACGGTCGCTCCCTGGCCTGGCGTATCGATCGTCCCGAACGGAGTCGAGGGCGCGGAGAGCGGGGCCGTGACCCGGAACACGATGCTCCGGCCCGATCCCGTCTGGCCACCAACCGTCGTGCCATAGAGGCTCCCGTCGCTGCCGAGCAGGAGCGGCGCATAGGGAGAGGAGTCATTGGGATCGAATGCGTGAAGGACGTTGTACACACCGGCCGGTGTGATCCGGAAGACCCGACTGCCTGTCCCGTCACCATAGGCGCCTGCGGTCGTGCCATAAAAACTTCCATCAGGGCCGCTGATCAGACCGGCTTCGGGTGCGTCTCCGTCCGCTGCCCCCGTGAACGCGTGCAGTACCGTCACCACACCGCCCGGTGTCACTCGAAACACCGTGCCGCGGAACGTCGGTCCACCGCCTCTCGCGGTCCCATAGAGGTTTCCGTCGGTCCCCAGCGCAAGCGCGGAGTCGACAGTCTCGCCTTCAGTGAGACTGTTCATCTGGTGCACAACGCCGAATGCACCTCCGGGTGACACTCTGTAGATGGTTCCGCCCCGAGTTGTACCATAGAAGGAATCGTCGGCGGCCTGGACAAGGGCGGCAAATGGACCCGAACCGTCGCTCATCCCCTTGAAAGCATAGAGAATCGTCAGCGACCCTTCAGGCGTCATCCGGTACACGGTGCCGGAATTGCTCGCGCCGCCGCTGAATGTCACTCCGTAGAACTTTCCGTCGCGCCCTTTGACCAGCGACGCGTATGGACGGGCCCCGTCGGTCGGGAATCCCCCGAAGCTATGCAACACCTTCACGGTGCCGGAGGTCGTGACGCTGAACACCGTGCCGAAGCCCTTGCTGTCCGTGAGGGCTGTGCCATACAGAAGTCCGTCGTCTCCCTGAATCAGAGAGGTCGTCGGAAGGCCGCCGTCCGCGCCGCCCGTGAAGGAATGCAGAATGGTGACCGCCCCGCTGGAGGTCATCCGATAGACCGTGCCCGCGTTGTGCGCGCCGCCCCTCTGCGTCGTGCCGTAGAAGAAGCCGTCACTTCCCTGGACCAGACTTCCGAAGGCGAAGGCGCCATCCTCCGTCTCCCCCGCAAACGTATGGAGGACCTCGAAAGGAGCCTGAGCAGCGCCGGCCGCCGGCAGGGCAAGGAGCAAACCGACAGCAAGAAGAATCTGCCGCACGTCACGCACGTAAAAGCCTCCTTCGCAGAAGGGTTTTTATCCCACGAGGATCTCGGGGCGGCAAGGCAAATCGAGAGCCGCCACAAAGGATGAGGCCGTTGCGCGTGTTGCGCGCTGACATCACCGGGGGCCGGTGCTAGGATGCGGCATGTTCTCACCGCACTCCCATCGACTCCCGCGTCTCTGCCTGCTCGCCGCTCTCGTGTTGGGGCCGACCGTTCTGCTGGGCGGCCGGCAGACTCAACCAGCGGCGGCGCCGGTGCCTCCGAAGATCGTTCGGCTCCCCCCGGCCGATGCTGCGCGGCTGGCGGAAGACGCGCGCAAGAAGGTGTCGGTGGAAATGCCGCCGGGCCTGGAGGTGAAGGTCTTTGCGCCGGAGGGGCTGGTCGCCGATCCGATCGCGCTCGACCTCGATGAGCGCGGAACATTGTACGTCGCCAGTTCGAGCCGCGCCAGCCTGCCGCTCGACATCAGAGGGCATCCGACGTGGGTGCCGATCGCGCACACACTGCGGACCCACGAGGACTTGCAGAAGTTCTACCAGCGCGAGCTCGCACCTGGTCGCAGCGCGACCAATACGTGGATCGCCGATCTGAACAAAGACGGATCGCACGACTCGCGTGACCTCACGGAGCTGAAAGAGCGGCTGGTGCGGATCGAGGACACGGATGGCGACGGCATCGCGGATCTGTCGCAGGTGATGGCCGAGGGTTTCAACACCGACCCAACCTTCGACGTCGTCGGCGGGCTGCTCTATCTCCGCGGAGAGCTCTTCTTCGGAATCGCACCCGGTATCTGGCGCCTGCGCGACGCGAACGGCGATGGCACCATCGATACGCAGACGCCCGTCAGCCAGGGGTACAACATTCATCCCGCGTTCGGGGGTCACGGCATCTCAGGAATCACGCTCGGCCCCGATGGACGGATCTACTGGGAGGTCGGCGACATCGGCTTCAATCTCGTGGACGGGAAGGGCCGCCGCTGGGCGTATCCCAATCAAGGCGGGGTGTTCCGGGCGGAGCCGGATGGATCGAATGTCGAAGTGTTTGCGACCGGGATCCGGAACCTCCAGGAGTTTGCGTTCGACGAGCTCGGGAATCTCATCAGCGTAGACAATGACGGCGATCACGAGGGGGAGACGGAGCGCCTCGTGTATCTGCCGGAAGGATCCGACAGCGGTTGGCGCGCCAACTGGCAGTACGGCAAGTACACCGATCCAGACAACAACGGCTACAACGTCTGGATGGACGAGTCGATGTTCAAGCCGCGCTTCGAGGGCCAGGCCGCCCACATCGTGCCGCCCATCGCTCCCTACCACCCGGGTCCCTCCGGAATGGTCTTCAATCCAGGCACCGCGCTGTCGGAAGAGTGGCGCAATCATTTCTTCATCTCGAGTTTTCCCGGAGCCCCGGCCAACGCTCGCGTATACGCATTCCGGCTGAAGGAACAGGGAGCCGGGTTCGCGCTCGAGAGCGACAAGGTGCTGCTCCGGGGCATCCTGACGATCGGGATGAAGTTCGGGCCCGACGGCGCGCTGTATCTCACGGACTGGATTGACGGGTGGACCGCGAAAGGCAGCGGGCGTATCTGGAAGCTCGACGCACCACAGGCTGCCGCGACGGCGATTCGAACCGAAGTGCGAACCCTGCTCGGTCAGGATTTCGCGACCCGGACGCCGACGGACCTCTCGGCGCTGCTCCGTCACGTGGACATGCGCGTCAGGCAGAAGGCCCAATTCGAGCTCGTGAACCGAGGAGAGATTCAGACGCTGGTCTCTGCGGCCGACGACCGTGCTCACCGGCTCGCCCGCGTCCACGCGCTCTGGGGCCTTGGACAGCTCGCCCGCAAGGACGCGAAGAACTCCGCGCGACTGACCCCGTTTCTTTCAGATGACGACAGTGAGATCTGCGCGCAAGCGGCCAGGCTCGTCGGCGACATTCGGTATGCGCCGGCAGCCGAAGATCTGGTACGGCTGCTCCGTCACAAGGACGCGCGACCTCGCTTCTTCGCCGCGGAGGCGCTCGGCCGCGTCGCACACAAACCGGCGGTGGCGCCAATCGTCGAGATGCTGGCCGCGAACGACGAGAGCGACGTCTACCTGAGACACGCCGGCAGCCTGGCGTTGTCACGAATCGGCGATGGTCCGGCGCTGGCCGCGCTGTCGGCTCATTCCTCACGTGCCGTTCGCATGGCGGCGATCGTCGCCTTGAGACGCATGAAAAGCCCCGAAGTGGCCCGCTACCTGGCCGACACCGACGTGCAGGTCGTGACCGAGGCCGCTCGCGCGGTGAACGACGACGGCGGTGTGGCCGGGGGAGTACCGGCACTGGCGCGACTGCTGGGCGAGAAACGGTACACGAGTGAGGCACTCCTCCGGCGCAGCATCAACGCCAATCTTCGCAGCGGGACCACGGCCGCCGTGACGCGTTTGACGACGTTTGCCGCTGATGGCGGCAGGGCGGAGCCGCTGCGCGTCGAAGCCATCGCTGCCCTTGGCGTGTTCCCCAAGCCTTCCGCGCTGGACCGCGTCGACGGTGCCTACCAGGGTGCGACGACTCCCCGCCCTGCGGCAGCCGCGCGAACCGCCGTACTGCGGCTGATGGAGGACCGCCCTGCAAGTCCCGCCATGAAGGTGGCGCTGGCGGACGCTGCCGGGCGGCTGAATGCACAGGCGGCCGCGCCTGCCCTGCGTACGCAGGTCCGCGGTGACGAATCGCCCGAGGTGCGCGTCGCGGCGCTGCGTGCTCTGCAGGCGCTGAAGGTACCCGACATCGCAGATCTCATGCAGGGCGCTCTTGCGGATAGCGACCCGGAGGTGCGCCGCGCCGCAATCGGCATCCTGCCGACGCTGCCGCTCCCGGATGCCGCCAAAGTGAAGCAGCTGGAAACCGTCTTGAGAGACGGCTCGAACGAGGACAAACAGGCGGCGTTCGGCGTACTCGGAAACCTCAAGAGCCCCGCGTCGGAGCAGTTGCTCGGGTCGTACCTCGAGAAGGTGTCCACGGGCGATGTTCCCGCCGCAGTCCAGCTCGATCTCGTCGACGCCGCGCGGTCGAGCGGATCGGCGGCCCTCAAGGCGCGGCTCGAATCGTACCGACAGGCACGGTCCGCGGCGACGCTTGCGGCGGCGTTCAGCGATGCGATGATCACCGGTGGAAACGCGAGACGCGGAGGCGGGACGTTCTTCGGGAATCCCGCGGCCGGCTGCCCCCGATGTCACACCATCGGCAAGGACGGATCGGATGTCGGCCCGAACCTCACGCATATCGCCACAACGCTCTCGCGCGACCAGATCCTGCAGTCCCTGCTGGACCCGAATGCCCGGGTAGCCCCGGGGTTCGGCACGGTGAGCGTGACGCTGCGCAACGGCGAACAGCTCGGTGGCACGCTTCGAAGCGAGACCGATGCCGACCTGGTCCTCGTCGCCGGGACGCCGGGCGTGGAACGCCGCATCAGCAAGGCGGACATTGCGTCGCGGACGAACCCTGTCTCCGCGATGCCTCCGTTCGGCGAGACTCTGGGCCTCCGGGAGATCAGGGACGTCGTCGAGTTTCTCGGCACACTGAAATAGACACGGGCAGCGACGCGGAACCGTCGTCCAGCAGACTGCACCCAGCGCAGTCTTTTGCGTCCGCGCGTCGGCTCCCGCCAGGTGCGTGAAGTTTGCGCGGAGTGACGCCGGTCGCCGCTTGTTCCGCTACAATCTGCTTTCGGCTAGTGTCCTGACCGCGTGGATCGTGGCATAAGTCCCAGAGCGCGGCGCCCGGCGGGCAAGGCGCGACGACTGAGAATATTGGGCATATTTGAGGGAGGAGCAACGCCGCCCCCCGGGATGCCTCGCCCGGGAATCATGTCGCGAACCACGCGGTCAGGACACTAGTTCCCGGCAAGAGCTCGCTCGTGCGACGTCGAGCAGCGTCGTGCTGAACACACAACCCGCGATTCCCCGGATTTCTGGAGATTCCCCGATGGCAGATTCATCGAACGCCACCTTGCACGGCAAGAGCATCATGCCGAGTCTCACGGTGGACAACCTGCAGCAGAGTCTGGATTTCTTCGTCGGCCTGGGCTTCGCGATCGAAGACCGGTGGGAAGACAAAGGCGTGCTGCTTGGCGTCATGCTGAGAGCCGGCGACGCGCGGCTGGGGCTGAGTCAGGACGACGGGAAGAAGGGACGCGATCGAGTCAAAGGCGTCGGGATGCGGCTGTACATCGAGACCAGCGACAACATCGATGAAACCGCCGCCCGCGCCAGGCACGCCGGCGTCGCCCTGACGACAGAGCCACACGACACGGAGTGGGGCTCCCGCGCGTTTGACGCCAAGGATCCGAGCGGGTTCGTGGTCACAATCGCGTCTGCGGCGACCGATCCGGCGAAGTAGTACGGTCGGGCGCCGCGAGACCATATGCCATGGATCTCCTTTTGGAGGAGCTGCTCAACGCGAACGCCGACGCTTCTGCCGTGCACATCAGCGATGTGGTGAGCCTGGTGGCGACCTAGGCGCTCGGCGTGAGCCGCGCGGGACAACCTCGGTAAAAGACGAGGCGCCCACTCTCGACCTGCTGACGCCGGTGCCTCAGTCGAGCGGGATGCGCGATGCATTCGCGCTCAGCCAGAGGTCGAACGACTGGAGCGCGGGATTCAGTGCGCGCGCGACATCAGGTGAGCGGTGGCGGCGGAACGCCTCGCCGAGGATGGCGTGGTGCTCGTACATGTTTCCCATGTCGTCCGCGCCCGGAAAGCCGAGCGCCCGGTAGTCGTCGAACGGCATGTCGTAGAACGAGACGGGCACGCCCAGGTGGCGCGAGAAGGCGGCCGCGTACTCCGGACCTGAGAGCGCCTCCCCGGCGACGCCGAATCGCTGACCGACGACTTCAGGCCCGCGCCGGAAGATACCGTAGGCGCACCTGCCGATGTCCTCCGCCGCGATCCCCGGCAGCTTGCCGCCGCCGAGCGGTAGCGCCAGCACGACCTTGCCGTCGGCACTCTTTCGCGGACCCTGACCGAAGTAGATGAAGTTCTCCCAGTAAAAGGCGGCCATCAGGTAGCTGGTTGGCGCCGCCTCGGCGGCGAAGATCGCGTCCGCCTCGCCCTTGGCGTCGAAGTGCGGGACCTTGTACTTCCCCTGCAGGGTCTTGAGGCGCGGATCGTCGAGCGGGAACGAGAGGCGCGTGTCTTCAAGCGTGGACCAGACCGCGTGCGCAACGCCCGCGGCCTTTGTCGCGCGCGCCATCGCCGCCGCCTGTTTCAACTCGCGCTCGCCCGAGAAGTGCTCCCAGAAATTCGTGACCAGAAAGGCGCCGTGTGCGCCCGCGAAGGCGCGCTCGAGACTCGCCGGGTCGTCGGCGTCGGCGGCCACGACCTCGGCACCCGCCTCGGCCAGAGCACGCGCCTTGTCGGAACCGGTCTTGCGCGTGATCGCACGCACCGCGAACCGCCGTTCGGGGTCGGCAAGGAGGGCACGTACGAGGCCCCCGCCCTGCGCTCCGGTGGCGCCCATGACGGCGATGGTCTTCTTGTCGGACATGGTAGCTCTTCCTCTCTCCTAACCTGCGGCCCGTTTCACGCCGACACAAGCGCAAGCGTAACATGATCATTCGGGCGGGACAGCAGCGGAGACGTGACGCTCAGTCCTCACTCACGCCGCAAGACTGATCGGAACCCGGCCGCCGGCATTCTTCGGCAGATGGCGACCACTCGAGAGTAACCTTAAGACGGCGGCTCCGGTCGAGAGCGCGTTCGCTCTGCAAGATTTCCCGGCGGCCTTCAAGGGGTGGAGAGGAGGACTCTCATTAGCGACATCCGTATCGCCCTCGCGAACATCCGCGTCCCGACGACACCGGACGACTCCGTGCGCCTCGCGACATCCGCGGTTGCAGACGCGGGGTATCGTGGCGCGGCTGTCGTCTGCTTTCCGGAGTGCTTCGTCCCTGGCTATCGGTGGCCGGACCAGCAGGCACCGCCGCCCGATCCCGCTTTCCTCGAGCGCGCGTGGGCCGCGGTGGCGGACGCCGCACGGCTTGCCCACGTCGGGGTGATTCTGGGCACGGAGCGAGTCACCGACCGCGGCTTGCAGATCACCGCGTGTGTCATCAATCCGGACGGCGCCATTGCAGGGTGGCAGGACAAGGGCCAGATCGACCCGTCGGAGGAGAGCACATATCCCGCGCTCGGGACCGAACGTCGTCTGTTCACCCTGGGGCCGATGACGTTCGGCGTGGTGATCTGCCACGAAGGCTACCGCTATCCAGAAACCGCGCGGTGGGCGGTGCGTCGAGGGGCGCAGGTGGTGTTTCACCCACACGCGCACGTCGCCGAACCCGGAAGCTATCGCCCGGTGACGTTCGCCGATCCCGCCAATACCTTCCACGAGAAGGCCATGCTCTGCCGCGCGGCCGAGAATACGTGCTACTTCGCGTCGGTGAACGCGGCCAGCGAGGGCTCAGGCACGACGTCGGCGGTCGTACGCCCGGACGGTACCCTGCAGTGTTATCAGCCGTACGGCCAGGAAGGCCTGCTCGTGGCGGATCTGGACCTGAGCACAGCCACAGGATTGCTCGCATCGCGGTGCCGTGTCTCATCGATGTAGCACGGTGGGCACATTGGCTGGCGAGTAACGCCGATGCGCGATCCGTTTCGGCCTAAGCTGTCTTTCACATGAATGGCGAACGGCTGAGACTTGGCGCGTTTGGCGTTGGCCGCATGGGCCAGGTTCACCTCGAGCACCTGATCGCGCTGCACCAGGCGGGCGAGATCGAGCTCGTCGCGATGGGCGATCGGTTCGGGCCGACGCTCTCGTCAGCGTCCCGTCTGCTGAACGAGCTCGGTGGGCCGGACCTGGCGAGGATCGCGCGGTTCGACGAGCCCGACGCCATGGCGGCCGCGGCGCGGCTGGACGGTGTGATCGTCGCGTCACGCACGGAGGACCACGCGCGCGACAGTCTGGCCTTCGTCCGCGACGGCACCCCGGTGTTCGTCGAGAAGCCGTTCGCCAACTCGATTGCCGAAGCTGCCGACTTCTGCGGACGGCTTGGCGACTGCCCGAATCGGCTCGTGCAGGTCGGGTTCCAGCGGCACTTCGACGCGGCGGGCCGGACCGCCCTGGACTGGATCTCGAGCGGCCGCATCGGATCGCTCCAGCAGTCACATCACGTCCTGCAGGACAAGAACCCGACGCCGGTCGGCTATCAAAGCTGCGGCATTACGGCCGACATGGCGATTCATCTCGTCTTCGAGGCCATGAGCGTGCACGGATTCGAGCTACCCTCCTCGGTCCAGGCGCTGCGCTTCGCCGCACCGCACTATGACGATCGCGCCGGCGAGGGCGCGAACGTCGTCCACACGTTCTGCACGTGGGCCGACGGCACCGTCGCCCAGCTCTGGGGATCGCGGATCAACAGCGCCGGGTATGACAACGGCTTCAAGATCATCGGCACCGCGGGGCGGATCGACGTCGGCGAATTCGTCGGGGACTTCGGGACCATCACGGCACGGCTGTGGAGCGGCGCCGGCGACGACCGCGGCCGGCAGATCGACGAGGCGAAGTTCCCGATGACACGGCCGTCGGCGCGGCATCCCGATTTCTATCCCCGGTACGCCGCAGCCTATGCGACCGAGATATCGGCCTTCGTCGATTGCCTCCGAAGGAAGGCGCCGTTCGATCTCGGTCCAGACCTGGGATGGAAGACCCTGCTCGTCGCCAACCTCGCAGAGGCGAGCTCGCGATCAGGTGGATGCCGATTCGACCTCGTGCAGGTCAACGGATCCGCCATCAGGACAGTTGTTGATGCCGTGAGGTATGCCGGCGCGGTTTCTTCGCTGGTCTGAGGGTTGAAGGTTCGATTCCTCTGCGGCTCGCCACTGTCAATGTACCAACCCACGTCACCTTCAATCGGCGGGTCACTCCAGGGGCGGATGCACCGTGCGCAACGGTCTTCCTGAAAAGTGATGTACTCCGCTACATCGCCCTTCGGCAGCGAGTCGATCTGGTGGTAAAGCGGGGGCAGATCGTGCGTCCGTAGAGGTCGCTGTCGTCACGTGTCGCGCATGAGGATGAGCGGATCCACCGTCAACGCCCGGCGCGCGGGGAGCACGCTCGCGATGGCGACGGCCCCCACCAGCACGAGCGGCGCGGCGAGCCACACCCACAGGGTCGGCGAACCGGCAGTCGGTGTGATGCGCACCAGCCATCGCGCCACAAGCAGCGAGCAGAGCATGCCGGCGACGGTGCCTGCGCCCGCGAGCCGCAAACCCTCCACCAGCACCTGCCGGATCACGCGCCACCCTTGCGCCCCGAGCGCGATGCGTACCGCGATTTCGCGGCGGCGCAGACGTGCTGCGTCCGCCATCGCGCCGTACAAGCCGAGAACGCCGAGCGCGAGCGCGGTCGCCGCGGACGCGCCCACCAGCATCGTGGCAATGCGCTCGGATGCCAGCGCGGTCCTGCTGAGGTGCGCGTCTAGTGTCGTCACGCTGGCGGTGCCCGGCGTGCCACCCGGTACGGCGTCGAGTCGTCGGCGCACTGAGGTCAGCGTCGCGCCGGTCGCGTCGCGGGCGTCCAGCATCAGCGTCATGCGGGGCAGAAAATCCTGCGTCAACGGGAAGTAGATCGCCGGCTCCATCCGTCGCTGCGAGCTTCGAAGCGGGGCAGCGTGAACGACGCCGACAATCTCGGTCCGGCGGCCGGCGCCGTCGATGACTGCGCCCCCAACGGCCTTCCCGCCGAAGTAGCGTTCGGCCGCCTCCTGATTGATCACGCCGACTCGACAACTGCGCGGCGCGGGATCGCTCGGGAACACCCTGCCCGCAATCGGCAACAGAGCCATCGCGCCGAAATAGCTCGACGACACCACGTTCGCCTCGAGAACGGCGCTCGCCGGCGCCGGCCGCACAGGAATGCGAAAGCGCGCGGGGCCGATGCGATCTGGGAGCGCGCCCGTCTGCTCGACGTAGTAATACACGGTCGGGTGATTCCGCGTCGTGGTGCCGGCCAGCTTGCGCGTGGCGACCACGCCGATGATTTCTACCGGCTGGCCCTCAGCGTCCACCATGGATCGACCCACGGCATCTCCGTCGAAGACCTCGTTGGCGGCCTCCTCATTGACGATGACGACCCGGCACGACTGCGCCGTGTCTTCGCCGCCGAACATGCGCCCCGCGAGCGGCGGTACCGCGACGACCGTGAGCGACCGCGGAGTGAACGGGGCAACCTCCATCTCGACATCGCGGACAGGCAACTGCGGTGGTTCGATGCGTACCGACTGCCAGACGGGGCGGCTGCCCGGAAGGGTCCCGACCCATGCCGTCGCCGAGATTTGCGGGAGCGCCTGTGCCGCGAGCTCAACATCCTGGAAGTATTTGACACCGAGATCGGAACGGCTGAAACCGGAACCCCACTGAAGCGTCGCAAGAATCGAGTGACCGAGCCGATGACCGACACTCGTCTGCAACGCGGTGCGAAAACCCTCGACGAGAAGCCCCGTCGAGATCACGAGCAGGCAGCAGCATGTCATTTGCGCCACAACCAGGCCGGTGCGCAGGCGGCGCATCGCCTTCGACGGCCCGGCGCTTTCGCGGCGAAGCACCGCCGCCGGGTCATCGTGTCGAACCTCGAAAAGCGGTATGAGACCGCACGCGACCGTGATTCCGGCACAGGCAGCCGACGCAGCAACAATGCCGAGTAGATCCGGAGCGAACACGAGCTGGGCCGCGTCCTGGTCGAACAGGAGCGCCGGAACAAGGCGCGCCGTCCACACCCCGAGCAGCATGCCGCACGCGCCACCGGCCGCGGTGATGAGGACGCTGTCCGAGAGCAGTTGTGTCGCAAGCTGGCCGCGGCTGGCACCAAGGGCCACGCGCACAGAGGTCTCGTGAGAACGCGCGGAGGCTCGCGAGAGCAGGAACGCGGCGACGTTGGCGCATGCGCTGAAGAACACCGCGCCTGCCGCGGCGGGCAGCAGCGTACCGATGCGCGACATGCCGCCCGCGACCTCCGGCGTCATGCCGGTGTAGGGCAGGACGGCGATCATCTCGGTGCCGCTCCGCGTCGCGTTCACGCTGGCTTGTGCCTGGCTCGTTGAAACGCCCGCCCGCAGCCGGGCGAGCCCCCAGAACGTGCGGCTCCTGCGATCGATTTCCTGAAGGGATGCCTCCTGCAGCGGTATCCAGATGTCCACGGTGCTGCCGAGATACAGGCCTTCGAGCCAATCCGGCGCGACGGTGCCAGCGCGCCTCTCGACGCCGTCGATCCGGATCGGCTGGCCACGAACATCGGGAGCGGCGCCAAACTCGCTCTGCCATACGTGATGGCTGATGACGACCCCTTCGCTGAGCGGGAGGTGGAGGAAAGCCGCAAGCTCGGGCGTCACTGCGGCCACCGACATGATCGACGACCGACCGCCGAGCACGACGCTGCCCTGCGACTGCCTGGCCGCGCCAACCAATTCGAACGCCTCGCGCTGCGCCTTGAGCGACACGTACTCTTCGTACGAGACCGGGCCGAACGCATCCTGCGCGTCCCGCGCAAACAGCGAAACGACCGTGTCAAGCCCCGGGAGCGGCAGATCGCGCGTGACCAGCCCTCGCACGAACCCGACCACCGATGCATTGCTGCCGATGCCGAGGGCAATCGTGAGCAGCAGCATCACCGCCAGGCCGGGTGTCCGCGTCAGACTTCTCGCCGAGTACCCGGAGATCCGCCCAAACAGCCATGACGGCAAGATGCTGCGAGTGCCATGCCAGTCGGTGGCTGTGCATGGGCCCGCACTGCGGTACGCTGCACGTCGGGGACTCGAAGGATCAGGACGAACAGAGGGCTCCCTGACCGCGAGGCACGACGTTGTGTTCGCCTTCGGGACTGACGGTGTCCCTATCCGAACGACCACGGCCCCGGAACCCGACCCGCATCAAGATTGCCCTTCAAGCGAGGCCGGATGGCTGAACTGGACAGCCTTTCCTGTGCCTTCGGCCTTCGGCACTCCGCCAACCCTTCGATCGGATCTCTGAACGCGCTTAGGCCCACGTCGGAGCGTCAAGTCGCCTAAGCTATCGGCAAATTTGGTTCCAACTGGCGAACGTTAGGGCCACCCTCAGCAATCAATCCTGCCGTTCTCAGCGCCTTGACGCCCCAAACGTTGACTGACCCTTCGATATCCCAGGGCCGTCGTCCCGGCGCGTCTGGATCCGATGAAGACGCTCAGCAGGAGTGAACGGGTCACCAGTGAACGACATCGCGCCCTTTTAGAACAGATGCGGCACGAACCGGCTGCGATTGTGCGTAATCAGGCCGGCCTCCTCGCGAATGCCGAGGCCGCGGCTGACTCCGTCGATCACCCAGCTGCCAATCACGGCGTAATTGTTCGTCCCGTCGGTCCGGGCGCGGTGGCGAGCGGCGCATGTGCCTGATAGACATAGCCTTCTTCACCATAGGTGCCGCCGCTCGTTGCGAGCGGCGCCCCGTCGGGCGCGCCGCTCTCGCCAAGAACCGTAATCGAGATGTTCGCGCCCTCACGCCCCAACAGCGGCTTTGCAACCAGTCGAGGGCGGCGTTCTGGCGTATTACGGGCGTTTCGTCGACCTCGAAGACACGCCAATCACGACTCTTTTCAAGATCGTACCTTTGGACTGGCTATTGGCGGACGAGTTCGGCGCTCATTTGATTCAGGCAACGATGCAACGACAGCTCACGGTCATCGAGCCGGCCTGGAAAATGGTCGCTGCCAACAAGGCGATCCTTGCTGTGCTCTGGGAAATGTATTCCGGTCATCCCCATCTTCTGCCGGCCTTCATGGACAGGCGCGCGTTCGAGCCTGGAGCGACGGTCGGTATTGGGACGAAAGTGCGTATTGGCGGGACGGGGCGAAACGGCGACACGCTCCACCTGCTATGAACCGCCGCCGGAAGAGCGTGCGCTGGAGCCGAAGCCGCCGCGCGCGGTGCGCATCGCGATCCCGTTGGGGCCAAGCGACGTTGTGCCGGGCGCGACACGCCCGACGTTCTGGCCGTTGGCGTGGAGATAGCCATTCCGGTCGCCGTAAACCGGGCGCGCGGGAAAACCGCCGCCCATGCCGCCGCCGAGCATGCGGCCCATCATAAAGCCCATCATCATCGGCATGAACATGCTGCGAGAACCGCCGTCAGCGGTTCTGACCTC
Organism: uncultured Acidobacteriota bacterium; assembly: GCA_963749835.1. Classification (GTDB taxonomy): domain Bacteria; phylum Acidobacteriota; class Vicinamibacteria; order Vicinamibacterales; family 2-12-FULL-66-21; genus JALZOC01. The sequence continues at coordinate 2,655,352 of CAVVOD010000001.1, forward strand.
GGTGGTATCGCACTGCGTGTAGCCGGCCGCTTCACATTCGGCCTGGGTGGCAAACTTCGGCGCCTGTTTGGCGTGTTCATCCTTCGCCGCCCGATACGCCTCGTTACAGACGCCGCTGTCCATGTCGCGCGCGCACGCCGCGCTATCGCCGTAGAGCGTCGAATCCTCGCCCCAGTCCCCGCCTTTCTTCTGACCGCACGCGACGAGCGTCGTCGCGGTGGCCCCGGCCAACAACAAGCTCACGTATTTTGATTTGCGCATGTTCAGTCCTTCTCTCTCACGTGCTCAGCGCGCCGGCGTTCAAAATACCCATGGCGATGGAGAGAGCGCCCAGGAGGATGTCATAGGCCACGTCATCGGCCTCGATACCCTGTCTCAACTTGGGCACCATCATCGAGACGACAAGAAACACCAGGAGCTGGCCGAGGAGGCCAATCCCGCCCCACACCGCAAGTTCAACGACTTCAAAGTTCCTGGTGATATTCATGATGCAATCCCGCGGGTCGGCTTTCTCCAAGCGCGAACTACACAACAGCAACACCAGCGTCAGTGGACGAGTGCGTCGAGTCTGCGACAATGCCACACGATGAGAGGCGCTGACCATGCCGTCGCCGTGCCGGCGCTGCCGCTGCGTCCATTTGTCTCGCACTACGCCGGCTCGCGCATGCGCGACGTTCCGCAGTGGCAGCATGCCGGCCTCCCCTCCCGCTATATCGATCTCATCATCAGTCTTGCGAAGCCCATCGAGATCGTGCGCATGCCAGGCGCGCAGTCTCCTGGCGCGTACCGCGCTTTCGTCGCCGGTCTACAGCAGGCGTCGGCCCTCGTACGAATGGGCGGAGACCTGGACTGCCTGCACGTATTCCTGAAGCCTGGGGCGGCGCGTGCGCTGCTTGGCGTCAGCGGCGGCGAGCTGGCCTCGCGCGTCGTGCACCTCGCCGACATCAGCGACACGATGTGCACCGAGCTTATGGAACGTCTCGGCGACGCTCATGCGTGGCCACAACGCTTTGCGGCGGTGGATCGAGTACTTCTTCGAAGGCTGCGACCCGTCACGATGCCCGATGCCATGGCGTCGGCCTGGCGCAGTCTGGCGATCAGTCATGGACGCATGGCTGTTCACGAGCTCGCGCGCGAGATCGGTTTCAGCCGTCGCCACTTCGGCGAGCGCTTCATCTCCCAGTTCGGCATCGCGCCGAAGGCGGCCGCACGGGTGTTTCGATTCGAGCATGCCTGCCGCCTGTTCCTGCACTCGCCCCGCCGCATCGTCGACGTCGCGATCGCCAGTGGCTTCCACGACCAAGCGCACATGGTGCACGAGTGGCATTCGTTGGCCGGCTGTACGCCGCAGGAATGGATCCTCGGCCAGCTCCCGTTTTTACAAGACTCTGAAATCGGGGGAGGTCATGATTGATGCATGCAGATCGAGCCTCGCATCAGTCTGATCTTCAACGGCCAGTGTGACGCGGCGTTCACGCTGTACCAACAGTGCCTCGGAGGCACTGTGACGTTTCGGCTCGCGTGGGGCGACTCACCGATGGCCGATCAGGCACCTGCCGAATGGCGCGACAAGATCCTGCAAGCCACGTTACAGGTGGGCGGCATGGCCTTCTCCGGCGCCGACGTCCTGCCCGGCGCATACCGACGCCCACAGGGTTTTCAAGTTCAGCTCAATCTCGACGATGTCGCGGCGGCGGAGCGCATCTTCACGCAGCTCGCAGAGGACGGCGAGGTGACTGTTTCCCTGCAGCAGACCTTCTGGGCGCAAAGATTCGGCGAAGTGGTGGACCGCTTCGGCGTCCCGTGGAGCATCAATTGCGGAGAACGGGGAGCGGTTTGACCGTTCGGAAGCCGCTGCGGTGGGTGTCCGAATATGTGAATGCAAAACTCGGACAGACCACGTTGCTGCGACCGCATCGCCCTTCCGTCGCCCCTCAAGAGCGAATGCGCGGAGGCCGTTCCACTTTTCCGGAGCCGGTACCGCACTGGCGTTATGTGCGCGACATCTTGCTGCCTCAGATCGTCAAGCCATGATGAAGAACGCTCTTGCGCGAAACTGCTGAGCACAGTCAGCGAGACGAGAGCCTGTGTGCGTGGAGACGAGACGATGACGCCGACTCCTGTGACGCAGCAGCGTCCTCGAGAGCTGAGATCCGCGCTCCGAGAGGTACAGGCCGCCCCTTGTTCTGGCGGGACTTCGCTACGCAGTTCGTGGCAGCTGAAAGAGAGGCGCGGCCAGTGAGAATGCAGGTCCTGGTGATCGCGGTGTCTATTGCGGTCGGGTCCGTTGGCGCGCTCTCGACGCTTCCCGCCGCGGCCAGCCAGAACGCATCCGACCACTCCTCCAAACGAATGCCGGATGGCAAACAGTGGATGACGGAGAATCTGAAGATGGCCGTCGAAACCTCCTATTGTTACGGCAGCTCTGACGAGAATTGCCGTCGCTATGGCCGCTTGTGCACGTGGGCATCGGCACAGCGGGCCTGTCGCGCGCTCGGCGACGGCTGGCGGCTCCCGACCAACGACGAATGGGCGCAGGTGGCACAGTCCTATGGTGGCGTTCGCGACGATTCGTCAGACGGCGGCAAAGCGGCGTACGTGGCGCTCCTCGCCGGAGGCCCCTCGGGGTTCGATGCCGTCTATGGCGGCGGCCGAGATCCGAGTGGTGAATACGCGCGCCTGGAAGCCCACGGATTCTACTGGACGGCGACGGAAAGCAGCCCGACGAAGGCGTGGTTCTACAATCTCGGCAAGAACGGTCGGATTCTCAATCGTCACGAAGATGGGGAGAAGGAGTCGGCGTTCGCCGTGCGATGTCTCAGAGAGTGAGTTGCGGGCCGACGACTTCCTTCCGAAAGTCGCTTGACGATTTTTATCTGGTGAAAATCTGGGCCACCAACTCTAAGTGGTTGATTTCACACGACTGAAATCCTCAACCCACTCCATCGATCGAACCGGCCGCTCTCCGCGTGCAGATCGTTCTCGTCTTCGCCCAGTCAGTCCTTGCCGACTACCCACAAAGCCGCATCATCTTTGAGGACATGTGCCATCCGTTCGATTCCTCTGCGGCTCACCAACCTCCGCATCAATCCGCTTGCTGCCCTGTCGCCAGGGATGCACCCGTCGCTATCGCGCACTGAACACGCGAGCGGTCCATGCATGAGCGTTCGCTCCCTGCGCGGCGGCTAGTGGCCGGTACTCGGTGAACAAGGACCGGCTTCCGGGCGGGGCATCCCGTCTGGCGGCGTTGCTCCTCCCTCAAATACGCCCTGTATTCTCGGTCGTCGCGCCTTGCCACCCGGGCGCCGCGCTCCGGAATCCAGTCCTTGTTCACCGAGTACAGGCCACTAGTCTCGTCCGAAGTATCCCGTTTTGGCCTCGACCACGAACTCCGTTGTCGTGGTCACGCGTATGTTGTGATAGCGACCATCCATCGGCGCGTCGGATAGTACCGCGAGCGTGTACTGTGCAGCCGCGCGTTTCATGGGCATCTCTTCGATTCTGACTCCGCCGCCCAAAAATGGTGAGCTCAGGAATCCAAAATGGGCGCATTGTCCTTCAGTCACCACCAGGCGCCTTCTCGGAGTCGGACGCGCGTCAATGATCTCTACTCCTTCAATGTGATCATCGGATCGACGCGCATTGCCCGTTGCGCGGGCCACCAGGAAGAGAGCACGGTGATCCCACCGAGAAGCGCCGCCGCAGCGCACAGCACGGCGCCGTCGAAGGCGCGGACCCCGAGAAAGATCGACGAGAAAAGCGCCGTCAGCGCGCTCGCCAGCAGAACCCCCACGGCGATGCCGGCCGACGCGAGACCGAGGCCGCGAACCAGCACCAGGCGCAGCACCGCGCTCGCAGACGATCCGAGGGCCATCCGGATCGCGATCTCACGGCTGCGCTCGTTCACCAGAAGCGACATCACCCCGTAGACGCCGAGCCCGGACAACAACACGGCGATGATCCCGAGGATGCCGATCACCAGGCCCTGCACGCGCCGGTCGCGCACATACCATCCATGCGCGGCTGTCATCGTGTTGGTGCTGATCGCCAGCGACCGATCGACGCCTTGAACTGCGTCGCGGGCCCGCGACGCGATCGCTGCGGGATCCGACGCGGCCCGCATCATGAGGGTCAGCTCCCGCGCCGGCGCCAGCGGCACGTACATCTGATTTTCCGGTGCGGCGGGAAGCTGCCGTTGACTCACGTCATCAGCCACGCCGATCACCCGGTACGACCCAGCGACATCCGCGGCTCCAGTCAACCGCAGCGTGTCGCCGATCGGATCGCGATCCGGCCAATAGCGCCTGGCCATGGTGTCGTTGATGATGATCGGGCGGTCGCGAAGCGCTCGTCCCTCGACAGCGATGAACTCCCGCCCACGATGGACGGGAATGCCCATCGCCGCCATGTAGCCGGCATCGACGAACCGAATGGAACCGAACCGCGGCCGCTCGGTCACGTCGCTGCGGTCGAGCACGAACCCGGCGTGCGGAACATCACGGTCGATGAGCGGAAGGTGGCTTCCAGTCGTCACCGACGAGATGCCTGGAAGGGATCGCAGGCGCGCCGTTGCGGCATCGACGAAGGCGAACCGCTGTTCCGGCTGGTCGTAGGCGCGCCCCGCGAGAGCGACCCTCAGCGCCAGGATCCCGCTTCGCTCGAAGCCCACGTCGATGTCGTCGAAGCGCATCGAACTCGTCACGATTGATGCCGCACCGGAGACGAGCGCAATCGACAATGCCACCTGTCCGGCAACCAGGAGACCACGAACCCGACGTGCGCGGGGTCCGGACCCGGACGTTCTGCTCTCCTCCTGCAGGACGCTGCGAAGGTCTATCCGCGTCCCACCGATCGCCGGCGCCAACCCGAACAGCAGTGCCGTGAGGACCGACGCGCCCAGCGCGAATATCACCACCCGGCCGTCCAGTGCGAACTCGATCCAGTCCGCACCCTGGGGCTTTCCGAGCGTCGCGGCGAACAGATCGATGCCCCACTGAGCGAGGAGCAGACCGATCAGGCCGCCAGCGACCGCGAGCATCCCGCTCTCCGTCATCAGCTGTCGCACGAGCCGCAGGCGGCCCGCACCGATCGCGGCGCGCAGCGCCATTTCGCGCCGCCGTGCGCCCACATATGCCGTCAGGATTCCAGCAAGGTTGGCGCACGCCACGACCAGCACGAGGCCCGCGGCCGTGAGCACGAACAGCGCCATGTCGCGCTGCTTCGTGCCGATCATTCGCGACCGCAGCGAGGTCGTCACCGCGGTTGCACTGCCGCCGTCTTCCGTTCGGAACGGCGTGGCGGTCGACGCTACCCCCAGCGTCACATCGGCCTGCGCTCCCGAGACGCCGGGCGCAAGGCGAGCGACAACGTCGATGGGCCGATCCCGCGATGCATTGTCGAGCGGCAGCCACAGCCGTGAGTCCTCTGGAAAGCTGAACCCGCGCCTGGCGACACCGATGACGACGTAGGTGTCCCCATCCACTGAGAGGGTCGTGCCGACGACATCGGGCGGCGATCCGAGTCCGTCCACCCACAAATCGTGACCGATGACGACCACGCGTGTGCTCGCGTCAGTGGCGGCAAGAGGGCGGCCCATTTGTACAGGGACACCAAGCAGCGCGAACAGGTCGTTCGACACCGACGCCGCCTGCACACGCTGGGCAACGCCAGCGCCTGCCACCGTGACCGCGCGCGCGTCGTACGCAACTGCCCCGGAGAAGACGCCTTGCGTGTGCTCCAGCGCAGCGAATGAGCCGGGCGGGAGCCGCGACCACCCGCCTCCCCGGCGGTCAACCAGGTGTACCGCGACGAGACTGTCCGGGTCGGTGAACGGTAGCGGGCGAAACGCGACCGCGTTCAGGATGGCGAAGCATGTCGTCATGGCACCGATGCTGAGCGCGAGCGTCACGATCACGATGAGCGTGAAGCTCGGATGGCCAGCCAGCTGCCGGGCGGCGACACGGAGATCGTGGAGAAAGGTGCTCATACGCGTGACTCGGTCAGCAACTGACGTACCGCTGCGCGCCCGGCCGATCGTCAGGGAGTCGCGAACCGACCCCGTTTTCCATGACCGGTGTTGGGAAGCCACTGTTCGCATGCGAACAGTCCCGCGTTCGTCTGCATCCGCTCCGCTGTCGAAAACGCGGCTCACCAGTCGACAACTTGCAACACACCGACGCTTGAGCAATAGCGGCTATCGAGCCACATTGATGTCACTGACCCGCTCAGTATACGTGCGATGATTGCACGCCTATGAACCGGCGGAGTCGACGCATTCTCTGGCAGCAAAGCCTGATCGCCATACTCACGGTCGTGAGCACGTGCTGGGTTGGTGCAGTTCGGGCACAAACGCAGATTGCCGGTGACGCTTCGCCATACGAGAGCCCGACGCTCCAGCGGCTCTCCCAGGCACTTCGTGAGAACCGCCCCGGGGTGCTCGACGACTTCTGGGCTCGCATGAAGGGACAGGTCCCCTTGATCGAGCCCATCGACGGACAGGGCGACTTCCTCTGGGTTACGTTCCTCTGGAGGGGCGACGCGACGACCCGTGACGTAAGCGTCGGGGTCGGGGACATCCCGACGCCGGACCCACGCAAATGGAGCTTCCGCAGGCTCGGCGATACAGATGTCTGGTTCAAGACGGATCGCGCGCCGAAGGATGCGCGATTCACGTACCTGCTGCGCGTCAACGGCGGACCGCTTCAACCTGACCCACTGAACGATCGCCGGTTCGGCGGACGTTCTGTTGCGGAATCGCCTCACGCGGCACCTCAACCCTGGATCGTCGAGCGCCCGGACACACCCCGTGGGCAACTCACCCGCCACACGCTTCAGAGCCGAGTCCTGGGTGAGGAACGCTCGATCGGTGTGCACACGCCTGCCGGATACAGCACTCGAGGGCCACACCTGGCGCTGGTGATCGTGTTTGATGGCGAGATGTACGGGAATGCGGCTGATGCGCTGATTCCAACGCCGCGGGTTCTGGACAATTTACTCGCTGCGAAGCGAATCCCCGCAACAGTCGCCGTTCTTGTGAACAACATGAGCCAGGACGCTCGCAACCGGGACTTGAGGTGCTCGGCGGCGTTCGGCGACTTTCTTGCGACGGAACTGCTGCCGTACGTTCGGGCACGCTACCGGGTCAGTAGCGACCCCTTTCGGGTGGTACTCGCGGGATCGAGCGATGGTGGTCTGGCAGCCCTCTGTGCCGCGCACCAGCATTTCAAGCTGTTTGGAAACGTGCTGTCGCAATCAGCCAACGTATTCTATTCACCGAAATCCGCGACCCCGGCGAATGCCTATCTCCGAGACTCAGCCTGGCTCACGAGAAAATTCGTCACGACGCCATTACGCCCCCTGCGCTTCTATCTCGAAGTGGGCGTGCTCGAGGCCGGACTGGTCAATCCTGTCGCGGAACATCGCCGGTTACGCGACGTGCTCGATGCGAAGGGGTACCACACTGTCTACTCCGAGTATCCCGGAGGACACGACTTCTTCACCTGGCAGAACTCTCTCGGTGATGGGCTGATTGCATTGCTCGGTCGAGAACGGATAAAACGCTGAAGAGCGCGCGCGGCCCGTGCGCTCGGGCTATTGCCGCAGCGCCTCAACCTGATACCCGCGGCTCCATCATGACGTCGATCCTGCGCGTAGCTGTTGTGTCGGTCGTTTCGCTGATACTGGCGCAGCCGTTGGCCGCGCAGAGCCGCGAGAAACTCGACACGCGCGCGTCTTTTGCCGCCGGTGCATCCCTTGGAGATGGTGGGACCGCGCTGGCGTTGAGCGCGGGTCTGCGGTTCGGGTTTTCAACACGCCTGGGGCTCGAAGTCGAGGCAGCCTACGCCCGCAAGCTCGATTTCACGATTGACCTGTGTCCCGCCCCCCGTATCTGTGTGCTCGGCGGTCAGCTTCCTGTCACAGGGCGTACGGTGTCACTGATCCCGCACCTCGCGCTCGAGCTGCTGCCACCGTCAAGCGCAATCCGGGCATACGTTGGGGCGGGCGTCGGAGCGGGGCATGTCCGGCAACGCTACTTCAGTTCTGCTTCTGCCGGCAGCGGCGCCGACCGTGTCGAGTTCACACGATCGAGCCTGACGCTCGCGCTCTCTTTCGGAGGCGGTGCCATGGTGCAGGTCTCGCGTCGCCTCGCTATCGGGGCCGACGTCCGTTCGCTCCATCTCCTGGACGAACCCGCCAACCTGGATCGATTCATCACCCCCTCTGGCGCGCTCAGCACGCTGCGGGTGGGCTCACGGGTCAGCTGGCAATTTTGACGTCGAGCTGCGCGAAAGCCGAAATTGCGACACACCGTGTTCCCAAACGCCGCCGCGAGCCACGCACACACCTGAAGCCCATCACTCCGCCCGCAGCGCCCTCACCGGATCGATGCGGCTCGCCTGGCGCGCGGGCACGCAACCAGCCACCATCGTGACGATCCCCAGGACCAACAGAGCGACACCGATCGCCACGGGGTCTCGCGGCGTGACGCCGAACAGCTGGCCGGCGATGTAGCGGTTCGCAGCGAGTGAGCCCAGAGTGCCGAGCGCCGCCCCGATGGCCACCAGCAGCAGCGTTTCGCGCACCATCATCCATGCGACGGTCCGTTGACTGGCGCCGACGGCAATGCGGATCCCGATCTCCCGGGTGCGCCGAGCCACGCGGTACGCCATCACGCCGTAGAGACCTATGCACGCCAGGATCAGTGCGAGCGCCGCAAAGAACGTGGCGAGGAGGGCGAGCACCCGCTCGCGCACGAGCGACATCTCCACCTGCTGCTCCATCGTCGCGATTCCGGTGACCAACCCACCTGGCACGGTCTCGGTGGCGATGGCGCGGATCGCAGGGGCGAGCCGTGTGACATCGCCGTGCCCTCGCACCGCCACGGCGACGTAGGTGATCGGATCGATCGCCTGCTCGAGCGGCAGGTAGGCCATGCGCTGGTCCGGCGTTCGCAGGTCCTGGTAGCGCGTATCGGCGACGACGCCGACGATCTCGAAGTGGTCCTGGACGCGCTGTCCCGGGAAATTCAGCTTTCGGCCAAGCGGCGTCTCGGTTCCGAAGAATGCCCGGGCGGCGGTCTCGTTGAGGATGGCCACACGCAACGAGCCAGACCGATCGCCGGGTGTGAACAGTCGGCCGGCCCGGAGGCGGATGCCGGTGGTTTCGAAATAGCCGTCGGTGACCTGGTTGAGGCTGACACCGCGATCGTTCGCGGGTGCCTGGACGGGACCCTGGATCGCGATTCTCACTCCACGGACCCAGCCGCTGAGCGGGTTCATGGCCCCCACTCCGGCAGACGACACACCCGGCACCTCGCGCACCCGCTCGATGAAACCGCTCCAGATCGCGCCGAGCCGCGCGTGGTCCGCTCGAAACTCCGCCGGGGTCTTCGGCGTCGCGGTGCGCCCCGGCACCGTGGCCTCGGCCTCCATCGTCAAGACGCCCTCGCGATCGAAGCCCGACGAGACGTTGTTCAGGTTGTGAAGCGTCCGCAGAAAGAGCGCGGCGCCGCAGAGCAGGAGGACCGACAGGGTGACTTGCACGACGACGAGCGCTCGACCGAGGCGGTTGTGCGTGGCGGTCCCGCCGGCAGCGGCCGGTTTCGCGGCATCGACGCGCGTGGCCCGCAATGCCGGCGCGACGCTGAAGAGCAGCGCCGTCGCGACGGAGACGCCGGCAGTAAAGCCCAGGACACGCAGGTCGAAATGCGGTTCGAGCACCACCCTTTCGGCCGGGCCGGAGAGAACCGCAACGAGAAACGACGCGCCCCACCGTGCGAACAGCAGTCCGGCTCCGGCTCCCAGCGACACCAGCACGACGCCTTCGGTCAGCAGCTGACGGATCAGCCGGCCGCGACTCGCGCCAATCGCGAGCCGCACCGCCATCTCGTTCTGCCTCGCGCTGGCGCGGGCGAGCAGCAGGGTGGCCACATTGGCGCAGCCGATGAGCAGCACGACGCCGACAATCGCCATGACGATCATCAGCGGCTCGGAGTAGCTGCGACGAAGGTCGTTGGCGCCCCTGGCCGCGGGGACGAGTGCGATGCCGCTGAAGTAGCCGCCGCGCTTCTCGCGAGGCATCCCGACTTCCGTCAGGTAGCCGTCCCACAGCGCCTCGAGGTCCGCCCGCGCCGGCTCGACCGTCGCACCGGGCGCCAGACGCCCGATCACGCTCAGCCACCAGCTCTGCTTCGATTGCAGCCCCCCTTCGACGAGCATCATGGGAACCGTGATGTCGATCGGCGTGCCGACCTGGAGCCCGAAGAATTCAGGTGGCGTGACCCCGATGATGGTCACCCACTGCGCGCCAACCTGAACGCTCTTTCCGAGCACAGCCGGATCCCTGGCGAAGCGGCGCGTCCAGAAGCCGTCGCTGATCACGGCGACACCGCCATCCGGACCGCCGCGGCCTGGCTCGGAATCGTCCGCGGGCGTCAGCATCCGTCCGTGGGTGGCCCGAACACCGAGCAGATCGAAGTAGGTGCCGGACGCGTATTGTCCGCGCACCCGCTCCGGCACTCCGTCGATCGACACCTTGAACTGCCGTGGGGCGAACGCCGCGATACCCGAGAAGAACCGGTTGTGGTCGCGAAGCCGCTCGAAGCAGGGATAGGGCGGGCCGCTGCTGCCACCGGACTTCCCGCCGGAGTTATCGACGAAGAACAATCGCTGCGGGTCGTCGACCGGCAGCGTCTTGACCAGCACGGTGTCGATCAGACTGAAGATCGCCGTGTTGGCGCCGATCCCGAGTCCGAGCGACAACAGGGCCACCAGCGTGAATGCCGGCGACCCTCGCAGAAGCCGGAATGCGTAGCTGACGTCGCCGCGCAGTTCGTCCACCAGCCGCAGGCCAACGGCGTCGCGGCATTCCTCCTTGCGCCCGCCAACGCTGCCGAACTCGGCGAACGCACGCCGGCGAGCCTCCTCTTCCGGGAGACCCCGCCGCCGCAGATCCGCCTGATGGAGCTCGAGGTGGACCCGCATCTCGTCCTGCATCTCACGCTCGAAGTCAGCCCGGCGGGTGCTGACTCGAAGCCACGACCTGACCCGCGTGATGAGACTCATACGTCCTCCGGCATCGCCTCGAGAGCGAACCCCGATCGCCTCGGAGAACCGCCGCCAGTACGCCGTCTCTTCCTTGAGACGTCGCCGCCCGGCCGCGGTATTTCGGTAATACTTCGCTTTCCGCCTGTTCTCCGATTCGCCCCATTCCGAGGGGATCAGCCCCTGATGCTCGAGGCGATACAGCGCGGGGTAGAGCGAGCCCTGCTGAATCTGCAGGCGGTTCTGGGAGATCTGCCGAATGCGCAGCAGGACGCCGTAGCCATGCAGCGGCCCGAGCGAGACGGCTTCGAGGACGAGAAGGTCGAGGGTGCCCTGCAGCAGCTCGTGGTGTCGCTCACGTGTCTCTCCTAGACATGCGAGGAGAGGATACACGGCGTCTCCTAGGGCGTCAAGGAGAGAGCATCAGACCTGGCGGGTGCTCGCGGAGAAGGCGCGTGAGCTGCACGCCGCGGCGCACATAGTTGAAAGACAGGAGGTGTGGAGTGAGGGTAGCGCACAGTCGGGACTCGGGATTCGGGACTCGGGATTCGATTCGGGACTCGAGATTCGGGATTCGGGACTCGATTCGGGCTCGGGATTCGGGACTCGGCATTCGATTCGGGACGCGGAATTCGGAAGGGGGAAGCCGGAGCGGGACTCGGACGAAGTCGTTCCTCGTCTCTCTCATCGCGCTGTTTCTCGCAGAGTCGGTTCTGGCGGCCGATGTGTCCGGCATATGGTCACTGCGACTCACGACCACGGATGGAGAGAGCGCACCACGCGTGGCCGTGACGATGAAGCAGGATGGCAAGACGCTCACCGGCAGTTGCGTGATCGGCGGCACCGACGAAGCATTCACCGTTGTCGGCGAGGTGATCGACAATGCCGTCACATGGCGGTGCGCGAGTAAGGGAGCAGTCGAAGCCTCCTTCAGCGGCACAATCAACTCGACGGGGCGTGAGATGACCGGATCATGGACGACCCCGGCGCCAGCGAGAGGGACGTTCAAAGGCTCGAAGAACCAGAAGTAATCTATGCGTGGCAGGAGCTCGCTGTACCGTGCCACACGGCCCAACCGGAGGCGACTCCCCGATCGGACGCGCCAGGGCCCGAGCCTATCGATGTCCACGGCGGGTGCCTCGTTCGGCGCCCGCCGCCACCGCCTCCCAGAACGACTCGCATCGCTGCTCGAATCTCAGCGCCCCTCGGTACGTCGCACCCTCCCCATCGTCCAGCGCCCACACGGCGGACCGGAGCACGTGAGCGGCCAGCACCAGCGTGCGCGTCATCGTCACGAGCTGCAGATGGACGCGGGCACCGGGCCGAAACGGGTGGCCGCCCTGCAGGAGCGTCCCGCCGGCGCTGAAGTTGACGAGCACGACAAGGCGTCCCGGACGGAGTGTGGCGCGCGCGGCGTATTCGGGAGGAGGCGGAAAGCGTGCATCGACGCGCCGATCCATCAGCGACTGGTCCACGTTCCTGCTCCGGGTTCGAGCTTCAGCACGCGAGTCCGTGCGGTCGCGCCGAGGATCCGTACGGCGTACTGCGCCCGGCGCCCCTGGAGATACAGCGTGCCTGACGTCGCGGTGCCGTCGGGACCGGTGGTCAGGATGCCCGACGAGCCGATCCGCACGCCGTCGGTACTGCTGCCCCGCACGCCATCCGCATCCGGAGCGCCCGGTTGAAGACCGAACCGCACACCGGGGAAGCGATCGGCCAGCCGCTGTTCACGACCAAGCGGCGCGTCGACCCCGCTCCGAATCTCTGCGGTCCGCAGGCCGTTCCCGTTCCCATCGACGAAGGAACCGTACGCGTAGTCGGATCCTGACGCTTCAAAGCGAAGCCCGACGCATCGGGCACGCTTGAGCGCATCCATCCGGCCGCTGAGCACCAGGCCTGCGACATACCTCGCGGCCGCGGCGGTGTGCAGATCGTCGAGCGCGGTGTTGGTCAGTGGCACTGTCACCCCGGCGAGAATGGCCATCACCGCGGTCACAAACAGCAGCTCAATCAGCGTCAGGCCGGATTGTCCGAATCGGCGGCTTCGTGTCATGACTCACTCCGTCGTCCACCGGGATCGCCGGCCGCCCACTGACGGCCGGCCCCCGGAGCTCTATTTCTGCCCCTCGGCGGTCTTGTCCGCGCCGACGTTCACAAGCGGCTTCAGCTTGAGAAAGCTCTTCTCTCCCAGGCCTTTGACATTCATGAGCTCTTCGACCTTCTTGAACGCTCCGTTTTTCTGGCGGTAGTCCAGGATCCGTTGCGCGGTGCTGGCCCCCACGCCGGGCAGTGTCTGCAACTGCGCCAGAGAGGCCGCATTGATGTTGACGGGCGCACCTGGCGTTGCGCGCTGCCTCGCCGTGGTGGACTTCGACCCAGGTGCGTTGTCCGCCTGCGCCCAGGCATCCGGACCCGTTGCTACAAGGGCGGCAATGAAGATGCCGATGAGAAAAGAAAGTCGACGCATGCTGTCCTCCAGAAATTGAACACAATCGTGAACGGCCACGGCACCAGACCAGGTCAAAGTGAGAGGTCGGGCCACCTTGTTCGAGATTCAGCGCCGCGGCCGCTGTTCCCGAAGGCAAGGCGGTCGCCACAGAGACCTGGCGCGGCACGGATCGCGGAACACGTTGCATCGATTGATGTTGCGGGATGAACCGAAACCGGAGGACTCAAACGTGGAGAATGTCCGGAGCCGGAGGGACAACCGCGGATCACGATGTGGCCGGCACCAGGAGGTTTCTGGAGCCTGGCGAGCGCAACGTGCGGCACCGATCAGGGAACGCTGGTTGCGCATGCTCGACTTCCTGCCCGGCGCGCCGCGCCGGCGACGTGATCGCAAGCGCTCCAACGTGCTCCCGGCTGACCAGAGATGCAAGACCACTATGACGACATCCATCGATCGCAATGGCAGTGTGGCGCGACGCGTGGCTGCCGTAGTCACAGCCGCCTGCCTGACGGCGTTCGCCGGCGGGGCGCCCGCGCCTATCGCGACGGCTGCGGCGGCGACGGCGGCAGCAGTGGCACCACGCAATGCCATCGACGGCATCCTCGAGGCATTTGCCGAATACGACGTGGTCGCGCTGGGAGAAGGACCGCATGGCAACGAACCTGGTCACCGGTTCCGCGTCAGTTTGATACGCGACCCACGTTTCACCGCCAGGGTTCACGATATCGTCGTCGAGTTCGGCAACGCGCGCTATCAGGAGGTGATGAATCGCTATTTGGCAGGAGAAGACGTCCCGCGCGTGAGTCTGCGCCGCGTGTGGCGGACACGACGGTTCCCGGCCCGATCTGGGATGGGCCGATCTACGAACGATTCTTCGCCGACGTGCGAGAGTTGAACGCGACACTGCCATCAGAACGCAGGATTCGCGTGTGGCTCGGCGATGCGCCGATCGATTGGGACGCCGTACGCGGGCCCGCTGACGTCGAGCGATTCGGCGTGATGAAGGACCGGCATGCCGGTGAACTCGTCAAACGCGAAGTGCTCGCAAAGGGCCGCAAGGCGCTCATCATCTTCGGCGACGGCCACCTTCAGGGCCGCGGCTTCGCACCGGCGTCCTTGACGAACGTGCTCGAACGGCCTCCCAACCAAGTGAAGGTGTTCGCGATCGCTTCCTCCTCGGCACTTTCGTCAGTCGTTCCAAGCGTCACGACCTGGCGAGTACCAAGCCTGGCCCGCGTGCGCGGCACCGCCCTCGGCCGCCAGCCGTATGAGAGGTTCTATCCGCTTCCCCCCGCGCCCGGCTGGTCGAAGGTCGCGCTCGAGGACCAGTTCGACGCCGTCCTTTATATCGGACCTCCGTCGACCGATAACCGCGTACAGTTCCCCACCGCACTTTGCGACGACGACGCCTACATGCGCATGCGATACCGCCGGCTCGCGCTCGCCGGGGGCCCTGTAGCCACAACGACCGCCGACACTCTGAAGCGCGTCTGCGGCATCCATGCCGAAACGTTCCGCCCGAAGAAGTGACTGCCCGGCGTCGGCACATGTGACGCGAAAGCAGGTTGCTGCAGAACAACTCAACGAAGCATCGCGGCTTTGATAGCCCTCGCTGCCTTGGGCCCGTCTCATCGACGGAGGCCCGAGTGACCGCAGCGACTGTGCGGCCGCGCACTTTCACCACGGGCTGCTGTGGGGCGCGCCACGGACATCGTGCAGGCGCGAGACAGCTGATCGGAGAGGCGAGGCAGCGGAATGAGGGGGGCGAAAATGGAGGCCACGACGACCCGAGTGGGATCGCGCTGATGGCACTTCGTGACACAGGGAGCCGGGACCTGGAGACCCTCGCCGCCCGTTGACGAGGGTCTTCCCTGCTCATGGGCCCCTATGCCCGGTGATCGACGACAACCTCAGTCGCGCGATTGCAGCCAGATATCGAAGACCGCATCCCGACCGTCCTCCCAGAAGATGGTGCCCCGCTGCCGGAACTCGTTGCCGTGCCGATCCGTCCGCTTCTTTTCCTTGTACTCCGTCGAGATGCCGATCACTCCGGCCTCTGACAAGAGCCGCAATTCGTCGGGCTCGGAGATGCCGTTGTGGTTCGCATCGCGCCAGAGCAGCAGTTGTGAGAAGGGCGCGTCTCCTCGATCGATGACCTTGTCGATGCGGCTGACGCCGTAACTCGGAGACTGGAGAAACTTCAGCGCCTCGAACCCGTTCGCGGTCGTGACAGCCGCCCCGCTCGGGTACGCCGGCGTATGATCCCCAAACAGCTCCGTCCCGTCGTCTATCCGGCCGTTGCCGTTCCGATCCATCGCCAGGAACTCGTCGTCGGAGTCCCGCTCCGTCCATGCGGCCAGCTCCGGCACACCGTCGGCATCGAGATCGAACCTTACGCCGCGCTTCACGCCCGTCAGCGCGTAACCATTCCGTTGGGAGTCCACGATGATCGGGCTCGCCGGCTTCATGTCGCACCACGTGTCTCGCCAGATGCCGTCTCTGAGGAAGCAATCGAATGCAGGATCGGGCTGTGGCGGCGGCGCCACGACCATCGCAGAACTGGTCGTGCTCCCCGCCGGCCACCACGGGCCGTTAATCGGGTTCGGAAACGAACCGGACACGTAGTGACGTCCGCTTGTCTGGTACACACGGTTGTAGGCGGGAACGGGAATCTGCCGTCTTGCACTCGCATACATGATGCCAGTCGCGCTCAGACCGGAGTTTGCGACACCAACAACGTTGGCTTCGACGTGCACCACCCACTGGCCACAGATATCGACTGCGCCCGACGATTCGACGATGTATTGGATCCAGTTGAACTGGCCGAACTGGGCGCTGCTGTTCCGGTTGGTGACCGTGCCGCAGCCGGGAAAAGACGACGTCATTGTGTCGGCGGCGACTGGCGCCGGCATGCACGTCAGGAAACACGCGACGAGCAGAAAGAAGAGCATGCGATTCATACAACACCTCACGCACGAGAAAACAGGTTGCGGTCTACTCTGGCTCGAGGAATCGGGCCAGGTCTTTCCTGGGGAGGCTCGTGGACGTTCCAGCCTTCGTGGACTCGGCGAACGCCATCAATGCGGCTGCAGCGTCGGGATTCAGACCGGCAAGGATCCTGTCGCGCGCCTGCAGCGTCTCCCGCCGGCAGGCGACCGTAATCTCCCGGACCCTGGTATCGACGACGGCCATCGATTCGACGCCGAGGAGTGCCACGACTTTCGTGAGGCGCGCCTGGCAATCGGCGTCGATCTTCTGGACCGCGTCCGCCTCCTTCATGACGAGAGATTCCTCGGCCTTCGAGACCAGGCGGAGCACCGATGTCGGCAGCTGACGAGGTCCCCCGGCGAGCACACGAAAGACGAAGCCCCAGACGCTCCACTGCGGAATCAACTCGGGGTTCTTGCTGCCGTCAATCTGGAGGATCTCAGCCTTGGACGGGGCGGACGCCGCTGGTGCCTGTGCCGCCGCCATCGCACCCGGCAGCACCCACACCACGAGCAGCGCAACGACATGTCGGTGCATAGTTCTTCCCTCCCCTGATCTGACCCAGCCGGCACGACGTACGCACCGGCGATGACATCGAAGACGACGGTTCGCGGCCGGCAGTGAGACCGGCAAGGGAACTGCCGGTGTTGAGGCGGTTCGCGGTGCGCAGGTAAGTTGATGACTACTACCTGTTTAAGGCGAGGGGGGACCGACGGAAGGCCGGCGGGCCGCTTCGACAGAGGCGAGGAGCGTCAACTGGCGGCGACAGAACGGGCGCAACGGGAGTACGACTCCGTGGCCTCGCGCGGGGCAACCATCGGCTGCCACGCGAGATACCCGAGTTACGTGGACCCGTGGACGCCGTTGACGACCGCGTCCGCGTCGAATGCTATAGGTACTGGTGACTATCCAACGGGCAGTCACCCACGTCCACGAGGGCGCGGCATTCTGAGCAGAGGCAGTGATTGCAGCTAATGGCCGGTGCTCGCGTGGTTGTATGCGTCTTGCTGGCGATCTGCGGGGCCGTTTCCGCCGTAGAGGCCAGTTCAGTCGGGAAGCTCCCCTTTACGCTGCGAACCAAATCTCTGACTCTGACCGTGTACAGGCCATCTGGCCCGCCCAGGGGCACCATTCTCATGGCCAGCGGCGACCTGGGATGGGTCGGCCTGGCTGTGAAGATGTCGGAGGTCCTGATGCAGCAGGACTACGTCGTGGTGGGTTTCAACGTGCGTGAGTACCTGTCCTCATTCACGGCGGGGACACAGCATGTGAGCATCGACGACATCCGGGCGGACTATCGGGCGATGTCCGAGCTCCTGGCGGATGAAGGGCTGTTGCGCCGTCCGGGTACTGCTGTCGGGCGTATCGGAAGGGGCGGCCCTGGTGGTGGCGGCCGCAGGGGATCCCCGAAACCACACCTGGGTTGATGGAGTCGTGACGATGGGATTGCCGGCGACGGCGGAGCTGGCGTGGCGCTGGGTGGACATGGCCTCGCTGATTACGCGCCGGGAGGCGGAGGAGCCGTCGTTTGCCCCCGACGGATACCTCGGCGCCGTTGCGCCCATTCCGCTGGCGATGATCCAGTCAGCCACCGACGACTTCTCCACGGATGCTGACCGCGCGCGGCTGCTCGCCGCCGCGAAACCGCCGAAGAAGATGATCATGATCGGCGCGGCCAATCACCGATTCACGGACAAGCTTCCGGAGCTCCGCACGGAACTGCTGGGGGCGATCGCGTGGATCATGAGCGCGGCCTCGTCCCGGAGGTAGCCCGTGGCTGAACCTGACGCGCCCGGCTCCCTGGCTGGAACATGGCGAGGGCTGGTGTCCAGGTGCGAGGTGGCGCTCGTCTGGCTCGTCGCTCACGGCGCGACCCTCTGGCCGTTTGTGATCTTCACCGCCGTCCTGGCGCTTTCGTGGGGCGAGCTGCGGCAGATCCATCCGCGGTTTGTCCGGGTTGCCATCCGCGATTTCGATGCGCGCTGGATCGTCATCGCGGGGATGGTCACTGCCGCCAACATCGCCGTGATGGGCCTCTACGATGTCATCGCCTTCCGGCACACCAGGAGCCGCTGGCAGGAGCGCTGGCGGAACGGTGCTGTTGCGTTCGCGTGGAGCAACTTTCTGACCCTTGGTCCGCTGGCCGGACCGGCCGTTCGGCTGTGGCTGTATCGCGGCAACGTCGACGAGCTCAGCCAGCTGCACGGCGGCATCGCGGCCATTGCCATCGCGTTCGCGTCAGGGCTGGCCGGCTGGGCGCTGGCTGCCGGTACTCGGGCCATCGCTCGCGATCGTGTCCGGCACGGGGCCCTCGGCCATCATCACACTCAGCATCCTCGCGTTCGTGCTGGTGCTGCTGACCACGGCTGTTGCGCGCGCGATCGCGCGGAGAACGGGATTCCTCGCCGGGGCGCGCACCACATTCCCTGGCGCCCTTGAACTGGCTGTCGTCGGCTGGGCCGACTGGGTGCTCGCCGCCGCGGTGTTCGTCGCGTGCTTTCATGCGGCCGGATCGGATCGCGCCGTCCTGGCCCAGGTCAGAGGATTTTTTCTCGGACAGGCGATCGGCCTGGCGAGTCTCGTCCCCGGCGGTGTCGGGAGCAGCGACGCCTACTGGATTGCACGGCTGCCGATGCCCGAGAGCGCGACCACGGCGGTGCTGCTCGCCTATCGGACGATCTATTACGTCGCTCCCTGGGCGCTGGCCTCGCTGCTGCTGCTCGCCCGCGCCACGCGTCACGCGCCACGTCGTCTCGAAGTTGCGCGCCGGATGGTGGGCGGCCTCGTCGGCGGCGGCGGCGTGCTGATCATTCTGAGCAGCGCCTCTCCGACACTCCACGCCCGGCTTCGCGAGATCGAGCGACTGATTCCGCTGGAGCTTGTCGAGGCCGGACACGTCACAGCAGCCCTTGCCGGGCTCCTCCTCGTCGTCCTGGCGAGAGGTCTCATGCGCGGCTACCATGCCGCGTTCCGGGCCACGCTGATTCTCCTCACGCTCGCGAGCGTCGCGGCCATCCTGAAGGGCTTCGACTGGGAAGAAGCGGTCATCCTGGCGGGCATCGCGATCGCGGCGCGATCCCAGGCGGAGCTCTTCGATCGTCCGAGCCGCGGCGACTGGATCGAGCGGCCGGACCTCGTGCTCGCGTTCGCCGCGCTGACGATGTTCCTGACGTTCGGCACCTTCTCGCATCACGTCGGAGCCGTGACCTTCGAGCGCTGGTCACATATCAGCTATCACCTGGAAGGGGCGCGGTTCCTCCGGACCGCCGCCTCGATGGCCCTGGCGGTCGCCGCTGTGACCCTCTATGTGCTGCTGCGGGCTCCTGCGCGATTCAGCCGGCTGACGGAGTCCGACATCGACGCCGCGCTCCTGCGCCATGAGCAGATCGGCCATGGGACCAACGCCCTCATGCTGGCCACCGGCGACAAAGCCGTCCTCTCGACGCCGCACGGGTTCTGCCTGTATCGAACCGCCGGTCCATACATGATGGTCTTCTCGGACCCCTCGGTCCTCGAGAGCCCGGATCGCGGGGCGTTCCTCGACGAGCTCTCCGCGGTTGCGCTGGACATCGACAGGCGCCCGGTCTTCTACCAGGTCTCTCTCGACTGGATCCCGGTGCTGCACGATCGCGGGTACAACTTCTTCAAGCTCGGCGAGGAGGCACATGTCGACCTTGCGGACGTCACGCTCGAGGGACATGCCGGCAAGATGCGCCGGCAGGTACTGCGCAGGGCCGAGCGCGACGGCATCACGTTCCGCATTCTGGACCCGCCGGAGATTCCGCCGCGCCTCCAGGAGCTCGCCGACGTCTCGTCCGAATGGCTCGAGTCGAAGCAGCTCGCCGAGCGGCAGTTCTCGATGGGGTTTTTCGATCCGGCCTATCTCTCGCGTTTCCGTTGTGCGGTCGTCGAATCGGGCGGCGCGGGTGGACGCATTCTGGCGTTTGCCAACCTGCTCGAGGGGCCGCGGCGGGAAGAGCTCTCCATGGATCTCATGCGCCACCGCAGCGACGGTCCACAGGTGATGGACTTCGTGATCGTCTCGCTGCTGCTGGAGGGCAAGCGGCTCGGTTACAGGACCTTCAACCTCGGGATGGCGCCGCTGGCGGCCGTCGGCACCGAGCGCGGCGCCCATTCGCGCGAGAGGCTCGCGCGCCTGCTCTTCCAGCGAGGCGAGCAGTGGTACAACTTCCAGGGGCTTCGCTTCTTCAAGGACAAATACCATCCGGAGTGGAAGCCGCGCTACCTGGCGTATCAAAACGCCTGGGAGTGGCCTGTCGTGATTGCGCACGCAAGCGCGCTCATCGCGGGGGGCTGGGCCCGGATCCTGCGGTCTCCGGGAGACGCCTCACGCTCTGCGGCACGCGGGGACACCGGCGTGTCGCCGCCGACCTCGAGCGGCGACGTGGACGGCGGTTTCAGAGGGGTCAGCCCGGCGCCTCCATGACCGCGGATGGACCCCGGGGCTGATCGGCAGCTACACCAGTCGCAACTTCGTCACCCTCCCGGCCTCGACCCACTCGACCACGAAGACATTGCCTTCATGATCGAAGCAGGCGCCGTGCGGGCAGATGAACTGGCCGGGGATGAACGCATCCCTCGGCTTCGTCCGGAGGGGATTGTTCCAGTTCGGATCGTTCGAATCGCCAAGGTGCTCAACGATCTTGTTCGCGCTGTCCAACAGCGTCACCCGCCCGTGGAGGTCGGGAATGACGACCAGCCCTTTTCGCTGGTCGAAGTGACAGGGCAGACGGAAGCCCGGAACGAAATCGATGTGCTTTCCGTCGAGCGTGAACCGCTGCAGACGGTTGTTCCGCCTGTCGGCGACCACCAGGACGGGCACAGTCCCGCGCGCGTCCACCCACAAGCCATGCGGTTCGGCAAGCAGTCCCGCCTCTGATCCCTTCCCGCCGAACGTGCGGATGTACTCCGCACGGCTGTTGTACTGGTTCACATAGTACGAGCCGTACCCGTCGCCCACGTAGATGTCGCCGTTGGGTGCGATGGCCACGTTCGTCGGGTTGTAGCGCTTCGGTGCGCCGTCGGCGCCTGGCTTGTAGGCCTCGACGTCGGGAGGACCCTGGATCTTCCAGACGATCTCCCCTTTCGGCGTGGCCTTGATCACGACGGCCTGCATGTCAGGAGGCGGCGTCTGTTTCGGGTTCGCCGCGTTCACGGTCAGGTAGAGGAACTCGTCGCGCCCTTCCTTGCGGATGTGCAACCCGTGCGCCACGCCTTTGAATTCCTTGCCCCACGACCGGACGAACTTGCCCTTGCTGTCGAAGACCACCATCGAGTCGGCGCTTTCGCTCGTCGCGTGCACCGTGTGGTGGACGTAGATGTTGTGCTGCGAATCCTCGACCACGCCGTGCGTGTTGCCCCACTTGATCTGCGCGGGCAGCTCTCCCCAGTCGTGAATCGCCTCGAACTTGTGGGCACCGGTGCCAAGCACCGGCCGCTTCGTGCCGGCCTTGTCCTGGGTGCCGAGGAGAATCGGGCCGAGCAACGGCGCCGCGGCGACGGCACTGACGAATTCACGGCGGGTGGTTTTCATAGTCTCTCAGCTCTCAGACTTCAGCTTTCGGTTTCTGTTTCCAGCTGACAGCTGGTAGCTGACAGCTGATAGCTGTTACCCGAACAGATCGAGGACCGGCTCCCCTTTGCCATCCCGGGTGACATACACGGGCCGGCGCTCGACGACGTAGGCGGTGTCGGGCGGAATGCCGAGCGCGTGATAGATCGACGCGTGGAGATTCTCCATGATGATGGGGTTCTCGACCGTGGTGCAGGGACGCTCGTCCGCGGTCTTGCCGTAGAGAAAACCCTTCTTGACGCCGCCGCCGAACATCAGCACCGAGCCCGCACCGGTGAAGTGCCGGTGCATGCCGTAGTGCCGCGGCTCTGTCATGACGTTCGGAATGTTGATGGCCTGGTCCTTGACCTCTTTGCCGACCTTCCCTTCCGTCATCGCATCGCGTCCGAATTCGCTGGCGAGCACCACCAGCGTCCGATCGAGCAGACCGCGCTCGTCGAGATCGCGAATCAACTGGGCGACGGGAGCGTCGATCAGCTTCTTCATGGCCTCGGCGCGCGAATGCCCGTGCTCGTGGCTGTCCCAGTACACGAACGGGATGTACTCCGACGTCACCTCGACATACCGCGCACCCGCTTCGACGAGGCGGCGTGCGAGCAGACAGCCCTGGCCGAAGCGGCCGGAGTTGTACGCATCGAAGCTGGCCTCGGGCTCGAGCGACAGGTCGAAGGCCTTCGCGGACGGCGAGTTCAGGAGCCGGTCGGCGGCATCGAGGGACTTGACGAGCGACTCGCGCTGGAAGTCTCCGCCGTACTTGTAGACCGGTTCCTCCTTGAGCAGCTTCTCGAACAACTGGCGGCGGCTGCGGAAGCGCGACTCGCCGAGCTCCTTCGGCGGCCTGACGGCCGACGCCGCATCCTGCGGGTCCACGATCAGAAATGGACCGTGATCGGACCCGAGGAATCCGGCGGTATGAAACGCCTTGAGCGTGCCGATCTCTCCTGCCCCCTCCACCGTCTGCCCGATCGCGATGAACGCCGGCACGTCGGGGTTCTTCGGTCCGAGAGTTCTCGAGATCATCGCGCCCAGGTGCGGCATGGCCATGGGCTGCGGCGGAATGTAGCCGGTGTGCCAGTGATACTGATGACGCGAGTGCAGAATGAACCCGAGGTCCGCGGCATTGAACGTCCGGATGACCGTCCCGCGATCGATCACACTCGCGATCTGCTCGAGCCCCTGCGTGAACTTGATGTGATCGACTTTGGTATCAATGGTGGGAAACGTGCTGAGCACATCCGCGATGTTCACGCCCGGCGCGAACGGCGTATACCGCTTCGGGTCGAACGTCTCGGTCTGGGCCATGCCGCCGGCCATCCACAGGACGATCACGGCATCGGCGGTGGCGGCGCGCGCCGCCGGCGCAGCTGTCCCGGGCGCGGCAGGAGCAGGCTCCTGCTCGGCGCGAAGCAGCTTCGGCTCGCGGCCCACGAGTGCCGCGAGCGTCGCGGCGGCCGTCGCCCCCATGAAGCCGCGGCGGCTCACCTGCGAGTAGATGAATTGTTCTTCGCGGGTCATATTCAGTCTCTCAGCTATTAGCTGTCAGCTTTCAGTTCCCGGTCGTCAGTGTCCAGTTCCAGTGCGAGTCCCGAATCGCGAATCCCGATCCCTAATCCCCGATCCCTCATCCCCGATCCCCGATCCCCATTCGGAGCTGACTGCTGACAGCTGATGTCTGAGAGCTGTCAGTAAATCAACTGGAACTCCGGCTTCATCGTCACGGCCCAGAGCAAGTCAGCCAGGCCCTCGGCGGATGGCTTGCTTCCGCGAGCGGGGTCGCGCAGTGCCGCCTCCGCGGTCGCGCGCTCACCCGGCGATGGGGCACGCCCGAGCGCGTGATGGAATATGCGATCGATCGCCTGCGATGCGCTCGTGACAACCGCCGGGCCGGGTAGTGGAGACTCCGGCGCAGGAGGAATGAGACGATCCATGTTCGGCGGTGCATCGAAGACGAAGAACCTGATCTGGGGATCGAGCGTGGACCCGATCTCCGCAACAGGGTTCTCGAGCCCGATGATGCCGCGCAGCTGCGTGAAGCCTTTGCCGCTGATGTCGTAGGAGACCACGGACGGATTGGTGACGCGCACACCGGGGCCCGTCGATCCGCTCACCGTGATTGGCCCTTCTCCGGTCCGAAGCCCCGATGCGTCCACCGGAGTCAGCGAGGAGAGCGGGACGACGCCGGCGGGCCCGACGAGCTCTGCCTGCGCCCAGGCAGGCTTGAGCGCACGCGGCATGTTCGAACCGTTTTCCTGCACGACGAGCCACAACTTGCTCGCCTTGGAGATATCCACCTCAAAGGGAGTCGCCTTGGCGCCCCGCCCTGCGATGGGTCGGTTGTACACGCTCAAGGATTCAGACGGCGTCTCGCCAAGCATGCGGCGCGCGCCTCGCGACAGCCATCGCGTCAGGATCTCGCCGTTGACGAGCTCCAGCGCCTGCAGTGTCGATGCCTGCGCAGATCTGAAGGGAATCACCTGATCGCGGATCGGACGGCCAAGCGCACGGCTCAAATTCGAGGACGCCGCGTGCCACTCGCGGCTATACACGCCCCCCGTGGGCGGCATCGATGGGGCCGGCGCACCAGGAGCCGGCGCGGGCTGCTTCGCCGCGGGTGCGGGGCGTCCCGGATACACACTCCATTCGCCGGTGATCGATCCGATCGCGTCAGCGAACTGCTCCGCCGTCATCCGGCGGAGCTCGGGGCCGGCGAACACATACCCTCGCGCGGGCGGCTCACCGGTTCGCGGCACCGACGGCATCTGATACGCGCGCGACGTCAGGATCGTCTTGATCACGTGCGTGACGTCGTAGCCATGCTCGACGAAGTCACTCGCCACCCAGTCGAGCAGCGCCGGGTTCCACGGCTTGCCGTCCATTTCGTCGGGGTTGGCGACGATGCCGTAGCCGAGGAGGCGCTGCCAGAGGCGGTTGACGAGCGTGCGCGGGAGGCGGCCCACGCGTTTGTCGGTGAAGAGCGCCGCCGCGGCTGCGCGACGATCGGACAGCGATCCCGATGCGGGCGTGTGCACGACGCGGGGAAAGAGAAAGCCTGGCTGGGCGTAGCGATTGGTCGCGACGTCGCAGCGGAACATCTGCAGCTTCGGGTCCGGCGCAAAGTACGCGGCGAGCGCATACGCGTCCTTCAGCTTCCACTTGCTGACGAAGCTGTCGTGGCACGAGTTGCACTTCAGATTGACGCCGAGAAACACCTGGGCGGTGTTCTGCGATGCCTGCATCCACGGCGTGACCGCCGCACTCGTCTCACCGCGCCAGTTCACGCCGACGAGAAATCCATCCGGGTCGCCGGGCGCCGACGGGTTGATCAGCTTCGTGACGAAC
This sequence comes from uncultured Acidobacteriota bacterium, assembly GCA_963749835.1. Lineage (GTDB taxonomy): Bacteria > Acidobacteriota > Vicinamibacteria > Vicinamibacterales > 2-12-FULL-66-21 > JALZOC01. The sequence continues at coordinate 2,680,763 of CAVVOD010000001.1, forward strand.
TTGTTGTACGGCATGTTCGTCCTGAGCGCGGTCACGAGCCAGTCGGTGATGGGCTTGCGCCCCGCCGTTTCCGAAAAATATGTGACGCCGTCTTCGTTGCGGAGCAGATCGTTCCAGAAGGAGATCCAGTGATCCGCGTATTTCTGATCGTCGGCGAGGAGCGTCGCCACGAGCGCGCTGCGCTTGTCCGGATTCGGATCGGCGACGAACGCCTGCAGCTGCTCGGGCGTCGGCAGCAATCCCCACACGTCCAGGTACACCCGCCTGGCGAACAGCGCGTCGGGTACCGCGACTGGCTCTTCCCCGCTTTGCTTCTGAAGGTACGAGGCGATGAAGCGATCGATGGGGCTCGACCAGTCCTTCCAGAGCGCCGCTGGCACCGCCGGACGCACCAGCGTGAGCGGCGCTTCCCACGGGGCCGGCGCGGGAGGCGACGTCATGGACTCGCGGGCCCCCTGATCGATCCACAACCGGACGAGGGCGAGCTCTTTTGGCGTGAGCGGCGTCTCGTCCTTGGGCATCTGCGGTTCGACGCGGCCGGTGACGCGATGGATCAGCAGGCTGCCGGCGCTGTTGCCCGGACGGATGACGGGGCCGTTGCGTCCGCCCTCGAGCGCGTCCGGGTAGTCGCCCAGGGACAGGCCCCCCTTCCGCTTGTCTTGGCTGTGGCACTCGAGGCAGTGCTTCTCCAGCAGGGGACGGATCTGCGCCTGGAAATCGACTCGAGGGGCGGGGCCCGCCCCCGGCGTCACACGACGCGTGCGGCTCGCCGTCTGTGTGGACGCCGCAAGCGCGACGGCGTACACGGCGGCGCCGCACACGAGGGCCGCGGCGGAGAGAGATCTGGCTTTCATCGCTCGACTGGACCGGAATTCGCGGGAACCATATGGGCCTTGTAATCCACCCGCCAGTTTACCGTCAACCGGGGCCGGCCCCCCACCCGTCCCAGAAAAAGCTTCCCATTCGAGCCCAACAGGCGTATACCTCTCATCGCAGCCAGCTCGGCTGCCCCACCTGCCCGTCTCGGGTACATTTGTTCGTTTGGAAGGAGGAGCCTGTGAGGGAGTCCTGTTCCGCCTGGTCGGGTCGCCAGCCGTCCGCGGCCTGGCGTCGCGTCCGTGCCCTCGTCGTCGCATCCACTCTCCTCGTACTCGTCGGCCTGACGGCCGCCCCGCTGCACGCGCAGATTCTGTACGGCAGCATCGTCGGCAGCGTGAAAGATGCGCAGGGTGCTACGGTGCCTGGCGCCACCGTCACGATCGTGAACAAGGAAACGAACCTGACCCGCGACGGCGTGACCAATGCCGAGGGGGCCTTCACGATCAACAACGTGATCGCGGGTCCGTACGACCTCAAGGTCTCGCTGACGGGGTTCCGTGAGGCCGTGCGCACGAACGTGCCCGTCACGATCGGTCAGATCTCGCGCGTGGAAATGACCCTCGAGGTCGGCTCCCTGACGGAGACCGTCACGGTCGCATCGGAAGCGCAGCTCCTCCAGACGGACAAGGCGGACGTGCACACCGAGCTCAAGTCGAGCGAGATCACCGCGATGCCGTTGAACCGGTTCCGCAACTATCAGGCCCTGATGAACCTCGTGCCGGGCACGACGCCCATGGCGTTCGGCAATGCCGAGACCGACACCCCGGCGCGGTCCCTGGCGACGAACGTCAACGGCCAGGTGAACACGAACAACTCGACCCGCACGGACGGCGCCACGAACATGAACATCTGGCTGCCGAACCACAACATGTACATTTCCCCCGCCGAGACGGTCGACACCGTCAACATCTCGACGAGCAGCTTCGATGCCGAACAGGGCATGGCGGGCGGCGCGGCCGTCACGGTCGTGACCAAGTCGGGCACGAACCAGTTCAAGGGGACGGCGTTCGAGTTCTACAACGGCGACAAGCTGAACGCGACGCCGTACAATTTCACCTCGACGCCCACGACCAAGCTGCCGGTCAAGGCGAACACCTACGGCGGAACGCTCGGCGGGCCCATCGCGAAGAACAAGGTGTTCTTCTTCGGGTCGTTCGAAGGCTACAAGCGCGAACAGAGCCTGTTCACCTTCTTCAACGTGCCGGACGCGGCGATGCGCGCCGGAGATTTCAGCCGGGCGACGGTGAGCGCGACCAACTCGGCGCAGCAGAACATCTACAACCCGTTCACCGGAAATGCCGATGGGACTGCGCGCCAGCAGTTCCCGAACAATCAGATTCCGGCGAACATGATCGACCCGATTGCCTTGAAAGTCCTGAACCTCTTCCCGCTGCCCAATATCACCGGCACGGGAACCGGCGGACTGACGAACAACTATCGGCGGCAGGAAGATCGCACGGTCGATCGGAAGAACTACGACGCGAAGGTGAACTGGAACCGGACGGCGGCGCACCAGATCTGGGGCAAGTTCAGCCACATGAACGCGGTCGTCGACGATCTGACGAACTACCTCGGTCCGGATCCGAACGCCTCGGGCGACGGCGGCCTCACCAAGGTCTACCAGGCCACGGGCGGCCAGACCTGGACCATCACGCCGACCATGCTGATGGACATGACGTTCGGCTTCTCACGGCAGGATCAGCAGGTGCTGGGACCCGATTTCGCGGCCGGCAACTTCGGTCTCGAGACACTCGGGATTCCGGGTACGAACGACCAGGGCACCGGCGACCCGCGGTATGCCGGATACCCGCAGTTCGATACCGGATTCAGCGCGGTCGGCAACCGGGACGGCTGGAACCCGATCTACCGCGACGAGCGCACCTACTCGCTGGCGACGAACGTGTCGAAGATGAAGGGGCGCCACGATCTGCGGGGCGGCTACTTCGTCAACTTCATGTATCTCGATCACTGGCAGCCTGAAACCGGCAACCCTCGAGGGCGTTTCGAGTTCAGAGGCAACGTCACCGGGCTCAGCGGTGGCCAGACGACGACCTTCTACAATCAGTATGCCTCGTTCCTGCTCGGTCTCGTCGGCACGGCGTCGAAGAGCGTGCAGAACGAATTGATGACGGCGCGCGAATGGCAGCACGCCTTCTACCTGCGGGATCGATGGACACCGACATCGAAGCTGACCCTCGATATCGGCCTGCGCTGGGAGTACTACCCGATCATGACGCGCGCGGACGGGCGCGGTCTCGGTCGGCTCGACCTGAGCAACCCTGATCCGGCGAGAAGACTCGACGTGCTCCTGGCGGGCCGCGGAGACAATCCGCAGACCAACGGGATGAAGGCCAGCCTGGACAACTTCGCACCGCGTGTCGGCGGCATCTACCGCATCAACGACAAGACGGTGTTCCGATCGGGCTATGGTCTCACCTACAACGCGACCCCGTGGGCGCGCGCGGTGCGGGGCGACAACGACTACCCGATCACCATCGCGTCGAGCTTCTTCAACGCCAACCAGTTCGCCTACAACAGCACCCTGGCCCAGGGCATTCCACGGATTGTCGGACCGGACCAGAGCACGGGCCGTGTGCCGCTGCTGCTGTCGGCCGCTGAGTACACGCCGGAAATCGACAACATCGATCGCGGCGAGGTCCACACCTGGAACGTCGCCATCGAACGCCGCCTGCCGTTCGATACGTCTGTTGACGTCGCCTACGTCGGAGCAAAGGGGCGGGGCGGCTACGCGGCCCTCGACGTCAACGCACCGCTCGCCCTGGGCGGCGGCGATGCGAGCCGTCCGTTCGCGTCGCTCGGACGCCTGGTCGCGATCAACTCCTGGGGGCGGCGACTGGAGACGGACTACAAGTCCCTGCAGATCGCGCTCAACAAGCCGTTCACCCGCGGCCTGATGTTCAAGGGTGCGTATACCCTGAGCAAATCGATGAACCAGAGCGACAACGACGGCCGCTCAACGCTGACGTGGAACACCCCCAGTGAACTCGGCCGCAACTGGGCACCCGCGGGCTTCGACCGCAGGCACAACTTCCAGCTGGGCTTTGCGTACGCGCTGCCGTGGCAGAGCACCAACGGGTACGGGAACGTGTTGAAGGCGATTGCCAGCGACTGGCAGGTGAATGGTGTTCTCGCGGCCTTTACCGGGAGCCCCTTCACGGTGACCGCGAGCGGCACGTCGCTCAACACGCCGAGCAACCAGCAGAATGCGGATCTTGTCGGGGATTTCAAAGTCCTCGGCAACATCGGCGCGAGCGGCCGCTGGTTCGATACCGCTGCCTTCGGACAGCCGACCGGTGTTCGCTTCGGCAACACGACCAGGAACCAGTTCTACGGTCCGGGTGGAACCAACCTGGACCTGTCGCTGTTCCGATCGTTCCCGATCGGCGGTACGAGGAGACTCGAATACCGGCTCCAGGCGGGGAACGTTCTCAACCACGCGTCCTACGCCAACCCGCAGAACAGCTTCACCTCGGCGACGTTCGGACAGATCACCGCCGTCAACGGCAACTACCCGGAACGGATGATCCAGATGGGGGTGCGCTTCAGCTTCTGATACTGGCCATCGACTGGGCTGGGCCCCGTCGTGCACAATTGCACGGCGGGGCCTTTTCTTTTCACCCTTCGATGCGATTCACCACCCTCCTCCTCATCGCGGGCTCGATCGCGCTCGAACAGTCCGCGCAACCACTGCGGCCCCTGCCGCTGGCGACGTATCCGCCGGCGATGCGGGAGGTGCTGTCGCGGGCGGATCGTGAGGCCCGCGCGCACCCGGCCGACGCGGCGGCCGTCGGGGCGCTCGGACGGGTGCTGCACGCCTGGGAACAATGGGAGCCCGCGCACGATGTCTATACCCACGCCGCTGCCCTGGCACCGCGCACCTTCGAATGGCAGTATCTCGATGCCTGCGTGCTGCAGCGGCTGGCCCGCCACGACGAAGCCGTGACGCGGTTGCGAAGTGCCGTCGCGATCGCGGCGGACTACCTCCCTGCACGAGTGAGGCTGGCGGAGTCGCTCCTCGAAGCCGGCCAGATCAACGAGAGCCGCACCCTGTTCAAGGCCCTGCTCGGCGAGCCCGCAGCGGAGCCTGCGGCCCGCTTCGGCCTGGGACGCCTCGCGGCTCTGGAGGGGAACCACGTGGAGGCCGTCGCCTCCTTCGATCGTGCGCTGGCGCTCTTCCCGGAATGGGGGGCCGCCAACTACGCGCTCGCGCTCTCGTTGCGGGCACTCGGACGCAGGGAGGAAGCCGGGCGTGCGATCGAGCGGCAGGCGCAGTACGGCACTCGCTGGCCGCCGATGGAGGACGGTGTGCTCGCACGCGTGGCAGGTGAGCGAGACGATGGAACGTCGCGGCTCAGGAGGGCGCAGGCGATGGCTGATGCGGGCGATCTGGCCGGCGCCGCTGCGGAGAACGAGGCGGCGCTCACGCGCGATCCGTCGCTGTCAGTCGCGCACGAGCGTCTCGTGACCCTGTATGGACGGCTCGGCCAATGGGACAAAGCGGACGTGCACCACCGCGAGGCCGTGCGGGCCGGTTACAACCTGGCAGACGTGCACTACGACTACGGCGTGCTGTTGACGCAGCAAGGCAAGTGGGATCTCGCCGCAGAGGCATACCGGCGGGCGTGCCGGATCAATCCTGGGCACGCGCAGGCGCACAACAATCTGGGTCAGCTGCTGGAGCGCACGCGTCAGTTCGATGCGGCGCTGGACGAGTATCGCCTGGCGATCGAGAGCCAGCCGACGTTCCGCCTCGCGCGGTTCAACGCGGGGCGCGCGCTCGTCGCGCTGGGCCGGCCGGCCGAGGCTGTCCAGGAACTGGCCAGGATCACGGAGCCTCGCGACGCCGAGTCTCCGCGGTACCTGTTCGCCCTGGCCGTCGCGCAGCTCAGATCCGGGAATCGGCCCGAGGCGCTCAGATGGGCGACCGAGGCAAAGCAGCTCGCCGAGACCTTCGGCCAGACCGAGCTGGCGGCCGCGATCACAGAGCAGCTGGGCTCGTTGAAATGACGCGCACGCGCGGTCTGATCGCGATCGCGCTGTTGTGCCTTCCGGCTTTGGCCGGAAGCTCCAAGCCTGTGACCGGAAGTTCGAAGATCGCCGCCGCCGAGGCGCTGTTCGTCGAGACCGCAACCGCCTCCGGGCTGACCTTCACCCATGTGAACGGCGCGACCGGCTCGTACTACATGCCGGAGCTGATCGGGGCGGGGGTTGCGCTCATCGACTACGACAACGATGGCGACCTCGACGTGTTCCTCGTTCAGGGCGGAGCGCTCGGTCCGGAAGGCTCCTCCCCCGCAACAGAGGCCAGCCGTCTCTTTCGAAACGATCTGCCGGCTGTCGGCGGCCGCCGTCAGCTGCGCTTCACGGATGTGACCGGGCGCGCCGGCGTTGGACTTCGCGCCTACGGCATGGGTGCCGCGGTCGCCGACTACGACAACGACGGCGACATGGATCTGTTCGTCACGTCCTTCGGTCCCGACACGCTTTTTCGCAACAACGGCGACGGCACCTTCAGCGACGTCACCGCGGCCGCCGGCGTCAGCGATCCTCTCTGGAGTACGAGCGCCGCCTTCTTCGACTACGACCGCGATGGCGACCTCGACCTGTTCGTCGCGAACTACCTGGACTTCACCGTCGCGGGCAACAAATCCTGCACCGACTCCACGGGGGCGCGCGACTACTGCGGTCCCCGGGCGTACCGTCCGGCGCCCGATCGGCTGTATCGCAACGAGGGCAACGGCCGCTTTCTCAACGTGACCGAGCCTGCGGGAATCGGCCGGGCCGACGGCGCGGGTCTCGGCGCATCGGTCGGCGACTACAACGGGGACGGCTGGCTCGACCTGTACGTGGCCAATGACGCCACGCCGAACCAGCTCTGGATGAATCACCGTGATGGCACGTTCGTGGACGAAGGGCTGCTCTCCGGGGCCGCGTTGAATGCGGCCGGTAATCCCGAGGGCAGCATGGGCATCGCGTCCGGCGATGTGGACGCCGACGGCGACGAGGATCTCTTCGTCACCAATATCGCCGGTGAGACGTTCGCGATGTACAGGAACGACGGCCGGGGCAACTTCGAGGATGTTCGCGTGGCGACGGGTGTCGGGCCAGTCACGGCACCGTTCACGGGCTTCGGCACGGACTGGTTCGACTACGACAACGACGGCTGGCTCGATGCGTTCGTGGCGAACGGGGCCGTCAATACGATCGCGGCGCTTCGTGGACAACCCGCTCCGTTCAGGATGCGGAATCTTCTCCTGCACAACACCGGCAGTGGTCGGTTCGTGGACACCACCGGCGCGGCAGGTGCGGCGCTCGCGCCCGCGGAAGTCGGCCGCGGCGCGGCCTTCGGTGATCTCGACAACGACGGCGACACCGACATCGTCGTCACGAACAACAACGGGCCCGTCCGGTTGCTGCTCAACACGGCCGCGGGGCAACACTGGCTGCAGGTGAAAGTCGAACAGGATTCCGGAAACCGGTTCGCGTTCGGAGCCCGCGTCGGGCTCGAGCGCGCAGGCCGGCCCACGTTGTGGCGGCGCGTGAAGACCGACGGCAGCTATCTGTCAGCGAGCGACCCGCGCGTCCAGTTCGGGCTCGGAGCAACACCGGCGATCGATGCGGTCGTCATGCAGTTTCCTGATGGACGCCTTCAGCGATGGAACGATCTCTCCCCCGGCAGGCTCATCACGCTGCGGGGCAAGCCCGCTCAGTAGTTTCTCTCGGGACACACACCTGAACGGTACCGGAGCTCGTCTGTGCTTCTCCTCCACAGGGTATTGCCCGGGACCACAGGGAGATAGTAAGGTCCCACCGCGCACCCCGATTCCAGCGGCGTGCGCGGCACGGTGGTACGTTTGGAGGGAGGACCCGTGAACAAGTGCACCCAATCTAAATTCGGCCGCATCTCATGGTCCGGCCGTCGTCTGATCGCCGCGGCAGGCACACTGCTCGGACTGAGCCTGTTGGCCGCTCCAACAAGCGCACAGGTTCTGTACGGGAGCATCGTCGGCGTCGTCCAGGACGCTTCGGGATCGTCGATCCCCGCCGCGACGGTGACAATCGTGAGCAAGGAAACGAACCTTACTCGCGAGACTGTCAGCAACGAAAACGGCGAGTACACGTTGACGAACGTGCTGCCGGGCACCTACGACATCAAAGTAGGCTTGCAGGGTTTTCGGGAGTTCGTGCGGGCAAATGTACCGGTGACACCCGGCCAGATCAGCCGGGTCGTCGCGAAGCTCGAGATTGGCGCGCTGGCCGAGACCGTCACTGTCGAGTCCTCTGCGCAACTCCTGCAGACGGACAAGACCGACGTGCACACCGAGCTGAAATCGAAGGAGATCGTCAACCTTCCGCTCAATCAGTATCGGAACTACCAGACCCTCATCAACCTCGTACCCGGGGCGTCGCCGGCGACGTTCCAGAACTCACAAGTGGACACGCCCGGGCGTTCACTGCGCACACAGGTCAACGGCACCAATCCGAACAGCAACAACACGCGGATTGACGGCGCGAGCAGTGTGAACATCTGGCTGCCACATCACACGGGCTACGTGGCCCCTGCGGAGACCATCGAAACCGTCAACATCAGCACGAACAACTTCGATGCGGCGCAGGGCATGGCGGGAGGCGCGGCGATCACGCTGGTGACAAAATCCGGAACTAACGAGTTGAGAGGCTCGGCGTTCGCCTTTCGGAACCAGGATGAATTGAACGCGCGGAGATTCTTCGACCCGTCCAGGCCGGATGCGAGCATCACGATAGGCGGCGGAACCGTCGGCGGGCCCATCAAGAGGGACAAGCTGTTTTACTTTGCGTCCTGGGAAGGCAACTACGAACGTCGCGGACGCTTCGACAGATACACCGTGCCGACGGCGAAGATGCGCAACGGTGACTTCAGTGAAGTGCTCGCGGTGAATCCGGACTTCCGGCTGTTCGATCCCGCAACCGGGAATGCCAATGGCACCGGGCGAACGGAGTTCCCTGGCGCAGTGATCCCGGCCAGTCGTCTCAGTGATGTCGCCAAACGCATCCAGGCGCTCTACCCGGCACCCAACGCGCCTGGCACGAACAGCGGACTGCAGAACAACCTCGAGCTGCCGCGGGCGCCCAAAGCCGATCGCGACAACTACGACGTCAAGGTCAACTGGAACCGCAACAGTCGCCATCAGCTGTTTGCCAAATTTTCGACGCTGCAAGCGCAGGTGTCGGATCTGTTCAAACTGGGCATCGAAGGCGGCGGAAGCGGCGACACGAACAACTACGTCGCGACGATCGGCCACACATGGACTCTCAGCCCGACGATGCTGATTGACGGGAGTGTCGGCAGCAACTGGCAGGATCAGACAGGCCGCGCGTCCGACTTCGGTACGTCTTTCGGCAGTGACACGTTCGGGATTCCCGGCACGAACGGGCCCGACCCGCGTCAGAGCGGCTTCCCGAATTTCAACACCGGTCTGAGCGTCATCGGGAACAACGACACCTGGACCCCCGTCGAGCGGCACGAAAAGAGTTACACGGTCACAACCAGCCTGAGCAAGCTCGCCGGGCGCCACGATCTCCGCGTGGGATTCGATTTCATCAGGTACCAGCTCGATCACTGGCAGCCCGAGCTCGGGGCCGGTCCTCGCGGGAGCTTCGATTTTTCGGGAAACATCACCGGGCAGCCCGACTACGACACGAACGGCTGGAACAGCTACGCCGCCTTCCTGCTTGGACGCACCAGCGGCTACGGCAAGAGCATCCAGTTCGAGGAAATGTCCGGCCGCGAGAACCAGTACGCCGTTTTCGCGAGCGATCGCTGGAACGCCAGTCCGAAGCTGACCCTGACGCTGGGCCTGCGATACGAGTACTACCCGATCATGTCGCGGGGGAGTCGTGGCCTGGAGCGACTCGACTACGACACGTGGGAGGTTCTGCTCGGGGGCATCGGCAGCGTGCCCGCGGATGTCGGCCTGAAGCCGAGCAAGACCCTGTTCGCGCCGCGTGTCGGCGCCGCGTACCGCCTGAACGATCTGACGGTGTTCCGGGCGGGCTATGGCATCACCTACAATCCCCTCCCCTGGTCCCGCCCCCTGCGGGGCTTCTATCCGCTGACCATCGGCTTCAGCGAGAGCGCGAGCGGGGTCTTCGGGAGCAACTTTGCCTCGTTCCCGCTGGCATCGGGAATTCCTGAAATCGCGCTGCCCGATGTCAGCAGCGGCCGGATTCCGCTGCCGCGCAATGTCCAGACACGAACCCCCGTTCCAGATGATGTCGAACGCGGGCGGACGCAGCAGTACAACGTCACGCTGGAGCGGCTGTTGCCGGGAGACATCTCGGTCAGTCTGGGTTATGTCGGCTCACGCACCGACGGCGGATACGCGGACCAGAACCTGAACTACGCCGAGGCGGGTGGAGGGGACGCCGGGCGGCGGTTCTTCACGCAGGCCGGAACGGCCAACGTGCTCGACTGGGCGGCTCGTACGAAAAGCCGGTACAACTCGATGCAGATGGCGATCAACCGTCCCTTCAAGGGAGGACTGCTACTCAAGGGCGCGTACACGCTGAGCAAGGCGATGAACGAAACCGACGAAGATGGCTGGGCAACTCTGCTCTGGAGCCAGCCGTCGCAACTGTCACGCAACTACGCGCTCGCGGGGTATGACCGTACCCACAATTTCCAGATGGGATTTTTATATGAGCTCCCCTTCGCGAAGCAATCACGCAACCCCATCGCGGTAGTGGCCAGAGACTGGCAGGTCAACGGGATCTTCAGCATCTACTCCGGGACGCCGTTCCGCATCGATGGCGACAACACGGCGCTCAATCAGCGGGCCGGTCAACAGACGATCGATCTGATTGCTCCCTTGCGGCGTGTCGGGGAGGCCGGTCCGGACGAGGTCTACTACGATCCCGCGTCATTCGCGGAGCCCGGCAACAAGTGGGGGAACACAGGACGCAACCAGTTCCGCGGACCAAGCCAGTGGAACCTGGATCTCGGGCTGTTCCGTGGGTTCCCGATGGGGCGTTACCGGCTGGAATTCCGGGCGTCCGCGACGAATGTGCTGAACCACTCGAGGTGGGGCAACCCCGTGACGGGCTTCAGTGACCTGAACTTCATGAAGATTCGCAGCGAGGGGGACCCGCGCAACGTCCAGTTGGGGGTTCGCTTCGAGTTCTGATTCTGACGGCTGGCCCCTCCGGCCGCCGCGTTCACCGCACCAATCCGGTCGGGACCCGCACGAGTTTTGTTGTCAGACGACTATCGGCGCGACAAAAATGTCGCGCCGATAGTCAAAAACAGGCCTGAAAACTCATTTCTCGCTCCAAAGCCTCCGACAACCCTTGCCTGAGCGGCATCAGCCGGGATAGGCTACGTTCGTCCCGTAGTGTGTTCGTACTATACGTGTCGCTTGTTCCGAAGGAGGAACCTTGAGGGAGCTCAGTAATTGGACGTCAGGCCGCGGCTTCTGGTCTGGCGCCCGGGTGTTCGCGGCGTCGTGCTTCGTTCTTGCCACCGGCCTCATGGCCGCCCCGCTATATGCACAGGTCCTTTACGGCAGCATCGTAGGCGTCGTCTCCGACGCCCAGGGATCGACGATCCCGGCGGCTACCGTGACGGTTGTGAACAAAGGTACGAGTCTCAGCCAGGAGACTGTCACCAACGAGAACGGTGAATACACGCTGTCGAACCTGCAGCCCGGCCAGTACGACGTCAAGGTCGGCCTCCAGGGTTTCCGCGAATTCGTCAGGACCAACGTGCCCGTCTCGGCCGGACAGATCAGCCGCGTCGAGGCGAAGCTCGAGATCGGCGCGCTGACCGAGACGGTCACGGTTGAATCCGCCGCACAACTGTTGCAGACCGACAAGAGCGACCTGCACACGGAGCTGAAGTCGAAGGAGATCACCAGTCTCCCGCTCAATCAGTACCGCAACTATCAGGCGCTCATCAACCTGGTCCCCGGCGCGACACCGGCGGCGTTCCAGAACGCCCAGACTGACACGCCCGGCCGCTCGCTGCGAACGAACGTGAACGGCATGGACGGCCAGAACAACAACACCCGTATCGACGGCGCGAGCAGCGTCAACATCTGGCTGCCCCACCACGCGGGCTACGTGGCCCCGGCCGAGACCATCGACACGGTCAATATCAGCACGAACAACTTCGACGCGGCCTCCGGCATGGCGGGCGGCGCGGCGATCACGCTGGTCACGAAGTCCGGCACCAATAACCTGAGGGGTTCGGCGTTCTTCTTCCGCAATCAGGACGAGCTGAACGCGCGCCAGTTCTTCGACCCGGTCAAGCTCAATTCGAGCCTCTCGATTGGCGGCGGCACGATCGGCGGCCCGATTGTGAAGAACAGGCTGTTCTACTTCGCGGGTATCGAGAGCAACCGCGAACGCAACAGCCGGTTCGACCAGTACACGGTTCCAACCGCGAAGATGCGCAACGGTGATTTCAGCGAAGTGCTGGCCGTCAATCCAAGTTTCCGTTTGTACGATCCGGCGACCGGAAATCCCGACGGGACGGGACGGAGGGAGTTCCCGGGGGCCATCATCCCGGCGAATCGTATCGCAACCGTTTCCAAAGCGATCCAGGCGCTCTACCCCGAGCCGAATAATCCCGGCACGAACAACGGCCTGCAGAACAATGTATTCCTCGCGCGGTCGCCAAAGGCGATTCGCGACAACTACGACGTCAAGGTCAACTTCAACCGCAGCGCCGCCCACCAGATCTTCGCGAAGTTCTCGACGATGCGGGCGACTGTCGACGACCTGTTCTACCTCGGCGTGCCAGCGGTCGGCGGCGGCGACACGAAGGTCTATGTCGCCACGGTCGGCAACACCTGGACGCTCAGCCCGACGATGGTCCTCGACGGCAACATCGGCATGAACAAGCAGAATCAGACGGCGCAGGGGGGCGATTTCGGCACGAACTTCGGGTCTGACAATTTCGGGCTCCCCGGCACCAACGGTCCCGACCCGCGCCAGAGCGGCTTGCCGTACTTCGACTTCACAACAGGCATGAGCACGCTGGGCAACAACGCCGGGTGGACACCGCTCGAGCGCCACGAAACGAGCTACACCGCGACCACGAATCTCACCAAGCTTCTTGGCGCGCACGAGATCCGGACCGGCTTCGACTTCATCCGGTACCAGCTGAATCACTGGCAGCCGGAGCTCGGCTCGGGTCCCAGGGGCAACTTCAGTTTCTCGGGTAACCTCACCGGCCAGCCCGGTTACACCTCGAACACCTGGAACCAGTACGCGGGTTTCCTGCTCGGTCTCGACACTGGTTACGGCAAGAGCATTCAGTACGAGGAGATGTCGGGCCGGGAAAATCAGTACGGTCTGTTCATCAGCGACCGCTGGAACGCGTCGCCGAAGTTGACGGTGAACCTCGGCCTCCGCTACGAGTATTACCCGCTGATGTCGCGCGAGAACCGCGGCATCGAAGTGCTGGACCTCTCGTCCTTCGATGTCTTGCTCGGTGGCGTCGGCAGCAACTCGAAGAGTCTCGGGATCAAGGTCAGCAAGACGCTGTTCGCACCGCGCCTCGGCGTGGCGTACCGGCTGGACGACAAGACGGTCTTCCGCGCGGGCTACGGCCAGACCTTCAACCCCATTCCGTGGTCGCGTCCGCTGAGGGGCTTCTATCCACTGACAATCGGCTTCGCCAATTCCGTCACGAACAACTTCGACTCGTTCCAGCTGGCTGCCGGAATTCCCGAGATTCCGCTGCCAGACCTCAGCACCGGACGGGTGCGGCTCCCGCCGAACACGACGATGCGCTGGGCGGATCCGGATAACGTGGACCGCGGCCGGACGCAGCAATACAACGTGACCGTCGAGCGCCAGCTCCCGGCGGACATTTCTGCCAGCGTGGCGTACGTCGGCACGCGGATGGACGGGGGCTACGCGGACCACAACCTGAACTACTCAGAGCCTGGCGGGGGCAATACGGGACGTCAGTTCTTCGCTCAGGCTGGCACTGCGGACATCCTCGAGTGGGCCTCCTTCACCAAGCGCCGGTACAACGCGCTGCAGGTGGCGGTCAACCGTCCCTTCAAGGGAGGCCTCCTGCTGAAGGGTGCCTACACCCTCAGCAAGGCGATGAACGAAACGGACGATGATGGCTGGGTGGGCCTGGACTGGAATCAACCGTCGCAGCAGTCTCGGAACTACGCGCTGGCGGGCTACGACAGGACTCACAACTTCCAGATGGGCTTTCTTTACGATCTGCCCCTCGGCAAAGGATCGAGCAATCCGGTGGCAGCCGTCGTCCGCGACTGGCAGGTCAACGGGGTCTTCGCGGCCTACTCCGGCACGCCGTTCACCATTAACGGCGACAACACCGCGCTCAACCAGCGCGGCGGCAGGCAGACGATCGACCTGATCGCTCCGCTCAATCGGGTCGGCAATCCCGGTCCGGATGCCACCTACTACGACCCCGCATCATTTGCCCAGCCGGGCAACAAGTGGGGCAACACGGGACGCAACCAGTTCCGCGGTCCGAGTGTATGGAGCCTCGACATGGGTCTCTTCCGTGGCTTCCCGATTGGGCGGTATCGCGCCGAGTTCCGTGCGACGGCAAGCAACGTGCTGAACCACTCGCGCTGGGGCAATCCGATCACGGATATCACGAACGTGAACTTCATGAAGATCCGGACGGTTGAATCCGGCGGTAACATTCCGCGGAAGATCCAGCTGGGACTTCGCTTCCAGTTCTGATTCGTTGTTCGTGAATTTGTCTGGCCGGGGGGCTCTCGCCTCCCGGCCTTTTTTTGTCTGCACTACAGTAATCGACAGACGCAATTGTCCCTTCAGCCTGCCGAGTCCGCGTCACCGCTACGGCGCATCACACCAGCTGGACAAGAACTTTTCGCAAACTCATCAACAATCTCTGCTCGATCGCTCCAAATCTGAAACCTATAATTTTGTTTCGGTTCTAACCGAACAGGCGTTGGCCGGCGCGCTGTTTGTTTCGTGAAGGAGGGACCTTGAAGGTCATCCGTGTGTCGTCAGGCCGCAGACACTCGTCTGCCGGTCGTGTGATCGTTGCGTTGCTCGCCCTGCTTACTACCGGCCTTCTGGCCGCTTCATCAAGCGCACAGGTTCTCTACGGCAGCATCGTCGGCGTCGTCCAGGACGCCCAGGGATCGTCGATCCCGGCCGCTACCGTGACAATCGTGAACAAGGACACCAATCTCACCCGCGAGACCGTCAGCAACGAGAACGGTGAGTACACGCTGGCCAACGTGCAGCCGGGCCGATACGACGTCAAGGTCGGGCTGCAGGGGTTCCGCGAGTTCGTCAAGACCAACGTGCCCGTCACCGCCGGGCAGATCAGCCGCGTTGAGGCCAAGCTCGAGATCGGGTCGCTCACGGAGTCGGTCACCGTCGAATCCGCCGCGCAGCTCCTGCAGACCGACAAAAGTGACCTCCATACAGAATTGAAGGCGAAGGAGATCGTCAATCTCCCGCTGAATCAGTACCGGAACTACCAGGGGCTCATCAACCTGGTGCCGGGCGCCACGCCGGCGACGTTCCAGAACGCGCAGACCGACACGCCGGGGCGTGCGCTCAGCACGAATGTCAACGGCACGAACCGGAACAACAACAACACCCGCATCGACGGCGCGAGCAGCGTCAACATCTGGCTGCCGCACCACACGGGATATGTTGCGCCGGCAGAGACCATCGACACCGTCAACATCAGCACGAACAACTTCGATGCGTCGCAGGGGATGGCCGGCGGCGCGGCGATCACGCTCGTGACGAAGTCGGGCACGAATGAGCTGAAGGGCTCCGCCTTCTATTTCCGAAACCAGGACGAACTGAACGCGAAAGCGTTCTTCGATCCCGTCCAAGCTCAACTCGAGCATCTCCATCGGGGGCGGCACCCTCGGCGGTCCGATCAAGAAGGACAAGCTGTTCTACTTCGCCTCATGGGAAGGGAACTACGAGCGCAACAGCCGGTTCGACCAGTACACGGTGCCGACGGCGAAGATGCGCAACGGGGACTTCAGTGAAGTGCTCGCGGTCAATCCGAACTTCCGTCTGTACGACCCGGCAACGGGCAATGCCGACGGCACGGGACGGACCCAGTTCCCGGGCGCGGTCATCCCGGCGGATCGCCTCAGCAGCGTCGCGCGCCAGATTCGAAGGCGCTCTACCCCGCGCCGAACAATGCGGGCACCAACAACGGCCTGCAGAACAATCTGTTCCTCGCACGCGCGCCCAAAGCCGATCGCGACAACTACGACGTGAAGGTCAACTGGAACCGCAGTGCCGCGCACCAGATTTTCGCGAAGTTCTCGACGATGCGGGCACAGGTCAACGACATCTTCAAGCTCGGAAGCGATCAGCCTGGCGGCGGCAATACCAAGGTCTACGTCGGCACAGTGGGTCAGACATGGACGCTCAGTCCGAAGATGGTGTTCGACGCCAGCATCGGCATGAACAAACAGAACCAGACGGCTGAATTCTCCGATTTCGGCACGAACTTCGGATCGGATACGTTCGGCCTGCCCGGAACCAACGGACCCGACCCGAGGCAGAGCGGCCTGCCCTCGTTCCAGGTTGGTCTCAATACGTTTGGCAACGACGATACGTGGACGCCACTCGAACGTCACGAGACCAGCTACACCGTGACGACCAACCTGACGAGGATGGCCGGGGCGCACGAGCTCCGCGCGGGATTCGACTTCATCCGGTACCAGTTGAATCACTGGCAGCCGGAGCTCGGCGCCGGTCCGCGCGGCAACTTCGAGTTCTCGGGCAACATCACCGGCACGCCTGGCTACACGGCGACGGACTGGAACTCGTACGCGTCGTTTCTGCTGGGGCGCACGAGCACGGTGGCGAAGAGCGTCCAGTTCGAGGAGATGTCCGGCCGCGAGAATCAGTACGGCCTGTTCGTGAGCGACCGCTGGAATGCGTCGCCGAAGCTGACACTGAACCTCGGCCTCCGCTGGGAGTACTACCCGCTGATGTCCCGCGAGGATCGAGGCATCGAGCGCCTGGACTACGCGACGTTGCAGGTGCTGCTGGGCGGCGTGGGTGACGTGCCCAAGGACCTCGGGATCAAGGTCAGCAAGGGACTGTTCGCGCCTCGGCTCGGCGCGGCGTACCGGCTGAACGACGAGACCGTGTTCCGCGCCGGTTACGGCATCACCTACGACCCGATTCCATGGTCGCGTCCGCTGCGCGGCTTTTACCCGCTGACGATCGGCTTCAGCCAGTCTGCCAGCGGGGTGACGGGCAGCGACTTCGCCTCGTTCCCGCTTGCGTCGGGAATTCCGCCAGTTCCGCTGCCCGACATCAGTTCCGGACGCATCCCACTTCCGCGCGACGTGACGACGCGGACGCCGGACCCGAACGACGTCGAGCGCGGACGCACCCAGCAGTGGAACGTCACGGTCGAGCGTCAGCTGCCGGCTGACATTTCTGTCAGCGTCGGATATGTCGGGACGCGCACCGACGGCGGGTACGCCGATCAGAACCTGAACTACGCCGAGAGCGGCGGCGACGCGAACCGGAATTTCTTCACGCAGGCAGGCACCGCCGACATCCTCGACTGGGCTGCGCGAACGAAGAGCCGCTACAAGGCGCTGCAGGTGGCGGTCAACCGGCCCTTCAAAGGCGGGCTGCTGCTCAAGGGCGCCTACACCTGGAGCCAGTCCAAGAACGAGACCGACGACGACGGCTGGGCCACGCTGGAATGGAGCCAGCCGTCGCAGCTGTCCCGCAACTTCGCCCTTGCCGGCTATGACCGTCCTCACAACTTCCAGATGGGTTTCCTGTATGAGATTCCCTACGGAAAGAGCGCCGCGGGGCCGGTTGCCGGCATTCTCAAGGACTGGCAGATCAACGGTGTGTTCAGCGCCTATTCGGGCACGCCGTTCACGATCGGCGGCGACAACACGGATCTCGCGCAACGCGCGGGTCTGCAGACCATCGACTTGATCGCGCCGCTCCGCCGCGTCGGGAACCCTGGTCCTGACGAGGTCTACTACGACCCCGGATCGTTCGCCCAGCCCGGCAACAAGTGGGGCAACACCGGCCGCAATCAATTCCGCGGGCCCGGCCAGTGGAACCTCGATTTCGGACTGTTCCGGGGCTTCCCGTTCGGCCGCTACCGTGTGGAGTTCCGCGCTCAGGCGCAGAACGTGCTCAACCACACGCGGTGGGGGACGCCCAACACGGACTTCACGGATCCCAACTTCATGACGATCCGTGACGTCGGTGACCCGCGGCGCGTCCAGCTGGGGGTTCGCTTCCAGTTCTGATCGGACTTTTCGCCAACCCCAAGGTCCGGGAGGCATCGCCTCCCGGCCTTTCTCCATTTACCGGCCGCGCCGGTACAATCATCCGGATGTTCCCCCTCGTGCTCGCCCTCAGCCTGACGACGACGCTGTTCGCCTCGCCGCAGGCAGGAGGGCTGCCCGCCATTGACGTCGCCGGGCTGCCCGGGGGGGCCGGTAAGGCCATCGGCGACGCGTATGCCGCCGCTCGTGCCCATCCATCGGACGTCGAGGCCGTCGGACGACTCGCCATCACATTGCACGCCTGGGAACAGTGGGACGCCGCCGCCGCGACCTATGAAGTCGCCCGCCGGCTGGCGCCGCGTGACCGCCGGTGGTGGTACCTCGCCGGCTTGCTGGAAACCGCCAGGGGGCGACACGGCGACGCGCTCCCCCTCTTTGAGCGCGCGGCCGCCCTGGCGCCAGGGGATCTGGCCGGACGCCTGCGGGTTGCGGAGGCCCGGCTCGAAACAGGCGACATCCAGGGGAGCGATCCGCTCCTGCTGGAGCTGGCGCGAGAGCCCAGGACCGCGGCTCCCGCCGAGTACGGCGCGGGGCGCGTCGCGATGGCCAGGGCCGACTACGCAGGCGCGATCGTTCACTTCCAGCGCGCCGTGACGGCGTTTCCGAAGTTTGGCGCGGCACACTACGCGCTCGCGCTGGCCTATCGACGGCTGGGCCGGACCCACGAAGCGGAGAAGGCGCTCGAGCGTCAGCAGGCGTGCGTCGCCTGCTGGCCTGCGACTGAGGATGCGGTCGCGGCGTTGATTCCCGCCGCGCGCGAGGATGCGGGGGCAGTCCTGAAGCGCGGCATCCAGGCCGCGGTCGAGGGGAACGTGCAGGGCGCCATCGATGCGCACGAGCGGGCCGTTGCCCTCTCGCCTGCACTCGTGCAGGCGCGCGTGAACCTGATCACGTTGTATGGCCGCTCGCGCAGATGGGCCGACGCCGAGAAGCAGTATCAGGACGTCATGGCGGCCGACAGGAATGTCGGCGAGGCGCATGCCAACTACGCGCAGGTCCTGCTCGCCCAGCGGCGCGCCGCGGAAGCAATTCCGGTGTTCCGGGAGGCGATCGCATCGGGCCCAGGCGACGGCGCCGCGCGCAACGGACTGGGGCTTGCGCTCGAGATGACGGGAGATGCTGCCGGAGCGCTCGCGGCATATGAACAGGCGGTGAGAGATGCGCCCACGCTGCGGGTCGCCCGCTTCAACTACGGCCGTGCCCTGGTCGCCGCAGGGCGGCCGAAGGAGGCGATCGCTGAATTCGGCAAGCTGCAGAAGCCCGAGGACGAGGAAACACCCCGGTACCTTTTCGCCCTGTCTGCTGCGCGGGTTCGCACCGGCGACATCGAGGGGGGCCGCTCTCAGGCCCTGGCCGCCCTGGAAATGGCGCGGCGATATGGACAGACGGACCTGGCGGCGACGATTGAACGGGACCTCAGGGGGCTCAAGTAACGTGCTACGTGCTACGTGCTACGTGCTACGCCAGAACGTGCAACGTGCTACGGGCTACGTGCTACCCCAGAACGTGCAACGTGCAACGTGCTACGGGCTACAACGTCAGAACGTGCCACGTGCCGCGTGCGTCGCGGTAGTGGTCGCGGCGGGACTGTTGTTGGAATCAACCCTCACGTCCGGGGGCGCGCTGGGACCTGCTCCGTTTCGCGAGCTCGATGCAAAGGCAGGCCTGACGTTCGTGCACGACAATGGCGCGCGCGGGCACTTCTATCTTCCCGAGATCATGGGGTCCGGCGCGGCGCTCTTCGACTATGACGGCGATGGGGATCTCGACGTCTATCTGGTGCAGGGCCAGGCCCTCGAAGACGGAAAGAAGAGTCGCGGATCGGCTGACGGGAAGAGCCGGCTGTTTCGGAACGACCTGACGAGGGATGCGTCCGGCCCACCCGCCCTGCACTTCACGGACGTGACCGACGCTGCAGGCGTGGGCTTCATCGGCGTCGGCATGGGCACCGCGGTCGGGGACTACGATGGCGACAGCGATCTGGACCTCTATGTCACGACGTACGGATCGAACGTCCTCTACCGCAACAACGGCAACGGCACGTTCACGGACGTGACGACAGAAGCGCGCGTGGACGATCCACGGTGGAGCACGAGCGCGGCATTCATCGACTATGACCGTGACGGCGATCTGGACCTGTTCGTCGCCGGCTACGTGGACTTCACGACGCGCGCCGGCAAGTCGTGCACCGATCCTGTCGGCGCCTCGGACTACTGTGCCCCATCGGCATACCATCCGGTGCCGGCGCGTCTCTTCCGCAACGAGGGGCACGGCGCCTTCAGCGATGCCACGGAGTCGGCCGGGATCTCGCGCGCCTATGGGGCAGGTCTCGGCGTCTCGGTGGGCGACTACAACAGCGATGGCTGGCTCGATCTCTATGTCGCGAACGATGCCACGCCGAACCAGTTGTGGATCAACCGTCAGAACGGAACCTTCGAAGACCAGGGGTGGCTCTCGGGGTCCGCGGCGAACGCCGCCGGGCGCCCTGAAGGCAGCATGGGGATTGCATCCGGAGACTACGATGCGGATGGCGACGAGGATCTGTTCGTGACCAACCTCACTCGCGAGACGTTCGTGCTCTACACGAACGATGGACGCGGCAATTTCGAAGATCGGCGTGCCGCGGCCGGCGTGTCGCAGACGACTGCCGCGATGACCGGATTCGGCACCGCGTGGCTCGACTACGACCGCGACGGACTGCTCGATCTGATCACCACCAGTGGTGCCGTCAACGTCGGCGCCGGCCAGCGTGGTTCGGCGTCGCCGTATGCCCAGCGCATCCAGCTCTTTCACGATGCCGGTGCCGGACGCCTCGCCGATGTGACCGCATCGGCCGGCGGCGCGTTCGAGAAGCCGCTCGTCGGACGCGGTCTCGCCACGGGAGACATCGACAACGACGGAGACGTCGACGTGCTGATCACAGGCAACGGCGGTCCCGTCCGCCTGCTGCTGAACGACTCGACGCAGGGCCACTGGCTGAGTGTCAGCGTCGCCGCTCCTGCCGGTAATCGTCTGGGATTCGGCGCACGCGTCGGAGTCGTGCGCCAGGGACAGCCGGTCCTCTGGCGGCGCGCCGGCACGGACGGCAGCTATCTGTCCGCATCCGATGCCCGCGTCCATTTCGGTCTCGGGTCCTCGTCACGAATCGACCGCGTGATCGTGGAATGGCCAGATGGACTTCGCGAATACTGGAGCGGCGTGTCGATCGACAAAGCGGTGCAGCTGATTCGTGGAACCGGGACAGCGGAGGCGCGGAAATGAGGGCGTGCACGGTGGCGCTCTTGGTCCTTCTTTCTTGCGGCACGGCCGCTGCACAGCCTGCCGCTCGAAGCCAGGCGGCAGCCAAGGCCATGGACCAGGGACGGTTCGACGAAGCCGCGAGCATCTACCGCGAGCTCCTTCAGGCGATGCCCGACGAGGGGGGCCTCCTCATGAATCTCGGGATGGCTCTCGCGATGGGTGGCCATGAGGCGGATGCAATCGTGCCTCTCCAGCGCGCGGTTGCGCTCAAGCCCGCGCTCATTCCTGCACATATGTTCCTCGGCTCCAGCTATCTCGCTGTCGGCCGCCCGGCCGACGCGATTGTGCCGCTGAAGCGGGTCGTGGCCGCGCGAGCCACGGACGTCGAAAGCCGGCGGATGCTCGCGCAGGCGTACGCGGAAGCAGGCCGGCCGAACGACGCCGTGACGGAGCTCCGCGCGTTGACCGGCATCGCGCCAAAGCTCCCCGCCGGCTGGTACGCGCTCGGTCACGCCTACAACGCCGTCACCCAGGATGCGATGGCCGGCTTCAGCGATCAGCCGGAGGACTCCCCCTGGCGGCAGCTCCTCGTCGCGGACGCGCTTCTGGCAGACGGACGCCTGACGGACGCGTACGCCCTCCATCGCGCAACGCTGGAGCGCCTGCCGTCGATGGTCAGCATCCACGACTCGATCGCACGGATCTACGAGCTGTCAGGACACGCGGACTGGGCGGCGATCGAACGCGGCAGGGGGCCGCTCTCCCCGGCGGCGTGTGCCGGGCGGAAGGCGCTCTGCGAGTTTCGCGCGGGCCGATATCGCGCGGCGCTGGCGGCCGGGATGGCCGGGAAAGACCTGGAATCGCGTTACTGGCGGGCGCGCGCGGCAACCGAGCTCGCGCTTGCGGCGTTCAAGCAGCTCGAACAGCTGCCCGATTCCCGCGAGCGGCGCGAAATGCGCGCTACGCTCGCGCTCTCCCAGCGGCGCTACACCGACGCCATCGCGGAGCTGAAAGTGGCGCTGACCTTCGCGCCGAACGATCCGGGACTACTCGATGACCTCGGCACGGCGTACTATTCGACCCGAGAGTACGACAAGGCGGTCGAGGCATTCACTCCCCTTCTCGCCGGCCATCCTGACGATGCCCGGCTGCTGACGCTCGTCGGAGACTCACTGCTCCAGCTGCAGCGGCTGGACGAAGCGCTCCCGATGCTCCTGCGCGCCGTCGAACGCGACCAGGCGGATGCCATGCCGCGGCTGGCCCTTGGCAGGGCCTATCTCCAGAAGGGGGACTTCGCAGCTGCCGTTCCCCTGATCGAACCGCAACTCCCTCACGACAACGACGGCAGCCTGCACGTCCAGCTCGCCCGAGCCTATGCGGGTCTGGGTCAGAAGGACAGGGCGGAGACGCTGCTGAAGCGATCGCAGGAAATCCAGCGCGCGGCGCAGGAGCGCGGTGCGGCGGCAGGGCAACGGAGTATCGGGGCGCCGAAGTAGCTCTCAGCCGTCAGCTCTCAGTTTGCCATGGCTGACAGCTGATAGCTATGAGCTAGGGCTCTTTGACCTCGACCACCTGATTCGCTTTGACATGCTCGAGCACCTGCCTGGCACCCGATGGCCACTGCACTTCGATCCGCGGAACCTCGGTCGCTGTGCCGAGGCCGAAATGGACGTCCGCGTGAGAGGACGACGCGTATCCCACGGCAGTGGTCATGGTGCGCACCTGATCGCCGACGAGAACGCGTGCACCGATGCCGTCGCGATTGCTCTTCGAACCGACCGGACGCACGATCAACCAGTGGTTGCCCGGTGCACTCTCGTTCTGCCACAGCTCGGCCCGTTCACCGAGCAGGAGGACCACCACGTCGAGCCGGCCGTCGCTGTTGAAGTCGGCGACACCACAGCCGCGATGCGCGGCGATGGCGCCCGCGAGGCCTGACTCCGGGGTGCCGTCGCGGAAGCGTCCCTGTCCGTCGTTGACGAACACGCTGTTGGCCTGCTTCCAGCCGGCGGCCTGGGTCTCGCCGATTCGATCGTTCGCCTGAGAGTTCGCGGTAAAGATGTCCTTCCGGCCGTCGTTGTCCAGATCGGCCATCACGGTGCACCAGCCGGACAGCTTCATCGTCAGTCTCGCGAGTCCGCTCGACTGGGTCGTCTCTGTGAAGCCGCCGCGGCCGTCGTTGCGAAACAGCGGGAACGTCTCTCCGCTGAGCGCCGTGAGGTGCAGGTCTTCCCAGCCGTCGTTGTCGTAGTCCTGGAAGTCCGTCCCCATCGACGAGACGGGGCGGCCTGACTCCGGCACCGACACTCCTGCGAGAAGGGCCACTTCGTCGAAGGTGCCATCTCCCTTGTTCCGGAACAGGAAATTGGGAACGGTGTCGTTGGTCACGAAGGCGTCCATCCGCCCGTCGTGATCGTAATCCGCAAACGCGACGCTCATGCCCTTGCCCACGTGCGTCAGCAGGCCCGCGCGCGTGGAGACATCCTCGAACGTGCCGTCTCCCTTGTTGCGGTAGAGACGGTTCGGGAGCCCCTGGAAGAAACGCGGATGACAGTAGATCCTGACGCCGCGCGCCTGGTCTCCGCAATAGCGGTTCGTCTCGGCGGCCCACTGAACGTAGTTCACGACCAAGAGATCGAGACGGCCGTCATTGTCGTAGTCGAACCACCCGCCGGCGGCCGCCCATTCGCCGCTCGCGATCCCGGCCTTCTCCGTCACATCGTCGAACCGGCCATCCCCGCGATTGCGGAGCAGCTGGTTGCGCCGCACGCCGCCGACGAACAGATCCACGTGACCATCGTTGTCGTAGTCGGCCGCGGCCGCGGCCATGGCGTAGCCGGCGCCGCGAACGCCCGCGGCCTCCGTCACGTCGGTGAATCGCATGGCTCCGTCGTTGCGGTACAGGCGATTCGCGAAGCTGTCAGAGGTCTTGTCGAGCGACGGCGTCTGAGCGCCGTTGGTGAAGAAGATGTCGGGACGGCCGTCCCCGTTGTAGTCGAAGACCGCAAGGCCGCCCGGTGCGCTTTCCACGTAATACTTGTCGGGCGTCGGGGAGTGCTGGTGGACGAATCGCAGGCCTGCGGGATCGGCCACGTTGCGGAACTGGACGGCAGCGGCTCGCCGGGAGACCGGCTGGCCGCTGGGCGCGGACGACATGAGTAGCAGCGACAGCCCCAGCCCGAGGGCTGACCGGAATCCAAGGGTATTCAAATGCGTCCGAACCTTCTGAAATAGTATATGTAGCGCCCCAATAAATGGGGACACTCACCTTTACGGTAAGTTGTTGACCTCAAAGGCCGTCACAAAATGCGACTGTCGTGAGGGAGGCTCGGCTTTTGCGTAGGATCAACGACTTACGCTAAAGGTGAGTGTCCCCATTTATTCATTTATGCGTTTTTCACAGAGGAGTCTCATTTGCGCCCCATCACAGCCGTCTCGGTCGCTCGCGTCCTGGCTTCGACAGCCCTCGTCTGCCTCCTGCCAACTATAGCCGCTGCGCAGGTTCCGAAAGATCGTCCCACGCTTCCGGGCGAGCAGTGGGTGCAGCTGTTCAACGGCAAGGACCTGACGAACTGGGTGGAAGTCGGTAAGGAGAAGTGGACGGTCGAAGACGGTACGATTCACGGACAGGGCGTCACGTCCGCTTACGGATACCTGCGCACTGAAAAAACCTACAAGGACTTCTGGATGTCCCTTCGCTTCAAGTGCGAAGCCGACGGAAACAGCGGCCTGTACTTCCACACCGACTTCAAGCCGGGCACGGTCGATGTCTCGAAGGGGATGCAGTTTGAAATCGATCGCACCCTGAACCATCACACCGGTGGTCTCTACGGCGACGGCCGGAACTGGATCGCCTGGCCCTCACCGGAGTTCGAGCAGGTGATCCGTCCCACCGACTGGAACGAGATGCTGGTCAAGGTCGAGGGCAACCACATGGTCGCGATCCTCAACGGCGTCGAGGTGCTCAATTTCACAGACCCGTCGCCAAAGTCGTTCGACGGCTATATCGCTCTCCAGCTGCACTCGGGCGGGCTGGGGAACATGCGGTTCAAGGACATCTACGTCCGCGACCTGTCTGGGAAGTAAGGCGGATAGTCTGCGGTTCCGGTCACTGGGGTCAGACCCCCAGTCGTCGGATTACACACTTTCGAGGCGTCAGAGCCGGAACAGCTGCCTGGCATTCCCGTGGAGAAGCTTCCTCTCGATGACGCGGCTCCCCGCAAGGCGCCGGATGACGGCTATGGTCTGTGAGCCCTGACATCCGGTGCCGGCGCCGGCTGCATCGCTGCAGTCGCTGCCGAAGAGCAGCCGATCGCGGTGACGCTTCAGGAAGTCGCGCGTGAAGTCCTCGTCGCGCGTCAAGGCATTCAGGCCGGACCCGGCCGAGAGATCGCCGTACATGTTCGGATAGTCGCTCAGCAGACGATCCGTCCATCCGCCCGGAGTGACCGGTCCCTTCGGGTACAGCACGGATTGATCGCCATGGTTCTTGTCGATGTTCGCCCACCACGTCTGGGCATGCCCGATGAAATTCACCCGCGGGTATCGGGCGAGGATCCTGTGAAATCGCTCGAACCCGTAGTTGTATCGTTGGAACTGCCAGTGCATCAGGACCGGCACGTGGCGTGCCTCGGCGAGCCGGTAGATTCTCTGCATCGCCGGCGAGTCGCAGTCCACGCCGAACTTCTGCTCACCAAGGACGACGGCGCCGAGCCGAAGGTATCGTTCAATCTCTCGGGTCGCGTCCTCGACATCAGGCACGTCGTTCGCGCCGAAGAGGAACGCCTTCGGACGCGCCTTCGCGAACGCGCAGCACGTCTCGTTTCCGAGGCACTGCGCTTCGAGCCCGTTCGATTGACCGTCGTGCGTCGAGGGTGCCCTGACCGGCCGTCCTGCGGGCAGGAGGATGGTTGTCGTGATTCCCATGGCGCGCTGGTGCGCGAGAAACTGTTCGTCCGATCGGCCCGAGTAGCCGAGGTGCTGATGGATGTCGATGATGGGGTCGACGGCCTGAGCTTCGGCCGTCCCGGCACCGTGAAGGCCGAGCCCCGCGAGCGCGAGGCCGGAGGACGCGATGAACTCCCGGCGGGAATAGCCGTCCGTCGGCCGCGAAGAGTCCTGTTTCGTCAAGAGCGTCCTCCGATCCAGTCGATCATGGCTACGTAAATATATGTTCCTTTCAGGTCTCCGCGGCGTCACGCTTCTCGTTGCCGTCACCACCGTCGCTGCCAGCGCGTACCAGAGCTCTCCCACCGGCAGGCCGTGGCCTCCGGGCGTCCAGACAGTGCCAGACAGCTCTCCTCCCCTGTCCCCCGAAGACGCACTCAAGACGTTCTACATGGCCCCCGGCTACCGGCTGGAGCTCGTGGCAAGCGAACCACTGGTTCAGGACCCTGTCGCGATCGACTGGGACGCTCAGGGACGCTTGTGGGTGGTGGAGATGCCGGGCTACATGCGCGATGTCGCAGGAGCCAACGAGCACGACCCCATCGGCCGCGTCGTCGTGCTCGAAGATGCCAACGACGACGGAAGGATGGACAAGCGGACGGTGTTCGCAGACGGCCTGGTACTGGCGCGTGCGCTGAAGGTGCTCGATCGCGGCGTGCTCGTCGGAGAGCCGCCGAACGTCTGGCTGATGCACGACACCAACGGCGACCTGCGCATGGATTCGAAGGAGCTCGTCACGAGCGAGTTCGGACAGCTCGATGGCGATCCGCAGAACAACGCGAATGGGCTCTTCTGGGCGATGGACAACCGGTTGTACACCGCGGGCCAGGTCGACATCTTCCTCCAATACAAACGCGGCACGTTTTCGGTGCAGAAGACCCTGCTCCGGGGGGAGTGGGGCGTCAGCCAGGACGATGCGGGACGCATTTTCCGGAACACGAACTCGTCAGCCGTGCACGTCGATCTGGTACCGACCCCGTACTTCGCGAGGCACAAAGGTCTCCTCCGGACGCGCGGCAGCTACGAAGCGCTCAACGCCGGTGACGACGATCTGAACACCGTGTGGCCAGTCCGGCCAAATCCGGGAACGAACCGCGCCTACCAGGCAGGCATCGACCGGCCCGACGGAACCCTCACGAGCTACACCGCCGTCTGCGCCCCGCTCGTGTATCGCGGCGATCGATTGCCAGCCGAACTCCATGGAAACCTGTTCGTCGCTGAGCCCGCCGCAAATCTGATCAGCAGAATCGTCCTCCGTGACGACGGCACCACGCTGAAAGCGCGGAAGGCGTATGAGCGGGCCGAGTTTCTCGCATCCACGGATGAGCGGTTTCGCCCCGTCTACCTGTCGAATGCGCCGGACGGAACGATGTATGTCGTCGACATGTATCGAGGCATCCTCGAGCATCGCAATTCACTGACGATCTATCTCCGCGATCAGATCCTCAAGCGGAATCTCGTGCAGCCTGCCGGCCTCGGCCGAATCTACCGGGTGGTACACGAGACGACGAAGCGGGACACGACCAATGATCTGCGGAGCGCATCCGCCGCACAGCTCGTGACGATGCTGGCGCACCCGAACGGATGGCGCCGGGACACCGCGCAGCGCCTGCTCGTGGAACGGAGTGGGCGCGCCACGCGTGGGCCCACGGTCGCAGTCCTCGTCCGGCTGGCGTCTACCGCGCCGGACTGGCGGACGCGCCTTCACGCGCTCTGGACACTGGACGGGATCGACGCCGTCCAGTCAGTCACGGTGGTGCGCGCGCTGGAGGATCCGTCGAGAGACGTGCGGTCAGCCGCGCTGCGGATCGCCGAGCGCTGGCTCGGCGCGGGTGATCGGGCGATCGAAACTGCGGTGCTGAAGCGTCTGGACGATTCGGACTGGGCAGTTCGCGAGCAACTGGCCGCCACGCTCGGGGCATTACCGCGAGTCCCACGGGAAACCGCGATCGCGCGGGTGCTCGAGCGTCATGCCGCCGATCCTATCGTGATGGATGCAGCGCTCAGCAGCGTCCACGGCAGTGAGGCCGCTGTCCTGGAGAAACTGCTGAACGGCACCGAGCCTCCGACCTCCGCCCGGGACGCAGCGATCACCATGCTCACCGCGACCATCATTCGCAGCGGCGGGGAGCCTGCCGTCCAGGATGTCCTCGCGCGCGTCGGTGAGGAGGCCCGATCCGAATGGCAGCGTTCCGCGATCGTGCGGGGCGCGGAGGTCGCGCTGCTCGGCAGCCCGATGCCGGGAGCACCGCAGCGACGGGCGGCCGCCCGCGGCGTGTCGGCCCCCCTGCCGTGTGCCACGTGTCCGGGAGGACGCGCGGGTCCGGGTGGCGCCTACGCGTTCGATCGTCCGCAGCCGGCCAGTGCTCCCTATGGGGGGGCGAATGGCGGGGAGCCTGTGACATTCGCTGCCCGTGGCGGGCCCGCTGTGCGGTTGACGCGCGAACCGGCGTCACTGGTGAAGCTTGCCGCCAGCGACGGTTTACTGGCGACGCGAGCCGCTGCGGTACTCGCGCGCCTGGACTGGCCGGACAAGCCGGGCGGCGCTGCTGCGGTGACGCCACTGACGACGGACGAACGTCTCGCATTCGAGCAGGGCAAGGAGGTCTATCGGAACATCTGCCAGGCCTGCCATCAGCCGGACGGCCGGGGTCAGGAGCGTGTGGCGCCGAGCCTCCTCGGGTCGAGCCTGGCACTCGGTGAACCCGGCATCGCAGCCCGCATTCTGCTCAACGGCAAGGAAGGTCCCATCGGGCTGATGCCTGCGATCGGTACCGTCCTCACAGATGATCAGATTGCGGGAGTCCTGACCTACATCCGGCGCGAGTGGGGCCAGACGGGCGCCCCCGTCGATGCCGCCACCGTGAAAACCGTCCGCGCGCTGACCGCCGGCCGCACTCGTCCCTGGACGAATGATGAGCTGTCGTCGCTACCAAAGTAATGTACGTAATCCGACGACCGGGGTCTGACCCCAGTGTCCGGAATCGGACGACAGGGTCTGACCCCACTTACCCTGGTCAGCCGGCTGCCTTGACCTGCTCAAGTGGACGGGCGGCACCGGCCCGCTCGCGCGCGCGGCCACGGGTCCAGAGCAGCGCCACGAGCGCCCCGCAGTAACACACCACTCCCGCCCAGAACGACGCTGAAATGCCGGCGCCCAGCGCGACCACCACGGCCAGGACCGAAGCGCACACCGAGGCCGCCCCGTTCACTGCCCACAGCCACGGGGCGAGTAGTGGCGCGCTGGCAAGCGCACGTCCCATCCCGATCGGGAATGCCATCCCCATGAAGAACCCGAGCGGCAGCAGCGTCCCAACGGACACGAGCACTCGAATGAGCGTGGACGAAGCCTCGAACTGACGAACGGCGACGGGTGTCAGCAAGCCGAACGCGAGCAGGACGACGATGAGCGCGGCAATGCGGAGGATGGCGGGTCGCGACGATGACGAATGCCACGTCAAACCGGCGGTGGACAGGCTGCCGGCGCCGCTCGCGAGCAGCAGCGAGAAGAGGACGACGGACAGGCTGTAAACCGGGTGACCGAGAAAGATTGTCAGCCGCTGGACCTGCGAGATCTCGATGAGCATGAACCCGAAGCCAATCGCCGCGAAGAACAGCAGGTGCGGGGCCGCGCCGCTGAGATCGGCGCGAGGCCGAGCCAGCAACAGCGGGATCACGATACACCCCACGGTGAGGATCACCACGGTCACGAACAGGATCCCAAGCACGCCGACGGCGGTCATGTTGAACTGGACGATTCCCTGGTCGCGCCATCGCGCGGTGTCGAACACGTCGCGCAGCCGCAGCATGTGGAAGAAGAAGGGCCGATCGTCGGTCGGCGCCGAAATGTTCAACGGATACGCGGTGATGGTGCCCGGCAGACGGGCGGCATCGGAGAGCGCCGCAAAGGTGTCGTCGGCCGAGTGCCGCGGGCTCTGCACGATCTCGAAGTTCATGCGTGCGGCCACGTCTTCCAGCGTGTCCAGATCGGCTGCCGACAGCGGGTCGCGTGAGACGAGAATGGTGCCGATGCCGTCTGGCGCGTCGGCCCCGCCCGGCCGCGCCCTGACGATCGCATAGTGGTCCCCCGGTCGGCTCACCCCCATCTCCATCAGCGTGGTCGAGGCCAGTGCCGCAAGGCGATACACCTCGCCGGGACGGTTCGCGTAGTACCAGCGCGAGACCGTCAGGATGCCACGAGGCGCGAGATGATTGAGAAATGTCCGCCACGCCTCGACCGTGTACAAGGAGTTTTCGGTCAGCACGAACGCGCCGCTGGCGGTCGCGGCCCACGTGTCGATGAGCGAGATCTGGATGATGTCCGCGGTGTCGTTCATCCGCGCGATGTAACTCCGGGCTTCGTCGTTGACGAACCTGACGCGCGGATCGCGGTCGAGGTGCCCGGTAAAATCGCCGAATCGCCGATTGACGAGGTCGATGATGCCTTCGTTGATCTCCACGCCGACCACGGACTTCTGCCGGAACGCGAGCGCCGACAGGATGTCACGTCCGCCGCCCGTGCCCACGACAATCACGCGCGACGAAGGGCGCACGTAGTGCGCCACGTTGGTCACGTCGTATCGAAGGTGCTCGACTTCAGCCGGGTCGCCGCCGTATCGGGTCAGCTCGGTGCCGGCATACGAATCGATGTCCAGGTGAAGCTCTCGCGCGCTGCGATCCTTCGGCAGCGTGGAGCTCAGGCCCCACCCTGACGGCCGCACGTACCTCTCACCGTCGCCGATCACCCTGACCCGCGAGAACGAGTTCCATTTCTCGACGAGCGGCCGCCCCTCGTACTGCCCCTTGACCCATACCAGCCGCAGCCACGCGGCGTTCTGCCTGGCGGCGACGGCATGCGCGGACGCCGCGACCGTCAGCAGCAGAGCCACGGCCGCGCATAGCCGGCGAACGCCTGCGGACATCGGCGTCGCCAGGTCGTCGCCCCGCTGGCGGGCGCCAGTCTCGGCTGTCGAAAACAGCCAGGACGCCACGCCGGCAACCGCCGCGGTGGCAAGGACCGCAGTTGGCGCATCGGTGAAACGCAGCATCGGACCGACAACGAGACAGCCCAGCGCGGCACCGGCCAGATCCACCGCATAGAGCGCGCTCACCTGCCGCGTGAACCGCGTCAGCGCAATCGAGACCACCATGCCGCTGAAGATGAACGGCACGGCCAGCGCGGCGTACGTCAGGGCGATGCCGTAGACGGTGACGAGCGACGAATCGATCACGAACGGAATCGACAGATGTGTGAGGTAGCTCGCAACCGTCGTGACGGCAAAGGCCGCGGACCCCAGGGCGAGCTGACGATTGGCGCGCGCGGGCACGAACGTCGATGGACGCAGGAACACGGCCACCGCGCCGACCGCCATCCCGAACATGGTGACGGAGATGGCGACGAACGCGAAGTGGTAGTACATCGTCACGCTGAACGTGCGGGTCAGCAGCAGCTGATAGGTCAGGGTCGCGAGCGTGACGAGGAAGAGACCGGCGAAGGCGCGCGCACGGGCGCGAAGCGGCAGAGAATCAGACGTCATCCAGCGAGCCCCTTGCCTTCCACGATCGTGACGTAGCGATCGACGGGAAGGTCCGTGACACGCTCGATCCGGCCGCTCGGCTGCGGCCATTTGATTTCAACCCAGTCGGCCCTGGCCGCCGTTCCCAGGCCCAGCACCTCGCGCATGTCGTGTGACGACAGGTAGCTTCCACCGTGCGACTTGAACCGTGAGTGCATCTTTCCGTTCGCCGACCACGTGATCGTCGCGCCGATCGCGTCGCGGTTGCAGGCCGTCCCCTGCAGGCGCACGCCGATCCAGTGATTGCCTTCACCGGCGTTGTTCTTGAGGAGCACGGGAGCCCCTCCATTGTTGCCGATGAGCACATCGACGCGGCCGTCGTTGTCGTAATCGCCGACAGCCAGACCGCGCGCGGGAAACATCTTCTGGAAGACGGGCCCGCCCTTGTCGCTCACGTTGGAGAGCTTCGTTCCATCATTGTGGAACAGCACCAGCGGCTCTTTGTATCGCACCTGCTGCGAGTAGCTCTCGATCATGTCGTCCGGGTGACCATTCGCGAGGAACAGGTCGACGAATCCGTCGTTGTCGTAGTCGAACAGCTTCAGTCCCCATCCGCTGAGCAGACGCGTCGCCTGCGCGATGCCATGCGAGGCGGCGACGTCGGAGAAGAACTCGTTGCCGTCGTTCTTATAGAGGGAGAACATCTCCTGGTCCACGTTGGCGACGAAGAGGTCCTGCTTTCCGTCACCATTGACGTCACCCGCATCGACGCCCATCCCGGATCGAGGCGTGCCGTTCGCGCTGAACCCCACCTCCGCCGCCAGGCCAATCTCCTCCCACTTTCCTTTCCCGCGGTTCGCGAACAGGAAATTCTGGACGGTATCGTTTGCGACGAACAGGTCGAGCATCCCGTCGTTGTTGATGTCGGTCGCCACCGCGCCAAGCGCCTTCCCCATCGCGCGCTTGATGTCGGTCCCGGCGCTCACCTCGGTGAACGTCCCGTCGCCGTTGTTGTGAAACAGGAGGCTCGGGGTCGGCTTGAAGACGCGCGGGATGCAGTAGAAACGCTTCCCCAGCTTGTTGTCGCCGCAGAAGACGTTGTTCGTCACGGCAAACTGCACGAAGCTGCACAGGAACAGGTCGAGCTTGCCGTCGTTGTCGTAGTCGAACCAGACTGCGCTCGTCATCCATCCCGGCGCCGCCACACCTGCCTTGTCGGTGACGTCCGCGAACGTGCCGTCGCCGTTGTTGTGATAGAGCGTGCAGCGGCCGTACGCGGTCACCAGGATGTCGGGATAGCCGTCGTTGTCGTAGTCGGCAATCGTGCAGCCCATCCCGAACTGCGTGCCGCCGGCGACCCCCGCCGTGTCGGTGACGTCGGTGAATGTCCCGTCGCGGTTGTTCTTGTACAGCGCGTTCTTGAGAGGGGTGGACGGCTTGTAGAAGTCACTGGCGCCGCTGTTGACCATGAAGATGTCGACCCAGCCGTCATTGTCGAAGTCCAGGAATGCGACCCCCGGCCCCATCGTCTCGGGCAGGTAGCGATCCGCCGACATGGCGTTGGTGTGCACCCAGGAGATGCCGCTCGCGCTCGCCGGGACTTCCTCGAAGAGCGGCGGCGCCGCCAGCAGACGCGGATTGAATGACGGCAGCCCGACCGTCCCGGAGGCTCCAGCCAGTCCAAGCAGGCGGAGAAACTGCCGGCGCGAGGGGGCAAACAATGGCGAGGAACGGCTCATGCCCTGTCATTCTACCGGGCATTCCTGTTCTGAGACTTTCCGCCGCCGAATCGATCGGCTGTTTACCGCGGACTATCGTTCCCTGAGCCGGCGGTCGGGATGCCGCCTACGGATTGCGACCCTTCGCGGCTCGCCCGCACGCCGTGATCGAGCCGGGTGAATTCCGCCCTGGCGCGTTCCGCGTCAGCCGTGCGCCCCGCGCGGGCATAGGCGCGTCCGAGCATGAACTGGGCCTGTGGACTGCCTGGCGCCAGCTTTGCCGCAGCCTCCAGCTCCGTAATGGCAGGGGCAATCTCGTTCATCTCCAGCATCACCTGTCCGAGCGCAAGCCGTGTGGCAAAGTGATCCGGCGCCAGGGCCGCGGCCTCCTGGGCGGGTCCCCTGGCTTGCGCCGCATCCCCACGCTTGATGAGCTCGAACGCGATCTGCAGGCGCGCCGGCACGTGCGACGGCGAAATCTCCAGCTCGCGGCGAAAATCCTCGAGCGCACGCTTGGGATCTTCGGTCAGGAAAAATACGCCGCGCGCATAGTGTGCGTGCGGCAGCGTGGGATTCCGCTTGACGAGCTCGTCCAGCAACGGACGCGCGTCCGATGACCGCCGGGCGGCCATCGCATAGCCCGCACGGCCGGCAAGGAGGATCGTGTCTCGCTGCGCTGCGGGCACGTCTGCCGGCAGCATCGGCATTCGGAGCAGGTTGAGGCCGAAGGCTTCGATGACCTGAGGCGTCTCAGCGGCCTCCGCCGCAAAGGCCGTCAGCATCTGATACGCCACTTCGAATTCGCCGAACCGCGTGAGCAGAATGGCCGCGTGGTAGCGCACCACACGCGCGATCTCCGGCGATCGGGAGACTCCCTTGTTGGTCGCCTGCAGCAGGTCTGACAGCGCACGCTCGTAGTCGCGCAGCTCAAACTCGCAGAGGCCCTTCAGGCCGAGTGCACCGGCATGCGACGGCTCGCGACTGAGCACCTCGGCGAACGCATCCCGGGCCTCCGCGTAGCGATCGAGCTCGTATAGAAGCGTCGCGATATACCAGCGCCCTTCCGGCCAGTCCGATCGAACGGCGAGAGCACGGCGATAGAGCGAGAGCGCTTCCTCGAGCCGACCCGCATCCCGCGCGCTGGCGGCACCGGACGCAAGCTCGTCGAACGAACCCTTCTGCTGCGGCGCGACTGTGGTTTGCGGAAAGGACATCGACCGAGCGATCGCCGCGTCGGCCTGGGCGAGCAAGGCGGCAACCAGGACGATCCGGCGGAACACGTCCCAGGGATCCATCTGTCAGATGTTACTTCGGTCGGTACGCTCGGTCGGAGTCAGACCCCATCGTCCGATTCCGAACACTGGGGTCAGACCCCGGTCGCCGGTTTCCGTACTTTAGGGGCGTGTCCGCTCCGGCTCCGCGATGGCGAACGGCTCGCGGACCGTGAGCGTCTCTCCGCGCACCTCGTCAATAACGGTCACGACGAGCTCATATTCCCCAGGCGGCGCGCCCAACAGTGAGACGCCGGCAAAGCGGCTCATGCCTGTCGGCCCGGGCACAAGCGCAGTCGGGGTGAGCTCCTTGACCACTGCACCCTCTCGCCGCCGCACGGCGTGGCCGGCCTTCACCCGCGTCTCGCCATTCGCGGCGCGTCCCGCGTCGAAGACCATGAACTGATAGTACAGCGTCGCTCCCTGGGTCAGCAGCCGGCGAACGATCAGCACCGGTTTCGGCGGTCCAGTGGAATCAGGAGCCGGCGTGACGATGGTGTCGGTCAGGATCACCGACGAGATCGTCGTCCCCTTGCGGGACGGGACTTCGAAGTCGTGGGTCAGCGACCCCACGCGGCCACTGTTCCGATCCCGCACCGCGATGCGCGCCTGGTATCGATCGGGCGCGAGATCGAACGACTGCGACAGCGGATACCAGGCGGACATCTCGAGACGCGGAACGTGACCCTCGAGCGCAATCTCGACCGCGCGTTCGTAACGCTTTGTTTCGCCGGTCGACAGGCTGGTCACGAGCACACGCATGTCGAGCACGTCGGTAAACTTTCCGTCGACGGCCGTCAACTGGAACGCTCTCAGATCGGCTTCGAGCGCCAGCAGCGAGGACAGATCGTTGCCGTTGGTCTTGCCGAAGACATACGCGGTCGCACGCACGGGCAGATCCGCGAGATCGTACGGCGATTGAAGCGCGGCTTCCAGCGCATCCGGCTCTCCGCGCGTCCCGGCCTCAGACGGCACGCCACCTGCGTAGTATCCCTTTCGGGCACGCACCTCGACGCCCTGGCGCGCGACACGCACCCCGATTCGCCGGAACTTGCCGTCGATGCGGCGGTCGGCCGGCGTGTACCCAAGCAGGTAGTAGGCCTGCGACTCACGCCCGATGCGTCGAAGCCCGGCGCCCAGGTCGTTCCGGTTGCGCACCGAGAAGCCGCCGCTCGACTCGGCCAGCGACGCCGCGCCTTCCGCGTTGAGGGCAAGATCCGCGTTCGTGGCGCCGACGTCCCGCGGATCGATTGGCGACCCGAACTGGGCGGACGCGAACGCCGCCTGCACCTCCAGGCCCCTCGCGTCGACGAAATACATCGCGATGTTCGCGCGCCGCGCGGCATCCTCCACCTGGCGGAACATGCCGACCTCCTGGTCGAGGATGAAGCCCGGGGAGACGACGACGACCGACTTGCGGCCTCGAATGGGGGCCATGGAATCCAGGGTCCGGATCAGTGCGTCGAGCGTCACACGAATCCGTGCCGTGGCGCGCGCGTAGGCCTCCGCGGCGCGAGACTGCACCAGCGGCTCGATCATGCCGGCGGTGCCTCCTTTCCTCTCGGGCCTCGGTCCCTCGTCGCGCGCCGCATCCACCCGCTCACGGCCGAACACGCCTAGATTGTTGAACCGGCGGCCGACGCGCTCCGCCACCTGCTCATCCTGCATGACATGAATGCGGTAGGCTTCGTAGTCGGAGAGTTGCTCCTGCGCATTCTCCAGCGGCCGGGTGCCCCGCAGGGACGCGAGCACCTTCAACAGCTCCGGCCCGCCCTCCGGGAATCGCGCGTGCCAGCGCACCCCCTTACCGGGCGCCACCAGCGAGACCAGGTCGCCGGGGCGAGTCTCTTCTACCAGGAACTGGCCGATCGCGCGCCTGGCCCGTTCCCCCTGCTCCTCCGTCAGCTGCACATCGTCGAAGAAGAGCACGAAGGCACGGCCTGGACGCGACTGGGGACCGGTGTTCGTCGAGTAGTGATATGCATTCGCACGCGCCAGGCCAGCCGGCGTGGCGTTCCCATCGCTCGCCAGAACCGGCTGGAAGAACTGGACGACCTGCGGACGCCCGTCCTCGGTGATCGTGAAGTCAGACGCCTTGAGGTCCGACACCGGATCGCCGCTCCGGTCGACGGCCACGACATCCACGGTCACGACCGCGGCTTCGGTCCGGAACGGCGGGGTCTGTACACGGCTGTCCTGAGAAGCGCTGGCGGCGAAGGAGCACAGCAACGCGAGCAGCAGGCCTTGTGCGAGGCGGGCCATCACGGCGTCAGGATGAACGAGGTCGCCGAGGCGGCGTTCGATGCGCCCTGCGTGGCCACGGCGCGAAGCCCGTACATGCCGGGTGCAAAGGTGCTCGTGGGAAACGTGGCGACGAACTTGATGCGGCCGGTTTCGTCCGGCTCGGGAAGCTCCGCGGCAGACCGGCCGACAGCGGTTCCGTCCCTGGTGAACTCGAACACCAGTTCCGGCCGTGTGGTTGTGCCATCGGGATAGATTGTCACGTATGCCGAGACCTGGCTGTTCGCGGCCTTCGAGACCGGCAGATCGAGATTGGGCACCACGCGCATCGCGCCGGTCAGAAAGGGATCTTCCACCGCAGCTGTGGCTTCTCCCGCCCGGTCGATGCTTCGAATGATCGACACATCGCTCAGGCGAATGCCGCTGGTGCGCGGGGGCACGTCGAGCGGGAGCGACTTCACACTGGACCGCTCCGTCGCCTGGTCGCGAGCGATGGTCGAGAGCGTGTAGTGGCCCGGGGGCACCTCGAACTGACGCTTGAACCGGAGCCGGCCGCGCTTGAGCGCCGGCAGCCGCTCCATCGGTCCTTCGAGTGGAAAGATCTCGCTGAAACGCTGCACGACCTGACCCGTGCCGTCCTTGACGAGAGCCATGGCCGTGAACCGCAGCGTGTACGTCCGCGCTTTCCGGTTCTCCTGGAACGTCAGGTGCTCCAGGGGCACTTCGATCACGAGTGTGTGGTGCACGCCCGTCGTCGTCTGGCCGAAGCTGAAGATGCGGCCGCTATAAGGGAACGCACTCGGCAGCGGCTCGGCGGACGCCGCGGCGAGCATTGGCAGTTCGTACGGCATGAGAGGCGCGGCATCTGTGTCGGGCAACGCGAAGTACCCGCTCCGCGAGTGCACGGTGAGCCCCCGCCTGGCGACTTTGACCTCCAGCGATCGAAACCGGCCGTCCGGCGGCGTGTCCGCCGGGAGATAGCCCACTTCATAGTAGCTCTCGAGATCGCCGTGCACACGCTGCACCAGCGCGGTCCCGAGATCGTTGGTGTTGGCGATGAGCCCTCCGCCGGTTTCTTCAGCGAGCGCGCGCATCGCGTTCTGCGTGTCGGCGTGCAGGGCGCCTTCCGCCGTCTCCGAGTTCATGACGTCGTCCAGCGTGACGGGACGCTGACTGCTGCCCAGGGTCAGCTGCGCCTGGCTGTTGCGGCCCGAGCGGTCGAGCATCTGACGAGACTGGTCCAGTGCACGCGCCGTATCGAGGCCGCGCGCGTCGATCGCGTAGATACTGACGTTCGCGCGATTGGCTTCGCTGATCGCAGAGCGGTAAGCCTCTTCGAGATTCGGTGGAATCTGCAAGCCTTCCGAGAAGAACAGCAGCGCTTTGCGGCCGGCCAGCGAGCGTTGCGCTTTCATCAGCGCCATCAGAGGGAACAGCGTCGATTGACCGCGCTGCTGGAGATCCGCCGTTTCCACCATGCGCGCCATCCGGGCCATGACCTCGGCAACTCGCGCCTCGGAGATCGGCGCACCAATTCCCGCGCCGCTGACCGTGGGGCGTTCCCCGGAGAGCGCGCCCAAAGCGCCGCCCTCAGATCGCGCGGCCTTTTCCGAATCCACCTGTCCGCCCAGGAGACGATCGGGCGTCTCCGCCGACGCGGCCGTCGCCCGGTCAACCGCTGCGCGGAGCGCCTCCCGGTCCTGCGTAAAGGGCTGCGTGAGCCGCAACCGCTGCTCGAGCACGAATACGGCGACCCACTGCATGGGCGGGCGCTCACCCTCAACGAACCGCAGCGCCGCCTTCCTCGCCATGGCCCGGCCGTTCTGCGGGAGATGGTCGAAGACGAGAGTGACCAGAGTGGGATACCGCAACGCGTCCGGCAGGGTCCCGGGGACGGACACCGCACGCTCTGCCCCGGTGGCCGGGCTCGTCGGACCCACGAGCCGAAACGATCGGGTCTCGCGGGCCACGCCGTCCTCGAGGACAGTCAGTTCTCCCGGCTGCAGGTCCCGAACCGGGTGCCCTTTCCGGTCGCGGACGACGACATCCAGGAGGACGGCACTCGTGCCGGCGCGGAAAGACGGCAGTTGCGCCGATGGTTCCTGCGCTCGGGGCGCGGAGAGCGACACGAGAACGAGCACAGTTGCGGCCAGTCGCTTCACTGCGCCCTTCCCCTCGCTTCCTTCTCCTGGTTCAGCCGCTCCACGATTGCCCGTTCCTGGTCACCATCAGCCTTGCGCTGCAGGCGGTAATACGCTGTTGCCAGCGCGACGTGCGCTTCCACGAACGACGGCGCTTCCTTGACGATCCCTTCGAGCATCGCGACCGCCTTGGGCATGTCACGCCGCGCCAGCACCACGCCTGCAATCTGAAAGCGCGTGGACAGATCGCCCGGGCGCACGTCGAGCGCGCGAGTCAGGTGCTGTAGAGCGCGATCGTAGTCCTGTTCCCCCTTGAACAACACTCCCATATTGAGGTTGGCGTCGAAGTCGAGCGGATTGCGGGACAACTCGGCCTCGAACTCGGGTCGAGCCAGATCCGGATTGCCGGACTCGAGCAGCGCCTGTGCGTACAGGCCCCGCACGCCGGGAACCTCCGGGTTGAGCTCCACGGCCCGTTTCAGGTCCTCGACTGCCCCCTTCAGATCTCCGGCGCCGCGCTTCGCGACTCCCATCATCACCCGCGCCTCAGCGGATTCACCGTTCCGGAGCACACGGTCGATGAGCAATTGACCTTTATCCACCTGCTTGGTGCCGAGATACGCCATACCGAGCAAGTACGCGAACGCGGGATCTTCGGCTCGCGACTTCTCGAGAGGCTGCAGGAGTGTCACCGCCGCCTCCGGCCTTCCCAGTCGAAGCTCGCAATCCGCAGCAAGATAACGCGCCTGCATGTTGTCCGGCTCCGCCGACAGCACTCGACGGAATGCTCCTTTCGCATCCTCGAGCCGCAGTGCCTTGTAGAATGCGATCCCCAGATTCAGCCGGATGATGCTGTTAGACGGCGCCGTTGCCAGTGCCGTCTGATACGCGGCAATGGCTTCCTCGTATTTCCCGAGGTGCATGAGCACGACCCCGAGATTGGATCGGGCCTCGACGTTCTCCGGATGCGCGGCAAGGAACTTCCTGTACTCAGCAGCGGCATTTGCGGGATCGCCGGCTTTCTGGAGCTCAGCGGCGCGGCTGAAAGACGGCTCCTGCGCGGCAGCGAGCGCAGCCACGCACAGGGTGTGGGCGGCCCAGATCAGAGCAACGATGGAACGAATAGATGTCACGACAGGGAGATCGTCCCCTGCCACGAGACCCCAGGGAGGGCGTCACGGGCAGGGATGGCAAAGAGCGGCGATCTCAGAAGTAGAACTTCCATGCGAGCTGGACGATGCGCCGCCCGTATTTCCGGTCACGGGGCAGGACGCCGAACTGCGCGTTGGTCAGGACGCCGTTCGTGTATTCGAGCTTCAGGTTTTGATTGTCGTCGAGGTACCGCTGCGGGTGGTTGAACAAATTGGTGAACGACGCGCGGAACTGGATCTTCTTGTTGTTCGAGAGTTTGAAGTTCTTGAACACACCCAGGTCGTGGTTCAGGTACGCTGGTCCTCGCAGATCCGGGAAGATGTAGTTCCCGTTCTGACCCGGTGAGGGCAGCCCGAAGCAGCTGGGATTGAGGATCTGATCGCCGGTGAGACCCTCCCTCGGATCGCAGGTCAGCACAGGCATCGCCGCGATCGATGGTGAGCCGGTGATCGCCTGGCTGCTGATCGGGACCCCTCCTGCGAGCGTCCCCGCCAGTCCGAAATTGACTCCGGTCGAGGCAAGCGGCTGGAGCGGCGCGCCGCTGACCCATGTACTGACGCCGGTGATCTGCCACCCTCCAGCGAACGCATTCAGCAGTGCGTTGCCCTCGATGTCCGGAAGCAGCCAGCTGTATCCGACGTTCACGACGTGGCGGCGGTCGTAACCCAGGACGCCGTAGGCCGAGTCACGGATGTCCCCCGGCGGCTGGGTCGTCGAGCCCTGCCCGCCACCGCGGATGCCGAGCGCCTTCGACCACGTGTATGCCGTCGTGAAGGAGAACCGGGTCCCCTGACGGCTGAGCAGCGACTGCAGTGCGTTGTAATTCTGGTAGTGCCTGTGCCGCGTGACGGGCAGATCGCCGTATTGCGGCATCGGCCGGTAGTTATTCGGATCGCCGGTCGGGTCGTTCAGCATCGCGCCGAAGGGCACGCTGTTGATGTTGTTGATGCCGTCGTTGATCAGGCGATCGCTCTTGTTGCCGACGTACGACGCCTCGAGCGTCATGCCGTAGGGGATGCGCTGCTGGACGGTGAAGCTCCAGCTCTGTGTCTTGGGCTGCTTCGTGTCCCCCGCGAGAATGGCGCCACTCAGGCTTGGCTGCGCGTTGGGATCGACCGTGGAGACCTGGGACAGCGGGACGTTGAAGGTGTTGGTGAACGTCACGCCGTACGGCAGATCGATGAAACCCGAGTACGGCCCTTGAGGGTCGTGGAAATTGAAGACGCCGTACCCGCCGCGAAGGAGCGTCCGTCCAGAGCCGAACACGTCGTACGCGAATCCGACCCGCGGGCCCACGAAGATGGACTGAACCTTGACGCCGGATCGCGGGATGCTCCCGTCGCGCCCCGTCCACGTCACACCCGGGAACGCCGAGGCCGGTGCGGTCGGGCTGTAGAGGGCGGGGTCGAACACGGCCATGCCCTCCCCGTTGCGCTCGGTCCAGCCCCCCAGATGCGAAAGTCGTAACCCGTATTCGAGTGTCAGCCGATCCTTGGCCTTCCAGCTGTCCTGCGCGTACCCCTCGAAAATGTTATAGGCCATGTCGCGCACGATGTTCGGCGACTGCTCGCCGTACTCAGCGAGCGTGCCGGTCAGCAGGTCCGAGAAGTAGTTGCCGCTCGTTCCGCCTGCCCAGTTTGCGAGAATGAGCCGGCCATTCGAATCGCCGTTGCCCGGCTGGCTGTTGTTGACCCATTCATAGTAGGCGCCCGCTTTCATCGTGTGCGCGCCCGCGACCTTTGTGACGCTCTGGGCTCCGGAGATCAGCCATTTCTTCGCGAACAGCACCGGATCGAATCCGCCCGGATTGAAGAGCGTCGGACCGTTGCCCCACGCCGTCATCGACGGAATCTGGTCGAGTCCGCTGTTGTAAATCCCCGAGTTGTTGTAGCCCAGTGCCGAGCGAGAGACCTTGCTGGGATCGCGGAGCTGATTCGGGAAGTCGATGTAGGTCGCAGCGAACGTGGATTCGGTCGTGAGCGAGTTGCCGAAGATCTTCGTCAGACTCAGCGTCGCGGAATGCGACCGATTGGGCGCGGTCACTTCGGTGGGATACGGGACCTGCCCCGTATTCCGCCACCACAGTCCGACCGGGAAGTTCTGTTCCTCCGCCTGGAGGTTATAGCGGGCGAACAGCCGCGTGCTGTTGCTCACGTTGATGTCGAATCGCGACAGCCACTGGTGCATGTTCTGATTGAGCGGGACGTTCTGCACGTAGTTGTAGCCGTCGGTGAGGGCGGGGTTCGCGTTCGGCAGCGGGAACAGATTCATCAGCCGCTGTCCATTCGGATCGATCAGGTTGCCCGGAACGCGGCCATTGACCAGATTCGTCGGAATGGTGCTCACGAACGAGTTGCTGAGACCCGACAGCGCGGCGGTGTCGCTGAAATCGCCGTTCCGCATGGCCGCGGTCGGCACCCACGACTGCAGCGTCCCGGTGTCGAGCCGTTGCCTGTAGAACTCGTATCCGGTGAAGAAGAACACCTTGTCCCGGTTCTTGTTGAAGTTGGTGCCCGGAATGATCAGCGGCCCACCAATGTT
The DNA here is from genome assembly GCA_963749835.1 of uncultured Acidobacteriota bacterium. GTDB lineage: Bacteria > Acidobacteriota > Vicinamibacteria > Vicinamibacterales > 2-12-FULL-66-21 > JALZOC01. The sequence continues at coordinate 2,723,742 of CAVVOD010000001.1, forward strand.
GAATCCGGGATACGTGAACTGATTCTTGGGCTTGTTTTCCGGACCCGGCACGGTGCTGAACCGGTTGAGCAGCCACTCATTCGAGTTGAGCCGGTAGTCGCGCAGGTACAGGTAGGCCATCCCGTGGAACTCACGGCCCCCTGCCTTGCTGATCGCATCAATCGTGATCGGTCCCTTGGCATGTTCGGCACTGAAATTCGACTGCAGGACTTTGAACTCGCCGATCATGTCCGGATTGGGGTTCACGGACGTGGCGCAGTTGCAGCCCGGATCGGAGGCGTGCGCGCCGTCGATGACGATGTCGAGTGCGTCCGCCCGCGTGCCGTTGCCGGAGAAGTTGCCGACCGCGCTCTGCTTCCCGCCGTCGCCGTTGCCGTTGATGCCGATGATCTCGCCGTTGAAACCGGGGCTGTTGCTGGTGCCGCCGGAGATGGGCGTCATGCCCGGCAGCAGTTTGAGCAACTCGGCCGTGGACCGCCCTACCATCGGTACGTTCTGAATCTGTTCCGACGTCAGGCGCGCGCTCTTTTCGCCCGAGTCCAGCGGTGCGATCTCCGGCCGCGCCGTCACCGACACCGTTTCAGCCAGCGCACCCACCTTGAGCTTGATTCCGCTGACCGCGCGGCGCTCGCCGAGGCGCAACGCGATGTCCGTCGCCTCCCAGGAACTGAACCCCTGAAGCTCCACTTTGACGGAATAGGTTCCAGCGGAAACGGCGGCGAAGACGAACACACCCTCGCCGTTCGTGGTCGTCTGCTGCACCGAACGCGAGGCCTGTTCGGTCAAGGTGACATTGGCGCCGGGCAAGGCGCCACCTTGCTCGTCGACGACGGAGCCGGAAATCGTACCGGAGAGGCTCTGGGCGCTGAGGGGAGTGGCCGTCAGCAGGAGAAGAAGGGGGACCACTGAGACAAGCGAGCGGACGAGAGGCACCAGCTGCTGGCGAAACATGGAGTCTCCTTTGGTCGGTGCGTAATCGACCGAACCCCCGGACAGCTCTTACCTGCGAAGTTGTAGTGGGCGGATATTAACGCCGGGCGCGTCTCCATGTCTAGCGCATTTCAATTAGCCGCCGAGCCCGTTGAGCTGCCGGCGGCCCCCAAATCCGAGCGGCGGGGGCATGCTAGCATCCGTCCATGCGGCACATCGTGCGCTCCGCGCGCATCGCCGGCGGGCGCGCACGCACCTGGCCAATTCTGCTCGTGTTCTGCGGCGTCCTGCTGGCGATGGCGCGTCAATCCCGGTCATCTGCAGACCCGTCACACCTTCAAGCTCAACCGGCTCAAGCTTCCCAGGGTTCGTCCGCGCAGGGAGACGAGCAACAGGCCCGCGCGACGTGCGGCGGGTGCCATGCTTTTTCTCCTCCCGACATCCTCCCACGACAGGAATGGCGCAATGAGTTCGTGCGGATGATGTTCATCCGGGAGAAGCGGCTGCCCCCAACCGGGCCCCCGGATTCCGTCTACCGCACGGTTCAATTGCCGCCCGACATGACGCAAGCACTGGCGTACTACACCAGCCGCGCTCCCGAACACCTTCCGGCCCCGGAGCGGTGGCCCGACACCGGCGAATCTCCCCTTCGATTCACGCGCAGCGAACTGACGATGGCGGATATGCCGGGCTCTCCGGCGGTCTCCAACGTTCACCTGGTCGATCTCGATGGAGACAAACGGCTGGACGTGCTGGGCACGGATATGCGCCAGGGGATGGTGTTCACCGGCAGTCCCACAAAGGTAGGCGGCGCGCTGTCCAACATCGCGAGTATTCCGCACCCGGCGCACGTGACACGGGCGGATGTCGACCGCGACGGAATCCAGGATCTCCTCGTGGCGGATCTCGGGGAGTTCTTCCCCGCCGATCACGACAAGGGGGCGGTCATCTGGCTGCGGGGGCTCCCGACGGGAAAGTACGGCGCCTTCTGGCTAGACGGCTGGCCCCGCGTCGCGGATGTCGAGACCGCCGACTTCAATGGCGACGGCCAGAACGATCTCCTCGTCGCCGCCTTCGGGTGGCGCAAGACCGGGGAAATCGCGATCATGGAAAATCGAACGACCCCCTCGCCGGAGCCGACTCCGACAAAGCACACGATCGACCGCCGGTCCGGCGCCATTCATGCGCTCCCCGTCGATCTGAACCGCGACGGCAAAATGGACTTCGTGGCCCTGCTCGCGCAGGAGCACGAGAGCGTGATCGCTTACATCAACAAGGGAACAGGGGACTTTGCGTTCGAGCAGAAAGTCATCTACGCCGCCCCCCATCCGAACTGGGGCTCATCGGGCATTCAGCTCGTGGACATGGACAAGGACGGGGACCTCGACGTCCTGCTCACCCACGGGGACACGTTCGACGACGGCATCGTCAAGCCGTATCACGGGATCCAGTGGCTCGAGAACACGGGCAGCTATCCATACGTCGAGCACACGATCGCGCAGATGGCCGGTGTGCATCGAGCGCAGGCCGCGGACATCGACGGAGACGGCGATCTCGACATCGCCGCGTGCGCGCTCCTCGCCAGAGGCTCAGACGTCGACCAGAAAACGCTGCCCGCGCTCGTGTGGCTCGAACAGACCAAACCGGGAGTCTTTGCGCGGCACACGATTCAGATGGGGTCTCCTCGTCACGCCACGCTGGATCTCGGCGACATCGACAATGACGGCGATCTCGATATCGTCACCGGCACCTTCTCCGTCGACCAGGAGTCTGCGGCCTGGGTCGAGGTCTGGAGCAATCAGACCAAGAGCCCGGGGGCCAAGGACTGATAGCTGAGAGCTGAGAGCTCCCTCAGTCCCGTAGCGTGAAATACGCGGTCCGCGAAACCTCGCGGCTCCCGTCCATCACCCTGATGCGCAATTCGTAGGTGCCGGCCGGAAGTGTCCCGATCGGCAGCCTGCCCACGTGTTGCACACGCGAACCGCCGGCGGCGGGGAGCTCCATGGCGGATTCGCCGAGCGCCCGGCCGTTCTGGAGGAGCTGCGCATACGCCTTGACCGTGCTGACATCCCCGTACAGCGTGAAATAGAACGGCAACTCGGTCGCAGCCGATCTCGTGATCGGCTCGCCAAGGTTTGGATAGAGCAGCGACTGGCCGACGTACAGAGGCGGCGTCAGCCTGTCGCTCGCTGGCGGTCCGTCCTTGACCTGCTCCACACGGCTGACGACGACCAGGCTACTCATGCCGAACAGGGACTCGACGGGCGGCACGGTCAGTGTGGCGACGCGCGCGCTGCCCCGTCCCGCTGTCGCATCGAACACAATCGTCTCCATGGTGTAGACACCCGCCGGGAGATCCGGCTCCCTGTAGAAGAGGATCTCGCCGCGCCTGGCGGCCTCGAGGTCCTTCGCCTCACCCGACAGGACGTACTGCTGACTGAGCTTCTGCACCTCACTCCCGCGCCCGTCGCGAATGCGAACGATGATGGCCGCCTGGCCGGAGTAGGTGGACATTCGGTCGTCCACCGCGTAATGGAGAGAGGCCGTGTCCACGCGGACCAGCACCGGCGTGAGTCCCGGACGCAGGGGATCGGGAAAGTTGAAGCCGGCCGCATGAATCGGGAACATGTTGGGAAGGGGTGTGCGGTCGAGGAGCGCCAGCGCCGGGAGCTCGTAGCCGCCGGGGTCAGTCGCACGCGGCGTCCGCATCGCGCGATACCCCTTTCGCGCGAACACCTGCGTCCCCGCGCGGCGAACCTTCACCTGGATGGCCCGGAACTTCCCGTCGAACGCCGTGTTCCCGGGCGAGTAGGTCAGGAGATAGTGGAACTGATTGTCCTCGTCGATGCGGCGGAACGCTGACGTGAGATCGTTCGACTGCTCGATCAGAAAGCCGCCGGTGTCTTCCGACAATCGCGCGAGCCCCGTCCGCGAATCCAGCTTGAGCGTATCCTCGACGCGCTCGAAGGCCATGGTGAGCGGCTGCTCCGTCCGATCGGAACCCGTCGAGAGCTGGTTCCGGCGGTCGCTGACAAACGCCTCCATCTCTTTCTGCAGCGCCGTTGACGCGCTCTTCGTCCGCAGCCCCTTCGCATCGACAGCATACGCGGTGACATTGGCGCGGTTGGCGGCGTCGATGACCGAATCCAGCCTGGCGGTCAACGACGGTGATACCGGCAGCCCTTCCGAGAAGAAGACGACCGTCTTGCGTCCGGGGAAAGCAGAGAGAGATTCGACCACCTTCTGCAGCGCGAGCGAGGTGTCGTAACCCCTGTGGTCGCGATCGAGATTGTCGAAGGACCGGATCATGTTGAGCTCGGTCTGGATCAACCGAAGCTCGTTTTCGCGCTCGCCGAGCTGCGCAGCGGATTGAGCCAGCGCGGCGCCGGCCCCGGAAACCACGGTGGTCTGTGCCTGAAGCTCCCGGCGGCGTCCCATCAGCTCATCGTTCCGGTCCGCCTTCTCCTCTTCCGCAGACGTCCCTGATGGCTGGACCCGTGCGACGGCCTCTCTGACCAGGCCCCGATCGGTCGTGTAGGACTGCATCGTGCGGACGCCGGGATCGGTCGCGAACACACCGAGGCGCGCGCTCGACTGCCCGTTCATGGGTATGTAGTCGAGTGTCGCCCTCTGTGCGAGCCGCAGTGACTCCGACGAGAGATGATCGAACACGAGCGCGGTGGTGGCCTCCTCGGGCGTGTCAACAGTAGGAACTCCAGGCGCTTCACCGGTGCTCACCGCGACAACCGCATCCGGGGACTTCCAGGTCACACCGACGCCGATGCCCCCGCCGCGCGATACACGGGCGAAGCTGTCCACCTTTTGCGGGCGGCCGTCTTCCGTCACCTCGAAATCGAGCGCAGACAGGTCCGTCACGGGCCGCCCCTTGCGGTCGCGGACGACGACGTCAACCAGGATGGCGGTGGTCGCGGCCGTGAAGGACTGCCGGTCGCGCGGCGCGTCGGATTGAGCGGAAGGCCGGCTCGCGCCAGCCACGGCAAGCACGAGAGCGCCGGCAACGGCGACGCAAGCTCGGATCATGGTGAGTCTCTCAGTTCTCGGCTATCAGCTGTCAGCTGACAGCGGATAGCCGACCGCTACTCCGTTATCCGCAACATCGTCGAACGGGACACCTGTTCGGCCCCTTGCTTGACCACGGCGCGGAGGTCGTAGGTGCCCGGCGTGAGCTGCGCGAGCGGCAGGCGGCCGGTCTGCTGAATGCGGCCTGAGGCGTCGACGGTAGCCAGCGGAATCGGCAATTGCGCGATCACTTTACCGTCCAGCAGGAGCTCGATTGAGGCTTCGGGCGCCGCGCCGCCGGAGGCGGGATACGCGGCGAAATAGAAGGCCGCTTCCTTCGCCGCCTTGCTCACCGGCTCGCCGAGGTTGGGGTAGAGAATCACGTCGTTGACGAGCAGCGGATTCCCGCTTCGTCGGTCGCTCGCGGGCACTTTCTCCCCACGCTTCACGAGGATGAGGCTGCTCATGCGCAATTTGCCGGCGTCGGTCTTCGGCACTTCGACCGTGCCCAGGCGCACGGTCGACTTGCCGGACGGAGCGTCGTGGACGACGGTCTCCATCGAGTAGACGCCAGGCGGAAGCTCCGGCTCCCTGTAGAAAATCACTGAGCCCTGCTTCGCGCGTTCGATGTCAGCGAGGGGCCCTTTGACCTCGTAGTGCTGGCTCACCTTCCGAACGACCTGGTTCTGCGGGTCGAGGAAGCGCACGAGCACGGCAAAGTCAGAGGTGTACGTCTTGGCGTCGCCGGCGGGCTGAAACGTCAGGGGCGCGGTACTTCAGATCGACGATGACAGGCACCAGGCCGGGACGATCCCGCTCGGGAAACAGCATGGCGCCCGCGCGCACCGGAAACGCGTTTGGCACGGGCTTCTGCTCGAGTGCGCCGAGAGCCGGCGCCTCCCATGAATTGATCGGGGCGCCGCCGGTGTCGCGAAGAGCGAAATAGCCTTTCCTCGCCGCGACGGTCACGCCCGGTCGCGTCACCTTCACCTCGATGGTGCGGAAGCGGCCGTCGTAGACGTCATTCGTCGGCGAGTAGCCGACAAGGTAGTAGTTGTGGAGATCGCTTTCCACCCGGTCGAACCCCTGGCGCAGGTTGTTCGTGTTCTCGAAAATGAGGCCGCCCGTATCCTGTGCCAGCGTGCCCAGGCCGTTGTGCGGATCCTGGCGGAGAACGTCCTCGTTCTTCTCCAGCGCCTTTGACAGCGGGTCAGCTCCTCCGCCACCTCCGGAGAGAATGCCGCCGCCGGCGGCTCCGGCGGAGTTCACCTGATCGCGGATCGTCGCCTGCGCGCTCTCGGTGCGCAGACCGGCGGCGTCCATGGTGTAGATGCTGACATTCGCGCGGTTCGCGGCATCCACGACTCCCAGGAACAGTCGCTGTACGGCCGGGGGGAGGGCGAGCCCTTCCGAAAAGAGGACGAGGCTCTTGCGGCCAGGCAGCCGTCGAAGCGTGCTGATGATCGCGAACAACCCGTTGATGGTCGCGTAACCCTGCTGATCGCGCTCCATCACCTCGAAGTCCCGAATCATGTTCGACTGCATCTGCCCGAGCATCGCGTCTCCCGGTGCTCCACCCACGGCCCCGCTGGCACCTGGTCCGCCGGCCGCCTGCGCGCCGGCTGCCGCCTGCCCCGCCATGCCGGCCTGCCGATCGGCATTGCTCTTCTGCTGCTGCTGCTCGGGGCTGTTGAAGGTCGACGAACCGCGCGTGCTCATCTTCGTCAGTGCCTGACGGAGTACGCGGGTGTTGCGCGTGAACGGGGCGTAGGGCGTGAGTGCGTTGTCCACGCCGAAGATGCCGATGTATCCGGACGCTTCTTCTTTGTCTCCGAGGTAGCTCTGCGCCGCCTGCACGGCCAGACGCCTGGCCTCCGGGGTGAGGCGGTCGAAGAGGATCGCCGTGACGGGTACGGACGTGGCGGGTGCGGGTGGCGCGGAGGCGCTCGCGCCACTCGGCGGAGGCGTGGGCGGGACCGGGGTCTCGGGTGCAGGAGGTCCTCCGCCATCGAATATCCGCGAGAACGAGCCGATTGCCTGCGGCACGCCCTCGTCGAGCACCTGGAAATCAGCCTGCGTCAAGTCGCGGACTGGCTGCCCGCGCTTGTCACGCACCACGACGTCCACCAGGACGGCGGTGACCCCTTCCTTGATCGTGCCGGCCGCGCGCTGCGGCGTGGGCTGCTGGGCGTGCCCGGCAAGGGCCAGCAGGACAATGCCGGTGAGACTGGCGCCGAGCGTTCTGACGCGTGTCATTCGATTTCTTTCCTTCCAGATGTCTTTCTTCCGGCTAAAGCCGGAAGCTACGGGAGCGGTTACCGCTGAAGCCGGAAGTACGGGAAGCCGTTCTTCCAGCTAATGCTGGTCTAGCTGAAGCTATTTGCCGGCTAAAGCTTGTCTTCCAGCTAAAGCTGGAAGCTACGGCACTACCGTCCGCCGACTGACTGCTCGCCGCTCCGCTGGGTGCGCCCCAGCCGATCAAGCCGGGTGAACTCCTCACGCTCGCGCGCCGCGTCCTCCGCTCGTCCGGCGCGCTGGTACGCCTTGGCCAGCGTGAAGTGGAGACCCGGGCTGTCGGGAGCCAGCTTGATCCCGATCTGCAGCTCTTTGATCGCCCCTTCGACGTCGCCGGTTTCGAGCAGCGCCTGCCCGAGTGCCTTGTGCGCCGGAAACGCATTCGGCGCCGCGGCCGCCGCCTGCTGCGCCCACGGCAGCGCGGTCGCGGCTTCACCTCGCTTCAGGTATTCGAAGGCGATCTGCATGAGGGACCAGGGATGACCGGGCTGCAGCTCCAGCTCGCGCTTGAACTCCGCGATGCCCTTGTCCGGCTCCTCCTGGAGCAGGAAAATCCCGTAGGCGTAGTGCACGTTCGGCGTTTCCGGATAGCGCCCGGCGAGCGTTTCGAACGCCTTTCCCGCGGCAGCGGTGTTCCGGGTCGCCATCATGTAGCTGGCCCGGCCCGCCATCAGCACACGCTCACGGCGATCGGGCGGGACTTCAATCGGCAGGAGCGCCATCCGGAGCGTGGCGATGCCCATCGCTTCGATGACGCGCGGGTTGTCGTCCCCCTCGTTCGCAAACTCGCCGAGCGTCTCGAGCGCCTGCTCGTACTGCTCCATGCGCGCCATCAGAAGCGCGGCGTGGTACCGGGCGACGCCGCCGAGCTCCTGCGTATCGCCGACACCGAGGATGCGCGACTGCAGCAGGTGCTGCAGCGCGCGATCGTAGTCCTTGAGCCCGAACTCGCAGAGACCGAGGAAGGCGAACGCGGCGCCGTTCTTCGGCGCCAGCCGCACGACCTTCCGGAACGCCTCGGCCCCTCTGGCATGATCGTCGAGCGAGTAATACGACGTTCCCTGATACCAGTACCCTTCGACGTAGTCGGGCTTGATCTTGACCGCCTTTGCGTACAACCCGATCGCGTCTTCCCAGCGTTGCTCCTGCCGCGCCTGCGCGCCAGCCTGGACGAGCCGATCGAATTCCGCGCCGGCCTGCGGCGTCGCGGGCTTACGCGACGATTTGGCAGCCGCGGGTGGTTGCGCACCAGCCTTTGCGCCAGCCCTCGATCCAGCGTCAGCCTGATACGCCGCGACCAGCGTCACTCCTGGCAGAACAGCGGACACCACCACGACGACAGCCAGCATTCCCACCAGCCGTCTCATTGACTCGGCCCTTCGTTCGGCGATGTGCCGCCGCGCTGCTTCGCCTGGACTTCGGCATTGAGGCGATCGATGATTTGCCGCTCGCGCTCGGCCTCTTCCTTGCGCTTCAGCCTGTTGTACGCCGTCGCCAGCTGCACGTGCGCATCGATCAAATCAGGAGCCTCCGCGACGATGGATTCCAGCATCTGGAGGGCCTCTTCCGTCCTGCCGGTTTGCAGACGAAGGCTCGCGAGCAGCTTCCGCGCCGTGAGATCCGCGGGCCGGATGGTAATCGCGCGCTCCAGATACGTCGAGGCCTCGGCAAACTTCTGCGTTGAGCGCCGCACGTTTCCGAGCTGGAGGTTGGCCTCGAAATCGTTGACGTTCAACTCGAGCTCAGTGCGGAACGCACGCTCCGCCGCTTCCTGTTCGCCGAGCGCAAGCAGCGCCCGGCCGTGCAGAGAATGGACGGTCGCCAGGCGAGGGTTGAGCCGCACCGCCTGTTCGAGCTCGGTCTTTGCCAGGCGATACTGCTGCTGGCTCAATTGTGCCAATCCCATCAGCAGGTGAGCCTCAGCGGACTCACCCGCGCCAAACACCCGGTCGACGTACTTCTGCCCCGTCAGCGTGTCACCCGTCTCCAGCAGTGCGGTCCCGAGGAGAAACGCGTACGCCATGTCGTTGCCGAAGATCTGTTCACGCGGCTTCAGCAATGACACGAGCTCCTGATCCTGGCCGGTCTGCCGATAGCAGTCGGCAAGGACCAGATACGCATTTCGGGCCTCCGGTTCGGATGCGACGACGCGTTTGAGCTGCGGAATGGCCTGGTTCGGTCGCGCAGACTTGTAGTATGCGAGCCCGAGATTCAGACGAACGGTGTTGTTCACGGGATCGGCCTTGAGCGCCACTTCGTACTGCGTAACGGCATCGTCGAACTGCCCCAGCCGCACGTAGGCCGCACCAAGGTTCGAGAGCGCATCCACGCGATCCGGAGTAATCGCCAGCGCGGCCTTGTACGAGTCGATCGCGCCCAGGACGTCTCCCGCCTGATGCAGCTCCATGGCGCGGGCGAACAGGCGTTCAAAATCCGCCGCATCCTGAGCCTGGGCTCGCGCGGGTACGGCGATGAGAAGGGCGAAGAGTGAGGCGATTGCTAAGCGGACCATGGGTCTCCGCGCGCGTGCCCGGCGTATCGGTGTGTCCAATTGTAACCGGAGCCCGACCGCAAAACCGGCGAGATCCGGCATCGAAGCGGTTGGGTGCCGGCCAGAAACAGGAACGAGGAGAAGAGCCGGCCGGCTCTCCTCCTCGTTCTGCATGAATCTCGACGGCTTCAGTTCAGCTGGTAGCTGACAGCTGATGGCTCATAGCTCGTTAGAAGTAGTACTTCAGCACGAACTCAACCACGCGGTGTCCGCGCTTGAGGTTGATCTTTCCGAAATTCGACTTCGTCTGCGGGGTGAAGTCGAACCCGGCCGTCGGATCGCACACGCTGGGGGTCTGCCCGGTGCCATCCGACGCGTTCACACGGGACCGGCATGTCGTATCCAGGATCAGATTGATGTCGCTGGCGTCCACGTTCGTGGAGGCAAACGCCTGGTTGAAGATGTTGAAGAACCCGACGCGGAACTGCACCTTCTGATCGCCACGGATCGTGAAGTTCTTGAACAGTGTCAGGTCGTGGTTCGTCCGCGTCGGTGTGCGGATGTTATACGGCGGTATGAGGTCGCCGTTACTTCCGAATTCCGGCACACCGATACAATTGAGATCGAGGATCTTTTCTCCGACCTTCCCGCCTGAGGTCCGCGGGTCACAGCTGTAAACCGGGGCGAGACCATTGCCCCCTGTATTGCTGGGACCGACAACGTCTGCGGTGCCGAAATACCCGGTCGCGATGCCCGCTCCAGCCGCGTCCCCCGTAAAGCTCAGTCGAATGGGAATACCACTGGCGAGCGATGAAATGCCCGAAAGCTGCCAGCCGTTCAGCAGCCCTCGGCCAACGACGTTGTTCATCGCGCCCTTTCCGCCGTCTGGCAGAAACGCGTTCCAGGACACGTTGAGCACGTGGGTGCGATCTTCGGGGAGCACGCCATAGGTGCGCTTCGGATCGTACGGGTCGATCACGGAGTACTCGCCGCCGAGGCTGCCCTCCGACTGCGCCAGCGTGTAGGCCACGAAGTACTGGAGCCTCCGACCGGTCTGACGGCTCAGTGTAACCTGCATGGAGTTGTAGTTCGACGTGCCCCGGAAGTCGTAGATCGTCAACGCGTTGAAGGCGTTGAACGGCCGGAACTGCGCCAGGTTGGAGGCCTGGGTCGCCACCGCCACCCGGTTCGCGGGCACGGACAGGTCCACCCCGTTGAAAATCCCGGAGTTCATCACGCCGTACGGCATCACGTTGCCGTTACTGCGACTCACGAGATCACGCTGCCGCGACCCGACATAGCTCGCCTCGACCACCTGGTTCCCGGGAATCCGGCGCGCGTAGGACGCACTGAAGCTGTGCGTCATCGGCCACTTGAACGAATTCGGCGTGAGCGAACTGATACCGATGCTGCCGATCCGGTTGGCCAGCGTCGCTTCGTGCACGGTGTCGTAGGTCAGGCCGAGACCGTTGCCGTAGCTGCCGCCCGCCCAGAAGTCCGTCGCGACCTGATACGCATTCGGCGCGAGCCGCAGGGTGTTGTCGTACTCGACGTTGCCCATATTGCGGTTGTAGAAGATGCCGTAGCCACCGCGAACCACGTTGTTGCCCTCGCCATCGACGTCCCAGGCGACGTTGACGCGCGGGAGCGCGAACGGAGATCGATCGGGGAGAACGCCGGCACCGGCGCAATCGGTGTAGACGTAACAGATGCCGTTGACCCGCTGGTAGGTCCCGACGTCCAGGAACGAACTCTTGGTGGAGTCGAACAGCGTCGGCGTGAAGTAGCCGCCGAGGCCGCTCAACTCCTTGTTGTTCGTCCATTTGCCGAACCGGACGCCGAATTCGAGCGTCAGGTTCGACTTGACCCGCCAGCTGTCCTGCGCGAAGGCGTCGAAATTCCAGAAGCGGAACTCGCCAAAGGGCTGGCCCGGCGCCGGATCTCCTCGGGCCGCCGTGCCCTGGTTGAACTGGCCGATTCGGCCGACGAGCATGTCCGCACCGGAGTGCCCGGTGCCGGTATTGTTGTCGTTGCCGAACCACACCTGGCCGGCTTCGAGATTCTGGAAGTTCTGCTGCTTCTGTCCCCGCTCGATCGAGACGCCGAACTTCAGGCCGTGTGTGCCGAGCAGCTTCGTCAGCTTGTCGCTGAACTGCAGCGCATCGTTGTGCGCATACATGTCGTTGCCCTTCGCCCACAGGTTCCCGACCTGGCCGCTGGCGCCCCATCCGTGCAGGAGGTCCGTCGGCAGGTACGGGCTCGTCGTCCCCGCAGGGAAAATCCCGTTGAACGTCTGACCGCCCGCGCCCTGCGCAAGCAGGCTCGGATCCTTGAAGCGGTTGTCCAGCGTCAGGCGGCTGTAGCTGACCAGCGCTTCGTTGGTCATCGACGGGCTCAGGACCGTGACGACGTTGCCCGCGTACGAACGCCCGCGGTTCTCGCCGACATTCGGGGTCGGAAGCGCCACGACGTCGGCTGGCGCCCACCAGACTCCGCGCGGATTCTCGCTCGTCTCTCCCTCGCGGGCGACGCGAAGATAGGCCTTGGTGCTGTTGCTGACGTTCCAGTCGAACCGCGCCTTGAAGTCCGTCCGGTTCGTCGGCTCGAGCTCGCTGTAGACGTAGTTATACAGATTGTTCGAATCGTTGTAATTCGGCTGCGGGTACAGGCTCGCGAAGTACTTGCCCAGCGGCGTCACGTACGCGCGCAGGTCGTTGTTCGGCGCCGGGTCACCGGCACCCGGAACCCCCTGGGGAATACGCAGCTGCGGCACGCTGTTCAGGTTGGAGCCCCGATTCGCCAGGAGCTCGCTGAAGTCGCCGTTGCGCATAGCCTGGCTGAACGTGCGGGTGAAGTGCGATCCCGAATCGACCTGCTGACGCTGAGCTTCGAAGGCGACGAAAAAGAACAGCTTGTCGCGGTTCTTCGTGTAGCTGTCGCCGAAGGTGATGGGACCGCCGATATTCCCGCCGGGATATTGATACTTGCTCTTGGGCTTCGGGGTGTTCGTGATGCTGTTGGACCGGTCGTTGGCAGCAAAGCGGTTATCGCGCCAGTAGTCGTACAACTGGCCGTGGAATGCAGAGGTGCCCGACTTCGTGACGCCGCTCACACTCATGCCGCCCGTGCCGTACTCGGCCGCGAAGTTCGAGCTCTGAACCTTCACCTCCTGAACCATGTCGTTGTTCAGGGAGACGATGACGCCGCCGTTGCTGCCGATATCGATGAGGGACGAGCCGTCGAGCGACACCGTGTTGCTCGAAGAACGGATGCCGTTGACCGTGTACCCCTGGGTGTTGTTGCCGCCACCGCCGAAGCTCACCGACTCGCCCTGGTTGAACTCGGTGACGACGCCAGGCAGGATGCGAAGCAGCTCGAGAGCGCTGCGGCCGATGACGGACAGGTTGTCGATCTGTTTGGCGCTCAGCACGCCTTCGCGCGCGCCGGTCTGCGTCTGGATGACTTCCTGCTGCGCGGTGACGGTGACCGTTTCCGACTGCTGGCCGACGTCGAGACGGATATCGATGCCGCGGTTGTCGTTCGGGCTGAGCGCGAGCCCCTTGCGCTCGTAGTTCTTGAACCCGGACAGTTCGACTTTGAGGTCGTAGTTGCCTGGAAAGAGACCGGCAAACAAATACTGCCCGCGATCATCGCTGACGACCGTCTGCACCGACTTGGTGCCCGTCGTTCGTGACCGTGATCGTCGCACCGGGAAGAACGCCGCCACTCGGATCCTGGATGTTTCCTCGAATGGTCGCGGTCGAGCCCTGGCCCAGAGCTGTTGCGCTCGTCAGCAACAGCGTGCACAGCGTCGCGGCGCCCCAGCGGGCGGCGCCAGCGAAGACCGACTCATCGGACTGTGCTAGCAACATTTTTCTCCTGAAAAACCGGCCCACAAACTTTTTTGGCGGAACTAGCGTATACACACTAGGCCGGGCTCAGGTAGAAAACAATAGCTGAAGTGGTGTGATCGCATATGTCGAAAGACATATGCGCGCGTCCATCTCATGACTCGAGCTGGACAATTCCGCGCTGCAGCGCCACGGTCACCGCCTCGGTCCGGTCGGCCACCGCAAGCTTCCCTAAGATGCTGCTCACGTGGAGCTTAACGGTCCCTTCCGTGATGTCCAGGACCGACGCAATCTCCCGGTTTCGCTTGCCCCCAACCAGCAGCCGGAGGACGTCCAGCTCACGTGTAGACAAATGTGATCGCGACATCCCGTCCGCCAGAAGCGCCGCCACCTCAGGCGTGATGTGGCGCCGTCCACCGGCCGCCCGGCGGATCGCCAGGATCAGTTCCTCGCGCTGTACCGATTTCGACAGGTACCCCATCGCCCCGAACTGCAGAGCTTTGTAGATCTCTTCGTCGCAGACATATGTGGACAGCACCACGATGCGCGCGTCGGGAAACTCGTTCCGGATGGCCTGCGTCGTTTCCGATCCCGACATCCCCGGCAGCCGCTGGTCCATCAGGGTCACGTGCGGACGATGGGCGCGGAAGAGCGTCAGGGCCTGCGCCCCCGTGGCGGCCTCCGCGCAGACCGTCATGTCCGGCTCGAGCGCGATGATGCTCGCCAGCCCCATGCGGACCAGATAGTGATCGTCCACGAGCATGATCGTCAGCTTGTCTGCCATGACTCACCACCCTGCTGAACGCCCGCACGCAAGGCGTCCGTCCGAAGAGGAACCGCCACCGCCAGCCTGGTGCCCGCGCCGGGGCTGCTGTCGATTTCCAGCACCCCGCCCATCTTGTCGACCCGCTCGCGAATACCCTGCAGACCGAAGTGCGCGCCCGCCGACGCACGATCCCCGGACGCCATTCCCCGGCCGTTGTCGACGACCACCAGGTGCGTCGCCGTCCGCGTGAACCGCAGCTCGATATCGATGCGCGTCGCTGCGCCGTGCTTGATCGCGTTCGTCAGCGCCTCGAGACCGATCCGCAGCAGATGATGATCTTCGGCGGCATCGGGACGCTGCCGCGCCCCGCTGACGCGCACGTGCGCGTCCGTGGAGGTATTGACCGTCATCTGGTGCGCCAGGCTCGACAGCGCGCCGCCGAGATCGAGGGTCTCGAGCGCCTGCGACCGCAGGTCCATCACCGATCGCCGCGTCTCCTCGAGGCTGTAGCGCAGCATGTGGCGCGCAACATCGAGCGACTGGCGTGCCGCGTCAGGCGCGGAATGGAAGCTGCCGGCCACGGCTTCCAGCTGCAGCGTGATCCCCGCGAGCCCCTGCTCGACGGTGTCGTGCAGCTCGCGCGCCACGCGGGTCCGCTCGGTCAGCACGGCCTGATACTCCTGGCGCTTGCGCTTTCCGGCCGCGCGGATCCAGAACGCACCGATGCCCGCGGCGCAGGCGAGGATCGCCGCCATGACCGCGGTGTGGCTCATGGTCCACCACGGCGCCGCCGACAGCACGCGCACATCGCCCGGCGACCGGAGAAACAGGCGGAACGACGGAGGTGGCCCGCCCTGGTAGGAATACACACCCGTCACCGACAAGAGGCTGCCCGCACGAAACCTGTCGATGTCGTCGCTCACCTGCCCCACCTCCAGGCCCGCATTGAAGACCGTATCCCCCAGCCTGAACACCAGCATCCGTTCGGTGGTCCCGGCCACCACGCTCAGGAGCTGCGCCGTCATGCGGACCAGCTCCGCGTCGTGATCGGGCGTCAGGATATTCCCTGCGGCAATCTCGAACGGCGGCGGCTCGCCGCCGGCGCCGAGCACGCGCAGCACGGCGTTTCTCAGAATGGGCTTGCCGGGTGTGACCCCCGGGAAGCCGGACGCCTCCACGAGATCACCGGGACGGACGCGCGGAATCTGCTCGGTCTCGATCCGCACGCCTCCGGAGGCGTCCTTCACGAACACCACGTTGACGAGGTATCGGAACGTCGCCGACGTGGTGAAATCGCTCATCGCGACCGGCGTTCCCGAAATGCTGGCGGTGACGACGCCGCGGACGCGAATCCGGCGGTTGACCTCGCCGGCCGACGAATAGTTGTAGATGTTGCGGATGGGCCGCGTGGGCAGCGAGAAGGGATCGGGCGCCGGCTCGAGGATGTTCACATCGCCGAGACGGCCGGCAAAGAGCGACACGCCGCGCAACTGCTCCGTGCGGCCGAAGATCGTGCCGATGTTGCCACGCAGCTGCACGCGCGCATCGATGAACCGCGTCAGGTCGGCCGGACCCGAATAGTCCCAGAACGACGCGCGCACCACACCCTCTTCGATCGCGACATCCGCAAACATGACGCGCGACGCCGGGTCCGACGAGAGCCACGCTCGCTGCACGACGCCCACGATCTCGACGTAGTCACAATCGTACCGGCCAGTGAGCATCGCCGAGTACGCGATCGCGCGCCCGGACGGCATGGGCGCACGTCCGAGCTTCCAGACTTTGTCGGGCACGACGTTCGGGGCGAAGCCGCCGCGGACCGTGTGCCCCTCGATCTGGACGTAGTCCCCCGCCTTCAGCGTGTTCCAGTCGCCCGCCTGCGATGGTTTGCCTGGTGGGAGGACGAACTGCCCAGAGGCGCCGTCGTGGACGACGAGCGTGGTGCGCGCAATTTCATCGAAGTGCGTCACGATCCCTCGAATGCGGACCGGGTACTCGAGCGCGCTCCCGTCCTGTGACAGCGCACGGATGTCTTCGATCCTCGTGAGATGGGGAAGAACGGAGTCCGGCCGCTGCCCGGCGGTTCCCCGCCCGGGACACAGAATGGCCAGCAGCGAGACCACTGTGACGATCCGGCCCACAGTCATGCGCACAGCCGACGCATACTACCCCCGCGCCATCTCGACAGTCCAGTACCGTCACGCGGCTCGCCACCGGCGGACCCCTGCAACGGCCTCCGGATTGGTGTCAGCCGCCGCCCTTGACGCCACCTGCCTGCCACCGTACGCTGGCGGAACTCCTGTGGGCCAGCGAGCCCTTCCCCAATTGTTTTCATGCGTCAAATCAGAATGAGCCTCACATCGAGACTTCTCAACCGGACGATCGGCGTCAGCCTCATCGTCGTCCTCACGGCCGTCGGAGCTGGAGCGCTCGTCCAAGCCGCCGCCGAGCCTCAGTTCACCGACGTCACGACCGCGGCTGGGATCCGCTTCCGTCACAACAGCGGCGCCGCCGGCAAGAAGTTGCTGCCCGAGACGCTGGGGTCCGGGACCGCCTTCCTCGATATCGACAACGACGGATGGCAGGACATCCTGTTCG
Source organism: uncultured Acidobacteriota bacterium (assembly GCA_963749835.1). GTDB lineage: Bacteria > Acidobacteriota > Vicinamibacteria > Vicinamibacterales > 2-12-FULL-66-21 > JALZOC01. Next base: position 2,740,693 of record CAVVOD010000001.1, read on the forward strand.
TGAACTCCCGCAACTGGACGGGGCGGCAGGGTTCGCCGTCCTACCCCGCTCTGTATAAGAACAACCGGAACGGCACGTTCACCGACGTGACGCGGCAGGCGGGACTCGAGGTCGAGATGTACGGGCTTGGCGTGAGCGCTGCCGACTACGACAACGACGGCCGACAGGATATCTACATCACCGGGCTCGGCCCGAACCGGCTTTTCAAGAATGCGGGTAGTGGGAAGTTCGTCGATGTCACGGCCAGGGCAGGCGTGGGGGACCCGGGGTTCTCGACGAGCGCGGCGTGGTTCGACTACGACCGCGACGGCGCGCTGGACCTGTTCGTTGCCAACTACGTCCAGTGGACGCCGGAAACCGATAAGTTCTGCACGCTGGACGGCAAGTCGAAATCGTATTGCACCCCGGAGTCCTACAAGGGCCAGAGTCCGACGCTCTATCACAACAGGGGGAACGGCACGTTCGAGGACGTGACGCGCAAGGCGGGCCTGTTCGATCCCGCGTCCAAGAGTCTGGGGGTCGCGCTCATCGACTACGACAACGACGGCCACCTGGATCTGTTCGTCGCCAACGACACGCAGCCCAATCGCCTCTATCGGAACAGCGGCAAGGGGACGTTCAAGGACGTCGCAACATCCGCGGGCGTCGCCTTCAACGAAGCCGGGGTGGCGCGCGCCGGAATGGGCGTAGACGCGGCCGACTACGACGGCTCCGGACGTCAGAGCCTCGTCATCGGCAATTTCTCGAATGAGATGATCGCCCTCTACGCGAATGAGGGCGGCGGGCTCTTCATCGACGAGGCGCCCACGTCAACCATCGGCAAAGCCTCGCTGCTCACCCTCACGTTCTCGTGCTTCTTCTTCGATTTCGATCTCGACGGCCTTCTCGACATCTTCGCCGCCAATGGGCATGTCGCCGACGACATCAGCAAAGTGCAGCCGCGAATCGCCTATGCCGAACCCGCGCATCTCTTTCGAAACGCCGGCAAAAAGAAGTACGACGAAGTGACGCCCCGATCCGGCGACGCCCTCCGCCAGCCCGTCGTCGGACGAGGCGCGGCGTATGGCGACTACGACAACGACGGCGATCTCGACCTGCTCATCACCGCGAACAATGGACCCGCGCGCCTGCTCCGGAACGACGGCGGCAACCGCAACCACGGCGTGCGGGTTCGCCTGGTCGGCTCGACGTCGAATCGCGACGCCATCGGCGCCAGGGTCAGGGTTCTTCTCGACGACGGCAGTTCCACGTGGGGGATGATCAAGACCGGATCGAGCTACTGCTCCCAGAGCGAACTGCCCGTGACGATCGGCATCGGTGCGCGAACGACGATCACGTCAGTCGAGGTGACATGGCCCACCGGCCGCAAGGAAACCGTAACCGGAGTGCGGGCGGACGAAGCCGTCACCATCGAAGAGGGCAAAGGGATCGTGACCCGGGCAGCATTCCGGCGGAGCGCCTCATGATGACTGGCCGAACTCTCTTGACTGTGTTCACGGCGGCGCTTCTTGCCGTCACGACGAGCCACCCGGACGCCGCGAGCCGCCAGCAGGCGGGTCGTGGTGGCGCCACGCAGGCCGGCGCCGATCGGGAAGCCGCCTATCGGGCCAACAACATCGGCGTGGCCCGGCTCGAGCAGTACGACTACGACGCCGCGGCCACATCGTTCCAGGAAGCGCTGGGTGTCGCATCCGATCTCGCGATCGCCCGCCTCAACCTCGCCATCGCGCTGTTCTATGGAGGCAAGCCGGATGCGGCTCGCACCGAGGCGGAAGCCGCGGCCGCACGCCTCTCCTCCCCGCAGCCGCACTATCTGCTCGGCCTGATCGCACGCGTGCAGGATCGTCCTGACGATGCCGTTCGAGCGTTTCAGAAGGCGCTTGAGATCGATCCGGGTGACGTCGGCACGAAGGTCAATCTCGGACAGGTGTACACACAGCAGCGGCAGTACCCGCAGGCGATCGCGCTCCTGCGCGAGGCCGTGGCCGCAGAGCCGTACAACGCCACTGCCGCCTACGGACTCGCCATGGCGCTGACGCGGTCGGGCGATGCCGAAGGCGCGCCGGCCATGCAGCGCTTCGAAGTCCTGCGCGGAACACCGTATGCCCGCACCTACTCGCAGACCTATCTCGAGCAGGGACAGTACGCGGAGGCGCTCGCCTCCACCGGCGCCGAACCTGACCTCGTCGATGCCTCGCCCCCGGCCGTCACGTTCAGCGACGTCACCACGGATGCGCTGCGCGCGTCGAACCCGGCCGCAACGCCACCACAAGCGGGCAGCGTGATTCTCGTGGATATCGACAACGACGGCGATCTCGACGTCCTGGAGAGCGGCCAGGGGGGCATGCGTCTGTACAGGAATACCGCGGGAGCCCTCGCAGACGTCACACAATCTGCAGGCTTCGGCAGCCTCAGCGCGAGTGCCGTGTCCGTCGCGGTCGCGGGTGACTACGACAATGACGGCCGGCCCGATATTTTCGTCGCGGCCTCGTCTGGAAATCGGCTGCTCCATCAGCGCGACAACGGCAGCTTCGAGGACGCGGCCGGATCAGCACTCCCGGCCTTTCCCCACCTCTCCCGATCCGCGGCGTTCGTGGACGTGGATCATGACGGCGACCTCGACATCTTCGTTGCCGGCGAGCTTCGTCAGGGGGGATCCTCTGCCGCGGCTCCCTCGAACCAGCTGCTGCGCAACAACGGCAACGGCAGCTTCACGGACATCACCGCCGAGGCGAAGATCGCTGTGGGCGACGCGTCCGGCGTTGCCGTCGTACCGACAGACTTCGACAACCGGCGCGACATCGATCTGCTGCTCCTCCGCTCGAGCGCGAGACCGCTGCTCTTTCAGAACATGCGCGACGGATCGTTCCGCGATGCGGCTGAGGCCGCCGGCTTGCCCGGAGCCGGTCGTTATACGGCGGTGGCCGCCGGCGACGTCAACAAGGATGGGTTCACGGACTTCGTTCTTGGGCGGGCGGATGCGCCCGGCGTCCTGGCGATGAGTGACGGTCGCGGACGGTTCACCACGAAAGACGCCCCAGCCGAATCCACCGGCGCCACCGCGGCGCAGTTCATGGACTACGACAACGACGGCCTGCTCGATCTCTTCGTGGTCCGCGCTGCCGGTGGGAGGCTGTTTCGAAACCTGGGAGACCGCTGGGCGGACGTGACAGACCGTGCCGGGCTGAGCGCTCCCGCGTTGCAGTCCGCCGGCACGAACGCGCTTCAGGCGGTGGCCGCCGGCGATCTCGATGGAGACGGTGACACAGACGTCCTGTTGCGGCTGTCGACGGGCGCCCTGCGCGTGTGGCGGAACGAGGGAGGCAACAAGCTGCATGCCCTCCGCGTCCGTCTCGAGGCGCAGCAGAGCAATCGGACGGGAGCGGGCACCAAGGTTGACGTGCGGGCCGGCAGCCTGCGTCAGCGATTCGAGACATCGGCCGCGGTTCCGGCCGCTGCGCCGGCCGACATTCTGTTCGGCCTCGGCACGCGCGCGTCCGCGGACGTCGTCCGCGCGCTGTGGCCCTCGGGCACCGTGCAGGCGGAGGTGCCCCAGGGCGCGCCTTCGGGTGGCACACCGACGGTGACGGTGACGGAGCTCAATCGCAAGCCATCGTCGTGCCCGTATCTCTTCACCTGGAACGGCACGGCGTTCCAGTTCGTGACGGACTTCATGGGGGGAGGCGAGATTGGCTACTGGGTGGCGCCCGGAGAGCACGCCAGCCCGGACCCCGACGAGTACGTGCGCATCGGTCAGGATCAGCTGAAGGCGCGGGACGGCCGCTACGATCTTCGCGTCACCAACGAGCTGGAAGAGGCGCTGTTCGTCGATCGGCTGCAGCTCGTGGCCGTCGATCACCCGGGCGGCAGCGAGATCTTTCCGAACGAGGGCCTGAAGGCCCATCCGCTTCCGCCGTTCGCGCTGACGACCACGCGCGGCGCCCGCGCGCCGGCAGCGGCGGTTGACGATCACGGTCACGACATGCTGCCACGCCTCGCGGAGATCGATCGCACCTATCCGGACGACTTCACGCTGATTCAGCCGCGGGGCTATGCGGAGCCGCACGCGCTGACGCTCGACCTTGGACCTGACGCCAGCCATGCGGTGCTCCTGATGACCGGCTGGACGGACTACGCGTTCTCGAGCGACAACGTCGCCGGATTCCAGCGCGGCCTGTCCCTGCGCGCCCCGTCACTCCAGGCGCAGGACGCGTCCGGCACGTGGCGCACGATTGTGGAGGACATCGGCATCCCCGTCGGACGTCCGCAGACGGTCGTCGTCGATCTCCGCGGCAAGCTTGGCGGTGCACGCCAGGTGCGCGTCGTGACGAACATGCGGATCTACTGGGACCAGATCCTGGTGGACACCTCCGGCGGCAACCAGCGCACACAGGTCACCCGCCTCGATCCCGATTCTGCCGATCTTCACTGGCGTGGCTTCTCGGCCCAGGTGACGCCTGATGGCCGTGAGCCGTACCTCTATGACTACAGCCGCGTCACGCCTGACTCGACGTGGAAGGTCATGCCGGGCCGATACACGCGCGAGGGGGATGTCCGTCCGCTCCTCGGCACGACCGACGACATGTTCGTCGTGGCGAGGCCAGGGGATGAGATCGCACTCTCGTTCAAGGCCTCCGCGCTGCCGGCGCTTCCTGACGGGTGGACGCGGACGTTCCTGCTCTATGCGGACGGCTTCAGTAAAGAAATGGACATCAATTCCGCCAGCCCGCACGAGACGGACCCGCTGCCGTTTCACGCGATGACGCGCTATCCATACTCGGGCTCGGAACACTATCCGCGAAGCGCTCGACACATGGAGTACCTGTCCCGCTACAACACGCGGGTCGTCCACGACGACCTGCCTCCGCTCGACACAACGGCACGCTGAGGAGCTTCGCACCATGGCTCAGACCTCTGTGCTCCGCTATTCGGCCGCCGCCTGCCAGACCGACCTGCCGAATCCGGTCGAGCGCCAGCAGATGCGCGCGAACACCGACCGCATGTTGTCGATGATCGATTCGGCCGTCGCCGGCAGCGCGCCGTTCCTGCCGGTGAAACTGGTCGTGTTTCCGGAGTTCGCTCACGCGGCGCCAGTCTTTCCGACCGCCAGTGAGCTCATCGAGAAACTGGCCGTTCAGATTCCCAACGAGCATACCGACCGGCTGCACGCCAAAGCGCGCGAGCACGCCATCTACATCCAGAGCGGCTCCATGCTCGAAGTCGATGCCGGCTGGCCGGGGGTCGTCTTCAACACCACCTGCCTGATCGGTCCTGAGGGCATTCTTTACAAGTACCGCAAGGTCAATCCGTGGATTCCGTATGAGGTGCACTCGAGTCCTCACGAGCTGGAAGGCTATGTTGACCCTCTCTTCCCGGTGGCCGACACGCCCATCGGGCGCATCGGCTGCGCCATCTGCTACGACTGGCTGTTCCCGGAAGCCATCCGACAACTGGCCGCGAATGGCGCCGAAGTGCTGATCAGGGTCTCGGCTTACATGGACCCGTGGGGAGCCACGGAGCCGATGAACTGGTGGACGACCGTGAACCGCTGCCGGGCGCTGGAGAATACGGCGTACGTCGTCGCGGCGAACCAGGGCGCGAGCCTGCGACACTACCCGCCGTACTCGTGGCCCGGAGGCAGCCAGGTTGTCGACTTCGACGGCCGCATGCTCGCAGAAGCGTCACCGGGTCCTGGCGAGCGGATCGTCGTGGCGCCGATCGACATCGCCGCCGTGCGGCACGAGCGGGCCACCCGGCAGGGACACCACATGCTCGCCCACCTGAGGACCGAGGCCTATCCCGTCTACGCGCGCCATCAGTACCCGCCGCGCGACGCGGGCCAGGCCGGTGCCTCGTACGAGCGCAACATCGAATTGATCGAGCGGGCCAAGCGCGAGTGCAGCCCGGACGGCCTGCCGTTCGTCCGGTAATCTTCAGGCGCGAGAGCACGGAACGAGGCTGGACCCGTTTTGCCACGTGGCGAAGCGGGAGGCACAGTGCGGGATGCCGTGTGCGGCAAGCCGACGGCATTTCGTCGGATCGTCATTTCAGCTCGGCAACACACCACCGGATATACTCCGCACGATGTCGGTATCCCGCGCGCTCACCCGTGGCAATCGCTCCCGCCCCACTTCATCAGGTCCCCTCAAGCGGACGCTGGCCATCGTGATCCCGATCTGCAACGAGAGCGCGGGGCTCCAGGAGCTGTTCAGGCGCCTGCAGTCGGTGCTCGAACGGCTGCCGGATATCGAATCGCAGGTCATCTACGTGAACGACGGGAGCACCGACGGCTCGCTGGAGATCATGCTGGATCATCGGCGGCAGGATCCGCGCTTCGCCGTGATCGACCTGTCGAGGAACTTCGGGCAGCAGGCGGCCATCGCGGCCGGCCTTGCCGCCTCTGCGGCCGACGGCACCGTCGTCATGGACGGTGACCTGCAGGATCCTCCCGAACTGATTCCCGAGATGGTGGCCAGCTGGAGGGCAGGCGCTGAGGTGGTACGCGCGCAGCGGCGCACGCGCCAGGAACGTGGGATGCGGCGGTGGTCGTTCGTCCTGTTTCACCGGCTGTTCGGCTGGTTCGCCGACTTCCCGATTCCCGCGAACGTCGGCGTCTACGGACTGCTGGACCGCAAGGCCCTCGACGAACTGAATCGGTTGCCGGAGAAGAACCGCTTTCTGCCGGGTCTGCGCGCGTGGGTCGGATTCGAACAGCGCGACGTCCACTACGATCGCGAGGCGCGCGCCTCGGGAATGCCGAAGCAAAGCTTCGGCCGGCTGCTCCACTACGCGCTGGACGGCGTCTTCAGCTTTTCTTACAAGCCACTCAGACTGATGGTGCTGGTCGGAGGCGTGATCTGCGTGATGGCCTTTGTGCTCGCCGGCAGGTTCGTCGTCAGGCGCCTGGCAGGCATCGAGCAGGCGCAGATGGGGTTCACGACGCTCGTCACGCTCGTCCTCTTCATGGGTGGCGTGCAGCTCCTGTCAATCGGCCTCCTCGGCGAATATCTGGCGCGGATCTATGACGAGGTGAAGGCGCGTCCGCTGTTCATCGTTCGACGCCGCTTCCCCGATCGCTCAGAGGGGACTTCAGATCCGGGGACTGACGGCCGGTCCCCGGAGGAATGAAACTGGCGTCGACCGGACCCGCGCGACGGCTGGCTCCGATCGCCGCCGTCGGAATACTGCTCGCCGTCTACTACGGCATGGCCGTCTCCGGGGCGTCGCAGAAGAGCATGACGTTCGACGAGATGGCCCACCTGACCGCCGGGTACACCTACTCGGCGTTCGACGACTACCGGCTGCATCCCGAGAACGGCAACTGGCCGCAGCGACTCGGAGCGTTGCCCGCGCTGCTGGGCGGATCATCCTTCCCCAGGCTCGATCAGTCCGCATGGACCACATCGAACGTCTATGCGATGGGGGACCAGTTCCTGTACTTCAGCGGGAACGATGCCGGCACGATGCTGCGCCGCGGCCGGGCGGTGATGGCGCTGCTCGGTGTTGCACTGGCCGCTCTCGTCTACGGGTGGGCCAGACGGCTCGTGTCACCAGCGGGGGCGTGGGTGGCCCTTCTACTGTTCGTCTTCTCCCCGACCCTTCTGGCTCACGGGCCGCTCGTCACATCGGACATGGCGGCGGCGCTGTTCTTCACGGCGGCAGCGGGCGCCATGTGGACGGCCTTGCATCGGGTGACCCCCGCCACGGTCCTCGGCGGTGCCGCTCTTCTGGCAGGCGGCTTCCTGTCGAAGCTGTCCGGTCCGATCCTGATCCCTGTCGGACTGGTGATGCTGATCGTGCGCCTCTTCGGTGGCAGGCCTCTCATCGTCGGCTTCCGCGGCCGCACGGTCGAGTACGCCGGTCGCGCCCGGCAACTGGGCGTCCTTCTCGGCGTCGCGGCGGTCTTCGGTGTCGTGGTCTGGGCGCTCGTCTGGGCGTCATTCGGATTCCGTTACACGGCGTTCGCCGCGGCGACCACCGGCCAGGAGGCGTTTCTCGGCCAGATGACGGAGCAGCCAGGCGTGGTCGGCTGGTCGCTCTCGACCGCGCGGCGGTTTCATCTTCTCCCCGAGGCGTACATCTACGGCGCCAGCCTGACCGTGCAGTTCGCGTCCGAGCGCGCGGCGTTTCTCAACGGACGCTTCTCCACGACCGGCTGGTGGTGGTACTTCCCGTACGCCTTCGCCGTGAAGACCACGATCCCGGCCATGATCGTCGGCCTGCTCGCACTTGCCGGGCTCGCTGCCCGATGGAAGCGCGGCGGTGAAGGCGAACCCTGGCTGCAGCGCGCGCAGGCCAGTCTCTACGAGGGCACGCCACTACTGGCGCTCCTGTTCGTCTACTGGGTCTTCGCACTCACCACCAATCTCAACATCGGCCATCGCCATCTGCTGCCGACGTATCCCGCGCTGTGCATCCTCGCCGGCGGAGCAGCCTTCTGGATTCAGCCGCTGTTCGAACGGATGCGGAACACGGAACCGCGGACCGGACGAGAGCGGCGCAGGCAGCGATCCGGTGCCCGCGTGGAGAACACCGTGTCCCGCGGGAGCAAGGTTGCAGGCGTGGCCACCATGGCGCTGCTGGCATGGCACGTCGTGGAGTCGCTGGCCATTCGGCCCGACTACCTCGCGTACTTCAATCAGCTGGCGGGCGGGCCTTCGCAGGGCTACAAGCACCTCGCCGACAGTTCACTCGACTGGGGACAGGACCTGCCGGCGCTCAAGCGGTGGCTCGACGCGCAGGGGCTGCAGCAATCAGCCGACCGGGGCGTGTATCTGTCGTACTTCGGCACCGCTCGCCCCGAGTACTACGGGATCCAGGCCACGACCCTGGCGGGCTTCATCGATCGCCGGCCACCAGAGCCGCCGGAGCCGCTCGGCGGCGGCGTGTACTGCATCAGCGCGACCGTGCGGGACGTCATCAGCCGCACGTTCTACAGCCCGGAGCAGGAGAGCAACTACCAGGCGGCGATCAAGAACCTGGCGATCTTCGCCCGCGCGTCCGAGAACGAGCAGGCCTGGTCAACGCTGATGCGGCAGACGGGCCAGGAGTACTGGCACCAGCTCTTCGCACAATTCGACCAGATGAGGACGGGACGACTGGTGGCCTTTCTCCGCCGCCGTGAGCCCGACGCCATGGTGGGCTACTCGATTCTGATCTACCGGCTGACCGATGCAGACGTGAGTCTCGCGCTGAGCGGTCCTGCACCAGTCGACTAATCCCGAATCCCGAATCCCGAATCCCGACCAGGCCTCTCCTTCCGCCTGAAGGCGGAAGCTACTGGCTCGAATCCGACCCGGATCCCGAGTCCAGTTCGAGTCCCGAGTCCGAATCCCGAATCCCGGACCCCGAGTCCCGAGTCTCATGTGCTATTTTCGCGAGCAACAGATGGCGAAAGGGAGGAAGCAGGGCCGACCACGACCCGCGGGCCGCAGCCCAGGCATCCCGGCGATTGCGCGGCAGAGGGCCGTCCCGGATACCACCGCCGTCTACTGGGCGCTGGCGGTCGCGTTCTCCGCCGTGGTCGTCTACCTCAACGCGCTCGGCAACGACTTCGTGCTCGACGACATCGGCCTGATTCGCGACAACGTCCGCATTCGATCCCTCGCCGACATTCCTCACCTCTTCGTATCGTCGTACTGGGGCGTGAACGGTCCGCAGGGGCTGTATCGCCCGCTGGTCCTCGTCACGTACGCGTTGAATTACGCGGTGCATGGCCTGGCGACCTACGGGTATACGGCCGTCAACATCGCGCTGCACGCGGGCGTCTCTCTCCTGCTGTTCACACTCGTGCGCGGGATCGGCGGATCGCTCGTGACCGCGGGTGTGACGGCGATGGCATTCGCGGTTCACCCGGTGCACACGGAAGCGGTGACCGGGATTTCCGGACGTCCTGAGCTGCTCGCCGCGTTCTTCTTCCTGCTCGCGATGCGCTTCCACCGCCTGGCGCCAGTCGCAGACCGCACCGCACTCCGTTATCGCGGTGCGGCGCTCGCCTGCTTTGCCTGCGCGCTCCTGTCGAAGGAAAGCGCGATCACGCTGATTCTCGTGCTTCCCGTGATGGACGCCCTTGTGCCGGCAAAGGGCAACGACGGGCAGCCGGCGACACCACGCTCTCGCGTCCTGAGCGACGACCTGCCGCTCGTCGCCGTGGCGCTGGCGTACATCGCGGTCCGCCGCACGGTGCTCGGCGGCATCGTCATCGGCGGCGGCGTGATCGCGCCGCTCGACAATCCCATCGTACCGATCGCGACGATGCCACTTGGGGAGAGGCTGGGTGCGACCACCGCCCAGGCACTCATGACGCCCTTTGCAGCCGTCGTCGACTATGCGCGGCTGCTTTCGTGGCCGGCGCGGCTCTCGGCTGACTACTCGTACAACCAGATTCCGCTCGTGACGAGCGCGCTGGACGCTCGGTTCCTCGCCGGCGTCGCCCTGGTGGCCGCGTGTGTCGGCGGGATCGCCCTGCTGTGGCGCCGCAGCCCCATTGCCGCGTTCGGACTGGCCTTCGCCGCGCTGACGTTTTCTATCGTGAGCAATTTCGCGGTCACGATCGGGACACTCTGCGCCGAGCGCTTGATGTACCTGCCGAGTGCGGGCGTCCTCATCGCGGCGGGCGCTGGCGCCGACCGATTGGTCAGGACCGCCCCGGCGTGGAGGCGCGTCGCGTCCGCGGTGATCATCCTCCTGATCAGTATCGGAGCGGCGCGGACCTGGGCGCGCAATCGTGACTGGAAGACTGAGTCCGCGCTCTGGTCTGCGGCAGTTGCGGCTGCGCCGGACAGCGCCCGCGTCCAATCCGAGTACGGCCGACTCCTGATGGGCCTCGCGGAGAATGATGCGCGCGCCGGACGCGCGGCCGATGCGGAGAAGCTCTACGACGCGGCGAAAACGCACCTCGAGACGGCGCTGAAGATTTACCCGTCGTACTCGCTGCCGATTGATAGTCTCGCGATGATCCTGTCGCTGCACGAGCGATACGATGAGGCGCTCGTGCTGTATGAACGGGCGTTGAAAGCCTGGCCCGGGAATTACGCGAGCCTGACCAACTGGGGATCGGCCCTTCGGGAACGCGCGACGCGCACAAAGGCCAGGGCGTCGGCTCTCCGCGCGGAGGAAAGCACTGTCGAAGCTGATGCGCTGGATCGGCAGGCCGGCGCCGACATCCGTCAGGCAGTCGAAAAGATCGACCGGGCTATTGCGATGATGCCGTCCTACGCCCACGCCCATCTCATCCGCGCGCTCCTCGCTGACGGCGATCTCGATGATCCCGCCGCCGCGATCGCGGAGTTCGAGGAGGTGCTGCGCCTGGTGCCGAATCACCCGCAGCGCCCGCTCATCGAAAGCGAGCTGGCGCGCCTGAGAGCGCTCCAGCAGCCCGGGACCCCGGCCCGGTAGACCGCACGCGAAGGCCTCGTCTGAAGCATGACTGAGTCGTCACACATCTATCTGCTGGGAGTCAGCTGCAACATTCACGAGAGCTCCGCGGCTCTGGTGAAGGATGGCTCGCTGATCGCGGCGGCCGAGGAGGAGCGCTTCTCAAGGAGGAAGCACGACAACCGCTTTCCTGTCCTGGCAATCGAATACTGCCTGCGTGAGGCCGGCATTTCGATGCGAGATCTGTCCTGCGCGGGCTTCTACTGGCAGCCGTGGAAAGGGTTGCTGAAGCGCCTGTGGTGGCTGGTCCGTTATTTCCCGGCTTCCCTGCGGACTTTCCAGGGGGGCAAGCACTGGCGTGGTTCGGTCGGTACGCTTCTGAGCCATCTCGCGGTCCCCGTCAAATTGCGGCGCATGGGATTCCGCGGCAGGTTCTACTTCATCGACCATCACCTCGCGCATGCCGCCAGCGCGTTCCTTGTGTCGCCACATCGGTCGGCGGCCATTCTTACGGTGGATCTCTGCGGGGAAGACTGCACGACGCTCTTTGCTCGCGGCAGCGGCAATCGCATCTCGCCCGTCGCGCGCTGCTACCTGCCGAATTCGCTCGGCATCTTCTACGCGGCCCTCACGCAATTTCTCGGGTATCGAGCCAACGCCGACGAGTACAAGGTGATGGGCCTGGCATCCTATGGCCATCCACGATTTGCCGATACGTTCGCACGGATGGTGCGCTTCGAGAATGGCCGGTTGATGAACGACAGTTCATGGTTCGCCTTCCACACCGGCGGCTCCAATTGCTACTCCCAACGCTTCGTGCGCGAGTTTGGTCCTCCGTGCCCGGACGAAAGCCACGTTGAAACGGAATCCTACAAGGACGTCGCCGCGAGCGGCCAGAAGTTGCTCGAACATCTGCTTCTCGAGATGGCGGCGTGGTGCAGGAAAGAAACCGGCGAGGAACACCTGTGCATGGCGGGTGGCGTCGCACTGAATTCGGTGGCCTGCGGCCGCCTGCTGGATCGGCAGATCTTCGGGAACATCTGGATCCAGCCGGCAGCCAGCGATGCGGGGTGTTCGCTTGGCATACCGTTCTACATCTGGCACGAGTTGATGGGCAAGCCACGCGGGTTCGTGATGGAGCATGCCTACTGGGGGCCGGCGTTTTCCGAAGCGGAGATGCAATCCGTCATTCGGTCCAGTGGTCTCGAGTTCCGGCGAGTAGAGGACGTCGAGCGGCAAACAGCCAGGCTCTTGTCGGAAGGGCACGTGGTCGGCTGGTATCAGGGCCGGATGGAATGGGGCCCGCGTGCGCTCGGCAATCGCAGCATCCTGGCGGACCCCCGCCTGGCCGACATGAAGGATGTCATCAACAGCAGGGTCAAGTTCCGCGAGCCGTACCGTCCGTTTGCGCCATCGGTGCTGGAAGAGGACGTCGAGGACTACTTTCACTTCACGGGGGCATCACCATACATGACGTTCGTGTGCCGCGTTCGGGATGACCGAAAAGCCAGGATCCCGGCCGTGACACATGTCGATGGGACCGCTCGCATCCAGACGGTCTCACGCCGGCACAACCCGCGATACTGGAGTCTGCTCGACGAATTCAAGACCCTGACTGGGGTGCCCATTCTCCTCAACACCTCTTTCAACGTGAAGGGCGAGCCCATCGTCTGCACGCCGGATGACGCCGTCAGATGCTTCCTCGCGACCGATCTGGACTACCTGGTGCTTGGAGACACCATCTGCAGCCGGCGATAAAATCGCCAGCCGTTCCTGCGCTACTGCGTTTCGGCGAGCCGCTCCCGATACACCCGGCGTGCGTGGTCGTAGGCCGCACGCGCAGCTTCGATCTCGCCGGCCTTGATCTGCATCGCCTTCTGCGTCCAGCACTGATTCACGGCATTCAGGCACCACTGCGCGCTCTGGCGCGAGGCCCGAATCGGCTTGCCGCCGACGATCGCAAAGACTGGATTGGTGTGCGACGAGGCGAGGATGCGGGCGGTTATCCAGCTGCTGCGATCCAGCGCGACGTCGAACGTCAGCGTCCGGATGACGCCGTCGGCCACGAGTTTTTGCGTGGCGACGACGGCCCCGTTGACCACGATCTCGACCGGGACCTCGCGGGTGTCGCCGATGCGCGCCCGCTCCAGATCCCAGTACGGCCTTTCGTCGTAGCGCGCGCGGCGGATCGACTCGACGGGCGTGACGTCGAGATTGGCCGCAGCCCTGACCGTCACCTTGACCTTCCCAGGCATTTCCATCCGGATCTCGCTGTCGGCCGTGCCCCCCTCGACACCGTTGACCGCGAAGTCCATGAGGTGGCTCTTGCCGTCTGACACATAGTTCCGCCCGGCGCGAACCGCGTCGATCCACTTCCGATAGGTCAGAGGGCCGTCAACCTTCGCGTACGACCGCGCCAGCCCGACACGGTCGTCGGTGATGCACGGAAAATCGGTTTCTCCACTCACCCGCGTGCGAAAACCCGTGTTCAGGGTGTGATACCAGATGTTCAGCTCCCAGACATAAGGCGTGTCGCCGGCGGAGATGAAATCAACCGAGTCCGGATGCGTGACGTCGACGATGAACTCGTTCGCGCCGATGCCGTCGAACGCAGGAACTTCGTAGTTGGGCAGATCCTTGCTGCGCACCTCGAGGCCCCATCCCGAATGGGCGAACCCGACGACGGCGTTCTGCGCCCTGGCCCATCGAAGGATCGGGAGTCCCCATGTGGGCCAGTCCTCGAGCCGCTTCGTGCCCGGATAGTCCTGATCCGTCAGCCCGAGGAGCACGAGGTGTCCGGCATGGCTCGATGGAAATCCGGAGATCTCCAGGTCGTAGTGCATCAACGTCGAGGGGGTCGAGAGCGGGTGATCCTTTCCCGTGAAGAACTGCTTCTGGTAGTAATACGACGGCCCCCAGGTCAACACCGAGGCGACGCTGAGCGCCTCCCCCGTGATCTGGGGCCACATGTCCTTCGGCAGCACCCCCTCGGTCGGACTTTCGTAGTGCGAGCAGCCCGAGGAATGGATGTGATGATCTCCCGGATACCATCCATACCGCGTCGGGTCGATCCAGCGTACGAGCCGGAAGAGCCATTCCTGCGGACCTGCGAGGACGATCCGCCGGATCTGCGGCAGGTACTCGGGCCCCCGCGACACTGTGAGATTGAACGTACCGTCCGGGAGGCTGATGCTGTCGCCGTCAGTCCGGTACACCTGCGGCTGAAAATAGAAGTCGGGCGCCAGGCGCTTGGAGACGTTCGGGTAGATGCGCTTCAGGTCGTCTTCGATGAGGAACGCGGCCGTCGCGGGCTGCCCCTTCTCGTCGAGGACCTTGAGACGCACCGGATGCGCCGGCGCGGCCGTGAACAGCACATCGATGTCGTTGCGAAACCCGATGTCCTGCGTTCCCTGACCGACATTGAACCCGAGCGTGGCCGATCGCTGACCGGCATCACGGCTGTAGATTTGCAGAATCGCGTACTCCACGCGAAACCCGGAGAGGCGCGGCCGCATGGGCGGGTCCGCATAGATCGACACATCTGCCCAGCGGTCCCTGACCTGGGTTGCCGTGAGTCCCGCCGTCGGCTCGGGGACGCCTACTCCTCCCCGTGACGGCACGAACACACGACCCGTGTTGGGGCTCTGGACCACGAGCGGCGCCGTCACGCCGGCCTCGTTGAGCACCTTAACGAGAAACAGGCGCGTTCCTCCCTGGACCAGTTCGGCACGGGCGGCGCCCTGCTCCACTTTGACGCGGCTCTCGGGGTTGATCTGTACCCTGACGAGGACGTGCCGGTCGAGTACCTCCTGAATGCGCGCGACCGCTGCGGCCTCATCCGATAATGCAATCGCATCGTTCAGGGCGGCGAGATCGGCCGCCTGCAGCGGCTCACCCAGGTATGCCAGGGCTGTCTCGAGTCGCCTGACCTGCATCGCGAGCGGCTGGAGCGGGACCGCGGTGCTGGCCGCCTGGTGCGCGTGCTGGTCAGTTTGCTGCGCCCGGAGCCCCAGCGTCAGCGACAGCATGGCGAGGCCGGCCGCGAGCGTGGGCGAAACACATCGGCGGCGACGGTGCATGCGACCTTGTATGCGACTGCGAGTTTGTCGTCAATCGGGAACTGGCCTTGGGGTAAGCTTCCCGAGCGTGAATGGGGCCGGCGGCGGCCGCCATGTCACGATTGAGCCCTGCATGTTGATTCTGGACGCGCACCTCGACCTGGCCATGAACGCGCTCGAATGGAACCGGGATCTTTCCCGTCCGATCGACGAAATCCGCGCGCGCGAGCACGAGCTGACGGACAAGCCGGATCGAGGACGCGGGACGGTGTCGCTGCCGGAGATGCGCCGCGGAGGAATCGGCCTCTGCGTCGCGACGCTCATCGCGCGGTATGTGGCCCCCGACAATCCACTGCGCGGATGGAATTCACCGGAGCAGGCCTGGGCGATGACCCAGGGCCAGCTCGCGTGGTACCGCGCGATGGAAGAGCGGAAGGAGATGGTGCAGATCCGCGATCGGGCTTCGCTCGACGCGCACCTGAAGGCCCTCTCATCCCCCACACCCGGCGCCCCGGTCGGCTATGTGCTCAGTCTGGAAGGGGCCGACTCCATCGTCACGCTGCCGCACCTCGAACGGGCCTATGCTGAGGGGCTGCGAGCCGTCGGCCCGGCGCACTACGGCCCTGGCGTCTACGCGCAGGGCACGAACGCGACCGGCGTGATGGGACCCCGCGGGCACGACCTGCTGCGCGAAATGGAACGGCTTGGCATCATCCTGGACGCGACGCATCTGTGCGACGACAGCTTCCGTGACGCGCTCGATCATTTTTCCGGCGCGGTCTGGGCGAGCCACTCCAACTGCCGATCCCTCGTGCCAAACGAGCGGCAGTTCACCGACGACCAGATCCGCGAGCTCGTGCAGCGCGGCGCCGTGATTGGCGTCGCTTTCGACGCCTGGATGCTCGTGCCGGACTGGGTCAGAGGACAGTCAACACCCGAAAGCGCCGGGGTCACCCTCGGTACTGTCGTCGAGCATGTCGATCGCATCTGCCAGATCGCGGGCGATGCGCTTCACTGCGGCATTGGATCCGATCTCGACGGCGCCTTCGGCCGGGAGCAATGCCCGTCCGACGTCGAAACGATCGCCGACCTGGCCCGTATCCCGCGGCTGCTTGCCGCGCGCGGGTACAGCGGCGACGACATCACCGCGATCGCCCACGGCAACTTCATCAGGTTTCTCCGGAACACCTGGTCATGATCCGAGCTCGAGGAGTCATACGCATGCGTCGATTGGTCATGTTTGCGCTGCCGGTCATCGGACTTGCAGCGACAACGCTCCCGCTGCAGGCGCAGTGGACGGAGTTCAGAGGACCGAATGGGGCCGGCACCGCCACGGGTCCCGTCCCGCTGACCTGGAGTGAAAGCACGAACGTCCGCTGGAAAACGGCGATTCACGGTCGAGCCTGGTCATCCCCCATCGTGCTCGGCAACCAGGTCTGGATGACGACGGCCACCGAGGATGGCCGCCAGCTTTTTGGGGTTGCCG
Source organism: uncultured Acidobacteriota bacterium (assembly GCA_963749835.1). Taxonomy (GTDB): domain Bacteria; phylum Acidobacteriota; class Vicinamibacteria; order Vicinamibacterales; family 2-12-FULL-66-21; genus JALZOC01. The sequence goes on from CAVVOD010000001.1 coordinate 2,757,613, forward strand.
TCGATCGCGAGAGCGGAAAGATTGTCTACGACCTCAAGCTGTTCGAAGTCGCCACGCCGCAGTATGCCCATCCGTTCAACAGCTACGCCTCGCCGACGCCGGTGGCGGAGCCCGGCCGGGTCTACATCACGTTCGGCTCACCGGGGACGGCTGCCATCGATACGGCAACGGGCAAGGTCGTCTGGGAACGCCGTGACCTCGAATGCAATCACTTCCGCGGGGCCGGGTCGTCTCCCATCATCTTCCGCGACCTGCTGATCATGCACTTCGACGGCAGCGATCTGCAGTACCTCGTGGCACTCGACAAGAAGACCGGGAAGACGGTGTGGCGCACACCCCGCTCGATCGACTATCAGGATGTCCTCCCGGACGGAAAGATCAAGGCGGACGGCGATTTCCGGAAGGGGTACTCGACTCCGCAGATCGTGACGGTTGCCGGTCAGCCGGTCCTCGTGAGCGTCGGCTCCATGGCGGCCTATGGCTACGATCCGATGACGGGCAAGGAGCTCTGGAAGATTGAAGAGCGCAGCAACCACTCCCCCAGCTCTCGCCCGATTGCCGGTCATGGCCTCGTGTTCTACCAGTCCGGCTGGTCAACCGGGCAGCTTCTTGCCGTGAAGCCGGACGGGCGCGGCGACGTCACGGCCACTCACGTCGTCTGGAGGGCGACGCAGGGCGTCCCGAAAAAACCCTCGCTGGTACTCTCCGGTGATCTGCTGTTCATGATCAATGATGTCGGCGTGACCACGTGCCTCGAGGCAAAGACCGGCACGGTCGCCTGGAAGTCCCGGCTGCCTGGCGAGTACTCCGCGTCGCCGCTCCTGGTGGGCGATCGCATTTATTTCTTCAATGAAGAAGGCAAGGCGACGGTCATCGAGGCGGGACGCGAGTTCAAGCTCCTCGGGGAGAGCGTCCTCGACAACGGCTTCATGGCATCGCCGGCGGTCGCCGACGGGGCGTTGTTCCTGAGAACGAAAACCGATCTGTATCGAATCCAGCAGGCGGCGGAGTAGGACACCACTGGTGGCCACTACGCCCACGATCGAAGACGCCGCCGCCACCCGCAAGCGCGTCATCGGACGCGTCACGCGCCGGATCATTCCCTTTGCCTTCATCTGTTACGTCATCGCATACATCGACCGGGTCAACGTCGGATTCGCGGCGCAGGAGCTTCAGCGCGATCTCCAGCTCAGTGACACGGCGTACGGGTTCGGCGCGGGCCTGTTCTTCCTTGGCTACTGCCTCTTCGAGGTTCCCAGCAATCTGATTCTCGAGCGCGTCGGCGCACGGCGATGGATCGCCCGCATCATGATCGGCTGGGGCATCGTCTCGATGGCCATGATGTTCATCACGGGCCCGAAGTCGTTCTATGCGGCGAGAATCCTGCTCGGACTCGCCGAGGCCGGTTTCTTTCCGGGCTTCGTGCTCTATTTGACCTACTGGATCCCCGCGGCCGATCGCGCGCGCACGGGTGCGCTCTTCATGATGGCGGCCCCCGTCTCGATTATCGTCGGCGCGCCGGTCTCGGAAGCGCTCCTGGCGCTCGACGGGCGGCTGGGCTTCGAGGGCTGGCAATGGCTCTTCGTGGTCGAGGGGCTGCCCGCGGTGATTCTCGGCCTCCTGGCGCTGCGCGTGCTCACGGATCGCCCGGAGCAGGCCACGTGGCTTCCTGCCGCCGACCGCGAATGGCTCACGAAGACGATGAACGAGGAGCATGCCCAGCGAAAACACGTCGGGCATGCGTCTCTCACGGGAACGATGTCGAGCGGCCGCGTGTGGCTCCTCTGCGCCGTGTACTTTCTCAACACGTCGGTCACGTATGGCATCTTTCTCTGGTTGCCGAAGATGCTGCGCGAAGCGTCGGGTTCGAGTGGCTTCAGCCTGAGTGGCATGACCGCTATCCCGTTCACGGCAGCCCTCGTCGCGATGATCCTGGTCGGGCGGCACTCGGACAAGACGGGCGAGCGCAAATTCCACGTGGCGGCATGCGCGACGACGGCCGCCGTCGGCCTGCTGCTGGCGGCAGCCTCCCAGCACAGTATCTGGCTGCTCGTGCTGAGCTTCACGCTGTCGCAGATGGGACAGCGGTCGGTGATGAGCGTCTTCTGGGCCATCCCGCCCATCTTCCTCGGCGGGACCGGCGCGGCTGCCGGTATCGCGCTCATCAACGCCATCGGGAATCTGGGCGGCTGGTTCGGGCCTTCGGTGATGGGATGGCTCCGCGAGACGACTGGCGGCTACGTCGGGGGCCTGCTCGTACTTGCGGGTGTTCTGGTTGCGGAGGCCATCGTCGTCAGCCTGCTTCGCCTGCCGCGGGCGACCGCCGCACCGATTGCGAGAACTGCTGTTTGAGCTGGCCGCCTCGCAGGCGATACACTTCCCTTTCCGACAATCGACCGTCAACCCAAACGATTCCGCGCAGGTCACCGTATGCGAGCTTTCTCAATCCTGATGTTCGTCCTGTCCCTCGTCTCGCCTGGAGCGACTGCGTCAGCGCAGTCCCAGGCTGGGCCAAAGCCTCTTGACGTCTACTTCGTCGACGTAGAAGGAGGTCAGGCTACCCTGGTCGTTTCGCCGTCAGGCGAATCGCTCCTCATCGATACCGGCTGGCCCGGCTTCGAGGGACGCGACGCCGGCCGCATCGAAGCGGCGATGAAACAGGCGGGCGTCGCGCGCATCGACTATCTGATCATCACGCACTTTCACACCGACCATGTCGGCGGCGTGGCACAACTTGCCGCGAACGTGCCGATTGGGACGTTCGTCGATCACGGACCAACGGTCGAGAATACCGCTGACGCGAACTACACCGCTTACCTGGAGGCGCGGAAGCGTGGCAAGCATCTCCAGGTCAAGCCGGGCGACACCATTCCAGTGGCGGGCCTCAAGGTGACGGTCGTGTCGTCGGCCGGGGAGAGCATCCGCTCCCCGCTTACCGGAGCCGCGCCGCCAAACCCGTTGTGCGCGGATCACAAGCCGCAGCCGGACGACGCGTCAGAGAATGCGCGGTCGGTCGGCATCCTGATTGCCCACGGCGCCTTCCGGATGGTCGATCTCGGCGATCTCACATGGAACAAGGAGCACGCGCTTGCGTGCCCGTCCAACCTGATCGGGCATGTCGAGCTCTATGTGACGACTCATCACGGCGCTCAGAATTCTGGCCCTGCGGTGCTGGTGCACGCGCTGAAACCGCGTGTCGCCGTCATGAACAATGGAGCAAAAAAAGGGGGCTCCCCTTCCGCGTGGCGCATCGTCCGCAACTCGCCAGGTATCGAGGACCTGTGGCAGCTCCACACGTCAGTCGAGGGAGGACGCGAGTCCAACTCCGCCGACGAGTTCATCGCGAACCTCGACGAAACGACGGCGCACGCGATTAAAGTGTCGGCGACGCAGGACGGCAGTTTCACGGTTACCAACGGCAGGACCAGCATGACGAAAACGTACCAGGCACAGCCCGGTGCCCGTCGATGAGCGGCATTTCGCTCGAAGAGCTCAACGGCGTGTACGCCGTTCCACCGCTGCCACGCGAAACGGATGGCCGGCGCAGTCTCAATTTCGACGCGGCGGAGGCGGTGGCCAGTCACATCGAGGCCGGCGGCATCACGCGATATCTGTACGGCGGGAATGCGTTCCTGTACCACATCACACTGGAAGAGTACGAGGCGCTGCTCGGCTGGCTCGCCGGATTCGGCTCGACACGCTGGGCGATTCCCAGTCTTGGACCTTCCTTCGGCCGCGCGATGGATCAGGCGCGCCTGCTGCGTCGCCACGCGTTCCGCTGCGTCATGATGCTGCCCTGCGGCGATCCGCGCGATGCAGCCGGCATGGAAGCGGGGCTCCGCGAGATCTCCGAAGCGTGCGGTCTCCCGCTGATCGTCTATCTCAAGTCGGAGGACGGCTTCGGCGCCGAGAAAGAGGAAGGGCTGGATGCGGTGGCCCGGCTCGTGAAGGACGGCGTGGCCGTCGCGATCAAATACGCCGTCGTGCGCGACGATGCGGGTAAAGACGACTACCTGGCAGGCTTGCTGCGGCGGGTGGACAGGCGACGCGTGATCAGCGGCATGGGGGAAAGACCCGCCGTGGTCCATCTGCGCGACTTCAAACTCGGGGGCCTGACGACAGGGTCGGGGTGTATCGCGCCACGCCGGTGCAGTGACCTGTTCGCCGCCGCGGAACGCCAGGATTGGGGGGCGGCGGAGGCCTTCCGCGAGGTCTTCATGCCGCTCGAAGACCTCCGGGACGCGTGGGGACCGGCGCGCGTGCTGCACCAGGCGTCGGAGCTTGCCGGCATCGCGCCCGCCGGCCCGATTCCTCCGTACGTCTCACCGCTCGGCGGCGCGCAACTCGAGGAGCTCGGACCAGTGGCAAAGGCCCTTCGGCGGAGCGACGCATGAGCCGTCCCAGACTGCAGCCCACCGATCTCCGCAGCCATCGCTGGTTCGGCAAGGACGACCTGCGTTCGTTCGGCCATCGCTCGCGCCTGAAGGGGTCTGGCTTCACCGCCGATGATGTGACCGGCAAGCCCGTCATCGGCCTGCTGAACACGTGGAGCGACGCCAATCCATGCCACGCCCACTTCCGGAACCGCGCCGAGGAAATCAAGCGCGGGATCTGGCAGGCCGGCGGGTTTCCCATGGAGATCCCCGTCCTCACGCTCGGCGAGACGCTGATGAAGCCGAGCACGATGCTCTATCGCAACCTGCTCGCGATGGAAGCCGAAGAAGCGTTGCGCTCGTATCCGGTGGACGGCGCCATTCTCATGGCGGGATGCGACAAGACGGTCCCCGCGCTCGTGATGGGCGCGACGAGCGCCAACCTCCCCGCGCTGCTCGTGCCCGCCGGGCCCATGCTCCGCGGCAACTGGCGCGGCCAGATCCTCGGATCCGGGAGCGACGTCTGGAAGTACTGGGCCGAGCGTCGTGCCGGTACGCTGGACGAATGCTCCTGGCGCGAGATGGAAGACGGCATCGCGCGCTCGTTCGGCACATGCATGACGATGGGCACGGCGTCGACGATGGCGGCTGCGGTAGACGCGCTCGGGCTGACGTTGCCAGGGGCCTCCTCCATTCCCGCGGCCGACTCGGGGCACCCGAGAATGGCCAGCGCCAGCGGCCGCCGCATCGTCGAGATGGTGTGGGAGAACCTGACGCCGCGCGAGATCATGACCACCGAGGCCTTCGAGAATGCGGTCACCACCGCCATGGCGCTCGGCGGCTCGACGAATGCCATCATTCACCTGATCGCGATGGCCGGGCGGGCCGGCGCCCTGCTCGATCTCGATCGCTTCGATGCGCTGTCGAAACGGACCCCCTTTCTCGCGAACATCCGGCCGTCAGGCAAGTTCCTGATGGAGGATTTCTTCTACGCGGGAGGACTGCTCGGACTCATGAATCGCCTGCGCGACTGCCTGCATACCGGCTGCCTGACGGTCAATGGCCAGACGCTCGGCGCGAACCTGGACGATGCGGTCGTCTGCAACGATGAGGTCATCGCGACCCGCGAACACCCGATCGGGCCCGAGGGTGGGGTAGCGGTCCTGCGTGGCAACCTCGCGCCGAATGGCGCCGTCATCAAGCACACGGCCGCGGAGCCGCGGTTGCTGCGGCATGCCGGACCTGCGGTCGTGTTCAAGAACTACACCGATCTCGAAGCGCGCATCGACGACCCGGCCCTTCCGGTGACGGCAGACTCCGTCCTCGTGCTGCAGGACGCCGGCCCGCTGGGCGCCCCGGGCATGCCGGAGTGGGGCATGCTGCCGATCCCGAAGAAGCTCCTCGCCCAGGGCGTCCGCGACATGGTGCGCATCTCGGACGCGCGCATGAGCGGCACCAGCTACGGCACCTGCGTCCTCCACGTCGCCCCGGAGTCATTCGTCGGCGGCCCTCTCGCGTTCGTGCGCGACGGGGACATCATCGAGCTCGACGTAGCCGAACGCAGACTCACGCTCCGGGTGTCGGACGAGGAACTGGCGAACCGCCGCGGAGAGTGGAAGCCGCGCGAGGTGGCCTTCCCGCGAGGATTCGGCAAGATGTACGCACAGCACGTCACGCAGGCGGACCGTGGCTGCGACTTCGACTTCCTCGAAGGCACGGCGCCCATCGCGGAGCCGGAGATACACTGAGGAGCTATCAGCTGTCAGCTTTCCTCTCAGGCTGGGTGATGGGCCAAGTGCACAACGGTGAGCCATTCTCGATGATTTGACTGGCCCCGCGTTGAACTTCCCCTCAGGCTCCGTCTTTTCGCCGGTAGGCCTTCAACACTCTGATCGGAGGCTCGAGAGACTCGGTCCCATAAGGGCCGCGAGGACCGGTCGGCGACGCTTGAATCGCTCTGACCACATCCATCCCGCGGACGACCCGGCCGAACGCGGCGAACCCCTGGCCATCCGGGTTTCGACGCCCGCCGAAATCCATCTCCGGCTGATCGCCGATGACGATGGAAAACGAGGCCGTCGCCGTGTCGGGACCGTTGCGGGCCATCGAGAGTGTGCCATCGACGTGCTTCAGGCCCGTAGCGCTGGTCCGCTCCAGTGGAATCGGCGGAAACTGCTGGCGTTGCCGTGCCGGGTCGATCTGGAACTGAATGACTTGGATCTCGACGTCGTGCCGTAGCGTGTTGTCGGGGCGGACCGAGCGATTGACGGTACCGCCCTCGAAGAATCCGGCGTCAACGTATTTCAGGAAATTGGCGGCGCTGACGGGCGCGTGCGCGCTGTCGATCTCCATCTCAATGGTCCCCTTCTCGGTCTCGAAGAGGACGACCGCGTCCTGCCGCAGCGCCTGTGCTCGTGGCGCCGCACCACCGGCAGGGACAGGAGCGCCAGCGTCTTTCTTGTAGGTCGTTGCCGCCGTGAAGGGCGTGCCTCCGAGCGCGCCGCCGACCGTCGCCGAAATGACGAGCGAACCGGAGGGGTCGAGCGACAGGAGTTGCTTCAGATCGCTCGTCTCGGCTCTGCCGCTCCGCGGGTCGCTGAAGCGGAAGGTGGTCGTGATCACGAGAGAGCTGTCCTGCCACCCCGCCCTCGAGACAAGCTCCTGCGAACCTCTTCCCATGTTGATGGTATTGCGGCTCTCGGATCCGTCCAGGGCATAGAGGAAGCGCATCGGCGCCTGCATGTCGTACACCGAGAACTGTGCGCGCTCGACGACCAGCGCCGAGGCGTTCTGGTCGATCGTCAGCCTGTCACCCCATCCGCTGCCCATCGTACGGGCAACGGATGCCGGATCGGGTTGGCCGCGACCGTCCGGGATTGGCGACGACTCCGGCACCGCTACCCATCGTCCAGAGAAGTCCTGACGGCCCTGCGCCGTCGCTGTCGTTGCGAGCAGCAGCAGTCCCTGGACCGCCAGCACTATTCTCAATCGCGCGATAAGCCTCGGCATCGGTTGTCTCTGTGGCGCTGACCGGATACTCTACGCGACATACGACAACAGGAGGCGGGTAGATGTCCAGCGCGACGCGCCGTTCGCTCGTCGGGGCTATGGTACTCGCTGGTCTGATCTCAACGCAGGCATCTGCGCAGCCGTCCCGGCCGAACATCGTGATCATGTACGCCGACAACCTCGGCTACGGCGAGGTCGGCGCCTACGGGGGCGTCCGAGGTGTGCCGACGCCGCGACTGGACGCGCTCGCGAGGGAGGGCCTGCGGCTCACCAACTTCAACGTCGAGACCTTCTGCACGCCGTCGCGGACGGCGCTGCTGACGGACCGGTATGGCGTCAGGTCGGGAACCCTCGCCTACCGGTTGCCGTCACCGGGATGACGCTGTGGGAGACCACGATTGCCGAGTACCTGAAGCCGCTCGGCTACGCGGCCGCGATATTCGGCAAGTGGCACGCGGGAGACGCCGCGGGCCGCGCGCCGACCCACCAGGGCTTCGACCAGTGGTACGGCATTCGCGACTCGAGCAACGAGTCGCAGCGGAGCACGTTCAACGACACGCCGTACATCTGGGAAGGCCGTGCCGGCGAGCCCTCGCGCCCGGTGAAGGCGTTCAACCTCGAGACGCGACGGACGATCGACCGCGAGATCACCGACCGCACGGTCGATTTCATGACGCGCAGCCGCGCCGCCCGCCGGCCGTTCTTTGCGTATGTGCCGTTCACGCTCGTGCACTTCCCCACGCTTCCCCATCCGGACTTTGCCGGTACGACCGGCGCCGGGGATATCGGCGACGCGATGGCGGAAATGGACCGCAACGTCGGCGCGATCCTCGACACGATCGCCAGGCTGGGACTCACGCGGGAGACGATCGTGATCTGGGCGAGCGACGGCGGCGTCGAAGCCCGGCGCCCCTGGCGAGGGACCGCCGGACCCTGGCGCGGCTTCTACAACACCGCCATGGAGGGTGGCATCCGGACGCCGTTCATGATCCGCTGGCCCGGACGGATTCCGGCCGGTCGCGTGTCGAACGAAATCGTACACGGCACGGACGTCTTCACGACCATCGCGCACGCGGTCGGCGCGCAGGTGCCGGCGGACCGGGCCATCGACGGCGTCAACCAGTTGCCGTTCTTCCAGGGCAGGCAGGAGAAGTCCGCTCGCGAGAGCTTCATCTACTTCGCGCCTGGCAACCAGGTGCGCGCGGTCAAATGGGGCGACTGGAGGCTGCACTACGCGTGGCAGGACGAGCCGGGCACTCCGGTGCAACAGACGATGAAGCTGTTCAACCTTCGCGCCGATCCCAAAGAGAACACCGACGTCAAGGACTTCACGCCGTGGGCCGTGAGCGCGATCGGCAGGGTCGTCAGCGAGTTCTGGACCACCGTCGATCGCTACCCGTTGATCCCGGTCGGCACGCCGGATCCGTACACCCCACCGCCGCCGCGATAGACGGGCCTTGCACCGAGTTCTCGGCCGCGTCAGAGGATCTCAAAGACTTCGTACGTCACGCCGTCAGGTGTTCGCTCGCCGATAGCGATGCTGACGACCCTGTTCAGCCAGCCGTACCTCTGCGATGACGTCTCGAAGAATGGCGCCGTTCTCAGGTAGTACTCAGATGGCGCAACCGCCTCACCTCTGGCAATCCGAGCGTTCACCTCCGCCGAGGCGTGGCGCACGCCTCGATACGTCATCAGAATGAGCGCGCCGTCGTCGGTGCGCAGGAGCAGGCGCACGTCCTGCTGAGAGGAGCCGTCGGTTCGCACCAGAAGCAGGTCCGAGCTCCCCTGCGCCAGCACTTCGCCATGCAGCCGATCGCCCGTGACTGTGCCGCCGGCAACAGTGAACACGCGACGGTTGCCCGCGGGCGTATCGCCCAGTTCGAGCGTCGGTGACAGCTTCATCGTGATCGTGAACAACGGTCGCGAACGCAGCTCCTTCATGTGCAGACTCCGGGGTGCTCTGGCGTGGACGATTGAACGTGCGCGCTCACGGGTGTCGGCACGCCGGGAGAACCGACGACGCCAATCACGATTGCGAGTGCGCGAGTTCGTCGGGCGAGCGAACGTGCTGCCGCGAGGAGCGCTCGCGGTTCAACAGCAGGCATGGAACCTCCTGACAGATAGTGCGGGCGCTGATGCGATTCGTCCAATCGATTGATACAATTGGCGAAATCGACGCCATGAATCTCACCGCCATCGACCTGAACCTGCTGGTCGCACTGGACGCGCTGATCTCGGAAGCGCATGTCGGCCGCGCCGCCCGAAGGATCGGACGCTCGCAGCCAACGACGAGTCACGCCCTGAAGCGTCTGCGAACGCTCTTCGACGATCCGCTGCTCGTCCAGGTCGGCTCGCGGATGGAGCTCACACCGCGTGCCGCCGGCCTCCAGGAATCCGTGGCCGACGCGCTGCGGCGCGTGCGGACGCTGCTGGCGGCCGAGTCGTTCGAGGCCGCACGCAGTACCCGGCGGTTCACGGCGATGATGCAGGATCACATCGCCCATCTCCTGGTGCCAGCGCTCGTTCAGCGCCTGCGCGCCGCGGCGCCTGGCGTCAGGCTGGACGTCCTGCCCTGGCAGAGTCCCGCGTCGGCGAAGCCGGAGCACCTTCAGTCGATTGACATGCTCATTTCGTGCACGGGGATGGACATCGCGGGATTCGAGAAGGAGACCCTCTTTACGGACACCGAGGCCGTCGTCGTCCGCAAGGAGCATCCCCACGCGTCACAGCTGAAGGCGCTCGACGTGTTCTTGCGATCGCGGCACGTGGCCGTCGTTGGTGCGGGCCTGAGCGAGGATCCCGTCGACAGCTGGCTTCGCGGGCACGGTCTATCGAGAGACATCGTCCTGCAGGTTCCGAGCTATCTGCAGGCGCTTCAGGCGACGTCGCAAGCCGACGTCGTGGCCTTGGTGCCCAGACGCCTCGCGCGGTCGGTGGCGCGACGGTTCTCGCTGCGGCTGCTGCCGCCGCCGATCGAACCGGGAGACTATCAGGAGCACCTCTTCTACCCTCGCCGCGCCGCGCAGGATCCGGCATCGATGTGGATCCGCACGCTTGCCCTGAGGATCGCCAAGGATCTCGATCGCTCCAGGCGCGCGTGATGTTTTCGGCTGGGTCCTCTTCGATGAACTTTCACAGCAGATAGCGCCCGAGCAGGTATTCCTGGGTGCGGCGTTGCCGCTGGCGCTCCTGACTCCTGCGACGCGCTCGTGCTCCGGTTCCGGACGGGGCGGCTCAGCAGCGGCCGCAGAACAGCCGGTCCGACGCATCGCGCGGGTCGGACCCTCGATCCCGCCGGCGAGGGTTCTTTCGTCATCTGGTCCTCTCCTGGGCGAGCACCCGTCGCTCCAACCCAACTCCAGCCCCAAGCCAGCGGACGGCAAAACACGGCATTTCGAGGCATTCGAAGGATGCATCACCTATCCGCTTGATCGACAGGTCCCGGCGAACGAGGCTGAGACATCAAACGCGGCGGACGCCGCATGTCCCGTTCGGGAGACGGGGACCGCGCACGTTGCCAGAGTAGACCAATACGGAATCTTCAGAAAGGCACCACTTATGGCGTCAAATACCAGTCTGGGAACAGAGGCGTTGCAGAATAACACCACGGGCATCGACAACACTGCCGTTGGTTTCCGGGCGCTGCGTGCTAATACCACCAGTTCGGACAACACAGCTACAGGGATGGAAGCTTTGCGAGACAACACGAGCGGGCGTCACAATACCGCCACGGGCAAGCGTGCATTGGCCTCCAACGACTCGGGACGGTTCAACGTCGCCGTTGGTAGTGGTGCTCTAACGTTCAATACCAGCGGCACTGACAACACAGCCATTGGCGTTGAAGCATTGTCGCTCAATTCTACTGGCAGTCTGAACACGGCGATTGGCGACCAGGCCCTGTTTTCAAATCAAGGTCCTCCCATCGGTTCAGGCGAGTCCGACGGCCTTGGAAACACGGCCACAGGCCACATGGCCCTATTCTTCAATACCACCGGTCACGGCAACGTGGCCAATGGCATCCAGGCTCTGTTTGCCAATACGACCGCCAGCAACGGCACAGCCTCTGGTAATGCGGCTTTGTTCAGCAATACCACCGGGCAAAGCAATACGGCATTTGGTGTGTGGGCGTTAGTCCGGAATACCACTGGCGAGACAAACACAGCCGTAGGTAGAATGGCCTTATCCAACATTACGACAGGCAGTAGAAACACGGCTATAGGCGTGTTCGCGGGTGGATTTGCCGAGACGGCAGACAGTACCTTTGTTGGTAGTGGTGCCAGTGCCTTCTCTGCTGTGGTCAATAGCACTGCCCTGGGCAGCTTGGCCTACGTCACGGCCGACAATCAGGTACGCATCGGCAATACCAAAGTGACTTCTATTGGAGGCCAGGTCAACTTCACAGCCTTCTCAGACAGCAGGTACAAACACAACGTCTGCGAAGATGTTCCCGGCCTGATGTTTATTGAAAAGCTGCGCCCCATCACCTATACATTGGATGTGGAAGGGCTTGACAAGCAGCTGAAGGCAACCCATCCACAACTGGCTGCTCCTGTGACTCCGCCTGCCAGCGCTGGTTCGACCCGAAACCTGCATGGCGAAGTTCGCTCGGGCGGCCTTGATTCAATCCTGCTCCCAGTTGAAGAACTCAAAGCACGGGAACAGACAATTGACGAACAAACAGCCCGGGAGGAGAAAGCCAGGATCGTGTACACGGGTTTTGTGGCCCAGGAGGTGGAGCTGGCCGCCAAAGAACTCAATTACCAGTTTAGCGGTGTGGACGCACCAACGAATCAAGAAGGCTTCTACGGTCTGCGCTATGCGGAATTTGTTGTGCCACTGGTCAAGGCAGTGCAGGAGTTGAACGGAGAAAACAAACAGATGAAGAGGGAACTGAGTGAGCTGAAGGAAATGGTTGAAAAGCTGCTGAAGGAAGGGCGTTGAACTCCTCCGCACCTGCGCGGCGCACTGAACAATGCGGGTTAGCGCCCCTCACGCCGCTTGCGGTCGGTCACCGCAGCCTCGAGACGGGTGCCCAGTTCGGTGAAGGCCGGTGTCGGGCCGTTCCACTTGAGCTCGTCAACGGACGCAAAGAGCGGGATGTCGGTCCGCAGCGTGGCGAGATCGCGAAAGAGCAGCGCAAGTTCGCGATTGTGATCGAGCGTGCGCGCGAGGGTGGCGGCTGACGCGGCGTTCACGTGCCAGTCGCGTGAATCCGCAGGCACGTTTTCGATGTGTTCGAACCGCGCCAGGACGGCCGCCGCCGACTTGGCTCCCCACCCGGGCAGCCCGGGGTAGCCGTCCGCACTGTCGCCTACGAGCGCCAGGTAGTCCGGTATGGATGCCGGCCGCACTCCAAACTTGCTGACCACGCCCGCTTCGTCGCGGACTTCGTTCGTCCGGCGGTTCAACTGGACGATGCGGGTGCCGACGACGGACTGGGCGAGATCCTTGTCGGGCGTGCAGATGAAGACGCGCTCGACCCTCGTGTCCTGTCCCGCGGCCATCGCTCCGGCCGCCAGCGCATCGTCGGCCTCGAACTCCACCATCGGCCAGACCACCATGCCGAGAGCCGCCACCGCTTCTTCGAGGAGAGGAAACTGCGACAGCAGATCCTTTTCGACGCCCTGTCCTGTTTTGTATCCGGCCCACAGCCCGTTGCGAAACGACTCGATGACGTGATCCGTCGCGACGGCGACGTGGGTCGCCCCGCGGTTGACCATGCCGAGGAGCGACGTGAGCACGCCGCGGACGGCGGCCACCTCGGTGCCGTCAGGCAGCCGCGCGCTCGGGAGCGCATGGTAGTGGCGAAACAGCTCGTACGTGCCGTCGACCAGGTGTACATCCACGATGGATCCAAGCGTACTCGCGGGCTCGGGCACAAGTAAACGCCGCATCGACGCCGATGTCGAACGCTCCGAGAGTCGCGCTTATAATGGGCGCCGCTGATGATTCCCATCCCTCTGGCCCGCCGATACCCACGATGATTCACCTGGACCGCAAGCGTTCTCCGCGCGACCTCCTGCCGGCGATCGCGCGCATCTTCGAGCTGTCCGCCGTCAAGATTCAATCCCTCGAAGACACCTGGCAGCGGGCGGACGGGACGCCGGTCTTCACTGTTGGCGGCCGTTACCAGGCCCGCGGGTGGACCGAATGGACCGAGGGGTTTCAATTCGGGTCTGCGCTGCTGCAGTTCGATGCGACCGGCGACGCGCCGTTCCTGGAGCTCGGACGCTCGCGAACGCTCGAGAGGATGTCGTCGCATCTCACGCACGTCGGCGTCCACGATCACGGCTTCAACAACGTCAGCACCTACGGGAACCTCTGGCGGCTGGCTCGCGAGGGTCGGGTGCAGGCGAGCGACTGGGAGATCCATTTCTACGAGCTGGCATTGAAGGTCAGCGGAGCCGTGCAGGCGCGCCGGTGGACGCGCCTGGCGGACGGCGGGTACATCTACTCCTTCAATGGGGCGCATTCGCTGTTCGTGGACACGATACGATCGCTGCGCGCCCTGGCCCTCGGACACGTGCTCGGCCAGCGGCTGATGGAGGAACAGGACGCCCGCGTCAGCCTGGTGCAGCGCCTCGTCGAGCATGCACGTGCGACGGCGCGCTACAACGTGTACTTCGGCCGCGGCCGCGATCGGTTCGATGTGCGGGGACGCACGGCGCACGAGAGCCTCTTCAACGTGGTGAATGGCACGTACCGCGGACCGAGTACGCAGCAGGGATACTCCCCCTTCAGTACGTGGACGCGAGGCCTCGCCTGGGCAGTGCTCGGATTTGCCGAACAGCTCGAATTCGTGGCAACCGTTTCAGACGACGAGCTGGACGTGTGCGGGGGACGGGAGGACGTCGAGGCGATGATGCTCGAGGCAGCCTCGGCGACGGCGGATCACTATGTCGAGATCGCGGCGTCCGATGGCGTGCCGTACTGGGACGCCGGTGCCCCTGGGCTCGCGGCGCTGAGCGACTGGGGCAGCCGCCCAGCGGATCCGTTCAACGATCACGAGCCGGTCGACAGCTCCGCGGCAGCCATCGCCGCCCAGGGGCTCCTGCGGCTTGCGCGGGTCCTGGCCGGACGCGGTGACGAGAAGGACGCCGAACGGTACGAACAGGCAGGGCTCCGAGTGCTCGATACGCTCTTCGATCCCGCGGGCCCCTACGTCAGCACCGACGCGAACCATCAGGGTCTGCTGCTGCACTCCGTGTATCACTGGCCGAACGGCTGGGACTACGTGCCCCCCGGCGCGTCCACGCCTCGCGGCGAATCGAGCCAGTGGGGCGACTATCACGCGCGCGAAGCCGCGTTGTACGTGAAGCGTCTCGCGGAGGGTGCGCCGTACCTGACGTTCTTCGGAGACAGGGGCCGGTCATGAGCTCGTCCGCGCGCGGCACGGCGCTCGTGACCGGTGGCACCCGGGGAATCGGCCTCGGCATCGCGAGTGCACTGGCTCGCGACGGCTGGGATCTCGCGGTGTGCGGCGTCCGGGCCGAGACGGAGGTCACCGCCGCCCTCGACGGCCTGCGCGCCCACGATACGAGCGTCCAGTACTTTGCCGCGGACCTGGCAGACACGGCCGCGCGTCTCCGGCTCGTGGACGACATCCGCGAGCGGTGTGGAGTGGTGACGGCGCTCGTCAACAACGCAGGACGAGCCCCGCGCGTCAGGGCCGACATCCTGGAGGCGACCGAGGAGAGCTTCGACGAGGTCCTGCGGACGAATCTTCGCGGGCCGTATTTCCTGACGCAGGCGATCGCGCGCGATCAGATCGTCAGGAAGCGGGCTGACCCGGGATTTCCCGCGTCGATCACCTTCATCACGTCCGTCTCGGCGGAGATGGTGTCGACGGCGCGCGGAGAGTACTGCGTCAGCAAGGCGGGACTGGCGATGTCGGCGGCGCTCTTTGCCGCGCGTCTTGCGGAGCACGGCATTCCCGTCTACGAAGTGCGCCCGGGGATCATCGCGACGGACATGACCGCGGGCGTGCGGCAGGTCTACGACACGCGAATCGCCGACGGTCTCGTGCCTGAACGCCGGTGGGGTCAGCCGGGGGACGTCGGTCGCGTGGTCGCGGCGCTGACGCGCGGCGACGTGCCCTATGCAACCGGCACGGTCATCCATGTGGACGGCGGCCTGTCCATCCCCCGTCTCTGATGCCGCCCATTAAAATGGGGACACTCACCTTTAGGCTAAGTTGTTGATACGTATGGGACGATTTTGAACGTCCGATCGGCGATCGGCGCATGACGCTTCGGGGCAGACAACGGCGACGGCGGTTCCCATTCACAGGCGATACAGGTCAACGACTTACCGTAAAGGTGAGTGTCCCCAATTTCCCAGCGGCATAACAGCACGTCACGCGAAATTGTCGTGCCATTTCGGGGCGATACAGGTCAACGAGTTACCGTAAAGGTGAGTGTCCCCATTAGTACAGGCGCTGAAGCTGCTGCCAGATCGACAGGAGGGCAAGCGCGCCGAACAAGACCGTTGACCACACGAGCGCGGCGACGCGATACCCGCGAATCCTGATCGGAGCGGGCACCCGCTTGCGGTTCAATTTGATCAGCAGCGCGGAGTACATGCACATCATCGTGCCGCCGACCGACGCCGAGATGACGAGCAGGACGAGCGGCTGGTTCATGCCGACGAGCAGCACGGTGCAGCCGATGCCGACGAGCCCCCAGACGAGCCGGAAGTAGAGGCGGCTCTCGGAGATGGCCGACGATCGAAAGTACGTGGTCTTCAGCACGTCTGCCGCCAGGCGGCTCGTGTAGTCGGTGATCCCCATCGCCGACGCGAAGAGCGAAAACGAGCCGACCGACCAGAAGAACACGCCGAACCACGGCGCGACGATCGACTGCAGGCGTTGACCCTCGATCCGCAGGAACGCCGCGCTGTTCGGCAGATCAGGCACTCCGTACAGCGTCGAATGCGCCAGCATCGACGTCAGGCAGATGGTGCTGATGCTGACGAGGGTGAAGGCCACCAGCTGCTCGGTGTTCGCAAAACGCCACCACCGGTTCCATCGCGCCAGGTTCGCGGCCGTCGGCTCGAACACGTACCCGGCGGTCGTCGGCGCCGCTTCCTCGACACCCGTGACGGGACTCACCAGGCGGGGCACGTAGGCTCCCATGCCGAATCCCTTGTCGCGAATCCAGTTGCTCTGGCAGAGATTCTGGCCGCCGCCCGCGCCGGCAAAAGCAATGGCCCCGAACAGTAAAGCGAAGCCGAGCTCGAGGGGCATTCCCGCCACTCCGGACAGTCCGACCGGCAACTCGCGCCAGCTGTCCATCTTGATCACGTACAGCGTCGCGAACGCCGCAAACACGATCACCGCGCCGACCTTCACGAAAATCAGGCGCTCGAGGGCCACGTACACGACCGGCGCCAGCGTCAGCGACGCGCCGATGACGAGCAGCATCCCCGCCGCGATGAGGCTGGCGTTGCCGCCGACCAGGTACGTCGCCAGCGTCGCCGAGCTCAGCGCCCATCCCGGCCACAGGTTTGCGAAATACACCATGATCGCGAAGACCAGCCCCCAGTGCCGCCAGGACCGGCTGAAGCCGCCCAACACCGTCTCCCCTGTAGCGAGCGTGTAGCGCTCGATCTCCATGTTGAGGAAGTACTGCGTGATGATCCCGACGGCGGCGCCCCAGAGAAACACCAGCCCCACCTGTGACGCGATGTAGGGCCAGAGGATGAACTCGCCCGATGAAATGCCTACACCGGCGGCGACGACGCCGGGACCGACGATGCGCCACAGATTGCGCGGCGCTTCGGGCAGATCCCGGACCTCGGGTGGTGGAAAGACATTCTGATCGACTCGGGTGCGGGGAGTCACGAGGTGAGACAAGACCACACTTCGCGGGGAAAGTAAACGCATCACGCCGCTGCGTCACGCGCGCTAGCGAAGCATATACCCTTGCGCGACGGCCTCGAACTGAGTGACCTGAGCTCGCTGCCACGCGTCATCGCGCCCGAGCTCGCGTGCCATCAGCACCGCCACCGCGGGCGCCATCCGGATCGCCGCCGCGGCATTGAGGAACAGCGCCCGGCAGCGCCGCGCGAGCACGTCCTCCACCGTTCGCGCGAACTCCATGCGCGCGGCCCACACCACCTGAGAGGGAGTGCAGGGCAACGCGCCGTCGAGCGGCACGGCAAGCGAGGGTTCCGCGCGCTCGAGCTCACGGATCCACTGGGCGTCGGACCCGTACAGGCTGAGGCCCCCGGAAGCGTCGGGGTACTCGAGGAACCCATGGACGCGCAGGTCCCTGGTGATGCACTGTCGTTCCGGCAGCCTGGCAAAGTCCACGGCCTGATCGACGGTGTCTTCCGCCATGTGTCGATACGTCGTCCATTTGCCTCCGGCAGTCGTCAGCAGTCCGGACGCGTCGATGTGTATCGTGTGATCGCGCGAGAGCGCCGCGGTGATGCGGCTGTCGCCCGTTCGGACCAGCGGCCGTATCCCTGCGAAGACACTCAGCACGTCCGCGCGCGTCGGCGCCTTGTGCAGATACAGAGCCGCCGTCTCGAGGACGAAGCCAATCTCGCTCTCCTGCGCCGTCGGCTCCAGCACCGGCTCGGAGATCGGCGTGTCGGTCGTGCCGACCACCGTATGGCCGTGCCAGGGGATCGCGAACATGACCCGCCCGTCGCGCGTGTGCGGCACCATGATCGCGGAGTCGCCCGGCAGGAACGACCGATCGAACACGAGATGAATGCCCTGGCTCGGCGCGATGAGCGGGGGCGCATCCGAATCGGCCAGGCGCCGGACTCCGTCCGCGAAGGGACCCGTGGCATTGATGACGACCCTCGCCGCCGCCCGCAGTTCTCGTCCGGACTCCACGTCGGCTGCGACGACGCCATCGATGGTGCCGTCGATCCCTTTCGTCAGCGCGGTCACCGGCGAATAGTTGAGCAGC
The DNA here is from genome assembly GCA_963749835.1 of uncultured Acidobacteriota bacterium. Lineage (GTDB taxonomy): Bacteria > Acidobacteriota > Vicinamibacteria > Vicinamibacterales > 2-12-FULL-66-21 > JALZOC01. The sequence goes on from CAVVOD010000001.1 coordinate 2,775,917, forward strand.
GTAGCCCCGCACTCTCCTGCGGTCTGCACGAGATTGATCAGAAGACGCGAGTCGTCGAACTGCCCGTCGTAGTAGACGACGCCACCGCGCAGGCCGTCCGTCCTGATGGTAGGCAGGCGGCGCAGCGTCTCATCACGCGAGAGAATCGACGAGTCGCCGAATCCGTATTTCCCCGCGAGCAGGTTGTACACCTTGAGGCCGATACCGTAGAACGGAGTCTCCCACCAGTCGTAGTTGGGGACGACGAACGGGAGATTGCTCACGAGGTGCGGCGCGTTCTGGCGAAGGATGCCCCGTTCCTTGAGGGCTTCCATCACGAGTGAAATGTTGCCCTGCTCGAGATACCGCACGCCGCCGTGGACCAGTTTCGTACTTCGGCTGGAGGTGCCCTTCCCGAAGTCGCTCTGCTCGAGCAGCAGGACGGAATACCCGCGGGAGGAGGCATCGACCGCAATGCCCACTCCAGTCGCACCGCCGCCGATAATCACGAAATCCCACGCACCCTGGTGGTGTTCGAAGCGCGAAATCATGTCCGCGCGGGTCAGCCCGACCGGCAGGCTCATGCTTCCCGGCCCGGAGCGATCCAGCCCTTCGAGCGGCTCACGGCCTCGCGCCACCGCTCACGCAGCCTCGCGGCGTCCGCTCGGGACATCACAGGCTCGAACCGGCGGTCCGCCCGCCATTGCCCGGCGATCTCATCAGCCGACGACCAGAACCCGACCGCAAGGCCGGCAAGATACGCAGCCCCGAGCGCGGTCGTTTCCGTGACCGCCGGCCGGACGACCGCCACGCCGAGGAGATCGGCCTGAAACTGCAGCAGCGCGTCATTGGTGGATGCGCCGCCGTCTACGCGAAGCTCGCTCAGCGTGATGCCCGAGTCGCGCGAGACCGCGTCGAGCAGATCGTCCACCTGGTACGCAATGCTCTCCAGAGCCGCTCGCGCAACGTGCCCTGACGTCGTGCCGCGCGTGATGCCAACCATGAGGCCGCGCGCGTAGGGATCCCAGTGCGGAGCGCCAAGCCCCGCAAACGCCGGGACCAGGTACACGCCGCCGTTGTCTTCGACCGACGCCGCCAGGCGCTCGACGTCGGGAGATTTGGCAATCAGGCCAAGGCCGTCGCGCAGCCATTGCACTACTGCCCCACCGATGAAGACGCTCCCTTCGAGCGCATACTCCGTCCGATCGCCGATCTTCCAGGCGACCGTCGTCACGAGCCGGTTGGCCGAGGGGACCGGTCGAGTGCCGGTGTTCTGAAGCAGAAAGCAGCCGGTGCCGTACGTATTTTTCGTCAGGCCCGGTGAGACGCACATCTGTCCGAAGAGCGCCGCCTGCTGATCACCCGCAATCCCCGCGATCGGAACGTCGGCTACGCCGAGCGTGGTCGAGACGCGTCCGTAGACTTCACTCGACGCGCGGACGTCCGGCAGCATGCTCGCAGGCACATCCAGGAGCCGCAGCAGCTCCGGATCCCACTGAAGCGTATTGATGTTGAAGAGCATCGTCCGTGACGCATTGGTCACGTCCGTGATGTGCGTCTCGCCGCTCGTCAGCTTCCACACCAGCCACGAATCGACGGTGCCGAACGCCAGCTGACCGGCTTCGGCGCGCTTGCGCGCGCCCGGCACGTTGTCCAGGATCCAGCGGATCTTGCTGCCGGAAAAGTATGCGTCGATGACGAGACCGGTCCGGCTGCGTACCAGATCCTCGTGACCGTCCGCCTTCAGCCTGTCGCAGAACTCCGCCGTCCGGCGATCCTGCCAGACGATGGCGTTATGGACGGGCTCCCCGGTCTCCCGGTCCCACACCAGGGTCGTTTCCCGCTGGTTCGTGATGCCGATCGCCGCGATGTCGCGTGGACGCACCTGTGCGCGGCCGAGCGCCTCCACGGCCACAGCGATCTGCGACGTCCAGATCTCCTGCGGATCGTGCTCGACCCAGCCGGGCGTCGGAAAGATCTGGGGAAACTCTTTCTGGGCGAGCGCGACGATACCGCCGTCGTGGTCGAAGACGATCGCACGCGAACTGGTCGTTCCCTGGTCGAGCGCAAGAATGTAGGGCACGTAGGCTCCGCAAAATGAGAGCGGCCCGGAGATGAGCCGCGCACGAAAGTCTAATCGACTTTGAAGGACCGCAGCATCAACCGGCGCGTGCTATATACTCCCGCAGCGAATCGGACCGCCGGATCCCCGGCGAACCGGCCACCACCTTCGAGGAGTGCATGTCCAAACAGACGCGCAACGATCGGCGCGAGCTTCTGGCCGAGTTTCTCGGCACCTTCGTGCTGATTGCCTTTGGCGTCGGCGTCGTCGCCCAGTTCGTCCTGAGCGGCAAGGACGCCGGCAGCCAGCTCGCCATCAACATCGTGTGGGGTCTCGCCGTGACCATGGGGTGCTACGTCGCGGGGGGCGTGTCTGGGGCGCATTTGAACCCGGCCGTCACCGTCGCGCTCGCGGTGCACCGCGGGTTCCCCTGGCGCAAGGTCGTGCCCTATACGGTCGCGCAGGTTGGCGGCGCGTTTGCCGCATCGGCGGTCGTCTACGCGACCTACTTCGAAGCCCTGAGAGCATTCGACGGAGGGGTGCGCCACGTCACCGGCGCGCAGGCAACGGCCGGGATCTGGTCCACGTATCCCCAGCCGTTTCTCAGTACCTTTCCCGGCGGGGTCATCGATCAGATTGTCGGCACGGCGCTCCTGATGGCCGTGATTTTTGCGCTCACGGACAATCGCAACGCGCCCCCGGCCGCCGGTCAGGGACCGGTGATCGTCGGGCTGCTCGTCGTCGCCATCGGCGCCGCGTTCGGGTTCAACTCGGGCTACGCGATCAATCCCGCGCGCGATTTCGGGCCGCGCCTGTTCACGGCGATTGCGGGATGGGGGGCGGACGTGTTCCGCGCCGGTAACCACTGGTGGTGGGTGCCGATTATCGGGCCCCTCATCGGCGCGGTGCTGGGTGGCTGGGTGTATGACCTCTGCGTCGGCCGGCGGCACGGTGTCCCGGACGTTACGGTGGTGGCTCCGGAGCCCGCGCAGCCTCAGCGTCTCGGGAACTGATCGGGATTGTCGGTGAACACCGCGTCGACGTTCAGGTCGTAGAGATACTTCGCCATTTCGTCGCGGACCGACGGGAACGTGGTCGTGGACGAACGGAACGTCCAGAGCGTCACCGTCAGACCCGCGTCATGCGCCCACTTCACGACGTCAGGACGCGATTCGACGATCGCCTTGTTGGGAGCCACACCCGAAGCCCACGCGGCGATCTCGCGAAGCTTGCCGGGCGAGTCCAGCCGCGCCGCACTCGCCGGATCGACCAGGAACACGCGCGGCACCTGCGGTAAATCTCGCGCGAGCTGCTTGAGGGTCGTGTCATCGAACGACTGAATGATGACCGGCGTCTTCGGGTTGGCGACGAGCCCGTACTTCCGGAGCATCCCCGCCAGGAGTACATCCGGCCGGACCCCCTGCCTGCGGTAGAACTCCGGATCCTTCAATTCGGGATACATCCCCGCCTTCCCGCGCACCGCCTCGATCGCCTCCTGGAACGTGGGGATCGTCGCGCCGGCGAACTTCTTGTCGAACCAGGAGCCCGCGTCGAGGCGTTTGATTTCGGCGACCGTGAAATCATGGACCAGCCACCGGCGGGGGCTATCCTGTCCAGCAGGGGCAGCGGCAGTTCCAGGCACTGCAGGGGATGACCCGGCTGCGGTGTTCCTGCTGTATCGGGTGGGAAACACCTCTTCGACGTTGGTCGTGCGCTCGAGTGTGAGGTCGTGGATGCAGACCAGGACTCCATCCCTGGTGACGGCGAGGTCCTGTTCGACGAAGGCAGCCCCCTGCTCGATCGCCAGCGCGTACGCCTCGAGCGTGTGCTCGGGCGCATACGCCGACGCGCCACGGTGCGCGATCAGCTGCTTCTTCGCAGGTGGTGTTGAAGACTGCGCGCCCGCGACGATGACGCCGATGAGGGAGAAGGACAGAAGGCGGATCATAAGCTCTCAGGCTATCAGCTATCAGCTATCAGTTCCCAGCTGACAGCTGAGAGCTCCCGTCAGAATGTCACCTTGATGCCCAGCTGCAGCTGCCTCGCGTCGTAGGTGGACGTGATGGTGCCGAACGCCCCGCTACTGCGATTGCCGTTCGGTCCACGAAAGTTCGTCTTGTTGAGGACATTGAACGCCTCCAGTCGAATCTGGAGCCGGGTCTGATCGCCGACGGGCAGCGGGAAGTCTTTCGCTGCCACGACATCCATTTGCCAGAAGGAAGGACCGCGGACGCTGTTCCGCGGGGCGTTGCCGAATGGCTGTGACGGATCGGTCGGAATGATCACGGTGTCGCGATTCAGGTACGTGGCGACGGAGCTCCGGTCGCCATACGGATCGCCCGAGATGTTCGGCCGATAGTTGTTCGCGCCGCGGAAGTCCTGCTGAATGCCGGACACCTGCAGGGTGGGACCTGGGGTGTACTGGAGCGTGACGGGCTCGCCCGATGTGATCGTGTTGATGCCGCTCACCGTCCACCCGCCAAGCACCGCATCCGTCAGCGCCCCGGCCTGCGACAACCAGCGACGTCCTTGTCCGATCGGCAGCGACCACATCGCGCTCGTCGTGTTGTTGTACGGCTGATCGTAGGCGGAGGTGCCGAAGTCCGCATCGAGATTGTAGAAGTCCTGGGGCGCAGGAAAATTCCCGTTCGGGCCTTCGAGCGAGCCTGCACCGTTGTCCTTCGACTTGGAAATCGTCAGCGCATTCAACAGCGTCAGGCCGCGACGCAGCCGGTACTGGTACTTCACCTGGAGGCTGTTGTAGCGCGACTTGCCACCGTTGAACGCATACGTGATGTCCGCAAACTGCGGAATCGGCCGGCGCGACTGCAGCGAGAGCGTCCCGGCGGCGTTGTTCGGCGCCGCCTGGTTGAAGTTGGCGAAGAGCAGCAGGTCATCGGCGCGATTCCCGACATACGCCACGTCGACGATCATGTTCCGGGCAATCTCGCGCTGTACCGAGATGTAGTAGCTCTGGGCCGGGCTCGAGTGGTAGTCGTCTGGCATGTACGTGATGTTGGCGGCGAGCGGATTGAACTTCGACGGGTCGGCGAACTGATCGGGATAACCCTGCTGGGTCGTGAGGAATGACGGGTCCACCGGATTGGTCTGGTTGGCGACGGCGTTGACCACCTGCGGACCGTTGATCGGCAGCAGGTTGCCCGCACCCGCCCGGTGGAAATGGATGTAGCTGACGCCGTAGCCCCCACGTACGACGGTGGATGGGGTCAGCGACCAGGCGAACCCGAGCCGGGGCCCGAAGTTGTTGCGATCCGGCTTGATGCGTGACCGATCCCTGATCGAGCCATCCTCCGCGAGCACCATGGTGCGTGTCGCGGGATCGAAATTCGACAGGATATTGTCCCGCTCCCAGTTCGGTGTGGCGTACCTCGTACCGGAGGCCGGCATTCAGCGTCAGCCGGCTGTTCACCCGGAAGTCGTCCTGCACATAGAGGAAATGCATCTCCTGTCGTACGTTCGCGATCAGGATGTTACTGAGGGCGTACTGACTGCGAAAGCCGAACATGAAGTCGGAGAGATTGTAGATGTTCCCGGCGGCAGCGCCGGCCGGACGTGTGAACTGGCCGTTGTAGGTGTCCCGGCCGTACAGGGGATTGACGTCCTGCACTTCGGTGGAGACGTGCTGGAACTCGTAGCCCGTTTTGAGCGAATGGCGCCCGGCGATCCAGGTGTAGTTGACCTTCGGGTTCCACATCTCCGGATACTGCCACTGCGGGTTCGTCGCCTGGCGTCCGAAGTCCGTCAACCCTGTGACGATCTGGTTCGGCAGCCCGCCGGAGATCCGCGGATCGGTCGGAAGGCCCCGGATGCCGTACGCCTCGAGCGCTCCCGTGGAGCCGAGCGCTGCCGGGTTCTTTCCCGCCACGGTCCGCGACCACCCCAGGCGTGCCTCGAACAGCGCACTCCCCGAGCGTGTCCAGGTGTAGCCTGCCGCAAGCTGCTTGTTCGTCACGTACGTCTGCGCGTTGCCACCCCCGCCTGACGGCAGCGGCGTGATCGGCTGGTCGAAGATGTCGACGTCTCGATACCCGACGCGGGTGAAGACGTTCATCGACGGGCTGATCTGGAAGTCCGCCTTGACGTTCCCCTTGTCGTTGTCGTTCGTGAACTCCTGCAGGATCGAGTAGTTGTTCGACGCCGCGCTCGACGTCGGATCGGGCAGCGCGCTCAGCACTCTTCTGGCGAAGTCCGTCATCGGCACCGGCGTGCCGGCAGCATATGCCTCCCCCGTCACCGGGTTGCGCACCGCCACGGCGAGAACCCCCTGGCGCTGCAGGACCGTGGGAATCGTGGCAAATCCAACGCTCTTGCGCGTCTGCCGGAACCCTTCGTAGTCGCCAAAGAAGAACGCCCGGTTCTTGATGAGCGGTCCGCCGAACGTACCTCCGAACTGATCGCGGCTGAGCGGCGGTTTCTCTCCGGTGACCGGCTTGAAGAACCCGACGGCATTCAGCTTGGTGTCACGGAAGAATTCCCACGCCGCGCCGCTCCATCGGTTCGTCCCGCTCCGGTACGCGACGTTGATCGTCCCGCCCGCGCTTCGGCCGTACTCGGCGCTCATGTTGTTCGTGACGACCTTGAACTCCGCCACGGCGTCGGGCGAGGGCTGCATGACCTGGTTCGAGAATCCCTGGTTGCTCGTGCCGTACGCGTTGTTGTCGAGACCGTCCAGCAGGAAATTGTTGAAGGTGCTCCGCAGCCCGTTGATGTTGAACGACCCTTCACGCACGGTCGACGCCGAGCCGGTGTTGAGCGACGACAGCCGCACGCCGGGACTGAGGAGCGCGAGAGCGGAGTATTCGCGCCCATTCAACGGGAGCTGCACGGCCTGCTCACTCGTGATGACCTGCCCGCGCTGACTGGAGTCGGTCTCGAGCCGGGTAGCCGCGCCGACGACCTCGACTGTCTCCGTCAGGTTGCCCGTCTTGAGCTGCAGGTCCACCCGCTGCCGGGCGCCGACCGCGACCTGAATGTTGTCGGCGAGCGCAATCGAAAACCCCTGAAGCTCGGCGGTTGCCTTGTAGCGGCCAATCCGGACGTTCATGAACTCGAAGCTGCCGTTTTCATCCGACACGCGGGTGGCCGTAATCCCCGTGTCCAGATTCGACAGGGTCACGGTCGCGCCGGGCACGACGGCCGCGGTATTGTCCCTGACCGTGCCGACGACGCTGGCGGTATCGAACTGCCCGTAGACGACGGACGAGACCAGGCAGAGAACGAGTGTGATGGCGAGGGTACTGAGGGTTCGTTGCATGGTTGACACTCTATTCAGCCCCGACGAAGGACACGTGACGGACTCGTTAACGCTGGGTAACCAGGCGCACCGATACTGACCGTGCAGGCTGGTCCGGTCAAGACAGATTTGTCGCTTCGCCGCTATAATCCCGACAATTCATGCTCACAATGCTCCGCCCTGCTCCTGCGGCTCCGGCACTTGCCCCGGCCGCGGTGGACGCCGAATACCGTCGCCAGCGACGACGAGTCTTCATAGGGATCTTTGCCGGGTATGCAGCGTACTATCTGGTCCGCAACAATCTCGCGCTCGCGATGCCGGACATCCTCCGGGAGCATCCGGAGTACTCGAAGGCAAGCCTCGGGCTGGCGCTGACCGGCCTGTCCATCGCGTACGGCGTGTCCAAGTTCCTGATGGGCACGGTCTCCGATCGCAGCAACCCGAAGTATTTCCTGCCGCTCGGGCTCCTCATTTCGTGCGCGATCATGGCCGCATCCGGATTGTTCAAGAGCCTGTACGCCTCGCTCACGCTCCTGATTGTCCTGCAGACGGCGAACGGCTGGGTCCAGGGCATGGGATGGCCGCCCTGCGGCAAGACGATGGTCCACTGGTTCAGCACCCACGAGCGGGGGCTCGTGGTGTCGGTCTGGAACGTCTCCCACAATGTGGGAGGTGCGCTCGTCGCCAACCTGGCGCTCGTCGGCGTGATGCTCTTTCACGACTGGGGGGCGAAGTTCTACTTCAACGCCGCCATCGCCGCCGCCATCGCGATCGTCGTGTTCTTCCTCCTGCAGGACACGCCGCAGTCCTGCGGACTTCCGCCGATCGAGGCCCACAGGAACGACTATCGCCCGGACTACAGCGCCGATCACGAACGGACGTTCACCGTCCGCGAGATCCTGTTCGAGCACGTCCTGAACAATCGCTACCTCTGGGCCATCGCCATCGCGAATGCCTTCGTCTATTTCGTGCGGTACGGCGTGGTCAACTGGATCCCCACGTATCTCGAAGGGGCCAAGGGGTATCCGTTCAAACAATCGAGCCTTGCGTGGAGCCTCTACGAGTACACCGCCATCCCCGGCACGATTGCCTGCGGGTGGATCTCCGACAAGGTCTTCGGGGGCCGGCGCGCCCCGGCCACGATGCTCTTCATGGCCCTCACGCTCATCGCGGTCGTCGTCTACTGGTTCAACCTTCACGGGCCGGTCTGGATCGACTACGCCGCGCTCATCGCGATCGGCTTCCTGATCTACGGGCCGATCATGATCATCGGGCTGCACGCGCTCGACCTGGTCCCGAAGAAGGCCGCGGGGACGGCAGCGGGCTTCACCGGTTTCTTCGGCTACGTGTTCGGATCGGCGATCGCCGGCACCGGCGTGGGCTGGATTGCGGACCACTGGGGATGGAACGGGGTCTTCGTGACCATGGTGGCATGCTGCGTGGTGACCATCGGGTTCAGCGCCATGACGCTCGGCCATACCGTCACGAGTGGCGCGCGGGAGGCGGGACCCTGAGGGCCCGACCCGAGGGGCCCTTCCCCGACCTGCGCATTGTGGCGCGAGTGTCCCGGGAATGCCGCATCCGGACACAATCACTGATAAGCTAGAGCGCCCCAAGCCAGCCCCGACGGATGCCGGGAGGCTGGCGCGAGTACGTCTGCAATTCAAGGGAGGAAGCACGAATGCGCCGGAGTTTGAGGAAGGCGTCAGGAAGTCCGTTCGCTCACGTCTGCATGGCCCTGGGCCTGGTGCTCGGAGCCGCTCTCATCATGCCGGGCACCGCCAACGCGCAGGCAGTCACCGGCACATTGCTCGGCAACGTGACGGATTCTACGGGAGGCGCCGTTCCGGGCGCGACCGTCGTCGCCACGGAGACGCGCACCAACATCAGCCGGACGGCGACGACCAATGATGCCGGGTACTACATTTTCTCCAGTCTGCAGAACGGCATCTACTCGGTCGATGCCGAATTGCAGGGATTCAAGAAGATGGTCCGGCCGGACGTCAAGGTGGACGTCAACACGACCATCCGCGTGGATCTGAAGCTCGAGGTCGGCCAGATGACGGAGGCCGTGACGGTATCCGCCGAGACGCCCGTCCTCCAGACCGACCGCACCGATACGGGCCGCATCATCGAATCGAAGATGGTCAGCGAGATGCCGCTGACGTTCAATCGCAACTTCCAGGGTCTGCTCGTCACGGTGCCGGGTGCCACACGGCCGCACCGTGATCACTCCGCGTTCTTCAACTCGCAGGACTCGCTGTCCACGGAAGTGAACGGACAGTCGCGTCTGGCCAACAACACGCTCATCGAAGGGCTGGACGACAATCAGAAGACCGGTCTCCTGCAGGTCATCATCCCGGCGGCGGACGCGCTCGAAACCGTCAGCGTCTCGACCAGCAACTACGACGCGGAGTTCGGCCGCTCAGGCGGGGCGATCACGAACGTCACGCTGAAGTCGGGGACCAACAACTTCAAGGGAAGCGTGTTCTTCTTCGGCAACACGGACGCGACCAACGCGAGCGACTACTTCACGCATCTCAAGGCGCCGACAAAGTTCGTCAACGGCGGGTTCACGCTCGGCGGTCCGATTGTGCGCGGCAAGCTCTTCTTCTTCGGCGACTACCAGCGCACGCTCGACAATGCCGGCTACGTCGTGCGCGCCACCATCCCGACGATGGCGATGCGGAACGGCGATTTCAGCGCCGTGTCGCAGAAGATCTACGATCCGCTGACCGGCGACGTCAGTGGCGCCAACCGGGTCGCGTTCGCGAACAACCAGATCCCGCAGGACCGGATCAGCCCCCTCTCCCGAAAGCTGATGGCATTGCTGCCGGAACCCAATATTCCCGGGGCGCCGCTCGGACAGAACAACTTCCAGCAGGCGCAGGTGCGCGAAAAGACGACCGACGGCTTCGACGTGAAGGTCAACTACACCGTCACCGAGAAGGATTCGTTGTCGGTCCGCAGCAGTTTCATGCGCCCGGTCCTCTTCGACCCGGGACTCTACGGCATCTACGGCGGCGCCGCGAACGACGGCTTTGCGGGAACGGGTACGAACACCAGCACCAGCAACGCGGTCAACTGGACGCGCGTGTTCAATGCGACGACCGTCCTCGATGTCCGTGGCGGGTTGAACTACTACCACAACGTGACATCGACCCAGGGCCAGGGACTGAACACCAGCACCGAGCTGGGGATCCCCGGGGCCAACCTGGACGAGTACACCAGCGGCCTGTCTCGAATCACGATCGGGGGCTACTCGAACCCGCTGCTGGGCTTTTCGCCGAGCCAGCCCTGGGACCGCTCCGAGAAAACGTGGAACATCGCCACCACCGTCACCCGGCTGCTGCACAACCACACGGTGAAGTTCGGCGGCGAGTGGCGGAAGAACCGTGACATCCTCCTTCAGACGCAGGATGCCGGCGGCTCGCGCGGCCTCTTCAACTTCAACGCCTCGGGCACGGGACTGCCGAGTGAGACCGCGACGCTCAGCGGCGTGGCCAACTCGATGGCGTCGTTCCTGCTCGACTGGCCGAACGGCGTGACGCGCGACCTCAAAGTCGTCGACCAGCCCGGCACCAAGCACTGGGCGACTGCGGCCTTCATCCAGGACAAGTGGCAGGTGCACAGCAACGTCACCGTGGACCTCGGGCTCCGGTGGGAGTACTACAATCCGCTCGAAGGGATTGAGGGCAAGGGGACGCTGGCCAACTACGACCCGACGACCAACACGATTCGCGTCGCGGGGTTCGGCAGCACCACCAATGCCGTCAACGTGAAGCGCACGCTGACGAACTTCGCCCCGCGGACCGGCGTCTCCTGGCGGCTCAACGAGAAGACCGTGCTTCGCGCCGGGTATGGGGCGAGCACGATTCCTTTCCCGGATAACCGCTATGCGTTCAACTTCCCCGTGAAGCAGAACTACTCCGGGTCCGCGGCCAACGGCTTCCAGCGCGCCGGGACGATGGCCGCCGGCTTCCCCGCCCCCGTGCTCGTCAACATCCCGACCGACGGGGTCATTCCCGCCACGGGATCCATCCTGAACTCGACGTTCGACGTCATTTCGCCGGACCTGCGCGAAGGCACGCTGCATTCCTGGAACGTCGCATTCCAGCGCCAGCTGCCGTTCGCCCTGACGGCCGACGTGGCGTACGTCGGGAGCCGCGGTGTCAATCTCGTCATGGATCTCGACACCAACGCGAGCCTCGTCTACGGATCGGGCAACACGGGTCGCCCGCAGTTCGCCGCGTTCAACCGGACGGGCACGTCACGCACGCGCGTGAACGACAACAAGTCGGAGTACAAGGCGCTGCAGGTGAAGCTGGATCGCCGGTTCCGCAACGGGCTCCTCCTGACCAACTCGTACACGCTGGGCCGCTCGATGGACCTCGCCAACGAGAACACCGGCATCGGCACACCGATCGACTTCAACTTGAGCTGGGCGCGGTCGAACACCGACCGGCTCCACAACTACGTCCTCAGCTCCATCTACGAATTGCCGGTGGGACCCGGCAAGCCGTGGCTCAAGGAGGGCATGCTCGGCCGAATCATCGGGGGCTGGCAGGTGAGCGGTCTGCTCGTCGTCCAGTCGGGGACGGCGCTGACGATTGGCGGCAACGGCACCCTGCTGAACACGCCGGGGAACACCGCCTTTGCGAACCTGACGGGTGAGCAGAACGTGCTGGGAGGCAAGGGACCCGGTCTCCTGTATTTCGACCCGACCGTGTATTCACTGCCGGCGGCAGGCGTGCAGGGGAACATGCAGCGGAACAACGGCCCGGACGGTCCGGGCTTCTGGAATCTCGACGCATCACTGTTCAAGCGGTTCGCGATCAGCGGGACGAAGTATGCAGAGTTCCGGGTCGACGCCTATAACGTGACCAACTCGGTGCGGTGGGGCAATCCAACCGTGGGATTCAGCACCGCGACGGGCAATACGTTCGGCCAGATCACCGGCACGAGCGGAAGCCAGCGCAGCCTCCGCTTCGGCGGGAGGTTTGCCTTCTAGGGAGCTATCAGCTGACAGCTGTCAGCTATCAGTTCTTCGCCGGGGCGCGCACAAACGCCCCGGCGTTTTTTTTGCTCACGGATCGTGGGTCGTCGATGGCCCGACAGCTTCAGGGCCCGCGAGCAAATCAGTTCTTCGGAGAGCTGACAGCTGACCGCTGACCGCTAAGAGCTAAGAGCCCGGCTGAGCGCTGACAGCTGAGAGCTGAAAGACTGTGCGATACCAGTCGATGGTGTGCTTCAGGCCTTCTTCGAAGGACACGAGCGGCTCGTACCCGAGCAGGGCCTTCGCCTTGGCGATGTCCGCCTGCGAATCGCGCACGTCCCCCTGCCGCGCCGGCAGGTACGTCGGCTCCACGGTTCCACCGATCATGTCCCGCATCGATCGGAAGAGCGTGTTCAGCGAAATGCGTCCCCCCGTCGCCACATTGATGATCTCGCCGCTGGCGTTCGGGGCCTCACAAGCCTTCAGCACGCCGTCGACGACGTTCGCGACGTAGGTGAAGTCGCGCGTCTGCTCGCCGTCGCCGTAGATGGTGGGGGACCGGTTCTCGAGCAGCGCCGTCGCGAAGACCGAAATGACGCCCGAATAGGGAGACGATGGATCCTGGCGCGCGCCGAAGACGTTGAAGTAGCGGATGCTCACCGTCTCCAGACCATAGAGCCGCGTGAACATCTGCAGGTATTGTTCTCCGACGACCTTCTGCAGCGCATACGGGGACAACGGGCTGGTCGGCATCTGTTCGTGCTTCGGCAGTGTGGCGGTGTTGCCGTAAGCCGAGGACGAAGCCGCGAAGACGAGCCGCTTGACGCCGGCGTCGCGCGCCGCCACGAGGATGTTCAGCGTCCCATCCACGTTCGCGCGGTTCGACGCGATCGGATCCTTGACGGACCGGGGAACCGACGGAATCGCAGCCTGATGCAGCACGTAGTCGCAGCCGGCGGCGGCACGACGGGCGAAATCCGCGTCCGCCAGATCGCCCTGGAGGAACTCGACGTCAGGAATGTGTTCGAGATTGCTCTCTTTTCCCGTTATGAGCGAATCGGCCACGCGGACACGATGCCCGCGTCGCCGGAGCTCGGTGGACAGGTGCGATCCGATGAAACCGGCGCCGCCGGTGACCAGGTACTGAGTCATGCTTTCAATCTAAGCAATAAACGTGCACAGCCTCGTCCTGGGCTGTCACTGATGTCGAACGTGCCGGGGAGAAGGCCGCCGCAGCCGGCCGTAAGCCGAATTCTGTCCACCTTCGGTCGTGGCCTTTCGGCCACGAACGTCGGCGTGACGATCATTCCTCTAGCCCCGCCATCACTGGCGGGATCAAGCAGCCTACCCGGAAGCTTGGACGGGCCGTCCATTGAGACATCCCGGCGCCACGAATGACGCCGGACTGCCTCGCGCTCCCCTATTTGGCCTTGCTCCGTGCGGGGTTTTGCCTGCCACCCGTGTTGCCACGGGCGCGGTGCGCTCTTACCGCACCTTTTCACCATTGCCCGCCTCCGCCCTTTCGGGCTTCGGCGCGGCAGGCCTTGCGACCTGCCGTTGGCTGTGTATTTTCTGTGCCACTTTCCTTCAGGTTGCCCTGACCGGGCGTTACCCGGCGCACTGCCCTGCGGAGTTCGGACTTTCCTCCCGCCTTCGCGCCCTTCGGGCGCTTCGGCGCGGCAGGCCCGCTGGAGCGCCCCATACGCCCCTCGTCGGACTTGTCGCGCCGAAGCGTCCGAAGGACGCGAAGGCGGACGATCGTCTGGCCTGCTGCGGCGGTGTTACCTAACGTCTAGACGCCATCGTTCTCCTGCGAAATGCCGTATTGTTCCAGTTTTTTATAGAGGTTGCTGCGCGGCGTGCCGATCACCTCCGCGGTCTTCGAAATGTTCCAGTTGTTCTCGCGGAGCTTCTCGACCAGGAACGTCCGCTCGGAGGACTCCTTGAATTCCCGCAATGTGCCGGGACGCTCCCTCTCGTTATTATCAGCCGCCGGCGCCTTCGACTCAATGCGCACGATATCGCGGAGGTCGTCGACGTCGATGACCTCGCCCGGCGTCATGATGATCAGGCGCTCGACGGTATTCTTCAACTCGCGGACGTTGCCCTTCCAGCGCGCCTTCTGCATGTACTCCAGCGCGGCCTGGGTGAAGCGCTGGGGCTTGCGGTTGTTGTCGCGGCTGAACAGATCCGCGAAGTGCCGTACCAGCGCCGGGATGTCCTCACGGCGATCCCGGAGCGGCGGCACCCGGATCGGGATGACGCTCAGGCGGAAATAGAGATCCTCCCGGAACGTGCCCTTCTCGATTTCGAGCTCCAGATCCTTGTTCGTCGCGGCAATGACGCGCACGTCCACCTTGATCGTCCTGGCGGATCCGAGCCGTTCGACTTCCCCTTCCTGCAGCACCCGCAGGACCTTGGCCTGCGTCTTCGGGCTCATGTCCCCCACTTCGTCGAGGAAAATGGTCCCGCGATCGGCCTGCTCGAACTTGCCGATCTGTTTCTCCGTCGCGCCGGTGAACGAGCCCTTCTCGTGCCCGAACAGCTCCGACTCGATCAACTCCTCGGGAATCGCGGCGCAGTTCACCTGCACGAACCGCTCGCGGCTCCGAAGGCTGTTCCGGTGAATCGAGCGCGCGACGAGCTCCTTCCCCAATCCACTCTCGCCGAGGAGCAGCGCCGTGGCGTTGGTCGGAGCCGCGCGCTTGATGGCATCCCACACCTGCCGCAGCGTCGGCGACTCCCCGACCATCTGATGGCGCACCTCGACGGCGCGCTTGAGCGACGTGTTCTCGTCCCGGAGGCGCTCGTGCTCGAGCGCGTTCTTCACGGTCACGAGCACGCGATCGCTGCCGAGCGGCTTCTCGATGAAGTCCAGCGCACCGCGCTTGATGGAGACGGCAACCTCCTCCTTGCTCGCGTGACCCGAGATGACGACGACGGGCAGCGTCTCGCGGGCGGCCTGCAGCCGCTGCAGCACCTCCAGGCCGTCCATGCCAGGCATCTTCACGTCGAGAAACACCAGGTCGGGAGTTTCGCGCTCCGCCATGACCAGGCCGTCCGCGCCGCTCGACGCCTCGAGCACGTCGTAGCCTTCGTACTCGAGGATCATCCGGAGCGATTTCCGGATCTCCGCTTCGTCATCGATGATCAGAATTCGTGACTTCATTCAATTCGAGCGTGTGGTGTGATTCGCCACCGGACGAATCCGGCGGCATGGGTTGGTGCTGACGTCCGTTGGTGCCAGACGCGGAAGGACTCTCACTCGAGCGTGACCGTGACGAGCGCCCGCTGCGCCAGCGTCGGGTCGAAACAGTAGAGCGCGAGCACATCACCCGGATGCGCGGCCGCCAGGATGCGCTGGTAATCGGCCATCGAGTGGACCGGCTTGCGGTTGATTTCCATGATCACGAATCCACGGCGGATGGCGGCCGAAAAGGCCGTCCCGGTGGGATCGACGCGCGAGACGATCACCCCGTCCACGGTGTCCGGAATCGCCAGGCGTCCGGCAAAAGCCCGGTCGAGGTCGCGGACCGCGAGGCCCAGCGGCAGTTCGGGCGCGTCCCCTGGAGGCCTGGGGCGCGTACGGCCATCCACCAGATCCTGATTGTCCCCATCGTCGCGCATCGGCCGCTCCGCCAGCTTCACGGGCAGCGTGAACCGGCGCGCGTCGCGCACGACCCCGAGGCGGGCCACGGTGCCGGGCTGGCGCGCCGAAATGTTCCGGATCAACTCCTCGTTCGTCGCGATGTCGAGACCCTCGACGTCGAGGATGACATCGTACACGTGGAGGCCCGCGCGCTCGGCCGGCGAGCCGGCCGTCACGTCCTGCACCAGCGCCCCGCGCGAAGCCCCGAGAGAGAGCGACCGCTGCAGGGCGGGCGTGACGTCGGTCAGGAGCACACCCATGTACCCACGCGAGACGCGGCCGCTGGCCTTCAACTGCGACAGGATGCCGACGGCCTGGTTGATGGGCACTGCAAATCCGATGTTGCTGGCGCGCGAGCTGATGGCGGAGTTGATGCCAATCACCTCGCCGCGCGAGTTGATCAGCGGGCCGCCGCTGTTGCCGAAGTTGATCGCGGCATCCGTCTGAATGTAGTCGTCGAGGCTGGCGTCGAACAGCTTCCGGCCGATGAAGCTGACGACGCCGACGGTGACGGAGTGTACGTAGCCGAGCGGATTGCCGATGGCGCAGACCCATTCGCCGACGCGCAGCTCGTCGGAGTTACCGAGCGGCGCTTCCGGCAGATCGTGGCTGCCGGCAATCTTCAGCAGGGCGACGTCGATGGCGGGGTCGGTGCCGACGACCTGGGCCCGGAATGTGCGTCCATCCGCCAGCGTGACGGAGATCCGCTGGGCGGACTCGATGACGTGATGGTTCGTCAGAATGAACCCCTCACGGTCGATGAGAAATCCGCTCCCCGACCCCTGCCTGGGCGTATCGAGCTCGCGCGGGGCGGGCGCTTCACCCGAGCTGTCCGGGCGACGGAAGAGGTTCCGGGACTCGCGCGCCTCCGCGCCCGTTGACGTGGCGTCGATGTTCACGACCGCACTGTTCATCCGCTCCGCCACGTCGGCGAAGTTCACCACCGTAGGCGCACCCGTGAGCGCCGACGCGCGCCGGGTGTCGCCCGCCGGCACGGGCGCCCGCGGGGCCGTCGAGACGATGGGCGCGGGGGTGAACTCGCCGGCGATGATCAGGCCGACGAGAAACGCCACCATGGCCGTGAGCGCGACGGTGAGGGCGGTGAACCGCTTGGACATTATGAGAACCTTCCGCCTAAAGGCGGAAGCTACGAACAACCTTCGCCTGAAGGCGGAAGCTACGCATCTTCGATTATAAGCGTCTTCAGCTCTTCCTCGGTCAGCAGCGGCACGCCCAGCTGCTTCGCCTTATCGAGCTTGCTTCCAGCATCCGTGCCAACGACCACCCCCGTGGTCTTCTTGCTGACCGATCCGGTGACCTTCGCGCCGAGCCGCTCGAGCGCGGCCACCGCTTCCTCCCTGGACATGGACTCGAGCGTGCCGGTCAGGACGAATGTCTTGCCCGCCAGCCTTCCGCGCGACGAATCGCCGGGCTCGGGCTGCTGTGAGCTCATGTTCACGCCGGCCGCGGCCAGTTTGGCGATGAGCGCCTGGTTGTGGGGCTCGTCGGCAAAGGCGCGCCACGACGCTGCCACGACGGGCCCGATCTCCGGCACGGTCTGCAGGGCTTCCAGGGGAGCGGCCAGCAGCGCGTCCATCGTTCGAAAGTAGCGCGCCAGGGTCGCGGCCGCCTTCTCACCGACGTGGCGGATCCCCAGCGCATAGATCAGCCGCGACAGATCGTTGGTCTTGCTTCGGGCCAGCTGCTCCACGACATTGCGGCCGACCTTGCCGAGCTTGCGCGGCACGGCCCGCTCGGACCGGGGCGCCCGCGGCGTCACGACCAGACTCTCGAGCTGCGCAGCCTCCAAGTGATAGAGGTCGCCGAAGTCACGCACGAGCTCGCCCTCGATGAGCTGATCGACCAGCGATTCTCCCAGGCCCTCGATGTTCATCGCGCTTCGCGACGCGAAGTGCTCGAGGCTTCGCCTGAGCCGCGCCGGGCAGGACGAGTTGTCGCACCGCCAGACGACCTCCTCCTCGTCACGGCGGAGCTCACTGCCGCACACGGCGCACGTCGTCGGCATGACCCAGCGCGTCGAGTCCGCGGGACGAAGACTCAGGATCGGCGCGACCACACGCGGAATGACGTCCCCCGCCTTCTCGATGATCACGGTGTCCCCTTCGCGGAGGTCTTTCCTCGCGAGGTCCTCTGCGTTGTGCAGCGTGGCCAGCGAGATCGTGGAGCCCGCGAGGAACACCGGCTCGAGGACGGCGAACGGCGTGTTCGCGCCCGTGCGGCCGACGTTCACGTCGATCCGCAGGAGCTTCGTGTGCGCCTGTTGTGCGGGGAACTTGAACGCGATGGCCCACCGTGGAAACTTCGCCGTCCGGCCGAGACGCTCCCGCAGCGCAAGGTCGTCCACCTTGATGACGACGCCGTCCGTGTCGAATTCGAGCTCACGGCGGCCGTCTGCCCACGTTCGGCAGAACTCGATCACGGCGTCGATGCCGTCGCATGCGTGAAAATGCGGCTCGATGGGCAGGCCCCACCCCCGCAGCGCAGTGAGCGTCTCGAAGTGTGACCGGAGCCCGCCCGATTCGGACGCCGTCGCAGATGCCGCCGGGACGACGAGCTGATACGTGAATGCCCCAAGACGACGGCTCGCCACCAGCGCCGGATCCAGGTTGCGCATCGTCCCTGCGGCGGCATTCCGAGGGTTCTGGAACAGGGGTTCGCCGGCTTCCTCACGCTCCCTGTTGATGCGCGCGAACGACGACCGATTGAGAAAGAGCTCTCCCCTGACTTCGACGCGACCGGCAGGGCCGCCACGCAGGGCGAGAGGAATCGCGCGGATGGTTCTGACGTTCGAGGTGACCTCATCGCCGTGAGTGCCGTTCCCCCGTGTCGCGCCGCGGACGAGGCGTCCGTCCTCGTAGGTCAGCGCGATGCTCAAGCCGTCGATCTTCAGCTCCGCGACATACAACACCGGCGCATCGCCGAGGGCCGCCACTTTCCGGACACGGTCATCGAACGCGCGCAGCTCGTCCTCGCTGTAGGCGTTGTCGAGGCTGAGCATCGGGACGAGGTGCTCGGCGCTCGAGAACCCTTCGACAGGCCGGCCGGCGACGCGCTGCGTCGGCGAGTCCGTGGTGACGAGATCGGGGTACTCGCGCTCGAGCGCTTCCAGATCTTTCAGGAGCGCGTCGAACCGATCGTCCGCGATCTCGGGATCGTTGTGAATGTAATAGCGCTCTTCGTGGTGGCGAATTTCTTCGCGCAGGCGGGCGAGGCGGGCGGCCGGATCCATAGGGGAGACTGCTTCTGATTGTGGAGAGGCGTCAAGAACCGATCACGTACTATGTGCTACGTGCTACCCGTGCGACGTGCGACGCGCGACGTGCGCTCAACTGGGAGTGCGGTGACCTCAACGTCACAGCTGCGCTCGACTGAACGTCCGCTATCGGTCTCGCGCAAGCACGTAGTCCGGGAGCGCCATCAAGGCGTCGCGCTCGCGGCCTGGTGCGAACGCCGTCAGGCAGCTCTTCGCGCGGTTGGCGTACTCGACCGCGCGCTCGTACGCGAGCTCCGTCGCCCGATGTTCGCGAAGGAGCGCCAGAATCTCGCGCCACTGTTCAGGCGTGACCGCACGACCCTGCACGACCGTCCGGATCAGCCTGTCCGCCTCCTCCCCTCCACGCTGCAGCAGGAAGATGACGGGCAGCGTGACTTTGCCTTCGCGCAGGTCCCCGCCAATCGGCTTTCCGAGAGCGACCTGGTCGGCGGTGTAGTCGAGCAGGTCGTCGACCAGCTGGAAGGCCACGCCCAGATTGAAACCGTAGTCGCGCAGCGCTGTTTCCTGCTCCGGCGTGACCCCGCCCAGCATGCCGCCAATCTGCGCGCAGCCACCGAACAGGAAGGCGGTCTTTCTTCGGATGATCTCGAAATGCTCATCCTCCAGGATGTCGACGTCGCCGGTCTTCGTCAGCTGATACAGCTCCCCTTCAATCATCCGGAGCGTGACGTCGCAGAGCAGCCGGATGATCTCGAGCGAATCCTGCGTCAGCGCCATCGCCATCGACTTGATGTACAGGTAATCGCCGAGGAGCACGGTGATGTCGTTGCCCCATCGCGAGTGCACGGCCAGCCGTCCACGCCGCAGGTCGGCTCCGTCGATGATGTCGTCGTGGACGAGGGTCGCCGTGTGGATGAACTCGACGACCGACGCGTAGAGCACGGCCCGATCGCCCGTGTAGCCCCCCAGGCGCGCGGCCATCAGCAGCACAGCGGGCCGGACGCGCTTGCCGCCGCTCTTCTGGATGTAGCGGCCCATTTCCGGAATGAGCGCCACCCGCGACTGGATGTGCCGGACGAATTCCTGTTCGACGGCCTCGAGATCTTCGCGAATGGGTTCGAAGATCTGCGCCAAATCGGCAGAGACGGGGGAGTTCTGCGCTGTATCGCTCAATGGATTTTCAGATGGTCAGCCGTAGGGACCTGTTCACAATACTGAACTTGCGCGCGGAGTGTCAACGCGCTAAGCCCTTACAGGGACGATATTTGTGAGTCAGAGCTCTCAGTTCTCAGCTGTCAGCTTTCAGCTCCCGGGTGCTACAGCCCCTGCCTAACGCGCTGGCGGTCGGGACGGGGATTCGGGCTGAAGGCTGAGAGCTGACGGCTGAGAGCCCCCATCGAACAGCGCCCCGAAGTTCCCTCTCACCTGCCGGATGACCTCGTCGACGGGCGTCTCGCGGATGGACGCGAGGGTCTGATAGACCCGCGCCACGTGCGCCGGTTCGTTCCGTTTCCCGCGGTACGGCACGGGTGCGAGATACGGCGAGTCGGTCTCCGCGAGGAGGCGATCGGCCGGCGTGATCTTCGCCGCGGCGCGGAGCGCATCCGATCGGGGGAAGGTCACGATTCCAGCAAACGACAGGTAGAACCCGAGGTCGAGGGCCGTGCGGGCCATGGCCTCATCCCCGGTAAAACAATGAAAGACCCCGCGGATCTCCCCGGCCCCCTCGTCGCGGAGGATCCGGAACGTGTCCTCCGTCGCCTCGCGCGTGTGAATCACGATGGGCAGCTCCAGAGCGCGTGCCGTCGCGACCTGTGCCCGGAAAACCTCCTGCTGGACGTCCCGTGGCGACAGATCGTAGTGATAGTCGAGGCCGATCTCCCCGATCGCGCAGGCGCCCTCACGATCCACGCTCCGGCGTACCGTCTGGACGGCGCGATCCACCTGGCCGACGAACGCCCCGGCGTGGTGCGGATGGATTCCTGTCGAAAAGCGAATACCCGGCCAGGCGGTCCGCACGACCGCCGCCCGGACGGACTCCTCAATGTCCTCGGCGCCCAGGATGCACAGGGCCGTCGTGAGACTCGATTCGACCGCGCGGGTCACCACGGCATCGAGATCCGCGACAAATTCCGGGCCGGCCAGATGGCAGTGGGAGTCGATCATCGGAGCAGTTCTCAGCTGACAGCTGACCGCCGTCAGCTGACGGACTATCGGACCCTGGCGCCGGGGGGAACCTCCTGGTCGAAACCGACGAGCGTCGGCTTCCCGCCGTCCGGGCTCGCGGCGAGGACCATCCCATTCGACTCGATGCCCATCAGCTTTGCCGGTTTGAGGTTGAACACGACGACGATCGTGCGGCCGATGAGGGCCTCGGGCTCGTACGCTTCCGAGATGCCCGCGACGAGGGTCCGCTGCTCGGTGCCGGCGTCGATCGTCAGCTTGACGAGCTTGCGGGAGTTCGGCACCTTTTCCGCCGTGAGCACTTTCGCGGTGCGGAGGTCGATCTTCATGAAGTCGTCGATGCTGATCCGGGTGTCAGCGGCCTGAGGCGCACTCGCAGGCACCGCGGGCGGAGCGGCGGGCGCTGGCGCCGCGGGTTGGGTCTCTGACGGCTTGGTCTCTTCCACGTGTGTACTCCTGTCCGAACTGCCGGCCTTGTGGCCGGCCTGTGTCCCGCCGGCACCACGGTCGGCGCCCGGGCCGCTCTCGACGCCGGCGTGTGAATGCTGCTGCTGCGCCGGATCGGCGCTCCCTGCTCTGGAATCCGAACGCGGCCAGAGGGCGGCGGCCTTCTCGATGACTCGCTCGCCCGTACTCCGCCAGTCCGCGTCGGCGATCCGAATCCGCTCCGCGGGCGTGGTCTCCCCCACGCGCCGGAGAATCTCCGCGGACGACCGGGGCATGACTGGTAGTAACAGCACCGCGGCAATCCGCAGCGCCTCGGCAACATCGAACAGCACCTGGCTGAGCTCGTCTTTTCGCGCCGGATCCCGCGCCAGCGCCCACGGCTCCGTGCTTGCGATGTACTCGTTTGCCGCATCGACGATTCGGAACGCGGCCGCGGCCCCGCCCTCGAGCGCGTGCTCGTCCATGTGGCGCCGATACTCCGCCACGGCCTCGCGCGTCGCGACAGCCAGGCGACCCGGGTCGCCCGCGGCGGAAACGCGCCCCGCCCGATACTTCTCCGCCATCGCGGCAATGCGGCTCACGAGGTTGCCGAGGTTGTTGGCGAGATCAACGTTGTACCGTTCCTCGAACCGTTCCCACGTGAAGTCGCCGTCGCTGCCGAACGCAATTTCCTTGATCAGATACAGCCGCAGCGGGTCCGGCCCGAACCGCTGCGCCGCGTCGAGCGGCTCGACCGCCGTGCCGAGCGACTTGCTCATCTTCTCGCCCTTGTAGTTCACCCACCCGTGTCCGAAGACCTGCCGCGGCACGGGGAGCCCGGCGCTCATCAGCATCGCCGGCCAGATCACCGCATGAAAGCGTGTGATGTCCTTGCCGACGACGTGGAGACTGGCAGGCCACCACCTGTCGACCATCTGCTGATCGGTGCCGAATCCGACGGCGGACAGATAGTTGATGAGCGCGTCCACCCAGACATAAATCACGCTCGCTGGATCGTCGGGCATGGGAATGCCCCAGGACTGCCCCGCCCGGCTGACGGAAATATCTTCGAGCCCTCCCTCGATGAGGTTCACGATCTCGTTCCGGCGTATATCCGGCACGAGAAAATCCGTCTGGCTCGTGAAGTGCGCCAGCAGGCGGTCGCGATAGCTCGAGAGCCGGAAAAAGTGGTTCTTCTCGCGGATCCAGTCCGGCTTCGTGCGATGGATCGGACAGGTTCCGTCAATCAGATCCTTCTCCTGCTTGAAGGCCTCGCACGAGACGCAGTACCACCCTTCGTAGAAGCCCTCGAAGATGTCCCCAGCGGCGGTCATCCGCCGCACCAGCTCCTGCACACCCGCTTTGTGCCGCGGTTCGGTGGTCCGGATGAAATCGTCGAACGAAATATCCAGCCGCCGCCACACCTCGAGGAACTCCTGCGCCATCCGATCGCAATAGGCCAGCGGATCCTCGCCGAGCTCCCGCGCCTTCCGGAAGACGTTCTGCGAGTGCTCGTCGTTGCCCATCACGAAGTGCGTCTCGAACCCGCACAACCGGTGATACCGGGCGATGACGTCGGCGGCGATCTTCTCGTACGCCGTCCCCAGATGGGGCCGGCTGTTCACATAGTCGATCGCGGTGGTGATGTAGAAGCGGGGCATCGGAGCTATCAGTTCTCAGCTATCAGCTATCAGTTATCGGTTATCAGTTTTTGGTTCCAGCTAACAGCCGAGAGCTGATAGCTGAGAGCTGTGTCAACGCCTTGTGTCGAGCCATGCCTTCATCGCGAGGGCCTGCACGTCCTTGATCGGAATCCCTCTCTCGGAGGCGACCCGGGCGCAGTCGTCGAACTCGGGGGCGGCGTTCAGCACGCGGCCGCCGCGGGTGGCCACTTTGAAACGGATCGCGCCGACGGGCGTCTCGATCGTCTGCATCTCGCGGTCGAGGATGTCCCGCCGCATCTCCTGGTACCGCACCCCGATCGTGGTCGTGTGCGTGAACAGGACGGCGGCAATCGCCTCGCGGCGCTCGGGGGGGCCGAGCACGGTGACGAGCGTGCCGGGCCGGTTCTTCTTCATCTGAACGGCGCCGTAGAAGACATCCAGCGCGCCGGCCTCGACGAGCCGATCCATCAGCGGACCGAACAGCTGCGGATTCATGTCGTCGATCTCGCACTCGACGGACACGATGCGCTCGCCGGCTGCGTCCGGCGCCGCTTCACCGACCAGCAGGCGGAGCACGTTCGGGTTTCCCTTGAAATCGCGCGAGCCCGCGCCGTACCCGATGCTGCCGACGCGCATCTCGGGGAGCGGTCCGAACGCCGACGCGTATCCCGTCACAATCAGCGCGCCGGTCGGCGTCACGAGCTCCGCCGCGACAGCCCCCGCGTAGATCGGGACGCCCTGCAGCAACCGCACGGTCGCGGGCGCCGGCACCGGAAAGGTGCCGTGCGCACACGTCACCGTGCCGCTCCCGACGTTCAGCGGTGAAGAGACCACAGTCGCCGCACCCACCCACTCGAGGCCGTAGACTGCGCCGACGATGTCGATGATCGAGTCGAGGGCGCCGACTTCGTGGAGATGCACCTTCTCGACCGGCATCGCATGAATCGCGGCCTCTGCCTCGGCGAGACGCTCGAAGAGGTGCACCGCCCGCGCCTTGCCCTCGCGCGATAGCGCCGACCGGCTGATATAGCCGGTGATCTCCTTCAGGCTGTGATGTTCATGCGCGTGACTATGCGCATGAACCGGGAATCGGGGTTCGGGGCTCGGGACTCGCAGGTCGGGACTCGGGATTCGGGACTCGGGACTCGAGGTTCGGGACTCGGGACTCGGGCCGTAGCTTCCGGCTTCAGCCGGAAGATGCGGTTCATGCGCGTGAACCGGGGTTCGGGACTCGGGGCTCGGGACCCGCAGGTCGGGACTCGAACCGTGGCTTCCGGCTTCAGCCGGACGGTCATGAGAGTGCGCATGATCATGCGCGTGCGAGTGCGAATGGGCACGCGCCGGGATCCCGAGTCCCGAATCCCGAGTCGATCCCTCTTCCGCATGCGCGTGGAACTTCGTGGCCGACACACCGGCCCTGAGCACACGCTCGGCCGACACTCCGCCGTATTCGATCGCCAGGCTTCCGAGCGCGGCCCGCAAACCCTCGATCGGCATCCCGAGATCCAGGAGCGCGCCCAGGACCATGTCACCGGATGCGCCGGAAAAACAATCGAAGTACAGCGTCTTGGCCAACTAGAACGTTCCCTCTTCCTTGAAGCTGAAATACCGCACGTCCGCCAGGATCACGTGGTCGATCACATCGATGCCCATCAGCACGCCCGCCGCCGCGAGCCGTCTCGTCAACTCCACGTCCTCGACACTCGGCTTCGGATCGCCGGAGGGATGATTGTGGAACAGCACGACCCCGGCCGCGCCCGCAGCGGCCGCCGCGCCAAACACCTCGCGCGGATGGACGATGCTGGCGTCGAGCGTGCCGATCGAGAGCACCACCGTGCGGAGCACGCGGTGCTTGGTGTCGAGCAGCACGATCCCGAACTGCTCGACGGGACGGTTGCCATACTGCGGCAGCAGGAACTCGGCCGCCGCCCTCGGGCTCGCGATCTGCACGCGCTCAGCAGCCGCGCGCGTCAGCGTCCGGCGACCGAGCTCCACGGCGGCCAGGATCTGGGCGCTGCGCGCCGCGCCGATTCCCGGGATCGCGCGAAGCGCGTCATGCCGCGCCCGCACGAGACCGTGCACACCGCCTGCCGCGCCGAGCACCGCGTTGGCCAGATCCAGCGCGCTCGCGCGCGCACGTCCGTGACCGAGCACGATCGCCAGCAGCTCGTTGTCGCCGAGCCCCGCCGCGCCAAGGCGTTCCAGCTTTTCACGCGGACGATCGTGCGGCGCAACGCTCTTCATCGTACACCATACCCTGCTATACTTCCGGGCGATGCGTCGTCTGCCCGCCCTGGTCTTGCTGATCCTGCTCGCCGGCGGGTGCTCAGAACCTCCCAACAAAGAGATCAATCGCGCACAGGGCGCCATCGATGCGGCACGTGCCGCCGGCGGCGAAGAGTACGCCACCGAGGCCTTCACGGCCGCGACGTCTGCGCTGCAGCAGTCCCACGAAGCCGTCGAACAGCGCGACTACCGTCTGGCGCTGTCACGCGCCGTTGACGCGTACGAGCGCGCCCAGGACGCGGCCAAGCTGGCAGCCGACGGCAAGGCCAGGGCCCGCAGCGAAGCCGAAATGGCGGTGAGCACCACGAACGCTGCGGCCGTGGCGCTGGACGCGCGGCTGAAGGCCGCAGAGGCCGCCCACGTACCGGCCAAGGACCTCGTGCAAGCTCGCCAGACGGCGAAGGATGCGGCGGCCACCCTGCAAAAAGCACGCGCATCGCTCAAGGCTGGCGCGTACCTCGCCGCGCGCGACAGCGTAAAAGGGCTGGAGGCGCAGATTCGCACGCAGATCCAGGCTCTCGAGACCATCCCGGCCGCCCGTGGTCCCCGCCGCGTCGCCCGAAATCGCTGATCGACGTCGCAGCAATGGACGCGTCCGTCGTCCTCTCCCTTCGCAAATTCTGACTCTCGCCCCAGCCCCGGAACGTCACCGGACGACCCCCGTTCGAGCCGTCGTCTGTCGCGGATTCTGGTCGCGCACCGGACGCTCTGAACCACAGGGGCCGGTCACTTCCAGCCCGTCCGTGGACCCTGGACCGTCCCACAATCGGTCCCCGAAACCGGCCTTCCGGCGGGACTGAATTACCGTAGTATGTGCATGTCGTCCCAGAGAAGCGGCGGGTCGTCCCTCGGGATCGACGGGTTGTCCCTTTCAAGGAGTCATGACCTATGCCAAGAATCCTCGTGGCGATGATGCTGCTGTGCTCGTTCGCAATCGCTGCGACGCCGGCGCGTGCGCAGCAGACCACCGGGAACATCACCGGCAGGCTCACCGACGATCAGGGCTCGGCCGTCCCCGGGGGCACCGTGACGGCCACAAACCCGGCGACCGGCTTCACACGAACGTCCGTGAGCGACGGCGAAGGCATCTACCGCCTGACGGCGCTGCCGGTCGGCACGTACGACGTGACGGCGGATCTCCAGGGCTTCAGGAAGGTCGATAACAAGGGGATCATGGTCAGCGTCGGGCAGACGCTCGACGTGAATTTCGCGATGACGGTGGCCAGTCTCACAGAGGCGATCACCGTCACCGGCGAGTCTCCGCTCATCGAGACCTCGTCGTCCTCCGTCGGCGGCGTGGTCGACGTCGGCCGGATCGAGAACATGCCGCTCAACGGCCGTCAGTTCGCGAATCTGGCCGCGACCATTCCGGGTGTGGGGCTCGGCTTCCATTCCGATCCGACGAAGAGCACCCAGTACGCCCCCCAGATCGGCGGCGGCAACGGGCGCAACCTCAATTACCAGATCGACGGCGGGGACAACAACGACGACACCGTCGGTGGTCTGCTGCAGCTCTTTCCGCTGGAGGCGATCCAGCAGTTCAACTTCGTCACGTCGCGGTACAAGGCGGAGTACGGACGCAGCAACGGCGGCGTCATGAACATCGTCACGAAGAGCGGGACGAACGCGCTGCACGGCAGCTGGTTCACGCTCCTCCGCGACACGTCGATGAACGCCAGGACCGAGACGGAGCGGGAGCAGGAGGTGGACAAGCAGGACTATCGCCGTTATCAGTACGGCGGATCGTTCGGTGGGCCCATCGTCCAGAACAAGGCGCATTACTTCGGCGCGTTCGAGCGGACCCAGCAGGACACCTTCCAGGTCGTCTCGACCTCGGGGCTGTTTCCGGGGCTCGATGGCACCTTCGCGACGCCATATCGCGAGACGCTGGCGACCGGCAAGGTCACCGCGAACATCAACCCGAAGAACTATCTCTCCATCCGTTACGGCCGCAACCAGAATACGCAACCGTACGGGGCCGGGCCGCAGGCGCCGCCGAACAACTGGGGGACGAGCGCGAACAAGTTCAACTCGTTCAACCTCAATCACAACCTCGTGCTCGGCGGGACGCGGCTGAACGAGTTCATCTTTCAGTATGCCGACTTCCGGAATCACATCGGCGCGAACAGCTCCGACCCGTATGAGATTTTCCCGAACGGCGTGACCGTCGGCCAGAGCCCCAACACGCCGCAGACCACCGAGCAGCACAAGTTCCAGTTCCGCGACGACTTCTCATGGAGCGTGACGGGCATGGGAGGTCTCGGCCACAGTTTCAAGACCGGCGCGAACTTCATCAACGAGCCGAGGCTGTTCATCACCTTCAACTCGGGCAAGGGTGTCGTGCAGTACACGCACCTCACGGACGATCGGACAGGGCTCATCTCCAACGTCACCATCAACGACGGAGACGCCTCGGCGAACATCCCGTTGAGACAGTACGCCTGGTATTTCCAGGACGACTGGCGCGTCACGAACAAGCTCACGGTGAACGCCGGGATCCGCTACGACTACATCACCGGCTACCAGATCGATCAGTCGTTGAACCCGAACTTCGTCAAGATTCAGGCCGCGGGCAAGGCCGGACTGCTCACAGGCATCAAGGGGCTCGAGAATGCGGGCAAGGATCCCAAGGAGGACAGCAACAACTGGCAGCCGCGCATCGGGTTCGCGTACGACCTGGGTGGCAACGGACGCGACGTCTTCCGCGGCGGCTGGGGCATCTATCAGGACGTGGGCTACACGAACGCCAACGTGCTGTTTGCCGCGAGCGACGCGACCGGCAAGGGCTTCGGGACGGTGCTGAACGTGGACGACCAGAGTGGCATCCGCGACTCGAACGGCACGTTCTACAAAGTCGGAGACCCCACGTCGAACATCGCCAGCCAGAATCAGGCCGACACGAGCTCCGTCCCGCTGTTCGGGCAGTGGGTCGATCCGAGGCTGCAGATGCCCTACACGACACAGACGGCGTTCGGATGGTCGCACCAGCTCATGTCGAGCACGGTCATCACGCTCGACTATGTGCACAACGAAGGAAAGGATCTGAATGCGCGGCCGCGCATCAACACGCTCATCATTCCCAACGGGCCGCGGCGCCTGGCGTTCCTGAACCTCCAGCCGAACGCGATCGGCACCCGGTCGGGGTCGAGCTATGGCAAGAGCAAGTACGACGCGATGATCTTCGGCCTGAAGCGCCGGATGCTGAAGGGTCTTGACTTTACCGGCACCTACACGCTGGCCCGGGCCAAGAGCACGATCGGGACGGCGGTCGACGAGTTGAATGCCATCAACCTGCAGGATGCGACACTGCTTTACGACGATCCAAAGGTCTTCGGACCTACAAACCGCACGGACGCCAGGCACCAGGGCACCGTGGCGGCGATCCTTCAGTTCAAAGGACTGACCGTGGCGCCAATCTTCCTGTTCCGGTCGGCCCTGCCGGTGCCTATCACCGAGGGGCTCGACACGAACAAGAACGGGGAGCGGAACGACATTCCGGAGCGCGCCTACGCGTTCGCCGGTGTCGGCAACACCCCAAAGGACATCGGTCCTTGCGAAACCTGGAACTGTGGCCGCGGCGCGAAGCGGACGCAGCTGAACCTGCGCGTGTCGAAGAGCTTCCGCCTGTTCGGCAGCGCTCAGGTGGAGGCAATTGGAGAGATGTTCAATCTCCTCAACGCCAAGAACCCGAGCACCTTCGTCGCAACGCGGTTGCTCGGCGACGGGACGCCGAACGCGAACTTCCTCCAGCCGACCGAATATTCGGGGGACTTCCAGAATCCCGAGCAGCGCGTAGGCCAGATCGGGTTCAGGTTCAGCTTCTGAAAGAGTCGCCGGTAACCAGTAGTTGACGTGACGGCCGGTCCCAAGTGGGCCGGCCGTTTCTTCTCCGGACCTGACAGCTGAGAGCTGACAGCTTTTCAGCTGTCGCGTTTCAGCGCTCAGCTCTCAGCTTTTCAGTTGAACCTTGAACCACGAACCTGAACCCGGAACCCGGAACCCGGAACCGGTGCGATCATGAGCGGCTACTTTGATAGCGCCGCGATCAGCTGTATCGCCGCTTGATGCTCCCGCGATCGGGGCGGCGTCTCGGCGAGCACCTTCCGATACGTCGCGATCGCCTGGTCGCGGTTGCCGCTTTCCTGATACGCGATACCAAGATTGAGTCGCGCCTCGGCAAAATCCGGCGTGTGCGCCAGCGCGCGCTCGAACCACGCAATCGCGTCGGCCGATCGGTCACGCTGGACGAGCAGGACCCCCAGGCCATTCGCCGCATCCGCATGCGCAGGATCGATGTCCAGCCCGCGGTGATAGGCCGCTTCCGCCCGGTCGAGTGCGCCTGAAGCGCGGCGGGCATTTCCCAGATTCGCCCAATACGCGGCGCTTTCCGGATCCCGCTCGGTCGCCCGCTCGAATGCTGCCGCGGCCTCCTCCGGCCGACCGGCGTCCGTGTAAAGGAGGCCCAGGCCGTTGAGCGCCGACGCACTGTTGCCGTCCAGCGCCAGCGCGGCCTGCTCGGCGCGCAGCGCTTCGGCGGCGTCGCCGGCGGCACGCGCCGCAACGGACAGGTCGTGATAGAGGGACGCCTCCGCAGGCCATCGGCGCACGGCAGCCTTGTAGATGGCAACCGCCGCGGGTGCGCTGCCGGTATCCTTCAGCGCCCGCGCATACGTGGCGGCGAATACACGTGCGTCAGGGAACGTCGCGGCAAGGTCCTCGAGCACGGGGAGGGCTCCGCGCGGGCGGCCCTCCGTGACGTCTGACAGCGCGCGCTCGAACCGACCCCACGCATCGATGACCCGCGCGGGGTTGGGCGAGCGCGAGTCGTCTGCCCCTGGAGCCGACGGGGACCCGCTGACGTACCCGAGCGATCTCAATCGCTCCGCGGCGTCAGCAGGCAGCGTCGCCGTTTGCGAGGCGGTCCTGCTGCCCGCCTCGATCTCGCGCAGGCGCGCCGACATGCTCGCCACAATCGATCCTCGTCCGGCAACCAGGTTCGTCGACTCCCCCGCGTCCGTGGACAGATCGTATAACTCCGCTTCCGACGACAGAATCAGCTTCCATCGTTCATCCGCCAGGACTGTCAGCCGATGCCATCCGGCCTGACGCGGATACACGGTCTCGGCATGGATTTCGTCTCGTGCGTCAGCGGACAATAGCGGCGCGGCCGTCGGTCCGCCCGGCCGCACGCGCGCAATCGTGAGGAGACTGGGCGCCAGATCGACGAGCGAGACCGCTCGGTCCACGACGCGAGCGCTCACACCAGGCCCGGTGATGATCAGCGGAACGCGGAGCGTGGAATCGTAGGCCAGCATCCCGTGCGACTCCTCTCCGTGCTCCCCCAGCCCTTCCCCGTGGTCCCCCGCAATCGCGAGGAGGGTGGTCGTCAGGAGCCCTTTTTCCTGCAGCGCCGCGACCACGCGTCCGACCTGCGCATCGGCATAGGCCACTTCACCGTCGTAGCCGCGACCGCCGGCCCTGGCCAGAAATTCAGCGGGCGGATCGTAGGGGGCGTGCGGATCGTACAGGTGCACCCACAGGAAAAACGGCTGCTGGACATCGTGCAGCCATGCGAGCGCCGCATCGACAACATCCCCGCCGCGGCGTTGCGCCTCGAGCTGCGGCCCGAGGCGGGGATCCCTGGGCACGCGATCGTCGTAGACCTCGAAGCCGTCGGCGAGGCCAAACACGCGATTCAGGACGTAGGCCCCGACGAACGCCCCCGTCCTGTAGCGGGCGTCATGGAGAATGCGCGCGAGCGGCGGCAGGCCCGGCTTGAACACCACGCCGTTTTCGCGGACGTGATGCACCAGCGGCAGCGCACCGGTCATGATCGTCACGTGAGACGGGAGCGTCAGCGGCACGACCGTGCGTGCCGCATCGAACCTCGCGCCGGTGAGGGCCAGCGCATCGATGGCAGGTGTGAACCCGCGGCGCAGCCGATCGGCGCGCAGCGTGTCGATGGTGATCAGGACGACGTTCGGGCGGGCTGAATCCACGGTCGGGATCGTGGCCGTCCTGGCGTAATGGCGCCAGGCGAACAGCGCCGCCACGGCGACCAGCGCGGCGAGCACGGGGGCCAGGCGCTTCACAGGCGGCCCCGATGGCGTGTCACGGCACCCCGCGCCAGGCCACTTCCGCGATCAGTTCGGCCCAGCCGGTGAGAAACAGGCCATCGTCCGTCCATTCGACCCGCTGCGATCCGCCGGGAGAAACGACCTGCACATCGCGCGCCGCCCCGCCGTACTCGATGGCGGCCACCGCCGCTGCGCACGCGCCGGTGCCAGACGCCTCGGTCGGGCCAACGCCCCGCTCCCAGATCAGGATGCGGACGCGGCCGGGGCCTCGACGGTCGCGAGCTCCACGTTCGTGCCCTGAGGAAAGTGCGGGTGCACGGCCAGCGCGGCCGCCAGCGAGTGCAGCCGCGCCTCGGTGACATCCCCGAGGACGACGCATTGCGGATTGCCGACGCGCAGAGTTACCGCATCCGACACGCTGACCGTTCACGTCGATGATGGCCCGCGTGACATGCTCCGGCGCTCCCATGGCCGCGCGGAACGTGTACCGCCCGCGAGTCACGATCCAGCAGCTCGAGGCGCTTCGTTCCGGCTTCGGTCTCGATGTCGATCGGACCCTGACTCGTCGGCGTCACCCCTCGAAGGCGACGCGATCCACGCGCCCAGGCAGCGCACGCCGTTCCCCGAGACCTCTGAATGGCTGCCGTCGGCGTTCAGCAGCTGCATCGTGGCGCCCGGATGCGGTCGTCCTCGTAGACGATCAGTCCGTCGGCGCCGATGCCGCGGTGCCGTTCGCAGATGGCCCGGGCGAGAGCCGAGCGGTCCTCGCCCGAGGCGATGTCCCCCGCACGCACGAGGAGGAAGTCGTTGCCGAACGCATGCGCCTTCACGAGGTTCAAGCGAGCGCTCATTTTCGGCAGAACGCCAGCAGGTGCCAGCCGAAGCGGCGCACGAGCGCCCGCGGCAGCGCGTTGAACGTGCCGACGAAGAACGTGTTGAACAGCGTGCCCTTCCAGCCGCCGTGCAGGCGCGACTTCACCGGGAAGCGCTCCTCGACGATGCGGACGTCGCGGAAGCCTCTGAGCAGCGCGCGGAATTCGCCGGCGCTGTATTTCAGGAGCACCGGGCGCATCGTCGTGCTCGAGCGGCACCTTCATCAGCTTCGACAGGGCGTTCAGCCAGGAGATGCGGTTGTAGACCTGGAAGACGGCTTCGCCGCCCGGCTTCAGCACGCGGCGGCACTCGTCGACCAGCGCCTGCGCGATCGGCCGTGTACTGGACCACGCCGTGCGCGAAGACGAGATCGAACGGTGTCGTCTGCGAATGGCAGCTGCTCGCCGTCGGCTTCCCGCAGATCGGCGTCGAGCCCCTGCTGCGCGAAGTTCTGCCGCGCCAGCGCGATCGCGGACGACGAGAGATCGACGCCGTGACGATGGCGCCGCCCTGGCGAAGCGGACGAGGTCGGTCCCGGCGCCGCAGCCGACGTCGAGCACCATCCTTGCCGCGGTACCCGTCGAAGTCCACGAGCCGCGAGCAGATGATGCAGCTTCTCGAAGTGGTACTGATCGAGGTCGGCGAAGAACCCCGGCGATCCGACGGGATGCGTCGTGATCTCGAGATCGTGAATGTGCCGGTTCCAGTACTCGCGAACGTCGGCAGTAGCGGGAACGACGGATGGTGACACGCCGCACTACTATAGGATAAAAGCTACTCCATGCGGGCGCGCAACCTCTCACGGCTCGACTCCGATGAATTCGACCTGCTCGTCGTCGGCGGCGGCATCTATGGGCTTGCCATCGCGCTACGACGCGGCGAGCCGCGGACTGCGCGTCGCGCTCGTCGAGGCCGGGGACTTCGGCAGCGGCGCCTCGTTCAACCATCAGAAGACCGCGCACGGCGGCCTGCGGTCGCTGCAGTCCGGCCATCTCCGGCTCGCGCGCGAGGGCATCCGCGAGCGCCGCGCGCTGGCGCGCATCGCGCCGTGGCTCCTGCGCCCGCTGCCGTTCCTGGTCGGCACCTATCGATCGGTCGTCAAGAACCGGCTCGCGCTTCGCGCGGCGTTCCGCTTCGACGCCTGGCTCGGACGTCATCGCAACGACGGCGTCGAGCCGGAGCTGCATCTTCCGGCCCCGCGCCTGGTCTCGAAGGCGGCGACGCTGCAGTTGTTCGCCGGGCATCAGGCCCGACGGACTGACCGGCGGCGCGCAGTGGTACGACTACCAGATGGTCGAGAGCGACCGGCTGACGATCGCGTTTGCGGCAGCCGCCGATCGTACCGGCGCCGAGCTGGCGAACTACGTCGAGTGCCGTCGCAGCCGTGAAGGACGGCGGCCGCATCACCGGCATGCGTGTGCGTGACGCGATCAGCGGAGCGACCTTCACCGTGCGCGCGAAAGTCACGATCAACGCCGCCGGATCGCGCGCCGGGGAAGTCATGGCGATGTTCGGCGTCTCGCGCCCCTTTCCGCTGCTGAAGGCGATGAACCTCGTCACGTCGAGGCCGGCGAGCGACATGGCGCTGGCGGCACCTGTGGCCGGCGGCCGCATGCTGACGCTCGTGCCCTGGCGCGGCCGCGCGATTGTCGGCACCAGCCAGTCGGCCACGGTCGTCGAGCCTGGAGACACGGGCGTGTCGTCCGCCGAAGTGATGGCGACTGATTGCCGACGCCAACTACGCCTTCCCCGCGCTGCAGCTCACCGCTGCCGCACGTCACGCTCGTCCACCGGGGCATCGTCCCGGCCACCGCCGGCTCGAACAGTGCTCCTGAGCTCAAGCCCGCCCCAGAGATCATCGATCATGCCGCGGACGGGGCCGCGGGCGCCGTGACGGTGATTGGCGTCAAGTACACGACGGCCCGCGGCGTGGCGGAGCGCGTGACCCGTGTCGTGGCCACACGGATCGGCAAGCGCGTGGGCCCCTCACGCACAGCGACGACCACGCTGCCGGGCGCCGGGATTGCGGATCATGAAGCGCTGGCGATCGAGGCGGCGCGGGACACCCGCCTCGACATCCCTCTCTCCACGCTCCGCCACCTGATTGCCCTGTACGCCGACAGCGCCCCGCAGATCATCCGGCTGATTCAGGAACGTCCCGATCTGGGCCCCCCGGTCGATGCCGGCGTGGCGACGCTCGGCGCCGAAGTCGTGCACGTGATTCGCAGCGAAATGGCGGTGCGATTGGCTGACATCGTGACCCGCCGAACAGGACTCGGATCGGCAGGAAGACCGTCTCCCCAAGCCGTCGCCGCGTGTGCCCGGATCGCCGCAGCGGAGCTCGGGTGGGACGACGCACGTGCGGCTCAGGAAATGGCGGACGTCGATAGGACTTTATGGGATTAGGGATTGGGGATCAGGGATTGGGGATCCTGATCCCTGATCCCTAGTTAAGGCACTTTGAACCCCTTGAAGACCCACGTGAGGCCCGCGGTGAAGCCGACGCTGGGATCGTTTGACGTCATCCCGAGGATCACCCCGGCATCGACGCGAACGGTTGCGCGCGTGAAGCGGCCGCCGACGCGCACCGCGCCGCGGCTCTCGGTCCCGACGGGCGGGTCACCCTCACGCGTGTCGAGGCGCCCGTTCACTTCGCCGACGACTTCGAGTCCCTGCCGAACCGCGCGGGCCACCGATACGCCGTAGGTCAGCACGTCGTTCTGACGATCTCCGCGCACGGGGTCCGCCAGAATACCGAGTCCCGCATTCCCGACGAAGCGGATCGACTGCACGGTCTTTCCGAAGAGAGCCGAGACGAAGAAATCGGTCGTGTCGAGGCCGAGCCCGCTCTCGTTGCTGGCGTTCGGCAGCCGCGTGGCAAACCGGATGCCGACGGCGGGCCTGCCGGCAGTCTCGGACAGCATGCGGATCTTGGTCGCGACCACGAGATCCTCGACCGCGTGTGTGGAGTCGCCGGTGAAATCCAGCTGACTCGAGAGCGGCGCGTCCACCCGCGACGTGACGTTGAGCCTGTTGTAGACGCCGCCGTCGATCTGCAGCTCGGCGATCGAGCTGATGCCGAAGCTCACGCCAACCGTCGGCAGCCGCAGCAGGTTGCCCGTGAGCCCAGAAGCCGGATAGGTCACTTCGCGCT
This sequence comes from uncultured Acidobacteriota bacterium, assembly GCA_963749835.1. Taxonomy (GTDB): domain Bacteria; phylum Acidobacteriota; class Vicinamibacteria; order Vicinamibacterales; family 2-12-FULL-66-21; genus JALZOC01. The sequence goes on from CAVVOD010000001.1 coordinate 2,811,756, forward strand.
GCTGATCGAACCCCGCCTCGAGGAGGACGAGGCCTGCGCCGATGGTTTCCGGATCCTCGGTGACGAGCGGGCGCTGCTGCGCGTCCGCGTCCAGCGTCCGTCCGATGAATATCGCCGCGAGCAGTGCGGCTCTGAACAGGTTCTTCATCCGTACCTCGTAAGAAGATGTGACATCGCCGGCGTGGAGCCGCGGCGACATGCGCTCTCGGGTCAGCTGCGCCTGAGCAACAGGGGAACGGCCCCGTCAGCAAGCGCCGCGTCGTGGAGCTCAGGGAGCGGGTTCAGCCGTTTGTCGAGCAGGTGGCGCCCGGCGACGTTGCCAAGCGCGCGAATCATCGAGTTCTTGACGTCCGGGTGCTCGACCTCGAACTGGGCGATCAGGCGCTTGATGCGCTGGCGCTGCAGGCTGAGGTCGCCGCACGCGGGGCAGCAGCAGCCGATGATGGGCAGCGTTTCGTCCTTCGCATACATCCGCGCCTCCGATTCGGTCACGTAGACCAGCGGGCGGATGACGACGTGTTCGCCGTTGTCGGAGACGAGCCTGGCCGGCATCGCTTTGAGGCTGCCTGAAAAAAAGAGGTTCAGCAGCAGCGTCTCGACGAAGTCGTCCAGGTGATGGCCCAGCGCGATTTTCGTGGCGCCGACCTCCTTCGCGATCCGGTAGAGCACGCCGCGCCGCAGCCGCGCGCAGAGCGAGCACGGCGTCGCGTTGTCCTCGAGCAGATCCTCGATCACCTCGCCGATGCCCGTGTGCTGGATACGGTATTCCCATCCCCGTTGTTCGCACGTGCTGGCGATCAGATCGTGGCGGTAGCCGTCGTAGCCGGAATCCACCGTCACCGCGACGAGCGTGAATGAAATCGGCGCGCGCTTCCGCAGCACGTCGAGAATGCTCAGCAGCGCCCAGCTGTCCTTGCCGCCGGAGAGCCCGACCATCACCCGATCGCCGTCTTCGATCAGGTTGTATTCGGTGATGGCCCTGGTGACCTTCTTGGCGAGGCGGGTTTCGAGCGGCGATTTGTAGGACATTGTTTCGAGAACAATTCTACGTCGTGAGCGCCCTGACGGCGTCGGCCCAGTTGAGCCGCACGCCGGCCGCGAACGCGGCTCGACCCATGCGCTCGGCGACGCCGTCCCGGATCATGACATGCGCGAGCGCACCGGCTAGCGCCGCCGGCGTGGGCTCGCAGATGACGCCGCTGACTCCGTCCTCCACCAGTTCCGCCGGGCCACCGCTGTCGCGGCACGTCACAACCGCCTTGTGGGACCGGAACGCCTCGGTGGTCACGAAACCGTAGTCTTCCTGGAGCGGAGGAAAGCACACGACCCGGCATCGCGCGAGGTGATCGAGCAGTTGATCGTCGGAGAGCCGCCCCGTCAGCGTGACCCGGTTCGCGAGCCCCAGACGCGCAATGTTCGCCAGCAGCCGCTCGCGCTCCTCCCCTTCGCCCGCCATCACCGCGCGGATGCCGGCCGCCTCTGGACGGGCCAGCGCCTCCAGAAGCAGATCCGCCCGCTTGAGAGCGGTCAGCCGCGACACCATGAAGACGTAGTCTCCCCATCGCTCGCAGCGGTACGGCCGCTGAGGGGCCGGCGGATAGAGAACGGTCGTCCGCAGCTCCGGCCAGATCGCCAGTCGCCGCTGGACGGTTCGCGACTGGACGAACAGTTTCCGCACGTTGCGGGTCAGCAGGTACCGGTCGGCCCCGTGGATCAGCGCCCGGCGGACCTGCTCCTTCGCGCGGCCGGACGCTCCAAGCCCTGCGACTGAAGCGCGGCCACAGGTCGTAGTACCTCGCGCATCGTGTGGTTCAGCCAGCAGACGTGGTTCTGGTGCCGGACCGCGTAGCTCGGATACCGAAGGCTGATCACCTGGTCGATCGGATGGCCGTCCGCCGAACCGACGTCCGTCAGCCACGTCGCGAGGTACGCCGATGCCTGCCGGCCAAAGCGGTTCTGGGGCGTAACGATGATGTCCGCGGAATGACCGGCCTCGCGCAGCGCCTCCACCAGCGCGCGCGCGATCACCATGTGCCCCCCTTCCACCATCGGCGGGCTCGATGTGACGACGGCAATGCGGCTCATTCGACCAGTTGGGGCTTCACACGGACGCCGAGAAAGCGGTTGTCCTTGTCGGCGCCATTGAAAATCGGCACAAAACCGGTGCTGCTCGACACCGACACGACCCATACGTAGGCGCGGGCCTGGTACCAGAACCCCGTGTCGAGATTGAAGGCCACGCGCTCCGTCTCTTTGAGATCGACTCGCTGAGTCCTGCCGTTCACCGAGACGTTGACCACGGTATCGAGCGGACCGGGACTCAGCGTGAGCACGAGTTGCTTCAACGGGCGATCCGCGGCCACCTGCTCCGGCGCCGCGGGTGCGTATTTGATCAGGAACTCGGCGCGGGACTCGCCTTTGACCCAGAAGCTCTTGTCCGCGTCCCGTCCATACGCGTTGTCGTCCAGGAAATAGATCTGGAACCCGGGATCGTTTTCGCCGGGATTGTCGCCGAACCACACCAGGACCTTCGCCGGTCCTTCAGTGTTGACGGGCAGATCGTTGACCATCGTCAATTCAACCGGCAGCCAGCGGAGCGGGCCGTGCTTCGCCGGATCGCCCGGGTGAAAGGACGTGGCGAACGGATTCAGCACCAGCTTTGCGGTGAAAAGGCCGCCGACGAGCCAGGGAATCGCGGCGAGCGCGGGAATAGTCAGGGGCGGCAGCAGGAACAGGTAGATGCCATACGTGCCCATGAAATACCGATTCCCGACCGAGCCGCCGCCGCCGATCCATGTGTAGGGCAGGTTGATGATGAAGAACAGCATCTGCGCCAGTCCGGCCGCCAGCACGAGGTACTGCCATCCCGGCCGCCGGCGCGGCGCGCTAAGAAACGCGAGGAGCGCAAACACCGCGGGAAAGAAATACGGAAGGATCCCGGCGTATCGTCCGACGACGTAATACCGCAGATTGTGGGTCAGGTTCGTCCAGAAGACGCGGCGGTCGAAGATGACGCCCGCGAGCGACTCGTCGCGGCCCATCGGGAGGCCGACCTCGAATGTCGAGGTCGCGCTCTGAAATGGAAACTCATACACGAACGTCGCGCGATTCCCTCCCTGGAAATTCCATTCTCCCGAGATGGCCATGTTCACGAGGAACAACCCGCCCGCGCACGCACCGAACACCACGCCAGCGGTAATGAACCGGGTCCACCGCCGCTGCCAGAGGAGCCACACGAGGATGGGCAGGAACAGCAGCGCGTTCGACACCTTTGAAAAAGTCGCGATGCCCAGAATCACGGCCGCAACGAGATCGCTGCTGCCGCCGAACAGCCACCGCGTTCCGCGGGGCGCACGGCTCCTGTCCTCGACTTCCTTGTAGAGCCAGCAGAAATACGCGAGAAAGCCCAGTGCGAAGTTGAAGAGCTCCGGCGTGATCCAGACGAAGTACACCGGGACGACCGACGCCATGACGAAGGCCGCCGGCCAGCGCCGCGGCGAGCGGGGCCCCCATGCGCGCATGCAGAAACAGGTAGCTGCACCAGACGACGAGCGCCAGCAACAGCGCGTGGAGCACGAGGAACCCATTCGTGCCGAACAGCCGGACGAACGGCGCCGCGAAGAGCGGATAGACGAAGGACTTGCCGTAGAAGAAGCGCCTCTGGTCGGGATCGGGCTGCGCACGCACCCAGACGAAGGGCGGACGCCACATCGTGCCGACCTGCGAGAATGTCGCGTCCGCGTTTCAGGAAGAGTCCCGACGGGCCTGACGGAAACTCCCTCCACACGCGCACGAGATCCTCGACGGCGGTACGTGAGATCACCGTCCTCCGCGAGGCTGTGTCCCATCATGTAGTACGTGGCCTCGTCGCTCTGGATGCCCATGGCCGCGCGGGGGAAGTCCACGGTCAGAGCCAGGCCGCCGTAAACACTGAGCAGCGCCGTCACGAGCACCAGCCCCGGCGCCAGCATCAGCGGACGCTGAACGGCCGCATCCGTCGTCCCCATCTCGGCCTTCATACTGCGGCCTTGCCCGTCAGAAAGGACAGATCCGAGACCAGGACCCCGCGCCGGTGCGTCGCACGCGAAACGCGATGCAGCAGGTCGTACAGCTGCTCCATCTTCCGGACGAACGCCGCGATGTCGTACTGCTTGCCGGTCAGGTGTGCCGTGGCTCCCAGGCGCGCGCGCGTGGCCGGCTCGTCGATCATGCGGATGACGGCGCCGGCGAGCGACGGCGCGTCGCGGCGGGGCACGATGAGCGCATCGTGGTCGTTCGTGAGCACGTCCATCAATCCATCGGCGTCTGTCGCCACGATCGGCTTCCCCATGGCGAGCGCCTCGAAGACCGTCAGCGGTGTGCCCTCCCACAGCGAGGGAAAGACGCTGAGGTCGAATGCGGACACCACGCGCGGGATGTCGCGCACGAAGCCGGCGAACACGAAACGATCCGCGAGACCCAGCGACCGCGCCTGTTCTTCGAGCGGTTGACGAAGCGGTCCTTCGCCCACGATGAAGAACTTTGCGTTCGGCCGGGCATTCAGCACCAGACGGGCTGCGTCCACGAGGAACGAGTTGCCTTTCGAGTCGTGCAGGCGGGTCACGGTTCCGAGCGCGAAATCGGCCGGCGCGATCCCGAGCTCTTCCCGTGCGCTGCGGATCTCGTCCGGCGATCGCTCGCGGCTGAACTCCTCGAGCGGCACGCCGAGGTATACGACCTTCACCTTGTTGGACGGAATCCTGCCGCGCGCGAACGACGAAGTCGGCGCGTACTCTGCGACACCGCCAGCGCGATGTCGGTGACCGGCTCCAGGGACGCGTCCGCGACCTTCTGAAACCACGGCGTGTCGGTCAGGTTCGCGTGCTCGTGCAGGATCGTCGGCAGGCGGCGCATCGCGCCGGCCAGCCGCCCGAACGTGGTGGCGCCGTAGCCGTGCAGGTGCAGGATGTCGATTTGCTTCCGCTCGATCACTTTCAGCAGGGCCGTCAGCGTCGCCGGATCGAACTTCGACTTGTGCAGGTACGTGATATCCACGCCGAACGACTCGAGCGTCTCTTCCGAGAGATCCTTCCTGCGCAGGCTCACGAGCGACACGTTGTAACGCGCAGCGTCGAAGCGCGGGATCATCCAGGAGAAGAGCCGCTTGACGCCGTGCATCCGTGACCCTTCCCATCCCAGGTGATCGCACACCTGCAGCACGTTCAACTTCACTGGGCGAAGCCCTCACGCTGGCCGACGATCCGCGCGGGAATCCCCGCGGCGATGGCGCCGCCGCGGAACGGCGTCGCGCACGACCGCGGCGGCCCCGACGATCGCGTTGTCCCCGATCGTCACGCCGTCGAGAATCTTCGCGCCGGCCCCGAGCCAGGCAGCGTCGCCCACGACGACCCCCTTCGAACGGCGCGTCTGCGCCACGATCGGCACGCGACGGATCCAGAAATCGTGATCGCCGCCAATCAGGTAGCAATAGGCTGCGATGAGGGTGTCGCGTCCAACGGTCACGGTGCTCGCCGAAAAAATCTCGCAGTTGAATCCGACGTTCGCTCCGTCGCCGAGCGTCGATGTCGCCGTCCTTGCAGGACAGGATCGAGTTGCGCCCGATGAACACGCGGTCGCCGATCGTGATGCCGCTGTTCGTCTCCCCCTTGGCGTCCACGAGGCAGTTGTCGTCAATCACCACGTTGTCGCCGATCCGGATCTTGTGTGGATGCCGCAGGACCACGTTCTGTCCGAAGACGACGTTGCGCCCGCAGGCGCCGAGCAGAAGCGGATACAGCGACTTTCGCAGTACCAGGCCGAGCGCGCCGGGGACGTGCTGCGACAGCAGCGTCACGGCCTCATGGAGGATGAGCGGCTGCCACCCGGGCCGTCCGACGACGAGCGAGACGTATTTCTCACGCGCGGTTTTCCGGGCATCGAAGAGCTGATCCTGCGCGCGGGGAATGGGCGTCATAGGGACGTGTATAGAGTCGGGACGGCCGACACGGGTTCCGTGCGTAGCATATGATATCGCCCCACGATGCCCGAACCGCAGATCGGCCTGACGCACGCGGGACGCCGCGAGCGCCTCGGGGCTGCGGCGGTCCTCGTCATTCTCATTCTCATCCGCTCTGCTGTCTTCGTCGTCTGGGAACAGTCCCACTTCGACTCCGATCAGGCCATCACCGGCCTGATGGCGAAGCACCTCGTCGAAGGGCGTGCCTTTCCACTCTTCTTCTACGGCCAAAGCTACATACTCGCCGTCGAGGCTTGGCTCGCGGCGCCGGTGTTCCTGCTCGCCGGCGTGTCGGTCACGACACTCAAGCTGCCGCTCCTGGGCATCAACATCGCCATCGGGCTGCTGCTCCTGCGAACGTTCGAGCGTGAAACCGGGCTGAGGCCGGCCGTGGCCCTGATGGCCACGCTTCCGTTCGTGCTGCCCGCCCCCGGCACGACAGCGCGCCTCCTCGATGCGAGCGGCGGCAACGTCGAACCTGCGCTCTATGTGATCCTGCTGTGGCTCACACGCAACCGCCCCGCGTGGGGAGGCCTCATCCTCGGCATCGGCTTTCTGCAGCGTGAGTTCACGCTGTATGCACTGCTCGCCCTCCTCACGATCGAGGCGTTCCAGAAGACCCTCTTCACCAGGGCCGGCATCGGACGACGCCTCGTGATGCTTCGGACGACGGCTGAGGTATGGCTGCTCGTGCAGTGGCTGAAGCAGTATTCATCGGCCGCCGGTCCGGGCACATCACTCGCGAACATCTACAACCCGAAAGACAATCTGCTCGAGCTCGCCAGCCGAACCTGCCTGAACTTGACCGCCGCGGCCGAAGGGGTTGGGAAGCTGTTCACGACACATTGGCCGGTGCTGTTCGGCACGCACGTTCTGCCCCTCACCGATTTCGGCATCGAAAGTTCGCGTCACCAGGGCCTGCACTGGAGCTGGCTCTTGCCCGCCGGGGCGATAGCCATCGCGATTCTCGGCATCCTCGTTCGACTCCTTCGCGAACGACGCTGGCGGCGCGAGTACGACTTTTGCGCCTACCTGACCGTCGCGGCGCTGTTCTCGGTGACGGGCTACGTCGCGGGACGCTGTGGTCAGGTCGGCTTCGGGACGGTGCGTTACGATCTGCTGTCCCTCATCGGCGTCGTCGGTCTCAGTGCCTGGTGGCTGCGCGTCAGTGCGTCACGGACCCTGGCGCGCATCTGGATCGCGCTGTTCGCGGCCTGGATTGCCGTGGCCGCGGTCGCCGACGTGGGGCTGCTGGCTGAATATCTCCGGCGGCCACCCGTCGGCGGAAAGCAAGTGATCGTGCGCAACCTCCAGGCGCAGGGAATCCGCTATGCGACCGCCGACTACTGGGTCGCCTACGCCGTCACCTTCATGACCAACGAAGCCGTCATCGTCCATTCGAACGACTTCATGCGCATTCCGCAGTACCGCGACATCGTCGCGGCGCACGCGAACCAAGCCGTCCGTATCTCGCGGACCTCCTGCCCGGGCGGCCGCCCAATCGCGACGAGCCTTTTCTTCTGCCCCCAATAATGGGGACACTCACCTTTACGCCAAGTCATTGATTCTGTTGGGCCGTTTTCCCGGCCCCCGGAATCATTCGAAAATTGAGAGGTCGCTGAATCGAGCAAATAGAATCAACAACTTACCGTAAAGGTGAGTGTCCCCATTTACAGCCAGCCGTTGGACCGGTACCAGGCGAGGGTACGGGCGACGCCGTCGTGCAGCCCGACCCCCGGCGCATATCCGAGCTCCGCACGCGCCCGGCTGATATCGAACGCGCGGCTCTTCGTGAAGAAATCCACACGCCGCCGGTAAAGCGGCGGCTCGATCCCGAGCGGCACGCACACGGCTTCGCAGAGCGCGCCCGCCATCCAGACCGGCCACACAGGCAGGTGCAGGCCGGGCGGCTTGACGTGTGCCTCCTCTGCCACGATCGCCACGAGCTCGTTGAGCGTGGTGACTTCAGCGCCCGCGAGGATATAGGTGCGGCCGGCGGCAACCGGCACTGAGTGCCGCACAGGCGGAAGCCCTCAACCAGATCGTCGATATACGTCAGGTGGTAGATAGATGTTGCCGCTGCCGAGGATCGGGAATCTGCGCTCTGGCCACCCCGCGAAACAGCTTCAGCAGCCTTCGATCCCCAGGGCCATAGATGCCGGTCGGCCGCACGATGACGACCTCCATCTCGGTGTCTTCCGCCGCCTCGCGCGCGATGCGCTCGCCTTCGAGCTTCGTCACCTGGTAGATGTCACCGGGCTTGAGCGGTGCATCTTCGGCCGCTGGCGGATGCTCGATGTCGCCGTGGACGCCCACCGTGCTGCAATGGACGACGCGCCTGACGCCGGCTGTGGCGGCCGCCTCGATGACGGTGCGGACGGCCGCGGCATTCACCGCGCGGTACTCGCTGATCGCGAAGACCGGCCTGACGATAGATGGCGGCGATGTGGTAGACGACCTCGACGCCGCGTGCGGCCTCCTGGAGCGAGGCAGCGTCGCGCAGATCGCCGGGGACGGTTTCGATGCCGGCTTCGGCGAGCGCGGGAGCGGACGCCCGCACCAGCGCCTTCACCGTGTCGCCGCGCGCGGCCAGGGTCCGCGCCAGGTGACCGCCGGTGAAGCCGGTGGCGCCGGTGACTAGGACGCGCAACGCTCGGCCACGAGGGTGACGGGCGAGCCCAGCAGCCGCGTCAGGCCGACCCGGCTGAGCGCCCCTTCGATTCTGCCGGTCGCGGTCGCCGGAACCCAGCCGCTTGTGCAGCGCGATGGGCAGCACGAACTGCCGGTGCGCATCGACGAGCCGAAAGCCGCTCGCCTCGAGAGCCGCCCGCACGGCGCGGTCCGAGAACACGCGGTACGCTTCCACGCGCGCGCCAAGCGCCCACGCCAGCGTGGCGCGTGACCGCCTGCAGGGCCGCGGCGCTCGAGAGCGCCGGGTAATCGAAGACGACGCGATCGCGCGCGACCCGGCACAGCTCCGCGAGCGATCGCCGCCAGTCCGGCGTGTGCATCAGGACGCGAAGGCAGATCACGGCGTCGAACGAGCCGTCGGCAAAGGCGAGACCGTGCGCGTCACCCTGGGCGAACGTCACCTGGACACCGGCGGCGCGGGCCCGGCGCTCCGCGACGGCGAGCATCTCCGCGGACGCATCCACGCCCGTCACGAGCGCTCCGCGCACCGCCAGTGCCAGGGCGGCGCGACCCGTGCCCGTGCCGACATCGAGCACCGTGAGGCCTGCGACCGGTGCGAGGAAGGATGCGATGACGCGCTCCTGCGTCTCGGCAATCAGACGGCCGATCGGTCCGCTGAAGCGGAGCGCGTCGAACGCTTCCGCCATCGCGGGATCGGCGTAGACGGAATAGCTGTAGTGGTCTGGCCGCGGCGGCACACCGCTCACGCGACGCCACCGGCCACCTGCGGCCTGACTTCGCCGGTCAGGTGCGCACAGGCCTGGCGCGTGCGCGTCAGGTACGCCTCGTAGCTGTACTTGGTCTCGGCGAGCTCGCGCGCGCTGTTCCCCACCGCACGTGCGCGCTCCGGATCGGTCAGCGCTTCCAGGATGCCGGACGCGAATCCTTCGGGCGTGGCGCTGGTCAGGATCGCGACGTCGTCGGTCAGCACCTGCGTGTGGGTGAGCAGGCGGGTCGCGACGATCGGCCGCCCGGATCGCAGGTACTGATAGATCTTCAGCGGCGTATTCGTGCCGATGCTGCGCGGCGAGACGAGCACGTCGGCCGCATCGAGGAACAGCGGAATCTCTTCGGCGGCGCGCTGCCCGGCAAAGATCACCGAGGCGCCCAGCCCCGCGCGTTCGGCGCTGGCGCGCGCCTGCGGCGATCTGTTCGGGGCGCCCGCCCGCGAGCACGAACCGGGCATCGGGTCGCGTGTCGAGCACGAGCCTGGCCGCCCCGAACAGCAGGTCCAGTCCCTGGTAGGCCTCGAAGGTGCCCGTGTAGAGCACGATCGGGGCGGCCTGCGGCAGCCCCAGCTCCTCGCGGATGCGGGCGCCCGATCCGGCGACCGGCGTGTCCCCCGAACCTGGCGCGTTCTCGATCAGGACGGCGGGAACACCGGGCTCGATGCCACGCACCACGTCCTGCAGGTGCGGGCAGATGACGACTACCACGCGGGATCGGCGGACGACGAAGCGCTCCATCCACGATGAAGGCGCGCGTCAGCATTCGCGACCGGCTGAAGGCGAAGTTGGTGAGCTGCTGCGGCAGGCTCGAATGCATGTCGTACAGGTGCGGTACGCCAAGCGCCGCGGCGATCGGCACGCCGATGTAGCTGCCCTCTTCGTGCGAATGGACCGCATCGTAGCGCTCGGAGGCCGCCCGGCGCAGCGCGGTCATGGCCAGCGCGAGATCGAGCGGGATTTTCGCCAGCGAGGGTCCAATCCGCACATCCCGGATGAACGGCGGACGCAGGCAGCGAAAGACGCGCAGCCCGGCCATCGTCACGTCGCGGCCGAACGGGTAGGTCACGAGGTCAACCGTATGGCCGAGCTCGAGAAGCGCCCGAATGCGGTGGTATTCGCTGAACGGCGTTCCCCGGGGCTCGAAAAACGGCTCCGGAGCGATCATGAGGATTTTCACGATGCAGTCCGTTGAATTTTAGGGAACGCCGGCCGAAACGTCAACGTAAGTCTCGCCGTTTGCGCGAGTTATGCGGGAATCGGGCTGCGGGCAGGCCCTCGCGGCCACGCCGGCATGGTAAAGTATTGGTTCCTTTTCATCCGTGAACACCACACCACAAGAGCAGCCCCGCTCCGGCGCCCGCCGGTTCGTCGCCCCTGTCGTGAAGGCAGTGGTCAGCATCGTGCTGCTCTGGATTCTCTTTTCACGCGTGGACATCCCGCGTCTGTGGGCCGTCGCACGGACCGCGTCCGCCCCCTGGCTCATCGGCGCTCTCGGGCTCTACCTGCTGATGGTGCTGACCAGCGCCTGGCGCTGGGGACTCCTGCTTCGGGCCCAGCATCTGCGGTTCTCGTTCAGGATGCTGATCGAGTCGTTCCTGGTCGCGACCTTCTTCAACAACTTCCTGCCGAGCAATATCGGCGGCGACGTCATCCGGATCGCCGACACGGCGCGCGCGGCGGGTTCGAAGACGCTGGCCACGACGGTCGTGCTGATCGATCGCGGCATCGGCCTGATGGGACTCGTGCTGATGGCCGCGATCGGCGCGACGGCCGCGCAGCGCGCCTTCGGGACGACGGCCGGAGGGGTCGGGGCCGGCATGCTCTGGGCCGGCTTCGGCATCGCCGCGATGATTGCCACGCCGGCGCTGCTCATGCCTCATGCATTCGCGCGAATGCTGCAGCCTCTGCGCGTCATTCACCCGGAGTGGATCGACGCCCGGCTCGAGCGACTCACATCGGCTCTCGCGCGGTTCCGCGAGACCCCGGCGTCGATCGGGGGCTGCTTCGCGGGCGCCCTCATGGTCCAGACCCTGCTCGTCGCGTTCTACCTGGCCATTGCTCACAGCATGCGCATCCCGGTCAGTTTCGCGGAGCTCGCCGTCATCGTCCCCATCACGTTCATCGTCCAGATGCTGCCGCTGTCGATGAACGGGTTCGGCGTGCGCGAGGCGACGTTCGGTTTTTACTTCGGCCGCCTGGGCCTCCCGCTCGAATCGGCGCTGCTCGTCTCCTTCATGGGGGCCGCGCTGATCATGGTGTTCTCCCTGTCCGGGGGCATGACGTACGCGCTGCGCAAATCTCACATCGCGGCGGGCTAGTGGCCTGGCCCTCCTCCCCTCGTCAGGACACAAATAATCCGAGCTCATCTGGTTGGCTTTTCTTGACCAGCGGGGTGCAATAACGTACTCTTGAGCCTCCCAGCACGGCTCCCCTGCAGGAAAACACATCTCGATCCGATATATAGGGCTGCACGCGGCTGCGCGCCTCAGCGCACCCTGTTTGGCCAACACGATTCTGGGAAACGACCATGAAACGTCACAAATCCATGGCCGCCGTGCCGGCGGTCCTTCTCCTGTCGCTGCTCGCCTGCGAAGCGCAGAAAAGCTCGACCCCGCTGAGCCCGTCGGTGGCCGGCCCGATTCCCGGCGTGGAGATCACGCCGCCGAAGCTGCTCGAGCCCGCCCAGGGGTTCAAGTACAAGGAATCGCAGCAGCCAATCAAACTGCTGATCGAAAACGCCAGCTCCAACGGTGTGCGACCGGTGAGCTACATGTTCGAGGTCGCGACCGATACCGAGTTCACGACGAAGGTCTATGCCCGGGGGGGCGTGCCGGCGGGCGAGGGCGGCCGGACGAGCGTGCAGATTGACCGGCTCGATCTCGGACGGGCGTACTACTGGCGGGCCAAGGCGGACGATGGCGCCAACAGCAGCCTGTTCTCGACCGCGCAGTTCGAGGTGCTTCCGAAGCCGCTGCTGACAGCACCGGGGCTCGTATCCCCGATCAACGGCGAGCGCGCCGCGTCGGCCCGGCCGGCCCTGACGATCCGGAATGCGGACCGCAATGCAGCCGTCGGCCAGCTCGCCTACGAATTCCAGGTGGCGACGGACCAGAGCTTCGGCTCGCTCGCGGCCGCAGCGGTCGTGAACGAAACGCCGGGTCAGACCAGCTTCACTCCAGGGGGAGAGCTCGCAGCCGACACGCTCTACTACTGGCGCGTGCGCGGCACCGATCGCGAGACAACCGGATCATGGGCCGGCGCCCAGACGTTCCGGACGCCGCCCGCGGTTGCGGCGCCCCCGGCGCCTGGCCCCTCGCCGGCGCCGGGCGGGCCCTGCGTCGCGAACAGTGCGGTGGCGATCGTCGAATGCGAGCGTGCGAAGTATCGAGGACACATGTCACATGGCCAGATGGCCGCGCTGATGCGCGCCATCGCCCGTTCCCTGAACAGCAACCGGATCGGCGGCGGGCCGTATGGCATCCTGAGAAAGGCCAGCGGAACGAACTGCAACGGGTACTCATGTGACGTACTCTGCGCGGGGTCCGGCAGCGGTCAGCGGCAGTACGACGTGCTGGGAGACATCGATGGCGCGCAGAGTCCGGGATGGAACGGCCCCAAGACATCCCCCCATATCAGAGTGGATGTCTGCGAGGTGCAGTAGGTAGGGTTTGATGAAGAAGGGCCGGTGCTTACGCGCCGGCCCTTTTTTGTTGGTGTCAGTTTCAGCTATCAGCTGTCAGCAGTCAGCTCGTAACTTACTCACTGAAAGCTGATGGCTGAAAACTGAGAGCTGATGACTACCGCAGCGCACTCCCCAGCGACACCGGGCGCGGCCGGCTGCTCAACCAGACGTTGCGGTAGATGGTGCCGGAAATCGAGGCGGCCTCTGCGCCGCTTCGGCCCACGGGCGCGCCCAGATACGCATAGTGGGGATTCGGCGCGTACGTGCCGCGCGGCGTGGGAAGGCCGAAGTCATACAGGGTGCTGCCGTTCACACCGCCGTCCCGCACGACCAGCCGGAAGCTGCTGCCCCACGTCGCCTTCCAGTGGTAGACCGTCGACGGGTTGAGCAGAAACACCGACGCAAAACGCTTGGCGCTCTCCGGCTCGTAACGGAGGCGCAGGTCATCGGCGGATCCATACAGGACGCGCCATGTAATCGAGTTGGGCGGTCCGCTCCGCGTGCCACGGTACTGGATGTCGACGCGGTACCGGTTGGTGATGAAGTCCCCCTGCCCCTCCTGCATGCCGAAAACCTTCGACTTGTCACCCTCTGCATTGGCGCGCAGCCCTTCCACGTCCATCGAAAATTCTCCATCGGTGATGGTCTGTGGCAGCAGATACCTCACGAAGCTCTGTCCGTTGTTGAGTTGAATGCCCCGCCCCCTGATGAACGTCGTCGAACCGACACGCTCACCGACGGTTTCTTCGTGAATGAGCGGATCGTACAGCTCTCCGGCCCGCATGAAGCCCACGAGCTTCGATCGGAACGTGCCGGTCTCCGACCAGGCCGACATCGCAGTCCCCTGGACGGCTCGCGCCCGCCAGTAGAAGAGCGTGGCGGGCTGAAGATCCGTGTCGGGCGTGAAGCCCGTCTTGCCGTCTGCCCCCTCGGCGACCCCCGTCTTCGACACCGTCGCGGCAAAGCCGGCGATGTTCGACGTGGTCGCGGCGGTGAACGACGTGTTGTCCGCCACCTGGAACTCGTAGGTCCGTGTGCCCGGTTTGTCTGCTGTGGCATTGCGGACCGTCAGCACGGGCCGGAGCGTATCGAGCTGCTCGTCTTTCGCGGGCGACTCGAGGGCCGGCGTGGTCAGCGTCGGGGCGACCGGCGTCGGCGAGCTCGGGGTCTGGGAGTCGCCGCCGCACGCGACGGCCAGCAGGCCGGACGCGCACACGAACGCGTTCCACGTCTTCATGAATTTCAACTGATGCACCAGGGGATCCTCAGGATTGTTTTCGTCGTCCGACCGGTCGCACTTGCCGTGCGGGTCGTGGGGGCTGGGCGGTGTCGAACACGATGATGTTCCGGCGTCGGACCGCGACGGAGGTGGACCGCCGCGCTTCGCGCAGGATTCCGGAAATCTCTTCGAAGATGTTTCGATCCGGGGCTGCGAGCCCAGGGTCTTCCAGCAGGTCCTGGAGCTGGAGCTCCAGCTCTGGAATCGTTTTCGACTCCTCGAACGAGATGAGCGCACGGCCGTCCGGCAGTGGCACGAGCACCACGCCGGTGCGGCGTTCGAGTGTCCGGCTGGAGCGCACCACGATGACGGCATGGCGTCCGAACGACGCCAGCTCCGCGGACGGATGCGGCTTCTTCCTCAGTTCGGGCTGCACGACCTGGACGACCGCGCGGCTCAAGTCCCTGTCGATACCCGCGAGCGCCGCGATCACGTGATCAGGCAGCGTCAGCGTCACCGCCCGCGAGGGGGCCGTGAATTTGCGCGGGCGCCCGCGACGAGGCACGAGGGACTGATCGACCGAACTCGTGGGCGGCAGACTGTGTTGAGACAATTTATGGATAATATCAGATTTGATACAATATCCATTAAATAATCATGGACCCGGAGCCCATTCGGGACATGATGAGGGAGGAACTGCTGAGAGGTCACACCCATGAAGAGTGTCCTGCATGTCGTCAACAACGTCGGGGCGTTCTTCGTGACGGTGATTGTAGGCCTCGTCGTGGGTACCGCGCTGTTCACCGTGGACACGGTCGAGACGTTCGAGTCGGACGTCAAGAGACGGATTGAACGTCGCAGCACACCACCGGGTCAGTGACCCGGCCGACGCGCGCGTACGCGACACGGGCCGGGCGTCAACCGCCCGGCCCTTCGCATTCAAATCACACTGCCGTCGCGCGCCCGCCGTTCGCTAGAAACGCACCCGCAGTCCGCCGCCGATCTGGAATCCACCCAGGGTGAGGCTGTCTCCCGTCCCATCGAAATCCGCAGAGCCCCACGTGTAGCGGGCGAGCCCGCCGACGCCGAAGCGCTTCGTCACGAGATATGTGACGTCCACACCGAGATTGATGCCGACGCTTGTTTTCGTCGGATCGTTCACCACGACACTGGACAGGGTCGGTCCCGGTTCGGAGACGGTGACGGCGCTCGGAAGATCCTGCTTGACGTTGAAGATCGACGGCCCCGCCGACACACCGACGTCGATCTTGTTGGTGATCGGAACCATCCACGTACCCACGAAGTGCAGCACGTTTTCAGAATGCTTCAAGTCGGACGCCGAGGCGGTCACGCTCCGCAGGTTGTCGAACACGAGCGGGTCGGGCACGCGCGCGGTGACCGCCGCGTCCGAACTGCTTCCACTGTGGGTAAAGCCCAGACCGACGGCGAGGTTCCGCCACACCTTGTACCCACCGCTGATGTCGAAGAAGCCGCCTCCCTTGACCTTCTGCGTCGAATCCACGGTTCCGTCTTCGTCATACAGCTGGAACGGCGTGGACGTCGTCAGCGTGTGCGAGCCAGCCTGAAATCCACCGGTGACGTTCACGAATCCTGTGTCCGTCCAGGTCATCTGGGCATGCGCGCTCGGCGCAACGGCCGCGCACATCGCGAGGCACAGCAATCCGGCTATCATCGTCTTCAATCTGTATTCTCCTGTAGGGCTGACGCTGAAGGACAGGCCGAGCGCCGCCGAAAAAAGTCCGCCAATGGTAGCACGCAGGTGCGTCGCTTGAGCGGTGACACACTTACAAGCTTGTAGTATCATCCTGCCTTCGCGCGTCCTGTCCTAGGGCCCAGCAACAACCGAGGTTTGAAAATTGATGGACCACAAGAGGTTCGTACTTTGCTCGGCGACCGCTTTGCTCGTGATCGCCATTGCCTGCTCGAAATCTTCCGAGACACCCGTATCGCCGAGTTCCACCACCGACACATCCGCAGAAGCCCTTCCGGCCGACGGGTCGACACTGAAGGTCACGGCACCCGCGCCGGTGTCGCCCATCAACAACGCCCAGCCCGACGGCTCACTGGTGCTCGTCGCCACCAAGTCGACGGGCAAGTTCACGGATGTCACGCCGCAGTACCAGTTCGAAATCAAGAACGCGTCCGGCGCCACCGTATACTTGCGCACGACCGGCGGCGCCGGTGCGGGGTCCAACCAGGTGTCGCACGCCGTGGAGGGCTCGCTCGAGTTCGACACGGCGCACACCTGGCGCGTTCGCGCGAAGCAGGGCGCCGCGAATGGACCATGGTCTGCCGCGGCCTCCTTCCGCACCCCGTCCGGCGGATATATTCGCGACAACGAAGTGTTCGACCCGCTGACGAACGGACGCACGGTCGGCGAGATCGTCGGACCGGTCACGTTCATCCCCGGCGTCGGCGTCAGGCTCGACTCCTACTTCAGCCACATTCGCTACAGGCTACCCAGGACGCTCACCAACGGCGAGTTCTCGATGATCATCACCAACGTGGCGACGAACACCGAAGGGGACAAAACGAAGGTGTTCGCCATGTCGGAGGGCCTCAGCGACATCGTCACGAACGATCGCCGGTTTACGGTGGAGAAGCGCGGAAACCCGGAAGGAATCGTCGCGTGGCGCTTCATCACACGTGACAGCCAGATCGACACGGTAGGAGCGGAACGTCGTGTCGTGCGCTTCAACCCCAGTCTGCCGTACCTGTGGAGCGCCACATGGAACGGCCGATTCACCGTGCGCATCAAAGAGGGTGGCGGCGCGGGCCCCACGGTCTACGATTTCTCGAAGGGATACGACGGCACGTATGACCCCAATCCGCATTACGCGTTCGTCGGAGGGCCGATCGGACGAAGCGGACCCACGGCCGGAAGCGTGCCGGGCATGGTCGTACGCCAGGTGTGGATTTCCCCCAGGCCGCGCCCCGACGGCATCAGTCAGTAAACGAGCAACCGTCCGGCAGGAGGGAAACGTTCCCTCCTGCCGCGCACGAGCCACGTGATTCCCGCACTCCGCCCCTCCCGCACCTCCGAGCTCGACACCGCACCCGCATTCCAGCACCACTCGCGGATCGCCCAGGCGTTCCTCATCGCCGGTTTTACGTACGTCTTCCTCGCGAACGCGTGGCTCGGTGATGATGCCTACATCACGTTCCGGGTAGTCTGGAACCTGTTGCACGGCTTCGGTGCGGTGTTCAATGCCGGCGAGCGTGTGCAGGCCTACACACACCCGCTGTGGATGCTCGTGATGAGCGCGGCTCATGCCGTGACGCGCGAGTTCTTCTTCACCGCGCTGGCCGTCTCGTACGGATTTGCGCTCGCGGCGATCATGACCGTCGGCCGCAGCGCGCGCTCGGCGGCCGGAATGGCCATCGTGTTTTTGTGGCTCATCAGCTCGAAAGCCTTCGTCGACTACACGAGCTCGGGTCTGGAATATCCGCTGAGCTATCTGCTGCTCGCGCTCTTCTACGTGCGGTTCTGCCGTCTGTCGGATGCGCCCCTCACATCTGCCGAGCTGCGGTGGTTTGGTCTTCTCGCCGGTCTCGCGTTCGTCAACCGGATCGACAGCGTGGGGCTGTACGTGGCGCCGCTCGCATGGCTCGCGCTGCGCACCTTACGACGGCGCGACGAGCGAATCCTGCCGCTCATCGTGGGGTTCGCCGTACCGGTCGCCACCTGGCTGATCTTTGCCACGATCTACTACGGCTTCCCTCTCCCGAACACGTACTACGCGAAAGTTGCGACAGGCATCCCGCCATCACTCCTCCATCGTCAGGGCCTGGCGTATCTGCTCAACAGCTTCGCTCATGACCCGATCACGCTGGGCGCTGTGGGTGTCCTCGCTGGTGTGGCGCTCCGCGGGTCCACCCCGATCAGGTTGAGTGCGGTCTCAGCGCTGCTGTACGTGGTGTACACGGTGTCGGTGGGCGGGGACTTCATGAGCGGGCGCTTCTTCGCCATGCCCTTTCTCGTGGCCGTGATTGCGCTCACGACCATCCTCGCTGCACGCGACTACTATCTGGCTGCGGGTGCGGCGCTCGTCGTGTACAACGTGCTGATGCCGATCGTGCCGATCAAGACGACCGCCAGCTACGACGCGGCATGGGCGTGGCGGTCTCAGAACGGGATCAAGGACGAGCGCGGGCACTACCATCGCATCACGAACGTCTTTTTCTACAGCCCGTTCCGCACGCTGCCTGATCACACCTGGATGCGGGAAGGCCTCAGCTTCCGTAACGGCCCCGAGAAGGTCACCGTCCAGGGAAGCATCGGTTTCTACGGCCTGATGGCCGGGCCCGACAAGGTGCTCGTCGATCGCAATGCGCTCTCCGATCCCCTGCTGGCGCGGCTGCCCGTGTCGCCACGCTTATACTTCGAGTTCTACGTGGGCCACTACTTCCGGGACATTCCACCTGGATACCTCGAGTCGCTGGCGAGCGGCACGAACCAGATCGCCGATCCCGAGCTGCACGGTTATTACGAGCGGCTGAGAGCTGTCGTCAGAGGTCCGATATTCGGGGCCTCCCGGTTCGGGAGCATCTGGTACCTGAATGCCGGCGCTGGCCGCACCATGGCCAGGCGATATGAACAGCGCCGGCCGATTGCGCTCTCGATCAGGGCCTCGAACGAGCGCTTCACTCCCGATGCCGGAGATCGAGATGATCGCGCGGGGGTCATCCAGTCGAACGGCCGGGCGGGGTATCTCGAAACCGGTCCGGATATCCCCATGAAAGCGGGCACATACCGGGCCCGCTGGATCGGCGACGTGACCGACGCCCCGGCCGGATCCCTGGGATTCGTGGACGTCTGGGCCGGCGACCATCAGATCGCCAGGCGGGAGATCTTCGGGGGCGAGGTGCTCCGCGATCGCCGGCAGATCGCGGAGATCGCCTTTGTGCTCAGTGAACCGACGGATCACCTCGAGTACCGGCTGTGGATCGACGGGCGTCACCCCGTCCGGCTCGAGCGCGTGGAGCTCTTCTCGGAAGGGGCCACGGCGCAGGGGTCGAGCCGCGTAAACTGAAGTCTCATAAAGGTTTGACCCGCCGGACCGGGCGCGGTATGATCAGGCTTCAGCTGATGTCCACATCCACATTCCGACTGCAGTACCTGGCCAAAGCGGCCGCAGGTGTGCCCCGCGACCTGGTCAACACGTTCATCAGCGCAAAAATCCACGCGATTCGTCCGACTGTGCTCATCTATAACTGCACGTGGGTGTGCGACGCCAAGTGCACGATGTGCAGCAACTGGAAGTGGGGCGACCGCAAGTCGGACATGACGCTCCCGCAGCTCGAACCGGTGCTCGCCAGCCCCTTCTGGGGCGCCGTCGAGAACCTCAACATCTCGGGAGGGGAACCGACGACGCGGAACGATTTGCCGGAGATGGTGGAGATGTTCCATCGCCACCTTCCGCGCCTGCGCAAGATCGGGATCAACACCACGGGGCTGACGCCGAAGCGCGCGATCCCGATGCTCACGAAGATCGTGGAGTACTGCGCCACCAACGGCATCCTCATCAGCATCCGCGTCTCGCTCGACGGCATCGGCGACGTCCACGACCAGGTTCGCGCGGTCAAGAAGGGCTTCGACAAGGCGTCACAGACCATCGAAGCGATGCACGCGCTCTCGAAGAAGCACGGCAATTTCCAGTTCGGCATCGCGTCGACGATCTTCGCCACGAACCTGAACGACGCCGAGAACATCCTCGCCTGGTCCCGCACGAAGGGGCTCGACGTCGTGTTCAACATGCTGCGCTTCACCGACGCCATGCTCCACAACAAGGAGCTCGAAGAAACGATCGGCTTCAAGGCGCGCGAAGAAGAGTTCATGCGCAAGTTCTTCCTGGACCGTGTGCAGGAAGAGTCCGTGCTCAGCGGACAGGCGTTCCTCTACCTGCACTATGCGGACATGATCGCGAACGGCTACAAGCGGACCATGCCCTGCCCGTTCCAGTCGCAGGGACTGCTGCTCAATCCGAACGGCGATCTGCACTACTGCGAGAACTCCGAGAAGCTCGGAAACGTCCTGGACGATTCCGCCGACACGCTCTACTACAAGGCGGAGAACCTGCTGCACCGCGAGCACCTCAAGGCGAAGGTCTGCCCGACGTGCCTCAGCCCCTGCCAGGTGAACGTCGGGGCCATGAAGCAGTTCGTGCCCTACGCCAGGTTCGTCAAGCGTGCCTACGCCGTGAAGCGGGATCCCACCCGGCACCTCGAGACGCTGCCCGTTCCAGAAACGGTGCGGTAGACGCGGGACTTGGCTGTTGCGTCATCACGGTCGCGCGTGTCTCCCGCCCGCATCGCCCGTCTGATCATCGCCGTCGGCCTGACGGCATACATCCTCTGGAACGCTCACCCGGCGAGCGTCCTGCGCGTGACCGCGGACGCGGACTGGCGCTGGATCGCGGCGGCCGTCGCGCTCCTGCTGATCGATCGCACGCTGATGGCGTACCGGTGGATGGTGCTGTTGCGCGCGCTGACGCCGGGATCGCGCCCTCCGTTCAGCGCCGTCATGCGCATCTTCTTCGTCAGTACCTTCGTCGGGACGTTCCTGCCGAGCGTCGGAGGGGACCTGTATCGCGCCTACAGCCTGTCGCGACTGAAGGTGAGCGGCGTGGAGTCCGCGGCATCGGTGCTGATGGATCGCGTCCTGGGCGTCATGTCAATCGTGATCGTCGGCGTGGTGGCGCTCATTCCCGCGCCCGACGGGGCGCGGAATACGTGGATGCTGCTCACGCTCGCCCTGGCATCGATCGCATGCGTCGTCGCCGCCGTCGCCGTGTTCAGTGAGCGCGCCGCCGTGGCGGGGCAGCGTGTTGCCGTCCGGCTGCCCAGCGAACGGGCGCGGCGCCTCGCCGCCGGGATGATCGACGCTGTCCGCCGGTACTCCCGCCATCATGGAGAGCTGGTGAACGTGCTCCTGATGTCGGTCGGTGTACAGATGGTGCGCGTCATCCAGGCCTGGTGCCTGGGTCGCGCCCTCGGCATCGAGGCCGGGCTCGTGATGTACTTCATCTTCATCCCCATCGTGCTGCTCATCATGCTGTTGCCCATCACCGTCAACGGACTGGGTACCAGCCAGGGAGCGTTCGGGTGGCTCTTCGGGACGATCGGCGTGCCGGCCGCCGCCGCGGTCGCCCTGTCCATCCTGTTCGTGGCCCTCGGGGTTGCCGGAAATCTGCCGGGCGGCATCCTGTACGTCCTGGGCAACCGCCGCGAAGCAGGACAGGCCGCGTGAAGATTCTCGCGGGCCTTCTGGCTGCCAGCATTCTTGTCCTGGCGTGGGTGTTCGGCGGAGGCCCCGCCGGCTGGTTGTACACGATCATCTATCTCCTGGCCGTCGCTCCCGGTATCCCGATCGGTATTGCGCTCTTCGGTCGCGATCACGCCGCTGCCTGGATCTGCGGCGCACTCATCGGCTACGGCCTGACGCAGATCGCGCTCTGGGCCGTCATTGCCGCGGGTCTCGCGTCTCTCCCGGCATTCGTGCTGGCGTGGCTGGTGGTGACCGCTGCGAGCTGGGCGATCTCGCGCGGTCTGACGGGCCGTCCTGCGGTCCCCATTTACGCGTGGTCCGCCGGAGACACACGCGCACTGGTGCTGGTGCTCCTGGTGGTTCCGGCACTCATGGCGGCACCGTACAGGAATATCGGCCGCGCGGATGCCACGGGCACCCGCTACTACCGCGCGTATTTCACTGCCGATTTCGTCTGGCACGCGGCGCTGGCCTCGGAGCTCGGGAAGTTCTCGCTCCCGCCGCGCAATCCGTACCTCGCGCCGCGCCCGATGAATTACTACTGGACCTATTTTCTCCTGCCGTCGACCGTCGCCTCTGCCGGTCCCCGGGCGCTCCACGACGTGGAGGCCTGCCTGAAGACGAACGCATTCTTCAACGCGATGCTGATGGTCGGCACGTTGTTCATCCTGGTCCGCAGCTCCGTCTCGGCTGCCGGCCCGGCGGCGATAGCCGTACTGCTCGCCGTCCTCGCTGCCAGCGCCGAAGGACTCTATGCTGTCGTCGATCTGCTGGCCCGCGGGCGTCCACTGGCTGGATTGACGGACATGAACATCGACGCGATCACCGCCTGGCGGTACGGCGGCCTCCGCATCGACAACATCCCACGGTCCCTGTGGTACACGCCGCAGCACACGACGTCTCTCGCGCTCGGGCTCGTGGGACTGGTGGTCGCCTCCTCCTCCGGCGCGCGCGCGAGCCTGGCCGCCATCGGCGGCGCGGGACTCGCGCTTGGTCTCGCCACCACGATGAACCCGCTGCTCGGCGCGGTCTGTTCGATGATCTACGGCATCGTGATCGCGTTCGACGCGCTGTCTTCCCCCGGTGGCTGGCCGCAGCTGCCTCGTCATGCTCTGGCCGCGGTTCCGGTCGTCATGGCCGTCGCATGGGGAGCGGCCAGCAAGGTGATGGACGGCGCCGGCTCAGTCCTGCAGTTCGGATTTGCCGGCTTCTCCAGAAACCATCCCATCCTGACGCTGATGTTGTCGCTGGGGCCGCTGCTCATTCCAGCGCTTGCCGGCATCCGGCCCGCGCGATCGCAGAACGCGCGAGCGTGGACGATGGCCACGTCGGGGCTCCTGATCGGACTGCTGATGCTGTACCTGGTCAGGATTTCCGAAGCGTCCTGGGTAGGGTTCCGTGCAGGCCAGATCCTGATGGTCTGCCTTCCCATGCTTCTGGCACCCGTACTTGCGCGGCTGAATGGCGGCCGCGGCCTCCTGCTCGCGGGCCTCATCTTCATCGTGGGGCTTCCGACCACGGCCATCGACACGTGGAACGCGCAGGACATCGGAAACCGCCGGCCTGGCCCGGGTTTCAGATGGACGGTGTGGACGACGCCCGACCAGCAGCAGGCGTTCGCGTGGATCAAGGCCAACACCCCGGCAACCGCCATCGTCCAGATGGAGCCGATCGTACGGGGCCGGGAGCACTGGACGCTGATTCCTTCATTTGCGGGCCGCCGAATGGCGGCAGGCCTGCCGATCTCACTGCTGCCGCTCCCGGAGTACCAGGAACGGTCCGACCAGGTGAAGAGGATCTTCTCCACCGCGCGCGCCGCCGAGGCGTCCGACATCGCCCATCGACTGCACATCGACTTCCTCTACGTGGACGAGGTGGATAGTGCGGCATATCCCGAAGGGACGCGCAAGTTCGATGAGCAGCCCGATGTCTTCGAGCGGGTCTATGCCAATCGTTCGGTCCGCGTCTACCGCGTGCTCTAGGCGGTCCACCAGAACCGGCGCCCGAGGGGCTGCAGATCTCGCGACTGACATCACCGCCGACGCCTTGACACTGGCGAATCGCGGCAAGTATCCTGACCTGTTCCATGATCGAAATCGATGCTGATCGCCGCACGCTGCTGAAATTACTCGGCATTTTCGCCGTGGCGAGCGTCACAGACTGTGCGTCAGGGGAAACCCCGCGCGAGGGACTGGCTCGACTCCTGGATCTCAAGCGCGACGAGCGCGGCTGGCTGGAGGTCCTGAGCAGCGATGAACAGCGCGAGCTGTATGGTCTTCTCAGCAGCGAGTCGGTGAAGCCTCGGGCCATTCCCCTGATGGCCAGGGTGCTCGGGTCACGTTCTCACCTGTTCGCATTCGTAGACTATCCGCCTGTTCGGGATCAGCGAAGCGTGTGTGATGGCCTTGTCCGGGAGTGAAGCGAGCACCGATCTCTGCATAATCGGTAGTGGAATCGCCGGCATGCTTCTCGCCGAGCAGGCTGTGGCGCGCGGGCGACGGGTGCTCATGGTCGAGCGCGGCACTCTCATGAGTTTCGCCGATCGACTCCGCAGGAACTCCCACGACGATCCGTTGCCGTTCAACCGCTCACCCCACTTCAGTCCGCACGAGCCGCAACCCGTCGGCCCCCGCCATCGTGGCCAACGGTACGCGTTTCAGCCGGTCTATAACCTCGGGGGAGCGACGAATCACTTCTACGGCAACATGCCGCGCATGCACCCCGCGCATTTCGAATCCGAGGCGTTCGGGGGCGCGAGTCGTCGATGGCCACTGTCTTACAGCGATATCGAGCCGTACTACCTGGCTGCCGAGCACCGCCTCCGCGTGAGCGGCAACTCACAGCGGACGCTCTTCCCCGGGCGCTTCGACTATCCCCTGCCGCCGCACCGCCTGAGTCCCTCAGACCGGGCGTGTGAGGCCATCTTCGGTGCCGAGCACGTGGTCCAGGTCCCGACTGTGCGCCCTCCCATCACGGTCGACGGCCGCCCTCCCTGCTGCGCGACCGATAGATGCGAGCTGTGCCCCATTGATTCCAAGGGCACCGCGCTGAACACCGTGTATCCGTCGATCCGCGAGCGGATCGACCTGCGATCGGGACTGCTCGCCACCGGTGTGCAATGCAGCGGGAGACGCGCCACCGCCGTGACGGTGATCAACGGCGAGGGACAGACCACGAGAATCCGCGCGCACCAGTTCGTCGTGGCGTGTAACGGCGTCGATTCTCCACTGCTGCTGCTGCGCTCGCCGGACGTGCCGAAGCATCCGAGCCTGGGACGCTACTATATGGATCACCCGGTGTTCCACCTCGCCATCTACGGCGATGGGTTCGACGCGCGGCCCGGGGTGGGGGATTCGGCTCAGACAGGAACGATCACAGCGTTTTTTGAGCGCGTCGCCGACGATCTACCCGTGTCCATGCTCGGCGAAATCAAGAGCAGTACGCTCGCAAACAATGAGGGACAGGGAGATCGGGACGTCTTCGTCGCGGACATCATTCGACGGTCGCTCGACCGCCGTCCCGGGGCGCCGGCACGTTTGCGCGATCGTTTCCGCCAGGTGTGGGGTGGGACCCTCGATCTCTGGTTTCAGGTCGAGCCACAGCCGATGGCCGAGCACGCAGTCTCGATCGATCGGATCGATCCGAGCGGGCAGGCCATTCCTGCAGTGTCCCTCCGGTATCCGCCGTATCTACCGGCATGCGTCGAGCGGGTCACGTCGCACATCCAGCGGCGGTTGCCCGGGGCCGAAATCCGGCACCTCAGCACGTACCCCGGGAGCCATCACTGGATGGGCGCCAGCCGTATGGCCGATTCGCCAGCCGACGGCTGTGTCGATCGCCATCTCCGGTACCACGGGCTCGACAATCTGTACGTTTTATCGGCTTCGACCTTCCCCTCTTGTTCCAGTGCCAACCCCACGTTGACGCTGGCGGCCCTGGCGCTGCGGCTCGGCGATCACATCGCACCCTCCGTGAAAAAGGGCGCCTAGTGGTCCGCCGATTCACCCGTTCCGAAACCGGAAGAACGTGCGTGTGCCGATGAACCAGTCGCGCAGGCCGATCTTCTTTCCCTCTTCCTTGCTCCGCGGAGCGTAGCTGACGGGCACTTCCACGATGCGATAGCCCCTGGCGACCAGCTTGGCGGTGATCTCGTGATCGAGCTCGAACCCGCTGGTGGTGAGCGCGAGCTCCTTGATCACGGAACGCGGAAACAGCTTCAACGCCGTGACGGTGTCGGTAATCCACGCACCCGTGAAGATGCGGGCGACGATGGTGAGGCTCCGGCCGCCGAGGTAAGCCGCCCAGCTTTGATTGGCGTGGCGTCCGCCGCGCATGTACCGGCTGCCATACACGATGTCTCCACGCCCCTGCAGCAGCGCTTCCAACATCGGCACGTAGTCCTGGGGGTCGTACTCGAGGTCAGCGTCCTGGATGATCAGCAGGTCGCCCGTCGCCAGCTCGATCCCCTCCCGGACCGCGCGTCCCTTCCCCGAGTTCTTCTCGAGTCGCCGCAGGATGATCCCCTCGAACGTGGACGCGACAGCGGACGTGCGATCCGCGGAATGATCGTCGATGACGATCACCTCTTTGCGAACACCCAGCGGCTCCAGGTTGACCGCGGCGATCTGGCCGAGCAGTGTCCCGATGAACCGCTCCTCGTTGTAGGCCGGAATCACGATCGAGAGAACCCGGGTGGACGGTGAAGCCAGGCTCACATGGTCCCCCTGGCGCGCAGCGTGAGTGTGCGTTCAGCCACCGCCAGATCCTCCGGTGTATTGACACCGATGGCTTCCGCAGCCTCGGTGCACGGAAACGTCACGACCGGGCCGAGCGCAGCGGCCCGGGGAATGAAGGGCAGAAAATTCCGCTCGCCAGTCGCGCTGCCGATACCGGGATTCGCCGCGAACGCACCCAGCAGATCGAGGTAGGCGCTCTGCGACAGCGAGAACAGACCGGCGTCGCTCTCGCCGACATCCGGCATGGCATCTCCCTCGCGCCGGTGCAGCACACGTACGATGCGCCCGGACGCGTCGCGCGCAAAATGGATGTACGGCGACGCCGACGTGCAGGTTGGCAGGGCAACCAGCGGATCCGTGGGCTCGTTCTCTGCGAGCCGGGCCACCGTTCGCGGGTGGATGGCCACCTGATCGCACCAGGTGATCCACACCCGCCGTGGCCGCGCCGCCTCGACCGCGGGCCGCGCGAGAAGAATGGCGTCGAGCATCCCGGTCGGCTGCTCCTGCACGAACACATCCACGGTCTCGGGCCGCCCCTCCAGCGCGCCCAGCACCGTGTTCCGCGCCGAGGGGTGCACCACGAGCACGACACGCTCGACCACCGCGGCGTACAGCGCCAATAGATGATCGAGCATCGGCCGGCCGTTCACGAGCGTCAGCAGCTTGGGTGTATGAGCGCCCAGGCGCGAGCCGAGTCCCGCGGCAGGAATGATGAGGAGGCGATCCATGATCTCAGCGCGCCCGTGCTTCACCGCGTCGGGTGGGCGGGACGGCGGGCCGTGCCGGGTCCGCCCCTGCCGCGGGCCGCAGGCGGGCCCGCACGGCCGTCATGACGGCCCGCACCCCGTCGAGGGGCGTGGTCCTCCGAACCTGCTCGGGCGAAATCGAGAAAAACTGCACCGGGACCTCCAGCATCTCCGCCTCGCGGCGCAGCAGCCCCGACAGCAGGTGCGGATTGGCCGTCTTGTGAGTCAACGGCACCGGCACCCTCACGGCATCTCCGACGCGTACCGCTCGTGCGGCCGAGAGGGTATCCGATACGTAACGGCCGAAGAGCGCCAGATACAGCAGGCTCAGCGCGTGGCTCCCCGCGTAGCTGATGGCTCCCAGCACGGTGCGATGACGATACTTCAGCCGATATGACTGGTGGATGTCCCGGACGGACAGCCGGCGGCTCCCCCACACGGCATCCAGGCGGCCGAGATTCAGGTGCGACGCCAGTGTGGCGATGTCTTCACCGTTGTACATCCCTGAGGATTCGAAGAGGACGACGTAGTCGAACGCCTCGTCCTGAAGGATCGTGCGCAGCGTGCGATCGCGCTCGGCTTCGTCACCCTCGAGTCTCCGTAGCGGAAAACCCGGCGGCGCCACGAAGCTCGCATTCACATCGGCCGGGCCGTCGTGGAACACGGTGAGCTCGACCGGGAGGTCGCGAATGCCTCCGCGCACCATTTCCAGCACCGTCTGGACGACCTTGTTGGTCGTGCTCGCCTCATGAAGCAGAATGGCCACCTTCTGCGTCGTCGTCCACCGGGCCAGGAAGGACTCGACGAAGGGACCGAGGATCTTGGCGGCGTCGTGACGGCCGGTCCCCCCTTCCTCGAAGTTGGCCACGCGGACGAGCCGCGGATCTTCGATCGACTCGAGGCGGCCGAGCGGCACGTACGGCGTCGTGCTCGACGCCTGCCCCGGATCGTTCAGGAGATAGTGGGTTATGAGGCATGGGGTCGCGATCGACAGGCGCCGCCGGTTCTCCAGGTAGAACATCGCGCGATCGACGATGTCCACGGCGCTGCTGCCGGTGATCTCTGCATCGGACTGGATGTTGGTCACGAGCAGCTTGATGGCCGTCAGATTCGCAGCAATCGCGGCGCTCAGGCCGGGTGTCAGGTATGACGGAAAGAGGCTCGAGTGCTGTGTGCCTGGCGCATAGACGATCAGATCGGCACTGCTGACGGCGTCGGCGACCCGCGCATGCAGCCGCACCGGCGCGGCGCGGGCCATGAGGATCGCCGTGAGCTCCTCGCGTGCGCTGGCCGCCCATCGCTGCGCTTCCTCGACGGTCGGAGGCGCATCGATGAGAAAGATGTCGTCGATCCGGTTCTGGCGCGTGGCATCGACGATCTCTTCCTCGCTCCCGAGGAAACGGCCGTCGGCGTCAATCGCGACCAGGAAGGCGTTCGTGCCGTCGGTGACGTTGTCGATGAGGCCGGCGGGCAGACCCACGAGGGCACAGTAGTCATCCACCGCGGCATTGAACGACCGGCCCGCCAGCAGGAACCCTCCGGCGAACACCAGGTTGCCCACACTGCAGTCGGAAAAGCTGAACGCGACAGCAGAGGCCTGCAGTTCCTGAGCGAACCGCTCGAGCCGGATGCCCACAGCCTCCCGGAGGCCTGCCGGAAGCCCATCGGCTTTCGCGCGTACGGGCATCAAGCGGCTGTCGGCGGGCCCGTCGTTGACGACGCGGATGACCTCGACCAGGCGTGCGCCGGTTTCGCGCTCGACGAGACCCTGATCCAGCCGCGTGTCCAGGAGGTCGATCAGCGCACCCGGACAGCTCCGGAGCAGCCGCGCGAGCCGGGAGGCATTCTTCCTGAAATCAGACGGGCCAAGGGCATCGCCCAGGAATCGACGGACTTCCCCCGTCGAAGCCCCGTCGTCGTATCCATTGATCACGACCCGGAGCGCGATTCCCGGATTCGTGACGAGCTGCTCGGTCAGCGCGCCGGAACCGCGGCCGCCGGAGAACAGCACGACCTTGAGCCGTGACCGCTCGGTTGGCGTTGGGGGCACAGACCATTATAATTAGGGGTTCCTGCATGCACCAGCCAGCGTTTCACCCCCACTTGGAGTCCGTTCCCTGTTTCCTGTGCGGCGCCGACGACTTCGATGTCGTCTACGAAGCGCAGTACCGACCAGGAAAAGGACGTGGATCCCGTCCATAAATTCCGCGCGTCCGGGGACGAACTGCTGATCGATCGGCTCGTCCGCTGTCGGCGGTGCAGCTTCCAGTACGTGAATCCCCGGCTGCGGGGCGACCTGATCTTCGCCAGTTATTCCGAAGGGGACGATCCGACCTACGTCTCGCAGATTGACGCGCGCGAGCGGACGTTTGCGCACTCGCTCGGCGAGATCGAGCGGGCTGTGGGCGCCCCCGGCAAGCTTCTCGATATCGGGACTGCGGCTGGTGCCTTCGTGGCGGCCGCGACGGCGCGGGGCTGGCAGGCCGAAGGCTGCGAACCGAACCGGTGGCTGGCGGAGTGGGGGGCGGCGCACTACGGCATCACGATCCGGCAGGGCAGCGTGTTCGAGCAGCAGTACGGCGAAGGATCGTTCGATGTCGTGACGCTGTGGGACGTCATCGAACACACGCCCAACCCGCGCGAGATGCTCGAGCACTGCCATCGGCTCCTGAAGCCCGGCGGCGTGCTCGTCGTCAACTATCCCGACATCGGCAGTTCCGTGGCGCGCGTGCTGGGCCGCCGCTGGCTGTTCCTGACGTCGGTTCACCTGTTTTACTTCGATCGGACGACGATCAGCCGGATGCTCGCGGCGACGCGCTTCAAAGTCGAACGGCTGCGGCCGCACTGGCAGCGGCTGGAACTCGACTACGTGCTCTTCCGGGGCGCCATCCTGAGCCGGAGGTTGTCGACGGTCTCACGACGGCTGGTGCGGATGGTTGGCGCCCGCAAGCTCCAGGTTCCCTACTGGCTAGGGCAGACATTCGTCATCGCGCGGAGTGAGCCGTGAGCGCGAGCCGCTCCTGCCGGCAGACCGCTGTGCGAGCCCGCGTGGCGGGAGTGGCGCTCGTGTGCCTCGTTCTCCTCGCATCGGCGTGCGGCGGGCCCACCAACCCGAGTCCGATTGTCCCGGACCCGCCGTCGACTCCCGCGCCGCCCCCGCCGCCGCCCACACCTGTGCCACCGCCGACGCTGCGCGTCACACGGATTCTCGCGTTCGGCGACAGCATGACGGCCGGGACGACGTCTCCTCCGCTGACTACCTCGCTGACGCCGGGATTGCCGCAGTCCTATCCGTTCAAGCTGCAAACGCTGCTCACGGCTCGATACACGGCCCAGACGATCACCGTGTCGAACGTCGGCGTGGCCGGAGAATTCGTGGTGGGATCCGGGACGCAGAAGCGGTTCAGCGATCGGCTCTCTGAAGCGAGCCCGGAGCTCATCCTCCTCATGGAAGGGGCGAACGATCTGAACCGCATCGAGGAGATGGCCAACGACGCCATCAGGGCGATCGTGGGGAACCTCGAGGAGATGGTGAAGGAAGCCGGACGACGGAACATCCCCATCATGGTTGCGACTCTTCCGCCGCAGCGTCTGCCAAAAGGGGTCGGTGCTCCTTTTGTTCCACGGTTCAACGAGGCGCTGAAAGTGATGGCCGCGAAGAAAGGCGGGATCCTGGTTGACGTGAACGCCCAGTTTCCTGAGTCGCTGATCGGTCAGGACGGCCTGCATCCAACCGAAGAGGGATATCAGCGTCTCGCCGATATCTACCTCGAGGCTATCAAGAGCCTCTACGAATCCGCTGCGACAACACCTCCGACAACCGCTTCACGTTAGCAGCTCGATAGCCGGCACGATCTCTCTCGCCGCCGCAAGGCCGAGGATCCGCCCCGGTTCGTCGCGGCCATCCTGCGTGCGACTGACACCCGGGCGCCGCCTGACGGGTGCGGAGAGGATACAATCCGCCGACATGGCCTTGGACTTCGCCGTCGAGACGCACGGACTGACGCGCGACTTCGGAAGCTTCCGCGCGGTGAACGGGATCGATCTCGCCGTCCCCGCCGGGAGCCTGTACGGCTTTCTCGGTCCGAACGGCGCCGGCAAGTCGACCACCATCAAGTGCCTCACCGGGCTCCTGCGTCCGAGCGCGGGGACGATGAGGATCCTCGGCGTGGACCCGCTGGCAGACCCCGTC
The DNA here is from genome assembly GCA_963749835.1 of uncultured Acidobacteriota bacterium. Classification (GTDB taxonomy): domain Bacteria; phylum Acidobacteriota; class Vicinamibacteria; order Vicinamibacterales; family 2-12-FULL-66-21; genus JALZOC01. Next base: position 2,843,033 of record CAVVOD010000001.1, read on the forward strand.
GCCGTCAAGCGGCGCATCGGCGTCGTCCCCGAGGATCTGGCGCTGTTCGACCGCCTGACGGCGCCGGAGACGCTGTCGTTCGTCGCGCAAGTGCACGGGATCGACGCGGCGACCGCTCGACAGCGGACGTCTGATCTCCTCGACCTGATGGAGTTGAAGAGCGCAGGCACCACGCTCGTGACCGACTTCTCCCACGGCATGCGCAAGAAATTGTCGCTGGCCGCGGCGCTCCTCCCCGCCCCGAGGCTGCTCTTCCTCGATGAGCCGTTCGAAGGTATCGACGCGGTGGCGTCGCGACAGATGAAGGAGCTGCTGCTGTCGTTTGTGGCGCGCGGGGGAACCATCTTTCTCACCTCGCACATCCTGGAGATCGTGGAGCGGCTCTCGACGCACATCGGCGTCATCGCGGGCGGCCGGATGGTCGCGCAGGGGACGATTGCGGAGCTGCGGGAAGGGGGGACCAGCGGCCAGACGCTGGAAGAGCTCTTCATCGGCCTCGTCGGTGGCGAAGCCCGTCCCCACGCGACGCTCGACTGGATTTGATGTTCAGCACCCTGCGCGCGTTCGCCTGGCTTCGCTTCCGCATGTTCGTCAACTCGCTCGAGCAGACGGGGTCGCGCGACATGCTCGAGCGTTTTTCGCTTGCCGCCGAGAAGCTCGGTCCGATTATCGCCGGCATCCTCCTCATTCCCTCGGGAATCGCGCTGGCGGCGCTCGGCGCGGCCAGCGGGTACGCGATCGCGAATGGCGAGTCCTCCGCGCTGGCGCAGACGCCACGTTTCCTGTTGTTCGGGGTCCCCCTCTTCTGTGTCGCGGGACCCTTGCTGCTGCCCGCGGGCGATCGCTCCAACCCCGTTCGGATGCTGCTCCTGCCCATCAGCCGCAGCACGCTCTACGCCGCGCAGTCTGCCGCCTCACTGGCAGACGTCTGGATCCTGCTGATGCTGCCGCTGGTCGGCTCCATTCCAGCAGGCCTGGCCGCCGGCGGAGCTCCCAGGGCAGCGCTCTTCGCCCTGGCGGCCGGCATCTTCCTGGTTGTGATTGTCGTTGCTATCTCGTCCACGGCAACGAGCCTGCTCCATCTGGCAGTCCGCGACCGTCGTCGTGGAGAGCTGCTGGCGCTGCTGTTCCTTCTGATGATGCCGCTCGTGAGCCTCCTGCCGAACCTCCTGGCGTCCGAGCCGAGCGCAGGCCGCGGCGAGCGACGACAGACGGCCCATCCGGGGACCCTCCCCGTGCCCACGTGGCTCAACGCCTCGGCACGAGCGGCCTTTTCTTTTTATCCGACCGAGCTCTACTTTCGGGCGAACCAGGCCGCGGCGCGGCGGGATGTCGTTCCGGCTATGCGCGCCGTCGGTGCACTGGCCGCGAGCGCCGTCCTGCTGAACCTCCTCGGCATCTACGTCTTCGGTAAGGTCCTGGACTCACCCGCATCGACCGGCGCACGACGGCAGGTTCAGACCCACGCCGCCTGGGAGCGCAAAGTGCCGTGGCTCTCCCCGGGGGATCCGCTGTCGCCCTTGCCCAGCTTCGCCTGGCGCTGCGCACACCACGGGGCCGGGCTATCCTGCTGGCGCCAATTCCGGTTGTCTTCGGTTTCGGGCTGTTGAGAGGACAGGAGATCCCATTCAACGTCGGAGCGCTCTCGGGAGACCTCGGGCTCCTCGGCGGCGCCTTCGCCTCGTTCATCTGCCTCATGTCGATCCTGCCGATTGCGTTCAATCAATTCGCGATCGACAAAGCCGGGCTGACGCGGGCGCTGCTGACGCCACTGACCGATCGCGACTACCTCGCCGGAAAAGCCGTGGGCAACGCGATGATCGTGTTCCTGCCGGCGATCGTCTGCATGGCGGCATCCTTTGCGCTGCTTCCAGGGTCTCGCACGATCGCCTCCTGGCTCGCGATTCCCGTCGCGCTGCTGTCCGTCTACCTTCTCACCGCGCCGATCGCCGCGGTGCTCTCCGCGATGTTTCCGCGGGTCGTGGATCTCAACAGCATCGGCCGCGGGAGCAACGCGCACGGGCTCGCCGGTCTGCTCGGGTTCGTCACGTTTCTCGCGGCGGGAGTACCGACCGTCGCGGTTGCAGCGGGGGCCACTCGCTGGTTCGGCCGTCCGCTACTGACCCTCGGCCTCATGATCGCGTGGTGCGGCATCACCTTCCTGATCGGCCGCGGGTTGTTCGCGATCGCCCGCCGCGTCTTCGCAACCCGCCGCGAGAATCTTGCGATGCTCTAGTGGGGATTGCAATGTCGGGACTCGGGACTCGGGATTCGATTCGGGACTCGGAATTCGATTCGGGACTCGGGACTCGGACTCGGACTCGGACTTCCGGCTTCAGCCGGAAGAAGACTCGGGATTCGGGACTCGACTCGGGGCTCGGACTCGGACTCGTAGCTTCCGGCTTCAGCCGGAAGAAGAGTCGGAACTCGGGACTCGATTCGGGACTCGGACTCGGACTCGTGGCTTCCGGCTTCAGCCGGAAGGACCCCGCCGGGCCATTCTGAAAAAGCGCGGCGAAGTAAGTCAGAATCCCGAATCCCGAATCCCTACCAGGACAGCGTTCGCTCCGCCCACCACCACATCCCGAGCGCGGTGACGAGCAGACACAGACCTGCAATATAGGTGTCGATGGCCGGGGCGGCGTCGCGCGCGAGCTGTGTCGACAGCGTGGCTAGGGCCGTCCATGTGTCCGCGGCACCGGTGAGGACGCCGCTCAGATTCATCAGCGCGAAGATGCCTCCGACGATGAGCAGGAGCGAAACGGCGATCGCGACGTTGAACAGCCGATCGACCTGCTGCTCGGAGCGCCATCGCTCGCGCCGGATCCGCTGCAGCACGGCGGCGGTGAATCGCGCCGGTGCCACGGGCGCTTCGCGCGAGGCAAGTATCGCCTCCAGCCGGCGCGCCGACGCCAGGGCCCCGGCGCAGCGGGGGCAGGTTTCGAAATGCGCGCGCAGATCCGAGTCCGCGATCAGATCCCCCGCCGCCACGGGTTCCACGAGATCCAGCGCGTGTTTGCAAGTCATGAGTTGAGGCCCGTCACGATTCGCGGCACTCGCCGCCGTTTCTACGCGGGCTCCAGCAATTCGCGCAACCGGCGCTTCGCGCGATAGAGGTGCGTCTTCACCGTGCCAATCGGCACGCCAAGGGTCTCGGCAAGAGCGTCGTACTGGACCCCATCCAGGTAGTGCGAGGCAACCAGAAACCGGTAATTGTCAGGAAGCTGCGCCAGCGCCTTGTTCAAACGATCGCGCAGTTCCATGTCTGCGAACGCGCCGTCGGACGCTCCCCGTTCGATTGGTGGTCGATCCTCACGGCCGCCGTCCATCGGCACCTCGGGCGAGTGCCGCCCTCTCGCTTCCGAGCAGACGTTCGCGACGATCCGGTAAATCCATGTCGACAGCCGCGCGTCGCCGCGGAAGTACGGGAGGCCGCGGTGCACCTTCAAAAAGACGTCCTGCGCCAGGTCGTCTGCCTGCGTACGGTCGCTCACCATCCGGCTGACCATCGAGTACACAAGGTTCTTGTACCGGTCGACCAGCTCGCCGAAGGCGCTGTCGTCACCGGCCCGACACCGCTCGATCAGCGCGCGTTCGTCGAATGCAACCATCCGCCAGGCAAATTAGACACCACCAGGGGACTGTTTGTTTCAGGCGCTGCCCTGAAACAATCGGCCACGGCGCTCAGTCTAATGCAGCTGACATCAGTAGGAGGCAGTGTGGCAGAAGTTTCCGCGGTCCTGATCATGTCGTTGATGGTGGTGTCGGGAGTCGGCTTGATGATTGCCGCCATGATGAACCGGCGGCGCTTCCGGGAGATGGATCATCGTGAGCGGCTCGCGATGATCGAGCGTGGTGTCCTTCCGTCCCCCGAGAGTGACCCGACGGGCTTCGAGTCCGGCGCGAGGTTCACCGGGACCGAGCCTGAGGCGGGCGTCAGGTATCGGACGGCAGGGGTCCTGATGATCGGGTTCGGCCTCGCGCTCATGGTGCTCCTCACGGCGACTGCCGATCAGCCTGGCATAGGCATTGGCATGGGCGGCGGGTTTGCCATTCTCGGCGGTGCGTCGCTACTCAACTACTTCCTCATCTCACGACGGGAACAGGATCGCGGCGGCTCGCGACGATGGCCCCCGCAGCCAGGTCCAGCGCCGCGCTCCCCGGAACCGCCGAACTCACTCTGATGCCTCTACCGTGTTTCGTGTTACGTGCTGAGGTGATGTGCTGAGGTCTACTGACGCTTTTCGTAGTCGCCGATAGCTCCTCATCCGAGTGTCCTCATCCCAAGGCGGTTTTCTTCCCACATGAATCCCAGCCGTTGCGTGCGTGGGTATTCAACTTCTCAGGAGACTGCTTGAGGTGACGCCAGATGTGGCCATGTCGTCTCGTGGACCCTGTCAAGTACCACGGTCGCAAGTCGCGGGGAATATGGCATTGCCATTGCTCTAATGAAGGGTGTCGGGCAGCCACAGCCGCCCGGTGACCGCTCCGGTGTTCCACTGGAGCAACCGCCCCACCACTGACAGCCCGCCAACGGCTGCAGGGAGAGTTCACAAGACACTCCCTGCCCCGCCATGTACACGTGCTACGTGCTCCGTGCTACGTGCTACGGCTGCAGGCTAATGCTCGTGCTCCGTCCTCGTCTGATGTGCTCAGGTACATCGAGCAGGTCCTGAGAATCTGGCTACTCACTCCGCGGAAAGGGCTGGGTCCTTTGAGACGCCGGACGCCCTCATAGATGAGGAGTGCGATATGGACCACCTCGCTCGTTCGGCCGCACGTCGTAGCACGGTAGCACGTAGCACGTGACGGGTGGCACTCCGATTGCTCCCGTTCATGCTGTCGGGCGCAACGCGGCCCGGCCAGCCGCTTCGGTGTTCCACTGGAGCAACCGCCCCACCACTGACAGCCCGCCAACGGCTGCAGGGAGAGTTCACAAGACACTCCCTGCCCCGCCACGTACACACAGCCTGGAGCGCGACCGGTTGTAGGCGTCAGCTATCACTCGCAGGATATGATGGCCCCGTGAGTAAGCAGGCGATGCCCGGTGTGCAGCTCACGCCGGGGATTCCGTTCGTGCAGCGGGCGTTGAACCGGTCAGTGGCGGAGGTCAAGCTCACGGGGCTCGCGATCTGGCGGGGCATGAAGGGTGTGTACAACAGCAACGATCTCACCTTCGCGTCGTCGATTGCGTACTACTCGCTGCTGTCGCTCTTCCCGTTCTTCCTCCTGGCCCTTTCGATCCTGGGGAGCGTCACAGGCGCCGAGTCCGACCGCGAGTCGGTGCTCGGCTTCGTGCTCCGGTACTCTCCGCGTCAGTTCGATTTCGTGCGCACGCAGCTCGAGGCATTGCAGCTGGCGGGCCTCCGGCGCGGCATCTTCAGCAGCGTCCTGACCGTCTGGGCGGCGATGGGCGTCTTCGGGGCGGTCACATCGGCCGTCAACCATGCCTGGGGTGTCGAGAAGCAGCCCAGCTATCTCAAACACAAGCTGATCTCGTTCATCATGCTCGTCGCGGCCAGTCTCCTGCTGCTCGTCGGGCTGCTGATGGTGAGTGCGATCAACCTGGCGGAGACGCGGTGGTTCGCCGTGGTGATTGCCAAGACCCCGGGGCTGCTCGTGCTCCAGGGATACGCATTGAAGTCCGCGAGCACGATCATCTTCATCCTGCTCGTCGGGCTCGTGTTCTACTTCGTGCCGAATGCCGCCGTGAGGTTCCGGGACGTGTGGGTCGGAGCCGTCCTGACGGGACTGCTGTGGCGCGGTGCGCTGGCCGGGTTCTCCTGGTACGTGCGGGATCTCTCGCGCTTCAGCGTGCACGGATCGATCGCGGCGGTCGTGGTGTTTCTCGTGTGGGTCTACATCTCGGCCGTCATCCTGCTCTTCGGAGCGGAAGTGACGGCCGCGTACGCACGACTGCGCCGGCGCCGGCCGGACGAAATCCCGGCGGCTCCCACACCTCGAGTCTAACCGTCGGATTCGATGCGGGTCGGGGCCCCCGAAGGGTTCCGCGTGGCCGGAATGCTGCCGCTCTCCTGCCACCCGTGCTGGATCTCCTGGCGCAGCCAGCCGGGCAGCGTCCCGGTGATCCCTGTGAGGGCGAGCCGCCACGCGAGGCGGCGAAGTGAAGGGGTTGTGATCACGACGTACGCAACGCCGGCAACGGCAGCGCCCATCGCAACGTTGGCGATCTTCTCGGCTGTCGATTGAGTCATCGGCGTTCGCGCGGCGTCAGGAGGAGATGGACGGTGCGACGCGATTGAACGCCGCACCGCCGCAACATGCGCCTTCGCCGCAGGAGACCCGCGGCGCTGCGATTACAGGCGATTGCCGGAACCGCCAGCGCGCACTTCTGACATGCTCTCGACATCGGGCCGGTTGCCTGGCGCTCCGCCCGCCGGATTCGCGGAGCCCGGCATCGCATCCGCGACGGCTTCCGCCGCTGATCCCGCGGTCTGACGTGCGCGGTCGTAGGCTTCGCGGCCGCGATCGACTATCTGCGTCACCTTGCCGGTCGCCTGCTGGTATCCGTCCGCGGCCGTCGTGCGCAGCTTCCCGGCCTGTTCCGACAGCCTCGTGCGAAGCTCGGCCCCCGGCTTCGGCGCAAAGAGCATCCCCAGGCCCGCGCCCAGCACCGTGCCAGCCAGAAGCCCCATCAGAAACGATCCGCCCCCATCCTCGCGTTCAAACCTGTCGTATTCGTAAGCCATGCATCCTCCTGTGATTTCCGCTCACCGGCCCGCGCCGGCAGTCTCATCGTCGTCCATGTCAGAATCGCCCGGCCGCGGCCGCCGGTGGCTCGTCCCGCTCGGCGCCCTGCATCAGCGATGCGAGGATCGCCCGGATGCCCCGGACGACGCCGACTGCCTGATTTACTTTGTCTCGCACCGACCCCTTCACACGCTCGGCGGTCTCGTCCACGCGGCCCATGGTTCCCGAGATGGCGTGATCGACCCGCTCGGTCTGCTGGCTGACCCGCGCGGTGACGGATTTCACATCCGCCAGAATGGCGTCCACCTTTTCTCGAAGCGGGGCAATCTGCCGCGCCTCGAGGTCCGCGACGAGCGTGGTGACGCGGCCGTAAATGATATAGCCCCCGATTCCCATCCCGATGAGTAGCAGCGCCTCGAGGACGCTGACGGCAGCCATGATGCCCAGCAGCAGATTGGTGGTGTGGAGGTCCATGATGTGCCTCTATGCCGACCAGCGGCCCTGGGCGCCGCCGGTGACGTCGTTCAGGGACCGCATTCCTTCGCTGGCGGCCGTCCGCGCCTTCTCGACGGTGCCTCGGATCCGGCCGATCTCATTGACGAGATCGTCCAGCTTGGGTTCGATCTGGTCGCGGATGCGACGGCCGTTCTCCGTCATGTACAACCAGCCCCAGACACCGCCCACGACGGCGCCAAGAAACGTTGTCGCCAGAACTCGCGATCGCTCGTCCACAATCTCCTCCTTCGAACCTGCCGAAAACGGCCGGGTACCCCAGCCGGCCTCCTCGACCAGTGGTTATCTATCAAGCCGCATGCCACCCAACCCCCGCTCAAACACGGACGAATGTGAACAAACAGCTGACACGCACGCATCAAACCTCTACAGCGCTGCCGTCGGGACGAACACCGCGAGCGCGACTCCGTCCCAGTCGGTTCCTGCCGGGCTGTCGGTCGCTTCCGAGCCCATGGGCATCGTCCCGACATAGTTCGCGTCGAGCCCGAACTTGGCGACCAGGTAGTCGCGCACGAGGCTCGCCCGCGTTCGGCTGAGCAGGAAGCGCTCGTCACGCGTCGCGGGCGGGCGCGCATAGCCTTCCACCACCAGCGGGCTGTTCCTGGGATACTTCAGGAACTGCGACATGGCCGAATCGAGCCGCACCTTCCCCGCCTCGCTGACGCGCTCACGGCCGGCTGCATCGCGCTCGAACAGCACCGGCGTCCCGATCCAGATGCGGAGCACGCGCGTATCGCCGGTCTCGAGGGCGCCCTGGCGGTACCTGCTGCAGGCTGACGTCCTTCAGGTCGAAATAGCCGCGTTTGTTGAAAAAGCCGCGGAAGAAGAAACTGCGCTTGAGCGCCTCGGTGTTCTCCGCGAGATCGGCCATTGCGTCCTTCGCCGACGCGAGCGTCTGCTGCAGATCCCCGCTGATGCCCTTCAACGGCCCGTTGTCGCCGCGGAAGTCCGCGACCGCACCCTTCGCCTGGGCGCTGGCTTCACGCAGGTTGGCGACGGTCTTCTCGGCCTCGGTGGCGATGCTCTTGATCTTCTCGTAAAACGCGTCGTCGGTGAGCAGCTTGCCGACGCTGCCCCGCCCTTCGCGCAGCCCGGCAAGGATCACGGACGTGTCGGCTGCCATCTTCTGCGTAGAGGCCATGATGAGCCCCACATCCTTGCCCACGTCCACCATCAGGTCCTGCGCGACCTGCGCCGTTTCCATGACCGAGTTCAGTGCGTCCTCGAGCCCGCCCTTCACCTCGATGATCGTCCCTGTCACGAGGTCGAGCGTTTTGCTCATCCGATCGAGCATCGCGGCGATGTCGAAGGGCTCGCGGCTCTGCACCGTACCCTCGGACTGCACGATCGGCGATTTGTCGGTCCCGGCATCCACCTGCACGTACTTGTTGCCGACGAGTCCGTCGGTCTGGATCGTGGCGACCGAATCCACGCGAATGAGCGGATGCAGATCTTCACGCAGCCGCATGCGGACGCGGAAGCGGCCGGACGGGCTGGGCGGAACGCGGATCTCGTCAACCTCGCCGGCGCCCATGCCCGCGACTCGGACGGCCGCGCCATTCTCGAGGCCGCTGATGTTGGCGAACTCGGCGTAGGCGGAGAACGTGCTGTCGAACAGCATACGGCGGTTGCCGATCAGGAAGAGGCCCACCGCGAACAGCAGGACGCCGCCAATCACGAACGCGCCGACAAAGACGAGTCGATTGCGAGCCATGTCTATCGCTTCACCCTGAATGCCGGGAGGTCATGAACGCGCGGACCATCTCGTCGCTGCTGCGGTCGAGGTCGGCAGGAGTGCCCTGCGCGGCGATGCGCCCTTCATGGAGCATGAGAAGCTCATCGCCCAGCTTGCGCGCGCTCGGAATGTTGTGCGTGACGACGACCAGCGTAGCGCCGTGCTCCTTCTTCAGTTCGAAGAGCAGCGTATCGATTTCATCAGCGGTGATCGGGTCGAGCCCGGCGCTCGGCTCGTCCACGAGCAGGATCTTCGGATCCAGGGCGAGCGCGCGCGCCAGGCCCGCGCGCTTGCGCATGCCCCCCGAGAGCGCGCCCGGCATCTTGTCGAACTCGTCGGGAAGACCGACCGCCGCGAGCTTCTCACGAGCGCGACTCGTGATCTCCGACTCTGTCAGTTTGGTGTGGCGCCGTAACGGGAACGCCACGTTCTCACCCACGGAGATCGAGTCGAAGAGCGCGGCGCTCTGAAACAGGAAGCCGATCTTGCGGCGCACCCTCGACAGTTCGGCCCCGGCGAGTGCGCTGATCTCATCGGCCTCAACAAAGACCCGTCCGGCATCGGGCCGCATCAGTCCAATGATGTGACGAAGCGTCACGCTCTTCCCCGTGCCGCTGCGCCCCAGGATCACGAAGCCCGATCCTGCCGCCACCTCGAACGACACGTTGTCCAGTACGCGACGCGTGCCGAACGACTTCGAGACTCCGTCGAGGCGGACCGCGACAGCGGCGCCGGAACCCGGCGAGGACTGTCCCCGAATCGGTAGCTCTGCAGCGGCAGTCATCAGCCGCCTCCCTCCGGGAACATGAAGAATATGAGGCGCACGAGGATCACGTTGGACACGATGATGATCATCGACGACAGCACCACGGCTCGCGTCGAAGCCCGGCCCACACCCTCCGTGCCCGACTCGGTCGTGAATCCCAGATACGACGAGATGGTCGCGATGATGAACCCGAACACCATCGTCTTCACCGTCGCCGGCACGTAGTCAGCGAAGTCGATGAGCGAGAAGGCCCGATGGAAGTAGAGCTGCATCGACATTCCGGTGACGGCCGTCTCCGCCAGGAAGCCCCCGAGCATCCCGGCGAAGTTCATCACCGTCGTCAGGAGCGGGAGCGAGATGATGCAGGCAATCACGCGGGTGACGACCAGATAGCGGAACGCGTCCACCGCCGATGCTTCGAGGGCATCGATCTGCTCAGTTACGCGCATGGCCCCGAGCTCGGCGCCAATCCCGGCGCCGATGCGGCCGGACAGCAGGAGCGCGGCCGTCAGCGGTCCTGTCTCACGCACCAGCGCAATCGCCAGCCCTGACGGAATGAGGGATTCGGCCCCGAACCGCTCGAGCGAGGCTCGAGTGTGCATCGACAGCACCACACCCACGGCAAGCCCCGACACCGCGATCAGCGGCGCGGAGCGAAAGCCGAGCTCGTAGATCTGGCGAAGCGTTTCACGCGGTTCAAAGGGCGGGACGAAAATCTCGCGGGCGGCCTTCAGGGCGAAGATGGAGACATCGCCCACCGCCGCGAGGCCGGTCCGTGTTCGATCAAGCATCCAGCGTTACGCTTTGCAAGGCGTTTGCCCGGCCTGGGGATCCACCCGAGATGGGCAGGCCGAACCTCACTGCACCATGGGGATGGCGCGCCGCGCCGCCCCTTTTCCGCCGTCCTGAATTTCGTGTTTCTTCATCTTGCTGTAGAGCGTCGGACGGTACAACCCCAGAATCTGCGCCGCCTCCTGCTTGTTCCAGTTCGTTCGCTGGAGCGTCTGGAGAATGGCCATCTTCTCGATCTCCGCCAGCGTGCGATGCGGCGGAATCACGAACTCCGTCGTCGTCGCGCTCTCCGTGCGCAGGGACTCGGGCAGATCGTTCACCGTGATTTCGTTGCCCTTCGCGACGAGCACCCCGCGCTCGATCACGTTCTCGAGCTCCCGCACGTTGCCCGGCCACCGGTGGCGAATGAGCACGTGATAGGCCGCCGGCGCGATCGACTTCATCGTCGGGCGCTGGTGCCGCTGCCGGTACTTCTCGAGGAAATGTTCGCAAAGAAGGGGGATGTCCTCGGTGCGCTCGCGCAGCGGGGGCACCCGCAGCGTGATCGTGTTGATCCGGAAGTACAGATCCTCACGCAGCTTGCCGTCCCGGAGTGCCGCGTCGAGATCGATGTTCGTGGCGCAGATCAGCCGGAAGTCCACGCGGACGATCCGATCGCTTCCGATCGGCCGGTACTCGCGTTCCTGGAGGACGCGAAGGAGCTTCGTCTGGAGATAGGGGGGCATTTCCCCGATCTCGTCGAGAAGCAGGGAGCCCCCCTCCGCCATCTCGAAGAGGCCTTCCTTGTCGGTGGCCGCGCCGGTGAATGCCCCTTTCTTGTACCCAAAGAGCTCCGACTCGATCAGGTCCTTGGGGATGGCCGCGCAGTTAATCTTGATGAACGGCCCCTTTGCCCTTTTGCTGTTGTAGTGCAGCGCATTGGAGATGAGCTCTTTGCCCGTCCCGTTCTCCCCCTGGATGAGAATATTCGCGTCGCTCCCGGCGACGCTCTCGACCAGCTCGAGCACCTCGTGCATCTTCTTGCTCTTGCCGATGATGTTGCCGAACCTGAACTGCCCCTCGAGCTTCTGCTTGAGCAGCAGGTTCTCGCCGACGAGATCGCGCCGCTCGATCGCACGCTCGAGCATGGCGAGCAGCGTGTCGGGCTCGATCGGCTTCTCGACAAAACTGTGAGCGCCCGCCTTCATCGCCTCGACGGCCTTGGGCACGCTTCCGTGGCCGGTGACGACGATGACTTCCGTATCGGGGTGAATCTGCTTGAACTTGCGCAGGAGCTCAAGGCCGTCGGCGTCCGGCAGCAGCATGTCCGTGACGACGACGTCCGGCTTCCAGGTCTTGAAGATCTCCTCGCCGCGGGTGCCGATCATCGCCGTGCGAACCTCGTATCCCTCGTGCTCGAGCAGGATCTTGAGCCATTCAATCATCGACGGCTCATCGTCTATCGCGAGCACGCGGTTTCGCTTCTTCGTGGTCATAAGCATCCCGTTTTATCGCTATCCGGCCGTCGCAGAGCGGCACGGTGAATCTCAGTTGTACACAAAAAACACGGTTTGGGCCCTCAAATTATACACAATTTGAACTTTGTGTCCACTAATCGGACGCGTGTCAGGAATAACTACATTGATCCCGGCGCGAGCCTAGGGCTTCTCTGGCCACCCGAAACGGCCTATCAGCGGCACGAACACACAGGGGTCGGACTCCTCCCGCTCGAAGGTATCGCCGGACCGGCGATCGATGGTCGTGAGGCGCTGAAAGCCCGAGGGACCTACGGGGATGACGAGGCGTCCGCCCGGGCCAAGCTGTCGCTGCAGCGATTCGGGCACGGAGGGGGCTCCGGCCGTGACCAGGATCCGATCGAACGGGGCCTGGTCCGCCAGGCCCTCGGTCCCGTCACCCACATGGATGACCACGTTCGCGGCCCCCACGGCGTCGAGCGCCTGCCGCGCAAGTTCGGCCAGTGCGGGGTACCGTTCGATCGAGTGCACTTCCCCCGCCAGGCGAGCCAGGATGGCGGTCTGGTAGCCCGAGCCGGTGCCGATCTCCAGGACGCGATGATGTGGCGCGGGGTCCAGCGCCTGGGTCATCACGGCGACCATGTAAGGCTGCGAGAATCGTCTGTCCCTCGGCGATCGGAAGGGGGCGATCGTCGTAGGCCGCATGCCGGACGTCCTCCGGCACGAACAGGTGCCTCGGGACCGCACGCATCGCGTCGAGCACACGGGGGGCGCTCACACCACGCGCGGCAATCTGGTGCTCGACCATTCGCTCCCGCGCCGGTCCAGTCTCCACCCCTCGATTGTACGCCCCGAAACTGAGCGACACTCAGTGAGAGGGACCAACAATCAACAGGTCACGAGACCTGGCGGGGGTCATTGAAACGGTCAGAAGAGGCCTTCCTGCCGCGCCTCGAATCCCGAATCCCGAGCCGGATATAATCCGCCCATGCCGGAACCGAGCAAGCCACTCAGCACACCGCCCGCCTCGCCGGCCGAGTCGCAAGGCACGTCCCCGTCGCAGCGCGCACCATGTTCCTCCGACGCGGTCATCTGCGAACGCTGCGGTGCCGAGATGTTCCGCATGCATGCGGTGTGGCGATGCCCTGCCTGCCGTTACAAGACCGACTGCTGTGGATGGTGAATCAACTCGGGATTCGGGACTCGGGATTAGCTCGGAACTCGGGGTTCGGAAAGCCCGGGACACGGGATTCGAAAAGCCCGGGATTCGAAAGTCAGGACTCAGTGTTCGAATCTGAATGCCGAGGCCGAGCCCCGAATCCCGAGTCCCGAAATCCCGAATCCCGAATCCCGAATCCCGAGTGAATGGACATCATTGAATCGCACGTAGACACCGGCGCCGAACTGTTCCGGACCAATGCCGCGCGGATGAACGGGCTGATCGCGCAGCTGCGCGAGCGGACGGACCTCGTGAAGCAGGGAGGCGGCCCGAAATACGTGGAGCGCCACCGCGCGCAGGGCAAGCTGCCGGTCCGCGAGCGGATTCAGAGGCTGCTCGACGACGGTTCGCCGTTCCTCGAGCTCTCCGCCCTTGCGGCGTGGGACCTCTACGACAACGACGCCCCGTCCGCCGGCGTCGTCACGGGCATCGGCCGCGTGTCGGGGCGCGAGGTGGTCATCGTCGCCAACGACGCGACGGTCAAAGGGGGCACCTACTATCCGACGACGGTGAAGAAGCACGTGCGCGCGCAGCAGGTCGCGCTCGAGAACCGCCTGCCCTGCATCTATCTCGTCGATTCGGGTGGCGCCTTTCTGCCGCTGCAGGCGGAGGTCTTTCCCGATCGAGACCATTTCGGCCGCATCTTCTACAACCAGGCGCGGCTGTCGGCCGAGCGCATTCCACAAATCGCGATCGTGATGGGGTCGTGCACGGCCGGCGGCGCGTACGTGCCGGCGATGTCGGACGAAACGGTCATCGTGAAAGGCACCGGCACCATCTTTCTCGGAGGACCGCCGCTCGTGAAGGCGGCGACGGGCGAAGAAGTGACCGCCGAGGAGCTCGGTGGCGCCGACGTGCACACGCGGCTGTCGGGAGTGGCCGACTACCTCGCTGAAGACGATGAGCATGCGCTCCACATCGCACGCACGATCGTGAGCACGCTCAACACGGTGAAGCGTCTGCCGGCCGACATGACGACTCCGGAGGAGCCGCTCTACGATCCCCGCGAGATCTACGGCATCGTGAACGCCGACACCCGCAAAGCGTACGAGGTCCGCGAGATCATCGCGCGGCTCGTCGACGGCTCGCGGTTCGACGAGTTCAAGGAACGCTACGGCGCCACGCTCGTGACGGGGTTCGCGCGGCTGCATGGGTTCCTGGTCGGGATTGTCGCCAACAACGGCGTGCTCTTCTCGGAGTCGGCCCTGAAGGCGACGCACTTCATCGAGCTCTGCAGCCTGCGCAAGGTGCCACTCGTCTTTCTGCAGAACATCACCGGCTTCATGGTCGGACGGGAGTACGAGCGCGGCGGCATCGCCAAGGACGGGGCGAAGATGGTGCACGCCGTCGCAAACACCGCCGTCCCGAAATTCACCGTCGTCATCGGCGGTTCATTCGGCGCCGGCAACTACGGGATGTGCGGGCGCGCCTTCGAGCCCCGGCTGCTCTGGATGTGGCCCAACGGGCGCATCTCGGTCATGGGCGGTGAGCAGGCCGCGGGAGTTCTGACCACCGTCAAGCGCGATCAGCTCGCGCGAGACGGGCGCACGCTGACGGTGCAGGACGAAGAAGCCATCCGTGGCCCCATTCTGGAAAAATACGAGCGTGAAGGGTCTCCGTACTATTCCACGGCTAGACTGTGGGACGATGGCATCCTGGATCCGGCGGACACCCGCGGCGCCCTGGCGCTCGGGCTTGCGACAGCGTTCAACGCGCCTGTCCGCGACACGACATTCGGCATTTTGAGGATGTAGACGCTCGCGCACGCTGTGCCCCTGACATGCCTTCCATCCTGCTCGACCATAGCGACTGCCTGCTCCGTCTGACGCTCAACCGACCCGAAGTGCGGAATGCGTTCGACGAGGAGGTCATTGCCCGCGTCACCACGACTGCCGCCGTCGCCGCCAACGACCCGGATCTCCGGGCCGTCGTGCTGGCGGGAGCGGGGACCGTCTTCTGCGCCGGCGCGGACCTCGCGTGGATGTCGAAGGCGATGGCGTATACGCAGCGCGAAAACCTGAGCGATGCCGAAGACCTCGCACGCATGCTCGAGAGGCTCGATACGCTTCCGGTGCCGGTCATCGGCCGCATTCAAGGCGCGGCCCTCGGCGGCGGCGTCGGGCTGGCGGCCATCTGCGACATCGTCATTGCCGCGGACGATGCGGTGTTCGGGCTGACGGAGGTGAAGCTCGGGATCCTGCCGGCCGTGATAGCCCCCTACGTGATTCGCAAGATCGGCGTCTCCGCCGCGCGTGAACTGTTCCTGACCGGAGCCCGCTTCAGCGCGCAACGCGCACGGGAGCTCGGGCTCGTTCACGAAGTCGTCCCGGCGGCCCAGCTCGATGACGCCGTCGAGCGGCGGATCGCGGAGGTCCGGAGCTCGGCCCCGCGTGCCATCGCCCTCGCGAAGTCGCTCATTCACGCAATTTGCGGGGCAAACCCCACGGACGTGATCGGCCTGACCACGAGCACCATCGCGGCCCAGCGCGTGTCGGAGGAAGGACAGGAGGGCATGCGCGCCTTCCTCGAGAAACGGAAGCCGGACTGGACGGCATGAGCTTCCGCCGGGTGCTCGTCGCGAACCGCGGCGAGATCGCGATCCGCATCATACGGGCCTGCCGGGAGCGTGGAATCGAGAGCGTCGCCGTCTTCTCGGACGCGGACGCCGGCGCCCTTCACGTGAGAGCGGCGGACTCCAGCGTCCGCATCGGCCCCGCGTCCCCTGCCGAGAGCTACCTCTCCATAGCCGCCGTCGTCGAGGCGGCCAGATCCAGCGGCGCGGACGCGATCCATCCGGGCTATGGGTTCCTGTCGGAGAATGCCGCGTTCGCACGGGCCGCCGTCGCCGCCGGCTTCGTCTTCATCGGTCCGCCGGCAGATGTCATCGAGCGGATGGGATCGAAGATCGCCGCCCGCGCCCTGATGATCTCCGCCGGCGTTCCCGTCGTCCCCGGCCTGACGCCCCGCGATCAGTCGGATGCCGGCGTCACGGCGGCTGCGCGGGAGGTCGAGTATCCGGTGGTCGTCAAGGCCTCCGCCGGCGGGGGCGGGAAAGGCATGCGAGTTCTCGCGGACGCTGATGCCGCGCGAGACATGATTCCCGCCGCACGTCGCGAGGCGATGGCCGGGTTCGGTGATGGCACGCTGTACGTGGAACGCTTGATCGAACGTCCGCGCCATATCGAGATCCAGGTGTTCTGCGACAACCATGGAAATGTCGTGCACCTGTTCGAGCGCGAGTGCTCCATTCAGCGGCGGCACCAGAAGGTGGTCGAAGAGAGTCCCTCCCCTGCGCTGACGCCGGCGCTTCGGGACGCCATGGGCCGGGCCGCCGTTGCCGCGGCGCGCGCCGCGGACTACCGCAATGCCGGAACGATCGAGTTCCTGCTCGACGGCGCGGGCGACAGCGCGGCCTTCTACTTCCTCGAGATGAACACGCGCCTTCAGGTGGAGCACCCGGTCACCGAAGCCGTTACCGGCGTCGACCTCGTGCACGCGCAGCTGACCGTCGCGGCCGGAGGCCTGCTGCCGTGGACCCAGGAGTCGCTGGCCCAGCGCGGCCACGCGATTGAAGTTCGGGTGTACGCCGAGGATCCTTCCAACGGATTTCTGCCGCAGGCCGGAACGCTGTCGCTCTATCGGGAGCCGCAGGGACCCGGAATCCGGGTCGATTCCGGTGTGTACGAAGGGGCCACGATTCCCGTCAACTACGATCCGCTGCTCGCAAAACTCACCGTCTTCGCCGAGACGAGAACGGACGCCATCGAGCGGGGGCTGGCGGCTCTGCGCACGTTTCCGGTGCTCGGACTTCGGACCAACATTCCATTCCTCAACCGCCTGCTCGATCATCCCGAGTTCAGGGAAGGACGTCTGCATACCGGCTTCATCGAGCAGCACCTGGACACGCTGATCGCGAGTGGCGTGATTCCGGACGAGGCAGTGGCCGCCGCGGCGATGGTCGATCCGCCGGCTGTGACACAAGCCGGCTCGAATCGGATCGACCCGTGGACCACGCTGACCGGCTGGGGCCGCTGAACGACGATGGCATCGCGGATCCTCACTCTGCGCACCGGTGATCGCGACCATCGGGCGAGTCTCGACGACAGCGGCATGGTCTCGATTGACGGCCGGCCCGGTGTCCCCGCCCGGGTCGTGGGTCCCGGAGAACTGCGGGTCGGGCCGGGACCGGGACGACGGGCCTGGGTGTCGGGAACGGGTGAGACTCGCTGGGTGTTCCTCGACGGCGAGGTGTTCGAGCTCGAGCTCCAGCGCGAAGGCCGGAGGCGCGTCTCCGCGGACGCGCGGGGCGCGCTGTCCGCACCCATGCCCGCGACGGTCGTTCGTGTCGACGCGGCACCGGGCGATCGCGTCCGGAAAGGTGATTCCCTCGTCATCCTCGAAGCGATGAAGATGGAGCTCCCGGTCCGCGCCCCCGCAGACGGCATCGTCAGCGCCGTTCATTGCAAGGCGGGGGATCTCGTGAAGGCGGGCGCACCGCTCGTCGAGCTGGAATAGCGGCCCGGGTGCCGTGGTTCTTTCCGGCTAAAGCCGGAAGCTACCAGTCCGAATCACGAGTCCCGAGTCCCGAACTCCGAGTCCCGAGTCCCGAGTCCCGAACCCCGAGCCCGAGTCCCGAACCCCGAGCCCGAGTCCCGAATCCCGAGCCCCGAATCCCGACAGCGTAAGTACAATTGCCCATGCCCCTGCCCGCGCGCGTCAGCGTCGTCGAGGTCGGACCGCGTGACGGCCTGCAGAACGAAGCTGCCGAGATCGCGACGGACGACAAAATCG
This sequence comes from uncultured Acidobacteriota bacterium, assembly GCA_963749835.1. GTDB lineage: Bacteria > Acidobacteriota > Vicinamibacteria > Vicinamibacterales > 2-12-FULL-66-21 > JALZOC01. The sequence goes on from CAVVOD010000001.1 coordinate 2,861,014, forward strand.
CATTCGTGGACCAGCTGTCGGCGACGGGCCTGACCGTCATCGAAGTGTCCGCGTTCGTGAGCCCGAAATGGGTCCCGCAGATGGCGGATGCATCGGCGGTGTTCGCCGGGATCGTCCGGCGTCCCGGCGTCACGTACGCGGCGCTGGTGCCGAATCTCGAAGGGCTCGAGCGTGCGCACGCGGCCGGCGTGACAGGCGTTGCCGTCTTCGCCGCCGCCTCGGAGACCTTCAGCCGCAGGAATATCAACCAGCGGATCGATCAATCCCTGGACACGTATCGAGCGGTGTGTACGCGTGCGCTGGAGCTCGGTCTGCAGGTGCGCGGGTATGTCTCGACCGCTTTCGGCTGTCCATTCGAGGGGCACATCGAGCCGTCGAGCGTCGCCCGGGTCGCAGCCTCGCTCGTGGACATGGGAGTCTTCGAGGTGGCGATCAGCGACACGATCGGCATCGCGCATCCCGGCCAGGTCCCCGAGGTCGTGGACGCGGTTGCGGAGCGGGTGCCGCTCCAGCGAATCGCGCTCCACTTCCACGACACCCGGGGGACGGCGCTTGCCAACGTCCTGACGGCGCTGCGCCGCGGCATCACGACTTTCGATGCGTCGGCGGGCGGACTGGGCGGCTGCCCGTATGCGCCTGGAGCAACGGGAAACCTCGCGACCGAAGATCTCGTGTACATGCTGAACGGACTCGGGGTGGCGACGGGAGTGGACCTCGAGGCTCTCGTTGACGCATCGAGGTTCATCGAGTCGCGCATCGGGCACCGCCTGCCCTCGCGCTACTACCGGGCCGTCACCGCGCATTCGTGAGCGCCGCCGGGCGCCGCGCGCAGATCCCCACGATCACGCGTCTCGCCTGCGCTCCTCCATCCACGCCTGCAGATCGTCGTCACTCCAGCAGTTGATCACACGGCTGGCGGGCAACAGCGCAAGCCGGGCGTGCGCCACGGCGTACTGGCTGAACCGCAGCTCCGCCGTGGAGTGCGCATCGCTGTCGAGTGCGAAGATACAGCCGGCCGCCTCCGCGCGCCGCGCCAGCTCGAAATCGATATCCTGCCGGTGCCAGTTGCCATCCAGTTCGACGGCCACCCTGCGCTTCGCCGCCTCGGCGAACACGCGATCCCAATCGGCGATCACGCCCCCGCGACTGTTGAACACGCGGCCACGCGGATGGCCGAGGATTGTCACTCCCGCGCCGCGGACAGCACCGAGCATTCTCGCCGTCTGATCGTCGGGACGCCGCAGCAGCGAGTGCGGAGAGGCCACGACGAATTCGAAGATCTCGCGCTCGGCGGGCTGCACATCCAGGCTGCCGTCCGCGAGGATGTTGGCCTCGATCCCCTTGAAGACGCGGAACCGTCCGGCAGCGTCGCTGTTGAACGCATCGATCTCCTGGTGCTGGCGGATCACGTCGCTCATGCTCATGCCGCGTGCGATCGGAAGGCCGTAGGAGTGATCCGTGATGCCGAGGCAGGTGTGGCCCAGCACCATCGCCGCTTCTGCCATCGCGGCGATCGTCTCCGCACCGTCACTCCACGTCGAGTGCATCTGGAAATCGCCACGATAGTCGGCAAGCGCGACGACCTCGTCTCCGAGCGGGACCGACAGGGCCTGCTGCATCGCGAAGTGACTGAGGTATCCGGCGCGGAACTGGCGGAGGGACATCATTTTGGAAGAGGGAGAGGCCTTTGCGACCGCGGCTTCGACGGTCGGAGACCGCCCTTCGGCGACAAGCTCCGCGATGATGCGGGCGCTCGATGGCCCGATGAAGGCGACATCCCGGACGGTTCCCGCCGCGACGAGCTCCGAAACCGGCACCGGGAGACCGATGACGGCTTTCGCGGCTCGTTTATAGCCGAACTGACTTCGCTCGGTGCTCTGGAGGGCGGCCATGTCGTGAAGCAGCGCCGCCGCCGACATGTTGAGATCGCCCTGAACGATGGCGTCCATCACTTCGGTGTGTGTGGAGGCCGTCCTGGTCCGGCGAGCCGATTTCCTCTTCCCGCCGTTGCTGCCGGCCGATTGGGTAGCCAAAGTACCACCTCACTGACGATCTGCCCGAATCTCCGAAGGGTGAACGGCATCGATCGTCGTCAGACGGTCAAGCTCGCCGAACGGCTCGAGCGCTTGCGGGCACAGCAGTACCGCCGCAGCCGGGCAATCGCGGCGCCGGCCGTTGCGGCTCGCTGATCAGGAGGATCCGATGCCGCGGTTGCGGACCGAGCGCATCACTTCGAGCGCGGCGGCCGCCAGCGCGTCCGGCATGTATGGCTTCTGCAGGATCCGGTCGCAGCCCGCGTCGATCGCACGCTGCTCGTGGGCGTGCCCGCCATAGCCACTGAGACAGATGATCGGCGTGCGTCCGAGCACCGGGTCTTTCCTGATGAGTGCGATCAGCTCGAAACCGTCTATCCCCGGGAGGGAGAGATCGGTGATGAGCAGATCCGGAGGCGACGTGCGCATCAGCTCGAGCGCGCGGACGCCGTCAGGGGCGGTCATGACCTCGAAGGAGACGGACAGAAACTCCTCGTACATCTGCCTCGTGTCCTGATGATCCTCCACCAGGCAGATCACGGGACGCGTGGGAGGAACGATGCCGGATAAATCAGTGGAGCGCACTACTGAAGACGATCCGTGCTGCCGTCGGATCCGGCCGTGTGAGTCTGCAGTTTCAGGAAGCCGGAAATCTGCGTGACGAGGTCAGGAGGCAGGCAGGGCTTGGGGATAAAGCCGTCGCAGGCGGCTCCCCCCAGCTGGATTTCTGCGACAGAGAGCGCGTGCGCACTGAGCGCCACAATCGTGAGATGCCGCGTGGCGGGATCGGACTTCAGAATCCGGGTCGCCTCCCACCCGTTCATCCCGGGAAGTGACAGATCCATCAGGATCAGGTCCGGCAGCAGCGCCCGGGCCTTCTCCACGGCCTCGTGCCCGTCGCTGGCCGTCTCGACGCGGAATCCCGAGAAGGTCAAATACTCGTGGTACATTTCGCGCGCGTCCGCGAAATCCTCGACCAGCAGTATCAGCGCCGCCGACGGATCAGGAGTCATCTGTTTTCGGCGCACTCCCGCATGACGTGATGGACGCTTCGGGCAGGTTCAGTCGGATCCCCGGCCAACAGTATAGCAACCGGAGCGGCAAGCCGGAAACCGGCGCCGTCGGGAAGGGGTCGACGCGGCGGCCCTGGCGCCGCGTCGACAGCTGACAGCTGACGCCTCAGGGCAACTTGAGCACTTGTCCGGGCTTGATGAGGTCCGGATTGCTCAATTGATCCCGATTGGCCTCGAAGATTCGCATGTAGGCGTTGGCATCACCCAGATGCTGTTTCGCAATCTTGCTCAGGGTGTCTCCCGCCTTGACCGTGTAGGTCCCTCCACCCTCGACCGCCCCGGCCGCTGCGCCACCGTTGCCGCCGGTGACCGTAATCTCGGCGATGACTTCATCTTTCCATTCCGGGATCGTCTTGATCGCGTTCCAGATGTCGTTCTTGTCGTTCTCGCTCTTCACCGACCCGACGAAACGGAGCTTCCCACCTTCCTCCTGTGCGCTGCCGTCGAACTTTCCCTTGGCTGTCGTGATCGCGTACGCGTACTTGTCCCGCAAACCCATTGCTTACCTCCAGTCGCGCGGACGTGCAATGCGTGTTCCGCGCCGCGGTCAGCATCAGCTCGGTTTACCGCGTAGCACGTAGCACGTCAGTGGCCCCGGATCCGGAGCTCCGCGATCGACCAGTAGTAGATCTGTTCGAGTCCAACCTGGGTGAGCCGGACATACCGGGCGCGCCGCGGCTCGAATCCGAACGGCAGCGTCAGGTTGAGAGGATCCTCGATCGCGGCCCCGAAGGCCATCATCGCCGTGCCGCCGGTCCACGCGTCGGACCAGGTGACGCCATCCGCCGACGTGGCGAGCGTCAGCTTTCGTGGAAAGTCCGCCACGTAGCCGCCGATCAGCATCTCGACGCCGACGACGCCGCGCGCAGTGCCGAGGTCGGCGGTGATGCTGTCCCCCGGCCGCTGTGCACGTCCGGTGTGCCAGCGCGTCACGATGTCGCCATCGGTCATGGACCCGACGAGCGCGCCACCATCCTCGGCGGCCGCGATCGAGGCGATCGGGAGAACCTCTCCGCCGACGTACGCCTGTGGCGCGACGCGCGGCCCACGCTGAATCCGGTACGTCGAGTAATGATCGTCGCGATGGACCAGTTCGGCCTGCGGATAGCCGCCGACGAACCGGGCCCACCTGCCGCCGGGGTCGAGATCGCGATCGACGACCACCTCCAGCGCACCGAGTCCCGAGAGCCGGGTCAACACCGCTGGATTCTCCTCCTCCAGCAGATATTGAAGCGCCCAGTAATGCGGCGCGAAATAGCCGCTGTAGCCGTTGATCAGCGGCCGGCGGTGCGCGATCGCACGATAGAGGGCAACAGTGTCGTGCTGAGCATCAACCGGCAGCTCGAGCCGAGCCACTGCCCGCGTCTGAATCGGCCTGGGGAGCGGCGGCGGGATCATGGGCACCGTCGACGTCGGCCACGCATCCGTCAGCAGACCGGCGCACGCGAGCGCAGGAAGGACCGTCGCGAGCCGCGGCCACCGGCGGCCCAGCTGCCGCACGGCGAGTCCTGCCGCAACGGCGAGACAGAGCGCGGCCAGCATCCAGAATCTGGCGGGAACACGGATGCCGTCCGCGCCGGGCAGCGCCATCAGCCAGGCATACGGCGCCTTGTAAACGAACGGCCGGTTCAGGAGGGTCGGCGCGGGGCCCAGGCTGAAGAGCCACATCACGACCGCCGCCAGCGCGTAAAATGCCATCGTGGAGCGGCGGCGCCACGCCGTGCGAATCGACGGATGCAGCAGGGGAACGCGAAGCTCTTGCGTTAAAGTGTGATAGTGAGATTTAAGTGAGTTTGTTGTGTTTTAGATTGAGAGAGGAGATGATTGAGTTGGTTTTGTTTATATTTATGAGTTATGGTTGTATAATTGGGGTGGGGGATGGAGATTTTGATTAGGAGATTTTTTATAAGAGGAGGGGATGGAAAAAGTGGGGTATTTATATGGTTGATAGGATTGCTATAGCGATTAGGATCGTAATCATCGGGCAGTAGGGATTTGACATTGCGGGTATACTGTATATCACATCGGGATATACATTAAGTCTCGGCTTCGTATTGCGCAAGGCGAAGCTATACACCTCTGACGCACTCATTCACTGCTTGCGTTCAGTGAGCTCACATCATAACTATGCGGATGCATCAGGGGCCTCAAGATCTTCTGCGCATCGTTGGTCGATCAGCTCAACACGTTGACGGGCTCCGACACAACCTCACGAAACTGGCACTTTCCGCATCTCGGCTACAAGCTCGGAGAGCGGGCATCCGGATTATACACTACAGGACTATCTTGAGCAGCCGTAAACTCTCTGAGCAAACTCGACTTTAGATGCGTAAGCGTGGCAGCTGGGCTGTTTGGGTTATTGGGATCTAGTACCATCACGCGAAGCCACATACATCTTTGTTATAGTCTCGCGTTCAACTTGCTGAGCTTCGACAGGATCGGGTATTTGTAAAGCAGGTATATTCACAGGAACTTGGCGCCTGGCTCCACGTAACTAATCCACGAGCTGCCACTTCTGGGCTGGCGTCGCATCCCATCTCGTCATGACTGCGTATAAACCCTGGTATAGATACATGATTCGTGGTAACCTTATTACTTCTAGTGTCTTGGGACGTAGAGCGTTAGCCTCTCCAGCTTAGACCGTAGCACTTCAGGATCTTAACTTCTCGGCGACGACATCGAAGCCGGGTTCGCAGCTAATGCTTAAAGTTCGTGGGGTCATTTACGCTACTATATTGATCCAGGTGTTCCGCATAAGTGTGACAGCAGCTATCATAGCCCACGATCGGCCTTCGGCATCTTAGCCTCACACCGCTCTGGTGGAAGCATCGCTCTCGTCACGATACTCAGATCATAGCTCACCGAGTCATCTGTCATTATCACATTCACGGCATCTTCAGCAACATCTCAGCATGCGATATTGCGAAAGCCTGAATCACGCTGGCCTTCGCTAACATGGGACTGTCGATGAGTCCGAAGGTATGAGTCGCTCACCCACGAGGACATCGTGAAAGTCTCTACCTTCGGTGCATGTTGAGCATCGATAACAACTCCCGATCCCCTTAGGTATTTGCGGCATCTGGCGATAGCCTGACTGAACACTAATGGGTCTACACATGGTGAGTACCAGTGCACGAAGTGGTGGAAATACCACCCTCGATGTCAATATTAATCTCTGCTGACATCGTCGTAGTCGTGAGTAGCACCTGAGGCTGACGCTTGACAATATACGCTGAGAGATCACGGAAGGCGATCTCCTTCTTTCGCGCTATACTGCACAAACCTCGGGATTAGCTGCGGCTTCTGCAGGATCATCCTCAAATATCTCAGCTTCGACTCGAGATCACCATCCCCTCCGGTGAAATGCTCAACCTTAACGCATGGATGCTCCGTTGGAATCCCACCTTCTAGCTGCAGACCCCTTCCAGTATGCGTTTAATGAACATCAAAGTCCTGCGCTCAGAGATAACGCAGTAAACCGGAGACCCGACTGACGTAACTGCGTATTTCGTTGACAACACGAGCAACATCCTGCGGGGAGCGAAAAGATGCTGGGGATATAACACAACTGTATGGATACATCTCGGCACGATGATCGATCCTCTGGATTGAACTCACGTTAGTCAGGTATTTGATCAAGTTCACGCTTCGCTCTTCCATACACCATCGAGAGCTACTACTTTCTTAGCGTGATGGCATAGGAGCGCAAAGCTATGGCGAATCCTGGCTGCGTTGTGACTACATCTCTTCGGCATCTGGTTGATCAATGACTCGAACTCGTCCAGAACAAGATGTCGATACATTGAAAACTGTCGGGCGTCAGCTCACGATTGACTCGAGCTGCACGACAGCTTTACGTATAGTTTTGAGATAGATGGGTCCTGTAGAGTGCCTATAATCCAGGAAAGCTCACCAGGGATGTTAGCATTAAGCACGCAACATCTGCGTACTCAGAGTCTTGCGACAGGAGATAAATAGAATAACGCGGGTTCCGCATTAATGCCATCCACCATCTATCAGCGAGGTTTGGGACTAACTGCGTCGTCTTACCTGATCTCAGCGGAGCATTGACGATGGTCGTCTTCTCTGTGAGAGAGTAACGCCTGAGGAACTGTTGAGAGAGTCTCGGATACTTCCTGGCTAGAAGCGTCGCAGTATTCCCCCAGTTTCACTGGGATCATACTTCGAGGCCACATGTTTAGACGCTCCGGTCACGTATAGTCCAGTGCCGATCTCGTGAGGGTTGTCGGCGTTGCGAAAGCAGAACAACATGAGCTCACCCTTCCTGCACAGCTTAATGCGTGTGAACCCTTATGCTGGCGCAGACAGTGTGGACACGTAACGTCACCGTGTCTTCTTCAGGAACTAGGACTCGTCAGTGGAGCGTGTGACACTGTGGGGACCGATCTTCGTGGCGAGTAGGTCCAGGGCACGTCACCGTCAGGGACCTGAATCCCCTCACGTATGCGGGGCAGAGCTCTCGAACGCAAAGGGACATCTTCGAAATCAGTAAGTTTGAACATTGGGAGACCGTAAACATTGCTGATACTGTACGACTCAGCGGGCACGCCCTCGGGTATCGCGAAGCGCCTATTCTCGAGCGTGTTGCTGTTCCACTTGTTGAACTCAGGTAGGCGCATCGAGTGGTTCGTCGAGTATACACCGGTGTCGATGTATGGGTGATGAACTTTGAGAATCTTCGCGAGATCCTGGTTGACTCTGCGATCTATAGCCACATAAAGATGATGTGATACGAGATCTTCGCGATTGAGCTATCCTCGGGCAAACACTTGAGTACGAGGTGTGGGAATTTACCGATGGTGCTATCAACACGGCGGATAAGACCTTCCACATCACGGAAGATCCAGGCTCTGCATCAAGGTCGAAGAATAACTTGTGGATCTCTCGAGTATATTCATGCACCGACACGTGGGGATCAGCGCGGTATGCCTCTAGCGTCGCGGCGACTCAGAGTGTGGCACGGTGATGATATCACGCACAACGACACCGGACGATTGACGCAGGGGCGCTCAATGCGGAGGTGACACTGACCTTTCGGAAGCTGTGCTTTACCGATCTTGGCGACTCACCCGGGATACGTCAGATCTGGGAAGAACTTCTTAAGGTTCAGATAGTATATCTCCGCGAGAGTAGCCTCCGGCGCACTCGAAGCTCACCACTCCGAACTTTCGAGATTGGGCCAGAGGGATGCGTCACTTACGGGCTTATCATTATGTACACGAAGCACGAAGATACCATCCTCCGGATCAACGCTTCCGGGGTATGATGCTCGGATGCGATTCCAGATGCTCTTTGTGAGTGCGTTCCCGGACGAGAGATGGTGGGTGTAGTCCTGGGTATGTGTTACGACACGTGAGAGTTCCTGGCGCCAGAGATCATCGAGACGAGACTGTCGAGTTTCGGGAGTGCACCGAAGAGTCTCCCAGTATCTCTCGCGTTCTCCTGACCACATACCGGCTCAGTCACATGTCGTAATCCCCTTCACGACAACGTCATCTCCCATGATGCGGAGGCTACGCTTCGTGGAGACGATCGTGGCGTAGAGAAAAAAAAAAAAAAAAAAAAAAAAAAAAAAAAAAAAAAAAAAAAAAAAAAAAAAAAAAAAAAAAAAAAAAAAAAAAAAAAAAAAAAAAAAAAAAAAAAAAAAAAAAAAAAAAAAAAAAAAAAAAAAAAAAAAAAAAAAAAAAAAAAAAAAAAAAAAAAAAAAAAAAAAAAAAAAAAAAAAAAAAAAAAAAAAAAAAAAAAAAAAAAAAAAAAAAAAAAAAAAAAAAAAAAAAAAAAAAAAAAAAAAAAAAAAAAAAAAAAAAAAAAAAAAAAAAAAAAAAAAAAAAAAAAAAAAAAAAAAAAAAAAAAAAAAAAAAAAAAAAAAAAAAAAAAAAAAAAAAAAAAAAAAAAAAAAAAAAAAAAAAAAAAAAAAAAAAAAAAAAAAAAAAAAAAAAAAAAAAAAAAAAAAAAAAAAAAAAAAAAAAAAAAAAAAAAAAAAAAAAAAAAAAAAAAAAAAAAAAAAAAAAAAAAAAAAAAAAAAAAAAAAAAAAAAAAAAAAAAAAAAAAAAAAAAAAAAAAAAAAAAAAAAAAAAAAAAAAAAAAAAAAAAAAAAAAAAAAAAAAAAAAAAAAAAAAAAAAAAAAAAAAAAAAAAAAAAAAAAAAAAAAAAAAAAAAAAAAAAAAAAAAAAAAAAAAAAAAAAAAAAAAAAAAAAAAAAAAAAAAAAAAAAAAAAAAAAAAAAAAAAAAAAAAAAAAAAAAAAAAAAAAAAAAAAAAAAAAAAAAAAAAAAAAAAAAAAAAAAAAAAAAAAAAAAAAAAAAAAAAAAAAAAAAAAAAAAAAAAAAAAAAAAAAAAAAAAAAAAAAAAAAAAAAAAAAAAAAAAAAAAAAAAAAAAAAAAAAAAAAAAAAAAAAAAAAAAAAAAAAAAAAAAAAAAAAAAAAAAAAAAAAAAAAAAAAAAAAAAAAAAAAAAAAAAAAAAAAAAAAAAAAAAAAAAAAAAAAAAAAAAAAAAAAAAAAAAAAAAAAAAAAAAAAAAAAAAAAAAAAAAAAAAAAAAAAAAAAAAAAAAAAAAAAAAAAAAAAAAAAAAAAAAAAAAAAAAAAAAAAAAAAAAAAAAAAAAAAAAAAAAAAAAAAAAAAAAAAAAAAAAAAAAAAAAAAAAAAAAAAAAAAAAAAAAAAAAAAAAAAAAAAAAAAAAAAAAAAAAAAAAAAAAAAAAAAAAAAAAAAAAAAAAAAAAAAAAAAAAAAAAAAAAAAAAAAAAAAAAAAAAAAAAAAAAAAAAAAAAAAAAAAAAAAAAAAAAAAAAAAAAAAAAAAAAAAAAAAAAAAAAAAAAAAAAAAAAAAAAAAAAAAAAAAAAAAAAAAAAAAAAAAAAAAAAAAAAAAAAAAAAAAAAAAAAAAAAAAAAAAAAAAAAAAAAAAAAAAAAAAAAAAAAAAAAAAAAAAAAAAAAAAAAAAAAAAAAAAAAAAAAAAAAAAAAAAAAAAAAAAAAAAAAAAAAAAAAAAAAAAAAAAAAAAAAAAAAAAAAAAAAAAAAAAAAAAAAAAAAAAAAAAAAAAAAAAAAAAAAAAAAAAAAAAAAAAAAAAAAAAAAAAAAAAAAAAAAAAAAAAAAAAAAAAAAAAAAAAAAAAAAAAAAAAAAAAAAAAAAAAAAAAAAAAAAAAAAAAAAAAAAAAAAAAAAAAAAAAAAAAAAAAAAAAAAAAAAAAAAAAAAAAAAAAAAAAAAAAAAAAAAAAAAAAAAAAAAAAAAAAAAAAAAAAAAAAAAAAAAAAAAAAAAAAAAAAAAAAAAAAAAAAAAAAAAAAAAAAAAAAAAAAAAAAAAAAAAAAAAAAAAAAAAAAAAAAAAAAAAAAAAAAAAAAAAAAAAAAAAAAAAAAAAAAAAAAAAAAAAAAAAAAAAAAAAAAAAAAAAAAAAAAAAAAAAAAAAAAAAAAAAAAAAAAAAAAAAAAAAAAAAAAAAAAAAAAAAAAAAAAAAAAAAAAAAAAAAAAAAAAAAAAAAAAAAAAAAAAAAAAAAAAAAAAAAAAAAAAAAAAAAAAAAAAAAAAAAAAAAAAAAAAAAAAAAAAAAAAAAAAAAAAAAAAAAAAAAAAAAAAAAAAAAAAAAAAAAAAAAAAAAAAAAAAAAAAAAAAAAAAAAAAAAAAAAAAAAAAAAAAAAAAAAAAAAAAAAAAAAAAAAAAAAAAAAAAAAAAAAAAAAAAAAAAAAAAAAAAAAAAAAAAAAAAAAAAAAAAAAAAAAAAAAAAAAAAAAAAAAAAAAAAAAAAAAAAAAAAAAAAAAAAAAAAAAAAAAAAAAAAAAAAAAAAAAAAAAAAAAAAAAAAAAAAAAAAAAAAAAAAAAAAAAAAAAAAAAAAAAAAAAAAAAAAAAAAAAAAAAAAAAAAAAAAAAAAAAAAAAAAAAAAAAAAAAAAAAAAAAAAAAAAAAAAAAAAAAAAAAAAAAAAAAAAAAAAAAAAAAAAAAAAAAAAAAAAAAAAAAAAAAAAAAAAAAAAAAAAAAAAAAAAAAAAAAAAAAAAAAAAAAAAAAAAAAAAAAAAAAAAAAAAAAAAAAAAAAAAAACCCCCCCCCCCCCCCCCCCCCCCCCCCCCCCCCCCCCCCCCCCCCCCCCCCCCCCCCCCCCCCCCCCCCCCCCCCCCCCCCCCCCCCCCCCCCCCCCCCCCCCCCCCCCCCCCCCCCCCCCCCCCCCCCCCCCCCCCCCCCCCCCCCCCCCCCCCCCCCCCCCCCCCCCCCCCCCCCCCCCCCCCCCCCCCCCCCCCCCCCCCCCCCCCCCCCCCCCCCCCCCCCCCCCCCCCCCCCCCCCCCCCCCCCCCCCCCCCCCCCCCCCCCCCCCCCCCCCAAAAAAAAAAAAAAAAAAAAAAAAAAAAAAAAAAAAAAAAAAAAAAAAAAAAAAAAAAAAAAAAAAAAAAAAAAAAAAAAAAAAAAAAAAAAAAAAAAAAAAAAAAAAAAAAAAAAAAAAAAAAAAAAAAAAAAAAAAAAAAAAAAAAAAAAAAAAAAAAAAAAAAAAAAAAAAAAGCAGGCCGGCGGTCGCGAGCAGCAACAGCGCGACAGAGAGCGGCTTGTGCGGCGTGCCGACGGACAGCAGCCGCAGGCCCCCGATGTCGATCTTCCACGCGCCGAAATAGAAGTACGACCCGACCACGGCAAGGAAGACCAGGGAGACCATCGCGAGCACGCGCGAAATTCGCGAGCGCCCGGCGTGCTCGCGCGCGAGAGAGCGCCAGCGGAGAGCCAGCCCCGCAAGCACGAGCGCGACGGGCGTCAGCCCCGGAAACAGCGCCGACTCGGGGTGATCGACGACGTCCAGCCAGCCCCAGAGGCGAAGGGAGTCGGGCGCCTTGAGCACGCTCGCGACGTCGGCGCTGAACTGGACGATCTCGTTGGGCCAGCGGCGCATGCCGTAGGCACGCTGAAATGTCCAGTAGCCGTACAGCACCGGCGCCATCACGGCGGCCGCGATGCCCCAGGCGGCCACGACGCGCGCAATGCGGCTCCAGGGCTCCCGTCCGGCCGCGAACCAGAACAACCAGAGGGCGATCAGCACCGACAGGTAGAACAGGTAATAGCCGCAGGTCAGCGCCTGCATGAACCACGCGCCGGCGAACAGGACGAGCCAGCGCGTGCGCGGGCTCTCGAAATACCGGTGCAGCGCGAGGAGCGCGAACGGCATCCAGTACGCCGAGAGGACCTGCACGTGCGCCAGCTGCGACATGCGGTACGGCGCGAAGCCAAAGGCCAGGCCCGCCACGAGCGCGGCCGGGTGACTGCGTGCCACACAATAGGTGAGGGCGTAGGCGGACAGCGCGCACAGGACGAACGACGCAAAGAACGCGAGGTTGTACGCGAGCAGTGGATTGTGCGTCGCCAGGATGACCGGCGTCGTGATGACCGACAGGCCGAGCAGGTGCTCGGAGAATGCGGTCGCGCCATGGATCGGGAAAAACTGCGGGCCGTCCCACCAGGCGGAAGTCAGCGGCACGACGCGGGCGTTCCAGGCCATGATCCACGTGTTGAGCAGTGGATCGCCCGGATCGTGTGGTACTACCGATCCCGGATGCAGGATCAGCGGCCAGGTGAGCACGGTCGTGAGGGCGAAGTAGAGCGCGGTGGCTGCGAACACAGCCGGACTGAAAAGCCGTCGCATCGGGATGCTGAAGTATAGGACGATCCGGAGGGTTCCTGACCGGTGGACTGATTCAGCGCGGAGTACCGGTATCGCGGTTCACGAGAGATTGTGTACATACTGAATAGGGATCGGGGATCGGGGATCGGGGACCAGGGATCGGGACTCGCCCGCCTCCGCTCGCGCTCAGGCAACTGCGAGCTACGGCGCGGCCGCGCCGTAGCCGCTTCGCGGCGTAGGCGGGGGACTCGGGACTCGAACACGTAGCTTCCGCCTTCAGGCGGAAGGGAGACACCGGATCGGGATTCGAACAAGTAGCTTCCGCCTTCAGGCGGAAGGAGACAGACCAATGACTGATGCCCCCAAGAGCGCGCTCGATCTCGTCATGGAACGGCTGCGCCGGAAGGATGCGGAGTCAGGTACCGAGCCGACGCCGCTCACCGACGCGCAGCGCGCCGCCATCGCGGAAGTGCGCAGTATCTACGAGTCGCAGGCCGCGGAGCGGCGGATCATGCACCAGTCCGCCGTGGCCGGCATCTTCGAACCCGATCAACTGGCCGAGCGGGACGCCGAGATGCGCCGCGACCTCGAACGGTACGAGCGCGAACGCGACGAGAAGATCAAGCGGATCCGGGAGTCCGGCGCAAAGAGCTGACCTTCCTCGCGCCGGGAGCCCACCTCGTCACAGGATGCGTGGACCGCGGCAGAACGGACCTCCATGACCGACCCAGGCTCCACTCCACAACCATGACGAAGGTCAGCCGGCCTGTACCCCTCCCGGCGGCGGCCCCCCATGCGATACACACCCGGGCGGTCGTGAGCTGGGTGCTCTACGACCTGGCCAACACCATCTTCTCGATGGGCGTGGTTTCGCTGTACTTCTCCACCTGGGTCCGCGACGAAGTCGGCGCTGCCCGGGCCGATTCTGTGTACGGTGTCATCTCCGGCCTGTCGATGGGTCTCATCTTCATCGCGTCGCCGCTGCTCGGTGCGATGACCGATCGGGCGCCCCGGCGCATGCCCTTCCTGGTTGTGAGCACGCTGGTCTGCGTCGGCTTCACCATGCTCCTCGCACGCGGCGGGTTCTACATGACCGCGATCTGTTTCATCATCGCGAACGCCGCGTACCAGGCGGGGCTCCAGTTCTACGATGCGATGCTGCCCGAGGTGAGCCACGAGGGGAATCGCGGCAAGATCAGCGGGATCGGCGTCGGCGTCGGATACCTGGGCTCCTACATCGCGGTAGGGCTCGGCCTCGAGGCAGTCTTCGGATCCACCGACAAGGCCTTTCTGTTCACGATGATTGCCCTGTTCTTCCTGCTGTTCTCCCTCCCCTGTTTCCTGTTCGTCAGGGAACGGGGGAACCCGCATCCGCGCGAGGTGTTCAGCCTTCGGATGCTGCGGGAGTCTACGCGCGACACGCTCCGCACGATCCGCTCGAGCAGCGAGTATCCCGGCCTGCTGCGCTTTCTCATCGGCCGGGTGTTCTACACCGACTCCATCAACACGGTGATCGGCATCATGGCCCTCTACACGATCAACGTGGCCGAGAACACCGGCCTCAGTCACCGGGAGGGAGAGGAAACCGCCAAGCTGATCATGATGGCGGCCATCAGCTTTGCCGTAGTCGGTGGATTCGCCTGGGGATGGCTGGTCGATCGCATGGGACCGAAGCGAACGCTCAACTGGGTGCTCTACCTCTGGACGGGTGTGTTCCTCCTGGCGGCCGCCGTCGGGATCCTGGGACTGCCGCTTGGAACGCTGTATGTCGTCGCCTGTTCGGCCGGCGTCGGGCTGGGGGGCGTCTGGGCCGCGGACCGTCCGTACATGCTTCGCCTGACACCCCCGTCCAGAATCGGTGAGTTCTATGGCCTGTACGGGATGGTCGGACGCTTCTCCGCGATCACCGGGCCGGTGATCTGGGCCGCCGTCACGTGGCTCACCATCAACACGTTTCACCTCGCACCGCATGTCGGTCAGGGGATTGGCGTGATCGTGCTGCTTTCCCTGATCGTCACCAGCTACGTGATTCTGCGCCCTGTGAGCGACGCACCGCGAGACTGGACTACGGGAGCAGCGTCGCCGGCAGCCAGCCCCGCACGGAGTTGATCAGCCAGAGCCCGGTCGCGCGCGACAGATCCGCGACGGCCACGCGACGCTCTTCGATCTCCCCCTGATCGATCAGCTCGGCACGCAGGGTCCCTGCGAGAAGCCCGCACTCGACGGGAGGCGTGATTTTCTGACCGTCCAGCTCCAGGACGACGTTGGCCTCGGTCGCTTCCGTGACTTCACCCTCGGCATTCCACAGCAGGACGGCGTCCCTGTCCGGACGCGAGGCCCGCGCCCGCTCGTACACATCCCGTCGCGTCGTCTTGTGGTAGAGGAAGACGTCCGCCTTGTCGATCGGCTCCGGCGCCAGAGACATCAGCACCGGCCCCGGGGCCGTCTCATCGAGATCGATGCCTTCACAGACGATGGCGCCGTCCTGGCTGACCAGCACGCGAACCTTCGACGGGCCGACCAGATCCCCGACGGCATTCTCGAGGAGCGATTGCACTTGGGGGATGTCGCACGCGAATCGAAAGCAGGCGGCGGACTGACGGAGACGCTCGAGATGCCGTGGCAGCAGCGCGAAGCCCCCCGCCGGGGTCCAGCCGATCGTCTCCAGCATCCGGAAGTCGGGACGATGGCCCGTGGCGTACGAGAAGCGCGGCCGCTTGAGCAGGATCGACGCCTTCAGGCCGCACTCGTCGTATTCGTCGCGGTCCACCGACTCCCACACAATCCCGCTGCCGACGCCGAACTCGGCGCGTCCGCGCTCCCGATCGATGGTGACGGTGCGGATGGCCACGTTGAACTGGCGTCTGCCGTGCGGGGACAGGTAACCGATCGCGCCGGTGTAGATCCCGCGCGGGTCCCCTTCGATCTCGCGAATGATCGACATGGACCGATGCTTCGGCGCACCGGTCACCGAACCGGCCGGGAACAGGGCCTGGAACATGGCCGGCAGCGAGGCGTCGCCGCGTGCCCGTACGGTGGAGGTCATCTGCCACTGCAGCGGATACCGCTCGACCTCGAAGAGCGATGCCGCTTTGACCGAACCTGTGCGGGCGATGCGGCCGAGATCATTCCGCGTCATGTCGACGACCATCACGTTCTCGGCGCGGTTCTTCGCGGACGACCGCAGCTCGTCCGCCATCTCACGATCGGCCGCCGCCCAGAGGCCACGTGGTGCGGTCCCCTTCATCGGACGGCACTCGATGCGATCGCCGCGCATCGTGAAAAAGAGCTCCGGCGACGCCGAACAGATCGCGTACCGCCCGTCGTCCACGAACGCACCCCATGGCCCGTCCTGCGACGCATCGAGATCGCGCAGGAGCGCGATCGCATCGCCGGCAAACGCCGCGGACAGACGGAACGTGAAGTTGATCTGGTAGGTCTCACCGGCTTCGATGAGGGATTTGATCCGGCGAACGGCGTCCGCATACGCGGCCCGATCGATCGACGGCCGCCACTCCCCCATCTCGTACGTGCCGCCCCGCGGAATGGCTCGCTCGGCGCCGACCGAGTGCGGGCTGAAGATGCCGAAGCACACCAGGGGCAGCCCTGAAGGGCCCGGGTCGCCGACGGGAAGGTCGAAGGCCGCGGCCGCCTCGTACGTGACGAACCCGGCTGCATACGCGCCGTCCTCGGTGACGGCCCGTTCGACGTCCGAGAGGCAGCCGGCGACATCACTGGCGGTGGTGGCCTCGAGGATCGCAGTGGGATTCCGGAACGTGCGCCACTCACGGCCGCGCCCCGTACGCAGCCGGACTTCGAACGGTTTCACTTCGAGGACAGGGAATCGAAGAATTCTTTCAACGCCGCTTCTGATTGCGCGAAGGCGGGCGATGCCACGAGCAGCGCACACACCGCGGCGAGCACAGGCCTCATGCTGATCCTCCGGATGGCGGAGGATAGCATGCTGCTCACGGTGCGTGTCCGCAATTAGCGGAGACCGGTCGGGGGCGGGACTTCCTTGTAGCCGGCCGGGATGTCGAAGCTGCCGGCAGGGACCTCAGCTTCCGCGATCTCCGTCACGACAGAACGCACCTCGATACCACCCAGTCGGATCGCCTGCCGCAACACGATGCCGCCCGTCATCAGCTTGTCGATCCCCAGGGCCGCCAGGATGCTGGTGGCCTGCGACTTCGCGGCCAGCTCGCCGTATTTCTTGAATTGATCGGTCGTCGAACAGGTATCACCTGCCATGTCGATGGACGCGGGGAAATCCTTGAAGAGGGCCCGCACGTTCTCCGGAAGCGGCACATCCACCTTCATGCTGAATGTCGAGCGCTCGCAGGGCACACCAGCCACCGTCTCAGACTCCCCCGTGCGGCTCGAGGTCACCTCGGGTTTCACGCCTGCGGCCTGCATCGCCGCGGCCGCTGTCTGGGGAGCCATCTTCCAGTACGTCTGGTCCTTCGGGTTCAGCACGATCGCCGTGCCATCGGGCTGGCCGAGGCTCACCGATCCGGCCGGCTGGCCAAGGGCGGCGTTCACGAACTCGACGCGCACCCCTTTGTCGCCAAGAATGTACGTCATCGTGGCGCTGCCGTCGGGGAACAGCTGCTTGGCCATCGACTCCCCAATCATGACCAGCGTGGGATTGGGCGCCGGAGACACCGGCTTCTCCGGTTTCTGCACCTCCGTCCGCATCGTGTACTTCAGCTCTGCGCTCATGCGTCCGGACGCCAGCGACACAAGGCACAGCGCGACCAACACCTTCTTCATACAAGCCCTCCTGGTACCCGATCAGTGTACTCGGTGATCGCCGGTCGCACGGAGCGCGCAGCGAGCGGAGGCGGGCGAGTCTCGATCTACCGTCGCGCGCCGCCTTTGGTGATCCCCCAGATACCGGACCCTCGCGACGCGATGTAGAGAAAAACGAAGCAGTACAGCACGGCGAGCTCTCCGCCATTCCGGATCGGCCACAGCCCCCTCGGCGCATGCGCCGTGAAATAGGCGTACGCCATCTCGCCGCTCGCGATGAACGCGGCGAATCCGGTCATGAAGCCGACCGCAATCATCACGCCACCAACGAGCTCAATGACGCCGGCCAGGCCGCGCAGCGATGCGATGGCAACCTGCTCCCCGCCAAGCACGCCAAGCAGCTTCTGCGCGCCGTGACACGCGAACAACAGACCCACCACGACGCGCATGAGGGCATAGCACTGCGGGGCGAATCGCCCCAGGATTCGTTCCATGAACAGACCTCCGGTCCGAGTGTACCGGATTCAGATCACCGCCGGCGCCGCAGGCGCGCGAGCAGCTCCGTAAAATCCGGCGGGGGCGGCGCCTCCAGCTCGAGCATCCGGCCGTCTGGATGCAGCAGCGTGAGGCGCAGCGCGTGCAACGCCTGCCGTCCAAAAACGATCGGTCGCAACGCCTGCGGGCCGTAGACGTAGCGTTCTTCGCCGACGAGCGTGTGGCCACGAAGACGAGCCTGAATCCGAATCTGGTTGCGCCTGCCCGTACGCAGCCACACTTCGATCAGCGACGCGTCGGCAAACGCTTCGACGACGCGGTAGGTGCAGATGGCTTCGGTCGCGCGGGGATCGCGGGGGGACGTCTCCTTCTGGATCAGCGCCTTCTCATCCCAGACCAGAAAGTCACGCCACGTGCCTTCGGCTGGATCCGGCACGCCGTACACGACCGCGCGATAGACGCGCTCCGGCTCGCGCCTCTTGAACTGATCCTTGAGGGTCCGCTGCGCCGCAGCATTCTTCGCGAAGACCACGAGACCGGATGTGTCCTGGTCGATGCGGTGGACGACGAACGGATGTCGCTTGCCGTGAGACCGAAAGCGATCCTCGATCTGCTCGTAGACGGACGGCGCCTCACTCTTGCGCTCCAGCGGCACGCTGAGCAGCCCCGCGGGCTTGTTGACGACGATGAGCAGCTCGTCCTCGAAGATCACCTCGAGGTCTCCCACGGGGCGTGCGCGCGGTCGGGCCTTCGCGCTCCCGGGTCGGTCCATCCACAGCCGCACCTCGTCTCCGGAGACGAGCCGCCGCGAGGCCTCGCGCAACGAAACCTCACCCGCATTCACATAGACCTTGCCCCGCTCCAGCGCCGTCACCGCACGCGCACGCGAGCCCAGACGCGAGGGGGCCGCGAGGAACTTGTCCAGCCGCTCCCCCGCCTCGTCGTCGCCGATCGTCCAGCGGGTCTCGGTCACCAGCTCTCAGCTCTCAGCATTAGCTTAGTATTGCTGACAGCTGAGAGTTGAGAGACTGATGGACTCCCCTGCCCGCCTCGTCGTCGAGCGCACCTCCAGGGACGACGTGCGGACACGCCAGATCATCCTGTCGCTGGATGGGGAGCCGTGGGCGACGCTGCTTTACGGAGAATCCGCATCACGCGACATCGTCGCCGGCACACATCGTCTGCGCGCCTACAACACGCTGGTGTGGCGGACCGTGGAGTTCGACGTGGCGCCTGGCGAAGCGGCCCGCTTCTCCGCAGTGAACCGCGCCGGTCGCGGCACCGCGGCGCTCATCGCGCTGCTCGGCGTGGGGCCGCTCTACGTCACCCTGGAGCGTCTCGACGCGCCTTCCTGATTGAGCGCCCGCAACCTGCGATACTCTCCTTGTATCTCTGATGAACCTGCGCGCCGCTTCCGGTGGGAACACACCGATTGCGGCCGAGACGGAGGACTGATGCGTCGCTCGGCTCTGGTGTCATGGTCTGGAATCGCAGTGATTGCGGCCGCGGCGGCTCTCTGGGGGCAGCACGCTGGTCACGCCCAGGGGCGAGGGGGCCGGCAGGGAGAGCCCGGCGTGCAGATCCAGGCCGGGGAAGAATGCCCGGCCGGGACGACAGAAGTGCGGAAGGGGCGATGCCAGACGCCCGACAAGCCCGCACCATCCATCGTCGACTACCGTCCCAAGTCCACCGTGGTTGCCGAAGCCCACATGGTGCCGAAGGCGAAGTTCCCGGTTGTCGACATCCACAGCCATCGCGTCATCACGCCCGAGAACATGGAGGAGACCATCAAGGAGATGGACTCCCTCAACCTGCGCGTGCTGAACAACCTGAGCGGCGGTTCCGGCGCGGCGCTCAAGGAGAAGGTCGACACGATCCGCAAGAGCGCCTACAAAGATCGTTTTCGCGTGTTCGCGAACGTGACCTGGAATGGTGCCGGAGGGCCGGGCTGGAAGGAAAAGGAGGTCGGGGCCCTCCGGCAGGCGGTGGCAGATGGCGCGGTCGGCCTCAAGATTTTCAAGGACCTCGGCCTGCGAAGTACCAAGGCGGACGGGTCACGCCTGAAGATCGACGATCCCGATCTGGATCCGGTCTTCCAGCTCTGCGCCGAGTTGAACATCCCGGTGTTGATTCACACGGCAGACCCCGCCCAGTTCTTCCAGCCCATCGACAATCACAACGAGCGGTGGCTCGAGCTTGGCCTCTTCCCGAATCGTGCATATCCGCAGGACAGATTCCCGTCATTCGAAACGCTGATGCAGGAACGGGATCGGATGTTCGCGCGCAATCCAAAGACACGGTTCATCGCCGCTCACTTCGCGTGGTACGGCAATGACGTGGAGCGCGCCTCGCGGATGCTGGACACGCTGCCCAACGTGTACCTGGAGGTCGCCGCGGTCTTGTATGAATTCGGCCGCCAGCCCAGGGCATGGACCGAGTTCTTCACGAAGTACCAGGACCGCGTGCTCTTCGGTAAGGATACGTACGAGCCGACCGAGTACCCCTACTACTGGCGCGTCTTCGAAACCAGGGATGAGTACTTCGACTACTACCGGAACTATCACGCGTTCTGGAAGCTATACGGGATGGGGCTCCCGGATGCCGTGCTGAAAAAGCTGTACTACCAGAACGCCGTCACGATCACGCCGGGAATGCCGCAGACAGGCTGGTAGCGGAGACGGTTCGCATAACCGGTCATCCCGGCGCCAGCGCGACCTACTTCTGTGGCCTGGGCACGTGCTGATCGATCAGAATCGGGTTCCCGTCCGGATCCGTCAGCATCATGCTTGCGGGGCCCGTGGACGACTCATCGGCCGCTACCGTCGGCACGAGGCCTCGCCCCTTGAGTGTCCGCTGAAGGTCACGCACATCGTCAAAGTCCGGCAGGGTGCTGCCGGTTCGGTCCCACCCCGGATTGAACGTCAGCATGTTCCTGGTGTACTGCGGCCCTTGAAAGAGCCCGATGGTGCTGGTCGAGTTCTGAAGGATCAACCAGTTCTGTGCCTGCTCGCCGGCGACCTGCTTGAAGCCGAGTTTCTCGTAGAACGCCCGGGAGGCGGCGATGTCCTTCACGGCGAGACTGACTGAGAAGTTCCCGAGTTGCATCTGATGATCTCCTGAAGCCGGGCCGGTGGTGGCGGGCGGTTTTTGAGGAGTCGCCGGGCCGGGCTGGGAACCGCAGCCGCCGAGGAACCCCACGAGAACGACTATGATGAATCGCGTCATGGGCAGCTCCCATCCCGGGTAAGTAGCTCTGAAGATCCAGCTCCGGAACAGTCATCATACAAATCCCGGCGCGGAGAGCTTGCCAAATCTTGCGAACAGCCGTGAAAACCCGCGCGACGACCCCGATGGCGTACGCCGAACGGGTCAACCTCGCCATCGATCACGTGGTGGGTCATCTCGGGGACCCGTTGCGGCTCGCCGACGTTGCGCGTGCCGCGCGGCTGTCGCCGTTCCACTTCCACCGGGTGTTCCAGGTCCTGGTGGGAGAGACGATCGCGGAGTTCGTGAAACGGTTGAGGCTTGAACGGGCGCTCGTCATGATGGCCCACGCGCCCCGGTCCTCGCTCACGACGATCGCGTTGACGTGCGGGTTTGCGTCTTCGTCTGACTTCTCACGGTGCTTCAAACAGCGCTACGGAAGGGCCCCCAGCACGTTCGACATCAAGGGGTGGCGCGAGGCGCACGCCTCCGAGCTGCAAGCGATGGTTCGCGAGCCGGCCCGCCGGTTTCATCTGGGCGGCTTGCCCGCCGCGCACAATCCCGACGGATTCAGGGTGAAGATCCGCGATCTCCCCGCGCGCACGGTGGCGTACATCCGAGTCCTCGATCCCTATCGGGGAGACGCCGTCGCCAAAGCGACCCAGCGCCTCATGACGTGGGCGAAGCGAAACTCACTGGCCGACGGCCAGTGGCTTGGATACCAATGGGACAACCCCGAGATCACGTCCCTGGAGGATTGCCAGTATCACGTGGCCGTCGAAGCCGAGCGATTCGTGCCCAGGGGAGAGAACGGCCGGTTCAGGTTTCCGCCGATGATCGTCGCCCAGGTCGAGCTCCGAGGCGGGATCGACCTCGAGCTCCGCGCCCTCCAATGGCTGTACGGGACGCGGCTTCCGAGGAGCGGTTACGTGCCCGATGATCAGCCAGGCTTCGAGGCGTGGATCGGAAGACCGTTCGCCCACGGCACGGAGCACGTTGAGCTGAATGCCCAGCTGCCGATCAAACGGGCGTGACACGGAGGGTACGGGGGGACGGACAAATTCCAACACGGAGTCACGGGGACGCACGGAGAGTTCCGGATAGTTCGGCACAGTCTCTTGGGTTCAACGTGGTGTTTTCGTGGAATCGATCGTTGGACGGGTGGTCGGGCCGCGCGAAGCGCGGCCCGACCACCGACCCACAGCGGCAAGCCATCCGGTTCTCTCCGTGCGTCTCCGTGGCTGCGCTACTCCGTGGTTGGATTTTCTTCGTGCTCTCCGCTGCCTTCGGCCCGTGATGGCGTGGCCGCCACAGGCCCAGTGGACGAGGCGGACGCCGCGGGGCGGCGCCGTGTCGCCGTAGTGACCGGCGGCGGCACGGGCCTCGGACTTGCCCATCGCGGCGCGCTTCAGCGACTACCGTTCAGGCGGTGCGCCGCTCCCGCTATCGAACGACCAGGTGATCCTTGACCGACGTCACCCCGTCCGTCTCGCGCGCGAGCTGGAGGGCGCGCGTCCGTTCGGCCTCCGACCGTACGGTCCCTTTCAGCGTGACGACGCCCCCGTCGGTCGCGACGTCGATGGCAGCCGCCTTGACCGTATCGTCGAGCGCCATCTTCGCCTTGATCTTGCCCGTCAGCGCGGCGTTGCCCATTGCACGCTGCGCTTCATTCGCGCCAACGGCGACCTTCTCGCCGACAGCGGCGCCGGCCCCACGTGCCTTCGATGTATCGATGGGACGCGTTCCCGCGGTTCCAACGGCTCGGTCACCCGGGGGGCCGGTCACCCCATGATCGGCAACTCGATACCCCATGAAGAATGCGACCCCGGCCGCGAGCACGATGATAATCAGGACCAGACGCACAAGAGCTCCAACCATTGGACGCCTCCGGTGTCTGACTAAGCATCAGCCATGCCTGTTCGAGGTCGGCAATGACGAACAGCCGCGGTTGCCATCGCCAATCCAGAGTCCCGAATCCCGATCCCCGATCTTCTTCCGGCTAAAGCCGGAAGCTACGTCGTCCGAGTCCCGAGTCGGGGCGCCCTCGCCTACTCGTTCGCGAGCGCAATCACCGGATCTATGCGCGTCACTCGCCGCGCCGGCAGGAAGGACGCGATGACGCTGGCAGTCGCGAGCGTCGCCACGACGGCGGCGAACACAAACCTGTCGCGCGGATCCACGTGGTAGAGCACCGGCTGCAGTGCGCCGGACGCGAGGAGCGCCAGACCCAGACCGCTGGCCAGGCCGACGGCGAGCTGGACCACGCTCTTGCGCATGATGAGCAGGATCAACTGGCGCCCTTGCGCCCCGAGCGCCACGCGCACGCCCATCTCACGTGTCCGCTGTGTCACGGCGAACGACATCACGCCGTAGAGCCCGGCCGCGGCAAGAAACAGCGCGCAGAACCCGAACGCCATGAAGAACGTCCCGAAGACGGTGTAGAACCACGTCTGACGCTCGATGACCCTCGACATCGTCTCGATCTCGTAGATGGCGAGCTCGGGATCGAGCGAGGTGACGGCCGAGCGGACGAACGACGTCATCGCCGCAGCATCGCCGCCGGTGCGGAGCGCGATGCGGACGCCGTTGGCGACGTCGCTCTGCGCGATGGGAATGTAGTAGCCCACCGGACTCGCGTTGTTGTTGCCGATGCCTTCCATGATCAGATCGGGCACGACGCCGACGATGCTGAGCCAGGGCTCCTTGCCGTCCGGACGAATGCGCTTCATCTGGTGGCCGATGGGATCGATCCCGGGATAGTGCGTCCGGGCAAACGACTCGTTGATGATGGCCACCGGCTGGCTGCCTGCGATGTCGGCCGTCGAGAACTCGCGTCCGTTCAGGACCTTCGCCTTGAACGTATCGAAATATCCCGCGGTCACGATGCCCTCGCGCGCGAGCGGGTAGTCGCTGGCCTGCGGATAGGCCTTCCCTTCGATCTGCACGGAAATCACGCCGTTGCCAGCGGCCGGCAGACCGTCGGAGAGCGTGGCCGCCTCGACGTTCGGCAGCGCCTGCAGCCGCGGCAGGAGCTGTTCGAAGAAGCGGATGCTCGCCGCCGAGTCCTTGTAGGCGGTCCGCGGCAGGTCCACGCGCGCGGTCAACACGTTCTCGATCCCGAACGGCATGCTCACGTTCTTGAGCTGCACGACACTCTTGATCATGAGACCGGCGGCAATGAGCAGGCCGCACGAAACCGCCAGCTCCGCGATCACGAGGCCGCTGCTGAACCTGCCGAGACTGGCGCTCGTCGAGGAGCGGCTGTCGTCCTTCAGGACCCCACCCGCGCTGACGCGCACGGCGTGCATGGCCGGGAGCGCGCCGGCAAAGAGGCTCGCCAGGACAATCAGGCCGATCACGAACAGCATCACGCGATAGTCCAGCTCGAACGTGATCCAGAAGGGGGGCGGATTGACCGAGAGCGCCTGCGTGAACCACCGCATGCCGAAGATGCTGAGCACGATGCCGATACCGCCACCCGCCATGGCCAGGACGAGCACCTCCGTCAGGTGCTGCCGGACAACCCGGCCGCGGCCCGCGCCAAGCGCCATGCGCACCGCGACCTCCCGCCGGCGCAGCGACGCGCGAGCGACCAGCAGGTTCGAGACGTTGACGCACGCGATGATCAGCACGCCGATCCCGGCGCCGAGCATCGTAAAGAGCAGTCCGTAAATCTCGGGCCCCAGGATGTTCATCGCAAACGGCATCACGTCCGCGCTGACGCCGCGATTCGTCGCGGGAAATTCGGTTTCGAGCTGGGAGGCGATCGTCCGGGCCTGGGCCTTCGCCTGCGACAGGCCGACCCCCGGCTTCAGACGGGCGATCACGAGATTGTTCGGGCCCTTGCCTCTCGGCGTGGCGAGGGGATCGATGGAGAGCGGGACCCACAGCGCCTCGCGGACCGGGAACGCAAAGTTCTCCGGCATGACGCCGATGACCGTCCGGTTCATGCCTCCGGCTCGAATCGCCTGTCCCAGAACCGCCGGCGAGCTGCGGTAGCGATCGCGCCACAGCCCGTAACCCAGGAGGATCACCGGGTCGGCACCCGGGCCATCGTCGCCTGCCTGGAATCCACGCCCCATGATCGGCTGGACGCCGAGCGCTTCGAACGCGGCAACGGTCAGCTGGCCGCCGCTGTACCGCTCGGGCCGGCCCTCTTCCGTCGACAGGTTCATCGGGGCGAACCCATAGGCGCCGATTTTCTCGAACGAGGTCTGCCGTTCCTGCCACACAGCGAAATCGTGGACGCTGATGGGCTGGCGCGGCTGGTTCTGGGTGGTACTGACGAGCGCAACCACGCGGTCGCCATCCGGAAACGGCAGCCCCTTGAACAGGCCGCCGTTGACGACGCAAAAAACGGTCGTGCTGAGGCCGATCCCGAGGCCCAGCGTGAGCACGGCCACGACCGAAAGCGTCGGGTACTTCACGAGCATTCGAAGACCGGAGCGAATATCGGTGAACAGCTGGTTCATATGGCCTCGGGGAAGGGGTCGGCTATTGCTTACGTGCGTGGCCGCAACAACGTTCCTTGCAATGACTTCTGGCCGTGTCTGGCGGCCGGCCCGACCGGCGTCGGGCGCCAGTGCTGACGTTGAAGGGAATGGGGGATTTCTGGTAGATTTGACTGCCTTCCGCTCTATTATCGGTGGAGGCAGTTCGGAAGCGTCGCACTGCGGGCGTCAATCTTGCCGCCCGGCCAGTGCCCTGGGGGGTCATGCGGCCGATTCTTGCGATAGCGCTGCTGTCCACCGTGGCAGCGGTCGGTTCCGTCCTGAAGGCCGAGGAGGCTGCCCGCGCCGGTGGGGGCCAGTCCCCGACGGCACGTGCCGCCGCGACGCCCGGCGTTTCTCCCGCCTCTCCGGCCATGTCACCGGCGGCCGGGTTCGAAGCGATCGTCAAGCCGTTCCTGGCCGAGAACTGCTACGCCTGCCATGGCAACAAGAAGACGAAGAAGGATCTCAATTTCGAAGCCATCGAATCGGTCGACTCGCTGACGACGGACGGCGATCGGTGGGACGATGTGGTCCAGAAACTGCGGGCGCGGGACATGCCGCCCGACGATGAGCCGCAGCCGGCGGAGGGTCAGAGGCAGGCGGTCGCGACCTGGATTGCCCGAGAGCTCGCGCGAATCGAAAAGTCCACGCCCCCCGATCCCGGCCGGATTACCGCGCGACGCCTGAACCGGACCGAATACAACAACACCATCAAGGAGTTGCTCGGCGTCGACGCGCGGCCGGCAGACGACTTCCCCCAGGACGATTCAGGGTACGGGTTCGACAACATCGCGGACGTGTTGTCGCTCTCACCGGTCCTGATGGAAAAGTATGTCTCG
This sequence comes from uncultured Acidobacteriota bacterium, assembly GCA_963749835.1. Taxonomy (GTDB): domain Bacteria; phylum Acidobacteriota; class Vicinamibacteria; order Vicinamibacterales; family 2-12-FULL-66-21; genus JALZOC01. Next base: position 2,887,510 of record CAVVOD010000001.1, read on the forward strand.
TCCGGCGAGAAAGTCGCGCGGATGGCGCTCTTCGGCGCCCCCTCGCTCAAACCCACGCTGACCAGGCTCCGATCGGAGGGACGGAAAGTGAAGGAACTGCAGACCGTGCCGGAGACGTATGACGTCACCGGCCTGAGCCTGCCGAACGCCTTCCATGCCATCCATCGTGTTCCCGTTGACGGCGACTATGTGATCCGCATCGGGCTGGGCGGAGTGCGTCCAATTGGATCGATGCCGGTCACGATTGCCCTCTGGATTGACGAGCGGCAAGTCGCCGCGGTCCCGCACGACCCTGAGCGGGCGGCCACGTTTGCCGACGACCGGCAGGAGTTTGGCGGCCAGACGACGGAGTTCAAGGTCAAGCTCACCGCCGGCGATCATTGGATCTCTGTCGGCGTGCCGCGTATTTTCGAGGGCCTGCCGGCGAGATATGACGGTCCGAGTCCCTCGACGCGTCCCGTTCCGCCGCCCAAGGAGTTCAAGCCACGGCCCAACGCCACACCGGAGCAGGTGGCGGCGCAGCGGAAGCAGTTCGAAACGACACAGGCGGAGCTCGCAAAGCTGCCGCTGAACGGGGTGCGTGTGAACTCGGTTGACGTCGGCGGCCCGTACACCCAGCCAGCGGGCCCTGCCCGGGCCAGCCTGCAGAAGGTCTACACCTGCGGGCATCTCGACGGCAACCACACGCCGATGTGCGCGACGCGGATCATGACCAGCCTGGCGCGCCGCGCGTTCCGTCGTCCCGTGACGAAGCCCGAAGTCGAGAAGTACGTCGGCCTCGTGAGGCTCGCCGAGGAGCAGGAGCATTCGCTGGCCGAGGGGCTGGCGGTCGGGATCCAGGCGCTCCTGGTGTCGCCGGATTTCCTGTTCCGGATCGAACGCGATCGGCCCGCGGCGGCTGGGCGGTCCTCGTACCGTATCAGTCAGCACGAGCTGGCGACACGGCTCTCCTACTTCCTCTGGGCGAGTATGCCGGACGAGGCGTTGCGGCGGGCCGCCGACGCGGGCACGCTGCGAAACCCGGGCGTGCTGACGGCGCAGGTGCGCCGCATGCTCAAGGACCCGAAAGCCAGCGCGCTGGCTGAAAACTTCGGCGGCCAGTGGCTGGAGTTTCGGGCGCTCGAGTCAACCACGCGCGATCGCGACAAGTTCCCGGACTTCGAAGACTACCTGCGGCTCTCGATGAAGCGCGAGACCGAGCTGTTCGTGGATCATGTCGTCCGCGACGACCGGAGCATCCTGGACTTCATCGACGGCCGGTACTCGGTACATCAACGAGCGGCTCGCGCGGCACTACGGCATCGCGGGAGTGACCGGTCCGGAGTTCCGGCGCGTGGATCTGTCGGCCACGCCGCGCAGCGGCGTCCTCACCCAGGGAAGCGTGCTGACCGTGTCCTCGTACGCGACCCGCACGTCGCCGGTCCTTCGCGGGAAGTGGGTGCTGGACAATCTGCTGCACGCCCCCCCGCCGCCGCCACCGGCCGATGTGCCGAACCTGGACGAGGCGGCCATTGGCACCGAGGCATCGCTGCGGGAACAGCTCGAGATGCACCGGAAGGACGCCATCTGCGCCTCCTGCCACCGGCGCATGGACCCGCTCGGATTCGGCCTGGAGAACTTCGATGCGGTCGGGGCCTACCGGTCGATGGACGGCAAGTTCCCGATCGACGCGACCGGGACGTTGCCTGACGGCGACTCGTTCGAGGGGCCCGTGGAGCTCTCCGCGATCCTGCAGGCAGAGCGCGAGCCGTTCACTCGGGGCCTCACGTCAAAGCTGATGACGTACGCACTCGGCCGCGGGATGGAGCGCTACGACAACCGCGCCATCAAGCTCATCGCGAGCCGGCTGCCCGCACGCGACTACAAGTTCTCCGCCCTCGTTCTCGAAATCGTCAACAGCCTGCCCTTCCAGTCCCGAAGGGCGATCCCCGCGCCAGCGCAACAGGCGCACACAGCGACAACAGGAGCGCCAACGCCATGATCGTCACGCGCCGACATCTCCCCCGCCGCACGTTCCTGAAGGGCATGGGCACCGTGATTGCGCTGCCGATGCTCGATGCCATGACGCCGGCGTTCGCGCGGGCCGCGCAGATGAACAAGGCGCCGGTCCGCCTCGCGTTCACGTACGTGCCGAACGGCATCACGATGAACCACTGGACGCCGACAGGCACCGGCTCAGGATTCGAATTCACGCGGGTGATGAAGCCGCTGGAGGCGTTCCGGAAGGACACGCTCGTCCTGTCCGGCCTGGCGCAGCGCAACGGCGCGGCGCTCGGCGACGGACCCGGCGACCACGCGCGCGCGGCGGCCTCGTATCTGACCGGCGTGCATCCTCGCAAGACCGCCGGGGCCGACATCCAGAACGGCATCTCTGTCGATCAGATTGCGGCACAGCACCTCGGAAGCCAGACCCGCTTCGGGTCCCTGGAGCTCGGGTGCGACGACTCACGGACGGTCGGCAACTGCGATTCGGGATACTCCTGCGCCTATACCAACAGCCTCGCGTGGCGCGGAGCCGCCACGCCGATGCCGCCGGAAACCAACCCGCGCCTGGTGTTCGAGCGCCTCTTCGGTGACATCGACACGAGCATCACGCCGGAAGCGCGGGCCCGGCGCCTGCGCTATCGGCGCAGCATCCTCGATCTGGTCGGTGAGCGCACCACCGAGCTGTCCGCGAGTCTCGGCACGTCGGATCGCCGCAAGATGGACGAGTACCTGTCGTCCATCCGGGAGATCGAACGCCGCATCGAGATGGCGGAGAAGGACATGACGGGACTCACACCGACGATCGACAAGCCGACGGGCGTGCCGGTTGACTACGCCGAATACGTCAAACTGATGTTCGACCTCCAGCTCATCGCGTTCCAGACCGATTCGACGCGCGTCGCGACGATGATGATGGGACGCGAAGGGAGCATGCGCACGTATCCGGAAATCGGCGTGCCTGATCCTCATCATCCGCTCACGCACCACCGCGGCAACCCGGCGTGGATTGAGAAGGTCACGATCGTCAACACGATGCACATGGAGCTCTTCGCCGGCTTCATCGGCAAGCTGAAGGACACACCGGACGGAGACGGATCGCTCCTCGATCACTCGATGATCGTCTACGGCAGCGGCCTGAGCGACGGCAACCGCCACACGCACGAGGATCTCCCCGTCCTCCTCGTTGGCGGGGGCGGCGGCTTCCGCCGCAACAACCACATCGTCTATCCGAAGGCCACGCCGATGACGAACCTGTTCCTGACGCTGCTCGATCGGATGGGCGTGCCCTCCGAGAAGATCGGCGACAGCACAGGACGGATCGAACATCTCACGGAGGTCAGCTAACGGAGCTATCAGCTGTCAGAACTGAAAGCTGACAGCTGAAAACTGAGCGCGCAGCTGTCAGCTGTGAGCCATGGACACTGAAAGCTGACAGCTGAGCGCTGATGTCTCTCCTGCTCGAGGTGATCGTTCAGACCGCTGCTGACGCGCGCGCGGCCACGGATGGCGGCGCCGATCGCCTCGAAGTGGTCAGGGCGATCCATGACGGCGGGCTCACTCCCCTGCTTGCGACGGTCCGCGCGGTTGCGGCCGAGACCTCCCTCCCGCTCCGCGTCATGGTCCGGGAGAATGCCGGCTACGAGCTCGCGCCCGGGGAGTTACCCGCGCTGCGGCGAGCGGCTGCGGAGTTCGCCGAGGCCGGCGTGGACGGCCTGGTCATCGGGTTCGCCCGAGCAGGAGAGGCGCTCATCGAGGATGTCGCACGGGTCCTGGAGTCCGCCCCTCATATCCACGTCACCTTCCACAGAGCCTTCGACGCCCTCACAGACCCGCTCGGCACCATCCCGCGCCTGATCACGCTCCCGAACATCGATCACATCCTGACCGACGGTGGCGGTGGCAACGCAGAAGCGCGCTGCGAGAGGCTGTCGCAATACGTGAAGAGGGCCGGGCCTAGCGTGACGATCATTGCCGGCGGCGGGGTCGATGAAGAGTCATTGTCGCTGTTCGCGCGGGCGGGATGCGTGCGGGAAGCGCATGTCGGCCGCGCGGCCCGCGAAGGCGGCGAGGCCGATGGACCCGTGTCGGCGGCGAGGGTGCGGGGGCTCAGGGCGCTCGCGAATGCTGACGGGAGATAGCCGTCAGACATCGGCTATCAGACGTCAGCTATCAGGCGTCAGCTCTCAGTTTTCAACCTTCAGACGTCAGCCATCGGCTGAGAGTGACAGCTGAGAACTGAGAGCTGATGGGGACACTCACCCCGAGCAGATGAGTGTCCCCCTGACTTAGAACCTCACCTTCACGCCAACCTGTAGCTGACGCTCGGTCGTGCCGCAGAGCGAGCACGAGGGGCTCGAGAGCATCGCGGAGATGGTGCCGCCGGCCGCGTTGTCGAACGTGGTGTTCGGGTTGGCGAACTGCGGGTGATTGAGCAGGTTGAAGGCCTCGACTCTGAACTCGGTCGAGAGGCCGCCGATCTTCGTGTTCTTGATGAGCGACGCGTCGATGTTGAACGACCCGGGCCCGCGAATAATGCCGCGCCCCGAATTGCCGTACGTCCCGCTGATGTCGGCCGTGCGGACGAAGCACGCCGTGTCGTACCACTTGTCGATGGTCGGATTCGACAGCCTGCCGTCGCAGATGCGGTTCGGCCGGTTGCCGGTCCCGGTCGACTGCACGCCCTGGGTCTGCGTAATGGTCAGCGGCAGACCGCCCCTCAGGTACAGGATGCCGCTCATCTGCCACCCGCCGTAGAACTTGTCCCGGGCCAGCGGCAGCTCGTAGATCCAGCTCGACGAGAACGTGTGCTTCACGTCGTACTCGGACGGCCCCTTGTTGTAGCCGAGGTCGTACGTGTTGGTGATCCCGGCCTCGTTGTCCGACGCGAAGTCGATCGACTGGCCGAAAGTGTACGAGTTCAGGAACGAGAAGTTGTTCGCGAACCTGCGCTGGAACTTGAGCAGAAGACCGTTGTAGTCGACCTTCCCGATGCTCTGGGACTGGCTGAGCCCGCGCACCGCCGGGGCCAGAGCGATGAAGGGACGGTTGACATTCGAGTCGGTCTCGCCCACGACGGGCCGCGCCTGGTTGATGTCCACCTTGAGCACCATCTGCCGCCCCTGCGAGCCGACGTAGGCGGCCTCGACCATGTAGTTCGAACCGATGCCCCGCTGCATGTTGAGGTTCCACTGCCTGGCGTAGGCATCGCGGAAATTGATGTCGAAGATCGAACGCGTCGCGCCGGCGGGCGCGCGGTTCGGATCGACTCCGGGAGGCGCCGGCAGGCCATCCTTCAGCAGCAGGTTGACGCCATACGCCGTCGGATTCGCGTTGAGCGACGTCGCCTGCAGGAACGGCGGGTTCTGCGCTTTCGACGAGCTCGTGCCCCCCGGCGAGAAGTTCCAGAACAGGCCGAAGCCGCCGCGAACGAGCGTTTTGCCGTCGCCGCCCACGTCGTATGCGAAGCCGAGCCGTGGTCCGATGTCACGCTTCGAGTAGGTCTGGAGATACCGGCCGACTCTGACACCCTGAATCGTCGCGTCATCGGATGCGACGACGAACCTGCCCGTGGTGATGTCGAAATTGGACTGGCGATCCTCGATCTCCACCCATGGCGGATACACATCCCAGCGCAGGCCGAGATTGAGCGTGAGCTTCTGGCTCGCGCGGAAATCGTCCTGCAGATAGATCGAGTACTCGGGCCGCTTCTCCGTGTAGGTGCCGGCGTCGAACAGGTTGCGGTTCTTCGTGTTCACGAAGCCGAGCATGAAGCTGGCCACGTCGAAGCCCGTGCTGCTGTTGACCGTGCAGCCGGCGGGTTGCCCGGCGCAGTTCGACGTCATGTTGTTGTTGAAGGCGAAGTTGCCGACGATGGTGTCGGCGTTCAGGATCTCGCGGGAACGAAGCGTCAGGCTCCCGCCCGCCTTCAGCGTGTGCTTCCCCTTCAACCACGTCACGTTGTCGAAGATCTGGAAGTCGTTCTGATTCGTGATGAGCGGCTGGTTGGAGTTCGCGCCGAGGTTCCGGATGTTCTGGAACGTGAGCTGTGTCATCGCCGACGCCACCGAGCTGATGTTGATCCCCGGCAGCCCGACCGCCGTCGCGGGGTTCGTCCCGTAGTCGATCGACGTCATGAAGAACTTGATCGACGACCAGCCGAACCGGAACTCGTTCAACCAGCGGTTGCCGAGCGTCTGCGTGTCGTTGAACGCGAGGCTCTGCGCCTTGATGTTGCCCTCGCCCGCGCCAAAGGTGGCCCCCGCATCGCCGTGCGGCAGCGTCGCAGGCTGGAGGCGGTGGGTCTTCTGGAAGCTGTATCGCGTGAAGAAGCGGTTGGTCGCCGTCAGGCTGTGATCGACCTTCACGTCGAACTGGTTGTCCTGCCGCTCCTTGATCGGGTTGATCAGATAGTTGTTGATGGTCTGTCCGTTCGACGCCTGCCGGGTGCCGGCGGTGTTGGGCTCCGGATACAGCTGCGTCAGGATGTTCCGGGCAACGGTATCGATGCGCGCGGCAGGGATGGTATTGCCCGGAAATGGCTGTCCCGTGAGGGGATCGTAGATCGGGCGGCTCAGCTCGGAGAAGTTGCCCGTCCGCATGGCCATCGTGGGGACCGTCGACAGGAACGTCTGTCCCTGCAATTCGCGATGGCCCTGGTAGTCGGCGAAGAAGAACGTCCTGTCCTTGAAGATCGGACCGCCGAGCGTGCCGCCGAATTGGTTCTGCTTGAAGTCGGGCTTTTTGCGCCCTGCTCGATTGTTGAAAAAGTTGTTCGCGTCGAAGGCGTCGTTCCTGTGAAACTCGAAGCCGCTCCCGTGCAGCGTGTTCGTCCCGGATTTGATCTGCAGGTTCACCACGCCGCCGAGGGACCGCCCGTACTCGGCTGAGTAGGTGGACGTCTGCATCTTGAACTCGTCCAGCGCGTCGACGCTCGGGAAAATGACCACGGTCTGGAGCCAGGTTTCGTTGTTGTCCACACCGTCGAGCATGAAGTTGTTGTCGCGTGCCCGCTGGCCGTTCGCCGAGAACGATGCCGAGGCGCGCCACGCGAGACTTCCGGCGCCGTCGATGTTCGACCCCGGGATGCCGCGCAGCACGCCCGGGACCGTGCGCGTCAGGTTCACGAAGTTCCGGCCGTTGAGCGGCAGCGCTTCAATCTGCTCGTGCGTGACGGTCGTCCCGAGCTCGGACGAGGAGGTCTGCAGCAACGGGGCCGTGGCTTCGACACTGACCGATTCAGTCATCGCGCCGACTTCGAGCTTGAGGTCGATGCGCACGCGCTGGTCCACGCCGAGCTCGACGTTCGAGAGCGCCATGGCCTTGAATCCGGTCATCTCGGACGTCACGGTGTAGCGGCCGGTCGGAAGCTGGGGGACCGTGTAGTCACCATTCGAGTCCGACGTGACGGTACGGGTGAAACCGGTGCCTTCGTTGATGACGGTCACCTTCGCGTTCCCCATGACGGAGCCCGAGGCGTCGGAGACCGTGCCGAGAATCGTGCCGCTGACGGACTGCGCGAGAGCGGCGGAAGGGGTCGAGACACTGGCAACGGCCAGGCAGAGAAGAAGGAAGCGAAGGAGGCTCAAGATGCGAAAACCCGGCGTACCTGCGCACTTGTTCATAAGGTTCCTGTACTCGCTCGAAATCGGTTTCGGGCACTGCTCGAATCTGGCCTTCGACCCTCGCGGGTCGGGCCGTGACGTAAGTAGGGTGGGAGAAGTGGGCGCACAGCTATACCACATGAGCTGCAAATCCTGCAAGGCGCGATGTTAGACTTGGCGCGCCCTCGGCCCTCGGTGCTGCGCCGCGTTTACGAGATGGATTCCGGACCTGGCGCCGGCCGGGCCGCCGGACCCTGGAGATTGACGATGAAAAAGGCAGGTATTGGACGCCGGACGTTCCTCAGCGGCATGGCCGGGTCCGCGGCGATCATGGCCCTCCCCCGCGAATCGGTCGCGGCCGACGCCGGGCAGCAACCCCGCCAGGGCCCGCCGCGACTCAGGTTTGCCGTCATCGGCATCAACCACTCCCACATCAACAGCCAGGTCGAGGCTGTACGGCGCGGTGGCGGTGAGCTGGTGTCTGTCTTTGCGAAGGAACCGGATCTGACGGCGGCGTTCCTGAAGCGCTTTCCGGAGGCGAAAACCGCCCGAAGCGAGAACGAGATCCTGGACGACACGACGATCCAGCTCGTTCTGAGCTCCGCGATCCCCGACGAGCGGGCGCCACTCGGAATCAGGGTGATGCAGCACGGCAAGGACTACATGGCCGACAAGCCGGGCATCACGACGCTGGCACAGCTCACCGACGTACGCCGCGTGCAGGCGCAGACGAAGCGGATCTATTCGATCATGTACAGCGAGCGGTTCGAGAATCGCGCGACGGTCAAGGCGGGCGAGTTGGTCAAGGCGGGCGCGATTGGACAGGTCGTGCAGACGATCGGCCTCGGCCCGCACCGCATGACGCCCGCCACGCGTCCCGCCTGGTTCTTCGAGCGGCCGCGGTTCGGCGGTATCCTGTGCGACATCGGCTCACACCAGGCCGATCAGTTTCTGTACTTCACAGGCTCCACACGTGCCGACGTCGTCGCCTCACAGGTGGGCAACATCCACAATCAGAAGCACCCCACCTTCGAGGACTTCGGGGATACGGTTCTCCGTGGGGACAAGGGGACCGGCTACATCCGGGTCGACTGGTTCACGCCTGACGGTCTCGCGACCTGGGGGGACGGCCGGCTGACCATCCTCGGGACGGACGGCTTCATCGAAGTGCGCAAGAACATCGACATCGCCGGGCGCCCTGGCGGCAGCCACCTGTTCATCGTCGACGGCAAGGACACCCGGTATGTCGACTGCAGCGCCGTGACGCTGCCGTACGGCGAACAGCTCGTCTCGGACGTCCTGAACCGCACCGAGACCGCGATGTCGCAGGCGCACTGTTTCCTCGCGACGGAGCTGATGCTGAAAGCACAGGCCCAGGCGCAAAGGGTAAACTTCAGCCCGGCGACCACGCCGTCGAGTGTCTGACTCGGATTCGGGATTCGCCCGCCTCCGCTCGCCTGCACACTCACGGCGAGCTACGGCGAGGCCGGGCCGTAGCCGCTTCGCGGCGTAGGCGGGGGATTCGGGACTTGTAGCTTCCGGCTTCAGCCGGAAGACGACTCGGGATCGGGGATCGGGGATCAGGATAAGTCCTATGAGCAGCAAACGCAGTCGCGCGTCGCGCCGTCAGTTCCTGAAAGTTGCCGGAGGGGGAATCGCCGCCAGCGCCGTCGCGCTGGGATTTCCGGCGATCGTCCCCGCATCGGTGCTCGGCGGCGCGTCGCCGGCGAATCGCATCAACATCGGCGCGATCGGGAACGGCCGCATTTCGCGCGGCCATGACCTCCCGGGCGTCTGGAAGCACGACACCGCCCGCATCATGGCGGTCTGCGATTTGGACAGCAGGCGAGTGGACGATGCGAAGACCCTCGTCAACGGGTACTACACCAAGCAGACAGGCAAGCCCTACTCGGGCGTCACGGGCTACTCGGACTATCACGACCTCCTCACCAACAAGGACATCGACGCCGTCGTCATCAGCACGCCGGATCACTGGCACGCGATCATTGCCATCGAGGCCGTGCAGGCCGGGAAGGACGTATACCTGCAGAAACCGGCGTCACTGACGATCGCGGAAGGGCGCGCGCTGAGCGATGCCGTCCATCGTTCGGGACGCATCTTCCAGATCGGCAGTCAACAGCGATCGTGGCCGCAATTCCGGTACGCCGCGGAGCTGGTGCGCAACGGACGAATCGGAAAGTTGCAGACGGTGGAAGTCGGGCTGCCTGGCGATCCGTCCGGAGATGTGGAACCGGACATGCCGGTGCCCGCGAATCTGAACTACGACAGGTGGCTGGGATCGACGCCTGTCGTACCCTACACGGAGAAACGCGTGCATCCGCAGACCGGGTACGACCGGCCCGGCTGGCTGCGATGCGAACAATTTGGCGCGGGCATGATCACGGGATGGGGCGCGCACCACATCGACAGCGCGCACTGGGGCATGGACACGGAGTACACCGGCCCAATCGAAGTGTGGGGCACCGCAGAATTCCCGACCCACGGCCTGTGGGACGTGCATGGCGACTTCAGGACGGAAGCGCTGTATGCCGATGGCGTCAGGATGATCGTGAGCGGCGCGTTCCCGAACGGCATCAAATTCATCGGCAGCGAGGGCTGGGTGTTCGTGTCCAGGGGCAACTCCGCGGTCACGGCCAGCGATCCGGTGGCCAAGCTGAAGGACCCGCAGGCGCTCGCCGCGAGCGATCCCCGGATCATCACGTCAGTGATCGGTCCGGACGAAATCCATCTGCCTGTGAGCAAGGACCATCACGGCAACTGGCTCCAGTGCGTCAAGTCGCGGCAACAGCCGATCGCCCCTGCGGAAGTGGCGCACCGGGCCTGTTCGGCATGCCTGGTCCATCACATCGCGATGAAGACGAAGCGTCGGCTCTTCTGGGACCCGCTGAAGGAGCGGTTCAAGAACGACGAAGAGGCCAATGCCATGCTGTCGCGGCCGCAGCGTCCGCCTTACGTCATCAGCTCATAGGCCGCGCAGCACGTAGCACGTAGCACGTGGCGATAGTCCCCTTTGCTACGTGCCGCGTGCAAGCCCGCGTTCGTACGCCTTGTGGATCCGGCAGTCCCTGCCGAGGGCGCTCCGCAACGGGTCGGCGTCCTCGGGGCAGAAACCAAAATGCAGGTGCCTCCGCCAGCCTTCGGCGTGCCTGAACGCGCCTGACAGCTTCCCCATCATCCGGCTGAACTCATCCATCGTCCTCACGTAGTCGTCCATGTTCTGCGAGGCGTCGAGCCACTGGCGCTGGCTCTCGTGGCATGCGAGCGCGGCGGTCTTTCGTTCGTGGACCGGCGTCGTGTTCACGAACGCTCCGGGGGGGAGCCGGCGGCGCAGACCGTCGCGCATGCCAGGCGGGCTCGCATGGTAGACCGTCACCGGGCCCTCCGCACCTGGCCGCGGGGGAATCGTCCGGAATCCCGGGTTCGCCCGCGCGAAGGCCGCCGTCACGGCCAGCCGCGCGGTGATCATGTGGTCCTCCATGTAGTCCTGCGGCGAGTGGGTCAGGATGACGGTTGGCGCGACCGACCGCACGACGGCTGAGACGCGCCGCAGCGTGCGATCGTCGTAGAAAATTCCCAGGTCATTGCAGAGCGGCGGATGCCACACGGCCTCGAGCACCCTGGCTGCCGCCTGCGCTTCGCGCCGCCGGACGCGCGCAAGCCTCGCGGGAGGGATCGTCATGCTGCCAAGGTTGCCGTTGGCCACGTTCAGGCAATGGATTTCCCAACCCACCCGCTGCAGCATCAGCAGCGTGCCCGCCATGACGAACTCGATGTCGTCCGGATGCGCCGCGATCGCGAGCGCGCGTGGCGTCTGCTCCCCTTCCGCGCCGGCGTCAGAGGCGGGGCGCGGGCGGCTTGATCGGCGGACGCCAGGAGACGATGCCTTTGACCTTCGTCTTTCGCTTGAAGACCTTGTCGCCATTCGTGATGAACATCTCGTCCATGTTGGGCCCGCCGAATTCGACGTTCGACAGGCTTGCTGTCAGGGGAGCCGGAATGATCGCCTGGACTCTACCCAGCTGGTCCAGCACCTGGACGCCGAGCGGCGTCGCGATATAGACGCGGCCGTCTGCGTCGACCGCCATGCCGTCGGCGCCGCTTCGCGTGGCGGCGTCGGGGATGTGAAGGTAGAAGTAGCGCTGCTTGTGCGCGAGCGAGCCGTCAGGCTGAATCTGGAAAGACAACGTCAGCTGTCCGGAGTAGTCCGACACGTAGAGGAGCGTCTGGTCCGGCGAGAAGAGCACCCCGTTCGGTGACTCGATCCCTTCGTCCACGACGCGGGGCTTTCCGCCCTTTGGCAGGTACCACACCTTCTTGCCTGGAGAGTCCGTGAAGTAGAGATCCCCTTTCACGTTGACCGCCAGGTCGTTGACGCTGACGTCCTCCGCAAGCACTTCCGTCTTTCCATCCGCGCCGTGGGCCACGATCTGCTTGCTGCGCGTCGCGCCTTCATAAAGCCGGCCGTCCGGGCCGAACATCATGCCATTCGCGCCGCTCGTGTTTTCAGCGAAGACGCTGACCTTGCCGTCGAGTCCGGCGCGGTGGATCCGATTGTTGGCCGGATCGGAGAAGAACATCTCCCCCGTCGGGCTCACGGCGGGACCATCCGTATGGCGGTACCCCTCGCTCACGAGCTGCCACTCTTCGCCGGGAATGAGCACCTGGTAAACATTCTGACGGGACTTGCCGTCAGGATTGGCTTTGACGGGCGCCGGCCAATCCCGCCAGAGCCATCGGAGCGCGTCGGGAAAGATCGCCGTCGCATGCCGGGAGTTGTGCTCGCCGTCTCCCCACTCGTGCTTCACGTCGTAGCCCGCGTATTCGAAGGCGGACAGCATGTCCTGGTTGGCGATCCACCAGTTGCCGGCGTAGATGTTGTTGTCACGCTGACCGTCCTGCAGGAAGATCCGTATCGGTTTGGGCTCGGTCTTGCGAATCAGCACCGGAAAGGCATTCCCTCCACGCAAACCCACGTAGGTGCCGATCGCGCTGAACACCCGGCGAAAGCCGTCTGGCCGCTGCCACGCCGCAACGAAGGCCGCGATCGCACCGCTGCTGTTGCCGGCAATCGCGCGCTCGCTGGGGTCTGACGTGAGGGTGAGCCCGTGGGTCTTCGCGACGTGCGGCAACAGCTCGTCGAGGAGAAAACGGGCGTAGTCGCCGCTGACCGCATCGTATTCGAGGCTTCGATTCATGCGGTCGAGCGCCTCGGCCGATGGCGCCTTCACCCGGCCGTGCATGACGAACACACCGACGAGTGGCGGAATCGCTTTCTGCTGAATCAGGTTGTCGAAGACGACAGGAGCGTTGTATTGAAGGCCGTCCTGGAAGACCATGACCGGCGCCGGCTTCGTGCGATCGAGCTGCTTCGGGATGTAGACCCAGTATTCGCGCCAGGTGCCCGGGTAGACCTTGCTCAGATCGAACTCCGCCTTGATGATCTCCCCGACCGGCGTACCCGGCTTCACTCGTGAATCTGGACCGGGCTCCGGCCCGGAAGGCGTCGCCTGCGCGGCTCCCGGCGGCGGAGCCACCTGCCCGGTCCTCGCCCGGAGCCGGGTGTTCGTGAGAACCAGGGTCGCGACGAGAGCGATCGCAAGTGTCGTCAGGAACGCGCGTCGATAACGCAGACGCTCGCGGCGCTCATCAGTCATGGTTCGTCGTATCCTCGCCTGAATCGGGGTACCAGGATCAGCCAGATCCGCAACGACTGGACGCTTCGCAAAGACGTCAGGTGGCGGAACTGGTGCTTGCGGCGGGAGCATAACACGACAGGGAGCTGTCAGCTGTCAGCCATCAGCTGTCAGCAAAGCACTCTGGCACCCTGGCACCCTTGGCACCCTTGATCTATTTCCGGACCGTGATCCGGTCGGTGACCGATTTCACGCCGGCCGTCTCGCGGGCGAGCTGCAGCGCACGCGTGTGCTGCGCAGCGGACGTCACCGTCCCGGTCAGGGTCACGACGCTATCGGTGGTGTCGACGCCGATACTCGACGCATCGAGCGTGTCGTCCAGTGCGATCTTTGCCTTGATCTTGCTCGTCAATGCGGTGTTGGCGAGGGCGTGCTGGGCCGCGGTGGCGCCCACGGCGACCCTGTCCCCAATCGCCGACCCGACCTCGCGCGCTTTGGTGGTGTCGACCTCAGGGAGTGGGACCGCCGTCGCAACCGTGCCTCCAGGGGCGATGATCTGACCGTCGCGGACGCGATACCCCAGAAGGAACGCAGCCAGCGTGCCAAGAATGACGACCACGATGACGAGACGAAGCAGCGCACCCATGAGTTCCTCCGCCTTTCAGGCTACCAGAAAATGGGGACACTCACCTTTACGGTAGGTCGCTGAAACCAAAGGATCGAAAAAGACTGCAAAAAACACCCCTTACGTATCAACAACTTAGCGTAAAGGTGAGTGTCCCCATTAACGCTCGCTGTCGAGCATCCGCATCTGGTGCTCGTCGTAACGGGTGCCGGCCACTGCAGACGCCGGCACGGCTTCTTCAATCTCCGAAAGCTCCGTCGGCGACAGCGTGACCTGCAGCGCCCCGAGCGATTCGGACAGCTGCGTGCGAGTCCTCGCGCCGATCACCGGCACGATGCTCTTACCCTTGGCAAGCACCCAGGCGATCGCCAGCTGCGACGGCGCGAGACCCTTCCCTGCTGCGATACGGCGCAGCACGTCGATGAGCTCGCGGTTGTCGCCGCTGAAGCGAGGGAGATGGGCGCGGAAATCGGTGGGGGCACTCGGCCTGGATCCGCTGAGCAGTCCGCGCGACAGCACACCGTACGCCGTGACACCGATCCCAAGTTCCTGGAGCAGCGGAAAGATCCGCTCCTCGGGTGCACGGCTGATGAGCGAATACTCGATCTGCAGATCGGCGATCGGGTACACGGCGTGGGCGCGCCGGATGGTCTCGGCCCCCACCTCGGAGAGACCAATCGACCGCACGTAGCCCGCCTTCACGAGATCCGCAATCGCGCCGATCGTCTCCTCGATCGGCACGGCGGGATCGAGCCGCGCCGGCCGGTAAATGTCCACGTGATCGACGCCGAGCCGGGTCAGCGTGTAGGTGAGAAAGTTCCTGACCGCGGCAGGACGGGCATCCACTCCGCCCCAGCCTCCGCCCGGTGCACGCAGCGCGCCGAACTTGACGGAGAGAAGCGCCTTGTCACGGCGGTCGCGGAGCGCGCGGCCGATGAGCATCTCGTTGTGGCCGGCGCCGTAGAAATCCCCCGTATCGAGAAGCGTGACCCCCTGGTCCAGCGCCGCGTGGATGGTGGCGATGCTCTCGCCCTCGTCGGCAGGCCCGTACATACCCGACATGCCCATGCAACCGAGCGCGATCGGAAAGACGGGTGGCCCGGCAATGCCAAGCTGCCGTGCATGTCGAGTTTCTGATGTCATCCGCGCCTCAACTGGATCACACACGCGAGGGAACGCTCATGGAGGCATCGACCCCCTGAAGCGTTGCACGGCGGCGGTCGATCATGATGTCGATCAGGTTCGCTGCGGGCCCCACGATGAACAGCGCGTAGTAGGGCGCGTGCACCCACTCGAGCAGGCGGAACACGGCCTCGACCGCGGCCACGAGAACGGCGACCAGCACCTGCCCTCGTGTCGAACGGACGGTCGTCCTGGGATCCGTGATCATGAAGAAGATGTACAGCTGGTACATGGGCCCGGTGATCGGTGCGACCTCGCTGAGCCAGGGATGTCCGGTCACGGCGGCACGGACGACTGAGAACACGATGAACGCGGCCACGTACGCCACGGTGATGTGAAGTCGCCCGAGACTGTAGATGATCACGCAGCCGAAGCACCAGACGACGACCATCGGCAGGAAGGTATTGCCCCACTGGACGCTGAGTCCCGCAACCGTATCGGACGCCAGGACGAGCATCGCGACGATCCCGAAGTTGGACGGATTCCAGAGGTGGCGCCCCTCGACGCGAAGCACGTACTTCGACGTAATCGAGATGGCCGAACAGAGCGCGTAGGGCCAGAACGCCGGCGAGCGCACGAGCATGCCGACGCTGATCCCCGATATGTAGGCGCTCGCAAGATGCGGCCACTTGCCGAAGAAGATCCGCCCGAGCACCATCTCCACGCCGATGGCCGTGCTGATCGCGATCGCGGTCCGGGACCAGCTCTCGAGAAAACCGAACGTCAACTGGCCGACGACGAGCACGACCGTGACCAGAATCGGCGCGAGATACCGCTTGTCGATCCGGAACAGCGGATGCGATCTGCGTGACACCGTCGCAGGGCCCTGCAGTGCCTCAGTCGTCATGCCGGCTCCTGGATATGATGCACCTGCCCCGCGGCGGGCGCCTTGACTTCCTGCGTCTTCCCCGACGGCCATCGGATGACGGCGCGGTCGATCGCCCCCTGCGCACCAAGTCCGAAGTGCAGCCGGCGCTGATTCTGCGCGCAAAAGCCGGAACCGCCTGACACCTCCTGAACCTGCTGCCGCCCGTTCCAGAACAGCTCGACCTGCGCGCCGATGGCGCTGCGATTCGTGCACCTGCCGGCAGAGGCGTCGCTGCCGCAGCCTCCCTGGAGATCGAATGCAATCCACTGACGTCCGGGCGCAACGTCGTTCCGGTACAACAGGAGCGGGCCCTTCTGGTTCGCGACGATGACGTCGAGCACGCCGCGTCCGGCCACGTCGGCGAGCGCGACGGACCGGCCGTCATAGCGGTCGGATGCGCCCACCATTTGCGCGACGTCGGCGAACTTGCCGGAGCCATCGTTGATCCAGACCTTCTTCGCCTGATAACCCGCCAGGCTGCGCGCGCCCATCGCGGGCCAGTTGGCGGCGTCAGAAATGACGGCCCTGTTGCCTCCCGCGATCTTCGAGTAATCGTACCAGTAACTCTCGCCGCGAGAAGCCGAGACGTAGCCGTTGACGAGATAGAGATCGAGGAAGCCGTCGTTGTTGAGGTCGCCGAACTGTCCGCCGAAGCTCCACCCGCCCATGTCGATGCCCATGGCCCGTGCCATGTTCTCGTACACCGGGAAGCCTTTGCGCATCTCCGTCGGCACCCACAGGTTGTTCCCCTGCAGCAGGATGCCCTCCTCCGAGATGTTCGAGACGTAGATGGCCAGCTTGCCCTGGTTGAGCACGTCGCCGACCGACGCATTCATCCCGCTCTTCGGCGCATATCCGACGCCCGCCTCGCGTCCCGCTTCGCGGAATCGCCCTCCTTCGTTGATGAACAACTCGGACACGCCGTAGTCGTTCGCCAGGAAGACGTCGGGGTAGCCGGTGCCGCGAAGGTCCGCCGCGACAGCAGCCAGTGTCCACCGCGACGACACCAGGCCGACCTTCTCGCTGACCTCCTCGAACCGTCCGCCCCCCAGGTTGCGATAGAGATACTTGCGGCCGCCGTTGTTCGCGTACTCGAAGCTCTCCGGCATCATCTTCGTACTGGAGAGCTTCCACAGGTTCAGCTGCTCCGGATAGTAACCCGCCAGAAGCAGGTCGAGACGGCCGTCACGATCGAAGTCGAGCCAGATGGCGGCGTTGATGTTCGCCCAGCCCACCATTCCGGCCTGAGACGTCACGCGCGTGAACCCGCGTCCGCTGTCGTTGTGAAAGAGCTCTGGCGCTCCCCACCGGTAGAGCAGCAGATCTTCGAAACCGTCGTTGTCGTAGTCGCCGAACACGGAGCCCATCGACACGCCGGTGGCAGCCGTGTTGACGTCCGCAACCCCGAACTGCGACGCGACCTCTTCGAACGTGCCGTCCCCGCGATTGCGATACAGGCGGTTCTTCGATCCTTCCTTGCTGTCGGTGACGTAGAGATCGGGGTCGCCGTCCGCATCGATATCGGCGACGGCCACGGCCGCGCCCATCGACGTCACCTGCGGCATGATGTGCGCGAGCTTCGGATCGAGCGTCGGGCCCTGGTGGACGAAGTCGAGCCCGGCCGACTTCGAGACCTCAGTCAGACGGAAGCCGTAGTGCGTCAGTCCGCCGCCGGTTGTGGCGGTGTCCGCCGCGACGGACGGCGTCCCGCCGTAGCGCCGGATCAGCGCCGGCGTGGCCAGGAGGAGCACGAACACGATACCGACGATGGGTCGCGCAAACCGCTTCATGGATGATTCGGACTGATCTTACCGCCAAGCGCGTCCCGAGCCGGATCCGGCGAGACATACCGGGTATGGTACTGCTCGAAATCGGCGCGATGCCGGAGGTAGACCGGATCATCCTCCAGCCGGCCCGCCGTGGCGGCGTACCGCCCTGTCCGGTGCGTCGGCAGCGGCAGCACGGTCCGCGAGGCGGTCGTGTTGTAGTCCCCGTCCTTCTCCCAGCCGTCCCCGACGACGACAAAATCGCGAACGGTGCCCGCAGCCGGCGGAGCGGCCTCCGGGAATTTCATGACGAGCTCATCCCCGGCATTCATGATCACATAACGGTCGTCCACCTGGAGCAGCAGCTCCCGCACATCGCCGAAGCGAGTGTGATAGCCCTCGAGATCGCGCCACCGCGGGGACGTCCCTTCCAGGCCGTAGCGCGGACGCTCCGGTGTGCTGGCATTCCTCTGTTCGGTGACAGAGAAACCCCGGTACCGGAGATCGGCCGACTGCATCTCGATGCGCCGCGGCCGAACCGTCACGTCCGGCCGGCCTGCCGCCCATCCCAGCCGGTCCCAGAAGACTTCGAGGTTCGTCTGCAGGCGCAGCCGGCGCGGGCCGATCGCTGGAAACAGCCCCGCGAGATCGAGGAGGATCGTCTTGTCCTTGCCGGCCGGAAATCCGAGCCCCGGGCGCGCCTCCCGGAACACGCCGTGCGCATCAGCGACCGAGAGAGACAAACCTGACGGCCGCGCATGCGTGCCCTGGGCGAGTGCGACGTTGATCGAGCTGTCCGTCGGATGAATCCATCCCTGGCCGATCAGCCACAGCGGTCCCTTCCGTGGCGCGCTGTCCGGGATCTCCATTTCGATGAAATGGTCGCGGGTCACTCCTTGGTACGCTCCGCGTCCGGCGAAGTCCAGGTGGCGATCGTCACGGGTCCGCACGACGTCGCGCACATCGACGCCCCGATCATCGCGGACCGCTGAGAACTCCTGCACGGGATCCGTCACGATCGCATCGAGGCGTGGCGGCGGCACGGCGAAACGCTCATCCACGAAGACTTCGGTCCCCTTCGGGTGATCGATGACCATGAGAGACACGAGATCGAAGAAGTGCGTCTCCCACAGCTCGGCGGTCACACGCAGATCGTAGGCGCCATCCTTCGCCACGAGCTGATCGCCTCGAACCCGCACCCAGTCCTCCGTCATCAGCACATCCGCCGTCGCCTGCGCGTTGATCCGCAACCCGAGCGGCGATCGCCAGATGAAGTCGGTGACGAAGCCCATCTCCCGGCCGTTCCACGCAAACAACCAGGGGCACGATCCCTTCAGGCGCTGACTCGCGGACATCGTCGTATCGGCGGCCACATCGAACTCGGATTGCAGCACGCCGTTCGGCCACATGATCCGGGTCACTTCGGCGCGTGTCGCGTCTCCCAGGCCAAAATGCACGGCGGGGGCAGCGATGACCTGCCTCTGCGCGTGCAGTCCGGTGCGGACTTCGATCTCCCCGCCGATGCCGAACGAATTGATCCGCTGATCACCCGTCGCCGTGGTGGCTTTCGGACGGATCGACTGCCAGTGATAGGCCTTGCTCCCCTGGCTTCGAGCGACCTGCGCCCCGTCCGCGACCGGACCGACGAGGTCCAGACGACCGCTGCGGCGCAGATCGGCCGCGGCGGCGACGCCAAAGTTCAGCGACGCCGGAAGCTGGCGGAAGGTCGCAC
This sequence comes from uncultured Acidobacteriota bacterium, assembly GCA_963749835.1. Taxonomy (GTDB): domain Bacteria; phylum Acidobacteriota; class Vicinamibacteria; order Vicinamibacterales; family 2-12-FULL-66-21; genus JALZOC01. The sequence goes on from CAVVOD010000001.1 coordinate 2,906,923, forward strand.
CCGGCCCGCCGAGCAGCACCCGCGATCCCGAGGCACCCGAGACGATCAGGTCGGCGGCGCCGTTGTTGTCGAGGTCCGCGACGACGACTCGAGCGGAGCCGACGGCCAAACCGGCCGGCGGTTCGATGCGTGCCACCTCGGCCGTTTCCCACGCCGCGCCGCGCACGGAATTGGACAGGCGGATTACAACACCGGCGGACGTCACGCCGGCGATGTCCATGACGGCGTCCCCCGTCAGTTCTACCGCGGCGATCGCCGCCATGCGGGAAAATGCCGGAGGCACCGGGCGCTCACGGAACTCCCCGCCCCGCAGGTTCAGAAACGTGCGCACGTTGCCCTGATCGTCCAGCAGCGTGGCGTCCGGCACCCCTTCCCCGTCGAGATCCGCCCACACGAAGCCCCGGACGCGCGACACACCGGGGAACGGCGACTGCGACACGAACGTTCCGTCGCCGTTGTTTCTGAGCAGTACCGGCGGACCTTCCTGGCGGGCGACGATCACGTCGAGGTCCCCCTCGGTGTCGAAGTCCGCGGCCCACGCGCCGAAGAGCGCGCCGCCGGTCACATCGGCCGGAAGTCCGGACGCCACCGTCGCATCACTGAAACCGCCCGTGTCGCGCTGACGAAAGATCTTCAGTCCCCCGGCGCCCACCGCAACCAGGTCACTCCGGAAGTCGGAGTTCAGATCCGCGGAAACGACAGCGAACGCTCCGGGGGGCACAGACGAAGCCCCGCCGGGAAACGGCAGCGTCGCACCCGTGCCGAGGCGGAGTTCCCGCGGCCCTGCGACCGCCACGGTCGGCGCGCCATCACCCGTCAGCCACACCGCCCCGGCCCATGTGGCCCCCGCGGTGATGACCGCCCGTGGATCCATCGTGAACGTCAGCTGCTCGTCGGCGGCTGCGGGCTGCGGATCCGGATTCTTCAACACGACGAACCGCACCAGCGGCTCACCGATCTCGCTCCTCGGCGTCGTCAGCGCCGACTGGGCCGCGCGGTACTCCGGATCGCGAATGAGGACGTTCTTCAGGAAGATGAGCGGTGTCGCCGCCGCGGTCGGGTTGCGCGTGGCAGCATCGCGCGCCGCCTGAAGCCGGCCCTGCGCGTCAGCAGGCCAGGTGGTTGCGGGCCGGGTCAGTGTCTCGAGGGCCTTGGCCAGCGCCGCGGAATCGCCGCGCCTGGCAGCCAGCCTGGCGAGCTCGAGCTCGGCCGCGAGATTTCCCGATCGATCGACCAGCAAGGTGAGAATCCGCTGCGCGTTCGCGTCGTTCTCGGCTCCCCCTTGCCTCTCCAGCTCCTGCGCATACGCGAAGGGAGCCTTGTGGTCCGAGGGATCCAGCTCCATGGCGCGGCGCCAGTCGCGCATCGCTTCTTCAGCCGAGCCGTTCTGCGTCCTGGCGAGGGCGACGAGCCGGGTGATCGCGGCGCTCTTCGGCGCCAGCGTGGACGCCTTGATCAGATGCGACAGGGCTTCGTCCACTTGCTGCTGCCGGAGCAGGAGCAGCCCCAGGTTTGCCCACCCCGCCGGCTCCTGCGGTGCGAGTTGCGTCAGCCGGTCCAGCTCGCGTCGTGCGAGAACGTCCTGACTCGTCTGCAGCGCCGCAAGCGACGTGTAGAACGCCCCGACGGCATCGCGGTACGTCGCATCCGAGATGGCCGGCGCGCGGCGGCACCCCGTGACGAGGAGCAGCATGAGGACGCACGGGTAGAGCATCCGGAGGTTGCGCATGAGATTCGTCTATCTTGCCACGGGGATCGAGCGATCCGCCGAAGCACTGATCCTCTCATGCGCAACCCCCCTTTTGCTGTCAGCTAGTCAAACTGATAGCTGATGTCTCAGAGCGACCTGAGGAAGTTCAACAGGTTCTGCTTCTGCGTCTCGCTCAGGCCCGTGAACCGGCTGACGACGCCGTTGGCTTCAGAGCCCGTGCTCTGGTGCGCTCGAATGGCGGTGATCAGGTTGGATGTTCGTCCGTCGTGCAGGAAGAAGATCCGCTGGCCGAGCCCCCAGAGCGGCGCCGTGCGGAACTCCGCGGGCCGGCCGAACCCTGGCTGACACCGTCGGACAGCCCAACCCCCATGTCGTGAATCATCAGATCCGAGAACAGATTCACCGTCTGATTCGCAAGGGCCGAAATTCTGGACTTGCCGGTCTTGAACGACGGCGTGTGACAGGACGCGCAGCCGACCGAAGTGAACAGCGCCCTGCCGCTGGCGATGGATGTCGCACCGCCAGGCGTGGCGGCTGAAGGCACAGGGGCCGCGAGCAGGCGCATGAAGAACGCGAATTTTTCGATCGAGCTCATCGCGCCAACGGCCGTCGTCGCCTCGGTGTCGGTGATGCTGTTCGGATGCGACGCAAACTGGCAGCCGGCGGCTTCCTCGCGCTCGGTCGGGAACAACTCGTTCGTGAGCCCCATCTCGACGTTGTAGGCCTCGCCCGAGAAGAGGAGGAGCGACTTGTTCTGTGCCTTCCATCCAAACCGGGCAATCGTGCCGTCGTTGCCGTTCCGGTTCGTCCGGCCCGTGATCGTGCGGCCCGAGACACTGAAGTTCGGCCGGCCGCGAACGCCAAACGAGCTCCTCGCGGTCGCGGTGCTGGCGAAGTTCGCGAGCAGCGCGGAATCCGGAATCATCTCGATCAGTCCGGCGCCGAAGACCGGCGTCGGAATGCGGAACGTGACGTTCCTGTTCGCCAGTTCGGTCGCAAATGCGGTTGCTTGAGGGTGCACCCGTCGGCGCCCGGTCTGCCCGTCACGGTGATGAGCGCGTGGACACCGCCGTCCGCCGTGCCGTCTCGGTTGGCGATGAACCTGGCCTCGCGGACGGGCCCGTTGACCTTGATGAACGACGGGATCGTATCCAGTCCGCCGTCCTGGCCGGCAAACGCGAACTGCGGATTGACGGCAGGACTCGTCCCGCCGACTGCCGGCTGGGAGTGGCACCCGCGGCAGCTATCCAGGTTCATCCTGGGTCCCATGCCTTCGTCCGGTTCTTCGGCTTCGTCGAAGTCCAGCTTTCCCGCGGTGAAGTATTCCGTTTCCTGTGCGGTCAATCCGACGAGCGGACCACCCGCGCCCGGAACGCCGCCGCGCACACCGGGATCCCGCGCGGTCACGATGGACTGCGACCATATTTTCGTCTCGAGCGTCATTACACCTGCCGCCGCGACCACCAAGATCGCCGACAGCGGAGCCGAAAGTTTTCGTCTCATGGGCACACCCCTCCCGACGCAACGAGGTTGCTTCTTCAATTGGTGTCTCCTGGCGGGATGCTGGAGTGGAAACGCGAGGGGCAAGAGGATGGCCGAATCGTTAAGTTGATGTGCTTGGAACGATTGCGGCGAGGGAGGCGGTCCGGTCGAGCCGGACGTCGTGGAGAAGAACTCAGCCGTTGGTAACACTTACGTAGCCGTCACGATTCTTCTCGCAAAATTCACAGATTTGCCTCCGAATTATCGACGCCGATCGCGACAGCCCTACGGCGATTGCGCACGCCTGGAATACAGAGGTGGCGGCAAAGGGAGTGATGGCGCATGCGAAGGCGACGGGGCCGCGCGTGGGCCCGCATTGTGTAGACACACTACTAATTATGAAGTAGAGTGCCTACATAATCATGGCTGACGAGACGACACGCATCGACCTGCTCCAGGGCACGCTCGATCTCCTGATCCTGCGGACGCTGGTGTTCGGCGCATTCCATGGCCACGCCATCGCGAAGCAGATCCGGGCCCTCTCGGAGGACGTCCTCCAGGTGGAAACCGGATCGCTGTACCCCGCGCTCCACCGGCTCGAAGCTCGCGGGTGGGTGGCTTCCGACTGGGAGACGTCGGACAAGGGCAAGCGGGCGAAGTACTACCGGCTCACGCGCGCCGGCCGGAAACATCTCGTCGCCGAGCAGTCGAAGTGGGAGCAGCTGTCGCTCGCGATGTCGCGGGTGCTGCGGCTGGCCGAATAGAGACCCGCCGTGACATTCCGCCAGCTCTGTGCACGCGTCCGAGCGCTCATGCCGTGGGATCGCACGGAATCCGAGCTGGACGATGAGATCCGTTTTCACCTCGAGGAAGAGGCGGACGAGCGTGCCGCCGCCGGTCTCTCCGGCGCCGAGGCGCGTGCCGCGGCACGGAAAGACTTCGGCAACGTCGGCCTGATCCGCGAGACGACCCGCGAAGTCTGGTATTGGGTGTCTCTGGAACGCCTGATTCAGGACCTGCGTTACGGCTATCGAGGGCTGAAAGGCACACCACTCGTCGCCATCGTCGCGATCCTCTCCCTCGGGCTCGGCATCGGCGCCAACACCGCCATTTTCTCCGTCCTCGACACGCTGGTTCTCCGCTCGCTGCCGGTCCGGGCTCCTCAGCAACTCGTCGTCCTCCTCGGCGACGACCCGCGCCCCCGGACCAACTGGACGAACCCGATCTGGGAGCAGATCCGGGATCGCCCCGACCTGTTCGACGGGGCCTTTGCGGTGTCCAGCACACGCTTCAACCTGGCCGGCCGTGGCGAGAGCGCGTTCGTCGACGGCCTGTGGGCCAGCGGGAAGATGTTCGACGTGCTCGGCGTACCCGCCATCCTCGGCCGGACGTTCACGCCCGAGGACGACCGGCCCGGCGGCGGCCCGGACGGCCCGGTTGCCGTGATCAGTTACGACTTCTGGCAGCGGCGATTCGGCGGCGCGGCGGACGCGATCGGCCGCTCGCTGACCGTTGAGCGCGTGCCGTTCACCATCGTGGGTGTGACGCCGCCTCAGTTCTTCGGCGTGGACGTGGGCCGGACGTTCGATGTCGCCCTGCCGATAGGAACTTTCACATTGATGCAAGGCCCACGAGCGCTCGAGCGGCGTTCGAGCTGGTGGCTGAGGATCATGGTCCGTCTGAAGCCTGGGCAAAACGCCGAGACCGGCGGGGCGCTGCTGCATGCGCAGCAGCCGCAAATTCGCGAAGCGACGTTACCGACCGACTGGCACCCCGGGACGTTGGAGCGCTATCTCAAAGGGCCCTTCCGCCTCGAACCGGCTGGCAACGGCTATTCCGGTCTCCGCGAGCGTTACCGCCGTCCGCTGACGACAATCATGGTGGTCGTGGGTCTCGTGCTCCTCATCGCGTGCGTGAACCTGGCGAACCTGCTCCTGGCGCGGGCATCCGCACGGCGCAGCGAGTTGAGCCTGCGGATCGCTCTTGGTGCATCACGCCTGCGTGTCGCGCGGCAGCTGCTCACCGAGAGCCTGCTGCTCGCCGGCGCCGGCGCGGTGGTGGGACTGCTGCTCGCGCATTGGAGCAGCCGTCTCCTGGTGCGCCAGTTGTCGACCACAACGAACAACGTGTTCCTCGACCTGTCGCTCGACTGGCGAATCCTGGTTTTTACGGCAGGGGTCGCAGTCGCGACCGCCGTGTTGTTCGGGACGGCCCCTGCGCTGCACGGGACGCGGGTGCAGCCGAACGACGTTCTGAAGGCGCAGGCGCGCGGCGCGACAGGCGACGGGCCGCGCAACGTGAGCCACATACTCGTCGTCCTGCAGGTGGCCCTGTCGCTGGTGCTCCTGGTGGGTGCCGGGCTCTTCCTCCGCACGTTCTTCTCGCTTGCCCACATGAAGGTCGGCTTCGAGACCCGCCCCATCCTGATCGCGAACGTCGTAGTCCCGAGCGAACGCATCGAAGCCGCCAGACGGTCGGAATTGTTCCGTCAGTGGCTCGAAGCCGCCGCGAGTGTCCCCGGGGTGTCGAGCGCGGCGCTGTCGGAAGTGACGCCGCTCAGCAACAACACCTGGAACAACCGCATTGAATTGCCGGATGGTCCGCAGCTGCCGGAGTCCGAGCGTCTCGTCTACTTCAACACTGTAAGCGTCGGATGGTTCCGGACGTACGGTACGACGCTGCTTGCAGGACGGGACTTCACCGGTGCCGATACCATCGGCGCGCCGCCTGTGGCGATCGTCAACGAGACATTCGCCAGGCAATTCAACGGTGGTAGAAACCCTGTGGGGATGCGCGTGAAACAGCCCCACGAGGTCGTCAGGGAAGTCGTGGGCTACGTCAGCGATGCTGTGTACGAATCGCTGCGGGCGCCGGTGCCGCCAACGCTCTACCTTGCGTACGGGCAGGATCCGGCGCTGCGGGCGGCCACATCCGTCAGCGTCCGCGCCGCGGGCGGATCGCCCGCGCTGCTGATCAAGCCCCTTGCCGCCGCGCTGAGCCGGGTGAACGGCGACACCATCATCACGATGCGACCGCTCTCGGATCATGTCGATGCCGCACGGAGCCAGGAGCGAATCGTCGCGGTCCTCTCCGCTGTCTTCGGCGGTCTTGGCCTTCTCCTCGCGGGGCTCGGTCTCTACGGCGTCACGGCCTATGCGGTGAGCCGGCGCCGCACGGAGATCGGCATCAGGATGGCCCTCGGTGCCGCACCCGGCGGGGTCGTCAGGCTCATTCTGGGGCGCGCCGCCGGCCTCATCGGTGTCGGGATTGTTGTCGGAGGGGTCGTCAGCGTCTGGGCGTCGCGATTCGTGGCTCCGCTTCTCTTTGGCCTCGAGCCGCACGACCCCCTGACGCTCGTCGCTGCCAGCTGCGGTCTGGCGGCGATCGGACTGCTGGCCGGATGGTTGCCCGCACGGCGGGCGTCCCGCATCGATCCCGCGCGCGTGCTCCGCGAAGGGTGAGTGCGACCGGTCTCCTGGTGATCGGTCAGTTCTTACGCGGGGCAGCTGCTAGTGCATGGCGTGCGGCCAACTCGAGAAAGCGCGAGGATGGCAGAGCCGTGACTCCCGTGCTGGTCCGCTGGATGATGAGGCCTGCGGCGTCCGGATATGACTCGATCAGGGCAAGGCCGCGCTTGGCGCCGAGCACGCTGGCCGCGGTATCGAGGCCGTCGGCGTCGAGGCCGTGCCGCGCGACGACGGTGACGGTAATGTCGTCGACGAGGCCCATCCCGGACGATGGGTCGATGATGTGGGAGTAGCGGCGCCCGCCGATGTCCACGTGCTGCTCGCTGCTGCCGGAGGTGGAGACGGCTCCGTTGGTCAACTCCAGCATCGCGGGCACATTCACCGCCGCAGCGTCCCCGGAGTGGACGCCAATTCGCCAGCCGCGCTCGCCGGGAGGCGCGTCGCTGAACGCGAGATCCCCGCTCACCGCCACGAGTGCGCTGCGCACGCCGAGCCGATCGAGCACCTCGATGGCTTCGCTGGCGGCGTAGCCCTTGCCGATCGCCCCGACGTCCAGCGCCATGCCGGCGATGTCGAACATCACCGTTCGACGCGCGTGATTCAGGTGAAGCTTGCGGAAGCCGCTGCGGCCGCCGGCTTCCTTCAACGCGGCGGGATCGGGCACACGACCGGTCTTTCGCGCCTCGCGCCAGAGCCGCATGACCGGCCCCTGCGGTGACGTCGAACGCGCCGCCAGTCGCTTCCGCGAGCTCCTGCGAGGCCAGAAGCACCGTGAACAGATCCTCGCTGACGGTGACCTCGCGTCCGACGGCCGTCCTGGTGATCTGATTCAGCTCGCTGTCGGAGCGATAGTCGGAGAGGATGCCGTCCAGATCGCGGATGCGGTCGAAGGCCGCGCGGAACGCGTTCCGGGCCGCCTGCTCGTGCGCCGTGTAGACCGTGATCCGGACCAGCGTGCCCATGTGAGGCTCGACCGCCTCGAAGCGGCCGAGTTCCGGACTGATCAAGGTGCCAGGATCACGTGCTACGTGCTGAGCGCCAAGTGCTACAGGTGCCTGACCTGTTACGTGCTGGGTGCTAGGTGCTACCGGTGCCTGACGTGCTACGTGCTGAGTGCCAAGTGCTACAGGTGTCGCGGGAGCGTGAAAAGTAGCACGTAGCACGTAGCACGCAGCACGTGATCCCTGCAGGCGTCAGTAGGGATCCAGTTCGACCCCGTTGTTCCAGGCGCGATACATGTCCTCGGCACTGGGCAGCGTCGCGGGACGCACGAGACGGAAGCCAAGCCACTGCGCATCGGTCATGTACCAGATGCTCTTGGGCAGCTGCGGATCCTGTTTCTTCCAGGATGGATCGGACGGGACACGGACCGCGCACCTCACGCCGGCCTCGTCGTTGTCCACGAGCCGCCGCGGACGGCATGCGGATACGGAGCGGTCGACTTGACCCACGGATTCTCCGCCGGCCGCGGCCGTGTACGGCGCGTACTGATCGAGCGTCCACTCCATCACGTTGCCGAGCATGTCGTAGAGGCCCCAGGCGTTCGGCTTCTTCGTGCCGACCTTGTGATACGTGCCGTCGTGAAAACGCCCTGCGGTGAGTTCGCGGCGAACCAGGCGTAGTCGCCGAGCGCTCCGGGACCGATGCCGGTCGTGGTGCCGGCGCGGCACGCGTACTCCCACTCCGCCTCGGTCGGCAGCCGGTAGTATTCGCCGGTCTTGGCGCTCAGCCACTCCGCGAACTTGTTCGCGGCGTGCTGCGTCATGCTGATCGCCGGAAAGCCGCCGTTGTTCCCGCGGCCGAAGCTCATCTCGAGGTGCGGGGCCGTCGGGCGGCTCAGCGCGTCGACGATGGCGTCAGCGCGGCCGCACCTCTTTCGCCTGGTCGGCGAACATGAACATCAGATACGCGTCCCACGTCACCTCGTGGGTCTGCATCCAGAACGCGTCGAGGCGCACTTTGTGCTGCGGCTGCTGGTCCGGCTTCGCGCCCGATTCGGCAGAGCCCATCAGGAACTCGCCGGCGGGCACCGGCGCCATGCCGTAGCTGACAGTCGTATTCGGGATCGTGACTTTGTATGGGGCCGGCTTGTCGCCGGCGGTCTTGGCGCTCCGCTCCTCGATGCGCGCGCGGATCCGCTGGACCGCGGCCATCTCCTTCGGAACGATCGCGGGGGCGGCCTGGCGGCTGAAGACGGGTGCGGTCTCCGCCACGGCCACGAGGGCCATGACGAAGACGACCGGGACGCGCAGTTTCATGCTCAGAACACCTTCGACTGGCCGGGGAGCGCGAGGCCGGGCACTTCGTGCTTCCCGTTCCAGTCGATCGGCTTCGGCACCAGGCTGACCTGCGAGTTCAGCGCCTGCTCCCACGTGACCTGCTTGCCCGAGTAGGCCGCGTGACGGCCCATGATGGCCAGCAGCGTGCTGGTGGCCAGGTTCAGATCGTCGTTCTTGGGTTTGCCGGATCGAATCGACGCGAACAGCACGTCATGTTCGCGCTGATACATGTCGTATTCCTCGCCCTGGAACTGCCACTTGACCTGGCCATCGGGCCCTTCGATCCGCGGCTGGCCGCCGCCGAGCAGCAGCGTCCCTTCGGTGCCCATGACGTAGTCGAGCGTGCCGTTGAAGCAGCCCGTGGACTGGCGGTTCGCGAGGAACACGCGGTAGCCATTCGGAAAGGCGTAGTTGACCGCGAAGTGATCGTAGATGTTGCCGCCGTTGGCCGGCACCGCGCGGCCGCCGACCGCGACGGCGCTCACCGGCGGCTGGTCGTTCATGATCCACATGATCTTGTCGGCGTTGTGCACCGCCTGCTCGACCAGGCTGTCGCCGCAGAGCCACGTGAAGTTGTACCAGTTGCGAATCTGCCACTCGACATCGCTCATGCCGGCCGGGCGCGCGCTCTCGGGCGGCATGGGCTTCACGGGGTTGGTGTAGTAGGTCGAATAGTGCGCGACCAGCCGGCCGATGGCGCCGTTCCGAACCTGCTGGACGGCTTCCATGATCATGTTGTTGTAGCGCCAGCAGAACCCCGCAACCAGCGCGAGGTTCTTCGTCTGCGCCAGCTTCTGCGCCGCCATGACTTCACGCACGCCCGGCGAATCGGTCGCGCACGGCTTTTCGCAGAACACGTGCTTGCTGGCGTTCACCGCCGCCGTCAGGTGCTGCGGACGGAATCCCGGAGGCGTCGCCAGCAGCACCACGTCCACGCCGCTGTTGATCACCTTGTCGTAGGCATCGAGGCCGACAAAGGAGCTCGTCATGTCGATCTTGACCTGCGACCCGAACTTCGTGCTCGCTCTTCAGCCGCGTCGTCGCCTGCGTCGACGATCTGCTCGTCGATGTCGGCGAGGCGGTCAGCTCGTTGTTGGGATCGGCGCTGAGCGCCTGGCCGGCCGCACCGCTGCCGCGTCCGCCGGCGCCTACCAGGCCGACCTTGACGGCGTTCGTGACGGTCTGGCCGGAAATGATGCCGGGAAAGCCGGCCGCAATGGCACCCGCGACCGTCCCGGTCTTCTTGAGGAAGTCGCGGCGTTCAATCTTGTTCGAGTCGTTCTTGGGTGTGGTCGCCATAATGTCTACCGCAGAGTCCTTCCGGATGGGGTCAAGTCAGAGGGCCAAAGAACTTAAATTATATCGCAGTAGAATCACTCCATGCTGTTCCGTATGTCCTGCGCTCGTTCCTTGCGAGCTCCTGCCGCCGCCGGCGTGTGGCTCGTCCTGTTGATTGGTGTGGCCTCGACCGTTCGTGCCCAGACCACCGGCGAGCCGGCATGGGAGCCGCTCTTCGACGGAAAAACCCTGACGAACTGGCAATCGACGAAGTTCGTGGCCGAAGGTGCCGTCAAGGTGGAGAGCGGGCAGATCGTCATGGAGGCCGGCCGGCCCATGACCGGCATCACCTGGGCCGGCGCGAAGCTGCCGACGACGAGTTACGAGATCGCGCTCCAGGCCATGCGCGTCGACGGCCGGGATTTCTTCGCCGGCATCACATTTCCTGTCGCGGACTCGTATTGCTCGCTCATTCTCGGCGGCTGGGGTGGCACCGTCGTCGGACTGTCGAGCATCAACGGGCAGGATGCCTCTGAGAACGACACGTCCCAATCTGTCACGTTCGAGTCAGGACGCTGGTACAGCGATCCGAATCCGCGTCACGCCCGCGAAGATCGAGGCCTGGCTAGATGAGCGCCAGATCGTCAACCAGGCCATCACGGGCAAAACGATCGACACGCGCATCGAAGTCGAGCCGTCGAAGCCGCTCGGTGTGGCGTCCTACCGGACCAGCTCGGCGCTCCGCGACATTCGTCTGAAGCGTCTGTAAAGCACCCGCACCCTGGCACCCCTGACCCGCCTGCGCCGCAAAGCGGCTTCGGCCTGGCGCGCCGTAGCTCGGCACTCTGGCAAGCGAGCAGAGGCGGGCGCGGTCTCGCCATAGCCCGCAAGCATCACTGAGCGGGCGGAGGCGGACACCCTGGCATCTTGATCGGTATGTCGAGAACCTGCCGTGGGCTCCGACTTACCCATGAAAGCGCCGATAATGGCGCGAGATCGAGAGGAGCTGAGACGTGAAGTACATGTTGATGATGCATGCCCCGAGGGCGGGTTGGGAGACGGCCGGGATCGGGACCTGGCCGCCGGAGGACATCAAGGCGCACATCGGGTTCATGAAGGGGCTCAACCGGGAGCTCAAAGAGGCCGGCGAGCTCGTCGGCGCCGAGGGCCTCGCCGGGCCGGAGCAGGCCAGGATCGTTCGCGCCAGCAAGAAGGACGGTGCACCCGAGGTGACCGACGGTCCGTACCCGGAAGCCAAGGAGTTCCTCGCGGGCTACTGGATTGTGGACTGCGAGAGCACTGAACGGGCCTGCGAAATCGCGGCCCGGGCGTCCGCGGCGCCCGGCAAGGCGGGCGTGCCGATGAACATGCCGATCGAAGTGCGCCAGGTGATGAGCGCACCGCCAGTGGATCTGTGATCGCAGACGCCCTGGACTCTGCCGGCGAGAACCTGCTGCGCGAGCTCGCGCCGCAGGTTCTCGGCGCCGTGATGCGGCGCTTCGGGGACTTCTCGGCGGCAGAAGATGCCGTTCAGGAGGCGCTGCTCGCGGGCGCGCTACAGTGGCCCTCCGAGGGGGTGCCCGACAACCCGCGCGGCTGGCTGATCCAAGTCGCCTCGCGGCGCATGACGGATCGCCTGCGCACCGACATCGCCCGCCGGCGCCGTGAGGCCATCGTTCTCGAGCAGACGCCGCCTGGCACGCCTTCTCTCGGCGAGTTCGGCGTGAGCTTCGGCGACGCAGAGACGGATCAGGACGACACGCTGATCCTGCTGTTCATGTGTTGTCATCCCGCGCTCACACGTCCTTCGGCGATTGCGCTCACGCTCCGCGCGATCGGCGGCCTCACGACCGCCGAGATCGCCAATGCGTTCCTGGTGCCCGAGGCAACCATGGCGCAGCGGATCAGCCGGGCGAAGCAGCGCATCAAATCGTCCGGCGTGCCGTTCGTCATGCCCGGCGATCGGGAGCGGGCCGAACGGCAGGGAGCCGTCCTGCACGTCCTTTACCTGATCTTCAACGAGGGGTACAGCAGCAGCATCGGCCCTGACCTGCAGCGGAGCGACCTGTCGAACGAGGCCATCCGGCTCACCCGCGCGGTTCACACGCTCCTCCCGCACGATGGAGAGGTCGCCGGCTTGCTCGCGCTGATGCTCCTGACCGACGCCCGTCGCGCCGCGCGAACCGGGGCGGAAGGCGAACTGATTCCACTCACGGAGCAGGACCGAAGCCTGTGGGATCGCGCCGCCATCGACGAGGGTGTGGCGCTCATCAGCGAGACCCTCTCCAGGGGCTCGATTGGCGCGTATCAGCTGCAGGCCGCGATTGCCGCGATCCACGATGAAGCCGCGCGTGCGGAGGACACCGACTGGCCGCAGATCCTGGCGTTGTACGGCCTGCTCAAGCACATGTCGGACAACCCCATGGTCACGCTCAATCACGCCATCGCGGCAGCCATGGTCCACGGTGCGCCGTTCGGTCTCGAGTTGTTGAAGGCGCTCGACGCCGACGGACGGCTCGCCGGACACCACCGCCTGGACGCCGTGCGCGCACATCTGCTCGAGATGGCCGGCGACCGCCAGGGGGCGCGTGCGCACTACGAGCTGGCAGCCGGCCGGACGACGAGCATCCCGGAACGGAACTATCTGACCACCAGGGCCGCACGGCTGAGCGACAAAGCGTGCTAAGTGCTACGTGCTACGCGTGCCAGGTCCGACGTTCTACGTGCTACACGTGCGACGTGCGAGGTGCCTCGACAGCTCGAGGGCGAAGGACTATCGTAGGATGGTGGATATGATGCGTGGCACGTGGCACGTCGCACGTCGCACGGGTAGCACGTAGCACGGATACGGATCTTTTATGCCGTCAAGAGCGGCTGTGGCCGCGCTCCTGTTTCTCGCCGTGTCCGTGCCCCTGGCCTATGGGCAGGGACCTCCGAAAGCGACGATCACGCCGTTCGCCGGCGCCGACGGCGTTCGTGCCGGATCGACGACGCGCGTGGCATTCACCTTTGCGCTGCCTGAGGGGCTGCACGTGCAGTCCGATCAGCCGCGCGATCCCGCGCTCATTGCCACGCTGCTGACCATCGAGCCACCCCCGGGAGTCCGGGTGACGCACCTGATCTTTCCGCACTCCACGGATTTCACACTGAAAGGTCAGACCGAGCCGCTTGCGGTGTTCGGCCACGAGTTCGTCGCTGGTGCCGAACTCGAGATCGCGGGCAGCGTCGCCGCCGGCGACATCGTGATCCCCGCGCGGCTCCGGTATCAGGCGTGCGACGACAAGGCCTGTTTCCGTCCGATCACGGCGACGACGGCATGGACGCTGCGGGTCGTGCCCGCCGGGACGCCGATCAAACCGGCGAATCAGGACGTGTTCAAACGCCTGTCCGCCGGACGCCTCACGGCGCCGGCCGCGGCCGTCGCCAGCCCCGTGCCCGCCCCCTCGACTCCCCCGCCGCCGGCCACGAACGGGAGAGACGGGCTGTCACAGCTGAACGACTTCATCGTCCTCAGCACGGCGGGCGGCTACGTCGGCAGCGACGAGTTCCTCCAGTTCATTCACGACGCCGAACGCGGAGTCACGCAGAAGGGTCTGTTCGAGGGACGCGGCCCCGTCGCGATTCTCGTCCTCATCCTCCTCGGCGGACTCGCGCTGAACCTGACACCCTGTGTGCTGCCGATGATCCCGATCAACCTGGCGATTATCGGTGCGGGTGCGCAGGCCGGCTCCCGTCAGCGCGGCTTTCTGCTCGGCTCGGTGTACGGCGCCGCGATGGCGATCGTCTACGGCGTGCTCGGCCTGATCGTCATCCTCACGGCAGGCACGTTCGGCACGATCAACAGCTCGCCCTGGTTCAACGCGGGGATTGCCGTCCTGTTCGTCGTCCTCGGTCTCGCCATGTTCGATGTCGTCAATATCGACTTCTCGCATTTCTCGAGCGGCATGCGGGGTCCCAAGAATCGGGGGTCGTTCCCGGTGGCGTTCGGGATGGGGGCGGTCGCGGCGCTCCTCGCTGGTGCGTGCGTGGCCCCGGTGGTGATTCAGGTGGTGCTCTTTTCGAGCAGCCTCTATGCGAGTGGAACCCCCCTGGCGCTCGCCCTCCCGTTCGTGCTGGGCATCGGCATGGCGATCCCCTGGCCGATTGCGGGGGCGGGTCTCTCCGCGCTGCCGAAGCCGGGAATCTGGATGGTGCGCGTCAAGCAGGTCTTCGGCGTGCTGATCCTGGGAACAGCGGTCTACTACGGTTATCTCGCCTACACGATGTTTGCGAATCTGCGGGTGGATGCGAGCGAGGTGAACAGCAGCGTCGAGGAGAAGCTCGCGTCGGGATGGACCAGCTCGCTCGCGGCGGGACTCGATCGGGCGGAGCGCGAACAGAAGCTCGTCCTCATCGACTTCTGGGCGACATGGTGCAAGAACTGCCTGACCATGGACAAGACGACGCTGGCGGATCCGGCGGTCACGTCCGCGCTCTCGAACTACGTGAAGATCAAGTTCCAGGCGGAGGACCCGGACGTAGAGCCCGCGAAGAGCGCCATGGCCCGCTTCAACGCCATCGGCCTCCCGACGTATGTCATCCTGCGGCCGAAAGGCATGGAAGGCCCCCCGGCTGCGACAGGAGTCCAGAAGTAGGCGCTATTTCTTCGTCGCCGATGCCAGGGCGTTGGCCCAGTACGCCCGCGATCCGATGTACCCGCCGGTGTCCGGCATGTTCGCCAGCACGATGCGGCGCACCGCGAGGATGTCGATCTTCCCCTCTTTCTTGTAGAGGACGTTCCCGCCCGGCGCGATGACCATCGTCAGCGGCGCGCCGAGGTTCCAGGTCTCGCCCCACGCCGCCTGCAGGCCCGCGCGATCGTCGGTGGCAAACTGCTTGTTCGGGCTGGAGGCATACTCCTTCTTCAGGACGCTCAGGACCGCCGGCGCCTCGGCGGGGACGTTCGTGTTGATCGTCACCAGATTGAAGGCGCGCTTGCGGAACATGCGGTATGTGGTCTCGAGGTCGAAGAGCTGGCTCGTGCAGCTGGCACAATTGTTCGCCCACAGGTACACGAGCGTGACCTTGTCGGTCGTATTCGCGCGCAGCTTCTTCAGATCGTCGGCCCCCACCATGTCAACGGTGACCGGCTCCGCCTGAATCCGCGCCCACTCCTGCTCCACGCCTGACGCCTTCGACAGCCATTTCGTCGTGCATCCGAACGCCTTCGTTTCCGTCACCGGAACGGGGCGGCCGCCGAGCAGCGCGTCCAGCGCGTTGCGGGCATCGTGCGTCTTCGCGAGGTCTTCGCGCTGGTTGTCGTCGATCCGGCCCTGATACTGCAGCTTCCGCTGCTGATCGAAGATGAAGATGTGGGGCGTGGCGACCGCGCCGAACTTGATGGAGGTCGCCTGGGTTTCACCGTCGTACAGGTACGGCCATTCGATGCCGCGCAGCTTCGCGCGCAGCTTCATTTCCGGGAGAGAGTCGGTGACGTCCGTGTAACCCAGCTCGTCCAGGCGAACGGTCTTGGGGTTGTTGGGATTGATCGCGACGAGCGTCACGCCCTTGCGGCGATAGTCTTCGTAGAGCTTTTCGATCCGCCCTTCGTAGAGCTGCGACACGGGGCAATGATTGCTCTCGAACACGACCGCCAGCACTTTCCCGGCAGCGTATTCGCTGGATTTATGGGTCTTCCCGTCAACGCCGGGCAGTGCGAACTCCGGCAGCGGTGACCCGATGGGCAGCACGGGGTGCTCCAGATTGGCCTGAATGCCTCGGCCTGCCGTTTGTCCGGCCGGCTGGGCCTGAGCGTCCACACGCGTGACGCCGGTCGGAACCGCTACGAGCATCAACGCAGCGGCCAACGCGGCGATGGCTCCCGCTCCTCGCGTCGACAGTCGAGAATCACCGCAGTGCCGAGCCGAATCGTTCATGATTTCCTCGCTCATCAGTCAGTGGCGGACCAGTAGGCCTGCAGGCCCGGAGACTCCGCGTCGTCAGGGAGGTTGGCCAGGATGGCCCGTCGCAGCTTCATCACGTCCAGCTCACCGAGCTCCTGGTACACCACGTCACCGTTCGGCGCGAGCAGGAGCGTGAAAGGCACCGGCGACGGCAATTTCGGATCGAAGGCCGCCTGGAGGGCATAGACGTCGGACGACGCGAACTGAAGATTCCGGTGCGACGCCTTGTGCGTCTTCAGGAACTCCAGCACGGCGGCGCGCTCCTCGGGATCGTTCACGGACACCGTGGCGAAATCCAGATTGCGCCCTTTGTACATGCGATACGTCGCTTCGAGATCCGGAAACTCGCTGGCGCATGGCGCGCACCACGTCGCCCAGAAATTTATCAGCAGCAGCTTTCCGGTGCCGTTCTGACGCAGACGTTTCATGGTGTCCGCGTCAGCCATCTCGACCGCAACCGGTGCTTTGTCGATGCTGTCCCGTTGCTCGTCCGGGCCGGGCGGTCCCGACAGCCCTTTGACGGGGCATCCAGTCACCGCGGTGCGGCTGACCGGCGCCGGTCGTCCGGCAAGCAGCGCGTCGATCGCGTTCCGCGCGTCGTGCGACTTTACGAGCGCCTCTCGCGGGCTGTCGTCGATGCGGCCGTCGTACTGCAGCGTACGCGCCTGATCGAAGACGAAGATGTGCGGCAGCGTGGCGACGTGAAACTGTCTCGTGACCGTCTGGGTATCGCCGTCGGAGAGGTACGGATAATCGAGGCGCCGATGTGCCGCCCGCAGCTTCATGTCCTCGAGCGTCTCACCGACATCGGAGTGCCCCAGATCCGCGAGCTTCATGGCTCCCGGCTTGTTGGGGTTGATGGCGACGACCGTCACTCCCTTGCTGCGGTAGTCGTCGCGAAGCTTCCGGATGCGGGACTCATACAGCTGGGAGGCCGGGCAGGTGTTGCACGTGAATACCACCGCCAGGAGACGGCTGTCCGCATACTCGCGCAGCGAATGGGAGCGGCCGTCCACACCGGGCAGCGTGAAGTCCGGGGCGGGCGCGCCCAGGGCCAGCCGCGCCGGCTCGGCGGTGCCGCAGCCGGCCACCGAGACGGACACCGCGAGGGTCAGCAGTAACTGTCGGATGGCAGGCAAATCGAACACGGGCAAAGACTACACCATCTTCGCCGCGCCGACCGCAAGGTCTGGCGTCGCGATCAGAACAGCGAGTAGACGGCCCCGATGCTCAGGACCACAGCGTCAGCCTTCCAGTGGTCCCGGACCTCCTGTCCGGCCGCGTTGCGGTACAGGATCGTCGGCCGATTGACCAGGTATCCGCCGAAGCCGATGATGGCGACGCGCGGAGCGACGGTCCAGGTCACGCCCACGCCGGGGCGAACGGCAAAGCTGGTGTCGGCATCGATGGTCTCGCCCGCACCGGGAACGTAGGATCCCCGGAATTCCGCTTTGTTGAATGATGGGCCGGCGACGAGCGAAATGCTGGTCAGCACCGGCCCCGAGGCCAGGGTGTAGCTCGGGCCCACCATCAAGGGACGGACGCGCAACCGCGCGAAGTCGTTGTCGCCGCCAGCCGGGTTCTGGAGGTCGGCACGGAACCAGTTGAAGGCGCCGGCCGGTCCGATGCCCTTTCGGGGATTGAGCCGCACCACCGGTCCGAACCCTGTTGCCGAGGCCACGTCTGAATCCGTGGTGCCGTTGAAGGTGACCGACCCGCCGACGCTTACGCGCCCTTCCGTCTGCGCGAATGCCGCGGGCGCCATGGCGACGAGTGAACACGCAATCAGAATCGACAGTCTCACGACAACTCCTCCGGTGATGGGACGCGCGGCGCCGCCCGCGGAAGGTGACGACGCACGCACGAATGCCGAATCGTACCTCTCGCCAGTGGCGTTGTCGCAACTCAGAGACGGACAGAGCACACGACGAGGGCGTGGCCGTGCGACAGTTCGGAGACACATCCGTCCTGACGGGCACGCTCACTTGCGTGCCCCGCCCGGTTGAGGCATGCTGATATCAGTAACTGATTGAAGTGACATGAGCAAGCCAACCGATCTCGTGCAGGGCACGCTGGACCTGCTGATTCTGAAAGTCGTCGCACCGGAGCCCATGCACGGGTGGGCGATCGCGCATCGAATCCGGCAGATGTCGAAGGACGTCCTCCAGGTGGGCGCGAGCGCGCTCTATCCCGCGCTGCACAAACTGGAGCAGCAGGGATGGATCGAAGCGGAATGGAAGTTGTCGGAGAACAACCGCCGCGCCAAGTACTACACCCTGACCCGCGCGGGACGTAAGGCACTTGCCGCTGAAGCCGCGCAGTGGGAACGTCTCTCGACAGCCATCTCGCTGATTGTGAAGAGGGCGTGACCGGCCTTCGCCTGTTGACGCGGTGTCAGAGAGCGGCTGCCGACGTCAGCCGCGTGCCGGTGGATCTGGTGGATCGGATGGGAGCTGCCCTCTGGTAAACGGCAGCTTCTCCATGATCCGTTCAGTGAGGGTGCGCCGTTTCGGGGAGAACTGGTCTACCGCCGCGCGAACGTAGGGACGGAACTGGCGGCGGACGTATGCGAGGTACCCGACTTCCTGAATCTCGCTGAGCGTTTGCCTGAAGTGATCCAGCAGCGCCGCGGCAAGGATCTGACCGGTGCGCGTCGCCCCCACTCGTGCGGACGCGGAGAGCCAGCGGACGCCGTCGGGCAGATCTCGTGCGGCCGAGACTGCCATCGCCGACGAGGTCTCGAAGACCGACCTGCCCTGTCGCGCGGACTCTGTCTTGAGCTGGCTCCATACATCGCCGATCGTCTCCCTGGCTGGGAGCCCCTGGGGCTGCAGGCTTCGAGCTTCCTCCCGAAGGTCATGCCATTCCTTTCGAAGGCTTGCCACGTCGAGTGGCGGCGTATTGATCGTCCCGGCAAGCCTTGACGAGGTGCGCTCCAGACCATCCAGCAGCTGATCGACGCTCGTGAACTGGACGTCCCCCTCCAGGAGACCCTGTGCCTTGAGTGCATCGGCAATTTCCGGGATCAGGTGGCGACCCATGCCGCACAGGTCGGCCAGGGCCGCGAGGATCCACACCGGCGACGCGCGGAAGGCGACGATGCCAAGCATTTCGACCGCGTTGCCCGCAGTGCGTCGTGCGAGGAAATTGTCCGGCAGCGTGCCCTCCGCCGTGTAGACACCCTCGACGCCTCCGACCTGCTCGATCAGGAATCGAAGCGTCGCGTCCACGAGGTTCTGATACAGCTGGCTCTGCCGGATGCCGTCTGGGAGGGCGACCTGTCCCACTTCACGCGCCACCCCGGCGCCGAGCCCGAGCGCGGACCGCACCAGTCGCTCCGGGACGGAAAGCAGGTAACGCTTGACAGTCATTTTGTCGTCTCCACGAGGGTCCCGCCAAGATCGAGAACGCCTCGGGCAATGAACGTCGTCCGGGACTCTATTTCCTGATCTCCATGTGCTTGATCAAGCCGTCCTGGAACGAGTAGACGTGCTGAACCATCTGATCGGCGAGGACCGTGCCCGACAGATCCCGAACCATCTGATGGACATCGACAACGATTCGTCCCGTGCCGTCTGGCTCCACACGTGTCGGCTCGACGCTTGGGTCGATCATGCCCCATTGCCTGGTCCAGTAGTCGCGGATGCCGCTGCGGCCGTGCACATACCCTCCTTCCATACCATTGGGCCAGTCGACGTCCGGGTGCATCGCCGCGAGGGCAGCATCGAGGTCCCTGGCGTCGAACGCGGCATACGTCTTCAAGATGAGATCCCGGAGCTCCTGCATGCGAAAACCCTACCCTTCCTTCTGCGATGACCCGGGCGTGGGTGACACGCGCTTGATCATCCTCGCGCATGGAACAGCCATACCGGCCGACGTGGGAACCTCGATTCGCTCGGTGACCGAGAAGCCACACGCCAGGTAGAGTGGCTCCCCGGCTACCGTGGCCACGAGTTCGAGCGAACGAAAGCCCTCCCCCATGGCCGCGGCCTCGCACAGAGAGAGGACGAGGCGCCCGATCCCACGCCTGGCGAAGTCCGGGCGCGTATACATCGCGCGCACCCGGGCAGGCTCGGTTCGAGGATCGAGAAGACGCGCATCGCGGCCACTCGAATGATCGCCGCCGAAGAGTGTGGCGCGGCGGCTCCACCCGCCACAGCCGACAATCTGCCCGCCGGCCTCGACGACGAAATAGGTGCCGTCGTCGATGAGGCGCGTATCCACGCCCATGATCTCGAACGACGCTTCGACCCGCGCGTCGTCCAGATATCCCGCCATGAGCCTGCGAATCGACAGTGCCATCAGCACCTGGAGCTCGGGCAGGTCTCCGAGCGTGGCCGTCCGATGAGTGAACGCCCCGGAATCAATCATGCCGCAACGCTGAATTGGACCCGACCGATCTTGGTCAGGCTCAGCTTCCGACGGGGGATGCCGCAGTGCTCCTCGTGAGTGAACCGACGAGTCGTTCTCCATAGTGCGGGAGGCGGCGAGTCGGCACAGGTAGGGCATCGCGCTCGCGGTTCTCGTTCCGCGCGGGCGGTATTCGAAAGAATCGCTTCCCCGTATAGGGCATACGAATCCATTCGATACCGCGGACCTGATGTGCCACATTGCGGACCTGCCGAATGAGATGGCGCACCACAGCTTCCGCCTTGGGTGAGCCTTGCGACAAGAAGTTGCTGATCGCCACGTGGACAATGGCGACTTCGTCGTCAGATGGGCGGGCGTACACGATCACGCCGCACACGATGAGCTGACTACGCCGTCGCATCAGCGCGAAGAGACACTGTGTGCTGTGAGGTCCGTCCAGCCAGACTGACACTCCAGCCGGAGGGGCGGCAATCTGTGGCTGGCCGTACAGCCCGAGCGCGCAGACGATGTGGTCTCGGCGTCGCTCCTGCTGGCGGTTGAAGAACACCAGGCGCTCGACACGTGGTCGGTATTGGGGCGGCAAGGTTGACGAGACTAGGAAATTCATACGCACCAGGAGGACGGGGTTACCGGGACTTCAGTCTGCGCCATGGGTGCCTAAACCGACCTGGATGCGCCAGTTGAGCTTGAGTATGCCATCCAGGCGCAATAAGTCTGCCAACGGCGACCGCGAGCTCCCATCTGGAGGCTTCGCGAATTCAGCCGGGATGTTTGTCCCGTCCTGCTTCCGCGAGGCGCTCGGCATACGTTCTCCGCTGCTCGGCGATGCTAGGATGACCCCTGGTTCGCTATGAGCGGCATTTTCGTCGCCTACCGGAAGAGCGATGCCGGGGCCTGGGCAAGCCTGCTGAGCGATCAGCTTGTCGCGGCTTACGGCGACGACCGCGTGTTCCTGGACAGAGACAGGCTTGAAACGGGCGGGTGGCAACAGCAGATCGAGACGGCCCTGGCACGCTGTTCGGTCGTCCTGATCGTGATCGGGCCACGGTGGCTGACGGCCGTTGACGAGAACGGCGAGATCTGCCTGCGGAAGCCTGTCGACGTTCACCGCCGCGAGATCGAAATCGCACTCGCGGGACGGGCAACCGTCATTCCTCTGCTCGTCGGTGGTGCGGCGATGCCGCGAAAGCAGGATCTTCCCTCTTCGATTGCCGCATTGGCGGACTGGCAGGCTCGGCCATTGTCAGAGACCCGTCGTCATCGGACCACCGATCTGCGCACGCTGATGTCGGACATTCAGAACGCAGACGCTTCCCTCGTCCCCAGCGCTGCTGACCTCACGGTGCACGGACGGTGGCTGACCGTGTTCGGTTCGGTGCTGCGGCTCGTTCTTATGACTGTGATCGCGAGCATTGCGCTCGTCGTCACCGCACAGGTTGCGCTTGGATGGACGTTCCGCGCCGAGGATCTTTCCGGGGTCACGGTGATCGTCTTTGTCGCGCTGCTCGCGGCGTGGTGGGTGCGCGCACGGGTGCGGCGGGGAACGCGGTCCGTCAGAAACTAGGATCGATGCCTTGCGCTGTCATCGTTTGCTGATTGGTGGATGGCTGCTGCTGATCGCGGCCGAGGCACGCGCCGGGATCGCCGTCGCGTGTGCGCCAGAACGGGCGTTCGCTGCCATCGGAGAATCGGTCGGGGTCGGGGCGTGGGTGACGGACGACGACGGGGAACGTCTGCAGACACAGCCGACGTTCAGGTGGCGTGCGCAACAGGGAACGATTGCTGGCAGGGATCGGGCGACCTGGACGTTGAAAGACAGCGTCTTCGCATCGCGTCCCGGCGAGACGACGTTCACCGCGACCGCGAGCGTCGATGTCGAGGCTCCGAATTACGGGTCGGGGACATGCGAGGTGACCGTCCTGGTCGCGCTGGTGCCGCCGGCGACGGGGAAAGACGACCCGCTGCGATCGGCGCGGCTCACGGCCCGATTGTTCCTGCTTCCCAACATGACGGAGCCGCTCGATTACGGTCTCCGCAGCTACCTCATTTTCAGCGCCAGGCCGAGAGATCAGTCGGAAGAGGACCGCTATGTCGGCGCCGTGGAAGCGTATCTGCAGGTGTTGGTGCCCGTGGAGGATTTCCTCGTCCAGAGCGTGCGCGCGAGCCGCCTGAACGTCACGATGTTGCCTGTGATCGAAACAGTGAGCGGCTTACCCGCCCTGGATGGCATTTCGGCGATACGAGACGTCTCTCGTCAGGTGGTTCGAAAATATGACTACGCGAGGGCCAGGCTTCTGCTCGAGGAGCTCGGGGTGGGTGAGATCGGTGGAGGACCGTACTTGATCTCGCGCGAGACACTGTCCGGCGCCCCATCGCAGGGAAAGCTGGCGGTTGACATGAGCGGCGTCTCGTCCAGGCTGATTCGGGATTGGATGACGTGGTTCTGCTGGCTCGCGGGGCAGGAGCGCTCCTGGAGCGAGATCGCGGTCAGGCGACTGGGCCTGAACCTGCGAAACATCATCGCCGTCACCGGCGAGACGACGCCCGTTGTCCTCGTTTCCCTGCTGCACCCCTTGTACGTGCTGAAGCCTCGCTGATCGCCGACTCGATAATCGCACTCTGCGGTGAGGACTGCGAGATGCCACGATTGCCGGGCGCTCATACAACGAAACAGGCCAGGGAGATGATTCTTCCAGGCGCATCATCCGCAGCTGGCAAGCTGGCCGCCGTGGCGACATTGCTCTGCCTTGTCATTGCACCCGAGCCCACACGCGCACAATCCGCATATCGTGCGGCCCATACACGGGTGGCCGTGAACCCCGCCAACACCATTCTCGCGACTGCATCCGAAGACAAGACCGTACGTCTCTGGCAACTCCCGGCCGGGCGCCTGCTGCGCACGATCAAGGTACCGGCGAGGCCCGGCGAACACGGAAAGCTCTATGCAGTCGCGATCTCTCCGGATGGAAAGCAAATCGCCTTCGCGGGACATACCGGTCAGAAGAACAAGACGACCTTCGAGACACGGACGTACTTCGACTACGAAATCTACGTTCACGATTTGAGCAGCGGAAACCGGCTGCACACGCTGACCGTCCCGGGCATCGTCGATGATCTGTCGTGGTCGCCATCGGGCGATTTCCTGATAGCGACTGCCTCGGAGCAGCTGTCATTGACCCGCGACGATGTCGCCGTGCCATCGGACGCCTTGTACCTGTTCAGGACCCCCGACTATGCCCGTGTCGGCGATGCACCGGGGGGCTACCTCGCGGCCCTGGCTCGTCACGACCGGCACGGGCGATTGATAGTCGTTGGCAGGACCGGGGGATCGTTCACCGCACAGATCCTGGACTCGGATCTCAAGGAACTGGACTCTCGCGAATACGACGGCACTCCGGCTTCGATGAGCGTGTCGCCCGACGGATCGGCGGTTGCGATCACGACCCTCTTCTCGCAATTGTCCGTTCACAGCACGGCGGACCTGTCGGCGCTGTACGACCACGATTTCAGGTCCCAGGCAGCGGGCCCTTCAGCGGCCGCGTCAGCTGAGCGATCGGCGGTGGCCTGGTCGGCAGACGGACTGTGGGTATATTTCGCCGATCGCACGACCTGCAAAGAGGGAGGGTGCGCCATCCGAAAGTTGGATGCCCGCAACTGGACGGCGTACACCGACATCCGTGTATCAACTCACCGCGTAACCGATCTCGTGCCCCTGGCTGCGGGGGGCGTCGCCTTTTCCACAGCCGGCCCGGGATTCGGGATTGTCGACGCCAGCGACCGGCGCACGCTGCTCCGCGAACCACCGGTCCCTGTCACGCGCCAGCGACCGGCCAGTCAGCCGGCTGCGGCTGCCGCTTCGACTGCCGGAGAGGCCTGGACCAGATGTCACGTCCCCGGCACAGGCCCCGGGCGGACCGGCGAATTTCAGTACGTCCGCGGCAAGTATCTCTACATCAACCAGTCGGGCATCGCGGTGTTGACACCGCGCGTTGAGACGGCCGACGGGTTCGCCGGCGGCCTGGCACGGGTGCGCGTGGGCGGGAAGTTCGGATACATCGATCGCAGCGGCCGACTGGCCGTTCCCGCCCAGTACAAAAGGGCGGGCGATTTCTCAGAAGGCCGTGCCCCGGTCCACTCTGGCGATCTGGTCGGCTACATCGACCGCACCGGCAAGATGGTCATCCCCGCGAAGTACGCCGACGCCGGGCCGTTCTCCGCCGGACTGGCAAGGGTGCGCGAGGAGGGCCGCTCCCACGTCGGGTTCATCAACGTGCTGGGAGAAACGGTTGTGCCACCCAAGTTCGATTCGGCGACTGATTTCCATGACGGACTGGCCGCTGTAGAGCTGGGTGACAAGTGGGGATACATCGACGTGCAGGGCGAGTGGGTCATCTCGCCGCGATTCGAGTCCGCGTTGCCGTTTTCCGACGGTCTTGCGGCTGTTCGCCCCGGGCCGTGCGCTTCCAGGCGATGCACTCAGATCATCGACACATCCGGCGCGGTGGTCATCAGTAGCGTCCAGTTGGCCAGCGATCGTAGCGGGTTCTCAGAAGGCATGGCGGTGGTTCTCGATGAGTCCACCCGGCAGGTGTTCATCGACAAGACTGGACGGCCCACGGCCACGGCGTTCCAGCAGGCCACGTCATTCGCCGGGGGACTTGCCGCCGTACGCACGGAGGACGGCAAGTGGGGCTACGTCAATACCCAGGGTGAGCTGACGATCCGGCCGCGTTATGAGCAGACGCTTCCCTTCTCGGACGGGCGCGGACAGTTTCTCGAGGGCGGTCTGTGGGGATACGTCGATCATACCGGGCAGGTTGTGATTCCTCCGCGGTTCCACAGGGCAGACGCGTTCTCCGAAGGCCTGGCGGCCGTCTGTGTGTCGGCCGAGCATCTCGCCGCGATTCCGCGACCGCGGGGACAGTTCTCGGTGAAAGTCGCCGCGCCTGGTGAAACCGTCGCTGCGGCGCCTATACGCAAGCCCCGGCCGCTCAAGCTCAGCGACGCGGATGGGCAGAGAGTTGCCGCACTCCATCAGTCGACGGCGCAGCTTCTCGCCGCGGGCCGGTATCGGGAAGCCCTGGCCCCTGCGCTGAACGCTCTTGCCATCGTCGAGCTCTTGCTGTCGCGCGAAGATCCGGCATTGATTCAGCCCCTGCGGGATCTCGGGCGCATTCACCACATCCTGGGCAACTACCGTGCGCTGGCCGGCGGCAGGACCTGGCACACCCTCCACACCTGGCGGGAGGCGCGCGGCTTTCTCGAGCGCGCGCTCCGGCTCGTCGAGCGAAAGACAGGCGCGCAGCATCCAGACGCTGCTGCGCTTGCCGATGAACTGAGCGACATCCATGCGTCATTGGGCGAGGTCGATCGGGCTTTGGACATGAAGCAGCGCGTGCGTGCCTTTGCGCTGGCCAGCGACGGCGCGGACAGCCGGACCACGCTGAAGGCCGCCAACGACATCCTGATCCTGCGTGTCGAGAAGCTGCTGTTCCACAGAAAAAACTTGAGCGATGGACTGCCAATGGCGCTGGATCAGGTTCGTCAGGCCGAAGCGGCGCTGGGTGCGGACCATGTGAACGTGGCAAGAGGCCTGTCGAACCTCGCGAAGGCGTACCTGACCTCCAGCGTCGGCGTCCGCGGCGCTGCCGTCGAGCTGTACGAACGAGCGCTGGCGCTGTACTCGGCTGCCGGCGTCAACGACCCGCAACGCGCATTGAGTGTGCGTGCGGCGATCGCGAGGCTCTACATCGACGCTCGTGAATACAGGCGGGCGGAACGGGATTTCGAGATGGTCATGCGCGGCGCAGACAGCGTGCTCGGTCCGGATGACGAGGCTGTCGTGGCGCTCTCGTCCGAGCGCGGCTTCGCCCTTCGAGAGTCTGGACAATTCCAGGCGGCGTCCGGCTTCTTCAGCCGTGCGCTGTCGTTCTGGGAGGCACGGCTCACATCCGACAGACGTTCGATCACTGACCTGCGCAGGGCGCTCGAGAACCTCGCCGACAACTGGCGCTTCATGCGCGAGTACCTCGAAAGCCGAGCCGCTCTATCAGCGCATCCTCGATTCGCGAAACCAGTACGTCGTCATGAACTGGTCGATCGCGGCCAGGGTTCTCAGGAAGCTTGGAACATCGCAGCGCCTGCGCGGCGATCTGGCCGCAGCGAAGAGAACGTTCGAACAGGCGCTCGACCTGGCGGCGCCGCACCTCTCATCCGGAGCCAAAGAGGGGTGGAACCTTGCCGATGACATCTCCAGTGAGGTGTTACAGGAGCTCTCGGCAGTTGCCGCGGCCACTGACCCCGGCGCCATCGCCGGTTATCTGCGCCGCGCCGCGCCCATGGATGACCGGAATTTCTGGTTCTTCGCGAGCGATCGCACCATGCTGGATCAGAGGAGCGACCGGGTCAGGAGCCGGTTCTACCACCAGCTGCTGAAGACAACAGTTCGACACTCTCGCGCAGATCCGGAATCGATCGCAAGAGCGTACGATCTGGTGCTGGACCGCAAGAGTGCCGCGCTCGATCTTCAGGCACTGGCGAAGGGCACATCTCCGCCGGCATCGGACAGAACTCGACAAGACCTGGAGGAACTGGCGCAGGTTCGCAACGATCTCGCGCGTACGCTGGTTCGCCGACCAGAGGCGCAGACGCCGGCTCACTACGCCGAGACGGTGACCGTACTCTTCGAAAGAGCGGTAGCCCTGCAGGCGGAGGTGGCGACCGTTCCGGCGTGGCAGTTTGCCGGCGCGAGACGGCGCGTGACGTTGTCGCAGGTCGCCGCCGGCTTGCCGCGCGATACCGCCCTGATCGAGTTCGTCCGCGTTCGTGACGAGGATCCGGCACCCTGTCTGTGCGACTCAGCGGACGATCAGGCGATCTATCTCGCCTTCGTGCTCACACCCGCGGGTGCGCTGTCGCTGGTCGACCTCGGCCCGGCGCGACCCATCGATCTTCTGGGTGGTGATCTCCAGGCCGCCCTTCGCGCCGGGGCCAATCCCACACTCACGAGCGACGTGCTCAGAGAGCTGTATCGCCTGGTCTGGGCGCCGCTCGAACCGTCACTGAGAGGAGTACGACAAACCGTGATCAGCCCGGACGGAGAACTGTATCGCGTCCCGTTCGCGGCGCTCGTCGACGGTGACGATCGATTCCTCATCGAGCGATTCCGCTTTGCCTATGCCGCCACCGGACGTGACCTGGTGAGGTCGACGCGCACCGGAGCCGTGGCGGCGCTGGACGTGGCGGTCTTTGCCGATCCGCACTTTGGCACCGGCGGCGCGTACGCGCAATTGCCGGGCACAGCCGTCGAAGCTGAAACGATCCCGGCGCTCGTTCGCGGCGACAAGCCCCGACAAGTACTGCGAGGGAGCGATGCGACAGAGACGGCGTTCAAGCACCTGCCGCCGGCGCGCATCCTTCATATCGCCACGCACGGCTTCTTCCTCGACAGAGAGACATTCGGACTGGAAGCGGATCGAAACGAGCACGCGCTCGTCAGGTCGGGGTTGGCGCTGGCGGGCGCCAACCGGCCAGATCAGCCGACGGGGAGCGACGACGGACTGCTGACCGCTCTCGAGGTGAGCGGAATCGACCTCTCGGCAACGGAGCTCGTCGTGTTGTCCAGCTGCGATTCGGGCACAGGTTCGGTAGTGCAGGGCCAGGGTGTTCTGGGTTTGCGACGTGCGTTCCTGCTGGCCGGCGCCCAGAACGTGCTGATGTCGCTCTGGCCGGTGGACGACGACACGACTGCGCAGATGATGGTCAGCTTCTACCGGAACCTGACGACTCTCTCAAAGGCCGAGGCCCTGCACCAGGCACAACTGGAAGTCATCGGCGCGTTGCGCGCCCGACACGGGTTCGCGTCGCCGCGTCTCTGGGCCGCGTTCATCCTCGAGAGCGCGACAGGTTTTGCAGACTGACACGCAGCGGCCGAGGGAGATTGGCATCCGCATGGCGCTCGGACGCGACACGGCCACGCATCGTTGACCGCGGCGTGACAGTGAACAGGAAACTCGTACGAGGGCCCTGAGACCTGGCTTTCTACGGCTGCCCGAGTTCGTGGGCGCGACGGCGAAGGAAGGCGATCGCGCGCGGAGCGTCTGTGACAAAGCTGGTGGTACTTGCGTGGACGCTGAGCCCGCCTCGATAGCCGATCTGCTTCAGCGCGGCGAAGAACGGTGCGTAATCGGATTCCTTCTCGTCCATTGCGTAGGCTCGAGGGGTCACGGCAGGATTTGCGACATGCACGTGACGCAGCATCGGACCTGCCGCGACAAGCGCTGCAGGATCCTCCTTCTGGACCCGCAGGAACGAGTAATCGACCATCATCGCCACGTTCGAACGATCGACCGCCTTGACGAACGCGATCGTCTCGGCGATCGTCGTCATGGCATTCGAGTCGGAGCTCCGCAGGGGACTCACCAGCACCGTGATTTTGCTGTGAGCGGCGGCCGCCGCCAGGCGGCGCGCAAAGTCCACCAGCTGTGTCTGTGCCTCCGCGCGCGAGAAATCGTCCGGCACACGCCACGATGCTCCACTGTTGAATATCAGGAATGACAGGCCCAGGCGGGCGGCCCTGCGGACAACGAGGGCGACGTGCGCATCCTGTCTCGCGCGATCGATCGCCGGGCCGACGAGTTTCAGGCCTGCCGGAACAGGGTTGTAGCCGCTCAAGGCGCGCAGGTCGAGGCGCCTGAGGTCAGCCGCCAGTTGTTCGAATTCCTGATCCGACAACCCGAGGACATCCTGGAGTGCCAGCTCGACATACTCGAATCCGGCCCGTTTCGCGTCCGTGAAGACGTCCGATCGCGCCCGAATACACCATCCAACGGGAAAGCCGGCACCGGGCGGGACAGTATCAGTCTGCCCCCGGCTGACGACTGCGTCACCCGGGTGGGCGCGGCCGGCCACGCCAGGCACGACAACCCACGCAACAAGTGCGCCGAATGCGATCGCCCAGCACGCTCGTGCGGTCACTCCGCTCCTCCTGACAAGTCCAGCGACTGGCGCCCCGCATCGCGGCACGCGCCGTGGCTGTTTCAGCGATCAGCCCAGCCTGGCCGCGACACCGAGGCGCGGTAATTCGAGTCGTTGTAGTGCGGGTTGCGCGCGGGTGCATAAATGCGGGAGCCGGTGAACGGCCGATCCTGCGTGTAGATCCAGACCCGGCCCTGATCCCACAGAATGATCTCGTCGCGCTGATCGCCGGTGACATCGCGGACCGCGGACGCCAGGTCCGGATGCCCGTCGTCGGGAAACATGACGACGCGGCGCAGCTCCCCGTCGACCATCCCACCTTCGCGGACGTTGCCAGACAGCAGGGCGAACTCCCGGCCGTCGCCGCGCCAGTTGACCGGCTCGAGATGACTCGAACCCGGAATCATCTCGTCCTGCGCGAGGATGTTCCCGTCGTGATCGAGGATCGTGACGATGCCGGGGTTGCGCCAGAAGTTGGCGATGGCGATCTGCAGACCGTCGAGATCCGCGCGGTAGCGGCCGACGCTCTGCGTCTGGGCATGGCCGAGCCGCAGGTGCTTCAGGAGGCTGCCGTTCAGATCGAAGATGAGAAACCCTTCATCGGATCCATCGACGTAGGCTCGCATCGCGCCCCCCTTGCCGGGGCCGTAGCTGCCAATCGACAATGCGTCGGCGTGATCCTTCAGCTCGGTGTCGTGGGTCCAGCGTCGGCGGCCATCGAGCTCCCACAGGGAGAAGCCGATCATGAACTCCTGGCGGCCGTCCCCGTTGGTGTCAATCGCGAACGGATAGTGCCCGGTCTGCCCGTGCCCTTCGAAGACGGGTTTCAGATCCTTGTTGAAGATCCAGAACGTGCCGTAGCGATCCTTGAGGAGGATCTCTCGCGGCGCACCGGCGCCACTGAGATCGGCGAACAGCAGCGAGTCACCGACGTTCAACTGGTACGGGCGGTCCTTCAGCTCCGGTGACATGCGGGGCAGCCATTCGCGGCTCCGAACTCGGCCCGTTCGCCCTTCGAGCACCTGCAGCTGGAAATCGCGCGCCAGCACGACCTCGGTGCGGCCGTCGCCGTCGAGATCGTGGATCTGGAACGGCGTGTCGTTGGTCAGCAAATCGTTTTTCGGGTTTGGCCTTCCCTGCTGCCACAGGATCGTGCCATCGAGGGTGACCGCGGTGAGACAGCTGATCTGATCGAAGGCGTCGCCCCGCACCTTCGCCACCTGTTGCGCGAACAGCATGTCCAGCCGACCGTCGCCGTCGAGATCGCCGAACCGCACGTTCCGGCCGGCGCCGAAGCCCTTCGTGTCGAACTGGCGCCACAGCCGTGGACGTGGATTTTCCGCCCGCAGCTTCTCGAGCTCGCGCTCGCGCGCGTCGATCCGCCGGCGTACATCCGCGGCAGCCGCTGCCGTCGCGGTCACGGTGAACGCCTTGAAGCGCGCCGGCATGTTCGCGGTGATGCCTGAGATGCCGGCAGTCAACTCGCCGTCGCGAACATCGATCAGCGGCTTGCCGTCGACGAAGCCGCGCAGCCGATCGCCTTCGGCAACGGCCGCCAGACGGTAGTAGGTCTTCGTGTCGTACGGGAACGAAGCCACCGCCAGCTCGCGCCACGCGCTGACGCGGAACTGGTCGTCGATGGGCAGCCTGATCGCGAGCCGCAGGCGCTTACCGTCCTCGAGGGCCAGCCGGTAGTAGTGGCGCGACGTGCGGTAGCGAAACGCCAGACCGGCTTCCTTCTGCAATGACAGGGGACGCACAGAGACTTCGACGCGGTAATCGCGCCACTCGCTGTCGCCGGTGACGAAGAGCGGCGCGAAGCGGAGATCGTCGTTGATGAGATGCTGCTCGAGATACGGATCCGTTCCTTCATCCCCCGCGGCCCAGGAATCGTGGTGCACGATGGGGTTGCGCCACGGGAACGTCCGCACGCCGCGGTGCTCGATGTAGTGATACTCCTGGATTGCGCCGTTCAGTTGGCCGATGGGTGCGGACAGCATGCCCGGAGGGAAGCGGGAGAAGTCGTCGGCGAAGAGTTCGACGGTGTCTTGAACGAAGACCGGAGAGCCGGCGGCGAGAATCCCCGCCAGCAGGAAGTACGCAGAACGTCGCGCAGAAGGAATGCTCGGCATTTGCGGCTGCGAGTCTACCGAAAACTGCTGCGACCGTCACTCTAATCGAATCCTCAGTCCACGGCGTTTGCCGGCGTAGGGCTGGTGGCCACGGCTGCTATCGCCTCGATCTCGATCATCGCCTCGGGCGTGTAGAGCGCCTTGATCTCGACGATCGTGTCCGCCGGGTAGGGCTCGGAGAAATACTTCCGGCGGAGCTCGACCACCTCCTTGAAGTTGCCCATGTCCGTCAGGAAGATTGTGACCTTCGCGACATGGTCGAGGTTTGAGCCGCCCGCTTCGAGGGCGCGCCGCAGGTTCGAAAAGGCCTGCTCTCCCTGTGCCCGGAAACCGCCTTCGACGATCTTGCCGTCATCGGCGTAACCGGCCTGGCCGGAAATGTAGAGCACATCGCCCAAACGAATACCCTGCGACAACAGAAACGGCTCGTAGATGTCGGGGGTGGTACGGACACGCTTCAGCACGGTGCTGCTCCTTTCCAGGGTTGGCGAAGGTTGTCGTGAATGCCCGCAGCATCGGGGCCTGGCAGTTCCAACATCCCGCCCGGGCTTACAGACATTCCCAGAGCTCGACAGAGTCGACGTCCTGTGCGAGCTTCGATGACGGCAAGGCCGGGCCTCGCCTCATCTTCGCTAGAATCCATCTCATAAATGCGGCGTAGCACCGAGGGCGTCGGGGCGCCCGTCGCGCAAGGCGCGAGGAGTGAGAATACTGAAGTATTCGACCGACGAGCAACGCCGCGCCACGGGATGCCCGGGCGGCCGAATGCCGGCGCATTTATGAGATGGGTTCTAGAGTCACCGGAGCCGTCAACCGTCAGTGTGATCGGTGTCAAGACTCGGCGTGACTCGGTTATTGTCTGTAGTGCCGAGAGACGACGCCATCGCATCGATCGCCGGCAGGAGGTAAGGATGTCGACCGTTGAGGTACACGCAGCCAGCGAGCGGGAACAGCAGGTGGCCATCGACGTCATTACCCTGGCGTTCAGCACCGACCCGATGGCGCGATGGGCTTATCCAAATCCACAGACATATCTGGCCGTCATGCCCGAGACCATCAAGGCGTTTGGCGGCAACGGTTTCGCGCACGGCACCGTCCATCTCGTGGACGGTGGTGGTGCGGCGGCGATGTGGCTGCCGCCAGGCGTTCAGCCCGATTCGGAGCGGCTCGAGGTCCTGGTCGAGCGAAACGCCCCACCCGATCGGCAGGCGCACATGACGCAGGTATTCGAGCAGATGGGCCGGTTCCACCCGGAGGAACCCTGCTGGTATCTGCCACTGATCGGCGTGGACCCCACCTCCCAGGGACGGGGCTATGGATCCGCACTGCTCCGCCACGCGCTCGTCCAGGTCGATCGGGACAGCGCCCCCGCATATCTCGAATCGTCGAACCCGCGCAACGTGCCGTTGTACGAGCGGCACGGATTCGAGGTCCTCGGAAGCATCCAGGCCGGCTCGTCGCCGACCATCGTCCCGATGTTACGGCGTCCGCGGTAAGGGGACATCGCGCGACTCTACGAGAAGCCTGCCGGCTCGTATTGGAAAAACGGAACGGCACCAGCGAGGTCCTCGGGTGCGCGGTCGACCTTCCCCTGATCGTCATCTGTCCGTGTGTGGTGCGGCGGGGAGTTGCACCGTGACGCGGAGCCCGCCGGCGGGGCGGGGGGTGAGAGTGAGAATTCCGTCGTGTGCCTGGGTGATGCTCTTGACGATCGCCAGGCCGAGACCGACGCCTGCGTGGTCGGTGCGTATGCGTTCGGTGCCGCGCTGAAACGGCTCGACGAGCGTGGAAATCAATTGGGGCGCGACCGTCTCGCCGGTGTTCTCGACCGTGAGCACCGCGGCCTCGGGGCGAACGCTGGTCGTGACCCACACGGTGCCCTGTTCAGGCAGGTTGTGGACGATTGCGTTGTGCACGAGGTTCGTCGTCATCTGCAGCAGGAGCGCATGCGAGCCGATGGTGGAGGTCACGTCGCCTGAGGTCTCGATGGTGAGGCCGCGTTTTTCTGCGAGCGGGAGAAGCGTTTCTGTGGCTTCTTCCGCGATGAGGGACAGGTCCACGTGTTCCCGGGTGAAGGACCGTCGGTCGGCGCGGCTGAGCAGGAGCAATGCCTCAGTGAGGTCGATCGCGCGGGTGTTGATGACGTGGAGGCGGTCGAGGAGTTCGCCGGTGTCGCGGTTCGGATCGTTGCGGGCCACGTCGAGCAGTGTCCGCGTGATCGCCAGCGGGGTGCGCAGTTCGTGGGAGGCGTTGGCTGCGAATCTCCGCTGTTCGCCGACATGGGCTTCGAGCCGTTCGAGCATGGTGTCGAAGGCGTCGGCAAGCTGGCGGAACTCATCGCTGCGGCCCGGTAAACGGATTCGGTGGGAGAGTGATCCATTCGTGGCCGTGCGTGTGGCGTCTGTGATGCGAATCAGCGGGGCGAGCATACGGCCGGCGAGAATCCATCCCCCTAGGAGACCGAACACCAGGAGGAACGCCAGAACGATAACCGCGGCCGGAGCGTAAGCGCGCAGGAGGAACGCGCGGCGCCCGGGCACCAGGGCACCGAGCATGCCGATCATCTCGTCGGGTATGTATCGCAGCAGCAGGGAGTTGACCGACTGATCTGGCTGGCCTGCGAACCACGCGGCCACGAGCATCAGGAAACCTGCCACCATGAGGAACCCGGCATAGCTGAGGGTCAGTTTGAGGCGAACGCTCAGCCCGGGCGGCCTACCCACGGTTTCCTCCCGGACGTCCAGCGCCTGGTGCGATGTCGATCCGGTAGCCGACGCCGGCCACGGTGGCGATGATCCAGGGTTCGCCGAGCCGTTTGCGCAGGGCCGAGACCGTGATGCGCACGGCGTTGGTGAACGGGTCTGCGTTCTCATCCCAGGCTCGTGCCAGGAGCTCTTCGGCACTCACGACACCGCCTTCGGCAGCGACGAGGACCTCCAGCACGGCGAACTGTTTCCGGGTCAGCGCGACGTAGCGGCCGTCGCGGTAGACCTCCCGTCGGAACGGATCCAGACGCAGGCCGGCGATTTCTCGCACGGGTGGTCTGTTGTGGGCGCGCCTGCGGTTGAGTGCTCTGAGCCTGAGCACGAGTTCTCGCAGATCGAAGGGCTTGGTGAGGTAGTCGTCGGCTCCGAGTTCGAACCCTGAGGCCTTGTCGTCGAGCCGGTCGGCGGCGGTGAGCATGAGGATCGGCATGCCGCTGCCGGAGGCGATGATGCGTTTGGCGATCTCGTCGCCGGAAGGGCCTGGGATATCGCGGTCGAGGACGGCGATGTCGTAGACGTTGATGCTCAGCAGTTCCAGCGCGGTGTCACCGTCACCGGCGATGTCGGCGGCGATCGCTTCCAGGCGCAGGCCGTCACGGATGGCTTCTGCCAGATATGGCTCGTCCTCGACGATCAACACACGCATACACCCTCGATGCTACGAGCCGGGACATATCGTCCGTATATCGAAAACCGCATACGTGCCGACAACACCACGCGGTCCAGACTAACGGCATGTCCCACAGCGAGCCAGCCCGAATCGCCGCTCGTCGTATCCGATCGGCCATCCTCGCTGCCCTTGTCGTCTCGTCAGCACGACGACTTTGTCACATCCAAGGGCACTGGGCGGGACAGATGGCGCCGTCCCTGAGGGCGTGAGGGTCTTCGATGACGACATTCCGGCCGTGGCCAACCTCGATCCGAGTCTGCTCCGCGCCCTCCGCCAGGCTGCAACGGATGCCGCGAAGGACGGGATCGAGATCTTTGTCAAGAGTGGCTGGCGCTCCCGGGAGTATCAGAAGCAACTCCTTCGTGACGCGGTCGCGAAGTACGGCTCGGCAAAGGACGCCGCCCGATGGGTCGCCACTCCCGACACGTCTTCTCATGTGTCGGGGGACGCGGTCGACATCGGGCCCTCCCGCGCCACGGCGTGGCTGTCCAGGCACGGCGCCGAGTACCGGCTCTGCCAGATCTATCGGAACGAGCCCTGGCACTACGAACTGCGCCCCGAAGCCATCGATGACGGTTGCCCGTCCATGTATGCCGACCCCAGGCACGATCCAAGGATGCATCAGTGACCAGCCGAACGACGCCAGCCGCGGCAACCGGAAGCCTCGTCGTCGCAATTCGTTCGCAGATGTTCGGCGCGATCGCACAGGACGTGCGTCACGCGCTGCGATTGATGCGGCGCGATCCGGCGTTCACTTTCACCGCCCTCGCCACGCTCGCGCTCGGCATCGGCCTCAACACGGCGATTTTCTCCGTCGCTTACGGCGTGCTCTGGCGCCCGCTGCCGTATCTCGCTCCCGATCGCCTCATCATGATCTCGTCGGCGCAACAGACCGAGACGGGCGTCAAGACGTTCTCGACCTGGGCGCCCGTGTCGTACGAGGGGCTGCGCCCGCGCGTCACCGCGCTCGACAACCTCGCGGCCTACAGTTCGATCAACGCGGAGCTCACCGGACGCGGTGAGCCGCTGACGTTGTCCGCGCTCGACGTGAGTCCGAACTTCTTCGCCACGCTGGGCGTCACTCCCGCGCGCGGCCGCGCGTTCCTCACCGGCGCCGCGGCGCCCGACGACGATCGCAGCGCGATCGTCAGCGATCGGCTGTGGCGCACGTCGCTCAAGGCCGATCCGGCGATCGTCGGACAGTCCATCACCGTCGACGGCCTCCCCCGTACCGTCGTCGGCGTGCTGCCGCCGGACTTCAGCTTTCAGGCCGGTGATCGCCCGACTCGGCGCGCTGCCGGAAGCGGACATCTTTCTGCCCAATCGCTGGCCCGGCGATACCGGCAGGAGCGCGTTTCTCTTCCTGCTGGGCCGCATGAAGCCAGGCGTGACGCAGGAACGCGCGGAAGCGGAATTGACGGCGCTGGCAAACGACTCGTCGATCGTGCCCGGCGGCGCACTCGGGACGGAAGGGGTGCTCGCGCCGAACGTCCGCAGGCTCGCGCGCACCGCCGGCTTGCAGGAGTCCGGCACGGAGTCGGTGCGCACGCTGCTGCTGATCCTGCTCGGGGCGGTGTCGTTCGTGCTCCTGATCGCCTGCGTCAACGTCGCGAACCTGCAGATGGCGCGCCTCACCGCGCGGCGCGGCGAACTGTCCGTCCGCATGGCCCTTGGCGCGGGACGCCGGCGGATCGTGCGTCAGTTGCTGACGGAAGCGGTCGTGTTGTCGCTGCTCGGCGCGGCGCTCGGCGTGATGCTCGCGCAGATCGCGATCGGCGTCACGCTGCCGCTCGTGCCGCCATCCGCGCTGCCACGGCTCGGCGGCATCGTGATCGACGCGCGCGTGATGGCGTTCTGCCTCGGCTTGTCGCTCGTCTCGACGCTGCTCATCGGCCTCGTGCCGGCCCTGCGCGTCGGCGGGGCCGCGTTTGGCGAAGGCCTCGCGC
Source organism: uncultured Acidobacteriota bacterium (assembly GCA_963749835.1). Lineage (GTDB taxonomy): Bacteria > Acidobacteriota > Vicinamibacteria > Vicinamibacterales > 2-12-FULL-66-21 > JALZOC01. Next base: position 2,943,942 of record CAVVOD010000001.1, read on the forward strand.
TGCACGCCGGGGCGCACGCGCACGACGGGCGACCGTCAGGGCGAGCGGCTGCGGACGCTGCTGGTCGCCGCGCAGATCGCCATGACGCTCGTCCTCCTGATCGGCGCGGGCCTGCTGATTCACAGCTTCGTGCGTCTCACGTCGGTGTCGCCCGGCTTCGAGTCGACGCGGGCGCGACGGTGTCGTGCAGACCGTCAAGGGTGACGCTACCCGAACGCCTCTACGACAAGCCCGAGCGCATCCAGGCGTTCGCACGCGGCGTGCTCGAGCGCATCCGGTATCTGCCGGGCGTCACGTCCGCGAGCGTGATCAACTCGGCGCCGTTCCACATGATGTTCATCCAGAGCGACTTCGACATCGAGGGTCAGCCGAAGCCGACGCTCTTTGCCGGCACGCCGAAGATCGACGCGGGCTATTTCACGACGATGGGGATTCCGCTGCTGAGCGGGACGCGAGTTCACCGCGCGGGACACGGCGGACGCGGCGAAAGTGGCGATCGTCAGCGAGCGCATCGTGCGCGAATACTTTCCCGGTGGTCCGACCGAGGCACTCGGCCGGCGCGTGCGGCTGGACGATCAAGGCGAGTGGCTGACGGTGGTTGGCGTGGTCGCGGACATCCGTCAGCGGGGACTCGATCGGGCAGTGCAGCCGATGATCTACGCGCCGTTCCAGCAGGACCGCAGCGGTTTCATACGGTTCGTGTCGTTCGTCGCGCGCACGGCCACACCCGCCAGCGTGGTCGAAGGCATCCGCGCGGAAATTCGCCGCGCCGCGCCCGATCTGCCGATCGCGAGCACGCTGACGATGGACGAAGCGGTGGCGGCGTCGGTGGCGGCGCCGCGTGTTCCGGATGTTGCTGCTGGTCCTGTTCGCGACGACGGCGACGCTGATCGCGACGTGCGGCATCTACGGATTGATGGCCTACGCGGTGACGCAGCGCCGCCGCGAGATCGGCGTGCGCATGGCGCTCGGCGCCACACGCCGCGACGTGCTCCGCCTCGTGCTCACGCGCGCGCTCCGCATCGTCGTCGCCGGCCTGATCGTCGGCCTGGCCGGGGCCGCCGGCGTGACGCGTGTGCTGCAGACGTTCCTGTTCGGCGTGACGCCGACCGATCCGATCGTGTTCACGATCGTCACACTGCTGCTGATGGCGGTGGGACTGATGGCGGCATGGCTGCCCGCGCGCCGCGCGGCACGGATCGACCCGTGGGCGGCGCTACGCGCGGAGTAGCCGTCAACGCAGGTGACCCGGGAAAGACAAGCGGCAGACCTGGATCCGATCGACGCGCTGCGAGTCGCGCGGTCAAAGCGTGCCGGGGCGGCGTCGAGCTGTCCCGATTTCATGAAGGAGTGCCAACCTATGCGACGTGTCACAGCAATTCTGGGCGTGGCGGCGGTCGTCCTGATGGCGGCCGGTTTGACCGCGCAGACGAAGCCCAGTTTCGCCGGCCAGTGGACGAGGGATGTTCAGCTGGGTCAGGACGTTCTGCCCGAGGTCGACCTGACCATCACGCAAGGCGACACCGCGATGGCTGAGTGGGGCGCTTCTGCGGAACGGAAGACACGTGAACCCCTCTTCAGAAAACGGGTCTCAACTGATCGGGGAGAGCTGACCTTCACGAGTGTCACCGAGCTCGATGCTGAACACCGGCTCCTGCTGATATCTGAGCGCCACGAACTTGTCGGGCGGGGCGATGCGTGCGTCAGCGATTATCAGTTCGTCATGCGCTGCCGGGAGCGTGAAGAGCTCAACATGCTGTTCGCGCGCCACGGCTCCCGCAACATCCAGTACTTCGGTGCGTACGATCACGGCGTCGAGCTCGGTGCCACCGACCGCCTCGTCGCCGTGGCGCAGCTGTCGGACAATCCGGACAAACCATGAACCTTGGAGTTCTCGCCTCGCACGAGGGCACGACGCTTCAAAGTCTGCTCGATGCGTTCGCGGGCGGGCGCATACCGGGGCGGGTTTCGGTGGTCGTGAGCAACAATGGCGACTCTGGCGCGTTGGTCAAGGCTCGCGAAGCCGGCGTTCAGGCAGTTCATTTGTCCTCGAGAACACACCGGGATCCGGCCACGTTGGACGCGGCGATTCGAGATGTGCTGGTTGCGGCTGACGTCGACGTCGTATTTCTGGCCGGCTACATGAAGAAACTGGGCCCCTTCGTACTCGGAACTTTCCAGGGAAGAATTCTCAACACTCATCCGGCACTCCTGCCGAAATTCGGTGGGCGTGGGATGTACGGAGATCGTGTGTTCGAGGCGGTGCTCGAGGCCGGTGAGGCGGAATCTGGTGTGTCGATTCATCTTGTCGATCCCGAGTACGACACCGGCCCGATCGTGTGTCAGTGCAGAGTTCCGGTCCTCCGGGATGACTCTGTTGACGATCTCAAGGCCCGCGTGCGGGCACGAGAGAAGGAGTTCGTGGTCGAAACGCTCGCGGGAATCGCCGCAGGTGACATCCGCCTCGCCGCAGGGGCTGGCTAACCTCGCGTGGGAACCGAGGGCGTTCAACGATCGGGTTAGGCCGAGCCGTGGATCTACAGCGGCTCAGCGCAACCGTCGCCCGCGATAGACGCGCCCGCCTCACGCACATCCTCGATCTTCTTGCGGAGGATGGTCGGCCCAATGTTTATGCGGCTGCGCGCGAAGTGCGCCCACCAGCGGCGCCACTACGGCACGGGATATCCTGGGCGCTCGGCCGTCGGTAAACCCTGGGCGACTTGGAACGAAGCCGCTGGCGCGGCGGCCGACGGGCAGCCGGGTCATTCGTAGCAGGATAGGGTGCGTGGTCACAGGAGGTGTCTGTGACCAAGTTACTGCAATGCCTGCGCGACGAGCTGGTACGTCGCGACTACGCCGCGTCCACCATCCGCAGCTACATCCAGATCGTTGAGGCGTTTCGGCAGCACTCGCGCGCGCGCCTCGATCGACTCACACCTGCGCAGCTGCGACGCTACCATCTGTATCTTCTCGAGGAGCGCCGGCTCGCCGTCGGGACGGTGGTCACGCAGATTTGCGCGCTGCGCTTCTTCTGCCGCTACGTCCTGAAGCGACGGGACGTGCGCGAGGACCTGCCGTACCCGAAGCGGCGGCTCCGCCTCCCAGTCGTCCTCAGTCCCGACGAGGAGCGGCTCATCGCGAGCGCGAAGAATCTCTATCACTTACGTTGCTACTGACGCTCTATGGCGCCGGCTTGCGGCGCGCCGAAGCGTGCCAGCTCAGAGTCTGTGACATCGACAGTCAACGCATGGTGCTCCGGGTCGACAGGGCAAGGGTGGCCGCGATCGCGAGATTCCCCTGAGTCCCACGCTCCTCGCCGCACTCCGTCGAGTACTACCGATGGATGCGACCGAAGACCTATCTCTTCCCCGGGACGCGCCACGGCTGGCGGGCCGACGCCCCCATCACGACGAAGGTGATCTGGGAGGCGGTGCGCCTCGCCGCGCAGAAGGCGGGCATCGACAAACGCGTGACGCCGCACACGCTGCGGCACACGTACGCCACGCATCTCCTGGAAGCGGGCGCCGACCTGCGCACGATTCAGCTCCTGCTTGGTCATGCCGACTTGTCGCACACGACCGTGTATCTCCACCTCTCCCGTCGCCACCTCCACGCGGCGCCCAATCCTCTTGAGCAGCTCCACGTGACACCGCCCCCGGTGGTGCCGCGGTCGCGATTGAAGCGGAGGCCCACCGAGTCGTGAGCCGGCCTGCCGTGGAGGTGGCCGATATCCTCCACGCGCAGGGTGACACCTTCATCGAGCAGCATCCGTGGCTGAGCGCGCAACAGCGCTCGGTCCTTCGCGCGATCGCGCGCTGTCGCACCGCCGCGCTCGGCGGGCACCTCGATCGGTGTGACGCCTGCGGGTATCGGGCCATCTCCTATAACTCGTGTCGCAACCGGCACTGCCCGAAGTGTCAGGCGCAGGCGCGGGAGCGTTGGCTCCACGCGCGCGAGCGCGATCTGCTCGACGTGCCGTATGTGCACGTCGTCTTCACGCTCCCCCATGCGCTGCTACCGCTGGCCTATCGGAATCGTGCGCGGCTGTACACCTGGCTCTTCCAGACGAGCGCGGCCACCCTCCGCCAGGTCGCGGCCGATCCTCGGCATCTCGGTGCCGAGATCGGCGTGCTGAGCATCCTCCATACCTGGGGGCAGACGTTGGTCCGCCATCCCCACGTGCACTGCGTCGTGCCGGCTGGTGGCCTGTCTCCGAATCATCGGCGTTGGATTCATCCGAAGTACGCCGGCTTCTTCCTCCCTGTGAAGGTCCTCAGTCGCGTCTTTCGCGGGAAGTTTGTCGAGGCGTTACGACGGGCGTACAACCGGAACGAGCTCGACCTCACCGGCGGCAGCGAGCACCTGCCTGACCCGGCCCAGTGGCATGGCTTCGTCGACGCCCTCTTCCAGACGGACTGGGTGGTTTATGCCAAGCCGGCCTTTGGCGGTGCTTCAGCGGTCCTGCGCTATCTGGGGCGCTACACGCATCGCGTGGCGATCACCAATCACCGGCTGCTCGCCTTCGACGGCGACCACGTGACCTTCTCCTACAAGGACTACGCCCGGGGTGACCAGCGCCGCACGATGACGCTCACGACCATGGAGTTTCTGCGCCGCTTCGTCCAACACATCCTGCCCCGCGGCTTCGTCCGCATCCGGCAGTCGGGGTTTCTCGCGAACACCTGTCGCGTGGCCCGGATCGCGCTCGCACGGACGCTACTCGCCACACCGTCAGTGGCGCCCCCACCCACGGACGCGACCGCGACGTCCACCACCGAGCCGGCCACCCGCGCCTCGTGGACGTGTCCCCGATGCGGCGCGGCGATGATCGTCGGTCCGATCTTGTCGGCGCTCCACCTGGCCACGGTCACGCTCGGCTTCGACACCTCATGAGCATCACGTCCCCTCGTCCTGACAGGCGCCCTGGTCGACGTGGTCGCCCACGTTCGGCGATCGTGTGTCCGTGGTCGTCTCGCGAGGCGCCGACCGTGCACGGCGATGCCGCGCGCGGCCCCTCTCAAACCCCGACCGCCGCCGCTCGCGCGCCGACGGCCCCGCCACTGGCCACCGTCCACGCCCCAAAATCCCAATTCCAGCTCCATAGCCGGCCGCCGCGCCAGCGGCTTCTTCAAGTCTCGTTATCGAAAGTGCCTCGGGGTTCGCATCGGGCTTCGTGTCCAGCCTCTCGCGCCGAGGCACTTCCGATGAACGCTAATGACTTCTCATTACCGACGACCGAGTCGAGACGGCCATTGGCGGAGTGCGACCCGCTGGGTGATGGGCCGATACTGGCCGACGGCGGAGATCCGGCGCCGTCGAGATCGCGTCTTAGCGGGTCATGGATTTACACATAGGGGCGGAATGCCGCCACGAGGCGAACGTGACCAGCGGGTCGTCGGGAAGAGAACTCCTCACAAATGTGTAGTCCGTCGGCACCTCGAACAAATCGGCGGGAGGCTCGGCGCGTCGGATGTTCGTAACGGCGTAGTCGACCCCGATCGCGTCCGAGCGGTGACTCTCGGTCACGATGCCGACGTCCGCCGACACCCGCGCGTTGACGGCTTGCAGCCGTTCATCGTCTGACGCGTCCGCAACAACGGGCGGGGCGTTTTGGAAGCAAACCTTCCCGACAGGAAGCGCGACACGACCCTCACCGTTGAACACCAGTTCCGCGCCAAAGCGCCCGGGACCGATTCGGTATGTGCGTTTGGCCGGGTCCAGCGTGACGAACCGCACATCGAAATCCGGTGTGTGGATCTCCGCCTTCAGAATCACGTACGGTCCCCACGGAGTGTCGAGTTCGGCCCGCACGTGCCCTTGCGAGTTGCGGTAGTAGCGGGCTGTCACGGTGTGCTCGCGAACGGTGCCATCAGGCGTGGCCTGCCGCACCGTCGTCCTCGCCTCGGCTGAGAACGGTGCATTCAGCACCGGCACGCGGGAGAACGGGCCGCCTGCGGCCACGGAACGGTCGTACTGCTGTCCGTTTGCAGGCGCGGCAAGCACGGCGATGATCGCAAGAAGGATCCCGGTGCGACTGATCAGGGCCATGATTTCTGCTCCTCGAAGGTCAGACGTCCATGTCGCGTTGACGGTCTGGAGCGGCGCGCACTTATGCTGGCGATCATAGACCCGCGCAGGGTTTATCCAAAGGCGGCGACCGTCCTGGACGGCCTTCTTGAAGCCCGATCGGTATCGATAAACGTTAGGACTCTATCGGGAGTGACCCGGCGCACGGGTGCGCGCGTTGAGCGCCGAGGCTGCTCCGCCGGGTCACTATCGATAGAGCCGTTTGAACGAAGCCGCTGGCGTCTGCGGCGGACGCGGCGGATCAGTATGGGCGTTGAATCGGTACGGGGGCCGGTGCGGACGCGTGGGGTGCGGACGTTCCTGATGTCCGATTGCCGCACGATGAGGTCCAGCGCGCGAAGGCGGACGGCAGGAGCTGCGGCGAGCATCGTTCCTGACCGTTTGCGAGACGCGGCAGGCACACGTGTCCTGGCAGGCGTGGGCTCGGCAGGCGCGACGGGTGCCGACGCAGTGTGCCGATCACGACGAGTCCAGAGCGAGTCCTTCGATCCAGACGTGGACGGCGAGTTGGCGTCCGGTGAGTCGTTCGATGGCGACCATCACTCCACCGCGGCAGGACACGGCGGCAAGGACACCCGGGTGGACGCGTCGACGACGGATGCGCACCGGCAGTGGATTCGACGCCGAGCGCGTGCCGGCAGCGTGGCAGGGCCTCGGTGCGACGGCGAGGCCAGGAAGCCATAGAACCGGATCCGCACGAAGCCTTTTGGGAGCACATGGAGACAGAAGCGCCGGAGGAATTCCTCCGCGCTGAGGGTCATGAGCCGGACCTGGCTGCCGTGGCGGTAGTCCTTCCACCGAAACGTCACCTGGTCGTCGGTCACCGCGATGAGCCGATGAATGGAGATCGCGACCGGTGGGTGTACGCGCGAGATAGTGCAGCACGTGAGTCGGGCCGCCGAACGGAGGCTTGGCGCACACGACCCATTCGTGCCGAAACGGGTGCGCAGCCACGCGGCAAAGGCGCGCTCGTCGGTGAGGCGCTCGAGGTCCTGGCGGCAGCCGGAGGGCCCCGGCGTGACACGCGTCCCGCAGACCGGCGACGAACTTTGCCGCGAAACACGCGACTCAGGACGTTCACCGGCAGAAAGAACGACGGGCGCGCATGCACCCACCGCGTGCCGTCGAGGGAGAGACCGCCCGCGGGCACGACGCAGTGCACATGCGGATGATGCCGCAGCGTCTGGCCCCACGTGTGGAGCACGCTGAGAAACCCGAGTGCGGCGCCGAGGTGCTTCGGCGTCGCGAGCGACCTCGAGGAGCGTCGCCGCACTCGCCTGGAAGAGCAGGTCGTAGACGACGCGCTGGTTCTGCAACGCGAGTCCCGCGAGGGCGTGCGGGAGGGTGAAGACGACATGCGCATACCCGACGGGCAGTAGCTCGCGTTCACGCTCGGCGAGCCACTGATCGCGCGCGTGCGTCAGGCACTTCGGGCAGTGGCGATTGCGACACGAGTTGAACGAGATGGCGCGATGGCCGCAGGTGCGCACACTGATCGAGATGTGCCGCCCAGGGCCGCGGTCCGGCAGTGCGCGATGGCGCGAAGCACACGCCGGTGCTGCCCCGTGAGCCAGGTGCGATGGGCCTCGATGAAGCGGGTCCCGTATTGGCGAATGATGTCGGCCACCTCGAAGGGTGGCCGGCTCACCGCTTGTGCAGCCGTCGCGAGCGCCGCGCCGTGTCGGGTGCGGGGATCGCCATCGCGTCCAAGGGGTTGGCGACGGCCTGTAAATGCCGTCGCGAGAGATGCAGATAGAGGACGGTGTGTTCCAGTTTGACGTGGCCGAGCAGCAGCTGGATCGTCCGCAGGTCGGCTCCGCCTTCGAGGAGATGCGTCGCGTAACTGTGGCGCAGCGTGTGGGCCGAGACGCGTTTCTCAGTCCCCGCCCGCGTCGGCCGCCGTCCGACAGGCGTCCCACACGACCTTCGGTGTGATCGGCTTGTCGGCCCGCCAGTTGTCGATCGTGCCAGGGAACAGCCACGTCGTCGGCTTCATCCACCGCCAGTGCTCGCGCAGCGTCACTAAGAGCGTCGCACTGAGAGGCACGTACCGGTCGCGACCCCCTTTGCCATGCTGGATGTCGACTTGGACACCGGTTTGACCCAGAATGTTCTTCAGCCCATTCGGAAACGAGCGACGCCGATCCCATGAGTCATGAGGTCTGGCTCTTCGGCCGTAGCGGTGGGCGCCAGCCGCGGGCGAGATGTCGGTGAAGCTGGCGGGCGACGGACCGGAGGCCGTCGCCTATGCCCAGATCCCGATTGAAGTCCCGTGCGAAGAAGCCACCGAAGCGTGTCTTGGCGCTGCCAGACCTTGAGTCAAGGCGGCCGTTCTGAACAGCCTGACCTCCGCAAGTGGCCAGCGTACGTATCACCACGCAATCAGAGAGTTCGTCGCCTGGTACTGTTCGGAGCCGCGGCTGGCGTTCAACCGCACCGTCGCACTCCGCTACCACATCCACCTCGAGCAGCGCCACGACGCGCCGGCCACGATCAACCTGAGGCTCGCGGCCGTCCGACGCGCGGCCTACGAGCGGCCGATGCCGGTATCCTCGAGTCCGGAGCTGGCGGCGAGCATTCGCCGCGTGAAGGGCGTCCGGCGCCTCGGGGTGCGGTTGGGAAACTGGCTGACGGCGGAACAGGGCCGGCGCCTCCTCCGCACGGAGGCCCCGCTCACCCTCTGCGGACTGCGCGGCCGATGGGGTGCGGGCTTGACGACAGCGAAGATGAAGGACTGTCGGTCGAATGTCAGACTATGCCGCATCGGGTGTTGCCCGTGTTGTCGTTACTGACTCCAGCGTCCCTCTGTTTCGGCATAATCAGACTGAGTATGCGTCAAAACAAATCGTGCCCCGTTTGCTCACCTCAGTAAACGCTGCCGACTACACATTGCCCGTCGCTCCGGTTCCCATTCGGGGATTATTCAGCAGGCCGACCACCCGCACAGCGGGCAGACAATCGGGTGCTATGGGAAACCCGCGCTTAGCGGCAAGGATTAGTTGGAAGGTCACCGAGGTCGAAACGCGAACTTAGTTGGGACGACACAGTGCGACGCGTCTGTCCGTCCCGTTCCACTCTCCAACTGTCTCCCGCCCCCATTCGGCCAGCCCGCGCACGCACGGCTCCGGGTGCGCCCGTACAGCAGTTCGGCCGGCGGCGTACCAGACCCTGGTCGCGAACCCCATTCCCCGGCTATCCGTCTTTGAGCGCGCTCACCGGGTTCACTCCAGCTGCCCGCCGCGCCGGCAGATATGCCGCTACGTAACTGATAACCAGCACCCCAGCCACCGCGGCTGCGTAGGTCGCCATATGCCTGGGTGCAACGTCGAACAGGAACGCGCTCAACAGACCCGCTCCGCTCCACGCCACGGCCAGGCCGATCCCCGCTCCAACCAGTGCCAGCTTCATCCCCGAGCCGATAACAGCCCGAACCACTTCGCCTGCCTGCGCGCCCAACGCCATGCGCACGCCGATCTCCCTGGTGCGTTGGGCCACCGAAAACGCCAGCACGCCGTACATGCCCAGCAACGCCAGCACCGCCGCAAGACCGGCAAGTCCCACGATGAAGTAGGTCCGAAACCGCGGGATCGCCACCGAGAGCCCGATTGCGTCTTCCAGAATCAATGTTCGGCTGACCGGCAGCGGCGATACAGCGGCAACCACCTCCCGCGCGCGCCGCAAGACCGGCGCCGGGTTCCCGCGGAATCGCAGGACCCATTCGTTAATCTCGCGCTCGGCCTGCGTCGCGGGCAGATGGACCGTCGGCTCGATCGGCGCAGCAAGCTCCTTGTGTCGGATGTCGCCGGCGATCCCAACCACCTCAACCCAAGCCTTGGGATCGTCCCCGGTCCTGAAACGCTGCCCAATCGCATTCCCGTCCGGCCAACATCTCCGCGCCAGCGTTTGATTCACGACCGCGATGCGCGGCGTCTTCCGGGTGTCTCCCGGCTTGAAGCCGCGGCCCGCGACAATCGGCACACCCATAACGTCGAAGTAATTGTCTTGTCCTATCGAAAGGATGGCGTTGATCTGTTCGTCCTCCCCGCCGCGATCCAGATAGAAGTTCGTCCCCGCGCTCAGGCCCGACAGCGGAAGGTGATTCATTGCCGTTGCTCTCACCCCCGGAATCTGCTCGAGCCGCGCACGCATAGCTTCACTGAACTGATCACGGTTCCGATACGTATCTCGGGTCGGCTTTACCCACATCGCGGCCAGACCCTCGGTCTCGAAACCGCGTTCGACCGACATCAGCCGCCAATAGCTGCCGCCAAGCAGTCCGGCCCCGGTCAGGAGCACAAATGCCAGCGCCACCTCCGCCACCGCCAGCGTCGCACGGACCCGGTTCGCCGCCCGTCCGGAAGTCGTACTCCGTCCCGATGAGCGCATCGCGTCCTGTGGGTCGGTCCGCGCGGCGAGCATCGCCGGAAGTGGGCCCACCAGCAATGCCGTCGTGATCGTGAGTCCAAGTCCGCAGGCCAGGACTCCCACGCTGACCGCAACCGAATCAAGCCGTGGCAAGGTCGGCGGCAACAGCCTCACCAGCACGGGAAGCCCGGCCCACGCCAGCGCGATTCCGCCCACTCCTCCCACTACCGCCAAAAAGGCGCTCTCGACAAATACGCTCCGCACCAGCCTGCTCCTGCTCGCGCCCAGCGCGGCCCGGACCGCCAGCTCCCGCTGCCGTTTCAACCCAAGCGCGGTCAAAATATTCGCGATGTTCACCGCCGCCACAACCAACACCAGCGCCACACTCACCAGCAGGAACCACATCGTTGCCCGTATATCGCCCACAGCCGAGTCCAGCAGGCTCCACACTCTTACTCCGGTATCGCGCGCATCATTAAACCCGGATTCCACGATTCCTGCGTGTACGGTGGAAAGTCGCTCGGCCGCGGCGGCAATCGTTACCCCTTTCTTTACGCGTCCGATCACGAATGCATTTCTGTTCCCAACCCGAACCTCCCGCGACAGCGGTGTCCACAACTGTGGTGGTCCACCAGGCAGCATCAGACTCTGGCTCTCGGATGTTTGAACGCTGAACCTGGTCGGCATCACGCCAACCACGACGTGAGCGCGTCCGTCCAGAACAAGCTGGGTCCCTACCACCTGCTCGTTACCTCCGAAGCGATTCCGCCAGAAGCCTTCGCTCAAAACGACCACGGCGGATCCACCGCCCGCATCGTCGGCCGGCGCCAGACGCCGGCCGACTATCGGCAAGACGCCCAGAGCCTCGAACACTCCTGACGTCGCCTCCTGACCTCGAATCACTTCCGCTCCGGCGTTCGCGCGCAACACGTAGGACGAATCGACATACGCGCCTAGTGACTCGAATCCGGTGTCAGCGTTTAGCCACTCAAACAATACCGGTGCCTTCGGGTCCATTAAATCCGAGCCCGTCCGCGCTAACACCTTCGCCGAGGTCTGCCAGATCCGCACCAACCGCTCCGGTTCCGGGTAGGGTAGCGGCCGCAGCAGTACGCTTTCCACGACGCTGTAAACCGCCGTTGTCGCCCCGATGGCCAGCGCGATCGTCGACACTACTGTAAGGGCGGTCCCGGGTCTCAGCCGGAAAGATCGAATCGCCTGCCGGAGATCCTGCTGCCAGCTCTCCACAAACGACCAGCCACGAGTGTCGCGGCATTCTTCTGCCCGCCGGGTAACGCCTTCCATCGCCAGGTAGGCGAGCCGGCGCGCCTCTTCGGGATCGAGGCCACGGGAGACGAGTTCCTGAGTGCGTTGATCCAGGTGAAAAGCTAACTCTTCGTCCAGTTCGCGATCGACATCCCCGCGCCGGAACAGCGACCGCAGACGCAGAGGGATGATAAGGATCCAGCGCTCCAGCCGCATCGGTTATGCCTCCTTCAACTTGACGACGCGCGTAATGGCTGAAGAGAGCCCGTTCCAGCTGGCCACTTCTTTCTCCAACTGGCCGCGGCCCAGTCGCGTGAGCTTATAGAACTTCGCCCGCCGGTTGTTCTCGGTCATCTTCCACTCCGACTGGATCCAGCCCTGCTGCTCCAGCTTGTGAAGGGCAGGATAGAGCGAGCCGTCACTGACCTGGAGGACGTCGGCGGACACCTGCTGCAATCGCAACCTGATGGCCCATCCGTGCAGCGGCTCCAACGCGAGAATCTTCAGAATTAGCAGGTTAAGCGTGCCAAGAACAAGATCGGGCGGCTTGCTCATAACTCCTCTCGGTTACCAAGGGTAGAATGCAACAGCTCCCCTCGAAAAACAAGAGGAACATCGCAACGCCCTCCGGCCGGTCGAAATACACTTGGCGACTACTCTCGAGTAATCGGATCGTGGCAAGACCGTCGGTTCGATTCCTCTGCGGCTCACCTCGCGCATCGTCGGGACTCCGCGCATCGGGGATGCGATAGCACCAGTTTCCGCGCAGGTCTTGGGCAAGCCAATGACCGCACGCGTCTTCCGCACCGCGTCAGCAGAGGGAACACGTTCGACACGACGACCGTATCTCCTGCTGCAAGCTGAGCACACCGACGGCCTCGAACTGTGGCATGAGCTAAACGCGGACACGCGACGCATGGTCGGAATCCGAATCCCACTAGCCGGTCATCACGATGTCCTGTGTCCTCCGAGCAGCCGGTTGACGCGTCAGTGCTGCAGCGCCAAGGCCACTCCGCGGGGTGACGGCAACACCGAGAATCAGATGTTTCTGATGCGTACGCGGAAGCCTTCCCGCGACCGCAAGCACCATCGGACGCCGGCAAGGCCGTGATGGCGCGTCGCGCGCCAGTACTTTCGCCGCAGGCGGCGGCGAAGATCGACAGATCCCGGGCCGCCCCCTTTTGAGTCGAACGTCGTTGATATGCGAAGACTACTGAGCGTCCTGGGTATTGCCGCCAGCCTTACGGTTCCTGTAGACGCCGCGCCGGGGACGGCCACGGTCGTAACACGCCGAAACGCCGTAGTCCATATGGAAGCGAGAGGACGCGACGCCACCGGCGCCCGGATCACCCCGGACACCCCGATGCGGGTGGCGTCCCTCAGCAAGTCGTTCACTGCCGCAGCCGTCCTCACGCTCGTCGACGACGGCCGTATCGTGCTTGATCGGCCGGTCACCGCGTATCTCCCCGAGTTCCGGATGGCCGACCCACGCGCGGCCGCCGTCACCGTCCGGCAGCTGCTCAATCAGACGTCGGGTCTATCCGATCGCACCGTCGACATCGGCGCGACGCAGAGGGCGGTCGACCTGGCGGGATATGTCGGGGCGCTGCTCCCGGGCAAGCTCGCGGCGGCCCCAGGCACTCATTGGGAGGTACTGCAACGTCAACCACGATCTCGCGGCGCGGCTGGTCGAGGTCGTCGACGGGCGACCGTTCCCCGAGGCCATGCGCGAGCGAGTGTTCAACCCGCTGGGCATGGCCGACAGCTCCATTGGCGACACTCCGACCGACGGGTACATCTCGCTGTTCGGCATGAGGGTGCCGCGACCCGAACTTCCCGGCTTCCGTGGCGGCGCCGGCGGCGTCGTCACCACGGCTGCGACATGGGCCGCTGGCTGATCAGCCAGACCGGCCATGGACCGCAGATCTGTCTGCATCGAGCCTCCTGGAGATGCACACTCCCGGTCCCGCTGCCGGCGGCTATGCCATGGGATGGGGCGTGGACCAGCCCGGCGGCCGAACGCTGCTCGTGCACGCCGGAAACCTGTTCACCTACACCGCGGTGCAGGCGATCGACACCGCCACCGGCGAGGGCTGGGCAGTGCTGGCCAACAGCGCCACCTTGGTCGATCCAACCTACGACGAACTGCTGGCACTGGTTAACAACACCGAGCCGCCGCGCAATTTGCTGCCGCTGATCGAAGTCGTGCTGGCCTTGATCGCGATCGCGGCGCTAGGGCTGGGCACAGCCGGTGTGCTGCGGGCCCGCCGCCGCGGCCTCTGGCGGCTGCTCCCGCCCCTGATCCCGGTCGCTGTGTTCGCCACCTGCCCGCAGTGGGTCTCTGCCCTGACGAACGGCCGCACCGTGACCTGGGCACAGATGACCTACTTCCCGGCGCCCCTGACCATCACGCTGGGGATCGCCGCGGCGGCGGGCGCGGTTACTCTACTGGCGCGTCTTCGGTGCCTCGGGCAGCCCCATGAGGAACGAACCGCGGCTGGCCACCCGTCGTGAAACGGAACGCGGGCCGACTGCCGAGCCAAGTCAATGACCTCGGACGTCCTCGGCCTGTCTGCTCTCTTCCGGGTGTGCTGATCTTCCTGGCGCTCTTGATCCAGGGCCTTCAGACTACTCCTGCCTGACGCCGATCTGGTGACCCACCCCTGCAACTTCCCAACTGCTCGACCATCACAGACCCGGGCAACGCCGCGAGATCTGCTGCGGCGTCCAGCGACCGCGGGAGACCGACCGGCCGAACGGCGAAGTCCTCAGCAAGCAGAGAGAAGACCGCGAGCTCGCCTTGTGCTCGGCAGCAGTTTCCTATAAACAGAGGTGATGAAAGCCAACCTGCTGATGACCCTTCTGATGCTCGGGGCCCTTGTGGCTGCTGGAACGATGACTCGGGCGGCGCAGAGCAAGGCCGATGAGAAGGCGGTCATGGACACCCTGGAGTCGATGGCCAAGGCGACCATCGCCAAGGACGTCGCGACACTGGACACCATCTACGGCGACGAGGTGACCTATTCACACTCGACCTCGGCGACGCAGACCAAGACTCAGGTGCTTGCCGACATCAAGGGACCCAACGTCGCTGAGTTCATGAAGTTCAGCGAGACGACGATACGTCTATACGGCAGTGTCGCTGTGGCAAAGGGGATCGTGAACTTCCGCAACGGACCTCCCGGAGCATTGCTGGACAACCATCTGAACATATTGTGGGTGCTCGTGCGTCGTGCTCCTGGCCCGCACGGCTGGCAGATCGTCGCGCGTCAGACCACGAGGATCGGGCCGTCAACAGGCACGCCCGTCATGAAGTAGACGTTCGGACCATCCTCCAAGATCTCCGGCTACCGCGCTCAGCCACTCGCCGTGCGTTCGGAACGGGGTGGCGCGTTGCCCTGATAGCTAGGACCGCAAGGGGCAACTGCCGTGGTGCAGCACGCAGGTCAAGATTGCCGACGGCAATTTCGCAGTGACGGCGTTTCTTCGAACTCCTCGAACAGGCCGTTCCTCTGGCGACTTCAAGTTGCTCGGCATCGGCCGCGCCACCTTACAGAGGAAGCTCGCATTCCACGGCCCGGCCGAGTGCTGAGCAGCCGCGGCCCTACTCGCTGCGCAGCGCGATCATCGGATCGACCGATACCGCCCGGCGAGCCGGCACCAGGCTGGCCATGACCGTCAGCAGCGTGACGGCGACGAGCGCTCCCGCGTACGACCACGGATCGCGCGTCGACAGGCCGAACAGCATCGATGCGAGGAAGCGCGATCCGGCAATCGCGAGCGGCACGCCGAGCAGCATGCCGGCGAGGCAGACGCCGAGGCTGTCGCGTACCACCATCCACACGACGTGAGCGCGGCGGGCGCCGAGCGCCACCCGAATCCCGATCTCCGGCGTGCGGCGCGTGACGCGATACGACAGCGTGCCGTACAGCCCGATCGCGACGAGCACGGCAGCGAGGATGCCGAACGCCGCCGCCAGCCGCGAGAACAGCCGCTCGTTGCTGTACGACTGGGCGAACTGGGCGTGCTGTGTCATCGGACGGATCAGGGGTAGATCGGGCCCGAGCTGGGCGACGATGCGCCGGATGTCGGGCGCGAGGCGCGCCGGATCGCCGCTCGCTCGCACTTCGATGTGCAGCTCCGACGGCGCCGGCACGTGTGCGTACAGGAAATAGGCCATCGGCCGCACCGACTCGCGGACGCCGGTGTAGCTGCTGTTGGCGGCCACCCCGATGATCGAGTACTGGCGCGAGCCCGGCCGGGTCGAGAGCGCGAGCCTATGCCCGATCGCCGGCCGATCGGGGAGATAGGCACGCGCGAACGCGTCGTTCACGATCACCGTCGGCGGTCCTACCAGATCGGCATCGGTGAAATCGCGCCCCAGCAGCATCGGTGTGCCGAGCACGCGGAAATAGTCCGGCCCGACGTTGTTCCATCGCATCCGGCGCTCCGAGCCGGTGGGCGCCGCACCGTCGACGATGGCGGTCGTATTGTTGCTCCAGCCGGAGCCGATGCGATTGCCCATCAGCGTGGCCGACTCCACGCCCGGCAGCGATCGCACGCGCTCGATCAGGGATTGATAGAACTGGACGACGGCCGTGTCGCTCGTCACCGACGACGGGGCGGTGACGCCGAACACGAACAGGCCGCTCGTCCGCAGGCCGAGGTCGGCGCCGTTGAGATTCCGCAGGGTGCGCACCAGCAGGCCCGCGCCGACCAGCAACGCCACGCACAGCGCGATCTGGCCCGCCAGCACGATGCGTGCCCCACGCACCCGTCCGCGATCGGCGGTCGAGTTGAGCGACGACGATTTCAGGACCAGCCCCGGCGGCGCGCCGCGCGCAGTCCGCAGCGGCGCCAGGCCGAAGGCGAGCGCCGCGAGAATCGAGAGCCCGAGCGCATACGCGAACACCGTCGCGTCGGGCGCGAGCGTGACCTCGAGCTCGGACAGGGCGGCCAGCGCTCGCGTGGCAGAGACCGCGATGAACCAGCCGAGCACAGTGCCCGCAGCCACCAGCAGCGCGCTTTCGGCGAGCAGCTGACGCAGCAGCCGGCTGGTGCTGCCGCCGAGCGCGATGCGCAGGCTGAACTCTCGCAGCCGGGCCGAATTTCGCGCCGCGAGCAGCATGGCGATGTTTCCGCACGCGATCAGCAGCACCAGCCCGACCATCGCCATCAGGACGCGGAGCGGCTGCCGGTACTGGTCGCGTAGTCCCATCATGCCGCGCGCCGATGAGAACGAGAGCTGCGCCGCCGTCTCCCCCTGGCGGGGCGCGCCGCCGCCGGGCGCGTACGCCGCGCGCGTGAACGCCGGCTGCGCGATCGCCAGCGCCTGGTCCATCGAGACCCCCGGCGCCAGCCGGCCGATCGTCAGGAGGAACCACCAGTTCGGGCTGTTGTGGAACGTCTCGCGGGAATCAGGCGATCGCCCCCACGGCTTGAGCTCCGCCCGGGTCTGAATCGGGATCCACACGTCCGTCGACTGGCCTCGACCGAGGCCCACGAATGACCGCCCCGTGATGCCGACGATCGTGAAGGGGACGCCCTTGACGAACAACGTGCTGCCCACCGCGTCCGGGCGGCGTGCGAACCGCCGGGTCCAGTAGGCGTAGCTGATCACCGCGTGGGGGGCGTGCTGCGTCTCGTCTTCGATCGCGAGGCCGCGTCCCTGTTCCATCGTGACGCCCAGGCCGGAGAAGAAGTTGCCGCTCACCATGTCTGCCCACACGGTTTCAGGCTGGTTCCCGTACCGCGCGGCAACCTGTCCGGTGCCCAGCGGGGCGTACGCCATCAGCTCCGCGAACGCCGCGCGTTCGGCGCTGAGCTGCTGGTAGACCTGGAATGACAGCGAGGTGTCGTCGAAGCCGGTTTGCGATGCGCCGTCCGGTTGCCGCGAGGTGTGCAGGAACACCAGCCGATCGGGATCGTGCACCGGCAGGAACCTGAGCACCACCGCGTTCATCACGCTGAACACGGCGGCGTTGGCCCCTATCCCCAGGCCGAACGTAAGGACCGTGACGAGGGCGAATCCCGGCGTGCGCCGGAGCTGGCGAAGCGCGAAACGAAGGTCCTGCACCATGGCTCTTGGACGGCCGGACGTGACGCGGGGTTTACTGGCGATCGTACAAATATGAGCGTCCTCCGCAGGCGTCCGGCGGCTCGCGCGCGTGAGACTCCCCTGCGTGTCACGGTCGGCGCGGATGAGACAGTGGTGAGACGCTGCCACTGTCTCATCCGGTTGAGCGCGACCTCCCCGTCGTCTTCAGGGCTGCACGGAACAGATCCGGGAACAGATCCGTTATTAACTCCGGGCGCCGTGGGCCTCACACCAAGGCGGAGTAGCTCATGAGTCGCGCACTCCTGCCGAAGTCATCGATGCGGCAATCGCTCTGCGCACCGAATTGACCGAAGGACGCCAATCGCATCGCCAGGGAGGGTTCTCCATGCGCTCAGCCATCGGCGCGGTCGTCAGCCTCTTGCTTTTGTCTGCCCCTGTCACCGCGCAGTCGCGCGAGTTCTCGAGCACGGTGGAACTGGATCCGGCAGGCGCGCTTCGGGTCGTCGGTGGCATCGGCAGCATCCGAATCACGTCATGGGAACAGCCGCAAGTCGAGATCCGCGCGCGGATCGAGCGGCCGGAGCAGGTCAGCGATGACTATGCGGCCCGCGCCGTCGAGGCCACGAGGATCGAGGTGACCGGCGATCGTAACTTCCGGTCCGTGATGTCCAACTACAGCGATGTGCCCGAGCTGCATTCGCGGGGTCGCTCGCACGGTCGGCGTGACCCACCCGTACACTACGAGATACGAGCGCCGCGGAAGATCGTGTTGAACGTCGAGTCGGATCGCGGGCCGTTGACGGTTTCCGGTTTCGAGGGCACCTTCGACATTGTCGCGGACCGCGGGAAGCTCGATCTGCGCGATGTCGCGGGGGATCTCCGGGTCGACATCGATCGCGGCGAGCGGTCGCGTATCGACGGCCTGCGGGGCAGAATTCGTCTGGAAGCGGACCGCACGAATCTCGATATCGACGCCCCCTCGCTGGACAGCGACTCACGCATCCAGATCGATCGCGGCCACGTCGAGCTGAGCGTTCCCGAAGGCCAGCAGCTCACCGTACTGACCGACATCTCGCGCCGTGGCCGGTTTCGCACGGACTTTCCGATTCAGTGGACGTCAGCCGAGCCGCCTCAGACCGAAGGACATGTCAACGGAGGCGGCACCGAGCTCTTTGTGAAATTGGACCGCGCGACGGTTGACCTTCGGCGACGGCATTGATCTCCCTCTTAGCCCGATGTCAGGGGCGGGCCGAAGGCGGTCCAGCGCCTTCGAGCGCGCGGAGATGACGCCCGAAGCTCTCCAGGAAAGTGACGCCTGCCGCGAGACCGCGAAGACTGTCCTTGCTCGTCGCGCGTCGCAGAAGCTTCCAGATCCCGATCCGCTCATCCCGTTGCGCCGTAGCTGTGGCAAGACCGTCCGGAATCGCCTCGAAGATGCCCTGAAACCACTCCGGCTCGATCCGGCCGAGGACCTGGCGCCAGAAGAGCAGGTTGCGAAGGGCGCGAACGGCCTCGGGCGTGTCCGCGGTGTCGACGACCTTGTCGAGCAACTCGTCACCTGCCGCCAGCCCGCTTCGAACGATGTCCAGGATCCCGCGCTCGTGGAGTTGCTGCAGCACGTCGTAGGCGGCCAGCACGGCCTCGGCGTGATCGGCCGGTGCGCGCTCGACCCTGGCGCGCAGCGCTTCGCGCGGATCGCGGGGAGGCGTGTGAAACGCAATCGGCTGAGCCATGACGCTATCTCCTCAGCATGCGCAGCATGTTGGTGCCTGGCACGCGGTAGTCGGGGCGCGTCCATTTGCGCTCGACTTCGACCCCCTGTTGCGGCGTCGGATGGCCGAAGCGGGAGTTGATTCGGGGCAGCGGGCTCTCCCCTGTTTCCGGCAGGACGTCCATGCGCACGCTGGTCTCCTTGTACGCCGGCGTGTCGGTCGCGAGGTCCGTGTGGCTGCTTGTCAGCGCGTTCACGATGATCTCGGTGGAGTTCATCGGCATGTAGAGCTCATGCCCGCTCACCCGATCGGTCACGAGGGCCCGCACGCGCACCTCACCGTAGCGTGAGACCAGCCGGACCCACGTGCCGCTCTGGAGCCCACGCTCTTCGGCCAGCTGCGGTGACACCTCCACGAACGTGTCGGGCGTCTTCTCACGGATGCCGACCGATCGATATGTCAGGTTGCCCTCGTGGAAGTGCTCGAGGAGCCTGCCGTTGTTCAGGTGCAGATCGAACTCCTCGTTCGGCTGATCGGTCGGACCCACCCACGGCACGGCGAAGAGCTTCGCCTTCCCGTCCGGAAATCGCGAAGCGCTGCGTATACAACATCGGCTCGTCGGTCCCGTCTGCGGCAACGGGCCACTGCAGTGACTTGTAGCCCTCGAGCCGCTCGTAGCTCACGCCGGCGAACATGCGGCGTCACCGACGCAATCTCGTCCATCACCTCGGAGGGATGCTGATAGTGCCAGCCCGCACCGAGTGCGTTGGCGACATCCTGGATGATCCGCCAGTCCGGCCGGCACCCCTCGAGCGGCTCGAAGACCTGGTAGAGCCGCTGAATCCGCCGCTCGGTGCTCGTGAACGTGCCTTCCTTCTCGAGGCTCGGCGCGGCCGGCAGCACGACGTCGGCAAAACGGCAGGTGTTGCTGAAGAAGATGTCCTGCACGACGAAGAAATCGAGCTTCTCGAACGCCGCGCTCACGTAGTTCGCGTTCGAGTCGACGATGCTCATTTCTTCGCCGATGATGTACATCGCCTTGAGCTTGCCCTGAGTGGATGGCTTCGCACCATCTCGTGATTGTTGAGGCCCTTCGTCGTCGGCAGCGTCACGCCCCAGGCCGCCTCGAAACGGGCGCGGATGGCCGGATCGTCGACAGACTGGTATCCCGGCAGCGTTGTTCGGCATCGAGCCGTTGTCGCTCGCGCCCTGCACGTTGTTGTGCCCGCGAAGCGGATACGCGCCGGTGCCCGGCCGCATGTAGTTGCCGGTGACCAGCAGCAGGTTCGAGATGGCGGTCGACGTGTCGGATCCCTGATGATGCTGCGTCACGCCCATCGCCCAGAGGATGCACACGCGCTTCGCGTCCGCGACGGCGTGCGCGACGGCCTCGAGGGTCTCGATCGAGCAGGCCGCAGATCCGTGATGCCGCCTCCATCGTGAACGGCTCGAGACTCTGGCGATACGCGTCGAGGCCGTTCACCCACTGATCGATGAACGCCTGTGTTCGCGAGGCCGTGGTCCAGCAGATAGCGCTGACGGCGCTCAGCCAGACCAGGTCGGTGCCCGGTTTGGGGTGCAGGAACAGGTCGGCGCGCCGCGCCATCTCGTTCTCCCGCAGATCCGACACGATCAGCTTCTGTCCGTTCAGTTTGTGTGCGCTCTTGACGCGCGTGGCGAGCACCGGATGGCTCTCGGCCGTGTTGCTGCCGATGATCATCACGAGGTCGGCCAGCTCGATGTCGGCGATCGATCCCGAATCGCCGCCATACCCGACCGTGCGGAACAGCCCCGCCGTCGCCGGCGCCTGGCAGTACCGCGAGCAGTTGTCGATGTTGTTGGTGCCGACCACCGCGCGCGACAGCTTCTGCATCAGGTAGCTCTCCTCGTTCGTGCACTTCGAGGAGGAGATGAACGCGAGCGAGTCCGGGTCCGCTCGCCGCCTTGATCTCCGACATCCGGCGGGCCACGAGCGCGAGCGCCTCGTCCCAGCTGGCCGGGCGGAACGTGCCGCCTTCACGAATCAACGGCGTCGTCAGCCGGTCCGGGCTGTTCACGAAGTCCCAGCCGAACTTCCCTTTCACGCAGGTGGAGATGCCGTTGGCCGGGCCATGCTCGGGCGCGACCTTGAGGATGTGGCGGTCCTTGGTCCAGACGTCGAAGCTGCAGCCGACGCCGCAGTACGTGCAGACCGTCTTCGTGCGCCGGATGCGATGCTGCCCGCATCGCCTCTTCCGCCTCCGACAGCCGCAGGATCGGCGCCGTAGCCGGTCTCCGGCTCGACGCCCTTGACGACGTCGATCATGCGCTTGAGCGTCGACTTCTTGATCGACGTGAAGAAGCCGGCGTGACCCAGCATGGACTTCTCCATCAGCGCGTTGCAGGGACACACCGTGACGCAGTGGCCGCACGACACGCAGCTCGACTCCTGAATCGTCGAGCCGCCGTCCCACAGCACGCGCGGGTGCGGGTCCTCCCAGTTGATGGAGAGGGTCTCGTTGACCTCGACGTTCTGGCACGCCTCGACGCAGCGCCCGCACAGGATGCACTGGTCGGGATCGTAGCGGTAGAACGGGTTGGTCTCGTCGACTTCGTACGGCTTGGCCCTGAACGGAATCTGCTGGTGCTCGATCGCGAGCAGCTTCGTCGTGTTGTGAACGGTGCAGTTGCCGTTGTTGTTGTCGCACACCGTGCAGTAGAGCACGTGGTTGCTCAGGATGCGATCGAACGCCTCGACCTGCGCGCCGTGCGCGGCGGTCGAGCCGGTGCTGACGGTCATGCCCTCGGCGACGATCGTCGCGCAAGCCCTGGCGAGCTTGCCGTCCACCTCGACCATGCAGGTGTCGCACGTCTGGATCGGGCCGAGCTGCGGGTGGTAGCAGACGTGCGGAATCTCGGTCCCGATCCGGGCGATCACGTCGACAAGGCGCTCCTCCGGTCGCGCGTCGCGAACGATTCCGTCGATGTTCAGTCGCACCATTCGGCCGGTCTCCCGCAGCGGCACATTGTCACTCATCGAGGTATCGGCGGCAATCGGCGCGCGAGCGGCGGCCGCACGGGCGCGGCAGGCGATCACGGTGGAGACAGCGGCGTAAACCGCTCGTGACCCGAGTACACGATGAACCGGTGACCGCGCAGAAAACCCACCAGCGTCAGACCGTTCTCGCGCGCGAGCTCGACGGCCAGGCTGGACGGGGCCGACACCGACGCGACGACGGGAATGCCGGCGACGAGTGCCTTCTGCACGATCTCGAACGCGCAGCGGCCACTGACGAACAGGACGCACTCTGACAGCGGCAGCCGTCCCTGCAACAGCGCATAGCCGACGACCTTGTCAACGGCGTTGTGCCTGCCGATGTCTTCGCGGATGACCAGCAGCGCGCCGGCGGGATCGAACAGCGCGGCCGCGTGCAGGCCGCCGGTTCGCTCGAAGACGGTCTGGGCTGCGCGCACGGCGTCAGGCAGCCGACAGAGGACATCCGGATCGACGCGCAGGGCTCCACGGGGCCTGCGGATTCCGCCGACGCGCACCGCGCAAATCGACGCCTTCCCGCAGACACCACAGCTCGACGCCGCATAGAAATGCCGCTGCAACCGCGCGAGATCGACAGCCTTGCCGGTCCGCAGCGTCACCTCGACGACGTTGTCACTCACGGGCGTACCTGGTCCGGGCCCCTTTGCAATAGCAGCGACGTCGCCGCGACGTTCGATGATCCGTTCCGTGAAGAGGAACCCGGCGGCCAGCTCGAAATCATCACCAGGCGTCCGCATCGTGACGCTGACGGGCACGCCACCGACACGAATCTCCAGCGGTTCCTCGACAGCCAGGTCGTCGGCGACAGGGTGTTCGATGCCGGCGGTCCACTCGATCACACTGGTGGTTTTCAGACGTTGTGGAGGGGGCATCTGACGCATCTCTGGGCGCATGACTTCGCCTCTCAGCAACGTGCGCGCCAGCTCACCGCGCGACTTCTTCGTGGTTCCGACTGCGACCTGCCGCCTCCTGTTCGTGCTGGTCACCCGGCACCCGGACGGGTCCCTACGGCGACCGCTCAAAAATCGGATTGCATCTGTGTGCGACAATATGTATAACTAATGCTACATACTGTATAGGTGACTAGATGCACGGTAGCAATGAGACTCCCGCGTGCGACGTTCGTGACCTTCGAATGAGATATGGAACCAGGGACGTGCTGGCCGGGGTGACATTCTCTGCACAGCGCGGCGAGGTGTTGGCCTTGCTCGGGCCGAACGGCGCGGGAAAGACGACCACGATCGATCCTCGAAGATTTCCGGGCGCGGTCGGCCGGTGATGTGTCGGTCCTCGGCGCCGATCCCGCACGAGGCAACGAAGCGTGGCGGGCCAGGCTCGGCGTGGTGCTGCAGTCGTGGCGCGACCACAAGTTCTGGCGTGTCCGCGAGCTGCTCTCCTATCAAGCGCGATTCTATGCCCCGTTTGCCACGGCCGATGTCGCGCGGCCGTGGGACGTGGACGAGCTCATCGAGATCGTCGGTCTGGCAGACACGGCGAACGCCAAGATCATGACCTTGTCTGGCGGTCAACGGCGTCGCCTCGACGTGGCGATCGGCATCGTCGGTCGCCCGGAGCTCGTCTTTTTCGACGAACCCACCGCTGGCTTCGATCCGCACGCACGTCGCGACTTCCACGATCTCGTTCACCGACTGTCCGACTTCGAGAACACGACCATCCTGATGACGACCCACGACCTGGACGAGGCCGAGAAGATCGCCGACCGGATTCTCGTGCTCGACGAGGGGCGCATCGTCGCTGATGGCAGTCCCGACCAGCTCGCTCGCGAGCTCACGACCGCCACCGAAGTGCACTGGACCTCCGGTGGACGACGTCATGTGCACGCCTTACGCGAGGGTGACTCGAGCGGCTTCGTGCGAAACCTGCTGATCAAGAACGCTGACGTCACCGAGCTGGAAGTGCGTCGCGCGAGTCTCGAGGATACGTACATGGCACTCGTCCAGCGCGCCGAGTCGCGGCAGTCGCGCAGCGGCAAGCCCGACGAGACCGCCGCGAAAACACCCGAGGTGCGGGCATGACCACCACGACCGCACTCGACACCCAATGGGCCGCCGTTCGGGCAGGCCTCTCCCGCGGGTGGATCGAGACTCGTCAGAACATCACCGAGACTGTCTACGTGATCGGGCACGCGCTCCCCCCGGTGGCGTATGTCGCCGTGCTGCTGTTCATGCGTGGCAACATCGTGCCCGGCACGGACTTCGCCTTTGGCACGATGGCGCTGCCGAGTCTCCTGGGAATGGCGATCGTCTACGGCGGGCTCTCGGGACCGGTACCAAGCATCACTGCCGACCGCGAAGACGGCACGCTGTTGCGCGCCAAAGCCACGCCGAACGGGATGCTCGGCTACCTCGTCGGCAAGATCGTGATGTTCGCTTCGACGACGCTACTCGGCCTCATTGCGATCGTCATTCCCGGCCTCATGATCGTGGACAACCTGATCCTCGACGCCCGAGCGTGGCTGCTGCTCGCACTGCTCTTCGTCGTCGGGATGGTGTCCACCGTGCCCATCGGCGTCGCCCTCGGCTCTCTCATGAAGTCGTCTCTGCAGGCCGTGCTGGTGCCCCTGATGTGCACGCTCCTCATGATCCCATCGGGCATCTTCTTTCCGATCACCATCCTGCCGACGTGGCTGCAGCTGGCGGCACAGGCCTTTCCGTTCTACTGGGTGGGGCTCGGCGCACGCTCCGCGATGCTCCCCGCGGAAATGGTCTCAGTTGAAATCGGCCAGTCGTGGCGCACAGTCGAGATGTTCGCCGTGCTCGGCGTGTGGGCAGCGATCGGCCTGTCGGTCGCACCGATCCTGCTGCGCCGTATGGCCCGGCGTCAGTCGGGATCCGCGTTGGCCAGGGTGCGTGAACGCTACATGACCAAAGGATACTGACGGGTGGCGGACTCCAGCGACGTCGTCCACAACCGTGTGGCGATGCTGCGCGCAGAACGCCGCATCTCGCGGCGCGAGCTGGCCGACGCGCTCGGCGTGCACTACCAGACGATCGGCTACCTCGAACGCGGAGAGTTCAGTCCCTCCCTGCACCTGGCGCTTCGCATCGCGGCCTACTTCGATGTCCCGTTCGAAGTCGTGTTCTCCCTGAAGCCGTTCAAGCGACTGGGTGAGTGAAACAGCTACCGAACAGCGCCGCATCTGTAACCTGACGATCTCGTGATCGTCACGAAGACCGGAGCGCGACGAGGCGAGGACGGGCCATGGATCCCGGAGTCAATAGGCGCGTCGTCAAGGCGTCCGTCGAACCGCAGCGCGCTGTCTCATCGCTTCATTTTCGAGATAAACAACCCCGTTTGGGGCCGAGCTGCTGATGAATTCAGCGACAAAGGCGCGCCCGATATCGTCCTGCTCGATCGTCCCGAACGGATCAGGAATCAGACGCCCCAGCCAGGCTACATAGCTCGGCGTATGGGCATTGCCTCCGATGATGCCCGGGCGGAAAATCGCCAGGCTCTTGAAGCCTGCCCCTTGAACCGTTTCTTCTTTCAACCCCATGACCCGCACATAGCGAATCCTGCTTGTTGCGGTGCTTCCTGCTGCCGAGAGCAGGGCAAACTGCGTGATACCTCCGGCGTGACAACCACGGGCAAAACCACCGACAACCCCAATTTCGAGAGCCTTCAATTCCTCCTCGCTCCACTTCATGCTGCCTTTACCGACGCCAACACAGGATGCCCCATGGACAGGATCGCCGTGCGCAACCATGGTGTGCGCAAGCCTGGTCACTTCCGCCGGAAACTGAGCCGCAGCCGTATCCAGAATCACCTGCCGCAAGCGAGGATCTGCGGTCAGAGCAATCGCTCTGCGATTGACCATCAGGACTTCAGCGCAGGACGGCTCTGCGGCCAGCGCACGCACCACCGCCGCGCCGACCTGCCCCGTGCCACCGATGATCAAGACTCGAAATGCCATTTTCACGGGTCACTATTTTTAACACGAGGTTCGGGAAAAGCGCCGAGTGCCTCGCGTGCCGCTGCAGCCTGACTCCCCTTCACCTCGGCACCCGCCTGCTGCTCCACTTGACTTCTAGTGCAGCGCACGCTGGTGTTCACTCGAAACCTAGTGAAGCAAAGGACAGACGACGCGCGTGCACAATACCCTGGATCTCCTGCTGTTGAAGACGCTCGACACGCTCGGCCCGCAGCACAGCTACGCGATTGCCAAGCGATTGCAGCAGGTCTCGAACGACGCGCTGCGCCTGAATCAGGGCAGCCTGTACCCGGCCTTGCTGCGGCTCGAGCAGCGCGGCTGGGTGCAGTCCGAGTGGCGCGCGTCCGAGAGCAATCGTCAGGCGAAGTACTACGCGCTCACGCGCAGCGGCCGCCGTCAGCTGACCACCGAGGTCAAGGACTGGCGAAACATGACCGCGATTGTCACGCGCATTCTCGACTCGAAGACGTGATTCCTCTGGAAGGAGCGGGACAATGCATCGCCTGCGGGTGTTGTTCGCGCGGCTCTTCGGGTACCGGACCCGCGCACGCCGCGAACAGGATCTCGATCGTGAGATTCGTGCGCACCTCCAGATGGCCATCGAGGAGCACCAGCGGGCAGGAATGAGCCATGCTGACGCGCGCCGGTCGGCGGTGCGTGACCTCGGAGGTGTCATCCAGACAAAGGAAGCGTTTCGCGAGCAGCACGCCTTCGCCACCCTGGACGGCCTGGCTCGAGATGTGACGTACGCATGGCGGCTGGTGCGCGGGCGCCCATCGTTCAGCGCGGCGGTGGTGCTGGCGATCGCCCTCGGCGTGGCTGCGAACACCGCCGTCTTCAGCGTCGCTTACGGGGTGCTCTGGCGTCCGTTGCCGTTCGACGAGCCGGACCAGCTCCTCCGGCTGTTTCAGACCAGACCGCAGGACATGCGGATGCCCGTCTCGCCGCTGAACTACGTCGATTGGGCGACGCTCTCGTCCTCGCTCGAGCGAACAGCGGCGTGGCGCGGCTGGACCTACGAAATCGCGGGGCCCGAGGGGAAGGAGCTCATCCCGGGGGCGCGCGTCACCGCCTCCATGTTCGAGGTGCTGCGACTGCGGCCTTCCCTGGGACGAGCGTTCCTGGCGGAAGAGGATCGTCCGGGCGGTCAGGCCGTTGCGGTCATCAGCCATGCGTTCTGGCGCTCGCGCTTCGGCGGGCGCCCTGATGTGGTTGGGCAGACGTTCGTGGCTGGTGACACGGTATACGCGATCGTCGGCGTGTTGCCGGCCGGCATCACGTTCCCGGCCCACGACACGGCCGTCTGGACGCCGCTGCGGATCGGCGATGGGACCCACCGCATGAGACGTACGGAGAATTACCTCAACGTCATTGGCCGTCGGAAGCCTGGGGTCAGACTGGCTGAGGTGCAAGAAGATCTCGATCGGCTCGGCCACGCTCTCGCATCCGCGTACCCGGCCACGAACGGCGGGGTGGGCATCGCGGCGGTGTCGCTGCACGACGTCATCGCCGGATCGGCACGACTCTCATTGCTGCTGCTGGTCGGCGTCGCCGCCGCCGTGCTCTTGATTTCGTGCGCGAACGTTGCGCACTTGCTGCTGGCCAGGACCGTCTCCCGCGGCGGCGAGCTCACTCTGCGCGCTGCGCTGGGCGCGACCCGGGCGCGTCCGGTGCGCCAGAACATCACGGAGAGCGTGCTGCTCGCACTGGCTGGCGGCTCGCTTGGTATCCTGGCGACGGTCGGGCTGATACAGGCCCTTCGCTCGAGCTTGCCCGCGACGCTGGCCCGTCGCCACGAGATCGCGGTCGACGCCGCCGTATTGGGATACGCACTCCTCTGCACGGTCGTCGTCTCTGCGCTCGCCGCGACACGTGGCCGCTGCCCAGACGAAGGAGATCGCGATTCGACTGGCACTCGGTGCATCCGCGTCGTCTGTGGTTCGTGTGGCGGTTGGCGAGACGGTTCGGTTGGTCGGCCTCTCACTCGCGCTCGGTGCCGCCGGAGCCTATGGCGTCGCGCGCGTCATGTCGAGCGCGTTGTTCGGCATTGCGCCGTTCGATCTCCCCACCTACGGCGTCGCCGCGCTCGCACTCGGCGTTATTGCGGCGGTTGCCGCCGTCGGCCCGGCGCGGAGGTCCCTGCGGATCGATCCGCTCGTCTCACTGCGAGCGGAGTAGCGCACGCTCGATCGCCGGCGTCCAGACACCGTTCGTGAACACGGACGCCGGCCGGAGAAACGCCGCGCTATCAATGCGTGGATCC
The DNA here is from genome assembly GCA_963749835.1 of uncultured Acidobacteriota bacterium. Classification (GTDB taxonomy): domain Bacteria; phylum Acidobacteriota; class Vicinamibacteria; order Vicinamibacterales; family 2-12-FULL-66-21; genus JALZOC01. The sequence continues at coordinate 2,972,679 of CAVVOD010000001.1, forward strand.
GGACCGCCAGCGCCTTCGACAGTAGTGGACTTCGAGCACGCGCTCCGTGGTCCGGCCCGTCGGAACCACTGCACCAGGCGTTCGACAGCGGCGACCACCTGCACCCGAATGACGCTGGGCACGCGGCGATGGCCGGCTGTCGAACTGCGCTGTCCCTCCGATATTGGAAATCACGCCTGGACGACGGTTGCTCCGAGCGTCATCTCTGGTTCAATGGGATCGCGATGTCTACCACGGCCTCGTCGAACCGGCCCAACGAGAACGCTTGGCCCGTCGTGAGGTTGATGGAGTAAAAGCGATACTTGCCGTTCACCGCGATCGTCGCGAACATGGCGTTGCCCACCGTCACGCCATCCTCGAGAAGGCTGTAGATGTCGAAGCCGGAAGCCGCTGCCGCATCAACCCCGAGCTTCCCGGTCGAGACCAGGATGCCGTTGCCCGGAGGCGACTGGATGACAACCTGGTCCAGTGTCGTGTCCAGGTCGAACAACGTCGTCCCCGTGGTCGGCTGGTTCAGATCGTTGTTCGTATAGGCAACCGCTGTGACGCCTACCGCCGGCACCACGGCGGTGGTCGGCGGAACGGTGTAGGTCAGCGTCGCATTGGCAGTGGTCACACCTCCGTCGTTCACGTTGTGCGCGAGGTTCTGGCCGGCGTCGCTGACGATCCGCAGACGGTCCGCAGCTGGATTGAAGTCGACGCCAAACAACGTTCCAGCCAGCGGCACAGTCAGCGCGTTCACGAACGTCGCCTCGGCAGTTCTCACATCGATCGTGTAGACCCCGCCGCCGTTGCCAACGCCGTACAGCTTCTCGTTCTGCACGCGGAAGTCGATGCCGACGAGCGTCGTGTCGGCCCCCGTCAGACCGGTCACGTATCCGATGTGCCTTGTCCGCTCGGGCGACCGCGATTTGAACGAGACCAGCCGACCGTCGTTGGTCAAGCCGATGACTCTCAGGCCGTTGCGTGAGCGGTCATCGTTCCGGCCCTCCGCAGCTGCGACGTGCCCCGCGCCTGCAGCCAGCAGTAACGCGAGGCATGCGGAGGCGACGGTCTGTAGCTTCAAGTAGTTGGTTTTGCGCATATCACTCTCCTCTTGTTGTCAGTCCTTCTTGATCTCGAGCAACGAACGTAATGTCGACGAGCGTCCGCCGACGCGCACCCACACGCGGCGCCGTTCCTGATTCGACTTGAATACGCCTCCGGACCGAGATCGGATTGGCAAGGGGCTGCGAGGGTACGGCTGAGAAGCAGACGAGCGTCCCCTGCTCGAGGAAGGACGATGGGAAGCCTGAGATTGAACCCTCGCGAGTTCGTCACGTTGCTGAGGACGAACAGCGTCTGGCTGGGGAAGGTTCTGATGGATATCGAAGGACTGGCGTGACTATCCGGCGTAATCGCTCGCCGAGCCGACGAGCAGCACCTCCACCCCTTCGTCGGTCCAATGCTCGCCGTGATCGCTGTCGCCCTCCGCGTGGTGGAAGTCGCCCGCCCGCAGGACCCGGCCTTCAACGGTCACCGAACCGCTGATCACGTAGCATTCCTCCGGCCCGGAGTGCCGATGGGCGGGATACCGGGCGCCCGGCTCACCTTTGAGCAGCATCGTGACCCGATCACGCGCGCGGTCGATCGCGAGGATCTTCACCCGCACGCCGGGCACCGCGGTCTCGACCCATTCCCCGTCGGTGGAGGTGATCGTGTGGTTGGACGGCACGGCAACCCTGGCGAGCAGTGCGTCCCGAACCCCTGGAGAGGGCTCCTCGCCGCTCGCGCTCGCCGCGATCTCCACGCTCGCGTCGTACAGGTGAGACACCTCGGCGCGCACGTTGGGCGGCAGCGCGGCCAGGCGCGCCTCCAGGTCCTGGCGCTCGTCCGGGTCGAGGGCGCCGATCGCGTCGGCAAGGGCCAGAGCCTGGATGTCGTCCGGGATCATACGACGTGCTCCATCTGCTGGCGCATGGCGATCATCCCCGCACGGATGCGCGTCTTCACTGTGCCCAGCGGCAGTCCGAAGCGTTGCGCGAGCTCGCTGTGCGTATAGCCCTCGAAAAAGGCCGCCTCGATGAGCCGCCGCTGTTCCGACGGAAGGCCGGCCAGGGCGTCGGTCAGCGTCCGCCGCCTCTCCGCCTCCAATACGGCTGCCTCCGGGGTCTGGATGCCGGTGGCGGGCGTCGCGGCCTCGACTACGGCCACGTCGATCGCGGGCGCGTGCACGGCAGCACGGACCCGCAGGACCCGCAGGCGATCGATGGCGCAGTTGCGCGCCACGCGCACGATCCACGGCAGCGGTCCGCCCATCCGCACGTCGTAGGTCTCGGCCCGCGTCCACACCCGGACGAACGCCTCCTGCAGGATCTCCTCTGCGTCTCCGCGATCGCGGACGCTCCGCAGGATGAGGCCGAAGAGCAGGCGGCTGTGGCGATCGTACAACTCGGCCAGTGCGGCGGTATCGCGCGCGGCGATGCGCTGCAGGAGACTGAGGTCAGTGGGATCGCTGGCGTGCATCATTGAGTGCGGAAATATTCTTTCACACAAATCCAATCGCGCGGCTCGACCGTGTGTGTCGGTGAATGCGGATGTCGCGAAACCTCTTCAGTACTCGACGCGACAGATAGGTTCGATCGCATTCGATCGTTCGACAACCAGGCAACTTCCTGACCTCGAGCCTGCGACTGAGCAGATCGGTTCCGGCTGCCCGTTAGTCCGTCCCAATCCGATCCGCCCCTCCACACGTAGTGGTCTGTCGGCCCGTAAAACAGGGCGAGGACACGCCGAGCGAGTCGCGGCACACAGCCGTAACTGAAACCATGAGGTTGCCATGTTGAGGGAAAGTAAGGAGTGGATCGTCAGCGCAGTCTTGACAGTGATGACAACGTTGCCGGTCTGCGTTCTTGCACAAGACACGGCGGTCCGCGACACCGAGTCGAACGGCCGCCAACGCAGGCCGCGCACCAACGGCAGGGTCGTGCGCGACGTCGACGGCATTCCACACATCACGGCCAGCACCGAACGTGACGTGATATACCTGCAGGGGTTCACCCACGCGCAGGACCGCCTCTTCCAGATGGATGGTGCGCGTCGCCAGGCCGACGGCACGCTGGCCGAGCTGCTCGGCGCGGCGGCGTTGGCCAGCGATGTACAACTGCGCACCTTCGGCCTGCGCCGCGCCGCCGAACGTTCGCTCCCCATCCTGTCTCAGAGCGTGCGCAACGCGCTCCGCGCCTATGCCGACGGCGTCAATGACTACGTGGCCCGCAATCCGTTGCCGCCCGAATACGCGGCCCTAGAGATCACGACGTTTCGCCCCTGGGAACCGGTCGACTCGCTGAGTATCATCAGGTTGATCAGCTTCGGCTTGTCCTTCGAGCTGACCGATCTGGATCGCACGACGCTCCTGGCGCAATACCAGGCCGCGGGCGCCGCACAAGGGTTCGACGGGGCGGCGCTGTTCTTCGAAGACGTCAACCGCCTCGCGCCGTTCGACCGTGCGGCCACGGTGGCGGATGCGAGCCACATCGGACTCGAGCAGCGTGGTGGCGAACCAGGCTGGAGCACGTCGCCGAGGACAGACGCCAGTGTCATGAACCTGGCGGCGGCGTCGCCCGCCATGAACGATGCGGTGTTGATGGGATTGGCCAGGGACTATCTCGCGCACCTGCGCTCGCTGCCGTTCGTGCAGTCGGTCACTGAAGAATCCCGACGATGAGCGAGGGAGCAACGAGTTCGTGATCGCGGGGCGACACTCCCGCACCGGCCGCCCGATCCTGGCCAACGATCCGCATCTGGCGCTCACCGCACCGGCGATGTTCTACCAGAACGAGATTCGCACGCCTGGCTTCAGCGCCATCGGTGGCAGCCTCCCAGGCGCGCCCTTCGTCATTATCGGTAACACCGAGCGCTTTGCCTGGGGTGTCACCACACATCGGATGGACGTGACCGACGTCTACCAGGAGCAGATCGTCCCCGACCCGAAGTCACCGAGCGGGCTGAGCACCATGTACCGAGGGCAAGGCCGAGCCCGTGCAGGCACTGCCCCAGGTGTTCCGCGCCAACACTCTCGGCGATGGCGTCCAGAACAACGTCGTCACGGTGCCCTCCGGGTGGCGCGATTCCCGCGGCCGTACTGATTGTGCCGAGGCGCAATCAAGGACCCATCATCACGCTCAACCAGGCCGCGGGTACCGCCATCAGCGTGCAGTACGCCGGCTTCAGCGGCACCCGCGAGATGCAGGCGTTCCGCAGCATCAATCGCGCCGGTAACCTCACTCAGTTCACCGCGGCGCTCCAGAGCTTCGACGTCGGGTCGCAGAACTTCATCTATGCGGACAAGCAGGGCGACATCGCCTACTTCGCCGCCGGCGAGATGCCGCTGCGTGAGGATCTGGAGAACGGCGCCCCGGTTGGACTGCCGCCGTTCCTCATCCGCGATGGCCAGGGCGGCAACGAGTGGCTGAAGGCACAGGACAACGATGCCAATCGCGCGCTGCCCTTCGCCATCCTGCCCTTCAATGAGATGCCGCAGCTGATCAATCCGCCGCGCGGGTTCATCGTCAATGCCAACAACGATCCCGACCGGCAACAGCCGCGACAACAACGTGCTCAACGTGCGGCGACCCGGTGGCGGCATTCGCTACATCGGTTCGGGCTATACCTTCGACCTGGGCATCCGCGCCGGACGCATCGAGCAGCTGTTGACATCGTTGCTGGCGAGCGGCCGGAAACTCGGGGCTGCAAGACCTGCAGCGTGTGCAGGCGGATGTCGTGATGGGAGATGCCACCTTCTTCGTTCCCTTCATCGTGCGGGCACTCGGCAATGCACGTACGGCCCGGCGCCCCGGGCGAACTGACGAGCTTCGCCAGGGATCCGCGCGATCGTGGAGGCAGTGGCTCGCATGGCGGTGTGGGACCGCAGCACCCCAACGGGTATCGTCGAAGGCTTCGACGCCAGCGATCAGAACGGCAAGCGCGCCCAGCCGCACGGGCTGGAGATCGCCAACAGCGTCGCGGCCACCATCTACTCGGTCTGGCGCAATCAGATCGTGAATCAAACTTTGAGCACCACTCTGTCGCGGAAGAGCCTGATGATCACCAGTCCGCGCGACATCCAACTCACCGCAGTGAAGAATGTGTTCGACAATTTCACGAAGCGCTCCGGTGTCGGTATCTCTGGCATCGACTTCTTCGAAGTGCCCGGAGTCGCGCGCGCCGCCGATCGCCGCGACATCGTGCTTTTGCGCAGCTTGAGCAACGCGCTCGATCTGCTGGCCAGTCCCGGCCTTCGCCGATGCTTTCAATGGCTCCACCGACCAATCCGACTATCGCTGGGGACGCCTGCATCGAATGGTGTTGGCGCATCCGCACGGCGCGACGTTCAGCATTCCGCCCGCGGGTGGCGCCTTGCCGCAGCCGCTGCCGAATCTGCCGGGAATTCCTACCGATGGCGGGCTGCATACGGTGGATCAGGGCAACCATCAGATCAACCGGCGACAATTCCAACGGCTTCATGTTCGCCGGTGGCCCCGCGCTGCGCTATGTGGCCAGCGTCGAGTCCGACGGCATCGAATCGGTGTCGAGCCTGCCTGGCGGTGAAAGCGGCGTTCCGAGTAGTCAGTTCTACCTGAATCTGTTACGCCGCTGGTTGACGAACGAAACCTTCCCGCTGCGCACCGACGTGGTGGACGTACCCGATGGCCGGGATCGTGACGATGAGGATCGGGACGATGATCGCGATGACGACAAAGATGGTCATCGCGACAGAGATCGCAGGTAGCGTTCCGCTCCTGATCCTCGGAAACTGAACAGAAGGGAACGCGGTCGCTGTCGGCATCACGAAGAAGTCCGCGCCCATGAGACGCCCGACGTGCTCACCGAGGCTGCCGGTCACCTGATGGCCTTGTCGCTCGTGGCGCGATTCCGAGTCTGCGTTTGATGAACGTCACGATCTCGGGGAACGGGTGTGCATCGACGAAGTGCCCGCGATCGGCGAACTCGAAGTAGCTGCACTTCAACTGTGCCGCGACGTGCCGGGGCTCCGCAGCGGGAATGTGCGGATCGTCGGTGGAGTGGTAGATGGCGATCCATTTCTGATGGTCACGAATCAGGTCCCACCGCCACGGCGCGCTGTAGTAGCCGCTCGCCGCTTCTCCAGCGTCCCCAAGATCGGAGTGGCACACGCTCACCAGGATCGAGCCGAGGATCCGGTGGGTCTCCGCGTATCGCATGGCAGCGACTGCGCCAGAGGAGTGCCCGACGAGGACCGTGTTCTCGTCGGCGCCAAGTTCCTCGAGGAATGGCAGCCAGAACCTGGCCCTGGCTTTGACGTTGTCGGGGAATGTCTGATTGATCACCGTGAGACCGAGTGCGAGGCATTCGCGCTCGAGCCACGGGTACCAGATATCCCCTGCGGTGCTGCCACCGTTACCGTGAATCAGGATGACCTTCACGTCATGTTCGCACCGTGCGGTCAGCCGAAGCCGAGGATCTCGCGGGTCGCGAGGACGCACGCGTACGTCGCCGGGAAGGCCCAGACGAAACTGTTCAGGCCCATCAGAACGGCGCAGCCGAGATGGAACGCGAAACCGACCGCCAGCAGGACGGCGACAAGCGATGACGGCGCCACGAAAACGATCGGGAAGATCACCTCGAACAGCATGACGAGCCACCCGGCGGCGAAGCCGACCCACCTCAACCGGCCGACGGCGTGGGAGGCCCAGGCAACGCCATGGCCGTAGGTGTTCAGGATCCCGGGCAGCGCCTCACCGCTGCGCCACACGGGCGAGACGAGCTTGAAGATCCCGGCCGTGACGTACGACAGCGCAAGCTGCGCAGCGATGAACACCACCGCCAGTTGGATGCGCGCGTCGCCTGGGGATGGAAGCACCGCGAGGGAGGCGGTCAGCAACACGATCTCGCTCAACTGCTCGGCGCCGTCGCCGCCGACGACGCGCCGTTGTCGGACGACCAACGAGGCGCCCAACGCGACAAGCATCACCCACCGTCCCACCACGGACAGGGGACCCGTCGCCGCGACCACCAGCGAGGCGCCGATCTGGACTGTCGCCACGGCCGAGACTCCCGACGCCGCGGCCACGATGCGCGCCGGACGGCCGCGCAGCGCCTCGTACACGCGGAGGTCGAATGGCCCGCCACGCTCGAACGCGCCCCGATCGACGAGCAACTCGACCCCGGCGATGGCGAGCCCGACGCTCACCAGCCGAACCGTCAAGTCGAGCGCGTCCGAAGGGTCCATCTCAGTGCTCCGGCTCGAGTCTGTGTGACATCGAGATGTAGAGTATCCGCAGCCCCCGCGACGGCGCAAAGCCGACTGTCGCCACGACCGCGAACTGGCGGTGGCACGGCTGTTCGGCAACGGGCTGGGCCATCGCCCAGGCGAGGATCGCGAGGTAGCCGGAGCTCAGCTGCAGCCCCCGATCATCGCCGACGCGTTCGACGAGCTCTCGGCGTGCGGTGAACAACCGGTTCACCAGATCGATCATCGCCTTCTGGCGAAATCGTGTCGGGTTCAGCAGCCACCGGGTGCTCGGTCGCGAACTACCGGTGTCGATCTCACGCCACGCGCGCGGTACGCCGTCGATGATGTCCCGGAATACGAGGTGTTGGTCGCGTCGACCGGGACGCGGCGCGAAGAAGTTCCATCGAGGCAACAACCGGATGCGGTCGAACCGGCGGTACCGGCCCCACCAGGGCGGCGAGATCTGGTGGATCGTGCTGGCGACGAACCACGCCAGCAGGAGCCCCCCGACGACGACCGTGCCAACGCCAGACATGCCCGGAACGTGACGAGCGATCGGCGCTAGCGGTTGCGGGTCGCTGCGCCCCGGATGTCGAGGAGCCGACGCAACGGCGGTGCCTTATCGTCGAGTCCTCTCGCCAACTCGTGCAGACGGGGAAGAATTTCGTGCTCGAGGTAGGCGAACAGGACCCCTTCGTGGCGGGTATCCTGCCACCGGCCCATGAAGTCGTCACCGTGGGCCTCGCAGGGGTGCGTCTCGCAATCCTCGAGGTCCATCGGCTCGATCCCGAAGCCGCGGTGCTGCGCCAGCGCGATCAATGAGTCGAGGGCGGCCAGCTCCGCCGAGTTCAGGCGAACGTCGTCATCTCGCATCTGCTCTCCTTGCTCTCATAACGGATCGTCTGTCAACAAATGGACGATAGGAACGACTAAAGCCCCGTTCTCGGACCGGCCCCGCCCCCTTCGACAGCGCGGATAGGTCCGTCGTCAGCGCCAGATTCTGCAGCAACTCGGCACCGAGTGGCAAGGGAAAACAGCTGCGGGGACGAGCGTCGGCGTCCATCGCCCACACCCCTCCCTGAGAGGGCGCCTTCCCGCACGTCGAACGTTATCGTCGGCACTGGGCGAGCCTCAGAACATCAGGATAGTGCGGCCGTTCGTCAGAGCAAAACGGTCGGGCCGTACACTCAAGCGGGGCGCTGCAGCGCCCCCGTCCGGCCGGTTCGCCATTCAGCTCGACCGGCCCGAAGGAACAGATCACTCTCGCAGCACTTGCGACGGCGCAAGCTTGGCCACGCGGCCGATCGGACCGGCCGTCGCCACGAACGTCGCGACGAGGACGACCGTCGCGGTCAGGAGGGCCGTCAAAGGGTTCGTCGCCGACGTGGTGAACAGCATCGGTTGCAGCACCGACGCAAACGCCCGGGAAGCCGCGAGACCGATGACGATGCCGACCAGCACCACGACGAGCGTCTCTCTCGTCATGAGTTGGACAATATTGACACCCGTCGCCCCGAGCGCCATGCGAATCGCGATCTCACGCCGGCGCAGCGCCGCAAGATACGCCATGAGGCCATAAATACCAGCCACCGCCGCGATCGCCGCAGAGATCGCGAACGTCGACACCACCACTGCCATCAGACGCTCATTGGCCATGCTCGCGTCGACCTCGGCGTCAAGCGTGTGGACTTCCCGGAACGACAGCGACGGATTGATTGACGCCAGTACCTTCTGGACCGGCTCCAGAATCATCCGCGGTGCCGAGCTGGTTCGAACGTTCAGCACGAATGTTCCCGACGGCCACCCAAGGGCAAGAAACGTCAGTGGAATCGGCTCGCGAAGCGACCGGTATTTCGCGTCGCTCACGACGCCAACAATGACGTACCGCGAGCTCCCGAGACCATTTGCGGGAGGGCCGGAATACTGGCCCAACGGACTACCGCTCGCGAAGAATCTCGTCGCAAAGGCCTGATTGACCAGCGCAGGCACCGCGCTGCCTGGTTGCAGTGCGTCCCGATCGGAGGCGCTGAACGATCGTCCCTGAACCACCCGCATGCCCATCGTTTCAACGTAGTCCAACGAGACGGTGTTTCCCACGATAGCGAGCAGGTGGGCCGGGGTGATGGTTTCACCGGCCGGCGCAACGGTCCATGCGACGCCGCGGCCTCGCATCACGGCGACGGACGCAATCGAGGCAGACGTCACGCCAGGAAGAGCGCGCACTCGATCGAGCAGCAGCGGCAGAAAGGGCGCATCGAGATTGACAGGCCCCAGGCTCGAGTCGCCGGTGAACGTCGCGACGTCGTCCTTGTCGAATCCGGCATGGACGTCGCGAAGTTGCATCAGCGTTCGCACGAAGACACCAGCGGTGAGCAGGAGAAGTGTACACACCGCAATTTGCAGGGTCACGACGATCGACCGCACCTTTATTCCTGTCGTCGTTCGAACGGAACGAAGGCCCAAATCAAGATTTGCGCGGGATACTCCAGTGGCGGTGAGCGCCAGAAACACGACACTGGCCAGCAGTGCTCCTCCACCAGCGATCAGAACAATAGGACGATCGACGGTCACGCCAACGTCAGTGGCAACAACGCCCCGCTTCTGTCCCGCATGGCGGGCAGCAATCGCTCCGTGAGCGGAAGACACATCACGGCGACGACCACGCCCAACGCGCCTCCGGCACCAGCACACAGCAGACCTTCAATCCACAACTGTCGAAGCAAACCAAGCCGGGACGCGCCAAGTGAATACCGGACCGCGAACTCGAGCCGCCGCGAGTGGCTCTGATGGTGAACAAGCCGCCCACCGTCAGACACACGGCCACGAGCAGAAACAGACTTGCCACGAGGATCGTCTCGAGTACCGTCTTGACATTGTTGCGCAGGACGGAAACCCCACGCTCGAGAGATTCAAGGCGGACGACCCTGCCGACAAGCTCGGCAACGTCCTTCTCCGGAACGCGTTCAATGTTCCGGTAGTAATCCGTCATCGTGGACTGCCACACCGTCTGACACTCTACCTCTGCTTGTTTCAGCGACAGGCCTGACTTCAGTCGTGCCGCCAGTTGGAACTGAAGCGGCCGATCGACATTCTTTACGAGCGATTTGAAGGCGCTCAGCGGGATCCACAGATCGGGCGTCGTGTCTGTGTCAGACCCCTGACATCGTCGGGCATGATCCCCACGATCGTGAAGTGCTGGTCATTCACGACAATGTCCCGCCCGAGAGCAGGAGGCCCCTGAGTCCCCGCGAAACGACGCTGCCACAAGAACAACTCAACAGCGCCGGCGCGTACTGCGATGACGGCCTCGAATCGCTGTCGTTGAACAGCCGCCCGTCGCGCGGTTGCACGCCCAGGCCTGTGAAGAAATCTGGCGTGACGCCGCGAACCGAGACCCGTTCTGCGGGCAAAGGCGATGTGACGGCAAAATGGTCACACTCTCCCGTTTCACCGAAGACAAATGCGAATGCTCCCGTTCGTGCTCGAAGGTTGTCGTAATAGGCTTCCGGCACACTGCTCATGATGCCGACGCGAGGCAGCTGTTGAACGACCCGTACCAACTCCTTCGGACGAGGCACCGGTAGAGGGCGAAACAGCACGGCATCCGCAAAGCTGAGGATGACGATGGCCACACTCGCACCCAGCCCGAGCAGAAGGACGACCGCAACCGAGAATAACCAGTGGCGCGTCATGGATCGAATAGCCCTACGAACGTCGTCCAGGTACCACAGCATCACGCTCACCCGCGAGGTATCGGAGCACGCGTTCGCTGCCGCGCGAGCTGCCCTGTGTCTATCGTTCGTGGACATCATAGAGCGACAGCTCATGGACTCGTGCGTCGGAGCGCAGTGCTCGTGATATCAGGGAAGCCTCGCGTCGGTCAGCAGGCCTGCCCGTCATCTGTCAGCTCGTCATCTATCCATTGACAATATACTCACCGTGGATATAGCATCGCATCATGCGCGACCGAAACGCCAATCCCGACGCCATCGCGGCATTGCTGCCGCTCCTGCCGGCGACCTTTCACATCCTCCTCGCGCTGGCCGACGAGGATCGTCATGGCTACGCGATCATTCAGGATGTCGCCGCTCGCACCAACGGCTCGATCAGGCTGAGCCCGGGCACGCTGTATCGATCGATCCAGCGCATGCTCGAAGACGGGCTGATTGTCGAGACCGACGAACGCCCCTCGCCTGAAGACGATGACGAGCGGCGCCGCTACTACCGTCTCACCACGCTGGGCACTGCGGTGGCAAAGGCGGAAGCTGCGCGATTGATGGATCTCGTCCGCATGGCGCGGGCCCGCGGGCTGGCGCCGCGCAAGGTCTAAGGGTCAGCCATGTACCGCTGGCTGCTGCGACTCTATCCTGCGTCATTCCGCAACGAGTACGGCCGCGAGATGGCGACGGTGTTTGCGCGCGAACGGCGGGACGCGCGAACCGCGCCCGGCATGGCCGCGTTGTGGCTGCGCGTGATCGCTGATACCTGCGTCAATGCCGCCGGCGTCCACTGGGACATCCTCAGGCAGGACCTGCGCTACACGCTGCGGACGCTGCGCCGCACGCCGGCGTTTGCCCTGACCGCGGTCATCGTCGTCGCGCTTGGCATCGGCGCGACGACCGCAGCGTTCTCGCTCGCCGATTTCGTGCTGATTCGACCGTTGCCGTTTCCGGAGGCCGATCGTCTGGTGCGGTTCTATGAAGAGCGTCCGGGCTTTCCGCGCATGGAGATCGCGCCGGCCAACTACCGCGACCTGAAACAGATGGCGACCTCGTTCGAAGCGATCGGCGCCTATCGCGGGCTTTCGGTGAATCTGGTCGGCACGCGGCAGCCGCTTCGTCTGCAGGGGGCGGTCATGACCGCCGATGTGCTCGCCGCGCTTGCCGTGCGCCCGATGATGGGCCGGTCGTTCACGGCAGCGGACGGCGTCGACGGCGCGCCAGCGACGGCACTGGTGAGCCATGCGCTCTGGCAGCAGGAGTTCGGTGGTGATGCGTCGATCGTGGGGCGTCCCGTGCGCCTCGACGGGGAGGTCTACACCGTCATCGGCGTCATGCCGCGCGACTTCCACTTCCCCAGCCGTGGCGCCCAGCTCTGGACCGCGATGCGCTTCGTTCCCGCCGACTTCGTCGATCGCAGCCACAACTATCTGCAGGGCATTGCCCGGTTGCGACGTGATGTCTCCGTCGACGCGGCGCGGACCGAGATGTCCATGCTGGCCGGCCGGCTGCAACAGCAGTATCCGAAAGAGAACGAACAGACCGGCGTCAGCGTGACCCGCCTGCGCGACGGCGTTTCGCCGCAGAGCCGTACGCTGCTCGTCGCGCTGTTCGGCGCTGCAGTGTGCGTGCTGTTGATCGCGTGCGCGAACCTGACCAACCTCCTGCTCGCCCGCGCGATCGTCCGACGGCGGGAGATGGCCGTCCGCATCGCGCTCGGCGCCGGCCGCGAACGCGTGCTGCGCCAACTGCTGACCGAGAGCCTGGTGGTCACCGGGACCGGCGGCGTGCTCGGTCTGGTGCTGGCCGCGGCGATCCTGCCCATCCTCTCTCGCCTCGTGCCCACTGCGTTGCCGATCGCCGACACCCCAGCCATGGACCTGCGCGTCGTCGGGTTCGCGATCGTCCTGACGATGGTGACCGGTGTCGCGTTCGGCATCGTGCCGTTGCTCCAGCACCATCGCGATCGCGCGAGTGAGGGACTGCGCGACGGCGCGCGCAGCTGCGGGAGTGGCCGGGAGGGGATGCGCGGCGCTCTGGTGGTCGCCGAGATCACCGCGTCGGTCGTCCTGCTCGTGATGTGCGGCCTTCTGCTCCGGGCCTTGTGGACGATTCAGGCAATCGATCCCGGGTTCGGACTCGAGCACACCCTGACAGCGCGCACGTCGCTGCCGATGCCAAAGTACGAAACAACCGGCGCACGGACCGGCTTCTACGATGGCGTGCTGTCGGAGATTCGCGCGCTGCCGGGCGTGTCGAGCGCCGCGTATATCAGCTTTCTGCCGCTCGGCGACATGCGCGGAGGCGTCTTCGCGGTGGGGATCAGCGGCCGCGTCGAGAGCCGCCGCGAGGACAACGTGGCGTTTCTCCGCTACGTGACACCCGGCTTCTTCCAGACGCTCGGCATACCCATCCTGCAGGGCCGGGACGTTCGAGATGCGGATCACCTCGACGGTCCGCCGGTCGCCATCGTCAGTGCATCGTTTGTGACGCAGTTCTTTCCGGGGCAGGAGGCGCTCGGGCGGCGCTTCAACTTCGCCGCGGGCAATCGCGAGATCGTCGGGGTCGTGGCTGACGTCAAGATGCGAGGACTCACGCGCGTCAGCGAGCCGCAGGTCTACATTCCGCATCGACAACTGCCCGATCGCACATACCAGTGGTTCGCGCCCAAGGACCTCGCCGTTCGCGCCACGGGTGACCCGCTCGCGCTCGTATCCGCCGTGCGAGCGATCGTCCAACGGGCCGACGCCGAGGTTCCGCTGTCGGACATCCAGACCCTGGAGCAGCTCGTCGACGGCGACCTGGCGTCGCGCGTCACGCAATTGCGCGTCCTGGGAGCGTTCGCCGGCGTCGCCCTCGTGCTGGGCGGAATCGGCATTCATGGCCTCCTGGCATTTACCGTGTCTGCGCGCGTTCATGAGATCGGCATTCGGATGGCACTCGGAGCCCGGCGGGCAGACGTCGTGGCGATGATCGCGAAGCGAACGCTGTCGCTCTCGGCAGGTGGCGTGAGCGCCGGCATCGTGCTCGCGTACATCTCAGGTCGATGGCTGCAGTCGCTGCTCGTCGGGGTGAGTCCGGCTGACGGGATGACGTTTGCCGTCGCGGCCGCGCTCGCCGCTGCGACGGCCATTGCCGGGAGCCTCAGACCGGCACTCCGTGCAGCACGAGTCGACCCGGTTACCGTGATCCGGCTCGAGTAGGTTCGGATTCACGTTCTGCCGCGTTTCCATATTTGCGTATCGCGACCATCGCGATCGTCGCGCAGCAGGATTCGCTGGTGTTTCTGGAGTATCGCGATGCCATGGTCTGACTTCAAATTCGCCGTCCGTGGGCTGATCGGAGCGCCGGGGCTCTCGGCTGCCGCCCTGGTCGCGCTGGCCCTCGGCATCGGGCCGAACACAGCCATCTTCAGCATCGTGTATGCGACCCTGCTCGCCCCGCTGCCATTTTCAAACCCGGACCAACTGGCCAGGGTCACGCCGATCGCGGGTAACGCCCAGGACCGGGCATCAGTGGCCGAGTATCTCGAGTGGAAGAAAAGAGCCACATCGTTCCAGGCTCTGGAGGCCTTCCGGCCGGGCCGTACGTTGAATCTCGCGATCGGCGACGCGCCGGAGATCGTCATCGCGCGGCAGGTCACGCCCGCCGGGCATCGCATGCTGAGCGAACGGGTGTTCCTTGGGCGTGATTTCCGCGCCGACGAGGATCAGCCAGGCAAGCAGCACGTGGTGCTCCTGACCCATCGGCTCTGGCGCGAGCGCTTCGGCGCGGATCGCGACATCATCGGTCGTGACATTCGCCTGGATTCGATCCCGTATACCGTCGTCGGTGTACTTGAACCGGGAAGCTGGGATCGTGCGCCGGCCAATATCTGGATTCCGATCTCGTTCACGCCGGCCGAGATCGCCAATCGTCAACTCCACTCCTTGATCGTCGACGGCCGGCTGAAGCCGGGCGTGACCGTCGAACAGGCGCAACAGGAGATGAACACCATTGCGGCTGATCTGGCACGCCAGTTCCCGGATTCCTACGCCGGTCGGACGGTGCGCCTCGTGCCGCTGGATACGGCGATCCTGAGCTCGAGCCGCACGATGGTCGCGGGAACGGGGCTCCAGCCGCTCTTGTGGTCGCTGCTGGCGGCAGTCAGCTTCGTCGTGTTGATGGCGTGCGTGAACGTGGCCAGCCTGCTCCTCTCACGCGACGTCACGCGGGAGCGCGAGACCGCCATCCGAGCCGCGCTCGGGGCAACCCCCGGACGTCTCATGCGCCTGGCGCTGATGGAGAGCGTGGTACTCGCCGCGATCGGTGGTGCAGTGGGGGTGGTCGCGAGTGTGTGGATTCTCCAGGGCATCCTTGCGATGTTGCCGCCCTTTACCCTGGCATCGACAGTCGACCCGAAACTGAACCTGCAGGTTTTACTGTTCGCGCTGGGGGCGACGATGTTCGTCGGCGCGCTGAGCGGCTCGGCGCCGGCCTGGCAGGCTGGTCGAACGAATTTCAATCACACGCTGAAACAGGCGGGGCGCGGCGGGACCGGGCACGGACGCCGGCGTCTCCTTCGCGCACTCGTCGTCGTGGAGTTCGCCCTCGCCGTCACGTTGCTCGGTGTGGCCGGCCTGACGATTCTGAGCTTCTGGAACCGCACGCAGGTCGATCTGGGCGTGCGCACGGATCAGATCCTGACGTTTGGGTTACCGGTGAACCAAGGGCGCTTCTCCTCCCCCGCTGAAATCGACGTTTTCTACCGGCAGCTCCTCGAGAAGTTCCAGGCCGTTCCTGGCGTCGCGAAGGCCAGCGTCAGCACGGGCCTTCCGCTGCTGGGTTTTGGAATCCCCAGCAAGTTCAGCGTGGTCGGACAGCCCGAGGACAAGAGCTCGTCATGGCCAAGCGTGGGGGTCCAGATGGTGACGCCCGAATACTTCGAGACCTTCGGGATCCGGATGCTGCAAGGCCGTGCGCTGAACGATCGCGATGGCATGAGTGCCCAACGCGTCGCCGTGGTCAACGAACGATTCGTCAGGCTCTTTCTGAACGGCCAGGATCCTGTGGGCCAGCGTGTCGCGATGGACGAGTCCAGTGCTCGAGTGGAGTGGCATCTCGTGGGAGTCTTCCGCGATGTCAGCAATGTCGAGCAGTTCGGTGAGCCCAAGGCACCACAGATGTACGTCCCATTCGCACAGAGCCCGCGGCCACAGGCCACGGTCGCCGTACGGACGACGACCGGCCCCGAGCTCCTGCGGTCGAGCCTGGCGGCGGCTGTGCACGCCGTTGACCCGCAGCTGCCGCTCGTGAGCATCCAAACGATGGAGCAGATCGTGGGAGGGCGCCTGGCGCCCGACCGCTTCAACATCATGCTCTATGGTGGGCTTGCGGCACTCGCGTTGCTATTGGCGACAATTGGGATTTATGGGGTGATGGCCTTCACGGTCATGCAGCGGACAGCGGAGATCGGGCTTCGGATGGCGCTCGGGGCTGGACACAACCAGGTGCGACTTCAGATCCTGCGAGAGGGCGCGACGCTCGCGACAGTCGGCTTGATCCTGGGCCTGATGGGAGCGTATGCACTCGGTCGCACCATGCAAAGCATGCTCTTCGGCACGGGTGCACTGAATTTGCCCGTGGTCCTCGCTACCGCTCTGGTCCTCCTTGGCACAGCTCTCGCGGCCTGCTACGTGCCTGCCCGCCGCGCCAGCGCGGTGGATCCCCTGATCGCGTTGCGCCAGTCATAGGCTGTCCAGTCATCGGAATAGTGAGCAGCTCCGTAAGAAGGGAAAAGATGAAACGCGGACGTTGTCGTGTGGCGGGCCTCTGTGGGGCAATTCTGACCATCTGGTGGGCGGTCGGCCATTCGCCCACACGCGCGCAAACCACCCTCGGCTCCCCCGACGCCCACCTGCCCATTCAGAACGCCGCAGGATTGCGGTTGCTTGTAGCAACCGACCATACATCGCCCGTTCTCCGCGTCATTCTTCCCGGCCGCCCGACGTCAGATCGGTCGATCGAGATCCTCTTCCCCGAACACGTCACCGTCGTCAAACAAGGCCAGGGCTCTGCCCAACAGCTCTATCTGTTCCGTCCCGGAGGGGGTGGTGACCGACCGCTGTGGCGCCGCTCCGATGACTCTCTCGAATACGAGCGCGACCTCGGAGAGGGTGTCCATCTGCTCGCGCGAGCCACGCTGGAGGGCGACGGCGTGCGCTTCCGCTATGACGTCAGAAACGAGTCATCGATGGCGTACGACATGATCTATGTCCCCACGGATCCACGACTCACGTCGATCTTCCATGACCTGCGGCTGGAGCGCACCTACGTCCATCACGCCGACGGCTTCGACCTGCTGGCATCAGAGACGCCACGCCGACTCACGACCCCGCTGGATCAGTGGCTCCCAGCGCGCTATCTCGTGTCGTTCACGTGGCCGGTCCCGGCGCAACGGATCGAGCGTCGCGACGACGGGATTCCGCACTACAACAAGTCCCGACCGGTCGACATGCCCTTCATCGCCACGGTGTCCACCGACAAGGCATGGGTGATCGCGAGCTTCGCCCGCACCGCGGGCAACGTGTGGAGTAATCCCGAGCTGACGTGTCAGCACGTCGATCCGCAAACGTCGCTCTCACCGGGACAGCGCGCGACCATCGAGCTGAAGCTACTCGTCTTCCGCGGCTCGCTGGACGATGCGCTGGAGCGAGCGATCCGGCAACGTGAGTCCTTGAAATAGCCAGGGCTGAACGCGCCAGACCATAGGGATCAACAGCACAGGGGCTGGTGAGGCGCCTTCACCCACCCTCGCTCGGTTACCGAGCTAACCCATTGCGACTGGCCCCTCGTCAGAGGCAGGGAGCCGTCGTATCGGTCAGCGCACGCCGAGCGGACTGGCACCAGGACCACGCGGCTGCGCCGTTACCCGAGGTAGCGACTGAGCGGGTCCTTCGCCGTCCTGGTAGTAGTCCAGGCGAACGACCTGACCTGATGGCTCACGAACGGGGACGAAGTAGCTCAGCTCATCTGGGTCGAAATGGAGGCGGCCATCCGCCGTGACCTGGAGGGGAAGCACGTTGCCGTTGCCGCGCTGCGCATACAGCCGGCCGTCCGTCACCGTAAGCGTTCGCACCGTGGCCTCGTCGATGCGGTAATGTCCCGTCAGCGCTTGCAGCGCCTCCGCCGCGACCGCGACTGGCGCGACGTCGCGGTAGGGCGTGCCGATGGAGATGGCCGCCAGGCGTCGGCCGACCAGCCGAGCATCGAATGAGTCGTCATTGCCGAGCGCCACGATCGTCACGTCACGCGCCGGCAGGTACCCGACCATCGCGGCGAACCCTGGTATCTGGCCGGTGTGCCCCATCATCGTCTCGCCGCGCACCGTCCAGACGTAGACGCCAAGACCGTACCGGGTCGGGCCGTTGGTCTCGGCGGCGGGCGTCATCATCTGGCGTACGCTCTCACGGCTGATGACGCGCCCGGCCGCGAGCGCGCGGCACCAGCGGAACAGATCATCTGCGGTCGAGACCAGGCCGCCGGCCCCGTCGGGGATGGTCGGACTGATGAACTCAACGTTGCGGACCTGGCCGGCAGCGGTGGTATAGCCCGCGAGGCGTCCCGACCGCAGCGTCGCAGCGTCGGCGTAGCCGGTGTGTCGCAGACCGAGTCTGGCGAAGAATTGCTGATCGAGCGTCAAATACCAGGGGGAGCCCGTGATCCGCTCCACCAGCGCACCGAGCACGATGTAGCCGGCGTTGGAGTACCTCCAGTCGGACCCGGGTGGAAAGTCGACTGGGCGCTGGCCGATCGCCGTGACGCGGGCGAACCGATCGTACCCGCGGGGAGTGAGCGACCGCTCCGACTGCTGGGCCGTGTCGGACACGCCGGCCGTGTGATTCAGCAACTGCCGTATGGTCATTCCGCGCGCTTCTCCTATTTCCGGTAGGCGACGCGCGACCGGCTCGTCAAGGGAGAGCGCGCCGCTTTCCGCGAGCTTCAGGACGGAGGCTGCGACGAACATCTTGGTGATAGAGGCAATGCGAAAGACGTGGCCGGCCTGAAGCGGTAATCCGAGCTCGATGTGGCCCCGGCCGCGCGTGCCGCTGTAGACGATCGTGTCGCCCCTGCCAACCAGGAACACCGCGCCCGGTCCATCCTCGCGCACCGTCCGTTCGAGGAGGCCCCGGGCTCGTGATGCGATCACATCTTCGGCAATGGTCGAGGGAGCAGCCGTCACGAGGAGGATCGAGACGACTGCGCCCACCGCGGTCCGGCGCCATGGAAGCATCGGGACGTTGGACGCCTCCCCTACCCGAAAGGTTGGATCGCTTGGGCGCGGTAGGTCTCGAGTGGCGGAAGAGCGTGGCTGGGTGTTCGGGACGGAATTCGCAACTGTTCAGATGGGCCGGCGGCCCTCGAAAGCCAATGAAACTCGTCGGTGGACGATTTTCGACCCTGGCTGGTAACGGCGGCCTGAGCACTGCTTCCCGGCAACCCGTTCACAGTCTGCGCTTTCGGTAGGCACCTGTCGTGCCACCACGTCGGGGGGTTGTCCGAAATTTGCTTACAGATTTCGGACGAGATCCGGCGGCCATCACTCGGTCGGCGTCTGATCGCTTCGATCGCATCGATCCGGGCAGCGCGGCGCGCCGGTATGCCGCACGCGACGAGCGCGACGAGCGCGACGAGGAGCAACGCGACGCCGGCGAGCACGAACGTCGCCGCATCAAACGGTGTGACACCAAAAGGAACTGCGCCAAGTAGCGCATTGTGGCCGCGGCAGCGTCGAATCCGAGGGCGAGGCCCGCCACGGTCGTGATCGCGCCCTGTTTCAGGACCACCCCATGACGTCCCGTGGCGTCGCGCCGAGCGCGGTGCGCACGCCGAACTCGCGCGTCCGCTGCGCGACCGCGTACGACAAGCCGCCGAACAAGCCAATCGCCGCAATCACCAGCGCGCGAACCCACCGAGGAGAACCGCGTACAAGCGGGGACGCGCCAGGCTCGTCATGAGCCGCGTCTCCATCGGCATCACGTCCTCGACGAAAGCTCTCGTGCTCGAGCTCTTCACGACTGCGCGGAGGTCGGCCGCGAGGGCAGCCGGATCGCCGGTCGTCCGCACCGATACGTACTGGGCTGCGGGTGGTGGCGACAAGAACTGACTGCGGGGCGCGAACACCTCGGGCTTCACCGGCGCCTCGATGCCCGACTGTCGCACGTCGGCTGCGATCCCGACGACGCGCCACGGGTTCATGCAGGCCGATCGGGTCTCGGCCGTCGGGGCGCACGGGCGATTGGAGTCGAGATCGAGAGACACCAGGGCGCCGAGCGGATCGCCGGGAACATAGCACGCGGCGAACGTCTCGTTGACGACAATCGCGAGTTCGGAGTTCGGTACACCACTCGCGGCGAGCGTCCGCCCGCGCACCAGTCTCATGCCCAACGTCGCCAGGTAGTCCGTGCCGACGACGCGAACCGAGCCCTCCATGCGTTGGCCTGGACTCGCCGGGTTACGACCGTGGATCTCGCCGCCTTCATCGGCGTGCGTAACGGGCAGATCGTTGCTGAGTGCGGCGTGCGTCACGCCGGGCACCGCCCTCAGCTTCGCCAGCACTTCCGCGTAGAACGTGGCCCTGGTCGCGACCGGCACTCCCGCTGAGGACTGCCGAATCCGGGCCGTCAGAAGATGGGCGGACTCGTAGCCTCGGTCAACACGAATCAGCTTGTACAGACTCTGCGCCAGCAGGCCTGCACTGACAAGAAGCAACGTGGCAACCGCCACCTGGCCGGTGATAACCAACGCGCGCGAGTGTGCGGCAACTGAGCGGCAGTTGCCGCTGACCGGTGCCGCCCCATCCTCGGCGAACGCAGTCGCGAGACTGACGCGTCTCGACATGCGGGCAGGCAGCAGGCCGATGACCAGCGCCACGGCGGCCGTGAGCGCAGTCGCGACGCCGAGAACGCGGGCGTCGATCACGATATCTTCCAGACGAGGGAAGTCCTCTGGCATCAACGCTGGCAGGACGCGCAAAAGCGCCGCGGTGATTCCGAGTCCGGCGAGCGCGCCGATCGTCGCCACGATTGAAGTCTCGACGAGCAGTTGACGGACGATGCGACGGCTGCCGGCCCCGATCGCCGTCCGTATCGCCATCTCGCGCTGCCGCATCGTCGCGCGCGAGAGCTGCATGTTGGCGATATTGCCGATCGCCGTCGCGACGAGCAGAGCGACAGCGGCAGACAGGATCCAGAGTGCCGGCTTCACGTCCTTGGTCATCCAGTCGAGTATCGGTGTCAGGACGACCTTCCTCGCCACCTGATCGACCGACGTCTGGCCGATGCTGTGCTGACGCTGACTGATAGAGGTGGCGATCCGGATCGTTGCCTCGGCGGCCGCCTGTTCCGGCGTCACGCCCGGCTTCAGACGCGCCAGCCCGTTGTGGCGGCTGAACACCATGCTGACGCTCGTGCGGCCCTTTGTCGTGGTCTGGCTCTCGATCACGGTGGGCGGACGAGCTGCCAGCCACACACGCGCATCGCGGTCGGGAAAGTAGAACTCCCGCGGCATCACGCCGACGACGGTGCGAGGACGCCCGTCGATCATCATCCGTCTGCCCAGGACGTCAGTGACACCGCCGAAGCGGTCGCGCCAGAAGTTGTACGACAGCATGATGGCGTCGGCCGTGGTTTCCTGCGACTCGGTGAAGCTCGAGCCCACTGCTGGCGCGACGCCGAGGAGCGGAAACAGACTCGCGCTGATCCTGGCGCCGCGAACGAGCTCCAGACCCGATGCGCCGTCGTACGACAGGAACACGTCGTCCCACGTCGCGAGCCCCTCGAGCGTCGTTGGCGCGTCGTTCCAGGCGTACCAAGTCTCGTTCGAGACGGAGCGCCCGTTGTCTCCAGCCAGGCGGTCATACTCGCCCACCCGAACGAGGCGATCCATCTTCACGCGCGGCAGAGGCCTGAGCACGATGCCGTTGACGATGCTGAATATCGATGTCGCGGCGGCGATGGCGAGGGCGATGAGCGAGATGGAGACGACGGCAAAAGCCCGGCTGCCGCCGCATCAAGCGAAGCGCCACCCGGACGTCGAGCCCAAGGCCGGCGAATGGCGACGCGCTGGCCGGAGCGGACTCGACGGATGGCGCGCGGGCGATGCGTCGCGGCCCGGTCGTTTCGCGGCACCAGGACTCAATCAGCGCCACCGATGCGGCTTCGGCCTCGGCCGCGCTGGCGCCGTCGGCGCGCGCCGCCTCGACTGCCGCCGCCGCGTGCTGCGCCAGTTCCTCGACGACGGTCTCGTCGACCGGCTTGCCGAAACGAGTGAACTCGTCACGAACGCGGGTGTGCCAGGTCATGGCCGTTGGAATCCTGCCACACGGTCCAGCGCGGCGAAAAAGCTTTGCCAGACCGATCGTTCGCTCGCGAGACGCTTGCGCCCGGCCGGCGTCATCTTGTAGTACCGCCGCCGGCGCTGTCCGGCCTTCTCGACCCATCGTCCTTCGACGAGGCCGTGGTCCTCGAGCCGGTAGAGCGTCGGGTAGAGCGACGCGATGTGGTAGGTGAGGGCGCCCTCGGACCGCTCGGCGATCAGCCGGCCGATCTCGTAGCCGTGGCGGTCGCGACCCTCGAGCAGCGCGAGGATCAGGAGATCCGCGGACCCCTTCTTGAGTTCCTTGGGGAATGGCCGTGAATCCATATGTGGATTATAACCATATCGTACCGGTGACGGCCGATCCAGAGTGAAGAACAGTGGGTGCATCACGTTTGGGATCAACGTCAACACGCTCAGTCGCCTGACCTTCAGATCGGGAACCATTCAGCGGCGACCGCCGTCCTATGAATTGTATCCGTGTTAGGATACAGTCATACAATTCAATGGACATCACGATCACGCTTGCCGACGGCGTGCCGATCTACCGCCAGATCGTCAATCAGATCAAGTACTTAGTCGCGTCCGGGCTGCTCCAGCCCGGCGAGGAGCTTCCGCCCATCCGCACGCTGGCGCTGCAGCTCCGGGTCACGCCGAACACGATCGTGAAGGCCTACGGCGAGCTGGAAGCGGCCGGGGTCGTCTGGAAGCGGGCGGCGCCGGCACGTACGTGTCCGAAGGCCGTCCGCAGACTGGCGGATCGGGAACGGCGAGCGCATCATCGAGCAGCGCTCGATGCCCTCCTGGCCGAAGCGCATCAGTTGAACTTCACCGCGGACGACATCCTGCGAATGGTTCAACGAGCGGCGAGCGACTCATGGACACCGGGACCGGACGGCGAACTCGTCCGCAAGGAGCAAGACTAGAATGACAACGAACGTCGTCGACGTCTCCACCTCTCGCGATCGTTTGGAGAAAAGCGTGCACTCGACGGCGTGTCGTTCCAGCGCCACGCGGGGCAGGTCTACGGCCTCGTCGGCGCCAACGGCGCGGGCAAGACGACACTCCTCAAGCATCTGCTCGGGCTGCTGCGCGCCGCGACCGGCTCGGTGCGCGTCTTCGGCCTCGACCCGGTTCGCGACCCTGTCGGCGTGCTGCGCCGCGTCGGCTATCTCTCCGAGGACCGCGAGCTGCCGGAGTGGATGCGCGTCGACGAGCTGATGCGCTACACGCAGGCCTACCATCCGACATGGGATGCGTCGTACGCGCGCGAGCTGCTCGAGTCGTTCGCGCTCGATCCCGTCCAAGAAGGTCAAGGAGCTCTCGAAGGGCATGCGCGCCCAGGCCGGCCTGATGGCGGCCGTCGCCCATCGTCCCGAGCTGCTGATTCTCGACGAGCCCTCCTCGGGCCTCGACGCCGTGGTGCGCCGCGACATCCTCGACGCCATCGTTCGAACCGTGGCCGATGACGGACGCACCGTGATCTTCTCGTCACACCTGCTCGACGAGGTGGAGCGGATGTCGGACCACGTGACGATGATCCATCACGGCCGCGTGACGCTGAGCGGCGCCCTCGACGACGTGCGGCGCGGCTACCAGCGCAGCCGCGTGCGATTCGTCGAGCACTTCGATCAACCGCCCGCCCTCGATGCCGCGCTGGCAATGGAAGGTGGTGGCCGCACCTGGAGCGTCGTCCACAGCGGATCGCATCGAGCAGTTCCATCATTCGGTCCTCGCGCTCGGCGGCGAGGTCGTCGAATCGCGCGACGCCACGCTCGAGGAGATCTTCCTGGCGCGCGCCGGCCGCGGCCGGCAGCCGGTGGAGGCCGCATGACCATGCAGTCGCCCGTCGTTGCCATGCTGTGGGAGAACTGGCGGCTGTCGCGCCCCGAGGTCACGTGGCGGCTCGCCCTGGGGATCGTCGGGGGCGCGGCCGTTATGGCGTCGTTCGCTGCTGTTGCGCCGAGCCAAGTCATCAAGGACTTTGGCGCGGTGATCGCCCTGGCCCTCGTCGTGGTGCCCAACTTCATCGGGTGGCTGTCATTCTTGAAACTGAACGGCGGCCTGCCCGGCTTTCCGTTTTACCTTCTCTATACCCGTCCGGTTCGGACGGCGGTACTGGTCGGCGTCCCGATGGCGTATCGTCACCTTGGTGCCGGCGGCGATATACCTCGTGTCGGCGCTTTTACTGAGGTCGACATCCGGCTATCCATTCCCACTGCTGACCGTCGCCGCGTGGATCGCAGCCCTCAATCTGGTCGGGGCGGCGGCGAACTGGTCGACCCGCAGCCGGGTCGTCCAGATGCTGGGCGCGATGGCTGCCACCGTGGCATGGATCGGTCTGGCCAGTCATCGCCTCACAGGGGAGATCGACTGGTACGATTCCCCGGATCAGTGGCCGGCGCTGTTCGATTTCCCGCTCACCGACTACGCGTTGATCGGCGCGATTGGCCTGGCATCGTTTGGTCTGACGGTCGCCGCGGTGGCGCGCCAGCGCCGCGGCGACGGGCGGGCGTCCATCCCCTGGAATCCAGGAGCCGGATTCCCGGACCGGCTCGCCAGCCTGTTCCGGTTCCCGTGTCCCACCTCGTCTGCGACGCGGGCACAGGTGTGGTTCGAGCTCAGATCCCGCGGGCTGCCGCTGCTGACGATCGGCGCGGCGCTCGCGATCGTGAATCTGCTGTTGTTCGCGGTCAGCGGTCCGATCGATGCGTTGCTCGCCAGCGAGTTTCGCCAGTATGTGGCGTGCAGAGCCGACGGATGCTTCTGGGCCCGACCGGTGTCGATGCTCTTTGCGATGGCCTCGGTACCCGCCGTGCTGACCCTCGGGGCCAATGCCTTCGGTATTCGGGCGACACAAGGACGCTTGTACGCCAGCGCGTTCGAGGCGACGCAGCCGTACGGCACCGGACGGCTGGCCGTCGTCAAAGTGCTCGTCAGGTCGGTGTGCCTTCTGGCGGCGGTGACGACGGTCGCCCTGAGTATGTGGGCATCCGGATCGCTCATCGCGGCAGGCGAGGTCTTCGGCGACCCTCTGAGTAGTGGCCAGCGTCTGATCGAGGGCGCAGTCGGAGCACTGACCCGTGGTCAGCGGCTCGCTCTGGCAGTCGTCGCGTCCATCGGGGTCCCCGTGTGGGTGGCGTCGTGGGCGGCGCTCGGGGCGCTCTGGACACGCTATCCCCGCCGCCTGAACATCGCAGCATCGCTCTTGTTGCTCTATGCCGCCGCCTTGGTTCTGCTGACGCTGGCCGCATCACGGTGGAACGGATTGCAGATCCCGCTTGGCGCGATCCTCCGGGCGACGTCCTGGGTGGCCGCGGCAGCGATCGTGTTGGTGACGGCTTACCTCGCCTGGCGCACGTTCGCGGAGCGGCTGCTGACGCTGGGTCAGGCCTGGGGCGTCGTCCTGCTGTCGGCGATATTCGCGGCGGCATGGCTGACGATGCTGCGCGCGGCGGGCCTGTCGCTCGCCGAGAGGCCTGCGGCAGACGCACTCCGGATGCTGTTACCGGCGCTGCTGCCGCTCACGATCAGCGTGCTGGCGCCGTGGTCGTACAGCCGCATTCGTCATCTGTGATGGAGATTTTGATGCGGAAAAGGAAGGAGAGCCCGATGGTGAATCGATTGATCGGTGTGGGTCTTTTGAGCGCGGGTGTCGTGACCGGTGCCGTCCTGGCCAGACTCTGGCCGGAGCCCGTCGTGTCAGCTCAGGGCGGGTGGCAGTGCCGCTCGTGGACACTTGAATCAAAAGAAGGGGCCGACGCGGTCGGACCGTGGCTCGGGACGGCGCACAACGTCGAGCTCTCGACAGCAGGCGTTGAGATCGGCGGGCGGTACGCCCTGGTGGCGTGCAAGCGATAGCTGTTCCGACTTGTAGTCCACCGTCAGTTTGATGATTGGCGCCTGTTGAACCAGATGAGCGCGAAGGCTCCGCCGAGCAAGGCCAGCAGCACCCACACCAGATGAGCCTCGAGGCGAGGTCGTTGGTGAGCCGCAGGATCGTCGAACCGAACGCCGAGACGGCCAGGATGATCGCCACTCCGATCAGACTTCGCAGGCCACGCATCTGTCACCTCGGTCCAGTCTAGAAGTTTGGCTTCGTCTTCTGGTCCCTGATGATGCCTGGTTTTTGGTAGCCTCATGCGGGATCGGCTGTTATTCGGCTTCGCGCGGCGACCGCTGACACAAGGTCGCTCAGCGCTCAGCGTACGCTGCTCGGTCGTGTCGTTGTGCCGCTCAGAACTCCAGCCGCAGTCCAAACTGCCACTGGCGCATCACCGCCAGCTGGAAGATATTCGTGATCCTCCCGGCGGTGCCGGGGCAGTCAACACACCCATTCGGATTCGCAAGATTCACCATGTTCAGCAGGTTGAACGCTTCGGCCCGGAACTGGGCTCGGAACCCCTCCGTCACGACGAAGTTCTTCGCGAGCGACAGGTCCAACTGTGTAAACGACGGGCCAAGCAACTGGTTGCGTCCCACGTTCCCGAATGTGCCGCGTTGCGGGCGCCGCCAGGGACCCAGCGTCTGCCCGTTGGCGGTCAGCGGAGTCACGCGCCCGTCCGGCGCCAGCGGCGTGGTCACGAACCACGCCTGGGCGGTCTGCTGGTCAGGCTTCCAGTCGCCGACGAGATCCGGCCGGCACCATCCGGTGTCGCGGTCGGCGTTGCAGTCACGATAGCTCGGCGTGAACGGTAACCCGCTTTGCCACGTGTAGACGGTGCTTGCCTGCCAGCCGCCGACGAGCGCGCCCAAGGCGCCCCCGCCATCGCTGAGGTATCTGCGGCCCCGGCCGAACGGCAGCTCCCAGACACCGTTCAGGCCGAACACGTGTGCGCGGTGGTTGTCGTTCGGGCCGTACGCGAGGTCCGCGTCGATGTTGTAGTACGTATTCGTGAAGTTGAAGGACCGCGAAAACGTGTAATGACCGAGCACCGAATAGCCGCGAGAGAAGCGCTTCTCCGCCTTCAGCTGCATCGCATGGTAGTTGTTGCTGGCGTCGTTGCCGTAGTAGCGGAAGTTCTGGCTCCAGCCGAACTTGTTGAAAAACGGCTTGCGCTGGTTGGTCGTCAGCGTGCCGAACCCTTCAATCGTCGCCTGGTTGAAATCGTAATCGCCGCCGAACCCCGCGAACACGTGCGTCCCCTTGTTTCCGATGTAGGCCGCCTCCACCGCCATGTCGTTCGCCAGCTGATGCTGCACCGTGAGGTTCCACGCGTCGGTCGTCGGCAGGCGCAGCTCCTTCGGGATGATGAACGCCGTGACGCCGTTGGGCAGCATCGGGCGGCCGGTTGCCCCCTTCGGCTGGCTGTTGAGGACCGTTCCCGGATCCAGTGAGGGCGGCCCCTGCGCCAGGTTGAAGACCGAGTCGAAATTACGGGCCGGCTGCAACGACTGAATCGCCAGCACAGGCAGGTTCTGCGTCACGTTGTGCCCGAAGACGGAACCGAAAATGCCGATGTCGTACCCGCGACCGTAGCCCATGCGCACCACGGTGGTGTCGGTGACGCGGTACGCGATGCCGAGCCGCGGCGCCACCGTGTTGAAGGTGCCTTTCACATTGAGGTCGAGACCGACGCCCTCGCTGCCGGCGACGAGCACCTCGCCCGTTTCCACGTCGACGAACCCGCCCTTCCCCGCGCCGGTGACGGTCTGCGGGCGATAAATCTCCCACCGCAATCCGTAGTTGACTGTCAGCTTCGGCGTGGCCTTCCACTGGTCCTGTCCATAGAAGAACCATCGATTCTGCCGCTCCTCCGCATCCGTCACGCTGCTGATGTACCGCTCGAAGACGCTCACGTCCCCGAGCAGGAACGACGCCAGGGCCGAACCGCCGCCGGTGGGACCCTGCGTGCGTGCCGCGTTGAACTGCAACTCGCCGGCCCGGTGCCTGTCGCTCGGAATACGCAGGTTCATCGCATGGCGAATGTCGGCGCCAACTTTGATGGTGTGGGTGCCCTGGAGCTTGGTCCAGTTGTTGACGAACTGAAACTGCCGCTCGTCCTGCCGGAGGGGACAGTTGCACCGTGCGAATTGCAAGGCGTAGCCGAAGTTGAACTGGTTCCCCGTATTGCCGCCAGGACCGTAGCCGTTGAGCAGGAACGCGGGCATCCCGCGGCTGAACGCGTCCACGTTCAATCCGGGAATGCCCGCATCGGTTGCGGGGTTCACGTCTCCACCGCCGGGATCGACATTGACGCGGTAACGGAACCAGCCGAACCGAAAATCGGTCAACAGGCTCGGACTGAGGGTGTGATTGAAGCCCGCCGCGATGCTCTGGTTGCGTGTCAGGGAGACGCCCGCGAAGGGTGCCACCTCGTCGAAGCCGCGCCCCCCGACAAGCTCCCCGAATATGCCCGGTGAGTTCATCCGGTAATCGGCCAGGCTGTACCGGCCGAAAAACTGCGTCCGGCCGCTGTGGTAGTAGTCCCAGCGCGTGTTCGCGAGATCCTCGTTGAACCTGATCGTGCCGGAGCCCACGTAGTTGGGCTGATCGCGCAATGTGCCCGGGATGTTCGGCAGCGGGATGAGCTCGAGCAGATTCTGTGATTGCGGCGACAGGCGCTCGACCGGAATCCTGTTGCCCTCGAACTGCCGGCGGTCCGCGAGCGCCGCCGCGCTGCCCGGGTCGAAGATACTGACGCCGAGCTCGCTGAGATCCCCCTGCCGTTCGGCCGCGGAGGGCACGCGCAGCAACGCCGATCCCCCGGTATTGCGCCGCGTCCCCTGATAGTCGCCGAAGAAGAAGACGGCGTTCTTGACGACCGGCCCGCCCAGCGCGCCACCGAACTGGTTCCACTGCGTCACGGGAATGAACCGATCCGTGCCGGTAATCTTCTGGAACTGCGTGAACGGGTTGCGCGCGTTGAACACGTCGTTCCGAAGGAAGTGCGACACTGCGCCGTGGAACGCGTTCGTGCCGGATTTCGTCTGCGCGCTGATCACTCCGGCCGTCGCGCCGAACTCGGCATCGTAGTTCGCGGTCGTGACCTTGGCCTCCGTGACCGATTCGAGCGTCGGGTTGACGACGATCAGGCCGAGGAGCGCGTCGTGATTGTCGGTGCCGTCGAGCAGGTGCGCCGACCCGGCAAAGCTCTGGCCGTTGACGACCTTCCGATACGATCCCTGAGGGTCTTCGCTCGAGGCGGTCTGCGACGTTGTCGCCTGGACGCCCGGTGTCAACAGCTCGAAGGCCGTGAACCGCCGGTTCAGAATGGGCAGGCTCGCGACCGTCTTCTCACTGAACGTGGTCGCCACGTCGCTGCGCTCGGTTTTGAGCAGCGGAGTCCCCGCGCTCACTTCGACCGTCTCGCTGACCTGCCCGACCTGCAACTTGACGTTCAGACTCGTTTCCTGGTCGACCGATACGCTCACGTCCTGCACGTAAGCACGAAATCCTTCCACTTCCACTCGCACCTGGTAGCGTCCGGCGATCAGGAACCGCTGCGTAAAAAATCCTGACGCGTTGGTCGTGGTGGTGAAACTGGCGGCCCTGCTGATGTCGGTAATCGTCACCTTCGCGTTCGGAAGGCCGGCCCCCGAATCATCGACCACCGTGCCGACAATGTTGCCGTAGACAGCCTGACCGGAGGCCGCAACAGCCGACAACCACACGACCAGGGAAAGACAGACCAACGCCACGGCTTTTCGCATTGCGGGAACCCCCCTCAGGCCGACGATCAACGCACACCACCGGTGCGCTGCCCGAGGGCACCGGTGTCCCGCACTTTATACACCCGGGCGCCGCACCGTGGGGAGCCCTGGGCGCGACCCAGGTGCAATCGTCGTCAGAACGAGTGTCCATCCGACAGGGACGTCCGGCGGTCGCAGGTGCGCGATGCTCACGTCTCGACGGTCTGCTTGTCGTGTTGACACATAGCGGGTGAAGCTGCTACACAGCACTCCGGACAGAATCTATTCATCCCCGTCGGATCGTGGGCAAGTAGGATTGACGCCCCGTTCTGGGTCGGCATGTGCCGCTCGTATGGTCGGCGTCCAGGTGCGTGGGAGCAGGGGCAAACACCATGGCAACGAGAGCCTGTCAGACGCTCGTCATCGCTGCATGTCTGCTGTGCGGGGGCGTCGCGCATGCGCAAGTGGCGCGGTCGCAGTTCAATGGTACGGTCACCGACACGGCGGGCGGGGTGCTCGTCGGGGCGACCGTGGTCGCCACCAATACGGAGACCAACGTCGAGTCCAGCTCGACAACGACCGGAGCCGGCGTCTTCGTCATGCCGTACCTGGCGAGCGGGGTTTACCGGATCCGCGTTGCGGCGCCCGGGTTCCGCCCGGCCGTGGCCAACGACGTGACCCTGCGGGCGGCGCAGACGCTGACGCTCGACTTCAAGCTCGAAGTCGATGCCCTCAGCGAGGCCCTGACGGTCACGGCGCCCGTGATCGAGACTGGCACCGCCGAGATCGGGCACTACGTCTCGACCAAGGAATTCCAGACGTGGCCGGTCGCCGTCGGCGATGGCCAGCGGCAGATCCAGCAGTTCATCTTCTCGAGCCTGCCAGGGACCACGGGGGGCACGTTCGAGGGGGCCATCAACGGCGGCCGCAACTATTCGCACGAGATCCTCATCGAGGGCATTCCGCTCGGCCGCAACCTGCAGGGGGGCAGCAACAACGAGATGTCGCCGCCGACGGAGGCGATTTCGGAGTTCAAGCTGCAGACCGGCACGCTCGGAGCGGAGTACGGCGGCGGTCAGACCGCCGTCGCGAACTTCGTGGTCAAGTCGGGCACGAACGAGTTCCACGGGTCGGGAGCGGTCTACCTGATGGATTCCTCCATGGACGCCAAGCCCTTCGTCTCCAAGGCGCTCAACCAGGCGACTCCGGTGCGGGACCAGCAGAACTGGGCCGTCGCCGTGGGGGGACCGATCACGCTGCCGAAACTCTACCGAGGGAAGGATCGAAGCTTCTTCTTCGCGACGTTCGAGCAGACGCACGCCAAAGAACAGACGTCCACGGCGTTCCGCACGCTGCCGACCCGTGAGTTCCAGAACGGCGACTTCTCACGCCTGTTCGATCCGGCCTACACAGGCGACGCCCGCTCGGGCACGGTCATCGGCACCGACGCACTGGGCCGGCCGATCCGCTTCGGCCAGATCTACGACCCCCGGTCAACGCGGGTCGTCGACGGCCGCGTCACGCGGGATCCGTTCCCGAACAATCAGATCCCGCGTACTGCATGGGACCCGGTCGCGCGCAACACCCTCGAGATGGGACTCTGGGACGCGCCGCAGCTCGATCGGCTGTTCAACAACCAGCCGATCCTGGGGACCTGCTGCCCGGTGTTTGAGCAGAACACGTTTGCGACGAAGCTCGACCAGGTGATCAACGCCAAACACCGGGCCTCGTTCTACGTGAACCGCGAGTGGCGGACCCGGAACAATTCCGCCGCGGGACGCTACGGCGCCCCGCCTGGGTTGCCGACGAACCTGTACCAGCTGCAGAAGACCCCCAGCTGGATGATCCGCGCGTCCGAGAACTGGATGATCAGCGATCGGCTGCTGCACCGCTTCGCGTTCGGGTACAACCGCTTCGAGAACGACAACCGCAGCGTCCATTTCAACGCGGGCTGGCCCTCGAAGATCGGCCTCCGGAACCAGCCGGACACGACCTTCCCGCGCTTCGACTTCAGGACGGGAGCGACGATTCTGGGCGGCCTTGGCACCACGGGCATCTTCGGCTCGATATCCCGAGGCCTGAGCTACGAGGGCAGCTCCATCATTCAGGACGATCTGACCTTCGTCACCGGACGCCACAACATCAAGACCGGCTTCGAAGGACGGTTCTACTTCGTCGACAACGAGAACGCCGACGGAACGGCCACCTACAACTTCACGCCGGCCCAGACGAACCTGCCGGGATCCGATCCCTCCACCGGCCACGGCTACGCGAGCTTTCTCCTGGGCGCGGTGGCCAGCTCCAGCCGTCCCGTCCAGGCCGTCAATACCGACTACTACCAGCGTGATTTCGGGTTCTACGTGCAGGATGACTTCAAGGTCTCCTCCCGGCTCACGCTGAACCTGGGGGTGCGGTGGGACATCGTGCCGGGATTCTACGAGAAGAACGGCTACGTGACGAACCTCGATCTCAACCTGCCGAACCCCGCGGCCGGGAACCGTCCGGGGGCGCTGCGCTTCGCCGATCAGGAGGGCCGGAAGACGTTCCTCGACACGTACTACGGCGCCCTGCAGCCGCGGCTGGGTGCCGCGTATGCGGTGTCGCCGAAGATGGCCCTGAGCGGCGGTTACAGCGTGAGCCATCGCGCGGCGACAGCCTATAGCGGCGGCGAGGACTTCGGCGGTCTCAACTCGACTGGCTACAACGCGAACATCTCCGTGACGCGCGCCACCAGGCCGACGCCGAACGCTCAGGATCCCGTCATGTCCTTGAACGAGCCCTACCCGAGCTTCGCGGGGACACTCCCGAACTACGACGTGACGCAGGTGAACAACCAGGGCTTCCTCCAGGTGATTACCGGGAACGAAGCCCGGCGCGAGAAGTACCACAACTACAACGTGACGGTACGGCGGCAACTTCCCGCGGACTTCTCGATGATGGTCGCCTACATAGGCGCGCGGGGCACGGACCTGCCGTTCGACACCGTCAACGACGGCAACCAGCTCAATCGCATCCCATTCGACGCCGTCGCGCGGTACGGCGACCTCCTGTCCAGCCCGCTCTCGAGCCAGCCCCAGTTGGGCATCGCGCTGCCCTATCCGGGCTTCAACCGAACGGTCCTGGATGCCCTCAGACCGTACCCTCAGTTCACCGGCATCACATATCTGAACAACTTCAGGGGCAAGACGCGCTACAACTCATTGCAGGCCACGCTCGACCGGCACTTCAGAAACGGCCTCGCGGTCCTGGCGGCCTATACGCTGTCGAAGACCGAGGACAACTACCTGAAGCAGGACGCTTCGGGCGAGGAGTGGGGGCTCGCGGCCAACCGCCACTTCCCGCATTTCCTCAAGCTGACCTGGATCTACGAGTTGCCGATCGGACCCGGCAAACCGATCGGCGTCGACGGCGTGCTCGGAAACATCGTCGGCGGCTGGACGCTCACGGGCATCCACAACTATCGCAGCGGCGGCACCCTGAGCGTGTTTGACAGCCGGATCAACGGCGTCGGCTTCCCGATCCGTCCCGACGTGGTGGAGGGCGTGGACCCGATCATCTTCGACGGGTCGCACCTCGATGTCGTCCGTGGGACGCCATACCTCAACCCGGCGGCGTTCGCGGTGCAGCCGCTGTCCGCGCAGGGTATCCCCTCGCGGCCGGGCACGGCGCCGCCAGTGCTCGACGTTCGCGGGCCGGCGTTCTTCTCCGAGGACATCGGGCTGATGAAACGTTTCGGTGCCGGGGGCGAGCGCAGCTTCGAGTTCCGCGTCGACCTGATCAACGCGCTCAACCGCTCGGGGATAGGCGGAGTGACCACCGACATCTCGAGCACGAACTTCGGCCGGGCCTTTGGCATCGGCATCGGCGCGCGGCGTCTGCAGGTGTCCGCGCGGGCCACGTTCTAAGGACGTGAACTTCTGGGTCGTGCTGGCACTCCTGGGAACGGGCCAGGAGTGCCAGCAGGCAGAGGAGCGCGCCCGGCGCGCCTACGACGAGCGGCGCTACGATCAGGCCGCCTCCGATTTCACCCGTGCGGTGTCCGCGTGCGGTCCGAGTGCGCCGCTGCTCCTCGCGCTCGGGCAGGCACAACTGCTCGCCAGCCGGCCGGCCGACGCGCTGGCTTCACTCGACCGCATCGCGGCTGACGATCCTGATTACGTCCAGGCCCTGAAGGTGAAGGCCAGGGCGTTGTACCTCCTCGCGCGCGACCGCGAGGCCGAAGAGACGCTGAAACGCGCAGCGGCGCGTGCGCCAGCCGACGCGGAAGTTCCCTACAATCTCGGTCGCGTCTACTATCAACAAGGGAG
This sequence comes from uncultured Acidobacteriota bacterium, assembly GCA_963749835.1. Lineage (GTDB taxonomy): Bacteria > Acidobacteriota > Vicinamibacteria > Vicinamibacterales > 2-12-FULL-66-21 > JALZOC01. Next base: position 3,006,944 of record CAVVOD010000001.1, read on the forward strand.
ACACGCCGAGGCAGCCGAGGCGTTCCGGCACGCGACCGCGCTCGACCCGCGCGCCTATCGAGCCTGGGACAATCTCGGCCTCGCGTCCGAGGCCCTCGGCGACGTGGCACAGGCGCAGACGCACTACCTCACGGCAATCGCCCTCGTCTACAAGGACCACCCTGACTACGATGTCGTCTATGCGAACTTCGCCGACCTGTTGCTCAAGGTCGGGAACTTTCAGCGCGCCTTCGACTTGGCAGTCGAAGCGGCTCAACGCAATCACAACGAGCCGCGCAACTTCTTTCTCGCAGGCAAGGCGCTCGTCCAGCTCGGGCGGGCCGACCTCAGCGTGCGCTGGTTCGAGCAGGCGATCGCGCTGAACCCCGACTACCCTGAGCCGCATTATCTGCTCTCGCAAACCTACCGCAGCCTCGGGCGACCCGCTGACGCCGACCGGGCGCTGAAGTCGTTCCAGGCAGCTGCGGCACGCGCTCCGAAGGTGCGCCGGTAGCGATGCGCCGGCTGGGCCGAACACGCGCGACTCGCGGTTCTGGAATCGTCTCTATCACAACCTCGGCGGCTGGAAGTTCCAGGACGTACGTCCGGACTGCGGCTGCCGGTGCTTGCTCTTCCCAGCACGCGAGACTCGCAAAGTCGCCGCCCCGAACTGCTGCAGCACGTCGCCATCCAGAGCGGCCGGGCGAGTCTATGCAGCAAGCGGGGAGAACCGCCGTCGCACGAGGTGATCATCGAGATAGCCGGCGAACACGCCGACCGCGTTTGTAAACCGCCTACGGGATCTTTGAGTCACCATCGAAGAGCCGCAGCCGCGGGAATACCCGTGTAGTCCACGCCCGCCGATCGCATCCGGAAGACCTCCGACGAGTCCTTTACACGGCTGTCAAACCGAGGAGAATGGTGCGCATGCCTGTGCGTGTCTCTCCGGCTCTTATGCTCGCTACCGCCGTCGGACTGCTCTCGAGCACAACGCCGCCGCGCGAGTACCTGGCGCACGCTCGAGGGACCAACGCTGCACGCGGCGAAGCGGCGTTGGCTACCGTGATCGTCGAAGCCCAGCCGCTCGCCGCCAACATTGAGCGGCTGCTCGGAGCACTGGAGTATCTCGGGGCCCCGTTGCCTGACGGGCTACGTGCCGATCTGACGAAAGCTGGCAGGGCCCGCGATGCGACAAGGCTGCAGGAGCTGCTCGATGCCCGTGTGCTGCTGACCGTGCACATCAATCCGGAGGCGCGAGTGAAAGTGGTGCGAGGATCGGCGCCGGCCGTGTTGCAGCAAGCCGGGTATACGCCGGTGCTCGTGAAGATCATCAACGAGAGCGGGGGCACTCAGAGGCTGAATATCGGGAGCCCACAATCCGGTCCTGTGTACGCGGGCATGGCGAAACTCTCCGCAGAGCGGATGCAACAGGAACACCTGCGCGAGAACGAGAACACCGAGGCGCGCACCGATCGATTTCTCGAATTGGAGATGTTTACCGCCGCCCCGATGACGGCAAACCTGAGCGGACTCGAAGTCGAGTATGCCGTCGCGCTGATCTACTCGAGCGAATCGGGCAGGCGTGAGGCGACGATTGCGTTCGACGTGGGACAGGGCACACAGGATCTCGGGTTTCGCGCAGAGGTGCCCGTGCTGTTCACAGTCAATCCCGCCGTGGCCGTGACACTCAGCGTCCTCGATCATGACGGCACGCCGACGACTGGCCGCTTTCAGTTCGTCGATCGGGACAGCCACGTGTTCCCGCCCCAGGCGAAGCGGCTGGCGCCGGATCTGTTCTTCCAGAAGCACATCTATCGCGCAGACGGCGAAACCGTGCTGCTGCCACCTGGGGAACTCACGATGTTCTACGGCCGCGGGCCCGAGTATCGATGGATTAAACGCACGGTGACGATTCCCCGACCGGGCTCCGCCGTGCATGGTGAGCGTGCGTCCGGGACCCCGGGCATCGCCGTCAGGCTCGAGCGCTGGATCGACCCGGCGGCGTACGGTTTCTACAGCGGGGATCATCACATCCACGCAGCGGGCTGCGCCCACTACACATCGCCGACCGAAGGGGTGGATCCGGAGGACATGTTCCGGCAGGTCAAAGGCGAGGGGCTCAACGTGGGCAGCGTCCTCACGTGGGGCCCGGGCTTCGATCACCAGCAGCAGTTTTTCGCGCCGACGATCGACAAGCTCAGCGAGCCGTTGACGCTCATGAAATACGACATCGAAGTCAGCGGCTTCGGGTCGGAGGCGCTCGGCCACGTGTGCCTGCTCAACTTGAAGGAGCAGATCTATCCCGGCGCGACTGCCAGCAAGGGCTGGCCGACGTGGACGCTGCCGGTGCTGCGATGGGCACAAGGCGCAGGGCGGTCTCGGGGGCTACGCCCACTCCGGCAGCGGCCTGCAAATCGATCCGGCGGCCGCGACGACGCGCCTGATCGAGCAACTCGACGCGAACAGGGACGGCAGGCTCGACCCGGTCGAAGCCGCGCGCGGTCTGCTGCCGGAGCCGTTTGCAGGGATCGACACGAATCGCGACCGGTCCCTCGCTGAGGCGGAGCTGAAGGCGAGCCACGATCGTGCGGACGATCAGCTGCCGAACTTCGCGATCCCGGAGCTCAATAGCGTCGGGGCGCAGGAGATCTTCGTCACGGCGGCGCACGGCGTCGCCGACTTCATCAGCGCGATGGACACCGATCGCCTCCGGGAGTGGAACGCGTGGTATCACCTGATGAATGCCGGCTTCCCGGTGAAGGCGGCCGGTGAGACCGATTTCCCGTGCATGAGCGGCACGCGCGTGGGCCAGGGCCGCAGCTACGTGCATCTCGGGAAACAAAGCCGGCTCGATTACGCGCGATTCATCGAGGGCATCGCCCGCGGCCGCAGCTATGTGAGCGACGGCTACGCGCATGCGCTCGATTTCGTCGTCAATGGCAAGACCTCGGGCGACGAGCTCCAGCTGGCCCGGCCGGGCAAGGTCGCCGTGCACGCGAAGGTGGCGTTCTCGCCGGAGACACCGCTCGAGCCGGCCTATGGCGGCGCCGTCCCTGTCGGCGGCCGGCGTTACGTCGGCGACACCATCATCAAGCGGGACACGCAGTCGCTGGATCCCATGTACCAACGCGGGCAGCGGCTGGTCGAAGTGGTCGTGAACGGCCGCGTCGTGGCCAGCCGCGAAGTGGCGGCGGACGGACGCGAGCATGCGGTCGATTTTTCCGTCCCCATCGAGCGCAGCAGCTGGGTCGCCGTGCGGCAATTCCCGCAGCTGCATACGAATCCGGTCACCGTGGTTGTCGCGGGACAAACCATACGCGCGTCACGGAAGAGCGCGCAGTGGGCCCTCGCCTGCGTCGATCAACTCTGGCGCGTGCGCGCACGCCGGATTGCGCCTGGCCAGCGCGCCGAGGCGGAAAAGGCGTACGAAGAAGCGAGAGAGATCTACCGCCGGATTCAGGCCGAGTCGCCGGCGGAGCGGTGAGCAGCCCGGGCGCGCGAATGCACCGAGCCTTCGAGCCGCGAGTGGCACGTTGTTGCACGACGCGAGTCCAATTGGCGCGCGTTTGCTTCTGTACTCGAACAGAAGACGACGTCGGTCGTCGCGTTGGATTTGCTGCACCGCCGGCGAGGGTCACCGTCCGGTCGGACTGTGGGCGACTATGGCAGCTGGCGGTAAATCCACTCCATGGCGCCCAACACCCTGGCGGGCTGCGCCTCGTAGCCGACATAGCGTGCCGGCACTTTCCACGCCTTGGCCGCCGCCGCCGCGGTCTGGCCGGCTTTCTTGGCCTGCCGTGTGCTTTCCAGGAAGTCACGCATGAAATCGCGGTGCACCTCGAGATCCTGTGGCTTGGCCACTCCGCCGCCATGACCCGTGATGATCATGTCGATGTCGCGCGTCAACGGCAGCGCCTTGGTCAGGGTGTTGGGGTACTCCACCCCGTCTCCACCGTTCGGGCGAGCGAGTGCCGGCAGGAACTTTCCACCGAACGCGTCACCGGTCAGCAGGACGCGCAAGGCGGGGATCGCACGAAGGTGTCGGAGTGACAGTGCCCGGCGCCGAAGTAATACAACTCGAGGCGGTCCGGGCCGCTGCCGACGGTCAAGCGATCCTTGAAGGTTCGCGTCGGCAGGCCGCCGCCGGTCGGCTTCGTGAACATCAACGTCATCTTCCGCATGTCCGCGGCGGCGCGCTCGTGCGCGATGATGTCGATCTTGCTGTTCGCGAGGGCGATATTGCCGGCGACGTGATCGCCGGCACCCGAGGTATTGATGATGGTCGTAATCGGCAGCTTGGTGAGTCGTTTCACCTCATCAGCAATCGCCTCTCCCCACCAGGGCCTGCGGTCCCTTGGTATCGATCACCACAACGTCCCTGGACCTCACGAACACCACCGTGGTCGCACTGCCTCCAGTGTTCGGACTGCCTCCGGTGAGGAGAAACAGATTCGGCCGCAGCTTCTGTACTTCGAGAGGCGTCGTCCTGCGCGCTGTACGCGGCACCGACTGGACCGATCAACAGCAACGAACAGCACTCCTGCAAGGCGCGCCATCAACGTTCCTTTGTATGCACGGTTGATCACGGCGTGCGCAGCGCGACGAGCGGATCGACGCGGGCGATGCGACGAGCTGGTATGAGCGTCGCCAGAATGGCCACCACGAGAAACATCGCAGACACCACCGCGAACGTCGTCGGATCAGCCGGCGTGATGCCGAAGAGCACGCCCTGCAGGTAGCGACTCAGGGCGATGCTCCCGGCCACACCAAGGAGCAATCCGACGACCGTCCAGGCAACTCCCTGTCGAATCACCATCAGGAGCAGCTCGGCCGGGCGTGCACCGAGCGCCAGCCGGACCGCGAGCTCTCGCGTCCGTTGCGTCACCGCATACGCGGTGACCCCATAGACGCCGATCGCCGCGAGCAACGCGCCGACGATGGCAAACGCCGCGGCCAGCACCGCGAACAGGCGGGGCCGGGATAACGCATTCGAAACGATCTGCTGCATCGTGGCCACGTTGTCGATCGCGGCGGACGAGTCGATGTCGACGAACGGCTTCACGCACACTGGACACGTAACGCTGTGGGATCGCCATCGACACGCACAGCAAAGTACGGCGATGGGATTGCCGGGCGGCAATTGCCGCGCGTCGACGAACACCTGCGGGTCGGGATCCTGATCGAGCCCGTACTGCCGCACGTCCCGCACGATACCCACCACCTCGAACGGATCGGGATGCCCGGCGACCAAGACCTGTTGGCCCAACGGCCTGCGGTCCCAGGAAGCCACTCCGCGCCAGCGTTTCATTCATCAGCACCGCACGCTCATCGTCCTGGCGCAAGGTCCGGCCGGCGACGATGCGCATCCCCATCGCCGTGACGAACTCATGACTGACGGTGCGCATGTCGATCGGTGCGGGTGGCGGTGGTGTGCCGGCCGGCATCGGTTGCGCCGGCGTCAGCGGGCCGCCGGTACGAAAGCGCACCATCGGCAGGAGCTCTGCGTATCCGGCGGCCTTCACGCCCGGCAGCACTCGAAGGCGCTCGGCGACCTCCTCGGAAAACGGCACCGAGCCGGCCGACGAGGGCGAGCGCACGGTGAACGTCAGGAGATGGGCCGCGTCGTATCCAGGATCGACGTTGGCCAGCTTCACAAAGCTATGCACCAACAGCCCGCCGCCGATCAGCGCCATCGTCGCCAGCGCCGTCTGCGTGACGAGTAGTGCGGCGCGTCCGCCACGCGATGGGCCCGGCGTGGACGCTCGCGATGCTGCTCAGGCCGATCCTTGAGCGCGTCCAGGTGCCGTGCGAGCGCATACCGAACAACCGGCAGAAGTCCGACGAGCAGGCCGACACAGAGCGTCGTCGCGACGGTGAAGAGGAGCGCGGTCCCATCGATCTGAATCTCTTCGAGCCGAGGGATGCTGACGCCTGGCGTCAGGTCGCGGCGGGCGAGACTGGTGCCGAGCGTGCGCAACACCGACACGGTGCCGAACGCGAACAGCACGCCCGGCCGCTCCGCCGAGCGTCGCCAGGAGCAGGGTTTCCGTCAGCACATAGCGCACGACCCTCCCGGGACTGGCGCCAAGCGCAACCCGCAATGCCAGCTCCTGGCGACGGGCGGCGTTCCTGTTGAGCAGCAGGTTCGTCACGTTCACGCAGGCGATGAGCAGCACGAATGCCACTGCCGACGCGAGCACCACGATCAGCGGCCGAACCGGTGCCACCAGATGCTCCTGGATGCGTGCGCACTTCGAATCGTGAGACGCCTCTGGTCGATGCCGGACCGGGTGCGCGCGGTTCGGTCTTGCGAATCTGTTGCAGCACCGCCTCGACATTCGACGAAGCGGCCTCGACGGTGACGCCGTCGGCGAGCCGCGCGATCGGCGCGACCCGCTGCCATCCGGCCGTCGAGTGTGTAGGGCAGCCAGAACATGCGTCTGGGCGTCGGGAAACTGGAACGCTTGCGGCATCACGCCCGACGACCGTGAAGGGCTTGCCGTCCACGGCAAGGCTGCGTCCGAGGACGTCGGCCTGGCCACCGAAGTACCGCTGCCACATCGAATAACTGAGGACGACGACTGGCTCGGCCGAAGGCGCTTCTTCCGTGGGGAGGAAGGTGCGCCCGAGCGCCGGACGAGCACCAAGCATCTCGAAGACCGCGGGGGACAGCCGAGTCCCTTCGAGACGCAGCGGATTGTCCGGATCGACGACCACCGTCGCCGTGACAACCGAATAGACGCCGATATGCGACAGCGTCGGGACCTGCGCTCGCAGCAGCCGGCAAGTCACGCGTCCAGATCGCGGCGAGCGATTGCTGGTAGCCGACGTCATTGACTGGTTCAGCAGGCCGCTCGATGATGCGGACAAGGCGGTCCGCCTCCGGGTAAGGCAACGGGCGCAGCAGCACGGCTTCGACGACGCTGAAGATCGCCGTCGTCGATCCGATGCCCAGTGCCAGCGTGACGATGACGATGCCGGCTAAAGGCGCGGACTGCGCGCCAATTGTCGAAGCGCGTGGCGAACATCCTGAACCGTGTGCTCGATCCAGGCGATGCTGTTCATCTCGCGGACGTCCTGGCGCAGCAGGGCGGGATTGCCGAACTGCCGCCGCGCGGCGATGTACGCCTCGTCGCGGCGACATCCCCTGTCGGCGATAGTGCTCGGTCAGCGACTCCAGGTGCGCGTCGATCTCCAGCCGCATGTCCTCGTCCAGGCGCCGGCGCGCCAGCATGAACGTCAGGCGGGAGACGATGGCGCGAAGACGCGTCCACATGTCAGCCCTGCTCCGCCCCGCGCAGGCGGGCGACCAGGCCTGCGAGCTGATCCCACGCCTCGACCTCGCGCGCCAACTGACGCTTGCCGGTTGCGGTGATCGCGTAGAACTTGGCCTTGCGATTGGCCTCCGACGTGCCCCAGCTCGACGAAATCCATCGCTGATGCTGGAGCCGCATCAGGGCGGCGTAGACGGTGCCTTCGTTCAGTTTCAGAATGTCGCCGCTCGTCTGCTCGATGCGCCGGGCGATGCCGTAGCCGTGCTGGGGTCCCATGGTGTCGAGCGTTTGCAGCACCATCAGATCCAGCGTGCCCTGCAACAGTTCGAGTTTCGTCCCCCGGCTCGCGTGACCTTTGGCCATCGCACATGAATCTAGCATGACACCTATGCGGTGTCCACAGGTGGTACCGCGAACCGTGGAACCTCGTCATCCAGTTCCTCGAGCGAAACCGCGTAGCCCTTCCGCTCGACCGGTCCGAGGAACAGGAGTTCTTCTTCGATAGGTCGCCCAACCCGCCAGGCATGTCGAGGTCTTGTAGATGGGCCGTGTGAGAACTTCCATCCTCGGGAGACCTCGACTCCTATCCCGCGACAGCCCACTCAGATCGGTCAACGGCGCACCCGATAGCGCAGGTGAAGCACCCGGTTGCCCTGAATCACCACGTCAGGATCCTCCAACAGGTGCTGCGCGTGGACCGACCCGAAGTAGCGCTTGCCGGACCCGAACACGACGGGTACGACGTCCATGCGGACCTCATCGATCAGACCCGCGGCAAGCACCTGGCCACCGACGTCGCCGGCGGCGACCTCGACCACGCGGTCACCCGCGAGCTCCTGCGCCTTGGCCATGGCAGCCTCATTGCCGTCGACGAAGTAGAACGGCGCCTCGGGATACCAGCCCTCAGGCCTGCCCCGGTGGGTCACGACGACAACGTGGTCGACCCCAGCCGGAGGTGTCCCGTCCCAGCCGTTCGTCATGTCAAAGACGTGGCGACCGACGATTGTCGTCCCGATCTGGTCCCAATACGGCCGGATGTAGTCGTAGGACTTCTGCGACACCTTCAAGACGCCGCTCTCGTCCAATGGCACGTCACCGCTGAGCAACCAGTCGAACAGTGGTCCGGGCTGGTCGTTCTCGTCCGCGATGAAGCCGTCCACCGACACCGAGCTGTACATGACTACTTTGCCCAAGGGGCCCTCCTCTGCTGTGGGGTGCCTCCAAGTTAGCGTTTCGTGAGCTGTCGGTCTTGTAAGAAATCAATCGGCCGGCAGCGGCCAGCTGTCCAGCACGTGGCCGGGATGTTCGCGCAGGAACCGCCGCCGGACTTCGACATATCGTGTCGGCGTGAGCCCGGTGAACTCCCGGAACTCGTGGCCGAAATGGGCCTGGTCGAAGTAGCCCGCCCTACTGGCGAGGTCGGCCCAGTCGATCGGTCCGGCGGGGTTGATCGAGAGCACGGTGGTGGCGAAGCGGTAGGTGCGGGCCAGCCGCTTCGGCGTGACGCCGATGAGCTCCTTGAACCGCTGTGTCAGGTGAGTGCTGCTGACACCGGCTGAAACCCTCAGTTCGTCGATAGCCACCGCCCCGCTGCTCGCAGCGATGACGCTGCTCGCATGGCGGACCAGCCCCAGGCCGGCGGTGTCGCCCAGCCGTCGCATGAGTTCCTCCTCGAGCAGCGTCAGCATCTCGTGAGGTCCGTCCGCCGTGGCCAGCCGGTCTCGCAGCTCAGTACTGGCGGGCCGACCCCACAGCTGCTCTATCGTCACCGGCCGGTCACACAGCTCGACCGCGGGCATCGGCAGGAACGGCGCCAGCCCCCACGCTTTGACGTGCACGCCGACGGACCGGGTCCGGAGTGGATAGCCGAACTCAAACGCGCGGGTGGGCATGGAGATCACGCAGCCGTCGGCGTACTCCGCTGTCTCGATGTCGGTGCCACCGCGGATGCGGAACGGCGCCCCGAGGTTGACGATGAGCAGCGCCCCCGGCATCGGCGGCAGCGTCAGCCGGGCGTACGGCGACGCACCCTCCAGGTAGTAAAGGTCATCGATCAGCCCGTCCAACGGCCGTCGCGGCACTCTGGACACGTACTCCACGCCCACAGCATAGCCGACGCCCCGTGCACGAGGATCGGTAGTCCTGGCTCAGGCAGCACGAGGAATCGCACGAGTCGATCGAGCGAGAATCCCCCCAGGCAGCCGCGTATCCGACTTCCTCGACGCGGGCCGCTGGGCAACTTAAGCCTATATGCTGATCTCCGAAGAGGCGCGGAAGCGTCAGTTTTAAAGACGGGCGGGACTTCGGCTCAGAACATGCCGTTGGCGTGCGCCGCTTCCTTGGGCATGACCTGCAAAACGTCCCAATGCTCCACGATCCTGCCATCCTCATCGACCCGGAATATGTCGATCGCGGCATAATCTTGGTCGCCCGGCCACCGCTGCAGGCAGTGCAACACGACAAGGTCGCCTTCAGCCACGACCCGCTTGATCTCCACATGCTTACCCGGCCACTCGCGGGCCATTCGCTCGAAATAGTCGATGAACCCGGTCTTTCCAGTTGGCACATGTGGATTGTGCTGGATATAGTCGGCGCCGGCATAACGCTCGATGGCTTCTCGCGGTTGGCAGTCGTTGAACATCATCTTGTAGAAGGCGACGACGTTCGCCTTCCTTTGTTCGATCTCGTTCATTGCGTCACTCCAGATTGAGAACGCTGGCAAGGTCCCATCGGCAGTTCGGCGCGTGCTCTGAGCCGTCGAAAAACCAGAACTTGAGATTTTGTCTGTATCCGCTGCGCATCTGAATTCGCGATAGATACGAATTTTGTCGGCGCCGCTTTCCAGCAATCCGCAACAGGAGAATCCATATGGCCCAGCGTGACGCCGTTTTCCCCGCCGGTCGGCATGACCTCTACACGTCACAGACCTATTCGGCAGCAATCAGATCAGGCGATCTCCTATTCGTGTCCGGTCAGGTCGGCAGCCGCAGCGATGGCTCGCCCGAGCCGGACTTCGACGCTCAGGTCCGTCTGGCATTCGCCAATCTCGAGGCGACGCTGCAAGCGGGTGGGTGCGGGTTTGACGATATCGTCGACGTGACGACCTTTCATACCGATCCCAAAAATCAATTCGGCACGATCATGACTGTCAAGAGCGAGGTCTTTCCGAAAGCGCCTTATCCGAACTGGACAGCGATCGGCGTCAACTGGCTCGCGGGGTTCGATTTTGAGATAAAGGTCATCGCCCGTATTCCCGGCTGAATTTCAACAGGTTATCCCAGAGCCCATCGAAGAGTTCGTTCCGCTTGAGCAATGGGTCGACGCCTATGCCATACCAAGTGGCGAAGCTTTGTTTATCGGGACGGGCATCTTCGCGAGGCGGTGTTGAACTCAATCACCTCGTTGTTCGATGACATCCGGCGCCGCACGAACGGTAACGAGGACGGCGACAAGTTGATCGGGAAGGTCTTTTCGCTCGACAAGCCGCTGCTCACGCTGAGCGAACTGCAAACGGAATCGGGCCAGAACGACTAAAAGCGCCTCATGCAGATCTTCAAGTCACGCGTATCAGGGCATCCGGAATCCGAAGGCGCACAGCATGACGCATGACCTGACCGCGATGAAGGTGGCTCAATACTTAGTGTTCGCGAGCCTGCTGGCCCGCCGGCTCGACGAGGCGGGCTAGCGGCAGCCGACAGCGCTCAGGATGTGGTCAACATCCTGATGCTGACGCCCGCTGCACGGGCAGCGGTAAGGAATCGGCGCAAGATTGCGTTCATACATGTAGGGAGAGGTGTGTGGCTTGCGGATGAGCTGGCTGGGTGTTAGGGACGATTTTCGACCCTGGCTGCTCACCGCCGCATGGCCGGCTGAGCGCGCCCACTCCGCAAAAGGTCAACAAGTTTGGGACCTTGCGCGGCTTGCCGCGTCCCGGGCGCCCCGGATTGGCACCTCGCTCCCCGCGAGATGGCGTGGGTGGGAAAAAGTCCGCACCAGATCTGCGAGCAGCTGAAGGATCCACAACGAAACGGCGGTAAGTCGCTTGCGCAGACTGTGGAGCACAGCTCGCACGACAAACTCGTCGGCTGGGGCTGGTTCCCGGGAAGTGACCGAGAGCCCGCGCCGGGGTCACAGGAGCAGTTCGGCGCCATCGTCGCCGCGTGGGTCGAGACAGGGGCCGAGTGCCCCAGTGAGGAGGTGCGGCGGTGAGCATCACCATTCGCATTAATGGCAGCGAGCGTCGGCTCGACGTCGATCCCGAGATGCCGCTGCTCTGGGTGCTCCGCGACGTGCTTGGTCTGACGGGGACCAAATATGGCTGCGGCGAAGCGCTCTGCGGCGCCTGTACGGTGCACCTCAATGGTCAGGTCGTCCGCTCCTGCGTGACGCCCATTCGCCGCGCGGCGGCCGGGGACGTGGTGACCATCGAAGGGCTCTCGCCGGACGGGAGCCACCCGCTGCAGAAGGCCTGGGTCGAACTCGGCGTACCCCAATGTGGCTTTTGTCAGGCCGGGCAACTGATGACCGCAGCGGCGCTCCTCAGAAAGCATCCGCGCCCCTCGGACGCGCAGATTGAGCAGTCGATGGCTGGCAACCTCTGTCGTTGCGGCACGTACAGTCGAATCCGCGATGCGATCAAGAAGGCCGCGGGAGTCGGACAGTGAGCGCCGGACCGCTGCTCATTCCGCGACGGTCCTTCCTGCGTGCGTTAAACCTCGCGGCAGGAGGCGTTGCACTCGGTTACTACTTTCCTGCCGCGGCTCAGCAGCCGACCAACGAGCCCAAGCCCGTGACGGGTTCGCAGGCGATCAACGCGAATGCAGCGGGCCTCAACCCCAACGTCTTCATCCACGTGGGTCCGGACGGCACCGTCACCATCGTCTGCCACCGATCGGAGATGGGCCAGGGCATCCGCAGCTCGCTGCCGGTGCTGATCGCGGACGAACTCGGCGCGCAGATGGCACGGGTGAAGATCGTTCAGGCAGACGGTGACCCCGCTTACGGGGACCAGAACACTGACGGCTCGAACAGCATTCGTGGCATCTACGAGGACATGCGACGAGTCGGTGCCACTGCGCGAATGATGCTCGTCGCGGTCGCGGCCAAGCGCTGGAAGGTCCGCCCGGACGACTGCCTCGCCAAGGACCACACGGTGACCCACCTGCCGACGGGACGCGCGGTCGGCTTCGGAGAGCTGGCGCTCGAGGCGGGCAGAGAGAAGGTCCCGGCTGCGAAGAACGTCGTGCTTCGGCCAACCACCGAGCTGGCTCACCGCAGCAAGTCGTTGCCGCTGCTGGATGGGCCCGCGTATGTGACCGGCCAGGCCATGTACGGCGCGGATATCCGGCTCCCGGGGATGCTCACCGCAGTGATTGCGCGGCCGCCTGCCGTGGGGGGCAAGGTCGCGCGATTCGACGCGACGCGGGCACTGGCCGTGCCGGGCGTCCGCAGGGTGATAGAGATACCGCAGTCGAAGCCGCCGTACCAGTTCAAGGTCTGGGGCGGGCTCGCGGTTGTGGCGGACCACACGTGGGCTGCGATGCGTGGGCGTGGCGCTCTGGATGTCACCTGGGACCATGGGCCGAACGCCAGCTACGATTCGGACCGCTACCGCGAGGCGCTCTCGAAGGCCGTGTCGGTGCCTGGAACCGTTGCGCGCCGCGTGGGCGATACGGAGGCCGCGTTGAAGAGTGCCGCCCGGCGTGTCGAGGCGGAGTACCACGTGCCGCATTTGCCGCATATGCCGATGGAACCAGTCGTGGCGGTCGCACGCGTCGATGGCAACCGCTGCGAAGTCTGGGCACCCACCCAGAACCCGCAGGCCGTACAGACCGAGGTCGCCCGGGTGCTGGGAACGACGTCGGACAAGGTTCTGGTCCACGTCACCTTCCTTGGCGGCGGGTTTGGTCGGAAGTCGAAAGCGGACTTCTGCTCCGAGGCGGCGCTGCTGTCGCGACGGCTTCGCGCGCCTGTCCGCGTGCAGTTCACCCGCGAAGACGACGTGCGGCACGACTACGTCAACGCGGTCAGCACCAACCGGCTGACCGCCGGACTCGACGCGAACGGACGCGTGGTCGCGTGGCGCCACCGGACCGCGTTCCCATCGATTCAAAGTCTGTTCGGCGGCCCAGCCCGGCCCGGGCTCGACGACCTGCAGCAGGGTGTGCTCGATCTCGCGCTCGCGATCCCGAACGTCACCGCTGAAATCTGCGATGCGACCGCACACACCCGCATCGGTTGGCTGCGGTCGGTCTACACATCTTCCAGGGCTTCTCGATTGGCTCCTTCGTGGATGAAATCGCCCAGGCCAAGAGCGCAGACCCGCGCGACGTCTGGCTCGAGCTCCTCGGCCCGGCGCGACAGATGTCGCTGTCGGAGCTTGGCGTCGAGACACTGGCCAACTATGGGCAGCCGCTCGAGAAGCACCCGGTCGACGCGGGCCGCTTACGGAACGTCATCGAGCGCGTCACCCGTGCCGCTCGCTGGGACGCGCGCCGGCAAGGCGGTCGCTCGCTAGGCCTGGCGGCGCACCGAAGTTTCCTCAGCTACACGGCGGTTGTGGCTTCAGTTGTCAAGCGATCGAGCGGGACCCTCGCGGTCGACGAGGTGTGGCTCGCCTTCGACGCCGGCACGATCGTCAACAGCGATCGCGTTCGCGCCCAGATGGAAGGCTCGGTCATCTTCGGGATGAGCCTCGCGCTCTATGGCGGCATCACCATGAAGAATGGCGCTATCGAGCAGGACAACTTCCGCGGCGGCGGACGCATCGTTCGGATCGGCGAAGCCCCGCGGCGGACCTGGGTGGATCTCGTGGAGAGCGACGCGGCGCCAGGGGGCGTGGGCGAGCCTGGCGTCCCGCCTGTCGCGCCGGCGATCGCGAACGCGGTGTTCGCGCTGACAGGACAACGGATTCGCGAGCTGCCCTTGAGCAAGTCGATATCGATGTGAGGCGGAGCTACAGCCGAAGGATGTCGATGAGCGCCGCGAGCGCAGCGGGCTGTTGGCGGCGGCTCGGGTAGTAGAGGAAGAAACCGGGGAACGGCGGACACCAATCCGCGAGGACTCGCACGAGGGCTCCACTGGCGAGGTGCGGCGCCGCCCGATCCTCTCCCATGAACGCCAGGCCGACGCCATCGATCGCCGCACGGATCACGAGGTCGAGGTCGTCGGCGACGAGCGGCCCGTTCACGGAGACCGTCAGGGACTGCTTGCCTTTGTCGAACTCCCACCGGTAGACGTCGTCGGGTCGATGTCGATAGTTGATGCACCGGTGCTTGAGGAGATCACGCGGCGATCGCGGTTTGCGGTGTGACTCAAAGTATGCGGGCGACCCCACGATGGCGGGTCGGAGATCCGGCGACATACGAACGGCCACCATGTCCCGTTCGATGAACTCGCCGAAATGAATGCCGGCATCGAAGCCTCCCGCAACGAGATCGACGCGGCTCTCGTGGGTGGTGACGTCGAGTACAACGTCTGGGAAGTCATGCGCAAACTGTCCCAACTTCGGCGCGAGCACCGGTGACGCAAGGGGCGACATCAGCAAGCGGACGCGCCCGACCGGGGTCTCGCGCAGTCCGGATATACGGTCCAAGGCTCCGCGAATGTCACCGAGTGCTGGTCGAAGACTCGCGACCAGCTGTGCTCCGGCTTCCGTTGGCGCGACGCTCCGCGTCGTGCGCGCGAGCAGTCGCACGCCAATCTGCTCCTCGAGCCCGCGAACCGCATGGCTGAGCGCCGATTGCGAGACGCCCAGACGCTTCGCCGCCCGCGTGAAGCTTCGTTCCTCTGCCACAGCCAGGAAAGCTGACAACACGCTGAGTTCGTCGCGGGCCATTCATGAATTGTACGCATAACCCCTTATCGATTTTCCCGTCTACCGGTAGGGACCACCGACCGCTACCCTGATTCTTACGGGGCTCAGAAACGCAGACTCGATTGGGAACCACATTGAGTAGACGAGGGATTCATTCATGACCTCTTTTGAGAACACCGTCGCTCTGGTCACCGGCGCCGGTTCGGGCATGGGTCTGGCCACAGCGAAAGCTTTCGCCGAAGGCGGTGCGTCGGTGGTGCTGGCGGACAGCAATGAGCGATCGGTGCATGCTGCAGTCGAGGACCTTGCCGCGGCGGGCCACAAAGCGCTCGCCATCCGCTGCGACGTCGTCGACGAACGCCAGGTCGCAACGATGCTCGAGCGGACCGTCTCGACCTTTGGACGGTTGGACGCGGCCTTCAACAATGCAGGCGTGCAGAGTCCCCTTGCAGAAACCGCAGACGCGAGCGACGACGAATTCGATCGCGTCAATGGGGATCAATCTCCGCGGCGTCGGGAACTGCATGAAGTACGAGCTGCTCCAGATGCGTCAGCAAGGGAGCGGCGCCGTCGTCAACAACTCCTCGATTGGAGGAATCATCGGCATCGCCGGGCGGGGCGTGTATCACGCCTCGAAGCACGGCGTCCTCGGGCTGACCAAGAGTGCGGCGCTCGAATACGCCGCCAGGGGCATCCGCATCAACGCGATCTGCCCCGGCACCATCGAGACCCCGATGGTCACGGGCATGCTGGCCAGTGAACCGGACGCGATGAAAGAGATCATGAAAGACCAGCCGATCGGGCGGCTTGGTCGGCCGGAGGAGATCGCTGCAGTCGTTCTCTGGCTGTGCAGCCCAGGCGCAAGCTTCGTGATTGGTCACGCACTCGTAGTGGATGGCGGATATACGGTGCGTTGAGGAGTGTATCGATGGAGATCACACGAGCCGCTGCGCGCGTCCCAAGCCAGCCATCGCGATCAGCGTCTGTCCGAGCGGGTGTGTGTGCCAGGCCTGTACGGGCACCCGGCGGTGCGCCGCTACCTTCCCAAGCTCATTGAGCTGGTGCAGAACGGGACGATCAATCCCGGCAAGGTGTTCGACCTCGAATTGCCGCTCGAGCAAGCGGCGGAAGGCTACCGAGCCATGGACGAGCGCCGCGCCATCAAGACGCTGCTGCGTCCATAGGCGTCGTTCGCACAAAGGAGAGTTGCGTGATGAGCAGGTTGCTGAGATTCGTCGTCCCTTTCTCGATCGCCCTGGCGATCACCACGAGCATCGAGCCAAGTGGCAGCCGCCCCACTGCCGCTGCGCAGGGCGATCGCGAACGGTTTGTCGGCGCGTGGCGGCTGGCGTGGATGGAAGAGCCAGGGCCGGACGGTACGATCACTCGAATCACGGACCGCAAGGGCACGCTGATGTACATGCGCGATGGCCGCATGTCGGTGCAGATCCAGTTCCCTGAGTCGCAGTCTTCCGTCTCCAATGACTACATATCGAACGGATACGAGGCGTCCTTCGGCACCTATGAGGTGAACGAAGAAGCCCAAACGATCACACGTCACGTCGAGGGGTCGATCACGCGAGGTCTCGTCGGACAGAGCCTGACGCGCGCGTACCGGTTCTCCGACGGGCGCCTGACGATGCGTTCAGTTCGGCCGGAGGAACGCTGGTCGACGATGTGGGAACGCTACTGAGAGGGCGAGAGCCGCTCCAGGAGTACACGATGAAGACACGCACGCTCGGAAAAGGCGGCCTCGACGTGTCGGCGATCGGGCTCGGCTGCATGGGCATGAGCTGGTCCTATAGCCCGATTCCCGATCGCAACGACATGCTGGCACTATTGCGCGCCGCGGTTGAACGTGGCGTCACGTTCTTCGACACGGCGGAAGTGTACGGACCGTTGACGAACGAGGAACTAGTCGGTGAAGCATTGGAACCGTTCCGCGGCCGTGTAATGATCGCGACGAAATTCGGTTGGGCACCGAGCGCCGACGGGGAAGCGCGCTGGAGCCGTCTGAACAGCCGTCCCGAGCACATCACGCGGGTCGTCGAAGGCTCGTTGCGGCGCCTTAGGGTTGACGCGATCGATATCTACTACCAGCACCGGGTCGATTCCGACGTGCCGATCGAAGATGTCGCCGGCGCGGTGAGGGATCTGATTCAGGCCGGAAAAGTGAAACATTTCGGGTTGTCCGAAGCGTCTGAAGCCACGATTCGGCGCGCCCACGCAGTCCAGCCCGTCGCCGCCGTCCAAAGCGAGTACTCGCTCTGGTATCGCGAACCCGAGCGGGAGATCCTGCCCACGCTCGAGGAGCTTGGCATCGGCTTTGTACCGTTCAGTCCGCTTGGGAAGGGCTTCCTCAAAGTGGACACTGGAGCCTCCAAACAGAGGCCGCCGGGCTAGCTGTGTGCTAGATTGAACACAGGCTCGTCGGCGGGGTTAACGCGGACTAGCTAGGGACCGTAAAAGCGTTCCAGCGCGATTGCGGTCCCGACTTCCCGAGCACCTTACAGAAAGGCCTCCAAGGCCGCCTTCACCGTCGATGACAAGTTCCCCCCGTCTGTCGCTGCTCGCACCTTTAGCCGCACAACGAGTTCCTTCGACAGGTAGACGGTCACACGTTGAAGTCCGGGCCTCGCCCCAACACCATCCCGGACCCGTGTCGTACGCTTAGCAGCCTTCGTTTTTGCCATTGCGTTCCACCTCGACATTGTTTCGCTGAACATCACTATATCACTATGGTGACAAAGTGACAACACAATTGGGAAGAGGTGTCCGCGTACCGGCGAAAAAACGCCGAATACCAAAGAATCGAGCTAGTGATCCGTCAGGGGTACGCGGCCCTCGCGCCTTACCCTCCGCGCAGACCGCATCCTCATCGAACGCACCATCTGGCCGCGGTGCAGTTTTGAACATCCGCCGTGCGCGCGCGCTGGCTATGATTGCCGTCGCTGAACATGTCGCCGCCGAATCCGCCGACAGCCGCCATGCCGGTCGTCAATTGTCCGATCTGTCCCGCCGGAGAGTTGACCCTCGCGGTACAAACCCTCGCGGTCGATATTCTCGCGTGCAAGGTCTGTGGGACCACGGTGTCGGTGCTGCGGGCGCCGTCCCCTCCGCCCGCTCCCTCGACCAATCAGAACATCTGACCCTTGTGTTACTGTTCGCCGTCATGGGTGACCCGTCGGAGCCGCCGGCGGGTGACGTACCCGTTCAAATCTGTCCGAACTGTGACTCGACGCACATTGTCGTCGCTACATTGACTCAGCACTTCATCTACCTACGCTGCGAACCCTGTGGCGAGGTCTGGCCCATCCCTGAGCGCAGACAAAGCGATCCGCCCCGCGGCGGGCGATTTGTCTCAAAGAAGCCACCGGAACCTTCAGAGTAGTCGCCTACCCGTCACCGTGCGGCTGATCTCACGACGTGTACCGAACAGGACAGGCGCGTTGGCACGGAGGTGCTACCTTCCAGGAGATCGCTGGCCTACTGCGACTAGGTTGACGGTCAGGCCCTCCGCCCCGTGGGGACGAGACGGAGGGCCATTCTCGCGCAGTCCAGCTTCCACTCTCCGGCGACCGCCGGGTGTAATGTACTTGGGTGGCTGAGACCAAACACCATGCACGTCTGCGGCTCCACAGAAGGACTCAGCAGCTCCAGCGAGAGCACGACGACATTGAGCGGCGAGGCAAACCATTCGACCGAGACGCGCACGAGCGGCACCGGGAAGCACTTAACCAGCATCAGAAAGACCTCGCCGCCTACCGCGACATGCCGGATGACCCCACGGACTGACCCCAGGAATCACGCCTGAAATACGAGGTCCGCCGAATTGTGCCGCGCCGAGCGGCGAAGGGGGATACAGTGGTGGTGGTCTACAGACCTGAGACTCCCGCCGTTCCGACGGGTTCCTCATCGCGGCTTTCGCCGGAGGGACCCCGTGAGTGCAATCCTTTTTCACCCGTCTGAGCGGCTCTCCCTTCTTGAACTCCATGCGAGCCCCGAGGAGTTGGTGATCGTGCGGCGACTCAGTCCTGAATTCCGCAAAGAGCTTGAGGTCGCGCTCGAGGAGGACCGTCGCGCGGGACTTCTAGCCGGATTTCAGAATGAAAAAGCCGCGTCTTGAGAAAGTGTGGACCGTCCAAGCTAGCTCATTAGCGCGGCGTTCTGCCCGCTCATATACTCCCGTCGTGCCGTACCGCGACCCGGACGCCATCCTCAAGAAACTTAGTCGGCTCTGTGAGAAGACCGACACGGCTCAGAGGTCTGCGAGCGACCTGTGTAAGGAACTCACCAAACAGCTAAACGCGTCTCAGGCTGGTGAAGCGGCGAACGCGATCGCCAGCAAGAGGATCGCTCGCCCGAAACGCCGATCCACGTAAGTTGAAGGCTCACGGTTTCCATTACTGCTTCCTCTCACGATTGGTGCGCTGGTCCTTGGTGCTCGGCATCGGCCGCACGTCGGCCGGCGTCTTGTAGACCGGCGTGCGGTCCTCGGCGTACGCCTTGATGCGTTCTTCGGGATGCGCGTCCATCTCTGCGCGCTCCGGCGCAGTGGTGACGGCGTGCGGGAGTTCGTCCACGTCTGCGGCGCCCGGCAGCCCTTTGCCGCGGGTGCTGGCCTTCCCGAAGAAAGCCACCACTTCGCCGTCAGGATCAACCAGCGCGATGCCTGGCTCGTCGATGCCGACCTTCTCCGATTCGGGTGAAGGCGAAGCCGTTCTCAAAGCCCAGGTCGCCAGCGGTGATGACCTTGCCGCGAATCAGCGTGAACCGATGAGTGTTCAGTCCCACCCGCTGCGTGTCGTCGGTCGCTGGCCGTAAATCCCCGTTCGAGTCGAACAGCTGCCTGATCGTCCCTGCCATGACGGAGATCGATGGAGTCCTCTCCGTGAAGGTAGAGGTCCGCACCAGAGACCCCCGACGTCGTGCCGATCGTCAGATCGCCAGACGAACCGCTGGCTCTGATGGCCCCGGCATAGACCAGCCCTTGGGCTCCCACGCGGAAGTCAGCCGCCGCACGATTTGCATGGGTATCGCCAGCCCAAAACACCCAATCAGCAGCGCCATTGGCTGAATCGATCCCACCCAGGTTCGCTCCGGTCCCAGCTTCGATCCGAGCCGTGTTCGCGGCGCCTGCCGTGAACGTCAAACTGGTGGCGGATAGCGTAGTTGATGACAGCGTGAACCCGCCGATCGTGCCGGCGGCGGCCGTCACCGTGCCGGAAAACGCCGCGTTGCCGCTCGCGTCCAGGCTGATCTTCGTCGTCGCGTTGTGCCCGATCCTGATGCCGTTCGTTGGATCGATCTTCACCCACGCGGCCGATGGCACACCGAACGCGGCCCCATACTCGGTGCCGCTGTAACCGTACAGCCCATCCAGATTACCGATGGCCCAGCGTGGCGACCAGTCGCTGTAGGTCACCGAGTTGCGCACGTTACCAACAATCGTTGGCCCAATCTCTGTGCCAGCCTTCACGCCTCGCACGGAATAGATGTCGATGAACCCGTCGCCCGTGTGACCCGTGTTCAGGATGGCGTCACCGGCGTACCAGAGATTCCCGCCGCTGCCATCGAGGTTCCGTACGACCGTGTAGGTATACGGCCCGCTGCCTGTCGGTCCTGTCGAGATCGCCATGAACTCAACCTTCCCGTCTGCCTGCATGTAGATCCGATCGCTCGGAACCATGTTGTTGTACTTCGTCAGGATCGTCGTGGCAGACGTCGAGATGTCCGCAGTCAGGATGTTTGTCGGCGCAACCAGCACGCGCCCGCCGATAGTGGCGATCGTGTTCTGCGCCACGAGCGTTTCCACCATAGCTCGGCCGCGTGCAACGTCAGGTACTTCTTCGACAGCGAGCCCAGGTTACTGGTGTAGTTCGTGACGGGATTCGCGTCCGCTGTGAACGAGGTTGTGCCGGTGATCGTCGGGGTGCCCGTCCATGTGCCCGATCCGCTCGGCATCCTGGCGTATGGGAGATTGCCGGTGATCGTGGATGTGCTCAGCGCGACAGTGAAGCCGGCGCCGGTCGCGCCGCTGACGAGGGTGCCGGTTCTCGTGATGAGGTCTTGTGTCGCCGACGACAGCCCCGACGTGATGTTGAGTGAGCCGGTGACGGTGCCCACGGACCCGCTCTCGGAGAAGATCGAATCGCCCAGAGTTAGCGACGTCGCCCACTTCGGCAGCTTCCCTGCCGTGCCGGTTCCGCCGAGCCCGCCGCCCGTAACGACCGTGACACTGCCCGATACCGATGCCGACGACGTTCCGCCCGACCACTCCGATAGGTCGTCCCGCCAGGAGCCGGTATACAGATCGCCTTCGATGGCCGTGACAATCCGCTCGACGCGGTTGCCTTCGGCGTTCTCGATCTGCACATCCGTGACGAGCCATGTGCCGGAGATACTCCGGCCTGCGACCGTGATGGTCTGCGTCTGCCCAGGATGCACGCCCACGTCTGCCGTGCGATAGGACGCCGTGCGCGGCTCGAGCACGCCACGCGCGACGTAGGCGTCAGCCAGCGCCTGCAACACGTCCACGTCGTAGGTCGCGGACGTGTAGGTCTTCTCGGTGATGTCCCGTGCCGCTTGCTCGACCAGATCGTCAGCGGTAATCAGGACCGGCAACTGCGCCGTGTAGTTGATGATGATGGCCGAGAGGTTCGCGGGCGCGCTCCACCCAGCATCAGCACGCGATTGAAGTACTTGAACTCAGACGGCGTGATGGTGACGTCGCCCAGCGCCTTCCGGTTGGCCGTGGTGACGCTGAAGGGTGCAGCCGTGGATGACGGGACGACCGCCCGCAGCACCTTCGTGTAGTCGATGTTCCACGGCATCTCACCGATGCTGGGCTGATCACTTCGCTGGCTGAGGCTTCGGCCGCTGCTTCCGGATGAGCTCGATCTGTCCCTTCTCCGTGTCAATCGGGCCGGTCATCTTGTCGGCCGTGGCGGTTAATTCGGCTTTCGCAAATGCTGCCGTGCGTCCAGTGCGAGGTCGTGTCAGCAGCGTCACTTTGTTGCCGTCGACCGTCCCCTCCGCGGGCATCATCTCGGTCTCCGCCGGACCGATCATGCCGGTGATTTTGCTACCGTCCTGGCTCAAAATCGCCAAGCCGGTGATCGTGCCACCGGACGACCGAGTGATCGTGACCGTCCAGGCGCCCGTCACATCCACCGTGGGCTTCTGTCCCGCACTCAACTGCGCGACCAGCGCCAACATTACAACCGCCGTCCACACGCTAGTCCATCGCATCATCTGAAACCTCCGGTAGCATCCCGGCCGCGGGTTGGGTCACCCGTTTTACGGGCTGCTGTTCAAACTGATTTCATAGCACCGCCGGATCACGGCCCTTCCTGCATGGCAATCCTCGGCTGTACTCTGGCGGCTCGCTGCGCGGGCAGCCAAGCGGCGATGATCGCCACCAATGTGAGCAACAGAGCAGTCGCCATCAGAATGCGAGGATCCGACGGGCTGATGCCGAACGCGAGTGCCGCAAGCCACCGCCCGAGCATCAGCGCGCCACCGAGACCAGCGGCGAGGCCGAGTCCGACGACTACCGCGGCCTGACGGAAGACCAGCGCCCGCGCCTGCGCGCCGGTCGCCCCGAGCGCGATCCGGATACCAATTTCCCTAGTTCGCTGCCGCACCGTGTAGGCGAGGACCCCGTAGAGCCCGAGGGCGGCGAGCAAGAGGGAAATGAGGGCGAAGGTGCCCATCAGCACGAGTGCGAACCGCTCACGGCTGGCGCCACGATCGATCACATCGGCCATCGGGGTCGGCCGGTGAACGACGAGCTCCGGATCGAGCATCGCCACGGAGTCACGCACGGACCGGAGCACTGATTCCACCGGGAGCTCGGCGGCGACCACCTGAGTCAGCGCCCAGTTCCGATTCCCGGCGAATTGACGATGGGCATGGTAGACGACCATGGTCCGCGCGCCGTACACGTCGAGCGCCACGTCGCCCACGACGCCGACGATCTCCAGCTCGCGCCCTCCAGCGGCGATGCGCTGGCCGACGACGCCGGTGTACGGCACGTCCGGGAAAGCCTGCCGCGCGAAGTTCGCGCTCACCACCGCTCGGCCCGGCGCGGTCGAATCGTCGCGGCTATCGAACACGCGTCCGGCGACGACGGGGACCTGGAGAGCCTCGAGAGCTGCCCCGCTGACGACCCGTTGTTGCATGGCAAACCTGCTGCGGTCGACCGGCGTACCGGCACGGGGGCCGCTGCGGATGTGTGTGTTCCAGGGATGATAGCTGCCGGTCGCGGGGAGACGGGAGAGGCCGCCCGCCGCCGTCACGCCCGGGATCGTTTGCAGTCGGCGCGCCAGCTCTTCCTGGAATACCGCGCGTTGTGCCGCGTCATACCGCGCCGTCGGCAGATGCACCTCGAACGTGAGCACGCGCTCGACGCGAACGCCGAGGTCCACTTGGTGCAGCCGATAGACGCTGGCCAGCAGCACGCCCGCGCCGGCGAGCAGCGTCAGGGCCAGGGCCACCTGCGTCGCGGCCAGCGTGCTGCGCAATCGCCACAACCCTCGTGCGCCTGTGGCCGCGCGCGATTGCTGTTGCAGCGCTTCCACGGGTGGGGTGCGTGCGAACCGAAGTATCGGAGCGACGCCGAACACGACGGCAGTGATCGCCGTCGCCAGCAGGGCAAAGGCGAGGACGATCGCATTGACGCCGATCACGTCGAGCCGCGGCAGTGCATCGCGGCCGAGGTCCTGGAGGAGCCGCATGCCACCGATCGCGAGCGCGATGCCGAGGACCCCGCCCATCGCGGCCAGCAGCAGGCTCTCGACCAGCAGCTGGCGTGCGAGTCGTCGCCGGCTCGAGCCCAACGCGGCGCGAATCGCGAACTCGTGCACACGGCCGGTCGCTCGCACCAGTACTAGGTTCGCGACGTTCACGCACGCCAGCAGGAGGACGAGTCCGACGGCCGCGAACACCAGGTTCAGCGGCCCTCGCGCGCTCTCGACGAGTTCCTCCCGTAGCGGCACGGCCGCGATGGCGCTCTTCTTCGCGGCCGGCCACCGTTCCTGCATGGGCCGGATCAGCGTGGCCAGCTCCGCCTGCGCTTGTTCCAGGCTGACCCCGTCGCGTAGCCGGCCGATGCCGGTCAGCGAGTTGTTCTCCTCCGAGGTGTCCCTGACGAGAGGGTAAGGGATCCACGCCGCGACATCGGCGGCCACCGGATCCCGGAAGCCGCGGGGGGCGATCCCCGCCACTTCATAGGGCTCGGCGCTCAGCCGGATGGTAGTGCCGACAATCGATGGGTCGCCGCCGAACACCCGTCGCCAGACCGCGTCACTCAGCACGACACGGCGCGCGCCGGACTCGTCGCCCGTGTCGAAGCCGCGGCCAAGCGCGGGTGTGGAGCGGAGGGTGCTGAAGTAGCCGCTGGACACGCGCAGAACGCGCAGCCGCTCCGCCCGGCCCGTCGGGGTCACCAGAATCGAGACCGGTCTCGGAGTAGTGGGCGAGGGCCGCCACGTCGGCGAACGATCGGGCATGCTCCCGCAGGAATGTAAAGTGCGTCGCCGCCAGCACGTCTCGGGTGTCGGGGTTGTCCGGTTCCTGCTGATAGAAGCGGACCAGTTGACTGGGCTGCTCGTAGGGCAGCGGGGCCAGCAGCACGGCTTGGACCACGCTGAACACGGCCGTCGTGCCGCCGATGCCGAGGGCGAGTGTCGCCGTCACGATGCAGGCGAAGACCGGGCTGCGCCGCAACTGCCGCAGCCCGTAGCGCAGATCCTGAGCCCCCTGCTCAAGCCATCCGATGCTGTTCATCTGGTGGAGGTCCTCTCGCATCAGCGCCGTGTTGCCGAACTGACGCCGCGCGGCGGTGTAGGCAAGTTCGCGCGACAGGCCCTGGCGAATGTAGCGCTCAATTAGCAGGTCCAGGTGCGATTCGATCTCGCGGCGGGCCTCCTCGTCGAGCCGTCGACGGCTCGCGACGAAGGGCAGTCGCGAGACGCTGGCCCGCCACCGGCTCCACATCTAGGGCTGCCCCGCGGTGCGGAGACGGGCGATCACACCGGCGAGACGGTCCCAGGTGTCCACCTCGCGCGCCAGCTGACGCCGGCCCGCCACCGTGATCGCATAGAACTTGGCCTTCCGGTTGTTGTCGGACGCTCCCCAACTCGCGGAGATCGAGCGCTGATGCTGCAGCCGCATCAGGGCCGTATAGACCGTCCCCTCGTTCAGCGTCAGCAAGTCTTCGCTGACTTGCTCGATGCGTCGGGCAATCCCGTATCCATGCTGCGGTCCCAGACTGTCGAGCACCTGCAGCACCATCAGATCGAGCGTGCCTTGCAGCACGTCCAACCGCGTCTCCCCGCTGTGTCGTCCTTTGGTCATTCCATAGGAGGTTATCACGGCACCTTTGCGATGTCCATAGGTCAGACCGTGGAGACGGCGACAGCCGCGTCCTCGTCGAGATCGCGAGCCGCCGTTCACCGATGCCCGCATCTGCCGCATCTGCTCTGCGAGCTGGCTCGAGAGCATCTGCGCTGTTGATGGCATACAGGGAAACTGCTTGGACACCCGCCGGCGCTGAGCAAGTGAGCTTCCTGCTTTTTGGAGAACGATGGAAACCGACGAGGATGGCGCGGAAGCAAGCACTGTCTCATCGCTTAGAACGCGGATCGTGAGATCCATGGCGAGATCCTCCCGATCGGGGACTGGTTCCTGTCGTCGTTTTTGATTCAGATGGGCCCCCGTCGCCTTCAGTTGTGTGGCGCGTGCTAGCACAATTAGGATGGAAAGCGTGGAGGCTGGCACGCGCGTCGTCAGCTAGCGCGAACGAGATGCTCCCAAGCGCGAACCTGACAGCGTTCTCAAAAGAGCCATCGAAGAATGTGTCAAGCAGATGGCGCAGCGCCCGGCCGCGTGCCACTGTCAACGGAGTTGAAGGCGCATACATGTGTCGGCCATCGCTCACTGTCCGCTTGACGTGGCCCTTCTGCACGAGCACACGTAGCTGAGTCCGTACCGTCGAGTAGCTGCGAGACCCGGCACATTCAGAAAGAATCTCGACTGCCGTGGCGCGGCCACGTCGATAGAGAATGTCCAAGAGTTCGGTTTCGCGCCGTGCCAGATAGTGGCGCTTCGCTTTCAGCATCGGCAGCTGGCCTTCAAGTCCTCGCTAGTGGTTCGGTATCAGCCGCGGCACGCCTCAGGTGCTCACGATCCGTCACTCGTAGCGAAGCGCGATCACCGGGTCGACCCTCGCGGCACGGCGTGCTGGCAAATAGGCTGCCGCGAGGGCTACGGCGGTGAAGAATGCGGCCACGCCGACGTAGGTGGAAGGATCGAGGGCCGTAAGTCCGAAGAGCATGCTCGAGAACACGCGCGTCAGGGCTAACGCTCCGGCAGTTCCGAGCGCGATGCCGCACCCAGTCAGCAGCATGCCTCGCCGCATGACGAGCCGCACGACTTGACCCCGCTGCGCGCCCAACGCGACGCGAACGCCGATCTCACGCGTCCGCTGCGCGACCGCGAAGGAGAGCATCCCGTAGATGCCAACCGCCGCCAGCGCTGCCGCGATGCAGGCAAACGTTCCAACTAGGACGGCGTAGAACCGGGGACGGGTCATCGCTCCCAATCTCAACTGCTCCAGTGTTGCCACGCTGTCGAGCGTCGCCGTCGCGTCCAGACCGCGGATCAGGGCACGGACATCGGGCACGAGCGCTGTCGGATCACCGGTCGTTCGCACGGCATACCAAAGAAAACCGAGGGCCATGCGGTCACCGCGCTCGATCACTTGCCGCGCATCAACGAAGAGGGTCGGCACTGGCTCTTGGGTAAGGAGTCGTTGGCGCATATCCTCGACCACGCCAACGATCAGCCAGGGCGTGTCGCCGATCAACCGCACGGACTGGCCGACCGGATTCGTCTGACCGAAGTAGCGCTGCGCCAATGACCGGTTGACGAGCAGCACGCGCTGCGCGTCGGCCGTGTCGCGTTCATCGAACCACCGTCCATCGTGCAGCCGCACTCCCATGGCACGCAGAAAGTCAACGCTCACCGACCGGGCCTGCGGCTTGACAGGCTCTTGTTTCATCTGTTCCACAGTGCGGCCGGGCGGCACGAACTGGCCGAATGACAGCGAAAGCAGTGTGAGTGGCGGCGCGTTGATGAACCCGACTGCCTGGACCTTCGGACGTACGCGAAGACGCGCGGCGAGCTCGTCGGCCAGAGCGAGCTTCCGTGCCGGCTCGCCGCCCTCCTCGAGGACGACCTGAAATGTCAGCACGTTCGTCGAGTCGTAGCCAGGATTCAGAGTCGCGAGCTTGAGGAAGCTGTGTATCAGAAGCCCGGCGCCGATCAGCAGCGTGGTCGCCAACGTGAGCTGGCCGACGACCAGCAGGCTCGCAAGGCGGCGATGACCGTCTGTGACTCTTGCGGACGCGGCAGCTGGTGTCGCAGAAAACACTGGTCGCGATTTGCCCTCTCCCCGGGACAGCTGGAGTACCGGCGCCACGCTGCAAATGATGCCAGTGACCAACGCGGCACCAGCCGCGAACGTGAGCGCCATCGGGTCAAGCGCGAGTTCGTCGAATCGGGGCATGATCGTCCTGCCGCCGTGCGCCAGACGGTCTGTGAAGGTGAACAGCTCAGGCGTCGTGATGGCTGTGAGGGCTCGCACCGATCTAATGCCCGTTAGGGCGAGTGCGAGGCCAGCCAGGCCGCCGACCGTGCCGAGCAGGACGCTCTCGACCAGCAGCTGCCGCATGATGCGCCCGCGACTCGCGCCCAGCGCGAGGCGGACGGCCATCTCACGCTTCCGACTAGCGCCACGCACGAGGAGCAGGTTGGCCACGTTGGCGCATACAATCAGGAGCACGATGACAGCGGCACTCATCAGCACCTGTAGTGGCAGCCGCGCAGGCGCCACAAGCTGGTCCTTCAGGCAGACCACCTCGAATGTCGACTGCTGACTGCCACTCGCATCCGAATTGCCCGCGCGCAGGGCTTGAGCCAGAACATTGAGTTCCGTTGTCGCGGCCTCAGTGGACAGGCCGTCAGAGAGCTGCGCGAGCACGGCGCTGGACGTGCTGCTCCTGTCCTTGGGGTTCTCCCGAAACGGATACTGCACCCAGAAGGCGGTCTCCGACATTGGGAATTCGAACGTCGGAGGCATCACGCCCACGACCGTGTGGCCACGGCCGTCCACAGTTACCACGCGCCCGAGCGCGCGTGGATCCTCACCGAAGAGCTGACGCCACGTTTTGTCGCTGAGGAGCACGACATCGGCGCCTTCGTCCTCCGGCTGAAAGACCCGTCCGATGGTGGGCGGCACACTGAGCATCGACAGGATGGAAGACGTCACTCGCGCACCGGTCCCGCGGACGCGCTGTTCCCCGGCCGCCAGCGTCGTGAATGGCATCGGCCTGTGGAGGCCCATCGCCGAAAACGACTGTGCATGCGAGCGCCACTCGATAAACAACGCCTCGCTCACATCGATCCGTGCGACCGCTGCACGCGGCCCATCGCCAGGCGGGCTTTGCTCGACGATCCGCACGAGGCGTTCAGCATCCTCGTAAGGCAGCGGCTGTAGGAGCACCGTATTCACGACGCTGAAGATCGTCGTCGTCGCTCCGATGCCGAGCGCGAGCGTGAAGACGGCTGCGATAGCGACGCTGGGAGCACGAGAGAGCGTCCGTAATCCATAGCGCAGGTCTTGACCGACTTGTTCGAGTAGGCTCCATCCCCACGCGGCACGGGTGTCTTCCTCGACCACCGTGACATTGCCGAGATCGCGCCTGGCGGCGGACCGCGCCTGCTCTTCCGAAAGTCCAGACGCTTGACGTTCGTCGGTTTCAGCTGCGAGATGAAACTCAAGCTCTTCACGGAGCTCGGTCTCTTTTCGGCGTCGCGTCGCCAACCAAGCGAGCTTGCGGAGAAACGCCTTCATCGTGGCTCCTCGGCGACAGGTTTCAGCACCAAGCCCATCGCGCGCGCAAACATCTCCCACTTGCTCCGGGCTGCCGTCAGCTCCTTCCGTCCTCGACGGGTCAAGCGGTAATACTTCGCTCGCTTCCCTCGGTCAGACTGTTCCCAGGAGGCTTCAATCCAGCCTCGAGCCTCAAGGCGGTGTAGTGCTGGGTACAACGACCCCGTTTCGACTTGCAAGATGTCCTCGGATGTCCTCTGGATGTGCTTGGCAATCCAATGCCCGTGGCTTGCACCGACCAGGAGAGTGCGGAGGATCGGGAGATCCAGCGTGCCTTGCAGCAGTTCGACGCGCGAGGGGTTCCCTAGTGTCATTGCGTAGACATTCTACGATTGTATGTGTAGACAGTCTACGGTTTTCCTAGGCGCGCACAGCCGCGGTCCCTACCCGGTTATGACCTGCCTGGCAATTGTCGGACCAGCTGAGGTCTGACAGGATGGCGTCCTGAGGGGATGTCTGCTCTCTGCTTCGTGGCCATGGCGCGTGCACGATGGCGCAGGCAGGGCAGGGCCGAGGCAAAACGGCGCCCCGCCAATCAACTCGCACCAGCTATCTTTGATGCGCGCAGGAAACATGCGTGAATCGTACCGGGTTTATCGGAGGGCTCTTTCCGAGAGACGATGGAGCCCATGGGACGTCCCAGTAAGCATGCCCCGGAGGTACGAGAGCGTGCCGTCCGGATGGTCTTTGACCACGCCCCCGAGCATCCGTCGCAATGGGCGGCGATTCGCTCCGTCGGCGAGAAACTCGGGGTTCGCACGGAATCGTTGCACCGCTGGGTGCGGCAGGCCGAGCGCCATACGGGCATCGGTCAGGCCTGACCACGACGGAGCGCGAGGAGTTGAAGCGACTCCAGCGTGAAGTGGGCGAACTGAAACGCGCCAACGAGATCCTGAGAAAGGCGGCGGCGTTTTTCGCCCAGGCGGAGCTCGACCGCCGAGCGAAGTGATGGTCGCGTTCATCGATCAGCATCGTGCGACCTATGGAGTCGAGCCGATTTGTGCGGTGCTGCCGATCGCTCCATCGACGTATTTTCTGCGCAAGGCGCAGCAGGAGGATGCGACGAAGCGGTCAGCGCGGGCGCGCCGGGACGACGAGCGGCGCGCGGCGATTCGGCGCGTCTGGGATGAGAACGACCAGGTCTACGGCCCACGCAAAGTGTGGCGGCAGCTGCGCCGCCCGCGTCGCCCGCTGCACGGTCGAGCGCCTGATGCGCGACATGGGTCTGCGAGGCGTCGGGCGTGGTCGCGCCTGGTCAGGACCCAGTCGGCGCCGACCTCCGTGGGGCCGACCGATCTCGTTGAGCGCCGGTTTACGGCGATGCGGCCGAATCAACTGTGGGTGGCCGACGTCACCTACGTCGCGACGTGGCGCGGCTTCGTGTACGTGGCGTTCGTGATCGACGTCTTCGCGCGGCGGATCGTCGGGTGGCGGGCGTCCGCTTCGCTGGCGACCGATTTCGTGCTCGATGCCCTCGAGCAGGCGATCTACGACCGGCGGGGCCCCGACGTTGAGGACCTCGTGCATCACAGCGATCGCGGCACCCAGTATCTGTCGATGCGCTACACCCAGCAGCTGTCTGAGTGCCTGTTGCCCCTCGAGTGTGAGGTTCTCGCGGTTGGACAGCAGCGTGTACTTCTGCCCCTTGATGAAGCGCCGATCCTGGCCGGACAGCCGCGCGTATTCGGCTTTGCGGACCTGGTCCAAGGCGTCGCCCAGATGACGCAGGACGTGGAATTTGTCGAACACGATCGCCGCCTGTGGCGCCGCGAGCCGCGTGGCCTTGCGAAACGGTTTCCACATGTCCATCAGCGCCAGCTGGATGCGGCGACGCTTTTTCTCGCCCAGCCACGCATAGAACTGGCCCATGCTGGCTTCGGAGCGGTCGTCGCCACCGAACCAGATCGGCCGCTGTCGATCCAGATCGCCACCCTAGTCCAATTGCGAGGCGAGGATTTGGGCGGCTGGAGCACAATTCGTCGAATTTGAACTGAAAATTTGGAGGCGCCGCCCGGATTTGAACCGGGGATGGAGGTTTTGCAGACCTCTGCCTTACCACTTGGCGACGGCGCCGGTCGGAAGCCTGATTGTCCGAGAGGTATCCCGCCGTGTCCTAGGGACACAGACAACAGCGTGTCGGGCGGCCGGTGGCGTGATGCATCTTCTGACGACGCTCTAATACGAAGCTGCGAAGACCGAAGGCCGGCAACGGGCCGACCAGTAATTTTGGAGCGGGAAACGGGATTCGAACCCGCGACTTCGACCTTGGCAAGGTCGCACTCTACCACTGAGTTATTCCCGCTCACCCCGAACCGCCCCACAAATATGGGCCAAACAACTGTCCGGAAGCGCTAATCGTACCACAGCGTCGCCGGGGCAATCAACCAGCCGCCCCTTCACCACGCCTCGAACGCCGACCGATACACGGTCAGCGCCGCACCGGCCCCGGTCCCGTCCACCGCCACGACGTCGAAACGGCAGGGCCGCTCGAGCAGCCGATGACGCGCCAGGTAGTCCAGCGCCATCGACCCCAGGCGG
The DNA here is from genome assembly GCA_963749835.1 of uncultured Acidobacteriota bacterium. Classification (GTDB taxonomy): domain Bacteria; phylum Acidobacteriota; class Vicinamibacteria; order Vicinamibacterales; family 2-12-FULL-66-21; genus JALZOC01. The sequence goes on from CAVVOD010000001.1 coordinate 3,038,508, forward strand.
CGCTGCTTCCAGGGGGTCACGGCCTCCGCCGCGGTCCCGAACTCGCGGCTCGCCCGGGCTTTCACCTCGACGAACACCGTCGTCTCTCCCTCACGGGCCACGATGTCGATTTCGCCATGCCGCGTGCGGTAGCGGCGATCAAGAATGACGTACCCCCGACGCTCCAGTTCCGCGACAGCCAGATCTTCCCCGGATTTTCCAAACGCCTGGCGCTGCAAGGTCATGCGGCCTCCTGTGACGATGCAACAGGGGCGCCGCAGCCAGTCAGTCTGCCGGTCAGCCTCTCGCGGTCACCTCGACGAGCGCCTGATCGAATACCTCCAGCACGCTGTCCGCCTGCGCCTTCGAAAGCACGAGCGGCGGCGCCAGGCGCATCGCATTCCGCCCCGCGCCAAGGACCAGCACGCCGCGCCGGAACATGGCCTGGACGAGCGCGTTCCGCTCCTCGACCGCCCGCTCCTTGGTCTTCGGGTCGCGCACGAGCTCGATCCCAAGCATCAGCCCGCGCCCACGGACGTCCCCCAGTAGCGGATGCTTCTCCTGCAACGCGCGAAGACCGTCCAGCAGGTGGGCGCCGACGGCCGCCGCATTCGCGACAAGTGAGTCCTTGAGCAGCTTGATGGTCGCATTGGCCGCGGCGCACGACACCGGGTTCCCGCCGAACGTGCTCGCATGGGCGCCCGGAGGCCACGTCATGATGTCGGCGCGCGCGCAGGTCACGCCAAGCGGCAGCCCGGACGCAATCCCCTTCGCGATGTTGACGACGTCCGCCTTCAGATCGAAATGCTCGGAGGCGAACATCTTCCCTGTTCGCCCCATGCCCGACTGCACCTCGTCGACGACGAGCACCATCCCGTGCTGCGTCGTCAGTTCCCGCAGCCCCTGAAGGAACGCCCTGGGCGGGACGATGTAGCCCCCTTCCCCCTGGATCGGTTCCACGACAATCGCGGAGACTTCATCGGGTGGAATGAGGTGGACGAGGATCGTATCCCGGATGAACGATAGCGCCTGCTCGGCACATTGATCCGCGCTGCCGTTGAAGCGGTATGTATCCGGATACGGCGCGTGGTACACACCCGGCATGAACGGGGCAAAACCGCGCCGCTGGATGGCCTTGCTCGCCGTCAGCGACAACGCACCCATCGACCGGCCGTGAAACCCCCCGATGAACGCGATGATCCCCTGACGCTTCGTGTAGTAGCGCGCAAGCTTGAGCGCTGCTTCCGTCGCCTCGGTCCCCGAGTTCCCGAAGAACGTCCTGACCTCGCCATCGATCGGGACGATGCCGGCGAGATCCTCCGCAAGCCGCACCTGCGGCTCGTAGTAGAAGTCGGTGCCCGACATGTGGATGAACTTCTGCGCCTGCTCGACGATGGCGGCGACGACGTCAGGGTGGGAGACGCCGGTGGAATTGACCGCAATCCCGGCGGCGCAATCCAGGAAGCGGTTGCCGTCGACGTCCTCGACGACGGCTCCTTCGCCACGCGCGATGACGAACGGGTAATCGCGGGTGTACCGAGGGCGAGACGAACTTCCGATCGCGATCGATGAGCGCCCGGGCCTTCGGCCCCGGCAGCGACGTCCTGATGTCTGGTGCGGTCATTTCGCCTTCCACCTCGTCGTCGAGCCGGAATCCTCGAGCACGATGCCCCGCGACTCGAGATCCCTGCGGATGCGATCGGCCTCCGCAAAGTTGCGCGCCTGCCTGGCCGCACGGCGCGCCGCGATGAGCGATTCGATCTCGTCGACGGGAACGGGGGGCCGCTCGTCCTCGGCCCGGCGAAGCTCGAGCACGCCGAGGATCTTGTCGAAACGATCGAACGTCGCGCGAACGGCTGCTGCGTCCGCCTGTGCGAGCTCGCCCGAGTCAATCGCGGAATTCAGCGCGCGCACGAGCTCGAACATGACCCCGATCGCGGCAGCGGTATTGACGTCGTGCAGGATGTGCTCGCCGAACGCGCGTTCGGCCTCCACCAGTTTCGCGGCCACGTCCGGATGCGCATCACCAGCAGGCACCGTCGAAAGGCGGGCCAGGAAGTCGGTCAGCCGCTTGATGGCTTCCTCCGCCTGTGCCATGGCGCTCCACGAAAACTTGAGCTGCTTCCGATAGTGCACACCGAGGTACAGGTAGCGGAGCGCCGATGCCCGGAACCCGCGCTCGACAATGTCCTTCAGGTTGTAGACATTGCCGAGGGACTTCGACATCTTCTCCGCCCCCTTCGTGGTCCCCTCCTCGTCGTCGATCATCAGGTGCTCGACGTGCACCCAGAACCTGGAGAACTGCTGGCCGGTCGCCCCTTCGCTCTGCGCGATTTCGTTCTCGTGATGCGGGAAGATCAGGTCCACGCCGCCGGCATGGATGTCGATGGGGGCGTCGCCCAGCAGCCGCAGCGCCATCGCCGAGCATTCGATGTGCCAGCCTGGCCGCCCGGGGCCGATGCCCGGATCCCAGGTCGGCTCGCCTTCCTTCGTGAGCTTCCAGAGCACGAAGTCGCGCGCGTTCTCCTTGTCGTACTTGTCCGAATCGATGCGCGCCCCACTCTTGATCCCCGAATGATCCAGGTGCGCCAGCTTGCCGTAGTCGGGGAAGGTCGAGATCTTGAAATAGATGGACCCGTCGCTCGCGTACGTGTGTCCGTTCCTTTCGAGCGCCTTGATGGTGTCGCCCATCGCTGTGATGTTTTCAGGATCGGTGGCGCGCGGGTTCTCCTCGACCGGCTCGAGGCCGAGGGCCGCGGCATCCTTGCGGAAGGCGTCGATGAACCGGTCGGTGTACTCGCGCAGCGGCACGCCGGCCTTCTGCGCTTCGACGATGGTGCGATCGTCCACGTCGGTGAAGTTCATCACCTGACGGACGTCGAAGCCGGCCTGGTATTTCAACGCGCGCCGCAGGACGTCGAGGGCGACAAAGGTGCGGAAGTTGCCGATGTGCCCGCGCGCGTACACCGTCAGACCGCACGTGTACATCCGCACGGTGTTGCCGCGCGAGGGGACGAACTCTTCTTCGCGGCGGGTCAGTGTGTTGTACAGGCGCATCAGGTATGGGATGTGACAGCTGGCACGGAAGGGTCAGGCCGGCAGGGGGCAGCGGACCTCGGACGTCCGGCTGCCGCAACGGGCTTCGATCAGCAGCTCCCCTTCCACCTGACGGAAGTCGAACTCGATGTCGGCGTCGCTCCCGTTCGGCGCGACGCGCGATGCGACGGATTCGAGGGCCGCGGACACCGCCGCCGCGTCCCGGGCCTTGTCGCCGAGGTACTCGGCCACGCGTGCCGCAAGCTCCGTCGCGACGTCGCGCAATACCCCCTGAGCGGGAACGGACAACCGAAGCACGAGGGTCCCGGGGGCGGCCATAGGGAACGATTCTACAGCGAAATGCGCCCGAACAGCCGCCGCGCGCTCCGGCAGTCGGCCTCGATCTGCGCACGCAGCGCGTCGACGTCCGGAAACGCGCGCTCGTCCCGCAGCCGCTGGACGAATGACAGCCGGACGCCCGCGTCGTACAGATCGCGGTCGACGTCGAAAATGTGAGTCTCCACCACGGGGTGCTCGACGTCGCCGAACGTCGGACGGAGGCCGATGTTGGTGATGGAGGGGTGGACGATGCCGTCGATCGTGATCGTGGTGGCATACACGCCCGCCGGAGGCACGAGCTCATTGGTCGTCTGGATGTTGGCCGTGGGGAACCCGAGGCCCCGGCCACGCCCGGCTCCGCGGGTCACCACGCCGTCGATGAAATAGTGGTGTCCGAGGAGCGCGCCTGCCTCGTCCACACGTCCCTCGGCCAGGAGCCGGCGGATCCGGGTACTGCTCACCACGAAATCCTTGTAACGGACGGGATCGATCTTCTCGGCCCGGAACCCGTAGCGCGCGCCGAGGCTTCGAAGCACGGTAAACGTACCGGCGCGATCGTGGCCGAACAGGAAGTTGGCCCCCACCCAGACTTCAGCGACGTGCAGCCATTCGACCAGCACGCTGCGCACGAACGTTTCGGGATCCCAGCGCGACAGATCCTCGGTGAATCGCACCACCGCAACGCCCTGCATGCCGGAGCGCGCCAGCGCCTCGAGCCGCTGATCCGGGGTCATCAGCAGCGGCGGGGCCTTGTCGGGTCGAAGCACTCGCGGCGGATGCGGCTCGAACGTCATCGCGGCGGGAGTGCCGCCGCGCTCCCCGGCCCGCCGCCGGACCCGATCGATGATCTTCATGTGGCCGCGGTGCAGCCCATCGAAGTTGCCCAGGGCCAGTACAGGCTGGTGCCAGCGGGGCGGCGGATCGTCCGGGAAATGGGTGGGAATCAAAATAGTTATCAGCTATCAGCTGTCAGCTATCAGTTCTCAGCTCTCGGCCACAGCTGACAGCTGATGGCTGACGGCTCTATGCCCTGAGCACCAAGCCATCATAGGCCAGCTCAACACCTTCAGGGAGACGGGCAGAGGTCGCCGCATGCCCCAGGTCGTGGCACATGTGCGTGAAGTAGGTTCGCCGCGGCGCGATCCGCTGCGAGGCCGCGACGGCCTGGCTCAGGGAAAAATGTGTGGGATGTGGGGTCTCGCGCAACGCGCCGAGCACCAGGATATCCAGCCCCTCCAGCAGGGACCACGATTCATCCGGGATTCGGCTGCAGTCCGTCAGGTAGGCAAACGCCCCGAACCTCAGGCCCAGAATCGGACGGGGACCATGAAATATGGGCACCGGCACGACGTCCAGTCTCCCGATGCAGAACGGACCTGCGATCGCGAAGAGATCGAGCTGGGGGATGCCCCCGCCGCGCGGCGTGGCCGGATCGAACGCGTATGCAAACACGGTCCGGATCTCCCGAAGCGTCTGTGCATCCCCGAAACACGCCATCGGCTGCCGCTGCATCCAATTGAACCGCCGGATCTCGTCCAGTCCGAGAATGTGGTCCGCATGCCCGTGGGTGCAGAGCACAGCATCGAGGCGGCGAACACCGTGCGCGAGCGCCTGCGTCCGCAGGTCCGGACCGGCATCAATCAGCAGCGAGTGACCGTCGTCCGTCTCGACGAGGACCGACGGGCGGAGGCGCTTGTCCCGCGGATCTGTCGACCCGCACACCGGACAGTCGCACCCGATCATCGGCACGCCGGATGATGTGCCAGTGCCGAGAAAAGTGATCTTCAAGTGGATGGGGAGGCTACGGCTCGATGATGCGCTTCTCACCCTGCTGGGCCTGCACGAACCGGAGCCTGAGCTCGTACAGGAGGTCGTCCACCAGGCGTTCCTCAGGCTCGATCAGGTTGCCCTTGGTCCTCTCCTGGAGCATCGCGATGAGCTCGATCATCTGCGCGGCGGCCACGAGATTCGGCTCGGCGCGCTCGCCGGTATTCGGATCGGCGATGTCGCCGAAGTGCACGGCAGCCGTGGTCGCGAGCGACAGGATGAATCCACTGAAAGTGAGGCCGGTTTCCGGGGTTTCCACTCTCGAATGCTAGCATAGTCGCCCATGGCCAAACGGGTGCCCAAAGAGGCCGCATCGTCATCCCGAACGCGCGAGAGGTCGGACCGTCCTTCTGCCGGTAGCGCCGGGCAGCCGTCCGCGGGCGGAGAGTTTCAGAGGCTCGTTGACATCATGGCGAGGCTGCGCGGACCGGGTGGATGCCCGTGGGATCGGGAACAGACGCTCGAGTCACTGCGCGGTTTCGTGCTCGAGGAGACGTACGAGGTCCTGGATGCCATCGATCGACAGGATCATGACGATCTTCGAGAAGAGATCGGCGACCTCCTGTTCGAAGGTGTGTTCCTGGCACAGATCGCGGCCGACGAAGGGCGGTTCGACGTCGCTGATTCATTGCGGACGATCACCGCGAAGCTTATCCGGCGTCATCCACACATCTTCGGCGACGGTACGAGCGGCATCACGACGCCCACGCAGGTGCTCGAGCAGTGGGAGCAGATCAAGGCGCGCGAGCAGAAGGACGCGGGAGAACGGCGGTCGCTTCTCCGAGGTATTCCCAGGGCCCTCCCCGCGCTGCTGCGCGCCCACGAGATCGGCACGCGCGTCGGTGCGGTGGGGTTCGAATGGGCCCGGACGGTCGACGTGGTTTCCAAGATCGAGGAAGAAGTCGCAGAGGTCCGCCGTGCCGTCGAGAGCGAGGGCTCGGCGCGCACCGAAGAGGAGATTGGCGACCTCCTGTTCGCGATCGCGAACCTCTCGCGCCGGCTCGGTGTCGAACCGGAATCCGCGCTCCGGAAGGCGAACGAAAAGTTCAGCGCACGCTTCGACGCGGTGGAGCAGGCACTCGAAGCCCGAGGACGATCCGTCCACGACTCATCCCTCGAAGAGATGGACGAAGAATGGGAGCGCGTCAAGGCGGGAGAGTCGAAACAGCCGTGAAGTAGCTGACAGCTGACAGCTCTTAGCTGATGACTGCCCCGCTACCGCCTGAGCGTGACGTGCCGTCCACTCCATGTCGACATCTCGACGGTCCGGCCGTCCGTGTCCAGCACCACCGCACCGTCCATGTCCGTGCGGAACATCACTGCACCGGCCTCACGATACCGCCCGACGACCACGGGCGCCGGATGGCCGAATTGATTCCCGCGGCCGGCGCTGAAGACGACGGCGGACGGGTGAGCCGCGCGAATGAAGGGGACGGTGCTCGACGTCGCGCTGCCGTGGTGCGGAGCCTTGACGATCGCCAGCGGGCGGAGCGCCAGTTGGATCGTGCGCTCTGCTTCAGCGCCGATGTCGCCTGGCAGGACGATGGAGACATCACCCATCCGCAGCTCGATGACGATCGAATCGTCGTTCCGGACGCGCTGCCGCTCCCAGTCGGGCGGCGGCGGATGGAGCACGCGGATCTCCACCGGTCCGTTGCGCTCATAATCGCCCGCCTGCACGGTGCGCCACGAGGTCCTCGCAGCAGTCGCGGCGACCGCGAGCTCCCGGAGCTTCACATGGGGCGGCACCGGGACACCTTCCCACACGGTTCGGGGGTCGAACAGCCGCATCATCGCCGGCGCGCCGCCAAGATGGTCCGGATCGCCATGCGTGATGACGAGCGTGTCGACGCTCCGCACACCGGTCGCCCGAAGCGCCGGCGCAATCACGCGTTCGCCGATATCGAAGGTCGAACCGGGGACGCCTCCTGTATCGATCAGGATCACGCGGCCGTCCGGAGTCCGCACCATCGTCGAATCTCCCTGCCCGACATCCAGAAAGACGACACGCAGCCGCCCTGGTACGGCCGGGGCGATATCGGTGCGAGTGAACACGGCCGGACCGATCAGCATGATGGCGCCGCAGACCACGATCCCTGCAATGCCGGCGCGAACGAAACGTGGAGAAACCAGGCACGCCGCGCCACAGCAGTAGTAGGCGCCGATGAGACTCCATGAAGGCGGGGCGACATCTCGCGACAGCCAGGGCGCCAGATCCACGAGCCACGCGGATCGGACGAGCGAGAAGGCGGCCAGATGCGTGATATATCCGGCGGCGCCCGCAGCGTCTGGCGCGAACGGCGCAGCGGCGAGCGTCACCATGGAGGCCCCCTGGACGATCGCCATCAGCGGAATAGCCGCGAAGTTCAGCAGCAGGCCCGCAAATGTGATCCGCGAAAACACGACTGCGCTGACGGGCGCGAGCGCGAGCTCCGCACTGACCGTGGCGCCGAACAGGGCGGCTGCGGCGGCCGCGACAGTCACAGCAAGTCGGCGAGGCGCGGAACGCTTTCTGCCGGCAACGAATCGCGGCACGATGCGTGTGGCGACCAGCAGAATTCCGAGCGTCGCGCCGAACGAGAGAATGAAGCCCGCGTCGAAGACCGCGAGCGGTGAAAGCGCGATCCCGGCAATCGCTGCGACCGCGAGTGCGTTCAGCGGCGGACCCCGGTGATCGAGAATGCGGCCGGCAAGATAGACCGACGCCGCAGTGACGGCGCGGGAGACCGACGCGCTCGACCCGGTCAGTTGTGCATAGAACACCAGCAGGACGATCGCGACCGCCGCCGCCGGCCGCCCGGGCACGCGGACGGCCCGCAGCACCACGAGCACGATTGCCGTGAGGATCGCGATGTTGCCTCCTGATATCGCAATCACGTGATACGTGCCCGCTTCCTGAAGCCGGCGCTGGTCGTCGTCCGACAAACCCGACCGGTCGCCGATCAGGATGGCTGCGGCGATGGCCCCGGAGTCGGAGCTCCATCGTCCGACATTGGCCGCCAGCCGGGCGCGCGCCCACCTCCGCGCGGATGCGGCCGCTTCTTCGACCCTCGTGCCCTTCGCCAGGACTTCGACAAGCGACGCACTCTTCACCGATCCAACCAGCACGATCCCGCGCCTCGCGAGCGATCGGACTTCATCCGGAACCCCAGGGTCGCCGTACAACGTGGGGATGCGCAGGATTGCGGGCAGCCGGACCACGCGGCCGGCCCGCCAGCCTGCGATCGCAGCGGCCGCAGGTACCCCGCCCACAGACAACCGCACTCCTCCTCTCGAGTCTCTCGAGCTCGCGCGCGTGACATCGATCGTCAGCGACACGCCGAGCGGTCCCGGCGACGCATCATCGCGGAGGATGCCTTCGATGACGACGGGCTCTCCCGCCTCCGGCTCGGAGCGTGCCTCGAACCACGTGAGGAGGTCGGGGGCATATGCCGCACGCGCAGCACTGAGGCCAAGCGACGCGCCGCTGAAAAGGCATCCGAGAACGACGGCGATGAGAACGCCGGGCGTGTCTTCATGCCCGAAAGATCCGAAGGCCGCGACGCACGACAGGAGCGCTGCGCCGGCCGTGCAGAGCGCGAGCGAATCAGGAGCCAGGTCGTAGAGGAGCAGTCCGGCCGAGACGCCGATCAGGAGAGGCAGCGCGACGAGCGAGGCGGGCGTCCGCACGGCCGTGAACGTGCAAACTGCGGGGCCACGTCAACGAAAGGCGTCGGCGACGGTGGAGAGAACGCAGTCCGAGAGGCGGGCACGCAGAAATCAACGGGATTCGACAGGCAGCACGATGAGCGGCCCGAGCCGCGGCGATCGGTCTGCCCTGGTGGGGACGCAGATTCTGCAGCCGGGCTATGCCTTGCGGAGCGCAGCTTCTGCGTGGTACTCCTGCAACGTGCGCACTGACAGCCCCTCGGTGCGGAGCGCTTTGATGGCGTTGACGGCCGCGCCGGCGCCGGTGAGCGTGGTGATCGAGGGAACGCTGTGCATCATCGCGATCCGGCGGACCGTGCGGTCGTCGAAGAACGACTCGCGTCCGAGCGGGGTGTTGATGACGAGCTGGATCTTGTTGTTGAGGATCTCGTCTCCGACGTGCGGCCGCCCTTCATTCACCTTGAAGACGATCTCCGCCTCGAGCCCGTGGGCGCGGAGGTAATTCGCCGTGCCGCGCGTCGCGAGCAGCTTGAAGCCCAGCTCGCGCAGATCGCGAGCGATCTGAACGACCGCCGGCTTGTCGTGGTTGTTGACGCTGATGAACGCCGTGCCCTCCGTCGGCAGCACGACGCCGGCGGCGAGCTGCGCCTTCGCGAACGCGCTGCCGAAGGTCGAAGCCCCGCCCATGACTTCCCCGGTGGACTTCATCTCGGGTCCGAGAATCGTGTCGACTCCGGGGAACCGGACGAACGGAAACACCGGTGTCTTCACGAAGAACCCGCAGACCTCCAGGTCCTCGGTCAGACCGAGCTGCGCGAGCGTCCGGCCGATCATCACGCGTGCCGCCACTTTTGCGAGCGGCACTCCCGTCGCTTTCGAGAGGTACGGCACTGTCCGCGAGGCTCGCGGGTTCACCTCGAGGACATAGATCGTGTCCTCCTTGATCGCAAACTGCGCGTTCATCAGACCCACGACCTTCAGCGCCCGTGCGATGCGCCGCGTGTAGTCACGAATCAGCGCCACGTGCCTGTCGATGACCTTGTGCGGCGGAATCACGCAGGAGCTGTCGCCGGAGTGGATGCCGGCCTCTTCGATGTGCTCCATGATGCCGCCGATCACGACGGCGCCGGTGGCGTCGGCTACGGCATCGACGTCGAGCTCGACGGCGTCCTCGAGGAACTTGTCGATCAGGATCGGATGGCCGGGAGACGCTGACACGGCGGTGACCATGTACCGGTCGAGAGCCGCCATGTCGTACACAATCGCCATCGCCCTGCCGCCCAGCACGTACGACGGCCGGACGACCAGCGGGAAGCCTATCTTGGCCGCGACATCCCTCGCTTCCTCGGGCGTCGTCGCGATGCCGCTCGGCGCCTGGGGAATGCCGAGATCCCACAGCAGCTGCGCGAAGCGCTCCCGGTCCTCTGCCAGGTCGATCGAGTCCGGTGATGTCCCGATGATGCGGATCCCCGCTTCCTGCAGCGCGAGCGCCAGCTTCAGCGGCGTCTGCCCGCCGTACTGGACCACGCAGGAGACGGTGGCGCCGGCTTCCCGCTCGCGGTCGATGATCGACGAGACGTCCTCGAAGGTCAGGGGCTCGAAGTACAACCGGTCGACGGTGTCGTAGTCGGTCGACACCGTCTCGGGGTTGCAGTTGATCATGATCGTCTCGAACCCCTCGTCGCGCAGCGCAAACGCCGCGTGGCAGCAGCAATAGTCGAACTCGAGACCCTGGCCGATGCGATTGGGGCCGCTGCCCAGGATGACGACTTTCTGCCGGGGAGACGGATCCGACTCGCACTCGTCTTCGTACGTGCCGTACATGTACGGTGTGAACGACTCGAACTCCGCCGCGCACGTGTCGATCCGCTTGTAGGCCGACTTGATGCCGAGCTCCAGCCGTGTCGCCCTGACCGACGCCTCGTCTGTGCCAAGGATGCCGGCCAGTTCGAGATCCCCGAACCCCGAGCGCTTCAGCGTCCGGAGCATGTCGCGCGAGATGCCGCGCAGGCCCATCAGGCTGGCTGATCGCTGCAGTTCGACAATCTGCGAGAACTGTACCGAGGAACCAGCGATCGATCTTCGTCAGCTCGTGCAGCTCCTCGACCGTCCATCCGCGATCCAGCGCGCGGAACACCGCCCACATGCGCCGATCGGTCGGCACGCTCAGCTCGCGCTGCAGCGCCCCTTCTTCCTCGTCAACCGTGAGGCCCGTATCGCTCGGCCGCGTATTCTGCCCGAACAGCAGGCCGCTCCCACCGAGCTCGAGCGAATGGAACGCCTTCATGAAGGCTTCCTTGAATGTCCGGCCGATGGCCATGACTTCGCCGACCGACTTCATCTGCGTCGTGAGCGTCCGGTCGGCCCGCGGGAACTTCTCGAAGGCCCACCGCGGGACCTTGACGACGACGTAGTCAATCGTCGGCTCGAAGGAGGCGGGGGTCAGGCGTGTGATGTCGTTGGGAATCTCGTCGAGCGTGTAGCCGAGCGCCAGCTTCGCGGCGATCTTCGCGATGGGGAATCCCGTGGCCTTGGACGCCAGCGCGGACGATCGCGACACGCGCGGGTTCATCTCGATGACGATGATCCGTCCGTCCGCCGGATTGATGGCGAACTGGATGTTCGATCCGCCCGTCTCGACGCCGACCCGTCTGATGATGCGGCGGCCCAAATCGCGCATGCGCTGGTACTCGCGATCGGTCAGCGTGAGCGCCGGCGCCACGGTGATGCTGTCGCCCGTGTGGACGCCCATCGGATCGACGTTCTCAATCGAGCAGACGACCACGAAGTTGTCCGCGCAGTCGCGCATCACTTCGAGCTCGTACTCTTTCCAGCCGATCACCGACTCTTCGACCAGGATCTCGTGCACCGGGCTCAGCTCGATGCCGCGCCCCGCGAGGTCGCGGTACTCCTCGACGTTGTAGGCGATGCCACCGCCCACGCCGCCGAGCGTGAAGGACGGACGGATGATCATCGGGAAGCCGATGACGTCGACCGCCGCCATGGCTTCTTCCATCGAGCGGACGTACCGGCTTTCCGGCATGTCGCAGCCGATCTCGCGCATCGCGTCGCGGAACTTCAGCCGATCTTCGGCGACCATGATGGCGTCGATCTGCGCACCGATCAGCTCGACGCCGTACTTTTCCAGCGTGCCGTTCTCCGCCAGCGCCACAGCGAGGTTGAGCGCCGTCTGCCCGCCGACGGTCGGCAGCACCGCGTCGGGCCGCTCGCGCTCGATGATCTTGGCGAGGAACTCCGGCGTCAGCGGCTCGACGTACGTCCGGTCCGCGATCTCCGGATCCGTCATGATCGTCGCGGGGTTGCTGTTGACGAGGATGACCTCGAGGCCTTCGTCCTTCAGCGCCTTGCACGCCTGCGTGCCCGAATAATCGAACTCGCACCCCTGCCCGATGACGATAGGGCCGGAGCCGATGACGAGGACGCGCTTGATGTCGGTGCGTTTGGGCATTTTTTCAGATCGACAGGTCGTGCAACGCCGGCCGGCGCCGGTCGGCGGCGCCGTGGACCACTTAGCCTCGTTCTTCCATCACGTCGAGGAACTGCCGGAACAGGTAGTCCGCGTCGTGCGGACCCGGCGCGGCCTCGGGGTGATACTGCACGCAGAAGACCGGCTTCGTCTCGTGGCGCAACCCTTCGACCGTGCCGTCGTACAAATTCACGTGCGTCACCTTCACGTCCGACGGCAGCGACGCCGGATCCACGGCGAACCCGTGGTTCTGTGACGTGATCTCGACCTTGCCGGTCTCGAGCTCCTTGACCGGATGGTTGGCGCCGCGGTGGCCGAACTTCAGTTTGTAGGTCGAGCCGCCGAGCGCGAGCGACAGGATCTGGTGGCCCAGGCAGATCCCGAACACCGGCACCTCGGACGCCACGAGCGTGCGCGCGTTCTCGACCGCGTAGTCGAGCGCCGACGGATCGCCGGGCCCGTTGCTGAGGAACACGCCGTCAGGGTTCGAGGCCAGCAGCTCGGAGGCGGGCGCCGTGGCTGGAAACACGCGCACGTCACATCCATAGGCGGTGAAGCGGCGCAGGATGTTCCACTTCATCCCGAAGTCGTACGCGGCAATGCGCATGGGGCGCTTCGGCTGACGTTCGGCCAGTGGCGTGAACTCGTCCGAGACGGCGGGGGTCCAGTCGAAGGCCGTCTCGCAGGTCACGCCGCGGACGAGATCCGATCCCTCCATCGGCGCCACGGCCCGCGCCTTCTCGATGAGCGTACGAGGATCGACTTCTCCCGTTGCGATGATGCCGCGCATCACGCCGGCCGAGCGCAGCACGCGGGTCAGCGCGCGCGTGTCCACATCCGAGATCGCAACGATGTTGTGACGGACGAGATACTCGCGCAGCGTGCTGTCCGATCGCCAGTTGCTCGCCACGGGTGACTGGTCGCGGATGATGAAGCCGGCCACCTGCGGCGTGCGCGATTCGCCGTCCTCCGGCGAAATGCCGTAGTTGCCGATCTCGGGACACGTCATCGTGACGATCTGTCCGGCGTAGGAGGGGTCGGTGAGGACTTCCTGGTACCCGGTCATGCTCGTGTTGAACACGACCTCGCCGCCAGTTTCCCCTGTCGCGCCTGCCGATTCCCCTTCGTACCAGAGACCGTTTTCGAGTGCGAGTGTCGCTTTCATGGTATTCGTTCGAGCGATCCGGTCACGCGGGTCTCCTCCCCCGACGCAACCCGTGTAGCCACCGTCCATATCCGATGATCGGCGAGCTCCAGCCTGACGACGTGGGAGCCGATGCCGACTTCTGGAATGCGGGCCGGTGTCGTGCCGACGACCTTGCCGTCGATGACGATGCGCGCACCGCGCGGCCTCGAGTCCACGTAGACCGAACCCGTAAATGGCGTGTTCAGTGCCGGACGCGCGGGTGCCTCCGCCGTCTCGCGCGCCGGGGTACCGGGACGAGGACGCGGAGGGGCGGGAGCCGGCTTCGGTGCCGCGGCGGCCTGGCGCTCCAGGCGGAGGTCTACAGTGCGCGACGGCTCGGACTGGGAGAGCGCGACATCTTCGCGACCCACGGTAAACCCACGCAGCACGACACGGACGCGGTAGTCGCCGAACTTCAACTTGTCCAGGGTGAGCGGGGTGCGTCCGCGCCAGCGGCGGTTGACCGTCACGGACGCGCCGGACGGCGTCGAGGTGACCGTCATGCGGCCGTTCGTCGCCGGCGGAGCCGACGTGCGTGCGCCTTCCGGCGCAGGCGCCTTCGCCGTGGACGTGGAGGGGGGCGCCGGACCGTCACCCGGTATCGCCGGAGCCGTCGTGGGGGGCTGAACCGTTTGTTCGCTGTAAGCCTGACCGGCCCCTTTCGGGGGCGCCGATGGTGCCGGAGCCCGCGCAGGCTCCGACGGCGCGGTGGTCGGCGCCGGCGTTCCGGCTGCGACGCGAGGCCGGGCATCCGGCTCGCGGCCGCCGGCCCAGTAGCCCGCGGCAAACCCAATCAACAGGCCGAGAATGAGCGTCACGGCAATGGGCAGCACGGCGGGACGCGGACGCTCGTCGTCGCTCGCCGTCTCCGCATCATCAACCCGATACGCCGCGGAGCCGGTGTCGAGCGGATTGTCGTATCGTCCGGTGTTCCGCTCCTGGGAGAGCCTGGACGGCGGCGCGGACCGCGCGGTCACTGATTCGTCCTCCCACAGACGGGAGGGCGCAGGAGGAATCACGGTGTTGTGCTCGACCTCGTCACGCGGCTCCAGTCCGAGATCCGAGGCGGCTTCTTCGTCGAACAAATTGGGTGCGTCGTCGCGGCCCCGCGCGAGCTCGTAGTGCGCCGCGTCGTCGTCGCGCTCGTCCGAGATGTCGGAGTAGGCGATCGCCTCGGTATCGTGAGACGTCAGAGAAAGCTCGTGCGGGGCTTCGGCCGTTTCATCCGACCGATCTGCGTCGGCCGTGCCTGCCAGGGCCAGCCTCGGTAGAGCCGCGGGAGGATCCGGTGCGACGGGCGCAGCAGGAACGGGGACGGCCGGTGCCTCAGGGTCTCCGGCAGTCTCACCTACCGCCACCACGGCTTCGGTCACTCTTCCACCGCGTGCGGCGGCCTCGAGCGCTGACGCAAACGCGAGAGCTGAGGGGTACCGCCGAGCGGGCTCTTCGTGCATGGCACGCGCAAGCACGAGGTGCATGCCGGCGCCGTATTCGAGCAGGTGGTCACCGACGAGGGGACCGACCTGCTCGCCAGTGCCGGCGGGGCGACGGCCCGTCAGGAGCTCGTATGTGATCGCAGCCAGGGAGAAGACGTCCGCCGGAGTGCTCCACTGCTCTCCGGCGACGCGCTCCGGCGCACTGTACGGCCGGCGAACCGGCGCTCGAAGGCCCACGCGTTCGAGCGCTTCCACAACGCCGAAGCCGCTCGCGCGCGCCTCTTCGGGCGTGACGAAGATGTCGCGCAAATGGAGCGCGCCGTGGCCGATCCCGGCGGTGCGCGCAAAATCCACCGCGCCGGCCAGCTGCGTCAGGAACGGCAGCGCTGTGTCGAGCGGCGCGGGTGCGTAGTGCCGGATCGCCGCGTCGAGCGACTCGGCCGCGACGTACTCCTCAGCTCGGTAGGCGACGGTCCCTTCCACACCGGCAGCGATGGGTTCCACGATTGAGGGGTGGAACAAGCCGGCGTCTGACGCGCGCAGCAGCTCATCGGCCAGTACCTGCGACTGTTCGGGAGTAATGTCGAGCCTGAACACCTTGACGGCGACCAGACGGTCGCGTGTGGGCTCGTACGTGCGGAATACCGGACCGAGTGCGCCAATACCGATCTGATGCAGGACCCGGAAAGGGCCGAACGCGGGAGGTGGGGCGAACGCGATCGGGTCGTCTATAGCCATTAACGGACGGACAAAAAAATGTAACACATTTTCCCCGATTCTCCTTGCGGGATCGGTGCCACAGGCGTACCGTGAACCTGCCTCCCGCTGCAACAGATCCTCGCGTTCGCCGGTTGAACTGCCCCGGTGCGGCGATCGAGCCTGCCGGACGCTCCGAAAAGTGACCCGTCGCCCGTGTGCGCTGAGCCGGAACCCTTTCGGGCTCACATGGCGTCGAAAACCCCAGTCTTCCTTGACATGCTTCGGAAGGCTCTGAGAGAGTACGAGCGGTGTCAGCCGAGCCAGTCACATCCGTCACCTCTGAAGCGCCCGCGTCCGCCGACGTGCCTGGTTCGTCGCCCCCCGTGGGGATCGACGTCCGGCAGCTTCCGTGGATACGGCCGCTGGTCGGCGACTACGCCTTCAATTTTCAGAGGGTTGCCCCTCTGTACGCAGGGGATTCCTCATCGCCTCAGGCATGGCGCGACGCGATCGCGCGCCGCCATACCAGCCCCGGCACAACCGTCGGGATCGCCCAGGTGCTCCGTGGACAGCAGGAGCGCCGCGGCGCCCCTCCAGCGGCATGCGAGGCTGCGGCAAGACTCGCCGACCCGCTGACCGTGGCGGTGGTCACCGGCCAGCAGGCGGGCGCGTTCGGCGGCCCGCTCTTCACGTTGCTCAAAGCCGTCACGGCGATTCAGCTGGCCCGCCGGGTGTCGGCCGAGCAGGGGGCGACCGTCGTTCCCGTTTTCTGGGTGGACGCTGAGGATCACGACTGGGAGGAGGTCCGATCGTGTACGGTGCTCGACTCGGAATTCCAGCCGAGAACGATTACGCTCGCGGACCCCGACGGAGCGGGCGAACTGCCAGTCGCCGCGCTGACGCTGGATGAGCGAATCGACCAGAGCCTGACGGCCGTTACCAGCTGTCTCCCGACCACCGATTTTTCCGATCAGGTCACCGCGTCTCTCCGCGCCGCCTATCAGCCCGGCACCGGCATGGCGGAGGCCTTTGCAAAGTGGATCGAAGCGCTGCTCGGCCCGTACGGTCTGATCGTCTTCGAATCGGCCGATCCCGCCGCGAAGCCATTGGCGCGACCGGTATTCCTCCGGGAGCTGCAAGCACCCGGCCGCACCTCCGCACTGGCCGCGGCTGCCGGCGAGCAGCTGAGAGCGCTCGGGCACGAGCCGCAGGTCATGCCGCAGCCGGACAGCCTCGCGCTCTTCCATCTGAACAGCATGCGGCGGGCGATTCGCCGGCAGGGCGATCGCTTCGTCATCGGCGAAACGGAAGCGACGTCGGAGGCGCTCGTGCACGAAGCCGAGAGCGATCCCACGCGCTTCAGCCCGAACGTCCTGCTTCGTCCGATCGTCCAGGACACGCTCTTTCCGACCATCTGTTACGTCGCAGGGCCGAGTGAGCTCGCCTACCTGGGACAGCTGGGAGGCGTCTACGATCACTTCGGCATTCCCATGCCCCTGATGGTTCCCCGGGCGAGCGCGACGCTCATCGACTCCTCCACCGCGCGCTTCCTCGGCAAGACCGGCTTTCAGCTCGCCGACCTGCGGGCGCAGGACGAGTCCGCGCTGAACCGGCTGCTGCAGTCGCAGCTGCCGCCGGAGGTCGAGCAGTCACTGAAGGATGCGGAAGAGACCATTCGTGCGGCGCTCCAGCGCGTCGTCGACGCGATGCCGTCGCTCGATCCGACGCTCGCCGGTGCGGCGCGAACGACCGTCTCCAAGATGGAGCACGACCTGCGGTCGCTGCACGCGAAAGTGATCCAGGCGGCGAAGCGCCGCGACGAGACGCTGCGGCGCCAGTTCACACGCGCGCAGTCGCAGATTTTCCCGCTCGGTCACCCGCAGGAGCGCACGCTCGGCGGCGTCTTCTTCCTCAATCGCTACGGACCGGCGCTCGTCGACCGCCTCCTCGAAGATCTGCCGCTCGAGATGGGCCGTCACTGGCTCCTGACGATCTGACCCCGCTGCCGCGCCAGCACGCTGGCACTTTTCGCACCCTGGCACCTTGGCGCTGCCCTGGCACCCTGGCACCCTGGCACCCTGGAAATCTTCCCCTTACCGTTCAACGACTTACCGTAAAGGTGAGTGTCCCCGTTTATTTGCACGTAGCACGTGATGTTATCCCCCGGCTATAACCTTCGCGTAGAACGCCTCGTACTGCGGCACGATGAGATCGCGGCAGAAGCGCTGGAGCACGGTTCGGCGGCCCGAGGCGGCAATGCGCGCGTGGAGCACGGGGTCCGTCAGCAGGGCGACGCCGCTCTGCGCCATCCCCTCCAGATCCTCCGGCTCGTGCAGGAACCCGCTCGTCCCGTGGTCGATGACTTCGTGAGCCCTCCCACGTTTGACGCGACGACCGGCAGCTCGCACGCCATGGCCTCGAGCGCCGCGAGACCGAAGCTCTCCTGCGCCGATGGCAGGAGGAACAGATCGCCGATGGAGAGCAACGGCAGGATCTGGTCCTGCTCGCCAAGCGATTCGATCTGTTTCGAAATGCCGAGCGCCCGGGCCGCATCGAGCGCCGCCGCCAGATCGGGTCCGTCACCGACGAGCAGCAGCCTGGCCGGCACCCGCGCCGCAATCTTCGCAAAAATCTCCACGACCGCGGTCACTCGCTTCACCGGCCGGAAGTTCGACAGGTGGATCACCAGCTTCTCGCAGCCTGGCGGGCAGTAGCGCGCGCGAAGCTCAGGGTGCGTGGACCGGCGATAGGTATCGCAATCCAGGAAGTTGGGGATCACGGTGATGGCGTTTCGCACCGGCAGCGCGCGATAGGTCTCCGCCCTGAGGCTTTCGGACACCGCCGTGACGCCGTCCGACTGATCGATCGAGAACGCCACGGTCTCCGCGTACGATCGATCGCTCCCGACGAGCGTGATGTCGGTTCCGTGAAGCGTGGTGATGACCTGCGGGACGTGGTCCGCCGCCGCGGACAGCAGGATCTGCTTCGCGAGGTACGCGGCCGTCGCATGCGGGACCGCGTAGTGCGCGTGCATGATGTCCAAACGGAACTCGCGCGAGACATGCACGAGCGCCGTGGCAAGCGCGAGTACGGTACTGCGTCTCACGGAACAGCGGATACGCCGGCGTCGACACGCGGTGGAACGTGAGCCCGGGCTGATAGGCGCCAAACCGAAATGGCGTGTCTGCGCTCAGCACGTGCACGTCGTGCCCTCGCGCGGCCAGCGACTTCGCCAGCTCGGTCGCCACGATCCCGCTTCCGCCAACGGACGCGTAGCAGACGATGCCGATGTTCACGCCGACCGTCCGCGTTCCCCTGGAGCGGCGGTCCAGTCCCTGAACATGTGAGGCCGCACCAGCGGATCGCGGACGATCACGCCTTCGGCGAATGCCACGCCCGTGCGTGCCCCGAGGTGCGCATCGCGGCTCTCGATCAGTTGCCGGAAGTGGGGCGCCGTCAGCCGTGTCTCGACGCTGCCTGGAGCAGACGCGGTGAACTGCGAACGATGACACGCGAGCGCCTGACGCTTGATCTCGTAGTGCGCCGACACGTCGAGAACAAAGGACGCGGGGTCCGCGTCGTTGATGAAGTAATAGCAGAGCCACTCGGGCTTCCACGCCCCCGGCGCCTCGGGTGCGAAGCGTCGCAGACCGCTCTTGAACACGGCCCGGGTCAATGCGTCGCTCGCGGCCTGGTGATCGGGATGCCGGTCCTTCCAGTGCGGCACCGCCACTGTACGCGGGCGGGTCGCGCGGATGAGCCGCACCACGTCGAGGATTTGCTGATCGTCGCCGGTGATTCCGCCGTCGGGCCACTTCAGGTTCAGCCGCCAGGCCGCGCCGAGCACGCCGCGCGCGGCTTCAGCTTCCCCTTCGCGCTCCTCGGGCGTGCCATTGGAGCCGAGCTCGCCACGGGTGAGGTCGCAGAGTCCGACCCGAAATCCGAGCGACGTGTGGACCGCGATCGTTCCGCCGAGACCGATCTCGAGATCGTCCGGATGGGGACCAAACACCAGCAGGTCGACCGGGGTCGCGTCAGAGTGCCGCACTCGCCGCCTTCAATCGCTCGTGCGCGCGGGTAAGCCTGCCGCGCGCGCCGTCGCGCCACGCTTCGTCCGACGTCAGGAGTGCACGCGACGCCCCAATGGCACGAGCTGTCTCCGACGGCGCAGGCCCCCCCGGCGTCGTCCGCACGTCGATGAAGTGCCGGGCGCTCAGCAACCGGGTGAGCGCGGGCTCGTCGTACTCGATTGGACGGCCCAGCACCGCGACGGATACGTCCCGCAGCACCCCGGATCGCGGCTCGGCAGGACGCATATCGCAGGCCGCGACGAACCTGACGGCGATGGAATGGCTCGTCTTGAACGGGACACCGTGGTCCCTTGCCAGCGTATCGGCCAGCTCGGTGACGGTAATCCAGCCCTCTTCCGCACGCGCCGCGAGGCGCGCGCAATCGAACTGTGCCGGCCCCATCGCGCTGGCGACGAGGCGCAGCGCCCTGTTCGCGTCCCTGAACATCGACGTCACCAGAGGCTGCAGGTCGTCCTCCGTGTCGACGATGTCGCCGAACGGTGTGTTGTGGACGCTCATCACGACAGCCGTCGCCTGACCGAGCGCTTTGCTGGCAATCGCCCGGGCATGCTCGAGCGCCACCGGGTTGCGCTTCTGCGGCATGATGCTGCTGCCCTGTACGAAGCCGTCGCTCAGCCGCAGGTAGCCGAATTCGCTCGTGCACCAGAGCAGGAGATCCTGCAGCACCCGCCCGAGGCCCGACAGAAGTACCGAGGCGGCGGACACACTCTCGAGGAGATAGTCCACGGTTGCGATGCTGCCGTACGTATTCCCTGTCGGCGCATCGAAGCCGAGCAGCTCGGTGGTTCGCATGCGGTCGATCGGAAATCCAGTCCCCGTTATGGCGCAGGCGCCGAGCGGGTTCATGTTGGTGCTCGCGTACGCGGCGTGGAGGCGCACGGTGTCGCGCTCGAGCTGTTCGATGACTGCCAGCAGGTAGTGGGCGATGGTGGAAGGCTGCGCGGGCTGGGTGTGCGTATGCGCGGCGAAGATGCTTTCCCTGTGCGCGTCGGCAAGAGCGACGAGGACGCTCCGGAGCCGCACGGCGCCGTCGACGAGCGCCAGGACCATCTCCCGCTGCTGCATCCGGTACATCGTCATATCGATGTCATTGCGTGAGCGCGCGGTGTGCAGCCGGCCTGCAGCCTCCTCCCCGCATGCCTGGACGATCAGCCGCTCGACGAAGAAGAACAAATCCTCGCAGCTGCCGTCGTAGGCGACGTTCCGGACCGCGGCCGTCGAGATCCCGTCCAGGGCCGCGCGGATTGCCCTCGCATCCGCAGCCGGGACAATGCCCCTCTCGGTGAGCATCACCAGGTGCGCATAGTGGATGCTCATGAGCGGAGCGAGAAACTCCGCCTTCGCGTCCTCGAAGTTGTCATTGAGGACGCACTTCACGTACTCGGCGTCGAACCGCATGTGCTTCGGCTACTTCTTTCCAAGACTCAGGAGGTTGGCCATCAGCTGGTAGGCCCCGTCCGTCCCCGCCGGCAACTGGCGCCACAGCCCGAGGCCGACGTAGATCCACCGCCCCTTCCCGTAGCGCGCCTCGACGAGGGCACCGGTCTTCGCTCCCGCGTTATATGGAAACGGATCGGCCGACCGCAGCAGGTCCACGTAGTGGGGATCGCGCTCGCCCAGGAAGTACGTGCCGCGTTCCTGCACCCAGCCGGCCCAGGCCTCTGGTCCAATCTTGTTGGGCGTGTTGAAGACCGGATGGCTCGGCACGAGGATCTCAATCGGCGCATTCTCGTCGCTGACGCGATCCGTGCTCGTGGTCACCGGATAGGGACCGTACTGCGCCTGGTTGAACTCCTGCTTGTTGTATTGCACGATCAGCGTACCGCCGTTTTCCGTGTATCGCAGGAGCCGGTCGTTGTTTGCGCGGAGATCGGGACGCCGCTCGTACGCGCGCACGCCCGTCACGATGACGTGGTACTTCGACAGGTCCGCTGACGCCATTTCCGCGGGACTGATCAGATGCACGTCCGCGCCGAGCTGCTGGATCGCAGCCGGTACTGCATCGCCGACACCCATGATGTAACCCACGCGGAGTCCGGGAGCAATCTTGACGTCGATGACCTTGACCCTCGTCTGCGCCGGCTCGACGACATGCCGACGACGGATGTGAGGGTACTCGACGACCTGATAGCCGGTAGAAGAGCTGACGTCGGGGCCGGCCGTGACCTCTGCGCCCACCGCATACTCGCCGGGCTTGGTCCCCGCCGGCGGCGTAATGGTGAACTTCACCGTCGCATCCTCGTTCTCGCGCCGGAAGGTCACGGGGATGGACGCCGGCGCAACGCGCCAGCCATCGGGCACCCGCAGGGCCGCCACGGCGGCTACGGGGCCCTTCTGGCTGTTGCTCACAGTGACTTCCACATCGCGGGCATGCACGACAGGGCGCGCGACGGCGAGGCGAAGCGCGACAGCGAGACCCTTGCCGTCAGGCCGAGGGTCTCCCGCGGCGCGCCGCGGCGGCGCGGAGAAGGGCACCACCGTGATGCCGGGCGAGACGCGGACGTCGAGCGGCGGGATCACCTGCAGTTCCATTCGCTTCTCCCCGGCGAACAGATCGCTGTATCGGTCCTCGATCGGCCGCTCAACGGATACGTCCGCGCCGCCGATCGACATGTCGATCGCCACGCGGAACGGCGTGGGCCTGAACGGCACGCCGAACGGTACACCGGGCTCGAAGTCGTAGCGCGCCGCATCCGTCCGCGGAGTCCAATAGGGAGCCGACACGGGGACCTTGCCGATCCGGAGGTCGGCGGCGCACGTCAGAGCACCCCCGGCTGCGATGCCACCAGCGCACGGTGCGGGCTCGCCGTCGAGCCCGGCGAAACGCACGGCCTTGACCGCCACGTCCGGCGCGCCGTTGTTGGAGGCCGCGACCGAGACACCGACCGGCTGCCCCGGCACGACCGCTCCGTCATCCGCAAGCGCCTCGACGCGAATCCCATGCGTGAGCAGAAGCGCCTCCTGGAACTGACGCTCTTTCGGAGCGAGCCGGAAGTCGATTTCGTACCTGGCGGCATCCGACAGTTCCAGGGACGCCAGTCTGGAACGAAGCTCCCGGATGGTGGCGAGACCGGACACGAGCGGCGACGCCGCAGCAGCCGCACCCCTGGTGTCGAGGGCCTGCGACGCGATCTCGACGCTCGCGGCCACGGTCTGAAGCGACGACACCAGCGCCGCGGGAGGGGTCTCACCGGCAAAATATGCGAGCCCCAGGAGCGATGTGTCGATGCCCTCGAACATGTCCTTCGGCGCGACGCCCTGTTCCCCGATTGCCGTGTCTCTCAAACGATAGACCCGGGCGAACGACGCGCCGGGGAGCAGCAGCAACTGCGACGTGCCCTGGCACTTGTGCATGCTGCGGGCCTCGAGGCCGAGCTCGTTGTAGGTGCGGCCGAGAACGGGGTCGAACTCGCTGGGGCTGACGCGCACCAGATCGCGCGACATCGGAGCGCTCGCCTGGCCGGGCCCGATGAAGGCCTCAGTACAGAACACGCGCCGGGCCTGCCAGGGGCGCAGCCCATCCCTGATCTGTTCCGGATATCGCGCAGGGTCTGCCGCGGCGCGGAACGCTTCGACCGTCAGGCGCGCCGAAGCCTGGTGGTGTTGGCCGCCCCCCTGCCCGCCGCAGAGAAAGCCCGCGATGACGTCGGGCCGGATCGTGCGGATGTGGCGGACGAAGTCCCCAAGGATCTCGTCGTGCCCCCACTTCTCGATGGTCTCTTCGATGCTGAATGAAAACCCGAAGTCGACCGCACGGGTGAAGTACTGTTCGGCCCCGTCGAACCGATGGACGGCGAGCAGTTCCTCCGTGCGCAGCATTCCGAGCGCCTGGAAGATTTCCGGTCCGATCTCGTTCTGCCCTCCATCGCCCCGCGTCGCGGTCACGAGCGTGGTCCGCATGCCGCGGCCGTGGCTCATCATCGCCAGCAGCGGATTGTCCTCATCGTCGGGATGCGCGGTCGTCTGCATGAAGCTGCCGGCCGACTTCAGCTGCCGCAGCGCGAGGCGCAGGGCCGCGTCGTTGGGCAGCTCTCCCACCGGCTTCACGCGCAACTGCGCGGGAAGCGGAATGTCCAGCATCAGCAGCAGAATGGCAAGTGCGGTAATCCGGGAGGGTCGCATAGACAATCTGGAAGCTGAGGCGCTGGTTACGCTGCGGGCCCGGGTGTCCACCCGGACCCGCCAATGATCTTCAGGCCCAACGGACTAGAAGGAGACCTTGACCCCAAGCTGCATCTGCCGCTGGTCGTAGCCGGCGTTGCCCGGGAATCTCGACGGAATCGATGCCATCGGGACGCCCACGGCATCGGTCGCCACGACGCGGTTCACACCGGAGACGTTCTCGACGTTGAAGATGTTCTTCGCCTCGAAGAACAGCTCACCGCGCCAGGTGCCCCGAACGGGCACGAACCGCGAATACCGCAGGTCGAGGTTCGCGACGCGGCCAAGCCGGCCCGAGTTGCGCTCGATACCGACAGGCCGATCGTTCATCACACCGTCCTTGTTCAAATCCACGTTCGACCGGATATTGAACGGCAGGCCGCTGTTGGCCTGCAGGATGATCCCGAGCTGGTTGTGGTTGAGCAGTGTCGCGCGCAGACCCTCGCCACTGACCTCGGGGGCCACCACGGCGGAGACCGACAGCGTGTGGGTCTGGTTGAACGGCGTGACGCCCTTGTCGCGATTGAGGTTCGTCGGGTCGGACACGCGGTCGTCGCCGCTGCCGACAACGTACGTCCCGGTGAGAGGGGCATCGTCCACACCGCGTGCGAGCGTGTAAGTGGCCTGCGTCATCCAGCCGTGCGTCATCCGCTTCGTCAGCGTCGCCGTGAACGCGTTGTAGGTGGATTCGGCGAGCGACTGGAAGACGTTGATGTGATCGAACGCAGGGTTCACGCGCGCCGAGTTGAAGATCGGCCGGCCGTCCGACAGCGTGTCCCCGGACGCCACCAGGTTGACATCCATCAGGACCGGCAGATTCCGCCCTACCGAGTTGACGTACCCGATCGTGACGGCCAGGTCGTTGTTGATGGCGCGTTCGACCTGGATGTTGCTGAGCCACGCCGACTGAGTCTCGAAGTCCTGATCGACGGCGTTGATACTCTGCTTCGGCAGTACGAAGCCCGGGGGGGGCGAGGCCAGGCTTGTCGGGAACGCCGGGGCGCCCGCCTGGCTCCCCAGCACGGGGCCGACGTTGTAACTCTTGGGATCGCCGTTGTTCAGGATTGCGTTGTCGTAGAAGTCCAGCAACGGCGGCTCGTACATCAGCCCGACCGAGGCGCGGACGACGGTTCGCGCCGCCGAATCCACCGCCCAGGCGAGGCCAGCCCGCGGCCCGAAGTTGTTCTTGTCGATGGCGAAGTTCTGCGAATAGGGGTTCGCCGCAAACTCGCGTGCCGCCGGCACGTCGAACACGTCGTACCGGAGGCCATACAGAAGTTTGAGGCGCGGCAGGATCTGCCAGTCGTCCTGCACGAACAGGCCGTAAAAAGCCGAATCGTAGCTCGCCGTCACGTCTCCGAGCTGCTGCTGGAAGTTCGAGTACCGACCGCAGATTCGCCCCGCTCTTCGCGGCGAGATAGTCGGCAATCGTCGCGAAGTTGTAGAGGAACAGGTCGCCCCGCACGCGCTCGTCGCCAATCCACTGTGCGTCGATGCCCGCTTTGAACGCATGCTTGCCGCGGATCCAGCTCACGTTGTCGATGACCTGGCTGATCCCCTGGCTGAAGTCGAATCCGACCGAATTGCCGTCGCCGACCCGGGCGCCGCCGAAATTCGCCTTGCCGGCGACCGTGATAGCCGGCCCGTCGACCGAGATGCCCTGCGTGCGGAACTGGTGCCGCCGCGCATATTGCACCCGCAGCTCGTTCAGGATGCTGCCCCCGATCGTCGACACGAGCTGGGCCGACGTCGAATCCATGCGATCCGTGAAATCCGTGGCGCGGTCGGTGGTCGTCAGACCGCCACCGATGTTCGAGGGGGAAAGATTCTTGAACCCGAAGTAGCGGACGGACAGCAGGTTGCCCTGTGAAAGCTGATAGTCGCTCTTGCCGAATCCGAAGTTCACCTTCTGGTGCGCGGGAATCACGCCGCTTGCCGGCAGCGTGATGCCGAGCGCCTGGGCGTCGGCGGGCGTCACGGTGATGACCTGCCCGCCGGTGACGAGACTCCGGTCCACATACTCGTACGCACCGAAGTAGTGCCACTTGTCTTTCTTGACCGGACCGCCAATCGTCGCGGTCACGTCGTTCGCTTCCGTATCGGGCTTTCGTGCCGTGGTCGCCAGGAAGAAGGGACGCGACGACATCGGGTTCCGCTTGAACCGGAAGCTCGCGGAGCCCCGTATGTCGTTGGTGCCGGACTGGGTGATCGCGTTGTAGACCATGCCGGTCGTCTGGCCGAACTCGGGCGCGAATCCGTTGGTGATGACCTTCACCTCCCGGACCAGGACCTCGGAGATCGGCAGCATCCGCAGGCCGGCGCGATCCTTCTCGGTATTGGTGTTGCCGTCGATCTGGTAGTTGGTGTGCATCTGCGATCCGTTCGCATTGATGCGCGGGACGCCGAACTCGTTGTTCTCGTAGCCCGTGACGTTCGCCTGCAGGAACGCGAAGTTGTACGGATTGCGGGACACGAGCGGCAGGTTCCGGATCTCGTTCTCTCCAATCGTCCGGCCGAGATCGATTTTCCCAGGCTCGGAGATCGGCGCCTCGCGCGTGACGGTCACGGTTTCCGCTACGTTCCCGACACTGAGCGTCAGATTGATGACAGCCGACTGCCCGGCCGAGATGGTCAGTCCCTGTTGTTCGAATTTCTTGAAGCCCTGGAGCTCGGCAGCCAGGCGATAACGCCCCAGCGGCAGCAGCGGAGCGCGGTAGGCACCCGCTTCGTTCGTGACGACGACGCGGGTGTCGCCGGTGTCGAGGTTGGAGACCGTGACGCTGACACCCGGAAGTGCCGCTCCCGACTCGTCGCTGATGGTGCCTTCAATCGTCCCGTTGACCGCCTGCGACTGCGCGAACCCGCGCGAGGCCCCGGTCAGGACCAGCATCAGTACCAGCATTGCCCGAAACACGCGAAACATCGAACTACCTCCTGAGCGCCGAGCCGCAAAGCCCGTACGCGCGCCGACCACATCGCCTCTTCCTCTCTAGAAGAGCTGCAAACGCAGTATACAATGCCCTTTACAGCCCGCGACCCTGGACCGCGCGCCGGAGCGGATCGATCCGCAAAGCCTTGATCGACATCGGCCGATAGTCTGCTCAGACCGGCCGCGCGCCGGGGCGGAGCCCCGTTGACCACACTGAAAACCGAATCGCGGAAGCCTGCCAAGCCGTCAGCCGGCAAGCGCCGGCGGTCGCGCCGTCGCGGATGGAAGTTCTACGTCCTGATTGGCCTCGGCGTCCCCTTCCTCATCCTTTCCGCGCTGACCATCTACTTCTACCGGAGTTTTTCCCAGCAGATTGACGCGAGGCTTCACGGCGAAACCGTGCGCGCCGATCCGCGGATCTTCGCGCGGCCGTTCGAGTTACACCGCGGGCAGGCGCTCACGCCGACGCAGATCGTCGAGCGGCTGAACGATCTGGGATATTCGCACCGCGCAAAGACGCAGGAGCCGGGAGAGTTCACCGTCGGACGGGATGCCGTCGTGATGATTCCGCGCGACGGCGACCGGAAGGGGCAGCTGGTGCGAGTCGTGTTCGGCGCGAGGCGTGCGAAAGCGTCCGAACCGGGGACCATCGATCGGGTCGAGCTGCCGGGCACCAAAAAAACGACGGAGCACCTCACGCTGGATCCGCCGCTCATCACCGCCCTCGTCACGACAGGCCGGGAAAAGAGACGGGACGTGCCGCTGAGCGCGATCCCCCAGCGCATGCTGCAGGCCGTGCTCGCCATCGAGGACCGGCGCTTCTACGATCATCCAGGAATCGATCCCATCGGCATCACCAGCGCGCTAATCGGCAACGTCTTCGGCAGCAAGAAATACCTGCGCGGAGGAAGCACGATCACGCAGCAGCTCGTCAAGAACACGTTTCTGACGCCGGAGAAGACACCGAGGCGCAAGGTGTCGGAATGGTTCATGTCGGTCGCGCTCGAGCGGCGTCTCTCGAAGGATCAGATCCTCACGCTGTACCTGAATGACGTGTCACTCGGTCAGCGCGGATCGTTTGCGATCCACGGCGTGCCGGAAGCGTCCCGGCTGTTCTTCTCCAAGGACGTCACCAACGTGACGCTGAGCGAGGCGGCGACGATCGCCGGGGTGATTCAGTCCCCGTCGCGGCTCTCTCCGTTCAACAACCCCGCGCGCGCGGTCGAACGCCGTAACGTCGTCCTTCAGGCGATGGCGGACTCCGGCTACATCAGCGCCGAGGCGGCGGCGCGTGCCACGCGGGAGCCGCTCCAGCTCGCACCGCGGGCACTGGACGCAGAGGCCCCGTATTTCGTCGACTACGTCAGCCAGGAGCTGCAGGACAAATACAAGACGATCGCAACCGGCGCCATCGACGTCTACACCACGCTCGACCTCCACATGCAGCGCGTCGCGCAGGACGCCGTCAGGGACGGTCTCGTCAAGGTGGACGAGGTGCTCGCACGCCGCAAGCGGCAGCGCGCGCAGGCCGCGCTCATCGCCGTCGATCCACGCACGGGCGACGTCCTCGCCCTCATCGGGGGGCGCACGTACAACCAGTCGCAGTTCAATCGAGTCATCTCGGCAAGCCGTCAGCCGGGCTCCGTCTTCAAGCCGTTCGTCTTCCTCGCCGCATTCGAGCGGGCCTTCGCCGAAGGGCGCACCGACCTGACGCCTGCGAGCGTCGTCATGGACGAGCCGACGTCGTTCATCTTCAACGACCAGACCTGGACGCCGGCCAATTACGACGGCCAGTACCGAGGGCCCCATCACGCTGCGCCGGGCGCTCGCCCTCTCGCGCAATATCGCGACGGTGAAGGTGGCGGAAGCGGCCGGGTACCATCAGGTCGCGGCCCTGTGGCGGCGCGTCGGCGCGGGCACGGCGCCGCACCCCTATCCGTCGATTGCGCTCGGGGTCTTCGAAGCCACACCGTTTCAAATCGCGAGCGCCTATACGCTCTTTCCAAACGGCGGCACGTTGAAACCGCTGCGGGCCATCTCGAGGATCGTGAACGCGGGGAAGGACGTCAGCATCCAGACGGCGTCATCGAAGAGTGTCGCGCGCCCGGATACGACGTTCCTCGTCACGAACATGATGCGGAGCGTCATCAACGAGGGCACCGGCGCCCCGGCGCGGGCGGCAGGCTTCACGCTCGATGCCGCCGGCAAGTCGGGCACGACGAACGACCTTCGCGACGCGTGGTTCGTCGGATTCACTCCAGAGCTGCTGACCGTCGTCTGGGTGGGTCTCGACGACAACATGCCGCTCGGCCTGAGCGGCACCCAGGCCGCGCTCCCCATCTGGACGACCTTCATGAGGCGCGCGCTGGCCGGCCGGCCCAGCCTGTCGTTCGCCGAGCCCGAAGGGCTCGTCTCTGTCGATATCGACCGCGACACCGGCAGCGTCGCGGGGCCCGGTTGCCCGAGGACGTTCCGAGAGTCCTTTCTCCCGGGTACCGAGCCGACCGACATCTGCCTCGTCCACGGATCGTAGACGAGCCGAAACTGGAGGCGGGGAGCAGAAAGCGATGAGCGGGAAGCTGTTCTGGAACGAAGGCCCGACGCTGGCTGTTCGCGTCTGACAGGTTAGAATAGGGGTTTTCAGATCCGTTCACCCCGAGTTGTCGAGGATCCAGTTTTGACCAGAGTTATACCGACCATTCTCGTGGCTGCGCTCGGATGCGGCGCGGCTGCGTGCCGCAAGCCGCCGACGCCCTCCACCACAGCCGCCGCTGCGCCCGCCTCGCAGGCCCCAGCCCCGCAGGCCGGAGCGCCCGGTGCGACCCCGGCGGCGCCTGATGCCACGGCCGTCCCCACGCCACCGCCTACGGCCAAGCCGATGCCAGCCGTGCTGCCGGAGGTCCTCGCGCACGTCAACGGGGAATCGGTGAAGAAAGCCGATCTCGATCGGCTCATCAAGAACATGGAACTGAGCGCGAATCAACCGATCCCTGCCGAGCGGCGCGACGAAATTCTTCGCAGGGCGCTCGACCAGCTCGTCACCTACACGGTGCTCACGCAGGAGACCCGCGCGCGCAAGGTGACGGTGACGGACGCCGAGATCGACGGCAACCTGAAACAGATGCAGTCGCAGTTCCCGAACGAGCAGGAATTCAAGAAGGCCCTGACCGCACGCGGCATGACGCTCGAAAGGCTGCGCTCGGACGCCCGCATCGACATGAGCATCAACAAGATGATGGAGGCGGAGCTCGCGAGCACTCCCCTTCCGACGGATGCGCAGGTGCGCGAGTTCTACGACAAGAACCCGGACAAGTTCAAGCAGGACGAAGCGATTCGAGCCAGCCACATCCTGATCCCTGCGGATGAAAAAGCCGATGAGGCCACGAAGAAGAAGGCCCGGGCCGAAATCGACGACATCCTCAAACAACTCAAGGCAGGAGCGGACTTCGCGGAGCTCGCGAAGAAATACTCCAAGGACGGCAGCGCGGCGCAGGGGGGTGACCTCAATTTCTTCCCGAAAGGCCAGATGGTCCCTGCCTTCGATCAGGCCGCCTGGGCCCTCAAGCCCGGCGAGATGAGCGGCGTCGTCACCACGCCGTTCGGTTATCACATCATCAAGCTGACGGAGCACAAGGCCGCTTCGACCGTGCCCTTCGAACAGGTCAATCCACGCATCAAGGAGTACCTGACGGAGCAGCAGAAGCAGGGGCGCGCCCAGGCTTTCATCGAGGTCCTGAAACAGAAAGCCAAGATCGAGGTTCTCGTCTGAACGAGGAAGTGCTGGCGTCGGCCGCCGAGGCACTCCGCCTCGGCGAGACCGTCGCGCTGGTGACGGTCGTTCGCGCTCAGGGCTCGACGCCGCAGCGCGCCGGCGCGAAGATGCTGGTGTGGGCGGACGGCCGGATGGTCGGCACGATCGGCGGCGGCTGTTACGAGAACGACGCGTTCTGGAAGGCGCGCGAGGCCATCGCCTCGGGCCGCTCGTCTCTCGTGCACTACGAGCTGAACGACGACTTCGCTCAGGAGAACGGCCTCATCTGCGGTGGCCGCATGGACGTGCACATCGATCCCCTCGCCCCTTCGCCGCGGCTCTACATCATCGGCGCCGGCCATGTCGGGTTCCATCTCGCACGTGTGGCCCTCGACGCCGGCTTCCACATCCACGTCGTCGACGATCGCGAGAAGTTCGCGAACGCCGAGCGCTTTCCGGGTGCCGACGTCGTGGTCGAGCCCATTCCCGAGTGGCTCCACCGCACGGAGTTGCCTCAAACGGCCTATATCGTCGTCGTCACCAGGGGCCACCAGAACGATCTCGAAGCCGTGCGTGCCCTGGCCGCGCGCGACTACAAGTATCTGGGCCTCATCGGGAGCCGCGCGAAGGTGGCGCGCATCTATGATGTCCTGCGGGAAGAAGGGATGCCGCCCGAGTGCCTGGCGCGCGTCCGCGCTCCGATCGGCCTCGAGATTGGTGCGGTCACGCCGGCGGAGATTGCCATCAGCATCCTGGCGGAGCTGATTGCCGTCCGGCGAGGGGTCAACACAGCGGCGATGTCCATGAAGCGTGTTTGACGAGCCCTCCGTGTCCACGCACGCACCCGCCACTCTGATTCGCAACGCCACCATCGTCACGATGAACGACCACTTCGACATCATCGAAGGGGCCGTGCTCGTGCGCGAGGGGCGCATCGCCTCGGTCGGTCCAGAGCCTGTCGGCGGACACCACCGCGTGATCGACGCGGCCGGCGGGTACCTGCTCCCGGGGTTCGTCCAGACGCATATCCATCTGTGCCAGACGCTGTTCCGAGGTTCGGCAGATGACATGCCGCTCCTCGAATGGCTGCGCCAGCGAATGTGGCCCCTCGAAGCAGCCCACACGCCGTCCACGCTGCGGGCCTCGGCAAGGCTGGCCGCCTCCGAGCTCCTGCTTTCCGGAACGACCACCGTCCTGACGATGGAGACGGTCCACGACACGGACGTCGTGTTCGAGGCGCTCGAAGGCACAGGCATCCGCGCGATTGTCGGCAAGTGCATGATGGACGCGGATGCGGAAGTGCCCGCGAGGCTTCGTGAGGAGACTACGCAATCGATCGATGAGAGTCTCGCATTGAAGGACCGGTGGGATGGTGCCGCCAATGGCCGGCTGCACGTCGCGTTCGCCCCGAGGTTCGCGGTGTCCTGCTCGCGCGAGCTGCTCGAAGCCGTGGCGGCGCTTTCCGCCCGCGAACGTGTTCTCGTCCACACCCATGCGTCGGAGTCTCGGGCGGAAGTGGACCTCGTGCGCCGGCTGACCGGCGGGTTCTCGAATGTCGAGTACCTCGCCGACACGGGACTCGCGACATCCCGGCTGTGTGCCGCGCACTGCGTGTGGGTCACCGAGCGGGAACAGGCGCTGATGGCCGAACGGGACGTGAAGGTCCTCCACTGCCCCGGCTCCAACCTCAAGCTCGGGTCCGGCATCGCACCTGTGGCCGACATGCGCGCGCTCGGCATTTCGGTTTCGCTCGGCCCCGACGGCGCGGCCTGCAACAACCGGCTGGACATGTTCGACGAGATCCGGCTGGCGATCGGACTGCAGGCGGTGCGCCACGCCCCCGGAGCCCTGACGGCCCGCGACGGATTGTGGATGGCGACCCGCGAGGGAGCCCGGGCCCTGGGCCTCGAGGAGGAAATCGGCTCCATCGCGCCGGGCAAGCGCGCCGATTTGATCGTCGTCGAGCGCGACCGGCCCCACCTCGCTCCCGACCGCGATCCCTGGTCCACGCTGGCCTACGCGGCGCGCGGATCCGACGTGCGCCTGACGATGGTGGATGGCGAGGTTCTGGTGGATCGTTTCAACCTGGTTCAGCTGGACGCCCCGGCAATCGCGGCGGAAGGCAGGACAGGTGCCGCTGAGCTGGTGAGGCGAGCCCGGATCTGACCCCTTCCGGCACGAACCGTGTATAATCTTCTTAGCACTCTCACGGGTAGAGTGCTAAAAGATCATGACACGCCATCCTGCGCTGCCGGAACGGGATAGACGGATTCTCGGGGTCCTCGTGCAGGCCTACATCGAGCAGGGGGAGCCCGTCTCTTCTCTGTGGCTCGCGAGCCGCGGGTTTGGCGTCTCATCTGCGACTCTGCGGAACGTCATGGCGCGGCTCGAAGAGCAGGGTTACGTGCGGCAGCCACACACGTCAGCAGGACGTGTCCCGACCGATCAGGGCTATCGCATCTACGTGGACCAGCTGCTCGCCGAGCGCAAGTCTTCCATGCGTCCCACTCCCCAGGTCGAGGCGCGCCTCCGGCGCGCCGGAACGGTCGGCGACATGCTCGCGCACGTTTCGCACGAGGTGGCCCGCGCGTCTCACCAGGTGGGATTCGCGATCGCACCCGCGGCGGATATGACGATGCTCGAGCGATTGGACTTCGTTCCGCTGGACGGCGGGAAGCTGCTCGTTGTCGTCGTTGCGGCCGGCGGGCACGTCACCCACAAGGTGGTGACGCCGTCCGAAGAGTACGCCCCCGGTGAGCTTCAGCAGGCCGCGAACTATCTGAATCATGAGTTCAAGGGGCGATCGCTGCTCGAGGTCCGAAGGGCTGTGCTGGAACGACTGCGCGAGGAGCGCACGCTCTACGACGAGCTGATGGCCAGGGCCCTTCGGCTCGCCAGCACGACGTTCGAGGACATCGACGTCGAGCCGGCGATTTTCATTCAGGGCACGTCTCTCATGCTCGACGATGTCGGCGGAGAGGATCCGGAGCTGACGCTTGCGACGCTTCGCACACTGCTTCGGATGATCGAGGAGAAAACGCGGCTCGTGAAGCTGCTGGACGACTACATCAGCAGTGGCGGCATCACCATTGTGATCGGATCCGAACATCACGCCCCCGACCTGCAGCACTTCAGCCTTGTCGCGTCGACATACTCCGACGGACACAGCACAGGCACCGTGGGTGTCATCGGTCCGACGCGGATGCGGTATTCACGCGCCATCAATGCTGTCGAAAGCCTCACAACGGCCATCACTCGCATGGTAACGGCCAAGTCAGACCCGTTGTGAGCCGGCCGGGATCCCCCGGCCCGAAGCTTTAACCCAAACGCTCTTGCAGAGAACTACCGTGGACGACAACACCAACGATCAGGCGACCACAACGGCCGAAGCGGCCCCCGCCGCATCACCGGCTGACGAACAGTCGGAGATCCAGCGTCAGCGTGATGAGTACTACGACCTGCTGCTCCGCAAGCAGGCCGAGTTCGACAACTACCGCAAGCGCGTCGAGCGCGATCGGCAGATGGCCGCGGAGTCCGCCGCCGCCGGCATGCTCGAGGAGCTTCTGCCGCTGATGGACGATCTCGATCGCGCGCTCAAAGCGGAGACGACCGGCGACGCGGGGGAAAGCTATCGCCGCGGCGTCGAGCTCATCCACCGCCAGCTCGGCGACATCCTGCGCAAGCGCGGCGTACGGCCCATCGACGTCCTCGGGGCGGACTTCGACCCCTACTATCATCAAGCCGTGGCGCACGATCCTGCGGAAGGACGGCGCGACGGGGAGATCATCGAGGAGTTCAGGCGCGGATACATGCTGGGAGACCGGCTGCTTCGGCCGTCCATGGTAAAGGTGGCCAAAGGGTGAGCAGCGTGACGAAGCGGGATTACTACGAGGTGCTCGGCGTCGAGCGCGTGGCGACGGACCAGGAAATCAAGAGCGCGTACCGGAAGCTCGCGCTGAAGTTCCATCCGGACCGGAATCCGGGCGACCACAAGGCGGAAGAGGCCTTCAAGGAATGCGCGGAGGCCTACTCGATCCTCGCGGACACGCAGAAGCGCGGGTTGTACGATCGCTTCGGACACGCAGGCGTCAGCAGCGCCGCCGGAGCAGGCTCAGGCGTCGACCCGACGATCTTCGCGGACTTCTCTGACATCTTCTCGGGGCTCGGCGACGTCTTCGGGCTCGGAGACATCT
This sequence comes from uncultured Acidobacteriota bacterium, assembly GCA_963749835.1. Classification (GTDB taxonomy): domain Bacteria; phylum Acidobacteriota; class Vicinamibacteria; order Vicinamibacterales; family 2-12-FULL-66-21; genus JALZOC01. The sequence continues at coordinate 3,073,270 of CAVVOD010000001.1, forward strand.
TCGGACAGCGCCGCCGGCGCGGCGGTCCGCAGCGTGGCGCCGACCTGCGGTACGATCTCGAAATCTCCTTCGAAGAATCCGCCACCGGTACCGAAACGACGATCCAGATCCCTCGGGAAGAGACCTGCGAAACCTGTAAGGGCTCGGGGGCGGCCGAAGGCACGACGGCCGAAACCTGCGCGCAGTGCAAGGGCACCGGCCAGTTGCGCTACCAGCAGGGTTTCCTGACGGTTGCTCGTCCGTGTTCGAATTGCCGCGGCACCGGCAAGACCATCGCAAAGCCCTGCCACACCTGTCGGGGCGCCGGACGGGTTGCCCGCGAGCGCAAGCTCACAGTGAAGATTCCTCCGGGGATCGCCACCGGTCAGAGGCTCCGCCTGTACGGGGAGGGGGAACATGGTTCCGCCGGCGGTCCGCAGGGGGACCTCTACGTCGTCGTCCACGTGCAGGAGCACTCGTTCTTCCATCGCGAGGAGGACGATCTCTATTGCGAGATGCCAATGAGCTTCCCCACGCTCGCGCTTGGCGGGACCGTGCGCGTGCCCACGCTCAGCGGGCGCGAGGATGTCCATGTCCCGGCCGGGACGCAGCCGGGGGCGCGGTTCAAGCTCCGCGGCAAAGGTATGCCGCACGTCAACGGCCGCGGTCACGGCGACCTGCATGTGATCGCCCGCGTGGCCGTGCCGAAGAAGCTGTCGAAGGAACAGAAGCACCTGCTCGAGGAGCTCGGGCGCACCCTGCCGCAGGAAAAGCTCGAGGGAGACGGCGACGCGACCGAGAAGCCGTTCTTCGAGCGCGTCAAAGACATCTTTGGCTAGCTACCCCGCGCTCGATGTGTGGTACGGGCCGGGGCCCGACATCGAAACGCTGCACGATCTCCTGTACGTCGCGCTCGATCCTTTTGAGCCCGTGGCGATCCACGAACACGAGACAGGTAACGCCTGGCGCGTCTTCTTCCGCCTGCCGGCTCAGCGCGACAGCGCACGAGCAGCCCTTGCCAGCGAGTTCGGCGATCGCCTGGTCGCCCTCTCCCCCGCCGACGTGGACGACGAGGACTGGGCACGCCGCAGCCAGGCCGCACTGACCGCGATTCGCGTGGGGCGGATCATCGTCGCGCCTCCATGGGATGTGCCTTCAGATCGGGATTCGGGATCCGGGGTTCGGGATTCGACAGACCGGAAGTTGCCTCTCGCGAAGCCCGATTCGCGAGTCCCGAATCCCGATCTTGCGAGCCCCGAATCCCGAGTCCCGTATCCCGATCGTGCGAGCCCCGAATCCCGAGCCCCGAGTCCCGACATCGTCACGATTGTCATCGAGCCCTCGATGGGTTTCGGCACGGGGCATCACGCGACAACACGGCTCTGCCTCGAGCTGCTCCAGTCGGTCGAGCTCTCCGGCAAACGCGTCATCGATGTGGGCACGGGATCCGGGGTTCTGGCGCTCGCGGCCTTCAGGCTGGGTGCGTCCCACGTGACGGCGATGGACAACGACCCCGACGCCCTGCAGAACGCGCGCGAGAACATCGCAAGGAACGGCGCCGCGACCTCAATCATCGTCATCGAGGCGGACCTCTCGGCGGGTCCCGGCGATCGCGCCGACGTCGTGGTCGCCAACCTGACCGGGGCCGTCCTGCAGCGTTACGCTGCAACGCTGCAGCGAATGGTCCACGCGGGGGGCAAACTGATCGTCAGCGGCTTCAGTCCCGACGAGATGGACGACGTCATCGGTGCGTTCGGTGTGCCGGCCTCAATGAGCAGGCTCGAGGGTGAATGGGCCGCCGCTATGTTCGGATGGCCGAATAGCCCGTCGCACGTCGCACCCAGCACGTAGCACGTAGCACGTTTAGAGGTCCTTCATGACGAACCTGACGATGGCGATGGCCGCGAGTGCGGTGGCATCGGCGCGCAGCGTCAGCGAGCCCAGTGTGACCGGGACGCACCCGGCGGCCTCGGCCTGCTGACGTTCGTCGGACGTCCAGCCTCCTTCGGGCCCCACGAGGAGCGAGAGCGAGGCTGGCGCGTGCGATTCGAGGAAGTGGAGTGACTGCTCCGTCCCGGCGGAGGCCGATGGCTCGACGAGAATCAATCGCAACCCTGGTCCGTCGAGTTCCAGCCACTCGCCGAACGAATGGCCCTGGCGAATGGCAGGAACCGTCGCGCGACGGCATTGCTTGGCCGACGAGACGGCGATTCGCGTCCAGCGCTCCCTCGCCCGTCCACTCTCGAGCGCGCGCAGCGGTCCGATCGTGCGCGCGGTGATGATGGGATCGATCGCCGCGACGCCCATCATCGTGGAGTCGCGCACGACCCCGTCCATTCCATCTCCCTTGAGCACCGCCTGGACAAGCGTCAGGGGCACGCGGGCTTCCGGGGCAGGGTTGACCGGCTCCATGAGCTCGACCTGCACTCTGTCCCTCACGGCTGCCGCCACGCGGGCGCGGAACTCGTGGCCGCGTCCGTCGAAGACCGCAATCTCGTCCCCTTCTTTGAGCCGCATCACCCGGGTCAGGTGTCGGGCTTCGTCGGCCGGCAGTGCCGCGGTGGAGACCCGCGGGTCGAGATCCGGCACGTAGAAACGGGGGCGCATCACGCTCGGATTATCGGCCATTCGCGTTATACTCGCGTCGGATTCACGTCGGGATCATCAACTCTCATCAGCCATCTTCCGCGTGCTGCTCAAAGGCCAGACGCTCGGTAAGTACAAGATCATCACGCCGCTCGGGAGCGGCGGATTCGGCACCGTATACCTCGCGCAGGACACCTGGATCGACAAGCGGGTCGCCATCAAGGTACCGCACCGTCAGGGGCTCGACTTCGGGGAACTGCTTCGCGAGCCGCGCCTCCTCGCCAGTGTCAGCCATCCCAACATCGTCGCCATCACGACAGCGGAGAAACAGGAGAACGTCTTCTTCATCGTGATGGAGTACGTGCAGGGAGAAACGCTGGAGCACCTCATCGAGACCCATGGGGCGCTGGACGTGAACCGGGCGATGGACTTCACCTGCCAGATCTGCAACGGTGTCGATCACGCGCACTCGCAGGGTGTCATCCATCGGGACCTCCGGCCGGCCAACGTGCTGGTCACGGAGAACGACATGGTCAAGGTGGCCGACTTCGGCACCTCGCGGTTTCTCGAGATCGCGGCGCACGGCACCACCGTTATTGGCAGCCCCCCGTACATGGCGCCCGAGCAGTTCTACGGCAAGGCGGTGTTTGCCTCCGATATCTACTCACTGGGCGTGACGATGTACCAGATGCTGACGGGCGAGCTGCCGTACGACGCACCGGCGCCGGCCGATCTGGACAAGCTCATGTCGGGTGAGCTCGTCTCGCCACCGCGGCTCAAGAATCCGCTCATCCCGAAGGCGCTGAGCGACATCGTGATGCGCGCGATGGCGCCTGAAGTGACGGCCCGGTATCAGCGGGCGCCCGAGCTGCTCGCCGACCTGATGGCCGCGCGGGCGGCGTGGCAGCCGCGTCGCACCCCGGCCGGGCGCGTCGCGAAAGCCGAGTCCGGCGGCGCACGCAGCGTCAAAGACGATGCGCACGGGATCCAGACGCGTCTGCGCGCGCGGGAGGCCCCCGCGGCGCGTTTCTGCTGGCAGTGCCGGAAGCCTCTGCACGCGCGGACCGACAAGTGCCCGTTCTGCGGCGAGGCTCAGTAGAAAGTACGTAAACCGACGACCGGCGTCTGACCCCACTGACAGGTTCCGGACAATCGGGCCAGTGCCCGAATGGACCCTGCCCTCCGGGACCCCTATGCTAGACTGAAGTTCCCCTGAGTCGAGCAGAACTCGGCTTTCAGCAACCAGCAAAGTCGAGACAATCAAGGCTGAACGCTGAGGGCCTCGCGGAGGAGTCATCAATGGCGTTCAGCGGTACGGGCAAGATCTGGATGAATGGTTCGCTCGTCGAGTGGGCGGACGCAAAAATTCATGTCGCCTCGCACGTCGTGCATTACGGCAGCGGCGTCTTCGAGGGTGCCCGGTGCTACAGCACACCGCGCGGTTCCGCCTGCTTCCGGCTCGACACGCACATGCGCCGCCTGTTCGACTCCTGCAAGATCTACCGGATGGATCCGCAGGTGGACGTATCGACCATGACGGACGCCGTCCTCGAGACCATTCGCGCCAACGACTTCAAGGCCTGTTACATCCGCCCGATCGTCTACCGGGGTACAACGAGCTCGGCGTCAACCCGTTTCCCTGCCCCGTGGACACCGCCATTCTCTGCTGGGAATGGGGCGCCTATCTCGGACAGGGCGGTTTGGAGAACGGCGTCGATGCGTGCGTCAGCTCCTGGAATCGCGCAGCGCCGAATACCTTCCCCACGCTCGCGAAGAGCTCTGCCAACTACGCGAACTCGCAGCTCATCAAGATGGAAGCCGTGGTCGAGGGCTACAGCGAAGGCATCGCGCTCGACGTCAACGGTCTCCTCAGCGAAGGCAGCGGCCAGAATCTGTTCCTGGTCCGCGACAACATCATCCTCACGCCCTCGCTGACATCATCGATTCTGCCGGGCATCACGCGCGATACGGTCATCACGCTCGCACGCGACCACGGATTCACGGTCCGTGAAGAGATGCTGCCGCGCGAGATGCTCTACATCTGCGACGAAGCGTTCTTCGTCGGCACGGCCGCCGAAGTGACGCCCATCAGGACCATCGACAAGATCACGATCGGGAACGGACGACGCGGCCCGGTCACCGAGGCGCTGCAGACCGCGTTCTTCGACGTCATCAACGGCAAGGCGCCGGACCGGCACGGCTGGCTGACCTACGTGTATCCCGGCGAGCCGCTCCACGCCGCTGGCGCAGGAGCCGGGAAGCAGGCCGCGGGACGGTAAAGATCCGGCGCTGAATCGCGCGGGTCGTTTCATGTCGGCAGCCGCCCGGGCGCGGCGCGATCACACATGCACATCAACGAACTTCTGCACACCGCCGTGACGAGCGGTGCGTCGGACCTGCACCTCAAGGTCGGCAGCTATCCCATGATGCGCGTCAGCGGGACGCTGGTCGTCGCATCCGAAGAGAAGCGGCTCGAGCGGGCAGACACCGAGGCCATCGCGGGCGCCCTCTTCAGCGCGGACCAGCGGGACAAGTTCCGCCGCACACAGGAAGTCGACCTGGCGTATGGCGTGCCCGGCCTCGGACGCTTCCGCGTCAACGTCTTCCAGCAGCGCGGCACCGTCGGTCTCGTGCTGCGCGTCATCCCGATGGACGTCAAGACCATCGACGAGCTCGGGTTGCCCCCCGTCCTCAAGCGCATCGCGGCCGAAGAGCGCGGACTCGTGCTGGTGACCGGGACCACCGGCAGCGGAAAGAGCACGACCCTCGCGGCCATGATCGACCACATCAATAACACACGGTCCGCGCACATCATGACGGTCGAAGATCCGATCGAGTACCTGCACCGCGACCATCTTTCGATCGTGAACCAGCGCGAAGTCTCGGTGGACACACAGTCGTTCTCACAGGCGCTTCGAAGCGCGCTGCGGCAGGACCCCGACGTCATCCTGGTGGGAGAAATGCGCGACCACGAGACCGTGGAGACCGCGCTCCTCGCCGCCGAAACGGGCCATCTCGTGTTCTCGACGCTCCATACACTCGACGCGACGGAAACGGTCAACCGCATCATCTCGGTGTTCCCGCCACATCAGCAGCGGCAGGTGCGTCTCCAGCTCGCAGGCATCCTCAAAGGGGCGGTTGCTCAGCGTCTCCTCCCGAGAGCTGACGGCGTCGGACGGATTCCCGCCGTCGAAGTGATGCTCACCACCGGATTCATCCGCGACTGCATCGTCGACAAGGACCGCACGGCGCAGATTCATGGCGCCATCGCGTCAGGCACGTCGCAATACGGGATGCAGACGTTCGACCAGTCGATCTTCGCGCTCTACCAGCAGGGGTTCGTCACGCTCGAGGAGGCGCTCCGCTGGGCATCGAACGTCGACGAGTTCAAACTGAAGGTGCAGGGCATCTCGACGACCTCCGACATCGCGCTCGATCAGATGGCCAGGTCGCCAGCCGGCGGCAACCCTGAGATCACCAGGTTCGGGGCGTAATTCGGTCACCGACGCAAAGTCCGAGTCCCGAACGAGTCCCGAATCCCGAACGAATCCCGAATCCCGAACGAGTCCCGAATCCCGAGTCCCGACGAAGATGCCCCCCTCCGCCTACCTCGACGGCCTGCGCCTCCTGGGACGGCGTGAGCTGTCCGTCGCCCAGCTGCGCGCGCGCCTGATTGACCGCGAGCATCCGTCGGAGGAAGTGGATGCCGCCCTCGCCCACCTGCTCGAAACCCGCGCCCTTGACGACGGGCGGGTGGCGCGTGCATTTGCGCGCACCGCGGTCAAGGTGAAGGGACGCGGACGGCTGCGCGTCATGCGCGAGCTGCACGCCATGGGGATTGCGAAGGATGTCGTCGCCGAGGCCCTCGCAGAGGTTTTCGGCGATCTCGACGAGCGGACGCTCATCACGCAGGCGCTGCAGAAAAAGCTGCGCGGCCGGCCTCGTGTCGCGAGCCCTGCCGAAAACGCGCGCCTCTATCAATACCTGATGCGACAGGGGTTCAGCCCCGCGGCTGTCGTCGCGGCGCTGCGGAAGCAAGGGCGGGGAACGGAAGACACGTAGGCAGCTTCCGGCTTCCAGCTCCAGCTCCCAGCTTCCAGCTTCCGGCTTCCAGTTTCGTCCGGGTCCGGGCGTCGAATCGCGAATCCCGAACGAGTCCCGAATCGCGAATCCCGAGTCATTTACAATAGAGAGATGCTTGCCCGAGAAATCCGCTCCTCCTTCCTGGAGTACTTCCAGCGAAACGGCCACACCATCGTGCCGAGCTCGTCGCTCGTGCCGCACGACGATCCGACGCTCCTCTTCACGAACGCCGGGATGAACCAGTTCAAGGACACGTTCCTCGGCAAGGAGAAGCGGGCCTACAAGCGCGCGACGACGTCGCAGAAGTGCATGCGGGTCAGCGGCAAGCACAACGATCTCGACAACGTGGGCCCTTCGCTCAGGCATCACACCTTCTTCGAGATGCTCGGCAACTTCTCGTTCGGGGACTACTTCAAGGATCAGGCCGTCCCCTTCGCGTGGGAGCTGCTCACGAAGGAGTGGGGCCTGCCTGCGGATCGGCTCTACCCGACCATCTTCAAGGGCGAAGGCGGCATCCCGCGCGACGACGACGCGCACGCGATCTGGACGAAGCTGGTTCCTGCCGGGCGCATCACCGAGCTCGGGATGGCCGAGAACTTCTGGTCCATGGGCGAGACGGGTCCCTGCGGCCGGTGCTCGGAGATCCATTACTTTCGCGGGGGGCATTTGCCATGCGAGGAGGAGCGGCAGGGCCGTCCGTGCGCAGGAATTGACTGCAGTTGCGACCGTTTCGTCGAGATCTGGAACAACGTGTTCATGGAGTTCGACCGGCAGGCAGACGGCGCGCTCAACCCGCTGCCGGCCCCGTCGATCGACACCGGTATGGGCCTCGAACGAGTCACCGCCGTCATTCAGGGGAAGCTGTCGAACTACGACACGGATCCGTTCACCCCCGTCCTCTCGGCCATCGGCGAGCGGGCGGGCGTCGCCTATCGCTCCACGCTGGACGATCCGTCCGACGTGTCGATGCGCGTCGTCGCCGACCATTTGCGTGCGATGACATTCCTCATCGCGGATGGCGTCGTGCCGTCCAATGAATGGCGAGGGTACGTCCTGCGCAAGATCATGCGGCGCGCGATGCGGCATGGCAAGAAGCTGGGCTTTCGCGAACCCGCGCTGCACGCGCTCGTCGACGTCGTGGTACGGGAAATGGGCGGCGCCTATCCCGAGCTTCCGACCAGCCTCGACGCGATCGTGCGTGTGGTCCGCAGCGAAGAGGAGCGGTTCGACGCCGTGCTGACGGCCGGGCTGCCGCGCCTCGAGGAGGCGCTCGACCGGGCGGCGGCGGCAGGCGTACCGATGTCCGGCGACGAAGCGTTCCGGCTGTATGACTCCCTGGGTGTGCCGCTCGATTTCATGGAGGACCTTGCGGGGCAACGGAACATCACGATCGATCGCGAGGCGTACGAGCGCGCGATGGAGGGGCAGCGTGTCAAGGCGCGGGCGGGCAGCCACTTCGCGAAGGATGCCGACAAGTCGCTCGCGCTGACCATGCCGCCGGATCTCGAGCGCACGCTGGAGGAGACCGGCGATCGGTTCGAGGGCTACGACGCCACCTGTCTGCCCGGTATTCCCGTCGTCGCGCTGTTCGACGAAGCGGGCCGTTCCGCCGACGAGATTCCCGCCGGTTCGACGGGGTACGTCGCGATGGGCCGGACGCCGTTCTATGTCGAGGCCGGTGGCCAGGTGTCCGATAGCGGCCGGATCCTCGGTGCGAATGGTGCGGAAGCGGTTGTCGAGCGCATCGTTCGTCAGGGCCCGAACCGCCCACGGCTGCACCTGGTGAAGGTGCAGGGCGGTCCACTGACGCGTGGTCAGGTGGTCACGGCGGAAGTGACCGACGAGGCGCGCGACGCCACGCGGCGGAACCACACCGCCACGCATCTGCTCCATGCGGCGCTTCGGCGCGTGCTGGGTTCGCACGTGAAACAGGCGGGCTCGCTGGTCGCGCCCGACAGGCTGCGGTTCGACTTCGTGCACTTCGCCGCGATCCCGCGAGAGCAGCTGGATGACATCGAACGGATCGTCAACGAGCAGATCTACCGCAATACGATCGTGCAGACCGCAGTGCGCTCGACGGAAGAAGCCATCGCCAGCGGCGCGATGGCGCTCTTCGGAGAGAAGTACGGGGACAAAGTCCGGGTGGTTTCCGTCGGTGGCTTCAGCACCGAGCTGTGCGGCGGTACGCATGTGCGGGCGACCGGCGACATCGGCTACTTCACCATCACCGAGGAAAGCGGCGTCGCCGCAGGAGTCCGCCGTATCGAAGCGGTCACGGCCGCAGGCGCCGTCGCCCGCGCGCAGCAGGATCGGGCGGCGCTCAACGCCGTCGTGAGCACATTGTCGACGACCGCGCGCCACGCGGTTGACGCGGTGCAAAAGCTGCAGGCGGACGGCAAGAGACTCGCGCGTGAAGTCGAGCAGTTGAAGATGAAGGCGGCGCTCGGCGGGTCGGGAGCGTCGAACGTCGCAGCGGACGTGCCGCTGGATGTCGCCGGTGTGCCCCTCATCACGAAGCGTGTCGCCGGGCTCGAGAAAGGCGCGCTGCGGAGCATCTCGGATTCCCTGCGCGATCGGCTCGGCAGCGGCGTCGTCGTCATCGCGTCGGAGAATGACGGCAGGGTCAGTCTGGTCGTTTCGGTATCGAAGGATCTGACCTCGCGCGTCCAGGCCGGCAGCATCGTCAAGGCACTGGCGCCGATCGTCGGTGGGGGGGGCGGAGGCCGCCCAGACTTCGCCGAGGCGGGGGGCAAGGACCCCTCGAAGATTGAGGAGCTGCTCGCGAAAGCGCCGGAGACACTGCGCGGGTTGCTCGGGTCCTGACGATTCTGTAAGCCGACGTGCAATTTCGGAACGGATTCGCGCGATAATTACTGTAAGTCATTGACGATGAGGGGCATCCCCCTTGCCTTAGGGGATGCGAGGTCAGCGGAGAACTGCTGTGCCTCGACACCTCATGCGTTCAAAGTTTCTACGGATTGCGGCAGTGACCGCCGTTCTGCTCGCCGGCGTGCCGGCCGCGGTGCACGCCCAGATCTACACATGGCGCGACGCGGCGGGAAACCTCGTGCTGTCCGATCGTCCGAAGGACGGCGCAGCTCGATCGTTCGCCGTCGGCACGACTGGATTCCGAACCACTCGCGCCCCGATCGCCCGCCGGAACAGCACCTTCGATGATCTGATCGCCGAAAACGCGTCGGTCCATGGCGTCAGGGCCGATCTGGTCCATGCAGTCATCCAGACGGAGTCGGCGTTCAACCCGATGGCGCGGTCGATCAAGGGAGCCATGGGGCTCATGCAGCTCATGCCGGCCACCGCGACTCAGTTCGGCGTCACCAATGCCTTCGATCCGGCGCAGAACATTCGTGCCGGCGTGGCATACCTGAAGCATCTGCTGAAGCGCTATTCGCAGAACGAAGAGCTCGCGCTCGCCGCGTATAATGCCGGGCCTGGCGCGGTGCAGAAATACGGTGCCGTTCCGCCTTACCGCGAGACGCGCGACTACGTATCGAAGGTCCGCAGCCGTGCGGGTGCTCCCGCACCCGCGACGCGGGTGTATCGCGTAGTGGAACTCAAGGATGGGCACGAAGTGGTTCGGTATACGAACGCTCCGCCGGCCCCGGAAGTCCTCTCCGCGCGCCGCCAGTAGCTTCCGCCGCTAGTAGCTTCCGCCTTTAGGCGGAAGGACAAGCAGTCGGGCTTTTGCTCGAGCGCTGGGCCAAATCCCAAATCCCAAATCCCGAATCCCGAATCCCGAATCCCGAATCCCGAGTCCCAGTTACGATCCCCCCATGGACTCGGTCCGTCTCGATATCTGGCTGGATGTCGCCTGCCTCTTCCGTACGCGGTCCGAGGCGCAGAAGGCCTGCAAGGCTGGAAGGGTGGACGTCAACGGACAGGAGGCGAAGCCGCATCGCGAGATCAAGTCCGGGGACGAGATCGTCATCAGCCGGCCGCTCGGCAGGAAACAGCGGATCGTCGTGTACGCCGTCGCTGACAAGCATGTCGCCCGCGCTGAAGCCCGCGGCCTGTACGAGGATCTGACGCCGCCGCCGACCCCGGAGGAGATCGAGGTCCGGCGGATGGTCAGGCTGGCGCGTCCCTTCGTCCGGCCCGCCAGTGCAGGCTCTCCCGACAAGCGGGAGCGTCGCCTCCTGCGCCGCATGAAGGAAGGCGATGACAAATAGCTCTTAGGTAGTTAGATAAGAGTGCGAATGCTCCTTATGGATGAGCAGCCAGTATGGCCGCGATCGTATGGTATAATTCGTCGGTTGTGCGGTCTTGAATGGTCAGATCCGCTCAACGCCGTGTTCGACATCTGCTGAGACCCAGACAAAGGAATTAGAGTGGCCAGTCACGACTCCGCGCTGAAAGCGCACCGCCAGAACGTCAAGCGCCGCGATCACAATCGCCAGATGCGCACCCGCCTTCGTGGAGCGCTGCGCGACATCCGCGCGGCAATCGACGCTGAAGATCCCGCCAAGGTGAAGGACGCGCTCCGCGAGACGATTTCGCTCGTCGACAAGATGGCGAAAAAGAAGTTGATCCACAAGAACACGGCCGGGCGCTACAAGTCCCGCCTCGCCCTCCGCGTCGCGAAGAAGTCAGCCGCCGCAGCGTAGCCACGCAGCTATCAAGCTATCGGCTGTCAGCCGGCTTGAGCCGCAGCGCGCGTGTGGAAAGCCGTCACGCCACTGAACGCGGACAGCCGTGGGCTACTTTCTGCACAGCTCCACGACCAGACGTTCGAGCAGCATGCGCGGATCGCCTCCGGAGCTCTTCAGCTCGAGGTCCGCGTTGAACACCGCCTCGATCGCGGGGCGCACGCGCCGAGGACTCACGTCCACCAGCCGCTCGCGAACGTACCACCCGAGCTGTCCCAGGATCATGTAGGGAACGCCGCCACCTTCGAGCGCCAGCGCCAGCTGTCGCAGTGCTTCGGCGGTCTTGCCATCCCGAATCGCGTTGGTGACGGCCCAGTCGTCCTGAGACGTCTCCGCCGTCACGACCTGCCTGACGTCGTCGAGCGTGATCGTTGAAGTGCCCGCGGCGTAAAGCAGGAGCCGCTCGAGGTCGCCACGAAGGGTCGCGATGTCAGTACCCGCTCGCGCTGCGATGAGCCTCGCGGCCTCGGGCTCGATTTGCTGTCCGGCCTCCTGGACCGCATGTTTCACGAGCGCCTCCGCCTGCCGCGCAACCTGCCGCAGGTCCAGCCCCTTTGCGTCCTTGCCGAGCTTCAGCCCCCAGCACTCGACAATCGTCGCGTTCTTCTGGAGGGTCTTGTAGATGCGTCGCACTTTGTCCACGTCCGCCGCAACGAGCACGAGCGTTGTCATCGGCTCCGGTGCGCGCACATAGGCATCGAGCATATCGATGTCGCCCGGGGGCTCCCCTTCGTCCCCGGCTTCCTCGTCGTCACCTTTGCCGCGCCGCTTTGGTTTGAGGATCCGTTCCGCGCGCAGCACGACGATCACGCGGCGGTCCCCCATCATCGGCAGCGTGCGCGCCGACTCCACGATCGCTGCCGGAGACGCCCCCTTCTCGCCGGGACCGGCGTAAAGGCGCTCGAGATTGAAAGCACGCAGCTCGTCTTCGACGACGGAGGACAGGTCCGCCGCCAGCCGCGACATCTCAGCCTCGTCGTCACCGACGATCAGGTAGATGGGATCGAGCTTGCCCTGCGCGATTTGCTTGCGGACTGCCGGGGGAGAAGAGGTTGGCATCAGACTAGATCAGTGCCAGGGTGCCAGAAGTGCCAGGGTGCCACAGTGCCAAGGTGCTGAGACAGATCTAACTCGCACGTCTGCACTCGGCACGGCCGCACTCCGCTCTAGCACGCTCGCGCTCCTAGCACATTGGCACTCTGGCACTCTGGCACTCTGGCACTTTGGCACCCTGGCACCCTGGCACTTGGCACCTTTGGGACCCTAGCACCCTTAAAAGCTCTCGAGAATCGCGCTCACGACGCTGCGGGCGAACTCGGTCGCCACCCGGTCCAGCGCATTCGTGTCCTGGCCGAAGAAGGCGGCGGGGTCGGCGACGTCGGTGGTGACGTCGAACTCCTCGCGAAACATCATCGAAGGATTCGACCAGAGGACCTTGTTCGTTTTCATGTCCTTGAACTCGATCCGCGCCGACAGCGTCAGCGCGTACCTCGTGGCTTGCCGGTCGGCCGTGAATGCGGCCGGCGCCAGACTGATCGAGGAGATCACTCCGGTCAGCAGGCCATCCACGCCGGTCGCATCCTGCTTGACCGTGTATTTGCCCCGGCCAATCAATTCCGAGGTGACCCGTTCGGTGACTCGCTTCTCGACGTCGAACACTGTCGTGTTGTTCACGAACATCGGGACGCCGATGACCCTGATGTACGCCGGCAGGAACGACCCGCGGCCCGAGAGCGAATAGCCGCATCCCGGCAGCGCCAGTGTGAGCGCGAGGACAGAAGCAAGAGCAATCTGGCGACGGATCATGTTCATCAACCTGCGACGATGCTCACCAGCCGGCCCCCGGCGACCACGACCTTCTTCACCGTCTTCCCCTCGAGATGTTTCATGACGACCGGATCCGCGAGCGCGAGCTCACGCAGCCGATCCTCGGAGACGTCCGCCGACACCGTGACGCGGGCCCGGAGCTTCCCGTTCACCTGCACGGGAACGACGATCTCCTCCGACTTGGCCACTTCTTCGCTGAACTCGGGCCAGCCGGCCGCAACGATGCCGTCGCCGTGACCGAGCATTTCCCACAACTCCTCGGCCATGTGCGGTGTGAAGGGCGAGATCATCCGTACCAGCGCTTCGACCGCCTCCTTGACGACGGCGATTGTGCCGGCGCGCTCGACGGCGCCTACCTCCGGTGCCGCGCCTGCATGCTGCCCGATGCGCAGACAGTCGGTCCTGGCGCAGAAAGCATACAACTCGTTCACGAGCTCCATCAGTCCGGAGACGGCGGTGTTCAGGTGCACCCGGGGATCCAGGTCCGCCGTGACGCGGCGGATGGTGTCGTGCGTCTTTCGCCGGAGTGCGCGTTCTTCGTCGTTCAGTTCGACCTCGCCGGCCCCGGGAATGCCGTCGCCGCCGATGGTCTCAGCCAGCTGATCGACCAGGCGCCAGACCCTGGCCAGAAAGCGCCAGCTCCCCTCGAGCCCCGCGTCCGTCCACTCGATTTCTTTCTCGGGCGGCGCCACGAACATGACGTACAGCCTCAGCGCGTCGGCGCCGAACTGCTGGATCATGTCGTCCGGATCCACGACGTTGCCCTTCGACTTCGACATCACCTGCCCGTCCTTGAGCACCATGCCCTGCGTCAGCAGGCGCGTGAACGGCTCGTTCAGGTGGGTCATGCCGAGGTCACGGAAGACCCGGCAGAAGAACCGTGAATAAATCAGGTGCAGGATGGCGTGCTCGACGCCGCCGCTGTAGAAGTCTACCGGGCCCCAGTAGCCGACCTTGTCGGGATCGAACGGCAATTCCGTGTTCGTCGGGTCGCAGAACCTGAAAAAATACCAGGAGGAATCGACGAACGTGTCCATCGTGTCGGTCTCGCGGCGGGCCGGTCCCCCGCAATCCGGGCACGTCGTGTTCACGAACTCGGGAATCTGAGCGAGCGGCGAATCCCCGCGTCCGCTGAATTCCGCGATTGTCGGAAGGAGAACCGGAAGGCTGTCGGACGGCACGGGCACCATCCCGCACTTGTCACAATAGACCACGGGGATGGGCGTGCCCCAATACCGCTGGCGCGAGATGCCCCAGTCCTTCAGGCGGTACTGGACCGTGCGACGACCGATGCCGCGCGCTTCCGCCGCCGCCGACATCTTCGCGATCGCCTCGTCGACCTGAAGTCCGGAGAACTCGCCGGAGTTCACGAGGACGCCGGGCCCCTCATACGCCTCTGACGCGACTTCAGCAATCGACTCGTCCGCCGCCCCCGGGATTGCTTCGGATGTCCCGCCGCCACCGTCTCGGGCGCCGGGTTGCACGACCGTCGTGATCGGCAGGTTGTACTTCCGCGCGAACTCGAAGTCGCGCTGATCGTGCGCGGGCACCCCCATCACCGCCCCGGTGCCGTACTCGCCGAGAACGAAGTTCGCGACCCACACGGGCACCGGCTTCTGCGTAAAGGGATTCACTGCCGTCCGGCCGGTGTCGAATCCTTCCTTCTCGATCTCTCCCGTCATGCGGCCGGTACGGTCCTGTGCCTGAAGGCGCTTCGTGTTCCGCTGGAGCTCCTCGGCGCCCGGCGCTTCACTCCATGCCTGGACGATGGGATGCTCCGGTGCGAGGAGGAGGAAATTGGCGCCGAAGATCGTATCGATCCGGGTGGTGAATACCTCGATCGCGTCGGGATTCGGGATTCGGGGTGCGGGATTCGCGGGTTCGGGATTCGCCCGTGACTGGCCCGCGGCCTGCGACGAGTCCCGAGCCGCGAGTCCCGAATCCCGATCCGGGGCGAGCGCGAATTGCACGCGAGCACCCTCCGACCGCCCGATCCAGTTCCGCTGCATCGTCAGGACTTTTTCGGGCCAGCCGGGCATCACCTCCGCCGCTTCGAGCAGTTCGTCGGCGTAGCGCGTAATCCGGAGGACCCATTGTTCCAGCTCGCGCGTGACGACAGTGGTGCCGCATCGCCAGCACTTGCCGTCGATCACCTGCTCGTTGGCCAGGACCGTGATGTCGACGGGGCACCAGTTGACGTTCGAGCGCTTGCGGTACGCGAGGTCGCGCTCGAGCATCTTCAGGAACAGCCACTGGTTCCAGCGGTAATACTCGGGCAGGCAGGTGGCGATCTCACGCTCCCACGCGTAGCTGATCCCGATGCGCTGGAGCTGCCCCTTCATATGGGCGATGTTCTCGAGCGTCCAGGTCTCGGGGTGCGTGTTGTTCTTGATCGCCGCGTTTTCAGCGGGCAGACCGAACGCGTCCCAGCCGAACGGATGGAGGACGTTGAACCCGCGCATGCGCTTCATGCGGGCCACCACGTCGCCGATCATGTAGTTGCGGATGTGTCCGACGTGGGCGTGCCCGGACGGGTAGGCGAACATCTCGAGGCAGTAGAACTTCGGCTTGTCGGGGTCTTCCGTCACCTCGAAGGCGCGCGTGTCGCGCCACCGATCCTGCCACTTCTTTTCGACTGTCTGGGGTTTGTACTCCGGCACGATCCTTAAATTATATCCCACGCCAGAAGGGTTTCTGGGCCTTGCGCACCGCCGCGAGGGCCCTCGCTGCGCGCGGGGTCCCGCCGGGATCGATCGCAGGAGCGGCCGAGGCCGCAGACGGATCGGCTCCGATGACGTCGAACGCCTCGTCCAGGCAGGACGCCAGTGCGCCCAGATCGTATCCCCCCTCGGTCACAAATCCGATGGCGCCGTCCGGGGCCACGTTCATCAGCCGACGCACGACGGACCCGTAACCTCGTTCGGTCATGCGCATCTCCGCCAGCGGATCGCGCTCGTGCGCGTCGAACCCCGCAGACACGAGCAGGAGCTGCGGAGCGAATTCGCTGACGACGGGTGCCACGATGTCGCGATACACGACGTCGTAGTCCGCGTCCGTGGCGCCTGCCTCGAGCGGCACGTTGACCGTGAAACCTGCTCCGTCGCCGCTCCCGATTTCGTCGGCCGCGCCGGTGCCGGGGTAAAAGGGAAACTGGTGAGTGGACACGTAGAGCACGCGCGGGTCGTCGTAGAACATCCACTGCGTGCCGTTGCCGTGGTGAACGTCGATATCGACAACGGCCACCCGCTCGAGGCCCCGAGCAATCGCGTGAGCCGCGGCGACGGCGATGTTGTTGAACAGGCAGAAGCCCATCGCGGCATTGCGCTCCGCGTGGTGGCCCGGCGGCCGCACGAGCGCAAATGCAGGCTCACGGTGCGCAACCGCGTGCTCCGCGACCTGGACGGCGGCCCCGGCGGCGAGGAGCGCAATCTCGAAGGACTCAGGAGAGGTGAACGTGTCCGCGTCCAGCATCACCGCCCGCCCGGCTGTGGCCGCTATCGCGTCCACGTGCGTCTCGACGTGCACCCGCATCAGCTCCTCGCGGGTCGCAGCCCGCGGTGGCACGTGAGGCTCGCCTTTCTTCGCCCACCGGTCCGCAACCGCCGTGAACACGTGCGCCCGTTCCATCCGTTCGGGGTGACCGGGCGGTGTGACATGCTCTTCGAAACGGGGCGAGGTAATCAGCAGCACCGTCGGATCCCGGCCCTAGAGTTCACGCAACGCGGGCCACTGTCTGTCGCGGGACGACAGGCGTGGGGCCGATATCGGCCAGGGGATAGCCAGCGCCGGATCGTCCCACCGGACGCCCCATTCGAGCTCGGGGGCATATTCGTCGGTCGTCTTGTAGAGCACCTGGGCATCCCGACTCACGACACAGAACCCGTGGGCGTACCCCGCCGGTATGTACACGGACCTGCGGTTCTCCGCGGACAACGTGACGCTCACCCACTGTCCAAACGTCGGGGATTCTCTGCGGATGTCGGCGGCCACGTCGAGGATCTCCCCGTCCACCGCACGCACCAGTTTGCCCTGCGCACGGGGCGCGCGCTGCAAGTGCAGTCCACGGAGCGTCCCCTGGACGGATCGCGAGTGGTTCTCCTGGACGAAATCCACGTCGAGCCCTGCCAGGATGAAGTCTGATTTCTTGTAGGTCTCCATGAAGAATCCGCGATCATCCTCGAACACCTGCGGCTCGATCACGATGACGCCCGGCAGCGCGGTTGGCTTGAAGATGAAGGGCATGATCGGACGAGTCGGCGCGACTCAGACCCCTTCCTGGACGAGCCGCCGCAGGTAGTCCCCGTACGGACTGCCCTTCAGCGCGCGTGAAAGGCGCTCGAGGTCGGAGCCGGCAATGTAGTTGAGGCGATACGCGATCTCCTCCGGGCACCCGATCATCTGACCCTGCCGCTCCTCGACCGCCTGAACATAGTTGCTTGCCTGAACAAGAGACTCATGGGTCCCCGTGTCCAGCCACGCGATACCCCGGGGCAGTTTCTCGACGCACAGCATGCCACGTTGAAGATAGGCCCGGTTGACGTCGGTGATTTCCAGTTCTCCACGGCCCGATGGCCTCAGCCCCGCGGCAATCTCCACCACCTGGTTGTCGTAAAAATACAGGCCGGTCACCGCGAACGAAGACCTGGGGACAGCGGGCTTCTCTTCCAGCCCGACCACCTTCCCTTCTTCATTGAACTGAACGACGCCATATCGCTCCGGGTCGCGCACCTGATATCCGAACACGGTGGCCCCCTCCTCCCGGCCGGCCGCGCTGCGCAGGTAGTCGGAAAAGTGGGCGCCGTAGAAGATGTTATCTCCGAGGGCGAGTGAGACGCGATCGGCACCGATGAATTCGCCGCCGATCAGGAACGCCTGGGCGAGCCCTTCCGGCGCCGGCTGCACCGCATATCCGATGCGCAGTCCGAAGTCACCACCATCCCCCAGGAGACGCCGGAATCCGTCCTGCTCGTGCGGCGTCGTAATGACCAGGATGTCCCGGATGCCCGCGAGCATCAACGTGGACAACGGATAGTAGATGAGCGGCTTGTTGTAGATCGGAAGCAGTTGTTTGCTGACGCCGCGCGTCAGGGGATGGAGCCTCGAGCCGGAACCGCCGGCGAGAATGATGCCTTTTAACATTCGAGTATGCAGTTGCTGCTCACTGGCGCGCACCGGCGTCCCGCCGAAGGCAGACACATCTCCCGAACACACAAACCTCCTCCGCGCGGCTGAGGACAAAGCGACAGGTCGCAGCCCCGCACGGGGTCCGCCCATCGACCCGTCTGGAGAGGATACCTCGGGTGCGCGGCGGCGCGTCAGGCGGACGGCACAGACGCTCCGTGACCGAAGGTGACGCCCGCTCGACTTCGAGCTCCGTCGGCGGACCGGCGGGGTTGGGATCGCCTGATGAGCTGCTCCATTCGGGCGAGGCCTGTCATGTCGGTTGCGCCGGATACCCGGAAAAATCTTCACGCGCGCGCCGCCCCGACCGCAGGCCGGCGGTGCCTTCCTCCGCACGTACGCACACAACCGCGCACAGACGCAGCCGGTACAGTTCGGGACATCGCGACCTCCGTCCGGGTGATAGTATGCAGGGCCGTGACGATGATGACGGGGTCGTTGCGGATTGCAATGGATTGGAACCGAGTGAGGCGCCCGGATCCTTATGGCGGAGCCAATATTGCAACAAAAGTCAGAGATGGTGGAAGGTCAGCCCCTGAAAATTCTCATCGTTGACGACGACACGTCGCTGCTGGAGGTGCTTCAGCGCACCTTCCAGAATGCGGGAGCGGATGTCGTCGCGCACTCTACGTTCGAAGGCGCACGCCGTGCCCTGCACGACAAGTCCTTTGATGCGCTGTTGACGGATGTACGCCTGGGGGCCTTCAACGGGCTGCAGCTGGCGGTCATCAGCCGTGACGCCCACCCGGATATCCGCGTGATCGTGTTTTCCGGATTCGACGATCCGGTCCTGCGAAGCGAAGCCGAGCGTGTCGGGGCGGTCTACGTCGTCAAACCGGTCAAGACCGAGACGCTGCTGGAGCTGGTTCGTCGTCCTCGGAATTAGGGGATACAGGCTCACGCGTCGCGGGCCGCCGCGCCGCGGTCTCCGTGAACGACGCTTCGTCCTCAGCGGCCGCCTGGCTGGACGCCGCGGTCCGAAACTGCTGGAACGGCATGTGGCAGTGGAACTTCCGTAAGAAGCCGAGAAACCGCTTGTAGTCCCCGGGCGGCATGTTCAGCAGCTCCACGAGCACCTTGTAGTTGCCGGACGTCCGCTCCAGCCCTCGCTTGACAATCCCGCGCAGGTCCTCCCGAGTCAGATCGCGCGACATGAACGGCGCATACGCGACCGTCCAGAAGGATTGCTTGTCCTTCACCATCTGATCGAACAACACGTCCGCCACCGGACGGGATGCGACCTTCTCGGCTGCGAGTGCGGGCCGCTGCGGCGAGCGCGCGACGTCCAGCGGAAGATCTTCAGGCCGGATTTCTTCCCCCGTGCTCCTGACGACGAGGCGCTCGACAACGTTCTTCAGCTCACGGACGTTGCCGCGCCACGGATTTTCAATGAGCGCCGTGACGGCCTCTGCCGAGAGCATCGGCGTGTCTTTGCGGTACTGTCGGGCGTACATTTCGAGGAAATGAGTGAGGAGCAGCGGAATGTCTTCGCGCCGGTCCCGCAGCGGGGGAACGACGAGCTGGATGACGTTGAGCCGGTAGTACAAGTCCTCCCGGAACGTCTTGGCCGCGACGCCATCGATGAGCGAGCGATTGGTGGCGGCTATGACGCGAACGTCGACGCGCGTCTGGACCTGATCGGACCCCACCCGCTGGATCTCGCCGGTCTCCATGAATCGGAGGAGCAGGCCCTGCATTCTCGGTGTCGTTTCACCGACTTCGTCCATGAACACCGTGCCGCGGTTCGCCATCTCGAAAGCGCCCTGGCGATCCCGGTAGGCGCCCGTGAAGCTGCCGCGAACGTGCCCGAAGAGCTCCGTCTCGAGGAGGGTCTCGGTGAGCGCTGCGCAGTTCACCGTGATGAGGGGGGCCCGGCTCCTCGCACTGGCCTCGTGGATGAGGCGTGCCGCGACCTCTTTGCCGGTGCCGCTTTCACCGGTAATCAGCACTTTCGCATCGCAGCGCGACGCGTAATAGATCTCTTCCTGTAGCGACCGCACAGCCGAGCTGGCGCCGACGAGTTTGGTAGCTTCCATAACGTGACAAACCTTGGCGGAGGTTGACATTACATCCCTTTGGATAGCTTCTGTCAAATGTCAAAGTTACATCACCGACGAGGCTGGAGGCGGTAGATTGCTCCTGCTGGGGAGACTTTTGTCGGGGGGAGGCAGGTTTCGGCGGCGAAATCCGGCCCTGAAAGGGCCGGACGGGGAGGAGGATTTTCAGCCTCTACCGTGAAGCTCCGCCGACCTTTTCCCCCGCGGTAAGGACCAGGTTCTTGCCCGCTCTCTTCGCCGCAAACAGGGCGCGGTCCGCCACCTCGACCAATTCGTGCCCGCTGGAGTGGTCGCCGAGCATGCCCACACCGATACTGACCGTCACGGGTGGCGACTCGTGGCTGAAGCTCCGCTCGATTCGTACTCGGATGCGCTCCGCGATCGGCTGGGCGACGGTCACGGAGGCCGCCGGCATCACGATCGCGAACTCTTCCCCCCCGAAGCGGGCGCAGACGTCGAAGATCCGCACGCCGGCCCGCAGCAGGTCGGCAACCTCCCGCAGCGTGCGATCCCCTTCGAGGTGACCGCGCGTGCCGTTCACCCGCTTGAAGTCGTCGATGTCGATGAGGAGGATCGCCAGATCCTGCTGCTGACGCCTGGCGCGTTCGATCTCCGCGGTGATCCGGGTTTCGACATCGCGCCGGTTGAAGAGTCCCGTGACGGAGTCCACCGTCGCCACCTTCGTGAGCTCGTCCACCCGCTCGCGCAATCGTTCCCGGGTCAGGGCCGCGGCGGCGGTTGACGCCAGCACCCGCGCGGCCGCGAAGTCGCGCGAGTCGAACGGGCGCCCGTCCAGGCGATCGGTGAGGGCAATCACGGCAAGAGGATGGCGGCCATCCATCACCGGCAGCGCCATGTACGAGTCGGTTCGATATCGCAGCCGGCGACTCCCGTCGGACGGCGCATCGGCCACCAGCGGCTTGCCGGATGCGTACACGCGCCCGAGCACGCCGTCCCCTGGCCGGATGCGGAGCGCCGAACGCCAGGGCACATCACGAAACGACTCCGCCTCGACGCGCCAGCGGAACGGATCCTTCGACAGCAGTGCGAGCGGCACTTTCAGCACACGCGCCAGGTTCATGCTGAGAACTTCGGTTGCGCGCGCGAGCGTGAGCTGCACCGCTACTTGAAGGGCCAGAGCGCGAATGGCGCGCATCTCATCGGAAGCCACGGCCGACCGGATTTTGAGGAAGGCGGCCAGACCCGTCTGACTCGACGAAGCACGGCATGTGCCACGGCAGAGCTTTGGAGGGGCCGGACGAAAGCACCGCGCTTTCTCGTCCCAACATGTCTCATCGCCTGGCGGGCCATCCGTAAGGCCAGCCATTCAAAGGAGGAAGTCACCAAAACGGCAGAGTTTTGGCGCGTTTATTGTTGCCATCTCGCGAGACCCGACAAAAGTTGGCTGTATTCCTTCACGTCCTCCTGAGCCTGTTGGGGAACGGCGATTGCAAAATCGTCACGTGCCGTTTACTGATTGCCACTGAAGTTTGCCTGAGAGCGAGGGTTGGATTCGTATGGACATCCGGTTTGTGTCATCGCTGACTTCTGAAGACGAAAAACTGTTCGCACCCGCATTGCTCAAAGCCGTGGCAGCCCTCCTCGACCAGCTTCCGATTGCCTACACCGTGCGGATTGAAACGACCGGCGCGGAGGTCTTTCAACACGCGCATGCGGGCGCTGCGGACGAGCCGGCGAAGGCGGATATTTTCGATGCCGCGGGGAAGGGAAATGGACGGGGGTTGAGTCACTACCTGGGCCGCGTGGCTCAGTAACGATCAACCTGTCGAGAGTGGGCGGTCTCGCCGCGTGCCGCCCACCCTTTCCAGCGAGTGCGAACTCGCCGGCCGCTCGATCGCCTTCAGGGCAGGCGGGCCGCACGCGACGAACGAGAGGCTACTGCCGGTATTCTTTGAATGGCAGCTGGCAGTCGTGCTTCCGGAGGAAGTTCAGGAAGCGCTTGTAGTCACGGGACTCCATGTTGAACAGCTTCGCCACGATCTTATAGTTTCCGCGCGCGTCCTCCAGGCCCTTCCGAACCAGGTCCCGCACATTCCCCCGCGTGATTTCCCGCTGCATGTAGAGCGGATACACCACCGTCCAGAATGACTCGCGTTCTTCGACGAGCTTCTTGTAGAGATCGTCGGCGACCGTCCGGCGCCGCTCGCGCTTTGGACGAAGACCGATCGTCTGCTGCATGCGGACCTCCATCGGGAGGTTTTCCGGCATGACCGATTCGGTGCGGCCGGTGACGACGAGACGCTCGATGACGTTCTCGAGCTCGCGGACGTTGCCCGGCCACGAATACTCGCAGAGCAGCTTGTTCGCCTCCGGAGATATCGACTTGACCGGATGATGGTTGTTCCGCGTGAACCGGCTCAGGAAAAAGTCGATGAGCACGGGAATGTCTTCGCGCCGCTCGCGCAGCGGCGGGACCACGAGATGGATGACGTTCAGCCGGTAGAAGAGATCCTCCCGGAACGTGCCCTCGGTGATCATGTCCCGCAGGTTGCGGTTGGTGGCCGCGATCACGCGCACATTGACGCGCCCCGCGATGCGGTCCGCCCCGACCTTCTGCAGCTCCCCGGTTTCCATGAAACGAAGGAGCAGGCCCTGCATGCGAAGCGTCATCTCCCCGATTTCATCCAGGAAGATGCTGCCGCGGTCGGCCATCTCCAGCTTGCCCTGCTTGTCGCGATACGCGCCCGTGAAGCTCCCCTTCACGTGCCCGAACAGCTCCGATTCCAGGAGCGTCTCGGGCAGACCGGCACAGTTCACCGCGACCATCGGGCGGGCCGCGCGGGGACTCCGCTGATGAATCGCGTGCGAGACCAGCTCCTTCCCGACGCCGCTTTCGCCCGTGATGAGCACCTTCGCATCGGACCGGGCGATCCGGTCGATCTCCTGCGAGAGCTCCGCAATCAGCTCACTCGTGCCGATCAACTGTTCGCCTGCTTCGTGTCTCATATACGCTGCCTCATGACCCGCACGCCTGACCGCGCTGCCGCGCGCGTGTCCGCGCCGAAGGGTCGACTGCCCGAAGTTCCCGTAGTCACTGCTTTGCCTTCTTGAGAAAATCTTCCAGAGTCTGACGGCTGCCCGCATCCATCGCCGTGAACACCGCCCCGACGCCCTTGAGCGGCACTCCCGCGGCGAGCCGCGCGCTGCGCCTGACCTGCACATCCGTCCGAAGCGGGCTCGCACCAAGCCCGGACCGCAGCTGCGCAGCCGCGCCAACCGGCATCGCCAGGTCCGCGGCGAGCAGGGCGCCGCTGAGACTGATGTCCAGCAGCCGGACGCGCGAGCGGAGATCGAGCCGGCATTCGGCACCTCCGCCGACCGCTACCCGCGGGGTCTTGCGACGCTCTGGCGTGACAGCACTGTTCATGACCGTTTACACTCCCGCCGCTTCGCCGTGGCCGGTCCCCCGCCATTGCTCGACGATCGCGAGCAGGGCGGGCTGCACCGACAGGAACTGAACGCCAATGAGATACGTGTGCTCGCCGTCTGCCGACACCTGCGAGTCGACATGCGAGACGCGCACGGGGACCGACAGACTCTGTCCGTCGGCGTCGAAAGCGATGCGGTGAACGGAGTGCGATGGCAGCGGCACATGGGAGTGGATCAGCGCTCCGCCGCGGCTGACGTTCTGGAGCGGCAGCCGGAGGACCGTCTCCAGCGTCCCCCACAGCTCTCCCACGATCTCGAACCGCGGGCGAACGCGCCTGTCGCCGATCCTCCGCTTCACGCTGTCTCCTTTATCAACAGTCCTGGCCGTCCACTACATCGATCGCTTCGCGCGTTCGAGCTCCTCTTCCGGGCGTCCGCGACATTCGAGGGTGCCTCGCCGGACGTGCCGACCGAGCTGGTATTCGAGACCCGAGTCGTCCAGCCGCTCGGGGCGACCGCCGGCGAGGGCGTCGCCCAGGGACTCCCGGACCGCCGGCGACTGCTCGATCATCCGCCCGAGCGCCGTCGTCGCGTCGGGATAGACGTGTCGCAGCCTGGCGTCGATGACCTCGACTTCGAGGCCGAAACCGGTTCTGGCCCGCTCGAGCAGCTGCGATAACGACGGTGACAGCATTAGGCCCCTTTGAGAGCGGAACGAAGCCAGACGCCCGCGACAGGCGGACGTGGTTGACTGATGCGACTCGACTGGTGCAAAGGTGTCGCCACCAGAGCGGAATTTCGTCTGCGCTGGAAGTGCCTAATTTCAGCGGGTTCCGGGTAGCGACGTCGTCGCGCCTCTATTTTGCTGTTCTGCTGGGGCAGAAGTCAACTTAGAGCTAGATAAAAGTCGTCTAGATTACTGACTTTTATCGGCTGACTCGCCTGGCTTGGGAGGCAGCAGCGACACTTCGACGGTTTTTTCGCTGGCGATGTCGACGCCGTCACGCTTGCCGGGGTAGTACAGCCAATCGCGTGCGGCGCGGAGGAGGAGTTGGTCGTACCCGGGATGGAGCGAGCGGACGATCTCGGCAGACACGACTTTGCCATCCGCCGAAATCTGGACTCTGACAGCCCCGGTGAACTGTTTGGACCGACTCGCGGGATCAGGGATCCATCGCGGCAGCCTCTGCTGGATCACCACGGGCGGGGTCATGACGCTGAGGCGTGGCACGGGGAGGGCGCCGGGAGACGCGAGCGGCACCGCGGGTGTTTTACCGGGCATGGCGCGGCTCAATTCCAGAAAGCCGGAGCCGAGCTCTTTCAATTCAGCGGTCGCCGGATCCGCCCGCACGTCAGGGTCGTCCGCCATCCGCAGCATCGCTTCGAACTCCGCGACCGCCGTGTCGCGATCTTTCCGCTCCATCGCGGCACGTGCCCGCTGGTACATCCGCTTGAGGAGCGCCGGTCCCATCCGCTGCCGCACCTGGGTGAACAGGGCCTGTATGCGGGGAGAGGCCTCGGCCGGGTCCGGACGATACTCGGGACGCGCGGTGAGCAGCCGCTCGACTGCCTGATCCGCTTCGGCGACCCTGCCGAGCGCGACCAGGCAGAACACGCGATACTGCTCGGCCTCGGGGCTCGGATCGGCGACGTCGAATTTTCCGACCGCGGACAACGCGTCTTCGTAGGCGGCCGAGGCGTAAAGCTCCCTCACCGCCCTCAGCGGATCCTGCGATCCCAGACAGGGCACCACGGACGCCAGCCCCAGCAGAACGGAACAAGACGCGCGAAACATGTGTTGATTGAATGGCATGGCTTGCTACTTCCGCAGATCCACCCCGACGCGGGTCGGCTTGTCGACGACGATCACGACCGTCTGTCGGCGCTCTCCCAGTTCGGGGTGACGTAACACCACCTCGTGACTGCCGATTCGACGCGGCAGGTTACCGATAGGCGTCTCGCCGACGCGTTCCCCGTCGACCCAGACTTCTGCCCACGGCTGCGCGTTGATGCTGAGGACCCCGTTCGGAAGGTCAATCTTCGTCGCGGTCATTTTGCCCGCCGCCACGTGCATGGTCTTTCGCACGGCGAACCCGAGCGCCTCATTGGAGAATTCGATGTCGTAGTCGCCGGCTGGCAGCATCAGACGCTCGGTCTCGCTCGTGCCGATGACTCTGCCGTCCTCACGCAGCAGCAGGGCGACCGGAGACGAGACCGTCAACCATCCCGCCGCCGCCGGCGTTCCCGCTGAAGGTGCTGGCGACGACAGGAGCACGGACAGCGTTTCGCCCGGCTTCAGGGACACGGAGCGGCGGACGGTTCCCGCGGCGGTACGGACGGAAATCTCGTGGTTGCCTGGGGCCAGACTGTCGATCTCCACCGGTGAGACCCCGCGCGGCGTGCCGTCGACCAGAACGGTCAACTGTGCGGGCTCCGTCTGGATGCGAAGCCCACCGGTGGTCGGAGCCGCAGCCACCGTCCGTTCCGCAAATTCCACGCGCTGCACAACCGCGGTGCCCGCGGACACGTCGATCTTGATGTTGCGCAGGTCGGCGGCAGTCCCGACCTGCAGGTCGTGCGGACCGGCGGCCAGCACAGTGGTCAGGGGCGTCTTTCCCAGAGGCTTGCCGTCGACGGCGAGATCCAGGCCCGCGGGGTTCGTCTCGAACGTCACAGTTCCAGTCGTCGCGGTGCGCTTGATTCGGCCCTGAACCGCGATGACAGCTGCGACCGCGAGCGCCGCCGTTACGAGAATCACGCCCGTCATCTTCGCGGCCGACGCCCAGCTGAAGCCGGAACGGCCGGAGGCCGGCGCATCCACGAGGATGGGCACAATGGGGGCGGCCTCAGATGGGAATGCGTCGAGGCCCTGCGCGGGCCGGATGGCGTTCGATGCACGGCCGGTCGCCGTCCAGAATCGAGGAACCTTCAAAATGGCCACAGGACGCTTTCTCCTGAGTTGACGGTGTCTGACCAGCTCCAGCTTCGGCTTCAGCGGAGGGTCTACTCGAGGTGTCGGAGGGGACACGGGCTGACGCGCCGCCGCGCTGCGGTCGAGTCCCATGTCAGCGGCTCCTCACCATAACGCGCTCGATGAGGCGTTAGGCGAAGGCCGTACCATCCGGACGTCAGGACTTTGCGGCAAATTTGTAATGAAACAAACCCAAGCCAACTTTAGTCTGCGGGAAAGGTGATTTTAGTCTGACCTAAACGACTATGGGTGCCCGAGGGCGGACTGATTCTGCTGCCTGCTGGGCTGCGCAAGACTGCGCAATTGGGCGGAGGATTCGTACGATTACAGGCTCGCGCGTGCGCGCTGCTCGGCCTCCGCGAGTCCCGCCAGAAGCTTCGTGGTGGGTTCGGCGGGAAAATGGGCCGTGCGGCCGCCGACATCAATCGGTGGACCGATGACAAGCGCCACGCGGCTGAATGGCCTGGGGACCTGCGTCCGGTCCCAGCTTGAGACTTCCCAATAGGCGGTCGATTCGGCGTGAACCGGCAGGATCGGGCTTCCGGTCGCGCCTGCCAGCCAGACCGCTCCGGGCTGCGGGACGCGCGCCGGACCGCGGGGCCCGTCGAGCGCGAAGGCGACGGGATTCCCCGCATCGATCGCCCGCTTCAATTGGAGCAGCGCGCGCACGCCTCCGCGGGAGCTCGATCCGGCTATCGTCCTGTTGCCGAGATGCTCGATGACCCGGGCGATCCACTGCCCGTCGAAGTTCGCACTGGTGAGCGCGACGATGCCGCGGTGCCGGAAGAACCAGGTCGCCGGGAGAATGCGGCCGTGCCAGAACGCAATGATCGGCTGGCGGCCCGATCGGATGACGTCGTCGTAGTGCGCTGCCCCCTCGACCTTCCACTTCAGCGTCCGGCAGAGCGCCGAAATCGCCGGAGCGACGGCCGCACCAATCAGCCGGGTCTGGAGACGCTGGGTAGCGGTCAGTCGGTCAGACATCAGCTATCAGCTATCAGCTATCAGCTTTCAGCGAACCCCGAACCGCTCCGAGTCCCGAGTCCCGAATCCCGCCCCCTACATGCCATCGTACCTGTGGCCCTCCGCCCCCTTCGGGCGGGACCCAGTCGATGATCTGATAGGGGTCCATGATGTCGCAGGTCTTGCAGTGGACGCAGTTCGAGGCGTTGATCTGCAGCCGGCGGGTCCCGTCTCCGGCGTCCACCATCTCGTACACGTTGGCCGGACAGAAGCGAGTGCAGGGGTTGCCGTACTCGGTACGGCAGCGGGTCTGGCAGATGTCCGTGTCGTGCACGATGAGGTGCGACGGCTGATCCTCCGCGTGGCGTGTGCCGGAGAAATGCACGTTCGTCAGGCGATCGAAGGTGAGCTTGCGGTCGATCTTGGCCGGTCGCACTGGTGAATCGACGTCAGGGCGGCCATCCTTGTAGGTACTCGTCGATCCGGCACATGCGCTGATAGCCTGCATGCGCGGGCATCGGATCCCGATACCACCAGCCGCCAGTCACGAGCGAAAGGCCCGAATACGCGACGCCGGCCAGAAGGCCGTAGGTGAAGCTCTGATGAACATTGCGCACGGGATAGAGCTCGCGGCGGACGTCGCTCCGATCGATCGCCTCTGAATAGCTCACCAGCCGCGCGGCTGACACGTCGCCCGCCCTGACCGCGTCGAACGCGCTTTCGGCAGCGAGCATCCCGGTCCGCATGGCGAGATGAATGCCCTTGAGGCGGAGGGAGTTGAGAAAGCCGCCCGCGTCCCCTGCGATCAGGACGCCGTCGGCGTACACCCTCGGCACGGTATGCCAGCCCCCTTCGGGCAGCGCCTTGGCGCCGTAGCGGACCATCTGTCCGCCCTCGAGCATGCCGGCCACGAGCGGGTGGCGCTTGAAATGCTGAAACGCAATGTGCGGATCGAACATCGGGTCCCGGTAGTCCAGACCGCTCACGAACCCCACGGACACGAGGCCGTCAGGCATGGCGTAGATGAATCCGCCGCCGAACTCGTCGCGACGGAGCGGATACCCCATCGTGTGGACGACCGTGCCGGCAGCCAGCCGGTCCGCCGGAAGCTCCCACAGCTCCTTGATCCCGATGGCATAGAGCCCGGGTGCGCGCCCCGCGTCGAGCGCGAGCCGCCGCACGAGCGCCTTGGTCAGATTGCCCCGCACACCG
Source organism: uncultured Acidobacteriota bacterium (assembly GCA_963749835.1). Taxonomy (GTDB): domain Bacteria; phylum Acidobacteriota; class Vicinamibacteria; order Vicinamibacterales; family 2-12-FULL-66-21; genus JALZOC01. The sequence continues at coordinate 3,102,183 of CAVVOD010000001.1, forward strand.
TCCGTCAGGATGGTGACTTTCGCGCGGATGTCGACGCCGGGCTCGAACGTGGGCTTCTGTTCGCCGTGCCTGCCGACGCCGCGGTCGCCGGTGCGGACGCCCACGACGCGATCCCCCTCGAAGAGAATCTCGGACGCCGCAAATCCGGTGAACACGTCGATCCCTTCGGCCTCGACGAGCCCGCCGAGCCACTTCACGAACCGGGTCAGCGAGATGATGTAGTGGCCGTGATTCTTGAGGGGCGGCGGCGTGACGGGAAACTCAATCCTGCCGGCCCGCGTGAGGAAGTAGACGTGGTCGTGATGAACTTCGGAGGCCAGCGGGGCGCCGCGTTCCAGGAAGTCCGGTATCAGGCTGCGGAGCGCCGACGGATCCAGCACGGCGCCGGACAGCATGTGGGCTCCGACCTCGCGCGCCTTCTCCAGGACGGCAATCGCGAGCGGCTCACCCCCTTTTTCCTTCTGCAGCTGCGCCAGCCTGAGCGCAGCCGACATCCCGGCCGGCCCGCCGCCGACAATCAGAACGTCAACGTCAAGGGAATCACGGGTCATAGAGCTCTCAGCTCTCAGCTTTCAGTGAGCGCTTTCATCGCAACTGACAGCTGATTGCTGACAGCTGATTCACTTCTTCAGCTCCGCCACGATCGCCGGAACGATCTCGAAGAGATCCCCGACGATGCCGAAGTCGGCCACCTCGAAGATCGGCGCCTCCGGATCCTTGTTGATCGCGACGATCGTGCGCGAGCCCTTCATGCCGACGAGATGCTGGATGGCGCCGGAGATGCCGAGTGCGACGTAGAGTTTCGGGGCGACGGTCTGACCCGAGCTGCCAATCTGACGATCCATCGGCAGCCACCCCGCGTCGCAGATGGGTCGTGAAGCGGCCAGCTCGGCTCCCAGGGCCTGTGCGAGCTGCTCGGCAATCTGGAGATGCTCCTTGCCCTTGATCCCTCGTCCGACGGCGACGATGCGCTCGGCCTGGGAGAGATCGACAGCCTGCTTCGCCTCTTTGAACGGGGGGTCGGGCCGCTGGCGGATCGCAGACGCATCCACTGCCACGTTCGCCTTTCGCACGGAAGCGGCTCCGGCACCCGGCCTCGCGGCGTCGGCGCGGAACGCGCCGATCTGAAAGGTCACGAAGTGTGGCCCTGGACCGATCGCCTCGACGCCGGCGTTCAACTTGCCCTGGAAGATCGGCCGGACGTAGATCTGCCGGTCCCCCTCTTTGTTGATCGCGATGACGTCCGTGACGAGAGGGCGGCCGAGCCGGGCCGCCAGTGCCGGGGCAAAGTCGCGCGCCTGGTAGGTATGCGCGAGGAAGACGTGCGAGGGCTGCTCCTGGCCGATGACGGCGGCCAGTGCCGCCACGTAGCCGTCAGACGTGTACTCCGCAAGCGCCGGGGACTCGACCACGATCACTTCCGCGACGTCAGTCTTCGCAATCTCCGCCGCGCAGGCATCGAGACCAACCCCGAGCACCGCCACCTTGAATGGGCCGCCGACCTGCTGCGCGGCCGCCATGGCTTCCAGGCTCCCGCGGTTCAGACGTCCCTCTCGCTGTTCAGCCAGGACGAGCATCATGGTCAGATCACCCTCGCGCCGTCGCGCAGGCGCGTGACGAGATCCTTCGCAGCTTCGGCGGGTGATCCCGAAATCATCTGCGTCTTCTTGGCTTTTTCAGGAAAGGACACCGTGACGATCCGCTGCGCCGGCGCGGCGGCAGCCACCGGGGTGACCTTGCGGATCTCCTTCTTCTTCGCCGCCATGATGCCTTTCAGCGTCGCGTAGCGCAGCTGGTTGATGCCGCTCTGGATCGTCAGGAGAGCCGGCAGCGGGAGCGCCATCCACTGGAACCAGCCGCCTTCCAGCTCGCGCTTCACGCGAAGCCCTGAGTCCGACACCTGCACTTCCATGATGATGGTGGCGTGGGGCATCCCGAGCTTCTCGGCCAGCACGACCCCGACCTGGCCGAAGCCCTGATCGTCCGACTGAAGGCCCGTGAGCACCAGGTCGAAGGCCTCGTCACGAATCGCCGCCGCCAGGGCGTCCGCGACGGTGACCGCATCGGCCGACGCCAGCCCCTCGGACTCGACATGGACGGCGCGATCCGCGCCGCGTGCGAGCGCCTCGCGGATCACCTGCCCCGCGCGCGCCGGTCCGGCCGAACAGACCACGACTTCTCCGCCGTGCTTCTCCTTGAGCCGAAGCGCCTCTTCGAGCGCGTACGCGTCCGGCTCATTGAGCTCGAAACTCGCGTCCTGATCGCGCACCCAGGATTTGGTCTCGTTGACGCGGAGCTGCCACTCGCGCGTGACGACCTGTTTGATGCAGACGGCAATCTTCATAGTCGGTCAGCTCTCGCTTCAGCTTTCAGAATCCGGCTCACAGCTGAGGTCTGAGAGCTGTGAGCTAATTACCAAACCTCTTGAAGAGCAGCGCGCCGTTGGTCCCGCCGAATCCGAATGAGTTCGACAGCGCGAACTCAATCTTCGCGGCGCGCTTCGTGTTCGGCACGTAGTCGAGATCGCACTCCGGGTCCGGGGTCTCGTAATTGATAGTGGGCGGAATGACCTGGTGCCGGATGGCGAGGACGGTGATGCCAGCCTCGAGGCCGCCGGCGGCGCCGAGCAGGTGGCCCGTCATGGACTTGGTCGACGAGATCGCCAGCTTGCAGGCGTGATCGCCGAACACCCGCTTGATGGCGAGCGTCTCGAGCTTGTCGTTGAACGGCGTGGACGTGCCGTGGGCGTTGATGTAGTCGACCTGCTGGGGCTGGACACCGGCGTGGTTCAGCGCCGCCTGCATCACGCGCATGCCGCCGTCGCCATCCTCCGACGGCGCGGTGATGTGGAAGGCGTCCGCCGACATGCCATACCCGACGAGCTCGGCATAGATGGTGGCGCCGCGCCTGGTGGCGAACTCCAGCTCCTCGAGGATGATGACGCCGGAGCCCTCGCCCATGACGAATCCCTCGCGGTCCTTGTCGAACGGGCGGCTCGCGCGCGCGGGCTCGTCGTTGCGTGTCGAGAGCGCCCGCATCGCGGCGAATCCCCCCACGCCCATCGGGGTGATGGCGGCCTCGGATCCTCCGGCGATCATCACGTCGGCATCGTTGCGCTTGATGATCTCGAAGGCATCGCCGATGGCGTGTGCCGAGGCGGAGCAGGCCGTGCACGTCGCGGAGTTCGGCCCCTTGGCCCCGAACCGGATGGAAACCTGGCCCGCCGCCAGGTTGATGATGGCCGCCGGAATGAAGAACGGTGAGATCCGGCGCGGTCCGCCCTCGAGCAGTGCCTTGTGCTCGCGCTCGATGGTCGTGAACCCGCCGATGCCCGACGCGATGAACACGCCGGTGCGGGTCGACATCTCCGGGCTTACCTTCAGCTTCGCGTCGTCCAGCGCATACTGCGAGGCGGCGATGGCGAGCTGAATGAAGATGTCCATCTTCTTGACATCTTTCTTGTCGACGTACTGGAGCGGGTCGAAGTTCTTGACCTCGCCCGCGATCCGCGCGGAAAACTGGGCGGCGTCGAACCGTGTGATCGGTCCGATGCCGCTCCGCCCCGCGCAGAGCGCTTCCCAGTTCGCCTCGGTCCCGATGCCGAGTGGCGACACGAGGCCGACACCCGTCACGACGACTCGCCTGCTCAAACCGCCCCCCGTCTACTTCTTTTTGCTGTGCGATTCGATGTACTCGATCGCTTCCTTCACGCGCGTGATCTTCTCGGCGTCCTCGTCCGGGATCTCGATCCCGAATTCTTCCTCGAACGCCATCACCAGCTCCACCGTGTCGAGCGAGTCAGCCCCCAGGTCGTCTACGAACGACGCGTCCGGAGTCACTTCTTCTTCGTCGACTCCAAGCTGCTCCACGATGATGCTCTTGACCTTGTCAGCAACCGCCATTCACCCCTCCATCTGCGCGCATTCCGGCTGGAACCTCGCGCTACGTGTACATCCCGCCATTGACCGCCAGGACCTGCCCCGTAATATACGACGCCTCGTCCGATGCCAGAAAGCAGACCGCGGACGCGACGTCGTCCGGTGTGCCGAGGCGTCGGAGCGGAATCTTCGACGCCCATTCCTCCCGCGCGTCGCCTGTGAGTTCGCGCGTCATATCCGTTTCCACCAGCCCCGGCGCGACGACGTTCACCGTGATGCCGCGTGACGCGACTTCGAGCGCCACCGCCTTGGCGAACCCGATGACTCCGGCCTTGGAGGCGGCGTAATTCGCCTGGCCCGCGTTGCCGCTCTGCCCCACCACCGAGCTGATGCAGACGATGCGCCCGCCTCGCTGGCGGACCATCGGCTTCAACACCGCCTGCGTGAGCGCGAAGGCTCCGGTCAGGTTCGTGGCGAGCACCGCGTCCCAGTCCTCGCGCTTCATCCGGAGCATCAGCTGATCCCTGGTGATGCCCGCGTTGTTGACGAGAATGTCGATTCGGCCGAGGCGCTCCAGTGTCTCGGCGACCATGACCCCCGCGGCGCCGGCGTCCGTCACGTCGAGCGCGACCGCGTCCGCGCGGCCGCCTGCCGACGTGATCTCCTCCGCGACGGACCTCGCGTTGTCTCCCCTCGCCGCGGCCACGACGTGAGCGCCTTGAATGGCGAGCCGCCGGGCGATTGCACGTCCGATGCCTCTCGATGCGCCAGTCACAATCGCGACCCGGCCCGACAAATCAATCATACAGAATAGCTTTCAGCAGTCAGCTTTCAGCTCTCAGCTGCCACTTTCCAGCTTTACGAGCGCACCCGTGAGCCCCGGCTCGTCCTCGATGTCATGACGGTCACGCTTCGGTCGATCTTCCTGATCAACCCGCTCAGGACCGCCCCCGGACCGATCTCCACGAACGTCCGCGCGCCGTCGGCGATGAGGCGTCTCACGACGTCATCCCACAGCACCGGTGCCGAGACCTGGCGGATCAGCGCCTCGACGGCCGAAGCCGCATCACGCTTCGGCTCGGCGTCGGCGTTGGCGACGACGGGGATCCGAGGATCGATCGCCGGCAACGCCCGCAGTTCCGGCGCCAGCCGCTCTTCCGCCGGCTTCATCAGCGGGCAATGAAAGGGCGCGCTCACCGCGAGCGCAATCGCCCGCTTGGCCCCGAGCTCCTTCGAGCGCTCACCGGCGCGCGCCACGGCGTCGGCATGCCCGGCGATGACGATCTGCGCCGGAGCATTCATGTTCGCCGGGCGTGACGACCCGGCCAAGGGCAGCGGCCGTCTCCGCTGCACGCCCGCGCCACACCGTCCGCATCGAGTCCCAGGATGGCGGCCATCGCGCCTTCGCCGGCCGGCACGGCCTCCTGCATGTACCGCCCACGGCGGCGCACCGTGCGCAGGGCATCCGCAAAGGATATCGTACCGGCGGCCACGTGCGCCGAATACTCGCCCAGGCTGTGTCCCGCGGCGAACGACGCACGCACGCCATGCGACTCGACCAGCCGGTGCACCGCGATGCTCATCGCGAGGATCGCCGGCTGCGTGTTCTCTGTGAGTCTCAGCTGTTCGTCGGGGCCCTCGAAACAGAGGCCGCTCAACGACTCTCCGAGCGCGTCATCAGCTTCGTCGAACGTGGCGCGGCAGAGCGGAAAGGCGGCGGCCAGTCCCTTCCCCATTGCCACTTTCTGCGCACCCTGGCCAGGAAATACGAACGCAATCATCGGGCGTGTCCCTCGTGCGTGGCGGCCGCGACGTCGCGCGACAGCTTCCCAATCAGGTCCTGGCTCACGAACCTGGCCGTCATCGCGATCGCATTCCTCACCGCCTTTGCAGACGACCGGCCATGCCCGACGACACAGAGCCCGTTCAGGCCGACAAGCGGCGCGCCCCCGTACTCAGACGCGTCAACCCGCTTCCGGAACCTTCGGAACGCCTGGCGCGACAGCAGATAGCCGACTCGTGTGCCGAACGTGGAAGACAGCTCATCGTGCAGCAGCCGCTCGACGGTGTCGACGAGGCCTTCGCTGATCTTCAGCGTGATGTTGCCGGTAAAGCCGTCGCACACGATCACGTCCACGCTGCCGGAGTACACGTCCCGCCCTTCGACGTTGCCCACGAACTCGATCGGGGCTCCCTTCAACAGTTGATGGGCCTCCCGCGTGAGCTCGTTGCCCTTGCTTTCTTCGCTGCCCACCGACAGCAGGCCGACCTTCGGTCGCGCGCACCCGAGCGCGACCCGCGCGTACGCCGCGCCCATGACGGCGAAGTGCACGAGGTGTTGCGGGCGGCATTCGACCGTGGCGCCCGAATCGAGCAGCACGGCGGGACTCTTGAGAGTGGGAATGATGGTCGCGAGAGCAGGCCGATCGACGCCCGGCAGGCGGCCGAACGCGCCGAGGGCGGCCATGACGGATGCGCCTGTGTGACCAGCGCTGAAGAGCGCAGCCGCCTGGCCGTCCCGCACGGCGTCGGCGGCCAGACGGATCGACGCGCGGGGCTTCCGCCGCAGCGCCGCGGCCGCGGCCTCTTCCATCCCGATGGACTCCGGGGTATCGAGGATACGCACGTCGAGCGCGGACGCACCGGGATGGCGCGCCAGCTCGCGCTCGATCTCGGCGGACGGCCCGACGAGCAGCAGGCCGATCTGCAGATGGCGTGACGCGACCAGCGCACCGTCGATGATGCTGCCCGGCCCGTCGTCCCCTCCCATCGCGTCGATGGCAATCCGCATCAATCAGAGGTGAGCAGTCGCCAGTTCCCAGTTCCCAGTAGTCGGCACAGGCCAGGCCTACGGGACATAGCCGCGCGGGATCTGCGGGAGAAAAGCTGGTGACTGGAAACTGGCAACTGGAGACTGATTTACGCCTCGTCGACCGGACGAACCTGACGGCCCTTGTAGTAGCCGCAGTGTCCACAGACCTGGTGAGGTGCCTTGGCCTCACGGCACTGCGGGCACGTGCCGACCGGCACGGGACTCAGGGCGTCGTGGGTGCGGCGCTTCGCCGTCCTCGTCTTCGAATGCCGGCGTTTGGGATTGGGCACGACTCAGTTCTCCTTCTCTCGATTCAGTAAACCCTTGAGCGGTGCAAGCCTGGGATCCTCCCACACAGGCTGGCAGCCGCACTCGGCTCGGTTCAGATTCGCTCCACAGTGGGAGCAGAGGCCGCGGCACGACAGGGCGCACAGCGGCTTCATCGGCAGCGCCAGCAGGAACTGCTCGCGCATCAAATCAATCAGGTCCAGCATTCCGTCGCTGTAAAACGCCGTCGCCAGGTCGTCCTCGGCAATCTCGCGCTCCGCTTCAGCGGCGGCATCAAGGGCCTGCGGCACGTAGCGAAGCTCGAACGGGCCGTCAACCGGGAGCGGGAAATCCTCCAGACAGCGGCCACACTGCAATTCGAGCGTCGTCGTCACCGTGCCGGTCACGCGATACGACGTGCCGGCCTTCCTCTCCACGTCCATGGACAGGTGCACCGGCTCGACGACGCGATAGTCGGCGTCGTCAGACCCGAAATCCGCGGGCTGAAATGTCCGCTCGATGTGCTGGCGCGAACCGTGCAGCTTGCTGAGGTCGAGAAGCATGACTCCAAGAGCGCCCGGAACCCCAGGCGGCAACCCGTCATTATACCTTGCTTTTCCGAAATCCGAGGTCCGGACCCGACTCTCTGTCTCCCCGCGACCCGGGGCGGCCGTCAGGCTATCGTTTGCGAGCCAGCCCTGCCGGAGTACCTGAATGCGACCAAGGACTCGGAACGCGATCAGGGGATTCGAGTTCGGGATTCGCTGAGAGCTGATAGCTGAACGCTGAGAGCTAAGAGCTCCCTAGGACCATGACTTCGGGATGAAGAGCTGCTCGTACAGGCTGACGGCGTAGCGATCGGTCATTCCGGCGAGAAAATCGCGCGCGGCTGCATCCAGCCCCTCTTCCTCGATCGTCCGGCGATCGAGAAACTCCTGCGGACTCTCGCGCACCTTCGTCCAGAGGCCGCCCAGAATGCCCCCGGCTTTCTTGAACTCCGACGTGGCGATGTCGTTCTCGTAGACGGCCTCGAACAGAAAGCCTCGCAGCCCGACGGTGGCGTCCAGGATCGGCTGGCTCATGCGGATTTCTGAGAGTCCGCCGTCGAGGCTCTGAACGACCACGTCCGTGACCATGCGGCCGATCCGATCCGAAGAGCTGCCGCCGAGCACACCGACCCACTCCGATGGCAGGTCCTCCTCGCGCAGCAGCTCGGCGCGCACCGCATCGTCGATGTCGTGATTCACGTACGCGATGATGTCGGCGACGCGCGCGATCTGCCCTTCGATCGTGCTGGCGCGATGTTCCGGATCGGCGCCGACCGGCATGCCGCTCTTCCCTTTCGAGTGACGGGCAATCCCGTCGCGGACTTCCCATGTGAGGTTGAGGCCGGCGCGATCGTGCTCGAGCACGTCGACGATGCGAAGGCTCTGTTCGTAGTGGTTGAAGCCTCCGGGAATCAGATCGTTGAGGACCCGCTCACCCGCATGCCCGAACGGTGTGTGCCCGAGGTCGTGGCCAAGGGCGATCGCCTCCGTCAGCTCTTCGTTCAGCCGCAGCACCTTCGCGATGCTCCTCGCAATCTGCGAGACTTCGAGCGTGTGCGTCAGCCTGGTCCGGTAGTGATCACCCGTTGGCGCGAAGAAGACCTGGGTCTTGTGTTTGAGACGCCGGAACGCCTTGCAGTGAATCACGCGGTCGCGGTCGCGTTGAAACGCCGGCCGGATGGGGTCCGGCGGCTCGTCGCGCAGACGCCCGCGCGAGTCGCCGCTCTTGGCGGCCTGCGGAGCCAGGATCTCGCGCTCGCGGTCTTCGAGCTGTTGACGGATGTTGGTCATCTCATTCGGGATTCGGGACTCGGGGTTCGGGATTCGGGACTCGGGACGCGGGATTCAGCGTTCGGGATTCGCGACTCGGCAGTCATCGAAGAATCTCCCGGAGAAAGCTGGTGCCGTGCGCCAGCGGGGTGACCTTGAACAGCTCGGCGAGCGTCTGACCGAGGTCGGAAAATGACGACCGGGTTCCCAGGTTGACGCCTGATCGCACGCCCGCCCCCGTGAGGAGCAGCGGCACGTGCTCACGGGCGTGATCGGTGCTCGGGGTCGTCGGATCGTTGCCGTGATCGGCCGTCACGACGAGCAGGTCGCCAGGGGCGAGCTGCGGCAGCAGCTCACCGAGACGGACGTCGAATCGTTCGAGATTGGCCGCGTAGCCCGCTGGATCGTTTCGATGTCCGTACTGCGTGTCGAAGTCGACGAGATTCGTGAAGATCAATCCCCGTCGCGTCGTGCGCATCGCCCGCAGGACTTCGTCCATACCGTGATCGTCGCTGGACGTGTGGACGGCGGATGTCATCCCGCGGCCCGCAAAGAGATCTTCGATCTTCCCGATCGCGATGACCGGCAGCCCCGCCTCCTTGACCCGGTCGAGCAGCGTCGATCCGAACGGCGTGAGCGCGAAGTCGCGGCGGTTGGCCGTGCGCTGGAATGCGCCCGGAGCGCCGACGAAGGGACGGGCAATCACACGACCGACGCCGAGGCCGACGCCCACGAGCTCGAAGCCGATCTCGCACCACCGATAGAGCTCGGCCAGCGGAACGACCTCTTCGTGCGCGGCGATCTGGAACACGCTGTCGGCGGACGTGTACACAATCGGCCGGCCGGTTCGCATGTGCTCCGCGCCGAGCTCGTCGATGATGACGGTGCCACTCGCCGCCTTGTTCGCCAGGATGCCACGTCCGATGCGGTGCTCGAACTCGGCGATCACGGCGGAGGGGAAACCGTCGGGGAAGACCGGAAACGGGCGCTCCAGCACGAGCCCCATCAGCTCCCAGTGGCCCGTCACTGAATCCTTCCCCGGCGACGCTTCGGCCATCCTGCCATAGGCACCCGTGGGCTCCGGATCGACGCTCACGGCGTTGATGGACGCGACGCGGGAAAGGCCAAGCGTCCGGAGGTGCGGAACGGACAGCGGAAACCGCCGCGAGATGTTGCCGAGCGTGTCGCTGCCCGTATCGCCATAGGCGCGCGCGTCGGGCAGCTCGCCGACGCCCACGCTATCCAGCACCAGCAGGATGACGCGGTTCGGATAGCGGATGTCCAATCAGGCTTCGTGCGTGGAGTAGTAGTTGCTCATGGGACGCGGAGAGCGGATGGTCGCGATCGCGTGCTTGAAGAGCATGTGGTCGGCCCCCGTGTGCTCGACGATCACGGCAAACCGATCGAAGTTCTTCACGCGGCCCTCGAGCTCGGTCCCGTCCATCAGGCGAATCTGCACGGCGAGCTTCTCGCGTCGCGCGTAGTTCAGAAAGACGTCCTGGATGTTTGGCGCAGACGCGGGCTTCGACTCACGGGTCAGTGGCGGCATCGCTCGGTTTCTCCATGGGCGCGAGCGCGTGAGCGACCTCCTCCTGGGTCTCCTCCCGTTCGCCCGCGGCGTGAATCCACTGTAGGTTAGGCTCTTTCCGGAACCAGATCAACTGCCGGCGCGAGTATTTCCTGTTCTCACGCACGATGAGCTCACGCGTCGCGGCCTCATCCCTGACATCCCGAAGGTGCTCGAGCGCCTGCCGATACACGAGCCCCGTGAACGGGAGCGCCGTGTCCGGGATTCCAGCCGCCAGCAGCGCGCGGATCTCGTCCAGAAGACCCTGACGGAACTGCGCGTCCACGCGCGCAGCCACGCGCGCGTCGGTCGCCTCCTGGGAAATCCGCAGCGCAAACGTGATGACGTCGTAGTCCGGGAGCGGCGACTGCGTGTCGGCAAAGTGCGCCGTCAGCGCCCGGCCGGTGAGGAGATACACCTCCAGCGCGCGGATCACGCGCTTCCGGTCGGCTGACGAGATGCGCGCGGCCGATGCCGGATCCACGCGGCCCAGGAACGCGTGGAGTCGTTCGTCGCCTCTCCGATCGGCAATCCGCTCGAGCCGCGCACGAAGCGGCGCGTCTCGCGCGGGCCCGGGGAAGAACCCTCGCGTCAGCGCGCGATAGTACAGCCCGGTGCCGCCGACGAGAATCGGCAGCCGGTCCCGGGCCGTGATGCCCCGGATCACGGCGGAGGCATCGCGCGCGTACCGAGCGGCGGAGTATCCTCGAGAGGATCGGCCACGTCGATCATGTGGTGCGGGACGCCCTGACGCTCGGCGAATGGCACCTTGTCCGTCCCGATGTCGAACCCGCGGTAGACGGCTGTCGAATCGCAGCTCACCACTTCGCCGTCGAACCGGCGCGCGAGCGCAATGCCGAGCGCACTCTTGCCGGTTGCCGTCGGACCGACAATCGCCACGAGACGCGGGGACGGCATCACCGCGCCGTGAGCGTGCGGGCAAGCGCGAGCGCCGCGAGAACGGCGAGCATCAACAGCAGGCCAATCTGCTGCGTCCGCGTCGGCTGGATCATGACCCGGGATTTTCGTTGTAGAAGAACGTGATGGTGAAGAAGGCGCGATCGTCCGGATACTCGGCCGGCAGGGGCTGCGTCGGATTCGATGCGGCCAGCGCGTTGAACGACGAATTGTTGAACCCCTCGATGTTCGACGGCCTGGCGACCCTCAGCTCGGTGATGCGGCCGTCCTTGCCGACATAGAACGTCACCGCGACATGCCCGTGCATCGTCATCGCGGCCATCGGGATGTTCCAGTTCCGCCGAATCTGCGCGATGAAGCGGCGGAGCCAGGGGCCGAAGTCCACACCCTTGCTGTCGAACTGGATCGATTTCTCGAAGTCCATGCTCTCGCCGCCCTGAAGGTTGCCGAAGGATTCCTTCTGGACGTATTTCTGGACGTTGCGAATCGCGTCCGCAATGACGCCCGCCGAGGGCCCCTTCGGGGTCGGCTGCGCCGTGTCTGTCGATCTGGCCTCGGCGCCGGTCGGCGAGTCCGGAAGCGTCACGCCCTTCGCGCTCTCTTCAACGGACGTGTCGGGCTCTTCCGGCCGCGTCGCGCGCGCGGGCGGCGCCCCCTCCATGCGCTCCACAGTGTTGCCGCGGGAGAAGGGCATCCTGTTGGTCGGCTTCGGTGCGCGTTCGACCGTGGCCGCCTTGCGGTCGATATCCGAGAGCTCGGGACGCGGCGGCGGCTTCCTGGCAGGCGTATCGACACGGGGCGCGATGAACACGAAACGGGCATTGTCGCGCTGACGCTGCAGCAACTGCTTCTGCTGCTCGGCCAGGGCCTGCTGCCGCTCGGCCTCCCAGGCCTTGAACCAGGGCAGCTGCGGCGAGACCAGAATGAAAATGACGACGGAGAGATAGACGACGATCGTGAGAAGGACAACTTCGAGACGCGTCAGCGAACGCGGCAGCGTAGGCGTGTCCGGCCGATAGTCCTCGAAGTTGAAGTACATCAGTAAGTTAGGGGGAGATTATAGCAGGTTCGGGGTTCAAGGTTCCGGGTTCGGGGTTCAGGTTCGGGGTTCAAGGTTCAGGTTCCACGTTCCGGGTTCAGCTTCCGGGTTCAGGTTCCGGGGTACCGGGTTTCGACTCCAATTTTACTGAACCTGGCACCCAACTTACTGAAGCTTGAACTCAAACCTGGAACCTTGAACTGAAACCCGGAACCTTCAACCCCGAACCTGAACCCGGAACCGGAACTCCGAACCCGGAACCAACATTCAGCTTCTCTCAGCAATAAACAGATAGACGATGCCAAAGGTAAGAGGGACGGCTCGAACCTGTGAAAATCCTGTGGCGACGAGTATTTTCGAGAACTCATCGGGCGGCGGGAATGCCCCGACCGAGGCAGGAAGGTATGAGTACGCGCTTTGATGTTTCGAGACCATGCGACCCACGAGCGGCAGCAGGTATCGGAAATACCATGAATACAGCGTTCGAACTCCCGGGATACGGGGCTGCCCGAACTCGAGAATGGCAAGCCGCGCTCCGGGCCTGAGCACGCGAGCGATCTCAATCAGGGCTCGGCGCGGCTCGGCCACGTTGCGGATCCCGAACGCGATCGTGCCAGCGTCACACGACGCGGTACCCACGGGTATCGACGCCGCGTCACCACGGACGAGCCGTATGCGCGATTCGAGCGCCGCCGCGCGCACCTTGCCGGCGCCGAGGCGCAGCATTTCGCCCGAGAAGTCGACGCCAATCACCGAAGCGCTCGAGGCCTGTCGCACAGTCGCGAGCGCCAGGTCTGCCGTCCCCGTGCAGAGATCGAGCACGCGCGACCCTTCACGGAGCGCCAGCGCATCGACCGCGGTATCTCTCCAGCGACGATCCAGTCCCGCGCTGAGCAGATGATTCAGCAGGTCATATCGCGGCGCAATCGCGTCGAACATACCGGCGATGCGGGACGGCGTCTTATCGGGGGGATCATTGTCGGGATTCGGGATTCGGGATTCGGGATTCGCGACTTGGGTTTCGTTATTCGACTCGGACACCGTCGCTTCCGGCTTTAGCCGGAAGAACTCGGGACTCAGAGATCGCGATTCAGCACTCGCACGCCGCAGCTTCCGGCTTCAGCCGGAAGGACTCGGAACTCCGAACGAATCCCCAGTCCCGGATCCCGAGTCCCGACGTTAGCCCTCCCATGACGGATACAGCTCGTGCTCGAACCCGAGGCTGCTCAGGATCTTCCCGGCCATGAAATCCGCGAGGTCGTCGAGCGTTTTCGGCATCTGGTAGAAGGCGGGCATCGCCGGCATGATCATGGCGCCCGCCTCGGCGCACAGCACCATGTTCCGGAGCTGCGGCAGGCTCATCGGCGTCTCGCGCGGGACGATGATCAGTCGACGGCGTTCCTTCAGCATCACATCAGCCGCGCGCTCGACGAGGTTGCGCGACAGCCCGTTCGCGATCCCCGCGAGACTCTTCATGGAGCACGGCACCACCACCATCCCCTCGCAACCCTGGCTCCCGCTGGCGATCTTCGCGCCGAGGTCCCGGTTGCTGTAGAGCGTGTGCGTGCCACGGCGGACGACGTCGCCGTATTTCGAGGCGAGATAATCCAGCAGCTTGTCGGCCGCTGCGGACTCACCGAGCTCGTCGCGAAGAAGACGCCGCCCGTAGTCCGAGATCACCACTTCCAGATGACAGCCGCGCTCGAGGAGCGCCGCCATCGTACGCGTCGCGTACACCGCTCCGCTCGCGCCGGTCACGGCGACGGCGATGCTCCGGCGCGTGACCGGCTCAGTGGACATAGATCGCTGCCGCGGTCGTCGCGAGATACAGGAGGCCGACGTAGCCATTCAAATCGAACGCCCGCTTGACCTGCGACAGATCGTGCTCGCTCACGAGCGATTGCTCGTACGCGAGTAGCGCTGCGACTCCCGCGACGCCGGCAAGATAGATCCGGCCCAGTCCCGCAAGCGGCCCGAGCGCCGCCAGGCAGATGACGGTGACGACGTGCATGCCGCGGGAAATCATCAGCGAGCGCCTCACGCCGAAGCGGACCGGGATCGACCGCAGGCCGTGCGCGATGTCGAACGACAGATCCTGGCACGCATACAGCACGTCGAATCCTCCCACCCACGTTCCGATCGCGAGGCCGAGCAGCCACGGCTCGATGCCGCCGCGTCCCCCGGCTGCCAGCCATCCCCCGACCGGCGCGACCGCCATCGCGAGGCCCAGAAAGAGCTGCGTGTAAGTCGTGAAGTGCTTCGCGAGCGAATACCAGAACACGATGGCCAGCGCGACCGGCGACAGCGCGAAGCAGACCGGACCCAGCTGATAGGCGGCTACGAGGAAGACGGCCGACGCGATCGCAATGAACATCGCCGCCTCGGCGCGGGACATCACGCCGCGAGGCAACTCCCTGGCCGCAGTTCGCGGATTCAAGGCATCGTGCGTCGCGTCGGCAAGGCGGTTGAATCCCATCGCCGCACTGCGCGCAGCCACCATCGCGACGATGATCCACCCGACACGCGCCGCGACCGACCTCGTCGTCCAGTCACCCAGCCGATGCAGCGCGAGCAGTGCACCCGTCAGCGCAAACGGCAGCGCGAAGACGGAGTGACTGAACCGCACGAACGAGGCGTAGGTGGTCAGGCGATTTTTCAAGCTCTCAGCTCTCAGCTCTCAGTTCTTGCGGTTCTTGCAGTTCTTGGAATTCCGGAGCGTCCTGTCGGCTTCGCTGACAGCCTGATAGCTGACAGCTGATGTCTGATGTCTACCCGAGCCACCTGATCGCGTCCGGCTCGATGCCCGTGAGCAAGTATTCTTCCACATCCTCCACACCGCGCGGCACGCGCACGGCAATCAGATCCGCGCGTTTGCCTGGAGCAATGGTTCCGAAGTCGGCCTCGAAGCCGAGCGCCGCGGCGCCGTGGATGGTGGCGCTCTCCAGCAGGCGCGATGCCGGCACGCGCGGTGCCAGGCGCCGCAGTGCCGCAAGCTCGCCGAAGACATTCAGGTCTTCGACACTCGCCAGACTGTCGGTGCCGATAGCGACGCGCACGCCTGACGCATAGAACGCGTCCACGGGCGGCGTTCCTGCGCCGGTCCATCGGTTGCTGCGCGGGCACGTGACAATCGCAGTCCCGGCCTCAGCGAGCCGCGCGAGTTCGGGAGACTCGAGCTGCGTGCCATGGACGGCGAGCAGCGTGGGCGACAGCAGGCCCAGACGATCGAGATACTCGACCGGGCCACACGACGGCGGCTGCCAGGCGTCGTTCCAGGCGCCGAGCCGCCCGAGAAGCTCTCGCCATGGCCCGGTGCCGTCACGCAGAAACCTGACCTCCTCCTCCGACTCCCCCAGGTGGACACTGATGACCCGCGCGCCCGCGGCCACGGCAATCGCGCGAAAGAGCGCCGGCGACACCGAATACGGCGCGTGGGGCACAACGGACGGCCGAAGCCACTCGAGCGGCATGAGCGCTTCGAGCTCCGCCTGCGCATCGGCCACGAGCTGCGCAGGATTCGACGCGCCGAATCCCACCACCTCTCGAAACACCGCGCCTCCCAGGTCGCTGTCGGCAAGTGCCTCGTAGGCCGCCAGTGTGTTCGTCACGTCACCGACGAGCGACGTGCCGGCGGCGCGCGCCTCGCGTACGGCCTCCGACATCGGCTCGGACGGATCGCGATCCACCGTGCGCCGAAGCGCGATCAGCCGCGAGGCCCACTCGGGCATGGACCCGCCCGGCGGCAGGCGGTCGCGCATCCACGACAGCTCGAGATGGGTATGAGCGTTGACCAGGCCTGGCAGGATGACGGAGTCGCCGAGGTCAGTCACCTCGGCCTCCGCCAATTCTGAAGCCGCGGAGCGCTCCCCCGCACCGACATCGATGACGATGCCGTTGTCGGTGACGACCCAGCCGTCCCGCTGCGGAGGCGTGGCTATCGGCAGGATCCACCCCGCCCGGTACATCTGCAGCATTCGGTGGTCCCGCGCTGCCGTCTACTCCGCCGACTGCTCCTGCCGCGCCTTCTTCTCGGCGGCGCTCCTGGCGGCGTACCGGACGATCTCCGGCGGGCGCGACGAATCCCCGTCCGCCCGCGCCACCGCGAGCTCCAGCATCCGCGGCACGCTGCGCTCGCGGAAGATCGGATCGCCCTGCACTTCGTAATGCATGTTGCGGCGCTTCGCGACGAACCCGGCGTTCTCGATGTTGCGCACGATCTCGATCTCGTCCATGCAGTAGCTCGCGCCCGCCGCCCGCACGACGTTCTCCTCGATCATCACGCTGCCCATATCATTGGCGCCGAACGCCAGGCTCAGTTGTCCGACTTTGCCCCCCTGGGTGACCCACGAGGCCTGCAGGTTGTCGAAGTTGTCGAGTACCAGCCGGGCGATTGCGAGCGTCCTCAGGTAATCGACGCCCGTCGCCTCCGATCCCCCGAGCTCCGTGTGGTCCGGTTGATAGCTCCAGGTGATGAACGCCGTGAACCCGGCAGGGGCACTGCCGGCGGCGCAGCTCTCGTCCTGCAGCTCGCGCAGCCGGAACAGGTGCTCGAGGCGCTCGTCAACCGTCTCCACGGTGCCGTACATCATGGTCGCGGTCGTGCGCAGGCCCGCCCGGTGCGCGTGACGCATCACGTCGAGCCATTCATCCGCCGACGCCTTGCTGTAGCAGTTGAGAAGCTTCCGGACGCGATCGACGAGAATCTCCGCTCCGCCACCCGGAATGCTGTCGAGCCCGCAGGCGACGAGCCGGTCGATGATCTCCGGGATCGGCAGCCGCGACAGACGCGAGAGATGGATCACTTCAGGCGGCGAGAGGGCGTGCAGGCGGAACGCCGGATATCGCTGCTTCACGGCGCGGAACAGATCCTCGTACCAGGCGAGCGGCAGATCGGGATTGTGCCCGCCCTGAAGCAGCAGCTGGCCGCCGCCGAGCGCGATGGTCTCGTCGATCTTCCGGAAGATCTCCTCGAAGCCGAGCACGTAGCCATCCGCCGAACCCACGGGCCGATAGAACGCGCAGAAATTGCACCTCGCGATGCAGACGTTCGTGTAGTTGACGTTGCGGTCGATGATGTACGTGACGATGTTGCCCGGATGCTTCCGCGCACGGATCTCGTCCGCGAGATGCGCAAGGAGCGGTGTGGAGGCGCCGATATACAAGGCGTGCGCCTCCGCCCGATCGAGCCGCCCACCCGCACGCACCTTTGCCGCCAGATCGTCGGTAGTCATCGATGGTAGAAAGCCGGCGGAGACACCCTGTTGACGAGTCCGAGTTTTCCCGCCAGATCGTAGTACATCCTCAGCCCCTCTTCCTCGCGCTCGCCAAGGGTGTACCGGATATGGTCCCTCAGGTACGTCTGGCCGCGCGCCGCCTGCTCGGGTCCGCAATACGCGGCCGCGACCTCGTCGGATGCCGCGACCCCGCCGTCCCTGGCTTCGAGGAGCGCCCCCAGGGCCTCGGGCGTCAGGGCGCCTGGACGGCCGGCCCAGAATGCCCAGGTGAACGGCAGCCCGGTCATCGCATTCCACTCCTCCCCGAGGTCCACCTTCGTGGCGCCGAGCGCCTGGTAGTCGAGGAAGAGTGCCGGATCACCGATGAGGAGTGCGGCATCGCACTGCTGCAGCATGAGCGCAGGATTGGGCCGCATCGGCTGAAACTCCGGATCGATGCCGAAGCGCTCCACACAGAGCACATGCAGCAGCGCATTCGACGTCCGCGAGCTGGTGTCGGACGCAATGGTCTTGATCTTCTCTACCGGCACGGTTGTAAACAGCGCGACGGACGCGACGGGTCCTTCCGAGACAATGCCCGCGCCAGGGACGATGAGGTACGGTCCCCCCCGAAGAAACTCGACCGAAGGAATCATGCCGACATCGATCGAGTACTCGTGGAGCAGCGCGGCACATTTCGACGGCAGGTCGAATCGCAGGGTAAACAGATCGTTCCGGAGCTCGAGGCCGAACACGAGGGGCCTCGCATTCAGATAGTCAACCGCACCGAGTCGCACCGGCTTCACGAGCCGATTGCCTCGTAGCGCGCATTCCTTTCCACGGGCTCGAGAGCAGCCGATCGGATGTTGCCGCGAATCTCCTCGAGTGGACTCCGCCGGGGACCGAGCGTGCCCGGATCGACGGCCGCCACGCCATCCACGTCGTCTGCTCCAACCGTCAGCGCGAACTGGGCGAGCTTGGGACCGTAGAGCGACCAGTCCACCTGAATCGACTCGATCCCGGCCGCGAGCAGCCTGGCGATCGCGACGAGCTTCACATCATCGTACCCGGTCGTGGGGGCCGCGATGGACGAGGTGCGCGGGAGCGGCGCGAACACGCGAAACCCTCCAACTGCATTCTGCAGGTCGGTGGCACGCTGAACGAGCGCGAGAGGGTCGGCCTCGGCAAGCGCCTGCACCGTCAGTCGCGTCAGTGCGAGGCCTGAGGCACGCGCTTCGGCGATCGCGGCCTCGGCTCCCGGCCGGAGACGGTCGACCTGAATCTCGGCGACGGCCTCGAGGCCGGCATCGCGCAGGGTCCTGCACACCTCACCGAACGACGCGCCTCCGAGACCAACGAGGTCGTCGAACGTGAACCCCGTCACCGGTGCGCGCGACGCAAGAGGCACGGCGGCCCGGACCGCGGCGACGGCGGCCTCGACGGACGCGGGGCTCCCGACAATCCGAAACTCTCCCGCCGTCACACGCGCAGGCAATGCCGGGGGCACCGCATCAACGTGCAGCTCGAACACGCGGACGAACGTCGTGCGCGCGCCGTGCCTCTGCCGGCGGACCTCGTCAGCCCGCACGCCGATCCCAATCAAGTCGGGACTGTTGAAAATGCGGCGCGCCTCTACCGCATCGATCACATCCATCGTCACAGTTCGAATCCCTAACCCTGATCCTCGATCGAGTCCCGATTTCTTCCGGCTAAAGCCGGAAGCTGCGGCGTCCGAGTCCCGAATCCCTAGCCCCGAGGATTCCAGCCCTGGCGAATCTTCCCCCACAAGGCATCAGCCTTCTGCGCCGCTGGCTCGCTACCGACAATGCGTTTCGGCCAGGGCCGGGTAAAGCCCTCCGACGGCCACTTCCGTGTCGCATCGATGCCCATCTTGCTCCCGTAGGCCGGCAGATCGCTCGCGTCTTCCAGGTCGTCGACCGGCCCGCGCGTGAACTGCACATCCCGTTCAGGATCGTAGTGCGTTCCGACAATCCACGCGACCTCAGCTTCGTTCTGCACGTCGATGTCCTTGTCCACGACGATGATCGTCTTGGAGAACATCAGCTGACCGAGACCCCAGAAGGCGTTCATGATCTTGCGCGCGTGACCCGGATAGCGTTTGTCGATCGAGACCAGCACGATGTTGTGAAAAATACCCGCCGCGGGGAAGTGCATGTCGACGATCTCGGGGAGCGTCTTCTTGATCAGCGGCAGGAAGATGCGCTCGCTCGCCATGCCCAGGTAGTAGTCCTCCATCGGAGGAATACCCACGACGGTTGTCAGGTACACAGGCCGTTTCCGGTGCGTGATGCACGTGATGTGGAACACGGGGTAATCGTCGGGATGCGAATAAAAGCCGGTGTGATCGCCGAACGGCCCCTCCCGCCGGCGCTCGCCAGGCTCGACATACCCTTCGAGGATGATTTGTGCCGTGGCCGGAACCTCGAGATCCACGGTTACGCACTTGACGAGGTCCACGCGGTCGCGCCTGAGGAAACCTGCGAGCATCAGCTCGTCCAGCCCTTCGGGCATCGGCGCCGTCGCCGAGTACGTCAGGGCCGGGTCGGCTCCGAGCGCGACGGCTACGGGCATCCTCTTCTCCAGTCTCTCCGCCACGCGGTAGTGCTGAGCGCCCCCTTTGTGACGCTGCCAGTGCATGCCGGTTGACCGGCCGTCGAACACCTGCATCCGGTAGGTGCCGATGTTGCGCACGCCCGTCTCGGGATCCTTGGTGAAGACCAGCGGGAGCGTGATGTAGCGGCCACCATCCTCCGGCCAGCACTTGAGGATGGGCAGCTCGTCGAGCGTGCCATCGCGCCGGACAATCTCCTGGCAGGCCGCGTCCTTCACCATCCGCGGCATCAGATCGCGCAGACGATTGACCATGGGGAGCATCCGGAGCGCATCGAGCATGCCGCCGGGTATCTTCGGGGTCGTGAGCTCTTCGATCTCTCCCGCGAGGTCGTTCAGGCTGCGCACGCCGAGCGCCATGCAGATGCGCTTCATCGACCCGAACAGGTTGACCGCGACGGGAATGTCGAAGCCGGTCGGACGTTCGAAGAGCAGTGCGGGGCCGCCTCCCGGCGATTTCGACACGCGATCCGTCAGCGCGCCGATCTCCAGATCGGGACTCACTGGATCCGCAACCCGCGCCAGCTCGCGCTCGTTGTCGAGCGCGGCAATGAATTCGTTGAGGTCACTGAACATAATCACGTGCTACGGGCTACACATCCACACACGCTACGTGCTACGTGCTGAGTGCTACGTGCTACACGTCCGACGTGCCAGGTGCCACGTCCGGCCACTAGACTAGACTAGTGTCCTGACCGCGTGGTTCGCGACATAACTCCCGGGCGGGGCATCCCTTCTCCACCCCACCGGCAAAACACGCGCGGCGGGGGCCCCCGCCTGGCGGCGTTGCTCCTCCCTCAAAGACGGCCAGTATTCTCGGTCGTCGCGCCTGGCCAGGGGCTCCCCAACGCGGCAGCCGCGTTGGGGGCCCAGCCGGGCGCCGCGCTCCGGGACTTATGCCACGATCCACGCGGTCAGGACACTAGATGGCGGATTCCATCTTCTCCGCGATTCTGGTCGCGAGCTGCAGCGCGCGCCTGCCGGCGAGGCCGTCGACGAGCGGAGCGGTCTTCGAGCGGGCGGCCCGCACGAAGTCGGCAAGCTCACGCCTGAGCGGCTCATCCCGTTCGACCGGCAGCGGCCCCCCCTCGATCGACGGGCGCGCTCCGTCCCGGCGAACGAGCCGCCAGCCCTCGACCTCCTGCGCCGCGTAGTCGATGGAAATGTACGCGTCGGGCTGGAAGAACCGGATCTTCCGGACACGCTCGCGGCTGATCCGGCTTGCCGTGACGTTCGCTATGCACCCGGACGAGAACCGCAACCTGGCATTCGCGATGTCATACCTCGGCGTCAGGACCGGCACGCCGACCGCCTCGATGGATTCAACGTCTGAACCGACGAGCGCAAGGACGATATCGAGGTCATGGATCATCAGGTCGAAAACGACGTCGATGTCGAGGCTCCGGTCCGGGAACACTCCGAGGCGATGGACCTCTATGAACCGCGGTGACGTCACGAGCGGCATGACGGCCGATACAGCCGGGTTGTATCGCTCCGTGTGCCCCACCCCGAGCGTGGCCCCCGATACACGGGCCGCCTCGACGAGCTCATCCGCCTCGGCCATCGACCGAGCCATGGGTTTCTCGACCAGCACCGCGATTCCCCGCTCGAGGAACGGAAGCGCGACGTCCCTGTGCAGTTCCGTTGGCACCGCCACAGTGACAGCATCAACCTGCCCCATGAGCTCGCGAAAGTCAGCGAGCGCGCGGGTGCCCGAGACGGCGGCGACGTCGGCGGCGCGGTCCGGCGCCGTGTCGACGACGGCCACGAGCTGCGCCCCCTCGAGGGTCGACAGAATGCGTGCGTGGTGCCGACCGAGGTGGCCGACGCCGATGACCGCGACGCGAAGTCCGTCAGCCGGCACGCTGTTCACTCCGCGGACGGCCGATCACGGCAATGTTTGCGTCGTTCGCGCTCGCGAACACGCGCGCGCCGTCGAGCACCAGCGTGCGGTCCGCATCAATCGACAGCGCCGTCGCCCCGGCGGTCCGCATCCCCTCGATCGTGGCGACCCCGATGACCGGCACATCGTACCGCATGTCCTGTTTCGGCTTGGCGACCTTCACCACTCGCACGCCGGGACCGGCCAGGTGACCCGCACGCCTGATCACTTCGTCGGTCCCTTCCATGGCTTCGACGGCCACGACGGCTTTGTCCTTCACCGCAACGGTCTGACCGATGTCGAGAGCGGCCAGCGCATCAGCCATCCGATACCCGAAGGTCAGATCCTCACGCTCCTGATCGTCGGGTGCGCGGCTAGTGAGCGTGCCCTCGCGGGCCAGAAGCGGCCGGAGGAACGCCGTGGAATCCAGCAGCTCGATCCCCTCGCCTCTCATGACGTCCGCGACGGCCGAAATGAGCGCGTCCGTGTTGCGTGCCTTGAGGCGCGTGATGACGGACAAAAGGGTCAGATCAGGCATGATGCCGGAGAAGATCTTCACGTGCTTCACCTGGCCGGCCATGACAGCCTCCGAGATGCCAGCCGCCTTCAGAATCTTGATGCACTTTCCGAGCTGCCCGAGCGAGACCCAGTGGAAATCGGCGCGCGCCTCCCGCGCCGCCGGCTCGAGATCCGGGAACGCTTCCTCCTTGATGGCCACGACGGTCACGTCGTGCCCGAGGCCACGGGCCCCTTGCAGCGCGAGAAAGGGAAACCGGCCATTGCCGGCAATCAGGCCGATTCTGCTCATGCGACAGGCCGTCAGGCCCCGACTGCACCCGTAGAGACGGGGAAATCGACGACGAAGGCGGCGGTTCGGGTAAACTTCATGGAGACGAGCAGTTTATCAGAAGCGGATGGCGCCGCCGGGAGGCGTCCTCTCCGCGTGGCGAAAGTCACCAGCGGGTGACATCGACGCGCCCCGCACGCAACAATATCAGGACCGACTCGACGAGTTGGATCAGGTTGGCGTGCGGCGGGAAACCTCAACAGCTGTCTGGTTTTGAAGCGCTTCGCCCTCGGCTTTCAGCCGTCAGACGGTGGAAAAGCTGAAATCGAGGACTGTGGAGCGCTGGCTGGACCGCTGATACAGTGATTTGCTGCTGAGAGCTGACAGCCGAGGGCTGACTGACTGGTCGAGCACACCGCGAGTGGCTTGACCGTTCGATCCGATATCACGTGAAACTCAGTTTGAAGGAGAAGGCATGCGCCGTTTGATTCCAGGATTGCTGATGCTCGGTCTGCTCGCGACCGCGTGCAGCGACGACACCCCGACGACACCTACGCCGACGCCCCCCACCACACCACCCATCACCGAGCCCCTCTTCACGGGCACGCTGAGGACCAATGGCGCGGCTGTGTATCCGTTTACGGCAACCGCGGGGGGGACCATCACGGCGACGTTGACGACACTCGCGCCTGACGCCACCGTGGGCATCGGCCTGAGCATCGGCACGTGGACGGGCTCGGCCTGCCAGATCGTCATCGCCAACGACAACGCGGCCCAGGCGGCGGTGGTTACGGGAACGGTGACGGCTGCGTCGAGTCTGTGCGTGCGGATCTACGACGTTGGCAAGCTGACCGCTCCAGCCGACTTCACGGTCACGATAGTGCATCCGTAGCTATCAGCCATGAGCTCTCAGCTATCAGCTATCAGTGGCCGGCTCAAATCTGTGAGGTGTTGTCGGGCCGGTTCGACCGCCCGACACAGGAACTGAACGCTGACAGCTGAGTGCTGACAGCTCTCCCCTACGATTCCTCCGCGACCGCTTCCTCCAGCCGCCGGCTTGGCCGGCGCAACCCGACACCGCGACTCGACGAGCGAATGAAGTCCACGACGTACTGGACTTCGTCGCACGTCAGTGTCGGATCGCGCTCGATCTGGGCCAGGGCGCGGCTCGTGTTCGAGTGCAGCAGGTGGCGGTAGGCCCGGCGCAGTTTCGCAATCGAGTCCGACGAGAACTTCCGGCGCACGAGGCCAATCGTGTTCAGGCCGTAGATCCGCGCGCGGTTGCCGACGGTCTTGGCGAACGGGAGCGCATCCTTCGTGATCACCGAGAACCCGCCGATGAACGCATATTTCCCGACGCGGCAGAACTGATGCACGCCGGAAAATGCACTGATGGTCGCGTAGTCCTCGACCGTCACGTGGCCGCCGAGCGTCGCCGCGTTGCCGAAGATCGTGTGGTTCCCGACGTGGCAGTCGTGCGCCACGTGCGCGTACGCCATGAAGACGTTGTGGTCGCCAATGTCGGTGACGCCGCCGCCGCCCGCCGTCCCGCGATGAATGGTGACGAACTCGCGGAAGACATTCCGGTGCCCGACGACGAGCCGCGTCGGCTCGCCGTGGTACTTGAGATCCTGCGGGATCAGGCCGATGGAGGCGAACGGGAAAATCTCGTTGCCATCCCCCATTTCAGTCGGGCCCTCGACAATGGACGACGCGCCGATGCGGCAGTCGCGGCCGAGCCGCACGTGCGCGCCGACGACCGCGTGCGGACCGATGACCGTCCCGGCGCCGATGACGGCATCCTCGTGGACGATCGCGCTCGGATGGACCGTCACGCCCGTCCGGCCCGGCAGAACGGCGTCCGGCACGAGCGCCATGAGAAGCTCGGCCTCGGCGGCGATGGTCTCGCCGATGTAGGCACGCGCATGCGCGCGCGCGAGCCGCGAGCGGCGTGCGCCCATGGTGACTTCGAGACGCAGGCGATCCCCCGGTACGACCCGCAGCCTGAACTTGGCGTTGTCCACCCCGCGCAGATAGGTCCGCCCCGACGCCGCGCCGCCTGGACTCGCCTGCGTCAGGAGAATGGTCGCGACCTGTGCCAGCGTCTCGATCATGAGCACGCCGGGCATGAGCGGCTCACCCGGAAAGTGTCCCTGAAAGAACTCTTCGTTGACGGTGACGTTCTTGACCGCGACGATGCGGCGGCCGGGTTCGTGCTCCGTCACTGCATCCACGAGGGGCGACGGATAGCGATAACAGAGGCGCTCGAGGACTTCGGGGATGTTGATGGGCACTGGCAGCGAGTGTAACAGGTTCGGGAATCGGGATCCGGGGCTCGGGCTCGCTCTCGAATCCCCGGTCCCGAATCCCGAATCCCATGAGGATTACTTCTTCGTCGCGGGAGCGGGCGCCGGCGCGGTTTTGGACGCCGCGTCGAAGCGCTTGACGACTTCGGCGGACAGGTCGAGACCGGCTTCGACGGCCACGATGCCAGCGTCGCGGATGCTGAAGATCATCTGCAGCCCCTTCTCCGAACGGATCGACTCGAGCACGGGATTCAGCTTTTCCTGGAAATCGGCCTGGAGCTGGTTGGTCATGTCGCTCAGCTCGGTCTGCGCGTCCTGCTGCGCGAACTGCAGATCGCGCTGCGCCTTTTCGATGTCCTTTTCGAGCTGGCCGCGCGCCTGATCGTTCAGCACGGTGCCGCCGGCCGACAGCTTGTCCTGCATGCCCTTGAGCGCCGTGCTCTTGCCGAGCAGGTCGGCGTTCTTCTTCTTCTTCATGTCGTCCAGCTTCGCCGTGGCCGCCTTGCCCTCAGCGGAGTTGCTGGCAATCGCCTGGATGTCGACGAACGCGAACTTCGCCCCTTCGGGGAACGGACGCGGTGCCTGCGGCGCAGGCGGCGTAGCCGTTGGCGGCGCGGCCGGCGGCGTCCCGGCCGGAGGCGTCGCGGGGGCCTGCGTGCCCGGAGCGGTGCCCGTGGGCTTGGGAGGAGCCGCCGTCTGCGAATACCCCGGCGTGGCAGCCAGCGCGGCCACGGCGCCCACAACGAACATCATCTGCAGTTCCTTCACCAATTTCATCGAAGAGTCCTCTTGGTTGTAGTTGTCAGTCAGTCAATCAGCTGTCAGCTATCAGTAGTCGGTCAGCTATCGGCTCTCAGCCATCAGAAGTCCAGTCAGTGTTCGGCCGACCTCTCGATTCAGCTTCAGCGTCTCGACCGCTGAAAGCTGAAAGCTGAAAGCTGAGAGACTCCTCAGAATGTCGACCCTACAGCAAAACGGAACTTGAAACGCTTCTCGAAGTTCAGGTTGTTGTCGAGCACGCCACCGCGCGACGGGTTCATCGCGAAGATCAGCCGGAACGGGACGTTCAGCACCGGCATGAAGAACCGGATCTCGGCGCCGGTCGAAGTCTTGAACGCATTCGTGTGACCGATCGTCCGCGTCTCGACGCCTGCGGGAATGCCGGCGAGCGGATCGGTCAGGACGCCGAAATCGGAACCCACGAGCACGGGCACCACCGAACCCGGTTGCACCCGTTCGGTCACGGGCTCTTTCCACTGGAACGACTCGCCGACATCGCGCACCTGCCCGGCGTCGTAGAACAGCACGAGGCGAACCGGTCCGGCAATCGAAATGAGGTACTCGGCGTTGAACAGCAGGCTCTTGTTGCCGCCGACCTGAACGCCAGACACCTCGTCGCGCGGCGACACCGATCGCAGGTCGAATCCTCGGATGCTGTATTCGCCGCCGAGAAAGATCTTCTGGAAGATCGGCAGGGCGACGGTATCGCCATACGGCCGGATGTACTCGCTCGACACGCGGAACCCGAACGACGTGCGGCGGGTGTGCGGAATGTACACGATGGCTTCGGCACGGGGGTTGACGAACTTCGTGTTGCCCCCGAGTCCCGCCAGATCCACGGACGCCGTGAGGCGCTTGCCTGCCGTCGGAAAGATCGGATTGTCGACCGTGTTGAACACGTAGCTCGGACCGATCTTGCTGATCGTGCGCTTGCCCCCTTCGCCGATGAGCAGCGAGTCGGCGAGCAGCGGATTGTTTCTGAGCACGATCGGGTCGTTGAACGCCGGATTCAGGTCCTTGACCTGGACATCCTCGAAGCTGTAGTTGACGAACATCCGGGCGAAGTCCGCGACCTGGAACCCGTACACCAGGTTCCCCCCCTGCGACTTCTGCGTGTAGAGCCCGATGTACTGCAGCTCCCGGACGAAGAGGTCCACTCCAGCGGTCTGCGGCCGATCGAAGAGGAACGGCTCGCTGAAGGCGAGCTGATAGTTCGTGGCACGGCTGCCCTGCTGCGCCGACACGGTGAAGGTCTCGCCGCGTCCGAGGAAGTTGGACGTCTGGAACGAGAGCTGGCCGAAGAATCCGTCGTACTGCGACACGCCGGCGCCGAAGGTGAGCTGATTCCTGTTCTGCTCCTCGAACTTCAGTTTGACGTCCACCTTGTTCTCGGCGCCCGGCGTCTTCTCGACCGAGATGGCCTCCCCTTCGAGCGGCTTGAAGTACCCGAGCTGGTTGAGGCGCTTGACGCTGAACTTCAGCGCCTCGGTGTTGAACACACCGCTCTCGACCAGCCTGACCTCCCGGCGGATGACGTTATCGCGCGTCGTCGTATTCCCGACGAAGGTGATGCGGTTGACGAAGTACTGCTTGCCTTCCTGCATCCGCAGCGTGACGTCCACGATCGGAGGGCCTGTGCCCGCCGCTGCGGCCGCGGGTGGTGCCGACGGTCCGGGAGGACCCGCGGCCGCCGATGCCGCCGCAGCCGGGTCGGGAGCATCACGCGGAGCCAGATCCGGATAGCCGGTGAACTCCATGTAGCCGCCCGTTCCGTACAGCTCCTTCGCCTTCTCGAAGCCCTTCTTGACCTGCTTCTCGCTGTAGAACTCCCCCTCCTCCAGCTTGAAGAGCGGACGGAGGCCCTCGGCCTTCGCGATGGTGTTGCCCTCGAAGTCCACCTTGCCGACCTTGTACCGCTTGCCCTCGGTCACAGGGATGCGGAGCTCGACCCAGCGCGTGCGGCTGTCCTTGGTGTCTTCGAGCACCTTCAAGTCCGGCTGCCCGACGCGGACGTTGATATAGCCGCGATCGCGGTAATACTCGACAACGCGGTCGGCGTCCTCTTCGAACTTCTCGGCTTTGTAGGTGCCGCCGCTCGTCAGCATGGACATGGGCCACATCCCCTGCCCCTTGTTCTCTTTGAGCCGCCGTTCCAGCGCGCCGTCCTTGATCGCGGAGTTCCCGACGAAATCAACCTTGCGAATCCTGACCTTCGGACCCTCGGTGATGTGGAAGCTGACGTTGACCAGCTTGGGTCCTCCCTCGATCGGCTTGATCTCGGGCTTGACCTCGACGAACTCGTACCCCTTCTCGGCGTACAGGTCGTGGACGACGCCGCTCACGCGGCGGATGAGGCCGGGGTCGATGAACGAGTCGAGCCGGATCGTGATGCCCTTCTTCTTCAGCTCCTCTTCGATTTTCGACTGCTCGACCTTCTTCGAGCCGACGTAGTCGACAATCTTGACGCGCTGGCGCTCCTCCATGTTGTAGACGACGACCTTGCCGATCACGCCGTTCGAGTAGCGCACATCACGCACCTCGATCACGAGGTCATCGAGGAAGTTCGTGGCCCACAGCCTGTGGAAATCGCCAACCGCGGTCTGCTGCGCGGAATCGTTGTACGCCACCCAGTTGTTCGTGGACGGCTGGCTGCCTCTGAGCTGCAGGTAGTACAGGTAGGTATTGGCCTCGACGACCGGGCTGCCCCCCTGTTTCTCGAAGCAGAGCATCACGGCCGTCACATATGGCCCGCCGGCCGGGGGCAGCCGGCTGGGAACCCCGACGGTCTGACTGCAGATGGTCGCGGGAAGATCCAGGACAGGCCCCGTCGGGGCCTGGGCCAGCGGGGGCGCCTGTATCCGGGGAGCGGGTGCCGGCGTCTGCGGCTGCGCGGCGGGGCGGGTGCCGGTGTCTGCGGCTGCGCAGCGGGTGCGGGTGCGGGTGCCGGCGTCTGCGCCTGCGCGGCAGGTGCGGCGCCGAAGGCGTGCGCCACCGGGCCAGCCACGGCAGGCCGGGTTTCGGGCGCTCTGGCCGCCGACGAAGCCTGCACGGACACGGGTGCGACCGCCCCGGCCGCCGAAGCAGCTCGTACAGGCGTCGCGAAGGCGGCCAAAGCCGCGAAAAATAGAGCAAAAACACGCATAAGGGAACTGCGGACGCTTGCTCCTGCCCGGACGGGAAGTCCGGGCAAAGAACAAGCCATGAGTTTACTGGATTTTAGACGCCTCAGGCCAGCCGTCGGCCGTTTTCTGAGGTGTTCGCGGGTCGGTACGCCAGGACGCCGCCGTCCAGGTAAACCTGGACGTCCCCACCCTTGAGCGTGCCCCGAATCAGCTCGTCCGAGAGCGGATCTTCGATATAGCGCTGGATGGCCCTTCGCAGCGGCCGGGCGCCGTACGATCGGTCCTTGCAGGTCTGCTCGATGATCCAGTCGATGACATCCGCGTCGAGCTCCAGGCGGATGTGCCGATCGACCAGGTTCACGTTCACCTGCTGAACCAGGAGGTTCGTGATCGTCCGCAGATCCTCGTCCGAGAGCGCATCGAACACGATGAGCTCGTCGATCCGGTTGATGAATTCCGGATTGAACGTCTTGCGGACCTCGGCGAGCACCATGTCGTTGACGCTGCGGCTGATCACGCCGCTGTCGGCGGACTGGAAGCCGAGCGACGCCTTCTTCTGGATGAAGCGGGCGCCGATGTTCGACGTCATGATGATGATGGTGTTCTTGAAGTTGACCCGGTTGCCCAGGCCGTCCGTCAGGTGGCCATCCTCGAAGACCTGCAGCAGGATATTGAACAGGTCCGGGTGCGCCTTCTCCACTTCGTCGAGCAGCACGACGGAGTATGGGTTCCGCTTCACCTTCTCGGTCAGCTGGCCGCCCTCTTCGTGGCCGACGTAGCCCGGAGGCGATCCGATCAGCTTCGACACCGAGTGCTTCTCCATGTATTCGGACATGTCGAAGCGGATGAGCGCATGGTCGCTGCCGAACAGGAAGTTGGCAATCGCCCGGGCCAGCTCGGTCTTCCCCACGCCCGTGGGCCCGAGGAAGATGAAGCTGCCGACGGGCCGCGTCGGCGCCTTGAGCCCCGCCCGTGATCGGCGGATCGCCCGCGAGAGCGCGGAGATCGCGGCCTCCTGCGAGACGACGCGCTTGTGGAGCGCATCCTCCATGTGCAGGAGCTTGTCTCCTTCGTCCTGGTTGATCGACGTCATCGGCACGCCGGTCCACTTGGCGACCACTTCGTCGATCTCACCCTTCCCGACGATCACCCGCCGGGCGCTCGACTTGACGTCGAACTTCTCGCGGACGAACTGCAGGTTCTCGCGCGCCTGGACTTCCTGCTCGCGGTAGAACTGCGCCTTCTCGAAGTTCTTCTCCGAGACGGCCGTTTCCATCTGCTCGACCGCGACCCGGATGCTCCGGTTGATCTCGCCGAACTCCTCGCTGTAGCCGGCTTCCCGCAGCTTCGCGCGGGCGCCCGCTTCGTCAATGAGGTCGATGGCCTTGTCCGGCAGGAACCGATCGGTGATGTAGCGGCTCGACTGGTACACGGCCGCTTCGATCGCCTCGGGTGTGTATTCGACGTGATGGAACGTCTCGTACCGATCCTTGACCCCCATCAGGACTTCGATCGTTTCCTTCTCGCTCGGCGGATCCACCTTGATCGCCTGGAAGCGCCGTTCGAGCGAACGGTCCTTCTCGATGTACTTCCGGTACTCGGACGGCGTGGTCGCGCCGATGCAGCGGATCTCGCCGCGTGAAAGCGCCGGCTTCAGGATGTTGGCGGCATCGAGCGAGCCTTCGGCGGATCCCGCGCCGACGAGCGTGTGCAGCTCGTCGATGAACACGATGATGTTCGGGTTCTCGGTCAGCTCCTTCATGATCGCCTTCAGGCGCTCTTCGAACTGACCGCGATACTTGGTGCCCGCCACGATGAGCGAGATGTCGAGCGCGAGCAGCCGCTTGTCGGCGAGGAAGTGCGGCACGTCGCCGTAGACAATCTTCTGCGCGAGCCCTTCGACGATGGCGGTCTTGCCGACGCCCGGTTCGCCGATGAGCACGGCGTTGTTCTTCGTGCGCCGGCAGAGCACCTGCTGAACGCGCTCGATCTCGATGTGCCGGCCGACCAGCGGATCGAGCTGACTTTTCATCGCGGCCTCGGTGAGATCGCGGCTGAACTCCGCCAGGAGGGGGGTCTCCTTGACCCTCGTGAGCGTCGTTTTCTCGTTGAGGAGCGCCACGATGTCCTCGCGGACGGTATTGAGGCGCATCCCCTTCTCCATGAGGATCGTGGCGGCCACGGACCGCTCCTCGCGGAGAATCCCGAGCAGCAGGTGCTCGGTGCCGATGTAGTTGTGAAGGAGACGGTCGGCCTCCTCAGCCGCAAACTGCAGCACACGCTTGGTTTCAGCGCTGAACGGGATCTCGACCGACGTCGAGACCTTCTCGCGGAATACCGTGCGTCCTTCGATTTCCTTGCGGATACTCTCGAGCGAGAGGTGCGACCGGGCAAAAATCCGGCTCGTGAGCCCCTTGCCCTCGCGGATCAGTCCCAGCAGGAGATGCTCGGTCTCGATCGAAATGCTCCCGAGCTGGCTGGCTTCGTAGCGCGCGAAGAAAAGCACCCGCCGCGCCCGTTCCGTATAGCGTTCGAACATCCGGTTTACCTATGTGAAAGGAGGGACTTCCCTGCCGCCATTATACGGCAACCGCTCGCCTCATCCAATCAGTTTTGCGTCCTAAGTCGCCCTGATTAGGGCATTTAGCTGCCCAGGCTTCCCCTCCGCAATTTCGGGTTCCGGCTCCGGCGCCCTGGCCCGGATTACAATGAGCGCTCTTTATGGAGGAGTCAGGATGCTGAAAACAACGTTCGTACTCGGTATGACGCTTCTCGCGGCCGCGTCGACCGCGTCATTTGTGGTGGCACAGGAGAAGGCGGCGAGTCCGGCGGGAACGTCCGCCACGCAGCTTGGCGAGAAGGGCCCCTGGATTGAGATCACGGCCGGCCGCCCGATCAAGCGCGGCCGCGACCTCTGGGGGACCGGCGCGAATTACGGGAAGACCCTGAACCCCAGTGCCCCGGTGTGGCGCGCGGGGGCCGACGTCTCCACACGGCTGAAGACCGACGCGCCCCTGCAGATCGGGGGAAAGAGCGTCCCCGCCGGCGAATACAGCCTCTTCATCGACCTGAAATCGCCGACCGACTGGACGCTGATCGTGTCGTCCTGGGGGGCCAAGAAGAGCGGCCAGGATCCCGCGAAAGACGCGCTCTGGGGCGCCTACAACTACACGCCGGCAAAGGACGTCGCGCGCGTGCCGATGGCGGTCGCCGCCATGCCGCTCGCCGTCGACCAGCTCACATGGAATTTCGCCGACGTCACATCGTCGGGCGGAAAGCTCGTCCTGATGTGGGACAAGGTGATCGCCACGGCGCCGTTCACGGCGGCGAAGTAAAGATCGGGATTCGGGGCTCGGGATTCGATTCGGATTGATTCGAGTCCCACGTTTACCCGAGTCCCACCTCGAGTCGCGAACCCCGGGTCCCGAACCCGAATCCCGAATCCCGAATCCCGATCCCGCGATGCCCCTTCCCACCGAGCGCCCTATCGCCGAGCGGAGCACAGCCCGCGCCTCGGGGCTCGTTGCGGCCGGGATCCTTCTGAGCCGCATGGCGGGGCTCATCCGCGTCAGCGTCTTTGCCCACTATTTCGGCCAGCGCTCGGACGCGGCGGACGCGTTCAACGCCGCGTTTCGGATTCCGAATCTCCTTCAGAATCTCTTCGGCGAGGGAGCGCTGTCTGCCTCGTTCATCCCCGTGTACGCCGGCCTCCTTGCACGAGGTGAGGAGGAGCAGGCGGACCGGGTCGCCCGCGCGATCTTCGTGCTGCTCTCCCTGGTGACGGCGTTGCTCGTGATGGCAGGTGTCCTCCTCGCGCCATTCTTCATCGATGTCATCGCGCCGGGATTCAGCGGGCCAAAGCGGGAGCTCACGACAACGCTCGTACGGATTCTCTTCCCGGGCGCGGGACTCCTCGTCGTCTCGGCGTGGTGCCTTGGGGTCCTGAACAGTCATCGCAAGTTCTTCATCTCCTACACCGCGCCGGTCATCTGGAATGCCGCGATGATCGGCACGCTGCTGCTCTTCGGACAGGGACGGCCGCTCGAGCGTCTCGCGGTGATTCTTGCGATCGGATCGGTCGCGGGGAGCGCGCTCCAGTTTGCCGTCCAGCTCCCGGCGGTTCTCGGTGTGCTCGGCGGCGCATCGCGGGGCGGACCCGCCCTGGCTCTCACCCCCGGCGTCAGGTCCGTCATCCGCAACTTCGGCCCGGCGTTCGTCAGCCGCGGAGTGGTCCAGGTCAGCGCCTACATCGACACGCTGCTGGCGAGTCTCCTGCCTACCGGCGCCGTCACGGCACTGATGAACGCGCAGGTGCTCTACACGCTGCCGGTGAGTCTTTTCGGGATCTCGATCTCCGCGGCGGAGCTCCCGGCGATGGCAGGCGTGGCCGGCGACGAACGCGCGCGCGGCGAGGCGCTCCGCGCCCGCCTGGGACCCGCGCTTCAGCGCATCGCCTTCTTCGTCGTGCCGTCCGCGACAGTGTTCCTGGTGTTTGGCGATGTGCTGGCGGCGGCCATTCTGCAGCACGGCAGATTCCGGCCCGAGGATGCGATCTATGTCTGGGGGATCCTGGCGGGGTCAGCGATCGGACTGCTGGCATCGACGATGGGCCGGCTGTATTCGGCGGCGTACTACGCCATGGGCGACACGAGAACGCCGCTCCGATTCGCGGTGATCCGGGTCACGCTCGTGACGGTCCTTGGGTATCTCTTTGCGCTCGTTGTACCACCCAGGCTGGGGATCGACCCGCAGTGGGGTGCAGCCGGGCTGACCGCGTCGGCCGGTATCGCGGGATGGTGCGAGTTCGCGCTGCTGCGGCACTCTCTCAACCGGCGCATCGGTCACACCGAGGTGGGCCCCGGCCGGCTCGCACGCCTCTGGACGGCCGCGTTCCTCGCCGCAGCCGTCGGCTGGGTCGTCCGCACCGAGGTCATCGGCGTGCATCCGATCCTCCGCGCCGCCCTGGTGCTCGGACCCTTCGGGATCGTATTTCTTGGCCTCGCGGCCATGATGAAGATTCCGATTCCGGCCTTCGGCCGCCGCACCTGAGCGGACGTCACGTGCTACGTGCTACGTGCTATGTGCTACACGTGCAATGTGCCGCGTGCCACGAGTCGAACGCCCGACGCCGGCGTTACAAGGTTGCGTAGCACGTAGCACCCAGCACGTTGCACGTTCTCCGTTGCACGTTTAGGCTGGTCTCAGTCTTCCGTCTTCCAGCCTCAGAACCCGATCGCAGGCAGCTGCGAGCCGCGGATTGTGCGTCGCGATGAGCGACGTGAGTCCACGTTCACGGTGCATCTCGCGCAGCAGTTCGTGCAGCGTGTCGGCGGTGTGTTCGTCGAGGTCTCCGGTCGGTTCGTCGGCCAGGAGGAGCGCCGGTTCCATCACCAGCGCACGCGCGATCGCCACGCGCTGCTGTTCTCCGCCCGACAGCATGCCGGGCCGATGCTCCAGCCGCTGGTCGAGCCCGACGCGTCGAAGCAGCTCCATGGCGCGCGCACGGCGTTCCGCGGCCGGCCGCCGCGCGATGCGCATCGGCATCTCTGCATTCTCGAGCGCCGTGAACTCCGGCAGCAGGTGATGGAACTGGAAGACGAAGCCGACGCTCTTGTTTCTGAACGCCACGACGTCGGCATCCGGCAGCGCGTTCACCTGCGTGTCGCCAATCCGCACCTGCCCTTCGTCCACCGCGTCGAGCCCGCCGATCACATGCAGCAGCGTGCTCTTCCCCACGCCGGACGCTCCGACGACGGCGACCATCTCGCCACGCTCCATCGCGATGTCGAGATGCTTCAACACCGCTATCCGGCTCCCGCCCACCGGGTAGCTCTTGGTGACGTTGGAGACGTCGATAAAAGATATAGACATCAGCTCTCAGCTCTCAGCTCTCAGCTCTCAGCTCTCAGCTGACAGCTGATAGCTTTCTCCTTGATACCTGTGAGGGAACTCTTGGTGATCTTGGACACCTGGATGAATCCCATAGCCTCACTATCAACTCTCAGATGTCAGCCGGCGGCCATTGCCTGATAGCTGACAGCTGATGGCTGATAGCTTTCTCATTGATACCTGAGCGCCTGCGCTGGATCCAGCTTCGCTGCCTGGCGCGAGGGATAGATGGTCGCCAGGAGGCAGATGACGACAGCCGACGCGATGACGATGAGGAAATCCATCGGCTCGAGCGTGAACGGCACGTAGGAGATCGAGTAGACCTCGATCGGGACGTGAATGAGCTTGTAGCGATCGAGCACGTAAATGAGCGCGCAGCCGGCCACCGCTCCCCCGAAGGTCCCGAGCAGGCCGATGATGAGTCCCTGCAGCATGAAGATTCGACGGATGCTCGTGGCTGAGCTCCCCATGGTCTTGAGAATCGCGATGTCGCGGCTCTTCTCCATCACGAGGAGGATCAGCGAGGCGATAATGTTCAGGGCCGCGACCATGACGATGAGTCCGATGGTGATCGAGATCGCCATCTTCTCGAGCCACAACGCCGAGAAGAGGGCGCCGTTCAGGTCCGCCCAGTCCTGCGCCAGGTAGTCCGAGCCCAGGCGCGCGGTGACGGAGTCGGCCACGGTCTGTGCCGCAAACATGTCGTCCAGCTTCAACTCGATGAGGTCCGGCTGTGACCGTCCCAGAAGACGCTCCGCCACGTCGAGCCTGACGAATCCATATCCCGAGTCGTACTCGTAAAGCCCCAGGCTGAACGTACCCACGACTTTGAACGGACGCGGGCGCAGCATCGGACCCATGGGCGTCAGCGTGCCCTCCGTAGTGATGAGGCGCACGGCATCTCCCGCTTTCACGTGGAGCTGCGCGGCAAGATCCTTTCCGACGAGAATGCCGGGCACGCTGTCCGAAGCGGTGTCGAGGCCGTCGAGTCCGCCGGAGAGCATCGCCTGCTCGATCCGGGTGACGGTCTTTTCGAGCGCCGGGATCACCCCTTTGATCTCGATGAATGCCTGTTCCCCGCCATCACTCTGGAGGATCCCCTTCCCCTGGACGACCGGTGCAGCGGCGACGACGTGCGGTACGGTCCTGAGCTTCTGGAGCTCGCTGTCGGTGTCGGCGAGCCCTCCGGCCTTCATCACATACACGTGGGCCGCCGAGCCGACGATACGATCGCGGAGCTCGCCCTGCAGGCCCGTCATGAGCGCCAGCGCAATGAGGAGCGCCATGACGCCCACCATGACGCCCAGCACCGAGATCAGGGAAATGAGCGAGATGAAGGCCTGCTTCCGCCGCGCGAGCAGGTATCTGAACGCGACGAAGAGCTCGAAGGGCAGATCCATCAGGCTCCGGAGGCCTGCCGGGCCCTCATCAACGGGAAGAGAATGACGTCGCGGATGGAGAGGCTGTTCGTCAGCAGCATGACGAGCCGATCGATGCCGACCCCTTCGCCTCCCGTGGGCGGCAGGCCATACTCGAGGGCCCGTATGTAGTCCTCGTCCATCGCGTGCGCCTCGACGTCGCCCGCGGCCCGGCCGACGAGCTGCGCGTCGAATCGCCGGCGCTGCTCGGCCGGATCGTTCAACTCGCTGAAGGCGTTCGCAACCTCGAACCCGCCGATATACAGCTCGAAGCGCTCGACGGTGTCGGGATCGTCCGGCTTCTGCTTCGACAGCGGGGACACTTCCGTCGGGAAGTCGTAGACGAAGGTGGGCTGCACCAGATCCTGCTCGTTCAGCCGCTCGAAGATCTCCGTCGCAATCTTTCCGGCGCCGTATGACGGCTGCACGTCGATGCCCAGCTGTCGTGCCAGCGCCGCCGCGGACTCCCGGTCACGGAGTTCCGCATCCGTGACCGTCGTGCCGAGCCTGGCCGCAGCCGCCGCCCGCGCACCTTCCCTGAGCGACACGCGGCGATACGGCGGCGCGAGCGAGATCTCGTGCTCACCGAACCTCACGCGGTCGCCCCCGGTAGCCTCGCGTGCGCAGGCCGACAGCATCTCCTCGGTCATGACCATCAGTTCTTGATAGTCAGTGTAGGCCTGGTAGAACTCGAGCATCGTGAACTCGGGATTGTGCTGCGTCGAGATGCCCTCGTTCCGGAAGTTGCGGTTGATCTCGTACACCCGCTCGAGTCCCCCCACGACCAGCCGCTTCAGATACAACTCCGGCGCGACGCGTAGGAAAAGCTGCATGTCGAGCGCATTGTGGTGCGTGACGAACGGGCGCGCGAGTGCGCCCCCCGCGATGGGCTGCATCATCGGGGTTTCCACTTCGAGGTAGCCCCGGGCATTCAGGAAGCCCCGAATGGAGGCGAGCACCTTGCTCCGCACGTCGAACACGCGCCGGGAATCCGGATTGACGATGAGGTCCAGGTATCGCTGGCGATAGCGGATCTCCACGTCGCTCAGCCCGTGCCACTTCTCGGGCAGAGGAATGAAGCACTTGACGAGGAACTCGAGCGAGGACGCGAAGATCGTGAGCTCGTTCGTCTTCGTCCGGAACAGCTTGCCGCGAACGCCGATGAAGTCGCCGAAGTCGAGCAGCTTGAAGATCGCGAAATCACGTTCAGGCAGGGTGTCCTTCCGGACGTACACCTGGATCCGGGATCGCCCGTCCGAAATGACCAGGAAGTTGGCCTTGCCGAAACTTCGAATCGCCATCACCCTCCCCGCCGTCGTCGTCTCCAGGGGTGACGCGTCGAGCGATTCGGATGACGCGGCGCTGTGAGCCCCGACCAGCTCGTCGACCGTGTGCGTGCGGGCGAACGTGCGGGGATAGGGGTCCACGCCGAGGCGCACGAGCTCCTCGAAGTTGGCGCGTCGCTGACGCAGCTGGTCGGATTCGCGGTCGTCTTCGGTCATATGTTCTGACAATCAGTCACGGAGATCACGGAGATCACGGAAAGAGCACCACGGAGTCACGGGGACACGGAGAGTGAGCGGTCGGGCCGCGCTTTGCGCGGCTGAGAGGCAGGGAATCTCACGATCACAAACGTGGCATGACGCTCCCACGCTTGTGATCGCGAGATTCCCTGCCTCTCCCTCGCCGGCCGCAGGCCGGCGTCCGACCGCTGGCCCGTTCGACAGCCCGCGATGTCGATGTCGGATCGTTTCTCTCGATGATCTGCGGCTATTCAGCTGGTTCTCTCCGTGTCGTCTCCGTGTCCCCGCGTCTCCGTGGTGGAATTTTCTCCGTTCCCTCCGTCCCTCTCACTCGCGCTTCAGCTCTTTGCGGACGGAATCCAGCACACCGTTGACGAAGGGCACCGCTTCCTCACCGGAGTACGTGCGTGCGAGCTCGATCCCCTCGTTGATCACCACGCGCGCCGGCGTATCCATCTCCGCGAGCAGCTCGTAGATGGCGAGCCTCAGCACGATCCGGTCGATGACGACCATCCGCTCGATCCGCCAGTTCTGCGCGTGGGCCGTGATGGTCGCATCGACTTCGGCCAGCCGCGCCATGGTGCCCAGCACGAGCGCGTTCGCGAACTGACGCTGCGGCTCCGATACGTCATCGTCCGCATCATGAGCCGGCCAGTACGAGACGATGGCCTCCTGCGCCGTGGTGCGGCCGATCTCCAGCTGATAGAGCATCTGGAGAGCGGCTTCACGCGAACGCCGGCGGCTGGTTTGGTCCGCCGCTTTCATGGCTCGGTTCCGCGCGTGCTGGACCGGGGCGCGAAGCCGAACGGACGCGGGGCATCCGCCGCGCGCGCGGGGGTGCGGCCGAGCCGGCGAAAGAGGACCGCCATCTCGATGCCGGCGGCCGCCGCCTCCCAGCCCTTGTTGTCGCGCCCGGGGCCGGCACGCTCCTCCGCCTGCGCCTGCGAGTCCGTCGTCAGCACACCAAAGGCGATCGGAACTCCGGTCTGCCCCGACGCGTCCATGATGCCCTGCGCAACGGCCGAGGAGATGTATTCGAAGTGCGGCGTCGCGCCGCGAATCACGCACCCGAGCGTGATGACGGCGTCGAACCGGCCGGTCCCGGCGGCATAACGCGCGGCCTGCGGCAGCTCGAAGGCGCCCGGCACGTCCATTTCTTCGATCGCGTCCGGAGTCACCGACGCCTCCGCCAGGGCGGCGCGCGCGCCTTCCCTCAACGCGTCGGTAATCGGCTGGTTGAAGCGCGAGACGATCACGGCGAAGCGATAGCCGGCCGCCGTGGGCAGCGTCGCCGCGTGAGTGCTGGGATCTGTGTGACGCACCGCGTTACTTCCCTTTGAACTCCGCCTTGCGCTTTTCGAGGAAGGCCCGGGTGCCCTCGCGCATGTCGTCAGTGGCCGAGACGAGACCGAAGAGTGTCGCCTCGAAGATCTGCGCCTCCCGGAACGGCATCTGGAGACCCGTGTGCACGGCATCCAGGATGTACCGGACCGCAATCGGCGCCTTCGACGCGAGCGCCCGGGACATCTTGCGGGCCTCCGCCATCAGATTGGCCGGAGTCACCACCCGATTCACCAGTCCGATGCGGTACGCCTCGGCGGCAGAGATCTGATCGCCGGTCAGCAGAAGCTCCAGCGCGCGGCCCGCTCCGACCAGCCTGGAGAGACGCTGCGTGCCGGCATAGCCGGGAATGATGCCGAGATTGATTTCCGGCTGTCCCAGTTTCGCCGTGTCGGCGGCGATGCGAACCGTGCAGGCCATGGCCAGTTCGCAACCGCCACCGAGCGCGAAGCCGTTGATCGCCGCAATGACCGGCTTCCCGAGGTTCTCGATGAGATCGAGTACATGCTGGCCGCTCATGGCGCGCGCGCGCCCCTCGTCCGGGCTCTGGACGGTCAACTCGTTGATGTCCGCTCCCGCGACAAAAGCCTTGTCGCCGGCGCCGGTCACGATGACCGCCCGCACGTCCGCGTCGGGCCCGAGCGCAAGCACCGCGCGTCGCAGCTCGTCGAACGTCTGCGCGTTGAGCGCATTCAGGACCTTCGGGCGGTTGATCGTGATCGTCGCGACGCCCGCGTCCCGTTCGACCAGGATGTTGTCGAAATGTTCGAGAGTCATGTCGCGGGATTCCGTGTTGATCGGCGGGCACCGCACGGTCCGGAGCGGGACCGGCCCGGGAGCCGCGCGCTCACCCCGCTCCGTCGTCAGTGCTGCCCGTGCGAACGGGGCGAAAATTTGAGTATACCCCACGCACGCGCGACACCTGTGATGACGACAATCGCGACCGCCGCGCCGAGACAGTCTGCGAGCACGTCGAACCGATCGGGTGAGCGTCCAGCCACGAAGGACTGGTGAAACTCGTCGGTCACACCGTACAGCGTCGCGAGGAGCACCGCCAGACCGGCGCGGCGCCAGGTGACGCCACTCAGCCGGCCGCCCGCCAGCGCGCGAATCAGCACCGCCCCGAGAATCCCATAGCCGATGCCATGACCCGATTTGTCGGACATGCCACCCGGCAGATTGAGAAGGTTCGGGATGGAAGAGGCCGCGAAGATCAGCACCATCTGGAGCCCCACCGGTCCCCAGAGGAAGAAAGGCGTACGCAGAGTGTGTCGGGGGCCGGTCACAGGGGGAGCGGATACATCAGCCACCCCAGAACTACCGCCGCCGCGATGAATCCGCCGAACATCATCGCGCCGGTCCGCAACTGCGCGCGCGGCTCGTCGCGGAGCAGCACCGAGAACACCAGGGACACGAAGAACGCAAACAGCAGCAGCAGCAGGACGTGGCTGGTCACTTGCGGCCCATCCCGATGTCGAACGCGTCGAGGACGACGAGCGAGTTGAGGAGACCGGAGACGATCAGGAAACAGTTGCCGTATTCGTATGTCACGGCGGTCACGGTCCCGGCGCCTGCCTCAACCATCCGCGCGAGAAGCCACGGCGCCCCGGCGCCCAGATTCGCCACGGCTGCCAGGCCGACGAGCGGCTCGGTCCAGTCGAACGGAAAAATCCGGCCGTGCATCAGCAGGCCGGCGAGGAACATGGCAGGAATCGCGAGCAGAAACACGATCCCTTTCTGTCGGCGGCCCATCCACAGGTGGCCGGCCCCGGGCACCGCCCAGGCGGCCAGGCAAAGCAGGACCAGCATCCCCGGCTCGGCCGCGCGTGCCCGCTCCACGGCGGTCGATTTTGTCGCCATATCCCCAGCATCATAACGCATGGCAAAGGCAGACTAAAGGTTCGAAGCCGGTGGCCTCTCTTCGGCCTCGGCCCGCAGGGACCGCACGAAAATCCAGCCCGCGGCCGCGCCGAGCGGAAGAGCCGAGACAGCGCGCAGAGTGTTCGACGGGTGCGCTAGTCCGGCGAGTTCGACGGCAAACGTCAGCGCGGTCGGGATTGCGGCAAGCGCGAAAAGGATCCGGGGCGCACGCGGCATCTCGGCCCGTCGCCGGCCTGACATCGCGACAAGCGCACCTGCGGCGCCGGACAGGTACAAGCCCAGGCAGCGTGCGCAGACCGGGAGTTGAACGCCGGCCAGGTGAAACGACCGTTCCGGCCGTTGATGGCAGATGAGACTTGCGCCCTGATAGATCAGCGCGGACGCGGTTGACACTTCGCGGCCGCGCTGGAGTGCGAACGGCGCGAGAAGCAGCGTCGCTGCCCAGAGCAGCGCCCCAACCGTCAGCGCCGCCGCAAGCCCGCGTTGCACCGGAAGATTGTACTCAGGAGGCGCGACGACGCGTGCCGGAGTCGCAGCCCTCTCCGGCGGTCCGGCTATCGCGAGGCCGGGGCGACGGCGCTGAGCGATTCCGCGGTGTACCCCATCCGGGCGCGAGGCCGGAACTCCGGGTGCTCGTTCACCTTGATGACAATGCGGCGGAACCGGCCATCCAGGCGGCCGTTGGTCGGCGCGTAGCCGATCGAGTACTGGTTGGCCAGTTCATCCGAGATGCCTGCGTAGATTCCCCGCAGGTCCTGGACAGAATGCGGGAAGTAGGACTGCGCGCCGGTCTCCTGTGCCAGCGACTTCATGGCGAAGTCGGACTCTGAGAAGTACCGCCGGCCGGAGTCGACACGGGCGATGGTGTACTGGCTTTGCAGGCAAATCGTATAGATGTTGATCCCGCTCTTGCGCGCCATCATCAGCACATCGTCGAATCCGATGATGCTCGAGGTGTCCTCGCCGTCCGAGAGCACGGCGATCGCCTGACGACGGACGTCACCCTCCTGCTGGGCTCCGCGCGCGAACTGCTTCAGCGCCACATAGAGCGCGTTGTTGAGCGCCGTCGAACCGGTCGGCTGGGCCTGACGTACCGCACGCTCGAGCGCCTCGCGCTGATCCGTGAGCGGTTGTGCGATGTTCACGCGATCGCCGAACGTCACCACCGCGCCTCGATCCTTGTCGCGAAGCGTGGCGAGAAAGCCCACGGCCGCCTCGCGGACGACATCCATCTTGTCGCCCATGCTCGCGCTGGTATCAATCAGGAGGATGAGATCGATCGGTACTTCTTTGGCCTCGAAAAACTGGACGCGCTGAAGGACGCCATCTTCGTAAATCGCAAAATCATCCGGCTTGAGCCCGGGCACGAGCCGCTTGCCGTCGCTGACGGTCACGTTGAGCGCGACCAGGCTGGCGCCGCTCCGGAAGACCGACCCCTGCCCCGACGTGGCGGGGACGGTCGCGGGCGACTGCGCGGCGATGGGAATCGCCAGCGCCGATGTGAGAGTGAATGTTGCGGCGAGGCCTTTCACGACTCCTCCTCACCCGAGCGCTAAGCAAGGCGCGTTCCGTGCGTCTCCCGGAAATTATCCAGTGAATGCCCGGTCGCGTAACGCCGGAAACCGTCGACGAAGGTAAGTAATTCCCATCATCGTCTGTGCGCCGGCCCGCCGGACCTGAGAGCGCTGGTCCTATTCGAGGTTCGCAGCGTGCCCGAAATGCGTTTCGTAGCGCTCGCGAAACTCCGCCCATGTGAACGCGTGG
Organism: uncultured Acidobacteriota bacterium; assembly: GCA_963749835.1. GTDB lineage: Bacteria > Acidobacteriota > Vicinamibacteria > Vicinamibacterales > 2-12-FULL-66-21 > JALZOC01. The sequence goes on from CAVVOD010000001.1 coordinate 3,145,018, forward strand.
CTCAGGCCACCGAGATGTTCGAGCGCGTAGGTCGCCGCCACACTGCCGAGTTGCGCGCAGACGGTATAGCTGGCGCCACGCGCCATCCCCTTCAGAAAGCCGCCCCTGAAGGCGTCCCCCACCCCCGTGGGGTCCACCAGGCGGTGCGGCGGCACCGCGGGTACCACCGTCCGCCCGTTCCGCTCGAGAATCGAACAGCCGTTTTCGCCGCGCGTGATGACGAGAGATCCACTATGGGTGACAATGGCGTCCTCGTCCAGCCCTGTTTTCTGCCGTATGAGCTCGATTTCGTAGTCGTTGCAGATGACGATGGTGGCGCCGACCAGTCCGTCCCTGAGCTCATCTCCCGACATTCGCGCGCACTGCTGCCCCGGATCCCAGATGTAGGGGATGCCGAGCACCCGGCACTCCTCCGCATACTGCAGCATCGCGCCAGGGTCGTTGGGAGAGATGATCGCGAGGCCGCAGTCAGGGACGTCGCGAAACGACAGCTCTCCGGCGTTCGCCATCGCTCCTGTGTAGAACGAGGCGATCTGGTTGCTGTCCGAGTCGGTGCTGCAGAAGAACGACGCCGTGAACCGGTCGGCAATCTCCTTCACGAGCGACGTGTCCACGTGCGCCGCCTCGAGCCACCGGCCGTAGTCGCCGAAATCCTGTCCGGCCGTCGCCATCAGGCGCGGCCGCTCGCCCAGCAGGGCGAGTGTGTACGCGATGTTCGGCGCACATCCGCCGCGCCGCTTGTCCATCGTGTCCACCAGAAAGCTGAGGCTGACGCGCGACATATGCTCCGGGAGGAAGTGCTCGGTGAACTTCCCCGGAAAGGACATCAGGTAGTCGAAGGCGATGGAACCAGTCACCACGATGTTCATTTGGGCTCTCTTTGACTAGGGATTGGGGATTGGGGACCGGGGATTAGAAATCCGGGATTCGGGAGGTGGCAGGGATCCCGATCCCGATCCCCGAGTCCCGAGTCCCGAGTTAGATGTACTTCCCCACAATCGGCGCGAGCTCGCGCTTGACGCTCTCGGGGATCGCGTCCGGCCGGGTGATGATCGCGTGCTTCAGCGCCGAGGCACACTCGCACGTGCGCTCGAGCGGCAGGCGGGCCACGGCGCCGGCGATCACCGCCTGCGCCGTGCGCGCGTTCTGCGTCAGGTTGGCGATGATCATCTCGACGGTGACCTGATCGTGGTCCGGATGCCAGCAGTCATAGTCCGTGACGAGGGCGATGGTGCTGTAGCAGATCTCGGCCTCGCGCGCGAGCTTGGCCTCCTGAAGGTTCGTCATCCCGATCACGTCCATCCCCCAGGCGCGATAGAGCCGTGATTCGGCCAGCGTGGAGAACTGCGGCCCTTCCATGCACACGTACGCGCCGCCCCTGTGCACAGCCGCCACGCCTGGCCGGTTGCCGTCGCCGCCGGCCTCGAGGCCGGCCGCGCGCGCCGCATCGTACGCGACGCCGCTGAGCGGACCGCAGAACGGATGCGCGAACCCCACGTGCGCCACCAGGCCGCGTCCGAAGAACGTCGAGACCCGCCCCTTCGTCCGGTCGAAGAACTGATCGGGAATCAGCAGGTCCAGGGGTCTGTACTGCTCCTTGAGACTCCCCACCGCGCTGGCGGACAGGATGAACTCGACGCCCAGGGTCTTGAAACCGAAGATGTTCGCGCGGAAGTTCAGCTCTGACGGGAGCAGCCGGTGTCCGGCGCCATGACGCGCCAGAAACGCCACTCGCTTCCCGCCCAGCGTGCCGACGACGTACGGAGCCGAGGGTTCGCCGAACGGGGTGTCGACCCGCCGCTCCTCACGGTCGGTCAACTCCGCCATGTCGTACAAACCGCTGCCGCCGATGATGCCGATGGTAATCATGAAAATTTATGGAGACGTCGAAGAAATGATACTTCAGGCGACGCGTTCGACGCGCCTGCGCCCGTTCTCCTCCCGGATGTAGCCGGCCGCCACCTCGGGATCGTGCTCGAAGAAAATCAGGTACTCCCGCTCGATCGCCTCCCGCACGAACCGCCGCTTGAACGCGAGGGTATCCATGGGATACAGGTCGTACCCCATGATCCAGGGCTCGTCGATGTGCGCGATGGTCGGAATGAGGTCGGCGGCAAACACCGCCGTGCGGCCTCCGGATTCGATCATGACGATCTGATGGTGCATCGTGTGCCCGCCGGTCCGCACGACCCGCACGCCCGGCATGATCTGCTCGTCGCCGGCGATCAGGTCCAGCACGCCCGCGGTTGAGAGAGGGACGAAGTTCTCCTGCAGGTAGCTCGCGCGGTTCCGTTCGTGCGGATGGGTCGCGTCCTCCCACTCCGCCGTGCGGACGACATACCGCGCTTCAGGAAATCGCGGCACGGGTCCTGCCGATCCACCGCCCGACGTGAATCCTCCCGCGTGATCGAAGTGAAGATGGGACGCGAGCACGATGTCGATGTCCGCCGCCTGGCTGCCGGCCTCCGCAAGCGTGTGATCAAGGTTCCGCGATCGATCGATGGCGTAGATCTCCACGCTGCGGGGATCCATCTTTCCGCCAATCCCGGCGTCCACGATCATCGTCTGCTCACCGCGCACGAGCAGCGGCCGCACCGCGAGACGGATGCGATTCTTCTCGTCTGCCGGCGCGCGCCGCTCCCACAGCGGCTTGGGGACCACCCCGAACATCGCGCCGCCGTCGAGACGAAAGAAGCCGTCGAAGAGCGGAACCAGCTCGAGGTCGCCGAAGGTCACCCCTGTGCCTGCTTCAACTCGACGAGAACGCCGTGCGTGCTCGCCGGATGGAGGAACGCCACGAGCGATCCGTGGGCTCCCGGCCGCGGCGTCTCGTCGATCAGTCGCACGCCACGCGCCTTCAGGTGTGCCAGCGCGCCGACGATGTCCGGGACTCGAAAGGCGATGTGGTGAAGGCCGGGGCCGCGCCGCGCCAGGTACTTCGCGATCGGGGAATCGTCTGCGGTCGCCTCGAGCAGTTCGAGCGCGACGGGCGCCGGCCCGCCGGCACCCGCGCCGTCGACGTGAACAAAGTGCGCGCGGACCCGCTGGGAGGGCACCTCCTCCGGGATCTCGACGTCCAGCCCCAGCGCGTCGCGGTAGAACGCCAGCGCATCGGCCAGGCTCGAGACCGCGATGCCGATATGGTCAATGGCACATTTCATGATGGTTCACGGAAGCGTCTTCAGCGGCTGCTCTGCGGCACATGACGTCAGGGCCGCAGCACCCGCTTCGAAATCTCGTCAACAGCTGTGTACGGGTCGACCTCCCGCGCCGCGATCCTGTCCAGGATCGCCTCGAACTCCCCTGCGGCAAGCACCTGCTCTTCGACGTGGCGCAGGAGCCGGTGGGCCAGCAGTTCGCGGACGCGGAACTCCGCGCGCGCGCGCCGCCGCGTGTCCTGGGTCGCATGGGTATGCACACGAAACCAGTCGATGGTGTCGAGCACCTCGACCACCCCCTTACCCGTCGTGGCTTCGGTCTTGAGGATGGGTGGGCGCCAGTCGTCGGGGCCGTATGTCTCCAGCGACAGCATGGCCTCGATCGACGCGCTGGTTCGATCGGCTCCTTCTCGATCCGCTTTGTTCACGACGAAGATATCGGCAATCTCCATGATCCCAGCCTTCAGGGCCTGGACGTCGTCGCCGGCTCCAGGCACGACCGTGACGATCGAGACATCCGCGGTGCGCACGATATCGATCTCGTCCTGGCCGACACCGACCGTCTCGATGAGGATCATGTCCTTGCCGGCGGCATCGAGCACGAGTGCGGCGTCGCTCGTCGCGCGGGCGAGCCCGCCGAGGTGACCGCGCGTCGCCATGCTGCGGATGAAGACACCCGGATCGCTCGCATGTCCCTGCATCCGGACGCGGTCGCCGAGCAGCGCGCCCCCGCTGAACGGGCTCGTCGGATCGATGGCGACCACGCCGACGGTGAGGTTCGCGCGCCGGAGCTCCGACGTCATGCGATCGACCAGCGTGCTCTTCCCGGCGCCGGGCGGTCCCGTGATGCCGACGAGGTACGCACGGCCGGTGCCTGAAAAGATGCGCTGGATCAGCGCCGCCCCTTCGGCGGTTTCGTCCTCGATGAGCGACATCGCGCGGGCGACCGCGCGGGCGTCCCCCGCCAGCACACGTTCGGACAGACTCGGGGCGGTCACGATGCCACGGTCACTGGTTGAGGAGCTGCCGCGCGATGACGAGCCGCTGGATCTCACTGGTGCCTTCGCCGATCGTCAGGAGCTTCACGTCGCGGAAGTATTTCTCTGCCGGATAGTCCTTCACGAACCCGTAGCCGCCATGAATCTGCACGCAGTCGTCGGCCGCCTTGACGGCGATTTCGCTGGCGAAGAGCTTCGCCATCGCCGACTCCCGCGTCAGACGCTGCCCGCGATCCTTCAGATACGCCGCCCGATATGTCAGCAGCCGCGCCGCCTCGATCCGGGTGGCATTGTCGGCAAGCTTCCACTGGATCGCCTGGAACGCCGCGATCGGCTGGCCGAACTGCCGGCGCTGCTTCGCGTAGCGCAACGCCGCTTCATACGCGCCCTGCGCCAGCCCCACCGACAGCGCCGCAATCCCGATGCGGCCCGCGTCCAGCACCTGAAGCGTATCGATGAATCCCTGCCCTTCCTCGCCAAGCCGCTGTTCGGCCCCGATCCGGCAGTCCTGGAAAATCACCTCGCTGGTGTCGCTCGCGCGCATCCCCAGCTTGTTCTCCTTCTTGCCCGCGCTCATGCCGGGCGTGCCGTGCTCGACGACGAACGCCGAGATGCCGCGATGTCCCTTCGCGCGATCGGTGACCGCGACGACGACCATCACGCCGCCGATGGTGCCGTGCGTGATGAAATTCTTCGAGCCGTTGAGGATCCAGCCTGCTCCGTCGCGGACGGCCGCCGTCTTCATGCCGGCCGCGTCGCTGCCGGCCCCCGACTCGGTGAGGCCCCAGGCCCCGAGCACTTCGCCGCGCACCAGCCGCGGGAGGTACTTCGACTTCTGGGTCTCATCGCCGAACATGTTGATGTGCGACATGCACAGTCCGTTGTGAGCCGCGACCGACAGGGCGATCGCCGGACAGACACGCGCCAGCTCCTCGATGCAGATGCAGTAGTCCACCGCCGACATCGCCGATCCGCCGTACTGCTCGGCGAACTGGATGCCCATCAGGCCGAGGTCCGCGAGCTTCGGGAGCAGGTCCATCGGGAAGTGCTGCGATTCGTCCCACTCCATGACGTGAGGACGCATCTCCGCTTCTGCGAACTCGCGAACCGAGGCGCGCAGCAGCTCCTGCTCTTCCGAGGGGCGAAAGTCCACGCCCGAATGTATCGCATGACCTGCCGATCTTGAAGGGATTCGGGGTTCGGGACTCGCCCGCCTCCGCTCGCAGAACAATCAACGCGAGCTCCGGCGAGGCCGCGCCGTAGCCGCTTCGCGGCGCAGGCGGGGGACTCGGGGTTCGGGACTCGGGAGGCTGGAAGCCGGGAGCCGGAAGCTGGAAGCCGGGAGCCGGGAGCCGGGAGCCGGGAGCCGGAACCCGGAAGCCGGAAGCTGGAAGCGGGAAGCGGGAAGCGGGAAGCGGGTAGCTGGTAGCTGTTCGGAAGCGCTCGAGAAACGCGCTATGCTCAGTCCATGCGACTCATTCCCGGGGTTTTTCGGGCCTTCTCGCTGACGGCCCTTCTGCTCGTGCCCGCCACCGCGTGGGCCGACGCGACCGCCTTCATCGGCACGAACCGCACGCCGTCCAACCGGATGGTCAAGGGCCTCGCCGTCGGCGTCGGGCTCGTCATCGTCGGATTCGAGTTCGAATATGCGAATACGAATGAAGATGCGCTCAAAGCGGCGCCGAAGCTGCGCACGTTCATGTTCAACGGGCTGCTCCAGACTCCGTTTCCCATCGCCGGCCTGCAGTTCTACGGAACGGCGGGGGGCGGGATTTTCCGCGAAACGCTGAACTCGGACTCCGAAACGAACGTGGGGATCAACGTGGGCGGGGGGGTCAAAATGACGCTCGCGGGGCCGCTTCGATTGCGGCTGGACTACCGCGTGTCCACTCTCAGGGGGTCGGTGCTCTATCCGCGCCCGCAGCGGTTCTACGCGGGGATCAATCTGAAGTTCTGAGTCAGCTCTCAGCTGTCAGCTGTCAGCTCTCAGTTCTTGTCCGGATGTCTGACAGCCGAAGGCTGATAGCTGATAGCTGAAGGCGTTGTCAAAAAAAAGGAACAGGCCCGAGCACCTGTTCCCTTTTTTGAACTTGAGGCGATGCTAGCTGCCGAGCGGAGTCAGGCTGAGCTTGCTCAGACCCGCAGCAAACGCCGCAGCATACTTTTTCCACATCTCGGCTGTTTCAGGCGCCCGGAGCTGGTCCGGCGTCATCGTCTTCTGCAGCATGGCGAAGAGCTCGTACTCCGAGCTCGGCACCGTCGGCTCCATGGTGACCACATAGAGCGCGTTCGCACCAAAGGGCTCGGTGGCCTTGTACACCTTCAGGCCGGACGCCTGCTGTTTCAGTGTCGCATCGGTCGTGGCAGCAAGTCCTGTCTTCAGCTTGCCCATCATCTCCTCGAAGACGGACGTCTGGTCAGGCTTGATCTGCACGAGCAGCAGGCCGGCAGGGGTCGTGAAGGCCAGCTTGGGGGTGGTAGGCGTCGCCGGGGCCGCTGGCGTTGTCCCCTGCGTCGCCGGCGGTTGAGTACCCTGGGTCGCCGGCGGCTGAGTGGCTGGCTGGCCCGTAGCAGGCTGCTGCGCAGAGGGCTGCGCCGGTGCGGCCTGGGCGAAACAGAGAGCCGGCGCCAACGCGGCGGCAAGAGCAAAATTCAAAATGACAAAGGGGCGACGCATTCAATCTCCTCCTTGAACCCACAGCCAACGCTCTGATCCCATCCACGGGAACAAGCGCACACTTTACCGTAAACTCGCCAGCCTGCCTAGAGCACAACGACAAAGGGCCGCCGGCGCCAGTTGCGGTCTAAACGAATACCGCCAGGATCTCGTTTGCCAGAAGCATGCCTTCTCTTGACAACCGTAGCCTCGGCCCGGCATGCACGACGAGCCCGGCGTCCAGGAAAGGCTGGAGTGCCCCGCCGTACCGCGCCCACACATCGACCTCGTATCGGGCACCGATTCGCTCCAGATCGAGCCCGTCCGACAGCCGCAGCCCGGTGAACAGCGCCTCTTCCAGCCGCGTGTCCCGCGCGAGCTCTCTCCGGTCGGCCGCAACCGACTCGCCCCGCCCGATGCGGGTCACGTAGTCTTCCGTTGACGAGACATTCTTCCACCGCGCGCCCCCCATCGTCGAGTGAGCGCCGCAGCCGAATCCCAGCCACTCTCCGTCCTGCCAGTATTTGAGGTTGTGACGGGACTCCAGACCCGCCCGCGCCACATTCGATATCTCGTACTGACGATAGCCAGCCGCTTCCAGTCTGTCCATGCTCCAGAGGTACATCTCCGCCGCATCGTCGTCGGGCGCGAGCGACCATCCCGCGCGCGCCATCTCTTCCTTGAGCGGGGCGTTCGGATACAACTCGAGGAGATACAACGACGCATGTTCGGGACCAATCGCAATCAGCGATTCGACGTTCTCATGCCAGTCGCTCGCGCGCTGCTGCGGAAGCCACATCATCAGATCGAGGCTGATGTTGTCGAAGCCTGCGGCCCGCGCTTCGCGAAACGCTTCGCGCGCCCGATCCACCGAATGAATCCTCCCGAGGCGTTTCAGCTCGGCGTCGAGAAACGACTGGACCCCGAAGCTGATCCGATTGACCCCGGCGTCCCGGAACCCGCGCATCCGTTCGAGGGTGGACGTTTCGGGATTGGTCTCGAGCGTGACCTCCGCATCGGACCGGACGTCGAATGTCTCCCGGCAGGCGCGAATCAGTTCCGCGATCTCGAGCGGTTCGAGCAACGAGGGAGTGCCGCCGCCGAAAAAGATCGTATCTGCGGGAGCACCGGAGGAACCGGCCGCGCGTGCGCTCCTGATTTCCTGTTCGAGGGCGGCGACATAGCGGTCCTTCAAACCGGACTGGAACAGTCCGCGGTTGAAGTTGCAGTAGTTGCAGATTGAGGAACAGAAGGGGATGTGGAGATAGAGGCCCAGTGACATTGGGAAGAGCTTACGAGCCCGCCTTCCCCCCCGGCCAGCCGAGATCGGACTTGTCGTCCGGAGGTTTCAGCTGCGCGCGCACAGGGCCTTTGGACCGCGTCGGCAGGGTCCGACGACCGCCGCGCTTCCACAACATCACGAGGTCTTCGACGCCGCCGTTCGGCGGCAGGTGTCGATAATCGGCGCCGTCGTACTCGAGGAAGTCGCACATCTCGTGAAGGCGCGAGTGAATGCGGAACCCGATTCGCCCCTTGAGGCAGTCCGGATCGCTGTCGTCGGGCGTGTCCTCGTAGTTCGACGTGAAGATGGTGTGGCGCCGCTCGTTGTAGCGCGTATTGACGATGAGGTTCATCGTCTCCTCGACCCACTCCGAGGTCTTTTCGGAGCCGATATCGTCGAGCACCAGGATGTCGGCTTCCATGACCGGCCGCAGAATGTCCATTTCAGCGGTCCGGACGAGCGGGTTGTAGGTGCTGCGAATGACGCGCAGCAGGTCACGCACGTCATAAAAAAGTCCGCGCGCGCCTTTCTCGAGGATGACCTTCCGGAGGACCGACACCGCGAGATGCGTCTTGCCGATGCCCGGCGGGCCGATGAGGCACAGGCTCTTGCGCGGCTCGGGAAACTGCTCGGCGAAGCGGCGCGCCATCTTGACCGCGCCGAGAAGCTTCTCGTTCGGGTACGTCACAAACGTGTCGAGATCGCAGCGTCGGTACCGAGGTGGGATGCGTGCTTCAGCAAGCAAGCGCGTCGTCAATCCCGCGCGCCAGCAGTCGCAGCGGACGACGCGACGCGTACCGGTGACTTCGACAGGCTTCCATCCGGTATCGTCGCAGAGTTGGCAGGACATGGTCGCGGAGGAGCGATTGTAACTCAGTTCAGGTACGATCGAAGCTCTCCCGCGCGCTTCGATCTTCGCAGCTTGTCTTTCGCACGCGACTCGATCTGCCGGATCCGTTCGCGTGTGAGCCCGAGCCGCTCACCCACCTCCTGCAGCGTGCGCGGCTCGCCCTCGCGATCGAGACCGAAGCGCAGCTGGAGCACCTCGCGCTCGCGGCCGTCCAGCTCGGCGAGCGCGTGCCGCACTCGCGCGTGCAGCCGATGATGGATCAAGGCTTCCTCGGCCGGCGGCTCGCTCGCCTGCTCGATCATGTCGCCGAGCTCCGGCGCGTCTTCACCCTCTCTCGTAATCGGATCGCTCAATGAGACGTCACGATCGCCGATTCTCACGAGCGCTTCGACTTCGCCTTCGGAAATGTCGAGCCCTTCCGCGATTTCGCGGTTCGTCGGGGAGCGCTGCAGCTGCTCCGTCAGCTGCGCCACTTCGCGGCCGAACCGCGCGGCGACGGCCGAGAGCTTCTGCGGCAGGGTAAAGGCGCGGGTCTGCCCGGACAATGCGTGCGTCACGGCCTGCCGCACCCACCAGACGGCGTACGTGATGAACTTGACGTTGCGGTCCGGATCGAACCGGCGCGCCGCCTCCATCAACCCGAGATTGCCTTCGTGAATGAGATCGAGGAACGGAACACCCAGCCCGCGGTACCGCTTGACGTAGCTGACGACGAAGCGGAGATTGCCTTCGACGAGACGCCGCAGCGCGGCTTCATCGCCGTGCTGCTTGATCCGGGTGCCGAGCGCGCGCTCTTCGTCCGGGGTCAGGCGGGGCAGCTTCGAAATGCCGCGGAGGTACGCCCGCAGCGCGTCGCTTTCTTCGCCTCCATCGCGCATCCCGAATTGTACGTCCGTCGCTACTCGGCTTTGCGGCGCGGTTCGTCGATTTCTTCGGGCTCGGTGGGACGTTCGGTCTGGGTCTGCGGCGCGGCGGCACGCACGAGGTCGGTTGGGGAAGACTTGACGAGCGCGGTGCTGAGCCGCTGCTCCCAGTCGCCGATGCCGCGCGAGAGCTCGTGCTTCACGTAGTCGATGAACTCGTTCACCTCGTGCTGCATTGCCTCGATCTTGCGGCGCATGTTGAGGATGATCTCGACGCCCGCGAGGTTGACCCCGAGGTCGCGCGTCAGTGACAGGATGGTTTCCAGCTGTTCGAGGTCGTCCTCGGAGTAGAGACGGGTGTTCCCCTCGGTCCGTGAGGGCTTCAGTAATCCTTCGCGCTCGTACAGGCGGAGCGTCTGCGGGTGGATGTTGTACTTCTGCGCCACCACGCTGATCATGTAGTACGCCTTGCCGGAGCGCTTCGCCGTCATACGTGCAGGTCTCTTCTGACGTCTTCGCCGTTCAATCGCCCGAACTCGCGCATCAGTTCCTTGGAACGCTCGTCCACGAACGCCGGCAGCACGATCTTCACTTCCACGACCAGGTCTCCGCGGTCTCCCGACGGCGCCGGCGCGCCGCGGCCGCTGATGCGGAACCGCTGACCCGCCTGTGTCCCGGCGGGCACCTTCACCGCAACGTTCCCCTCGAGCGTCGGGACACTGATGCGGGCGCCCAGCATCGCCTCGTGCACCGCGACCGGCACGACGATGAACAGGTCGTTGCCCTCGCGGCGCAGAAGTGGATGCGGCTGGACGCGCACGTCCACGTACAAATCCCCCGTGCGGCCGTTGCGGTGGCCGGCGTGCCCCTTGTCCGGCACGCGCAGTCGCGCCCCGTCCGCCACACCCGCCGGCAGTTTCACGGCAACGGCCTCGCTTCGGACGGAACGTCCGCGCGCGCCGCAGGCTTCGCACGGCACATCGCGGAGCCGGCCCGTTCCGGCACAGGCGGGGCACGCTTTCGCAAACACCATGTGCCCGCGCGCCCAGCGCACCTTCCCGGTAGCCTGGCAGTGCGCGCAGCGACCCTCGCGCGTACGAATCCGCCCCGCGCCCGCGCATACCGGGCACTCCACCTGCCGAGTCACGACGACCTGGCGCTCGACACCTCGGATGGATTCCTCGAAGGTGACCGTCAGGACCGCGTGCAGATCCGCCCCGGGCTCCGGCTCGCTGCTGTCGGTCGCGATGGGGTGCAGCACTTCCGCGAACAGCTCGCTGAAGGTGGCCGCCTCCGGCCCGTGCGCGGCGAACGAAAAATCAAAACCCGCGAACTCGAACGCACCGGGCTCGCCGGGCGCGGCGGTCCGGCCGCCGGCGGCGTCGTACTGGCGCCGCCGGTCCGGATCACTCAGCGTGCCGTAAGCCTCGGCGATCTGCTGGAACATCGCTTCGGCCGTGCGGTCACCCGGGTTGATCCCCGGGTGATACCGCCGTGCCAGACGTCGATACGCCCGCTTGATCTCGGCCGGGCCTGCGCCCGGTTCGAGGCCGAGGATGACGTAGTAGTCCACGTCTTACTTCTTCTCTTCTTCGACCACTTCCGCGTCGATGACATCGTCCGTGGCCGCGCCGTCCGGCGCCGACCCGCCACCCGCTCCGGGCTCCGGCCCGCCAGGCTGTCCGCCCGTCGCGCCCGCACTGGCCGCGCGATAGAGCACCTCGGCGGCCTTGTGCTGCGCGGTCTCGAGCGCCGCCATCGTCCGCGTCATTTCTGCCACGTCGCCCTTCTCGATCGCCGCTTTCAGATCCGCGATCGCGGCTTCGATCGGCTGCTTGTCGGACGCGGAGAGCTTGTCCCCGGAGTCCTTCAGCAACTTCTCGGCCCCGTATGCCGCCTGATCCGCGCGGTTGCGGGTCTCGATCTCTTCCTTCCGCTTCCGATCCTCCTCGGCGTGCGCCTCGGCCTCCTTCATCATCTTGTCGACTTCCTCTTTCGAGAGGCCGCTCGACGAGGTGATGGTGATCTTCTGCTCCTTCTGCGTGGCCGTGTCCTTGGCGGACACGTTGACGATGCCGTTGGCGTCGATGTCGAAGGTGACCTCGATCTGCGGCATGCCGCGCGGCGCCGGCGGCAGCCCCGTCAGGTGGAACTTGCCGAGCGATCGGTTGTCGCGCGCCATCGGGCGCTCGCCCTGGAGCACGTGCACCTCGACGCTCGTCTGATTGTCGGCGGCCGTCGAGAACGTCTCGCTCTTGCGCGTCGGGATCGTCGTGTTGCGCTGGATGAGCGGCGTCATGACGCCACCGAGCGTCTCGATGCCGAGCGAGAGCGGCGTCACGTCGAGCAGGAGCAGGTCCTTGACCTCGCCCGCGAGCACACCCGCCTGGAGCGCCGCGCCGATGGCCACGACCTCGTCAGGATTGACACCCTTGTGCGGTTCCTTGCCGAAGAGCTCCTTGACGATCGCCTGCACACGCGGGATGCGTGTGGATCCGCCGACCAGCACCACTTCGTCGATGGCCGAGGCGTCCACACCGGCATCCGCCAGCGCCTGTTTCGTCGGGCCCACGGTCTTGTTCAGCAGATCCTCGACGATCTGCTCGAACTTCGACCGCGTCAGCTTCATCGTCAGATGCTTGGGCCCGGTCTGGTCGGCCGTGATGAAGGGAAGGTTGATGTCGGTCTCGAGGACCGTGGACAGCTCCATCTTCGCCTTCTCCGCCGCCTCACGCAGACGCTGGAGCGCCATGCGATCCTTCGCGAGATCGATGCCCTCGGATTTCCTGAACTCGCCGACGATCCAGTCGATGATCCGCTGGTCGAGATTGTCGCCACCGAGATGCGTATCGCCGTTGGTCGCCTTGACCTCGACCACCCCTTCGCCGACCTCGAGGATGGAGATATCGAAGGTGCCGCCGCCGAAGTCATAGACGGCGATCGTCTCGTCCTTCTTCTTGTCGAGGCCGTACGCGAGCGCCGCTGCGGTCGGCTCGTTCACGATCCGCATCACCTCGAGACCCGCAATCTGGCCGGCATCCTTGGTGGCCTGCCGCTGGGCGTCGTTGAAGTACGCGGGCACGGTGATGACCGCCTGGGTCACCGTCTGGCCAAGGTATTGTTCCGCCGCCTGTTTCAGCTTCTGGAGAATCATCCCGGAGATCTCGGGCGGCGAAAATTCCTTGCCGGAGGCGCTGATGCGCACGTCGCCGTTCGACGCCCGGGCGACGGAATACGGCACCATCTTCATCTCTTCGTTGACTTCGTCGTAGCGACGGCCCATGAACCGCTTGATCGAGAACACGGTGTTCTCGGGATTCGTCACCGCCTGCCGCTTCGCCACCTGACCGACGAGGCGTTCGCCCGACTTGGCGAATCCCACCACGGACGGGGTAATGCGGCTGCCTTCGGGGTTGGTGATGACGACAGCCTCCCCCCCTTCCATGACTGCCACAACAGAGTTGGTGGTGCCCAGGTCGATACCAATGATCTTGCTCATGACTTCTTTGTCCTCGCGTCCCGCCGCCGAGTTGTGCGGCAATCCTTTATAACGTTGCTAGTATAAAATCTGAGTTATGGTGAGTCAAGCTGTGCCGGTGGAATTTCTGTAAACCAATGCGTATAATGGCTGTTGCCATCCTGCCGACGCGAACTTGGGGATCTGGTGGTCCCAGCCCTGCTGAACGCCAATTGATGCACGGCTGCGATCGTCCCGTCTCCTGGTTGAGAGGTCCCGTCATGCCCTGCCGCGTTGCTCGCCTGCTTTGCGCCGCTGTTTGTCTGTTCGCGACGTCGCTGGGTGCGCAGGACGCGTCCACCGATCCGCCAGCGCACATTTCTTTCGTCGACGGTGCGGCCGTGCTCGAGCGCGACGGGGAACCGGACGCCTCGCCGATGAACATGCCGCTGCTCGCGGGCGACCGCGTCCGGACCGACGAGGGCCGCGTCGAGATTCTGTTCGCCGACGGCAGCACCCTGCACCTGGACGCCAACACCCTCGTGGACTTTCAGTCGGACGAGCTCGTGCGTCTGATGGAGGGCCGAGTACGTCTGTCGATTCCAGGACCAGATCGGGAAGTGCAGTACCGCAATCGACGCCCCTTCCGCATCCGTCACCATCGATTCGCCTGGCGAATACCGTGTCTCGATCATCCGAGGCGAGACGGCACCGGAAGTGGAGCTCGCGGTCCTGCGCGGCTCCGCGGAGCTCGCAAATGACGACGGTCGGACACCTCTGCGCGCCGGGCAGCGAGCGTCTGCGCGCGCCAGCGCCGCTCCCTCGTACGCGTACGCGTTCAACTCGGCCACGTGGGACGCTTTCGATCGCTGGTCCGAAGGCAGACGCGATCAGCGGCTCGGCGTCTCGACGCAGTACCTGCCGGAAGAAGTTCGACCGTATGCTTCGTCGTTCGACCGCAACGGTTCGTGGCGCTACGAAACCTCCTACGGGTATGTCTGGTATCCCACGGTCTCGGTCGGCTGGCGCCCCTACCACAACGGCCGATGGGTGACGCTCCGGCCGTACGGATGGACGTGGGTTGGTGCGGATCCCTGGGACTGGCCGACGCATCACTACGGTCGCTGGGGTACCTCCTCGGGCGCCTGGTTCTGGATCCCGGGACGAAGCTGGGGACCCGCCTGGGTGTCCTGGGCGTACTCGCCCGGATATGTGAGCTGGTGCCCGCTCGGGTGGAACAACCGTCCCGTGGTGCTGAACCGGTACGGCCGCGGGTATGACCGCTGGAGGGCGTGGTCCGCCGTGCCCGAGCGCCGTTTTGGCGGGAGGGACAATGTCCGCCGGGTGATGGCGCGCGACGTCGACGTCCGCACGCCACGGGCATTCGTCGCGCGTGACACCGCTCCAGAGATCCGAGGCGTCGCGGTACCCCGCTCGACTGCACCGATTCGAATCGCGGGCACTGCGCCCGGCCGGCGCGGTCGCTCGCCGGTCTACACCAATCTCGAGGCCGGTGCCTCGCGAGTCGGTTCGGCCCCCTCCCGGACGATCGTTGGTCCGACTCGTGAGTTCACGACGGGACCGAGCCGTCACAGCCAGCCGGGGATCGCGACGGATCGATCGCGTGCGGTCCCTCGTGCCGACACCGGATCCGACGCGAGCTCCGCCAGCCCGAGCCCACAGGGTGGAGTGCGAATGCGCGGCTCACAGGGCAGTCAGGGTCCGGCCAGCGAGCCGAGCGCGGCGCCGAGCGCACAGGACCGGTACGGCGCATACGACCGCAGCCCTGGATCCACGGCGGGGCGTCGCGGTAGCGCCGTGACCCGGACGCCCGAACGGGGGCAGGATGACGACAACCGGACCACGTTCGGCGGAGCGGCAGGCGTGCCGCCGCCGACACGCGGCCCCTCGCAGGACCGGGTGCGCCAGGCGCCATCCGGCGTCTCGCCATACGGCGCGCCGCGCGCCCTGCCGCGCGACAATCCCGTCTATCGACCGATGCCCGGACCCGCTGAACGCGGGGCCGGCGATGCGCCCAACGCGATGCGGACCCCGGCACCGTCCGCCCCGAACGGACGGCCTGGTTACGGATCCGAGAGCTCCGGCCGCGCGCCTGAGCGTCGTGCTCCGGAGCGTGCGCGGGACAGCGGCGCGCGCGCGGTTCCCCGTGCTGAGCCGAGGGCCGAGCGCCCCGCATCGCCGTCCAACGCCGGCGCCGATCGGCGCGGGGGGGATCGTCCGTCCGGCGGTTCCGCTCGTCCGTCCGGCGGGTCCGGGGACGGTGGCCGTTCGCGCTCGGGCGGGCGGGGACGGTGACCTCCTCCGCGACCGGCAGGATCTCGAGCAGCTGATTTCAGGAGCTCATGGCCAGATACGTTCTTCGCGTGGCCCGCAGGGCGGGCGTCATCGCCCTGTTCATCGTCGTGGCGATCCTCGGGATCGCCACGGGCGTCATCTTCGCGTATGCGGGCGACCTGCCCCAGATCTCTGCGCTGGACGACTACGCGCCGAGCACGATCTCGCGCGTCTACGGCGCGCACGGCGAGGTCGTCGGCGAGTTCGCCATCCAGCGGCGCGAAGTCATCCCGTACGAGGCGATTTCGCCGAAGCTGCGCCAGGCCGTCATGGCCGCCGAGGACTCCGAGTTCGAGCAGCACTTCGGCCTCAGCATCCCCCGCATTGTCGTCACGCTGATCAAGGACATCATCGAGCGGCGAAAGGCCGCGGGGGCGAGCACGCTGACGCAACAGCTGGCTCGCAAGCTGTTCCTCACGGACGAAAAAACGTGGGAGCGGAAGATCAAGGAAGCGCTGCTCGCGATCCAAATCGAAAAGCGGTACACGAAACACGAGATCTTCACGCTGTACTGCAATCAGATGTACTTCGGCCATGGCGTCTATGGCGTCCAGGCCGCGTCGAAGCTGTACTTCGGCAAGGCCGCGAAGGATCTGAACCTGGAAGAGGCCGCGCTCATTGCGGGCATCCTCCAGGGCAACGTGCGCCAGAGCCCCTACGTCAACATGGAGGCGGCG
Organism: uncultured Acidobacteriota bacterium; assembly: GCA_963749835.1. GTDB lineage: Bacteria > Acidobacteriota > Vicinamibacteria > Vicinamibacterales > 2-12-FULL-66-21 > JALZOC01. The sequence goes on from CAVVOD010000001.1 coordinate 3,161,314, forward strand.
CTTCGACGCCGGAACTACACGCTCGGACGGATGGCTGATGTCGGGTTCATTACCGCTGCGGAAGCAGCCGACGCGCGGAAGAAGCCCATTACCCTTCGTGGCGAGCCCACGGGGCGCGCGTCGGTGGCTCCCTATTTCATCGAGGAAGTGCGCAAGGAGCTCGAGATCCGCTACGGCGCCAAGCGGCTCTACGAAAACGGCCTCTCCATCCAGACCGCGCTCGACGTCGAGCTCCAGGAGGCGGCCAACCGCGCGCTCGACGACGGCCTGCGGCGCATCGATCGGCGGCGGGGTTTCAGAAAGCCGCGCAGGAACGTCGTCACCGAAGGTCACCCTGTCGAATCGTTCCGTCATCCCCGATGGGAGCGTTCGATGAAGGCGTCCGACATCGTGCCTGCGGTCGTGACGAGCGTGGATGGCGCCGCGATCGAGCTCCGCGCCGGGAACGTGAATATCACGGTGGATCGCAAGGGGTTTGCGTGGACCGGAAAGACCTCCGGCACGCAGCTCGTCTCGCGGGGAGACCTCGTCGAAGCGCGGCTCGTCACGCTGGACGAGGCTTCGCACACAGCCAAAGGCACGCTCGAACAGCCTCCGCTCGTGGAAGGGGCCGTCCTCGCGATCGACAACCGCACCGGTCAAGTCAAGGCCATGGTCGGCGGCTTCAGCTTCGAGCGAAGCAAGTTCAACCGCGCGACACAAGCCTCCCGGCAGGTGGGCTCCGCGTTCAAGCCGATTGTCTACACGGCGGCGATCGACCGCGGGTATACGCCGACGACGACGATCATGGACACGCCGGCGACGTTCGCAGGCGGAGCAGGCTCTCCGACCTATTCACCGCTCAATTACGATCACAAGTTCGAGGGGCCGATCACGCTGCGCCGTGCGCTGGAAGACTCGCGCAACGTCCCGGCGGTGCGCGTCATGGAGCAGCTCGGCCCGCCACAGGTCATCTCGTACGCGCGTCGTCTCGGTCTGGAGTCACCGATTCCACCGTACCTGGCCGTCGCGCTCGGCGCCGCCGAGGCGACACTCACGGAAATGACGAGCGCGTACTCGGCGTTCCCGAATCAGGGTGTCCGGATGCGGCCGTACTCGATTCTGAAGGTCGCCGACCGCGAAGGCAATCTTCTGGAGGAAAACCGGCCGGAGCCCAAGGACTCGATTCGCTCGGACACCGCGTTCGTGATGACGAACCTCCTGCGCGGAGTCGTGCAGCGCGGGACTGCGATCAAGGCTGCGTCGCTCAACTGGCCCATCGGCGGAAAGACGGGCACGACAGACGACTATACCGACGCGTGGTTCATCGGCTTCGATCCGGACATCACGCTCGGCGTGTGGATCGGACTGGATCAGAAAAAACCAATCGGGCACAACCAGACCGGCGCCGAAGCGGCGCTCCCCATCTGGATGGACATCATGAAAGCCTGGATCGGCAACCGGAAGGAGCCCCCCACCTTCGAGGCGCCGGGCAACATCGTTTTCGTGTCGATCGACAAGGGAACGGGCGAGATCGCCGACCCCGCCACGACCGGCGCCATCTCGGAAGCGTTCATCGCCGGCACGCAGCCGGGCTCGATGAAGCAGTAAGCGGTGGTAATGTCCACCGCGCGGGACGCTTCCTCTTAGCGTTCAATCGGGATTTTCTCCCGCAACAGCCGTGTCTCTCCGCGCTTGCGGCAGAGGCACGGTCGCCGCCTGCAGACGACGATGCTTGCGCACGGTCTGGACGAGCGCAGGGTCGGGCCGCTCCCGCGAAGCGACCTTGAGCCGCGTGACACACGACAGGGGTAAAACGGCCGCGCAGGCGGGTCAGCGCGCAGCTCACGGAGCTGCGCGGTCGCAAATCATCAGGCCGTAGCTGCCGTTTTTCGACGCGAGCGAAGCGGGAGCGAGCGGGAGTGGGCCGACCCTGCGCGACACCTCGAGACCGTGCGCCCGGCATCATCGTATTGAGGTGCTCCGCGGCAGAGGGATGCCGCCTGGCACGAGGGTGACTTACTGGCTTCATCGAGGCTGACGTGGGCGGCGCCGTCCAGCCTGTGCCTCCCGCTTCGCGCCGTGGCAAAACGAGCCCTCCAGCGCTGGCTCACGATGAGGCGGCGCTTGAAGTTCGCCGGTCGCCGGTGAGCCGACTGTTCACCGAGTGGGGTTAGCCGATCGCTGATCGCGTACTCATCGGCGCCACCACGGGGACCGCATTGCGGACTCGCTTGGTGCTTCCGCGTGTCACGCCGCTCAGAGGTCGTCACAGGCTGGACGACGCCGCCCACGTCTGTCGGCGGGAGCAAGCGGCAGAGGCACGGTCGCCGCCTGCGCATGCGTGGCCCCCAGCATCGCTTGTTCTAGTCGTCGTCCGGCACGGGCCGCCCGAGCGTCCCTGACGCTTTCCGCATCAGATACGTCTTGATGAAGACGTCGATGTCGCCGTCCAGCACGCGGTTGACGTCACCGACTTCCTCCTTCGTGCGGTGATCCTTGATCAGCTGATACGGATGCAGCACGTAGCTGCGAATCTGGCTGCCGAAGGCGATGTCCTTCTTCTCCCCGCCCAGCTGATCGAGCTTCGCCTGCTGCTCCTTGAGCTTCAGGTCGTAGAGCCGGGACTTGAGCACCTTCATCGCGGAATCGCGGTTGCGATGCTGCGATCGCTCATTCTGCGACGAGACGACGATGTTGGTTGGAAGATGCGTGATCCGGACCGCCGAATCGGTCACGTTGACGTGCTGCCCGCCGGCGCCGCTCGAGCGATACGTATCGATCCGCAGATCCTTCTCGTCGATCTCGACCTCCACGTCCTCCGGCAGCTCGGGCCACACGAAGACCGACGCAAACGACGTGTGCCGCCGCGACGCCTGGTCGAAGGGGGAGATGCGGACGAGCCGGTGTACACCGGCTTCTGCGAGCATGAGACCGTAGGCGTACTCGCCGACGATCGTCATGGTTGCGCCCTTGATGCCGGCTTCGTCGCCAGGCTGCAGATCGATGACGTCGCGCTTGAAGTTCCGGCGCTCGGTCCAGCGCAGGTACATGCGCAGCAGCATCTCGGCCCAGTCCTGCGATTCGGTGCCCCCGGCCCCTGGGTGGATGGTCACGATCGCGTTCTTCCGATCGTGTTCCCCGCCGAGCATCTTCTTCGTTTCACCGGCATCGACCTGGGCCGACAGCTCGTCGAGTCCGCGGGAGAGGTCCTCCAGGACCGGCTCCCCCGCTTCGAGCCACTCGACGAGGACCGCGAGATCCTCGACGCGGCTCCGCAGCGACGCCGAGAGGTCGCGATCTTCTTCGAGGCGCCGGCGCCGTTGCAGCAGCTTCTGCGCCCCGGCCTGATCCTTCCAGAAGTCCGGATCCGAGACCCGCTGCTCTATGTTTTCGAGTTCCTGTGCCGGGCGGGAGGCGTCAAAGATAGCTCCGCAGATCGGAGGCGCGGCGCGCCAGGTCCTGATACCTGCGAAGCTGTTCGTCGAGTTGTAGGGCCATACGAACCTATCTTATCAGGAGGCCAAGTACCAAGGTGCCAGAGTGCCAAGGTGCCAGGGTGTCCGCCTCTGCCCGCGCTGTTGATTCCCGCGGGCTATGGCAAGACTCAAGCGCCGGGATGACGCGGGCGGCCGCGCGTGGCCAGAAGTGCCGCGACTGTCAGCGCCAGCGAGAGCCAGGCCACCAGATCGCCGATGCGGCTGTAGAGCGTTCGATCCGTGAGGAATCGCACGTCCTCCACGACGAGCGCGGGCTCGAAGAGCGCGGTCTTCTTCAGGACCCGTCCGTAGGGATCGACGAATCCACTGAACCCGGTGTTCGCCGCGCGCGCCAGGTAGCGCCCCTGCTCGATCGCGCGCATCGACGCCTGGTCCCAGTGCTGATACGACGCCGACGAGCGCCCGTACCACGCATCATTCGTAATCGTCGTGAGCAGCTCGCTCCCGTCGCGGACGAACCGGCGAATCAGGTCGGGATAGATCACTTCGTAACAGATGGCGGTACTGACCATGTGCCCGTCAACCGGCAGCAGCACCGGGTCCGTGCCCGGAGTGAAGTCGGAGACCGCTTCGACGATCGGCCCGACGAAGAAGAGGAGTTTCTTGAAGGGCACATACTCGCCGAATGGCACGAGGTGCATCTTGCGGTAGACGGCCCCGGTGCTTCCGTCAGGCTTCACCAGGAACGCGGCATTGTAGTATCGCGACGCCGGCGCCGAGACGTCCGCACTTGCCTTGATCGGCTCCACCTGGTCGCTTCCGATGAGCAGCGTTGCGCCGGACTCCCTCGCCAACCTTCGCACGACCGCGCCGCCGGTCAGATCCTGCTCGAAGAACACGGGATACGAGGATTCCGGCCACATGATGAACGTCGCGCCCTGCGACAGCGCGCGCCTCGTCATGTCGAGGTAAAGCCTGGTGATCTCACCCCGGAGCGCCGGGTCCCACTTCTGCTCCTGCGCAATGTTGCCCTGCAGCACGCCGACGCGCACGGGCTGTCCGTGCGTCAGGAGCGCCGACGACCGCAGTCTCGCCTGACCCCACAGAACGGTCACGGCAAGGAGCACCGAGACGGCGCCGGCGAACACCCACCGGGTGCGTCCGCGATCGAGCACGATGAGAGCCGCCGCCGTCGACGTGGCCGCCAGGAGCGCGGACAAGCCGTACACGCCCACGAGCGACGCCGCCTGCGCAACGGGCAGCACCGTGACCTCGCTATACCCGAGAAGAATCCAGGGGAATCCGGCCCACACATACTGCCGCCCCAGCTCCGTCGTCACCCACACAGCCGGGGCGAGCAACAGCCCGCGAGCGCCGAACGTGCGGTAGATGCGTGCGACGATGAGCGCGAACAGGGCCGGGAAGAGCGCGAGATACGCCACGAGCACGCCGGTGACGAACACCGCCACTGGTACGGCCAGCCCGCCAAACGACGTCGTTGTCTCGACGAGCCAGTACAGCGACAGCGAAAAAAACACCGCGCCGCTCAGAAGACCGAGGAGAAACGGCCGGTAGCCGGAGTGACGCGCGGAGTTTGCGCTCGCGATGACGAGCGGTGTCAGCGCGATCCAGCCGAAGGCCGGATGGCCGAACTTGGGGAAGCTGAGGGCAAGCAGCGCGCCCGAGAGGAGGGCTAACGCAAAATCCAGGACTGGAACTGCTCTTCCTTCTTGATGCGCTGTGATACCTGCTCGGCCTCGCTCCGGTCGCTGTACCGCCCGACCTGCACCTTGTAGAACGGTTGCGGGGCGCCAGCGGCGGGATTGACGAGAAACGCGGGATAACCCTTGGACGTCAGCCGCTTGACGACCGAGTTGGCCACCGCGGACTCACGCGTGGCAATGACCTGCACGAGCCAGGTGCCAGGCTTTCCGGCCGTGGGAACGTCCGCAGGCGTTGGCGCCGTCCGCGCGGGAGCCGGGGACGGCGTCTTGGCGACAGGTTCCTTCGGAGGAGCTGCCGCGGTCGCAGGCGCCGCCGGAGGCGGCATCCGGGGTTCCTCCGCCTTCGGTTTCTCCTCCGGCTTCGGCTTCAACGTTTCCGGTGCCGGCGAGCTCTTGGTGAGACGATCCGCGTAGCTCAATTCGTCGGGCTTTTCCGGTGCATCCCCCGCCGGCGCCGGCGCTTCCGTGGTTGAAGGATCGGGCGCGGCCGGAGGAGCCGGGGTGGGTGATGCGGCGGAGCTCGTGGCGGCCGGCGTCTCTTCCTGGCGCGCATCGCGGGCCCCGCGGCCGACGAGCACACCAAACAGGAAGACCCCCACGACGACACTCGTCGTGACGATGAACAGGAAGACCAGCTGCTTCCCGCTCAGTTGAATTTCGTGGAAGCCGTCTTCGGTCGTGTCGTGTGAAAGCTCAGGCACGCCTTACGCCTTGTTCCGACCCGTGAGCACATTCATCAGCTCAATCGGCAGTGGAAAGATGATGGTCGAGTTCTTTTCGGACGCGATCTCGGTGAGCGTCTGGAGGTAGCGCAGCGTGATCGTCACTGGTTCCTTGGCAATCACGTCAGCGGCCATCGCCAGCTTTTCGGAAGCCTCCAGCTCACCAGCCGCGTGGACGATTTTAGCACGCTTCTCGCGCTCGGCTTCCGCCTGCTTGGCCATGGCGCGCTGCATGTCGGGGGGCAGGTCGACCTGCTTGACCTCGACGGACGAGACCTTCACGCCCCAGGGGTCGGTATGCTGGTCGAGGATCTCCTGGAGCTGGCGGTTCAGGCGTTCGCGCTGCGAGAGCAGGTCATCGAGCTCGACCTGACCCAGGACGCTGCGCAACGTGGTCTGCGCCAGCTGGGACGTGGCGTAGTGATAGCTCTCGACCTCGACGATGGCGCGCCGGGGGTCCATGACCCGGAAATACACGACCGCATTGACCTTGACCGACACGTTGTCCCGGGTGATGACGTCCTGTGGCTGCACCTCCAGAACGATCGTCCTGAGGCTCACGCGCACCATCCGATCAATGGGCGCAAACACGAGGATGAGCCCGGGGCCCTTGGGCTCACTCAGCAGCTTACCAAGGCGGAACACGACCGCCCGCTCGTATTCGTTCAGGATCTTGACTGAGGAGATGACGTAGAACACCAGGATGGCGACGAAGAAGAGGACCGGGGAAATCTGGGAAATCAGCACGGCGTGCCTCCGCGGGCATCATACACACACTCTTGATTCGGGACTCGGGATTCGGGACTCGCCCGCCTTCGCTCACTCCGCATCAATCCGAGCTACGGCGCGGCCCCGCCGTAACCGCCTTGCGGCGTGGGCGGAGGAACATCGGCAGCCGGCACAACCCTGAGCACCAGTCCAGTGATGCCCGTGACGCGTACCCCTCCACCGGCCTGGATGGCCTGGTCGGAGGTGGCGGTCCAGATCTCGCCGCGCGTCCGGATGCTCCCTGTCCGGCCCGGCTCGATGGCGGTGAGCACGCGGCCCGACTCGCCGATCATCGCCGACATGCCGGTGACCGGCTGTGCCTGCTGTGACCGCACGGCCAGCCGCGTCAGGAACAGCAGCACGCACGCGATGCCGAGCGTCATGGGCACGATCAGGCGGAGGCCCACCTGCATCTCGGGCAGCGGCGAGTCGATCAGCATCATCGACCCGAAGAACAGCGCGACGATCCCGCCGACGGCGAGCAGGCCGAAGCTCGCGACCTTGACCTCCAGGACGAGCAGGGCCAGTCCAAAGAGGATGAGCAGCACACCGGCATAGCTCACCGGCAGGACCTGGAAGGCAAAAAACGCCAGCAGGAGCGAGATGCCGCCGGCCACGCCCGGCAGAATGGCGCCGGGGCTCCAGAGCTCGATCGTGAGGCCGAGCGTGCCGAGCGTCAGAAGCAGGTACGCCACCTGCGGATGCGCCACGGCGCTCAACACGCGCTGTGGCCACGTCATCTCCACAGCCGTCGTCGAGGCGCCTGCCGTGTGCAGTGTTTCGGAGCGTCCATCGAAACGGGCGATAGTGCGGCCATCGAGCTTGCGCACCAGGTCCGCGACATCGTTCGCGACGAGGTCGATGAGCGGAGGGCTGGCGCCGAGCGCTTCCTGATCCGTGAAGGAGCGGCTCTCGGTCACCGCCTTCTCCACGAGCGCGACATTGCGCTTGCGCTGGCTCGCGAGTGTCCGTGCGTAGGCGGCGACGTCCGAGGCCATCTTCTTGGCCATCGTGTCGTCGATCTTCTCGCCGTTGCCTGAAACGGGGTGCGCGGCGCCGATGTGCGTGCCCGGAGCCATGGCCGCAATGTCGGCGGCGATGGTGATGAGAAAGCCGGCCGACGCGGCGCGGTTCCCGGAGGGCCCGACGAAGACCGCGACCGGGGTCTGCGCGCTGATGATGGCGTTGTTGATGTCGCGCGTGGATTCCACGAGGCCGCCGGGTGTGCGGAGCGTGATCACGACCAGGGCGGCGCCCGCCGCATCCGCGCGCGCAATCACTTCCCGGACGTACTCGGCCGCGACCGGATGGATGATGCCGTCGACTTCCGCGGTGTAGATCTTCGCAGTCTGCTGTCCCTGCAGGAGCGCGAACATGCCCAGGAGGAGCGCGGCACGTGCGACGTGCATAGTGCTACGTGCAACACGTGCGGGATGCGACGTTCGCATGGGAACTCCTTTTCACTGACCGCACGTAGCACGTCGGGGCGGAATTCGGAGGTTCGGGATTCGGGGCTCGAACCGCTTTCCGCACCATTGCACCTTGCACGTGTAGCACGTAGCACGTAGCACGTAGCACGTAGCACGTAGCACGTAGCACGTAGCACGTAGCACGTAGCACGTAGCACGTGAAAGGCTACCTGATCGTCTCGAGTATACGCTTCGCGTCGGCGGACGCCGGATCGAGTACCGAGCGCCCGCTCGAGCTCAGCCCGAGCCGATGCGGGATTCTGCAGTTTGAGGTAGGCCTCCGCCAGCGCGACCCGGGCGGCAGCTGTATCCGCGCTCCAGATTGAAATTTTGAGGGCGTCCACGGCCTCCTGCGGACGTCCGGCCCGTAGCAGAATCCGGCCGATGAGCAGGTGGGCTTGCGCTTCGTAGGGGGACAGGTAGACGACCCGCCGAAGCTCCGTGAGCGCCTCGCGGTCCTCTTCGCGCTCGTACAGCCGGCGTCCCCGGGCGAGATGGAAGGCCGACAGCTCACGCTGCTCGCGTTGCGCGGTATTGACGATCGACTGTTCGGGCCGCCGCCCCGCTACGGGATCGGGTTCGGTCCGGACGCGCTCGAGGCCCCGTGGCACGGGCAGGCGGTCGGCCGCGGCCCGCCGTTCGAGCTCTTCATAGTGGGACGAGAGCTGCCGCGCCAGCTCCCTCTCGCGGCCCGCTTCGACCGCGCTCCCACCGGCCTGCAGCGCGGCGGCGAGGACGTAGTGGGCGTCGGCGTCGGCCGGGTTGCGACGCACGCTCTCGCGAAGCCAGTACACGGCACCCTGGTAGTTGCGTTCGAGCACATACGCATATCCCAGGTTGAACAGGTAGTCCGCATCGCCGGGTTCGGCGTCCGCCGCCTTGGTGAGATAGTACGTCGCCGGACCGGTCTGGGGGGTCGTGCCCCTTCGGATCAGCGTCACCCCCAGATTGTTCAACGCGGCGCCTCCCGGCTTCGCGGACGTCCCGAGCGGCGGCACCGGCGCCTCCTCGAACAGCGCCTTGAACAGCTCGAACGCTTCGTCGTACCGCTTGAGGGCGAGCACCGACACGGCGGCCAGGAAGTTCGCCCTGCCAATGAGTGGGGACGCCGGCCGGACGGCTCGAGCGGCCGCGAGTGCCGCGGCGTAGTCCCCCTGTTCCGTCCGCACGTCCCACAGCGCGAGCTCGGCGCGATCGTATCCCCGATAGAGCTTGACCGCCGTCTCGAGGAACGTCGCCTGCGCGGCCGGACTCTCGGCAATCAGCCCCTTGATGTAGTTCTCGAACGCGTCGAGCGGCGGACGCGGAGCGCGTGCCGGGCCGGCAGCACCGGTATCGCCAGTGAGCCCTCGGGCCAGCGCGTCGAAAATGCCGAACAGGTCCGTGAGCGGCCCCTGCCGGACGACGTCCGGCTGCAGCCGTCCGACGTCAATCCGGATGCTGTGTGCGTCCACCTTCAGCGTGCCGCGATCGACGGCATATGTCCCGACGATCACTTCGGATGCGCCGACCAGCTCTCCCACCTTGATGAGCGTGGCGCGGCTGAGAGAGCCCGAGAGCGGAAGGTGCAGACGCTCGAACGCACGGACTCGCTCCGCGCGCGTGATGGCGCCAACCCCTCGTCCCTCCAGGATGTCGGCGACAAGCACCGCTGAGGCTTCGGACAGCCAGTACACCGCAGGGTCGTGCGCCGTGTTCTCGAACGGCACGACGAGGACGCGCCCGCCGGCCGACTGCGCCGCCGCCGTCTGCGCGGCGCTCCAGATCGCAAGCACCAGGGCCAGACGCACGGCGAGGCGTCCCGACCGCGCAGCGGGATTCCGCTCGGAGCCGGCGTTCCTGTTCAGGGTCTGTGCTCCGTTCACATGAAAGATCCCGGGCGGCGCCGCTACGCGGCCGCCCGTTCGTCAAGCGGCGCGGGCCCGGGATTGACGATGACCGACAGCAGGCATCCTTTGCGAGCGCCGCCGGCACGGCACTCGGTCACGCTCGTGTCCGCGCGAATCGCAAACAACTGCATGACCCGCCCGATCGCGGCCGCGTAAAAGCCGCAGAGCGGCAGCATCGACGTCTCACGCACCTCGCAGAAGAGTGAGCCCCGGAGGTCGATGGACGCCGTCGTGCCTTTGAGGCGGACAATCGCGCGCGACCCGGGGTACGTGCTTCGGACGAGCATCCTCGCCACGCGCAGGGCGGCGCGGGCCCTGAGCGACGCGGGCAGTCCACGGATGATCCGGCGTTCCAGCGGCGTCAGGGTGTTGACCGTCCAGTCGCCGGCGTATTCACCCGCGCGGGTCGTGATCGAACTGTACGCGTCTCCTTCCGTGCGCAGAAAGCTCAGAACTGCCGACAGCGGCGCAAGTCCGATGGTGCCTTCGCGCAGCCCGGTGATGTTGAGCCAGTTCTCGTAGAATTCGAGCCGGGTCGGCAGCACATCGGCAATCGCCTGATGCAGGCTCGCGACAAGGACACGCCCGATTCTGGGCTCGCTCATGCGCGTGGACCCGTGGCCCCGGCACGGACGCCGCGACCGATCGCTGTTGTGCGGGGTCTCCGGCGGCTGGTAAAGTTGAAGGTCCTGGAATGATGCAACAGAGCACGCTGGCTGCAGCCATCCTCGCCGGCGGCCGGGCACGACGCCTCGGGCACGTCAACAAAGCCACGCTCGCGCTCGGCCGGATGGAGATCATCGATCGTCAGTTGCTGGCCCTTCGGGACGTCGCGTCCCCCGTCTTCGTGGTCGGTGCGGAATCGGAGGCCTGGACGGCCCGTGGTCTCGTCGCCGTGCAGGACGAGATCCCTGGAGCAGGCGCGCTCGGCGGCATCTACACGGCGATCGTCCGCTCGCCCTGCGATCGCACGCTCGTGCTCGCGTGCGACATGCCCTTCGTGTCCGCCGCCTTTCTGGAGCACCTGGCGGCCGACGTCTCGGCTGACGCGGTGATTCCACACGGGCCTCGCGGCTACGAGCCGCTCTGCGCGATCTATTCGCGCGCCTGCGCGCCGGAGATGCTCGCGCGCCTCGAACGCGGCGAGCTGCAGGCCTCCGTGCCCCCATCCGGTGTCCGCGTGGTCGAGATCGGCCCGGATAGGATCTCGAGGTACGACCCTCACGGGTTGATTTTTATGAACGTCAACACGCCGCATGATTACGAGCGCGCCAGGGAGCTGCTCGATCTGAGCTTTGATTCGAATCACGAATCGACAGAAGATCGTATCACGTCTGAACGCTCCCGCACGTGACTGCCCAGGACAGACCACCGACGACATGATTCTGCCGATCCATCGACTCGTCCGATCCCTCATGGCTGACGTCGTCAGCCGCCTGTACGCCATTCCCGACGACGATCCGGCGCTTGCCGCGATTCCGGTCGAGGCCGCCCCGCGGCGGGCGATGGGCGACCTCGCAGTGCCGCTGGCCTTCGAGCTCGCGCGCCGGCTGCGCAAAGCGCCGCGCGTCATCGCGCAGGAGATCGTCGCCGGGCTCGGCACCATCGAAGGTTTCTCACGCATCGAGGCCGCACCGAACGGCTACGTCAACTTCTTCCTGGACCGGCCCGCGTTCGCGGTGCAGTGGCTCAATGGCCGCGGCGCCGCGCCCGAACCGCACGGCGGTAAGGCGATTGTCGAACACACCGCCATCAACCCCAACAAGGCGGCCCACATCGGCCACCTGCGCAATGCCGCGCTCGGAGACGCGCTCGGCCGGCTGCTGCGCTTTCTCGGGCGGCACGTCGAGATTCAGAACTACATCGACGATACCGGCGTGCAGGTCGCCGACGTCGCCGTCGGATTTCGAGAGCTGGAGCACAAGAGCCTGGATGACGTCCGCGCGATCGCGGACGCCGGACGCTTCGACTACTACTGCTGGGACCTCTACGCCCGTGTGACGGAGTGGTACGAGGGGGACAAGGATCGCCTGAAGATCCGATCCGCCGCGCTGCACGAGATCGAGCACGGCGGGAACGACACGGCGGCGATCGCCTCGTTCATCGCCGACCGGATCGTACGCGCGCACCTCGCGTCCATGCGCCGAATGAACATCGGCTACGACCTCCTGACGTGGGAGGGAGACATCCTCCGCCTGCACTTCTGGACGCATGCCTTCGAGTTCCTGAAACAGACCGGCGCCGTGTTCCTCCAGAACGAAGGCAAGCTCAAGGGCTGCTGGGTGATGCGCATCGATGAGAACGCAGAGACCGCGTCCCGCGACGATGACGCGGAGACCCCGGCACCAGCCGCCGAGACCTCCGATGCGGACGAGAACGTCGAGGAGCGCCGGGAGAAAGTGATCGTGCGGTCGGACGGCACGGTCACGTACGTCGGCAAGGACATGGCGTATCAGCTGTGGAAATTCGGCATCCTCGGGAAGGATTTTCACTATCGGGTGTTCGAAGAGGGTCCTCCTCCGCTCTGGTCCACCAGCTCGACACCACAGCCGGACGGCGCCGCAACCCCGGCGTTCGGCGGCGCGTCATGGGTCTGCAACGTCATCGACACGCGGCAGTCGTACCTGCAGAAGCTGCTTAAGCAGGCGCTTGCGTCACTCGGGTATCACGAGCAGGCCGCGAGCTCCATTCACTACTCGTACGAAATGGTTGCGCTCTCGCACGCGACGGCGCGCGAGCTCGGCTACGACACCGCCGCCGATGCCGACAGGCCGTTCGTCGAGGTGTCGGGCCGGAAGGGTCAGGGCGTCAAAGCCGACGACCTCCTCGATCGGCTCACCGACAAGGCAGCGACGGAAGTGGCGACGCGGAATGCCGAGCTCACCGCCGAGGAGACGCGCGGCATCGCCGCGGCGATCGCCACGGCCGCGGTTCGCTACTTCATGGTGAAGTTCTCGCGCGGCAAGATCATCGTCTTCGACATCGACGAGGCGCTCAGTTTCGAGGGGGAGAGCGGCCCGTACCTCCAGTATGCGGCCGTCCGCGCGAACAACATCTTTCACAAGCTGCAGGAACGCTACGCGCTGAGCGAATCCATCGTCGTATCGTCCGTAGCGCGGACGCCGGCCACGGTCCTGATTGCGGACGATGATGAAGCGCATGATTTATGGGGGCTGATCCTCGAGTCCGCACGGCTCGATGAAGTCGTCGAACAGTCCGTGCGCACGCTCGAACTGTCCGTGCTCGCCAAATACACCTTTGGCCTCGCGCAGACCTTCAACGGCTTCTACCACAAGTACTCGATCCTGAATGAAGAGCGGGAGGACGTCCGCATCTGGCGCGCCGCGGCGGTCGCGTACTATCGCGCGCAACTGACGAAGGCGCTCGAGCTGATGGGCTGCGCCGTACCGGCCAAGATGTAGCTTTCACCTATCAGCTTCATGAACAGCCGCCGGCCGATCATCGGTGTCACACGGTGCAGCCGTCTCGACGACTACCTCGCCTCGGTCGAGGCGTCCGGCGGGACGGCGCGCGTGCTCGGGGTGAGCGAGAGCCCTCGATCGATCCTGCAAGAAGTCGACGGCGTGCTGCTGACCGGCGGAGGCGATGTCGACCCTGTCTTCTACGGACAGGAGCGGCACCCCTCCGTGGACGACGCCGAGCCCGGGCGCGATGAGTTCGAGATCGACCTCGCCCGGCGCGCTCTCGATGCGAACCTGCCGCTGCTGGCGATCTGCCGCGGGTCGCAGGTGCTGAACGTCGCGGCGGGCGGAACGCTGATTCAAGACATCCCGTCCGGCATCACCTCGGACGTCGAGCACCGACTCGAGAGTCCGAAAGACGGCATCGCTCACGTCGTTCGCGTGACACCCGGGTCTGTGCTGGGCCGGGCACTCGGCGGCGCCGATGCGTGCCCGGTCAACAGCCGCCATCATCAGTCAGTCGGACAGGTCGCGCCGCGGCTCCTCACCAGCGCCACAGCGCCTGACGGAGTCGTCGAGGGCATCGAATGGCCCGCAGCCCGCTTCTGCGTGGGGGTCCAGTGGCACCCGGAAAACTTCTGGCGGACCGGCGAGTTCAAGCCCCTCTTCGATGCCTTCATCGAAGCCACCAGGAACCGTTGAAGCTCTCGGACCTTCCGCGCGTAACGTCCGTCTGTAGCGTCAGCCCGTAACTGCCGCCGGCAACTGCCCCCAGCCGCCCCAACTGCCGCCCGTAGCTTCCGCCTTTAGGCGGAAGACCTCGAAGCGGTGGGCGAACCCGCGCGATCGAAGATGCCGACGACTTCGATATGCGGCGTGTTCGGGAACAGATCGAAGCCTGCGAGAGACGCGACGTGGTAGCCGGCGTCCACCAGACGCCGTGCGTCGCGCGCCATGGTCGGCGGGTCGCACGACACATAGACGATCCGTCCGGGCGCGACATGCGAAATCGCGTCGATGGCTTCGCGCGACATCCCGATGCGCGGCGGATCGACGATGAGCGTCGCGGGACGCGAGCGATCGCGTCGCACGTAGTCCTCCACCAGCCCCACAACTGCGCGGACGGACTCCCCGTACGGGGCCGCATTCCGCAGCAGGTCCGCACCGCTCTCCCTGTCCCCCTCGACGGCCACGATCCCGTGACGCCCGGAGGCCGCGAGCGACACGGCGAACAGGCCGACGCCTGCGTACAAGTCGAGCACGTCTCCGTCCGCCGGCACGGCGTCCGTCACATGGCTGACCAGGCCGGGCAGGAGGAACCGGTTCCCCTGGAAGAAGGAAGCGGCGTGGCGGCGCAGTGTCCCGCCAGGCGCGCGCCCGGACGTCAGCACACTCAGCGGATCGGAAACCGATGGCTCGCCGGCGCGGGCGAAGTTGCCCGTGGCGGAACGCGCGCTGCATCCGGTGAGCCCGGCGCTCGCGACCGCGGCCGCGAGCGTTGCGGGCGGCAGCGTGTCTGCTGTCCGCACGTCCAGGTGCATCGCCCGCTCATCAGCCGCGACGTTCTCGCTCATGTCGATCGCCACGACGTCAGCTGACGCCCCGCCCAGGGCGGCCAGGACGGCTTCGGCGGCTCGCATCGACGCTTCGAGAAGCTGGCCCGTCGGTTCGGGCTCGCACAGCTGGTGGGTGCCCTCGCGGAAGAAACCCGCGCGGCCCGCCTGGACGTGCAGGCGCGCGCGCATCCGGTAGCCGCGCTCCGGCGAGCCCGCCACGGAAACCGGCGACTCGATCGGGAGACGCCCTATCCGTGCGAACGCGTCGGCGATGACTTCCGACTTCAGCGCGATCTGTGTCTCGTAGGCAATGTGGGCGTAGACGGAGCCACCACAGAGAGAATCGAAGCTGACCACGCGCCTGCCGGGGGCCGCCTCGAGGACATCGACCACGGATGCGAACGCCAGCCGCTTCTCCACCTTGTCCACACGTGCGGTCACGCGCTCGCCGGGGATCGCGCCGGCTACGAGCACGACCTGCCCTTCGTGACGCGCAATCATGCGCCCACCGGCTGCCGGCTTCTCGATCAGCAACTCGACGACGGCGTCCTGGACGAGACTCAACGCACCGCTCCAAGCACCATAAAATGTGTCATTCGTAAGCGATGACCGGGATACCCAGCGTCTCGCGCACGAGGCGCTCGAACGCGGCCGCCGCGGCGCGCGCACGCGCCTCAGGGGCAAGCCGCGAGCCAAATGGCGCGAGCTCGTTTTCGGCCTCCTGCCGCAGCGCACGGGCCGTGCTGTGGTCTATCACGGCGGCCGACGCCTCGAGGACGCGCCGATCGATCCGGGCGAGCGCGTCGATGATCTGCGCCCGGGCGTCCCCCCGTGCCTGCCGCGCCGGACCGTTCATCCCGTCGAGCTCACGCACCGCGCCGTCAATCGCCTCGTCGAACGCCGGCGAGCGCCGAGACTTGTCCCGAACCGTGGTCAATCGTGCGATCGCCCGTTCGATGTGCGAGGCAAGCGCCGGCTTCCGCGGCGCCGGCTGCTCGACGCCGTCAGCCGGCCGATCCGCCGCCGCGACGCCGACGGCGCGCCGCCACGCATCGAAGAGGTCGAGCACATCAGCCTCGCAGAATTCGATTCTGATCGGCCGACGGCGTGGGCCATTGGCGTAGTAGCGTTCGCAGTATTGATCGATCCCGCGAAACACGACCTTGAGCGGAACCCCCTTGATCGCCCAGCCGCAGACCTGCTCGAAGGCGGGGCCCACGATTCGGACGAGGTGACCTTCGTTCTTCCGGCACAAATAGGTTTCGATCTCGCGGCAGTACTCAGCAGGGTCCATGTAAATATCTGGCGACGGCATTGTCCGATTGGAGTCCGATTAAATCAGGCAGCGCCTCTGAACTGGAGGCGCTGCGAGGCACGGAGGAACGGAGCACACGGGGCGTTGTCTGTCGGCAGCCGGCCCTCCGCCGACCTCAGGTCGGCGGTGGTATGCGGACGACGTAGTCCACAGAGACGAGCCGCCAAAATCGTGCAGTGCGGTTCGTCTCTGTGAATTACGACGCCCGCAGCCGCGCGAAGCGCGGCGCGCCGGCATCGGGCAAACGATCTTCCCTGTCCGTTCATATCTCCGAGCAAGCCTGTTGCGGCTGTTTCAGGCCTTGCCCGTGTCTCCGTGTCTCCGTGCCTCGCGGCGGTGTAGACGCTCGCGCACCGCCGCCCCGTATTTTTCGTCCTCGTGATCAACGCTCTTTGTCGAGATTCCGCGACCAGATCAGCCGCAGGCCCTGCAGAGTCAGGTCAGGATCAACGCGCTGAATCGCCGTGGTGTCACCAGCGAGAATGGTCGCCATCCCTCCGGTCGCTATGCAGGCTGCGCGGTCACCGTTCTCCAGCTCCACCCGCATGCGCGCCACGATGCCGTCCACCATCGAGACGTACCCAAAGAACAGGCCCGACTGCATCGACGTGACGGTCGTCCGCCCGATGACGGTCGGCGGCCTCCGCACATCGACGCGTGGCAGCCGCGCGGCGCGCTGGAAGAGCGCATCCGCGGAAATCCCTATCCCCGGGCAAATCACGCCGCCGATGTATTCGCCCCGCCCGGAGATGGCGTCGAAGGTGGTCGCCGTTCCGAAATCGACGACGATCACCGGCGACTCGGTGGCACGGCCGTACGCTTCATAGGCCGCGACGGCGTTCACTACGCGGTCCGCACCGACATCGGAGGCCGGCGAGTACAGCACCGGCATCCCGGTGTTGCTTCCGGGATCGACCGTCAGCGGAGTCTTACCGAAGAAGCGCTGGCCCATCTCCACCATCGTGCCCGTCAGGGGCGGCACGACCGAAGACAGGATGATGCCGCCCACGCGGTCGAGTGCAATGCCGCTGTGCTCGAACAGATGGGTCACCAGGATGCCCACCTCGTCAGCCGTACGCTCGCGCAATGTCGCAAGCCGCCAGCTCTGGGTGAGCCGTTCTCCATCGAATACGCCCAGCACGATGTTCGTGTTGCCAACGTCAATCGCTAAGAGCATCTGTTTCCTCGCACTCCACTCATGCCCAGCGCAGCTCTCCTGAGATGATACGTTCCACGCGTGGGCCAACTTTGACGAGCAGCGCACCATCGTCTGATATACCGGCGGAGACTCCCGAAAGCGCTCCGGCCGGCGTGTCCCATTCGACGACGGCGCCGCGTGCCGAGGGGGCGAGCTCCCGCCATCGCGCCAGGAGCGGCTCCGTGTCCCGCGCCGCAAGCTGACCGATACGGCAGGCCAGCGCTGCCAGTGTCTCGGCGAGGACAGGTCCACCTTCGGGTGCCCTCCCGAGCTCGGTCTCCACGGACGTTGCCGTCTGCGCCAGCTCCGGAGGATACGCCGCCGACCGGAGATTTATCCCAAAGCCGAGGATGACGTACTGCACGCCGTCAGGGCCGGTTGATGCCTCCGCGAGAATGCCGGCCAGCTTTCGCCGGCGCACCGGGGTCCCCGCTTCGACGACCACGTCGTTCGGCCATTTGATCCGGACCGGAAGCCCCGTCGCCGCCAGGATGCCGTCCGCGACGGCAACACCGCCCGCCAGCGTCAGCAACGGCACCGCCGCCGCGTTCCGGCAGATCACCGACACATAGAGTCCCGCACCTGCGGGAGAAAACCACAGGCGTCCGAATCGGCCGCGGCCCGCTGTCTGCGCCCAGGCGACGACGGTTGCACCCTCAGGCGCGCCTCCGGCGGCCAGCCCCGTCGCGACGTCATTGGTCGAACCGGTCTCCGAAAAGAAATACGTCGGCTGACCGAAGGCTCCGCGGCGCGACGCGCTCGCACGAAGCGCATCGGCGAAGTCCGGTGGGAGAGATTCAGACATCCGATTTCGGCGGCCTCGCGGACGACGAGTCCGATCCGGGCTGGGGCCGTGCGTGCCCGTCCAGTTCGAGCTCGAAGCTCAGATCCACGGCTGGGGCCGAATGTGTGAGCGCACCGACCGAGACGTAGTCGGCCCCCGTGGCCGCGAGCTGCGGAATCCGCTCGAGCGTGACGCCCCCGGAGATTTCGGTCTTGGCGCGTCCACCAATCCTCCGGACCGCCTCTCTCACTTCCTCGATGGAGAGATTGTCGAGGAGGATGACGTCAACGCCCGCCCCAATCGCCTCGTCCACCTGATCGAGGCTCTGCGCCTCGATTTCGATCGGCATTTCGTGGCGCGCCGCTTTCATGCGCCTCAGGGCCGTCGTCACACCACCACCAAGCCGGATGTGGTTGTCCTTGATGAGGATGCCATCGTCCAATCCGCTGCGGTGATTGGTGGCGCCTCCGGCGCGCACGGCATATTTCTCGAGGACGCGCAACGTGGGCGTCGTCTTACGTGTATCGAGGATCGTGATCGTGCCGCCGGAGGCGTCCACGAATTGCCTCGTCATGGTCGCGATGCCCGAGAGACGCTGCAGGAAGTTGAGGGCCGTGCGCTCGGCGGTCAGCATCGCGGCCGCCGATCCGCGCACCTCCGCCACGACCGTGCCGGGCGTGCAGCGGTCGCCGTCGGCGCGGGCTGCGGTGAAGACGGCCCCCGGATCGAGTTGACGGAAGGCCTCTGCCGCAATGTCGAGCCCGGCCATCACGCAGTGGCACTTCGCGAGAATGACTCCCTTTGCCCGAAGCGACGCGTCCACCGTCGACTCCGTCGTGACGTCGCCCCAGCCCAGGTCCTCGGCAAGAGCGCGGCGAACGGTCTCGCGATACAGGGCCGGATCGAGCGGCGCAAAGGGAACCGATCTCATGCGGCGCCTTCAGCAGGCGCGAGCGTCACGTCGACCTGCAGCGTCTCTGCCTCCCCCGTTTCCAGTTGCTGGATCAGCCCGGACGCCCGCAGGTCCGCCTCCACGGCGGGAAGGAGCGCCAGCAATCTGGCAGGCGCGCGGACGACCGTCAGGGCGACGGGAGTCTTGAGCGGCCGTTGCTCTTCCGACTTCTTTTTCCTGATGGCTCCCAGGACGGCGGATGCGAACTGCAGGGCCTCCACTCCGGAGGCGTCCTCGACGCCGCCACACGACGCGAGCACTTCTTCTGACGTGGGCCAGGTCGCCGTGTGCACGGACCCTTCGCGCCACCACGACCACACCTCCTCCGTCACGAAAGGCAGAAACGGCGCAAACAGGCGAAGCATGGTCGAGAGCGCGGTCAGCAGCGCCCCGTTCGCTGACGCGGCGAGCTCGGGCCCCTGGTCGCCATACCGGCGGCCCTTCACCAGTTCGAGGTAGTCGTCACAGAATCGCCAGAAGAACGACTCGGTCGATTCGAGCACGCGCGTGTAGTGGTATTGCTCCAGATCCGTGGTCGATTGCCGGACGATCGCCGCAAGCGAAGTCAGGACCCCGCGATCGACCGCGGCCGTGACGGGTCCGTGAGGGTCCGGGCTGACGAGCACGAACTTCGATGCGTTCAGCAGCTTCATCGCGAGCCGGCGGCCGACCTTCATCTGGCCGGGGTCGAACGTCGTGTCCGTTCCGGATCGGCCACTCGCCGCCCAGTACCGGACGCCGTCGGATCCGTGCTCCTCGAGCAGTCCGAGCGGCGTGACGACGTTGCCCTTGGACTTCGACATTTTCTTGCGGTCGGGATCGAGCACCCACCCCGAGATTGCGGCGTTCTTCCACGGCAGGGTGCCGAACTCGAAATGGGATCGCAGGACGGAATCGAAAAGCCACGTGCGGATGATGTCGTGCGCCTGCGGACGCACGTCCATCGGGAACACGCGCTCGAAGAGATCCTGATCCTCCAGCCAGCGCCCCGCGATTTGCGGCGTGAGTGACGACGTCGCCCACGTATCCATGATGTCGGGATCGCCCGCAAACCCTCCCGGCTGATTGCGTTGCTCCGGGCCGTATCCGTGGGGAACGTCGGTCGACGGATCCATGGGGAGCCGATCCTCGGGGGGCAGCAACCGCGCGCCATAGTCGACAGTGCCGTCGTTGCGCAGTTTGTACCAGAGCGGGAACGGTACGCCGAAGAACCGCTGGCGGCTCACACACCAGTCCCCCGCGAGGCCGTTCACCCAGTTCTCGAATCGCGCCTGCATGTACGGCGGATGCCACTGGAGCTCGCGTCCCCGCGCGAGCAGCTCGTCGCGATAGTCCATCGTCTTGATAAACCACTGGCGGCTCGTCAGGATCTCGAGCGGACGATCGCCCTTCTCATAGAATTTCACCGCATGCGTAATCGGCCGCGGCTCTCCGATGAGCGCACCGGACTCCTTCAGCAGCTCGACGATGCGTGTGCGCGCCTTCACGGCCGAGAGCCCCGCCAGGTGGTCGTACTGCTGCTGCGCGCGGACCGCGTCGTCCGACTCCCACCCGGCGTCCCCGAACGTGACCGGCTTGAGCGCGCCGTTCGGTTGGAGGATGGAGCGTACGGGCAGGCCGAGCTCGCGCCACCAGACAACGTCTGTGACGTCGCCGAACGTACAGATCATCGCGACGCCTGTGCCCTTCTCGGGATCCGCGAGCGTATGCGCGCGGATCGGCACTCGCACGCCGAACAACGGGGTCAGCACCTCCGTCCCGAACAACGGCTTGTAACGCTCGTCGTCCGGATGTGCGACGAGGGCGACGCATGCGGGGATGAGCTCCGGGCGGGTGGTGTCAATCTCCACGAACGAGGAGGCATCGCCGGCATTCGCAAACCGGATCCGGTGATACGCGCCCGGTTGTTCGCGATCCTCCAGCTCTGCCTGCGCGACAGCCGTCCGGAAATCGACATCCCAAAGCGTCGGCGCTTCCAGCTGGTATGCCAGGCCGCGATTCAGCAGACGGAGAAACGACGTCTGCGAAATTCGCTGGGCCCGCCGATCAATCGTGGCGTACGTCATCGACCAGTCAACCGAGAGGCCGAGATAGCGCCACAGGTGCTCGAAGACCTTTTCGTCCTCGGCGGTCAGCCGCGCGCAGAGCTCGATGAAATTCGGGCGCGAGACGGAAATGGCATGCTTCGGCGGCTTGTCCGGCGGCGTGAACGACGGGTCGTACGGCAGCGACGGGTCGCACCGCACGCCGAAGAAATTCTGCACCCGTCTTTCCGTCGGGAGCCCGTTGTCGTCCCACCCCATCGGGTAGAACACGGCCTTGCCCCGCATCCGCTGGAAGCGCGCGATGACGTCGGTGTGCGTGTAGGAAAAGACATGGCCCACGTGGAGCGAGCCACTGACCGTCGGCGGCGGTGTATCGACCGAGTACACGTCGGCGCGTTGACGGGTTCGATCGAAGCGGTACGTCGCCTCACGTTCCCATTGCGCCGTCCATTTCTCTTCGAGTCCTTCGAGCGCGGGCTTGTCCGGGACAGCGACGGGATGATTCAGCAAAAAGCCATC
Source organism: uncultured Acidobacteriota bacterium (assembly GCA_963749835.1). Lineage (GTDB taxonomy): Bacteria > Acidobacteriota > Vicinamibacteria > Vicinamibacterales > 2-12-FULL-66-21 > JALZOC01. Next base: position 3,183,096 of record CAVVOD010000001.1, read on the forward strand.
TGGCATAAACGCTGATGGTATCCCAGCTCACAGCTAACAGCTATCAGCTGTCAGCTCTCAGTTCGTCCTCGGTTACTGATAGCTGAGGTCTGATAGCTGACAGCTTCGTCTATGCACTCTTGATGCGTGCGATTTCTTCACGGACGAGCCGCTCGGCCACATCGGTGACGGTGTCACGAACTGCCCGATCCGCCATCCGCAGGATCACCCGCTGCACGATGTCCTCGACCAGTTCGTCGGTCGGCTGCACTGCGGCCGCCGCGGAGAGTGATCGGCCCTGCTCGGCGGAGAGCAATGCGGCGAACGCTTCTGCGAGAGTCGGCAGCGGAGAAGCAACGGAGGCCGCCCCGGATGGCGAAGGATCGGCCGGCGGCGCGACGGGCACCCGTCGGCTGGCTTCGTTCGCGGGAGGAACCGGCTGTGCGGCGGCAGCCCTTGGGGCGGGCGCGGCCGGCTGGGCCGGTGCGAATCCTCGAGAGGGATCGAGCTGGATCGGCGGCGGCTCGATCGGCGCGGGCTTGCCGGGATCCCCCGTCAGATCCGGATCCCACTGAGCAATCCCCTCGGGCATGGGCGATGTGACCGGCGCCGGAGTATGGCGAGCCTGGCGTGGCGGCTCGGGCACGACGGGAGGATGCGACACGACGGGAGGATGCGCCACGACGGGAGGTTGCGACACGACCGGCGGACGCGACGCGACCGGCGGTCGCGACGCGGGCGGCGGTGTCTGCGACACCGGGGACAGCTGAGGCGTGCCAGCCGGTCCTTCGATGCTGGCGAACGCCGCGTCGAGCCGGTCGAAGTAGTCCTCGAGACTCGCCGCCGGCACTCCGGCGGCCGGCGTGGCATCGCGCGGGTCGTCCTGGATCGACGCGGGAGCTGACGCTCGCGCAGGCGGCGCCGGCTGGCTCGTGCCGCTCCACGCCGCGGTGGGACGCCGACCCGCGAGCAGATCCTTGACGCGGTTGATCACCATCTGCGGCTCGAACGGCTTGACCAGGACGCCGTCGCACCCGACCGCGCGCGCCCGCGCCTCGTCGATCGGCTCGAACGCTCCCGTCAGCAGCAGCACCGGAATGTGCGAGAGCTCGCTGTTCGTCTTGATGAATGCCGCGACTTCGTAGCCGTCACGCTCCGGCATTCCCACATCGGCGAGGACGATGTCGGGCCGGTCGGCCTGAATGCTGGCAATGGCCTTCTTGCCGTCGCCCACAGCCTGCACCTGAATGTCTTCGTCGGCAAACGTCAGCTCGATGACGCGCTGAATGGTGACACTGTCGTCGGCGAGGAGGAGCTTGTGCGCCATGTCAGACCTGCTCCACGCGCGTGCGTACGTTGGCCGCGATGAAGTCGATGATGTCCTGCATGGGAGTGCCTGGCAGGAAGATCCCCTTCACGCCGGCCTCTTTGAGTTTCGGAATGTCGACATCCGGGATAATCCCGCCTATGACCACGAGCACGTCGTCCAGCCCTTTCTCTTTCAGCAGTTGCAGAATCTTCGGACAGATGTGCATGTGCGCGCCTGAGAGTATCGACAGACCAATCACGTCGGCATCTTCCTGAAGCGCGGCCGCGACGATCATCTCCGGCGTCTGACGGAGTCCGGTGTAGATGACCTCCATGCCGGCATCGCGCAACGCGCGCGCAATGACCTTCGCGCCACGGTCATGGCCGTCGAGTCCGGGTTTGGCGATAACAACGCGAATTTTGCGCATAACACAAAAGCTGTCAGCTCATAGCTGTCAGCTATCAGCTCCCTGGCACTTTGGCACCCTGGCACTCTAGATGAGCGGTACTTCTTCGTACTCCCCCCAGACCTCCCGGAGGGCGTCGCACATCTCCCCGACGGTCGCATACGCCCGCGCGCAGTCGAGGAGAGCGTACATCGTATTGTCGGTGCCACGCGCGGCGGCCTTGAGCGCATCGAGCGACCGACCGACGGCGTCGGTGTCGCGCGTCCGCTTCAGGTCCTCGAGGCGCGCGAGCTGCTTCGCCGCCGTGGTCTCGTCGATGTACAGCGTGGGAAACGGCGGCCCGTCGTCCTGCGCGAATGCGTTGACGCCGACCATGACCTTGTCGCGCTTCTCGAAGGCCTGCTGAAACCTGTAGGAGGCTTCGGCGATCTCGCGCTGCGGGAATCCCTCCTCGATCGCTTCGATCATGCCCCCCATGCGATCGATGGTGTCGAAGTACTCCCGGGCGCCCCGCTCCATGTCGAGCGTGAGCCGCTCGACGAAGTAGGACCCGCCGAGCGGATCGACGACATCCGCGACACCGCTCTCGTGGGCGATGATCTGCTGGGTCCGCAGCGCGAGGGTCGCGGCCTCCTCGGTCGGAAGCGCGAGTGCCTCGTCGAGCGAATTGGTGTGCAGGGAGTTCGTGCCACCCAGGACTGCGGCCAGCGCCTGGATCGCGGTGCGGACCACGTTGTTGTACGGCTGCTGCGCGGTCAGCGAGACGCCCGCCGTCTGCGTGTGGAACCGCAGCTTCCACGAACGCTCGTCCTTCGCGCCGAAGCGGGTCCGCATGACCTCGGCCCAGAGCCGCCGGGCGGCGCGGAACTTCGCGATCTCCTCGAAGAAGTCGCTGTGCGAGTTGAAGAAGAACGAGATGCGCGGCGCGAAGTCGTCCACGTCGAGCCCCGCGTCCACGCCGTACTGGATGTACTCGATGCCGTCGCGCAGCGTGAACGCCAGTTCCTGCAGCGCCGTGGAGCCGGCTTCACGAATGTGATAGCCGCTCACCGATACGGTGTTCCACCGCGGCACTTCCTTCGAGCAGAACGCGAAGACGTCCGTGATGAGCCGCATCGACTGTCTCGGCGGGTAGATGTATTCCTTCTGTGCGATGAATTCCTTGAGAATGTCGTTCTGGATCGTCCCGGACAGCGCGCGCCAGTCGGCCCCCTGCTTCTCGGCAACTGCCAGATACATCGCGAACAGCATTGGCGCAGGCGAATTGATCGTCATCGACGTCGTGATGCCGCCGAGCGGGATGCCGTCGAACAGCCGCTCCATGTCGGCGAGCGACATGACGCTGACCCCGCACTTGCCGACTTCGCCGAGCGAGAGCTCGTGATCGGGATCCCGCCCCATCAGCGTTGGCAGATCGAACGCCACGCTCAAGCCGGTGCCGCCCGCACCGAGGAGCGCCTTGTAGCGCGCGTTCGTCTCCCCGGGGGTGCCATATCCGGCAAACTGCCGCATCGTCCACAGCTTGCCCCGGTATCCCGTCGGATGAATGCCGCGTGTATAGGGGAACTCGCCGGGCTGGTTCAGGTCACGTGGATAGTCAACATCGGGCAGGTCGTCCGGCGTGTAGAGGCGGTCGACGGGACGTCCGGAGATCGTCGTGAATGGCCCCGGGCGCTCGGGCGCACGCTGAAGCGCCGGCGCGAGCACGCCACGCTCCCACCGCTGCTTGTCCGTCTCCGCGGTGACCTTCATCGTTCAATGCATTATAGGGCTACCCCTCCTCAAGTGGGGACACTCAGAGTTCGGTCAGTGTTGACCTGCCGTATCGATGTAACCCCTTTGTCCAGCCCGGCCTGCGGCTCGAAATCCCTGCAAGAACCCCTCGAAGGCTGGGCAATTTCGCGACATCGCACACAATCCTGGTGCGCGAAGCGGGGAACCCGGGACGCCGGAACCGTGGGGCCATGCGCACGACCTGAAGGGCTGCGCGCCTTGACTTGCCCGGTTCGCGAAGGGTACTTTCCTCTGTTGGTTTCGTGGCCGCCGCGATGGTGTGCCCCGGCAGTCAGGAGTCACATGGACGCAGGCGGCAGCATTTTCAACGCAATGCTCCAGGAGTTCGATGGCGCGGCGCGGCTGCTGGGCCTGGACCCCGGCATCTGGAAAATCCTCACACATCCGAAGCGGCAAATCACGGTGTCCTGTCCGATCCAGATGGACAACGGCGAGATCGAGGTGTTCACGGGATACCGGGTGCAGTACAACATCACGCTCGGTCCCGCCAAGGGAGGCATCCGCTACCACCCGGACGTCACGCTCGACGAAGTCACGGCGCTCGCCGCGTGGATGACATGGAAGTGCGCCGTCGCGCACGTGCCGTTCGGCGGCGGCAAGGGGGGCGTGATCTGCGATCCGACGCGCATGTCCCGCCGCGAGCTCGAAGCGCTGACCCGGCGCTACATCGCAGAGATCATCGACGCGATCGGCCCCGAGAAAGACGTTCCGGCGCCAGACGTGAACACCAACGATCAGATCATGGCCTGGGTGATGGACACCTACAGCATGCACGTGGGCCACACGTCCACGGCGGTCGTCACCGGCAAGCCGGTCGAGATGGGCGGATCGCTCGGGCGCCGCGAGGCCACCGGCCGCGGCGTCATGATCGTCACGAGAGAAGCGGCGAAGCACGTGGGGTTCGACATCAAGGGGGCGCGCATCGCGGTCCAGGGCTTCGGCAACGTCGGCTCGGTCTCGGCAGACCTCCTCTCCAAGATCGGCGCGAAGATCGTCGCCGTGACCGACTGGAAGGGAGGCGTGTACAACGAGAACGGGCTCGACATCGACCGCATGCTCGACTACGCGAAGCAGCACAAGTCGATTGACGGATTTCCCGGCGGCGAGTCTCTCGAGAACGAACAGCTCTTCGACCTCGACGTGGACGTGCTCGTTCCCGCCGCGATGGAAAACCAGATCACGATGGAGAACGCCCCCGGCATCCGCGCCAAGGTTGTCGCCGAGGGGGCCAACGGTCCGACGACGCCCGATGCCCACAAGCACCTGCACGAGCGCGGCGTCTTCGTCATTCCGGACATCCTCGCCAATGCCGGCGGTGTGACCACGTCGTATTTCGAATGGGTGCAGGATCGCCACGGATACTTCTGGGAGGAACCGGAAGTGAACAAACGCCTCGAGGCCAAGATGGTCGAGGCGTTCGACGACGTGCTGAAGACGTCGATCAAGTTCAAGACCGACATGCGCACAGCCGCCTACATCGTCGCGATCAACCGCGTCGCGGTGGTGACGAAGATGCGGGGGATGTATGCGTGAATCTCGTCGGGACTCGGGATCCGGGGTTCGAAGCCCGAAGCCCGAATCCCGACAGGATTCTTCACCGACCGACTCTGAACGCGATCAGCTCCTGAGCCGTCCCCGACGGTGACTTCGCGTTCACTTCAATCAGATATTCACCAGCGGCGAGGGCCGAGAGCGGCAGGTCCAGTTCCGCCGAGCGGCCTGCCGGCACCTGGACCGGGATGTCCGCCATCGGTTTGCCGGCGCGATTGAGGAGCCGTGCGGTCGTCGTGGGCACGACCCCGCCCGGTGCGTACGCATCGAGGCGGACGAACAGCCGATCGGTCCGGCTGAACTCGCGTTCGGCCGTCGGGACGGCATCGGCTTTGGTCTTGATTGACTGGAGCTCGGGGATGGAGCGAACCCGGTAGATGCGGGGCGTACCGAACGACACCTCCACCTTGCTGTAGTCCGGCACCGTCAGCTCGCGGCCGACCGAGTCGATCACCTGCCCGCGAGATCCCTCGACGACCATCTTCAGCTCCAGCTGACCGGGCTGCACGTCGAAGGTCGTCGCACCACCGGCCGCCACGGTCCTCGTCGTCCCGGTCGCGGCAGCGGCAGGCGTGGAACTGACGGATGTCGCGTCCGGTTGTTCGGGAACGCGGCCTCTGAACGCGAGCCGTCCTTCGGGCGCAATCGCTGTCAGCGCCACGCGGGCGGGCGGCTCTTCGGCACGCTGACCCGGAATTGCAGCGGCAGGCTCCCAGAGGAACGTGAGCCGCGTCTTGCCCTCCTCGCCGCGGGCCGTGCCAATCCAGAACCGCGCGGCACGATCACGGGCCGGCGCGACAAGCGCCTCGAGGGCGCTCGTGACGGCTGACGGGGCTTCCGGCTTGGACGCCTCGCTGGTCGCGCGTGCGGCATCCTCGGTGGTGTAGGCCCAGTATCCCTTGCGCGCCCGGACGTCGACCCCCTTCCTCTTGACGTTCACCTTGATCGAGTGGAACTTGCCGTCGGTCGGCGCCTGCGTCGAGTTGTATCCAAGCAGGTAGTAGGCGCTCGAGTCGCGCATGATCTGCTTCATGCCGGTCGCGAGATCGTTGCGGTTGATGATCGCGCGTCCGTCCGTGTTGCCCGCCAGCTCCTGGAGCGTGTCCAGGCTCGCGCGCAGTCCGATCGCATCCTGCTGCAGCCCCACGACTTCGTTGATGTCGTACTCGAATGCGGCGAGTCCCCGCGGATCCACCGCGTAGATCGACGTGTTCTGGCGGTTGAGCGTCGAGAACACCTGCTGCATGTCGCTCAGGAGGTCGGCCTTCGCCATCAGGTTCTCGGTCGCGCTCGCCTGTGGCGCGTTGGCGTCACCCCGATACGGATTGCCCAGTCCCGGCTGTGACGCGTTGATACTCTGCATCTGCGTTGGAATCACCGAGGTGAACCCCTCGCTGACGAAGATGATGGACTTGCGCCCCTCACGCAGGCCCCCCATCTTGATGGCGGCCCCCTTGAGTGCCCCCATCGTCACTTCGTTCCGGACGCGTTCGACGATGGACGTCGGGTAGTTCGCGTACTTCTCCTCGAACATGTTGCGCGGCGTGTACTCGAACTTGCGTCCGAGAAACTGCTCGATCGCAGACACCGCGCTGGCCCGGTCACGACTGAAGCGGAGATCGGTGACGGGCGTCAGCGGGTACATGATAGCGACCATGTCGGCGGGGGCGAGCTGTTTCTCGATGAAGTCGATGAGCGGCCTGCGGACGGACAGATCGTTACCGCGACGCACGTGGTAGTCGTCGAGGAGGATGACGAACAGCCGGACCTCTGGACGGCTGGCTTCACGCTCTTCGTCGAAGTCGTTCTTGATGGCGCGCGGCGGACCCGAGGCAATCTCGGACGCGACGCCGTCGACCTTCACCACGTCGAACGCGTCGATCTTCTGCGGCTTGCCGTCTTCGGAGACGGAGAAATCTTCCGGCGTGAGGTCGGTGACGGGCTCGCCTTTTTTGTCGGTCACGATCACGTCCACGCGGACGTAATTGATCCCGGTGCGGATGCGCGGAGGTTGCTGACCATCCGGTTGCTGCGCCCCGGGTTGCTGAGCGTCAGGTTGCTGCGCGTCAGGTTGCTGAGCGGGCTGCGCCGGCTGAGCGGAGTCAGGTGGCGGGGTCGGAGGGGCCGCCGGCTGCTGAGCTCCATTGCCTGCGGACTGGCGTGCCGCCGGGGCGACGGCAAGCCCTCCCAGAACCAGCATCAAGGTGAGCGCCGGCGCAGAGATTCTCATAGGACTTTAGACTCCCGGATCCGCGGCCTGGCTCGAAGACGCACGCCGCGTCTGCCACGACGCAATGATAACATCGCGATTCAGCCCTGCCCCGACAGGAAAACATCGTGGAGACATCGTGACCGAGGACACCGCCGAGCACCCCGCTCCACTCACCCTGCTCGCTGACGATGAGGTCATCTTCCGCGACAGCGTTCGCCAGTTCGCGGACCTGGAGGTGCGGCCTCTCGTTCGCGAAATGGACGAGCACGCGAAGATGTCGCGTCAGCTCATCGCCCGGCTGTTCGATCTGGGCGTCATGGGCATCGAAATTCCCGAAACCTACGGGGGATTCCGGCGGCCGCTTCTTCCATTCGGTGCTCGCGGTCGAAGAGCTCTCGCGCGTCGACCCGTCCGTCGGCGTCCTCGTGGACGTCCAGAACACGCTGGTCATCAATGCGCTCCTTCGCTGGGGCAACGACGACCTCCGGCGGCGGTATCTCCCGCAGCTCGCCGCCACGATGGTCGGCGCCTATGCTCTCTCCGAGGCCGGCTCCGGCAGCGACGCGTTCGCCTTGACGACGCGCGCGCGCGAGGACGGTGACGCCTTCGTCCTCAATGGCCGCAAGCTCTGGATCACGAACGGTGACGAAGCCGGCCTCTTCATCGTCTTCGGCACGGTGAATCCCGATGCCGGCTATCGCGGCATCACGGCGTTCCTCGTCGAACGGGGCGCGCCTGGATTCACGGTCGGGAAAAAAGAGGACAAGCTGGGGATCCGCGCGAGCAGCACCTGCGAGCTGATGTTCGAGGACTGCCGCGTGCCTCGCACGCATGTGCTCGGCGAAATCGGGAAGGGCTACAAGACCGCCATCGAGACCCTGAACGAAGGGCGGATTGGCATCGGCGCACAGATGATCGGTCTCGCGAAAGGCGCGCTGCAGCACGCGATCGCCTACACCAAGGAGCGCCGTCAGTTCGGGAAGCCGATCGCCGAGTTCCAGGCCGTTCAGCACCAGCTCGCGCGCGCAGCCGTGGAGGTGGAGGCTGCCACGCTGACCGTCTACAACGCCGCACGCCTGCGCGACGCCGGCCGGCCGTTCCTGACCGAGGCGGCCATCTGCAAGATCCTGTCGTCCGAAGTCGCCGAGCGCGTGGCCTCGCTCGCGGTAAATCTGTTCGGGGGCTACGGCTTCGTCAAGGAATACCCGGTCGAGAAGCTGTACCGCGACGCAAAGATCGGGCAGATTTACGAAGGCACGTCGAACCTGCAGCTGCAGACAATCGCCAAGCAGATTCTCAGCTGACAGCTGACGTCTACGAGAGTATGTGCTCCGCGATGACCATCCGCTGCACCTCCGAGGTGCCCTGATAGATCTCCGTGGCGCGGACGTCGCGAAACAGGCGCTCGACGACGGAGCCGCGCCGGTAGCCCTTCGAGGCAAGAATCTGCATCGCCTTGTCGGCCGCGCGGTGCGCCGCCTCCGACGCGAACAGCTTCGCCATCGACGCGTCCACCGCTCTCGTCCCCTGCGGGTCCGCGGCCTTGAGCGTCCGTCCCACTGAGCCCGCCGCCTTCAGCGTCAGCATGCGTGCCGCGTCGAGCTCGGTCGCAATGTCGGCGAGCATCCACTGGATGGCCTGGTAGTTGCCAATCGGCTGGCCGAATGTTTCCCGGGTCTTCGCGTGATGGAGCGCTTCGCCGAGCGCCGCGGTTCCGACGCCGAGCGCCTGTGCGGCAATCGCGACACGGCCGCCGTCGAGCGCCCACATCGCAATCTTGAAGCCTTCCCCGGGACTTCCGAGCATCGCGTCCGCGTCCACCTGAACACCCGTGAACTGGAGGTCCATGCAGCCGAGTCCTCTCACCCCCAGCGAGTCCGCCGAGCCCGTGCGCGTGATGCCGGGCGTGTCCATGGGCACCAGGAACGCGCTGATGCCGCGGCTGCGGAGGCCGGGCTGCGTGGCCGCGAACACGATCAGCAGGTCCGCCGCGTCTGCGTTGGCCACCCAGACCTTTCGCCCTTCGATCACGTATCCGTGCTCGCTCAGCCGCGCGACGGTCTGCTGATTGGCGGCGTCCGACCCGGCGTGTTCCTCCGACAGCGCGAAGGCGCCCAGGGCCTCGCCCGACGCCAGGCGCCGCAGCCAGGTCTCCTGCTGGATATCGGTGCCGAATGCCGCCAGCGGCTCCGCCACCAGGGAATTGTTGATGGCCGCGATCACCGCCAGGACCGCGGACGCAGACGCGAGCGCCTCGATCGCCAGCGCATAACTGACGTAGTCGCGTCCGGCGCCACCCCATCGCGTCGGGATCGTCACCCCCATCAGTCCGAGCGCCGCGGCCTCGCGGACGAGATCCCGCGGAAACGTCCCGTGCTCGTCGATCCCTGCCGCCGCGGGCGCCACGCGCGTCGCGGCAAACTGCTCCACCAGCCGCTGAAACGCTGACTGCTCGTCGGTCAATTCCAGGTGCATCGCGGCATTGTACTTCCGCCGCTCTTGCGTATAATCCGATTCGAGCTCATGTATATGGCTGTCCCGGGTCGCGTTTCGTCCGCCGCCATCGTCGTCCTGTCACTGTGCGGGCTGGCCGCCTGTGGCGGGGGCTCGCCGGCGCGCCCGTCACCGGCCGGTCCGGCCGTGACGACAGTGGAGGTCGGGGTTGCCGGAAACGCGCCCGCGCAACTCGCACCGGGAGAGACGCGCCAGCTCTTTGCCAGAGCGAATCAATCGGACGGCACCACGATCGACGTGACCAACCTGGCCACGTGGCAGTCGTCGAATCCGCAGGTTGCGGCCGTGTCGAACGTCGGAGTGCTGACGGCCGCGGCCGAAGGGGCCATCGATGTCGTCGCCACACATGCGAACGTGCGCGGGGCAGTGCGTGCCGAGATTCGGGGCTGCGAGGTCGTCATCTCGCCGACGGCCTCGAGCTTCAGCGCATTCGGCGGCACGCAGACCGTGGACGTCGTCGCGTCGACGGCCGATTGCCGATGGACCGTGCGGGGTGACGCCGGCTGGTTCCCGTTCGCATATGAGCCCGCGCGCGGGGGCACCGGAAGCTTTACTTACACCCTGCCGCCCAACAGCACGCCGGGGAACCGGTCCGTCAACGTCATCGTGGCCTCGGCGAATGGCGCCACCGCACCGCATGCCATTTCGCAGGCACGACCGGTGAGCTGCAGCGACGTGGCGCAACCGGAGGAAGCCACATTCACGGCCGCGGGGGCAGCGGCTCATTCCAGGTGGTCACGTCGCCGGATGACTGCCGCTGGAACGCCTCGAGCACGCTGAACTCGCTCGGTGTTTTCATCACGAGCGGTTTCAGCGGCGTCGGCAAGGGAAGAATCACCTACAGCGTGAGGCACACGCTCGCCCCGTTGACGTCGACGGCTACATCGAAATCGCCGGACTGACCGGACAAAACCCTCCAGGGCGCCACCGCATCATCGTCCTGAAACGGTAGCCCAGGCGACCGCCTCACAGGAGTTCAGAAGATCAGGAGACGCGTGGGGATGATCACGGAAAGATCACCACGGAGCCGCGGAGACACGGGGACGCACGGAGAGTGAGCGGTCGGCCGCCGGCCGTTGGCCGGCGAAGAGAGGTCGTGGATCTCCCGAACACAAACCCGGGTGAATTTCGTCGGGCTTGTGTTCGGGAGATCCACGACTTCTCCACCGCGCACCGCGCGGGCCGACCGCTACCTGTTTCCGATCAGGACTTTCTCTCGACATCGAGCTGTGAGTGCATGCCAGCCGCTAGCTGGCCGGTTCCCTCCGTCCGGGCTTCGTGCCTCCGTGTCCCCGTGGTGATCTTTCCGTGATCTCCCTTTCCTGTCGTCGACACGCGCAGGCTCAGCTCCCGATGTTCTGACTGAGTCTCTCGAAGATCGGTTTGAGCCGGGCGGCACTGACGGGCAGTTCCTCGGGCAGCACGCGCGTCTCGCCGACGACGGTCATGAAGTTGGTGTCGCCGTTCCAGCGCGGCACGACGTGCATGTGCACGTGATCGAGCACGCCGGCGCCGGCCGGCTTCCCCAGGTTGATCCCCATGTTCAGGCCGTGCGGCGCGTAGGCCTCGGTGAGCGCGATCTCGGCGCGGCGGGTCAGCTCGATGAGCTCACCGAGCTCCTCGGCCGTCGCCGCCGGCAAGCGTGGCGACGTGCCGGTTCGGGATCACCATCAGGTGGCCGTTGTTGTAGGGAAAGAGATTGAGGATGACGAAGCAGGTGCGGCCGCGGAAGACGATGAGCGACGATTGCTTCCGGTTCTGCAGGGCGTCGCAGAACACGCAGCCGTTGCTCCTGGCGCTGTCCGGTCATGTATGCGAGCCGCCAGGGACTCCAGAGATGATCCATGTCAAATGCAAGGCGAATGCAAGGCTGAAGACGCGTCAGCCCTGTCTTCAGACGCCTGCGATATCAGGCGTCGACGGCGAGCGATGTCGGGCGCGGGAGCCGCGGGCGGCCGCGTCCGCGTCGCGATTGATCAGTTCCTTGAGCTCCTTGCCCGGGCTTGAAGTACGGCACCTTCTTCGGCGGCACGTCCACCTTGTCCCCGGTCTTCGGATTGCGTCCCTTGCGCGGCTCCCGGCGGCGCAGCCGGAAGCTGCCGAACCCTCGCAGCTCGATCTTCTCGCCGCGGTGCAGCGCGTCGATGATGCTCTTGAAGACCGTGTCGACGATGACCTCCGAGTGCTTCTTCGTCAGGTCCGACACCCGCGAGACTTCCTCGACGAGCTCCGCTTTCGTCATGCTGCCGGTATTCATCAGGGAACCCCCTTAAAAAGTGCCAAGGTGCCAAGGTGCCAGGGTTCAAGGCGCCGAAGTGCCAAGGTGCTCGAGTGCCAGAGCGCCGGCCTGCCCGGATGCCGCAACTTCGGCCCGTCGCACGCTGGCACTCTGGCACGCTGGCACTCTGGCACCATGAATCCGGCTCAGTCCTGCTGGTGCTTGAAGTGATCGCCCAGCGTCACTTCCGGCCGTCCGGTCGTCTCCGTGTACGCCTCCCAGTCGGCGCGGAACTCGTCGTTCTTCAGCGCGCGGATGCTCAGGCCGATCTTCCGCTCGGTCGGGATGAGCTTGATGATCTTCATCTGGTAGGCTCTCCCCGACGTTCAGATCGAGCTTGCCGTCCTTGCCGGCCTGCTGCGAGTCGTCGAACTCCGAGACGTGAATGAGCCCTTCGATCCCTTCCGCCAGCTCGACGAACGCGCCGAAGTTCGTCATGCGCACGACCTTGCCTTCGACCGCGTCGCCCACTGGTGCTGCGGTGAAGAACTCGTCCCAGATGTCGGTCTGGAGCTGCTTCAGCCCCAGCGAGAGACGCTGGTTCTCGGCGTCGATGTTGAGCACCATCGCCTCGACGGTATCGCCCTTCTTCAGGGCTTCCGACGGGTGCTTCAGCCGCTTGCTCCACGACATGTCCGAGATGTGGATCAGGCCGTCGATGCCCTCTTCCACTTCGACGAACGCGCCGAACTCGGTCAGGTTCCGCACCTTGCCGGTGATGTTCGTGCCGATCGGGTACTTCTCCGACAGCTCGTGCCACGGATTGCTCTCGACCTGCTTCAGGCCGAGCGAGATCCGCCGCGCGCCGGGGTCGACGCCGAGCACCATCGCCTCGACGCAGTCGCCGACGTTGAGGATCTTCGACGGGTGCTTGACGCGCTTGCTCCACGACATCTCGCTGACGTGAATCAGCCCCTCGACGCCGGGCTCGAGCTCGACGAACGCGCCGTAGTCGGTCAGGCTGACGACCTTGCCGCTCATCCGCGCGCCGACCGGGTAGCGCTCGATGACGTTCGACCACGGATCGTTCATCAGCTGCTTGTGGCCGAGCGACACACGTTCGGTCGCCGGGTCGTACTTCAGCACGATGACGTCGATCTCGTCGTTGACCTTGAAGAGCTCCGACGGGATGCGAGACGCGGCCCCACGACATGTCCGTGATGTGGAGCAGGCCGTCGATGCCGCCCAGATCGATGAACGCGCCGTAGTCGGTGATGTTCTTGACGACGCCGCGGAGGACCTTGCCCTCGGCGAGCGTGTCGAGCGTGTGCTTCTTCTTCTCGGCGTTCTCCTCTTCGAGGAGCACCTTGCGGGAGAGCACGATGTTGCCGCGCTTCTTGTTGACCTTGATGACGCGCATCCGCAGCTCCTGGCCGCGCAGCGCGTCGAGGTTGCGGACGGGGCGCACGTCGATCTGCGAGCCGGGCAGGAACGCGCGGACGCCGATGTCCACCGCGAGGCCGCCCTTGATTCGCTCGATGACGCGGCCGATGACGACCTTCTTGCTCGGCGTAGGCCTTCTCGACTTCGTCCCAGATCTTCATCTTCTCGGCTTTTTCGCGCGAGAGGACGACGTAACCTTCGCGGTCCTCGGTGCGCTCGAGCAGCACGTCGACGATGTCGCCGGGCTGCACCGAGATCTGGCCGGTCTCGTCGACGAACTCGTCCACGGGGATGATCCCCTCGGACTTGTAGCCGACGTCGACGATCACTTCGGACGCGGTGACTTTCAGGACGGTGCCCTTGACGACCTCGCCTTCCGCGATGTTGCGGAAGCTGGTATCGTAAAGGTCAAGGAGGCGGGCGTATTCCTGCGGATCGACTTCATCCATCTGGGAGAAACCCGATGTTTTGGATCAGCGGTTCCGGTGCCACCTCCTTTGGGATTGTTGAGCGTCGAATTTTCAGTTGCCATGCTAAACAGAGTCCTCCTCGGTCGTACTGCCGGGATCTCAGCTCCGGCGGGCTGTAGGATTGCTTCGCTTTGATTGCGATAAGCATTAGAGGATACATCACTTACAGGCCGACAGTCAATCTCCGCCGCGCTACAGAGTTGCACGTCTCGGGAATCAATTCGGATCACTAGACGGGGGCACTTCAGAATGGCCAAGAAAGCCGCAAAACGGAAGGCTGCCAGCTCCGGACGAAGAGGTTCCACGAAGCGACAGAAAGCGACGAAGAAGACCTCACGCGCAGGTAAAGCGGGCGCACGTCGGGCAAGTGCCCGAAAGAAGGCTCCCGCCAGAGCGGCCAAAAAAGCAAATAGTCGCAGCCGGAAAAAAACGGCCCCCCCGAAGAGCCGGGCCCGGAAAGCGGCCGGCGCGTCGCGCAAGACCGTTCGAGCCGTGGCCGGCGCCAGGAAGGCGCTCGGCGCCAAAAAGAAGACAGCCGCCACCGCCTCAGCCAGGAAAGCCTCCGGTCCGCCACGCGGGAGCGGCGGACGCGAGCGATATCTGGACCAGACACCGGAAACCGGCCGGTCGGTCAAAGGCCCGACGAACCCCTTCCCCACCCGGCGTTCGACCGGCACAGCCGCGGGGGCCGGCAGCGTCCGTCACGCACCCGATCTCGAGCGCGCCAGACGTCGTCTGCGCGAAGTCGAGGAGACCGTTCCGAGCCCGCCCTCCAGCCTCGACCCGGACCGCCGCCATCCGTCGGCGGCGCGGAGCGGACGTCAGGAAATGCGTGAGGCGCGTCGCGACCACCCGGAGGTCGGTCCCGAGATCACCGGCGGCGACGTCGACGCCGACTGGGCCGGCGCGTACGATGCCGGCGACGAGGCGCCGGGAGGCGACAACATGACTCCCGATCAGGATCGCGTGGACGACATCGGCAGGGCGCTTGGCGTGGAATACGAGGACAACGAGGAGCTCAAGGGGTCCGACAAGATCGCCGAGCGCGACAAGAATCGCTGGGAGCTCGACCCGGCCTCGTCCGACGACTACAGGGAGAGAGACTGACGGCTGAGAGCCAACAGCTATCAGCCGTCAGCCATCAGCGCCCTGACCCTGGTTCCAGAGTCATAGCTGATACCTGACAGCTGACAGCTATCGCTTCCGCACCACCTCCATCACCCGCTCCACCGCATCCTCGATCGACAACGTGGTCGTATCGATCACGACGGCGTCGGACGCCTGCGTGAGCGGCGACGCGGCGCGCGTGCGATCGCTGCGATCGCGCTCTTCGAGCGCGGTCGCGACATCCTGGATCGCGGCGACGCCGCGGCCGGCGGTGTGTGACGGATCGGTGGCCCGCCTCCGGGCGCGCTCCTCCGGCGAGGCGTCGAGGAAGATCTTGACCTCGGCGCCTGGGAAGACCACGGTGCCGATGTCGCGCCCCTCCATCACCACGCCCCCGGAGGCCCCCAGCGCGCGCTGCCGCACGATGAGCGCTTCGCGCACCCGCGGATAACGCGCCACGACCGCCGCGGCGGCGTCGATCTCAGGAGTCCGAATCGCGGCCGCCACGTCGTGATCGTCAACACGCACCCGGCCTTCCGACACATCAAGGTCGATGCGGCCGGCGAGCGCACACAGCGCGGCCTCGTTCGAAAGATCCATCCCGTCGTGGATGGCCTTCCAGGCCAGCGCGCGGTACATCGCTCCCGTGTCGATGTGACGGTATCGCAGGCGGCTCGCGACCGCACGCGCAATGGTCCCTTTGCCCGCTCCGGACGGACCGTCTATCGCGACGATCAGTCGCGACCCTCGTTCGGATGGATCGGAATCGGGGACGCGCGGTCCGTCACTTGGAATCGTGGAATCACTCACGCTGTCATTATCGCGCAAAGACTATTTGCCTTTGGCGGTGCCTTTGGCGGCAGGAAGGCGTCCGGCCCGTTTCTGCACGGCCGGCCTGGCGGGGGCGGCTGAGGCCGCCATCTTCTTGAGTGAGGCAATCTCGCGGGGCGAGAGCTCCCGGAACTCACCCGGCCTGATGTTGTCGTCGGTGATCGACCCGATCCGGACCCGGCGCAGTCGAACGACCGGATGGCCAATCGCGTCGCACATGTTCCGCACCTGCCGGTTCCGCCCTTCGCGGAGGACAATCGACAGCACGGCCTGCTGACCGTCGTCTCCCTCCACGACCTTCTTCAACGCAATCTCGGCCGGGGCCGTCTTGCGCCTGTCGAGCACAACGCCCTTGGAAATCCGTTCGAGCGCATGACGATCGGGAACGCCGCGCACACGCGCCTCGGTACTCGCGAGGCACGCCGTGGCTCGGATGCGTCAACTGCGCCGCGAGATCTCCGTCGCTCGTCAACAGGATCAGCCCTTCCGACTCGTAGTCCAGACGGCCGACGGGGTAGACGTAATCACGGACGCCGCCGTTGGTCAGCAGATCGATGACCGTCGGACGACGCTGCGGGTCCGAACGGGTGGTGATGTAGCCGCGCGGCTTGTACATCAGGATGTACAGCCGCCGCTGCGCGGTCTTGACGCGGCGCCCGTCCACGCGGATGTCGTCGGTCTCCGGATCGGCCTTCGACCCCAGCGCCTTGACGGTCTCGCCGTTGACCGAGACGCGGCCGTCGGTGATGTACGTCTCAGCCGCCCGGCGGGACGCGATACCCGCGGACGAAAGAATTTTTTGTAATCGTGACTTCATAGAGACGTGCTGCGTGCTGCGTGCTACCCAAACGTGCGACGTGCTGAGTGCCACGAACGTGCGACGTGCGGCACTTCGCACGTGTAGCACGTAGCCCGTAGCACGTGATTTAGTGAACCGTCTCGTCAACCGGAGGCTCCGAGACGGGAGCCGTCTCCTCCGCAGTCCCGTCGAACGGCAATGGTTTCGTCGTCTCGAGGGGTTCCGCCAGCCCCATCGGCAGCTCGAACCCGAGCGCATCGGACATCTCCTCCACTTTCGGCAGATCCCCGATGTCGTTCAGGCCGAAGCGGTCGAGGAACTCGCGCGTGGTGGCGTACATGAACGGGCGCCCGACGACCTGCTTGCGGCCAACGGTCTTGATGAGATGCCGTTCGACGAGCGTCGAGAGGACACCGCCGCTGCTGCTCACGCCGCGAATCTCGGCGATTTCGGGCGCGGTCACCGGCTGCTTGTACGCGATGACGGCCAGCGTCTCGAGCGCTTGCACGGACAGCTTCTGCGACGTGCGCTCGTGGAACAGCTTGCGCACCCATTCGTGCAGCTCAGGGCGCGTCACGACCTGGTACCCGCCGGCCACCTCGACGATCTGAAGACCGCCCGGGCGCTCGTAGTCCGCTTTCAACGACGCGAGCGCCGCTTCGACGTCTTCCCGGGGCTCTCCTTCCAGCAGCTTGAACAGCGTCTTGGGAGTGAGCGGTTCGGGGGACGCAAAGATGAGCGCCTCGACGATGGGTTTCAATGAGTCAGACACAATAGTCCTCGCAATGTGCACGGGACGACGATGACGGAAACTGGATTCACGAGGGTCACTCCGGCTTCGTCACCTTGCTGTCCGGCAGTGCGGCGACGGTCTCGTCGGAGTGCTGCTGTTCCGCAGAGTGTTGCTGTTCCGCGGCATGCTGCTTTTCAGCGGCGTGCGCGGCCACTTCGTCGGCGTGCCGCTTCTCGGGGTCGAGCAGCGGCTTCGGCGCATCAGCCGGGCGCGTCCGTTTGTACACGCGGATGGGCCCCATCGCGCCGGTCTGAAAGACTCGAATGAGCTTCAGCCGGATCATTTCGAGCATTGCGAGAAACGTGACGACAATGCCGGCCCGTGTCTGCACGTCGGCGAAGAGATCTTCGAACCCGCAGGCCTCGGTCTCTGACAATCGCTCCATCAGCTGCTCGATGCGATCCTCGATCGGCATCTGCTCGCCGGGCAGGTACATTTTCGGACGCTGCTTCGCGCGCTCGACGACGGTGCGGAACGCGGAGATGAGGCTGAAGAGATCGACCTCGATCTCCGGCTCCGGCGCCTCTCCGGCAATCTCGGCGATCGGTCCGTCGGGGCGTGTCCACTGCGCACTCCGCAGCGTCTCGCGCTCGTGGAGGAGCTCCGCCGCGGCCTTGAACTTCTGATGCTCGAGCAGGCGCCGGACGAGCGCTTCGCGCGGATCCTCGTCAGGGTCTTCCTGCGCCGGATCGATCCGGGGCAGCAGCATCCGCGACTTGATGTGAATGAGCGTCGCCGCCATCACGAGGAACTCGCCTGCGACGTCCAGGTTGAGGTCCTGCATCAGGTCGATGTACTCGAGATACTGCGCCGTGACCTTCGCGATCGGAATGTCGTAGATGTTCAGCTCGTGCCGCTTGATGAGGTGCAGCAGCAGATCCAGCGGCCCTTCGAAGTTGTCGAGGTGGACGGGGTATGCCTCCAGGATGGACTCGAAGTCCTGCGATTCCATCATTGGTAATCCAGCTTTGTCGCGGTTCGCACGCGCGCCATCGTTTCCTGCGCGATTGCCCTGGCCTTCCGGGATCCTTCATGCAGGATCTCGCGAATGACCGAGGGATTCGCGACGAGCGCCGCACGCCGGCTGCGCATCGGCTCGAGGTGTGCGTTCAGCGCCTTCGCGAGCTTGGTCTTCACCTCGACGTCCCCCACCTTCCCGGCCCGGTACCGTTCCTTCAGCTCGTCCACCTCCGCGCGGTCGGGGTTGAATGCGTCGTGATACATGAACACCGGATTGCCTTCGACGGTGCCCGGAATGTCGGCGCGCACCCGCTTCGGATCCGTGTACATCTGCATCACCTTCTTGCGCACGGTCTCCGCATCGTCTGACAGGTCGATGGTGTTGCCGTAGCTTTTCGACATCTTGCGGTTGTCGAGGCCCGGCAGCCGCGGAAACGTCGTGAGCAGCGGTCTGGGCTCCGTGAACAGCTCGCCGAAGAACTTGTGGTACCGACGGACGATCTCGCGACTCAGCTCGAGATGCGGAACCTGATCCTCACCAACCGGCACGTACTCGGCGTTGTACATGATGATGTCGGCGGTCTGGAGCAGCGGATACGAGAGAAAGCCCACGGTGGACAGGTCCTTCTCGGACAGCTGATCCATCTGCTCTTTGTACGTCGGCACCCGCTCGAGCCACGGGATCGGCACCGTCATCGAGAGCAGCAGGAACAGCTCGGCGTGCTCCGGCACGAGAGACTGGATGAACAGCGTGCTCCGCTCCGGATCCAGCCCCGCGGCGATCCAGTCCGCCGCCATGTCGTACGCGCTGCCGACGATCTCCGACGTGTCGGCATAGTCACTCGTCAACGCATGCCAATCCGCCACGAAATAGAAGCAGTCGTATTTGTCCTGCAGCGACGCCCAGTTATCGAGCGCTCCAACCAGATGGCCGAGATGGAGCTTTCCGGTCGGGCGCATGCCCGAGACGACACGAGGATGCATCAAGAAAGTCTGAAGGTTGAAGGCTGACGTTCGAAAATCCAGGTTGTTGCCAGAGATCTGGTGACCCGAGAAAGCGCTCAAGAATACGGCAAAACTGCCGCCTTATCAAGCATTTAAGCTGCTCATCCCCGCGAGGCGAAATGCGCCAGCACGGCATCGGCGCACTTCGCACCGACGATCGTCATGAGCTCCTCGCGAGTGGCGCGGCGGACACCGGCCAGGCTTCCGAAGGCCGTCAGCAGCGCCTTGCGGCGGCGAGGGCCAATCCCGCCAATCACGTCGAGCTCCGACTGGAGGTCGCGCTTCGTCCGCGACAGTCGATGGAACGTGACCGCGAAGCGGTGCGCCTCGTCGCGAATTCGTTGAATCAACAGCAGGGACGGGCTGTCCCTGGGCAGCGCAATCGCTTCCTCGACGTCACGCGTGAACAGCAGTTCTTCCTTCTTCGCGATGCCGGCAGCCACGAGGTTTCCGAGGCCCAGTTCCTGCAGCGCCGCATACGCCGACGAGAGCTGCCCCTTTCCGCCGTCAATCAGGATCAGATCCGGGAACGGGCCCCCATTCTCCAGAAGCTTTCTGTATCGGCGAAGGACGACCTCGTGCATGGCCGCGAAGTCATTGAGGAAACGGGATCCGCGGTCCGGCGTCCGCGCGTCCGGCGCGTCGGCGGCGAGCCGCTGCAGCTCCGCGGGGCTGTGCACATCGGCAGCCGGCCTGCTCCTGCCCAGGGCGTTACCGCGGATCCGGAACTTGCGATACTCCGACCGCTTCATCCGGCCGTCCTCGCAGACGACCATCGATGCCACCGTCTCGCTGCCCTGGATCGTCGAGATGTCGAAGCATTCGATCCGCCGTGGCGCCGAGCGCAGGCCGAGCACGACGCGCAGCGTCTCGAGGGCATCGTAATTGGCCGCGACGTTGCCGTTGAAGCGCGCCTGGTATGCGACTTCGGCATTACGTGACGCCAGTTCGAGCAGCCCTCGCTTCTCGCCGCGCTTCGGGACGACGAGGCGCACGCGGCGGCCGGCTTCACCCGACAGCCAGCGCTCGATCACCTCGGCATCAGCCGGTGCGAGCGGCAGCGGCACGTGCACTTCCGACGCCGCCGTGCGCTCGGCGTAAAACTGCTGGAGTGCCGCCTGCAGGACCTCGCAGTCGGTCAAGCCTGCCGGTGCCGCCGCCGGAGCACACGCATCCGCGTCAGCGACCTCGGCAGACGCCGGAGCGGAGTCCGAGCGGGCCGGCGGGCGATCGTCCGTGGCATTCGCGTCCGTGACGAGCTCGATGCGCTCGACCACCCGGCCGCGCCGCATCTGGAAAATCTGGACGACGGCGCCCGCGGGGCCGACCTTCAGGCCGAACGCGTCACGATCGCCAAGCTCGGGACTCGCCATCTTCTGCTGACGGGCCTGGAGCGTCTCGATGGTCTTGATCGCGTCGCGCACCTGCGCCGCGCGCTCGAACTGCTCGGAACGCGCGGCCTCCGCCATCCGATCGCGAAGCGTGATCAGCAGCTCGTCGTTTCGACCTTCGAGGAACATCTTCGTGTGCCCGACGGCCACCTGGGTATCGTCTGCCGAGCACAGTTCATGGACGCAGGGAGCGACGCACCGCTTGATGTCGAACTCGAGGCAGGGGCGCGGGCGTTCTCCCGTGATCGTCTCGTTGCACGACCTCAGCCCGAACAGCTTGTGCGTCAGCGACATGGTCCGCCGCGCCAGCGACGCCGGCATGAAGGGGCCTGCATAGAGGTGATCGTCCCGTTCGACACGCCGTGCGACCAGGACGCGAGGAAAGGCCTCCCCCGTCGTCAGCTGGAGATACGGATACGTCTTGTCGTCGCGGAGGAGGATGTTGTACTTGGGGGCGCGCTGCTTGATGAGATTGTTCTCGAGCGCCAGCGCCTCGACCACGGAGTCGGTGACGATGACTTCCAGCCGCTGCGCTTCGTCCAAGAGCGCGTCGATGCGCGGACTGGTGCCGTGCGCGCCGAGGTAGCTTCGAACGCGGTCCCGCAGTACGCTGGCTTTGCCGACGTACAACGTGTCGCCATGCCCGTTGTAGTAGAGGTAAACCCCCGGCTGTTCGGGCAGGCGGCCGATCTGACCCTTGAGATCACCGATTGGCATGGATTACACTGCGCGTTTCGCGCATTTCTGGAACCTCTGATTATACCGCTGCCACGCGCGCTGGACGAACACGGTATGAAGCACTCTGACTTATGACGCTTACCGGGCTCATCGGCCGCATCTCCATGTTCCCTCTTCAGCTGATCATCCGCACCTGCGTGGCGCTGAAGATCCATCCGAACGTCCTGACGTTCGTCGGGCTCCTCATCAACGTGGCGGCTGCGTGCGCCCTGGGTGCGGGGCGATTCATCCTCGCCGGGTTCATCATGGGGGTCGCGAATATTTTCGATTTCATCGACGGCAAGGTCGCGCACGAGCTGAACGCCGTGAGCGTCTTCGGTGGCTTCTGGGACTCCGTGATCGATCGGTTCTCGGACATCGCCCTGTTCGTCGGCCTCATCTACCTGTATTCGCGGATGGGCCGCACGGACTACGTGATGATTACGGCGCTTGCGATGATGTTCGCCATCATGACGAGCTACACGCGGGCGCGCGCTGAGTCGCTCATCACGAAGTGCAAGGTCGGGTTCATGGAACGGCCGGAGCGAATCGTGCTGTTCCTGATCGGCGCGTTCACGAACCGGATGGCCGCGGTGATGTGGGTGATCGGCGTCCTCTCGGTGTTCACCGTCGCCGATCGCATCATCTACACGTATCGCGAGCTGCAGGCCGTCCCGGACAAGGTGGTCGTATGAACAGGGCCGCGACGCTGCCGGTCCGGATTCTGTGGAATGCGTTCTTCTGGACCTACGAACGCGCGACCTGGCAGTACGACCTGATGGTCATCGGCATTCTTGCCTTCGTCTGGCTCACGCCCCCGGACTGGCTCAACGACCCGATGGCATCGGGGGGCGGACCGATTTGCTGGCTTCTCAAAGTGATGGAATAGGGGGTCGGGATTCGGGAGCTCGGGATTCGTAAGAGAGTGATTCAACGACAAGGACTTCGAAACGACTCGGAGTGCCGAACTGCCGAATCGAACCTCGAACCCCGAGTCCCGGTACCGAGTCCCGATTCCCAATCCCCAATCCCCGGTTCAACGGCTCTCGAGCGTCCAGCTCCCCGCGGTTTCGAGCTCGCGAAAATACTCCACCACCTTGGCCAGTGGCACCGGGCCGAACTCCGCGCTGATGGAGTTCCGGACGTCGAGCACGGAGCGCGTGCCGTCGGCGAAGTTCCGCGCTTCGGTCGCGTAGTAGCCGGGGAGTGCCGGCTGCGGCGCCGTCGATCCCGCCGCGGGAGCCGGCGGCGGTGGAGGCGCGCCGGGCCCGGCCCGCGGGAACAGGCGGGCAGCCGCCTGCTCCTCAGGCGTCGGCGCAATCAGGAACACCGGCTTCATCCCGAAGGCCGCGGCGCGTCCGGCATACGCGGTCTGCACCTGCCGTTCGACGGCCGGCAGCCCCGCGGCGAACGCGGCCTCCACGGCGGCGAGCTGCTGCTGCGCGGCTTTGTCCGACACCATCATCGAAGAGGCCGATCGAATGGCCGCGCGCTCGCGCACGTACCCCGATCGCACGACGTTCACGGCCTCCTTGTACGCCGTCTGCAATCCGGCGGCGTCCGACGCCTGCGCCAGTGACATCACGGCGGCGGCGAGCTCCTCGCCCAGACGCCGCTGCCCATAGGCAGACGTGAGGCTGGCGATCTCCAGCGCCTCGGCGGACGTCGCGTTCGCCAGCACCTGGCCGATGGTCAACGCGATGAAGGCGGCGCGTTTGAGCTGCGTCGGATCCTGGAAGAGGGGCGTGTCTTCGCTGGTGTGATACACGGCATCCGGCCAGTTGCCGAACTGGACCGACGGCACGCGCGGGGTGGCGTCGATGAAGACCTGGTGGTCGCTCGAGCCGTAGAACTTCTCCACGTGATACCAGAACGGGTCGCGCGATCCCTTCGGGTCGAGGATCGGGTTCTGGAAGGCATAGGCGATGCGGCGGTTGTGCAGCTTCTCGCGGTTCGTATCTCCCACGAAGGCCAGGAACTGTTCGCAGACGTCGTTCAGGAACGTCGGGAGGCTGTACGGCGTGGTGTTCAGGTGCAGGCTGTTCCGGTTCTTGGTCTGATCCGCGCCGACCATGTCCATGTTCACGGCCGCCAGAAGGCGGCTCGTGAAGTCGGGGTACCGCGCGATGTACGCGCGGGTCCCCTCGATTTCCGGCACCCACATGAACCGCACCGTCCGCTTTGGCCGCGGCAGCACGCCTGCCTTGATCAACGTGATCCACGCACGCCCCTGCTCCAGCTGCGTCGCCGGTCCCCCCGCATCGTCGTTCGCCCCCTGCTTGGCGATACCCTCGAAGAGGTGGGCGGAAAACACGACCTCGTCCTTCTCCGGGGCCTTGATCGAGCCGTCCCCCTTGATGACGGCAATCACCACCTGCATCTCCGATGGATACGCCGACGCCTGCACCTTGGCGTGCACGACGACCTTGGGATTCCTGTCGAGGAGATCGATCAGGTCCATGCCCATCCGATGCGAGAGGTTGAACCCGAATGTCGTGACGACGGGAGTCGCGGCGGGGGCGGCGCCGCGTCCGCCGCCGGCCAGGTTGTTCCAGGCGATCTGGTCGGGGCGATCGATCGGCTTCCCGACGGGATTATTGAAGCTTGCGACGCCCGCCGCGCCAAAGCGGCGGACCGCCATGTTGTGCACCGTCCCCGTGGCGGCGGACGCGAGGACGATCTTGCCTTTCACGTCCTTTCCCGCGTAGTCCGCTTCGCGATCCCCGCGGCCGACGTAGATAAGGTCCGTCGTCACGTCCGCGGTCTGCGAGCCGGGCGCCAGCGTGGCCGGTATGTCGCGGTACCTCGTGACCACTCTCCTGACGGGCTGCTCGATCCAGAGCTCCGCCATCTCGCCGTCCCACTGCGGCTGCGTCTGCGGGAAGCGCTCGATCTTGACCTCGTCGAAGCCGTACGCCTTTGCCTTCTCGACAAGGTAGGCCGCCTCGCGATACGTGCCCGCACCGTACTCCTCGCGCGGCCGGTCCCTCTCGTAGCCGGCCATCTCCATCACGTGGTCGAAGGCCTGCGAGCCGGAAAGCTCCGCGGCAATCGCCGTCATCTTCTCGGCGCTCACCAGGGTGCGCCTGTCAGGCTGCTCCTGCGCACGGACCGCGGCGAGGAGCAGCACAGCGAGCATTGCGACGCCGAAACTCTTGCTTCCCATGCGCACCTTTCAAGCTGATAGCTGTCAGCTGTTAGACATCGTCCCGCTCGTCGTGCATGCCGAGATCCAGCGGCTTCCCTGTGAAATGGATGTCGTGCGAGCCAATCTTGTCACGGAGCAGGCGGCGGGCGGCGCCGTAGTGCACCTGCGGGACGGTGAGCCTCAGCGCGAATGCCTTCATGCGGTAGATCAGGACGAGCGTGACCTGCTCCCCCGGCCCTTCACGCCACGAGAGCCCGCCGATACGCGCGTAAGGAATAAAACCGGCGTCCGCCCAGATGCCATCCTCGTAAAAGCCGTGGCCGATCCTGAGGCTGAGCGGCACAGCGTACCCGTAGTAGACCAGCATCATCGTCTCGCCGAACACCTGCGACGGATGCAGCCGGAGCACCGCGAGCTTGTAGGCGATGAGCACGCTCAAGGTCGCACCGAGGAGGAGAAGCACGCGGTAGAACGGCGGTTTGCGCCCCGGCCAGACGAGCACCGCCGTTCGGCGCAGCCGACGGAAATGGATGTACTGCAGGAACAGGCGGAGATCCGCGACGAGGAAGCCCAGGCCCAGGACGAACAGCACGCGGGGCAGCAGGTCCATGGGGTTCGAGACGGTCGATGGCGACTACTGCCCCAGCCGCGGATCGAAACAGTGCCGGCACCGGGCCTCGTACGTACCCTGCGCGCCGACGAGGACGCGCTCGTTGCTCGCCACGAGCCGCTGCGTATGGTTCGCGGGAGAGCCGCACACCATGCAGATGGCGAGCGTCTTCGTGATGTACTCGGCGATCGCGAGCAGCTGCGGCATCGGCTCGAACGGCTTGCCGAGGTAATCCTGATCGAGGCCGGCAACGATGACCCGCTTGCCCTGATCCGCAAGGGCGCTGCACACGGCGGGCAGCTCCGCATCGAAGAACTGGCCTTCGTCGATCCCGACGACTTCCGTATCCGGGAGGACCTGCTCGAGGAGGTCGCGGGACGATGACAGGTTGACCGAGGGGATTCGCATCTCGCTGTGCGAGATGATGTGGTCATCGCCGAAGCGGTTGTCTATCTTCGGCTTGAAAATCTGGACTTTGCGCCTGGCAATCTGCGCCCGGCGGAGGCGGCGGATGAGCTCTTCACTCTTGCCGCTGAACATGCTGCCGGTGATGACCTCGATCCAGCCGGAGCGTTGGTGTTGGGTGATGTCCATCCGAGGCTTCTGGCTCGCGGGTCCGGCGCGGGCTCATGCCCTCGAGAGGTACTCCCCGGTATCGGTGCTCACGCGCACCTTGTCGCCGGTGTTCACGAACGGCGGCACGTTCACGACCAGCCCCGTCTCGAGGCGGGCCGGCTTGATCTGGTTGCTCGCGGTCGCTCCTTTGATCCCGGGCGCGGTGTCCTCGACGACCAGGTCCACCGTGGGTGGCAGTTCGATGCCCACGGGCTCCTCGCCGTAGAACTCCACCTTGATGAGCGCGTCGGGAATCAGGTAGTCGACCGACTCGCCGAGCGCTTCGGCATCGATGTGCAGCTGTTCGAACGACGCCGTATCCATGAAATGGAAGGAGTCGCCGTCCTTGTAGAGATACTGCATCTCGCGCTCGTCGAGGACGGCGCGGTCCAGCGTATCCTCCGACCGCAGCTTCTGGTCCGACAGCGAGCCGTTACGGATGTTCCGAAACTTGATGCGGACGAAGCCGCGCAGGTTGCCCGGGGTGACGTGCTGCAGCTCGAGGACGCGGAACAGGTCCGCGCCAATCTTGACGAGCATCCCCTTTTTCAGTCGTGTCGCGTTGATGGAAGCCATGAATCTCCGCCCAGAACCTGCGGATCGTAGCACAGGCGCCGGGACCGGTGCTACGATCGGCGGATGGCCTGGGAACCTCTGCGTGAACTCCGCGCCTGGCAGGAACGGCTCGAACACCTGTCGAACCATCACCCCGACGCCTGGGCTCCACCGATCGACGTGTACGAAACGGCGGACCGCTACATCGTGGCCGCCGAGCTTCCAGGGCTCGCGCGGGACCAGATCGAGCTGGCCTTCGAGGCGTCGCGGCTGATCATCCGGGGGCGGCGCGCGGACCGGCCCGCCGGCGCCGAGGACGTGATCCACTTTCACCAGGTCGAACGCGGCCACGGACAATTCGCGCGCACCTTCGAGTTTGCCGCCAAGATCGACGTCGACGCCGTATCGGCGGACCTGGCCAATGGCGTCCTCACGGTCACGCTGCCGAAGGCGCCGCCCGTCCCACCCCGCACCATCGAGGTCCAGTAAATGTTTCGACGCGTCGCGGTCCTGTCTTTCTTCGTCTCGCTCGGTTTCACGGCCGGTCTCGTCCTGACCGGCCGGATGCGGACCGCAGACGAGACCTCCGCCGCACCCCCTGCGCAGGCAGCCCCGGCCGCGACGGCCGCACGCACCCAGGCCGCGGCGGCCATCGTCGGCGGAATGCCGGACCTGACCGTCGTCGCGCAGCGCGCCATCGGGAGCGTCACCAACATTTCGTCCACGCAGGTCGTCCGGACTTCCAACTCCCCCTTCGCAAACGATCCCTTCTTCCGCTTCTTCTTCGACAACCGGAACGACGACGCCTTCGGCTATCGGGAAAGACGCGCGCAGAGCCTGGGCTCCGGTGTGGTCGTCTCGTCCGACGGATACGTCCTCACCAACAACCACGTCGTCGCACAGGGGGTCGAGGTGTCGGTGACGATGCCGGACAAGCGGGAGCTGCGGGCGAAGGTCGTCGGCGTGGACGAGGCCACCGATATCGCGGTGCTCAAGGTGAACGGGACCAACCTGCCGGTCCTGCCGTGGGGGGACTCGTCGAAGCTGAAGGTGGCCGAATGGGTCCTGGCGATCGGCAACCCGTTTCAGTTGAATCAGACCGTCACGCTCGGGATTGTCAGTGCGACCGGACGCAGCCTCGAGGGCCGGCTGGCCACTTACGAAGATTTCATTCAGACCGACGCGGCCATCAACCCCGGCAACTCGGGCGGGGCGCTCATCAACGCGCGCGGTGAGCTGGTGGGCATCAACACGGCGATCGTCAGCGAGACGGGCGGCTACCAGGGGGTCGGGTTCGCCGTCCCGAGCAACCTGGTACGGCACGTCATGGACGACCTGATCAAGTTCGGCATGGTACAGCGCGGGACCATCCCCGGCATCACCGTGCAGTCGCTCACGACGATGATCGCCGAGCAGCTTGGCGCGTCGAACACCAAGGGGGCCGTTGTCGTCGGCATGCAGCAGCGATCCGACGCCTACGCCGCGGGCATTCGCCCGGGGGACGTCATCACCACGTTCAACGGGACGGCCATCGACGACGCGTCACATTTCGACCGGTTGTTGTCCGATGCGAAGATCGGATCCACCGTCACGCTGACGCTGATGCGCGAGACCAAACAGCTGACGGTGAAGGTTCCCGTCGTCAAGGCCACCCCGCAACGCCGCGGACGCTAGAACTCCTTGCCGGCTGGCAGCTTCGGTGCGGCAACGCTGCGCCTCGGTCCTGACACGGCATCGCTGTCCACCGCGATGCACCGCCACAATGACCCCATCCCTACCGTGATCCCGATCCGGGGCGTCCAGGCAATCGCGCGCCGCGGAAGTCCGCGGCTCTCGATTCGCAGCGGCCCATCCGTCAGATCGGAGAGATTCTGCCGCAGGGAGATGCCGAGAGCGCGGGTCAGATTGCCGGGGCCGCGGCACAGCTCCGACGAGGTGAATCCGTTCGCCGGACGGCCGGTTCCGCGGGCCCGCCGCCGGCGCATCAGTGATTCCCCCTCGAGCGGCTCGAGGGCGCGGATCAGGACCGCAGCCGGCCAGCCGTCAGGCTCAGTCACCGCGTTGACCAGGTAGTGAATGCCGTAGTTCAGATAGACGTACGCCATGCCCGGTGGCCCGTAGAGCGGCGCATTGCGGCGGGTGGGACCCGGCGCGGCGTGGCAGGCCGGATCGGCTTCGCCAATGTAGGCCTCGGTCTCGACGATGATGCCGGAGGCGAGGCCCGAGGGGGATTCGTGGACGAACACCGTGCCAATCAGATCCCGGGCGACGTCGAGAGTCGGTCGCGCGTAGAAGTCGCGCGGAAGGACAGGCATCCCGACTACTGTCGTGTCTTCAGCTGGCGGAGTGCCCGGGTCGCGGCCTGCGCCACGTCGCGGTCACGGTCCTGCGTCAACGGCTGCAGGGCGGCTTCGGCCGCAGGGCCACCGAGGGCCCCGATGACCTGTGCCACGTTGCCGCGGATCGCCGGGCTCGGGTCCTGCAGATGCGGCAGCAGCGTCGGCACGATGGACGGCCCCAGCTCGAGCAGGTAGTCGGCGGTCTGCGGGGCCGTTTTGGCGGACGTCATCGACTCCACGAGGCGCGGAATGTAGTTCTGTCCGAGCTTCTGCAGCGCGAACGCCATCGCTGTGCGCGCCATCGGCGACGCGTCGCTCCCGGCGGCCATCTGGAGTGCGGAGATTTCGGACGTGTCGCCGGTTCGAGCGAGACCCTCTGCAGCGGCACGGCGGAGGAAGTGATCCTTGTCGGCGAGCCGCGCCTTGAACAGCGGGATGCTCGACGGATTCGCAATCCGCGCAAGCGCATCGAGGGCAGACCAGGCGCCTTCCCCTTTGCCATAGAAGTTGAACTGCTCGGTGAGCGCCTGCACCGCCCGATCCTCGCGAATCGCGCCGAGCGCGCGCATCGCCGCAAAGCGTACGCCGCCGTTCGAGTCGTTCGTCGCTCTGATGAGGGCGTCCCCGGCCGTCTTGATCTGAAGGCGGCCGATCACTCGAGCGGCCCCTGTTCGAATGGCCGGATCGTAGTGATCGAGCGCCTTGATCAAGTGCGTCACACTTTCGTCCGCGAGCGGCGGGCGCGCAATCGTCCCGAGCGTATAGATCGCTTCCAGCCGCACCTTCGGATTCTCGTCGTCCACCGCTTGAAGCAGCCCGCGCACGAGCTCCGGCGGCACCGGAAGGGACCACACCGCCAGCGGGCCCAACTCGAAGGCCGTCGGAGCCTGCGCCGCGTTCCGCACTTCGACCAGGAGCGCGACGCGCTTCTTCTCGGGGATGTCTTCGACGAGGAAGAGCGACAGCTCGGCCGCGATCGCTTCGAGCTGGACGACGTCCACCGGATCGGTCACGAGCGCGGCAATCGGTCCCACTGAATCGGGATACCTGGACTCACGGAGCAGCCTGATGGCGCTCGACCGCACTTTCGGATCGGGATTCCGCAGGTTGCGAACCACATCGTCATACCGCGCCTGCTGCGCCGCTGCAGAACCACACAGAACGAGACACGCCAGGATCGAGCAGCTGATTGTTCGGGTCATGGAAAATCCGGGGGGAGTCTGTTCATTGTAGGCCACCGACCGGCACAGTCAAGAACGGACACAGAAAAAACCAAAAACACGGAACGAGTGACTGATCCACGGACGACACGGACAGACACCGATGCGTCGAGGCGCCTTCGGTGCCGTCTGTGAACGCTCGATACCGGCTGGCCGGACCGCGCTTCGGAACTCCGTGGCTCCGCGGCTCCGTGGTGAATGTTTGAACAGCGTCAGCAAGCGTGCAGCGTGTCCTCGAAGAGACGACTACGCCCGCCCGATACCGTACGCATTCGAGCGCCCGACGGCGAGCACCTCTTTCAGGTAGCGGCCCGTGTGCGACCCTTCGACCTTGACGATCTGCTCCGGCGTGCCGGCGGCAATCAACTGACCTCCCTCTTCCCCGCCTTCGGGTCCGAGATCGATGATCCAGTCCGCCGTCTTGATCACATCGAGATTGTGCTCGATGACGAGCAGGCTGTGGCCCGCCTGGAGCAGCTTGCGGAAGGCCGCGAGGAGCTTCGCGATGTCGTCGAAGTGCAGACCCGTGGTCGGCTCGTCGAGGATGTAGAGAATGCGATCCCCCGTGTGGGACGAGAGGTGCGCCGCAATCTTGATGCGCTGGGCCTCGCCCCCCGAAAGCGTCGTGGCGGGCTGGCCGAGCCGCAGGTACCCGAGCCCGATCTCGTCGAGGACCTGCAGACGCCGCAGCACCTTGGGCGAGCTGCTGAAGAAGGTCAGCGCTTCGCGGACGGTCATGTCGAGCACCTGGTCGATGTCGCGTCCCCGGTACTTGACCTCGAGGACCTGCGGCTTGAACCGCTTGCCTTCGCAGTGCTCGCAGGGCACGAACACGTCCGCCAGGAACTGCATCTCGACCTTGACTTCCCCTTCCCCCTCGCACGCCTCGCAGCGGCCGCCCGGCACGTTGAACGAGAAGTGGCTCGCCGTCAGGCCGCGCGAGCGCGCGTCCTTCGTCTGCGCGAACAGCTCCCGGATCGGATCGAACGCCTTGAGATAGGTGACAGGGTTCGAACGCGGCGTGCGGCCGATCGGATTCTGATCCACCAGCACCACGTCCGTGACGAATTCGGCCCCTTCCAGCCTCCGGTGAACACCAACCGGACGGTCCCACTCACCTTTCGTCTTCTTGAGCGCCGCGTAGATCACGTCATGCACGAGCGTGCTCTTGCCGGATCCGCTGACGCCCGTCACAGCCGCGAGAAGCCCGAGCGGAATCTCCACGTCCACGTTCTTCAGGTTGTGCTCCGACGCGCCGAGCACGCGCAGCTTCTGGTTCGTCGGCTTCCGCCGCGTCGCGGGAACGGGGATGGCCAGTTCGTCACGCAGGTACTTCGCCGTGAGCGAGCGCGGCTCGTGCAGCAGGTCCGCGAGCGTGCCGCTGAAGATGACGCGTCCACCCTGTTCGCCGGCGCCCAGCCCCATGTCGACGATCGTGTCCGCGACCTTGATCATGTCGGCGTCGTGCTCGACGACAAGGACGGTGTTGCCCTGGTCGCGGAGCTGCCGGAGGATCTTGATGAGCCGTTCGTTGTCGCGCGAGTGAAGGCCGATCGACGGCTCGTCGAGGACATACAGCGTGTCGACCAGTGCCGAGCCCAGCGATGTCGCGAGGTTGATGCGCTGCGACTCGCCACCGGAGAGCGTGGACGAGAGCCGATCGAGCGTCAGGTAGTCGAGGCCGACGTCCCGCAGGAACCCGAGGCGCTTCCGGATCTCCCGCAGCACCTTGTCTGCGATCGCCGTCTCCTTCGCCGAGAGGGTGAGCTCCTCGAAGAACCGATCCCCGTCGCGCACCGTGAGGGCGCAGACGGCGTCAATCGTGCGTCCGCCGACCTGGACGTCGCGGGCTTCACGGCGAAGCCGCGTCCCTCCGCACTCCGGACACGTCAGGTATCCGCGGTAGCGGCTGAGGAACACGCGGACGTGGACCTTGTATTTTTTGCGTTCGAGCCAGCGGAAGAAACCCTTGACCCCTTCGAAGCCGCCACCGTCCCCTTCGGTGACGAACTGCTTTTCGGCCTCGGTCAGATCGGACCACGGAACGTCGAGCCTGATGTGGCGCGGCTTCGCGGCCCGTTTGAGCTCGGCGAGCTGCGCCCGGTAGTGCGGCTTGCTCCACGGTTCGATGGCGTTGTCGGCGATCGACTTCGACGGATCCGGCACCACGAGGTTCATGTCGAGCTCGATGACATTGCCGAAGCCGTGGCAGAGGGGACACGCGCCGAAGGGATTGTTGAACGAGAACAGCCGGGGCTGCGGCAGCTCGTAGGGAATGCCGCACTCCCGGCACTCGAACCGTTCGCTGAACCGGTGCGCGACCGTCTTGCCTTCAGCGTTCGGACTCCCGCCTTCACTCGCAGGCTCCGCGCCGCCCGGAACTTCGAGCGCGAACGCCGCGCCCCCGCCTTCGGTATAGGCCGTCTCGACCGAGTCGGTGAGCCGGCCGCGCAGGTCACCTTCCACCTTCACGCGATCCACGACTACCTGGAGCGTGGCGCGGTCCTTGAGTGTCGCGGGATCCACGTCCTCGAGGGTGACCGTCCTGCCGTCCACGTAGAGGCGGCCGAACCCCTTGCGGCGCAGCGCCGCCAGTGTCTCGGCCACCGGATCGACGAGATCGGGCAGCTCCGGCTGGGGTCCCTGCGTGTCGTCCGGTCCGCTCGCCTCCGCGGCCGTCGCCTCCTCGTCGTCGGCGGAGGGCTCCCTGTTGATCGGCGAAGCCGTGATAACCGGCATATCGAAGCCGATGAGCAGCCGGGTTCCCTCTGGGAGCGCACCGAGTTGACGGGCGACGACCTCAGCGGTCTCGCGGATGACCTCGCGTCCGCAGTTGCGGCAATAGGTACGGCCCACACGCGCATAGAGGAGCCGCATGTAGTCGTGAATCTCGGTCGTCGTGCCGACGGTCGACCGCGGGTTGCGGATGCTGTTCTTCTGCCGGATCGCGATGGCGGGGCAGATTCCCTCGATCGAATCGACGTCCGGCTTTTCCATCCGCTCGAGGAACTGGCGCGCGTAGGCCGAGAGCGACTCCACGTACCGCCGCTGCCCTTCCGCGTAGATCGTGTCGAAGGCGAGGGAAGACTTGCCGGACCCGCTGACGCCGGTCATCACGATCAGCGACCGCGCGGGGAGCGTCAGGTCGACGTTCTTGAGATTGTGTGTCCGGGCACCGCGGATACTGATTTGTCCGCGCCGGGATTGTGGTGTCGTCGTGGCCATCTATGTGAGGGATTTCGGGAATCCCCGAACAGTCCATCGTAGCGCACGAGTTGAACCGCATCAACCTCGACGGCATCATTTGTGCTATTTTGTCTGGGCTTGTCGGTGGTGGGAATGGCGGGAGGTCCGCACGGCCCATCGCGCGACCGAACCAAGAGGGGGCTGTGTCAGTCCGTCTGTTTATAGGCAACCTGCCTTACGCCGCGTCGGAGCCTGAGTTACGCGAGCACTTGTCGAGCGTCGGCGAACCTACCCAGATTGTTCTTCCCGTTGACCGGGAAACCGGTCGCCCGCGCGGATTCGCCTTTGTCGACTACGCGGAGCGCGAGGTCGCGGAAGCGGCCATCAGCCGTTTCGACCAGCAGCCCTTCAAAGGACGGCCACTGGCTGTCAGCGAAGCGCGGCCGCGCGAAGAGCGTCCAGCCGGCGCCCCGAGGCCCGGGGGCTACGGCGGTCCGCCGCGCCCCGGAGGCCCGGGAGGCGGCAGTCCAGGCGGCTTTGCGCCTAGGCCAAGTGGCTGGGCGCCTCGTGCACCGGAGGGAGGCTCTGGCGGCCCATCGGGTCCGCGGAGCCGGAACTTCGGTCCCGATGCGCCGCCCAAGAACAAGCGCAAGGCCCCGAGGAAGGATGGCGATCGAGGACCCAAAGGCCCGATCAAGGAGCGTCCCGTCAGCCGTCTCTACGAGAATGACGAGGACTGGCGGAACGAGAAGCCCGAAGAGGATATCGACGACATCGCCACGAGCGCGAAGACCGACCCCGATGCGGATCTCGACGGGACGACCGACGAAGACTGAGCCAACCGGGAAAACCGGGGCGTAAACGCGGCCTCGCGAGGAGGTTCAACGATGCAGACACACGTGAAAGTGCTCGGCATTCTGTTCCTGGTGGTCAGCGCCTTCAGCCTGCTGATGGCGGCGTTTCTCCTGCTCGTCATGGGCGGCGCCGCCGGGATCGTGGGCGCATCGGCCGATCCGGAGGCTGCCGCAATCGCGATCCCGGTGCTCGGGATCACCGGCGCGACGCTCGCGGCATTTCTCGGTATTTTTGCGCTGCCCGGCCTCTTCACGGGGTACGGCCT
Source organism: uncultured Acidobacteriota bacterium (assembly GCA_963749835.1). Lineage (GTDB taxonomy): Bacteria > Acidobacteriota > Vicinamibacteria > Vicinamibacterales > 2-12-FULL-66-21 > JALZOC01. Next base: position 3,217,388 of record CAVVOD010000001.1, read on the forward strand.
GCTGAACTTCAAGCCCTGGGCTCGAATCCTGGGGATCGTGCTGTCTGCGCTGAGCCTCATCAATATTCCAGTCGGCACGCTGATGGGGGCGTATGGATTGTGGGTATTGCTCAGCAAGGACACCGAACGGCTCTTCGATGGCGGACCGGTTGTAACATCCTCAGGTATCTGAGCCGGCACGAAACGGCTGTGCGAAGCACAGCCCTTGCATGAGTTTTCGCATGACGCAGAGCGGTGCTCGGTCCCCCGTGCCCGCGGCGGGACCGCACACTTCAACTCCCCAATGGCAGAACTTCGAAGTGCGCATGCGAAGGCGCCGCGCGGAGCGATGCCTCATGCGTGCCGATGCGGCGTTTGTCGCGGGGTTGCTGGAGGATGCCAGAGCTGCGACGGACGAGGCGAAGGAGCTCGATCCCGAATGGCCCGCCGTCGCGGAGATGGAAGGGCGGCTCGCGGCGACAGTAGTCCCGCCGGAGTTGATGCTCCGGGATCCTCTCGAGGTCGATCTCAGGGCGAAGAGTGAAGAAAAGCGCGGGCATCCCTTTGCGCTGACAGCCGCGCTGGCATTCGCATCCGTGGCGCTTGTGGCTGTCGTTTCCCTGGGATACCGGGCCGGACTGGACCCCATGGGCGTCGCGCCGGCCTCGTCACGCGGCAACGTGACGCTCGCCGCGGATCCGGTCGTCAATGCTGAGCTGGAAGTGACACTGCCAGCTCCGTCCGTTCCCGAACCCGCTCCACCTCCTCCTGCCGACGCGTCACCGGTTTCGACGTCGGGAATGGCCGAGGCTGATGTCGCAAAGGCACCCGGCGTTCGCGACCCTCGCGGGAACGCCGCCTCCGCGACTACGGATCGCGTTGTGCCGGCCGCCGACCCTGCGTACGACACGCGTCCTTCGAGACCGAGTGCGACTTCGCCGCCTCCGTTGCGCGACGCGAGCTCGCGATCCCAACCGGAAAATCCGCCCGCCTCACTGAAGCCGCCTGTCGCTGAAGCCTCGTTCAACCCGGCTACCGTTCCCACTTCACTGAAACCGCCTGCTGTCGAAGCGGCGCCACTATCGGCCTCCCTGCCTTCGTCACCATCGATTCCAGTCTCCGCTCCGCCGGCCTACGCTCCGGAACCGGCCCCTGCCAGCAGGTCCCTGACACCGGAGGCCATCGCCGCTGTCGATGCACGATCCGCCGTTCGCGCGACGCTTGCGCGCTACGAGGCGGCCTACAGCGGGCTCGACGCGTCCGCCGCGCGCGCCGTGTGGCCGGCGGTGGATCAGCGCGCCCTTGCCAAAGCATTCGATGGTCTCGCCTCGCAGCGCGTGGCGCTCGATCGCTGCGATGTGTCCGTGACCGGCGCGACCGCCCTGGCCACCTGCTCGGGCAGCACGGAGTGGACGCCGAAGGTGGGTGGGGGTCAGCGAAGACAGAGCCGGCGATGGTCCTTCGAGCTGGCGAACGCCGGCGGCTCGTGGCAAATCGTGCGCGCGGAGGCGAGGTAGCTCGAAGCTGATAGCTTCAGAATGCATACTCCAGCCCCAGCGTCGGGGTGACAGGTGACGTCAGGCCGCGCTTCGCGAGCGGGAAGGACACGTGCCCGCCGATGACGAGGGTGCCGGTCACGTTCCACTTCAATCCAGCGACGGCTGTTGCGAGCGTCACGGACGATGTGCCGGCCGTGAGGCGCAGCGTGTCGACCCCTACGATATCCGGACGCGGCGTCGCGACGAGCGTGATGTCGCGAAGCGCCGACACATGCCGGGTCAGAACTTCGCCGGAGACTGTCGCGCGCGGATGCACGGCAATCGACGCGGCGCCCGCCGCGGACCATTCATGCGAGATGCCGCCGCGGAGGAATGACGCGTTGCCGTGGAGCGCGAAGTTCCCCTGCTCGACCGAACCGATGCCGATGAAGCGATAGGACGTCTTACCGGTGCCGAGCAGGTTGGCCTCGTCACCTGTCGGGAGACGTACTTCCGTTGCGGCCGCGACACCACCGTGCTGCCCGGCGACGAGCGTGTACTTCGCGCGCAGGGCGATATCCGCGACGCCGCTCGCGGTGCCGGTCGCAGACGCCTGGAGCAGGGCGGTCCCGCGATACACGTTGATGCGCTCACCTGCCAGCGAGACGCGCACGAAGGGCACCGCCGCGCCGATCTCGAGATGATCGGTGACGCCGACGCTCCCGAAGAGTGTCATGGCGCTGCTTCGAATCCGAAGCGTGAGACTCTCGCTGTCGAACGCCAGAGGCTCGTCGCGGAACCTGTTGGCGACGGTGACGAGCGTGCCGTCCTTGAGGTGCTGTCCGTTGAGCCGATCGAACTCCGTGCTCGTGGCGGAGAGGCCGAACGACGCGCGCCCGCGTCCGGGCGTCAGCGCGCGTTCTACGAAGAACGCCCCGAAGCTCTCGGTCGCGCGCTCCACGGTTCCGAGCTGCGGGTTCAGGCGATAGAGAAACCCGCTCGACGAGGTCGCCAGTGGAGCCGATGTCAGGTTGACGAGCAGGGCCCGCGAGATGATGTCGCGGGCGGCTTCCGCGGCCGCGCGATCGTGCTCGAAATCCGCGGTCTCGACGGCCCGATTCGTCACCAGGAATCCGACAATGTCGCGGACCGTGGTCTGCGCCGCGGCGGGGCCGCACAAGCAGGTCGCCAGGATGATCGCGGCCGGCAGAAAAGTACGTAAACCGACGACCGGGGTCTGACCCCAGTGTCCGTTTGTGGGATGCGGGTGGCGAGCCGGCAGGTCAGGGGCAGTGAAGGTGGCGTGGCGCGAGGCATGTTTCATCATTCGTCCAGGGCGTCGTCGCGGTCTCCGGCCTTTTTCTTGATCGTTATCTTATCTGCCCGCACGCGTCCATCGGACATCTGCACGCCTTCGACCTCGACTTCGGCTTGCCTCCGAACGTCCTGGCAGTCCCCCTTCCGGTAGTCAGTTTCCGGGAGGGTGTACACGTTGCGATCGTCCACGTTGAACAGGAGGATTGGACACAGGCCGAACGCTGAGGAGACCCGTCCTTTGAACTTGATGGCCTTGCCCGGCGTCGGCGCGGGACTCGGAACCGGCGTCGGCGCTGGTGGGGGCGTCGGCGCTGGCGTGGGGACCGGTGCTGGCGCGGGCGTAGGGACCGGTGCCGGCGCGGGCGTCGGCGTTGGTGCGGGGGCTGGCGTTGGCGTTGGCGTTGGAGCCGGAGTCGGCGTTGGAGCCGGTGCGGGCGGTGGATTCGGCGCAGGCGCTGGAGTCGGCGCGGGCGCCGGAACCGGTGCAGGGGCCGGCGGCGGTGCAGGGATGGGCGCAGGCGATCGAGGCGGCTGCGACGCGGTGACCCGTATGCCGGCGATCGTGACGGCGACCTCGCGCGCCGCGCCGGTATTCGGCGGGACGCTGATACGAACGGAGCCAGTGCCGCGGCCTGTGGCCGGCGATACCACGGCCCACGAGACGTCGCTGGACGCCGTCCAGTTGCACACGGCGTGAGTACTGACCCCGATGGTGACGTCCCCGCCATCGGGAGGAACGGTGCCGCTCCCACCCGAGACGTCGAACCGGCACGGTGCCGGCTCCTCCGCAACGCTCACGTGACGATCGCCAACCGCGATCGCCCCTTCGCGGGCCACGGGATCAGCGTTGGCTGCCACGCGGTACACGACGGTCCCATCTCCCTGCCCCTGCGCCGCGGACGTGAACGAGATCCAGGGCGCCTGCGACACCGCGGTCCAACTGCACTCGCGGTTGGTGCCAACCGTCAGCGTGCCCGATCCGCCTGCCGGGCCGAATGAGGAAGGGGTGCCGGTCACCGAGGTCTCGCATCTCGTACCGGATGGGCTGGTGACACTGCTTATGGTCGTGCTGGCGGAGCTGCCGCACGCCGCAGAGGAGACCGCTACGGCGATCGCTGCGGCACACGACAGGGATCGGATGTGGCGAGTCACGCGGGGCGGAATGCAGGAAAGTCGCCAGTTCCGACCGGGTATGATCGCGTCCGTGGCGGCGGTTTTCCGATGGTGCTCACTTCTCTCTTGCGTCGCGACAACGGGCTGTTGGTTCTTTTCTTCTCTTTGTGGCCTCTCATAGCCACAGCAGGTTGTGCGGCGGGATACGTCCTCGAGCGTCGGGACTTCCCGGATCTGACGACGAACGATCCGCGGGTCCGCTGGTTCAGTCCGGTAACGCCGAAGGATGGCCGTGCGCTTCAACGCTGGCGCAGTGCCGTTGGCCCTCCCGCCGTCCGGCCGGCCATCCGTGACTGGCCCTCTCCGGCAGACGAACTGACGATCGCGAGCTGGAATACGGCACTCGGGGCGGGCGATGTCCCACGATTCGCAGCCACGCTGCCACCTGGCCGGCCGATGGTGCTCCTGCTGCAGGAGGTCTACAGGCGTGGGCCGGAGGTGCCGGGCGTCCTGCCGCGGGATGCCGCGTTCGCGCGCAGGCAAGGGGGATCAGCCGCAGGGATTCGATATGCGTCGATCGAAGCGATTGCGACGGCGCTCGGCCTGTCGCTCTACTACGTGCCGTCCATGCGAAACGGTAGTCCGGAGGCGTCGAGTGAAGACCGCGGCAACGCCATTCTGTCCAGCCTGCCGCTGGAGGATCTGACCGCCGTGGAACTGCCGTTCGAACGTCAGCGCCGCGTGGCCGTCGCCGCGACAATCTCCGGCGTGACATCCACCGGCACGCCGTGGCGTATACGTGTGGTCGATGTCCATCTGGACAACACGTTCAATCCGCTTCGCCTCTCGCTCGCCAGCGAGTACGGACGGACGCGCCAGGCGCGTGGTCTCCTGTCTACGCTCGACGATGGGCAGCCGCTGATTCTCGGCGGAGACTTCAACACGTGGTCCGGGTTCTCCGACCAGGCCTACCGGACGCTCCTCCACAGGTTTCCTGATACCCGTGTGGTCGATCGGCGCGCGACATTCCGCGGATGGTTGCGGCTCGACCATCTGTTCTTCAGACTGGCGCCTGGATGGACCGCGACTTTCCGTCGTGCCGACGACCGGTTCGGCTCCGACCACTATCCGCTCGTGGGGTCGGTGCGGTTCCGTTGATATAACGCTGGACTTCGTGGCCTCCGACGGAGTGCGAAAGACGCTGGAAGAGGCCTGACGGCCTTTACTCCTGCTCCATGAACGGATACGTGAACTCCCGAGCGGGGGCGAAGTTCTCCTTGATCGTCCGGGCGCTCACCCATCGCACGAGATTCAGCTTCGACCCCGCCTTGTCGTTGGTCCCTGACCCGCGGGCGCCCCCGAACGGCTGCTGCCCGACGACGGCGCCGGTGGGCTTGTCGTTGATGTAGAAGTTGCCGGCGGCATTGCGGAGCGCGCTCATGGCCTGGCGAACCGCCACGCGGTCGCGACTGAAGACCGCCCCCGTCAAGGCATACGGTGACGTCCGGTCCACGACCGAGAGCGTCTCCTCCCACTGGTCGTCCGGATACACGTAGGCGGTGACGACCGGTCCGAAAATCTCTTCGCACAGGCTGCGGTAGCCTGCATCCTCCGTCTCAATGAGCGTCGGCTCGATGAAGTAGCCGTGCTTGCCCGTTGCCGTGCCTCCCGACAGCACTCTTGCATTCTTCTTTGCGTCTTCAACGTAGCCGCTGATCTTCGTGAATGCCTTCTCGTCGATGACCGCCCCCATGAAGTTGCGGAAATCGGTGACGTCGCCGACCTTCATCGACTTCATCATCGCAATCGTGCGCTCGCTCACGTCCTTCCACAGGGAGCGCGGCACGTAGATGCGGCTCGCGGCGGAGCACTTCTGCCCCTGGTACTCAAACGACCCGCGTACAATCGCGACGGCCACTTCCGTCGGGTCCGCCGACGGGTGGACGACGATGAAGTCCTTGCCGCCGGTTTCGCCCACGAGACGCGGATACGAGCGGTACCGGCCGACGTTCTCGGCGACCTTCCGCCACATGCCGTTGAAGACCTCGGTGCTGCCGGTGAAGTGCACACCCGCGAGCTGCGGCGACTCGAGCACCAGGTTGCTGATCTCGCGCGCATCCCCGGGCAGGAAATTGATGACGCCCGGCGGCAGCCCCGCCGTCTCGAGCAGCTTGAGCGTGTAGTAACCGCTCAGGATCGCGGACGAGGCCGGCTTCCAGACGACGGTGTTCCCCATCAGCGCGGGGGCGGTCGTGAGATTTCCGCCGATCGCCGTGAAGTTGAAGGGAGAGACCGCGTAGACGAAGCCCTCGAGGGGGCGGTACTCCATCTGGTTCCACACGCCAGCCCCGCTCGCCGGTTGTTCCGAATAGAGCTCCTGGGCGAAGTGTGTGTTGAAGCGCCAGAAGTCGATCATCTCGGACGCGGCGTCAATCTCCGCCTGGAACGCCGTTTTCGACTGCCCGAGCATCGTCGCGGCATTGAGCGTCGAGCGCCAGCTCGTCGCGAGCAGTTCGGCGGCCCGGAGCAGCACCGCGGCACGGTCCTCCCAGGGCCAGCTGGCCCACTCACGCCGCGCCTCGGCGGCGGCGGCGATTGCCTGGTGCACGTGCTCGGGGCCCGCGAGGTGATAGTCCGCCAGGACGTGGTGATGATCGTGCGGCATCACGGACTTCGCCGTACGGCCGGTGCGGATCTCGCGTCCGCCGATGACCAGGGGAATGTCCAGTTTCTCCGTCGCCATCGACTTCAGCCGCGCCTTGAGGTCCGCGCGCTCCGGAGACCCGGGTGCGTAGGTCTTGTTCGGATCGTTGACCGGCGGCGGCACGCGGCGGATGCCGGCAAACGCCGCACTCGGCGCAGGCGACGCGTGGCTCTCAGCAGGTTTGGCGACGTTCGGGTTCGAGACGGTTTCTGTGGACATGATGTGTGCTGCGGGAAACGGGGGTTCGTGTCAATTGTACAACGCGATGGCGGGGCTCTCGGGCACCCCACACATTATCCGATTCTGTCCTTCGGTGCGCCACTCGCTTCCACCGGCGCGGTGCCGGGCTACGCGAAGTTCGAGCTGGACGCTGCCCTTCGTCGGCATCGCCGGGGATCGCGGTGTTGATCAAGGGACTCGGGGGATGGGGACTCGTGGCTTCCGCTTTCGGCTCAGCGGAAGGTCAGGAGTTCAGCAGACGTAGGTTCCAATGAGACAACGGTACGGTCGCTGGCGCATTGTTCAGGAGGGATCGGCGTCAAACGCAGACCTGAACAGCCGGAATCAGGGTCTCTAACCCGTGACGGGCGAGGCCGAGCCATGCGCACCGCGCGGCGCTTCCGTCCAGGCTGGCGACACGGCGCTCAAGGCGCGACGAAAATCGGCTTGTCGAACCGGCTTCGACACATAGTCGTCCATGCCGGCGTCCAGACACCGCTCCCGATCGCCTTCCATGGCGTGCGCGGTCATGGCGATGATCCGGATCCGGCCGCCGGTGATCGATTCCTGCGCCCGTATCGCCGCAGTCGCCTCGAACCCACCCATCTCGGGCATCTGGACATCCATGAGGATGACGTCGAACCGGCTCGTTGCCGCAGCCGCGACGGCGGCGACCCCGTTCTCGACGATCGTCACCAGATGGCCGTCACGCTTCAGCAGACCCGCGGCCACCGCCTGGTTGACGCGGTTGTCTTCCGCCAGCAGAACGCGGAGCGGCGAGGACGATGTCGCGACGGGATCCGCCATCGGTATCACCGTCGCCTGAGCAGATGCAGCGCCGAGGGCGTCGAGCATCGCGACCAGAAGCTCCCGCTGGGCCAGCGGCTTCACCAGATAGTGGTTGATGCCCAGCTGATGGCAGCGACTGACGTCTCCCGCTCGATCCCGGGATGTCAGCATCAGGATGGTCGGGCCGGCGAGGCTGGGCCGGGCGCGAATCCGTTCGGCCACCTGAAAGCCGTCCATGCCGGGCATGTTGGCGTCGAGCAGCACGAGCCGGTAAGGCGTGCCGCGATCGAGCGCGTGTTCCAGCGCCACGAGCGCCGCTTCCCCGCCGTCAACCGCTGTGGCAGCCATCCGCCAGTGGCGGGCCATGCCCGTGAGCACGCGACGGTTCGTCTCGTTGTCGTCGATGACGAGTACCGGCAGACCCGCCAGATCACTCATGGCGAGGGCTCTCTCATTCTCCCTGGCAGGAGCGACAGCGAACGGCAGCGTGAAGTGAAACGTGCTTCCGTGGCCTTCTTCGCTCTCGAGCCACAGACGGCCACCCATCCGCTGGAGCAGCCGCGACGAGATGCTCAACCCCAGACCGGTCCCGCCGTACTTCCGCGTCGTCGAGCCGTCCGCCTGTTTGAACGCCTCGAAGACACGCGATTGCTGCTCCCGGGCAATGCCGATACCGGTGTCCTGGATGGAGAACTGAATCGTCACGCCGGAGTCGGCGGCCGTGTGCGCCGCGAGCGCGACGTGAACGGTTACTTCCCCGCTGTGCGTGAACTTCAGCGCATTGCCAATGAGATTGACGGTGACTTGTGTCAGCCTGTGCACGTCGCCAACGAGCCAGCCGGGCACGTCTGCTGCCACGTCGCACACGAGCTCGACCTCTTTTTCGTGCGCCCTGACCGCGAACGTCTTCATCGTGGCCCCGAGGGATTCGCGCAGATCGAATTCGACCGGGTCGATGTCGATCTGTCCAGCCTCAATCTTCGAGAAATCGAGAATGTCGTTGATGACCGTCAGCAGGCTGTCCGCGGACGACTTCGCAAGCTGGATGTACTCTCGCTGCACCGGCTGCAGGTCCATGTCGAGGACCAGCTCCGTCATCCCGAGTATCCCGTTCATGGGCGTGCGGATCTCGTGGCTCATGTTCGCGAGGAACTCGCTCTTGGCCCGATTTGCCGCTTCCGCGACCCCCTTCGCGTCGCGGAGGTGCTCGGTCTGATGCCGAACGCGATTTCTCAACACGGCGACCCACACCAGGGCCCCGAGCATGACCGCGCCCATGACACCAAGAGTCCCGAGCGCACGTGTCGTCGTCCACCACGGCGCGGCCTGCACCAGGGCGAGGTCTGCGGGTGACTGAAGCAGCAGCCTGAACGCGCGCGGCGTGCGCCCGCCCCACATCGCTTCGACCTGCACCGTGCAGATGCCAACCAAATCGATGATGCTGCCGACGGCTGCCGGGGACCGTCGTGAGTCTTCGTCCCACGTGGCATTGAACAGCCGTCCCATCTCGTCGCGCAGGATCAGCCGGTCGGAGCCGCTCGCCCGGTCCACGACGCGGGCACGCATGCGCACGAGCTCTGCATCGAAATTGCCGGTGAGCGCCTGTTCCGCCGAAATATCCGTCGGCCGGGGCCGCGTTCCGCGTCCGATTCGCCTGACGAGGGGATCCTCGACGACGGCGCTGTAGTCGCCTGGCCTGGTGAAGCCCACGACATCGACCTCGTCGCCCGGCTCGATTTCCGGGGCCGGGATCTGGACCTCCACGTTTCCTGTGGCGTCCTTGATGAAGAACGAGGCTTCCCTGCGGAGCGTCACGACACCTCGGAGCCGGAAACGCGGCGCATCCTCGGCGTTCACGGCAAACTGGGTCAGCTGGTCGATGGCGGTCACGGGGGCAGCAAATGGATCCGGCGGGCCCGCACGCTCGACGCGAACGTAGTCGAGCGAAGGCACGTAGTGTTGAACCCCGATCAGTTGCCGCCGCTGATTGAAGAGCGTTCCGGAGACACCGCTGACGCGTACCACGGCGTCGAGGAGCTTCGGCAGGACAGGGTCAGTGAATCCAGGTATCACGGCGTCGAATCGCGAGCGCCCGGCTGCGAGATGCAGGAGGAGTTGCTGTTCGTCGAGCCGGTTGATGCCTCGCACCACTGCACGAATCTCCGTCCACTGGCTGTCTTCCTTGCCGGTGAGCAGCCGTTCGATGCTGACGGGGGCGGCCGGCGGGAGCGGCGCGCGGCCGCGCCGCTCTATCGTGGGCCGGATGATTTCTGGGGCGTAGTTGCCTGGATCGCTCCATCCACGAACGTCGACGATGTCACCGGCGGCGACGTCAGGGGATCCCTTTTTAGACAAGCCCCCGATGTCCACGAACACTCCGCCGGTCGAGTCGCGAACGAACAGCATCTGCCAGTCTTTGTCGACATAGGTCACGACGGCGCGCAGGTGTACCGGCAGATGTCGAGCCGCCTCCGCGGATGACAGGTTTCGGATGGTGCTCGCGGTCGTCAGGAGCGGCCGGTCGCCCGAAAGCTCGATGGCGGCACGTGTCGCTTCGGTGAGGCGCAGGTCGGAGAATCCCGCGACGCTCAGACGGAAGTCCGCAACTTTGGCCTCGGCACCAGGCGACGGCGTGCAGGCGCCGCGAGCGGTCACGCGTGCGCCCACGAGACCACGCATCAGGATGAGCGGGTAGTCGAGCACCCGGACCTCGAGCCTGTCGCTCCCGTCCGCCAGCTCGATGCGCAGCTGGCCGCTCCAGCGCGCGACCGCCGCGATCGTGCCCTCGGCCTCGACCCAGCGTCCATCGCAGACGTCGGCGCGCAGCTCGGCCAGGCGCAAAACCTGCGGCGGTGGTCGGCTGATCGGCGCAAGCTTCGTAAACGTCGCTTGGCTGATCGCCGGCGGCGCTGTGCCGTCAGCGACCGGTGCAAGCCCGTCCACCGCCACGTGGTCGCCCGGAACAAGACCCGACGCCGACGGCGTCCAGTCAATTCTCGACCCGCCCGCGGCATGCTGCACGAACAGAACGTCGGACCCCACGAACGTGACGACGCCGTCAAGATGGACAGCGGTTGGTTTTTCGGACAGTCCCTGCCCAGCCGTCGCGGCAGTGCCCACCGTTCCGCCCTCTTTGGTATCGGCACCTCGACACGAGACGCAGCACAGGCTCGCAAGGGCGATCAGCACCCAGCGGCGAGTCGTCGAGCGGGGGGATCGTCCGCTCAGTCTGTGTTCGTGCATCATGTCGTCGGCTCTCGTGGTCTACGACCGCTCAGAGTGTCGTTCCCGGATCATCACAGTCGTTCTCACCGCGCACACGTGTGCTGTCGTGGACGCATGTGCGCGGAGCGCGCACAGTCCGCGGGACACCGTCCTGGACTTCCGTCACTCCATCGGGGCCGACGAGCCAGAAGGCCAGTCATTCTCAACCTTCTCGTGCAGCGAGGTCGCTCGTGAGGACGGGATACCGTGACGATGCAAGGGGTGTGCTTACGACTCGGGACTCGGGATTCGGGATCGGGATTCGGACTCGGGATTCGGGATTCGTGGCCGGTCTTCATGCGCCGGTGGTCGCCGCTACGCGCGCTACAATTGGTCATTGGTGCGTGGGGCCCCGCTCGATCCGCATCGAATCCCCAACGCGAAGCGGATTCCCAAAGCCGATTCCTGAGTTTCCGAATATGGCGAACCTGAGCGTCACGATTACATGCCCGTCCTGCGGACATGCGGCCCTGGAGACGATGCCGACTGACCGCTGCGTGCGTTTCTACGAGTGCCTGGGATGTGGGGTGTTGCTGAAGCCGAAGGCTGGCGACTGCTGCGTCTACTGCTCGTACGGCGACAAGCGCTGTCCGTTCGTTCAGGACGACTACCCCTGCCCTGACGTCGCGTGACGGCGCTCAGCCTGTTCGGACTGTTCGCCGTCACCGGAATGCTTGTGTGCGACGCCGTCGAGGCGCGCAGTCGGTGGTTCATTCTGGCTTTTTGCGGTCGCGTGCCGGCTCAGGTCGACGTATGGCTTCATGCGCGGCGCATGGCGCTTCGCCTCGTCGAAGTCCCGGGGCATCGTTGCCGTGGCGCGATGGCGGTGACATGGAGTGGACCCGTTCGCCAGGGGCCTCGGCGACGACCGAGGGGTCGTGTTAGAATGTCCTGTTCTCGCCGCTGCGAGATGAGGCCTTCCTCAGTGCCGACGTAGCTCAGTTGGTAGAGCAGCTGATTCGTAATCAGCAGGTCACCCGTTCAAGCCGGGTCGTCGGCTCCACAACTCTCAACAATTCCGCGACTTCTCGCACTCGGCCGGCTCGGATTTTCTAGTTGACCCACCATCGAGTTGTTCGACGTACTCAGCGACGAGCTGAACACGCTTCACCGTCAGATCAAGGCGATTCAGACCGCGCCACACCTGAAGTTCGTCCGCGTTTCTCAGGACACCGGCTGTCGATGGTGAGTCTGCCGAATCCCGAGTGCGGCGAATCCTGGCGAGGATTGCGCAGGACATGGTCGCGCGCGCAGACGCTCAAGGCGCAACAGACGCAGATCACGCCCTCGAGGCGCGGATCGCTGACCTGGAAGGGAAGTCGACGGACGGTCAGCGATTCGGCACCGTCTCCCCGGTCCTCTCGCCCCCGGTGAAATCTTCGACGGAGTAGACGACCGCGATCAGATATCCGCCAAGGGTGCGCGCCCGTCGAGCGCTTTTCGCAGGGCCGCAACTTCGAGTACGAGCGCCTCAATACAGTCCGTGTTGTTTGCATGCGGCGGTGCGGCCACGAGCAACCCGCACGAGGGACAGCGGTGCCGTGTGGTCCCTTCGTGAGCGGCGGGTACGTCCAGGCGCACTCTCGCGTTCGAGCCCCTTGTGGCGAGGCGTTTTGGCGATTCTTCGTTTGTGGTCAATGCGAATACCCTTCGCAAACGGAACCTACGGACGGGTGAGTGGCGCTCGGCCTCGATCGTCGGATGTACCCGTGGCCCGGGACATCACCGGCTGACGCGAAGGACCACTTTCTCCTCGTGTCACGCACCGTAGGAGGCGACGACCGGACCGAGCAGCGCACCTCAGCCGCAATTGCTCTGCCGTTACGGATTTGAAGCTTTCAGACGGGTTTATGGAGACGGGGCTTAGTCTGGAGCGCCGTTGTCCGTCCAAGGACGGAACAACTTCTGACTGGCGTCGGACTTCCGATGATGGAGGTGCGCGTGCGACTGCCCGAATGGCGCATCGACCGTTCTATTGCGGCGAGGGCACGTCGCGGACGCTGGCGTTATGCGGTGCGTGAGAGTGGACCGGGCAGCCGATCGTTTGGCGTCAGCGCTTCAACGCGACGCGCAACCGTTCACTCGCCACCAGAGCCGCGATGCTGCGGACGATCGCCGTTGTTGAATCATGGTGCGTATCCTTCGCACGGTTGCAGACGTATTCGGAGTCCTGCTTCGCCTGCAGGGTTCGGATATGCCAGTCCGTGCGACGAATCGAGGGCAACGGCGCGTGCGGTGTGGTCATGCTCCCTAGTCTGAGGGAGCTGGCGGTCGCTTTTCGACAAATCGACCGCCGCGTGGCGTTTTCTTCTGTCTGCGCTCGGGGATTGACCAGACCTCGTCACAGGCTTCGCAGCGAAGGTAGATAAAGTGCCCAGTCAATGTAGCGACGACAGGTTGCGTCGGGTCACAATTCGGACAGGTTTAAACGGGGACACTCGCCGGCGGCTCCGACGGGGCACCCATACGTCGCACAGTAGCACAGCCGTCAGATGTCTTGAACGGTCGAATGACTGGACGGAAGGAACGGTGCCCGCATCACCGACACCGTGGTCCCGCATCCCTTGCACGCGAGAATATCGACCGCGAGGGTTTGTACCGCCAGGGTCAACGCTCCGGCGGGACAGGTCGGACAATTGACGGCGGGCATGGCGGCGGGCCGCGGATTCGGCGTCGACATGTTCAGCGACGGCAATCATAGCCAGCGCGCGCGCACGACGGATGTTCAAAACTGCACAGCGACCGACGGGAGTTTCGTTGAGGATGCCGTGGTCTCGGCGGGAAGGTCGTTGACCACACTGGGGCGGTTCCCTCCGGACGCTTTTTGTAGCAAAGAGCACAGCCACAAACGCTGAGCGCCTTACATCGAAGACCGGATCCTGTACTACGAGCTCACCTGGCCGTAGGCGAACAGCCGTTGATTCTTGCGACGCCGCGGGGGTTCAACGAGCACCTGCCCGGAAGGGCCTGAGTTTCGTGAGATATGCGCAGCTCACCCGTCACCGCTGCGCGAGCGCGACGACCGGGTTGACGCGCGAGGCCCGACGGGCCGGGATCAGGCCCGCGACGAACGCAGCCGCTGACAGCACCGCGCCGACCGTGCCGAGCACCAGAGGATCGAGGGCGCCGACGCCATAGAGCTGCGAGGCGATGATCTGCCGCAGTGCCCACGCGCCGGCGATACCGGCGGCCACGAGCACGGCGCCGTCGCGCAACACCAGTCGCAGGATGCTCGCCGGCTCGCCGCCGAGAGCCATGCGGATCCCAATCTCGCGCGTCCGGTGTGAGACCTGATGGGCGAGCACGCCGTAGATCCCGATCGACGCGAGCAGCAGCGCCACGACGCCGAAGCCAGAAGCTTCGCCAGTCGCGCGTCGAGGCACAATGGTGCGCGGCGCGCCCTCGCGGTCGAGGTCGTCGAACCAGCGTCCGTCAATCAGCTTCACCCCAGTGTCTCGAAGTAGCCGGGCGTGACCCTCGGGACGTTGGGAGAGACCACCGATTCGACCGACGCCATTGCCCGGCACTCCGGGACGATCACCGTACTGCTGTCGCCAGGGCCGAACGGCAAGTCGCTCGTCGCGGCGGCGCCCGTGACCCCCGGCAGCGCACGGATGCCCGACAGCGCGCGGTCGACGAAGGCCCGGCGCTTCGCGTCGTTGCTCCCGTCATACAACGTCAACTGATTACACGAAACTGATGGGTTCTGAAGCAGAACGTGCGATATCCTGAAATCGAATGCCGCACCTGCACATCGTCGAGCCCGCGGAGGCGACGGGCGCGCTGGCCGAGGTTTACGAGCGCATGGCTGGCCGTCCGATGCCGCCGATCTACCGGCCGGCGCACGGCGGTATCGCCGGCATTGTGCGGGCCCATAGTCTCGATCCAGGGCTCATGCCGAAGGCCTTCGGGTTCTCTGGCGGCGTGAACCAGGCCGGTCCGCTTCCGTGGCCGCACCGCGAGCTGGTGGCGGCGGCTACGTCGCGCCTCAATCAGTGCTTCTATTGAACGGCAGCTCACGCAGAGTTTCTGCGTGCCGCCGTCGGCGATGACGCGCTCTCGCGCGCGGTGGTGATCGATCCGCGCGCCGTCGCGGATCGACATCCCGACCCGATCGTCAGGGCCCTTGTTCACCTCGCCGTTGCCGTGACGGAACATCCCTGGGCGATCACCGGCGCTGAGCTCGCCAGCGCCCGCGCCGCAGGATTCGACGAGCCGGGAATCCTGCACGTGGTGCTGCAGGCGTCGCTCTTCGGCCATTTCAACCGCATCGCCGACGCCGTGGGGGTGGATCTCGACTACCCCGACTCCTTTGGCGCGCCGCACGTCGAGCCTGCGACGCCGCCATACCTGTGGCCGACGTCCCTGCCCGATCCGCACGTTCCGAGGCCAATCGCCTTGGCAATCCGTCCCGGCGCGGTCGACCTGGCGACGGCATGGGAACGGTACGCGCTCGACAGAGACGCACCGCTGACGCGCCATCAACGGACACTCGTCGCCGCTGCTGTCGCGGCGCGCCTCGGAGATACGTCGAGGCCGCCGGTCACGCCGGAGACCGATCTCGATCGTGCCCTGGTCGATCTGGCGGATCTCGTGACGCTCGCTCCCTGGAGGCTTGGGCCTTCCGCCTACACCAGGATTCGCCTGCTCGGGATGGCGGACGATTCAGCCGTGTTCGACGCCGTCGCGACGGCATCGTCTGTCGGCGTCTTCTCGCGTATCCGTGTGACGCTGGCGGCGCTGGCGCGATAACCGTTCCGCTCAACATCAATCGACGCCGTAAGCGCAATCCTCGGCGCCCGAGGCACCGTACTGACCGCGACGGCCGTTGGATCGAATTCTCCAGAGGTCCCTGAGCATGCGCCACGGGTCTCGCATGACGGACACATGCGATCGGTCGTGATAGTGCCATTCGATCGGCACTTCCCGGATGCGCCAGCCCTGCAGCCGCGCGATGAACAGGACTTCGAGGTCGAACGACCAGCCTTCCATTGTTGTTCGCGGGACCACCGCGTCGATCGCGCGAGCGGTGAACAGCTTGAAGCCGCACTGCGTATCGAGCAGACCCGGGAGCAGGCCGTATCGCACCACCATGTTGAACGCGCGGCCCATGACGTGCCGATGGAACGGCTCGTCGACGCGACGCGCGCCTGGTCCTTCGCGCGTCCCGACGGCGATGTCGCACTCGTCGGGCACGAGCGCCAGCAGACGGCGAATCTCTTGGGGAGGCATGGAGAGATCGGCGTCGCACATGAAGCGCAGGGCGCCACGCGCGGCCAGCAGGCCCGCCCGCAGCGCACCACCCTTGCCGCGGTGCGGTTCACGCTGAAGCACGATCCTGTCGTCGGTCTGGTTGAGACGCTCGACGACATCAGCCGTGTGGTCGTCGGATCCGTCGTCGACGACGCGGATCTCAAAGGGGAATCCCAGGTACGAGAGCTCACTACGCAGCTCGTCGAGGGTCTGTCCAATTCGATCCGCTTCGTTGTAGGCGGGAATGACGACAGACAGGCCGATTTCATGACTCACTGCCACTACTCCGAGTGCACGCCAAACCCGACAACACTACCGCCCGCGCGGGCCGCTACCGCAGCGCAGGCCTCATACGGACCCGGCAGGAGAACAACCAGGCCCGGATCCGCACTGAATCCACTGACCATGCTCGTGTCACTCAGTGCCCTGGCCAACGACCCGTCCGTTTCCTGAACCTGAGCGTAGTCGGGGGTGGCGATCAGAACGGGAGATTGCTGCCCTGTCTCGAGCAGGCGCCGTCGAAGTTCGGCCGGATCCGGACCGTTGACTCTCACCCATGGCTCGAAGGCGCGCAGATAGTAGTTGTAGGAGTGGTACGAAAGCGACGGTGCCGTGTTGTAGACCGTGCGACCGACGTCAGCGCGCGATCGAAGCACGTCGATCATGCAATCACGTGCCGCGCGCAGCGGCCGATCGACGATGCTGGCCCGCTTCAGCGCGTTCGAGTAGACCGCAATCGGCAGAATCAGCAGCAGGAGTGGCAGAGTGAGCGAGCGTGCTGCCCATCGCACCTCCCCGGCCACGAACAGGACCAGGGCGGCGATCAGAAACGGACGCGTCAACGAGCTGTTCTGAAAGACCTCGCGCGCATGGACCTGCCAGGATATGCGGCCGTGGACGATGGTGATCAGCCCGGTGAGGGCCGCGAGGACGGCCGCGAGGATCAGTCCCCGTCTGAGCGGGCGCGCGAACCTGCTCGCCCAGCCCACGCGGTCTGTCAGCCACTCTCGAAGCCTCGCAAGCACCTTCACGCCCAGAGCGCTCGCGGCCTCGAATACGCGTGCGGACACATGCCCGGCAGCCAGGGCCACGGCCGGCACGAACGGAAGGACGTAGTGAAAGAGCTTCGATGAACCCAGGGATACGAGCGCGACAGGGATGATTCCCCAGACGAGCACTACTCGCGGCAACCACGCATCCCGCCGACAGGCGTCAACGACCAGCATCGCGGCGCCAGCCACCGCGAGCCAGTGCCAGCCGGCTGCCTGCAGCTGCAGCCAGAGGGTCGAGACGTAGAAATGCCAGGGGTGGAGATGACTGACGTCCAACGCCCCGGTGAACCGTGTATAGATGTGCTGTCCGAACATGATCGCCCAGACAAACCGTCCGTTGACGGCGGTCTGATAAGCGAACCACGGTGCGATCACGATCAGCGCGAGCGCGGCCGGACCAATCCAGGCACGCCAGGCCGCGCGCAGGCCGACCCACCCACCGCGACGCATCACGACGGCCGCGAGACAGATCAGTGGAAGAAACAGGATCGCCACGAACTTGGTCAGGAAGCCAAGCGTGAAATACAGGGCGACGGGCCACCGATGCCACGCCGCCATGCCTCCGCCACGTGCCTCGTTCCACCGGGCGAAGTGGTACACGCCGCCGACATAGGACAGCATCAAGGACGCTTCCATGGCATTGCTGCGAAGCGCCTGGACGACTGGGTCGAGCGTGTACAGGAGGAGCACCGAGACGACGCCCCCGACGACTCCAGACTGCCACCGCCCGAGCATGAAGACATAGAGGAAGGCGAGAGCGCCGAACAGAGCGTCCACCGCGCGCAGCCCGATTTCATCGGGGGGCAGCAGGCCCGCCGCTATCGGTGCGGCCACGAGCCAGAACTTCAGCGGAGGCTTCTCGAGGAATGGTCCGTCGAACGGGATCGCCCGGGGCGTCAGCCACTCGCCCGTCTCGATCATGCGGAAGACTGAGTACGAATAGATGGCCTCGTCGTTTCCGAGGTCGCGTCCTCCGAGCCCCACGAACAAGGGAGCGCAGAAGCACGCGATGACCAGGGCCACTGCGACTGCGTGGGGGCCACGCGTCAGCGACGGCGCCAGCTTCGATGCGTCAGCCACCCGCGGGAGCCCGACGCAGTCGACCCCAGGGCAGAACGACGGAGCAAACGCGGGTAAAAGCTACTGCAGAGGTGTATGACCTGAACATCACGGGAAGCCTCGAACGCGCGACGTAAGATGCGTAGATGTGCAGTCGTGAATCAGCGCACAGAGCTGTGAGTGTCGTCGCGGGTGTTGCCGTTCTGTTGTCGCTTGCATCGGTTGCGCCATCTCTCCTTCACCGTGGCTTCCCGGTCGGCCACGACACCACGGCCCATCTCACCTACGTTTATCTTTTTGATGCAGCGCTTGCGCAGGGACAGTTTCCGGTCCGATGGGTCGGGGGGATTCGCCCGGGCCACAGCCAGCCGCTGTTCAGTTTCTACCAGCCGGGGTTTTACTACGCGGTTCAGCTCGTCCACACGGTAGTGCCGTCGCTCCTGCTCGCTACCAAGTTGACGATCCTTGGCGCCTGGTGGTCGGGAAGTGCGTTCGCCTATCTCAGCGTCCGATCGCTCGGACGCTGGCCGGCCGCAGCCGCAGCCGTGCTGTTCATGCGGGCTCCCTATCTCATCCTCGACGTTTTCGTGCGCGCCGCCTTTCCAGAGTTCCTGGCGCTCACCTGCGCGCCTGCTGTGCTTTGGTCGCTCGACCGAACGCTGCGTACGGGGCGACCGGGCTATGCACTTACGTTCAGCGCCGCGAGCGCGGCCATGGTGCTCTGCCACCTGCCGACAGTACTCATGTTCGTACCGATGTTCGTCACGTATGCCGCGTACCTGTGCTTGACGGGAGCGTGCAGTCGGACGTCCATTACGGCCGCAATCGCCGGTACTGCACTGGCGGCTGGCCTGGCGTGCTTCTATGTCGCGCCCGCGCTGCTCGAGTTGCACCTGACGAGAATCCGCGAGCTGACCTCAGCGTACTTCGACTACCGCCTGCATTTTGTGGAGCCGTCGCAATGGTTCAGGCTGACATGGGGCTACGGAGGATCTGAGGCGGGCCCGGCGGACACCATGTCATTTCAGGTCGGCCTGGTGCAGTGGATCGCCGTCGGCGTCGGTGCGGCGGCGCTCGTCATCGGAGGCGCAGCGAGGAGCCGCAGGGGATGGATGACGTATTGGCTATGCATCACGGGCGCGGCGCTGCTCATGACGAGCGCCGGATCGGCTGCGATCTGGAAGGCGGTACCGCCGCTCGCGTTCATCCAGTTTCCCTGGCGATTCCTCAGCGTCGTCTCGCTGGCGGTAGCCGTCGTGTCGGCGTTCGCCCTGTCATCGATCGCGCGCCCCGCGATTCAGGCGGCGGTGGTGCTCCTCGGAGTCATCGGACTCTGGTGGCAGACGCAGGCGCTGCTGAAGCCGTCGCAGGTACCTGCCCCGTGCGTCGATGTACATCGACAATCCCGGTTGGCGCTACGCACCCGACGCGACGAGGTTCGCGTTCGTCGAGCCGGGCTATTACCCTGCCACGGTTGCGAAGGTCCCTGAAACCTATGTTGACCGCTGGCAGATTACTCGAGGGTCCGGCACGAGCTCTGCCAGAACGGAACTCGACCATCGCCTCGTGCTCGACGTCACGTCGGCCGACGGAGTCGAGTTGACGATCAGATCGCACGGCTTCCCGGGATGGCAGGTGCACATCGACGGAACGCCGACCGAATGGTCGAACGAGCCCGGGTTCGGGTTCATCGTCGTCAACGTCCCTGCAGGTGCTCACATCGTTGAGGCGGTCTTCGGCGACACAGCCGTACGTTCGTGGTCCAACAGAGTCTCGCTGTTCAGCGCCGTTGTCTGGACCGGATCCGTGATGGCGCTGGGGGCTACAAGCCTCAGCCGCCGATCGCGACCGCTGGATGTGACCTGAGCCAGTGGCGGCGCCGCGCAGTGTTTCTGGTCGACACCCGCATCGATGGAAGCCATCTGGAAACATCCGGTGTCTAACACCGCCATGCTGGTGACAAGACCAGCGCGGACGTCCAGTCGGCGTGGAAGGGTGTGCGAGGGGGCGGCCTCGGCTCACTCGTGGCTGTGGCTGCCCTGGCATTGGGCATCGGCGCGAGCACGACGGCCTCAACGGTGGCCTACGGCGGCTTGCTGCGGCCTCTGCCTTTTCCAGACGACTCACGACTACGTCGTGACCGCCGCGGCCGTCCTCGCCGTCGCCACGGTCGCGTGCCTCTGGCCCGCCCGTCGAGCAGCGGCCGCCGACCCGGTCGTGTTGTTGAGGGCGGAATGAGCGTCACCGGACGACTGATGCCCTCTCGTGAAGGGCTTCGAAAGCACCGCCCGGTGGAGCTGTTGGTGGCTGCGCTGTTCGGGCGGCGTTCTGATTGACTCGTCGGTCTTCATGACGTAAGAGTCTTTGTCTCCGTCGAGGCGATGTCTCACAATGTGCACATGAAGACGATCACGGTCCGGGAACTGCACCTGAAGACTGGTCAGTGCGTTCGCCACGCTGCCAGCCGGGGTCCCGTCGTGGTCACCGATCGCGGCCGCCGTGTCGCTGCGCTTCAGCCACTGACCCGACCGTGACCGGCCGGTCCCTCCCCAACCGTGAAGCGGCCATCCGTAAACGGTCGAAGGTCCCGGTCGATTCTGCCGTATCCTGGCCGAGGCGCGCGGGACCGGTGATCTACTTCGACGCGGCGTACATCGCCAAGCGCTACCTCAATGAGCCGGGCGCGGATCGAGTCCGCGCAGTGGCCTATGGCGCGGACGGCCTCGCATCCTGTGAACTGGCGCGATTGGAGTTTGCGTCGATCCTCAAGCGACATGTTCGAGAGCGCCACGTGACTCGCCGGGAGATGACGGCGATCCTGAAGGAGTTCGAGGAGGACGAAGAAGAACGGTGTGTGGCATTGGTTTGCTGTGACGTCCGAGCTCCTGCAGAAGACCCGCAAGGCCGTCCTCGACCTTCCTCGCACGGTCTTCGTTCGATCTGGTGACGCCATTCACCTGGCCTGCGCCGAGGAACACGGCTTCCAGGAGCTCTACACGAACGACCGCCACATGCTGCAGGCCGCGAAGTACTTCCATGTGACAGGAGTGAACGTCCTCAGCGAGAGCAGTTGAGACGTTCCACGCGGCAGAGGCCGGTGGACGGATACCTGCGTCCGCGTCGCCGTCTGTTCTGTGCGTCCCCGACGACCGTGGAAGAATCAGAAAGGACTGGCGCCGTCACGTCGTACTCGCCTGGACCGCGTCGCTCCAGCCCGCTCAGCGGTGACGAGTCCCCAGGGCGGCGTCCGCAGTGGTCGCGATGAAGTAATAGTCCGGCCCATTCTCCCAGTTCAGTCGGAACTCCGCCCGCGTGTACGCCGGTGTCCCACCCAGCCAGCGGCTCATGGTCGAGAGCTCGTACCCGAACGTCTCTGTGATCAACGAATACACTTCGTCGGGTGTCACGCCGTACTGCCCGGTCGATTTAGTCCCGGCCTCGAACACGATGACGGGTCGCCACCGCTGAATGGTGTTCATCCCCCCGCGGAGTGCGTGGTATTCCCCTCCCTCGATGTCAATCTTCACCAGCGCGATCGCCTCATCGGGAGGGATCACGTCGTCGAGCGTCCGCGTCTCCACCTGGATGGTGGTGATCCGAGGGTCCGGCCGATCATAGATTCGGCGGCGCAGCCCGCTGTATGCCGGCGCGTTCTCGACGTAATGGAACTCCGATTGTCCGCTCCGATCGCTCACGGCGAGTCGATGGACGTGGACTCCTGGAAATTGCTCCTTCAACCGATCGGCCAAATGAGGCAACGCTTCGAAGGCGTGATGGATGCCGTCGGGCGCCAGGGCGACCATGTGCTGCAGGATTTTTCCCTTGTGCGCTCCAATGTCCACGCAGCCGGAATCTGCCCGAATGGTACGCTTCATCACCTCGACCGTCTGGTTGTCATACGTCGAGTTCTGGTCAGGGGGCTGTTCAGGAGTCACTGGCGCCCGGCCGAGCCCGCGACGGGCCACCCGTTCGACCCATGTATCCCTCAACAAGGATTTCAGCCACTCCACCAGCACATCCCCTCCCTGGTTTGACGGTTGGTCGCTTCCTCCGCTCAAGTCTAAACCGCACCTTCAGTCGCGGGCGAGCTCGCGGAGCCCTTCACGCCCGACACTCTTCGCGAACGGCTGTGTGCGCACCACGAGCACACGCACACTATTCCCTCAGGAGTCTGACAACCTCGGTAGGAAAGTCGGCCCCGGGGCCACCTATCGGGTGCCTGACAGTTTCCGATTCTCCCGTAAGTAACGCCCTCGCTGCCATTTGGCCATTCCATCGCCGAAGGATCAGGCTTTGCGGTAGAGGCCGACAATGCGAAAGCGCTTGTACTTCGATGGCGCACCGGACCGCTTCAGCCGAACGAAGGCACTCTTTGCCGAGACGTCTCGACTCCGGGTGCGTTATCCGGCGTCCGTCGGTCCCGAGTCCCCGCCTCGGCGAGACACGAGCCGCCCGCAGCGCGGTTCCGTGCCACCGATGATGCTTCTCAAAACGGGGCAGGCCTGGTTGATGAACATCGTCTGGGGCGGCTAGACCCCCGTGGATACCATCACGAACTGCGCACTGTACCGCAAGACTCCAGACGACGAGTTGCCGACATTCGGGGGCGGGCGTGCGTCTGGACCTGCCCGAGAGAGGCGAGGAACGCTTCATCTCCGGTGACCCGATCCGGGTTGCTCGGACCCATGAAACCAAATTTCGAGTGGCTGCGCCCCGGCGAGAGCCATCCGGTTCGGGACGGACTGCGCGGCAACGGGCCCCTGGTGGGTAGTGGGTCCTTGAAAAGCGGAGGGATGCCAATGGTCCGAACAAGACAGAGGTCTACGCACTAGAGATGCACATCAGGCAACACGAGACCAGAGACGGAGTCGATTGGGCACACGAGCCGAGTCCTCTCGATGCGCTGGCAATCTACCCCTCCGAGCGCACCCCGGGCGCGTCCGCGCCCTCGTGCGCCCCGCCGACAGTCTCGCAAATGCCGGCAGCGGACCAGGATCGGAGGTCCGTACGCAGTGAAGGTCGCGTGGCCGCCCCCACCAAACCTGTCGTCCCGCCGACTCCCCCTGCAACGAGCCTGTGGGAGCTGTTGCGGACCCTTCCGCCGTCGGCCCGGTGGGTGGCCTGTTTCGCCGTGCTCGTACCATCGCTGGCAACGCTGGTCCTCCTGCGAACGCCGATATCGTCCACAGCGCGGGCAGGTGATCCCGCTCAGGCCGTGGCGGTGGTTGGCACCGCACGGCCCGTTGACGAGCCGAGAGATGCGCCACTCGGCACACAACCTCCGGACATATCTGCTCCGCGCGACCCAACCACTGTCCTGGTGAGTGCCATCTCGAGTCAGCCCACGCCTGTGCCCGAACCCAGGCTATCGGCCCTGACGTCGCCTCCTCCACCAGCTGGTGCGCGCGTCACGCCATCTGTGTCCCCATCCGCGCGGCCGAACAACGCCGCTGCGCAGCCCGCACCGCTCGTACGGCCAGCCGACCCGGTTTCCGTCAATGTCATCGTACCTGACGACAAGGCGACGGCACGCGTCACCCCGGGACCGGCGCGCAACACGTCCTCCGACCGCACTACGTACCGGGGAACGATCTCCGTTGAGTCACAACCCGCCGGCGGGCAGGTCTCCGTAGACGGACAATCTGTAGGCGTGACACCGCTCGTTGGCTGGGAATTACCCGCGGGATCGCACGTCGTGCGAATCGATCTGGACGGCTATGAACGCTGGTCCACCTCGATACAGGTCGTCACCGAGAAGACGGTGAACGTGGTTACGACCCTTCGGCCGGCACGCCAGAACTGACGATGCTCTCGTACGCCGTCTACCACTCGCGCCGAGTAACGACGGCAGGCGGCCACGAGCCCTTCCGCGCGCTACTCCGCGCGCAGGGCCGCGGACGGATCGATGCGCGCGGCGCTTCGCGCGGGCAGATAGGCCGCCAACAGGGACACGACGCCAAGCAGCAGCGCGACGCCACCGAACGTCAGCGCGTCGGCCGGTGCGACGCCGAACAGCATCGACTCAACCGTCCGTCGGAGGATCCACGCGGCGAGCACGCCGATTGCCAGTCCTGCCAGCGCAACCCACGCGGCTTCGCTCGCGACGAGCATGACAACGTCCCGGGTCTGCGCGCCCAGCGCGACTCGGATGCCGATCTCGCGCGTGCGCTGTCTCACCGCGAAGGCCACCAGCGTGGCGATGCCGACCGCGGCGAACGCCAGGGCGATCGCCGCGAACGCGGACACGACGATGCTGCTGAACCGCCACGGCGCGAATGCCCGGCCGACGACGTCCTCCATCGTCGAGATTCCGTCGACCCTTGCCCCGGGATCCAGCGCAGCGACGGCGCTCCGTAGCGCCGGGACTGCCGCAAACGGATCGCCCGACAGGCGCACCATGAAGTGCTGGACTGGATTCGGCGCCTGGCGGTGAGGCAGATACAAGTCGAACCGCGGCGTTTCCACTTCACGGTACCTGGCGCCTTCGACCACGCCGACGACCGTCTGCCATACGAGCGGCTTCCCCTCTTGGGGCTCAGGGGCGCCGTACGCGAACAGGCGCCGGCCTACCGGATCCTGCCCCGGCCACAGCCGCGCGGCCAGCGACTGCCCGACGATGACCACCAGCGACGATTCTGCAGTGTCGCGCGCATCGAACAGTCTGCCCTGTAACAGTCGAATGTCCATGGCACGGAAATAACCCGGTGTCGCAGCCTCCCAGTTGACTATCGGGTTGCGGCTGAAACTGTCAGGGGTGAGCGGCTGCCCCTCAACGATGACGCCGGTGTCCATGCCGATGGTGCCGTTGGCAAACGGCCGCTGGTAGACGGCGCCGGCGGCAATGGCTCCCGGCAGCCGACGTGCGCTGTCGAGCACGGCATCGACCAGCGCCCGCTGCTTCTCGTTCGTGTCGTGCTTCTCTTCGGAGAAGCCGAGGTTGAACGTCAGCACGCCCTGCGGATCGAAGCCGAGGTCGAGGCGGAGAAGCGCCGTGAAGCTGCGGACGAACAGGCCGGCAACCGTCAGGAGCACCACCACGGCCACGAGTTGGCCCGCCACGAGCAGCTTGCGCGCGCGCGCGGAAGAGGACGTTGGGGTCGCCGACCGCGAACGCTCGTGAAGTCCGGCGACGGGCGCGGCGCCGCTGTGGCGCCATGCCGGCAGGAGCCCGACCATGACCGCGGTGCCCAGGCACAGGACCAGCGCAAACAGCAACGCGCGGGCGTCGATCGTGGCCTCGTCGAGGCGAGGCACTTCGATCGGAGCGAGGGACACGATCGCACCGAAGCTCACGTACGCGAGGCCGACACCCAGGACGCCTGCGATGAGCGACAGCACAATCGATTCGCAGACCACTTGCCGAACGATCTGCAACCGCCGCGCGCCGAGGGCGAATCGCACGGCGACCTCACGCTGCCTACCTGCGCCGTGAACCAGCAGCAACGCTGCGGCGTTGGCGCACGCAATCAGCAGCAGTGCGCCCGAGGCGCCGGCGATCGCGAGCAGCGCCGGACGAGCAGGACCCAGCAAGTACGTCATGAGCGGAGTCGCCACGACCGTCATCGACGCGTTCGACATCCCGTTTTTCAACTCCTCGTTGCGAGCGATGGTCGAGAGCTCGACGACGGCGTTCTCGAGGGTCGCGCCGGGCGCCAGCCGGCCGATGGCGTACATGGCGCGGACGCCGTCCACCTGCCATCCCTGCTCGGCGGCACCAGCCGCGAGCGCGGGCCCGAGCGCGATCCACACCTGCGCGCCCGCGGGAATGCGGAACTCCGGCGGCATGACGCCGATCACTTCGAACGCAACGGCCTTTGTGCCCGTACCGACGGTCAACAGCCGTCCGACGACGGAGGGATCGGAGGAAAACTGCTGCCGCCAGATGTCTGCGCTCAACACCACTGTCGGGCGTGCACCGCGAAGATTGTCAGCGGGGCGGAAGGTCCTCCCGAACATCGGCCGTGCGCCGAGCACGTCGAAGAACCCCGAAGACACCGCGTTCTGCACGGCACGGAACGGCTGTCCAGGGCCCGCGACGTGCAGTTCTCCCCAGTTGACCGATCCGAACAACTCGATGGCGGTGAAGCTCTTCTGGCCGGCGAGCCACGCGCGCTGATCCAGCAGCGACACCTCAACGACTTGCTGCGAACGGGCATCGTCGCGCCCCCACAGGAGCATGAGGCGGCCTGCCTCGACGACCGGCAGCGGCCTGATCAGGACCGCATGCGCGATGCTGAAAATCGCAGTGACGGCTCCGATCGCCACGGCGAGGATCAACACGACGGTCGCCGACAACCAGCCGCCGCGACGCACGTTCCTCGAGGCTGACCTGAAATCTGTCGCGAGTGTCATGGGAGCACCTCTACGCGAACCATGGCGAAATTCGGCAGAGCGGGGGCGAACGCCTTGCGCGACTCGCCGTATCGAGCGCAGCCTGCAACGGACTATACCCGATCGTTCTCGGTCACCCGGATTACCGCCGGCGCCACCAGCTGACGGCTCGAGGGCCCGTCAGCAGCAGCAGCGCCGCGGCGAGCAGCGCTGACGAGATCGGCCGCGTCACGAGCACCATCGGGGATCCTTCCGCAATCGCCAGCGCGCGGCGCAATTGCTGTTCCGCCATCGGTCCCAGGATCACGCCGATGATCGCCGGTGCAAGCGGGATGGCGCGGCATCGCATCACGTACCCGACGCCTCCTATCGCGTAGAGCAGGCCGACGTCGAACCCCGAGCGGTTCACACTGTACGCGCCCGCGCTCGCCAGAATCAGAATCGCACTGTAGAGCACCGGCCGCGGGATGGTGAGCAGCCGCACCCAGAGCCCGACCAGCGGCAGGTTGAGCACGAGCAGCATCACGTTGCCGATATACAGGCTCGCGATCAGTCCCCAGACGAGCCGTGGCTCGTGCTGGAACAGGAGCGGCCCGGGCTGGAGTCCATACTGCTGGAATGCAGCCAGCATGATGGCCGCCGTGGCGGTGGTCGGCAGTCCGAGGGTGAGCAGCGGCACCAGGGTGCCTGCCGCCGCCGCATTGTTGGCGGCCTCCGGTCCCGCCACGCCTTCGATGGCGCCGCGACCGAACTCGCTCGGGTCGCGCGCAAGCCGGCGCTCAGCCGCGTAGGAAAGGAACGTCGGAATCTCTGCGCCCCCCGCGGGGAGCGCGCCGAGCGGGAAGCCTATCGCCGCGCCGCGAAGCCAGGGTTTCCAGGACCTCGCCCACTCCTCACGGGTCATCCAGAGAGATCCGCGCAACATGACGATCTCGGGATCGAGATGGTAGCGCGAGGCCCGGTACAGCACTTCTCCCACGGCGAAGAGTCCGACGGCGACGACCACGACATCGATGCCGTCGAGCAGTTGCGGCATGCCGAAAGTGAGCCGGGGCACCCCCGTGAGCGGATCGATTCCGATCACCCCGAGCAGGAGCCCGAAGAGCAGGCTGGCGAAGCCATCGAGCCGCGACTCTCCGAGCATGGCGGACACCGCCACGAACGCGAGCACCGCGAGCGCGAAGTACTCGGCCGGCCCGAAGCGAAGCGCGAGCTCCACCATGACCGGCGCGCACACGGTGAGCGCCGCCGTGCCCAGGGTCCCTGCGACGAACGAACCGATCGCGGCGGTCGCCAGCGCGGCGCCGCCGCGCCCGGCGCGCGCCATCAGATTGCCCTCGACGGCCGACATCACCGACGCGCTCTCCCCGGGTGTGTTCAGCAGGATCGACGTCGTCGATCCACCATACATGCCGCCGTAGTAGATCCCTGCGAACATGATGAAGGCGGCCGTCGGATCGAGCGAGTAGGTGACCGGCAGGAGCAGGGCGACGGTCAGCGCAGGGCCGATGCCTGGCAGTACGCCGATCGCGGTGCCAAGCGTGACGCCGGCGAGCGACCAGAGCAGGTTCTGGGGCGTCAACGCCACGGCGAAGCCGCCTGCGAGAGCGGTCAGAGTTTCCACGTCGTCAACGCCGGGTCAGGAACAGCCCCGGGGGAAGAGAAACGCCCAGTCCGTAGGTGAAGGTGATGTACACGGTGGCGCAGAGGGTGATACCGAGGAACGCGTCACGCAGCCAGCGCCGGCTGCCGAATGCCGATGCAGTACACGCGAAGAGCACCGTGCCTGCCGCGACGAACCCGGCCAGGTTCAGCAACGCGACAAACGAGACCAGACCGAGTGCCACGCGAACGACCGGAGCGCTGTTCTCGCGTGGGTCGCGTGTCGTAGCGCCCGGTCTGACGAACAGCATCGTCAGTACCAACGCGCTGCCGCCGAGCACCAGCACGGGAAACAGCCACTCGCCCGCGCGCGCGGCCTTTGTCTCGCCGGCCGATCCGCGCAGGCGGGCGACGATGCGGCCGACCCGCACGCGTTCCGCGTCCAGGAACTGATCGAAGGCAGGTCCTGCCAGGTAGGAGTCGGTCCAGCCGAGTCTCTTCAGCGTCGCGCTCCACGAGTCGCTGTGCGCCATCCGCTCGACGACAGCCGTCAGCGCCTGTCTCTGGGCCTCGTTGAGACCCGGTGGTGCGACGACCGCGCGCCAGTTTTCCAGTTCGACGTCGAGCCCCTGCTCGACCAGCGACGGCACGTCGAGATCGGCCAGTCGCCTGGGCGCCGAAATGCCGATGGCCCGGAGACGGCCCGATTCGATGTGCTGGGCGAATTCGCTGTAGCCGCTGATCCCGGCCGTCACCTGTCCGCCGATGAGCGCCGTCACGGCTTCGCCGCCGCCGGAAAACGCGATGTAATTCGTCCGTCGCGGATCGATGCCGGCCGCCGCGACGATGAGGCCTGCAAGGATGTGGTCCGTGCCGCCGGCCGAGCCGCCGCCCCAGGACACCGCAGCCGGATTGTTGCGCAGCGCACGCACGAGGCTCTGCATGTCACGGTGTGACGAGGTCGCTGGAACGGCCACGATTTCGTACTCACCGGTGAGCCTGGCTATCGGCGTGGCCTGCGCAATCGAGACGGGCGAGTGATTCCAGAGGATGGCGCCGAGCATCACGAGACCGTTGACGAGCAGCGCCCCGCCGTCGCCGCGCCTGGCGTTAACCAATTGCGCGAGCCCGATGGTGCCTGCCGCCCCTGGTACGTTCTCGACCTGGACCGTCGCCGTCAGCGCCTGCCGTTCGATCTCGCGCTCCATCTCGCGCGCGAGCTGGTCCCAGCCGCCTCCAGGCGCCGCCGGCGCAATGATTGTCAGACCGGGTAACGCCGGCTGCTCCGCGGCGGACAGGCCTCCCGGCGCGGCCGCCGCGCCCGGGACGCCGACCAACGGGACGAATACGGCAACGGCGACGGAGACCAGACACCGTTGAACCCTAGCGGCACCCCTCGTCGCGATCACCTCGCGTGTGTTCAGACTGGCTGCTGGTGCGTTTGTCATCACGGCCTTCCGGAGCGAGGTCACTGCGGCCCCCGCTGGGTCCTCATTCTAGTGTCCTGACCGCGTGGATCGTGGCATCAGTCCCGGAGCGCGGCGCCCGGCGGGCCAGGCGCGACGACCGAGAATACTGGCCGTATTTGAGGGAGGAGCAACGCCGCCAGGCGGGATGCCCCGCCCGGGACTTATGTCGCGAACCACGCGGTCAGGACACTAGAACCCTCTCACAAAAAGGGTCCGGCGCGGGCCCTGCGAGGACGAGGCTCTTGACAACTATTACCGTGACAGGTATACATGTAACAGTCACATGCCCCCGCTCACCCCCGCCGTCGTCCACGTCCTCCTGGCGCTTGCCGGCGGCGAGCGGCATGGCTACGCGATCCTGAAGGACGTTCAGCGTCAGTCGGCCAGCCAGCTCAGGTTCGGTCCGGGCACGATCTATGGCACGCTGCAGCGGCTGATGGAGGCGGGCTGGGTCGAGGAGATCGACGCGCCGGCCGCTGCCACCGACTCCCGGCGGCGCTACTATCGGCTCACCCGCGACGGACGCGAGGCGCTCAAGGCCGAGGTCGATCGGCTCGGCGCCCTCCTCGATGTCGCACGGACCCATCGGATTCAGCCGCGGGGATCGCGGACATCGTGACCCTCAGCATCACGCACCCCGTCGACGTCCGTCTGTATCGCGCGTGCCTGCGGGCGTGCCCTCCGGCCTTTCTCCGCGAGTACCGGCGACCAGATGGTCCGCGACTTCGTCGAGGCCCGCGAAGCGGCGGCGTCCGCCGGCGGACCCGCGCTCTGGCGTCTCCGCCTCCTGATGGCACTCGATCTGCTCCGGACCACCGGGACGCAGTGGACGCAGAACGGATGGCCCCTCATCGGTCTCGTGGCGCTCGTGGTGCCGCTGACGCTTGCCACGGGGCTGGCCGTCGTCGCACGCGAGGCGACCTTCGTCATTCCGCAGGACGAGGTCGACGCCGAGTTGATTGGTGTGGTGCTCCTCGCGACGGTCTCCGTGTTCCTGATCGCCATGACGATCGCCCTCACGCTCTGGGCCGCGAAGCCCGTCCGGCGGCGCCGCCGGTAGCCCCATGCTCCAGGCGCGCGGGCTGACGAAGCGGTACGGCGGCCTCCTCGCCCTGGATCGCGTGGACTTCGATCTCAATCGCGGAGAGATCGTCGGCTACCTCGGACCGAACGGCTCCGGCAAGAGCACCACGGTCAACATCGTCGTCGGACTGCTCGAGCCGACCGCAGGCTCGATCACGCTCGACGGCGTCAGAGCCTCGGACGACCCGATCGCCTACAAGCGGCGGGTTGGATACGTGCCCGAGGAGCCCTCGCTGTACGCGCACCTGACAGCCGCCGAGTACCTGATGCTCGTCGGACGGCTGCGGCGCATGCCGCCACGGACGCTGATCGCGCGCGTCTCGGCTCTCCTGTCGCTGTTCGAGCTGTACGACGCCCGGTACAAGTCGATGACGGCGTTCTCGAAGGGCATGCGGCAGCGCGTGCTCGTGAGCGCCGCGCTGCTGCACAACCCGGATTCTGATCGTCCTCGACGAACCGTTCTCCGGCCTGGACGTCAGCGCCGGCCTGCTCCTGAGGACGCTCCTGCGTCTGCTCGCCGATCAGGGCCGGATGATCTTCTTCAGCACGCACCGGTTCGACATGGTCGAGAAGCTCTGCTCGCGGGTCGTGATCCTCTCGGCGGGCCGCGTGGCGGCCGAGCGGCGCGTCGACGAGTTCGATCGGTCGGGTGCGGGCTCGCTGGAGGACACGTTCGTCCGCGCGACGGAGCAGGCCGACTACGCGCCCCTGGCGCGGAAGATTCTCGAGACCATCACCGGGGAGTGACACGTGCGCGATGAGCCGTGGGTGGTGCTGACACGACACTTTCTCACCTCGATGTTCGACTTCGGCTTCCTGTCGGACGAGGGAGCGGAATCGTTCAAGCGCCTGCTGATGGGCAGCGCCGCGGTCGCCCTGGGTCTCGGCATGCTGCTCGTGCGCGTGTTCATGGCCAAATACGCGAGCCTGTCCGGCGCGGAGGAGTACCAACGTGAGCTCCTGGCGGACCACGCGTTCCTCATGGCGCTCCCCATGTGGATTGTCGCGACCGCGGTCGTCCTGGCCGGCCATTCGCTCTTCCCGAACGAGACGGACTACCGCACCCTGATGGCCGAGCCGCTCCCACGGCACGTCATCTTCGGCGCGAAGCTGACCGCGCTGCTGATGTTCGTGGCGCTCTTCGTCGGCGGCACCCACATCGCACTGCTTCCCCTGCTCCTGCTGACGATGGTCGGCCAGCCGGGCTTCGGTCCGTTCGTGGCGCATACCGGGGCTTTTGCGCTCTCGAGTGTCGCGGCCAGCCTCTGCTCCGCCCTGTCAATCGTCGCGATTCATGGACTCTTGATCCTGTTCGCGCCGAAATCGCGGCGCCTGGCCGTCGCGGGCTTCACGAGAGGGGCGCTGCTGGCCGCGCTCGTAGTCTCACTGCCACTCCTCGCGGGGCTGCCCGGCGCGGCCGGGGCGTTTGCCGCCGATGCCTGGTGGCTGCGGTGGGCGCCACCTGCGTGGTTCGTGGGTCTCGAACGCTGGCTCCTCGGCGACATCGTGCGCCGGCCGCTGGCCCTCGAGGCAATCGCCGCCACGCTGACGGCCCTGATGGTCTCGGTCGGAAGTTACATCCTTCTGTACCGCCGATTCGACCGCGTCGTCCTCCGACAGGCCGTCTCTCACACTCCGATCTTCCCGGACCGCTGGCGCACGAACGGACGGCATCCCGTGCGCGTGGCGATCGGCCAGTTCATTGCGATCACGTTGCGGCGCAGCCCGCTCCATCAGGGCATCGTCGTCGCAGTGCTGGCCGCTGCGGCGGCTCTCGTGGGGAATCGTGCGTTCGGGGCAGGCTTGCCACCGGCAAACGAGGCGCACGCATCGGGCGCCCCGCTACCGTGGATCGCGATGTGGGCGCCGATGACGCTCATCTTCATCGCGGTGCCGGCAGTCAGGCTGGCGCTCTCAGTGCCGATCGATCTCCGCGCCAACTGGGTCTTCCGGATGACCGACGACACGGCGACCCGCTCCGACGCCGTCGCGGCGGGCGTCCGCATGGTGCTCGTGCTCGGTGTGGCGCTGCCGATCGCGATCGCCGCGCCGCTGCAGTGGTGGATGCTCGGCTCACGAACGGTACCGCTCATCGTCCTCGAGTGGCTGGCTGGATGGCTGCTCGTGGAGTTCCTCATGCGGGAGTGGCGGCGGATTCCATTCACCTGCACCTATCTTCCCGGCAAGGGATTCGTCCCGCACATGGTCGCCAGGGGAATCGCGGGGTACTGGGTTTTCACGAACCTCGCTGCCGCGGTGCTGCTGCACACGGCCACATCCGCGAAGGCGGTGGCTGTCGCCGTGCTCGCCCTCGGCACCCTGGCATCCGTGCTCTCTATCCGCCGGATGCGGCAGGCCCGCAGCGTCACGCTGACCTTCGAGGACGAGCTCCCGATGGACATCACCCCGTTGCGCCTCAACGGGGACTGACGCCAGACAAACCCCGATTGCTGAGCTTCAGCGCGTTCGATGGCTGGGGAACGACGCAGTGAATGAGTCACAATAGACGGCTCGAACTGCCCATCACCCTGTGAGCCGAACGGTCGAATTGCGGGTCAAGCCCGAAGAGAGGGACCACGTGGCGCAGATTATCGGATCCCGTTGTGTGCTCGCCGTTCGCGACCTGGAGCAGTCAACTCGCTACTACGTGGACGTGCTGGGCTTCAGACGCGATCCGATTGACGCAGCGGGATGGAGCTTCCTCTCCAGAGACACGTTCAAACTGATGCTCGGCGAATGCCTCGACTCGCTGCCGGCGAGTGAACTCGGGGACCACTCGGTACCTTCGTGTACCTCACGGTCGATCGACTGGACGACTACTTCTGGGAAATATCGGCGCGAGGCGCGCTGGTGAGCTCAGAACCAGCGGACAAGCCGTGGGGGCTCAGGGAATTTGCTCTCCGGACGCCGGATGGCCATCGCATCACATGTGGTGAGCCGCTCCGCAGGGAGTAATCTGCAAAGCACTGCCGGCGGCTTGGCATTGCCCCTGCCACGGGCTAGACTTCTGAGACCGTGACGAGCGAGCCCTCCGATCGCTATCGCTCCCTGGTGGAGCTGTCGCCGGACGGCATCCTCATCAGCCAGGACAACCGTATCGTGTTCCTGAACCCCGCCGCGGTCCGCATGTTCGGGGCTGTCTCTCCTGAGCAGGTGCTGGGCCGGTCCCCATTCGATCTCTTTCATCCCGCAAGCCACGCGCTCATTCGCGAGCGCGTCAATCGCATGATGTCCGGTGAGTCCGTGCCTCCCGCCGAGGAGCAGATCCTGCGGCTGGACGGAGTCGTCACGGATGTCGAAGTCAACTCCACCCGAATCGACGAGGCGACGGGACCCGCGATCCAGGTCATCGTCCGCGACATCTCGGTGCGCAAACGGGTGGAGGCCATCCTGCGCGCAGAGCGAGGAACGCCTCTCGCTCGCGTTTGCGGGCGCGCGGGAGGGGGTCTGGGACTGGAACCTCGAGACCGGCGCGGTGGTGTACTCCCCGCGATGGACGCAGATGCTCGGTTACGCCGAGGACGAAATCGACCCTCACGTCGACGCCTGGAAGCATCTCCTGCATCCGGACGACGAGCCCAGAGCGCGGCGAGCTGAACGAGAGCCTTGCGCGCGGCGCGGAGACCTACGAGGGAGAGTTCCGTCTCCGCCACAAGGAAGGCCACTACATTCACGTGCTCTCGCGCGGGTTTCCGATCCGGCGCGAGCCGGCCGGACCCGTGGTGCGCATCGTCGGCACGCACCTCGACATCACCGAGCGTAAGCGGACCGAGATGGCGCTGCGGGACAGCGAGGAGCGGCTCACGCTGGCCTTTGCGGGCGCCCGGGAAGGCGTCTGGGACTGGAACCTCGAAACCAACGCGGTCGCATACTCACCGCGGTGGACGCAGATGCTCGGCTACGCCGAGGACGAGATCGAGCCGCACATCAGCGCGTGGGAGCGTCTGGTCCATCCCGACGACCGGCCGCTGGCTGACGAGGCCCACGACAGCGTGACGCGCGGCGAACCCACGTACGAGGCGGAGTTCCGTCTCCGGCACAAGGACGGCCGATACATCCACGTGCTCTCCCGCGGATTTCCGGTACGCCGCGAGCCCGGCGGGCCGGTCGTGCGCATCGTCGGCACGCACTTCGACCTCACCGAACGGAAGCAGGCCGAGGAGCTGCTGCGCCGGTCGCACGAAGGAGCTGGAAGTCCGGGTCCGCGAACGGACCGCGGAGCTCGCGCGGGTGAACGAATCGCTTCGCGCCGAAATGGGCGAGCGCGAGCGCGCCGAACGCGCCCGCACGGAGTTACTCGGCAGGCTCGTGTTCGCGCAGGAAGACGAGCGCCGGCGCATCGCCCGCGAGATGCACGATCAGTTCGGCGAGCAGTTGACCGCGCTCGGCCATCGGATCGCGTCGCTCAAGGATGCCATTGGCGATCAATCAGACCTGCAGCGGACCGGTCGAGGCGTCGAGGTGGTGGCGCGGCAGCTCGATCGGGACGTCGACCATCTGGTCTGGGAGCTCCGGCCGACCGCGCTCGACGATCTCGGCCTGCAGGCCGCGCTCTCCAACTATGTCCAGAACTGGTCGAAGCGCTCCCGCATCGCCGCGGAACTGCAGACGTCGGGCCTGCTCGGACGATCGTCTCGCCTCGGAAGCCGAGACGACGCTGTACCGCATCGCGCAGGAGGCGCTGACGAACGTCGCCAAGCACTCGCGCGCCGGGAACGTCGATGTGATCCTGGAACGCCGCGCCGACCACGTCCTGCTGATCGTCGAAGACGACGGCGTGGGATTCGATGCCGGCGACGCGGGGACGGCCGGCCAGGGCTTCGGATTGCTGGGTATGCAGGAGCGCGCCTCGCTCGTCGGCGCGACGCTCCAGATCGAATCGGCCGTCGGCAAGGGCACGACCATTCTCGTGCGGATGGCCGCCGCGCCCGCCGCCGAGAACCGGCGACCGGAACCGGACCATGAGCTGACCGACTGCCCGCTCGCTTCGTATTCTCCTGGCGGACGATCACGTCATCGTGCGCCATGGGCTGAAGCTGCTCATCGACGGGCAGCCGGACATGACGGTGATCGCGGAGGTGAGCGACGGGGACGCCGCCGTCAAACAGGCCGTCGCGCTGAAACCGGACGTGATCGTCATGGACATCTCGATGCCGCGGATGAACGGGCTCGCCGCCACGCGCACGCTGAGACAGCTGCGCCCGGACGCGGCGATTGTCACGCTGACGCGGCACAGCGACGACGCCTACCTGCAGGAATTGCTGCGGGCCGGCGTGTCGGGCTACGTGCTGAAACAGAGCGCGCCCACGGAGTTGCTCCAGGCAATTCGGGCGGCGGCGGCCGGCGGCCAGTATCTCGACTCCGCGCTGACGGCGCGAGTCACCGCGGGGTTCCTCGGCAAACAGGGCAAGGGTGTGAGCCGGCCGACGGCACCCGTCAGCGAACGGGAGTCGGAAGTGCTGAGATTGATCGCCTCCGGCCACAGCAACAAGGAAATCGCGGCCCGCCTGACCCTCAGCGTCAAGACGGTCGAAGCGCACAAGGCCAATGCGATGAAAAAGCTCGATCTGAACGGCCGGATCGACATCGTGAAATACGCCGTGCTCCAGGGCTGGCTACACACCTCCTGATGGTCAAGCGACCCACTTCGAGATTTGGGAGCACGTAGCACGTGATGGGTGCCGGTTTTCCAGCCATTTTCGACAATTGGAGGGGCGCCTAAGGGATCTTCCCTAGTGCCCGGTGACATGTTCCTGATAGCGACCCCATCAGGTGGCCTGTAGAGTTTCGCCCATCGTGCACGACAGCTTCACCAGGAAGGTCACCATGGAGAATTCGTCAAGCCTGTACGTCGAGGGCGCGCGACCGTCTGCCGGAGTCGAAACCGTCTGGCCGTCACTCGAGGACTGGAGCACGGCGCGGGCCGTGCACATCGACCTGCTGCTCATGCGCAGACCACGCACGAATCTGCTGCTCATGGGGAAGGAAGGCATTGTCCAGAGCGTCCTCGACATGCTCCTGCCCAACCTGTACACGCCCCTCGACTACTGGCATCCGGGCGAGCACCTGGTGCTTCCGCCGGCTTCACAGTCGGGAACGCTGATCCTTCGCGACGTCGGCTGGCTGACGCCTCGGGATCAGGTTCGCCTGCTCGAATGGCTGGAACAGACGACCGGGCGCACACAGGTGATCAGCACGATCCCCTCGCCCCTGCTGCCCCGGCTTCAAGCCGGAGAGTTCCTCGATACTCTCTACTATCGCCTGAACACCGTCTGCATGGACGTCACCTCGTAGTACGCCGAGGGCGGCAGGAGGGTTGACGTCTCCAGGTTGACGCCAATCCTCTTCGGACAGAGAATCGTCCGGCCGCATGCAGAACGACATCTTCGACGTCGTCATCATCGGGTCCGGTGCGTCCGGCGGCGTCCTGGCTTCGCACCTTGCCCGCCGCGGCGTCCGCGTGGCTGTCGTCGAGGGGGGGCCGCGCGTCAATACGCGCACGGACTTCAACACGCATGCGATGCCCTTCGACTTCCCCACCCGTCAGATTCCGACGATGCGGCCCGGCAAGGCCGGGTTCGACTCGGAGCGGAGTCGCGGCGTCGGCGGCAAGACGATGCTGTGGAATGCCGTCGCGCTTCGGCTGAGCCAGCGAGACTTCAAGGGACGGACGTTTGAAGGTGCCGGCGAAGACTGGCCCATCGACTACAAGGACATCGCGCCGTACTACGACACGATCGAGCGGGAGGTCGGGGTCTGCGGCAACCTGGACGGCCTCGAGGATTTGCCCGACGGCGTGTTCCTGCCGCCGGTCCCCTTGAAGTGCAGCGACGAGATCCTGCAGCGCGCGGCGCGATCGCTCGGCGCGAGCGTCATCCATGTCCGGAAGGCCACGCTCACCGTACCGACAAAGACGCGCCCGGCGTGTCACTTTTGCGGTAACTGCATGGCCGGTTGCGACGTCGCCGCAAAGTACAACTCGGCCGATGTCCATATCAGCCCCGCCGAGACGAGCGGGCACGCCACCGTATTCTCCGATTGCATCGTCCGCGAAGTGCTCGTGTCGGACGAGAACCGCGCGACCGGCGTCCGCTACCTGCACCGTGTCCATCGGCGCGAGGGAGAGGTCCGGGGACGCGTCGTCGTGGTGGCCTGCGCGTGCGTCCAGAGCATCGCGCTGCTGCTGATGTCGACGTCCCGCCGTTACCCGACGGGCCTGGCGAATTCGAGCGGCCAGCTCGGGCGCCACTTCATTCCTCACTTCACGGGCGGGATCGACTGCGTACTCGAGGGGCTGCGAGGCAAGGCGTCCACCAACGACGAAGGATTTCTGGACCACGCATACCTCCCGTCGTTCATGCACACCAGGAAACGGAGCTATGCCCGCAGTTTCGGCGCACAACTCAACTACCAGAACAGACGGCTCGCGGGATGGGCGAAGACCATCGGAGGCTTCGGCCGGGGCTACAAGGCATCCGTGAAGGCCGCCTATCCGGGATTCGTGCAGTTCACGCCGTATGGCGAGATGCTGCCGAACGCGCAGTCGTACGTGGATCTCGATCGCGAACGGACCGACTCGTTCGGCCTGCCCCAGGCGCGCCGCTACCTGCGGTGGGGCGCGAACGAGGAGGCACTGTTCAACGACATGGTGCGCTGGAGCCTGACGATGCTCGAAAAGGCCGGGGCGGAAGTGCTGAGCGTGCCGGACGGCCCGGCGCCCAACCACGAGCTGGGCGGCTGCCGGATGGGTCGTGACCCGAAAACGTCGGTCGTCAACAGCGACTGTCGCACGCACGACGTTCCGAACCTCTACGTGGTGGACGGCAGCGTGTTCCCATCGGCGTCAGAAAAGAACCCGACGCATACAATCATGGCTCTCGCGGCGCGCGCTGCCGATCACATCGGCGAGCGGATGCGAAGGGGTGATTTGTGACCGAGACGCGGCGACATGCGCTCAAGATGCTCGGCACCATCGGTCTGACGTGTGCCTTTCCTTTTGCAGCCGACGAGCTCTACGGTCAGCACGTGCACGTCACGCTGGCCCAGTCGCCTTCGGCGGGTCCGTACACGCCGGCATTTTTTACGCCGGCCGAGTACACCTTGATCTCTCGCCTGACCGATGTGATCATCCCGCCCACCAGCACGCCAGGCGCCGGAGGAGCCGGCGTGCCGGAGTACATCGATCGCGTGGTGTCGCTCAACGCCGAGCATCAGCCTCTTGTGCGCGCGGGGCTCGCGTGGCTGGAACGCCAGGCGAAGACCCGGTTCTCGCGCGAGTTCCTGGCGCTGGATGAAGCCGAGCACGTCGCGATCCTTCAGCCGCTCAGCGATGAACTCGACCGCCGGCAGCGCGACGTGCAGCGGGGACGATTTCGAACAGAGGCGCAGGGTGCGGTGGTGTACTACGTCGCTGTCAACGACAAGACCTCGCCCGCGCCGTCAACATCCGCGGCGCGCCCCTCGCTCGAAGCCGACCTGCCGGTCCGGTTCTTCCGCCTGGTCAAGAACCTGACGGCAGATGGGTACTACACATCCCGCGCTGGTCTGATCGACGAGCTGGGATATGCGGGCAACACCGCGCTGGCACAATTCCCGGTGTGCTCGGTACCCGAGCACTGACGCGGTGGCGAGCGAGCTCGCAGAAGCGATCATCGGGGCGCTCTTTGCCGCAATCGGGCTCGTTGCGACAGTCGCGGGTCTGAGCGCGCGCCCGCGCCGGGAGCGGGCAGCCGTCTGGTTCGGGCTGTTCTGCCTGCTGTACGGCGTCAGGATGGCGGCCCGATCGAATCTGTTCCATGCCGTGATCCCCTGGCCCGAGCCTGTCTTCGACTACATCGATGCCTCCGTTACCTACACGATTCTGATTCCCGCCGGTCTCCTGATGGAGTCGCTCATCGGTCCCGGGCGGTTCCAGATCGTGCGCCGGGTCTGGCAGATCACCTGTGTCTATGCGGCGGGCGCGATCTTGAACGATCTCGTTCAGCGCCCCTACGCAAGCATGTGGCTGAATGCCCCCGTGTTGCTGTCCAGCCTCGTTCTGCTGTTGCCACAGGTGCGCTCGCAACGACGCTCGGCCGGCTGGTCGCCTGAAGCGCGCTGGGTCGCCGTCGCCGCCGGCATCTTTACCGTGGTCGCCGTCGCAGAGACGCTGCGCAATCGAAGCCTGTTCGGCGGGGGCATCGACGCGGAGCCGTTCGCCATGCTTGTACTCACTGGAGCCGTGGGCTGGCTCGTGATCGCCCGCGCGCAGAGGCAGGCCTACAACTTTGTCGCGGTCTCGCGGGAACTGGAGCTGGCGCGCGACATCCAGCGATCGCTTCTGCCGCGAGACATGCCGGATCTGCCGGGGCTGAGGATTCGCGGGACCTATCTCCCGATGACGGCCGTGGCGGGGGATTTCTACGATGTGGTCCTCCGGCCCGACGGCCGCACGGTCATCATCGTGGCCGACGTTTCCGGTCATGGCGTGCCGGCGGCGCTCGTTGCCGCGATGGTCAAGGTTGCCTTCGCCGCGGAGTCCGAACGCTACGATCGGCCGGGCGACATTCTCGGCGGCATCAACCGTGCGCTGACAGGAAAGTTCGAGCGCGCCTACGTCACCGCGTGTTGTGCGGTGGTGGATCGCCCGCGCAACACGCTCGCCTACGCGGCGGCCGGTCATCCCCCTGCGCTCCTGCGGCACGCTGACGGTGCGATCGAGCGCATCCACCACGGCGGGATCATGCTCACCATGTTTCCGGACACCGGGTACACGACAGTCGATCAGCCCTTCATGCCCGGAGACTGCCTGCTGCTGTTCACCGACGGCCTCCTCGAGGCGGCTCGCGGCGACGACGAGTTCTTCGGCGATACGGAGCTCGAACATGTCGTCGCCAGCCTTCGCTCCCCGGCCGACACCACCCGCGCCGTGCTCGACGCGCACCGCCGGTGGATCGGACCGGTTGCGGCACTGACGGACGACGTCACGCTCGTGGTGGTGGACTCCGTCCAGACGACCTGAGGACCGGAGGTCGCGGCGCGGAAGAGGATTGCCCTGGCAGACGGGAACCTGGCCGCTCAGCGGGCAGTCCTCCCCTGCGCTGCCTGGCGCCAGGATGAGGTAAGATTGATACTCTCTGGCGCAGTTTCACGCGCCCCGGGACGGCTGATCACGGTCGGAGGGTCCTCCCTATGTCGCAGCGTCCGCCTGTGCGCCTGCCGCCAGCGCCGAGACCGCTCAACCGCCTGCTGGCCTCGCTCCCTGAAGACGCGTTCGGCCGCCTCCTCCCGGATCTCAAGACCCTTCCCATCACGCGCAACCAGATCTTTTACCGGCAGGGTGACCTCGTCGAACACGTGTATTTTCCCAACGGCGGGGTCGCGTCAGTCATTACCGCCATGGAGGACGGCATGATCGTCGAGGCCGCGACGATCGGCGACGAAGGAATGCTCGGCATCGAGGCGTTCCTCGGCGAGGGAGCCGACTCGCAGAACGACGTGATCATGCAGGTGCCCGACACGAATATCGAAATGCTGAGCGCGGTGGCGTTCAGACGCGAGGTGGCCCGCGGGTCGGCGCTGCAGGAAGTGATCGGCCGTTATGCCCAGGTGCTGCTGTTCCAGATGCGTCAATCGGCGGCATGCAACGCCCTGCATCCGATTCGCGACCGGTGCTGCTGCTGGCTGCTGCAGACTCACGACCGGATCCACGGCGACGAATTCTTCCTCAGTCAGGAGTTTCTCGCGATCATGCTCGGTGTGCGGCGGCAGAGCGTGACGACGGTGGCAGGAGCTCTGCAGGACACGGGCGCCATCTCGTATAAGCATGGCCACGTCAAGGTGCTGAACCGGCAGCGCCTCGAGGCAGGGTCGTGCGAGTGCTACGGCGTCATCCGGGCCCATTTCGATCGGCTCCAGCTGTGATGCGCCGCGTGTGCGCCGGAAACCACTGACGGGTCTGTCGCTCAGGGGCGCACCGCACGGTAGCGGACAGATCGTCTCCTCTCATTGCGATAGCATCACCACCACGGTTCCCGCAGTATCACCATTGGCAATTCACACCATCCTCATCGTTGACGACAGCATCGACATGCTGGACATGTACTCCGTCGGCCTGTCGCTGACCGGTTATCGGACGCTGACCGCGACGAGCGCAGAGGCCGCCGTACGGACGTTGACGATCGATCCGGTTTCTGCGGTGGTCACCGACCTGCATCTGCGCGGGGCGGACGGGTGGGCGTTGATCGCCGACCTCAAGGCGGACCCTCTCACGCGTTCGATACCGATCGTCATCCTGACCGGCTGGCCTGATACGTCTGTGGCCGCGATGGCTTTCGCAGTCGGATGCGCCGCTGTGCTGACGAAGCCGTGCCTGCCCGACGACCTGGCAGAGGTCCTTCGTGGGCTCCTGTCCGCAACCATCGCCGCCGCCTGAGCGAAGGATGAACAGATGATGCGCCAGACCGTCGATCGCCGCGAACAGCCGCGCGGAACCGTGACCGGCGAGCCGTCGCGACACCAGCTCGAATCGATGATTCTCGGCATGTATCACGAGATGCCCGGGCTCTCTCTGCAACTGGCTCAGGCGGCGCGCCTGTTCGGGCTGCGCAGTCCGACGGCTCGGATCGTGCTCGACGATCTCGTGGGCCGGCATCACCTGAGTCGCGCGGCCGACGGCCGGTACATCCGGCGAG
Source organism: uncultured Acidobacteriota bacterium (assembly GCA_963749835.1). Classification (GTDB taxonomy): domain Bacteria; phylum Acidobacteriota; class Vicinamibacteria; order Vicinamibacterales; family 2-12-FULL-66-21; genus JALZOC01. The sequence goes on from CAVVOD010000001.1 coordinate 3,259,772, forward strand.
CGGGCGGGCCCGAGCAATGATTGAGAGCACCGTGTCGACTGCACGCTGGTCGCGCGAACTGGCCCACCTTCGAACGCGAGCGCTGAGGGCGCGGCCTGCGATAGCGGGAGCGCTCACTCCCGGGCTCACGGAAGACACGCTCGGGATGTGCGACGCCTTGCTGAGAGATCTCGCCGGAGCCTACCTGCACTGCGAACGGCTCCACGCGAGAATCCATACCGAAGTGGCTTCGTGGGAGCGCCTGTTCGACGTGATGCCCGGCGCCTGCGTCCTCACGGATCGGTTCGGCGCGATCCTGAACGCCAACCATGCCGCCGGCTCACTCCTGAACATCGCTCCCAGATACCTGAGGAGCCGCGACCTGGTGGTCTTCACCGATCCTCGCGATCTGTTCCGGAGCGTGCTGGAACGAATGGCCTGTGCGCCGGAGGACGTGCGCGTCAGCTTCACGATTCGCCCGCGCGAGCGCAGACCCGTCAAGGCCGATGTCCTCGTGGTCCCCCTGTCCCCGGAACAGCCGGATCCCTGGCTGTGGTTCCTCGGCCCATGCCTGCCGCCGCGAACCGCGATCTGTGCCGGCGAACGGTTGACTCCCGCCGAAGACGGGGATCTGAGCGGGCCCGCGACGAGTGGGCGCCAACGCTGACCGCGCACTACGCACTACGGTGCTGACTTGGTGATCCAGCGGACTGCGTCGGCGTAGTCGCGGAAGGTCTCAATCGACAGTTCGGGCGTTCCGAATTCGGCCTTCAAGGCCGTCATGCGCCCCATCCCGAAACCAGCCTCGTCGGCAACCACGATCGCGGTCCGCATGGCGACCTGGTCTCGGTGCGTCATGAAGAATTGTGTCATCGCGGCCACGAAAGCCGTCGTCACCGGCTCGGTCCCGCGGCGATCGACGAGCAGCGCACGGTGCGTGCGAAACACGGGGCTGTCGAACGAGGCGAGGATTGCCGCGCGCCACTGCTCGATCGTGTAGGGATCGATCACCGTGAGGATGACGAATCGCTCGGTCGGATCGACGGCCCACTCAATCGGCACTCCGAGACGATACCGCAAGCAGGACCTTCGCATCGGTACAACAGTGCCGGAGGGACCAACGTACCGTCGGGGAGCTATCCGCTATCAGCCATCAGCCATCAGCCATCAGTTGTCAGTTGTCAGCTTCAGTGTCAGCCGAGCCTGACATCACCCTTGAAGATGATGAAGACGAGGGCGACGTCCAGGACCGCGACGAACGGTGAAAACAGGAACCCGCCGTAAGGCAGGAATGGAAGCCCGAACAGTCCACCGATCCAGAGAAGGAAAAACAGAGCCACTCCGCGCGCACCGAGCTCGTCACACAACCAGCCGTACGGAAGTAGAACCCAGAAGGCGATCTGCGCAATCCATCCGGCGACCCCGGCCGAACCCATGACGGAAGCGAGTCTAACCGTTCCAGCGGTGTTTCGTCAGACGGGCGCCGCGCTCAGCGAGGGTCTTGAGTTCCGAGCGCGGTGGCCTCATGCCAATCGTTGATCTTCCGCCATCGGTAGTACTTTTCGTGCGCGAGCCCGAGCATCTCCCGATCGTCCTCGGTGTCTCCGTAAGCGTAGATCACCGGATAGCGCGGCAGGTCATATCGCTCCTGGATCCGTCGAACCTTCTCGGCTCCGGAGCAGTCGCCCCTGAAGTATCTGCCCGTCAAAGTCCCGCCGTGTTCCTCGAGCTCCGTGCAGATAACATCCACGCCCGTCGACTCGCACCAGCAGCGCAGGTAGACGTCGAGCGATCCCGAGACCACGACCACGACATCACCCTGACGCTTGTGCCATTCGATGCGCTCGATCGCCCGCCGGCGCACGAGGCCAGGGATGATCTCCGACGCGTACTCCCGGCCCTGCTGACGGACGACGGCTGCCTCTTCTCCCCGGAAGCCGAAGCGCGCGACGAAGGGGCGTGCCGTACGACCCGACACCAGCCGGAGCCGATAGCCGAGCATCAGCGGGCTGAAAATTACGCTCCCGACGAGGATGCGCTCGCGGCGCACGGCGAAGCGCAGGAAGGGCGTGAACGTATCCCTGGTGGTAATCGTGCCGTCGAAATCGAACAGGGCGAGGTTCATCGCGTGTTCCGATCGGCCGCGCCATGCCGGCTCGGTAACGGAGCTGCAGGAACACGCGTGACCAGCGCCGCTCCGGCGACCAGCGCGACGACGCCGGACAGGAGGCGGAACATCGAGTCGTAGCTGCCGGTCCAGGCCACGCACCAGGCCAGGAGAACGGGCCCCACGGCGGACGCGAGCACCGTCAGGGCCTGCGCGGTTCCCTGGATCCGCCCCAGCTCACGGCGGCCGAACACGCGCGGCCAGACGCTGAAGAACAGGACCATGACGAGACCGCCACCGAGGCCCATCGCGGTGGCCCACGCCATCGCGTGAAACGACGTCGAGATGTGCGGCACCGCCACGAGGCCCCCGGCCAGGACGAGTTGAGACGCCGCGAGCAGGCGGGCGAGACGCACCGTGGCGGCGAGCCAGCCGCCCAGGAAGTTGCCCGCGAGCGCGCTCAACGCGGTCACCACGAGCGTGCGGTAGTAAATGTCCGCACCCATTCCGCGCTGCGCGAGGATGGACTCGTTGAAGAGCCCGATACCCGACGCGATCAACCCGTAGAGGGCAGCACCGACGGCAAACACCCAGAAGGCCGGAGTCGCCACCGCGGCACGCCATGTCCAGCCGTCCAGTTCCTGCGCGTGTGGACCCGGCTCGATCGCCGGGCCGTCCTGTCGCGCCCCATCCCCGTCAGGCATCAGGCCAATCGCTTCAGGGTTTCTGCGGACGATGATCCAGGCTGCCGGCGCCAGCGCGGCGATGAGTGCCACGCCGATCCCCAGCCAGGCCGCCCGCCATCCCGTCCGCTGAATGCCGGCGCCCACGACCGGAAACGCCACCATGAACCCGACGCTCAGAATGACGCTGTAGGCCGCCATCGCGGCATCGATGCGCCGCACGAACCACTGGCCCACGACGGCAATGCTCACGACGGACAACGCGCTCTGGCCGAGCGCGCGCGATAGCGTGAGCCAGATCGCGAGGACCGTCACGGTCGTGACCTGACTCATGAAGCACACCACGGCCCCGAGCGCGGCGGCCACCACGGTGAGCACCACACGGCTGCCGTAGCGATCGATCGCGCGACCGACGCCGAAGGCCCCCGCCGAGCCGATGAGCGTCGCCCAGAAGTTGAGCTGCGCGTAGGTGACGCGATCGAGACGGAGATCTCTCAGCAGCGGCTCGGTGATGAGACCAAGGCCCTGCGTGCGCGCCGGCAGCGTCCCGACCATCGCAGCCGCGGCGAGCGTCAGCACGATCCAGCCGTAGTACACGCCGGAGGTCCTGGGCAGAGCGAGATTCGATGCCGGAGCGCTGGGAGGCATCCGATAGCGTACAACGACGCATCCGAGGTGCCAAAGTGACAGGGTGCCAAAGTGACAGGGTGCCAAAGTGCCAGAGTGCCAGGGTGCCAGGCGTGCCAAGGTGTCAGAGTGCCAATGGTGCCCGAGTGCCAGGCGTGCCAGGGTGCCAGAGTAACGAAGGACGCCCCGTGCTACTCGTGACGCAGAATCGTCATGGGATCCAGCCTCATGGTCCGGTACGCCGGACTGAGGCACGCCAGCATCGCGACGCCCGCGAGAAGCAGAGCGGCCGCGACGAACGTGAGCGGATCGGTTGGAGTGACCTCGTAGAGCAGCGCACCGAGGACACGGGTCACGGCGACGGCGCCCGCCACGCCGATCGTCACCCCCGCGGCAACGAGCAGACCTCCCTGGGCCAGGACGAGCCTGAGCAGCCGCGCCGCGTCCGCGCCCAGAGCGAGACGAATACCGTACTCGCGCCGACGAACCACCGCGGCGTACGACATCACGCCGTAGATTCCGGCCATCGACAGCACGAGCGCCAGGCTGGCGAACAGTCCGACGAGCCAGAGAGACAGATCCACGTCGGCGTGCGACGACCTGATCACGTCGTCCATCGTTCTCACGTCATAGGTCGTCTGGTGCGCATTGATGTCGCGGATCGCCGCGCGCACCGATCCGACCAGCGTCTCGGCTGGTGTCTGTGAATCCACGACCAGCGTAGCGGCCGAGTATCCGGTTGCCCTGAGCGGGAGGTAGATTTCGGGTTCGGGTGGGAGCCGCAGCCGTTGACGAACGTCACCGACCACTCCGACGATGGTGCCTCGACTGAGGACCCGCCCGATCGGATCCTCACCGGGAAAATGCCGCCGCACCAATGCTTCGTTCACGATGATCCCGGGTTCGGGATCCGTGAAGAGGCGGCCGGCGCGCAGCGGGATGCCGAGCGCGCGGAAATAGCCCGGCGAAACCTCCCGCAGGCGCACGGGAGCACCACCGCTGGCGTTCGGCGGCCGCCCGACGACGGTGAAGGTGGCGGTGTTACCGGGACTCTGCACGTGCAATCGCGTCACGAAGCCCGCAGCGCGCACGCCGGGGATCTGCAGCACGCGTTCTTCGATGGCGCGGAGGTACCGGCCCTCGACGCTCGTCGGCGTGCCCGCGCTTTCAGCAGGTGCCTGCGGCGGCAGAACGCCGCGCGTCTCCAGACGAAGTGTGAGAACGTGCCCTGGAATGAGTCCAAGGGGCACCCGCTGAAGGTGCCGAACGGCGCTGAAGAGCAGCCCCGCACCCGTCAGAAGGACGAATGCGAGCGCAATCTCCGCGACGACCAGTCCTTTGCTGACGACCAGCGACTCCCGGCCGGCGGAGCTCCGGCCGTCGAGCGCATTGAGCACGCCGCCGACATTGGCCGACATGGCCCGGAGTGCCGGGACCAGCCCGAATAGAACACCGGTGCCGACGCCAATCGTCAACAGGAACATGAAGGCGGTCCGGTCGAAGCCGATCTCGAGCGCGCGCGGCACCTGGTCCCCGGCCAGCGCTATCAGAGCCTTCGTTCCCGCAAACGCGATGAACGCGGCTGCCGCACTGGCGGCGAGAGCGAGGAGCCCGCTCTCCACCAGGAACTGCCGGAGCAGCCGGGCACGCCCGGCGCCAAGGGCGATCCGGACGGCGACTTCCCGTTTCCGTGCGTCAGCCCGCCCCAGCAGGAGATTCGCGACGTTGGCGCACGCAATCAGCAGCACCATCGCTGCGGCGCCAAACAGCGTCAGGAGCGCCGTTCGCGAACGGCCCGTCACCGCTTCAGCCAGGGGGACGATCGGCATCGTCCGTACCGGATTCGATCCGGCAGAAGGCCCGACCCGCCTGGCGATCGCGGCAAGTTCTTCGCCCGCCGCTTCGACCGTCACGCCGGGCTCGAGCCGTCCGACCGCCACATCGATCCGCTGAAACCAGTTGCTGGTGCGCGGCAGGTCCGCCGGTATCCAGACGTCCGTCATCGTCGTGCGATACGGAAACTGGAACCGTTCGGGCATCATGCCGATGACCGTGAACGGTTCTCCGTCGAGGACCATTTTCCAGTCGTCGAGCGACGTCCGAGCTCCGAATCGACGGCGCCAGAAGCTCTCGCTGACGATGGCGACGTTCGCGGGATCCTGGCTGGTGAACGTGCGCCCGGCCAGGGGCGCACGCCAAGCAGATCGAACAGCGATCGCTCAGTCGCGACCGCGGATATCCGCTCAGGTCCCGCGGCGTCATGGAGGTTTTTGTTCGCAGCCGAATAGGAGACGAGAGACTCGAATGAGCGGCTCTGTTCGCGGTACGCCTGAAACTCCAGGATGCCCACCGGGCCGAGCTCCACGAGACGCTCGGGCTCCGCGAACGGCAGCGGCCGGGACAGCACCCCGTTCGCCACGGTGAAGATTGCCGTCGTCGCACCTATGCCGAGAGCGAGCACGAGCAGCGCCGTGAACGTCACCGCCGGGGTCGAACAGAGCGATCGGATCGCGTAACGGATCTCTCGCGTCATGGGGGGACTATAGATCGGGATTCGGGATTCGGGATTCGGGGCTCGGCTCCGGATTCGGGACTTGGGATTCGGACGCCGTAGCTTCCGGCTTTAGCCGGAAGAAGACTTGCTGGAAGCGGGAAGCTGGAAGCAGGAAGCAGTCTCGTAGCTTCCGGCTCTAGGCGGAAGAAGACTTGCTGGAAGCGGGAAGCTGGAGCTGGAGACAGGAAGCGGTCTCGTAGCTTCCGGCTTTAGCCGGAAAAAGGCTTGCTGGAAGCTGGAAGCAGGAAGCAGTCTCGTAGCTTCCGGCTCTAGGCGGAAGGAGACTCCGGGATTCGGTATCAGGGATTCGCGGCTCACTCCGATCGGAGCGCGGTCATCGGATCCACGTTCGCAGCGCGGCGGGCCGGGAACAGCGACGCCAGCAACGCGACAGTCATGAGGACGACAGCGACGGAGCCGTAGGTCAGGGGATCGACGGGCGACAGTTCAAAGAGCATTGACGCTATGAAGCGGCTGGCACCGAACGCTGCCGCGACTCCGAGCACGAGTCCGAGACCCACGAGCACGAAGGCGTCGCGCAGGATCATCCGCAGGACATGCGCGGGGAGCGCCCCGAGCGCCATCCGCAGGCCTATTTCACCCGTTCGGCGGAGGACCACGAAAGACATCAGGCCGTACAGGCCAACCGAGGCCAGGATCAGCGAGAGCACACCGAAAAAACCCGAGAGCCGTGCAAACAGCCGCTCCTCTGACGTGAGGCGGTCGATCTGTTCATCCTGGGTATGGAGATCGATGATGGCCAGCGTCGGATCAAGATCACGCACGGCCGCGCGAATCGCGGGCGTTATCGATGCCGGATCGGCGGCCGCGCGGACGTAGTAACTGGCGGTGCCATCCAGCATCTGAGCCGCAGGCACGTACATCGTGGCCGGCGTCGGCCCGCGCACGCCCGTGTACTTGGCGTCGCGGGCGACTCCGACGATCTCGATGTCCGTCGCGGCTTCGGTCGGATTGCGCCCGCTGAAGCGGAGTGTCCGGCCGATAGGGCTGCTGTCGCCAAAGAACTTCCGACTGAAGGCCTGATTGACGATCACGACTGGCGCCCCATCGGCGTCGTCGCGGCTGTCGAAGCCGCGGCCGAGCATGAGAGGAATTTCCATGGCGGCAAGAAAGCTCGGTGCGATGCCATTGAGGTTGAAAATCATCGACTCGCCGGGCGTCGGCGTATAGCCCGCGACCGAGATTCGCCGGTTGGCCCTGACCCCGGCAAGCAGGGCGACGCGGGCGAACGTGGTGGCCCCAACGCCGGGAACATTTTCGAGCCGCTCCCGCAGCCGCTCGTGCAACAGAACGAACTGCTGCGGCGTGTATCCTGCCGAGGCGGCATCGATACTGAACAGCAGGAGGCGGCGTGCGTTGAAGCCCGGATCGACATTCTGCAGGTTCCGCAGCGTGTGAACGAAGAGCCCGGTGCTGACGAGGAGAACCAGCGAGAGTGCGATTTGCACGATCATCAGGGACTGCCCGAGCCGCGACCGTCCAGCGTCACCAAGCAAACGCGAGCCGCTCTGAAACTCGCTGGACAGGTCCAGGCGCGTGGCACGAAGCGCCGGCAACAAACCAAAGAGGAGTGCCGTGGCGGCCGCGACGCCGATGGTGAAACCGAGGACGCGGGCATCGAGCGGAAGGTCGAGGACTGCCGGAGCGCCGCCGAACTGGCGGAGCCCGACGAGCAGGCCCCGGCTCCAGTACACGAACAGGCTGCCCGCCATCGCGCCGCCGAGAGCGAGCAGCAGACACTCGGCGAGGAGCTGCCGGACAATGCGCGCCCGGCTGGCGCCGAGGGCGAGCCGGACCGCAATCTCGCGGCGGCGAGCGGCGCCTCGGACGAGCAGAAGATTGGCGACGTTGGCGCAGGCGGCGAGGAGCACGATGCCGACAAGCCCCATGAGGACGCGCAGCGACTGCGCATACTGCCGGCGCCGATCGTCCTCCCCCTGTCCGCCGGGATCAGCGGCGAGCGTGGCGAGCCCCGGCATGCTGGTGCCAGGCGTCGTATCGAGCGACCGGCCTGCGATCCACCCCTCACGCGCGGCTTCCTGAAAGGCCGGCTCGAGGCTGGCCGCGGCCTGTGCGGCGGTGGTGTTGGGCGCCAGACGTCCCATGACCCTTATCCACCAGTACCACGGCTGCGATCGGCTCACAGCGCGGTTCGCCTGGACGCGCGTATGTTGCGCGAGCGCCAGCGTGATGTCCGCCGACTCCCCCACCTGCATGGTGCCCGCAAACCCGGGCCGCGTGACGCCAATCACTGTCACCGGCACCCGGTTGACCTGAATCGCCTTGCCCACGACGCCGGGATCGCGGCCGAAGCGGCTCTCCCAATACCGATAGGAGATCACGGCGACCACGGGGGCCGCCGGCTGATCGTCGGCGGCTGTGAGCGTGCGGCCGACGATCGCCGTGACGCCAAGGCCGGCGTGATAGTCGCCGGACACCAGCTGCCCGAGCGTGATGGTCTCCGGTTGCCCGTCGATGAGGACGTTGACCCGATTGATGGGAGCGAAGGCGAACACGGCCGCGAGCGCCGGATGGTAGTCGCGGAAACGCTGAAACTGGAGCAATGAGAAGGAGGTGCTGGCGTTTCGTCCGGTCCTGGGATCGATGGATCCGTTGTTCTCGCCCGAGCGCGACAACCGGCCACCCGGGGCCTCGACGTTGCGGAAGAGGACGAGCTCACCGGGGCTCTTCACCGGCAGCGTGCGTAGGAGGACGTCGTTGACGAGACGGAAGACCGCTGTATTGGCGCCGATGCCCAGGGCCAGCGTCACAACCACCACGCCCGTGAATCCGCGGTTCTTCAGCAGCTGCCGCAGGGCAAATTTGAGGTCACGCATCGTGACGGGTTAGACGGGGAGTCCGGGAACAGGGTTGCCCGAGCTCTGGACGCTTCGCGCAGATGGCAGCCGGGCTGGCAAGCAAATGCGAGGCGGCGGTGAAGCACGTCTGCACCGCCGCGAGGCACGGAGAGCACGGGGACACGGAGTTGTCTATCGCGCTGCCGGCGCACCCGCGCTACGCGCGGGCGCGGACGGTCCGATCCTCGGATACGAACCGCACAGATTCGACGCGGCTCGTATCCGTGGATCGGATCGTCCGCCCGACGGCCGACCATGGGTCGGCCGTGCGCCGGCAATCACCAGCACCCGATCGGGCCAACGAGACTGACTCTGACTCGCGGGACCAACCTTCCTCCCCTGCCTCCGTGTCTCCGTGCCTCGCAGCGCCTGGAGCTCCCGGCAGGCGCTGCCCAAAACAAGCGAGTGACGGCAGCGTATTCAGGCTGATTGCGTGTATTGTGGACGACCGAGGAGGCACTTATGGCGGGCGGCGCGGACGGTGTATCGAGAAGATCGTTCGTCATTGCGGGGGCGGCCACCCTCGCGTATGCCGGATTGGCGCGCGCGCAGACGCCCGGCGTGACCGCGCAGCAGGTCGTCGCACGGATCAGGGACGGCGTCGGCGTTCCCTGGCGGGAGACCACGGTCGACACGTTCAAGGCCGGCGACCCCGACACGGTTGTTACCGGGATCGCGACCACCGCGATGGCGACCCTGGGTGTTCTCCAGCGCGCGGCGGCGGCAGGGCGCAACCTGATCATCGCGCACGAGCCCCTGTTTTACTCGGCGGCCGAGACCCCGGGTCCGCGCGCCACCGATCCCGTGTACCTCGCCAAGAAGGCGTTCATCGATGAAAATCGGCTCGTCATCTGGCGCTTCTACGACCACTGGCTTGCCCGTCAGCCGAACGAGCTGGCGACTGCGCTCGCCGATGTGCTCGGCTGGAGGAGCCGGCGCGATGCGAAGAACGAGCGCCTCTACCGGATCCCCGCCACGACCCTCCGAGCGGTCGCGGCGCACGTTCGCACCCGCCTCCAGATCAGGGGCGGCCTGCGCGTGATTGGAGGGGCGGGCGCGCCTGTCGAACGGGTAGTGCTCAGCCCGGGGACCACGGATCTGGCAAGCACCGTCGCGAGCCTGCGCGACGCCGACCTGATCCTGAGCGGGGAACCCCGTGAATGGGAGGCGGTGGAATACGTCGCCGACACCGTCACCGCCGGCGCACCAAAGCTGTTGATGGCCGTCGGACGGATCGTGTCGGAAGAACCCGGGATGCGCGCGTGCGCGACGTGGTTGCGCACGCTGGTGCGCGAAGTGCCGGTCGAAGCCATCGCCACGGGAGATCCCTACTGGAGGCCGAGGGCATGACCGGCCAGGAGCTCGTCGGCCGCATCCAGCAGACGCTCGCGGCGCAGGGCATCACATGGCGGGAGGGAGGCCGCGATACCTTCAAGGCCGGAAGCCCGGGCAGCCAGGTGCGCGGCATCGCCACGACCGGGATGGCCACGTTCGATGTCCTCAAGCGCGCGGCCGCACGCGGCAGGAACTTCATCGTCACGCACGAGCCAACCTTCTACAACGACAGGGATCTCACCGCCAGCCTCGAAGGCGATCCGACCTATCTCGCCAAGCAGCGGTTCATCGGCGGCCGTGACTTGATCGTCTGGCGTTTCCACGATCACGCGCACGCGATGCGTCCCGACCCGCTGATCGCCGGATCGGCGCGGGCGCTGGGCTGGACGCAGTACGCGTCTCCTGCGGATCCCCGGCTGTACGTCATTCCACCGACGACCCTCAGGGCGCTGGCGACCGACGTCGCACGCCGGCTCAACGATCGCGCCCTTCGTGTGGTGGGCGACCCGGAGATGAAAGTGACCCGCATCGCCCTCGGACCCGGATACGGCATCCCCAATCTGACCGCCGACATCGACGTCGCCGTCGGGGGCGAAACCAGCGAGTCCGGCGGCAACGCCGAGTACGCGATGGATGCGTCGGCGGCCGGACGCCCCAGGGGCATGATCGTTCTCGGCCACCTCATGTCCGAAGACCACGGGATGAAGGAAGTTGCGGACTGGCTGCGGACGTTCCTCACCGGGGTGCCGATCGAGTACATGCCGGCCGGTGAGCCGTTCTCATCGATGACCTGACCGGGTGCTCTGGCTAGTGTCCGCGCAACATGTTTCACGAACCACTGGGACGGGACACCAGATGAGGGCGCACGTCGAAGCGGACGCCACGGCGCCGGCGCGAAACACTCAGGCTTCTCGATCCGGTCACTGCTGAGCTAGTGTCCGCGCGCCGACACACGATCCCCCATTTACTCGATTGAAAGGGCCGGCGAGCCACGCGGACAACGAGTTACGGGGGTTCGGGGCAAGGGCCCGGTCTTGCACCGCAGCGACGCATGCCGCGATGCCTGCTCATCGATGACGATGGGGATAGCCGGGAAGCGTACGCGGAGTACCTGCGTGGATTCGGGTATGACGTGACCGCGCTCGGCGATTCGCGAGGCGCGATGGCGGATATCGCCGTGCATCGCCCCGCCATCGTGCTGCTCGATCTGCAGATGCCGTTCGTGGACGGGTTCGAGCTGCTCCGCCGAATCAAGAGCCTCCCCGGTCCGACCGTGCCGGTGGTCGTGATCTCCGCGTGCGTCTACCCGGAGGATCGTCAACGCGCCGCGGACGAAAAGTGCGACGCCTTTCTGGCGAAACCGGCCACTCCCGACGAAGTGCTCGCGACGATCCGGCAGCTCGTCTCCATCGAGGCCTCCGGCTGACCGCGTCAGTGAATCGTCTCCTCGGTCGCCACGAAACCGCCATCCCCCCTGGGCACGGACTCCTCGGCGCGCTGCACGGCCAGGGGTAGCGTCACGACAAACGTGGAGCCTCGGCCTGTGCCCGGGCTCTCCGCTGCGATTCGCCCCTTGTGGGCTTCGACGAGCTCTTTCGCAATCGCGAGCCCGAGGCCGACGCCCCCGTAGCGCCGCTCGCCCGTCACGTCCCCCTGGCTGAACCGATCGAACATCTGCGGCAGGAACGCCGGATCGATTCCTGCTCCTGTATCGCAGACGCGCACCTGGACCTCCGCGGGCTCGACGTTGACGGTGAGGCCGACGCGTCCGCCGCGCGACGTGAACTTCAGCGCGTTGCCCAGCAGGTTGAAAAACACCTGTTCCAGCCGCCGTGCGTCCCCCCGCAGCATGACCGGCGGAATCGCCTCGACATCGAGCTCGAGCCCCGCCGCAGTGGCCGACGGGATGATCGAGTCGACGACGCCGTGAAGGAGGGAGCGCAGATCCACATCCTCCATCACGAGCGTGAGCCGGCCGGACGTCAGCCTGGACAGATCGAGCAGCTCGTCGACCAGGCGTACCTGGCGCGTCGCGTTGTCGTGAATCGACCGGACCGCGCGTTCAGCCGTGGCGGCGTCCAGGCTGCCCTTCTCGAGCATGGACGCCCAGCCGAGCATGGCGCTGAGCGGCGTCCGGAGTTCGTGCGACACAATCGACACGAACTCGTCTTTCAGCCTGTTCGCCGTTTCCGCTTCCGCGCGCGCCTTCTGCGCCGCCTCGTACAGCCGCGCCCGCTCGAGCGCCTGCGCGCAGTGCTGCGCCACCGAGACGAGGAGGGCCTGATACTCCTCGTCGAAATTCACGGGGGCAGTGAAATGAAACGCGAGCACCCCCGTCGGTGACTCGTCGACAATGATCGGCAGCGTCGCGGACGAGACGTATCCGCCGTCAGCCGCCATCGCCGCGGACGTGCTGTAACGTTCCTGCCACTCCTCGAACGACGCGACGAACACGGGCTGCTGCGTCCTGACCGCGTGGGTCGCACAGAGCCCGGGCTCGGCGTCGACCAGCCGAGGAAGATGCCGGGGGTCCTGCTGCGGCAGGTCGGAAAACAGGGTTTCGAACTGGGCGCCGCCCTCGAGGAGCCGCCACACTTCCCCGTTTGTGGCGCCGAGGACATTGCGGCCGTGGTGCACGACTGCGCGCGCGACGGCGTCGAGGGTCGCAGCGCCTGACAACGCGGAGGCCAGGCCGTGCAGGCGTCCCGTGCGCGCCGCCAGCGTACGAAGCCGCGTCTCGCTCGCGCGGAGTGCCTGCTCCATCTTCTGACGTTCCGCGAGCTCCTGGTCGGCGCGTTCCCGATGCGCGTCCGCCTCGACCCGGGCGCGAAGCGCTGATTCGAGCTGGAACGTACGATCGAGCGCCTGCGCAGCCCGGGCGCTGAGCGCCAGCAGGTATTCGCGATCCTCCGCCGACCACGCGCGAGGCTGGCGGAATTCGAGCTGCACGACCGCAAGCACGCGGCTGCCGAGGATGATCGGCACGGCCGCGACGGACGCGAGCGACGCCGGAGCGCCGGTGCGCGCGTCCGCGGGGTATCGCGCGTGCGTACGCCTCGGGTGACGCAAGGACGACAGGCGCGCCGCACGCAATGGCATCCGAAGCCGGACTCTTCGCACTGGCGCAGGTGGCCGCGCGGGCTTCGCGCTCTTCGTCCTGGTAGCCGACGGTCCTGGCAATCTCCAGCTCTCCCTCCTCGGTCCTGACGAGGAGGAGCAGACCCGCGTCCCCTTTGAATGCGTGGAGCGGCTCCTGCACGGCGGCGTCGATGACCCCGGCGGAAGTCCGGGCCTGCGCGAGAGCCGCGGTCAGCTGCGCGAGACGGTCGGCCTGCGTGGCGGAACGCTCGGCTTCGAGGGTGCGTCCCCTCGCATGCTCGGCGGAGCGGTGAATACGGCCGGCCAGCACGCAGAAACCCAGCCAGGCACAGCCGTGGGCACCCCACGCGAACGCCTGTATCGGAGACTGCAGCGTGAAGAGGGATCCGGGATCGATGACGAACAAGTCGATGGCCGCCAGGGACAGGACGGCCGCGGCGAAGCCCGGGCCGAAGCCACCCAGCCAGACCGCCAGCGCCACGGCCAGCCCGAACGGCGCCATGGCGAACAGCGGTGCCGGCGAGCGCGCGAGCAGCACGGCCAGCCAGGTCGCTCCCCCGACGGCGAGCACCCCGAACGCATAGACGGAGACCGGGCCGAGGCCTGTGATGTGATCGTCGGAGCGCATGTCGCCTCCGCTCATCGTCTTACTGCCGGGGTCAGTTGGATCCCGAATCTATCATGGGTGCGTGTCGATTGGACAGACCGGCTGCCGGACGTCTCCCGTCCAGCAGCCGCCGTGATGAGCCGATGCGCCCCACCTGCTATTTGACATAGAAGGTCGTCAGCACCGGCCGGTGGTCCGACGGCATCACGCCGTTCGCATCCCGTGTGTCGTAGACCTGCGATGATTTCACCGACAGGTGTTGCGATGCCCTGGAGTAGAAGATGTAGTCGATGCGGCCTTTCTTCGTTTCACCGGAGTTGCCGGAGAACGCGTAGGCGGTGCCCTTCGAGGCGGCGACGGCCCAGGAATCGTTGAAGGTCTTGTTGAACTGTGCGATCGAGCTCTGGTCGGGCCAGGCATTCATGTCGCCCGCCAGAATCTTGTTCTCGGGCTCGGAAGCCGCCTTTGCCGTGACCTCGGTCGCCTGTCTCAGGCGGAGCGACTGCGAGTCCGGATCCAGATGCGTGACCAGGAACGTAATGTTGCGGCCGTTCCAGGTGATGGACGCCTGCGCGATGCTTCGGTCGCTGTTGTACGTCAGCACATGGCGTTCGCCGGACGCGAGCGGCTTTGTCGACAGAATCAGGTTGCCTTTGCCGTTCGAGCTCCAGTCGCCGTACTCCTGAGCGAAGAGGTGGTACCACGTCTTGCCGGTCTTCGACTGCAGCAGGCTCTTGTAGACCTCGGGCTGGTTCTGGTTGCCCCACCCGGTGTATTTCTCGATCTCGTTCAGGAGTACGACGTCGGGCTTCATCTTGACGATCCAGTTGGCGAGCCTGTTCGGATCGTAGCGTCCGTCGGTCCCGTATCCGCCGTGATGCGTGTTGTACATGAGCACGCGCAGCTGCGACGCGGTGGTGGCGACGCCCGACGGTGCCGTCCCGAGCGTCACGGTGAGAACGGGACGATTCGACGCGGTCGTCGCATCATCGGAATGAATCGTCTTGTATGACTCATGGCTCGCTGCCCCCTCGTCGAGGAGCGCGATGCGGGTGTAGCGCGTGCCGAAGTCTCCGCGTACGACGGCCCGCACGAGGGCCGTGACGTCGAAGGTCACTTTCGAGCCGGCGCGATTGGTGATCGTCGCCGTCGCGTAGCGGCTGTTGATGTCTCCGCCAGTCTTCGACCACCGAGTCGTCGATTTCCGCGAGTTCCATGTGGCGACGAGCTCGTCGTACGAGCTGATGACGCCGTAGGCCGACAATGTCCGGCTCTGGCTGATGCCGCCGGCCACGGTCACCGTGAGCTTCGCCGACGCGATGGAGGCGCCCTGCGCAATCGTGGTGTGGGTGTCGAACTTCATCAGCGCGCGGCGGATGTACAAGGGATCGCGGCTGGCACGGGTCTCGAGCACCTTCTCGTCGCTGAAATTCGTCGATGCATAGCTCCCCCCGCGCAGCGTGGTCGCATTGCTTTGCGCAAGGGTGATGGTCTGTGCACCGGCAGCCGCTGCCATGAGAAGGACGCACGCGGCGCCTGCGGCACGCTGGACGATGTGGCGGGTCGAGTTGCTGGATATCTTCATGCGAGTCGTTCCCTCGAGCGCCCGGCCCATCTCCCATTCGACCTGCACACGTCGACCGTGTCAGGCCGGCGCACGCTGGATGCGTACGTGCGCCGCGAGTGGTTCAGACCGTCGCTATTTGGTGGTAGCGAGCGCCAATGCCCGCTGCACCCCTTCAGCGCAAGGCCGGGTCCATTTCGAAAACTGCTGAATTTAAAGGTGTTACAGACGGGTGCAGCGGTTCACGACTCAACCATGTCTCCTGACGAAAACTGAACCGTTTGTAAGAACTACACCTGTCGTCAAAGTCAGGCCCAAAAACCACGTTCTCGCGGAATCGCTCAGTTGTGTCCTGCGGTCGGGCCCGTCCTCGCGCCCGCCCGTAGACGTTGCAAATGGTCCCGGTGTAGGAGATCGCGTCATCTGGCGACGCCAAACGGCCGGGGCCGGGGCAGGAGGTCGGCCGCTTCATCTCCGGGTCGCGGTGACGCGCACCATTGGTCTTACTCGCGAGGAACTTTCACAGAGACAGGTTCGGATTTGGTCCGCAGAACGGGCGAACCGGTGGAACCGGATTTGCTCCGGTGGCGGCATGGCTGTGGAACTGGTCCTCGCACGAGTCGCAGCATGCTGCGCCCATCCTGCAGCCGCATGGGACCGACTGTCTCCGGCAGGCCGGATGGTGCTGGTGGCGGCGTATGCCGGGATCAGCTACCTGACGGTGTTGACGGCGCTGCTCATCGCAACGTGAGACCGGCCTTCGGGAACCGTTGATACCGCGCCTCGCGGATCACGGATCGACGCCAGCTCACGTCAGCGCATTCTCTGACGCCGCTCGGAGTACTCGCGCGCTGATGCCGTATCGGTGACGATTTCCGGCATTCCCCAGAAGAGCGTCGCGGGAACATTCTCCGTCGCGTCCGCCGCCAGAACAACCCTCCACGTCGTCCGATCCGGACGATAGAATAGGCTCCACTTCCATCCGGCATAGGCGGACAGGTCGGCGCGGATGTCCATCCACGTGCGTTCCCCCGGTTGCAGGATCGCTTCCGTGACGCCTTCGTAGATACGATGATCGCTTACGCCGATCCGAAGACGGATCGCCGGCGCCCGGACGCCGGGAGCCGGGTCGGCGAGCGCGACCAGAGCGCGGAACACGCCGTGCCTGGGAAGAGGCAGCCGCAGCGTCAGCCGGCTTGGCACGACCGCCGCGATGACCGGCCGGGCAACACCGTCCAGCTGATGCTCCGCGATGGCGAACCCCTGGAGGGGCCGCTTCTCGGCGCGATCGAGCTCGCGGATCAGATCGACGGCTCGGACGGGAGTTGATGGAGTGGCGGACGGACAGCCGATCAGGACAAGCGCCGCGATGAGGCAGTGGATCTGTCCTGCCCTTGCAATGGCGCTCGTCATCCTGTTCCTGGCATCGGTGTCGCGATTTTATCATCCCGGTACCGGCTTCACCGCGCTCATCGGGTTCCCCGAAGGGCACCACTACGAACCGCCGGCGATGCGCGGGGTCCCACACTTCGACTATCCGGCCTGGGCGAGCTATGACGGGCAATTCTACGCGCAGCGCGCCCTCGATCCGTTGTGCCGTGATCCCCTGGTCGATCGCGCCATGGATCTGGCGCCGTTCCGTGCGCGGCGCATTCTCTTCAGCTGGACTGCCTACGCGTTCGGATTGGGGCGTCCGGCCTGGATCATCGCGGTCTATGCGGTTCAGAACGTCGTCTGCTGGCTGCTCCTCGCGTGGCTGCTGACGCGGTGGATAGCACCGACATCCGTTCGCGGGCTCGCACTGTGGACGGCATGCCTCTTCTCGCACGGAGTGCTGTGGTCCGTCCGGTTCGCGCTCCTCGACGCGCCGAGCCTCGTGCTGATTGCCTGCGCCGTGTGGGCGGTGGAGCGAGGACGGCCCCTGCTCTCGGCCGTCGTGGTGGGGATCGCGGCGCTCGGACGCGAGACGAATCTGCTCGCCGCTGCCGCGCAGCCGCTGCCCCGGGACCGGCGTGCCTGGGGACGGCTGGTCGCCGCCGTCATAGTCGCGGCGCTCCCGCTCCTGCTGTGGGAGGACTACCTGCGGTCGATCTACCGTTCGACGATCTTCACCGGCGCCGATCCGTTCATGACACCGGGCGCGGCGCTGACAGCGAGCCTAGTCAGGACGTGGTCGGCAGTCGGCGCGCATGGGTTCCTGTCGGCCCACGGGCTCGCGCTGGGTCTCCTGGTTTCGCTGGTCGTGCAGGCCGTCTATGTGCTCGTCCGCCGCGAGTACTCGATGGCGTGGTGGCGGGTGGCCGTCCCGTACGTCGTGCTGCTGCTGCTGCTCGATCTGGTGCTCGCCGATCCGCGCACCGGAGCCGTCACCCGCGTCATGCTGCCACTGACCGTGGCGTTCAACGTCCTGCTGGCGAGCGAGCCTCGACCGGCGCGATTCTGGCCCTGGTTCGTCGCCGGCAACCTGCACCTGTTGTCTGCGACGACCGTCATGCCCCTGTAAATGGGGACACTCACCTTTAGGCTAAGTCGTTGATTTGATTGGGTCGATTTTCGGGTGCGCAGAATCGAGACATTGTCGGGACGGTAAAGACGCTCTTTCAACCGCAAGCGCCTTCCCTCCGGCCGCGGGCGGCACTACAATTTGGGCAGTAGAATCAACAACTTACCGTAAAGGTGAGTGTCCCCATTTATTCTTCGGTCTTCCAGTGGATCCGATCGAACTGGATGCGCTCGGCGCTGCCGTGCGCGATGTGCCTGACGATCTGCTGCGCGTGGAATCGCCCGTTTTCGATGAACCAGCGCCCTGTCTGGTAACCCCCGCAGACCGTCCCTGCGAGGTACACGCCGGGCCGGCTCGTTTCGAACGTCACCGGATCGACGACCGGCGTGCGATACCCATCGTCCGCAATATCGATCGCGAGCGCCTCGAGAAAGCCGTAGTCCGGGTGGTAGCCGGTCATCGCCAGCACCCAGTCGTTCTCGATCTCGACCGGGCCCTCAGGCGTCCGGAGCGCAATCGACGATTCACGAATCTCCTCGACGGTCGTGCCGTAGTAGGCGCGAATGCTCCCCTCCTTGATCCGGTTTTCGAGATCCGGCTTGATCCAGTACTTCACCTTGTCCGACAAAACGAGAGACCGCACGATGAGCGTCACTGCCGCGCCATGCCGGTGGCAGTCGAGCGCAGCCTTGGCCGCGGAGTTTCGCGCCCCGATGACGGCCACCTTCTGGCGCACGTACGGGTACGGCTCACGGTAGTAGTGCGTGACCTTTGGCAGGTGCTCCCCGGGAACATGCAGCGCGTTCGGCTGATCGAAGAAGCCGGTGGATACGACGACGTGCCGCGCACGATGCTGGCGCTTGTCAGTCGTCACACTGAAATCGCCCACGGCCCCGTCCACGCGCAGTACACGCTCGTACAGGTGAATCTCGAGCTTCTCCGCGGCGGCGACCCCGCGGTAGTACCTCGACCGCTTCCTCACGCGTCGGCTTGTAACCCTGAATGGGAAACGGATATCCGCCAATCTCGATCAGCTCGGGCGTCGAGAAGAATTCCATCCGGGCCGGATAGCCGACGATCGAATTGACGAGGGCGCCCTTGTCGATGACGAGCGACCGCAGGCCCTCCCGCTTCGCTTCGATGGCGCACGCAAGTCCGACCGGGCCGGCGCCGATGATGAGCACGTCAATCACGTCATCCATCCCTGGTTCCTATTCTGCATTCGGCGGAGAGAGATCCGTAAGTGCCCGTCAGTCCGATTCCAGGCGAAGCCCCTCGGGTAACGGCTCTCCGAAGGCCCGTCCTGCTGCGGCACGGCTGACCGGCACGACGCTCTCGAGTGGCGCGACCGCTTCGCCGGCCACACCGGCCGACGACAGCGTCTCTACG
The DNA here is from genome assembly GCA_963749835.1 of uncultured Acidobacteriota bacterium. GTDB lineage: Bacteria > Acidobacteriota > Vicinamibacteria > Vicinamibacterales > 2-12-FULL-66-21 > JALZOC01. The sequence goes on from CAVVOD010000001.1 coordinate 3,279,098, forward strand.
GCGCGCTGACGGATCTTCACTGACACATCGCGCGCCGGATCCCCCGTCAGAGCTCCGAGCTGCACGACGACGGCCGCGACGTCGGGTGTGATGGACTTCAACTCCAGCAGCCGCTCGAATCCACCGCTCCGCCGCTGACGCGGGGACGACGTTGTTCAGGGGGCCGTAGAGCGGGTTCCGCGCGCCCATCCGTCCGAGCGCCCATGCTCGGGCGGCGTTGCGCGGTTCGCGGACGGTCCGGGTGACGAGCTCGTCCCCGAGCTTGACGCGCTGGCCTGCATCGATCCGTTCCAGCGTGCCCAGCAGTCGCCACGCCTCACGGTCAAGCTGTGCGTTGATGCGGACAGGCCTTTTCTGGCCGATGCCGAGCTGTCCGACGACGCGCTGCGCCAGCTCCTTCTGCTGACCGGTGGTGAATCCGGCCGCCACGCGTTGCCAGAGCACGAGCCATTCGACCTGTGCCTGAACGTCCTTCGGAAAGACGAGGCCGGCGAGATACACCTTCCGCAGCTCCGAGATCCGCCACGGATCCGTCGGAGCCCCGAACCCCGGTCGTGTGCAGAAGCCCACGAGGTTCAGCCATCGCACCTCGTACGACGTCCCCTTCCGCCGCCCGTCGGCGACAGCAATGAGCGTGTCCGCAAGCGATCGGAGGGCCTGCAGCGGCCACGCCTGCTTGCCGTGACCCAGAGCGTTCTCGAGCGCACCAACCAGACTCCCCGGCGGGACATCGTCCCCGTCGTCTCCGAAGACGCCACGAATCAGGGCGTTTCCCGCGTGCAGGGCCTCATCCGCAATGACGACGTGATCCTCGTCTGATCCGTCGTTGCGTTCATCGTCTTCATCCGCGTCCTCGAGCGGATTCGATCCGGCACCTCGCAGGCTGAACGAAAGACGCCACCGGTGCTCGGTTGTCGTGGATTCGCACCACAGTTCGAGGGTGCCGGTCTCCGTGAAGGAGGCCGTCAGACGGACGGTGAGCGGAACACGCCTCGACCGCTTTCCGAAACGGAGTGCCGTTACCAGCGGTGCGTGCCGATGCACGTCATCGTCTTCGTCACTGAACGTCACGACCGCGTTGAGCGGATCGCTGCGCGTCATGGTGCTGAACAGCGTGAACGCCGAGGGCTGGTTGGCGATGACGGTGAAGTCGCGATCGAGCGACGCGCGGGTGCCTTCCTGCGTCCCGCGCGGCATGACGCAGACCGCCGAGGCTCCATCACCGGATCCGGCTACGCCGATGTAGTACGCCCGCGCGCTGCCGGCGCGAATCAACAGGCGCCGTGAGCGACCCGGATCGCCGCGCAATCTGCCGTAGAACGCCGCGCCGATGGCAACGCTGGCCTCCGGCCTGCCGTTCTCGAGCAGCAGTGGGCGTTTGCCGCTCCACCGGGACAGGGCATCGAGGACCCGTTCGCGCGCGACCCCGGGCGCGAAGAAACCCCCGTTGAAGAGCACGGCGTCCGGGTGGGCCATTCGCTCGCCGCCTTCGCCCGCACGCGTCAGAAACGCCGCGAGATGGCGGGTGATCGCCGGCTCGGTCTCATACGGCAGGCCGAGCTCCCTCAGCCCGGCGCGACGGCTGCGCGCGGGGAGATCGTCGGCGGCGGTCAACGGAAGAAATCCCTCCAGCAATGCACGGGACACGTCGTCGCGGCTCAGGTCCGCCGTCACGCCACTCCCCACGATGCTGCTGCCGGCGCCGAGAATGGTGATGGTCAGCGCTGACGGACCCGACTCCGACAGCAGCTGCTCCTTCGCCGCACTGCACTTGCGACGGAGCGTCAGACGCTGGCTGAGCGACAGGCGTGCCGCGCCGCCGGGCAGCTTCTCCTCGACCGCCACGGCCAGGGCGAGATCGAGATTGTCGCCGCCAAGAAGCAGGTGTTCACCGATCGCGATGCGCTCGAATACGAGCTCGCCGTCCTCGATGGACGCGCAGATCAGACTGAAGTCCGTGGTCCCGCCGCCGACATCACAGACGAGCACGAGCGCCCCTTCCCCGAGCGTGCTCATGGGCAGTCGCGGGTGCGCGGCGATCCAGGCATACAGCGCCGCGAGCGGCTCCTCGAGCAGCGTCACTTTCTCGAGACCTGCGTCCAGGGCAGCCTGGAGCGTGAGCTCACGCGCTTCCTCATCGAATGATGCAGGGACAGTCAGTACCGATGGCCTGCCGTTCAAGCGTCAGGGCCGGATCTCCAGCCGCGTGCAAATGATTCCAGGCGGAGCGGAGGTGCTCGATGAGCCTGCGCGAGGCGTCCACGGGGGACAGCCTCAAAACCGCTTCGTCAATCCACGGCAACAGCAAGGCGGATCGATCGACCGCGGAGTTGGACAACCACGACTTGGCGGACGAGATCTGACGGGCCGGCACGAGGGCGCCGTGATCGCGCGCGAACCGGCCGGCGACGATGTCGGGAGCAGGGTTCCAGGGGAGCGCCACGGCGCCGGACGTCACTTCGAAGGGTGTAGGGAAATAGAGGAACGAAGGCAGCGTGGGCTGCCGTTCCACCTCGCCCGGGGCGACCAGTTGCGGGATATCGAAGACGCGAACGGGTCCGCGCGGACCGGCCCACGCGAGGGCCGAGTTGGTCGTGCCGAGATCGATGCCGATGACGCTCGACGTGGGTGCGATGTCGGTCAGGGCTCGCGCTCCCTGATGTTCAGCTCGAGCTTCCACCGATGCTTCGCGTCTCGCGACACGCACCAGAGCTCCATCGTGCCGATCTCGGTCACGCGGCTCTCGAGCGTGACCGGCACGCTGACGTCGTCCTGCCCATCGACTTGCAGCAGGACTTCGAGCGGGCTCAATTCTTCGAGATCGTCACCCCAGTCTTCTATCAGCGCGCCCACCGGATCCGATTTGCGCACGGTGGACGACAGGAACTGGAACTCGGCGGGCTCCCCGACGATCAGTCCGAACTCGCGCTCCGGGATCGACGCGCTCGTGCCTTCCTCCATGCCGAACGGGACGACGCACAATGCCTTCAGCGGAGCGGGCATCCCGGGCACCGCGGGCATCGCACTCTCGATACCCACGTAATACGTGCGGGATGCGCCGCTGCGGATGCGAATGCCCCGGCCGCGTCGAGCCAGCCCGTAGGAGGCGGCCCCGTGCGCAACGGCATGATCGAGGTTGGGCGACTCGAGGACGTGGCGGTCATCCAGCGCGTCGAAGCCCTCGTTCCGGAGCCAGCCGCTCAACACCTCGATGACGCGCGCGCGGAGCGCGGGCGCCTTCATGACGCCTCCGTTGAAGAGGACGTGCGTCGGACACACGAGGCCGCTCGGGCCGCGGCGCACGGCGGCGGCCGCCTGCTCCCCCTGTCGCGACAAGAACCTGGCGAGGTGCCTGGTGACAGCGGCATCGGCCGCATATGGCAGCCCAAGCTCGGTCAGTCCGGCGCGCCGCAGCCGGGCCGGCATGTCGCCGCTCGAGACGGACGGGAAGAACCCTTCGCGGAGCACCTGGTCAACATCGTCACGCGTCAGGGTGGTGGACATCGTGGCGCCGATCAGCCGCGACCCGCGGCCGAGCAGGGTCACGGGACGTTCCGTCTGCGATGGATCCGCGAGCAGCGCCTCCTTGGCCAGGCGGCACTGGTGCCAGAGGGCATGAAGATGCCAGGTATCGATCCGATGGCCGGCAGCTTCGAGACGCTGCTGAAGAAGGCGAGCGAGCGCCAGGTCCATGTTGTCGCCGCCGAGCAGGATGTGCTCCCCCACCGCCACGCGATCGAGCGCGAGATCGCCGCTCTGCTCGGACACGGCGATCAGGCTGAAATCCGTCGTCCCGCCTCCGACGTCGCATACCAGGACCAGATCACCGACACCGATCCGGCGTCGCCAGCGATCGCCCATGGCGTCAAGCCAGGCGTAGAACGCCGCCTGCGGCTCCTCGAGGAGCGTGACCTGCTCGAGACCCGCCGCACGGGCCGCGCGCAGCGTGAGCTCTCTGGCTTCCTCGTCGAACGAGGCGGGCACCGTGATGAGCACGTCCTGGTGCGCAAGTGCGAGCTTCTTCTTGCCCCCCACGACGTCCGCATCGAAGGCTGCCGCAAGGTGCCGGAGGTATTCGGCCGAGGCATCCACCGGCGACAGGTGCGCGACGTCGGCGGGCGCGCCCCACGGAAGAATCGGCGCGGTCCTCTTTGCGCCGCCGTACGAGAGCCACGACTTCGCGGATGCAATCAGGCGGGTCGGGTTCTCGGCGCCGCGGCGACGCGCGAGCTCGCCGACGACGTGCGCCGGTTGAGGATTCCACGGCAGCGCCGTGCTGCCGGCGGGAAAATCCATCTCCCCCGGGATGAACAAGAATGACGGCAGCAGCGTCGGACGTTGCACCTCGCCCGGATTGACGACCTGCGGAATCTCCTGGACCTGCACCCGCACCTGCTCTTCGGGCGCGGACGAGTCCGCCCACGCGAGAGCGCAATTGGTGGTGCCGAGATCGATGCCGACGACGAACCGTTCGTTCACGGGAGCCTGGGGTTACTGAACTTCGACTTCGGCGGGCGCGATGATCGTGCCGCCGGGTGGGACGGGGGGCAGTTCTACACGGACAGCATCCCATCCCCGGTGGCGCAGGATGGCCTTGTACGGCGGCTGGCCGGCGATGTTCCCGACGACCTTGACCCGGGCGAGGTCGGCGCCGCGTTCCACCGTGACCGTTTCGCCTTCCTGCTCGTCCATCACCGGGACGATCGAGAGATACCGCGTCAGTACCGTGCGGCAACCCGCATGGACGTCACGCACCGATGCTCCCACCTGCGCATCGGAGTACGGCGCGAGATCCTCCATCAGGAAGTCCACGAGCCGTCCATCGCGCTGGAGCAGCGTGAGCAGCTGCGTGGACCTGCCAGCCGGCTCCGGCGGCGGGGACGACGGAACGGAGGGCGCAGCCTTCACCGGAGTCTTCGTCAGTGCCGCCACGACGTCATCAGGGATGCGACTGTAATCGAGGATGGAGAAAAACGATCGGAACGCGTACTTCACGCGCTGGAGATACGGAATCATCGTCTTTATTGTACCTCGCGAGTGCGCAGTGCTGAGGTCTCTCTCCGGCTCAGTTTGAAATCACCGGCACGGAGTCGTACGATCCACGCTCTCGTCCACATTCATTCGTCCACACACTCCACCGCGGTGCCGGAGCCGCTTTCTGATGCATACATTTCGCGCGGGTCTCATACTGTTTGTCTCTGCTGGCATCTTCACCGCGGTCTCGGCGACTGACGCCCGCGCCGCGACGATCGCCGTTGCGGCCGGCGGCGATCTGCAGGCGGCGCTCAACAAGGCGCTGGCCGGTGACACGATCCTCCTGCAGGCCGGCGCCACCTTCACGGGGAATTTCGTGCTGCCGAAGAAGACCGGCAGCACGTTCATCACCGTACGATCGTCAACGGCGAACTCGTCTCTGCCGGGTGCGGGTGTGCGCATGACACCGGCGTACGCGGGCCTCCTCGCCAAGATCAAGTCTCCCAACACCGCGTCGGCGATCCAGACCGCTACCGGGGCGCACCACTGGCGTCTGCTGTTCCTCGAGCTCAAGGCGAATTCAGGCGGCTATGGTGAAATCGTCCGGCTCGGAAGCAGCTCTGAAACGGTCGCCGCCAACCAGCCGCACCACCTCCTGCTCGACCGCGTCTATATTCATGGCGACTCGAAGCTCGGGAGCAAGCGCGGCATCGCGCTGAACAGCGCCGACACCTCGATCCTCAACTCGTACATCAGCGACATCAAGGCGCAGGGGCTGGACTCGCAGGCGATCGGCGGATGGAATGGACCCGGGCCCTACCTGATTGAAAACAACTTCCTCGAGGCCGCCGGAGAGAACGTCCTGTTTGGCGGGGCCACTCCTGCGATTCAGGGCCTGGTTCCGGCGAACATCACGCTGCGCCGGAATCTGATCTCCAAGAACGTCAGCTGGCAGAGCGCAATCGTCAGCGCGCCCACGGGCGGGAAAGCCGCGCCGGCGACGGGCGGGAGCCTGGCGGCAGGTGCGTATGCGTATCGCGTGGTGGCGTACGCCGCCTGTGGCAACGGCGTGACCTGCCGATCGGGCAGCACAGCGGATCTTGTCGCGACGCTCACCGCAAAGGGGTCGGTAAAGGTCAGCTGGAGCGCTGTCTCCGGCGCCTCGTCGTACCGCGTGTACGGGCGGAAGACCGGCTCACAGACGCAATACTGGACGACGACCGGGACGAGTGTGGTGGATACCGGTGCAGCCGGCACCGGGGGCGGCGTTCCGACAACGGCCGGTCAGAAGTGGACCGTGAAGAATCTGATTGAGCTCAAGAACGCGAAGCAGGTCCTCATCGAAGGCAATGTCATCGAGAATTGCTGGAAGGCCGATCAGAAGGGTTACGCAGTGCTGCTGACGCCAGCCAACAATGGCCTCGCGGACTGGACCGTGGTGCGCGACGTGTTGTTTCAGCACAACACCGTGCGGCATGTCGGCGCCGCCATGATCATCAACGGTCGTGACACCGCGCAGGGCAGCGAGTACACGGAGAACATCGCCGTGTACAACAACCTCTTCACCGACGTTTCCACCCGGTGGGGCGGACCTGGCGGGCTCATGGTCGTCGGCAACGGGACGCGCGACGTGCGCGTCAATCACAACACGATCGATCACGACGGATTCGTCGTGGCTGGAACCGGCGAGGCGAACATCGGGTTCGCGTTCTTGAACAACATGTCGCGGCACAACCAGTGGGGCATCTACGGGGACTATCACGGGGCGGGATTCGACTCGATCAACGTGTACTTTCCAGGCATCAGCATGCGGCGGACCGTGCTCGCGGGCGGGACGGCGTCGAAGTATCCGACGGACAATCTCTTTCCCGCAGCCTCTACGTTCGTCGGCAATTTTGTGAACGCCGCCGGTGGGGACTATCGGCTGGCGGCCTCGAGCGCCTTCATCGGGATGGCCACCGATGGCCGCAACATCGGCGCGGACATCGTGCGGCTCCTGGCCGCGCAGAAGTAGCGCGGCAGGCGGGGCACGGAGGCACCGGAGCGCACGGAGCAAATGCAACCACGGTGACACGGAGTCACGGGGGACGCACGGAGAGAACCAGCTGGTTAGTTGCACTGACACGACTGGTGACGACGATTGGGACGTGGTTGACGGAGCCCCTTGTTACTGTCCACAGTTGCCAGCCGCGCGGCGCCATCCTCGCGCGGCAACTACGCGATTGGTGCTCGGGATCAGAACGTGGTCGGCCCGCGCTTGCGCGGTGGAGAGGCAGAGGATCTCCGTGGTGATCTTCGTGATCTCCCGTTCGGACATCGATCCCCGTTCCGATCCGTAGTGGCTAGAACGTGATCCGCAGATCCGCGACGAGCGGCAGGTACGCATAGGCGTTAACAGCTGAGGCATCAAGAGTTGCGTGGTCGATGTGAGCTGACAGGCATGGTGTGTGCAAGCACTGGGTCGTGCGAGCGAGCGATCGCCGGAAAACCCACGTGGCGATGCCCATGGATCGCCGAAAAAGTTACGTCGATGTCATCGAGCGGGTACTTGGCGCCTCACACCTGCCGGACTTCCCCCCTCCCGTGTTTCATATGTCCACGTCACCTGGCGGCTTGGGACTGACCACCGTCCTCGTGGCGTCGACCGTCCTCCCCAACAAAGATCCCCTCGACCGTTGATGTCGCGTGATCGCGGCGCACTCATCAGCCGGCAGGACCGGTTGAATGGCCGACCTTCAGACCTCAGCCGCCACTCGGTGCCTGAGCCTTCTCAGCCCTGCACCCCGAAATCAACACTCACCAGGTCTCCGATCCGCTCGACGGTGATATCCGCAGGCGGATAGCTCCGCAGAATTTCCGGATCGCGCGCGTAGTGCCCCTGACGCGGAAACACCGTCGTCACGCGGGCGCCCCACGCTGCCTTGAACGCGGCCAGCAGCCGCAGCTTGTCGTCCACGAACACGTAGCGTTCGGCGGGGTACCGCCGCTCGACATCTTCCAGCTCCAGCTCCTTGTGCACGTAGACCAGGACGTTCCCGTCTACCGCCTCCAGGAGTCCCGACCGTTCAATCTTCCGCGGCTGGAACACGACGTCGCCGTCCGTCAGGATCACGACCGGGCCCCAGGTCTTCATACGCTCGATGACGTCGAGCGAGTTCGGGAACAGCCGGTTGGCGAACGGATAGTTGATGAGGAACGACGACAGGCTGAGCACATTCGGATCGCGGGGATGGGACGCGCGATACAGCTGCAGTGCGCCGAGGTAGTCGGCGTACCCGAGCTCGTGCCGCAACCGATCGAAGATCTTCCAGTAGTCCTGCTCGCATTCGTGCCCGAGTGCCTTGTCGAGGTATCGCATCAGATCGGCAACCACGCGGTCGTTGTCGAGGAGCGTGTTGTCCACATCCAGCAGGAAGACGACGGGGGAAGTCATAGGAATAGACTATCGCACGATGAACGCGGCGCTCGAGACGGGTGGATTTCTCGTGGGTGGGAACGAGGGGGGAATAATCCGTCGATCCAGGCGGCCGCGCGATCAGCCAGATGGCGCGGCAAAAGCCCGGCGTCCCGCCCCTGGACGGGGGCGGAACGCCGGCATAAAAAAGACAAGCCAGCGACGGCCAGCCTAGCCTTCGTGCAAATAGGCCTCTTCGCCGTGCAGGCTGACGTCGAGTCCTGCGCTCTCTTCGGAGTCCGACGCGCGAAGCGGCATCACCAGGCCAATGACCTTGAGCAGGATGAAGCTCACGATCCCGCTGTAGACGATCACGGCGAGAATCGCGCTCGCCTGAATCACCAGCTGGTAGGGGTTGCCGAAGAGCGCGCCGTCGGCGAGCCCGTTCAGGCTCTTCTGCGCGAAGACACCCGTGAGCAGCGCCCCCACCGTGCCGCCGACGCCGTGAGCGGCCACGACGTCGAGCGAGTCGTCGAGCGACGTCTTCACGCGGATCATGAGGGCGAGGTAGCTCGGAACAGCCGCGATGGCCCCGAGCGCAATCGCGCTCATCGGACTGATGAACCCTGCCGCGGGCGTGATGGCCACGAGCCCGACGACAATCGCGGTCGCGGCGCCGACCGCGGTCGGCTTGCCGGATCGAATCAGGTCGAGGAACGTCCAGACCACCAGCGTGGCCGCCGGCGCCAGCATCGTCGTCACGAACGCGAGGGCCGCGATCGGACTGGCTGCAAGCGCGCTCCCGGCGTTGAACCCGAACCACCCGAACCAGAGGAGGCCCGATCCCAGCAGCGTCAAGGGAATGCTGTGGGGCAGGAGTGACGCCGACGGATAGTCCTTGCGCTTGCCGAGGAGGACCGCCGCCACGAGGGCCGCGATGGCGGCGTTGACGTGGACGACGGTGCCACCGGCGAAGTCGAGTGCTCCCCACTTTGCCAGCCACCCGCCGCCCCAGACCCAGTGCGCGACGGGGCTGTAGACGAACAGCGCCCAGAGAGAGATGAACACCACGTACGCCGAGAAGCGCATGCGCTCGACGATCGCCCCCGAGATCAACGCGGCGGTGATGATGCAGAACGTGCCCTGGTACGCCATGAACAGGGCATGCGGAATCGTGCCCTGCGCCTCGAGGCCTACGCCTCGAAGGAAGGCGCGGGACATGTCGCCGACCCAGCTCCCCCCGGGGCCGAACGCGAGCGAGTACCCGATGAGGGCCCACAGTACCCCGACAAAGCCCAGGGACACGAAGCTCATCATCATCGTGTTGAGCGCGTTTTTCGACCGGACCAGCCCTCCGTAGAAGAACGCGAGGGCCGGCGTCATCAGAAGTACCAGTGCGGTTGCAATGAGCATCCAGGCGGTATCCGCCTGATTGATGGGTGGGGGCTCGGCCGCCTGCGCCGAGGCCACGTCTGTGAACGCGATGACGGACAGACCAGCCCACGCGGCGATCGTTGCGATGTTCCTGTTTCTGGCAATACTCATATCAGACGCACTCCTGCTGGATTCGTGTGTTGCTGGGCACACACCCGGACAATGTGACGGGCGGATCAGCGCTCGTCGCGTTCCCCGGTGCGGATGTTGTAACTCTGCTCGACGGGCAGGACGAACACGCGTCCATCCCCGATCTCCCCGGTGCGCGCGGCGCGCATGATGGCTTCAATCACTTCCTCGACCTGCTGGTCGGGAACGACCACTTCGATTTGTGTCTTCGGTAACAGGCTGACGGCGTATTCCTTCCCGCGATAGACGGCCGTGTGCCCCTTCTGCCGGCCATGGCCCCGGACATCCGTGACGGTCATTCCCGCAAGACTGAGCGCCTCCAGCGCATCCCTCACTTCGTCGACCTTGTGCGGCCGCACGATGCTCTTGATCAATTTCATGCTCTCTCCTCTGAAAGTGGCGATTGTTCTGGCGCAACGGATGCCCAACCGCCGTCCACGCCGCGGCCAGTGTCACCACCTGTGGACCTCGCGTCAAGCGAAAGGACCACGCGGCACGGACCCCTCCGCGCATACGTCTGCTGGCCGATCTAGAGAGAGAGATGGGTGGCGACGCGCTGCGACGGCGAGTGCAGCAGCTGCGCCGCCGACGAGAGGGACCGGGCGGCGCCGGACGCTCTCGAGGCGTCCACGGGCACTCCGGCGACGGACAGATCTGCGTGGGCCTGCTCGCGCAGACGTTCGCTGACGGCGGGCACCGCCGCGTGGCATTCGATGCGCGCGATGTACCGGCCTTTGGCGGAGTCGAACGACCTGCCCGTGGCCTGTGCGGGCCACAGGCCGATGGCGAGACAGACGAGGGCAAGAATCGCGATGGCCCTCAGTCTCAGGTCGTTCCGGTCCACGAGGTACGCGCCGCCCGTGTTCACTTGACGTCCCGTTCGCTCGTCCGGATGTTGTAGCCCTGTTCGACGGGGAGGACGAACACACGGCCGTCACCGATTTCCCCCGTGCGCGCGGCCTCCATGATGGCCTTGATGACGTCGTCGACCACTTCGTCTGCGACCACCACTTCGATTTCCGTCTTCGGCAGCAGGCTGACCGCGTATTCCTTCCCCCGGTAAACCGCCGTGTGTCCTTTCTGCCGGCCGTGGCCGCGCACGTCGGTCACCGTCATGCCCGCGAGACTGAGCTTCTCGAGGGCGTCACGCACGTCGTCCACTTTGTTGGGGCGGACGATACACTTAATGAGCTTCATCACCGGTCTCCAGCACTCGTTCGAGTTCCTGTTTGAGGGCGTTCTGCGCCGCTTCTGTTAATTTGCCGCCTCCCTTCATGACGTGCAGCACGTCGATCGCGCGCTTGCCTTCGGTCGCAATCAGCACGAGCTCGACGTCGCACCCCTGGCCCGAAATGACCCGGCTGATGCGATGCAGCAGCCCCGGCGCATCGTCGGCGACGATCTCGAGGACCGTGTATTTGTGCGAGTGTTCGTTGTCGACATGGACGACGGGCGGATGGCGCCGCGTGCGATTGAGCTTGCTGCGCATGCGGCCGCCAAGGAGCGAGGTCACGTCGACCGTACCGGCGACCGCGCGCTCGAGCATCCGGCTGATGTCGGCGGTAGCGGCAGCGTTCTTCTGGAGGAACCCCTCCTCATCGGAGAACTCGAACACGTCCAGCACCAGGCCGTCGGGTGTCGTCATCGCCTGGCCGCGATGGATGTTCATCCCGAAGTAGGAGAGAACGCCGGACACGTTCGAGAACAGGTACGGCTTGTCCAGCGTGACGAGCGTGAGCTCCCAGACCTTGTCGTGGTTTTCGAGGAACGCGTGAACCTCGTCGCGCACGATGTTGCGCGCGAGACGCACGTGCCGGTACACCGTACCCAGGCCGAAGCTCGTGAGATACCGCCGCGGCAGCCCTTCGAGAAAGTGCGTCAGCTCACTCTCGGTGATGTCGTCCGGGCGGCCGGCAATCAGGACCGCCAGGCCCGCCGGATCGCGATCGACGAGGACATCGGCGTATCCGAGGGTGAGGTGGTTGTAGGTGTCGACGTAGAGCCGCCACAGCAGGTCCTCTTTCCACGGCGTGAGGGTCTCCGGACTGACGGCCCCCACGTCGGCAAGCGTCATCAGGCAGAGCATCTTCAGATGCTCTTCGGTCCCGACGAGCTCGGCGAAACGCGCGACGACGTCGGGGTCCTCCGAGTCGCGGCGGAAGGCCACCTGCGACATCTGGAGGTGATGGCGGATGAGGAAGTCCACGGTGTGGCGCTCCTCTTCCGGGAGCTCCAGACGGCCGAGCATGCTCTGCGCGAGACGGAGGCTCTCCTGCGCGTGATCCGCCTCCCGCCACTTGCCGACGTCGTGGTACAGGAGCGCGAGCGTCAGAAGCTCGGGGGCCCGGACCTCCTGCAGGATGGAGGTGAAGCCAGAGCGGCTCGGGCCCTGCGGGTCGAGGAGCGACTCGACGCCGCGGATGGCGAGCAGCGTATGCTCGTCGACCGTGTACTTGTGATAGAAGTCCCGGATCACGCGGCAGTGCACCTTCGCGAATTCCGGGAAGATGCGCGTCAGCAGCCCGCAGTCGTGCATCTCCGAGAGCCGGTCGTACAACCCTTCGCGCGGGCGAAGCACGCTCCGAAGCTGATGCCGCTCGCCTTCGGTGGAGACGAAATCATCGGCGGTGCAGCGGTGGACGTTCAGCTCGATGCACGTCAGAGCCTGCTCCGACATGCCGCATCCATTCTCGAGGGCAATCCTGAACGCCTCCAGCCAGAGCGACGGCTGTGCCGCGGCGCGATCGAAATCGACGAACCGCACGCCGTCAGACGCGACTTCGAACTGGCGGCCGACGCGCCGGACCGTTTGATCCACCGCGGGCGGGCGGATGGCGCGCTGCACCTGATTGAGCGAACGGGTGATGGTGCGCGCGTGGAGAAAGTACTCGCCCATCAACGCTTCGACCTGGCTGTGGGGATGGGAGCCCGCGCTTCCCAGTGCGTCCGCGACCGTCTCCTGGAGCTCGTGGGTCAGCAGGTTGACGTCGCGCCCCGCCCGAAGGTGGAGCACCGAGCGGATTCGCAGGAGGTAGTCTTCGGCGGCGAGAAGACGGTCGGCCGTCGGGTCGTCAACCCCGGTCGCCGGAACCGGCGCGAGCGCCTGGAAGTGCCGGGCCGCGACCAGATCGCGAAGGCCGCCGGGCGCCTGCTTGATATCCGGCTCGAGCTGATAGAGCGTGTCGTTGAACTGCGCGTGCCGCTGTCCGACGAGCTCGGTGAGGAGGTCGATGACCGGCTGGCTCCCTCGCAGCGCCCCGCCGTGAGCCAGAATCACGTCCAGCAGATCCGAATCGCCGGCCAGAGGCCGCACGTCCAGGAGCGACAGCAGGAACTCCGGGTTACCCAGATCGATGTCGTCGAGCTCCGCCAGCTCGCGGACATGCTGCCCGATCTCCAGCCGGAGATCCCACAACGGCTGAAGCACGGCCTTCACGAACCGCTCCTCGGCCGGCCCGATCTCGCCATTGAAGACGATCAGCAGATCGAGGTCGGAGTGGAGACAGAGCGCGCGCCGCCCATATCCGCCGACCGCGCACACCGCGACCGCCACCGTGGTCTCGTCGCGGGCCTGCGCCACCAGCCCGCCGATGAGCACGTCGAGGCGATCCGCGTAGCGGGCGACCACGGTGCGGCCGGCACGGCCACGCGAGGCCTCGGACACATATTCGTCCCGCGCGGCCGCCAACATGGCCGCCCGCCGCTCTTTGCCGTTCCGTCCCTCATCCGTCATCGTGCGCGTCATCGAATGAACAGGGGTCGGCTCCGTTGTACTCGCCATGGGAATCTGCCGCAATGCCTTCCTGGAGAAAGCGCCGGCCGGGGGCAGCATCGTCCTTCGATACCGCCCCGGGAACCCGGTCAGTACGTGAACGTCACTCCGACGGTCGCGACAGGCTTGAACGCGTCGCCGTCGTTCAGGATCTTCATGTTCTCTCCCAGGCGATAGAAGTCCACTCCCCCGTGCGCCTCGAGCGCGCCTCCCTTGCCCGACGCGACCGGCACGCTCAGCTGCAGGCCCAGATCGAAGAACCCGAACGTGTTGTCCCCCGCGGGTCCCTCGTAGTAGTGGTTCGCGCTCAGACCGAGCTTGACGGGGATCGCCAGCGTCGCCTTCGGTGCCAGCTTCACCGTGGGCCGAATGCCCAATTCGAGATACGTTCCCTTGTCAACGCCGCCGTCGGCCGAACCGTCGCCCAGCTCGAACGCCAGAATGATCTTTGGTGAGAGCGGGAACGTGCTGGCGCTGTCGTCGAACACCACCACGCCCGCCAGTTCGTGCACCGTGGCGAACCTGTCCGCCGGACTGGTGTAGGAGGTATAGAGGAGGCCGGGCTTGACCTTGCCGGCCGTGAACGTCACGGACGCGTAATAGTCGGACTCGTACCAGTGGCCGGATGGCGACGTGGAATGGAGGCTGTCCCAGTTGCCGAAGTTCGCACTGACGCCGCTTCCCAGCGTCACGCCCAGATCCACGTAGGGCTGGGCGATCATCCCGCCCGACTGCTGCAGAATGCCGCGGAACAGGTATGCCGACGTGAAATCCAGACCGGCCGTCAGCGTCCAGGGTTTCGCGGGCGCGGCCGGCTCGGGCGCGGCCGCCGGCGCCATCGACTGCGGCTGCGGCGCAGGGGTGGTCTGCGCCCACGCCGGCGCCGCCAGCAGCCCCGCGATCCCCAACACACCCATCACTCTGCTCGTTCTTTTCATGTGCCTCCCTACTGACCTTCCGCACGCGGCGCTGGTCACGTGTTGATTCGTTGGCCGCGGGCAAGAAGGCGTGGACTCCCTCTCTCGCGCGTCGAGCCAATCGCGACTCGGCAGGATCTACGCTGGCCTGTCGTCAGCCGTCCTCCGGTAGACCTTGAAGAATCTGGTAGACCTTCAGATTTGTCTGCGGCGCCGGTGCGCGCCTCCGCCCGCCAGTTGCAGAGCAAGTTGAACGCCAGCGGGGCCGTGGACGGCCGTGACGCTGATTCAGCCGAATTCAGGCCCAAAAATGTCGATGCGGGCGGGATGACGCCGACAAACGGGAAGCACGGTCATGTACATTTTTGTCGCCTGTATCATTGGCGCGACTTTTTTGTAGGTATTGAGTGCTCGAGTCAGGCAGGAATCGAGGGCCTTCCGGGGAGCTGCGGTGGGAGTCGAAGCTGATTTTAGAGGGGCAAAAACAGGAAGGAACAATTTTGGATGTGTAGAGACCATGCAGACAAAAATGTCCGCACGGTCAGGCTTACGCGGACAGGGGCGTGGCGAGCGCCGACGCCCCCATCAGGTAGGTGTCCACCCCGCGCGCGGCGGCACGGCCGTCGGCGATGGCCCAGACGATGAGCGACTGCCCGCGCTGCATGTCCCCGGCCGTGAAGATGGATTCCTCGCTGGTCATCCAGTGTTCGTCGCGCCAGACGTTCCCGCGCTCCGTCAGGCGAACGCCCAAATCCGACACGAGGCCGCGGCGCTCGGGGCCCGTGAAGCCCATGGCCAGCAGCACGAGATCCGTCTCGATCTCGAACGCGGTCTCCGGCGCAGGGACGAAGCGAAGACGTCCCGCCTCCACGCGCACCTCGCCGTTGACGGCGCTGATTCCCGAGACGCAGCCGTTGGCGTCCGTCAGGAAGCGCTCCGTCGACACCGAGTACACGCGCTCCCCTCCCTCTTCGTGGGCGGCGGAGCTCCGGAAAATCGCGGGCCACATGGGCCAGGGATTGTCGGCGGCACGCGACTCCGGTGGACGCGGCATCAGTTCGAACTGCGCCACGGAACGCGCCCCCTGCCGGTGCGCCGTGCCCAGGCAGTCCGCCCCCGTGTCGCCTCCGCCGATGATGACGACGCGGCGCCCTTCCGCGGAGATGATGGACGCGTCATCCACGGCATCCCCTTCGCAGCGGCGGTTCTGCTGGGTGAGGTAGTCGACAGCGAAATGGATGCCCGCGGCCTCGCGGCCCGGAATCTGAAGATCCCGCGGGGCGGTGGCCCCTCCGCAGAGCACGGTCGCGTCGAAATCTTCGCGCAGGGCCGAGACCGGTATGTCCACCCCGATGTTCACTCCCGGCTTGAAGATGACGCCCTCCTGCTCCATCAGCGCCAGGCGCCGATCCAGCAGACGCTTTTCCATCTTGAACTCGGGAATGCCGTACCGCAGCAACCCGCCGATGCGGTCGGCCCGCTCGAACACCGTGACGGTGTGCCCGGCGCGATTCAGCTGGTCCGCCGCCGCCAGGCCTGCCGGACCCGATCCGACCACGGCGACCCGCTTGCCCGTGCGCACGGCGGGTGGCGCCGGCACGATCCAGCCCTCGCTGAATGCCCGCTCGACGATCGACAGCTCGATGCTCTTGATCGTCACAGGATCGTCGTTGATTCCCAGCACGCACGATCCCTCGCACGGCGCCGGGCAGAGCCGGCCGGTGAACTCCGGAAAGTTGTTCGTCGCGTGCAACCGCTCGATGGCCGGCTGCCACCGGTTCTTGTAGACCAGATCGTTCCAGTCAGGGATCAGATTTCCGAGCGGACACCCCTGATGGCAGAACGGAATCCCGCAGTCCATGCAGCGTGCGCCCTGCGCCTGCATGTCCGCCTCGGTCTCGGGCAGGTACACCTCCTTCCAGTCACGCACGCGCTCGGCGATCGGCCGGCGGGATGCTTCCCCCGCTGGATTTCCATGAAGCCGGTGATCTTACCCACGCGCGACCCCCACGAGCTCGGCGAAGGCGAGCTCCCGCTTCTCGGATCGGGCCCGCGCCTGCGCAACGAGAATCCGCTTGTAGTCCCTCGGAATGACCTTGACCATGCGCGAACAGGTCAGCGGCCACGACGACAGCGCATCGGCCGCGAGCGTGCTGCCGGTGTGACCGGCGTGGCTGGCGATCAGGCCGCGTACCAGCTCGATGTCCTCTTCCTCCTCGAGACGCTCGAGCTCGACCATGCTCGTATTGCACCGCCGGGCAAAAAGGCCGTCGGTGTCGATGACGTAGGCGACCCCGCCGCTCATGCCGGCGGCGAAGTTCCTGCCCGTCCTGCCGAGCACCACCACACGCCCGCCGGTCATGTACTCGCAGCCGTGATCGCCGACTCCTTCGACCACCGCGTGGGCCCCGCTGTTGCGGACGGCAAAGCGCTCCCCGGCGATCCCGCGCACGTAGGCCTCGCCACTGGTGGCGCCGTAGAGCGCCACGTTGCCGATGATGACGTTGTCTTCCGGCACGAACGTGCTCGACGGCGGCGGATAGACGAGCAGCCGCCCGCCCGAGAGTCCCTTGCCCCAGAAGTCGTTCGCGTCCCCTTCGAGGCTGAGCGTCACGCCACGCGGCACGAAGGCCCCGAAGCTCTGGCCCGCCGTGCCCGTGAAGTGAATGCGGATCGTATCGTCGGGCAGTCCTTCTCCGCCGTACCGCTTCGTAATCTCGTACCCCAGCATCGTCCCCGCGGCGCGGTTGGCGTTGCGGATCGGCAGGTGAAGGGTCACCGGCTCCCGGCGCTCGAGCGCGGGTTCGGCGGCCGCAATGAACTGGTGGTCGAGCACCTGGTCGAGTCCGTGATCCTGCGCGCGGATCCGGCGGCGCGACGCGCCGTCCGCAACGACCGGCTGATGGAGGATCCGTGACAGGTCGACGCCCCGACGCTTTCCAGTGATCCAGCGCCGGCTTCACGTCGAGGCGGTCGGCGCGCCCGACCATCTCGTCGACCGTGCGGAAGCCGAGCTCCGCCATCAGCTCGCGCACGTCCTCCGCCACGAACCGGAAGTAGTTCTCGACGAACTCCGGCTTGCCCGTGAACTTCGCGCGCAGCTCCGGATCCTGCGTCGCGACTCCCACGGGCAGGTGTTGAGGTGACAGACGCGCATCATGATGCAGCCCGAGACGACGAGCGCGGCCGTCGAGAACCCGAACTCCTCGGCGCCGAGCAGCGCCGCCACGACCACGTCACGTCCGGTCTTCAGCTGCCCGTCCACCTGCACGACGATGCGGTCGCGGAGGTTGTTGATGAGCAGCACCTGCTGCGTCTCGGCGAGACCGAGCTCCCACGGCATGCCACTGTGCTTGAGCGCGGTCAGCGGCGAGGCGCCGGTGCCGCCGTCGTGACCCGAGATCAGCACGACGTCGCCGTGCGCCTTGGCGACGCCGGCGGCGATCGTGCCGACGCCCACTTCCGCCACGAGCTTCACGTGGACCCGCGCCACCGGGTTGGCGTTCTTCAGGTCGAAAATCAGCTGCGCGAGATCCTCGATCGAATAGATGTCGTGGTGCGGCGGCGGCGACAGCAGCGTGACGCCGGGCGTCGAATGCCGGACCTTGGCGATCCACGGGATAGACCTTCGGACCCGGCAGCTGACCGCCTTCGCCGGGCTTGGCACCCTGCGCCATCTTGATCTGCAGGTCGTCGGCGTTGACGAGATACTCGCTCGTGACGCCGAAGCGCGCCGACGCGACCTGCTTGATGGCGCTCCGGCGCGAATCGCCGTTCGCGTCGGGCACGTTCCGCGCCGGATCCTCCCCGCCTTCGCCGGTGTTGGACTTGCCGCCCAGCCGGTTCATCGCGATGGCGATCGTCTCGTGCGCCTCCTGGCTGATCGAGCCGTACGACATCGCGCCGGTCGCGAACCGCTTGACGATCGACTCGACCGGCTCGACTTCGTCGAGCGGCACCGGCAGTCCCCGGCGTGAACTTCAGCAGGCCGCGGAGCGTGCCGAGCTTCTGGCTCTGGTCGTTCACGAGTCCGCGTGAACTCCCGATAGATCCCGTATTGTCCCGAGCGCGTCGCGTGCTGGAGCTTGAAAACGGTCTCCGGATTGAAGAGATGGTGCTCGCCGTCGCGGCGCCACTGGTATTCCCCGCCGGCATCCAGGTCTGGAGAGCCGCCGCTGCGCGTCGGGAAGGCGCGCTCGTGCCGCTGCCGGACTTCCTCCGCCACCACTTCGATGCCGACGCCGCCGATGCGGGACGCGGTCGAGGTGAAATAGCGATCGACGAAATCCTGATCGAGCCCGATGGCCTCGAAGATCTGCGCGCCGCAATAGCTCTGCAGCGTCGAGATGCCCATCTTCGACATGACCTTGAGGATGCCCTTGTTCAGCGCCCTTGATGTAGTTCGACACGGCGCGCTCGTGCGTGATGCCCTCGAGGACGTGCTGCCGGATCATGTCGTCGAGCGTTTCGAACGCCAGGTACGGATTGACCGCCCCGGCGCCGTAGCCGACCAGGAGCGCCACATGGTGCACTTCGCGCGCGTCGCCGGACTCGATGACGAGGCCGCACCGCGTGCGTGTGCCTTCCCGTACCAGGTGATGGTGCACGCCGGCAGTCGCGAGCAGGCTGGGGATCGGCGCGAGCTCCGAGCTGACGCCGCGGTCCGAGAGGATCAGGATCGTGTGGCCGGCCTTGACCGCCTCGCTCGCCTGCGCCCGCAGCTCGTCGAGCGCGCGCTCGAGCCCCGCGCCTCCCTCTTCCGAGCGGTACAGCATCGGCAGCGTGACCGACTCGAATCCGCGCAGCGCGATGTGCCGCAGCTTCGCCAGCTGATCGTTGTCGATGATCGGATAGGTGATGTTGATCTGACGGCACGACTCGGGCCTGGGCTTGACCAGGTTGCCTTCCGGACCGATGGTCGATTCCATCGACGTCACGAGCTCCTCGCGAATCGCGTCGAGCGGCGGGTTCGTCACCTGCGCGAAGAGCTGCGTGAAATAGTCGTAGAGCAGCCGCGGGCGCGCGGAGAGCACCGCCAGCGGTGTGTCCGTGCCCATCGATCCGACCGGCTCCTCGCCGGCGGACGCCATCGGGCCGAGCACGAGCTTGAGATCTTCCTGCGTGTAGCCGAAGGCACGCTGGCGGCGAAGCACGGTGTCGTGATCCGGCGGGGGCAGATACGGCGCCGCGGGGACATCCTCGATCCGCACGAGGTTGTCGCGCAGCCACTCGGCGTAGGGCTGGGCGCGCGCCAGGTCGCTCTTGATCTCCTCGTCGGCGATGATCCGTCCCTGCGCCGTGTCGACGAGCAGGATACGGCCGGGGTGCAGCCGCTCCTTGATGCGAATGTTGGCCGCCGGAATGTCGAGAACGCCGACTTCCGACGCCATGATCACGAGATCGTCGGTCGTCACGTAGTAGCGCGACGGCCGGAGGCCGTTCCGATCGAGGACGGCGCCGATGAGCGTGCCATCCGTGAACGCAATGGAGGCCGGACCGTCCCAGGGCTCCATGAGCGACGAGTGGTATTCGTAGAAGGCGCGCAGCTCGGGCGCCATGCTCTCGTGGTTCTGCCACGGCTCCGGGATCATCATCAGCACGGCGTGCGGCAGGGACCGGCCGGCCATGACGAGGAACTCGAGCACGTTGTCGAAGATCGCGGTGTCGCTGCCCCCCTCACGGATGATCGGCAGGATCTTCGCGAGATCGTCGCCGAAGCACGTCCGACTCGAGCAGCGCCTCGCGCGCCTTCATCCAGTTGATGTTGCCCCGGAGCGTGTTGATCTCGCCGTTGTGCGCGACGTACCGATAGGGATGCGCCAGCGGCCACGACGGGAAGGTGTTGGTGCTGAACCGCTGGTGCACGAGCGCCAGCGCCGACTCGACGTCGGGATCGCCGAGATCGGGGAACATCGGGTCGATCTGGTTCGCCGTCAGCATGCCCTTGTAGATCAGCGTGCGCGGCGGACAGGCTCGGCACGTAGAACGACGCCCGGTCTTCGAGGTTCATCGCGTCGACGGCGTGCTCGACGCGCTTCCGGATGACATAGAGCTTCCGCTCGAACCACATGTCCGCGTCGGGCCGGGACTCGGGATCGCCGCGGCCGATGACGATCTGCCGGAACACCGGCTCGACGGCCACGGCGCTCGGACCCAGGCCGCTGTCGTCGGTCGGCACATCGCGCCAGCCGACGACGCGCTGCCCCTCTTCGACGACGATCGTCTCGAACAGCGCTTCGATCTGCGCGCGGCGATCGGCGTCGCGCGGCAGGAACACGAAGCCCGGCGCCGTACTGCCGCTCCGGCGGGAGATCCATGCCGAGCCGCGCCGCTTCCTTGCGGAGGAACTTGTCCGGCATCTGGATCAGAATGCCGGCGCCGTCGCCCGTATTCGCCTCGCACCCGCACGCGCCGCGATGCAGCAGATTGATGAGCACCTCAGCGCCTGCCGGACGATCGAATGCGAACGATGCCCCTTCACATGAGCTACGAACCCGACACCGCACGCATCGTGTTCATGCCGGGGGTCGTACAGGCCCTGCGCGACTGGAGGTCCCTGGATATGCACAAGAGATTTATGAGCCAGGCCGACCCATGCGCAAAACGGAATCTACAGATACAACCCATGCGTTCTGCTTCTGGACCTGCCATGCGCAAAATGCATGGACGCCATCGATTCGATGCGGGGTGGCAGGCTTGCAGACCAGCCGGAGGTCGTGCTACCGTGCCTGTACTGATGGTCTGCTCAACGCGCCGCTGTCGCCCGTGCGCCGCATCGATGTCATGTCGATGCGTTTGTACGATGCCGGCATCCGGCCGGTGAGAAGCCACTCCACACGTCGACCCCGGTAAGTTCAAGGCCTTCTCTCCCCCGCTGATCGCCCGGCATTCCCCGAAACATCGGATAGCAGCTGCCGGGCGCGGGCGCGCCCGGCTGGGAGACAGGGTGCACATCACCGTCATCACGTTCAACGCCACGATCGTCAACGGAGCCGCCCGCCGCGAGTCGAAGCCCGCCCCGTCTGCCTTGTCCGATCGTCGCGCTGTCCAGGCAGGCCCGGCCGGTTTCCCAGTTCAGCAGACCCCATGCAGATGCAGACGCTAGCGCCACCCGTCGTCACGCCGCCGAGCCTCGATCACCTCCGGATGCTCGAAGCCGAGAGCATTCACATCATGCGGGAAGTCGTGGCCGAGTTCGAGCGGCCGGTGATGCTCTATTCGATCGGCAAGGATTCGTCGGTACTCCTGCGTCTCGCGCAGAAGGCGTTCCATCCAGGACCGATTCCGTTTCCGCTCCTGCACATCGACACGACCTACAAGTTCCGCGAGATGATCGCCTTTCGCGACTGGTATGCCGCCGAGATCGGCGCCAAGCTGATCGTCCATACCAACACCGACGCGATCGCCGATGGGGCGACCCCGTTCGCACTCGGGACGCAGCGCTGCTGCGGCCTCCTCAAGACGACAGCGCTGCTCGACGGGCTCGCGGCCGGCGGGTTCGATGCCGCGTTCGGGGGCGCTCGCCGCGATGAGGAGCGTTCACGCGCGAAGGAGCGGGTGTTCTCGCTGCGGAACGAAAAGGGGCAGTGGGATCCGAAGCGTCAGCGGCCGGAACTGTGGCACCTGTTGAACGGCCGGATCTCGCCGGGCGAATCGATTCGCGTCTTCCCGCTCTCGAACTGGACGGAGCTCGACGTCTGGCACTACATCGATGCGGAGAAGATCCCCGTGGTGCCGCTTTATTTCGCCAAGCCCCGGGAGGTCATCGTCCGTGGCAACGCCCTGCTCATGCGGGAGCAGCCATTCGTGCCGCTCATGCCCGGCGAGCAGCCGGAGGTCGTCATGTGCCGCATGCGGTCACTCGGGTGCTCCCCGTGCACGGGCGCCGTCCGCTCGGACGCGGACACGGTCCCGAAAATCATCGAGGAGCTCGTGTCCGTGCGGCAGTCGGAACGCCAGCTGCGCGTGATCGATCACGATCAGGACAGCTCGATGGAGATGAAGAAGCGCGAGGGCTACTTCTGATGGCCGACCTGCTTCGCATCTGCACCGCCGGAAGCGTGGACGACGGCAAGAGCACGCTGATCGGACGGCTGCTGTACGACTCGCGCGGCGTGTACGAGGATCAGATCCGGTCGGTCGAGGCCGCGTCGAAGAGCCGCACCGCCGGCCCGATCGATTTCTCGCTCTTCACGGACGGGCTCAAGGCGGAGCGTGAGCAGGGCATCACCATCGACGTCGCGTACCGCTACTTCGCGACGGCCCGCCGGAAGTGGATCCTCGCCGACACGCCGGGGCACGAGCAGTACACGCGCAACATGGCGACGGGCGCATCGACCGCCGATCTCGCGATCCTGCTCGTCGACGCCCGCCACGGCGTGATGGAGCAGACGCGCCGGCACGCGAAGATCGCCCGGCATGCTCGGGATCTCGAGCTTCGTGCTCGCCGTCAACAAGATGGACCTGGTCGGATTCGCACGCAGCGTCTTCGACGCCACCTGCGCGGACTTCTCGGAGATGCTGGACGGCGCTGCGCTCCACGCGATCCCGGTCAGCGCGCTCCACGGCGACAACGTGATCACGCGCAGCGAGCGGACCCCCTGGTTCAAGGGACCGAGCCTGCTCGAGTATCTCGAGACCGTCGAGGTCGAGCGGCCGTCCGCCGGCAAGCCATTCCGGTTCCCGGTGCAGCTGGCGGTCCGTCCGGACGACACGTTCCGTGGCTATGCGGGGCAGATCGCGTCGGGCACCATTCGCCCCGGCGATCCCGTCACCGTCTGGCCGGGCGGGCGCACTTCGAAGGTGAAGCGGATCGTGACGTGGGACGGTGACCGCGAGGTCGCGTTCGCGCCGATGTCGGTCACCCTGGTGCTCGAGCACGAGCTCGATGTCAGCCGCGGAGATCTGCTGGCCAGCGGACCGGTCGACGTCGCGAACCGGTTCTCGGCACAGATGGTGTGGATGGACGAGCGGGCGCTCGACCCCGGACGCACCTACCTGCTCAAACATGCCACGCGGACCGTGACGGCCCAGGTTGACGCCGCACTGGAGCTCAATCAGATCGGGACCGTCACCGTCTCCACGTCGAGAGCCATCGCCCTTGACGCGTACGCGCGCAACCGCACGACCGGCAGCTTCGTGCTGATCGATCCCGCGACGAACTTCACCGCCGGAGCAGGAATGATCGTGCGCGCCGTGCACGAGGACACGGCATGGCTGCCCCAGCTCGACGCCGCCGACCGGCTCGCCCGCGCCGCGCGGGAGGCGGACTCACACGAGGAGGCGATCGAAGCCGTCCGGCGGGTCCTCGAAGACATCCTCACATAGCCAGGTCCAAGGTGCCAGAGTGCCCAGGGTGCCAGGGTGCCAGGGTGCCAAGGGGAATTAACCGCCGGTCCGGGGGGTTTCCATGAGCATGAAGAAAGTCTTTGCCCTCATCCTCGCATCCACGGTGGTCGTGTCTCTTTCCGCGGCTGATTTTCCCGATCCCGCCAGGGATCAGGCGTCGGCATCCGGTACGCAGACAGCGGTCCTCGCGGGCGGCTGCTTCTGGGGCGTGGAGGCGGTGTTCGAGCAGTTGACCGGCGTGTCGGATGTGGTCTCCGGCTACGCCGGCGGCTCCCGGCAGACGGCGCACTACGAGGCGGTCGGCACGGGGACGACGGGACACGCCGAGGCGGTCAAAATCACCTATGACCCCGCACGTGTCAGCTACGGGCAGCTGCTGAAGGTCTTCTTCGCCGTCGGCCACGACCCGACTGAAATCAACCGCCAGGGACCGGACGAGGGGCCGCAGTACCGGTCAGCAATCTTCTACGGCAACGACGATCAGAAGGCGGTCGCGGAGGCGTACGTGCAGCAGCTGAACGGCGCCAGGGTGTTCAAACGGCCGATCGCCACGAAGATCACCGCGCTTGACCGCTTTTACACGGCCGAGGGCTACCATCAGGACTTCCTGGTTAGAAATCCCATGCACCCGTACATCGTCGCGAACGACTTGCCGAAGCTGCGGGCCGTGAAAGCTGAATTTCCGAACCTGGTGAAGGCGACGTCGGCCAAGAAGAATAAATAGCGGCTATTCGAACGCAAGCTGCTTGATGGTCAGCAGCAGCGACATGAGCGCCACGGCCAGCAGGGTGCCGCGCTCGCTGAACAGGACATCCCGCCACGGGTGAAGCGGGGTCACGGCCACGAGTGCCGATCGTGGAGGCCACCGCGGCATCCAGGCCCTGACCTGGCGCGCGTACTCGTCGTACGCCGCCAGGTACTTGCTGCGGATGAAGCCCGCTTCCCATTTCGCGATCGCCCGATACTGCACGAAGAACACCATCCACGCGACAGGCAGCATCCAGAGCAGCCGTGACCAGACGGCAAATCCGGTCCACAACAACCAGTTGCCGACGTACAGAGGGTTCCGCACGATCGCATACGGTCCGGCGGTCATCAGGGGGCCGTATCGTGTCGTCCGCGTGCGGGAGATGGTCCCGATATGCCGAACGGCCCAGAGCCGGACGGACTGGCCGGTGATCACAATCAGCGCGCCGGCAACCATCAGGGCGCGGCCGTCCACTTCTCCTGTTCGCATGAGTAACAGCATCAGGGCCAGCGGTACCGGGAGAAACGATCGGTAACGGAACAGCCACGCCCCGGCCGGGGCTTCTGGAGTCATCGATTCGATACGTACCATTCAACCGTGCGCTTCCTCCTCCGGCTGCTTCTCAACGGCTTCGCGATCGTCGTCGCGGCCTGGCTCGTACCCGGCGTGCATCTGGCGGGCCCGGCTGCTGCGATCTTCGGGGGAATCCTCCTTGGATTCGTCAATGCGCTGGTGCGTCCGGTCTTGATCCTCCTGACGCTTCCGTTCACGCTGCTGACGCTCGGACTCTTCATCTTCATCGTCAACGCGATCTGCTTTGCGCTGACGGCCGCTCTCGTGCCGGGATTCGATCTCAGCGGATTCTTCGCTGCGTTCTTCGGCGCGCTCGTCGTGACGATCGTCAGCTGGGTGCTGAGCGCGCTCCTGGTGGACAAGTCAGAGGGCAGGCACTAAAAGCTCTCAGCTTCCAACTTCCAGCTCCCAGCTCCCAGCTCCGTTCTGGCACGTTCGCACCCTGGCACCTTGGCACCCTGGCCCCCTCGCACCCTGGCACCCTGGCACCTTTGCGTAGCGTCAGCGGACGGCCATTCTGACGGCGAGCGCCAGCAGGGCCGCGCCGGTGGCCGCTTCCAGGACCTGACGACGCCTCCCGACGGCGAGCGTTCGCGTGAGCGCTCCGCCGGCGGCGGCCCAGGCTACGTGCCAGAGGCCCGCGAAGCACACATGAATCACGCTGAGGAAGAGTGCCGTACTGGCGAGCGGCGCGCCGTGGGGAATGAACTGTGGTACCAGCACGAAGTAGAAGGTCGGGATGGCGGGATTGAGTGCGTTGGTGAGGAAACCTTCGTAGACACTCGTCCAGACGGTCCTGCTGACGGCCACGCGCTGTGACATGTCCACGACAGGCATCGGCGACCGGGCGCGTCGAAGGGACTTCACCCCCAGCCACCCCAGGTAGAGCACCCCCACGACGCGCAGCAGGCCCCAGACCGCCGGCCAGCGCTGGAGCGCCAGCGCGAAGCCAAAAGCGGTCAGCATGCCGTAACAGAACGATCCGGCATTGACGCCCACCGCCGTCGCGAGCCCGGCGCGAACGCCACCGGCGATGCTGTTCCGCAGGACGACTGCTGTCGACACGCCGGGAGTGAGGACCAACGGTGCAGTGACGGCGAGAAACCCCCAGAGCGGAACCACCCCACCAGCATAGACGGCGCCGATCGCCTTCGCCAGCTCCTGATGCTCCTCGAGCGTGGGCGCAACGCCGTACCTCACCTGGCGATCACGGAACGTCCCGTATAATCCAAGCCGCCCAACTTGATGAGGTCCCTTTCGTCATCGCTTGCCTTGACGGGCGCCGTTTTCCTCGCCTCGATCCTCGTCATCGTGATCGCCAAGGCCCCTTTGGGGTCTCCACTTTTTCTCGGCTGCGTCGCGATGTCTGCAGCGGCGTATGCAGCCGCGCTCGCGCGGACGTGGCACGAGGATCACGCGCCCCGCGCGCTCCTGGTGGCGGCATTCGCGCTCGCTGTGGCATTCCGGCTCCCTGTCGCCGTGGCGCGCTCCGGACCTGACAGCGACATGGTGCGGTACGTCTGGGACGGACGCGTGCAGCTCCTCGGCTACAACCCGTATCTGGTGGTACCGGCCGATCCGGCCGTCGCCTCGACACACACCGACGAGACGCGGCACATGCCGAGCGCACGCGCAAGAACGCCGTATCCGCCAGGAGCCCAGCTGTTCTTTCGCCTGGTGGTCTGGCTGCACGACTCGTCGCGCGTCATGAAACTGGCACTCGTCGGGTGCGACCTGCTGACGATCGTCGTGCTGTGGCGCTGGCTGGTTGCGACCGGGCGCCGGGAATGGCTGGTGCTGACGTATGCGTGGAACCCGCTCGTCGTCCTGGAGGTGGCTCATAGCGGGCACATCGACGCGCTCGGTGCGCTCTGGATCACCGCGTCGGCTTACTGGCTGGCGCGGCGGCGCACGGGTCTGGCGTCGATCGCGTTCGTCCTTGCCGTGACCACGAAGCTGCTCCCGATCGTGCTCTTGCCGCTCTACTGGCGCCGCATCCGCATGCGCGACGCGCTCGCCGGCGCTGTCCTGTTCGTGCTGTTGTACCTGCCGTTCATCTCCGGCCCCACGATGCCCTTCGGCGCGGTGCCCAATGTCATCGCACACATCCGGTTCAACGGACCGCTGTTCAAGTTCATCGCGGCGCTCGGAACGCCGCAGCACGCGGCCCTGGCCGCCGTCGGACTGGGAATCGTGATCGCCGCCTGGGCACGCTGGCGGCTGGACGTGTCCGACCCCGCCGGGTGGGCCTGGCCGATGGCGGCTGCCCTCGTCTGCGCTCCCGTGATCTTTCCGTGGTACCTCCTCTACTTCACCCCTTTCCTGTTCACAACGGCCGGGCTTCCCTTGATGGTGTGGACGCTCAGCGTGATTCCCGTTTACGTGGTCTGGGAGATCGCGCGGCACGGAGGGCGATGGGCCCTCCCCGTCGCCGTCAGCGTCTTCGAGTACGGCCTGCCAGCGGCCGTGATGGTCTGGAGCGTCGTCCTCCATTGGCGGCGACGATCCCAGCGCATGAGCTGAGCTGCTGCCAAAACAAAGGCTGGGCTCGAGCGAGCACGCTTCTTGCGTTGCGGACGCCGGAGCGTGTCATGGCGGAGGTCAGAGAGACTACAAAGTCGCGGCGACTCTCACACTGGGGACTTGGGTTCACACTGCTCTTGACCCTGGCCCCCGTCTCGACTCCAGCGGCCCGCACGGCAGAACCCCGTGCAGAATCCTTCGTTCCCGCGCACGAACAGACGCTGATGCAGTACCGCGCCTATCGACGCATGCACGCAGACAGCGAGCACTTCGGTCAGGAAGGGTGGCTGGAGGCGTGGACGGAGATGGACGACCGCGGCTTTCGTTACACGATCGTGTCCGAATCCGGTTCAGAGTACATTCGCACCAAGGTGCTCAAAGCGGTCCTCCGGCGCGAGCAGGAGCTCATCGCGGCCGGTGAAAACCGCCGTTCGGAGCTCACCCCGGACAACTACGACTTCCAGCGCGAGACCTACGAGAACGGCGAGCGTTACGTCCAGATCAAGCCGAAACGCAAGGACGTGATGCTCGTGGACGGACGGATGGTGCTCAGCAGTGACGGCCGCGAACTCCTTCGCGTCGAAGGGCGGCTCTCCAAGAATCCTTCGTTCTGGACGAGCCTCGTCAATGTGATTCGTCACTATGCCCGTCTCGACGGTGTCAGGGTGCCGATATCGACCGAATCGGTCGCCAAGGTCAGATTCGCGGGAGTCGCGCGCCTCGACGTGCGCTACGAGTACACCTCGATCAACGGCCGGCCGGTGAGCGTCGCCGCTCGCCAGATTTTGGCGCCCGTCACGACCCTCCGCTAGCCATCTCCGGCAGGCTGTGCCACGCACACGGCCATCGTGACGTCCGCGAACGCCGATCCCCTTTCCCCAGAGCCGCCGCACCGCATTTTCTTTCCCTGTTTTGTTTCCTGTTTTTCTTTCCTCTTGACATTCTACAAGACGGAACGATAGCCTCTTGTCGTTCGTCTACAGGAGTGCAGTGGCCAACAAATCAGATTTGCTCCAGGGCACGCTCGATCTGCTTGTGCTCAAGACGCTGGCGGACGGGCCGATGCACGGGTGGGGCATCTCGCTCAGAATCCAGCAGGTCTCGCAGGCCGTGCTGCAGGTCAACCAGGGCTCGCTCTACCCCGCGTTGCACCGCCTCGAGCAGCAGGGACTCATCGAGGCCGAGTGGGGAAACTCCGAGAACAACCGGCAGGCGAAGTTCTACCAGCTGACGAAGAACGGCAAGAAGCAGCTCGCGGAGGAGAGGCGCAACTGGGAGCGCCTGGCTGACGCAGTGGCGAGAGTCCTCGCGAACTGAGATCGTCACGACACACAGAGCTCTCGAGTTGAGATCAGCTGAAGCTGACAGCTGATTAGGAGACGACCACCATGGCCCGCAGAATCACGACGCGGCTCACATCGCTCTTCCGCCGCAATCGGCTCGAGCGGGATCTCGACCGCGAGCTC
The DNA here is from genome assembly GCA_963749835.1 of uncultured Acidobacteriota bacterium. Classification (GTDB taxonomy): domain Bacteria; phylum Acidobacteriota; class Vicinamibacteria; order Vicinamibacterales; family 2-12-FULL-66-21; genus JALZOC01. The sequence continues at coordinate 3,308,376 of CAVVOD010000001.1, forward strand.
CAGTTTCATATCGACATGCTCACGGAGCAGCACGTCCGTGCGGGCCTGCCTCAGATGGAGGCCCGGCGCCTCGCGCTCCGCAACTTCGGCGTGGTCGATCGGGTGAAAGACGACGTGCGCGACACGTGGATGTCGAGACTGGTCGAAACGCTCGGCCAGGACATCCGGTACGGATCCAGGAACCTCCGGCGCAATCCGGGGTTCGCCCTCGTCGTGATCCTGACAATGGCGCTCGGCATCGGCGCGAACACCGCCATCTTCAGCGTCGTCAACGGCGTTCTGCTGCAGCCACTGCCGTACAAAGACGGCGACCGGCTCGTCGTCCTCCGGCAGCAGCAGCCGCTCGCGGCGGTGGACGACACAGGCTTCTCCTACCAGGAAATCCAGGACTATCGCACGCGCACGCAGAGCCTCGAGAGCATCGCGGAGTTCCACAACATGTGGTTCATCCTGCTCGGTCGCGCCGAGCCTGAGCGACTCGCCACCGGTGTGGTCTCGGCGAATTTCTTCGACGTCCTCGGTGTCCGCCCCGCGTATGGCCGCGCGTTCCTTGACGCGGACGAGAAGCCCGGCGCGCCGGCCGTCCTGATGCTGAGTGACGCCTACTGGCGCCGGAGCTTCCAGGCCGATCCCACCGTCGTCGGCAGGATCTTCCAGATGAACGACCGTCCGCACGAGGTCATCGGGATCCTTCCTGCCGTGACGCCGTATCCTCTCGAGGTCGACGTCTACATGCCTACTTCGGCATGTCCATTTCGGTCGTCGCAACGGTCTGTCGACGACCGCACCATGCGCATGATGCAGGCGTTCGGACGTCTCAAGCCGGGCGTCACCGTCGAGAAAGGGCGCGCGGATCTGGACGTCGTCGCCGCCGGAATCCAGGCGAGCTACCCGCAGGTCTACCGGACGACTGACGGGTACCGCATGTCCGCAACGCCGCTCAAGGAAGAGATGACGCGCGAGTTCAAGCCGACGCTGTTCGTGCTGCTCGGCACCGCCGGGTTCGTGCTGTTGATCGTCTGCGCCAGCATCGCCAACCTGACCCTCGCGCGGATGGTCCGACGCGAGCGCGAGATCGCCATCCGATCGGTGCTAGGCGCCGGCCGCACCCGACTGCTGCGGCAGTTGCTGACAGAGAGCCTGCTGCTTGCCGTGATCGGAGGCGCGCTCGGTGTCGCGCTGGCCGCGTGGGGTGTCGATCTTCTGGTCGCGTATGCGATGCGGTTCACGCCGCGGGCCGCCGACATCGGCATCGACCGCACGGTGCTGCTTTACACCTTCCTGATCTCCGTCGCCACGGGGCTGGTCTTCGGCACGGTCCCGGCGTTCACCGGCCCCCTTGCGATGGCCCCCGCGCTCCGCGATGGCGGCCGGACGACGCAAAACCGGCAGAGTGTTCGCAGTGTGCTGATCGTGATCCAGGTCGCCGCGTCGTTCATGCTCCTCATCGGCGCGGGGCTGACGCTGCGGACGATCATCAACCTGCAGCGCGTGGACCCGGGATTCAAGACGGACAACCTGCTGACGATGCGGATCGACCTGAACTTCTCGAAATACAAAGGTGCGCAGATCCCCGCCTTCTGGGAGCGGCTGGAAGAGCGTCTGAAGACAGAGCCCGGCGTCCTGGCAGCCGGCGGCGGCGGCACGTTTCCGCTGAACGAACGGGGGCCGTTCACGGGGCCGCTCACGATCGAGGGGCGCGAACTGGCGCCGAACGCCCCGCACCCGCTGGTGGACTACCGCCTGGCCACACCTGACTATTTCTCGACCATCGGACAACCGGTCCTTGCGGGGCGCGCCTTCGAGCCGAGCGACAGGAGTCTCGACTCGCGCAACTTGGTCGTGATCATCAACAGGACCATGGCGCGCCACTACTGGCCCGATCAGGATCCCATCGGCCGGCGAATCGGCGGAGGCGCCGAGGAGTGGTACACGATCGTCGGTGTCGTGGCCGACACCCTTCAGCACTTGAAGGAACCAGTGCACGATGAAGTGTTCACGCCGATGATGCAGAGCACCCAGCTCTCCACGACCTGGCTCCTCCGCACCGACGTGGACCCGCTGATCATGGAGCGCCAGGTGCGAAACGCCGTGCACGCGATCGATCCGGACCAGCCTGTGGATCACTTCCGGACTCTCGCCGAGGTCCGATCCGCGTCGCTCGAATCTCCGCGTCTGACGGCGGCGCTCCTGGGACTCTTCGCGCTGCTGGCGCTCGTCATCACGGCGGCGGGGATCGCCGGTGTCATCGCATTCTCGGTCAACCAGCGCACCCAGGAATTCGGCATCCGGATGGCGCTCGGGGCGCAGCGCGGTTCAGTGCTGACGATGGTGCTGCGTCAGGGCATTTCGCTCGTCCTCATGGGGCTCGCGATGGGCATGGCGGGCGCCGTCATCCTCACGCGTGCGCTGACGACGCTGCTGTTCGGTGTGGAACCGACCGACGCGCTGACATTTCTCGGAGTGTCGATGGTGCTCGTCGCCGTGGCGGCGGCAGCGTGCCTCATTCCGGCACGACGTGCCGCATCCGTGGATCCGATGGTGGCATTGCGCGTGAGCTGAGCGGATCCCGAGTCCCGAATCCCGAGTCGGTCCCCAACGGCACGCATACTGCAGAGTCGATCGACGTGAAGGTCCGCGTGCTCGGCCTGCTGCTGTCGCTCACCTACACTGGCTTCATCGTCTGGCTGTATGCGTCCCAGCCACAGACCGTGGCTCAGGTCACCGGCGGCCTCACCTCCGGAGCCGGGCTGTATCGGGTAGATGCACAGGCGATGGCGGATGGACTCGCCTTCTTCAAGCGCGACGCCTTCCCCGAGGCGCGCGCGGCGTTCGCTCGCGCGGACCCCGCCGAGCGCGACGCCCGCACACAGTTCTACATCGCGTACACCTACTACCGTCAGGGGTGGGGTCGTGTCTACAGCGACGACACGCTATTCAAAAAAGGGGTGGAAGCGGTGGACCGGGCGATCGCGCTTGCCCCCGCGCATCGCCTGGTGATCGATGATGTGGACCTCGGGATGAAGACCGCGGATGAGCTCAAAGCCGAGCTCGAACGAGGCCTGACCCGCGACGCCTCCGACATGAATCCGCTGAAAGTCTTCAGGCCGCGCAAATGAGCATCGTGCGCGAGGCCATCGTCCTGCCGTGCATATTTCTGAGTGTCGCGCTCATGGGCGGCCTCCGGATCGCCGGCACCGTCCGTCTCGTGCCTCCCTCCGTCATGGCCTTGATCCTCGGGATGGCGCTCCTCGGCACGCTTGCGCGGGCGCGCGCGTTTGCCCCGGAGCGCCTGATGAACGCAAACCGCACCGGCCTGGAGAATGTCTCCGGGCTCGTGGTCATCGCCACGCTGTTCGCGGCCTCCGCACAGGTCTTCAATCTCCTCACGCCGGAGCACGGACTGCTGTTTGCGATTTTCAGCATCTATTTCTTCGTTCAGCTCATGACCGCACTCGCGGGAGTGACTGACCGCTCGAGTGTGCTGCGGAGCCTGACGGTGCTGTTCGCGGCCGCGTTCATTCTGCGCTTCGTCGTGCTCGAGGGCATGTATGCGCCGGAAGGCGGACTGCTCAAGAGGCTGGCCACCGCTCTGCTGCAGGGAGTCAGCCTCGGCGCCATCGAATACCAGCCGAACGCACCTGGCACCGCCTATGTGGGCTTCTTCACTCTCCTGCTGTTCATGATCGGACTCTTCCTGCTGCCATCGCACTACGAGGATCGCGGCGGACGTGGCTTGCAGACCACGATTCCCGGCCATGTGATCGTTCCGGTGCTTGCCGTGGGCTTGACTGCGACGCATCTATTCGGGATCCCAGCCTAGGGCGATCAACTGGACGATGACCTGCCCGCGTTTGGGGAGGAGAGTGACGCGCTCGAGGCCCGGCGGCCGATCGAATGTCGCCGTAATGGTCCTAGTCTCGTCCTGGATTTGATCCTCCATCTGCTGTTGACGCTTGCGGACCGCATCCACGCTGTCCGACGCGCGCTGGACGTCGGAGGATTCCTTCATGCTCCGCCCGACACTCCGGGCCGCGGTCGTCGCCCTGCCGAGCGTGCCAGTCGAGACGACCTTGCGCCCCAGGAACGCGCCCAGGAGGGTGGCGCCGAACGACACCGCCGTCTGCAGCTTCTGCTGCGAGGCCTGCTCCGACTCGCGTCCGACCGCTGCCTCAGCGCGCCGCAGTTGTTCGGCGAGGGTGCCCAGCTTCGAGGCGTACTTCCGCCGCACCGCGTCAACAGCCTCGTCCCTGGCGGAGCGCTGGGCATCCTGCACCCGTATCTTGAAGTCCCGCTCGCTCTCTCCCGACCGTGACGTCAGGTTTGACTCGAGATGCCGGAGCAGCTCCACTCGCTCTGCCTGCGCCAGCCAGCGGCCGAATGCCTTTTGCCATGCCGCGTAGTTCTTCGGATGCGTCGCGGGCGGCGGGAGGACCTGGAACGACGCACCCGGCTCCGCGGTGTTGAGCAGGCCGGCGACCGGCACGTCGAGGGCGACCGCTGCGGACCAGTCCACCGGAACCGCCGCCTCGGTCACTGCCGCGGCGTACACGACATCGCGTGACATCTCGACGCCGAGCGTCGCGTCCGAGAACGTCACTCGCGCGGCGCCGAGGATCACCGGCGAATAGACCGGTGGCCCCCCGGCGGCAGCGCGCGGCAGGAACACCTGCTGGATGCCTGGCGCAAGGACGGGGGGCTGGTCGGTCGCCGAGGCGTCGGTCCGCTGGACGGCACGCCTTCCAGGAGGAGCCGCGGCGGCGGAGCCCGTCGTGGACCGGCGTTCACTCATCAGCAGTCGAATCTGATCGCGCGACAGCGGTCCTCGCAGATACGAAAGGGTCCAGCGGGTCTGGAACACCCGCGCCGCCTGCTCATGGACGTTATGAAGCAGAAACATCCGCTTCCCCAGCGCAGAGAGCAGACGGTCGATCTCCGTGCGATCGAGCCCGGACGAGGCCGCCCCCTCGAGTCCGTCGAGGACCCGCGCTTTATCCCGCTCGGTCTGCAGCCGTCCCAGGAACCATGTGCCGATATTCGAGAGCCCTTTGTAATCGAGGTCCACGGGGTTCTGGGTCGCCAGGACGACGCCGAGGCCGAAGGCCCGGCCCTGTTTGAGCAACGTCAGGAAAGGCAGCTTCGACGGGGGATTCGCAACGGGCGGCAGGAACCCGGCGATTTCGTCCATGTACAGAACGGCGCGAAGGCTCGACGTTCCGGACAGGCCCCGCATCCAGGCCAGCATCTGATTCAGCAGCAGGGAGACGAAGAACATCCGCTCCGCGTCGCCGAGATGTGCGATGGAGAAAATCACGACCCGCGGACGCCCGTCCGCCGTGTGGAGCAGATGTGCGGGATCGAGCGGCTCTCCTTCGAACCACTGCTCGAACCCTGGTGCGGCAAGCACACCGTTGAACTGCATGGCGAGCTCGAAGCGCTCGCGCTGCGGGAAGAACGCATCGAGATCGACGACGCCAACTTTCTGGAACGGCGGGGTCTGGACCTGTTGAATCAGCGCGGGCAGGTCGAGATCGCTCCCCTGTTTCCAGGCGAACGTCAGCACCATCGTCACAAGCGTGTGCTCACGGCTGCGAGGCGCGGCCTCCACACCGGCGAGCGACAGCAGGCTCGTGGCGGTGTTCGACGCGCGTTCGGACAGCAGCTCGGGATCCTGCCGGATGGACTCCGGCGGCGCGGCAAACGAGCTCAGGACGGAGACCGGCAGTCCGGCGCTGCTGCCGGGGGTGTAGATGGCGAACTCCGCCGCCGCGCGCAACCGCTCGATCCTGGCCGCGTCCTGCCCGGAGTCCGTCAACCCCTGCTTCCATGCCTCCGCCTGTTGCGAGGCAAATTCGTCAGCCGAGCATTTAACTCGTCGCGCTTCGTCCTCGTCGATCCACGGCCGGAACTCCTGAGCCGAGAGGCCGGGGAAGGTCAGCAACAGGTTGCCGAGATCTCCTTTGGGGTCGATCGCGATGACCGGCACGCCGTCGATGGCGGCTTCCTCGATGAGCGACAGGCACAGACCGGTCTTGCCGCTTCCTGTCATGCCCACGCAGACGGCGTGGGTCACCAGATCGCGCGAGTCATACAACACGAGGGAATCGAGCGGTTGTGCCATGTCACTGTCCACGGCACGGCCCAGGTAGAAGACACCAAGCTTTTCGAAATCCATATCTGATGGTCTTACGGCTTGCGCTCCATCCACAAATGGGTTGGAACGGAGAGAACCCAGTACCGCTTGCGAAGCTCGATGATGTGTCCTGCGTACTCGGACTTGAGAAAGCGCCCCGCCAGCAGTTCGCCGCGCAGCCGCTTGATCTCGTACTTGTAGAGGTCTCGCACCGCATCGCGCAACTGCGCCGGCGGGCTGCTCGGAAGCGGCCTGAGGCCGTGCCGCGCCAGCTCCTCCAGAATCTCCGGATGATACGCGTAGGTGTCGTGCACGATTGGCATCCTGCGAGCGGCGGTACCGTCGCTCACTGTACATTGCCTCCGTCGAGGGACGCAGGCTCTGCTACTATGCCGCGCAAGGAGACGCCATGGCTGATGATTCACAGCGGGAAGACGAAGAAGTCGAAGATTCCATCCTGACCCGGGCAGCGGACACCATCGGAAGCACCCTGGGGACGGCGACGCGGGCGGTCTCAGAGACCGCGCAGTCGGCCTCCAGTGCGGCCAGTAGTGCGGCGAGTGCCGCGGCAGAAACGGCGAGCACGGCCGGAGTCATGGCAGGCGAGGTGGCGGCGGCCGCGGGCGCCACGGCCAGCTATGCCGCGGAAAGCGCCGGATCGGCCGCGCGGAAGGTGGTCAAGAAACGGCCGGCGGTCCGCCGGGCAGTCAGCCGCACGGTCAAGCGCGTGACCCGGCAGGTCAAGGCCACCGTCACGAAAGCGCGAAAGGCGGTCACGGGCCGGGGGGGAAAGAAGAAGGGGGTCGTCGCGAAGAAGAAAACGTCGGCGAAATCCGCCGCGAAGCCAAAGCGGAAATCGGCGCCGGTCAAGAGGAAGGTTGCGCGAAAGGCAGCCGCCCGGCCGGTGGCGCGGAAAGCATCAGGGAAGAAGAAGTCAGCCGCGAAGGGCAAGGCGGGCTCGAGACGGCGGTAGCAGACGAAAAGACGAAGGGCAGGTCGCGACCTGCCCTTCCCGTGGCAACCGGTCCTACCGCTGTTTCAGCTGGTGGAGGTTCTTCATGTTGTTCGCGACGATTGCCGCGCTGGCAACGTTCAGGGCAATCATCGTGAAGAATGCCGCCTTGCGGTTCTTCTTCGCCATCAGCGTGACGGCGCCAAGCGTTCCCACCGACATCAGGGCCTTAATCGTCGTCGCCTGCCCGTAGCCGCCGGCCATGACCGGATTGACTTCCCGCGCCCCGGCGTTGCGAGCCTGGATGGTCGAGACCATGTCGAGCGCCTGCAGCGCCGCGTAGGATCCCATCATCAGATTCAGCGCCTTCGGGGATGGGCCCGGCCGTGCGCCCTCCTTGGCCCATGCGGCCGCCACGGCTGCTGTCGGTGCGGTCGGCACCGCATCGTCGGCTGCCCAGACGGGGGTGGCGGACGTCAGCATGAGGATGGCGACCAGGGGGCAAAGCAGTGAACGCATCGGGGAAGCTCCTTGAGTTCGTCGCGCGTTGTTGCGCGATGACTCTTCTATAGCGGGAATGATGCCGCTGCTGAGCCAAAATGTAAGTTACTGATAATGGGTGACTTAACCTCCTGGAGGGAGGACACGGCGTGTGCGGCGTGAACCCGGCGAGCACACGTCACCGGCCACTGCGGCACACTGTGCGCCCTAGAGTCCGTTCGTGACCTATCGCGGCGTGCTCGCGGGAGACCCAGGGCGGGCCGCACCTGACGCCAGATACAGACCGTTGAACAGGAACTTGAACGTGCCGTGCGGCTGCGCACGGAACGTGATTTCCGGCCCGAACATGAACAGGCGTCCCTTCCCCACCGGCGCCTCGACGATCTGGACGCCGCCGTCCAGATAGCCCTGCCCGTAGGCCCACCCGCTCCGCAGCGGCGATGGGCCGGCGAACCAGGCGATTGCGCGCACTCCCTTCGAAGCGGCGTCAGGACGCAGGGTGAACACGGGGCTGTTGTCGAAGAACACGTCCAGCTGCTTCTCGAGGCCCTGCGCCAGCGGCGCGCTAGTGTCCACGGCGACCCGCAGAATCGAACCCGGCACGTAGTATTTCTCGGCCGGGAGCTGCCGGACACCGCCGTCCGGTGATCGCTCGACAAGGTGATTGCCGACCGGGAGGTCGAAAAGCTGTCCAAGGTTCGCGCTCGAACGCCCCACCGCCAGAATGGTCCCCCCATCCTCGAGAAACTTCTTCAGCTGCGGGGCTGTAGTGGCGGCCGAGGTACGCACCAACCGTCGGCTGGTACTCGGCAGGAATATTGACGTCGGGAACCGCCGGCGCGCTCTCCCCGCCCCGACGGCCGGACCCCGGGATCGACGGTCCGACGCCCGATGGCAGGATGATGACGTCGAAGCGGCTCGAAAGGCCCCCGGCGTCGAGGACCTTCGGATACACCACTTCGTAAGGAAATTCGAACTGTTCGAGAATGAACCGGGTCCAGCCGGAGGGCATCGACCCGCCGTACTGGTCGGCCAGTCCGATACGCAGCTTTCGAAGCCTGATTTGAGTTCCCTCCGGCCGGGTCGCGACGGCTTCAAAACTGAGCCCCAGATTGGCCGCAAGTTTGTCGAGCACCGCTCGCGTCGAGGGCTTTGCCGCAATGTAGAACCACCCGCCTCGTGCGCCTGTCGTGAACCACTCGACCTCTTCACCCGCCGCGAGCAGACGATTGATCGCGATGAACGCGTCGTTGGGCGCGTGGCTCATGAGGTACCCGGTTGCGCCGGAGGTCGAGCTCACCCGGCCTGCCGCCGGTTTCTGCATGCCGGTCACCGCTTCGAACGGCCCGTCGAAGGCGTCGAGCACGCGATCGAATTTCACGCCCATCTGGAAAGCGAGCGTCCAGCCCGCGCTGTCGTAGGGCCGCGTGGGCGGGCCTCCGGGATATGGAATGTCGTCAGGGTGGTCCTGCGGCTCGAACATGTCGAGCACGTGGGGCCGGAACGCCTGCGCCGCCTTGACGACATAGGAGCCTGAGGGATAGCTCTTTCCCGCAACCGTGAAGGCAGCCGCCGCACGGTGAATCGTGATGCCGGTCTTGAGCAGGGCATTGACGAACTTGACCGCTGTCGGAAAATCCGGCTGGTCCGCCGGCAGGATGAATCCGCGCGGATCGCGCATGGCCGGGTCGTGGAACAGGGTCGTGAACTGCTCGATCTTCGGCGCTCCGCCCGCCTGGGCGCCGCCGGGCGCTGAGGAGGACCCGGATTTCTGGCCCAGGGCCGTCTGCGCGGCCGCCAGCCGGCGAGGCGTGACCGTCCACGTATCCCGGCTGCCTCGCGCAATCGAGTTCTTTCCCATCTGATAGATGTTGTAGAGGAACGTGTCCCTGTTCCGCGAGACGACGTCGAAGACGGCGTAGTTCGCCGTGACGGAGTAGTCGATCGACTGGCGGAAGTGCCACGTCTTCTGCGGCTCGATCGGAAAGTACAGGCTCGAGTCCGGGAGCAGCTTCGCGGGCACGAAGGGTATTTCGATCGGCGTGGGGCTTCCGATCGTCTCGGTGAGCAACCCGATCATGTTGTGGAAGTACACCGTCGTCCGCAGTCCGCCGTTCCACCAGGTGGAGTAGCTCGAGCCCTTGCGGCTCGTGACCCCCGGCTTGCCTTCGCCTGCCATGCGGTTGGCCATCGCGGCGCCAACGATGTCGATCCCGACGGGAACGAGTGGATCGAAGTTGTAGTTGAACGGATCGCGGAACGGCGGCGCGAACATCACCGTCCCGGCCGGGCCGGTCTGATGATGGTTGTACATGACCTGCGGGTACCACTCCGTATAGAGCACCTTGTTCATGTTGGTGCTCTCCGGCAGGTTGGAGATGTAGAAGTCGCGATTGTTGTCGTGCCCGGCGTATTTTTCGTAGAGTCTCGGGAGCGCGGTCATCGACCGCTTGAGCGGGTCCTTCTCACGCATGTACCACTTGGACACCAGCTCCATGCCGTCCGGGTTGGCGTGGACGGCGAGAATCACCAGGTCGTCCAGGAACCGCAGTGTCTCGGCGTCCTTACGGCTGACGAGCTGATACACGGTCTCCATCAACTGATGGGCGCCAAGCACTTCGGTCGCGTGCAGCCCGCCGTCGACCCAGACGATCCCCTTCCCTTCCTTCGCGAGCGCGCGCGCCTGCTCGTCGTTCAGGACGTCCACGGTCGCCAGCCTGCGCGAAATCTCCCGGTACCGATCGAGCTTCTTGAAATTCTCGGGGGACGTGATGATCGCCATCAGCTGCGGCCGTCCTTCGGCCGTCCTGCCGATCTCGACGACACGCATCCGGTCGGACTCCGCGTCGAGCTTCTTCCAGTATTCGGTGAACTGCGTGTAGGTCGCGAGCTGGTAGTCGTCGCCGATGTCGAACCCGAACTGCTGCTTCGGCGTCGTGATCGTCTGCGCGGGGGACGCAACGGCAGTCGTCAGAAGAAGCGCAGCCCAGAGAAGCGTCACACGCGGGGTTCGGCACAGCATCAACAGCCCTCCGGATGAAGAGCTAACGATAGCAGATGCGCGTTCGAGGACTGGTCGTGCGGCTGGAGCGATGGATCGGGATGGCGGGGACGCTGCTCACCGCAGCGCTCCCGCCGGCGTGGAATGCTACTGGATGGGTCCGCCCGAGGGGGGCCCGCCGCTCTCCGGCATGGTCGTGGCGAGCGAGGTGGTGTCCTGGTAAATCAGGCCATCTGCGTTCGAGCCGAAATAGCGGGAGACGCTGCCACTGGGATCCAGTGGATCGGCGACCACGGCGTACCCCGGAGACGCGGCGCCCGCCCCCAGACCATTGCACGTCGCCGGAGCGCCGCCGTGCGGCGTCCCCGCCATGCTGAAGATGTAGCCGCTCTTGTTGAACGTCGAGGCAGCCGACAGATCCGGCGACAGGTAACCCTCGGTCGTGCCCGGCGGTAGTGCGCCAAGCGTCGGAAAGTCCGGCGCATAGAAACCCAGCCCGCAGGAAATCGCATACGTCAGCTGCGCACTGTTGACGACTCGCAGCGTGCCGAGTGCGGACGAGGCCTGCGCCGCCCCGCGGGCGCGCATCAGTCCGGGAATGGCCATGGACGCGAGCACGCCGATGAGCGCGATGACGAACAGCAAATCAACCAGCGTGAATCCCGCTTCGTGACGTCTGTTTATTGCCGGCGTCGATTCCATTTCACCCCTGTGTTCGATTCTGAGCCGCCGTTGTGGACACTTTTCGGCAACCTGCCATTTTTCGACCGGACCCAAATTGTCGCTGCCCGGGCCCAATCCCGCCACGCCGCCGATGCAGCCTTCCAACCTGTTGCGAAGTCGAGACTTACGAAGTCGTTTTCCCGGCATTTCCCATCGACAACCACCTCAATTGCAAGATCAACACCACTGCGCCAAGCGAGAGCCCCAGGAGGTCCGCCTGACGGCCGGCGTAGACCAGAAGCAGGCCCGCGGCGATGAGTCCCCCCCGTTCCAATGACGACGCGCGGTGGTGGATCCAGCCTCCCAGCCCCCCGGCTACAGCCGCCACCCCCAGGGCGGCCGTGGCCGAGGCCCACATGATCTGAGTAGTGGGTCCCCGGAACAGGATCCCGAGCCCCTCGGGACTGAGCGTGAAGGCGAACGGAACCAGGAACGCCGGCGCGGTGTACTTCCAGGTGACCAGCATGGTGCGAAACGGATTCGCGCCGGTGATCGCGGCGGCGGCAAACGGGGAGAGCGCCGTGGGCGGGCTGACCTCCGACAGCACCGCATAGTAGAAGATGAACATGTGTGCCGCGACGGCGGGCACTCCCGACTGGATCAACGCAGGCGCCACCATGACCGCCGCGATGATGTACGAGGCGGTGACCGGGACCGCGAGCCCCAGCAGCCAGACAGCGATGGCGGAGTAGACGACCGTCAGAAACAGTTTGCCTGCGGCCAGCGCCACGATGATGCCGGCAATCTTCAACCCCAGACCTGTCAGCGTCACGACCCCGACAACGATCCCCGCAGTAGCGGTCGTCGCCGCGACACCGAGGACCCCGGCGCCGCCAGCCCTGAGCGCGGCAATCAGCCGCGGAGGCGTCAAGGCACTCTCCCGGCGGACGAAGCTCAGCGCCCACGCGAGAACGGTGGCCCAGAAGACGGCGCGGAACGCGGACAGGCCCGCAGCCATCAGCACCGCAATCGCGGCGAGCGACGTGAAGTGATACCAGTACTTCCGCGTGAGATCTCCCAGTCGTGGCGCATCGGCCTTCGCCGGGCGCGTGCCCAGCCGCCGCGAGTCCGCCTCGATCATCAGGAAGATCGACAGGTAGTACAGGAGCGTCGGGATCGAGGCCATGATGAGGACCTGCAGATACGAGATCTGCAGGAACTCCGCGATGAGAAATGCCGCGGCGCCGAGCGTGGGCGGCGAGAGCAGCGCCCCGATACCCGCGGCCGACAGAATGCCGCCCGCGGTTTCGGGGGTATAGCCCGCTCGTTTGAGCAATGGCCAGGACACCGACCCGAGCATCACCGTCGTCGCCACCCCGCTGCCCGAAACCGTGCCGAGCAGAAATCCGGCAAGCGTGACCGTCCGTCCGGGCCCCGCACCTGAGTGCGAGCGTCCCATGGCCGCCATCGCCCAGTTGATGAAGAATGCCCCGGCGCCCGAATACTCCAGGACGGCTCCGTAAATCGTGAAGAGCACGATGTAGGTCGCGGCCACATCCAGCGGCACGCCGAAGACACCTTCGAGCGTCATGTACAAGGTGCCGACGAGCCGTCCGGCATCGAACCCGCGGTGGGCCAGCAGGGGCAGCCCGATGCGGTCGAACTGCGGGCCGGCGTAGGCATAGAGCAGGAACGCCACCGCGGTGAGCGGGAGGATCGCGCCGACGGACCGCCGGGTCGCCTCGAGAACCAACAGGATCGCCATCGCCCCGAACACCAGATCGACCGGCTTCGGATCCGCGGCCCGGTAGATGAAAGCATTGAAGTCGAAGAGCGGCCAGGAGAACGCCGCAATGGCCACAGCCATGAGCACCCAGTCGAAGAATGGAACGACCCGTACCTCCTCGATCTGCCCGGACGTTTCTGGTCCGGATGGCCGGGACGGCGCCGCTTTTCTGAACGGAAAAAGCAGGAACGAGAGAACGATGGCAATCAGCAGAAAGCTGATGCGATAGACCTGCGGCTGAACGATGAACAGGACCCAGTAGAGAGCGTAGAGCGAGAGCCCGACGCACAGCGCCGTCGCAAGGCGGGCAGTAAAACCCCCGAGCCGGCGGACTGGAGCTTCATCAGACGCGAGGAGGGAGACGTCAATCGGGCCGGGCATGAATGGTGGCTTTCAGACGTCAGCTGTCAGACTTCAGCGGAGCGCTGACAGCTGAGAGCTGACAGCTATTTCATCCGCTCCTTGTAGAACCTCGCCGCCCCGGGGTGCAGGGGCGCCGGCGAGCCGACGATGGCGGTTTTCACTGAGAGGTGACGCGCTTCCGGATGAATCGCGGCGAGCTCCGGCTGATGATCGAACAGCACGCGCGTGATGTCGTAGGCGAGCTGGTCGGGCATCGAGCGGTTGACGACCAGGACATTCGACACGCCGACGACCGGGATCGGTTCGGAGACACCCGGATACGCCCCGGCTGGGACATCGACGCGGAAATAGAGGGCGCCGAACTCCGCCTGAAGGGCGGGCAGGAGCTCGGCGCTCGGCAGCAGCCTGATCTTGCTGCCGGGTGTGTGCGACAGGTCCTGCACCGCGGCGCTCGGCAGGCCCCCGCTCCAGAAGAACGCATCGATCTTGCCGTCTTTCACGGCGTCAGCGGATTCGGAGGCGCCCAGGCCCTGACGCGTGACGTCACGATCGGGGTCCAGCCCGGCGGCCTTCAGCAGGCGAAACGCAATGATCTCGGTGCCGCTGCCTGGCGATCCCGTTGACACGACTTTGCCACGGAGATCCCCGACCGACGAGATCCTGGAGCTCGCCCGGGTCACAATCTGCGTGTAGTTGGAGTAGAGCACCGCGATGGCCGCGGCGGGCACCGGACGGCCTCCCGCGAATGGGCCACGGCCCGCCAGTGCATCCGCCAGCGTGTCCGCGAGCGTGAAGGCGAGCTCCGCCTTCTCGTCACGAATGAACTTGAGGTTGTCGACCGATGCCGCGGTGACCTCCGCGCTGGCGCGGACTCCCGGAACATACTCGTTCAGGAGCTTGGCGATGCCGCCGCCGTATGGGTAGTAGACACCGCCGGTGCCGCCGGTCGCGATCGACAGAAACCGCGACGTGGGCGCCCCCGGGTCGCGGGCACACGCGGCGAAGAGTGCGAGGGTGAGCACGCTCAGCGCACGAATCAACCATTGAGGCGTCCACACGCTATCTGGTCAGCTTCCTGTATTTGATCCGGTGCGGCTGATCCGCCTCGGCGCCGAGACGCCGATGCCGATCCGCCTCGTAGTCCTGATAGTTGCCCTCGAACCAGACGACCTTGCTGTCCCCTTCGAACGCGAGCATGTGCGTGGCGATCCGATCCAGGAACCAGCGATCGTGGCTGATGACGACCGCGCAGCCTGCGAACGACAACAGCGCTTCCTCGAGAGCGCGCAGCGTGTCCACGTCGAGGTCGTTCGTCGGTTCGTCCAGGAGCAGCAGGTTCGCCCCGCCCTTCAGAAGCTTCGCCAGGTGAACCCGGTTGCGTTCCCCGCCCGAGAGCGCCCCGACCTTGCGCTGCTGATCGCGCCCTTTGAAATTGAACCAGGACACGTACGCACGCGACGCGACTTCGCGCTTGCCGAGCTCGACGTTGTCACGCCCGCCTGTAATCTCTTCCCAGACGCTCTTCTCTGCGGACAGCGAGTCACGCGACTGATCCACGTAGCCCACCTGCACCGTCTCGCCGATGCGCAGCGTGCCTGAATCGGGTTGCTCCTTCCCCGTCACCATCCGGAACAGGGTTGTCTTTCCGGCGCCGTTCGGGCCAATCACACCGACTATGCCGCCGCGGGGCAGCGTGAAGTTCACGTCCTCCATCAGGAGCGTCTCGCCGTAGGCCTTCCTCAAGCCGCGGGACTCGACGACGATGTCGCCAAGACGCGGACCTGGCGGGATGTAGATCTCGACCTGTTCGATCTTCTGGGCCGATTCTTCCTTCAGCAGATCCTCGTACGCGTTGAGGCGCGCCTTGCCCTTCGCCTGGCGGGCCCGCGGAGACATGCGGATCCAGTCCAGCTCGCGCGCGAGCGTCCGCTGACGCTTCGTTTCCGACTTCTCTTCGATCTCGAGCCGCTTCTGCTTCTGCTCGAGCCACGACGAGTAATTCCCTTCCCACGGGATACCGTGCCCGCGATCCAGCTCGAGGATCCAGCCGGCAACGTTGTCGAGGAAGTAGCGGTCGTGGGTCACGGCGACCACCGTTCCAGGATAGTCCTTGAGAAACCGCTCGAGCCACGCGACAGACTCAGCGTCGAGGTGATTCGTGGGCTCGTCGAGGAGTAGCAGGTCCGGGCTCTTCAGCAGGAGGCGGCAGAGCGCCACTCGTCGTCGCTCGCCACCGGACAGCGTGGTGACGTCTGCGTCCGCCGGGGGAAGGCGGAGCGCATCCATCGCGAGCTCCAGGCGGGAGTCCAGGTTCCATCCATCTGCGGCTTCGATGCGGTCCTGCACCCGGCCCTGCTCTTCGAGCACCTTCTCCATCTGCTCCGGCGCCAGCTCCTCGCCGAACATCGCGTTGATCTCGTCGTAGCGCGTCAGCAGCGCCTTGATCTCGGCGACCCCCTCCTCGACATTGCCGAGGACGGTCTTCTTCGCGTCGAGCTGCGGCTCCTGCTCGAGAAAGCCGACCGTGATGCCGTCGGCCGGCCACGCTTCGCCGATGAACTGCGTCTCCTGGCCCGCCATGATCCGCAGCAGCGTGCTCTTCCCCGATCCGTTCAGCCCGAGCACGCCAATCTTCGCCCCCGGCAGAAACGAAAGCCAGATGTCCTTGAGCACGACGTGGTCGGGAAGATGCACCTTCCCGAGCCCTTTCATGGTGTAGATGAATTGCGGCATATCCCTCTCGGTCAGAGCTATCAGCTAACAGCTGTCAGCTATCAGTTACAAACTTCCGCCTGAAGGCGGAAGCCGAGTCCCGACTCAGAGCGCATCATTCCCTCGCACCCCCGCCGGCACCTTGACGCTCGGGAGCTCGGGGGTGAAATCCTCGCCCGGATTGATGAACCTGTCCGCCTCGAGACGATATTGCTTGTCGTACAGCGTACGATACCGCCCGTGCGAAGCCATGAGCTCGGCATGGGTGCCGCGTTCCACGATTTCGCCGTGCTCGATCACGAGAATCTGATCGGCGCTCCGGATGGTCGACAGCCGGTGCGCGATCACGAAAGTCGTCCGCCCCGCGCGGAGCGAGCGGAGCCCGTCCTGAATCAGCGCTTCGCTCTCACTGTCGAGGCTCGACGTGGCCTCGTCGAGCACCAGGATGCGCGGATCCGCCAGAATCGCCCTGGCAATCGCGACGCGCTGCCGCTGGCCTCCCGACAGCTTCACGCCGCGCTCGCCGACGACGGTGTCGTACTTGTTCTCGAACTCGTCGATGAACTCGTCGGCGTGTGCGATGCGGCTCACCTCGCGAATCTCGTCTGCGGTCGCTGACTTCCGTCCGTACCGGATGTTGTCCCCCACGGTCCCGTCGAACAGGAAATTGTCCTGGAGGACGACACCGAGCTGCGATCGATAGTCGCGCAGACGCACGCTCGCGAGATCGCGGCCGTCGACGACGATGCGTCCGCTCAGCGGACGGTTGAAGGCCATCACGAGGCTGATGAGCGTGCTCTTCCCGGATCCGCTCGATCCCACGAGCGCGGTGGTCGTGCCCGCGGGGGCCGTGAAGCTGACGTGCTTCAGGACGGACACACCGGGGTTGTACTCGAACATGACGTCCTCGAACCGGACCTCGCCGTCAATCGCGCCGAACGGCGCGCGCGTGCTGTCCTCGTCGTCCTCCGTCCGCATGCTGAGCAGCTCGTGGATGCGATCGAGGCCGGCAAAGGCTTCACTGATCTGCGTGCCGATCGACGCAATCTGGACGACGGGGGCGGCCATGAGGCCGGTGAAGAGGATGTAGTTGATGAACTCGCCGACGGTCATGCGTCCCTCGATGATCGCCCGGCCGCCGACGACGATCATGATGACGCCGATCACACCCACCACGACCGTCGAAAAGGCCGTGATCGCGGAGACGCCGGTGATGGACTGGGCGATATTGCGGAACAGGCGGTTGACGCCGCGCGTGAAGACGAGCTCTTCGCGCTTCTCCGCGGTGTAGGTCTTGACGATCCGGATCCCGCCGAGGGTCTCGTTGAGACGCCCCGTCACTTCGGCGTTGATCTTGCCCCGCTCCCGGAACAGCGGCCTGAGCCGCTTGAACGCGAGCGCCATCGCGCCGCCGAATACGGCAAGCGCGACGATCGTGATCAGCGTGAGATACCAGTTGAGGTAGAAGAGGTAACCCAGTGCGAAGAGCGCCGTCACCAGGCTGCCCGCCAGCTGCGCGAGACCGGTCCCCACGAGGTTCCGGATCCCTTCGGCGTCGGTCATGATCCGCGAGATCAGAACGCCGGACTGCGTGGAGTCGAAGTACGTGACGGGCAGGCGCGCAACGTGTGCTTCGACGCGGCGGCGCATCTCGGTGATCGCGCGCTGCGCGGCCACCCCGAGCACCTGGGACAACGCGAACGACGACACGGCCTGCACGATCGTGGCAGCGCCCGCCGCCAGCGCGATTGGCGTCAGCAGATCCGCCCGCCCCTTGCCGATCACGTCGTCAATGAGATACTTGGAGGTCGCCGGCAGGATCAGGCCCGAGATGCGGTTGACGAGCATCAGGGTCAGGCCAAGGCCCAGGCGCCCGCGCCGTGCCCAGATCAGCGCCTTCGCCTCCTGCCACGCCGCCGACGTCATTTTCTTCTTCTTCGGCGCACTCTCCGCCGCCGGCGTCTCGGCCGCCGGCGACCGATGCCGCCCGCCGCGCGTGCGCTCGGACTTCGGCAGCCGCATTCCCATCCCCATAGCCAATTTCTGGTGCGCCTTTCTCAGCTTTCAGCATTCAGCTGTCAGCTTTCAGTTCCATATTGCCCCGACCCGCAGCCCTGAGCTCGTTTGCCTCCCTGTCCCTGGCTCAGCTGAGCTGACGGCTGAGAGCTGACAGCTGAGAGCTCTCTATTCGCTCTTTGACGCCCGGTCGAGGATGTACGTCTCGATGGCGCGCGCCACACCCGCGTCGTCGTTCGTTCCGGTGACGGCCCATCCGCGCGCTTTCAGCTCGGCAAGCGCATTCCCCATCAGCACAGGGGTGCCCGCGAACTCCAGCATCTGCAGATCGTTCAGATTGTCTCCCATCGCCATCACTTCGTCGCGCCGGAATCCACGCCGCTCTGACCAGGCTCGCAGCGCCGCCCCCTTCGAGCACCCGGCGCGGACGACGTCCACGAGGGAAAAGTCGCGATGCTGGTACTCGGTGAGGGCCACGGAGTAGTCGCCCGCGGTCTGCTCGAGATCATCGAACAGCTCGCGCATCTCGACACACCGGCCCGTGAACATGACCTGGATCGGATCTTCGGTCAGGCAGGCGTCGAGCGGCGTGACTTCGTGCAGGAAGGGGCGGTTTGCCGCAAAGAAGGCACGTTGCCGCGGATGCTCCCAGTCGATCTCTTCGAAAACGACCTGCCCCTCGCGGGGCCTGTCGAACACGACCGCCGCGCTCTTCCGATGCCGCGGGACGCGAGCCAGGACCGCGCGCGCCACTTCGCGCGGAAGCAGATCGCGGATGAGCGTCTCCCCTTCGCGCGTTTTCACGATCGCGCCGTTGCTCAGAATCAGCGTCAGCGGTGACGGCAGCTGCTCGAAGACCGCTCGCGCGAAATCGTACCGGCGGCCCGTGGCCAGCGCGACCTCGACCCCGGCGTCGATGGCGCGCGCGATCGCATCCCTGTTGGCGTCCGGCACGTTCCCGTGGCTGTCGAGGATGGTCCCGTCGATGTCGAGCGCGAGGAGCCGAATCGACGTCACACCGAATGCTCGAGTCTTATTTGGTGCCTCCGAAGCCCACCCGCAGCTCGCCGACGACCTGGCGCTTCGTCACGTCGCCGAAGACGTGCTGCTGGATGTCCTGGTTGGCGAGGTTCGTCACTTTGACCGACGTGGTGATCCGATCCCCTGCGCCCCACCTCACGCCGAAGCCCGCATTGACCAGCGTGTAGGCCTTGGTCGTCCCATGATACCGGTCATCGAGCACATCCTGCCAGAACGCACTGTCGGAGTAGCTGACCGACAGACTGCCCAGGAACCGCGCGTAGTCGATGCTCGCACCGAGGTTGTACCTGTTCTTCGCCGGCAGGTTCAGCTCGGAAATGTCGAACCCCGTCGGCTCCGGCTTCCCCTGCCAGGAGTAGTTCGCGAACACGTTGAGGTACCGCGCCACGGGTGTGTCGACCCCGAGCTCCAGTCCCTTCTGCGTCGTCTTGCCAAAGTTCTGGTAGGTGAAGAGCGCCGGGAACCCCGCGCCGCCGGTGACCGCAGGGATGACGAGCGGCGACAGCGGCCAGCCCGGCGGAGGGTTCGTGGCCGTAAACCGGGCGGAACGCACTTCCGTGAAGAGGATGTCGTTCTTGGATTTGTTGACGTAGTACGCGGCCGAGAGAACAGTTCGTCCCGCGAGAACCCCCGTGTACCCCACCTCGAAGGCATCCAGAGAGGTTTCCTTCAGGTCCGGGTTGCCGACGGATCGGTACAGGCAGCGGGTACACGAGCGTGGGCGCGAGCCTGAGCGGCTCCGCGATCGAGATATCGAGAAAGTTGTTGATGACCGACGGCGAGCGATACGCGCGGTTGTAGGACAGGCGGAACGTGTGATTCTGGACCGGCTTGACGAGGAGCGCGACTCGCGGAGAGAACACGAAATCGTCGAGGTAGTCGAAACGGTCCACGCGCCCTCCGACCGACAGGCGGAAATGGTCCGAGAGAAAGATCTCGTCCTGGGCGTAGACGCCGAACTCCACCCGGTTCTCGGCGGCTGGTGCGAGCGACAGATCGAATTTGTTGTACCGCAGGTTCCCGCCGTATGTCAGCACGTGACGCTTCGCGAAGGTCTGCACGTTCGTCAGATCCACGTCGCTCGTATTGGTCTTGAAGGAGAACTGGATGGGCCGGCCCAGGGGATCTCTTGTCAGGAGATTGCTGGCGTCGCCATCGAGCGCCTGGGTGAAGGCCGACACCCGCAGCCCTTTGCGGGCGAAGTTCATCCGGCCGTAACTCATGATCGTTCCGTCGTTGATGTCGAATGGACCGATGCCGGTATGCATGATCCCCTCGGTCCCCGACACGCCACCGGTGAACGACAGCTGGCGACCGTCTTCGTAGTCGTAGTCCACGCGGGCGTCGAACTTCGGCTGTGTCGTACCGGTATTCGTGTAGGCGGGATAGGGCGTACCCTGCGGCGCCGACGGCGTCTTCGGCGAACCGGGGATGAAGCCTGTCGGCCGCGATAGCGGGTCCTGCACGTATCCACCGGCGGACAACTTGAATGCCCACCGGTCGTTGATGGCGCTGGCGTGGGTCCCGCTCAGATACCACAGAGAGCCCGCGTCCTCTCCACCGGTCCGTTCGAACGCGCCGACCCCCAGCGTGGCGGTGGTCCCCTGCATTTCCCGCGGCGTCTTCGTGATCACGTTGATGACGCCGTTGAGCGCGTTCGCGCCCCAGACGGCCGACGCCGGCCCCCGGATCACTTCGATCTGTTTGATCTCGTTGAGGTTGACGGGGAGGAAATCCCACATGACGAACCCGAAGAAATCCTGATACAGGCTCCGGCCGTCGAGCAGCGCGAGCTGCCCGGTCGCGAGTGTTCCCGTGGCGGCGCGGCTGGTCACGTTGATGTCGCGCGCCGACGTCTGGGTGATGTTCAAGCCGGGGACGGCGCGCAGCAACTCGGCGAAATTCTGTGACGTCGCGCTCTCAATCTGACGCGGACCGATGACGGTCATCGTCACGGGCGTATTGCCCAGCTTTTCCTGCGCCCGCGATCCGCTGACGACGACGGTTTCTTCGTAGGTGGGCTCCGCGGGCTCCGGCGGGGCCGGCTGCTGCCCCGCGGCCGGCGGCGTGGCCGGAGTCTGTTCGGGCTGTTCCGCTGACGAGGGAACTGTGGCCGCAGCCACGAGACAGATTGCCAGGGCGAGACGACACAGGGCGTTCATACGCGCTCCTTGAGAACCCGCGCTCGGACAGGATGAGCTGAAAAGGTGGCCGGCGTGGCTGTTCTGGTGCGACTGTAGCGGGTCGGTCGGTCTGAAGTCGCGAAGAAACTTTGAAAAAGGTACCGAAAGTCCCGACTGATTCCCGGGACGAGTTTCAGGGGTATACCACAGCCCGACGGGGCGTTCAACTCAGTTAGACTGAGGGATTGGAACGCCCTTCCCCCGCCACACCCGAGGACGCGCCGGACGCACAGGCGCTGGAAAAGTCCACCCGACCTCCAGCGTCGAACGGCGTCGTGTCCCCTGACGAGTGGGCGACCTGGCCGGACGAGAAGCTCCTGGACCTTCGGATCTCGCAGCTCGGGATCACCATCGAAGGCAGCCCTCTCGAAGGACGCATCGCGGTCCTGCAGCGGGAGCTCGATTCTCGGGGCCTGGCGTTTCAGCCGCACTTCTGGTTGTCCGCGGAGTGGTTCTCACCCGATGGTGTCCCGGGCGTTGCCATTCCCTTCTACCTCGCGCATCCCCGGCTGGAAAAACTGGAACGCGCGCAGATGCTCGAAGTCGAGGGAGGGACGGAGGCCTGGTGCCTGAAGATCCTTCGCCACGAGGCGGGGCACGCCATCGACAACGCCTACAAGCTTCGGCAGCGGCGACGGCGTCAGCAGATCTTCGGGCCGTCGTACATGCAGTATCCCGACTACTACACGCCGAAGCCATACAGCAAGAGCTTCGTGCTGCATCTCGACAGCTGGTACGCGCAGAGCCATCCTGATGAAGACTTCGCGGAAACATTCGCCGCCTGGCTGACACCAGACGCCGACTGGCGGACCCGGTATGCGGACTGGCCGGCCCTGAAGAAGCTCGAATACATGGACGGCCTGATGAGCGAGCTGGCCGGAAAGCCCATGCTCGTGCGCACCCGCCGCAAGGTGGAGCCGATCCAGAAGATCCGCAAGACGCTGCGCGCGCACTACGCGCGGAAGCGCAGACACTACGGCGTCGAGCACCCGCACTTTTACGACCGCGATCTGCGGCGGCTGTTCTCAGACGCTCCGGAGTACGCCGCCAACATGAAGGCCGCGCGGTTCATCGCGCGCCTCCGCAAAGAGATCCGGCGAATGGTCGCCGCCAACACCGGCGAGTACCAGTACACGATCGACCAGGTGCTCGAGAACATGATCCGGCGCGCCAACGAGATGAGCCTCCGACTGATGGGCCCGGAGGATCGCACCAAGCTCGACTTCGCGATCATGGTGACCGTGCAGACGATGAACTACCTGCACAGCGGGCGGCACCGCGTGGCGCTGTGATCCGATCGCAAGATGAAGAGGACTGCGAGAAAATTCACCACGGGGACACGGAGCCACGGAGACAACACGGAGAGAACCAGCTGGTTAGAGACATCGAGACAGCAGCTATCTGAATCACGACGGGGCCGGCGGCCGACCACGCTCCGTGTCGTCTCCGTGTCCCCGCTTCTCCGTGGTGATCTTTTCCGTGTCCTCCGTAGCCTCCGTGAACGATCCCCGTGATCTCCGTACCGCGGACGGGCCCGACTACAATAGGGGATGCTCATCCGTCGTCCGTTCCTGACAGTCAGCGCCATCCTTCCGCTCCTCTTCATCACTGCTGATGCACAGTCCCCGGCGCCGGCCGTTGCCGCGTCCACCGCATGGCTCGATGCCTATCGCGAACCGGCCGCCAGGCTCGTCGGCGAAGCGCTGGCCGGGCGATTTGCGTGGGAGCGGCTCGCGCTCCTCGGTGACACGTTCGGGAGCCGGCTGAGCGGCTCGCAGGCGCTCGAAGACGCGATCCAGTGGACCGTCCAGGAAATGAAAAAAGACGGCCTCGAGAACGTCCACACGGAGCCGGTGAAAGTGCCGCACTGGGTCAGGGGACAGGAGAGCGCCGAGATCACGGCGCCCCGGCGGCTGCCGATGGTCATGCTCGGACTCGGCAACAGCGTTGGCACTCCCGCGGAAGGAATCGAAGCCGAGATCGTCATCGTCCACAGCTTCGAGGAGCTGGACGCGGCCCGCGACCGCGTCAAGGGCCGCATCGTCGTCTTCAATGTGCCGTTCACCACGTACGGCGAGACGGTCCAGTTTCGCTCAGGCGGTCCCTCGCGAGCCTCGGCGCTCGGGGCGGTCGCAATGCTCATCCGGTCGGTCGGCCCTCCCGGCCTGCGGCTGCCTCACACGGGCGCGCTGCGCTACGCGGACGGAGTCCCGCAGATTCCGGCGGCGGCGATCACGACCGAGGACGCGGATCGGCTGCAGCGCATGCGGGACCGGGGCACCACCGTGAAGGTCCGCCTGAAGATGGACGCGAAGTTCCTGCCCGATGCCGACTCGTTCAACGTGGTTGGAGAAGTGCGCGGACGCGAGCTCCCCGACGAAGTCGTCGTCGTCGGCGGCCACATCGACTCATGGGACGTCGGGACCGGGTCCACGGACGACGGCGGGGGATGTGTGGTGACCTGGGAAGCGTTACGGCTGATGAAGAAGCTCAACCTGCGTCCTCGCCGCACGGTGCGCGTCGTGCTGTGGACCAACGAGGAAAACGGCACGCGTGGCGGCACGGCATATCGGGATCGGCACCGGAACCAGCTCTCGAACCACGTGATGATGATGGAGTCGGACTCCGGCGTGTTCAGGCCGACCGGTTTCGGCTTCACCGGGAGCGCTGCGGCACGCGCGAAGGTCACCGCGATCGCCACGCTGCTCCAGGGCATCCAGGCGGACAAGATCGCGGGACCGGGAGACGGCGCCGACATCGGGCCGAGCGTCGAGGCGGGCGGGATTCCTGCGATGTCGCTGGAGGTGGAAGGAAACTACTTCCTCGTCCATCACACCGAAGCCGACACGGTTGACAAGATCGATCCGACCGACATGGCGCGGGCATCGGCCGCGGTGGCGGTGATGGCGTACGTGATCGCCGACATGCCGGAACGCTTGAAGTAGCTTCCGCCCCGCAGCTTCAGCCGGAAGCCACTACTTGTTCAACTCGATGTCGATCGTCACGGTGACGTCATCGCCGACGACTGCCCCGGCTTCGATGACGCTGTTGTAGTTCAGCCCGAAATCGCGACGGTTGATCCTGGTGGTCGCGGTCGCGCCCACCTTCAACCCGCCGTTCTGCACCTTGACGACTGGAGAGGGTCCCTCGACCTCGAGGGTCACTTCCTTCGTCACCCCGTGCATCGTCAGATCGCCGATCAGCCGGAAGGTTCCGGCGCCGCCCGGCTGCGCGCGGCTGGACTTGAACGTCATCGTCGGATACTTGTCGACTTCGAAGAATCCCCCATCGCGAAGATCCTTGTCCCGCGCTGCGTTGCCGCTGTTGATCTTCGTGACGTCAATCCGGATGTCGGCCTTGATCGTGGAGACATCCTTGCCGTCGTACTCCACCGTACCGGAAATCGGGCCGAGGGTGCCGCGCACGGTCGCGACCATCATGTGCTTCACGCTGAATCCGGCGGAGCTGTGCGCGGAGTCCACGCGCCAGGTGTTTCCGGCCGGCGCCGACGGCAAAGCGGAGGGCTGCTGGGCGGACGGCGTGGCGGCAGCCAGGCAGATGGCGAACAGCGAGACAGACAGACGCTTCATCGTGCCGAAATCCTCAGGAACAGGCGAATGGCTGAGCGCAAGACCCGTGTCGACCGTATAGATAGGACGCCCTCGCCTCTCCAAACGTTTCAGGCCGCGGGCTTGTCGCCGGACGTGTACCGGTCGCGCAGGTGGACCGGACGTGCTTTGCCGCGGATGCGAAGGTTGATCATTTCCACGAACACCGAGAAGCCCATGGCGAAGTAGATGTAGCCCTTGGGAATGTGCTGTCCGAAGCCTTCGAGGAGCAGGGACATCCCGATGAGCAGCAGGAAGCTGAGCGCCAGCATCTTGACCGTCGGATGTTTGTGGACGAACGAGCTGATCGATTCGGCGGCCAGCATCATGATCGCGACCGAGACGATGACGGCGGAGACCATGACCCACAGCTCGTCCACCATGCCGACCGCGGTAATCACGGAATCGAGCGAGAACACGATGTCGAGCAGCATGATCTGGATGATGACGCTCGTAAAGGAGGCTGCGGCGCGCCCGCCGGCGTGCTCCTCCTCCCCCTCGAGGCGTTCGTGCATCTCGAACGTGCTCTTGCCGAGCAGGAACAACCCGCCGCCAATCAGAATCAGATCGCGTCCGGATATCGGATGGCCGACCGCCGTGAAGAGTGGCGCCGTCAGCTTCACAATCCACGCGAGCGAGAACAGCAGCAGCACCCGCGTCAGCATGGCGCCCACGAGCCCCAGGCGCCGGGCGCGAGGCTGCTGCGCCTCCGGAAGCTTCCCCGACAGAATCGAGATGAAAATGATGTTGTCGACGCCGAGCACGATCTCGAGGAACGTCAGTGTGGCGAAGGCAATCCAGATTTGCGGGTCTGTGAACGAAGGCATCATGTCCTCGAGTGTCGGGTTGAGTGCAGCCCGCGGCTGCACCGGACTGGAGTGGAGCACCAGTGAACCCGTGCTCCGGATTCCGTGAGCAGCTTACACGCCAAACAGTTCGGGATCCCAAATCAGGCCGAGCTCCGAAGGTGGCGCCATGAACCCCAGGAGCGCAGACGACGCGACCACGGCGGGACTCGCCAGGTAGCCCTCTCCCCCGAAGCCCATTCGGTTCTGCCAGTTGCGATTGAACGACGTGATCGCGCGCTGGCCGGCCACGAGCGAGTCCGGTCCCTGCCCGAAACAGGGCCCGCACCACGACTGGCGGATCCCTCCGCCGACCGACCGGAAGACCTCGGCTATCGACTCGCCGCCGAGACGCGGGTCCGCCGCTTCGATCTGACGGCCCACGCCGCCGGAGCCAGGAAAGATCGCCAGTTCGCGTTCCACTTTCGTGATGCCCAGCGTGCGCGCGGCACGCAGCACGAAGGCCGCCTGGAGCAGGTCATCGTAGCTGCCATTCGTGCAGGACCCGATCATCGCCTTGTCGAACGACAGGCGCTCGCGGGCGACCTCGTCGGCCGGATACGCGTTGCCGGGACTGAACGGCTTGGCGATCATCGGCCGCACGCCTGCAAGATCCAGGTCTTCGTCAATCTCGTAGACGGCGTCCGCCCCGGGCTGCACCCGTGGGTACGGCAGCGCCGAGAATCCCTTGCGGCGATACCAATCGTCCGTAATTTCGTCCGCGGCGAAAATCCCGTTGAGCGCTTCCCCCTCCGCCATCATGTTGGCAATCGTGTTCCGATAGGCAATCGGCAGCTGACTGTTGGCGTCCACGAGCTCCACCGACATGCCCTGCGCCTGCTGCGCACCCCATCGCCGGAGCAGCTCGAGGACGATGTCCTTGCCCCCGACCCATGGCTGCAGACGTCCCGTGAACCTGACGCGGCGCCGGCGCGCCAGCGTGCAATAAATGTATCCGGTGGACCAGCCAAACCCCAGCGTGGTCGATCCGACGCCGATCCCGACCGCTCCATAAGCGCCGTACGCACGGCTGTGCGAGTCGGCCCCTGGAATGAACTGCCCGGGCGCCACGAGCCCCTGCTCCGGAAAGTAGAAATGAAAGATGCCGTCTCCGGGGGTCGCGTAGTACGGCTTCTCCAGACCGTGACGATGGGCGAACTCCCGGCCTATGCTCGTCTGCTTGTCGTCGGCCTCGACGCCGGTGAAGACGAAATGATCGTTGGCAATCGCCGCCTGTCTTGGAAAGATCGTCCCGCCGCCGGTAATCTGGTTGAACGTGTGGATGGCAAAGGGAGCCGTCCCGTCCGAGGCGGGCAGCAGATCGGCATAGACGCGGAGCGTCATCCCGGGCACCAGATCCCGGGCGTCGAGATCCTTGTCCACGCGGTGCGCCCACAGGATCTGCTCGGTGGACGACATCGTGCGCGCATCGGCCTCGTCGGGCCAGTCGATCGCCGGCACGGTCAGCACCGATCTGCGGAACTCCCGGCGTCCCACCGCGAAGATTCCGCCACTCCGACGAATCTCTTCTTCCTTCGGGGACAGCCGCAGCGGCTCATACGCTTTGCTCTGCGTGACATTCGTCAGGGCGCGCGTCGCCGGATCGAACGTGAACGCATCGCCGTCACGCGCGTCCGCCACGGCCTCCGGGCTCTGGACGACGTGGAGCCCGAGGTTGAAGCTGTTGCGGCGGAAGATGTCTCCCATGTTGTCGCCGCACACGACCACCATTTCGAGGCCCGCCTCCTCTGCGACACCCTTCAAGCCGGCGGGGCTCATTTCGCGGGACGATCCGATGGCGAATCGATCCCCGGCGATGATGAAATTCTGACCGGCGTGCACGCGCTCGCGAAAGTCCGGCATCAGGTGCCGGAACGACCCGGCCTTCCATTTTTCGTCGAGTGTCTCGAGGCTCTCCGAGACGCAGTCGGTGGCGGGCGTGATCTGGTCGGTGTCGATGGCGTTCAGCTTTTTCCCGAACCTGGTTCCCGGAAGGCTCATCGGATCCCAGAAGATCAGGGCCCGTCCACTGATGAGGTCGTTCCCCTGCCGCGCCGCGTTATCCGCGGAAAGGTCGGGCAACGATTCGGCCGCGACACCGGGTTTGAGACGCGCTGCTTCAATCCTGTGCATCAGCCACTCAATGCTAGCATCAGCTTCGCGCTTCCAGCTGCGCGCTTCCAGCTTCCGGCTTCGCGCTTCCAGCTTCCGGCTTCCGGCTTCCCGCTTCCCGCTTCCAGCTTCCGGCTTGCCGCTTCCAGCTTCCGGCTTCCCGCTTCCGGCTTCCGGCGCGTCTTCTTCCGGCTAAAGCCGGAAGCTACGTCGTCCGAATCCCGATCTCCGAGTCCCGATCTCCGAGTCCCAAGTCCCGAGTCCCGAATCCCGATCCCCGATCCCCGATCCCCGATCGCGTGCAGCACCCTCACTCGCCAGAACCTTCCTCGGCAGGCCGGTACCCCGGGCACGCGACCACGGGAATGGCGGGGTAGCGGCGGAAGCGGGGGTCCGTCAACGAGAGCTGGCACAGGTAGAACTCCGACCCGCGCGCTCCAGGGACAATGCGGACGTGTGCGCACAGCGCGCACAGTCCGGCGCGCGCAGCGGACGCTTGCCGGGAACCTCGCGGATCGTTCATCATGGCAGCATGTTCATTTCGGAAGCGCTGACCCGTGGGGTTCGCGTCGTCGTGCAGTCGGAATACGCGCCGGAACGATCGGAACCCGCGAAGAGCCAGTGGTTCTTCCTGTATACGGTCTCCATTTCCAACGAAGGACCCGACACCGTGCAACTCCTGACACGCCACTGGCTGATCACGGACGGCACGGGCCACGTCGAGGAAGTCCGCGGGCCCGGTGTGGTCGGCAAACAGCCGACGCTCAAGCCGGGAGAATCGTTCGAGTACACCTCCGGGTGCCCGCTGGCCACGCCGTTCGGCGTGATGGAAGGCACCTATCAGATGGTGACCCAGTCGGGCGATCGCTTCGATGCGAAGATTGCCCCCTTCACCCTGAGCGAGCCCTATACCGTTCATTGAGCCGTCGCGGGCTCGAAGCCGTCGTCAGAACTCCACGTCCATCGAGAGCGCTTCGTCGAGCATCTGCAAATACGTCCGCCGGGGAATCTCGATCGCGCCGAAGCGTTCGAGATGCGGCGTGACCCACTGAATGTCGAGCAGCCGGTGTCCCCGCGTCCGCAGCCTGTCGACGAGCGCCGCCAGCGCCACTTTCGACGCGTCGGTGACGTGGTGAAACATCGATTCGCCGAAGAATGCGCCGCCAAGCGCGACGCCGTACAGACCACCCGCGAGGCGGCCGTCCTGCCACGCCTCGACCGAATGCGCCAGGCCGGCCATGTGCAGCGCACAGTAGCTGTCCATGATCTCCTGATCGATCCAGGTGCCGGCCTCCTCCTCGTGCCGGTCCGCTTCCGCGCAGGCACGAATCACGGCCTCGAAATCCCGATCGATCGCGATCTCGAACCGGCCGCTCCGACAGACGCGCGCGAGCCGGGCAGGCACGTGGAAGCTGTCGAGCGGAATGAGGGCGCGTGGATCCGGCGAGTACCAGCGGATCTCGCCGGGCTCCCCCGCCATCGGGAACCAGCCGCTGGCGTATGCAGACACCAGCAAATCTGACGGAATCATTGCACGCTAGCGGAGAACGAGCACGGCACACTCTCCCCGGTCCAGGAGGGCCCGTGCGATATCGCCGTCATCGCCGGCGGACGCCCGCGACTGGACGATCGCCAGGTCGATGGCGTGATCGGCGGTATAGCGCACGAGCTCGTCGGCCGCCGCGCCGGTCCGAAGCGCGATCTGCACCCCAAGCCGATCCTGGTCCTCGAGAGAGATCAGGCGGGCCAGCCGCTCGCGAGCCTCTTCTTCCATCGCCTGGTGCAGCTCGGGCAGCTTCTCGGCGCTCATCTCCGCGGCCCATCCCGCCGACAGCGGCTCTTCGATCGTGTACACCACGTGGAGGTGTGCGCCGAACGACTCGGCGAGACGACGCGCCATCCCGACCGAGCTGTCGAATGACTCATCGGAGCTGCCGTGCAGCAGAATTTCCCTCATGTTTTCCCCCGTGACCATGCGAGCCTCCCACCAACGATTGTGTCACGAGCCCCGGCTGGATGGGATGGGTTGACGAAAACGCGTGCTACAATTCCGGTGTTCCCCCGCAGTTTTCCCACCGATGTCAAGAGGCTGGACCCCCGCGTCCGTAATCGCCTTGCGGCGATATTCCGTGCCGATGCTCGCGCGCGACGTGGTCGCCGGCATCACCGTCGGCCTGGTCGCGCTCCCGCTGGCGATGGCGTTTGCCATTGCCTCCGGGCTCACGCCGCAGGCCGGCATCTACTGCGCGATCGTCACGGGCTTCATCATCTCCGCGCTGGGCGGCTCGAAGTTCCAGATCGGCGGCCCCACAGGCGCGTTCGTGGTGGTGGTTGCCGGCATCGTCGCCGAGCACGGCATCAACGGCCTGTTCATGTGCACCATGATGGCGGGCGTTCTGCTCATCGTTCTCGGTGCAACGGGAATGGGCACGGCGGTCAAGTATCTGCCCCGACCCGTCGTGGTCGGCTTCACGAATGGCATCGCGGTCCTCATCGCCAGCACTCAGATCAAGGATTTCCTCGGTCTCAAGGTTGGCGCCGTGCCGGCGGAGTTCGTGCCGCGCATGGAGATGCTCGGGAGGACGCTGGACACGTTCACGCCATCGGCCGCGGCCCTGGGCGTCGCGGCGCTGGCGATCATCCTTGTGCTGCGACGGCTGTACCCGCGCGTTCCCGGGAGCATCATCGTGCTCGTTGGTGGAACGTCCCTTGTGATGCTCACGGGCTTTGGTGTCGAAACCATCGGCACACGGTTCGGCGGCATCCCGGCCGGGCTGCCGGCCATGGTCCTGCCTACCTTCGACGTGGCGCTCATCCCGACGCTGCTGCGTCCCGCCATCACGGTCGCGATGCTGGGCGCGATTGAGTCGCTCATGTCTGCCGTCGTCGCAGACCGTATGGGTGGCGACAGCCACAACCCGAACATGGAGCTCATGGCACAGGGGGTCGCGAACATCGCTTCGCCGGTATTCGGAGGGCTGCCGGCAACGGGCGCGATCGCGCGAACGGCGACGAACATCCGATCGGGCGCCGCCTCCCCCGTCGCCGGGATGCTGCACGCGATTACGCTGCTCCTCATTCTCGTGGTGGCCGCACCGCTCGCGAGCTTCATTCCCCTGTCGGTCCTCGGGGCCATCCTCCTGGTCGTCTCCTACAACATGGGGGAGTGGCACGAGATCCCGCACCTGCTGAAGCTCACGCGCACGGACATCAGCGTGTGGTTCGTGACCTTCGCCCTCACTGTGTTCGCTGACCTGACGCTGGCGGTCGAAGTCGGGATGATCCTGGCGGCGCTGCTCTTCATCCGCAAGGTCGCCGTGACGACGACGGTGTCGGAAGTGACACCGGAGTACGTGGAGGCCGGCCGCGCGCACAGCCTGCAGGACAAGCAGATCCCGCCGTACGCCGCCGTCTTCCGGATTCACGGGCCGTTCCTGTTCGGCGTCACGGACAAGCTGGGTACGGTCACAGAACACCTCGAGCAGCTGCCGCCGATCGTCGTCATGCGGCTCCGCAACATGACGGCCATCGACGCCACGGGAGTCCGCGCGCTCGAGGACCTCGCGCAGCAGCTTCGCGCGTCCGGCCGGACGCTGGTGCTTTGCGGCGCGAGGCCGCAGCCCGAGGCCGTCATGCGGGCGTCGGAGTTCCACCTCCACGTGGGGGCGCCAAATATCTGCTCGAGCATCGAGAGCGCGCTCGTCCGTGCCCGCGAGATCCACGAAGAAACGTCGCTGGCGCTGAGCCATCAGGCCGGCTGAGCGCCGCGCTCTTCCGAATCCCGAATCCCGAATCCCGAGTCGAGTCCCGAATCCGAGTCGAGTCCCGAGTCCTGAGTCCCGAATCCCGAATCCCAAGTCGAGTCCCGAGTCCCGAGTCCCGAGCCCCGAGTCCCGAATCCCAGGTCGAGTCCCGATCCCCGAGTCCCGAGTCCCGAGTATGATGGGGTCTCGAAACAGACAGGGAGATTCCAGCACGATGCCAAAGTTGACGGTTGAGGGGTACGGAACGTTCGAAGTCGCAGACGGCAAGCGTCTGGTGCTCGCGATCGAACAGGACGCGCACGTGGACATCCTGCACGCCTGCGGCGGGAACGCGCGATGCACGACGTGCCGCGTCGAGTTCATCGAGGGAGAGCCCACGAGGACGACCGTCGCCGAGCGTCAGGTGCTGACTGCCAAAGGTGTCGCGAACGTGCGGCTCTCGTGCCAGATCGTCTGCGATCACGACATGGCCGTCCGCGCCATCAGCCGCCTCGAAGGCAGCGGCCGCCCCGATCCCGGCGGCGCTCCTGCGACGGAGATTACCCCTCCGCCAGAGTGGTTGAGCCTCTAGCGGCCGCGGCCAAAATGCCCGTCGGTCAACGCGCGGCTGAATACCGCTCGCGGATGATCGGCAATAGATAGTCGTTGAACGCGCGGCTGAAGTCGTGGCGGGGCGAGAATCCCCAGTCGTGGCGCGCGGCCGAGTCGTCAACGTCGGCGGGCCACGAGTCGACGATGCTCTGACGTTTCTGGTCCGTGTCCCACTCGATGCGGGCATCGGGAAACGCCTGGAGGACCACGTCCCGCACTTCTCCCGCTGATGGATTGAAGGCGGCAACGTTGTACGCGGTCCTGGTCAGACGGCTTCGCGGCGCGGACGCCAGCGTCATCAGCGCCTCGACGGCATCAGGCATTGCCATGAACGGGATGCGGGTGTCCGGCCTCACGAAACATTCGTACGCCTCGCCGCGCGCTGCCGCATGGATCATTTCGGGGGCGTAGTCCGAGGTGCCGCCGGACGGGACCGTCAGGGCGGAGATCAGTCCGGGAAACCGGACGCTCCTGAAATCCACGCGGCCGCTGGCGGACTCGGCGGCGAGCTGTTTGTAGTGCCGCGCATAGTAGGTGCCCAGCTGCTCGCAGTACAGCTTGTTGCAGCCATACATCGTTTTCGGATGCGCCCACTCGTCTTCCTTCACCTTGCCGGCGCGCAGCTTGGTGTCGTTGTCGGGCAGGCCGTACGCGGCGATCGATGACGGATACATGAAGACCACGGGATTGCCGTGCGACTCCGCTTCATGCTGCGCGAACTCCAGCATGTTGAGCGTACCCTCCACGTTGACCTGATGCGCCGTCACCGGTGTGAACTCTGAACGGGTGGACAGGAGCGCGGCCAGGTGGAACACCAGCTCGACGCGAAACTCGGACAGCACACGGTCCAGGACACCGCGGTCCAGGATCGACCCTGTGATCTCGCGGTCGACTTTGGCGGCAATGGAGGCGTCCAGGCGGCTGACGTCGAGCGTGACGATCGCCCGCTCGCGCCGCTCTGCGAGCCGATCGATGAGCCCGTGCCCGATCTCCCCCCCGGCGCCGGTGATGAGCACGACAGGTTTTCGCACGTGGGAATTATACTTTGGTGACTCCTGCGCTCTCCTGTACGTTTGCAGTTGTCACTGAGCGCTGGCCTCGAGATCCCGAGCCACGACAAGGACACACATGCGCGTCATCCCGCTCCTCTGCTGCGTGATCCTCATGGCCCCGTCCGGGTCGCTCCAGAGCCCGCAACCGTACGATGCGCAGTTCACGAGTGCCACGATGCGCATCGACTACTTTCACACCGGCGGGCCGGGCTCGGGTGAAACCGTGTCACTCGATCGCGTGGTGAACGACGGACCGTGGGCGGGCAGCCGGACACAGCTCGTGGACGCCACGAACCTGGGACACTACCGCTTCGAGGCGCACGACAAGAAGTCCGGAGCCCTTCTGTACTCGAGAGGGTTCTCGTCCATCTACGGTGAGTGGGCGACCACCGGCGAGCAGAAGACCGTGAACCGGACGTTTCACGAGTCGCTCCGGCTACCGTGGCCCAGGCAGCCGATTAGGGTGGTCCTGCAAAAGCGACAGGCCGACAACAGCTTCGCACCGGTGTGGACCACCGAGATCGACCCCGCCTCCCGGTTCGTCAACCGCGCTCCGCTCGAGCAGCACGCGGGACGTGTGTGGCCCGTCTTCGAGAACGGCCCGCCCGCCGAGAAGGTCGATCTGCTCATCATCGGCGAGGGGTACACCGCCGCGGAGATGCCGAAGTTCCACCGCGACATCCGTCGCCTGCTGCCCGCGCTCTTCGCCGAAGAGCCGTTCAAGAGCCGGCGATCCGACTTCAACGTGCGCGCGCTGAATCTGCCCTCGGCGACGAGCGGCATCCACCGGCCAAATGCGGGAGCGTTTCGGCGCACGCCGATTTCCGCCGAGTACAACATCTTCGACTCCGAGCGCTACGTCCTGACGTTCGACAACCGGGCGCTGCGGGACGCGGCGTCAGCCGCGCCGTATGAGTTCATCGAAATCCTGGTCAACGAGAAGACATACGGGGGCGGCGGCATTTTCAACGCGCAAGCCACGGCGTCGGTCGACAGCGCGTTCTCGCCCTACGTCTTCGTGCACGAGTTCGGGCATCACTTCGCCGCCCTGGCCGACGAGTACTACACGTCGGACGTGGCATACGAGACGGGTGGCCCGCAAAAACCTGAGCCCTGGGAGCCGAACGTGACCGCACTCGCCGATCCTGCGCTGCTGAAGTGGCGCGACCTGGTCGCACCCGGCACGCCCCTGCCCACCCCGTGGGACAAGCCGGCGTTCGAGCAGCACACGGCCGGTATTCAGGAGCGGCGGCAGGGTATTCGCGCGCGGAACGCGCCCGAGCCCGAGATGGATGCGCTCTTCCGCGAGCAGATGGCCTGGGACCACAAGTTCCTCGCGTCCATGAAATACTCCGAGCAGGTCGGCGCGTTCGAAGGCGCCGCGTACGAGGCGAAGGGTCTCTACAGGCCGGAGGCCGACTGCATCATGTTCACGCGCGATCCCGTCGGGTTCTGCCGCGTGTGCCAGCGCGCGATCAGCCGGATCATCGATCTATATTCGAAATAGACCGTCAGCCTCGCATCAGCAGCGGCAGGATCGTCAGGAGCGAGGCGATGACCGCGAGCCCGGTCAGGACGATGCAGGCCGCCGCCGCAATCAGGTGATCCATCCGCTCGGGTTTGAGGGGATCGAGCCACAGCGACGCCAGATATCCCCCGGCAAAACCGCCGGCGTGCGCGTAGTTGTCGATCCCCCCGGGCATGATGAGCCCGAAGACGAACAGGACGATCGCGTACTGGAGCGCCTGCCCGCCCACCATGCTGCTGCCGCCGCGGCGGCCGTAGTAGACGAGCGCGCCGAGCAGGCCGAAGATGGGAGCCGAGGCGCCGAGTGTCACGCCGGCGCCGCGAAGGAAGGAGATCGGCACACCGCCCATGTAGAGTCCCGCCGCGCTGCTGACGGCAAAGCCGACGACCCCGGCGATCGTGTAAATAATGACCATCCGTCCGGCGCCGTAGATGTCCGCCGTCGCGGGCCCGAGCTGGCGCACCCACATCATGTTGAAGAGGATGTGCAGGGCGCTGCCGTGCAGCCAGCCGGCGCTCAGCACCGTCCACCACATGCCGTCGTTGAAGACGGGAATCGCACCGCTCGCCCCGAACGCACGGGCAACTGTGGTGTGCGGCGCCAGCATGCCGAAGAGGCCGCCGCCCAGGATGCTGCCGCCAAGCACGACGGTCATGAGGAGCATCGCGGCGTACAGGGCGGTGCAGCCATAGAGGACGAGCGTGACGAACCCGAAATCATTGCCAAACCGTCGCAATACCGGGCCGAAACCCCACAGGCCCGGGTTCCGTCGTCCGCAGGAGTAGCACGTCTCGTCGTTGACGCCGACGAGTGAGCCGCACGACGCGCACACTACGGACCCCGTCGTCTGCCGTTTGAACATCTTTCGAAGCATATAACATCGAACATCGCGAGACGTCGATGGGAGATGCGCCGCGCCGCGCAAAGGGTTGACGTGGAAGCTGACGCGCGATAACCTGCCGTACGATCCGCAGGTAACAATCGTGTACGACGCTCTGGTCCGCTACTGGTGTTCTTCTTGCACCGAACCAGCGTGCCCCTGCGTTGTCTGGATCAGAAGGTGTTCAAATGAAGGTGACTGCCTGCCCGTTCTGCGGGGTCGCCACCGACGTTCCGCACGAAAAGCAGGAACTGTGTATCGCTGCGTTGCACGACGAGATCGCGCGGATGCGTGACCTGGTCCGCCGCGTGAAGGGTCCGCCGTGGCCGGACCTTGTCAGAACACAGAGGGAGGGAGCAGGCGCGCCCCAGGTGCGGGAGCCCAGCTGACACAGCTGCCCCGCCCTTCCCATTCGCCCCACCCTCCACTCTGGCCCGTAGCACTCCTGACACCCTGGCGCTGCGAGGGCGACCTGGCATCCCCTGGCCAGGCCGTCTTCGCGCCCGAAGTGCTTCAGCGGTGAGCCTTGGCACCCGGGCACCCTTGGCACCACTGTCCCCTAGCCCCCTGTCGGGGTGCTTGCGTAATCTGACCTAACCGTCACCCACAAGCCTCGTCTAACCAATCGGATGCCGCAAACCGACGCCGCCACGGTCGCGCTGGCCAGGGACGGAGACAGCGACGCTTTCCGGGCCCTCGTGGAGCACCATAGCCGCGCCGTCTACCGGCTCGCGCAGCGGATGACCGGCAGCCCCCAGGATGCCGAAGACGTGGTCCAGGAGACGTTCCTCAAGGCCTACCGCCAGCTGGGACGGTTCGAGTCGCGCGCCAACTTCAGCACCTGGCTTCACCGCATCGCCGTGAACTGTTCGATTGACCTGATTCGCTCCCGGACGAGTCGTGAAGCGGGACGCGACACGGCAACGCTGGAACAGTGCAGTACGGACGAGGGGATCGTCGCGGGCCGCGCCTCACCGGAGAGATTGATGTTAAGCACAGAGGTGCAGGAACGCGTGAATACCGCGATGTCGACGCTGAGCCGGATGGAGCGCGCGGCGTTCGTCCTCAGGCACTTCGAGGGGCACTCGATCGACGAGATCAGCCGTTCGCTCGGACTCAAGACGAACGCGACGAAGCACTCGATCTTCCGCGCCGTCAAAAAAATGCGCGTCGCGCTCGAACCGCTCGTCGCCCCCGACGAACGGCTTGCCGGGACCGAACATCGATGACCCTGCGGGATGGCGATTGACGAACATGCATCTCAAAGAAGACGACTTGATTCTGCGTTACTACGGGGAGCTCGATGGCCCCCCCGAGAGTCGCGCGACGGAGCATCTGGCCGAGTGCACATCGTGTCGTGCGGCCTACTCCAGGCTCCAGCAGGTGCTGACCGCCGTCGACGACTGTCCCACTCCCGATCTGCCAGACAGCTTCGAACGCGTGGTCTGGGCGCGTCTGCAACCCGAGCTCGGCAGGCGGCAGCGCGGCTGGCTTTCGAGGTTCGTCCTGTCTCCCGCGCATGTCGCATTGGTCGCCGCAGTCGTCCTCCTCGTCGCCGGCGCGTTTTTCGCCGGACGAATGTCGAACCGCGCGCCCGCCGGACGAGTCGCGGAGCAGTCATTCTCGCAGTTGCGCGAGCGCGTGCTGCTGGCGAACCTGGGCGACCATCTCGACCGATCGCAGGAGATGCTCATCGAGCTCGTGAGCGGCGACGGTGCGGCCGGGATCTCCGCCGAACGTGAACGGGCCGAGCAGCTGGTCTCCGATAACCGGCTCTATCGCCAGACGGCCGAACAGACGGGCAACGTGGCCCTCGTCACCGTGCTGGATGAGCTGGAACGGGTCCTCGTCGACGTCGCCGCCGGCCCGGACGTCGTCTCCGCCACCGACATCGAGCAGATGCGTCGTCACATCGAAACGAACGGACTGCTGTTCAAAGTGCGCGTGCTGTCGTCGGAAGTGCGCGATCGCCAGAAGACGGCCATCCAGCGAAGAACAGTCCTGAGCTCTTAGAGGCCGGTGCTGCAGCGCCGCCGACATGAAACGCCGGATGCACATCCGGCTCGAATATGAAGCGCGAGAGACCTGAAACGAAACAAGGATTATCGAACATGAGCCTGAAACACCTGCGGATCTCGAGTATCGCCTGCCTGAGCGCCCTCGTCATGGCGGCGCCGGCGCTGGCGCAGCACAGCACGGCCGTGTCGGCACAACCCGTCCCTTCGCTCACCATCAACCCGCCCCGGACGATGTCGCTCGTCGCGGCGGCGATCGCCGACGGAATGACCATTGGAATCGCGGACGACGACGAACGCCAGGACCGCGAGCGCGCGGCTGAGCGGGGTCGCGAGGACTCGGAGCAGCGCGAACGGGACCGTGAGACCCGCGCCTATGAGCAGGCGCGCGATCAGATGGACCAGGCCAAGTACGACCGTGCGGCCGAGCGCTTCGCCGAAGTCGCGGCGATGAAAGGCGCGCGCGCCGATGCCGCGCTGTACTGGAAGGCGTGGGCGCAGAACAAGGCCGGCCAGCGGGCGGAGGCCCTGACGACGCTCTCGACTCTCACGCGGGACTACGCCAAGAGCCGCTATCTGACACAAGCCAGGCAGCTCGAAGCCGAAGTCCGGCGCGACAGCGGACAGCCCGCAACACCCGACAAGGAAATTGACGACGACCTCAAGCTGATGGCGATCAATGCGCTGCTGGATTCGGATGCCAACCAGGCGATTCCCTACCTCCAGAAGCTGCTCGATGGAACGGCGTCGCCAAAGCTCAAATCACGCGCCCTGTTCGTGCTCGCCCAGAGCAACTCCGAGAAAGCCCGCGAGGTGCTGAAGGGGATCGCCAAGGGGAGCTCCACGCCCGAACTACAGAGCAGAGCGATTGACTACCTGGGTCAGGCTGGTGGGCGTGAGAGTCGCGCGACGCTGGCGGAGATCTACGGCAGCACGTCTGACGTCGATGTGAAGCGGCGGATCCTGCGCGCCTTCATGGTGGCGGGAGAAAAGGACCGACTCCTGAGCGCGGCGCAGACCGAGCAGAACCCGGAGCTCCGGAGCGAAGCCGTCCAGCAGCTTGGCGTCATGGGCGCGCACGATGAGCTCTGGCTGCTCTATCAGAAGGAAACGGCCGTCGACGTCAAGAAGCGGATCATCCAGGCGATGTTCGTGGGCGGCAACGTCA
The DNA here is from genome assembly GCA_963749835.1 of uncultured Acidobacteriota bacterium. Classification (GTDB taxonomy): domain Bacteria; phylum Acidobacteriota; class Vicinamibacteria; order Vicinamibacterales; family 2-12-FULL-66-21; genus JALZOC01. Next base: position 3,347,290 of record CAVVOD010000001.1, read on the forward strand.
CGCGGCTCCTGGAGCTGGCCAAAACTGAAAAGGATCCCGAGCTGCGCCGGACCGCCGTCCGCAACCTCGGTGTGATGGACTCGAAGCGGACGAGTGACGCGCTCGTCGAGATCTACAACACCGACAAGGATCCCGCGATTCGGAAGGCCGTGATCCAGGGCCTGTTCCAGCAGAGCAATGCGACGGCGCTCGTGGACCTGGCCCGGAAGGAACAGGACCCCTCGATCAAGAAAGACATCGTCCAGAAACTGTCGGTGATGGGCGGCAACCCGGTCGCCACTGCCTACATGATCGAGATCCTGAACGGAAAGTAGGACGCCATGGCCACGCCACTCAGCCGAGTCGTCACACTCGTCGTCGGCGCCGCGCTCCTGCTGTCGGGGACGGTAGCCGCGCAGCAGCCATCTATCTCCAACGGGCAGGTCACGAGCCAGCCCGCGGGCACGCCGTTTCCGCAGTCGTTTCGCGGTCTGCTGGCATCTCAGGCCGACATCGGCTGGATTGGCTACACCGTACCGGTCGTCGACCGCCAGCGCTTCACATCGGATGGAGATGGGAACTCAGACGGATCGGAGTGGGGCAGGTGCCGGCTGGAGCCTCGGACCACCGGGACTCCAGCTCCGGCGCTGACGACGCCCCAGACAGGTGCGCCCGGCGTGGTGCACCTTGAAGGCTCGGATCGCATCATCGTGCTGTTCCGCGTCGTCGAACGAAAGCTCGAGCGGATTCGCGTCGTCTCGGGGGACTGCGCGCTCGACGCCGGTGGACGGCCTGTCAGATGGCTCGAAAACGTACGGCCCGGCGACAGTATCGCCTTGCTCGAGTCGCTCGCGGTGGACACCGACGGCGGCCACCGTGTGACGGACAGCGCCATCATGGCGATCGCGCTCCATGGAGACACGAGCGCCGACGGCGCCCTCGATCGGCTCAGCGCGAGCGGACAGCCCGAGTCCGTGCGCCGAAAGGTCACGTTCTGGCTCGGCAACGCGCGCGGACGACGCGGATTCGATGCGCTTCGGAAGATCATGCGCGACGACCCCAGCTTCGAAGTTCGAAAGAGCGCCGTCTTCGGGCTCGCGCAGAGCCCCGTGCCTGAGACGATCGACACGCTGGCGGCGATCGCCAGGACGGACAGCGAGCCGCGCCTTCGCGGCGAGGCGCTGTTCTGGCTGGCACAGAAAGCCGGCCGCAAGGCTGCTCAGGCGATCACCGAGCGCGTCGATCAGGATCCCGATACCGAGGTGAAGAAGAAGGCGGTGTTCGCGCTCAGCCAGCTGCCGAAGGAGGAGGGAGTGCCGCTTCTCATCAACGTGGCGCGGACCAATACGAACCCGGCCGTGCGCAAGCAGGCGATGTTCTGGCTTGGTCAGTCGAAGGACCCGCGCGCCGTCGACTTCTTCACGCAGATCCTGAAATAGCGCTGACGGAGGACCCCGCCACAGCGGATCCGCGAAAGAAACGCGCCAGGCGACAGGACCGTCCAGGGCAGGAGTCCGATCGCGAGAGTCCGCTCAATGGACGCCGTGGCTCATTTGCAGGTTGGAGGGATCGGCGCCAATCCGTCGGATCGCTGTTTCCCACATGATCCCCGGATCGGTATCGAAAATGAGGTCGAGCGCAACCTCCGACATGAGCCACGCTGATTGCTCCAGCTCCTCGTCGAGCTGACCGGGACCCCACCCGGCGTACCCGGCGAGCACGAGTGCGCGGGGGACGGGGCGCGCCTCGAGCACGCGCCGCAGCAGCAATGGCGACGTCGAGAGATAGAGGCCCTCCACGATGGTTCTGTAGTCAGGTTCCGCCGGCTCTTCGGCCGTCAAGATCCAGCCCCGATCGGGCTCGACCGGTCCGCCGGTGGAGAGAATGAGGTCGTTCCCGAATTCGATCGGCGGTGTGAGCCGCACCATCGCGCTCGCCGCGGCGTCGGTCGGGCGGTTCAGGACGAGCCCGAAGGCCCCCTCTGGCAGGAAGTCGCACAGGAGCACAACGGTCTGGGCGAAATTCGGGTCCCGCAGCTGCGGCATCGACAACAGCAGAGTGGGATGGAAGTTGTCCGTCATACGTCTATTCTCCCGCGCGCGACCCTGCCGCGGCTACTCTCTTCACAGCGGCGTCGTATCTTCTCAGCCACGCAGCCTCTCGACGGCCCACGTCACGTGCTCGGCGACGAGGGGGTCCAGACAGGTCGGTTCGGCATGCTGCTCCAGTGCACTCACGGCCGAAGAGTCGCCACTGTTGCCGATGGCCACGGCCAGATTTCTTCGCAGCCGCTTCACCCCGGCACGCTTCATCGCACTGCCCTTCAACAGGCCACGCAACTGATCGTCGGATTGCCGCCACAGCTCCAGCAGCCGGGGACCGTCGAGCCCGGGGCGCGGCTGCCACGCCGTGCGGTCCGTGACTGCCGTGGACAACGACAGGTTCCAGGGGCACACCTCCTGGCAGATGTCACACCCATAGGCGTGCTCGCCGACTGAGGTCCGGTGCTCCACCGGGATCGCGCCCTTCACCTCGATGGTCAAATACGACAGACAGCGCGTCGAGTCGAGGACGCCCGGCTCCACCAGAGCCCCGGTGGGGCACGCCTCCAGACAGAGCGTGCACGTCCCGCATTGGTCGAGGCCCGGGGCATCGGGCTGAAGCGGCAGGTTGCAGATGACAACCGCAAGGAAGACCCAGGATCCGAGCTCGGGATTGATGAGGCAGGTATTCTTCCCCACCCAGCCGAGACCCGCGCGCTGCGCGTAGACCCGCTCCTGAACGGGTCCGGTGTCAACATACGCGCGCGCTTCGAAGGTGTCGCCCGCCATGGCTCTGAGGCGCTGCAGAAGCTGGTCCAGCTGACGGCCGATCACAACGTGATAGTCGTCGCCCCAGGCGTATCGGGCGATTGCCGCAGCTCTCGGATCGGCGTTCTCAATCGAGTACGGTCGTCGCGCGTTGTACACGACGCCAAGAGAGATGACGGACTGCGCCGAATGCAGGACCGTCCTGACGTCTGCCCGGCGCTCCGCGGTGCGGTGCATGTAGTGCATTTCACCCGCGTAACCGCGCTCGAGCCATTCGTTGAGGAAACCAAGCTCCGGGAAGTTCCCGACCGGGGCGATTCCGCACAACTCGAAGCCTGCCTCCGCGGCCTCGGCCTTTACCTCCCCCGTCGTCAAACGGCACGCTTGTCCGATCGGCAGCACTGATCGATTATAGGCAAGCCGCGGCGGCGGGTCATACTGCTCCAGCCGGACCCGACACGGCCGTTCCGATCCGAAAGCCATGTCAACTCGATGCGTCCTCGTGTGTGTGATCGCGCTCTCTCAGCTCGGTGGCGATCCTCCGCCGCCCGAGCGTCAGGCCGCCACGTACAGACAGCTCGTAGCGGACTACCGGCGGCAGGACTCCTCGTCCGTGGCGGCCGTTGCCGCTTTCAGTGAAGCCGACCTGCGCTCCTCAGCTGCCGGGGCGACGGACGCTGCGGAAGCATGGACGGCTGAGGACCGCCGGGCGGCGGCCATGCTGCACACGGACGCACTCACGCAACTGCTTGCGAAGGGCCAGTCCGATGCCGCCCGCCTGAATCTGAGTGCCGCGATTGCGCTGATCAACGAGTCGACGCGCATGGATCAGCCGTCGCGACGGTTTGCCTCCGTCTGGTATACGAGTGTGACTGCCATGCTCTCGAAGCTCGGCGCTCCTGTGTGGGCTGCGGAGACGACCGAGCGTAGGGAGGCGGTCGTGCCCGTCACAATCCAGGAATCGGTGTTTCTGAAAGCCCTCGAGCTGGAAACCAGCGCCTGCGTCGGGCGCGAGGACAAGCTGGTGGAGTCGTTCGGGATGCGGGTCTCGCCGGCGCTTCGCACGGCCGCCGACCTGTTTGACGGCGCGTTCCGGAGCGATCCCCCACTGTACGCCGCGGCGCTGCACCTCGGGCGCGTCCGCATGATCCAGGGATCACTCCAGCAGGCCCGGCTGCAGCTCGAGGTCGGGACTCGCTCGGAGCGTTCGAGCGAGCGGTACCTTGCGTTGCTGTTCCTTGGGGCCATCGCGGAGCAGCTGCGCGATCACAAGGACGCTGAGGCGCAATATCGATCAGCGATGCGCGAATTCAAGTGGGGACAATCGGGTCCGCTGGCGCTCGCGCGGCTTCTCAGTCGAACCAATCGCGAGAAGGAGGCCCGCGAGGTCGTGGGCGCCCTCTTCGGACGCGCAGCGGTCACGGTGGATCCGCTCTGGGTGTACCTCGCTTCGCCAGGACAGGAACCGGCGGCGCATCTCGACCTGCTTCGAGCCGAGATCTGGCAATGATCCGCCTGACGATCGTCATCGCCGGTGCTCTGCTCGCCGTAGTCCAGGAGACTCCTCGACCATTCCGCGCGGGCGTCGAAGTCGTCCGGGTCAACGTGCTGGTGACGGACGGGAACCGGCCGGTTGCCGGCCTGACGGCGGCCAACTTCGACCTTCGCGACCGCAACGTTGTCCAGCAGGTCGAATCGGTGGAGATGGCCGACATACCCATCAGCATGGCGCTCGTGCTCGACACGAGTGAAAGCGTGAAGGGCTCGACGCTCGCGCAGTTGAAGAGCGCGGCCAACGCGGCGCTCGACGGCCTCGGTGCGACCGATCACGCGCAGCTTCTGACGTTCAACTCCGCCGTTCATCGCCGCGCCGAGTGGACGAGCACGACGTCACGCATTCGCGATGCCCTCCAGCTGGCCCAGGCGGGCGGCGGCACTTCGCTATACGACGCAGTTTTTGCCGCCCTGATCGATGATGATGGCGCCTCCGGCAATCGACAGCTCATTCTTCTTTTCAGCGACGGTACGGACACGAGCAGCTGGCTTCCCCCCTCCGCGGTGCTCGAACGAGCCAGGCGCTCCGACGCAGTCGTGTACTCAGTCTTGGCAGGTGAGCGGTCCCGCAGCAGCCTCCTGTTGCGCCGGTCCGGAGTCGAGCTCCTCGAACCTCGGGTTCCGCCTTCGGCCGTCACGCCGTTTCTTACAGAGCTGTCGAACAGCACCGGCGGCGACAGCCTGGTCGCATCCGGCGACGGGCTGCAGCGCACCTTCGCGAAGGTGGTTGGCGAGTTTCGGACGCGGTACCTGCTGACCTACACGCCGCGTGGCGTCGAAGCCGCCGGCTTTCACCCGATCGAGGTGAAGCTGAAGAACCGGAAGGGAAAAGTCAGCGCGAGGCGTGGCTACATGCGCTGAGCGAGATGGCCGGGCGGACCTGCTGACCTGCCGTCCGGCGTCACGAGCGTGCGATCAGTTCCGGCGCGCGACGAGCTGGCGCACGACATACGGGAGAATGCCGCCGTTCCGGAACGCCACGAGCTCTTCGGGTGTGTCGATTCGCGCCGTCGCGGTGATGTCCTGGACCGAACCGTCCGTGCACGTGACGCGGATGGTCACGACGCCGCGCGGCTGCAGCGCATCGCCCATCCCGACGATGTCGAACCGTTCGCGGCCCGTGATCTTCAGTGACGCGGCACTGGCACCCTCGCGGAACTGGAGCGGCAGCACCCCCATGTTCACCAGGTTGCTGCGGTGGATACGCTCGAAGCTTTCCGCAATGACTGCCTTCACGCCCAGGAGCAGAGTGCCTTTCGCGGCCCAGTCGCGCGACGACCCGGACCCGTACTCCTTCCCTGCCACGATGACGAGCGGCACGCCGGCTTCCTTGTACCGCACGGATGCGTCATAGATCGGCATCACGTCGTCTTCCGGGAGCAGAGTGGTCCACCCACCCTCGGTGCCTGGGGCGAGCTGATTGCGCAGCCGGATGTTCGCAAACGTACCGCGCATCATGACCTCGTGGTTCCCGCGGCGGGCGCCGTACGAGTTGAACTCCCTCGGCGGCACCCCTTTCGAGATGAGGTACTTGCCGGCCGGGCTGTCCGCCGGAATGGATCCTGCCGGCGAGATGTGGTCGGTCGTGACACTGTCTCCGAGCACTGCGAGGGCACGGGCCGCGACGATGTCGGAAGGAGGCACCGGTTCGAGCGTCAGTCCTTCGAAAAACGGCGGGTTGCGGATGTACGTCGAGTCGTCGTCCCACTCGAACCGCTCGCCGAGAGGAATCGGAAGCGACCGCCACCGCTCATCGCCGTCGAACACCTTGGCGTAGCTGTCGCGGAACATCTCGGACTTCACCGAGCTCAGCATCGTTTCCTGGATCTCACGCTCGGCCGGCCACAAATCCTTCAAGTAGACCGGCTCGCCATTCAATCCTTCGCCCAGCGGCTCCATCGTCATGTCGATCTGCATCCGTCCGGCGAGCGCGTAGGCGACGACGAGCGGAGGCGAGGCGAGATAGTTCGCGCGGACCTGCGGCTGGATGCGTCCTTCGAAGTTGCGATTGCCGCTGAGCACGGACGCGACGATCAGATTGCGATCCTTCACGATTGCCGAGACGGGCTCCGGCAGGGGACCGCTGTTGCCGATGCACGTCGTGCAGCCATAGCCGACGACGTTGAATCCGAGCTCCGCGAGGTATTCGAGCAGACCGGCCGCCTTGAAGTACTCCGTGACGACGAGCGATCCCGGCGCAAGGCTGGTCTTCACCCACGGCTTGACCTTCAAGCCGCGCTTGACGGCGTTTCGGGCGAGGAGCCCGGCGGCGATCATGACACTCGGATTCGACGTGTTCGTGCAGCTCGTGATCGCCGCCACGACGACCGACCCGTGCTCCAGGCCTTCGAGGCCCGGTGCGACCTCGGCGGCTGCAGCGACGGCCACGCCAGCCGGCTGTGCAGCCGGCGACGCTTTCTCTCCGGGTTTTGGTGTGGCCGACTTCGGCTTCGATTCGTTCAGCATGGCCTCGAGCGCCTGCTGGAACTTGTACTTCGCCTGGCGCAGCGACACGCGATCCTGCGGGCGCTTGGGACCTGCCAGGCTCGGCTCGACGGTCGACAAATCGAGCTCCAGCGTCGACGTGTAGGCCGGGTCCGGAGCATCATCACGCCGGAAGAGCCCCTGTTCCTTCGTGTACGCCTCGACCATCTGCACGTGCGCCTCGTCGCGCCCCGTGAGCCGCAGGTAATCGAGCGTCATGTCGTCGATCGGGCAGATCGCGATCGTCGCACCATACTCCGGGGACATGTTGCCGAGCGTCGCGCGATCCGCGATCGTCAGGAACTCGAGCCCGGGGCCGTAGAACTCCACGAACTTCCCGACCACGCCCGCCTTCCGGAGCCGCTCTGTAATCGTGAGGACCAGATCCGTCGCCGTCGCGCCTTCGGGAAGGCGATCGACGAGCCTGAAGCCGACGACCTCGGGAATGAGCATCGAAATGGGCTGTCCGAGCATCGCGGCCTCGGCCTCGATGCCGCCGACACCCCATCCCACGACCCCCAGTCCATTGACCATCGTCGTGTGCGAATCCGTTCCGACGAGCGTGTCGGGATACGCCAGGACGCGGCCGCGTTCCTCCTCCCTGAAGATGACGCGGGCGAGATATTCGAGATTGACCTGGTGCACGATGCCGGTGTCGGGGGGGACGACACGGAAGTTCTGAAAGGCCTCCTGGCCCCACCGCAGGAAGGTGTAGCGTTCTTTGTTGCGCCCGAATTCGAGCGCCGCGTTCAGGTCCGCGGCATTGAGCTCGGCGTAGTGATCGACCTGTACGGAGTGATCGATCACGAGCTCCACCGGCTGGAGCGGATTGACCTTCTTCGGGTCGCCACCGAGCCTGACGATGCCGTCCCGCATGGCCGCCAGGTCGACCACGGCGGGCACGCCCGTGAAATCCTGCAGCAGCACGCGCGCCGGCGTGAACGCTATCTCCTTCTGGAGGGACGACTTGACGTCCCAGTCCGCCATCGCCGTGACGTCGTGCGCATCCACGAAGCGCCCGTCCTCCCGTCGCAGCAGGTTCTCCAGCAGGATCTTGAGCGAGAACGGCAGCCGCGAGATGCCGGAGTGGCCGGCCCGCTCGAGTGCCGCGAGGCTGAAGATGTCGAACGTGGAACCACCGGCGGTGAGCGGCTTGCGTGTACCAAACGAGTTCAGTCCAGCCATCATTTGATCATATCAAGAAACGCACGGGCTACGTCGGCAGCATCCCGGTGCTCGGCGTCCACGGCGTAGTTCATCCGCCGCATGTCGCTGACGGCGATCCGGCCGGCCAGGTGTGCGAGCGCCTCCCGCAGCTCGGGATGAGCCAGCAGGACGCCGCTGCGGACGATCGGCGCGGCGTCATACGGCGGGAAATAGTGCCGGTCGTCCTCGAGCATGACCAGGCCGTACGCCTGGATGAGACCGCTCGTCGCATCCCCGGCGATGAGATCCACCTGCCGCTCCGCCAGTGCACGGTAAATCAGCGAGAGATCCATAGCCGTCGGTGGCGCAGCAAAGCGCAGGCCGTAGGCCTTGGCAAGGCCGGGATAGCCGTCCTGGCGCTGGAGGAACTCATACCCGAAGCCGGCGCGCCATGTCGGCGCGTGGGCCACAAGGTCCGAGAGCTTCCGCAAGCCCAGCCGCTTCGCATCATCTCCGCGCACCAGCATGGCGAACGTGTTCTCGAAGCCGAGCGGGTCCATCAGCGTCAATCCGGCGTCCGCATACCGGCGCCTGATGCCGTCGAATACCCTGCGACGGTCGGTATCGACGGGCTGATGGAAGATGGCGGTCTGTGCGGTGCCCGAGTACTCCACATACATGTCGATGTCGCCGGACCGCACGGCCTGATCGCAGATGAACGTGCCGCCGAGGTTCAGCCGGCGCTCGACATGCAGTGACGTGCGTGCCTCGATCGTCTGCGCGAGGATCTCTCCGAGGATGATCTGCTCGGTGAAGTTCTTGGATCCCACGCGGATGGCGCCCGGTTTCCCGCTCAGGGTGTAGGCGGCAACCGCCGCGGCGCCCATCGCCGCGACGAGCACGGCGGTCACGACCAGGGGCGCCGCCATTCGCGACCGGCGCCTGCCTGTCTGGAGCGCGCGCTCGACGAACGTCAGGGTCCCGTCGATCGAGAGCGCCAGGAGCGCGGACGGCACCGCGCCGGCGAGGATGACCGTCGGGTCGACCATCGACAGGCCGCGAAAGATGTATTCGCCCAGCCCGCCCGCGCCCACCGCGGCCGCGATTGTGGCGGTGCCGACGCCGATGACCGCGGCCACACGGATACCCGCCACGATCGACGGCAGTGCGAGGGGCAGCTGCACTTCGCGCAACAGCTGCCACGGCGTCATGCCCATGGCCGTCCCGGCTTCCACGATGACGCGGTCGAGCGATTTCAGTCCCGCGGTCGTCGTACGGACGATGGGCAGCAATGCGTACAGGATGAGCACGAAGATCGCGACGCGCGCGCCCAGGCCACCGACGAGAGGCAGAGGCAGCAGGAACCCGAACATCGCGAGGCTTGGAATCGTCTGGACGACGTTCGCGAGCCAGACGATCGGGGCGCCGATACGGGGACGGTGTGCCGCGAGAATGCCGATCGGCACGCCGGCGGCAATGGCGACGGCCGTGGAGAGCCCGACCAGCATGACGTGCTGCCCGAGCAGCGACGCGAGCTCCGCGGCGTGGGTGCGCCAGAAATGAAAGAGCGTCACCGCGCGCCGTCCAGCGCGGCGCTGGCCTCGAACAGAGGCTCGAGGAGCGGACGCACGCGCCCGTCCTGCGATCGCGCGATTGCCGCAGGCGCGTCAATGGCGGCGAGCACGCCGTCTGCCAGGACGCCCACGCGTGACCCGAGCGCGAACGCCTCGGCCATATCGTGCGTCACCAGCACCACCGTCTTACGCACGCGCTCCTGGATCCGGCGGAACTCGCGGTGCATCTCGGCGCGCGTCACCGGATCGAGAGCACCGAACGGCTCGTCCATCAGAAGGATCGGCGGATCGGCGGCAAGCGCCCGCGCGACCCCAACGCGTTGCCTCTGTCCGCCCGAGAGCTCGTCCGGTCGTCGGCCGGAATACTCCGACGGCTCCAGCCCGACCAGGTTCAGGAGCTCCTCGACCCGGCTGGTGATGCGCTGCTCTTCCCATCCCAGGAGCCGCGGCACCACTGCCACGTTCCGCGCGATGCTCATGTGTGGAAAAAGACCGACCTCCTGCATCATGTAACCCACGCGCCGCCGGAGCGCGAAGGGATCCCACGACGCCGGTACTCCGCCCCTCTATCAGGATTTCGCCGGATGTCGGTTGCAGAAGCTTGTTGATGAGTTTCAGGATCGTGCTCTTCCCTGCTCCGCTCCTGCCGACGAGCGCGATGGTCTCGCCGGGCGCGATGTCGAGATCGAGGCCCCGAAGCACGGCAAGCGTGCCCCGCACTGCGTGTACCGCGCTGAATCGAATCGCAGGGGCGTCCACCGCGCGACTCTACCGCAGCCGCCGGAAGTTGTCGAAGCCGGGCAGTCGTCGGGCCCGGCGTCGGTACGCAGTTTGCGGTTCAGACAGGTGGAGGGCTGCGAAATGGCACACAGAGCGATGACGGGAACGTCAGGACGACGACGCGCGAAGCTCGGCGATCCGACCGACGAGCGGACTTCGGATCCGATTCCCGATGGTGAAGACTTCCTCTCGAGGGAGAACCCGCGCCGGGGAGCTACACCGCGCCGCTACGAAGAGGACCTGGCGGACCCTAGGGTCCAGCCGTCCACCGACACGACACTCAAGGCACGCCACTGACGCGTGCTGATTGCGCACCTGTCGGATCTGCACATCCGGGATGCCGGCGATGCGTTGTGGCTGGATCGCCAGCTGGATCGCATCGCCGCACGCCATCCGGACCATCTCGCCATTACCGGTGACCTGCTGGACCGCTGGTCTCCGTCGCTCCTCGGCCGCATCCTCGACGCCCTCGGCGCACGCGGTCTCCTCGCCCCCGAACGTACGACGATCTTGCACGGTAATCACGACTTCGCGTCGAGCGGCGGGCATCCGCGCGGCCACACGGACCTCTGGCGCCTGGCGCTGCGTTTCTGGGATCCTCCCCCGCTGATACGGAGGCGGAGCGATCGTTTCTACCGCGCGATTGCCGCACGCGCGCCTGGCGTGAGCGGCGCGGCGCCCTTCATGAAGTCACTCGCGCGCGGAATCCGTGTGGCCGTGCTCGATACCGTACCTCTTCCCTGGGTGCCGTTCACGATCACGGACGGCGCGGTCGTTCTCAGGCATGCCATCGGGTCGATCCCGCCGACACAGACGGCGTGGCTGGCCTCGCAGCCCGCTGCACAGACGCCCCTGATCGTGCTGATCCATCACTATCCGCTCGACACGCCGTCGTTTCAATGGACGCCCCGAGGGCGCCTGGTCCGAGTCTCGCCGGTGATCGTACCCATGCACGTTCCCGTTCACGATCGGCAGACGTTCTGGAACGCCGCCGAATCGGCGGGTGTGCATCTCGTGTTGTGCGGTCACGTGCACCGCACCCGGCTCGAGTGGCACGGCCGGATCGCCGTCGGCCTGAACGGCCAGAGCGGCGCGGAATGGGCGGGCCGGACCATCGCGTGGTACGAGCTCATCGACGATCGCGTCACGATGGAGGTGGAAAAGCTGGTGGCTGAGCGCTGATGGCTGACAGCTCTCAGCTCTCAGCTCTCAGAACAGATAAGCCAGCGAGACGCTGGCGGTCGGCACCGTGCGGGTGCCGCTCCGATAGTCCGCACCGCCATCACGAATCGACGCACCCCCCGCGAGGCGCAGACCCACACGCGGCGTCCGCCCGAACCAGAATTTGAGACCGGCGGTCGCGTGATACTCACGACCGGTCTCGATGTACTCGTTCCGCTCGTGCAGCTCGCGGAGATAGCCTCCGCCACCCGACAGGAACGGAACTCCGCGTCCGCCCGCAAACGTCATCCCCGTGAGATGCAGGACCAGCGAGCCGTCAACCAGATATCTCGTGGTGGTCTCCTCCGCCGTCAGGTCGGGCGCGTCCTCCGCGTCGCTCGTCAACCGGCTCGATAGCCTCGGGCGCGCATACTGCAGTCCGGCCTCGATCGATATCGCCTTCGACAGGTACACCCCAAGCCGCAACTGCGCACCCGGCGCCGGGCGAACGCGGGAGTCTACGCTAAACAGGGTGAACGGCCCCGTGCCCGTGTTGATGTTGCGCGTCTCCTCGGCGTTGCTGGTTCCCATGTCGAACCCGCCGAAGGCGACAGCACCGCCGCTGATCTCGACCGATCCCCGCTGCGGCGCGTCTGACCCGATCCAGATCTGGGCATCGGCATCGATGGGCCGGGCGGCCAGCAGGAGCAGCACGGCGATCGGCGTGCGCCAGCGCCAGAGGGTTGCGCATCCCGCCGCCGTCACTTCGGCACGACCTTGATTTCGATCTTGTTCGTCCCGCCGCCCCTCGGCACCACCACCAGCTTCTCGTAGAACGTCACACGGAAGTCCACGTCCACGCCCAGCGTCAGATCCAGAAAACTGTCGATGTCCGCATCGTCCAGCGGCTCGACCCGAAGAATGTGCGGCCCCGGCTCGAGCCCGGCGACGACAAAGGTTCCGTCGGCGCTCAATGAAAAGCCGGCGACGAGCCCGCCGGTTCTGGGGTTGAACGCGACGATGTGGGCGCCCAGAACACCGGCGCCGTTCTTGGTCACCTTCCCGCTGATGCTGCCGGACTGGCGTAGAAAACCGGACGCGGGATAGAGATCGGAGATTCCGGCGATATCGTCGGCGCGAAGGGTGCGGAACGCGATGCTGCCCGCCGAGAACGCGACGGGAAACATGATCGATTCGGCCGCGATCACACGGCGGCCCCCGCCCCGGAGCTCAGTCTCTCCGAGCGCTGAGTGTCCGAGCCCGTGCAGGTGACCGATTTCGTGCAGCGCGATCGACTCCAGGTCGAATCCGCCGGCATCTCCCTGCGCGGCCACGGACCACGTGAACGTCGTATTGAAGAAGATGTCGGATTCGACGATGTCGCCGTTCGTGGTGTCGACGATGAAGGAGGTGGCGCCGAGCGTGCGTTCGAGCTCCGGCCGGCTCTGAAAACCGAGGACCGTTGCGCCGTCGCCGCCACGCGGCGCGGCGGACGTGAAGCCCGCGAACTCCGACGAGACCGACGCGGTGGACACGGCGTCCCACGTCGCGAAGGCGCGCATCACCGTCTGCTGCATCTGCTGCGACGTGACGGTGGAGACGCCGCGGTCCGTCACGAAATACCGGATGGGCATGCGCGGCCATTTCAGCGTCAGCGTCTCGGTTCCGACGCGGGATCCCAGCTTCAGGTAGGCGGCGGCCGGTGCAGAGGCTGCAGCCACCAGCGCCAGCGTGACCAGCCACACGGCACGCCGCTTCAACGCGCGCCTCGCGCTGTGGTCATCGCTGAGCGGACCGTCGCCGCGAAGGACTCGAGCGGCAACGGCACGCGGTCGGCCGCGCCCCGTGTGACCGCTTCGACCTCGTCACCCGCCGCCATGAGGACCGGCGGCACGACCATGCGGTTTCCCGTTCGTGCATCGACCCTGACCCGGAAGACTCCCTGGCTCAGGCCGAAGACGTGCGCGACGGACGGTCCCTGCGCGCGCAGAAACAGCACGGCCTCATCGCCGGTGCGGAACTCCGGCGCTCCGACCATCACGTTCTTGTAGCGTCCGATCTGACCGCCCGGCACCCGGAATGTCACGACCTCACCGGGCCCGCCCTTCAGGTAACTGGCCACGTCGAGACTGACGATCGTGTCGATCCGTCGTCGATCGTCGGACCACTCGGCGTGCACATCGGAGACGCGACCGTAGACGATGATCTGCGATCCGGACACGATCTCCCTGAACTCCGCGGGCACGAGCACCGTGGCGCGAAGAGCCGGTGCGAACAGCAGCAGCGCGGTGATGGCTATGAAACGTCGCATATTGCAGTCTACTCCAAAGGTTTCGTGCGTCCCTGGCGCGCGACGTCAAGCACAACGGCCGCCGCGCGCGCACTGGCGCCCGGTTGTCCGAGTTTCTCTTTCACGGCGCGCAGCTCGGTGCGCACCTGCGCCGCGTGCAGCGGATTCGTCAGCACGCGACACGCCGCGTCCGCGACGGCCTGTGGGGTGAACGCGTCCTGAATGAGCTCCGGGACGACGCGCTTGCCCGCAATCAGGTTGGCCATCGCGTACGTGTCCACATGAATGAACGGCTTGCCGAGCCTGTAAGTGAGCGGCGAGAGACGATAGACGACGACCATCGGACATTCATGCAGGGCGGCCTGCACGGTGACGGTGCCCGAGGCCACGAGAGCGACGTCGGCCGCGGCGAGCACGTCATCGGCGCGACCTTCAACAACTCTGACGCGCTGACCCATCGGTCCGCCGGCGCTCAGGAGCGCGAGTGGTTCGAAGACCTCGTCGGTCAGATGCGCGGCCCGCGCCACGATGAATTGCACCCCTGCCACCCGGCTGCGAATGATGACACCCGCGCGAGCGAGGTCGGGCAGGATGGCCCGCACTTCGTTGCGCCTGCTACCAGGGAGCAGTGCCACCACCGGAAGCCCGGCATCCAGACCGAGCCGCCCGAGAAACGTGGCGCGCGGCTCCGGTGTCTCGGCCACGTCGAGCAGCGGATGTCCGACCCACTGCACGGGAACGCCGGCCGCCCGGTAGATCGGCTCTTCGAACGGGAATATGACGAGCACGCGGTCGGCAATGCGGCGCATCGTCTTCATGCGCCCGCGGCGCCAGGCCCACAGCTGCGGGCTGATGTAGTAGACCACCGGAACACCGAGCTTCCGGATCGCGCGTGCCAGCGTGAAGTTGAAGTCTGGAAAGTCGATGGCGACCAGCACGTCCGGCCGCGCCGCTCTCGCGTCGTCGACCAGGCGGCGGTATGTCGCGTACGTCCGGGGCAGCACCCGCGCGACTTCCAGCAGGCCGGTGACCGACAGACCGCTGAAATTGCCGATGAGGGCTGCGCCTGCGGCCAGCAGCCGCTCGCCGCCGAACCCCGTGAGGACCGTCCCGGGATCGGCCCGAAGCAGTTCCTTCGCGAGCGCGCCGGCGTAAAGATCCCCGGACGGCTCGCCACAGGAGATCATCACGCGCACGGATGAAGGACCGGCTGGCTCAACTGGGCTTGGTGAAGAGGGTGGAATCGAGTGGGACGTTGACTTCGTAGCTCCGCAGCGTCCGCGACAGGCCGGGCGCGCCTTCGCGGCGGACCTCGGTGGCAAACGCCACGTTGAGACCGTGCACGTTCCGATAGTCCGAGTACGACTCTTCGCTGACCACGCTGTCGGCACCGGCGCCGACGCGGTAGCGGGCCTTCAGGATGAATGCCGTCACCGGATCGAACACGAGGGTGAGCGGCTGCGTCCCCGGGAGTGCCACTTCAATCGCCGGCAGCTTGCGGCTGGCGTCGATCACGTCGTCCACCCGCCGCGCGGTGAGCTTCCCCTCAGCGAGCGCGAGCAGCAGGAGCACGCTGTCGCGTTGAACGGCACCCCGCATCTGCTCGGCCATCGCCGGAGGGGCGTCGTGAACCCCCGTAGCGTCCTGGAACCAGCTGGTGCCTGCACTGAATACCTGAACGAGGCGTCCCGCCGGCAGCTGCGCTTCGCTGCGGAACGCGCCCGGGTAACGAATCAGCGTCGTACTCGGGAACTCGGTCTTCTGTCCTTCCGACAGTATGACGGTTGAGGCTTGTACTTTTACCGTCCGGATCGATCGCAGCACCTGCAGACCGCCCTTGGCCGCGACCGCGCGCGTAACCAGCTCGCGCACGTCGGACGTCGCCGCCGGCGGAGCGGCAGCCGCAGCCACCGGTGACGGTGACCGAGGTCTCTCCTGGAGGAACGCGATGGGCTTCACCCGTCCGGCGGGGCCGGGCGCCGTCTGGCGGCGAAGATCGGGCGAGGACAGGTCGAGGTCGGCGATCGAGATGCGCTGGATCTCGTCGAAGCCGACGGCGGCGAGCTGTTTCGAGACAACCGAGGCATCGCCGACGAGGACGATCGTGAGTCGATCGGGATGCAGATACTGCTGCGCGACGCGCTGGATGTCGTCAACCGTGATCATGTTGACGCGATCGCGGTAAGTCTGGAGGTCGTTCAGATCGAGCCCGTAGAACACCGCGTTGAGCACCTGGAGCGCGATCGCGCTCGGCGTCTCGATCGTCAGGGGGAAACTTCCCGTCAGGTATTCCTGGGCGTCGCTGAGCTCCCGCTGCTGCACACGCTGGCGCTGCAGCTTCGAAATCTCGTCGACGATGAGCCGCAGCGCTTCGCCGGTTTTCTCCGAGCGCGTGTCGGTCTCCGCGATGATGTTGCCGGTGTCCTTGAGCGCATGAAGATCCGCGGATGCGCCGTACGTGAGTCCCCGCTCCGAGCGGAGCACCCGGTGCAGCCGGTTCCCGCCCTCACCTCCCAGGATCTTCGTGGCAATGTCGAGCGCCAGGTAGTCCTTCTGGCGCCGCGGCAGGCTGATGTTGCCGACCCGGATTTCCGTCTGCACGGCGCCGGGCCGGTCGACGACCACGATGCGGCGGGTGGGAGCGGGCGGATCGGCCGTCTGCATCGCCGGCAGATCGACCCTGGTCCAGAGGCCGAAAGCGCGCTCCGCGCCGGCAAACGCTTCCTCCGGCGACACGTCGCCGACGATCGCGAGGATCGCGTTGTTCGGGCCGAACCACTGCTTGTGGAACGCGAACAGATCCTCGCGGGTGACCGCCGCGATCGACGCGGGCGTGCCGGAGTCCGGCTTGCCGTAGGGGTGGAACCCGTAGACGAGCCGATCGAACACGACGCCCGCCAGGTAGTCGGGATCGTCGTAGCTCACTTTCAGGCCCGACACGATCTGCTGCCGCTGACGCTCGATCTCCTCGGGCGCAAAGGCGGGATTGCGCACGAGATCCGACACGAGATCGAGCGCCACGCCGAAGCTGTCCTTCATGACGGCCGCGTAGATCGACGTCAGGTCGCTCGTGGCTCCGGCGCCAATGGCGCCGCCGATCGAGTCGATGGTCGTCGCCACCTGCGCGGCGCTCTTCGTCGACGTCCCCTGGTCCAGGAGCGCCGCGGCGAGGTACGCGACGCCCGGCTTGGCCGCGGGATCCTGGGCCCCGCCTGCACGGACGATGAGCCGAAGACTGACGGCCGGCTGCTCGTGGTGCGACACCGCAATCACCTGCAGTCCGTTCGGCAGCGTCTTCATCTGGTACGGCGGGAACGTGACGTCCCTCGCCGGGAGCGGACGCGGCGGCCGCTCCGTCGGCCAGTCCGACTGGGCGCGCGCCGACACCGCCATCGCCAGCGCCAGGACCGAGAAGATGGCGATCCGCCTCATCGCGTGCTGCCCGCCGCGCCCCTTGGCATCACGGTCATGACGAGCCGGTTCTCCGGCGTGAAGTACTTCCGCGCGACACGCTGGACGTCCCCCTGGGTGATGTTCATGAAGATGTCGAACTCGCCATCAGCGGTCTTGATGTCGTTGTGGATGACCGCGGCATGTCCGAGCTGCGAGGCCTTGTCCTTGTTCGACTCGCGCCCGAACATGTAGTCGCGCGCGAACTGGTTCTTCGCCTGCTGCAACTCGTTCGGACTGATCGGCTCGTTGCGCAGTCGATCGAGCTCGGCGATGAGCGCGTCAATCGTCTCCTCGGGCGTGTGGCCCGGCTGCACGATCGCGACCGCGTAGAACAGATTCGGATCTTCGATGATGTTCCCGCCGCCGAACGCCGCAAGCGCGAGCTGCTTCTCGTACACCAGCTTGCGGTAGATCCGCGAGCTCTGCCCGTCCGACAGCACCTTCGAGGCAATGTGGAGCGGATAGGAATCCGGATCGCCGTCGAACGTGATGTGATGCGCCACGACGACAGCCGGCAGCGGCCAGTTCTCTTCGAGCGTGAGGCGCCGCTCCTTCGTCTGCGGCGGCTCCTTCGGGATATCGCGCGGAACAGGGCGGTCCGACTTCGGCACGCGGCCCAGGTAGCGGTTGACGAGCTCCTGCGCGTCCTTCGTCTCGAAGTCACCCACGATCACGACGGTCGCATTGCCCGGCACGTAGTACGTGTGAAAGAAGTCACGCACGTCGTCGACGGACGCGGCCTCGAGATCCGCCATGCTTCCGATGGTGGGGTGCTTGTAGGGATGAACGGTAAATGCCTGGTCGTAGATGAGCTCGTTCAATCGCCCGTATGGCTGGTTGTCGATGCGCATCCGGCGCTCTTCCTTGACGACTTCGCGCTCTTTCTTGAACACGTCCTCGTTGATGCGGAGCGATGCCAGCCTGTCGGCCTCCAGCCACAGCACGAGCGGGAGGTACTGCGCCGGCGTCGTCTGCCAGAAGACCGTCGCGTCTTCCGTCGTATACGCATTGCTCTGACCACCGATGCTCGAAATCCACGACGGATGCCCTTCGGGCTCCACGTTCTTCGAGCCCTTGAACATCATGTGCTCGAACAGATGGGCAAAGCCCGTACGGCCGGGCTTCTCGTTCTTCGAGCCGACGTGGTACCAGACCTCGGTATGGACGATCGGCGTCGAGTGATCTTCCAGGAAGACCACTTTCATGCCGTTCGCCAGGGTCGTCATGGTGTAGTCGAGCCTGGTCGGACGTTCGGCGGCGCGAGCCGTCGGATCGAGCGCCAGCAATCCGATGAGCGCAAGGACAAGCGCAGTAGAAACCCGGACGATCGCATGTGCCATGTGGGGTCCAGAATCTGGGGGTGTGATGGATTATGACACGGGCGAGCCATTCGAAGGTTGCCGGGGGCTGGCGTATACTGCCGTCCTTGAAACTGCGGGAGATCGCCGATCGCCTCGGGTGTCGTCTCGAGGGAGACCAGGACATCGACATTGTGCGCATCACCGGCATCCAGGACGCCGGGCCTGGCGACCTCACGTTTTTCGCCAACGCGCGGTACGCGGCCGATCTGAAGCGCACGGGCGCATCCGCCGTGATTGCCGGCCCCGAGGTCAACGGCGCCCCCTGTGCCGTGCTCAGGACCGCTCATCCCTATCTTGCGTTTGCCAACGCTGTCGCACTCTTCGCAGATCCCTGGACGCCTCCCCCGGGCGTGCATCGCCTCGCCGACGTCGCGGACGGCGCGACGGTCGATCCATCAGCATCCGTTGCCTCGTTCGTCGTCATCGAGGACGGCGCGCAGGTCGGCGCCCGGACGATCGTCCATCCGCACGCGACCATTGCGCGAGGCGCACGCGTGGGGACCGACTGCGTGATCCACAGCCACGTGTCGGTGCGTGAGCGTGTGCAGATTGGCAATCGCGTCATCATCCAGGACGGCGCCGTCATCGGCAGCGACGGGTTCGGGTTTGCGCGGGATGACGACGGCGCGCACCACAAGATTCCGCAGGTGGGCGGCGTCACAGTCGAAGACGACGTGGAGATTGGCGCCAACGCGACCATCGATCGGCCAGCCGTCGGCGAAACCCGGATAGGCGCCGGCTCGAAGATCGACAACCTCGTCCAGGTGGCCCACGGGGTGACCATCGGACGGAACGTGCTGCTCGCCGCGCAGGTGGGGATTGCGGGGAGCACGACGATCGAGGACTCCGTCACACTCGCAGGTCAGGTGGGTGTGGCGGGCCACATCACTATCGGCAAAGGCACCATCGCAACCGCACAGACCGGGGTGCCAAACTCCGTCGACCCGGGGTCGTTCATCTCGGGGTATCCCGCGATCAACAATCGCGACTGGCTGCGTGCGTCAGCCGTGTTCCGCCGCCTGCCGGATCTCCGCAAAGCCCTGTCGGATCTGGAAGCGCGCCTCGCCGCCCTCGAACAACGCCTGAAGCCGTAGCACGTAGCCCGTAGCCCGTAGCCCGTAGCACTCCTGGCACCCTGGCACCCTGGCACCCTGGCTATCCCGTCTGAATCGCCGTCCGCTCGAAAAACTTGGCGAAGTGTTCCAGATTGAGCGCCAAGGCGACGTCGTGCACCCGGCGCTCGCGTTCTTCGGAGTCGAGTCCGATGGCGCGCCGCAGATCCGCAAGCGGTGCGCTCTTCTCGCTCGTCCACACGACATCGTCCAGCCCCTGGCGTGCGCCTCTCAAGGAGAGATAGTGGCCGACCATGCGGAACGCGAAGTAGTAAGCGATGATGTTGGGCCCCGGGACGAGAAAGAGCAGACCGGAGCCGATGAACCCGATTGAATCGATGATGAGCCAGAAGCGGTGCTTCTCGAAATCCCGCCGGAGCTGCTGCCGCAGGCACCCGACTGCGGGCTGCTCGTCGAGATCGTCGGGGTAGTACAAGCAGGCGCTTCTTTGTCTACGAAGATGCCAGAGCAGGCGCTGTTCGGCGATGCTCTCGGCCACCCACCGCATCGTGCGTGCTTTGACGCGAGCCAGCCAGCCGCCCGGCTGCTGTTCGGAAGGACCCTGATGGCGTTCGCGCTCGGCATCCGCCAGCATGGAAGAGAAACGGGCCTTCAGACGGCCCATGAATCCCTTGGCCGGCCCACCCTCGACCTGCTCGGGTTCGTCCGGCACTTCGCAGTACCAACTCGTACCGGTCTGCGCCGACGGGCACCAGGTACACGTCCATTGGGGTCACGACAACATTATGCCCGCGCTCGGTTGCCCGCGACCAGCGCAGCGTCCGGCTGGGCACTCCGCCACCCCTTCCTGAGAAGCAACGACAGGGGTGGCCCGGGTCAGACGCGAGTGCCGCCCAGGAGACGAAGGACGATCACGACGAGTGCAATGACGAGGAGGATATGAATCAGTCCGCCTGCGATGTGCATCGTGAAACCGAGCAGCCACAAAATCATCAACAGGACGACAATTGTCCAGAGCATGAGGACCTCCCGCCGCGACAGTGCGGCCGGTCTTCAATGTGCAATCGGGGTGCCATGGGTCCGCCGGGTCTAGAACCCATCTCATAAATGCGGCGCAGCACCGAGGGCGTCGGGGCGCCCGTCGCGCAAGGCGCGAGGAGTGAGAATACGAAGTATTCGACCGACGAGCAACGCCGCGCGGCCGGGGTCCCCGCTGCGCGTGTTTTGCGCAGTGGGGTGGACACGGGATGCCCCGGCGGCCGAATGCCGGCGCATTTATGAGATGGGTTCTACGGTTCTCGACGCACCTTGCGTGGCGTCCGCGTCACGTCCACGGGCACGGCCGGGCGTCCGGCCTCCACCCAGGCGGCGGTAATGACGGAGGCGACGCCGCTGATCGAATCGGACAGCCGCTGCTCGAGAATTGGCCGGGCCTTGGAGAAGAAGAGGGTGAAATAGGTGTCGTCGTAGGAGTCGCGCCCGGCGACCGCGGCCTTGTCGGCGTCCAGCAGGGGCTGCACGGACGGAAAACTGGCGGTCAGAGTTTCGAAGATGAACTCGCGGGTGCTGGCAATCGGAACGGGCGGGCGTGGCGAGATGGTCAGTGTCGAGCGATAGCGTTCGAACAGCTCGCTCTCGAACCGCGAATGAATGCCCCACTGTCCGGTGAGCTGGCCGTCGTAGTTGAGGGCCGCGTGGAAGGGCACATGCGCGTCAGCGACGTAGTGCGCGATCACCGATGAGAAGAAGCGAATGTTCTCGCGCGAGTAGCCCGCCTTCTGCGTGAACGCCTCGACGAGCTTCCCGTAGATTTCATCCGCCCGCCACGGCAGTGTGCCGTTCTTCAGCACGAACTCGGTGCCGTACCGCTTGACGGCTTCGTCGTACACGTGCGGCATCCCGGTGAAGGGATACGGGCCGTACGCATCCATGTCCAGGAAGTGGCGTGGAGGTTCTTCGAGCCACCCGGCCGTTCGCCACAGGTCCGGATCGATCGCGTGCTCCACGATGGACGCTTCGTATTTCTCGAAGTACGGCCGGATCTCGCGCGGCAGGAGCGGGATGGCGCGCGCCATGATGAACTTGTGCGCCTCGAATCCCCACGCCGCCGCCGGCTGCGGCATGGACGCGACGATGAGAAGACCGATCAGCGCCCCTGTAATTTTCCGCATCTTCTCTACTATACCGTCCGGATCAGCTTCCGAAGTGTCCGGAGATTCCTCGCGTCCCACGGATCCACGTCGCTGCGACGCTTGCTCTCCGGCGTGTCGAGCTTGGGTGTTTCCAGCAGCATCGGCAGACCCTTGAAGCGTGGGTCGTTCAGCAGGCGGCGGAACGGCTCGAGGCCCAGGCATCCTTTTCCGATGTGCTCGTGTCGATCGACACGGCTCCCGCACGGCTTCTTCGAGTCGTTCACGTGGAACACGCGGATGCGATCGAGACCGACGATGCGCGCGAACTGCTGGAACGTGTCCTCGTAGCCTTCCTCCGAGCACAGATTGTAGCCGGCGGAGAGCAGGTGACAGGTATCGAGGCACACGCCTACCCGGGGTGACCCGCCGACGCGGTCGAGAATAGCGGCAAGGTGCTCGAACCGGTGGCCGAGATTCGTGCCCTGACCCGCCGTGTGTTCGAGGAGCACCATGGTCTTCGCATGCGGACGCTCGGCGAGCAGCACGGCAATCGCGTCCCCGATGAGACGAAGACCCTCCGCTTCGGAGCCGCTCGTGTATGAGCCCGGGTGCATCACGAGGCCGTCCAGCCCGAGCGACTCCGCCCGATCGAGCTCGTCACCGAGCGCGGCCATGGACTGCGCGCGGAGCGCCGGAGAAGCGGCCGCCAGGTTGATGAGATAACTGTTGTGAGCGACGACCGGGTGGATCCCCGTCTGATCGACGCGCTTCCGAAAGAGCGCGATCTCTTCCGGCGGCAACTCGCGTGCGCGCCATTGGCCGGCGGACTTCGTGAAGATCTGGAGTGCCTCGCACCGCGACGCGGCCGCGCGATCCACTGCCCGCGGCAATCCGCCCGCGATCGAGAGGTGAGCGCCTAGGCGCGGCATCGCCGTCCGGCAACGAGACACGCTGACCGGGCGAGGTCCCGCGAACGATGGGCCGCCATCACTCCCCGAACACTTCGGCGTCGAACCGCGAGATACCCGCGCCGTGCTGCCACGCATCGTCGCGAAGGCCGGCCTTGAGGCACGTCTGCCGTAGAAACTGCTCGATCGTCCAGCCCCATTCCGTGGCGACCTGAGGCAGGAGCAGGCCGCGCCGCGACCCTTGTTCGGCCACGAGACCGTGACGCCCGATCGTGATGGCGTCTGGGTCGGTCGGATCGATCGGCTCGAGCGGGCCCAGCACCGACACTTCGACGGACAAACCGGACAGCTCCGAAACGGTGACCGGAGAAAAGCGCGGATCCTCGCTGGCGGCATCCGCCGCGCAGCGGGCGACCTGGTCGGCGAGCGGCCCTGTGACCTTCAGGGTGCCGAGGCATCCACGCAGCTCCCCTCGTTCTTTGATCGTGACGAACACGCCGGACGCTTCGGGCAGCGCGATGGCCGACGAGACCGGGGGCGTCCCGCCGGTGACCTGCGCCGTCACGGCGCGGCGGGCCACGTCGAGCAAGGCGTGCTTCTGGGAGGCGGTCAACATAGTTCTCAGCTCTCAGCTCTCAACCTATTCCCAGTCCCAGTTCCTTGCCCTGTTCGCTGTTCTTTCTGGCCACTGAAAGCCGACAGCTGTTAGCTGTTAGCTGTCAGCTTACCGGCGCGAATCGCCCTAGCGCGGCGGCCATGTACCCCACGACACCGTCGTTGTCGCCGGAGACCTCGCCGGAGTGCGCGTACTTGAGCACGCGGCCGGCGTCCGCGCCGAGCGTCCGCGCCGCCATCATCACGGCGATGGCCGCGCCGCCGCCGCACGCGACCGAGCGCCCACGCTCCTGTTCAGGATACCGCTCGAACAGGTCGAGGAGGCCTTCGGGATCGAAGGCCGACACGTACTGTTGCACGCGCCCGTCGAGCGTCGCGGCGGTCGACGCATCGAAATAATGCGAGAGATCGGTGCTCGCCACGAGCAGTGCCCGGCGACCGGCAAATGCTGTCGCGATCGCACTCGCGAGCCCTTCGATCGTCGATCGGTGTTGATAGCCGATGAGGAGCGGCACGATGGGCAGCTCGGGAAAGAGACGCTTGAGAAACGGCAGCTGCATCTCGAGCGAGTGCTCGCGCAGGTGCGCAGCCGGCAGCGCGTGGACGAGCGGCGATGCCGCAAGCGCGCGGCTTCCCGCGTCGTCCACCCTGACGAGCCCGAGCGGACACTCGAACGCGCCATCAGGCCAGAGCGCCGCACCCTCGAACGCTGCGAAGTGTGAGGGGCCGACCAGCACGGCGACGTCGAAGTCGCCGGCTGCCGCGGCTTTGTAGGCGTAGGCCCCCACCGGTCCGGAAAACATCAGCCCCGCATGAGGAGCCACGATCGCCTGCACGCGGCCCGCGGGGCCGCTGTCGGCGGACGCGAGGTAGTCGTCCACATCGCGTGTCAGCGCGCCCGCACTCCCCGGATACCACGTGCCCGCCACCGCCGCCGCTCGAATGGCCATGTCTCTCCTCGCGATCCTCGATCGGCGACTCGCGAGCCGCAACTCGTTGGTGATAGCATCCGCGTGATGTCTCACAGTTTTACCCGGGAAGACCTCGAGCGCATCGCGCGTCTCGCCAAACTGGAGCTCGATGCCTCCGAACAGGATCTGTTCGCGCGTCAGGTGGCCGGCATTCTGGAATACGCCGAACAGATCCAGCGCGTCGATACCACCGATGTCGAACCGACATCGCACGCTCCCGGCAGCACCGGCGCCATGCGCGACGACGCCGTCTGCCGGTCGCTGCCGAGAGAAGAGGCGCTCGCGGCGGCGCCCGACGCCGACAGCGCGGCCGGTCTGTTCAAAGTACCACGGGTGCTCGCCTGATGGAGCAGCCGTTCAGCGTCACGGAGGTGCGGGATGCGATCGCATCCGGCCGAGCTTCCGCGGTGGACATCTGCAGGGCTGCGCTGGATCGGATCGCCGCGACGGACGGCGCGCTGAACGCGTTCCGCGCGCTGGCGCCTGAACGGGCGCTCGCGCGCGCAGCCGAGCTCGACGGGCGCGGCAATCGCGCGACGCTTCCGCTGCTTGGAGTCCCGGTCGCCCTCAAGGACAACCTCTGCACCAGGGGCATCGCCACGACCGCCGGGTCCCGGATGCTCGAGGGCTACCTGCCTCCCTACGACGCGACTGTGGTCGAACGGCTCGAGGCCGCAGGCGCCGTCATCGTGGGGAAGACCAACTGCGATGAGTTCGCGATGGGCTCGTCCACCGAGAATTCGGCGTACGGCCCGTACGCGGAATCCCTGGGCCGTCGATCGGACGCCCGGCGGCTCGAGCGGCGGTTCCGCTGCCGCCGTCGCTGCGCGCATGGTCCCGCTGTCGCTCGGCTCGGACACCGGCGGATCGATTCGGCAGCCGGCGGCGCTCTGCGGGGTCGTGGGCTTCAAGCCCTCATACGGTCGTGTGTCACGCTACGGCCTGATTGCGTTTGCGTCATCGCTCGACCAGGTCGGGCCGTTCGCGACGAGTGTCAGGGATGCGTCGATTGCGCTGGAGGTTCTCGCCGGACACGATCCCCGGGACTCGACATCTTCGTCAGACGCGGTCCCGGCATTCACTCGCGCGCTGGACGACTCCGGCGGCGATCTGAAGGGCATCCGCATCGGCGTGCCCCGTGCGCTCTTCACCGAAGGCGTGGACGCGGAGGTCCTCGCCGCGTTCGACGCGGCGCTCGACGTCACGCGCGCCCGTGGCGCCGACGTCGTTGACGTCGCGCTGCCGTATAACGCGCAGGCCATCCCTGTGTACTACATCGTCGCGACGGCCGAGGCGAGCGCGAACCTGGCGCGTTACGACGGGGTCCGGTATGGATACCGCGCACCGGGCGTACACAGTGTGTCTGAGATGTACGAGCGGTCCCGCGAGGAAGGCTTTGGCCGCGAAGTGAAGCGGCGGATCATCCTCGGGACGTACGTGCTGAGCGCGGGCTACTACGACGCGTACTACTTGAAGGCGCAGCAGGTGCGGACGCTCATCAAACGCGACTACGACACGGCGTTCGCCGGCGTCGACGTCATCGCCGTTCCCACCAGCCCCACGCCGGCATTTCCCCTCGGAGAGCGGACGGGCGACCCCGTCCGTATGTACCTCTCGGACGTGTTCACGGTGAGTGCGAATCTGGCCGGGCTGCCAGCCATTACCGTCCCCTGCGGGTTTGCCGGAGGCCGGCTGCCCGTGGGCCTGCAGTTCACCGGCCGGCCGATGGACGATGCCACCGTCCTGCGCGTGGCGGACGGATACGAGCGCGCCACATCATGGTCCAGCGAACGCCCGGCAGCGCCTCCCTCGTCTCCCTCGCGCTGACCCGCGTTCCGGATCGGCCGCGATGGATCGATACGCGAGGCATGCTGCTGTCCGGACGGTCGGTCGTGTTCATGCCGTCGCGACCTGAGGATGGCGGCATGATCACCGCCGTGCCGGATGCCGCGCTCGCGTCGGTCGTGGGACACCCGCCGCTCGAGACCCTGCACGCAGCCCTGTCGTCGCTGGCGGGGGACGTCAACGTCCTTTCACAGATGGAGGACGCGGACTATGTGGCTGCGGCGCTCGCGGGCTGGCGGCGCCAGCGCGCGATCATTCACGTCCTCTCCTCGCCACAGCCGTGGGAGCGTGACGCAGAGACTGGCGCGCGAATCTTCAGCCGTCAGACGGCTCCGCGGTTCGATCACGTGCCCGAGCAGCTCCGGCGTGAGCTGCTGGATGCTCTGCACGGCCGCACGGTATCGAGGTTCGTCCCCGGACATCTCCCGCGATCCACGCCAATCGTCAGCCGCGTCACCGTGCCCATGACGGCGGTGTGGGCCGATGGCCGGCCCGTCTCGTTCTGCTATCCGGTGTGGCAGACAGAAACGCTGTGGGACGTGTCGATTGAAACGCTGCCCGCCTATCGCGGCCAGGGGTTCGGGGCACGTGCGGCCCGCACCCTCATCAGGCACATGCGCGTCGGCGGGCGCGCACCGGTCTGGGGCGCACTCGAGACGAACACGGCGTCGCGCACGCTGGCCGCACGCCTCGGATTCCTGGAGACCGCAGGCGTGGCGGTGTTCACCGCGGCAGCTTCCCCTGCCACGCCTCGAACGTCGTCGCATCGAACTCGTTCGCGCGGAGTGGAGTGACTGGCAGCGTACCTGTGCTCTGTCGCCCACACGTCGGTCCCTTCCGGACCACCGGTCGGTTCCTTCCACACGCTCCAGAACAGGCGTCGGCCCGACGGGGATTTCTGCTCTTCGAAGCGCTCCTCTCCTGATGACGCGCTCTGTCGCGTGAGCCTGAGCCCCTTGATGTCGCCGCCGGGACCCGCGGGCACGTTGACATTGAGAAAGACGCCGGCGCCCAGACCGTTCTTGCGAACGGCTTCCGCGACACGCGTCACGAGCTGCGCGGCGGCCGCATAGTTCGTCTCTTCGACCGCCAGCGACGACGCAATCGCCGGGATCCCGATCAGCGCCGCTTCGCGGGCCGCGCCAACGGTCCCGGAAACGTATGTCACCATCCCCAGGTTGTAGCCACGATTGATCCCCGAGACGACCAGATCCGGGCGCTCAGCCATGAGCGCCCGGATGGCCACCTTCACGCACGTCGCGGGGGGCCCCGCGACGGAATAGGCCCGCGGGACGCCCGCGAGCGTCACCTGGTCCACGAGGATCGGATCGGACGTGATGATGGACTGGGCCTTGCCGCTTTGATTCTCCGCCGGAGCCACGACGGTGACGTCCCCAAGCGAATCGAGGGCCTGCGCAAGCGCCAGAATCCCCGGCGCGCGAACGCCATCATCGTTGGTCACCAGGATGCGATACGGCCTGGACGGCGCCTGGGCGGCGGGTGTCGTCGCCAGCAGCAGGAGTGAGAGGCTCGCAGCGAGGACGTGGCGCAGCAGAGAACGGCGCGTGTTCATGCGCCGAATGGTAGCAGCTGCGGCGAGCGATCAGCGCGCGAGCGCGGGCCCCTGGGCTGCGCGAACCACCATCCACACGATGAATCCAATGAACAGGAACGGCAGCAGGGGGGCGACGACGGCGATGGCCGCGATCAGAGTCACGGCAAGGAGGACCACCGCGACGATCGGACCCACGATGAAGAACAGGAGCCCGCCGACGAGCGCCTTGATCAGCAGGAACGGAACCAGAAGGATGCCGAAGAGAAGCTTCAGGGGAAGCAGAACTGCCCAGAGGACGACCTTCAACAGCGCCAGGCCGACGGTGACGATGGCGAACACCGCAAGCAGCAGGAAGGTCAGCGCAGCCAGCTCGATCATCGGTCGCTCCCGGCGCGCCGGAAAAGACACGCCTAAGCGGATTTACGCCGCCGGGCTTCGAGAAGTTCCGGTGTGTGGAGCTGGTCGACGGTGCCGGACGGCGCGTCGGCGTGCAGATAACGCTGAGGAACGCCCACCAGTTCGTCAAGACCGCGGACGACCTTCGAGTGGCGTCCGCTGGACCTGAGCTTCGGGAGGTTGAAGAGCAGACAGAAGCCGATGAACAGCACGAGAAGGGCGGCCGTGCTGACGGCGAGCCCTTCCAGCGTGCCGATGGCGCCCGGCAGGATCGCGACGAGGACGTCCGTCACGGGCGCGCTCGCGTGGCCCTACTCCTTGGTGCCGCTACGGGTCACGCCCTCGTAGTTCGTCGGCAGGGTGTAGTGGATGACGCCCGTGCGGACCTCTTCCATCGCCACTCGTTCGAGCTTGTGGTGACCTGTCGTCACCGTCCCGCGCTCGAGACGCGGCAGCGCACCGCGGCGGAGCTGCTTGGCGCGCTGTGCCGCGACGTCAACGAACAGGAACCGGCTGGTGATCGGCTGCGCCAGCTCCGTGACGGGAGCGTCCGCAGCGTCGTCGTGGGGATCGTGATGTGCCATGACCCCTTAGACTACCCGAAGTCCGCCGCATCACCTAGCGTTTACAGGGGAGTCCGCCTGGACAGGCGCTCGAATCGGACCGTCCCAGGCGTCCTCTGGCCCGGGAATGGGCCGGGATCCCGCGATCCCGGCCCCTTGTCGATGCGCTCTTATTCGCCGATGGCAATTTGCTTCGGCTTCGCTTCTTCCCGCTGCGGCAGCCGGACGGTCAGGACGCCATCCTTGTAGGAGGCGCTGATCTGCGACGCGTCAACGGTGGCCGGCAGGGCAAAGGACCGGCTGAAGCTGCCGTAGAACCGTTCCATCCGCTGAAAGCGATCCTTCCCGACCTGCTCGTCCACTTTGCGCTCCCCCTTGAGGGTGAGCACATTGCTTTCGAAGGTGACGGCGATATCTTCGCGCCGCATCTCCGGCAACTCAGCCTTGATGATCACGGCGTGCTCCGGCGTCTGGTAGATATCGACCGCCGGCACCCAGCTCCGGGAGAGACCCTCGCCGTAAAAATTGCTGAACATATTGTTGAGTCGATCGATTTCCATCGACGCGAGCTCACGAGTGGGATTCCAACGAACCAACGCCATTTCAGCGACCTCCTTTAGAAAATCCAATGAAGTCAATTTAGCAAATACATTAGCGTAAGTAAAGCATGTTATATGAGCGCAGTAAACTCACTTAAATGGGGACACTCACCTTACGCTAAGTGATTGAGTCTAAAGGCCCTGTTTTTTGCCCTGTCGAATCAATCACTTACGCTAAAGGTGAGTGTCCCCATTTTGGGGGGGAGCTTTAGGCAGCGCCGGGCACGGCGGGGCTTGGTAGAATACGCGGTGATGGCTCGCATTTTTCTCGAACGGCGCGATTCGATCGCCATGGACGACGACCTGAAGCGTGTGTTCGAGCGACTTCGCGAGAAGACCGGGGACGACGCGCTCAATGCGGAGTGCACGCCCCCGCTCGACGTCATCGAGACGACGAGCGCGGTCGAAGTCGTGATGGATGTCCCGGGCATCGCTCTCCAGGATCTCTCGATCGTCTTCGTCCACCACACCCTCGTGGTCATGGGACGCAAGCTGCCAGCCGCCTGCGATCATCGCGAGGCGGCGTTTCACCTCGCCGAGCGGACGTTCGGCCGCTTCGCCCGGGCCGTCCGCCTCTCGGGGGCGTTCGACACCGCGCGCGTGGAAGCCACGCTGCGGGCGGGCGAGCTCCGCCTGACGCTGCCGCGCATTGCCGAGCGCCGGGGCGCCGAGCGCCGCATCCCCGTGCGGGCCGACTGACGTGCGCATCCTCTTCATCGGCGACATTTTTGGCAAACCCGGGCGCGAGATCGCGCGCCGCGCGGTGCCCGCGCTCATCGAACAGCGCGACATCGACTTCGTCATCGCGAACGTCGAGAATTCCGCCGCCGGCTTCGGCGTCACCGGAGACATCGCCGACACGATCCTCAGCTACGGCGTGGACGTGATGACGACCGGCAACCACGTCTGGGACAAGAAAGAAGTCCTCGACTACTTCCCGCGCCAGCCAAAGCTGTTGCGGCCCGCGAACTTTCCCGCGGGGGTCCCGGGACGGGGCGGTTACCTGGCACGCACGCGCTCCGGCGAACCGGTGGGTGTGATCAACCTGATGGGACGGATCTTCATGGCGCCTCTGGACGATCCGTTCGCTGCGGCGCTCCGCGAGATCGAGCAGCTGCGCGACCGCACCCGCATCATCATCGTGGATTTTCACGGCGAGGCGACGTCGGAGAAAGTGGCCATGGGGTGGCACCTCGATGGGCGCGTGACGGCGGTATTCGGTACCCACACGCACGTGCAGACGGCTGACGAACGGATCCTCCCCAAGGGGACCGCCTGCCTGACCGACGTCGGCATGACGGGCCCGCACGACTCCATCATCGGCGTGACGATCGACGCGGCGCTCGGACGCTTCTTGAACGGCATGCCCACGCGGTTCGAGGCCGCGACCGGGCTTGGCCGCCTCAACGCCGTCATCGTGACGACCGATCTCGCGACCGGAAAGGCCACCGCGATCGAGCGGCTGAACATGTCCGCACAGGAAGTGGAAGCCCTGGCCGCCAGCCCCGCCCCTTCACGCTGAACGACGATGTCCGATCTCTTCTCGCTCCCCTTCGAAGAAGAGCGCAAGCCCAAGGCGGCGCCTCCGCCGCCACAGCGCCGTGTCGTGACCGTTTCGGAGCTGACCGCCGCCATCCGTGAGCTCCTCGAGACCGGATTCGGAGACATCTGGGTCGAAGGGGAAATCTCGAACTGCCGCCTCTGGAACACCGGCCACATGTACTTCACGCTGAAGGACGGCACCGCGCAAATCAAGGCGGTGATGTTCCGATCCGCGGTCCGGTATCTGAAGTTCAAGCCCGAAGACGGCCTGCGCGTGGTCGCGCGGGGGCGCCTCGGTCTCTACGATCCCAAGGGGGAGTATCAGCTCGTCTGCGAGCATCTCGAGCCGCACGGCCTCGGCGCGCTGCAGCTCGCGTTCGAACAGCTGAAGAAGAAGCTTCAGGCGGAGGGGCTGTTCGATCAGGCGCGCAAGCGCGCGCTCCCCAGCTTCCCCCGCCGGATCGGGATCGTCACCTCTCTCGACGGGGCCGCCATCCGGGACATCATCAAGGTGCTCCGGCGACGCCATCCGAACGCGCACCTGCTGATCCGTCCGACCCGCGTCCAGGGAGACGGCGCCGCAGCGGATGTCGCACAGGCCATCCGCGCGATCGTCAAGGTCCCGGGTGTCGACGTCGTCATTGTCGGGCGTGGGGGTGGATCGATCGAGGACCTGCAGGCGTTCAATCAGGAGGCGGTGGCGCGCGCCATCGCCGCCTCCCCCG
Source organism: uncultured Acidobacteriota bacterium (assembly GCA_963749835.1). Classification (GTDB taxonomy): domain Bacteria; phylum Acidobacteriota; class Vicinamibacteria; order Vicinamibacterales; family 2-12-FULL-66-21; genus JALZOC01. The sequence goes on from CAVVOD010000001.1 coordinate 3,378,806, forward strand.
TGCCGATCATCTCGGCCGTGGGCCACGAGAGCGACGTGACGATTGCCGACTTCGTGGCGGACCTTCGCGCGCCGACCCCCTCGGCGGCGGCGGAGATGGTCGTCTCAGCGAAGGATGATTTCTGCACGCGCATCGATCGGCTCTCGCACCGACTGCAGGCGACCGCACGAGCGGGTCTGCAGCGGCGGCGCGGAGCCGTCCACGCGCTGACCAGCCGCAGGGGGCTCGCCGGCTGGCATACCCGCCTCGCCATGCGAGGACGCCATGCCGCGGAGCTGACGCACCATCTGCGCCGCGCGGCGACGGCCCATCTCGCTCGCCGGGAACGCGCGTATCGCGTGCTGCGCCTGCGTCTCGAGTCGCGGGACCTGCGGCGCAGCCTCTCGAGCATCCGGAGCCGCCTGGGCGCGGCGGACAGCCGTCTCGGATCGGCCTCCGGGCAGGCGCGGCACCGTGCGGAGTCGCGGCTGTCGTCGCTCGCGGGACGTCTCGAGAACCTGAGCCCGCTGGCGGTCCTGGCGCGAGGATACGCCGTGTGCTGGAACGACGATCGGACGGCGATCATCCGCAGCGCCTCCGCCGTCAGCGACGGCGACCGCGTCCGCGTCACGCTGCACGAAGGTGAAATACAGTGTGACGTGCGCCGGCGCGAATGACGCGCGGACAGAGACGAATCAAGGTGCAGGAACACTGCAGACAGCGGAGGGCGGAAGGGTGACTCGTGGCTGATCCGACGATCAAGGATTTCGAATCGGCGATCGCCGAGCTCGAAACGCTCGTGAAAACGCTCGAGGATGGCGATCTCGCCCTCGAGAAGTCGCTGGAGCTCTTCGAGCGCGGGGTGCAACTCTCACGGTTCTGTCACTCGAAGCTCGAGGAGGCGGAGCGGCGCGTCGAGATTCTCAACGACCGGGGGGAGATCAAGCCCGCGCCCGCGTCGCTGGCCAATGGCGTGGACGAGGACGACAAAGTCAGGTGAGTGCCGCGGCTCCCGACTCGGCGGCGTTCAAGCAGTGGCTCGAATCGGGGCGGGAAGCGATCGAGGCAGCGCTGGATCAGTACGTTCCCGCCGCGGGCGCGGCGCCTGCCGACCGGAGCGCGCCGGCGATCGTCTCCACGGCGATGCGCTACAGCCTGCTCGGCGCAGGCAAGCGCTTGCGTCCGCTCCTGGCGCTAGCAGCCGCTGAGGCGATCGCCGAGCGGCTTGGACGTCCGGTTCAGGAAGCCACCCAGCTCGCGCTCCCGGTGGCCTGCGCCCTCGAGTGCATTCACACCTACTCGCTCGTGCACGACGACCTGCCCGCCATGGACAACGACACGATGCGCCGCGGACGTCCCACGGCGCACGTCGTATACGGGGAGGGAATGGCGATTCTGGCCGGCGACGCGCTGCTCACCGATGCGTTTTCGCTGCTCGCCCGCGAGCCGCAGCACTCGAGCGTCGTCGCGGACGACGAGTTGAACCGGCGCAAGCTCGAGTCGCTGGCCATCATCGCCGAAGCCGCGGGGGCCGCCGGTATGGTCGGCGGCCAGGCGATCGACCTGCTCGCGGCACGCCCGGACGCCGCGCCGCTCGACGCCGCAGGCCTGCGTGAGATGCACATGCGCAAGACCGGCGCTTTGATCATTGCGTCGGCGCTTGCGGGCGCGGTCATGGGCGGCGCGACGCCGGATCACCTGGACGCGGTCGGCCGCTACGCGCTGCAAGTGGGCCTGTCGTTCCAGATCGTTGACGACATCCTGGATGTGGAGGGAGACGAGGCGGTCATTGGCAAGACACCCGGCAAAGACGCCGCCGCGGGAAAGCCCACCTACCCTGCCCTGTACGGGCTCGAGGAGTCGCGCCGGCTCGCTGCGGAGTGCGCCACGCGCGCCATACTCGCGCTCGACCAGGCGGGTCTGGCCGGACAGCTGCCGGCGATCGCACGGTGGGTCGTCGGCCGATCGAATTGAAGATACGCCTCGACCTGCTGCTGGTGGAACGCGGCCTCGCGGCGTCGCGAGAGCGCGCCCGCGCGTTGATTCTGGCAGGAGACGTCCGCGTCAACGGGCAGGCGGTCACCAAGGCCGGAACGGCCATCGCGAAAGAGGCGGACGTCACGGTCGCCACCCCCGATCATCCGTATGTCGGGCGCGGCGGTGTGAAGCTCGCCCATGCCCTCGAGGCGTTCGCGATCGAAGTGACAGACCGCCTGGCGCTCGACATCGGCGCGTCCACGGGCGGATTCACCGACGTGCTCCTCCAGCGTGGCGCCAGACGCGTGGTGGCCCTGGACGTCGGCCACGGACAGCTCGACTGGAAGATCCGCAGCGATCCCCGGGTAGACGTGATGGAGCGCGTCAACGCACGCACGCTCACGCCCGACATGCTCCCGGGGTCCATCAGGGCGTTCGATCTCGTGACGATCGATGTCTCCTTCATCTCGCTGCGGCACATCCTGCCGGTCGTGCCTCCCCTGCTCGCGCCGGGCGCAGACGTCGTCGCGCTCGTCAAGCCGCAGTTCGAGGCGGGCCGGGCGGAAGTCGGCAAGGGCGGAATCATTCGTGATGAGGCGGTGCAGGCCCGGGTGGTCGAGGAAGTCGTGTCCGCGGCGGATGCGCTAGGATTGGTGCGCTTCGGAGTGACGGAGTCGCCGATTGCGGGGATGGAGGGCAACCGCGAGTTCCTCGTTCATCTGCGACGCTCTGGATAGGGGCTCGGGACAACTCGGGATTCGGGACTCGGGGCTTGGGGCTCGGGATTCGGGACTCGGGACGCGGGAGTCGCCCGCCTCCGCTCGCGACACCAATTCCAGCGAGCTATGGCGCGGGGATGGGGATTCGGGATTCGACATGTCAATCAGACGCGTAGGCCTCGTCGCCAAGACCGGACTCGCCGCCGCCGCGAGCGTCCTGGCGGATCTTGCCGGCTGGCTCGAGGCCCGCGACGTCCGGCCGATCTTCGAGACCGAGACGGCGGCGCTCGCCGGCCTCCCGGCCGGCCGGGCGACCGTTGCGCGCGACGATCTGCCGCGTGAGTGCGATCTGATCGTGGTCCTCGGAGGGGACGGATCGCTCATCGGCATGGCCGGGCGCATCGCGGAGGCAGGCGTCGACGTGCCGATCGTCGGGGTGAACTTCGGGAATCTCGGATTCCTGACCGAGATCACGCTCGAGGAGCTCTACCAGTCGCTGGAGTCGGTCATCGACGGGACCGCGCACGTGGAAGAGCGGATGATGCTCCGTGCGCGCACGCTGCGCGACGGTGTCGTGTTCGCAGAGCGGCTTGCGCTCAACGACGTCGTGATCACGAAGGGCGCGCTGTCGCGGATCATCGATCTGGCCGTGGCGATCGGCGAGCGCCCCGTGATGCACGTCCGCGCCGACGGGCTCATCATCGCCAGCCCGACGGGCTCGACGGCCTACAACCTGGCCGCGGGCGGTCCGATCCTTCATCCCGAGGTGGACGCCATGCTCCTGACGCCCATCGCGCCGCACATGCTCACGAACCGCCCGATCGTGATCCCCGGTTGGTCCGAAGTGCGCGTACAACCGGCGGTCAACGGATCGAACGAGGAAGTCTTCGTCACTTTCGACGGCCAGTCCGGGCACGCCGTGGAATCAGAGGACATCATCGTTGTCAGCCGCGCGGACCGCCCTCTCCGCCTGATCAGGGCTTCGAGCCGCACGTACTTCGACGTGCTCAGACAGAAACTGAAGTGGAGCGAGCGATGACACTTGTCGGGATTCGGGGCTCGGGATTCGGGACTCGACTCGGGGGCGGGATTCGGGGGGCGGGATTAGGGATTCGGGGGCTCGGGATTCGGGATTCGTTCCGGAATCCCTGATAGGCGCGAGTTTCGATCTCCTATCGAGTCCCGAATCCCGAGTCCCGGGCCCGATCTGCGAAGCTATTTTCTGAACGCCTTCACCTGATACTCGAACACGTTCCGATTGTGCTCCTCGAGCGTCGAGGCGAACGCATGTGAGCCGTCGTTGCGGCTGACAAAGTACACGTAGGGCACGGCGGCAGGGTTCGCGGCCGCCTCGAGCGATGCGCGGCCCGGCGAGGCGATGGGACCTGGGGGAAGTCCCGCATATCTGTACGTGTTGTACGGCGAATCGAAGTGCAGATCGTCGCGCGTCAGGTTGCCGTTATAACGGCCCGCCTTCTCCAGTGCGTAGATCACGGTCGGGTCGCACTGCAGCCCCATACCCGTCTTCAGCCGATTCGCATAGACGGCGGCCACCAGCGGCCGCTCCTCCGCCTTACCGGTCTCCTTCTCGACGAGCGACGCCAGGGTGACGAGTTTCCGCACGTCGAGACCGCGCGCGGTCGCACGCGCACGGAGCTCGGGCGTCAGGTTCTTTTCAAACCCGGCCACCATGTGTGCGACGAGCTGTTCGGCTGTCGCACTCCGCGGTAATGCATACGTGTCGGGGAAGAGGTAGCCCTCGAGATCGCGGGCGCCCGGATCGAATGAGGCGGCCAGCCCCGCGTTGGTGGCGGCGGCGCTGAACTTCGACGCCGGGCCGAATCCTCTGGCCTCGAAGAGCTCGCCCATCTGCTTGACCGTGAGCCCCTCACGGAAGGTGATCGGCAGCAGATAGACCTCACCACGCGCGATCTTGGCGACCACCTCCTTGACGGTCATCGGGCGATCGAACCGGTACTCGCCTGCCTGCAGCCGCCGCCCGGAGCCGCTGCGCGAGAGCTCGAGCCGGAACGTGAACGTGTCCCGGATGACGCCCGCCTCCGCGAGCCGCCTGCCGATCGATGACGGCCCGGCTCCCTGTGGAACCTCGACGAAGCGCTCGGCCTCGGTGTAGCCCTTGAAAGGCCTCGTGACAGTAAATGCGAACCAGGCCGCGCCGGCCCCGGCGCTCAGCAGAGCGACCGCCAGCCCCCACCACACGATCCGCTTCACTGTTCGTCCTCCTCGAGCCGGGATTCATGGGACCGTGTGCGAGCCTGCCCGTCGAGATAGTCCTGAAGGATGATCGCCGCGGACGCGGCATCGAGCAGCACCTTGCGTTTACGCCAGTCCTTCTCGCGCCGTGCGAGCAGGCTTTCGGCTTCGCGGCTGCTGAGCCGTTCGTCCTGCAGCACGATGGGCAGTTCGACAACGGTTCGGAGCCGCGCGACGATTTGTTCCACGGCAGCAGTCTGCTCCGTCGGCTCCCCATTCAGGCGTCGGGGATACCCGAAGGCGATGGCGGAGAGCCCATCGCTCTCGGACGACAGCGCCGTGATCTCAGCCTGAAGCAATGCAGCGATGCGTGTCGGCCCCCCGCTCCCCTCGATCGTCTTCCACGGCCGGGCCAGCATCCCGGTGGCGTCGGACAGCGCGAGCCCTATGCGCCGGCGTCCGTAGTCAATCCCAAGAGCGCGCACACAGGCGAGTATAGCAACGAGTCACAGATCGGGATTCGGGACTCGGGGCTCGGGATTCGGGCTCGAGCTTCGGGATTCGGGATTCGGGGCTCGGATTCGGGGCTCGGGATTCGGGGTTCGGGGATCGGGATTCGAGCTTCGGGATTCGTTCCGGAATCCGTCAGAGTCGCGAGTTTCGAGCCGGATCCGATTCCCGAGTCCCGAATCCCGAGTTGTCCCGAATCCCGAGCCCCGAATCCCGAACCCCGAATCCCGAATCCCGATAAGTGGCTCATTGCTATACTCCCCAACATCCATGCTACCGAGATCCCGCCTCGCCACATCGGTGGCTGTGGCGCTGGCCATTGCACTGGGGGCGGTGCTCTCGCAGGCGCCTGCGTGCAGCGGACGACGCCGCGCGAGCACCCACGCGCAGCGCATGGTGATCCTGGGCTTCGACGGCATGGATCCCGCGCTCACGACCAGGTGGATGAGCCAGGGCAAGCTGCCGAACCTGAAGCGCCTCGCAGACGCGGGCGCGCTCCTGCCGCTTGCGACGACGCACTCTCCCGAATCGCCCACGGCCTGGGCGTCGTTTGCGACAGGCGTGAACCCGGGCAAACACAACATCTACGACTTCCTCGTGCGTGACACATCCACGTATCTTCCCGATCTCGGCATGGTGCGGCGCGAGCCGGCCCGCTTCCTGTTCAACTACCTGCCGTATCGGAAGCCCAGACTCTCGTCACTGCGCGGCGCCACGTCGTTCTGGGTCACGGCCGGCCGGGCGGGTGTGCGTTCCAGCGTGCTGACGGTTCCCGTCACATTCCCGCCGGAGGACGTGCCGAACGGCGAGCTGCTCAGTCGGCCTGCCGCTTCCTGACATTCGCGGCACGATGGGAACGTTCTATTACTTCGCGACCGACTTGAGCCGATACGAGGAGGGGAACACCGAGTTCGGCGGAATCCTGAAGCGGCTCCGGTTCGAGCAGGACGTCGCACGCACAGAGCTCGTCGGCCCTCCGAACCCCATCGTCAGACAGCAGATGCAGGCGCTGCGTGCGAAGGGGACGGCCATGCGTGACGTGGATCGCGCAAGGCTTGCGGCGCTTCAGGAGACGGAGGACATCCGTGTCCCCTTGACGATCCGGTGGAACCGCACCGACAAGGCGGCCACGGTTGAAGTCGAAGGACAATCGGTGCTCCTCGAGCCGGGCAAGATGAGCCGCTGGATTGCACTGGAGTTCCGCGTGAACTTTCTCACGCGTGTGCACGGGATGGCGCAGATGCTGCTCATGAATGCGGGGAACGAGCTGCAGCTCTATGTGTCGCCGGTCAACTGGAAGCCGGACAAATCCGCCGCTGCCGATCTCCTCGCCGGCATCGTTTTCGGCGGATCTCTTCGAGCGTCTCGGAGATTACCGGACGCTCGGGTGGGCGGAAGCGACCTGGCCGCTCAACGAGGGACGCATGGACGAACAGACGTTCATGGACGATCTCTACAAAGCGTTCGACGACCGCGCGCAGGTCATCCTGAGCCGCGTGGACTCGCACGACTGGGACGTGCTGGTCGGCGTGATCGAATCGACCGACCGCGTGCAGCACATGATGTGGCGGTTCATGGATCGGACGCATCCGATGTACGACGCCGCGCTGGCCGCCAAATACGGGGACTCGATCGAGCGCGTGTACCGCCGCGCGGACCAGTTCGTCGGCGAAGTGGCGCAGCGGCTCGACCCCGACACCGCGTTCCTCATCGTGTCGGACCACGGGTTCCATTCCTGGCGCAAGGCCGTCAACCTGAACACCTGGCTCGTGGCATCAGGGGTACATGACGCTCCGCGGGCAGCAGCCGGGCGAGAAGAAGCTGGACGATCTCTTCGGCGGAGGAGAATTCTGGGAGAACGTCGACTGGAGCCGCACCCGCGCCTACGCGATGGGGCTGGGACAGATCTACTTCAACCTTCGCGGCCGCGAAGTCCGGCGGGATCGTCAGCCCGGGCGCCGAAGCGGCGCAGCTCGCGGGAGAGCTCAGCGAACGTCTCCTGACCCTGAAGGATCCTGACGACGGGGCCTCGATCGTCAGCGCGGTCTACAAGCGCGACGACATCTACACCGGAGAGTACCTCGCCAATGCGTCCGAGCTGCAGGTCGGCATGGCGGAGGGCTACCGCGTCTCGTGGCAGACGACGCTCGGCGGAGCGCCGCAGGGAGTGGTTTACCCGAACATGAAGAAATGGAGCGGCGATCACGGCGGCTACGATTTCGCGACGACCGCCGGGGTGCTGATTTCAAACCAGACGCGTGCTGCGCCAGGGGGCCTCGATCATGGATATCGCGCCGACCGTGCTGAAGTATTTTGGTGTGCAGATTCCCGGAGACATCGATGGCCAGCCGCTGTTTTGACGCTGTCGTGCTGACTGTGGGGCTCCTCCTCCTGGGCGCTGCGGCGTCCTGGGCGCAGGCGCCGACGCAGCCGAGACGCCCGCGCAACGCGCCGCCGAGCGGATTCGCGCGCTGCAGCGCGAATCGGACGCGCTCGCGACGCAGGAGAAGACGCTGCTCGGCGAACTGCGCGCGCTCGAAGTCGAGCGCCAGCTGAAAACCGAACAGCTCACCGTTGCCGAGCGCGATCTGCAGGAAACCCAGCGACGGCTCACCGCGACCATCGCACGGGCGAAAGAGCTGCGGCATTCCGCCGAAACCGAGCGCCCGGGCGTCGAGGCCCGTCTCGTGCATCTGTACAAGATCGGGCTCCGCCGGATACTGGAAGCTCCTCCTGGATGTCGACGATCTGCATTCGATCGGCCGCGCCTATCGAACCGCGGCGGCGATGAACCGGCTCGATCGCGCGCGGGTTCAGGAACATCAGCGCACACTCGAGGCGCTCGCCCGCGAGCGGGTAGCGCTCGAGGCACAGGCGGCGAAGATGGCGCAGCTCCAGACCCAGGCGGTGAACGCGCGGGCGGGCATCGAACGGGCCGTCGCGACGCGCACGCGGCTCGTCGAATCGATCGATGCACGCCGGGACTTGAACGCACAGCTCACGGGAGAGCTCGAAGCCGCGCAGCAGCGGCTCCAGGGAACCGTGTCGCAGCTGGGCGCCGGACGCGGCGCCAGCGTGACCCTGCCGCTGCGCCCGTTCAAAGGGGTGCTCCCCTGGCCCGCGCCCGGCATCGTGACCGGCCGTTTCGGGCAGCAGAAACCGACGGCGTCCGGCACCGGCCTGCCGCGTACCGGGATTGAGATTTCACTCGCCGAGGGGCAACCCGTGCGAGCCGTCCACGAAGGGGTGGTCGGCTTCGCCGACCAGTTCACCGGTTACGGCAATCTCGTGATCCTCGATCATGGCGACGGCACGTACTCGCTCTACGGCTATCTCTCGTCGGTGGACGTCGCGCGGGGGGACCGGGTCGAGGCCCAGGGCCGGATCGCCGCCTCGGGTCGGAACCCCAGCGGTAACCCGGCTCTTTACTTTGAGTTGCGCGTCGCCGGGGCGGCGGTTGATCCCTTACAATGGTTGAAGCGGTAATGGCGTGTGGCCTCGGTCGTCTGGCAACCCCGTCGGATTGCAGATTCGAGATCTGACTAGAATGACATCCAAAACCCGTCTGTCCGTCGTGCTTCTGTCCACACCGCTCCTCGCCTTCGTGGTCGTGGGCGGACTGATGGGCGCGTCATCCCGAAGCGGCGACGAAACATACCAGCATCTCCGCGTCTTCGACAATGTCGTCGAGCTGGTCCTCAACAATTATGTCGAGGAAGTAAAAATCGATCGCGCCATGGAAGGTGCCCTGAAGGGGCTGGCGGACGGGCTCGATCCGGACAGCGCCTACCTGAACGCAAAGCAGGTGACGGAGCTCGAGGCGGGCGGCGCGCAGCCGGACGGCGACGTCGGTCTGGAGATGACACGGCAGTACTACCTCCGTGTGATCTCGGCGCGCGACGGATCGCCGGCCGCGCGCGCGGGTCTTCTGACGGGCGACTACGTGCGTGCCATCGACGGGAAGCCGACGCGCGACATGTCGGTCTTCGAAGGCACGCGGCTTCTTCGCGGGCAGCCCGGCTCGAAGGTCGTCCTGACGATCATCCGGGGCAGCGCCGCAGACCCGCACGAAGTGCCGCTGACGCGCGAAAAGCCTGCCGGTCCGCTGGTGTCGGGCCGTCTCGTGCCTGTCGCGGCCGCCGAGACGGCGCCGAGCGGCACGCCCGGCAATCTTCCCCTGCTCACGCCAGAGGCCGGATACGTCCGCATCTCCACCTTCCGCAACGGCGTCGTCGACGAGCTGAAAAAGCAAATCACCGATCTGTCGAAGTCTGGCGCCAAGTCGCTCGTCATCGACGTCCGGGGGACGGCGGAGGGGCCCCTCGACAACGGCGTCGCCGCGGCGCGTCTGTTCGTCAAGGCCGGCACCCTGTCGCTGCGCGCGGGTCGCAACGGGGGGAACAAGGAGACCGTTGAGGCCGCCGCCGGCGACGGCGCCATCGCGTTGCCCGTGCTACTTCTCGTAACGACGGGGACGTCCGGTCCGGCGGAAGTGTTCGCCTCGGCGCTTCGCGACAACAAGCGCGCGGAGCTCGTCGGCGAACACACGCTCGGCCGTGCGGGCCTGCAGAAGCTCGTGAAGCTGCCGGAAGGGCGCGGGCTGTGGCTCACCTACACGCAGTACTACCGCTCCACGGCGGGCAGCCCGGAGGCGCGCAAATCCGCACAGACCAGCTCCGGTACGCCTGACATCGGTGCTGCGGGACGTCCCAACGCCGCCAAGACGCCGGCCGCAGAGACGCCGAAGATCCCGGGCGCCGAGACGATCAACGGCAAGGGTCTCCAGCCGGACGTCAACGTCGAAGAACCGGAAGTTGCCGAGTTCGGCGCGAAGCCGTCTGACAAGGATCCGATTCTGGACGCCGCGATCGAGCGGCTCCGCAAGAAAGCCGCGTAACGCGCGCGAACCGTGCACGCAAGTGCACGGTTTTTCTTGACACCCCCGGATCGCTCACGTATAACGCCTCCACACTGACATCGAGCCCGGCGTTCTGCTGCTGTACTTGCGGCGCCGCGCGAGCCATTCCGAGCGGAGGATCACCATGAACAAGCAGGATTTGATCGCGAAAATCGCGCTGGACACCGGCATTACGAAGTCGAACGCGACCGCCGCCGTGGAATCCTTTTTCGAGGGCGTCACGAAGTCGTTGAAAAAGGGGCAACCCATCACGTTCGTGGGGTTCGGGACGTTCAAGACCGCGCAGCGCAAGGCCCGGATGGCGCGAAATCCGCAGACCGGCGCCGCGATCAAGGTGCCGAAGCGTCGTGTCGTGCGATTCACTGCTGGAAAAGCCCTCAAAGGCGCGGTCAATTAGGCCGGTTAAAAATTGACTCCACTTCAGCCGCTCTGCTAGACTGATCGTTCGGTAAGGCCAGTGTTTTCAAGACATAGGCGCGTAGCTCAGTTGGTTAGAGCGCCTGCTTGACACGCAGGAGGTCAGCGGTTCGAGTCCGCTCGTGCCTACCAACCTTCGCTCACGTGTCAACCGGACGTGAGCTTCGGTTGGCAAGCCACGCGAAGGTTGCGCGCCGAAGCTCGCGGCTTGTCCGCCGAAGCCGCAATGCGGCGAAGGTGGGAGCGAGCGAAGGCGGGCCACGCCAGGGTAAGTTGCGTCCCAGCCACCCATGTTAGAGATTTCCGTCACGCTGCCAGACGGCTCGAGTCGCCGTATGCCCGCCGGGTCCACGCCGGGCGACGTAGCGCTACAGATCTCTCCCGGGCTGGCCAAGGCTGCGCTCGCGGCTGTCGTCAACGGCCGATTCGTCGATGTGACGTTTCCTCTCAACGAAGACGCGACCGTCCGGATTGTGACGCCGCAGAGCCCGGAGGCGCTCGCGCTCTACCGCCACAGCACGGCGCATCTGATGGCGGCCGCGGTGACCAACCTGTTCCCCGGCACGCAGTGCGGCATCGGCCCGGCGACCGACGAAGGATTCTTCTACGACTTCGTCGTCAACCCGCCCTTCGTGCCGGAGGATCTCGAGGCCATCGAAAAGAAGATGAAGGAGCTGGCCTCGGCGGATCTGCCGTACGAACGGCAGATGTGGCCGCGCGAGGAGGCGAAGCGGTTCTTCACCGACAAGGGTGAGCTGCTCAAGGTTCAGCTGATCGAGGAGAAGACCGAGGGGCAGACCGAGGTCTCCTGCTACACGATCAAGGATCGGGACACCTTCGTCGACTTCTGCGTCGGTCCGCACGTGCCATCCACAGGACGACTCAAGGCGTTCAAGCTCCTGACCACGTCGAACGCGTACTGGAAGGGAGATGCGCACAACCAGCCGATGCAGCGTGTCTACGGCACCGCGTTCGTGAACGACGCGGACCTGAAGGCGCACGTCCGGCGGATCGAGGAAGCGAAAACGCGCGACCACCGGAAGGTCGGCAAGGATCTCGGGCTCTTCACTTTCCATCCGTGGGCACCCGGCGCGACGTTCTGGCTGAGCAAGGGCACGACGCTCTACAACCTGCTGGCGAACTACATGCGCGAGGTGCTGTTCCCGGCGGGCTACGTCGAGCTGAAGACGCCGCTCGTTTTCAACAAGGCGCTGTGGGAGACCTCCGGGCACTGGCAGCACTATCGCGAGAACATGTTCCTGATCCAGGGGCGCGACGGCGAAGAGATGGCGATGAAGGCCATGAACTGCCCGGGCCACATGCTCGTCTTTGCCAGTGAGATGCGCAGCTATCGGGATCTGCCGCTGCGATTCCACGAGCAGACGGCGCTGCACCGGAATGAAGCGTCGGGCGTGTTGTCGGGGCTGACCCGCGTCCGCCAGTTTTCGCAGGACGATGCCCACTGCTTCGTGACGGAGGATCAGATTCAGTCGGAAGTCGAATCGCTGCTGCGGCTCGTCCAGCGCGTCTATGCCGATTTCGGGCTCGAATACTCGGCCAAGCTGTCGACACGGCCGGACGAATACCTGGGCGAGATTGCGACCTGGGATCGTGCCGAAGACTCGCTCAGGCGCGCGCTCGACGCCGCGGGACAGGCCTATACCGTCAACGAAAAGGACGGGGCGTTCTACGGGCCGAAGATCGACTTCGACATCACCGACGCCATCGGGCGGAAGTGGCAGTGCGCGACGATTCAGCTGGACTACCAGATGCCCGAGCGCTTCGACCTCGAAGTACGTCGGGGCCGACAACGCCGTGCATCGGCCGATCGTGATTCACCGGGCCATTTTTGGCAGTTTCGAGCGCTTCATCGCGCTGCTGATCGAGCACTACGCGGGAGCCTTTCCGCTCTGGCTGGCGCCCGTGCAGGTGGCCGTCCTCCCGATTGCGGACCGGCACCTGCCATATGCCGCGTCGGTGCGGGACCGCCTCGTGGGCGCCGGGCTCCGGGTCGAAGTCGACGAGCGTTACGAGAAGATTGGATATAAGATCCGCGAAGCCCAGCTTCAGAAGATTCCCTATATGCTGGTCGTCGGGGACAAAGAGGCGGCAGAGGGAACCGTGGCCGTGCGTGCACGGGCCGGCGGCGACCAAGGCAGCTCGGCTCTCGAGGAGTTTCTGCGCGCGACGACGTCCGAGGTCAGCCGCAAGGCGGCCTGAATCGCCGGTTCGATGACGGTTGATCGCTGATTCGATGGCCCGCAAGCGGGCCGCCGGCGGCGATCGGCCCTTGTTTCAGGAGGTTTTTATCGCTTACGACCGAAGCCCGCGGCGGGACGACCGCACCCGGGTGAACGAACGGATCAGGGTGCGCGAGGTACGCGTCATCGACGACACGGGCCAGCAGCTGGGGATCATGCCCCCGCAGCAGGCGTTGACCATCGCGAAGCAGAAGGGGCTGGACCTGGTGGAGATCGCCGCCACGGCGACCCCGCCCGTCTGCCGCATCATGGACTTCGGGCGCTATCAGTACCAGGAGCAGAAGCGCGCCCGCGAGGCCAAGAAGCACCAGAAGATCATCGAGGTCAAAGAGATCAAGTTCCGGCCGAAGGTCGACGAGCACGACTACCAGTTCAAGAAGAAGCACATCGAGCGCTTCCTGGCTGACGGGGACAAGGTCAAGGCCACGATTTTCTTCCGCGGGCGCGAAATGGCGCACCCGGAAATCGGACGCCGGATCCTCGAGCGGCTGATCGAGGACCTGACGGACGTGGCGATGCCCGAGACCATGCCCCGCCAGGAGGGCAACCAGATGCACACGATTCTGGCGCAGCGCTCGGGGAAGAAACCGGCGGCGAAGAAAGAAGCCGAGACGAAAGACTCGGTTCAGTAGGCGGAACGGCCGGGATGTCACCGGCCCGGGAAACAGGTAGAGACGAAATCATGCCGAAGTTGAAGACGCACAGGGGCGCCGCAAAGCGGTTCAAGAAGACCGGAACGGGCAAGTTCGTCCGGAGCAAGGCGTTCAAGCAGCACATCCTGACGAGCAAGTCCCGAAGCCGCAAGCGCGGCCTCAAGGGAACCGTCCTCGTGTCGAAGGCGGACCAGGCGTCGCTGCGGAAGATGTTACCGAACTAGGAGTCGGTCAGCTGTCAGCTCTCAGCTGTCGGCTGAAACCGGGCAATTTGGGAGCGTCAGCCGATAGCTGAACGCTGATAGCTGATAGCTGCAAGGAACAGAAGATGCCGAGAGTAAAACGGGGAAACGTCCGCCGCGCGAAACGCAAGAAACTGCTGTCACGCGCAAAGGGCTTTTATCAGACCAAGAGCAAGCTCTATCGCTCCGCCAAGGAGTCGGTCGACACGGCGCTCAAGTATGCGTTCGTCGGCCGGCGCCGGAAGAAGCGTGATTTCCGCCGCCTCTGGGTGGTGCGTATCAATGCCGCCGCGCGCGAGAACGGTCTGACGTACGGGCAGCTCATTGCGGGGCTGAAGGCAGCCGGCAACCCGATCGATCGGAAGACCCTCGCGGATCTTGCGGTGACGACGCCGGCGGCATTTGCCAAGCTGGCGCAGGTCGCCGCGGAGGCGAGGCCTGCACAGGTCAAGCGCGTCGTAACCGGCGAGGCCAAGGCCGCAAGGCCCAAGGCGCGTGCGGCAGCCGAAGCCAGCCGCGCCTAGTCGGGTTCGCGGTTCAGGGTTCAAGGGTTCAGGGGGTTCGGGAACCGCTTGAACCCTGTCGCCCCCTGGACCGTGTGAACCCGTTATGTCAGACCCTTCCTCCCAGATCGACACCCTTCGAACGCAGTTCGAAATAGACGTGGCGCAGGCAGCAGGCGCCGAGGCGCTCCGCGCCGTGCGTGACCGCTATCTCGCGCGCAAGGGCGGACTGGTGTCGGCGCTCCTCAAGGCGCTCGGATCCGCTCCCGCTGACGCGCGTCCGATGCTCGGCAAGCTCGCCAACGATCTGAAGCAGCAGATCGAAGCCACGCTGGACGAGCGCATCTCCGCGGCCGAACAATCCCGTCCGCCAGCCGGCGCCGTCGACGTTACGCTGCCGGGCCGCGTGCCGGGTCTCGGCCACAGGCATCCGCTGACACTGTTGCGCGACCACATCGAAGCCATCTTCAGCCGGATGGGCTTTCTCATCATCGAGGGGCCCGAGCTCGAAGACGACTACCACAACTTCGAAGCGCTCAACATGCCGGCGGAGCACCCCGCGCGCGACATGCAGGACACGCTGTACCTCTCGGCGACGACGCGGTCGTCGGTGGCGTCCCCTGCCACGCTGCTGCGGACCCACACGTCAGGGATGCAGATTCGGTACATGGAGAAACACCAGCCCCCGGTGCGACTCATCGCGCCAGGCCGCGTGTACCGGCGCGACAACCTCGACCTGACGCACACGCCGATGTTCACCCAGGTCGAAGGCCTCGTCGTCGGCGAAGACATCTCGCTCTCGGATTTGAAGGGGACCCTGTTCGCGTTCCTGCACGAGTTGTTCGGAGCAGAGCGGAAGCTGCGCTTCCGGCCCAGCTTCTTTCCCTACACCGAGCCAAGCGCCGAGGTAGACATCAGCTGCGGCGTGTGTGGGGGAACAGGTTGCGCGATGTGCAAGCGGACCGGCTGGCTGGAGATCCTCGGCAGCGGCATGGTCCACCCCGCGGTGTTCGAGGCGGTCGGGTATGACCCGGAGCGCTACACAGGTTTTGCTTTCGGCATGGGCATCGAACGCGTCGCGCTGTTGAAGTGGGGGGTCGAAGACATCCGCCTGTTCTACGAGAACGACCTTCGCTTCCTGGAGCAGTTCCCGCTGTGAGACTCGTGTATCCGTGGCTGTCGGAGCTCGTCGCTGTCCCGGCGGATGTGGAAACCGTGGCCGAGCAGATCGCGCTGCGCGGGTTCGAGGTGGCGGCGGTCGAACACGGCCCGGTGCCGGTCATCGACTTCGAGATCACCGCCAACCGGCCAGACTGCCTGAGCCACGTCGGGCTTGCGCGAGAGGCGTCTGCCATCTGGGGCCTGCCCCTGCAGCTGCCCGACACCCGCACGATCGAAGGGCGGGCCGCGGAGGCAGACGAGTCTATCGACATCGATCTCGAAGCGCCCGACCTCTGCCCTCGCTACTGCGCGCGAGTCTTCGACGTGAAGGTGGGTCCGTCGCCGGAATGGCTTCGAGAACGGCTGGAAGCAGCGGGGGTCCGCCCGATCAGCAACGTGGTCGACGTGACGAACTACGTGATGCTCGAGATTGGGCAGCCGTTGCACGCCTTCGACCTGCGGCAGATCGGCGGACGACGGATCGTGATTCGACGCGCTCGCAGTGGTGAGCGCATGCGGACGCTCGATGATGTCGAGCGGACGCTCGACCCCGACATGCTCGTGATTGCGGACGCCGGACGGGCGGCAGCTGTTGCCGGCGTCATGGGCGGCGAGGACTCGGAGATTTCCGCCGGGACGACGCGGATCGTGCTCGAGAGCGCGTACTTCCTCCCGTCTTCGGTGCGACGGACGAGCAAGCGGCTCGGGCTCAAGACCGAGGCGTCGTCGCGTTTCGAACGCGGCGGGGACGTCAACGCCCCGCCCGCAGGGATCGCCCGCGCCGCCGTGCTCTTCGCGCGCATCGGAGCAGGCGCTCCCGTAGGCGACCTCATCGACCGGTATCCGACACCCCGGGCAGCGGTGCAGATTCCACTTCGCGCCGCGCGGATTGCCCGCGTGCTCGGGCAGGAGATGCCGGAGGAGGACGTCCCCAGGTTCCTGGAACCGCTCGGATTCGCTGTCGAACCGGCGAGCGGATCGGAGCCGGGCTGGCTGGTCACGGCGCCGACGTTCCGCGTCGACGTGACGCGCGAGGTCGACCTCATCGAAGAGGTCGGCAGGCACCACGGTTTCGATCGACTGCCGGCGCGCTTCCCCGCGCTCACGGCGCCGCAGCGTCCACCCGATGCGCGCGTCGGACGCGACCGGATGGTTCGGCACGCGCTCACGGCTGCGGGGTTCTCGGAGTCGATGACGTTCGCCTTCATCGAACGAGCAGCGGCCCTCCCCTTCTGTGACCCCGGCGTGGAGCCCGCCGCGATCGCCAACCCGCTGTCGGAGAAGTTCGCGGTGCTCCGGCCGTCGCTGCTTGCCGGACTGACGGACTCCTGCGCGCACAACCGCCGCCGCGGGCGCAAGGACGTCCAGCTGTTCGAAACGGGCAGCGTCTTCACCGCCGCGGGCGAGGGACGTGCGGCGGCTATCGTGTGGTGCGGCGCGGCCGCGCTCCCCCACTGGTCGTCTCCCGCGCGCAGTGTGGACTTCTTCGACGTCAAAGGCGTCGTGGAGCTGCTGTGCGACGCGCTCGCCGTCAAAACCGGCGGGCTGGAGTTCACCGCATGCACGCGGACCTTCCTCGTTCGCGGACGCGCGGCCGACGTGCGCTCCGGCGAGATCCATCTCGGAACCGCCGGCCAGCTCGCGCCCGCGATCGCGACGGCGCGCGGATTTCCCGAGGGGGAAGAGATCTACGTGGCGGAGATCGATCTCGATGCGCTGACGACGGCCGCATCGAAAGAACCGCTTCGCGCCGAGTCGCTGCCACGGTTTCCGTCCATCGTCCGGGACGTCTCGGTGCTGGTCGATGAAACCTTGCCTGCTGCCGCCGTTCGTGGCACTATCCGTTCGTCGGCCCCGGCGACGCTCGTGTCGGTGGCAGAGTTCGATCGGTACCAGGGCAAAGGGGTGCCGGCAGGGCGAGTGAGCCTCTCTTTGCGGCTCACCTTCCGCGATCCCGACCGCACGCTGACCGACGAAGATGCGCAGCACGCCACCGAGCGCATCGTTCAGGCCCTCCGCGCGCAGCACGGTGCCGAGCAACGATAGACTGGAGCGTCCAGCTTTAGCTGGAAGAATCGTAGCTTCCGGCTTAGCTCGTAGCTTCCGGCTTTTGCCGGAAAATTAGTAGCTTCCGGTTTTAGCCGGAAGAATCGAAGGAGCATTCGTTTTGGCGAAAGTAGCAGTACGCGACGTCGATCTCGAGCCGATTGACCGGCTGGAAGAAAAAGTCAAGATGCTGGTCGCGATGATCGACCGGCTGCGCGCGGATCACGCGCGTGCTGTCGAAGAGAACACGCGTCTCGCACGCGAGCTCGACGCATCGAAGGCCCGGCTGGCCGAGGCCGAAGGGGCGGGATCGGAAGTCGCCACGCTTCGCGAAGAGCGGGACCTCATCCGATCGCGGGTCACCGAGATGCTCGCGCAGATCGAAAGTCTGAAGCTGTAGCTGGACTGAACGGAAGACGTCCCCGAAGACCGGAACTACTATGGATCAGTCGTCCCGCGTCGTGAACGTCGACATTCACGGACAGATGTACCCCATACGCAGTGGTCTCGACCCTGCCTATGTGGCGGAGCTGGCCGCGTTCGTGAACGAGAAGATGCAGCTCGCCGCACGCGAGAGCCCGGCCGGAGAAACGGTGAAGCTCGCGATCCTCGCAGCGCTGAATATCGCCGACGAATGCTTCCGGGCACGCGACGAAGGGCGCCGGCACCACGACACTGTCGCGCACAGGGCGGAGGAGCTCGAGCGCATGCTCGACCTCGCGCTGGGGCTCGATGAGCCCAAGGCCATCGCACGGTAGTCTTTCGCACGAATCCTCGACTGGCGCGCTCGACTGAAGTAAGATCGACCGGGAGTTTGAGTTCCTGCTTTGCTCGTGATGGTTCGGAGGCTCGTTTGAGCCGATGTTTCAACCCAAGTGAATCGCGACGTCGCGTGGTGTGCATGCCTCTGCAAGAGGAAGCCTGAAACGCGGCTTGTGCAGCGGTTCCACCTGCTCTAGCAGGTTCATCCGACCTCCCCACACGGCAAAGCGGGGCCTTTCCTTTTCTTCTCCTCCTAGCACGTCAATCGAGCTGACTCCCGGGGTCGAAAGGTACTGGGTGACGGGACCTTTTATGGGGATACCTTCGGCTCTGGTGACGGCCCTCGGCACCGTCCTGGCGGGCATCGTCGCGAGCGGCGCGATCCTGTGGGCCGCCGCCCAGCGGCGGCGGGCCGCGATCCGAGATCGCCGACAAAGCCCAGGAAGAGGCCGAACGCCTGCTGCGGCATGCGGCGCGCGACGCCGACAACCTGCGGAAGGAAGCCGCGCTCGAAGCCCGGGAAAAGGCGCACGAGCTCTCCGCAGGCGCCGAGCAGGTGGCCCGCGTGCGGCGGCAGGAAATCATCGACCTCGAACAGAGCCTCGCAGAAAAGACGCGGGCGCTGGCCGACAGGCTGGCCCTGACGGATCGACTCGACCAGGAGCTCCGGGCCAGGGAAAAGTCGATTGCCGCGCACGAGCAGCGTGCCGCGGCCGCCGCCGAACGCGTCGAGCAGCTCTCTGCCGATCGTCACCGTGAGCTGCAGCGCGTGGCAGGGCTCAGCGCCGACGAGGCGCGGGAACTGCTGATGAAGCAGATCGAAGGGGACGCACGGCGCGATGCCGCCAACCTCGTCAAGCGGCTCGAGACCGAGGCCCGCGAAACCGCCGCGAGCCGCGCCCAGCACATCATCACCGACGCCATCCAGCGCAGCGCCGCCGACACCGCGATCGAAACGACGGTCTCGGTCGTGGATCTGCCGAGCGACGATCTCAAGGGACGCATCATCGGGCGCGAAGGGCGGAACATCCGCGCCCTGGAGACCGCCACGGGCGTCGAGCTCATTGTGGACGACACGCCGGGCGCCATCATTCTTTCGAGCTTCGATCCGTTCCGACGCGAAGTCGCACGTCAGGCCATCGAGCGCCTCATCGCGGATGGACGCATCCATCCCGCGCGCATCGAAGAAGTCGTCGAGAAGGTGAAGGCCGACATGCAGGAGACGGTACGCAAGGAGGGCGAGGCCGCGGCGTTCGAGCTCGGCCTGTTCGACCTGCACCCGGAAGTGCTGCGCCTGATGGGACAGCTGAAGTTCCGCACGAGTTACGGACAAAACGTGCTGAATCACTCGCGGGAAGTGGCGTTCCTGGCCGGCATCATGGCCAAGGAACTGGGCCTCAACGGCCACGTGGCCGCGCGCGCGGCGTTTCTGCACGACATCGGCAAGGCGATCGACCGCGACCTGCAGGGCACCCACCTCGAGCTCGGGCTCGAGTTCCTGCGCAAGCACGGCGAGAGCGAACCGGTGCTCATGGCGGTCGCCGCACACCACATGGACATCGACTGGCCGTCGCTCGAAGCAATGATCGTGCAGTCCGCGGATGCGATCTCGGCCGCGCGTCCAGGTGCGCGGCGCGACATCCTCGAGTCCTATGTGAAGCGGCTCGAGAAGCTCGAGGGCATTGCCGACTCGTTCGAAGGGGTCTCGAAGGCGTTTGCGCTGCAGGCCGGGCGCGAGATTCGCATCCTTGTCGAAAGCGAGCGGATTTCTGACGAAGAGACCGTCTGGCTGTCGAAAGACATCGCGCGGCGGATCGAGAACGAGCTGGAGTATCCAGGACAGATCAAAGTCACCGTCATCAGGGAGACCCGGGCCGTTGAGTTCGCCCGGTAACCTGCTGGAGCAGCGCGTCTCGGACGTCGGCGAGCGCGCGCTGATTGAGCGGATTCGGATGCGCGTCCCCCCGCCGCCGGCCGGGCTCCTCATCGGCATCGGCGACGATGCGGCCGTTGCGGCCACGGATCGCGGTGCGCTGCAGGTCCTGACGACGGATGCGCTCGTCGAGGGCGTCCATTTCGACCGGCGGTTCTCCTCCCCTGCTGACATCGGGTACAAAGCCCTCGCGGTGAACGTCAGCGACGTGGCGTCCATGGGAGGCACGCCGCGTCTGGCGCTGCTCTCTCTGATGCTCCCGCAGAATCTGGCGCTCGCCGACCTCGACGCGCTGCTCGACGGGCTGTTCGAGATGGCGGGGGAATGCGGCGTCGCACTCGCGGGCGGGAACATCACCCGATCGCCGGGACCGCTCGATCATCGACGTCACGGCAACCGGGAGCGTCAAACCCCGGAAAGTCCTCACGCGCGGCGGCGGGCGTGTGGGGGATGCGTTGTACGTGACGGGCCATATCGGCTCGGCGGCCGCCGGACTGGACTGGCTCCGCGCTCGTTCGAACGCCACGGAGAAGGATCCCGGCTGGCCGCCGGTCGAACGGCCCGAGGATCAGAATCTGGCCGCATGCGTCGCGCGGTATTGCCGTCCGGCGCCTCGCGCCCGCCTGGGAGCGCTCCTCGGCAGGAACCGTGCGGCCAGCGCCTGCATGGACCTGAGTGACGGACTCGCGGACGCCGTGACTCAGATGGCCGCCGCCAGCGGTACGGGGGCGACACTCGATGCCTCGACGCTGCCTGTTCATCCCGGCGCCGCGACCTGGTTCTCGACGACAGGCGCCGACCCCGTGGCCGCCTCGCTCGCCGGGGGAGACGACTACGAGCTCCTGTTTGCGGTATCACGGCGCGCCCGCGGCCGCCTCCGCGCCGTCGCGCGGGAGTCCCGCGGCGTTCAGATGACGTGCATCGGCGAGCTGACAGCGGAGCCCACGGTCGCCATCTCGCGCAGCGGCCGGGTCGAAGCGCTGCCCGCAGGATTCACACACTTCTAGGGTCCATGTTCGGAACCGCGCGCCTCCGCGTCTGGCTCAACCAGCTGCTGCACACACACGACACACCGCAGCGCACGGCCGCGGCTTACGCGGTCGGCGTCTTCTTCGGCTTTTCACCCTTTCTCGGCCTGCACACCGTCCTCGGACTGATTGTCGCCTTCTCGTTCAACTTGAACCGGGTCGCGGTCCTGCTCGGGGTCTACTCCAACCTGCCCTGGATCCTGCCTGCGTACTACACGCTCGCGACGATGCTCGGGGCCACACTCCTCCGGTACGACCTCCCGCCAGGGTTGCTGGCCAACCTTCGCGACTCGTTGTCGAATGATTCCTGGGGGCAGATCGGCCACCTCGCCCGCACGCTCACCCCCCTGCTCTGGGCCTTCGGCCTGGGCTCCACAATTGGCGCGATCGCCCTCGCGGTAGTCGCTTATCGTTTCGCACTCGCCATGATCGTCACTCACCGCCGGCGGGCCGCCGCAGCTCATCGCTCAGAACATACTGATTTGTAAGCACTTACAAGTCTGGGCCGTCAGAAAAATAACCCCTTTCGGCTTTGACCTTCTGCGCTCCCGACGTCCATAATGGAGCCAGGCGATGCTGCTCCTGTCCCGGTCCATCGGTCGCAAGATCGTCGCAACGGGGATTGCCGCCGTTGCGTTCGCCTTCCTGTATGAGGTGACGATTCTCGATTCGCGCTACGCAGCGCGTCAGGCCGAGCTGCGTGAAGTGACCGCGACCCCGGCGCCAGGGGCCAGGCTCCGGTTCACCGCCACGGCGTACTGCAAGGGAACGACGACGGCGTCGGGGGTGAACGTCAGGACGGGCATCGCCGCGGCGGACCCTCACCTGCTGCCCGTGGGCTCGGTCATTCAGGTGGATCGCCTCGAGGATCGGTACAACGGGATCTACACCGTCATGGACACCGGGCCTGCGGTCCAGGGCCGCCACATTGACATCTATATCTGGAGCTGCCACGAGGCGCTGGCGCTCGGCCGGCGTCCGGCGGGTATCACCGTGCTCAGACTCGGGTGGAATCCCAAGGCCAGCACGCCGAGGCTCGTGGACCGCCTCTTCCGCCAGCGGGAGGCTACGCAGCCCCCGCCGCCGTCGAAGGAAATCGGCGGGGACTGACCCGCCGGGTCGCGCAACCTCTGTCTATTCCGAACCGACCGGCTCCGCCCGCTCCATCCCCTCCGCCGACACCATCCGCCTTTCCTGATCGCGGTACTGCAGCTGATAGAGCTTGTAGTAGATGCCGCGCTGCCCCAGAAGGTCCTGATGCCGCCCGGACTCCCGGAGGTGCCCCTTGTGCAGGACGAGGATCTTGTCCATGTCCTGGATGGTCGACAGCCGGTGCGCGATGGCAATCGTGGTGCGCCGGGCCATGAGCACTTCGAGCGCGTCGCGAATGAGCATCTCGGTCTCGGTATCGACGCTGGATGTGGCCTCGTCGAGCACGAGGATCTTCGGGTCGAACGCCAGCGCGCGGGCGAACGACAGCAGCTGCTTCTGCCCCACCGAGAGCGTGGCTCCGCGCTCCGCAACGGGGCTTCCGTAGCCGTCCGGCAGCTCGTTGATGAAGGTGTCCGCGTGCACGGCCCCGGCGGCCGCCCGGACCGCCTCGTCGGTGATGGCGGCGTTGCCCAGACGGATGTTCGCCGCGATCGTGCCCGAGAACAGGTGGACGTCCTGCAGGACCAGGCTGAACAGGCTGCGCAGGTGCGCGAGATCCATGTCGCGGACATCCACGCCGTCCACGAGGATGCGCCCCTTCGTGACGTCGTAAAAACGCAGCAGCAGGTTGATCAGCGTTGACTTGCCGGCCCCCGTGGCGCCCACCACGCCGACCCGCTCGCCGGGATGCACGTCGAACGACACGTCACGGAGCACATATTCCGGCTCGCCTTCCGTTGGCGTGTTGTACGCGAACCACACATGGTCGAACACGATGTGGCCGGCGGCTCCGGACCGGGCCGGGCCGGGGGCGCCAGCCGCGCGCGGCGCAGCATGGAGCCCACCGGACGTCTCGATTTGAACGGGCGTGTCGAGCAGCTTGAAGATGCGTTCCGACGAGGCCATGGCCGCCTGCAGCACGTTGAACTTTTCGGACATGTCGCTGATCGGGCGGAAGAACCGTCCGGAGTACAGGAGGAAAGCCACGAGTGAGCCGAGGGTCAAGGTGCCCTGGAGCGTCCACCGGCCGCCGAACCAGATGATCAGCGCGGCCGCGAGGGCGCCGATGATCTCGATGGCGGGATAGAAGACCGCATAGTAGAAAATCGAGTCGATGTTGGCGTCCCGGTGCCGCCGGTTCACGGTCTCGAACCGGTCGAAGCTCCGTCGCTCGCGGCGGAACAGCTGGACCGTCGACATCCCGGTAATGTGCTCCTGCAGGAAGGCATTGATCCGCGCGACCCAGGTGCGGACGGTCCGGTAGGATTCCCGCACGTTGTGCCGGAACCACTGCGTCACGAGCGCGATGAGCGGCAGTACCGCGAACGCGACGATCGCCAGCCGCCAGTCCATCGTCGCCAGGACGATCATGATGCCGAGCAGCGTGAAGATGTCGCCGAAGATCGACACGACGCCGGACGTGAACATGTCGTTCAGCACGTCCACGTCGGTCGTGACGCGCGTCATCAGGCGCCCGACCGGGTTCCGGTCATAGAACTGGAGATCGATCCGCTGGAGGTGCCCGTAGATCTGCATCCGCAGATCGAACATGATCCGCTGGCCGGTCATCTGCAGCGTCCACATCTGCACGTACTCGAGCACGAACGAGGCGACGAGGATGCCAAGAAAGGCTACGGAAATCCGATCGATGCCGGGCAAATCGCCGTTCGCGATGTAGCGATCGATCGCGAGCTTCATCAGGTAGGGCTGGGCCAGCTGGAGCATCGAGGCGGAGATGATCGCCGCCAGCGCCAGGGCCACCTGCGGCTTGTACGGCCGCAGATACCACAACAGCCGGCGCATCAGCGTCGCGTCGTAGGCCTTTCCGAGGACTTCTTCTTCGTGGAAGGACAAAATGGGTCTCTCAGCTGATGTCTAACTGGCCGCCAGCTCCTCTTCGAGGAGCTGACGCTTGTACAACGTCGCGTACAGCCCGCCCTGCGCGACGAGCTCGTCGTGGCGGCCGCGCTCGGCGATGCGCCCGCGATCCAGCACGAAAATCTGATCGGCATCGCGCACGGTGGAGACGCGGTGTGCGACGATGATCGCGGTCCGCTGGCGCATGACGCCGCGGAGCCTCGAGAGAATCTCTTCCTCGGTGTAGGTGTCCACGGCCGAGAGCGCATCATCCAGGATCAGCACGCGCGGATCGACCATCAGCGCGCGCGAAAGAGCGGTGCGCTGCTTCTGACCTCCGGACAACGTGATGCCCCGCTCCCCCACGGCGGTGTCGTAGCCGTGCGGAAACGCGTCCACGTCCTTGTCGAGCCTGGCCACGGCGGCTGCTTCGCGCATCCGCGGACCGAGATCGCCCCCGGCGGCCAACGCCGCATCTCCGGGCGCGTCCGGTGTGAGCTGCACGCCAAAGGCGATGTTTTCGGCGATCGTATCCGAGAACAGGAACGGCTCCTGCGGCACGAAGCCAATCGCTCCGCGCAGCGCGGAGAGCGAAATCTCGCGGACGTCGGTGCCGTCGAGAAAGATCGTTCCGGCCGGCGGCTCATGAAGCCGCGGCAGGAGACTGATGAGTGTGGACTTGCCGGACCCGGTGGCGCCGACGAACGCCACGGTCTGGCCCCGCTCGATCGTGAGGGACACGTGGTTCAGCACGGGCAGGTCCGACCCCGGGTAGGTGAACACGAGGTCCCGGACCTCGATGGCTCCGGCGATCTCCACGGAGCGGCCCGCAGGGGTCACATGCTGGTCGCTGATTGAGGGGACCGCGTCGAGCACCTCGAGCATCCGTTTCCACGACGCCATTCCACGCTGGAGCATGTTCGTCACCCATCCGAACGCGATCATCGGCCAGCTGAGCATGACGAGATACGAGTTGAACGCCACGAACTCGCCGATCGTGATCCGTCCGCGAATGACTTCCCGGCTTCCCACCCAGAGGACGAGCAGCGAGCCCAGTCCCAGGAACAGCGTGAGGCTCGGATAGAACATCCCCTGGAGACGAATGAGCACGCGGTTGCGGCGGACGTACTCCGTGTTCGCCCCTCTGAATCGCTCGATTTCGTAAGGCTCCTGGTTGTAGGCCCGCACGACGCGCACGCCGGCGAGCGTCTCCTGGACCACGGCGCTGAGGTCGGAGAGCTGCGCCTGGATCGCCTCGAACCGCCGGTGGATGGCGCTGCCGAAATACTTCACGCTGATCGACACGAACGGCAGCGGCACCAGGGCGATGAGCGTCAGGCGCGGATCGATCGACCACATCAGGACGATCGCGACCAGGAAGACCAGCACCGTGCTGGCCGAATACATGACGGCAGGGCCGATCATCGTGCGGACGGCGTTGAGGTCGTTCGTCGCGCGCGACATCAGATCGCCGGTGCGCCTCGCCTGGTAGTAGGCGAGCGGCATCTGCTGGAGGCGCGCGAAAAACGCGTTCCTGAGGTCGTACTCGATCTCGCGCGAGACGCCGATGATGATCCGCCGCATGAGGAAGAGGAAGAGCGCACGTGCGCATGAGACGGCCAGGATCGCCCCGGCATACGTGATGAGCTTCTGCCTCGTCACCGCACGGCCGAGGTCGTCTATCGCGTACTTGAGCACCCAGGGAGAGAGCAGCTGGAACGTGGACGACAGCACGACGCACGCTAACCCGAGAAGGAGCTGGCGCCGATAACGTAGAACGAAGGGAAAAAGCCGGCGAAAGGCGGGGCCCATCTCCAAGCGAGTATAGCAGCCGCTTCCATTCGTCCCGGAGACGCGCCGGGACGCCGCGCGCTGTGCTATCCTCGGGTGGCCTATCCCAGCAGGCTGCCTGGCCCTCACCGACGAGGGCACGTTCCCTTAACCACTCCGGGGCGAGAAGACTCATGCGCACACGTGCTGCAGCGATATCCGTATTGTGTCTGATGTTCGGCCTGCTGGCCGTTCCCGCCCGCGCCCAGTACGGCGCGACAGGATCATCGGACCAGGCGACTGGCGAGCGTTATCACGTCGAGATCGGCGGCTTCTTCTGGAACCCCACGCCGGATATCGTCATCAGCAGCGAATCACTGGGGATCGTGGGAACGGACATCGACTTCGTCAACGATCTCGGCATCGCCAAGAAACGCCTCAAGCAGGTCCGGGTTGTCCTCAAGCCCGCGAGGAAGCACAAGTTCCGCTTCGAGTACACCCCGATCTCGTACGAGGCCGAGGGCAGCCTGACCGCCGATGTCATCTTCAACGGCATCCGCTTCCCGGTGACGTTCCCGGTCACGACCAACATGGAGTGGAAGGCGTATCGATTCGGCTACGAGTTCGACTTCATCAGTAGAGATCGGGGCTTCGTCGGCCTCATCCTCGAAGCCAAGTACACGGACGTGCAGGCAACGCTCAGCAACGTGCTCGCAACGGAGTTTGCGAGGGCGCGTGCTCCCATTCCCGCGATCGGCGGCATCGCGCGCGTTTATGTCGTACCGAACATCTCGATCACCGGCGAGTTCAGCGGCATCAAGCTGCCGGAGAGCATCGACGACGACTACCGCGCGAAGTACTTCGATCTCGACATTTACGGGACCGTCAACTTCACCGACAACTTCGGGGTGCAGGGGGGCTATCGCTCGTTCGATGTCGAGTACAAGGTGGAGCAGGACGCGGGACATCTCCAGCTCAAGGGGCTCTACATCGGCGGCCTCGTCAGGTTCTAAAGCACTCAGTCAGTCAGCATGCTCGAAGTGCCACGGTGCTGAAAAAGCACCTTGGCACCTTGGCACTTTGGCACCTTCGCACTTTGGCACCGCGGCACTTTTGGCACCTTGGCACTCTGCCCCGTGGCCCCCTGGCAGTTCTTAAAACGCGAACTCCGTGCCGATGAGCGGCGAGACGCGATCGGTCAGCCCGCTGTTGTCCAGCGCGAAGCGCAGGTTGAAATTGATCAGCACGCGCGGCGCGACGTTGAGCTTCATGCCGACGGCGCCGTTACGCCCCCAATACGAAGCATTCTGGAACCTGAGGTCCCGCAGCGCCACGGCGCCCGCGGGACCAGTCGCCAGGAACCCAAACGTAAAGAGCCGGGGCGAGTCGATCACCCGCTGACCGACGAGGTCGAGCACGACGCTCAGCCGGGGGTTCACGCTGATGTCCGTGCCGGCCGCATACAGGAACTGATCCGGAAGGCTCCGCTTCTCCCCCGAGCGGACGTCTCCGGCGAGCTTGCTCTTGCCGTTCCACTGGAAGGCGAGGTTGACGTGAGGCGCGACGATGCCGAACGTGCCGGAAAACGCGACGAACGGCCGCAGTCCCGGAGCCCCGGCCCCAAGAAGATTCTCCTCGTCCCCTGTCGGCACGCGCAAGTCGACACCTGCGGCCAGGGCCAGGGCGCCTTTGCGCGCCAGCGTCCCCTTCGTTCGAACGAGCAGGTCGCCAATCCCCGCGGCGCGCCCCTCCGCGAAGAACTGACGCGAGTTACCGCGCCCGTCCGTCGCGGTGTCGTCACGGAAGTAGTGGACCTGCAGCTGCGACCCGGTCCCCACGCGCTGCACGGTGGCGTTCGACAGGAGCGACAGCCGCGTCCGCACGACCGGCACCGCGAGGGACAGATCGAGACGCTCGAGCAGGCCGTACGTCACCGCGCCGGTGAATTGACTCACGGAAGCCCGGACGGTGTTGATCGTCGAAATCACATCGGATCGGCCGGCGGTGCTCTGGTAGTCGTCGTGGCGGAAGATCGCCGGGATGCCGCTCAGCGAGACACCGTCCAGCCGGTCGAATGAGAAGACCTGCTCGTTGAAGGAGAAGGCGATGCGGTCGCGCCCGATCGTCTCGGCGCGATCCGCGAGGATCGGCCCGAAGCTTCTCGTCGCCCTCACGAAGGTACCCGTCGCGGAATCGAATTTGTAGATGAAGCCGGAGGCCGGCGACGGCACGGGGATCGTCGTCAGCTGGCTGGCGAGGGCGATGTTCATCAGGCGGAAGTCGGACTGGAACGCACTGTTGAAATGCGCCGCATGGTTGGTGCCATCGAGCTGGATATCGTCGCTGCTCACGACCAGGCCATTCGGACCGAAGACATCCTCGAAGACGGTCGAGAGCGTCGCCGGGCGCGTCTGCGCGACGAGCCGCACCGGGATCAACGCACTCAGTAGACAGAGAAGCAACGCGCGCGAGAGCATGCCTGTGTCTCCTCGTGGCCGCACGACGTCAGCGCGCCTGATTGAACCGGATGGATTCGATGATCCATCCTGCGGACGTCCGGCGGACCGTCATGGTGGTTTGTGTTTCGTTGCGCAGATTCTGCCCGTCGCGCGTCTGCATCTCGTATCGGCGCCGGAACGTTACCGTACCGTTGGTCCCGGATGCGGAGATTCGCGGGTCGAGAATCCCGACGGTGAGCCGCGTCGCATCTCGAAACTGTGCGCTGATGGCGTTCGCAGACGCGGCCGTCAGCCCGGGCCATACCTTCCGGAGCGCGTCGAGGTCCCTGCCCTCGAGCGCTGACTTGTAGTGCGCGAGCAGCTGGGCGATGCCGTCCTCGGCTGAGGGACTTGCGGGCCTCGGCTCTTCGGGCGCCGGCGCAGCCGGCGGCGCCGGAGGCGGTGCCGTTATCGGCGGCAGGGTCGGCTGCGATTCCGCCGTCGTCGGTCGCGCGGGCGGAACCGCAGGTGCCGGCGTCTCCGTACGGTTCTGTTCGGTGCTCGGCGGCGGCGCCGCGGGTTGGGCCGACGGTGGAGGGGTCTCCGCTTCCGATCGTTCCTGCGCGCGTCTCTGGGCGATCGAGGCCGCGCTCTGATACAGGCCACTCGCCTCGTAGAAACGTGCAGTTGCGTCAGCCGCCCGTCCCGCCGCGGCCAGTTGTTCCGCCGCCTGCTCCGCCCCCGTGGCGGCACCGTATGCGGGGCTGGCGATCGCCGGAGCTTTGGCCGCGCGGGCCTGGTCCCTCGCACGACTCATGCGAAGCCGGGCATCCGCCACGCCGCGACTCGCCGCGCGCCTGGCCCCCTGCTCCAGGATCTGCCTCGCTTCGGCATTTTCCGGAGCCAGTGTCAGGACGTCGCCCGCAGCTCGGGATGCGCTCTGAAAGTCCCCGGAGGCCAGCGAGCTGCGGGCCTTCAGCATCGCGCTGTCTATCGCGGCGCGGGCCGTGCGGGCCCGCTCGAGGATACGCTGCGCGCTGGCATCTCCAGGTGAGTGCTGGAGCGCCTCCTTCGCGGCCTGCTCGGCTGCCGCGTAATCGTGGGACTGCAGCGCCTGCTCGCCTCGGACGAGCATCGCAGACGTCTCGACCCGTGGCACGGCGGCTGGCTCGATCGGCTCCGGCGCAGGCCTGGACGGGCGCTGCGTCGCAAACCAGGCCCCTGTGACGACGGCGAGGAGGATGAACACCCCGGCGGCCACCTGTGACCGGCGCCCTCGCCTGACCGGCGGATTCGATAGAGGCTCACTCACCGGTGCGGGTGTGTGAACGGCACCGGATCTCACCTCCGACGGAATCGGCAGGATCGTTGTGATGTCCTCAGCCCCGAACATCAGCCCTCCGGACAACGCCGTGGCACCGCTGCTCGTCATCCTCAATTGCTCACGGAACATCAGCAATTCGTGGCGCAGGGCGGCCATCGATTGAAATCGCTGATCGAGCGGTTTCGCCAGGGCGCGCTCGACGATCGCCGCGAGCGCACGCGGAACGGTCGCATCGACGCGCCAGAGTGGCTCGGGGACTTCTTCGAGGATCTTGTACAAGGTCGACGCGAACGAGTCCCCCTCGAACGCCTTCTTGTTGCCGATCAGTTCGTAAATCACGACGCCCACCGAGAAGACGTCCGAGCGATGATCGGCGGGTTCTCCACGAACCTGCTCGGGCGCAATGTAGTTGAGCGTGCCCATCAGCATGTTGCTGTTGGTGAGCTGTGACGTCGTCAGACGCGCCAGGCCGAAGTCCAGAATCTTCACCTGGCCGGTATTCGTGATGAAGATGTTCGCCGGCTTGACGTCCCGATGCACCACGCCCCTGCCGTGGGCGAACTCGAGTCCTTCGCACAGGTCGAGCGCCACGTCCAGTTTGCGGGTGAGGTCCATCTTCACAGGGTCGCAGATGCGCTGCTGAAGATCCTGCCCCTCCAGGTATTCCATGGCGAGAAACGGATGGTTGTCTTCCTCGCCGAGGTCGTAGATCGTGACGATGTTCTTGTGGGAGAGCTGAGCGGCGGATCGCGCCTCGCGCAAGAAGCGCGCGCGGGTGTCAGGATTGCTGTCGATCTGCCCGCCGATGACCTTGAGGGCGACGGTCCGCTGCAGGAGGGTGTCGAAAGCCTTGTAGACGACCCCCATTCCCCCCTGTCCGAGGGTGTCCTGCAGCTGGTAGCGTCCGATTGTCCGCATGAAAAACATCTGCGACAGCCGGGTGTCGCCTGGGTATACCTCGGTGTGTCGTATCAGTCGGATGATATCGCGCGAGAGGAAGACCGACAACCGTCCTCATACCAACGTACCCCTTCGCGTCACTCCACGATCTTGACCCACACGCCGAGATACCGGGTGTCGCGGCTCTTCGGGTCCGCCTCGGAGGGACGAAAGCCTGTCGCGGCGGTGAGCCTCAGCATCGTCGCGCTACCCTGCGCGGGCACCTCGACCCGCCGCTCCTCGCCGGGCGCCAGCGGCACGTCGACTGTCCATGCTCCCGCGCGGATGGCAGCCTGGTTCTGGACTGGACCATTTCGAACGACGAGTGATACGGGCCGGCCGGCAACGTCCGGCTGCACGACGATCGCGGACGAGCGTGCACCACCCACCCAGAAAGCCTCGGGCTCGGCAAAGCTGCGGTCGTCCAGGAAGAACACCGTCGCGCCGGGATAGCGCACGGCGCGGCTCGCCGTCTCCGGGGCGATCCGGGCTCCGGGCATCACGATCGACAGCGGCTCGATTGTCAGGCCGCGGATCGACCGCCGCGCCTGCTCGTCTCCTCTCACGACGATGGCGCGCACGTCGACGGGAAAGTCGAGCACGATGGGCTCCGGCGGTGCGGCAAGGGGTCCGCTGGTGATCGAGAACTGATCACGGCCGATGCCGACCATCAGCCAGCCCGATGCTCCGGCGCCGCGCGGCTGGAGGCGGTATCTTCCGGCAGGCACGGCTGCGATCTGATAGAGCGGGCGGTCGTTCTGGCCGGCGCCGCCGAGAACGGTTGACGGGGCTGGCTCTATCCGCAGCATCGATGGAACATCCTGCGTGGCGATGCGATGGAACGAAGGCAGCTCGAACAGCCGCACACGGCGCTCGCCGCCGATGCGGCGGAGCAGCTCGAACTGGCCGGCCGTCTCCGTTTCACCCCGCACTCCCGCGAGCGTCCACACGACCGTCACGGCACACATCGCGGCCATGGCATACGCACCGGCTGTGGCGGCCGCGAGTTGACCGCGCAGCCGAAGCCAGCGGTTTCCTTCCAGTGCGCGCAGGCCGGCCCAGGCCGCGCCCATCGCGCACGCCCAGATCGCAATGTCGCGATAGAAGATCGTTTCACTCCCTCGCCACCATGCCGGCAGGCCGCGCGACAGATCCGTGGCGGTGTTCAGCCAGTCGAGCCATGCGGCGTAGCTCTGGCGGACGTTGTACGCGAGCCGGCCGCCATCGACGAGGATGAGCGCGGCGGACGCAAACGCCGTTGCCGCGAGAGCCCCCAGAGCAATCGCGCGCGTGCTCCGATGCCGCATGGCTGTCCATCCGACAGCCGCCGCGATCGTCAATATCGGGAGCATCGGGACGAAGAACCGGGCAGGCGCGCTGGTCCCTCCCCACCACATGGCGAAGTGGGTCACGGCCAGGAGGTAGGACGTCAGAACGAAGAGCAGCTCCAGGCCCAGGCGCCGCCGGCCGCGATCCACGAGCATCGAGCCGAGCCCTGCGAACGCGCAGACGAGCACCGGCGCGTATGCCAGGAGACCGAAGCGCTGATCGAAGAAGAGGCCCGCGAGTCCCCCCGGAATGAAGCTGACCGAGCCCTCTTCGTTGGCATAGGGGACCGACGGATCGGGCGTGCCATAGATGTGGATGAAGAAGCCGATCCACGCGAGCGCGCTGACGGCCGGCACGGCCAGAAACGCCACCGCCTTCCCTGCCGCGTTGCGATTCGTGCCGAGGCGCAGCAGCAGCAGAGCGCCGAGACTGCCGGCGAGGAGCGCAAATCGCGTGTGCACCCACGGGAGGATCGCCAGCGCAGCCCCATGGAGCAGCCACGGGAGCGTTCGTTCATCGCCGGTGCGCGCGTCGCGCTCGGCACGGAGAAGCGCCCAGACGCCGGTCAGCACGAGGACTCCGCCGGGGCCATCCGGGTACACGGTGAAGCTGTGGAAGATGGCACTGGTCGACAGCGTGACCGCCGCCCAGCCGAACCACGCTGCGTCTGCGCGCTTCGTCACGAGCCAGGCAAGGTGCCACGAGAGCGCGCTGCCAGCGGACGCAAGCAGCACGAGAAAGACCACCACGCCGTGATAACCCGCCAGCGCGAATGCGGGCGCGATGATTGCCGGGAGGCCGGGCGCATGAATGGAATAGATCTCGCCGTTCCGCCCCCGGCGGCGGAAGTCCGGTTTCGACAGGTCTCCGGCAAAGTACGATCGGTAGTCCCCCGCCCGGTGATTGTTCTCGATCTTCAGGTCACCGTCCTCGAGGAGACTCTGCGTGATGATCAGGTAGTGCGGTTCATCGCCGCCGGGCACCGACGGCGCCACCTGCCATGCCGCAACGGCATAGATCGCGCACGCCAGAGCAGCCGCGGCGAGCTGCCGTCGTTCAGTCACCAGCAGGCGTAGCCTGTTCCCTGGAAACCTCGAGCGTGCGGACGCGCAGAGCGACAACGCGATCGCCGCCCACACGAAGAGCGCCATCGGACCCGACCACATGAGGAAGACGGCGGGCATCGATCGCGGCAGCCACGGCAGCGCCACGAGGACGAGCAGCCACAAGGGGGCGAGCGATGCCCCGGCGCTCCACGCCGCCACGACGCCGGCGGCAGCCGCCGCGCAGAATGCGAGCGACACGGGGGACAGCGGAAGGAGCGCGACACGCGCGTCACCGACGCCGGTGAACCCCATCGTCCCCTGCGAAAGCCACGCGGCCGTGGCGGTGCACAGGACAACGATGGCCAGGATCAGGCGAGACACGGATGGGCGGGCGCGGATTGACGGTAGAATGTCCCGCATTCTACATGGGGCGACGTCCGGATACCATCGCGGCTGGTACGCTGCGCGCCGTCGTGGTGTGCGCGGCAGCACTTGCCGCCGCCGTCGTGATGACCTGGCCGCTCGCGTCCGGCCTGGGCCGGCTTGGCCGCACGACCACGATGGACGGCCTGTACAGCATCTGGAACATCGCCTGGGTCGCGCGCACGATCGTGGCAGACCCCGTGCACCTGCTCGACGCCAACATCTTCTTTCCGCATCGTGACGCGCTCGCCTTCTCCGAAGCCAACATCCTGGGGGGCGTCGTGGCCGTGCCCGCATGGTGGCTCACGCGCAACCCGTACGCGGCGCTCAATACCGTCCTCCTCTTTGCCTTCTGCTCGACGCTCATCGGCACGTGGCTCCTGGCGCGACGCCTCTGCGGCAACAGCCTGGCGGCCGCGGCTGCCGCGGTGCTTTTCGCATTCTCCCCCTACTTCTTCTCGCACAGCGCGCACATCCAGCTGCTGATGGCGGGCGGCATGCCGCTCGCGATGCTGGCGCTGCACCGCCTCGTCGACGCACCCTCGCCCCGGCGCGGGCTCGAGCTGGGCGTCACGCTGTGGGCACAGGCGCTCGCATGCGCCTACTACGGGATTTTTGCGGGCCTGATGGTCGGCTACGGCGTGATCTTTCTCGCGACAACGCGTCAGCTCTGGCGCGTACGCCGCTTCTGGACAGCCGTCGTCCTTGCGGCCGTCACGTCCGTCGTCGGCGTCCTCCCGTTCTTCTTTCCCTATCTGTCCATGCAGCGCGACGAGGGTTTTCGCCGGACCCTGGACGACGCGGTCCGCTACTCCGCGACACCGGCAAGCTACCTCGCATCTCCCGCGCATGCGCATCACTGGCTTCTTGAAATCGCGCGCGGCACTGGCTGGCGCACTGGCGAGGTCCTGTTTCCGGGCATGCTCGTGATCGTTTTGGCGGCCGCCGGCGCGGCGCTCGCGCTGCGCAGGGCTCAGCCTCCCGGCAGCAGCACCGATACCAGCCGTGAGTCCGTGCTGATGTACGGTTCACTCGGCGCGCTGGCGTTCTGGGCCTCGTTCGGACCGGCGGCCGGGCTGTACTCGGCCCTCTTCCGCGCAATCCCGTTGTTCACGTTTCTTCGTGCGCCCTCCCGCTTCGGGCTCCTCGTGTCGTTCGCGCTTGCGATCGTGGCCGCATTCGCCGTGAGGCGCCTGCTCGAGATGGTGCCGGGGCGAGCGGCCTGGGCGGCCGGCGCGCTCGCGATCGCCGGGCTGGTCGAATTGAACGTGCTGCCGTTCCCGTGGGAACGGGCGCTGGCGGTGTCTCCCGGCTATGCGCTGCTGGCACGGATGCCGAGGGCGCCGATGGCAGAGTTCCCCTTCTACGGGGAACGCGTGGCGTTTCCGCTGCACGCACAGTACATGGTGCTCTCGGCTTCGCACTGGATGCCGCTCGTCAACGGCTACAGCGATCACATTCCGAAAGACTTTCGCGAAGCCGCCGTCGTCCTGGACTCATTCCCGTCGAACGACGCGTTCACCGTCCTCAGGCGTTATCGCGTGCGCTATATTGGCGTGCACTGGGACATGTTCGGATCGCGCGCCGGCGAAATCCGCAGCAGGCTTCAACCTTTCGCGCGACACCTTCGGCCGCTCGCTGCCGACGCGAACATGAGTCTTTTCGAGATCGTGTCGTTTCCATGAGGCCTCGTCGTGGCCGCTGAAGTGTGCGCGCTACTTCGAGCGTCGTGTCTGTGAGGTGCTGCGGGCAGGAGCTTTCTTCTTCGGGGCCGGAGCTTTCTTTTTCACCGTCGGCTTTTGCGCGGACAGCCTCTTCTGCGAGGCGGCGATCGGCGCACCTGGAACGCCGGCCCCTGTCCCATACAGACGCCGGTAGTCTTCCGCCGTGCCCAGGATCCTCTTGACGTAGTTCTGCGTCTCGGGAAACGGAATGTCGTCGATGAACTCGTCTTCATCGAGTCCCGGACGTTCACGCCCTCCACCTGACAATGCGGCTTTCACCCGCGTTGTAACTGGCGAGCGCGTAGTACGTGCCACCGAACTGCTGCACCAGGCGCGAGAAATAGAGCGTCCCGAGCCGGATGTTGATCTCGGGATTGGTCAGCGTCGCGGTCGTGAAGTTCCTGATGCCAACCGATTTCGCAAGCCGGCGGCCGGTTGCCGGCACGATCTGCATGAGCCCCCAGGCGTTCGCGACGGACTTGATCCCGGGATCGAACGTAGACTCCTGCGCGATGAGCGCCGCGACGATATACGGGTCGAGGTCGTGCGCCGCCGAGTGCCTGCGGATCGCGTCCCAGTAGTTCAGCGGATAAATGACCTGGAGCATCGCGGCGGGCAGTTGCTGCCCGCCGGCGGTCAGGTGCTGCGGGTAGGCGCGGCGCATCATCCCAATCGCCCGGCGCAGCTCCCCTTTCTGGTGGTACGCCCAGGCGATGGTCGCATCGATGCGCGGCGCGTTGCCCCACGCGCGCTGGGCAAATCGGAGCTCGCCGAGCGCATCATCGTACAAACCGTTCGCCAGCAGCAGCCGGATGACGGCGTCCGTCGGAATCGGCGAGGCGGAAGGAAGGGGGGCGTCTGGCGTCTGGCTGGAGGCAAGCCGCACATCCGCAAGGCTCGCGAGGCCACCCGCGCGCGCGCCGATCTGACGCTGGGCGAGCCGTCCGTAGTACGAGTTCGCGTAGTCGGTATAAACGAGCCGCAGACGTGCGTCCGCCTGCGCCGCCGCATCGAGCTTGACGTGCGCACGCGCGGCCCAGTACAGGAATGGAGGCCTGTAGTCCGAACGCGGGAAGGCCAGCGCCGCACGCTCGAAGACACGCACCGCTTCGGCGTAGTCGCCGCTCCTGTAACTCGCCCACCCGTACTTCCACGCGGCACGCTCAGCGCGCGGTCCGGTCGGAAACCGTTCGTACAGGTCGCGAAAGGCCTTCGTGGCCAGGGCGTCCTCGTTGGTGACGATGTAGTGCGTGCCGAGGTTGTTGAGCGCTTCCTCGGCCCACGAGCTGTCGGGGAACTCGGCGACGAGCGCTTCGGTGAGCGCGATGTATTGCGCATGATCGCCCAGCTCACGCAGGCTGCTCAGATAGAAGAACCGCGCTTCCGCTTTGCGCGACGCCCGATCGAGATAGGGACTGACACCGTCCCGGGCCGCCGCGTACTGTTTCAGATTGAAGTCGCACTCCGCGACGCGGAGATCCACGAGCTCCTTGTCGTCGCCGTCCACGACGGTTTTGAGGGCCTGGAACGCGGCGCGGGCCTCGGTGTAGCGGCGCGCACCGAACAGGAGCTGCGCGCGTCCGATATCCTGCTTGTAGCCGGTTCGTGTGATCTGATCCTGGAGACCCGGAATCTGCGTGCCAGCCATCTCCGCCGCGTAGGTCAAGGGGAATTCGTTGTACACGCGGACGAACGCGTCCGCGGCTTTCTTGCGGTCTCCCGCTGAGAGCGCCGAGCGGCCGAGGCGATACAACACGTCCTCGGTGCTGGCGCCCTGACGATCGATCGATGCCCCTCGTACAGCTTCAACGCGGCTGGTGCGTCGCCGGACGCTTCAGCCGCTTCCCCCGCGCCGAGCGCGGCAGCGATCCCGAGGTAGCCGTTCGGCTTTTTTTCGAGAATGCTCTCGAAAATGCGGCGGGCGTCCGCCGCCTGCCCCTGACGAAGCTTCGAAAGGGCGATGTAATACGTCGCGTAGTCGCCCAGCGCCGTCGAGGCGAGGGCAGGGCGGCTCAGGAGGGATACCGCGGCGGCATATTCTCCTGCCTGGTACCGCGCGACGCCGACGACGAGCGGCTCATAGCTGGTGAGCGTGCGGGCGGCGCGATCGCTTTCCGAGGGGACGAGCCAGAGGTCGGTGGCGTTCGCCGGGAGCGCGGGGTGCAGCGTCGGAACGAGCTGAGCCACGTCCTGCGCGGATGACGAGGCCGTCCCGATCAGGAGCATGGCCACGATCAGAAGAACGGCGCAGCAGGTGCGCGACAGTCTGACTACCACGATACCTGCTGGTGCTCCGGCCCTCCGAGCAGCGACTGGTCTCCGTCCGCGAGCGTTTGCGAAAGCTCCTGATCGAACAGCGCGTCGCGGCCATGCACCGAGGGGGCAACGCGTTCGGCGTAAAGACGACGGGCACGCTCGATTTCCGGCTCGAGCCGGAGGAGGAGATCCTTCCGCTCGCGACCCATGCGCACCGCGCTTTCGTTGTACAGCTTGATCTCCGAGACGAGCAGCCGCGCATATCGCCTGGCGGCATGGATTTCGTCCTCGGCTGCAGCCGAGGCCGTTGCCGGAGGCGACGTATCGTCTGACATCAGCCGCATGGCCTGCGCTGTCCGTACGGCTGTGATCGAAGCGGCGCACGCCGCGGCGTGACGTCCGAGGATCTGGACGTTGTCCTGCCAGGTCCCGGGAGCCATCCCCTCTCCCGGCCCATCCGCATAGAGCACGGCGACGGGAGTGCCGCCGAGCACGAGCGGAACCGCCAGTGCCAGTCCGTCCGGGGACAGCGACGCGAAGGCAGGCGCCGTCGAGCCAAACGAGCCGGTTTCGGCCGGCTGGCTGCGTCGCATGGCCTCGGCGATGACGCCTGCGTCCCGTCCGTCGGATCTCAGCGGCCCGGTCGCGACAGGGGCCACGCCGGCCACCGGCCATTCGCGGAGCTCGGTGCCCTGCAGGACGAAGACGGCGGCGTGTGGCGCCTGCTCGGCGGCGCCGCGCACGGCCGCGGACAGCACATCGCTCAACGTCGCGGCTTCGTCCAGCGCGCGGATCGCGTCCACCAGGTGCGAGGAATTGCCGACAGGTGCGGGCGGCACCGGAATACGTTCGAAGGCCGCGCGCACTTCGGCGAGGGCCTGAGTCGAACGCTCGCGTTCGGATTCGAGCTGCGCCTCGAACTGCTCGCGCTCGGATACCTGTTCTGCCGACGCGTGCTGCCGCTCGGCTTCGAGGTCGGCCACGCGTGCGCGCGCTCCTTCGACCCTCGGTGAGGCCGGCCGTCTTCTGCGTCTCGAGTTCCGCGCCGAGACGCTGACGCTCGGCTTCGAGCTCCGTGATGCGGTGGCGTTCTCCGTCCATTTCGGTGATGCGCTGCGTGTGAGTGGCGAGCTCTCCCACCAGACGCTGACGCTCGGCTTCGATTGTCGTGAGGCGGCGACTCTCTCCCTCGAGCTCGGAGATGCGGTGCTGATGCGTCTCGAGCTCTCCGGCAAGACGCCGGCGCTCGGGTTCGATCGTCGTGAGGCGCTGTCCCTCCGCTTCGAGCTCGGTGATGCGGTGCTTCTGGGCTTCGACCTCTCCCGCAAGACGTTGCCGCTCGGCTTCGATCGTCGCGAGGCGCTGTCCCTCCGCCTCGAGTTCGGCGATGCGGTGCTTTTGGGCTTCGACCTCTCCCGCAAGACGCTGCCGCTCGGGTTCGATCGTCGTGAGGCGCTGTCCCTCCGCTTCGAGCTCGGTGATGCGGTGCTTCTGGGCTTCGACCTCTCCCGCAAGACGTTGCCGCTCGGCTTCGATCGTCGCGAGGCGCTGTCCCTCCGCCTCGAGTTCGGCGATGCGGCCTTGCTGTGTCTCGAGTTCCGAGGCCAGGCGCCGGCGCTCGAGCTCGGTGACGCGGTGGCGTTCTCCTTCGAGCTCGGCGAGACTGCGCATCTCGGTCTCGAGCTCTCCGGCGAGACGCTGCCGCTCCGCCTCGATTTCCGTCATGCGCTGCCGCTCTCCTTCGACTTCGGCAACGCGGCGCTGCTCCGCCTCGACTTCCCCGGCGAGGCGTCCGCGCTCCGCCTCGAGATCAGCGAACCGCTGGTGCTGGGTTGCGAGCTCGGCCGCCGTGCGCTGGCTGTCTCCCTCCAGCGCCGACAGTCGCTCACGCTGGGAGTCGAGATCCGCAAGCGTCCGCTCGGCGTCCCTCTCGAGCTCCGAGATCCGCGTCCGCTCAGCGTCGAGCTGCGTCTGCAGCCGCTGGCGTCCCGCCGCGAATCCCTCCTCGAGCTCGCGACGTGCCGCAGCCGCGGACTCGGCGGCGGCCTCCTCCGCTTCGGCACGCACGCGCGCTGTCTCGGCAGCCAGCGTCCGGCCGGCCTCAGCGCGGACGTTCGCGACGTCGGACTCGAGCTGTGCGTTCCATTCGGCCCGCGCCGTTTCGATCTTGGCCGTCCATCGACCCTCGGCGTCCGCCTCGGCGACGCGGCGCGCCTCGTCCGCACCGCGCTTCTGTGACTCGGCCATCGACGCAAGTTGCGCGTCGAGCTCCTCGTGCATGCGGGTACGGATCCCGTCGATGAGGTTGCGGAGCTGCTCCTCGGCCATTGTCCGATTATCGGGAGGGGGCCGGTGCAAGTCAAGCAGCGAAACTGCCGCAAATCCAAGCACGACAGCAACTTGACCGCTGTCTCATCGGCTTCGCGATCGCGGCTTCACCCGGGATGACAACCGTCTGGGCTCAGAAGTTCAGCTTGATCAGGAACGTCACAAAACGCATGGTCGATCCGTTGACGGTGGTGATCCTCCCGAAGTTGGTCGACGTCGGATCGACGTTGGGGTTGCTGAACGTGTCCCGGTTGGTGGCGTTGATGATGTCCACCCGGAACTGCGCCGAGCGCCGGCTGCCGAGCGGGAATGTCCGCATCACGTTCAGGTTGACCATCTTGAGATCCGGACCGCGGACACCCTCGATGCGGAAGGGAAACTGGCGCTTCTGGAAGTTGGCCGGTGTCTTGGCGGGATCCTTCTCGAAGCCGGCGTCGGTATTGAACCAGCGATCGAGAGTCGGATTGTCGACCGCGATGTCGTCCAGGTTGCCGGAGAAGAAGAGATTGTTCCAGGTGAGCAAGGCGCCCGGCTGATATTCGAAGGTCCCGCTCGTCTGCCACCCGCCCAGCACCGAAGCCAGGATGCCGCCGCTGTTCAGGAAGGGCTTGCCGGTGCCGAACGGCAACTCGGCGATCCAGTTGCCGCTGAGTCGATGTGGTCGCCCGTTCACGCTGGGCTGCCACAGGTATGGCTCGCGATCGAACTCGTGCACCGTTTCCAGGTTCCTGATCCGGCTGCCGGTGTAGCCCACCGCAGCACTGAAGCCGTTGGCGAAGCGCCGGGTGAGGTTGACCTCGAGTCCGTGCACCTTGGTCACGCCCAGCGGCAGGTCGGCGTAGGTGATGCCGTTCACTTGAGGAAACGGTCCACGCAGCAACCGGTGCCGCTGCACAGTGGTGGCGGTGAAGAACGAGTTGCTGGCCATCCGTGCGTAGAGCGCCGGATTGGTGGTTCGCAGCGCGGAGAAATTGTTGATGTTGAAGGGATTCGGCACGTTCGCATTCAGGAAGTTCTCCTGCGTGGTATCGCGAACGTTGCTGCCGTTCCAGTACGACTCGGGCAGGTAGTCCTGGCGGATGCTCGCACTAAGGCGATCGGCGTAGGAGCCGCTGTACGCGACTTCAATCGCCATGTTGCGGCTCAACTCGCGCTGGGCGCTGGCGCGCCACCGCTGCACGCGCGGGTGCTCACGATTCAGATTCGGCACGGGTGACCCGGTCGCTGTGAGGTTTGCGCCGGTCTGTGTATCGGCGCCGAACAGGTTGCCGACAGGCGCGTTGTAGCGCGTGCCGTCTGCCCGGACCGGGAATGGATCGGCGATCGGCAGAACCCCATTCCGGGGATCGCCAAGTGCCCAGGTCACGCCGAAGTCGTTGCTGACCACGCTGGTCGTGCCGACGCTGTAACCGGACGTGTTGGGCGCATACGCACTGGCATTCAGCGTGTCGAAGTACAGGCCGTAACCGGCCTTGAGGATCGTCCTGTCCCCCACGCGCCATGCCACCGACGTTCGCGGCATCCACAGGGACTGGCCCTTCCACGACGCACCCGACTGCCCTGGATCGGCGGCGAAGATGGTGCCCCCGCGGACGAGGAAGGTACTGGCCGGTCGTTCGGGAATCGGGTTCGCTGCGTAGGCCCCTTCCGCGAGCGACGTGAGCGCGAGCTGAGCATCCGGGTCGAAGCCGATGATGTTGCGATCCTCGATCTCTCCGATCCCGGTCTCGAATTCATAGCGCAGGCCGACGTTGACCGTGACGCTTCGCGCCACCCGCCAGGTATCCTGCGCGTACGCCGAGTAGTACTCCGACTGCACCTGGGGCGCGACGTTGTCGTCGATCGAGATGGAGCTCGGAATGCCCATCATGAACGCCGCCCAGGTCAGGCCGAGGTTCTGCGCTGGAAACACGGTCGTATCGTCGGCGGCGCGCGTGTAGGTGTTGTTGAAGCTCAACACCGGCGAGGTGTTGCCCGCATTGTTGATGTTGCGGCGGTGCTGCCGGTTGTCGGTTCCGGCGCGCAGCGTGTGCGCGCCTCTGACCTGTGTCAGGTTGACCTGTCCCTGGATGTTCCGCACCGATCCGAAAGTGCCAACGTCGTTACCGAAGGTGCGGTAGCCCTCCAGCTGCACCTGCGGCATCTGGCAGCCGCCGCGGCGGTCGGCGCAGAACTCGTCGATGTAGCCGGGCAGGCCGAGGTCACTCGGCGTGAAGCGCTTCAGGCCCAGCCGCTGATCCCCCTCGCTGAAGAAGTTGCCGGACAGCTGGCTGTCGATCACGGTGTTGCCCCGCACGTGCGTCCAGTTGCCCGTATAGGACCAGGTTTTTCTCAGGCGGTAGAGCGCGTGCAGGTAGTCCGAGGCGGGGTTCTCGTAGGTCCAGTCTTCCGCGTTCTCGAGGAAGTGGCTGCCGCTGCCGCGGAAGAAGAAGCGATTCCGCTCCGACAGGTTGTAGTCCACGCGCGTGCCCCACACGTGACTCTTCACCGGGTCCGGCTCCGCCGCACCGAGATAGTTGTTGTTCGGGGCCTGACCGGCCGCGATCGGGACGTTCGGCGTTGGCAGGAAGTCGATGTACTTCGGGTACATCGGGTTCACGATTCGGCTGGACGGGATGATGTTGTTGGGAAACGGATCGCGAATCACGTGACCGGGCCGCGCCGGATCCGGCCGCGTCGTCAGGGGATCGTAAATCTGGTACTGCACCGGGTTCGGCAGCAGCAACAGGTCGGAGAAATCCCCCTGCAGCTGCTTCTGGCTTGCCGGGATGGTGCTGTTCACCCCGGACTTGCCGGGCAGGAAGTCGTTGGCGTACGAGTAGTTCAGGAACATGAACAGCTTGTTCTCGCCGTTGATGATCCTGGGAATCGACAGCGGGCCG
The DNA here is from genome assembly GCA_963749835.1 of uncultured Acidobacteriota bacterium. Lineage (GTDB taxonomy): Bacteria > Acidobacteriota > Vicinamibacteria > Vicinamibacterales > 2-12-FULL-66-21 > JALZOC01. The sequence continues at coordinate 3,421,597 of CAVVOD010000001.1, forward strand.
CCGTAGGTCAGCGAGAGGTTGTTCGAGCGACCGGCTTCGAACGTCTTCTCGGCTTTGCGGTTGGCGTCGAACACCTGCTGCTTGTAGAAATCGGCGCCGTTCAGCCGATTGGTCCAGTATTGATAGTTCACAGTGCCGCGGCGCTGATTCGTCCCGGCCCGTGTCATCATCGAGACGCCCAGCCCGGAGCCGTGCCCGACGGCCGCGTCGAAGTTCGACGTCTCGACGCGCATTTCCTGAATCATGTCGGCGTTCGGAGAGGTCGCGAACTGCCGGTTCTGGCCGTTGTTGGTCGCGCCGTCGATGGTGTATTCCGTGCTGCCGGCGCCGCCTATCACGCCCGCCTGACCCGACGGTCCGCCAACGAACCCCTGTGCCGCGAACGGTATCTGACCGTTGGCGTTGACGCCGGACACCGTCCGCGCCAGCAGCACCGGCATGTTGGAGAGCATCGGCAGGTCCTGGACCAGTCGCTGTTCGAAGCGCTGCCCCGAGTTGACGGTGTTGGTATCGAGCAGTGGCGCGTTGGCTGTGACCTCGACGCGTTCGGAGAGCGCGCCGACGTCGAGCATGAGTTGCAGCGACACCCGTTGACCGACCGACACGGTGATGCCGCTCTGGGTCAGCGTCTTGAAGCCGCTCATCTCGACCGTGACCCGGTAGTTGCCCGCATTGAGCAGCGGTGCTTCAAAGTAGCCGCTGCCGTTCGTCGTCAGCTGCTGACTGACGCCGGTGTCGACGTTGGTGACCCTGATGGTCGCGCCCGGAACCACGCCGGCTGTGTCGCTGACGGTTCCAGAGATGTTTCCCCTGGTCTCCTGGGCGCCCGCCGGCATCGCCGCCGCCAGGCACAGCAACAGGCTGCTGATCAACCGCACGCGAGTTCGCATACAGCTCCTTTATGGAAGAGTGGGAAGTCCCGTCGAATACGGCGGCACGACGATGGAGCGGTCTCCGGATGCACAGAGAGCGTGGTCGTGTCTGGGCCGCGAGTCGATGGCCAGGCCGGAGTCTCCGCCGTGGCTACGGTTCGCGGCGGCGCATCGCGACTGCGAACACTATGCGAGTCCCGACCGCGCCGCTAGTAGAGTCCCGTCAACTTCTAAGAAGATCTTGACCCGGCGCCGGGACGCGGCGCCGGCGTGAGAAACCGATAGTCGCGAGTGTTCTTCGCGCATATACTGCCGCCGATTCTTTCGGCGACGGTGTGACGAACGGTTCGTCGCACGCCCCATGCCGCCGCCTCACACGCCTGGTGTGACCTCGTTCAGGAGATACCCATGTCTATCTCGCCAATGGACCGCCGGACCTGGTTTCGTGGATTGTTCGGTGGCTCTGCAGCGCTCGCCCTCCACGCCGCCTGGGGCGCGAAGCAGACCGATGCGGCCCAGGTCGGGGCGAAGGACAACATCAAGGTCACGAAGATCGAGACGTTCGTCCTCAAGAACTCATGGGTCTTCGTGAAGGTCTCGACCGATGCCGGCATCACGGGATGGGGCGAGATGCTCAAGGACGACGCCAAGGCCTGTGCCGCCGGCGCACTGGAAGTCGGCGACTATCTCATCGGTCAGGACCCGCGCCGCGTCGTTTTTCACTGGCAGGCCATCCATCGCGGCGCGTTCTATCGCGGCGGTCCGATCAAGACTGCCATCTCGAGCGGCATCGATCAGGCGCTCTGGGACATCACCGGCAAGGCTTACGGAGTGCCGGTCTACAAGCTGATGGGCGGTCCGACCCGCGATCGCGTGCGGGTGTACGGCAACCCGAATCCCACCAATGGCGTCAACGCGATGAAAGTGCAGCTGCGTGGGACCACGCGCGCACCGTTCAAGTACAACGAAGGCCAGAAAATGGTGGACGAGGTCACCGAGCGGTTCAAGGCGCTCCGCGAGAAACAGGGGTCAGGCGTCGATATCGGCGTCGAGTTCCATGGCGCCATCCAGCCGCCCACGGCCATGGTCCTGATGAAGGCACTCGAGCCGTTCGACCCGTGGTTCTACGAGGAGGTCGTACAGGCCCTCAACATCGAGCTGATGGCCGAGCTCGCTCGCAAGACCCACATCCCGCTCGCTACCGGCGAGCGCATCTTCACGAAGTGGGGTTTCAAGGACATCCTCGAGAAGCGCGCCGCGATGATCCTGCAGCCGGACGTGTGCTACGCCGGCGGCATCACGGAACTCAAAGTCATTGCCGGCATGGCAGAGGCGTACTACACGCCGCTCGCGCCGCACAACCCGCAGGGCCCATGCTCGCTGGCGGCCAGCTTCCAGATTGCGGCCTCGATCCCCAACTTCCTCATCCAGGAACGCGGCGACAACGAACACACCGACCTGCTCGCCAAACCGCTGCCGCCGATCGTCAACGGGCACCGCGCGCTGCTGACCGAGCCTGGGCTCGGTATCACGATCGACGAGAACAAGCTGATGGCGCAGGTCGGAGAACCGAGACAGTACAATCCGCAGTTCGACACCGACGACGGCTCGGTGATCGACTGGTAGGTCGCGTACCGCGCGCGCGCGTGATCGCCCCATCGATGGCCGCGCGGCGGTTCGGGCGGCGGTCAGCGCTATGCGAGCCAGCCTTTGAGCGTCTCGACGCTCCGCTCAACCGTCGCACGCTCGAGTGCCAGCGTGGCGTCGATGTCCGCGCTCGGCGAGATCCAGCTTTCCACGATCACGCTGCGGCAACGGCCGGCCGCGGCGACACACGCGATGGTCTCTCGAAGGGATAGTTGTCCCTCCCCGAGCGCCCGGCCTTCGACGACGAACCCCATCTGGTGTGGTGCGCGAGTCACGACGACGTCCTTGACGTGCAGGTTGACCGTCACGGGCGCGAGCAGCTCGGCAACGGACTCGAGCCCTTCGCCGGCGCCCAGCGAGTTGGCGGTATCGAGGCAGATCCCCACGCGCGGGCTGGCGACACGGTCCACCACATCCCGAAGCACGCGCGCTGACAGGCGATCGTGGTTCTCGAGCGCGAGCGTGACGTCCGCGGCGTCGAGTGCAGGCGCGGCATTCGCCAGCAGCGCCTGCAGGTCGCCGGCCGAGGGCTGGTAGCCGGACGCATCGGCGACGAAGCGCAGCACGCGCGCATTGCACTGCCGGCACAGACGCAGGTAGCGCTCGAGATGTGCCTCGGTCAGGCCACGTGCGCCCAGTTCGAGGGTGATCCCGGACTGCGCCGCCTCGGTCGCCAGCGCCGCGAGCCGCGCGCCGCTCATCTCGTGTAGCGGCAGGTTGTCGCCAAGCTGCACGACGAAGAGGCCGTGCCGACGCGCGAACTCGAGCAGGCCACGCGCGTCGAGCGGCGCTGTCGCGTGCCCGACCGCCCAGCCGAACGCGAACGACCCGATGCCTGGCTGCATGTCCTACTTCGTCGTGATGTTCCTGACCTGCTCGCGAATGTCGGGCATCTCGAAGATCCGCTGCCAGTCGTCCTTGAACAGCACGCCCCTGGCTCGGCCGCTGATCTTGTAGGCGGCGTCCGAGAACGTTCCATCGACTTCGCCGAACAGCACCGCGATCTGGATACGCAGGTGCCCGAGCACGAAGTCCCGCACGGCTTCAGCGGGCACGCCTGCAGCGACGACCCGGTCGTAGCCTTCCTTCACAGCCTCCATGCAGGTCTGCGCCAGTGTCTCCACGAGCGCCGGCTCGAGCATGGCCATCTGTTCGAGCGACACGCGGTGCACCCGGCTCACCGGCGCATACATCGCGCGGGTCATCTCCACGCCGAGCGCATAGTCAGCTTCGCTGCCGGACATCAACGCCACCACCGCAGCCTGGTGAGCCGAGATGCCGCCGTAGAAGTCACGGAACGCCTGCTCCGACGGCTCCCAGTTGAACACCGACGGATGGCAGGGATGCGCGACCACACAGCCGATGTCGGTGCGGGACGGCACCTGCCCGTCCAGCGGTGCGGCGGGATCGAGCGTCATCAGCAATGCTCCGGATTTCATCCGCGGCACGATGTCGCGCGCCGTCGCACCCATCGACACGTCAGGCACGGCCAGAATCAGCACGTCGGCGCCTGGCACTGCTGTGGCCGCGTCGGATACCCGCACGTTGCGCTCACGCAGCCGCGCCAGGCCGCCGTCCGAGACCTCGAGATAGTCCACCGTGATTGGCAGGGTCACGAAGTTGTCGGTGATGCGGCAGCCCATCTTCCCGCCCGCGCCGACCAGCGCGATCCTAAGCCCCTCGAGAGAAATGGAGCCGCTCATTGTCGGCCTGTCCTCGTACCCGGGGCCGGATACCCCGCATCGTCGAGTACCGGCGCCCAATCGAGCCTGTCGGTGTGAGACGACGCGTCGACCGGCCGCATCATGGCGTCGGGAACATTACGTCAGTCGTCAGGGGGCCGCTAGTAGCGGCGCGTCAAGTTCTAGGAAGATCTTGACCCGGCGTGTCGATCCGGAACGAGGAAGGAGTGCGGCCGAAGGCCCGCTTGAAGCGCTTGTCGAAGTAGCTTTGATCCGAAAAGCCAACCGCGGCGGCAATCTCCGCGATCGTCAGGCTCGTCTCGCGCAGCAGGCGTGAGCCATTGGCCAGCCGCACGTGATTGAGATATGCCATCAGCGTCATCCCCGCGGCTTTCTTGAACGTTTTCATGAACTGCGGCTGGCTCATCCCCACCAGCGCGGCGGCCCGTCCGACCGTCAGCCGTTCCGCGTAGTGCTCGCTGACGTGATCGAACAACGGCTTGAGGCGGAGCGTCCGCTGCTGCTGGCGCAGGAACTCCCATTGCTGCAGCTCGGAGGTCGGAAAACGACGGGCGACCTCGAACAGCAGCTCCAGCAGGAACGCCCTGCACCCGGCGCGTTGCAGAGCGCTCTCGACGCCGGCGGACCAGGAACCCACCAGCCGCTCGAGCGCCGCGGCCGCATCCGCCTGCACCGGCAGGGACAGCACGCGCGGACGGCGCGCCTGTGCCGGGTAGAACGGCAGCAGGAAGGCGTAGTCGTATGACGGCGACCCGAGGCTGTAAACGAACTCGGGCAGGAACGTGACCACCAGCGCGCGGGTGTCGAACCCGTCGAAATCCACCACGTGATGGAGCTTGAGGTTGTCGACGACCAGAAGGTCGCCGGCCGCCAGGTTGACGTCCTGATCGCCCATCCGGAAGATCGTCGGGCCATCGAGTGGCAGGAACAGTTCGAGCCGGCGATGCCACGTCGATCCGCGCGTGTGCTGCCGCGAGCTGTAGTGGAACGGCGTGATCGTGAACGGAAACTCCTCGAGGAGCGGCACGTCGTAGCGGCCGTGCTCGTCGAGCTGCGCCGCGATGTCGTGCGGCCGGAACGTCAGCCGCGCGCAGCGCGCGAGCAGCGCGTCCCACGTGCGGGTCGGAGCGAGATGTCGTGGCATGGTCGGGGATCACCAGGTCGGGCAACCAAAATGCCGCAAATCCAAGCATGACAGCAACTTGACCGCAGTCTCATGGGAGCGTACAATAGAACCCTGACCGCGCGGACGTTGGCCTGTCTCAAGGGGGCGACCTAGATTCGACGGAGATACGGTTTCGCAGGATGCGTGCCGAGGACCATCACCCTCGTCAAAAGATGGAACACAAACTAACTGCAAACACGCAGCTCGCTCTCGCAGCGTAAAACCCTGTGAGCGTCCACTCCGGTCAGCCTGCGGGCCGGAACTGGATGTCATTTAAGTAGGCTGGTTGCTGACGGCCGCCCTGGACGTCAGCGGCGAGATTTTCCGGGGTTGGTGCCCGGCGGTTATTCCGCCTCTTCACGCCGGGCGCGACTTGATAGAGGCGGATACGCATCGTAGATTCCTGCGGGGATGTATTTTCGGACCCGGGTGCAAATCCCGGCGCCTCCACCATACCTAAATCATTGTAATGACACCACTTCCATACCTAATGGAGGCGGCGGGTTTTCTCGCATAACCCGCACCACAGACTCCGCGGGGCACTGCCGGGTAGGTCCGGACCACTACTTACCCACTCACGCGGTGCCGACTCCGCCGTCTGTTTGCAACCTTCGCCGGCCAAGGCTGTGCGAGCGGCGCCTCCTGCCGACTTTTGGCGAAACCGTGGGCGCCAAGGTGAAACTGTTGCTGGGTACGCTGCCCTTCTGATCCTGCACACGTATGCAACCGGCCCGATCACGGCTTCGCGATCGCCCGCGGCATGCGGCAAGTGAACCTTTTCTATCCTCCCGACGTCTACTCCCCATGTGAATCTACAAGAGACACACCGTGAGCGACGAGACTGACGTCCTGCAGGGCACGCTTGATCTCCTGATCCTGCGCACGATTGCCCTCGAGCCGATGCACGGCTGGGCGATCGCCCAGCGAATCCAGCAGATGTCCGACGACTTGCTACGAGTCCAGCAGGGGTCGCTCTATCCCGCGCTGCACCGCCTCGAGCATCAGGGCTGGATGACCGCCGACTGGGGTGTGTCGGAGAACAACCGTCGGGCTCGCTTCTATTCCCTTACCAAGGCCGGCCGCACGCAGCTCGCGGCCGAGGTCGCGAAGTGGGAGCGCCTGTCGGCCGGCGTCAACTTCGTTTTGCGACGGACATAGCCGTGCGCGCCTGGCATATCTTCCGCAGCCGGCTCCGATCGCTCGTCTTCCGCGGCCGCCGCGAGGCCGATCTACACGAAGAGCTGCAATTCCATCTCGAGCGCGAGACCGAGCGGCTGCAGGCAACCGGCCTGTCGCGAAAGGACGCGCGTCTCCAGGCGCTGCGCCTCTTCGGCGGCGTCGAGCAGATCAAGGAAGCCAGCCGCGACGCGCGCGGGACGGCGGCCTTCGACGCGCTGGCGCGCGACACGCGCTACGCCGTCCGACGCCTGGTGCGCGATTGGCGTTTCACCACGGCAGCGGTGCTGATCCTGGGCCTCGCGATCGGCGCCAACACCGCGATCTTCAGCGTCGTGAACGCGGTGCTGTTCCGTGACTCGCCGTTCGCCGACCCCGATCGCCTCGTCAACATCTATCAGAACGATCCTGCCGGCAGGCCGCGTGTCGTCATCTCGTACGACTCCTACAAGGAGATGGCGCAGTACACCGACGTCTTTGCGGCGACGATGGCTGCCACGATTCCGTTTCCGGCCCGTTATCTCCTCGAAGGCGGCATTCGCACTGGAACCGCCGAGTTCGCGACGGCGACCTATCTCGATGTCCTTGGACTCCGGCCGACGTTCGGACGGTGGTTCGACGCGACGGAGGAACGGCTCGGGGCGCCGCCTGTCGCCGTTCTCGGACATCAGGCGTGGACCCGACTGTTCCGCGCGGATCCCTCCATCCTCGGACGCATCGTTCGGATTGAAGGCGCGCCGGTGACGATTGTCGGCATCGGTCCCGCCAATCACCGCGGCACGCTCGACGTCGGTCTCGTGACTGATTTCTGGCTGCCGGTAACCGCACTACGTGAGCTGAACGCCATGCCGGGGATACGCGGCGGCCCTATGATCGTCGCGCCATTTTTCGTGAAGGCCCGGCTACGCGAGGGCGTAACCGTGGGCCAAGCCAAAGCGGCGATGGACGTCCTCGGACCGCGGCTCGCGGCCGCCCTGCCGGAAGAGGTTCGCGACGGCGCCGAGTTCGCGGTAGGCACAGGCATCACGGTCGTTGCGACGACGGACGTGCGCGTTCATCCGGAGGCGGACGCGCCATTCATGGCAATCGCGTCGGGCGTGCTCGTCGTCGTCAGCCTGGTTCTCGCCCTCGCGTGCAGCAACCTGGCCACGCTGCTGCTGGTGCGCGGCGCCGCGCGGACTAAAGAAATGTCGGTGCGGCTGGCCATGGGCGCAACGCGGCGTCGACTCGTCCGGCACCTGCTGACCGAAAGTCTGCTGCTCTCGCTGGCGGGTGGCATCGCCGGCTGCATCCTGGCGTGGTGGAGCCTGCACGCGCTGCAAAGCGTCGAGCTCCCTGTCACCGTGGACCTGACCGTTGACTACCGCGTGCTCGCCTTCGCGATGGCGCTCTCGCTCGTCACGGGCGTCGCGTTCGGCCTGGCGCCGGCGCTGAAGGCCACCGGGATTGACCTCCTGCCGGCACTGCGCGACGAGGGAGTGCCGCTGATCGATCATCGGCGGCTCACGCTGAAGAACGCGCTGATCGTCGGTCAGGTCGCTGTCTCCGTGCTGCTGCTCGGCGGCACGAGCATCTTCCTGCAGCAGCTGGCGGCGACGCGAGAGCGGCGCGTCGGCTATGCCGTCGACGGCGTTGCCATGCTCGAGACGGACGCGCGCTTCACGGGCTACCGGGCGGCCGCGGTCGAGAACGTGAATGCCGAACTGCTCCGGCGGATCGCCGGCCTTCCGGGCGTGCAGTCCGCGGCGCTTTCGTACGGTCTCCCTATGCAGAGCGAGACCGTGGCGACCCTCGTCGAGGGGACGGCCACCGACACGAGATCAACTCGCGACTCTTCGATGACTTGGGCAGGGCCGGGCTTCTTCGAGACGCTGCGCATCCCGCTGCTGCATGGCCGTGTCTTCGACGCCCGTGATCGCGCGGGCACCAAGAGCGTCGCGGTGGTGTCAGAGACGATGGCCCGGCAGTACTTCGGCGCGGTAGACGTCGTCGGGCATCGCTTCCGGAACAGGAGCGAGCCGACCTCCTGGATGGAGGTCATCGGCGTCGTCCGCGACACCGGTGCGCGAAGTATCTCCCCCGATGACGTCATCGCTCGACAGCCGTCCCAGTTCTACCGCTCGGTACACGCAGTCCGGCCTTGTGCCGACGACCGTCATCGCGCGAACGTCGGGTGATGCGGCCGCCCTTCTCGGGGCGATGCAACACGAGCTGCGCGCCGTGGACGTCACGCTGCCGGTGATCACGGCGCAGACGATGGCCCAGGATCTGGAACGATCGCAGGCAGCGCCGAAGGTGGTCGCCGCGTTGCTAGGTGCCCTCGGCGGCCTCGGTCTGGTACTGGCGAGCATCGGTCTCTATGCGGTCGTCGCGTTTGCGGTCGCGAGGCGCTCGCGCGAGATCGGCATCCGGATGGCGCTCGGCGCCCGGAGTTCGCAGGTCGTCTGGAGCATTGCACGAGGGGTGGCCGGGCTGATCGGCGTTGGCACGAGCATCGGTCTCTTCCTCACGGTCCTAATCATGCTCACGCTGCGCGCGACGTCCGGCTCGGCGGACATCGGGATCGGCAACCTGGACGTGTATCGCCCGGACATCGACCCGGTAGCGCTCGTGGCCATCGCCGCCGTGACCGCAGTCGTCGGCGTTGCCGCCGCGTTCGTGCCCGCGCGCCGGGCCGCCCGAATGGATCCACTCGTGGCCCTGCGTCACGAGTGACTTCGCGGCCCGTACGCCGCGACCTACTCCGACTCGGCCGGGTTTCGGGGCGCCTCGAGGCACCTGAGCAGATCCTCGATCTGGTTCCAACTGCGTCCGCCACGATTTTCTTCGGGCATTTCGATTGCACGGGCGCGGGTACTCAAGAGGCGAAGAGCGATTGCGGGGCTGATACCATCGTGTATTGTGGTGGCACATGCAGGACGAGGACGAGCGCGAGCTCACGGTCGAACTTGAACGGGAGCGCCGCGGCGCGGAGATCGCCCCCATCCGATTGGCGCCCGACGATCTCGAGCCACAGACGCTGCGGGCGGTGATCGAGTCGTTCGTGTTACGTGAGGGCACCGACTATGGCGTGCACGAGACGTCGCTCGAGGACAAGGTCGCGCAGGTGTTGATACAGCTTCGACGCGGCGAGGCGCATATCACATTTGATCCAGCCACCGAGTCGGTCAACGTCGTGGTGACGAGCGCGATGGGCCGATCAGCACAAGGAGAAGAAGCATCAACGAGGGCGAAAGTGGACTGAATGCCCGCAATGCGACCTTGACGGTGTTCCGCGCAGCTTCCCTTCCCCCCTTCGGACAGCAAGCGCGGTCCCCACCGCAAGCATAGCGGCGGGCGCAATCATCGGCCTGGGACTACCTCAGATCGAAAGGCCGGGATCGCCCTCAATGACGTGCTGGCGCAGCAAAGGCCGCTCGCCAGGTTTCCAGAGCGATGCCGTGTGGACGACCCGGTAGCGAAGAGGACCGCCATCGGGACGATCGCTGCGCGTGATCGGGCGTGGAATGCAGACGAACTCGGTCGACACGATGGCGAATCCGGTGATCTTCGAATCGCGGACGAGGTCATAGATTTCGCCACGCTCGTGGTAGGCGCTGCCATAATCGCCGCTGCCGATCTGCGCGAAGGTGTCGGCCGGCCACTTCTGCTTGGTCAGTCCATCAGGAAGGTTCTGCGGGTCGGCCCGCAAATCGAGGGCACCCAGCGAATTGCCCCAGATCTTCCAGGTTGCCGCGGACCGACGGAGCCGGTCCATGAACCATTTCTTCTGACGGGTCCCGAGCAACGTGCGCGGCGGTGAATCCTTTCGCGGCTTAGGGATGCTTGTGTCGCCAAAGCGAAGTTCGGCGGGCGGTTTGCCTCCGTTGAAGGTGCGGCCGGCATCGAGCGCGATCATCGCCGGTTCAGAGAACATCCCGTTGAAAGCCGGATCGTAAATCTTACCAACGCCCTCCGCATCGGTCGGGTCGTCGCCGCAGAAGCTGTGCTGGTCGGTGAGAATGAGATCGAGGTGCCGGCCGTAGCGCAAAGACCGATAGGCGACCAGGCTGTTGATGGCCTTCAGATTGTTGGGTTCGATCCCGAGGCCACTCTCGTCCCACTTTTCTATCGGTACATTTTTAACCGCCAACGCGCCGAACGTGTCGAGCGATCCGCTCGGCGCCTTCACCCGCGCGGGAATATATTCGAACCATGCCTGGTTGGCGGCGACCTTGACCGTCTGGCCCGGTTGCGGATCGCCCCTGCCTGGACGATGCTCTGCCGGCCTTGCCAGGAGAATTCGTGATTGTCCCAGATGGCGACGAACGGCCAACGCGCTCGCGCGTCTTGCAGGTCGGGATCGGCAAGGTAGCCCTTGTAGACGACGCGATAGCCGTCGACCGTGAGCGGGTAATGGAGTTTGCCGGTGTGACCACCATCGGGAATCCGGCAGACTTCGTAGATCGTGCGGTCGTACCGCGTCGGCAGCTCGTCGGGATATTCGACGACCTCATAAATGAAATCGCCTAGGTGGAGAACGAAACCGAGTTGATCGGCGGGCGCCGCGCGCTCATCCTCAAAGATCATCCGGCGATAGCCGTTGAGCGTGCCTTCATTGATGCTCTGGCAGCTGACAAAGGCGAAGTTGACCGGCCGTGGATCGTTCGCCAGCGGCGCGGTGATCGTCCGGCCGACGCGGCTACCGTTCCCCTCTCATCGGTGAAGCGGTACCAGTAGACGCGCGCAGGCTTGAGATGACCGACCAGCACGCGCGTCGTCCAATCCGATTCCGCTGAGACCGGCGCGGACGCCTTTGCGACGACCCGGCGGAACGCATCATCCTCGGCAACCTCCACCGTGAGCACACGTCGGCCGCCCGACTCGAACGGCCGCCGAGTCCAGAGAATAACGCTGCTCGGATCGGGATCGCCGGACGCGACGCCCTCCGGATAAAGGTCGCGCCGCTCACGCCAGCCGGTGGTTGACGCTCGAGCCGAGCCGCCCCACGCCAGCGAGGCCCCCATCGCCGCGGCCAATTGAACGAACTCGCGTCGGTTGAGCGTCATCGTCTATCCCCTTCGCGATCTCCGAATGCCAAGCAACGTGATCGGGCGTGAACTTCGAGGTGAAATAATAGCTGGCAAGGAGTTCTGTTTCGCAATTCAGGGGCCATGTTCCGCCGCCTCTCGGGATCATCGCCGCTCTCCTTCCAGTACGGGTTGGCTGAGAGCGCCGGCGAGCGCAACCATCAGGAGAGGTACCACGATGACGGTCACCGCGTGATCCACCAGACGTGCCTCCGATTGCGCCGCGCCGTTCACCAGCGGAATGCCCAACGTGACGGCGTAGTACGCGGTGAGCGGTACGGCGGCCCTACGGACCGCGCGTGCGATGGCCGTTGGTGCCGGCAGAATCGTGCATGCATGACGCTGAGCGACACGGTCGGAGCGGCGGGCCAGATCGTACAGCAACACGAGGCCGCTGAAATACACGGCGATGCCCTCGATACGATGCACGTCGGCGGCGCTGAACGCCACCAGTCCCACCGGGTGCGCCGCGAGCCACATCGCAATCGAGATGCGCACGGCGTTGACGGTCACCGCCGCGGCGTAGCTCGCCATCAGACTCAGCCCCAGCACGACGGCGGTCGACATGCCGGACCCGATCCGGTGAAACGACGTGAACACCAGCATCCCGAACGCGGCAACCATGAAGTTGATGCCGGCGCACGACTTCTCGATGAGAAACAGTCGTTCGCGCGCGAAGTAGCCTTCGCCGGGCGTTGCCGTGAACACGGCGCCGGTGATCGCTTCGACCAGCGCCGCCGTCGGGGTCAACACCCACCACAGGTCGTCCGCTTCGGCGACGGAGTAGTGGTGCTTCAGACCCCAGACCAACGCGGCCGCGACGATCACGACGCACAGTTTCGCCTTCACAACGCCGCTCGCGAGTGTCGGCGGTGCCTCCGGAACAGGCGCACACACGCGAACGAGGCGACGAGCATCGCGGCCAGCCAGACGAGGTCAGGCTCAGGCCCGTTCGTCACGCCAATCGCGCGGTCCGAGACACCAGCGGGCAGCGGCAGCCGCTGGTCCACGTGATCCGCAGGACCATCGGACCGTCGCACGATCTCGTGCACTGCAATGAACGACGTGTACTTCGTGAGCAGGCTGTAGGCCAGCCCCAGTGAGGTGATCTCGGCCACCCGCGCCTCGCTCACGACCTCCGAACCAGAGTCCGAGAGATTCGCGATCCTCGTTCGCGCCCAGAGATGCCGAAGCGCCGCATGACTGTCTTCGGGAAAGGCGCCGGCGACATCGATCACGTCCCGGTACGCTCCGGTGCCTGTTGTCCCTGTAATCTCGATCGAACCGACCGGAGCGCCTCGCCACTTGCCGAACACGACTACGGGGCGACTCGCGAACAGGTCCGGGACCTGCCTGGGCTCGACGTCATACGCATCGAACCCCGAGAATGCGACGTCGATCCCGGTGAGCACGGGCGAATCGATGTAACGCCGGAGCTGTCCGGCAGCCTCGGCCGCCTCGCCGGGTTCGGTCACGATGAACGGCTCCCCCAGTCCGGCGCGTGCGACCCCCTCGACGAGATGCCTGTTGACGCTGCTACCGATGCCAAACGCAAAGAAATTCGTGCCCTGAAGCTGTTGACGAACGTACTCGAACACGTCCGATTCGGCCTCGATGTAGCCATCCGTCACCAGGACCACGCTGCGCGACGCTTCTGACTGACGCGGGATCGCCACGGCCTGCTGGAGTGCGGCGAGGAGCCGCGTTCCGCCACCCCCTTCCTTTCGCCCGATGAAGCGCAGCCCTCGTGCGAGATTGGGCGCGGTGGCCGGAACGGACACCGGCGCGAACGTCTCGCTGCCGTCCGCAAACACGACAACGTTGAACCGGTCGGTCGGCCGAAGCACCTTCGCGAGGTCGGCCATCAAGGCCTTGGCGGTGTCCAGCGGAAACCCGTTCATCGACCCTGAGACGTCGAGCACGAAGATGTACTCGCGCGGTGGGATCGCGTGCGGCTCCACGGCTCGCGGTGGCTCCGCCATCAGGAGAAAGAAGTTCTCCTGCTCGCCTCGGTACAGCAGAAGCCCCGACGCAATCTCGCGCCCCGCGAGGCGGTACCGGAGAATGAAGTCACGATTGCCCGACCACCGTTCGGAGTCGGCAAGCGATATCTCGGCATGCCCCGCACGGCTCGCTTTGGTGACGAGTTGATGCGAGGGCGACGCGAGCTCCTGAATCGGAACGCCCGTCGAGAGCGATCCCGTCAGATGGAACTCGCTCTGCGGCGGCTCGTGCTGCCGCGTGTACGGAGCCCTGACGAACATGTCTGCGGGCGTCGCTTCGCGCTCCGTCTTCTCAGAGAACCGCGGTCCGACCACGGTTGGATACATGAACTCGTAGACGCCGTCGACCGGCACGAGCAGTTCCGTGTACTTCAGCTCCACCTGGATCGTGTCGCCGGGAAGCACGTTCGCCACGTTCATCGTGAACACGTTCGGCCGGCTCTGTTCCAGGAGCGAGGCACTCTTCCCTTCGCGTTTCGCGGCTTCGAACTCTGTCTTCGCTTTCTCACGCTCCCGAATTCTTGCGACGATGCGCACGTCGCTCACGACCATCGTCAGGCCGTAGACGGCTGCCCGCGTGGAGGCGGGGAAAACATAGCGGGCGTAGATGGGGCGCGTTCCGCGATTCTCGTATACCTGCCGGACCGTGACGTCCGCAATCACGCCCGCGATCGCGACCTCCACGCGCGTGTCCTTCAAAGGCAGGCGATCGACGGTAGGGTCTGCATTCTCGACAAGGAAGTAAGGAGAGAGGGTCCTGTCAGCGGACGGTCGGTCACCCTGCCCGGCGGCATCGAGCGGGACGAGCGACGCGCACAACGTGAACATGACGGCATTCCAGACCGTTGACGGTTTCATGATTCTGTCCTTTAGCGGCTTGACGATGGAGAGTTGTGCCGCGGCCCCGAGCCCTGGCGCGTTCAGCAGCCGCCCGGCCGCAGAACGTCTCCAGGGCCCGAAGCCCGGGCTGGCCTACTTGCTGGCGGTCTTGTCTTCACGGTCAGCTGCGATCGCTTCAACGCGTCCCAGGTTCTTCTTTGCCTTCTCGTACCCCGGGTCAGCGGTCAGGGCGCCGCTGTACGCCGCGGCCGCGTCTTCGAACCGCCCTGTGTGCTCGAGCGCCATCCCGAGGTTGTTGTGGAAGGCCGGCACGTCCTTCTTCAACTCCACCGCCTTCGTGAAGAGAGGCAGCGCCTCGTCCACCCGGTTCTGCTCGAGGAACAGGAGGCCAAGGTTGTTCATGGACCACGCATCGAGCTCGTTCACCTCGATCGCGCGGGAATACGCCTTGATGGCCTCGTCGGTTTTACCCGCCGCGTGATAGCTCCGGCCGAGCAGCCGGTGAACTTCCGTGGAGTCCGGCTCGATATCGGCCGCGCGCGTCAACGCCGCCTCCGCCTCGTCGTACCGCTTCTGACCGATGAACACGCGACTCAGGTTCACCAGACTCTTCACATGGCTCGGGTCGACGCTGAGCGCCTTCACGAGTGAGCTCTCCGCCTTCACGAGATCGCCGCTCTTCCAGGCCGAGAGTCCGAGCATGTAGTGCCCCCAGGCGTTCTCCGGGCGCCGGGCCGCGTAGTTCCCGAAGGCGGCGGTCGCTTCGCTGTACTTCCCGGCGTCGTACGCTGCCTTGCCTTCAGCGAACGTTGCGGGAACGGCCGGCTTCACCGCACTGGCGGCATTGTGGGCTTCATCGCCGCGTGGCGTCACGGCGAGCGATTCCCCAGACGTCTTGACGGGCTTCAGCCGTGCGGCGCCGGAGTCTGTTCTGGCGGGTGCGGGCTCGTTCGGCTTGGAGCAGCCGACAGCCGAAATCCCGGCCAGGAGGAGCACCGTGACGACGTGTCGCGTGGGTTTCATGAGTTCCTCTCCTTGATAGCGACCGCGTGAGGCGGTCGAGCGTTGCCTCCCACAACCGCAAGCAGGCCGCCAGTGCTGGGGGCGGACCAGAGAGACGTGCTAAGTCGCGCGCGGACAGCTGCTTAGAGAGGAGCCGGGAAGGGAGTCAGCGGGGAACTGGCGCCGCGGGCGTGTGCGTGTGAACACGAGCCCCCGGCGTGACGTGTCCAGCCGGACACGTGCGCAGCGCGCAGGCGGAGCGCGTCAGGCGTCCCGCTGGACGCCCTTGCTCAATCCGTGGCGCCGCATGATCTTCAGGAGGCTCGAATGATCGGCGAGGCCCAGCGCCTCCGCGGTTCGGGTCACCTGCCACTCGTGCGTCTCGAGGGCGACCAGGAGGATCTGACGTTCGGCCTCCGCCTTGAGCGCCTTGAGTGTTCCGGGGGGAGCGGCCGCGTCGCCCCCCTCGTCTGGTTCCTGCCCACGTATCTCCGGCGGCACATCACCGGGGAGCATGACCGGGGCATCAGACGCAATCATCATCCGCTCGAGAACGTTGCGCAGCTCACGCACATTGTTCTTCCGCCACTCGTACGCGGCAAGCAGCGCAACGGCAGCCGCCGAAATCGTCTTCGCGCGGACGCCGAGGTGTGCGGCGATCGTCCCGAGCAGGTGTTCGACAACGGCGGGCACGTCGGACAACCGCTCCCGCAGCGCAGGGACGCGGAGCGTATGGACGTTGAGGCGGTAGTAGAGATCCTGACGGAAGCGGCCGGCCTCGACCTCGCGTTCGATATCGCGGTTTGTCGCCGCAATCACGCGCGCCGTCACCGGGATGGTGCGCTCCCCCCCGACGCGCATCATCGTCCGCTCCTCGAGCACGCGGAGCAGCTTGGCTTGTGCGGCAAGCGGCAGTTCTCCGACCTCGTCGAGGAACAGCGTCCCGCCGCCGGCGTTCTCGAACGCCCCCCGGCGCAGGCGATCGGCGCCCGTGAACGCGCCGCGCTCGTGCCCGAAGAGCTCGCTCTCGACGAGTTGCTCGGGCATGGCCGCGCTGTTCACCGCGACGAGGGGCGCTTTCAGACCTGGTCCCCTGCGGTGCAGTTCGCGCGCGACCAGCTCCTTGCCGGTTCCGCTCTCTCCAGCGATCAGGACGCTGCTTGGAATGGGTGCCACCCGTGCGATCGACTGACGGAGCGACCGCATTGGCGCGCTGTCGCCGATGAGCGGGGAGTCGCTCGTCCAGCCGTGAGCGGAGCAATCGAAGCTCACTCGTCAGTCGTCCGCGCGCAACGGCGTTCTCGATCTCCTGCACCACGCGCTCGATCGGTTCCGTCTTGTCCACGAAGCCGTACGCCCCCAGCCGTACCGCCTGGACGCAGCGGTCGTAGCTGCCAGTGCCCGTGTACACGATGACGGGCGTGTCGATGCCGCGCTGCTGCAGTCGCCTGAGGACCTCGAAGCCATCGACACCCGGCATCTCGAGATCGAGAACGACGCAATCGATCGGCTCGCGGCCCAGGATGTCGAGCGCCTCCTCGCCGCCACCCGCGACCGTCGTGTCGTAGTGGCCGACGCGCTTCAGGTCGTACGCATATTGCTCGGCCATTGCCGGGACGTCATCGACCACCAGGAGGTGTGTCGTCATGTGGGCCTCGGAGTCGCCCCGGGAATGTCCACGGTGATGCGGGTGCCCTTGCCGGGTTCGCTCTCGACGCCCATCGTGCCGTGGAGATCCATGACGAGTCGCCGGACGATCGAAAGTCCGAGGCCGGTGCCTCCCGCCTTTGTCGTGTAGAAGTCGGTGAACATCTGGCTCGCCTCCTCGCGCGACATCCCGCGGCCGGTGTCGGCGACGGTGAGCCGGAGAGCCGGCAACTCCCCGTCCCGATCGACCGCGCGGGTTGAAACCGTGATGCGCCCGGGCTTCGACTCGAGGCTGTCTACGGCGTTGGCCACGAGGTTCTCGAGGATACGCCGGAACGCGACCGGGTCACCTAGAATACGCGGCAGCCGTGGCGCCAGATCCGTCGCGATCTCCGCGTGTTCGTGCGCCTGTGCACCGCGGACGACCTCATTGACGAGCGCATTCAGATCGCACTCGCGGCGTTCGGGAGGGGGCGATAGCCTCTGGTAGCTCGTTGCGAGCGTTTCCAGATACGCGATGCTCGAATCGATGGTGTCACGCCGCTCGGCGAATATGCGCGGCAGTGTGGACGGCTCCTCGCGTTCCACCTGCGTCAGGTGGCGCATCACGTTCCGGAGCGGGATCAGCCCGTTCTTGATGTCATGATTGATCTGCCGTGCCACGTCGCCGAGGGTGGCGCGCCGCTCGGCCTCGCGCACACGCGCCGTGCTGGTGCGCAGACGTGCCGCGAGGTCGCCGAGAAGCCGCGAGAGCGTGCCGACTTCGTCGTTCCCCGGATCGAAGTCCACGTCGAGGCGATCGAGATCGAGCACGGCGGTCTTCTCGGCGAGCGCGGCGAGCGGCCGGCTGATGCGCGACGACACCCACACGGACAGGAGCAGGGCGGCGATCCCGGTACCCACGACGGTCATGACGAACCACGAGTCGGCGCTGCGCAGCAATGCCCTGAGCGGGGTCAGCGATTGCGTCACCTCGAGCCGAGCCCGCTCGACGTCGGCAGGTGCGCCTTCGCCGCCACGAATCAGCGGCACCTCGAGGTGGCCTACAGCCGCATCATGGCTGGGGTACGGCTGTCCCGCTTCGAGCGTAGACAGCGTAGCGCCCGGGTAGCGCAGTGTGACGACGATCGCCCGATCGCGAGCGAGGCGGGCGAGAAACGGCTCGTCGACGGCGACGCCTCCCACGATGGTGAACGGAAGGCCGCCGATGACGAGCGGCTGCGCCCGCGCCAGCGCGAGGAATTCGCCGTCAGCGCGGCGCATGGATACCAGCGCCACGCCGCGCGCCTCGGTCAGCGCTGACGCCATCCGGGCTGGAGCGAGCCATGCTCATTCCGAAAGTGCCCCGAGCTGACGATGCGGCCGTCGCGATCGTGAATCTGCAGCATCGAGAGTCCGGTGAGACGCATCGCCATGCCCGCGTAGTTGAGCAGATACTCGCGCTCCGAGTGCGACGCCGGCCACCGCAGCAAGCCGAAAGCGATTGTCGTTCCGCAGCGCACTGCGGAGGGATTCGAGCCGCCGGGTGATCGAGGCGCTCTCGCGCGCGAGATCCTCCCGGATCGTCTCGACGACCGTGTCGACACGGAGCTGGTACTCGTGCGAGAGACGCCTCGTCATGTCCTGCCGGAGTCCGAACGCGAGCACGCAAACGGGATCAGGACGACGGCAGCAAAGGCGAGGAGCAGGCGAGTGCGCAGGCTCATGGCTTACCTCGCGCGATCGCTCCCGAGGAGCAAACCGCCGTCCCACTCCGCGGTCAGACCGGATTTCCCGTGGCGCACGATCGCCTGGAATCGCGTGTCGACCAGCGGGATGATGGTGTCGAGATTCAGCCATCGGAAGGTCTCGACGAGCACCTGCGCGTCGCGGCATGGTTCGAAGGGACGACCGTCGAGCGCCACGAGGTACCCGGCGTCGTCTCCAGTCCGGCGCGCACGCGTGAGGGCGTCGCCAGCCAGTCCGATCGCGCGCTGGTAGCGCCCCAGGCCCACCAGGCGCTCGGCAAGATCTCGCGCAGTGTTGTCGCCCGCCTCGTACACAACCCGTGGCGTGGGCAAACGCTGGGCGCGGATTGGCGGATGAGTGAGCTGGCAGTCGGTCAGCATCTGCCACCAGAAGGGGGGCGCCGCTCCCCTTGCCTCCCCTCGCACGGCGTCATCTGCGAGCGCCTGGCGTGCTTCGTCCGACAACGGCGGCGTGCCCGCGCGCGTGAGGAGCACATAGGTGCGCTGCCAGGGCATCGGCAGCGACTGTAAGTGCGGTAGCGTGGCGGCGTACTCGAGCGCGGCAGGGTCGCGCGTCACCATCAGATCAACACCTTCGTCGAGAAGATCCCGCGGGTCGCCGGGAGCGACGAAAAACCAAACCGGCGGGAGGCCGTATCGTTCCAGTGTGATCACCGCGCGAAACGCCCCGGGCTGCTCGTTGTCGTCGAGGATTCGGCTGGCCCGTGTTCCAAGCGCCCAGCGGGAGTCGGCGGCTGCCCTTGCGACTGCCAGATTCGTGTGAGCGAGTGGGACCGGCGCGTCCGCGTGCTGACGCTGCAACCTGATGGCGAGCGTCCGATCGTCGAGCGCGATGACTGTGTCAACGAGACCATTCGCCCGCGGATGCAACGTGTTGGACGTGTCCCCCATCCATGCCGCTCGCACATGGGCCGAGGTAACCGGTACACCGTCCGAAAAGCGCGCGCCCTCCCGCAAGGTCACGATCCAGCCACGTCCGTCCGCGTCGATCCGCCACGAGGCAGCCAGGCCGGGCGCCGCACGTCCGTTGCAATCGATCGCGACAAGTGTCTCGTACACCTGGCGGAACAGCAGGCGCTCGCTCTCGTTGGAGGGGTGCGGCGCGTGCGCCGCATTGACCGGTTCGCTGACGCCAACCGTCGCGACAGGCGTCCCAGCTTCCGCGATCAAAGGACAGTCCGGGCCGGCTGGCGCCGAGGCCGCCGGGGCGGAGGCCTCCGGTGTCTCCGGTTCTGCAGTCTCCTGCGGAACAGCGACCGGTTTCGGAGGAACACGCGCGCCGCACGCGGCTACCAGAACGAGAAGACACATCCCGAAGGCGAACGCGGCGAACCGCCGATCCATCAGCATCAGGTCTTTCGTTCATCATAGCGCGGGGTCTACATATGCGGGGATGGCTGGCCGACGGAAACGCGGAGTCGTGGGAAGTCTTGCCGCGGTAGGCCTGCTGCGAACCCAGCGATGTGGACGCGGGCTGTCGGTTCGTAACTCTCATCCGACGCGCGCAGCGGCCGAAACCCGGAAACAGATACTTCGAATCTCGGTCGGGGTGCGGTCGCCGCTGTACCGCCGCATTCGCCAACCTCCTCGGTGTTTTGCTTCAACACAAGTCGAGGTGGCTCGTCACGCGCTGGGAGCGCCGTGGCCGTGAAGACGTCGAGCCTCGCAAGAACCTATGCCTGGCGCCGCCGGCGTCGCACCGCGGCAGCCGCGAGCCCCGAACCGAGCAGCAGGAGCGTCCCGGGTTCCGGTACTTGAGCAGCCGAGAGCGTGTAGAAAAGCGTATCCGCGTCGGCGTTACGCATGACAAAACCCGGATGCGAGATGACCTGTTCGTAACGCACGTTGAACCGTCCGTTGCCGATGAACTGGCGCGCGAACAGCTCCTCGCCCCCCTGAATACCGCGAATGCTCGCCTCGAACGAGAACGGAGCGGCGAACTCGAACTCCAGGGCGCCGCCGGAGGAGACCCGTGTCGGGACGGCGTCGGCTCGTATCGTCCCGACGAAGTCGACGTTCGTGGCACTCACGCCGTCGAGCATGGCGTTGCCTCTCCCGAGGAGCTGCTCACCCGCGGTGCGGAAGCTCCAGTCGGACAGGGAGCCCTCCGCTTCCTCGCAGAACGAGAACGGGGCGTTGTCGCACCGGGCGGGAAAGATATTGGTCGTGTAGATTCCGAACTCTGTGGTCGCGAGAGCAAAGCCGGTCCCGTTGAAGGTGAACGTGTCCCCTTCGATGTCGAACAGAAACGCGCCGCTCGTGATCCGGAGCGGATCGGCTGAAGCCGGCTGGGCTAACAAAGCGAATGGCAGCAGCAAAAACAGAATTCGTTTGCACATATTTAGCAGACCTCCCCTCCCGACGCCTCTCCTCACCTTGCGGGCACGCCACAATGCATATCGCATTCCCCGGCGTAGAGAAGTCCTGGCGCAGCTCCCAACGGTCGGCGCCTATACCAAGGACAAGCCGGGCACCGCTGACTCGACCAACGCCTCACCCATCACCGTGCGACGCTCTCCGGCTGAAACACATGCGCAGCGCGAGTCCAGGTGCGCTTTGCCGAGTTCCTCCACCTGGTCGTTCCAACAAATTCCATTAGAATGCCTCTGCTGCGACAAGACCGAGGCAGACTAATGGTCAGGAGATACGCGATGGATACTCGTTATGTCCCGTTGCTCACGCGAGTCGCGCTTCGTTTGTTCCGTCCCTCCCTGGCGGCGCTCTCCCTGCTCTTCGCTGCAGGAGCCGTTTCACCGGCCTCCGCCGACAGCATTCTGCTGGGGACACGAACCTTGAACACCGCCAACGACTTGACCGTCATCGGCACCGGCGGCAACGCCCTCGAGTTCCTCGACCTGTCAGTGACGAGGGGCCAATCGGTGGCTACCGCTGTCTCGACGCACGCCTCCGACGGATTTCACTGGGCCACTGGCACGGAAGTCTCGGACCTGTTCGACGCGTTCGGGATCACTTATGCCTCCAGCCCTGGCACAGCTCTCATGGGAGCCGTGGTCGACCTCGATGCGCCTCTGACATCACGAACACAATTCCTCAATTATGTGGGCCCGACGTTCGACGATGCCGCAATGGGCTGGGTCGATGATCGGACAACTCCACTCCTTCACACGTACGCGTGCATCTCAATTAAGACGTGTACTCCGAATTCGTTCGTGGTCAACACCACTTCGGTCTGGCCGGCAGCTTCCGGCGTCGGCGTGTTCCTCGTCCGCGACGCGACGGCCCCCGTCCCAGAGCCAGCCTCTCTGCTGCTGGTCGGAACAGGAGTCGCCGGGCTGCTCGTGCGCGCGAGACGGCGACGGCGTGTCACCACGTAGGCGAGGAGCGCGTCGCGATCGTCTGACGACGTATGTTCTTTTTGTGTTCATGCCGGTGCGAAGTGCCTCTTCGCAAACGGGGTGCTGAAGTGTCTGACGATCCCGGCGCCTCCACCATGAACTACTGCAACAAGAATACTCACTGCCTACTGCCTTGAAGCGATTCGACGGACCAGGCATCCTCAGTCCTGCCCGCCGGGTTTCTTTGCCCAGGGATTCCTGCCCGTTGTCTTGATGTAGCGTTCCCGCGTGATGTTGTCGAGGAACGTGAGCGCCGCGGTCGCGACTTCTTCGGCCCGCTCGCGGGGAACGACCACCACGCCGTCACCGTCGGCCACGACAACGTCGCCGGGTCGGACCAGGACGCCGCCAATCGTCACCGGCCGGTTCACGGACTCGAGCTCGTTGCGGCCCGGCCGCAGTCCTCGACCGAGGCGACGATGCCAGGTGGGCACCTTGTGGTAGATGATCTCGTCGGTGTCGGCCAGGCCGCCGCTCGTGACGAGCGCCACCATGCCGAGCTTCTTCCACTCGAGGATGTTCGACGACCCGATGCTGCGCGTCTCACCATCCTCCATGGCGTCGATGACCAGCACGCTTCCCGGGGCCAGCACCTTCATGAACGCTTCCGAAGTGATCGTGCCGTACCACTCGTTGATGACCTTCTGCTCCAGCTTCGGCTCGCGCCTGTTCGTCGGCACATACCGGGCGGTGACGGCGATGCCGACCGTGCGATGCGTGAACTTCTCGGTGTCCTTCCAGAGGGCATGGATCTCCGAATCGACCAGGCCGACGTCCTGGAGTCCCACGACGTCCATGCCGTCCGACACGTCAGCCACGCGAAGCCACTCATACATTGCGAGGATTCGTTTGTTGTCGTCCTGCGAGTACTCCTTGTAGGGAATGAACAGCCGGACCTTGTCCGGAATGGTGGTTTCGGCCGGCTGCTGGGCAAGAAGCGCCGGCGGCAACGCCCCGGCGATCAGCAATGCGGCCGCTGTGAGCAGCATGGTTCTTGTTCGTAGATGCATGAGGGTCATCACCTCCGTAATTCGGGAGACATTATCGGCCATGGCTTGTCAGAGCGGCTTGACGGCTCTGCGTTTCGGAGTCACCCAGCATGGACCGACGCTCACCGCACGCTCTCGGGCTCGAGCATCGGGCGCGCCCTCGCGGCTGAAGAGCACCGCACACCGAGGCCCTCGCGGGCATCCGAGACGATCAGCGCAGGCCACCGGGGTCTGACGCAATGTGCTTGAGGAAGTCAGCGGTCGTGCGAACCTTCGGATCGCGTCGGAACTCAGGATGTGTGATGAGCAGTACATCGTGTGTCGCCACATCATCCGAGACCGCGACAAGACCATCATGGCAACGCGCGACGAACCGCGGGAGCACGGCAACGCCTGCCCCCGCCAGCGCGGCGGCCAGCAACGCGTGAGTGCTATTGGTCTCCAGCACGACATCCGTCGCCCTCCGAATAGCATCGAACCATTTCGCTTCCTGAAGCATGCCGAACGCCGAGGTGTAGGTGAGCAGCGGCGTATCGCCCAATCCAGCGCGGCTCGTGATCCGCCTGCGTTGACCGACAGGCAGGTCTTTTGACGCGTAGAGGCCCACCGACACGCGGGCGATGCGCACTGCCACGAGATTCTTCTGGCGCACGCGCGGCGACTGTATGGCGATCTCTGCCTCACCTCGCGACAGATCGCGCTGCCGCGTACCGACGAGGATCTGCAGCCTCAGCGCAGGGTAGTTCTGGTGAAACGGCGTCAGCCGAGGAGCCAGCCAATGCGACGCGAACTCCGGCGGCATCGCGACACGGACGCGCCCCGCGATGGCGCCGCTCCCTTCACGTGCTCGCGCCGCCAGCGCAAGCGCCGCTGACTCCATCGTCGCGGCCTGGGCCAACGCGTTCCTCCCATGCGGCGTCGGAAGATAACCCGTCGTGGTGCGGTAGAACAGCGGAACGCCGAGCTCTGCCTCGAGGGCGGTGAGCCGGCGCGAGACCGTCGTGTGTTCCACCGCCAACCGCCGTGCGGCCGCTGAAATCCGGCCGGTCCGCGCGACCGCCAGAAACGTCTGCAGGTTGTCCCAGTCCACGCTGTGCATTGTTGCACATCGCTTGTGCGTATTTCTGCAGATCGCTTCACGCGGGCGCACGTCTATCCTTCATGAACACGAGACGCCTACTCCTCATCGGAGTGTGGAGCGCGATCGATCAACTCGTCCTGGCAAGGATTGTGGCCGCGCTGACGAAACCTTACACGCCGGGCGCTCCCACACCGGGTGTGTACCAGCCGACTCCACCCCTCAACTTCGTCATTGCGGCGGGCTGGAGTGAGTTGCCGCCCTTCGCGCTGAAACGCGCCGGGCAGTTCCATCGAGCGGCGCCTCCGTCGGTCAAGAGCCACAGGTACGCGGCCGACTACGACGACGTGAAGAATCTGGGCTCGGTCAACAATTCCCCGCGGACGGCCGAGCAGACGGCCATCGCGCAGTTCTGGTACGACGTGGCCGCGAAGGAGTGGAACCTCGCCGCGCACAAGGGACTCGCCGACGTGCGGGCTGACGAATGGCAGGCGGCGCGCACACTGGCCGTCCTCAACGTGGCGCTGGCTGACGCCGTCATCGCGACCTTCGACACGAAGTTTCACGACAACTACTGGCGACCCATCACGGCCATCCGCGCCGGAGACGACGACGGCAACTGGCGAACCGCCGGCGACGCAACCTGGGAGCCCCTCTGCGTGACCCCGCCCTTTCCTGAGTACTCGTCAACGCACGCCGCCACCGCCGCCGCGGCCGCCGGCGTCCTCGCCCTTGCACTGGGCGACCGGCACACGTTCACCGTCACCAACCCCAGCGGTGCGACCCGCACGTACGACCGGTTCAGCGCCGCCGCGTTCGAAGAGGGCATCTCGCGCATCTACTGCGGCATCCACTTCCGCTCGGCGATGAGGGCCGGATTCAGGCAGGGTGCGCGGACCGCGTATTTCGTCCACAAGCATCTGCTCAAGCCGCTCGACAACTGACCTGGCCGTCCGAGGCGCGTCACGCGTCTCGGCGACCGTGCGCCGAGCAACGGAGTCGCCGATGAAAATGCTGCTATCTCTGGCAGCCGGTGTTGCGGTATCACTGCTTTAGTCGATCTGGACTGCACGCAATGGCCCTGTCCAACTTCCCGGAGCTCTACGAGCGGTGGCTCGTCGGACCCATGTTTCAACCGTGGGCAGAGATCGTCGTCGATCGGACCCACCTCACGGCTGGCGAACGAGTGCTCGACGTCGCCTGCGGGACGGGTGTCGTCGCACGCCTGGTGATGAAACACCTTTCAGGTAGTGGCCACGTCGTGGGCGTCGACCTGAGTCCGCAGATGCTCGCGCTCGCGCGCGCGATAGAACCCCGGGTCGACTGGCGCGCGGGAAACGCCAGCGCCATGCCTCTTCATGACGGCGAGCGATTCGACGTCGTTCTGTGTCATCAGGGACTGCAGTTTTTTCCTGACAAGCCGGCCGCAGCCCGCGAAATGAGACGCGCCATGGGTCGCGGAGGCCGGCTGGTCGTGGGCGTCTGGAAGTCGCTCGACGATACGCCGTTCGTCCGAGACCTCCACCGGGTCGCGGAACGACGGCTCGGAGCCTTCGTCGATCGCCGCCACAGTTGTGGCGACCCGGCGGCGCTCGAACAACTGTTTATCGAAGCCGGTTTCGAAGACGTTCGGGTCGAGAGCCTCACGCGCACGATCCGATTCGCAGCACCGGCAATGTTCGTACGTTTGAACAGCAGTGCCGTCGTGGGTATGAGCACAGGTTCGTCGACGATGGCAGACGACGAGCGCGCTCGACTCAGCGAGCTTATCGCGGAGGACAGTGCCGAAGTGATTCGACGGTACACGGACGCCGACGGGCTGGCCTTCGAGCTTGGCGCTTACATCGTGACGGCTCACGCCACATAACAGCGACCGGGAACGAAGGACGCGATTCGAGATTGGCCGGATGTCCGAGTTTCTTCTTCGTGGAGACGGTGAAATTGTCGTCTTGCAATACCAGACCGATTGTGGGAATCTCATGTTGTCTATCAACAGGGATGCAAGTGGCTTCGCGGAGTTTGCGGTCGGTGTCCGAGAAGACGAGGGAGGGGACATGATGAGCTGGTCTGCTTTTCTTACCGTGGCATGGGTCGTAGCGGCGACGGGGCATTCTCCGCAGCCAAGCAGGAAATTTGACTTGATCGCCTACCTCCAAGGCGGGTACGCAGGTGTCAAAGCAGATTTGACCTCGGCCGCTGAAGCCATGCCCGAAGCGGACTACGCGTTCAAACCGACCTCGATGCCGGACGTTCGCACGTTCGGTGAGACGATCCTGCACGTCGCATCTGCGCAGTTCGGCCTCTGTGCGCGTCTGCGCGGAGTGGCTGACGAACCGCGTCAGAAGATCGAACATACGAACAAGGCCGACGTGGTCAAGACACTTGCGGCTTCGTTTTTGTCCTGCGATGTCGCACTTTCATCGTTGACGGATGCGAGCGCGAACGAGTTGGTTCGGCAGGGGCCAGTTGAAATCCCAAAGTCCGCCGCGCTCGTGGGGCTCCTTGCCCACGACGCCGAAATGTATGGCATAGCGACGGTCTATCTGCGAGCGAAGAATATCGTGCCACCATCCACCGCGCGGCAGGGCAATCGCTGAAGACCAACCCTTCGCGACTGGTCATTCCCCTATCGTGATCGACCGCTTTGCCGCGTTTGACATCGACGCGGCAGTCCCTTGATACTGCCGGGAGCGCGCTGACAGGGCGCCACCCACCCGCGGCAAGGGAAGACTCCCACCTGTTTGGTCTGAGTCGTGTGCGTGTGCACCTTCTTTCAGCCTGGTTTCAGCGGGGCACAGGCGATTCATGAAAGGAGGGTGCAATGACCGCATCGAGGTCGCTCCCTGCCCGGCCGTCTCTCGAGTCCCTCCGTAAACAGGCAAAGAAACTCGCGCGCGACATCGCTGCCGGTGACGCCGGCGCCGTCGCACGCGCACGTGCGCACCTGCCGAAGGTCGACCTTCCTGTGACACAGCGAAACGCGCAACTCGTGATTGCGCGTGAGGGACCCGCCCACGGCGCAGCAGGTGCTCGACGTGGCGCTCGCCTTTGCCGTCATCAACCGCCACTTCGACGTGGCGGACTTCCTGCTCGAGCGTGGCGCGAACCTCAACAGCAACTGGAACTCGCATGAGCCGGCGAGCATCCTGCACCACCTGGTCTTCCTGCCGAACAGCCACGAGTCGATGCAATACCTCGTCGACCGCGGCATCGATCTGACAATCAGGGACAACCGCTGGGACAGCACCGCCGCGGGTTGGGCGCGTCACGCCCTGCGCGACGAGACGATGGCCCAGTGGCTGGAGAAGGCGGAACGGGAGCGGGAGCAAGGAGCGGAATGAGGAGTGAAGATCCCCCACCGAGCCGTCGGCTGGGTCGCTCGCGCTGGCGCGGCCTCGCGTCACCGTCCGGCAACAGGCCCCTCACGGTGAACCGCGAGGCGGCAAGCCTCCAATCGGTTGGCCAGATCGGCTGGATTGCTCATCGCGACCATGTGACCACCGTCGATCTCTTCGACTTCGATGGCGAGGCGCTCGCGGGCGACCCGGCGTTGAGAGTCGAGCGGGAACATCCGATCGTGGCGGGCACTCAGGACACGGGTCGGGACATCGGGCCAGGATCCCAGCGGCCAGGGCTCATTCAGTGGCGTCATCGACTGGTCCTGCCACGTCCGTGCCTGCGCCTCGGCTCGGAGCTCGGACGGCAGGTCGTGGTAGTAGATGACGGCGTCATCGCCGGCCTCCATGGGCGACAGCCCGAGGCTGGCGTGGTACTCGCGCCTCGCGGATCCGGAACCCGTGTTCGACCCCCACGCGTTGAAGGTCTCGCCGGGCATGGGGATCATCGCGTTGAGCAGGACGAGCAGGTCCACTCGACGCCGGGTGCAGACGATGGGCGCGGTGAAGCCCCCCATCGATGCGGCGACGAGGATCACGTCGGTGCGATCGCCGATGGCGTCGACCACGGTATCCGCGTACTCGGACCAGCCTGCCGTGTCGTCCTCGGCCGGCAGCCGGACCGCGATCGCATCGTGTCCACGGGACGCCAGCTCAGGGACGAGCCGATGCCACTCCCAGGGATCGCCGCCGCCACCGGGGATTAGGGCATAGGTCGCCAATGCTTCCTCCCTGCCAGCGCTCGACGGCGGCCACGAGCGCGTCGCCGTCCTCCGGCGAACGGGCCAAGATCACAGCCCGGCATCCCGCCAGCGTTCGCAGGTAGCTCGCGGTCCGGCTTCGCAGATTCCTTGTCTACATCTGACGTCGTTTGCTGTTTACGCGGCCGTGAGCATGACGGCGTCACCCCGCGTGATCATGATCGTGTGCTCGTGATGCGCCGAGAGACTCCCGTCGCGGGTACGAATCGTCCACCCATCGGCGTCTTCGAGCGGCTGACTGGAGCCCGCGGTAATCATCGGCTCAATGGTCAGGACCAGTCCCTCCGTCAGCACGTCGGTCTGCCACGGGTCGTATTCGTTCGGGACACATGGCTCTTCGTGAATTGTCCTGCCGACGCCGTGGCCGGATAGTCCACGCACAACGCGGAAGCCGTGCCGGCGCACCTCATGATCAACCGCGCGGCCGATTTCGTTCACCAGGACCCCGGCGCGGGCAACGGCGGCGCCTGCTCGGAATGCCGCGCGGACGCAGCCGATCATCCGATTGGCCGTGTCCGAGCCGGAGCCGACGATGACCGTGCGCGCGGCATCCGCGATGTAGCCATTACATTCGACCGTCACATCGAGCTTCAAGAGGTCCCCGCGCTTCAGCTGCCGCGGCCCCGGCACACCGTGGACGATTTCGTCGTTGACGCTGAGGAGCACGTGACCGGGAAAGCCGTAGACGAGCGTTGGCGCGGAACGGGCACCGTGGCTCGCAAAGACCCGCGCAGCGACCGCATCCAGATCAGCGGTCGTTATCCCTGCGCGCACGTGTGTTTCCAGCGCATCGAGAGTACGGCGCGTGACGTCCCCGGCGCGCCGTAGTCCGTCCAGATCCGCCTGTGATTCGATCGACATCGTCGAACTCCTGTGAATCCGTGCGTGTGCCTCGAATATTGCCACATCGTTTAGAATTCGAAACGCGATTTCGAAGGAGCACGGCCCACCCGCGTCAACGCGCGATAAACGGCGACCTGGTGATCCTATCGACCGTGTCCCGTCTGCGTGGCTCCGGGGCGGGAACATGCCGATCGCCAGAACGTCCTACGTACCGACTGAATAGGCAGGCACAGACTGTTCGCGGAGGGGACGAGTGCTGATCGCAGATGCACAGCGGGAAATCCGCCAGGCCTACATTGGCGGCTTCATGGGCCAGCTCGTGTCAGGAATACTCTGGCTCGTTACCGCCGCTCTCGCGACATGGGGCTCGTCGAGGGCGGCGATCCTCTTCGTCATCGTCGGCGGGATGTTCATCTTCCCGGTCACCCGGCTGGGTCTTGCGGCGATCGGTCATCGTGTCGTGATCACGCCGGGAAATCCCCTGAACGCCCTCGCCATGCAGGTGGCGTTCACCCTGCCGCTCTCGCTCCCGGTGGTCGGGGCGGCTGCGCTGTATCGGCTGGACTGGTTCTTCCCTGGCTTCATGATCATCCTTGGCGCGCATTACCTGCCGTTCGTGTTTCTCTACGGCATGCGGATATTCGCGGTGCTTTGCGCACTCCTCGTGTCTGCGGGACTGGGGCTCGCCCTGTATGCGCCGCCGTCCTTTGCCCTCGGGGCATGGGTCACCGGCGGAGTGCTGCTCGCGTTCGCGTTCGCCGGCCGGCGGGTCGCGCTACGTGAGGCTTCAGTGCTGTGATCCGCAAGAACGCGATCCGACACAAACGATTGCGGAATTCCCGATCTCTCCAGGGCCACTGTTGTCCCCGAACCGCTCAGCTGAGGCTGCAAATGACCCACGCACTTGAGTCGATTGGTCGGATCGACAACACGTCAGACGCATCCCCTGCGACCTCTCCGCGCGGGGGGAGTGGCCTATTGGAGGACGCTGACCCACTCCGGCGGCTTGGGGGTAGGAACTGGCGGCCGGCCTGCGGTGACCTCCCAGTGATTGAACCATGAGTTTGCCGGAGCTCCGACGAACTCGTCGCGTAGACGATACACGGGGTCTTCGAGCGCCTGGGCGACTGACACAAATCGGTAACCGCGTTGCCTCAGGACCTCTGCCAGCGCGCCAAATCGATCTGCGTTCAGGGTGTTTGCATGGAGCAGAAGGATCTGCGGAATCTCTCGTCCGGTCACCCGCCGCGAGACATCCTCAAAAAATGTGAACACCTGGTCCATATAGCGCAGATAGTCGTCGGCAATCCGCATGGCGGCGGCGCTTTTACCGCGGCGGAGAGCGCTTGCGTACGCCGCCGCGTAGACGAACTCGTCGTTGTCCACGGTCACAGGGGCCACTGTATAGCCGTGGCTCGACAGAAAACCCTCGAACGCGCGCCGCACGTTCAGATCCGAACCAACATGCAGGAACGGATGACGGAAGTATCGTAGTCTCTGCTCTTTTCCCTTCAACAGTCGCCGTGTCACCGTTTCGCCTCGGAGCACGTCGGCCTGGAACTGATCGAGGGGCATCGTGTTCAGGTCACGATGCGAGTACGCGTGGTTGCCCAGTTCGAGTCCTGCGTCCAGCCACATCTGGAGCAGGCCTGTCCGGCGGTCGACATCGCCAGGTCCCCCGCCCTCGACGAACAGCTTTCCCTCGTTGACGAAACCCACGGCCGGAACGCCGTGCTTGCGCACTGCGCTGAGCAGCTTGCGCGTGAGTTCGTTGAGGCTGGCCACATCGTTCGCCACCACACCTGCCGGGGTGGCAGGCAGATCGTCAAACGTCACTGCGACGGCCCGCTCGGGTGCGCGAGTCTGAGGGATTGCGTCGACGGCCAGCAGTAGCGCGGCCACCGCCAGCGGTGTGCTCAGAAATCGATTGCTGCGCATGTCACGAGTGTACTGCCACCTATGAAGCTTTGATGTCTAATCGCCGAACCACATGAACATGTGGCCCGGGTCGACGCGGGCGAGCACGACGACAACGACGACTCCAGCCACTGCGGCGATGGTGACGAGCCATGCCTTCCGCGGTCGAGGATGCATGAACAGCGTCAGCGCGGTCACGCACAGGACTGCAGTGAGCATTAGTGGAACGCCGCCCACAATCGCAGCGTGGTGAACATCGAAGCGGAGATCCGTGGGATCCGGCTGCGAAGGCGCAGGCCACTCACCCAGGGCCAAACGTGCACGCACGATGAACAGAGCGAACAGCAGCAGCCACGCCGCTGGAGTTGCCGCCAGAGTCCACATCAGAACCGCGACCCGTGTTCGCATGGCGCCCCTCACGGCAGTCATCGGCACCTCCGGTTTGAGCCAGCGGCTGGGCTCGAATGGGCAGCATCTCTAGCCACAGTCGACGCACGCTGTCGCGCGAGTCAACTCGCCCTGTCTACCGTCCGTGGGCCCTATTATGGGCAGGATGTTGTCATCATCGCCGCACCCCCGTTGGCCTTGATGCGCCGGCTTGGGGCCCCGGTTCGCCGGAACGTTGTCCGATGAAGGTCTCCGCCGGGTCACGCATCGCGATCACGAGGGACTTGCGCCTTCGTGGAGGATCGGTAACGAAAAACGCCGCAGGTTCAGCAAAGGCGCGGAGTCCTGGCGCCGCCTGCGCGGGGCGGGATCGCCGTGCGCTGACCGGCGGGTGTAGTATGCCGTCCTATCGTCGAACCAGCACGGGGGACGCATGCATGCACCTGCGACGCGCAATGTCACTGCGATCGAACCGGGGCCCGCGCTCGATGCTGTGCTCGGGGAGCCGGCACAGGCCGCGCCACCGGCGCCGCTGACAGCGGCCGGGCCGCGCTGGAATCTCCTCACGCGGATTGGCTTCCGTCTTTCGTTCGTGTACTTCTCGCTCTACGTCGTCTCGACCCAGATGCTGGAGGGGCTACTGCCATTCAGCTGGGTGCGGCCGCTCGGCGGCGTCGGGCTGATGCAGCGCCTGGTCACCTGGACGGGCACCCACGTCTTTCATATCGGCTATCCATATTCGTTTCAGGAAACCGGCAGTGGCGACAAGACCGTCGATTACCTGCAGGCCTTCGTGCTGCTGATGATGGCCGCGGGGATCACCGCGATCTGGTCGGTCGTCGATCGCCGCCGGCCGGACGATCGCGCGCTGAACAAATGGTTCCGGGTGTTCCTGCGCTTCTCCCTGGGCTCCACCATGATCGCTTACGGCATGGTGAAGGCGATTCCGCTGCAGATGCCGGCGCCCGGCCTGCAGCGCCTGCTCGAACCGTTCGGCAACTTCTCGCCGATGGGCGTGCTCTGGTATTCGATCGGCGCGTCGAAGAGTTACGAGATGTTCGCCGGCTCGATGGAGCTCGTCGGCGGCGTGCTGCTCTTCGTCCCGCCGCTGGCGACGCTCGGCGCGATCGTCACGTTCGCCGACGCGGTGCAGATCTTCACGCTGAACATGACCTACGACGTGCCGGTGAAGCTGTTCTCGTTCCACCTGATCCTGATGGCGCTCCTGCTGATTGCCCCGGAGGCCGCGCGGATAGCGAACGTCCTCGTGTTGAATCGGACGGCGGGACCGTCGGCGCAACCGCCGCTCTTCCGGCGCCGGCCGCTCGCGTTCGTCGCCATCGGCGTCCAGCTCCTGTACGGTGGCTCTGTCGTGTGGACGAACTACGCAGACGCCCGCCAGAGCTGGACACAGTACGGCGGCGGCGCACCGAAATCGCCGCTCTACGGGATCTGGAACATCGAGGTGATGACGCTCGACGGCCATACACGAGCGCCGCTGGTGACCGACTACGCCCGGTGGCGCCGCGTGCTGTTCCAGTCGCCCACCGGCATCAGCTTCCAGCGGATGGACGACTCCTTCGCGGGCTATGGCGCCAGGATCGACATGACGGCGAAGACGATCGCCGTCACGGCCGCGCCCAACGCGCCCGCCTCGACGTTCACGTTCCGACAACCCGATCCCGAACGTCTGATCATGGATGGATCGCTGGACGGGCACGCGATCCACATCGACGCACGGCTGTTCGATCGGGAGAGCCTGCTCCTCGTGAGCCGCTCGAAGCAGTTCAACTGGATCCAGGAGCGTCCCTTCAACCGTTGACGCTGGACGCGGTCGTCATCGGCTCCGGCCCGAACGGCCTCGCGGCGGCCATCACGCTGGCGCGCGCGGGACGCTCGGTCCGCGTATTCGAGGCCGAGACGACGATTGGCGGCGCGACTCGCTCGCTGGAGCTGACCCAACCGGGATTCATCCACGACGTCTGCTCCACCGTCCACGCGCTGGTGGTGCTGTCGCCGTTCCTGCAAACGCTGCCCCTCGCCGAGCACGGCCTCGAATTCGTCCACTCCGACGCGCCATTCGCGCATCCGTTCGATGACGGGACGGCGGTCGTGGTCGAACGGTCGATCGAGGCAACAGCGGAGTCGCTCGGCGAACAGGACGCGCGCGCCTACCGCGAACTGATCAGCCCATTCGCGGAGCGCGGGGACGATCTCATGGAGGCGCTGCTCGGGCCTCCCGGCCTGAGGCACCCGTTCTTGATGGCGCGATTCGGCATGGCGGCGATCCGCTCGGCCCAGGCCCTCGCGCGCGGACGATTTCGCGACGAGCGAACACGCGCGATGCTGGCCGGCGCTGCCGCCCACAGCATGGTGCCGTTGGAATACGCGTCGACCGCGGGGTATGCGCTCGCCCTGATCGTCGCGGCCCATTCCGGCGGATGGCCGGTCGCGCGCGGCGGCTCGCAGCAGGTCGCCAATGCGCTCGCATCCTACCTGCGCTCGCTCGGCGGAGAGGTCGTCACCGGCACGCGCGTGGAGTCGCTCGCGCAGTTGCCCTCGTCACGCGTGGTCCTGTGCGACGTGACGCCGCGTCAATTCCTCCGCATCGCCGGCGACAGGGCTCCTGCCGGCTATCGGCGCCGTTTGGAGCGATACCGCTACGGGCCAGGCGTTTTCAAGATGGATTGGGCGCTCACGGCGCCGGTGCCGTGGCAGGCGCGAGCGTGCGGACGCGCCGCGACGCTGCATCTGGGCGGGTCATTCGGCGAGATCGCCGAAAGCGAGCGCGCATCATGGGAAGGACGCGCGCACGACAAACCCTACGTGCTGCTGGTGCAGCCGACCATCTGCGATTCGTCACGCGCGCCCGCTGGCAGGCACACGTTGTGGGCGTACTGCCACGTGCCCAACGGTTCGACCATGGACATGAGCAGCCGGATTGAGGATCAGATCGAGCGCTTCGCGCCCGGCTTCCGCGACTGCGTCGCCGCGCGCCACGCCATGGGTCCGGCGGACATGGAGCGGCGCAACGCGAACCTGGTCGGCGGAGACATCGCCGGCGGCGCATCCGATCTCAGCCAGCTGTTCACGCGCCCCATATTCCGTCTGGCCCCCTATGCGACAGCGGTGAAGAACGTGTTCCTCTGCTCCTCATCGACACCGCCAGGCGTCGGCGTCCACGGCATGTGCGGCCATTTCGCGGCACGGGCGGCGCTCCGCTCGTTGTCGCGCGCAGCGGGTCGTTCCTGACGCGGGAGATCGGGACGGCGTTCCTCCCTACTTCCTTCGACGCTTGCATCGTTTCGACTCCCTCGGACGGACTTCGTCCCGGCCCGATGCGTCCGGGTGCGGTCAGACCGATTCACGATCGGCGGTGCGATGTGTTATTTTTGTAACACGTCACACATCAGGGACGGACAGAGGAGGACGATCATGTCAGCTCGCTGGTTCGACGATCTCGGTCGCGACGTCCGCTACGCCTGGCGATCCCTCGGCGGCAGTCCAGTCTTCACCACCGTCGCCGTGCTCGCGCTGGCGCTCGGTATCGGCGCCACCACCGCCATCTTCAGCGTCGTCCATGGCGTCCTGTTGAAGCCGCTGCCGTATGTCGACGCGGATCGGGTCGTGCTCGTGCGCGTCACCGCGCCGGTGGCGTCGACTGCGGCATCATCCGCACCGGCGGCGAGCAGGCCGTCGGTGTCCGCCTCGCTCGGCTCGCTGACCGTGTCGGAGCTGATCGAGCTGCGCCCGCGGATCAGGGGCCTGTCGCACGTCGCGTTCCGCGGCGGGCCGTCGTTCGTGACGATGACCGGGGTGGGGGAAGCGAGGCGCCTGCAGGGCATGCTTGTCGCACCGGGTGCGTTCGACGTGCTGGGCGTGAGGCCGCTGCTCGGCCGCACGTTCGGTCCGAGCGAAGAAGCGCCGGGCGCCGAACACGTCATGCTCCTCGCGCACGATACGTGGCAGCGGCA
Source organism: uncultured Acidobacteriota bacterium (assembly GCA_963749835.1). Taxonomy (GTDB): domain Bacteria; phylum Acidobacteriota; class Vicinamibacteria; order Vicinamibacterales; family 2-12-FULL-66-21; genus JALZOC01. Next base: position 3,457,169 of record CAVVOD010000001.1, read on the forward strand.
GTTCAACGGCGTTCCGACCGTCGTGGGACGCACGGTGATGCTGGCCAACGCGCTGGGCGGTCCGGCGATGCCGACCACGCACACCATCGTCGGTGTCATGCCGCGCGGCTTCGAGTTTCCGGACGCGCAGATGCAGTTCTGGACGCCCGTGCCCTGGACGCCGCGCAGCGGCGGCTCGCTGATCGCACGACTGGCGGACGACGTGTCGATGCCGGCGGCGGCGGCGGAGCTCGAGGCGCTGCTGCGCCAGATCAAGCGCGAGCAGCGGCCGGCAGCCTTCGAGCTGAGGCGCGCGCAGGATTCGATCGTCGAGCCGGTCAAGCCGGCGCTGCTCGTGCTGACGCTGGCCGCCGGCTTCGTCCTGTTGATCGCCTGTGCGAACGTCGCGAACCTGCTGCTGGCGCGCACCGCGGTGCGGCAGCGCGAGCTGGCCATCCGCACCGCGGTCGGCGCCGGCCGGGGCCGCCTGGTGCGTCAGCTCCTGACCGAAAGCGTCATGCTGGCGTTGCTCGGCGGCGCCGCCGGCACGGTGCTCGCGGTCGGGGGCGTGCGGCTGCTGCGCGGCCTGGGCACCACGCTCAACCGCATGGACCTCGGCGTCCAACTGATGTTCCCGCGCCTCGGAGACGTCGGCGTGGACAGCACCGTGCTCGCCGTCACACTGGGGACGGCGCTCGCGACAGGCCTGCTGTTCGGGCTCGCGCCGGCGCTGCTGCATTCGGATCATCGACAGATGGACGTGCTCCGCGCCGGCGCCACGGCGGACGGGTCGGGATTCGGAACCCGTCTGCGCGGCGGCTCCGCTACGGCGCGCGCCCGCCTGCGCGGACTGCTGGTGATCACCGAAGTGGCGCTGGCGATGATCCTCCTGATCGGGGGCGCCCTGTTGCTGCACAGCCTGGTGAAGCTGACCTCGGTCGAGCCCGGCTACCGCGCGGCCAACGTCCTCACCTTCCAGGTCGCGTTGCCCGCCACGCGCTATCCCCCCGATCGGGTTCGCGCGTTCGCCGAAGATCTCACGACGCGGCTGCGCGCGGCGCCCGGTGTCCGGGCCGCCGCGTACGCGCAGCAGCTTCCACTGGTGGGCCTCACCGAGACCGCGTGGTTTCGACGCACACCCGAGCGCCCGGCGCAGTTCGTGCCTGGCAGTCCAGAACTGCGCCTCGTCAGCCGCGACTACCTCTCCGTCATGGGCACGCGCATCGTCCAGGGCCGGGGCCTGACCGAGGGTGAGGCCGCCGGTCGGCCGCGCGCGCTGCTCATCAACGAGACCACCGCGCGACGCGAACTGCCGAACCAGAACCCGATCGGCCTCCACGTCTTTATCGGCAACGACGCCGGACCCTGGGAAATCGTCGGCGTGGTCGAAGATGTGCGCCAGTTCGCTTTCGATCGCGAGCCGACGCCGCAGGTGTTCGTGGACATCCGGCAGTGGCCGGGCCAGGTCTTCCCCATCGGCCCGTATTTCTCGATGCGCACGCAGGACGGCGTGGCCGCGGCGCTTGCGGCCACGCATCAGATCGATCCGGAGGCCGGCCTCTTCAACGTCGCGCCGATGGCGCAGATCGTCGCCAACTCCACGTCGCGGCCGCGGCTCTATACGACGCTGCTCGGCCTGTTCGCGGCCATCGCCGCCGCGCTCGCGGCGATCGGCATCTACGGCGTGATCGCCTACGCCGTGGCGCAGCGCACGCGCGAGATCGGCATCCGCATGGCGCTCGGCGCGCCGCGCGCGCAAGTGATCGGTCTGGTGCTCGGTCAGAGCCTGGTGTTGACTGCGGCCGGTATCCTGATCGGCATCGCCGGCGCGGCGACGCTGGTGCGCTACCTCGAAGGCATGCTGTTCGGCCTGACGCCGCTCGATCCCACGACCTGGGTCGGCGTCTCGGTGTTGTTCGCGATCGTCGCGGCAGTGGCGGCCTACGTGCCGGCGCGGCGCGCGACGACGATCGATCCTCTGCGCGCGCTGCGCGCGGAATGATGCGTCTCTCCTGTCGCGCTTTGACAGGCTGGACCGGCCTCCGGATGGCAGCCGCTTACACGCGGCGACGCAGCACGACTCAACCCTTCGAGCCGATCGCCGGCGTGTTGATGGCCGGTGTTGTGCCTCCATGTCGGATCCGCTATGCTCCCGCCGGAGAGCGAGGATGCAGACCTGCGACGATCTGACCCGCGACCTTCGATACGCGGTCCGTCAGCTGCGGCGGTCCCCGGGGTTGACCGCTGTCGCGCTGCTGGCGCTCGCGCTCGGGATCGGCGCGACGACGACCGTTTTCACCGTCGTCAACGCGATCCTCGTGCGGCCGCTGCCGTTCCATCGCGCGGAGCAACTGAACCGCGTGGCGAAGACCTCATCCGGCGACGTCGAACAGTGGCTGTCGGTTCCAGAGTTCGCGCGGTGGCAGGCAGAATCGCCGCGCGGCGCGATCCTGGCAGGGTATACGCCGATGGACTTCAACCTTCGGGGCCGAAACCCGGAGGGATTGACGGTCGCGTGGGCGTCGAGAAGTTTCCTTGCGGTGCTGGGCATCGCGCCGCGGCTCGGGCGAGCGTTCGCCGATGAGGACTTCACGCCGGGGGCAGACCGCGTCGCTCTGATCAGCCACGCACTCTGGCAGCGCCGCTACGGCGGCGACCCCGGCATCGTCGGCTCCACCGTGGACCTCGAGGGTCCACCCTTCCTGACGGAGAGCAACGGGCGCTACACGGTCGTCGGCGTCCTCCCCGCGCAGTTCTGGCTGTTCTACTCGCGAACTGACTTCGTCGTCCCGATGCGCGCGTCCGCGGAGCAGATGCACGATGCGAGCCGCCAACTGGTGGCCACGGTGCTGGTGCGCCTGAGCGGTATTGGACGCGAGCCGCTTCGATCGGCCTTGACGGCCGCGTCACGTCGCCTCGAGCACGAGTCGTCGCGGTCCCCATCAGAGCCGGCGACGATCGAGGTGACGTCCCTGCGCGATTGGTACTTCGGCGATCTCCATCAGCCGCTGCTGTTCCTGATGGGCGCGGCTCTGGTCGTGGCTCTGACGGCCTGCGCCAATGTCGCCCTGGTGCTCGTCGCGCGGACGAGCGGTCGGCATCGCGAGCTGGCGATACGCGTCGCAATCGGCGCGGGACGTGGCCGGGTGATTCGGCAGTTGCTGACCGAAAGCCTTCTACTTGCGATCGTCGGCGGTGTTCTCGGCGCATGCCTGGCGGCTGGCGCGGTAGAAGGCCTGTCTCTTCTGATCCCGCACGCCGTCGTGAGTCGCCTTCCAGGAGGCCTGGAAGCCCTTTCGCTGGATCTTCCTGTGGCGCTTGTGGCCGTCGCCGCAAGCGTGTTCACAGGGCTGCTGTCGGGACTGGGATCGCTCGCCGCCGCGCGCATGACGGGGCGGTTCGACGCCGTCGCGAGTGGGGCATCCAGAGCCCCGGCACGCCGACCACGCCTGCAGGACCTTCTCGTGATCGCGCAGACGATTGCGGCTGTTGTGCTGCTGATTGCCGGCGGCCTGCTCGTTCGGAGCCTCGTGCGGTTGAACGAGATAGATTTGGGCGTCGTGCCACGGCCCGGGCTGGTTGTCTGGCTCAACATGAACCTGTCGCGCTACTCTGACGATGACGATCGCGTCCAGTTCTACGAAGCCGTGTTCGAGCGGCTGCGCGCCGAGCCTGAAGTGGCGCACGCGAGCGGTGTTGATATGCCGTTCAATCTCGATTGGCAGACGACCCGATTCGCGATGTCAGACGGTGCATCGCAGGAGCTGAATCGCTGGCCGCAGGCCCTGGCACGGGCGGCCACACCGACCTACTTCGAGCGGCATGGCATCCGGCTGATCGAAGGGCGGACGTTCACCGAGCGCGACGACCGGTCCGCCGCGCCAGTCGCCATCGTGAGCGAGACCCTCGCGCGTCGGTACTGGCCTGGCCGCAGCCCGATAGGTGAGCAGCTCGTCACCAGCAGCGATTCACGAAAGCCGGTATCGAGCACTGTCGTCGGCGTTGTCGGGGACGTCCGAAGTACGCCGACCGCAGCGCCCAGGCCGATCGTCTACCGTCCGGTTCCGCAGGCGCCGCCACCGTGGATGTACATCACCATCGAAGCCACGGCTGGCCCGAACGCCCTGCTGCCGGCGATTCGGCGCGCGGTGTGGGCCGTCGATCCCGATCAGCCGCTGGATGGCCCCAGTGGGCCGTGGACACTCGACGAGTGGTTGACCGAGCGTCTGCAGCAGCCGAGGCTGCTCGCCGCGATCGGCAACGCGTTGTCGGGAATCGCGGTCTCGCTGGCCCTGGTGGGGCTCTATGGCCTTCTGTCGTACACCGTCACGCGTCGAACTTCCGAGTTCGGCCTGCGGATGGCTCTTGGCGCCGCTCCGGCCCAGATCATGCGCCTCGTGCTGCGCGACACCCTGTCCTTGACGGTGATCGGCGTCGCGCTCGGTCTCGTGGCGGCTGCGTTTGTCGCGCGATTGCTGAGCGGCATGTTGTTCGGCGTCGCGCCGCTCGATCCCGTCACATTCGCCGCCGCGGCCCTCGTCTTTCTGGCAGTCGCAGTGCTTGCCTCGCTGCGGCCAGCCCGACGCGCCCTTTCCGTGAGCGCGGCCGTTGCGCTTCGCGCAGACTGAGTGTTTTTCGGAAGGAACTCCCGCTACCACATCCGATCTATCATTTTCTCGGAGGATCGGACATGGTCAGAACACCATTCGTCGGGGTACTCGTATCGTTCCTGGTCGCCTTTCACAGCGGGCCAATCGGCAACCTGTGGGCTCAGGTGCCAGGCACAGCCGGACACGAGCACATGACCGAAGTGGCCTGCGTGGACGTGCCGCCGGGCGAGAAGCGACCGGAGTTTGGCTGCTTCAACGTCGGCACGGTAACCGGACTTCATTTCAGTCAGGCAGCCGTCTACTGGCATTTGCGCGCGTTTCCAAGCAGGAAGGCGGCGGACTCCGCAAAGAGTGCGACTGGAATCGTGGTGGAGGAAGACGGGCGGGTGTGGCTCTCAGAATTCGGGGCCCGAAACAGTGCGCCGCGGGGAGGTGAATCCATCGCCGTCGTCGGGCCTATGCAGCTTCCCGCAGCACAGAGCTACGCTGCGGTTCTCTCTTACGCTGTCATGCGGCCCGGAGACAATTCCAGAGTGCATACACACCCGGGCCCCGAAGGCTGGTACGTGCTGGCGGGAGAGCAGTGTCTGGAGACTCCGGCTGGCGCGACCAGGGCTCGGGCCGGCGCAACCATGACGGCGCCCTCGAACACGCCGATGGAACTGAACGTCACTGGAAAGACGCTCCGGCGTGCGTTTGCCCTGGTCATCCATGATTCGGCTGGGGAGAGGGGCACACCCTCTGACTGGAAACCGTCCGGAGCCTGTAGTCAGTAACGACCACGATCGCTGTCGGCTCAGGCCGTCCAGCCCGGCGTTGCAGCCGACGAGCTCCGCCCGAAGACGAACCGCAAAGCCAGAGAAGCGATTTCGCGCGGCACTCCAGAGTTCCCCGGTTCTGGATTCACCGCGATCGTCCGCGTCCGTCGATGAATTGCTGCGCCCACAACTCGAGCGCCACCGGGATCCAGAATCCCTCGGTCGTGGACGGCGCCGACAGGGCGCGGCGCCACCAGCGGCGAACGACGCTGACGTCGACGAGCCCGCGCGACGCCATGCCCGGCAGCAGGCGGTCCTCCATCAACGCCACGAACGGGCCGCTCCGGAAGTACTGCGCCAGCGGTAGATTGAATGCCGACTTGCGGCGGTAGACGAACGCCGCGTCGAAGCTGCGCCTGGCGAGCTCCTTGACCACGATCTTGGTGCCTGGTTCGCCGATCGGCAACGATGGCCCCACCAGGTGTTCGGCCGGCAGGGCGCGGGCGAATTCGATGACGTGCCGGTCGAGAAAAGGCACCCGGTTCTCGACGCCATGTCCCATCGTCATCTTGTCCTGGCGCACCAGCAAGTCGACGAGATGCGTCCGCATGTCGTACTTCAGGCAATTCGAGAGATGGTCGGCGTGGCCCTCCTCGAAACAGCGCCCGGCGCTTTTCGATCGCCGGCCGCAGATTCGCTGCGGGTCGCAGCTTCGAGAGACGGGCTTCGGAATGAAACTGTGACGCTCGAATGAATGTGTCGACCGGGTCGTTCACACCCGGCCGGCACGAGCCATTGGCCGCCGTATGTGCGTCGTAGAAGCGCGCGTAGCCGCCGAATAGTTCGTCGGCACCTTCGCCGCTCAGCAGCACCGTGGCATGCTCGCGCGAACGCCGAGCCAGCAACCAGAGGGCCAGCGAGTTGGGATGGCTGATCGGCTGATCGATGTGCCAGCTGGCGGCATCCAGCGCGCCCATGAAGGCGGCCTCATCGAAAACAAAACGATGGCTGGTCGGCGCGCGCCGTGGCCGCCGCCGCCAGGATCCATCGCTCCTCCGAGAACTGCGGCTCGTCGAAGACGATCGAGAAGGCGTTCAGATCAGCACTGTGATGTGAACGCGCCAGCACGGTGACCAGCGACGAGTCGACGCCACCGGACAACTGGCACCCCACGTTCACGTCGCTCCGCAATTGCGATTGCACGCTGCGGCCCAGCAGATGGTCGAGGCGATCGACCGCGTCTTCCCGTGACAGGCGCAGCTTCTCGGGGTGGTCGGGGATGCTCCAGTAGCGCGCCTCCCTGACACCATCCGGCGTGATCGTGAGGCGATGGCCTGGCTGGACGTGGCGCACGCCCTTGAGCAGCGAGGCTTCGCCCGCAATATAGCGGAATGCCAGCAGCTCATCGACCTCGGCCGGATCGATCTCGGCGCGGAACGCCGGATGCGCCAGAAACGCCTTCGCTTCTGACGCAAACAGCACGGTCGTTCCCCGCTGCGCCCAGTACAACGGCTTGATGCCGACACGATCGCGGAGCAGGTGCACGGCGCCGCGGCGCGTGTCCGCAATCACGATGGCAAACATGCCATTGAGCCGTTCGAGCATCCGCTCGAGCCCCTCGCGCTCGTAGAGCGCGAGGATGACCTCGGTATCAGTGCCGGTGCGGAAACGGTAGCCGTCGCGCTCGAGCTCGGCCCTGTAGTCGAACGCGTCGTAGATCTCGCCGTTGAAGAGCAGCGCGGTCGAGCCGTCGGGGCTCGTCATCGGCTGGTGTCCACGGGCCGAAAGGTCGAGGATCTTCAGCCGGTGGAACCCCAGCGCGGTGTCAGGGATGCCGCCGCGCAGCGACAGGCAGAGTGTGCCGCGATCGTCTGGCACCGCGATGACGAATCATGTCCGTCATCGCCCCGAGCACGCCGGCGTCGGCCGGCGCGCCATCCAGGTTGACGAACCCCGCGATCCCGCACATCTATGAGGGTGATTTGCCTCGGCCGCCTTGTGGGCCTGGCGGCCCTCATCGTCATTCCAGAGTACCAGAGCAAGGCTGGCCAGGAACATCCTTCATGTTGCCGGGCCCACGGCGGCACAACGCGGAAAAGGCCGGAACTGGCGTCCCGGCCTTGTGAGCGCACATCATCTCGCGCTGACGAACGACGACTCTGACTAGTACGAAAAAGTCCCGACGAAGCCGGACTGCTTGTTGGGGTCGCTCCAGGTGATACCCAGGGAGCGGCCCGCAAAGGCGTTCTCGGCTGTCGCGCCCAGTTCGGCCTGGTCAACGGTGGAGAGGGGCACGAACCACTGCTTGTTGCCGCACGAGACGTCGTGGTCGATGTGCTTCTGGACGGCCAGCTTCACGGTCTTGGTCGCGACCCGGATGTCGTGCATGCCGTCCACGAACTCGATCGCCGCTGGCGTGGCCTCGACCATCGTCGACGCCAGGCCCTTCGACAGCGTCGTCACCATCGCGATGAGCGCACGGCGCTGTGCTTCGGTGGCCCGCTCGTCGACGAACACCGCGGCGCGCGCCTTCGCGACCTCGCCGCCGATTTCGTGGACGCTCAGGTTCTTGTCGCCGGCAACGGCGGCGACCACCGACAGCCCGTCGATCCTGACGCCATTGACGGTGCCCTTATCGACCTTCCAGGCGAGCAGCGCCTCGCGCCCTGCGGTATCGACCTCGCTGTTGACGACGCACGCGCCGGCGAAGACCTCCGACGTCCGCGCTTCCACATAAGTCCCGTTGACGGTCGCCGTTCCAGCGGCGAGCGTCGAGGCGGCGGCCAGACCGAACGCGACGGCGACGAGGGCGGTGGATTTCATGAGTGGTCTCTCTCCTTCACGGCCTGAAGTCCGGGCAAAGGCACCAGTCCTATAGACTCCGGCGAGCACACCACGATCGTCGCTCAGGTCGGCGGCAACTGCAAGGCCTTCCGTATCTCCGCCGCCCGGACCTGGTCAGACCAGGCACTGCCTGGGCCTGTGGCTCAATCTTGAACTTCTACAAGGTGATCGACTGGCGATGAAGGTGTATCCTGACGGCACGCTGGCGGTTGCAAAGGACCGTGGCCTGGGTCAAGGCTGTAGCGTCGATGAGCTTGGTGCCGTATCAGAAGGTCGGTGACAGACAACACCGGGGACGATTGCAGGATCAGGCAAACGTTTTCCGAGGAACGGGCAAGCAGCGCGATGGGACGGGCAAATAGACTAGCCCGATGACAACCAGAAGGCACCGCGGCACGCAGCCGGCCGTCGCGTGGCGGCGCCCTTTCACGATCTAGCCAAAAAGGGGCGAGCATGGCTCCCAAAGACGATTCGCCGGACGGGATCAACCTCGGCAGGCGTAACTTCCTCAAGTCCACCGGCGTTGTCGGCCTCGCGACCGCGGTCGTCGCGCCGCACGAAGTGGAAGCCCAGACTGGCGTGCCGGCCGTGGGCCCGGGCGAAGTGCCCGTTCGGCTCACGGTGAACGGGCGAGCGGTCACGCTGAACATCGAGCCCCGCGTCACGCTGCTGGATGCGCTGCGCATGCGCGCGGACCAGACCGGGAACAAACGCGGCTGCGATCGCGGCGCATGTGGCGCCTGCACGATGCTGGTGGATGGGCGCCCCGTCTATTCCTGCTCCACCCTCGCGATCGAGGTGCAGGGCAAGCAGATCCGGAACGTGGACGGGCTGGCGAACGGGAACACGCTGCATCCGGTGCAGCAGGCCTTCCTGGAAAAGGACGCGCTGATGTGCGGGTTCTGCACGCCGGGGTTCATCATGGCGAGCGTCGGCCTGCTTGAGAAGCATCCCAATCCCACCGCGGAGCAGATTCGCAAGGGCCTCGACGGCAACATCTGCCGCTGCGGCACGTTCACGCGCATCTTCGAGGCCGTCTCGAGCGTGAAGGGGGTGCAGCGTGGATAACCAGGCGCAGGGTCAGCCGCCCGCCGCTCAGGGTCAACCGCCGGCCGCCCAAACTCAACCGCCCGCCCCTCAAGGTCAACCGCCGGCCGCCGGCCGTGGCGCCGCCCCGCAGCAGCCGCCGCAAGGTGGCGGACGCGGGGGCGCCCCGCAGCCGCCCCCCGCCGATCCCCGGTTCCACTGGCCGGCCACGAGAACCGTGGTGGGCACCTCGGTCAAGCGCCTCGATGGCCCGGAGAAGGTGACCGGCCGCGCCAAATACACCTTCGACGTCGCCCGGCCCGGCATGCTCTACGCCCGCGTCGTCCGTTCGCCGCATGCCCACGCCCGGGTCGTCGCGGTGGACCTGACTGCGGCCCGGCGCGCCCCCGGCGTGAAGGCCGCGATCGTGGTGCGGCAACCCGGCGACACGCAGACCAGCAAGGTCATGTTCCAGGGAGACGAAGTGGCGGCCGTCGCCGCTGACACCGAGGAGCGCGCGATCGACGCGGCCCGGCTGGTCAAAGTCGAATACGAGGTCCTCCCCCACCTCATCGTGGTCGAGCGAGGCCTGGACGGCACCGCGCCCGAGGTCTTCACCAGCGGCAACGTGCGGCAGGGGCAGGCGCAGGAAACCGGAGACATCGCGAGCGGCTTCCGCGACGCGGCGCACACCATCGAGCAGACCTACTCGACCCATGTCATTACGCACGCCTGCATGGAGTCGCACGGCACGGTCTGCGAGTGGGACGGCGAGAAGCTGACCGCCTGGGTCTCCACGCAGGGCGTCAACTCAGCGCGCGAGAACTTCGCCACCGCGCTCGGGATTCCGCAGGCCAGCGTCCGGGTCATCTGTCAGCACATGGGCGGCGGCTTCGGCAGCAAGTTGTCGCTCGGCGCCGAGGGACTCGTCTGCGCGCGGCTGGCGAAGGAAGCCGGCGCGCCGGTCAAACTGATGCTCGACCGCAAGGAAGAGCACCTAGCGACCGGGAATCGCCCCTCCGCTACCGCCCGGGTCAAGGCCGGCGTCTCGGCCGACGGCCTGATCACCGCGTTCGACGCGGAGACCTATGGCACCGGCGGCGCCGGCGCGAACGCCGGCTTCCCGCTCCCCTACATCTATCGCATCAACAATCGCCGACGCACGCACAAGGACGTCTTCACCAACACCGGCCAGCAGCGGCCGATGCGGGCGCCCGGCCATCCGCAAGGCTCGTTCATCACCGAGATCATGATGGACGAACTCGCCGACGCGGTGAAGATGGACCCGATCGACTTCCGGGTGAAAAACCTGCCGCCGGAAGCACCCAACGCGATGTGGGCCCCCTACCTGCGCGAGGGCGCGACGGCCTTCGGCTGGGCCAAACGCCATCCGACCGGCGACACGACGCCGGGTCCGATCAAGACCGGCATGGGCGTCGCGATCGGCACGTGGGGCGGCGGGGGACGCGGTCCGGCGCAGGCGCACTGCGAAATCGCCTCCGACGGCAGCGTCATCATGCGGATCGGCACGCAGGACATCGGCACCGGTACGCGCACGCTCGTCGCCATCGTCACCGCCGAATCGCTGGGGCTGCAGGCGGCGCAGATCACCCCCGAGATCGGCGACACGACGTTCGGAGTCGCGCCCGGCTCTGGCGGCAGCACCACCGCGGGCAGCGTCAGCCCGGCGATCCGGATCGCGTCGATCAAGGCGCTCGACGCGCTCAAGGAGAAGGTCGCGCCGACCCTCGGGACCGACGCGGCGTCGATTGTCGCGGCCGGCGGACGCCTGCACGTCAAGGACAACCCGTCGCGGGGCGTCGCCTGGGCCGAGGCCTGCAAGCAGATCGGGCCGCAGCCAATCGCGGCCGATGGCGACTGGCAGCCCGGCCTGTCGTCAGTGACCACCAGCGGCGCGCAGTTCGCCGAGGTGACGGTCGACATCGGCACCGGCATCGTGAAGCTGAAGCGGGTGCTCGTCCTCCAGGACTGCGGCCTCGTGATCAGCAAGCTGACGGCCGAGAGCCAGGTCTACGGCGGGGTCGTCGGCTCGCTGAACTTCGCCATGTTCGAGGACCGCATCCTCGATCGCAACACCGGGCAGATGGTCAATCCGAACATGGAGTGGTACCTGCTGGCCGGGATGTCCGACATCCCGCCGATCGAGATCCGCCTGAAGGATCAGCCGGAGCGCGGGGTCGTCGGGCTCGGGGAGCCGCCGACCGTCCCCACCGCGGCGGCGATCGCGCTCGCGGTCCGGAATGCGATCGGCGTGACGATGAGGAGCCTGCCGCTGACGCCTGCGAAGATCCTGCAGGCGCTGCAGCAACCGAACCCAACGCGGACGGCTTAGGAGGAGACCTCAGTGAAAGCCTTTGCCTACGTCAACCCGGCGAATGAGAAGGACGCAGTGGCGGCCCTGTCGACACAGCCCCAGCAGGCGATGCCCATTGGCGGCGGGCAGGATCTCCTGGCCCGGATGAAGGACTACATCACCCAGCCGGACCGCCTCGTCAACGTCAAGAACGCGCTCGAGTCAACGTCCAAGCCGATGAGCGGCGGGTTGCACATCGGCGCCGCGATGAAGATGGTCGACGTCGCCGAGAACGCGGACATCCAGCGGATGTATCCGGCGCTCGCCGCCGCGGCCATCGAGGTCGGGACGCCGCAGATTCGCAACCAGGGCACCGTCGGCGGGAATCTCAACCAGCGGCCGCGCTGCTGGTACTTCCGGAACGAGGAGTTCAACTGCCTGAAGAAGGGCGGCACCACCTGCTTCTCGATCACCGGCGAGAACCAGTTCCACGCCATCTTCGGCGGCGGCCCGAGCTTCATCGTGCACCCCTCGAGCCTGGCCGTGCCGATGCTCGCCTACCGCGCCAGCTTCCGCATCGTCGGCCCCAAGGGTGAGCGGATCGTGCCGGCGTCGGAGTACTTCACGCTGCCGCACGTGAACGTGCAAAAGGAGAACGTTCTCGAGGCCGACGAGCTCCTGACGCACGCGATCCTGCCGGCGCCAGGCAACGTCAAGAGCGGCCACTACGAGGTGCGCTACAAGACGTCACACGACTGGCCCATTGCCTTCGCCACGGTGGTGCTGACGATGAACGGCAACACCGTGCGCTCGGCGCGAGTCGTGATGGGCGCCGTGGCGCCGATCCCGTGGCGATCCACGGCGGCGGAGCAGGCGCTGGCCGGCAAGCCGGTCAACGAGCAGACCGCCGCCGCGGCGGCCGAAGCGGCGCTCAAAGACGCGCGGCCGTTCGGTCAGAACGCTTACAAAGTCCAAGTGGCGAAGACGGCGGTGCAGCGAGCCATCCTGCGCGCCGCCGGCATCGCCGTCGCCTGAGGCCGGGAGAAGCCATCATGGAAGCGTTGACGTCGCCGAAAATCACCGTCGGGGTGCACTGCTCCAAGCTCCGGACGAAAGGCATGTACATCGCGTCGGTCGTCGACCCTGACGAACAGACGTTCTACGACAAGTTCGATCAGACCGCCTACTGGTGTGTCTGGACGCAGACCGGTCTGGGGCCGGACCGCGAGCCCTGCCGCGCGGATACCTGCCAGGCCGGGCGCGGCTGCTTCGTCCCGTAGCCCATCGCCTCGCCGGCGATCGCGATGAACGTCACTTCAACTTCCGGGCTTCACCTCGATGCGCCACCCGGACTCACGAAGAGACCGCGTAACGCACCAGCAGCAGCACATCATCGATCGCATCGCGTGACAGCCCGCTGGCCTGGACCGTCCACGTCCGCAGCGGACTGCCGGTCACGGACAGCGGCGCTTCGGCGAGGACTGTGCCGGCAACGGCAGCAAATCCCTCGACGTCCTCGCCATTCACCACGAGATGGACTGTGCTCACATCCACCGGTGAGGATCCAGCCGCCTTCAACAGCACCGCTGTCTGGCCGATCGCCAGCGGCCGGCCAGACACGAAGAAGGGGAAGTGCTGCTCGGTCACGTCGAACTCGGTCGACGCCTCACCGCCCGCGGCCGGCGTCATCAACCGATGAAAGACATTCGGGAATTCCTGCCGCAGGCTGAGCAATCTCGCCAGTGGCACGTCGTCGAGGACCGCGAGGCGCTCGCGGACCGCCACGGCCGCCGCGTCGCGTAGCGCAGCCCCGCCGGGGCGAGCGGTGTATTTGATGTGCACCACGACGTCGGTGATGGTGTCGTAGCGAAATGCACGGAAGTCGCGTGGCAGCTCGAGTCGCCACGTCGAGATGGCACCGGCGCCTTCGAACGGAAGATAGCGCTCGTCGCGCAGCACGAGCTCGAACAGGCCGCTGTCGTTCTGGGCGTGACTGGTGGCAATGCTCGGCGTCGCGCCGACGACGTCGACGAAGCGGTCGTCGCTTCCCTCGTTGCGGGTGTAGACACCGTCGCGCAGTGCGGAGCTCTGTCGGATCGAGCTTTCGAGCAGGGTCAACGTGCAGCTGACGCCCGTGTAGGGACCGGCGACGCACGGAATAGTCAGGCTGACCGTCTTGATGCGCCGCAGGTAGTGACCGGGATAGTCCAGGTCGAACAGCAGCTCGGGCACGCTGATCGAGCATTCGCCCGTCTGCTTCAGAATCGCCAGCTCGCGGGGGTCGAGCTGCGCCACGGACACGTTTTTCGTCAACTCGTAGTCGCGGAGGTGCAGGTCCAGGAACGACGCGTCCATCCGGCGCAGATCGCTGTGAAGCTTCTCGCCGGCCATGAGGCCCTTCTTCAAGTTGTCCCAGTAGCCGAACTGGATGAAGTTCGACGTCTGCAGGCCGAGCTCGAACCGGTAGGCGCGTTCCGCGCGTTTGGCCAGGTCGTACGCCAGTTTATAGCTCTGGAAGTACACGCCCGCGGTTTCCTGCACCAGCTGCCCATATCTCTGCTCGTTGGTGAATTTGTCCTTGAGGAATGCCTCGACCTCGCCGGCCTGCTCGATCTGCTGCGTGTGATTCTCGAGTTCGCGTTCGGCGATCGCGAGCCTCACGCGCGCCGCGGCAATCTGCGCGTCGATCTGACGCATTTCGTGAGCGGCCGAGTCACGCTGGAAGTCCCAGTCCTCGCCACGGCGCTCGTGCTCGGCGTCGATGGCCGCCATCGTGGCCTTGTGGTCATAGACGGCCGCAATCAGGTTGTAGAGCTTGCTGTACGCCTGCAGCGCCTGACCGATGAACGACCCGCCGAACGACACGGTGACCTCGGGTGTCGCGGCCCACCCTTGCACGCCTCCCTTGAAATCGGGAATCAGATGCGCGATGTTCGACGCGAGGTCGTAGCCTTGGCCGATCAGCCGGAAGATGTTGACCTTCTCGAGATTGTCTCGACGGTCGGCCTCGGTCTCGCTCGTGCGGAGACGGTCGGCATAGAACTTCTGGCGATGCGTCGCCACTTCGAGCGCGAGTTCGGCGGATGCCAGCGAGTGTTGTGCTTCGTCGATGGCACTCTCTTTGACGGTGCGTATCGCGCGCAACACCGACGCTTCGTGGCGGCTGCGCAGCAACGACAGCGCCTCGGCGTCCTTCTTCTCCATCGCCGCGAGCAGGCTCGCGCCGTGCCCTTTGACGTCGTTGCAGAACTCGCTGGCCCGCTGCGCCAGCAGTGAGAAGCGATAGGACGGCAGCGGCGCGGCGAGATCGTCGAGCGCGCTGGTCAGATCGACGCCGGCGGCGGCCGCCTTCACCAGCAAGGAGGGGTCGATGGGCGGCTCGAACAGCGCCAGCGTGCGCTCCATCCCCTCGATGTTCATGCAATGACGGATCTTGAACAACCGGTCCGCGACCAGATCCCAGTACGCCATGAGCTTCTGGTTGTGAGGCGGGCAGAAATACAGCCGCGGGGCATCGTCCTCGCCGGTGCCGGAGTCGACGGCCAGCGTGAACGTGCCCGCAAACACGGCACTCGCACCAGCGCTGTGTCCCCCGACGGCAAAGACCGGAGGCACCCGCGTCAGGAAGGTGTCGCGTCCTGCGGCGCCGCCGTCCCGCGACGATCGCTGCAGGAAGGCACGCACCTGGGATGCGATCACGAGCCGGTTTTCGAGAGTCACGACTGCGTTCGACAGCGCATCGAGGCTGCCCTGCAGATCGTCGAACGTTCTGGCGGCCGGCGCGTCGCGCTTCACGCGCACCGGCCGGCGACCGAGGATCTGCCCGGCGAGCACGTAGAGCTGCGTCGCTTCGTTGATCGTCTCGATGGTGTCACGTCGGAACAGCGCATCCGCCCAGGCGATGAGATTGTCGAGGTACTTCATCACCACCAGCTTCATGTAGGACGTCACCCGCATTCGAGCGACCAGATGTGGGTCGAACGGATCGGCCTCCCAACGCTGCACGAGCTCCTCATAATGCGGATCGCCTTCGTTGATCAGGCGAAGCACCTCCTCGATCGTCGTGCGCCGGCTCTGTGCGAAGAACGGCTTGATCTTCCAGAAGCGGCGGAAGCGCTCGTCGTCGTCGAGACCGGCGTCGTCTGTTTCCGTCGGGTCGAAGATGTAGTGGAACCATCGCTGGGCGCTCTCGAACTGCTGGTTCTGCGACAGACGGCTCGCGATGAGCAAGGGGGCATGAAAGAAGATCTCCCAGTTGTAGTCGCTGTAGGCGCCGCCCGGGTCGAAGTCGAGGCCTTCGCCGGGATGCGGAAAACGCACCCGCGTGGTCGGCACGTAGGTGCCGGCGAACGAGAAGCCGGATCCGGCACTCTCCTGTCGATAGAGAGCCGCGCCGGGACCTTCGGGAGCCGGCTTCAGCAGACCTTCGACACCAAAGCGATTCAGCTGCTCGATGAACAGGCACGTGTGGGGATGATAGAAGGGCAGAAACTGATACCGCTTGCGCGTCTTTCTCGTCGGCGGATAGGTCACGTCGGGCTCTTCGTCGCACCCCTTCGCTGCACTCGCCATGGAGACACGGCTGCTCAGCCGGGTCGCCTCTGCGAAAGACGGCCGTGACAGGACGAGCGCCTGATCGCCCGGCGTGAAGACGACATGCTCTGTCACGGGGCTGGCTGCGGTCAGGGTCAGTCGCGCCGGTCGCACGGTCGCGCGCGGCGGCAGGTGAATCGCGCTCAGCGCCGCGACGGCGTCGAGATCGACGTGGTCGCGAACCAGCATGTGGGTGTCGGTGGGCGTGCCCGCGGTCTCGATTTCAGGCACGACGAAGTACGTCCGCTGCGCATCCTCGAAGAAGAATGGCCCCTGCGATTCGAAGTGCAGGAATTGATGCGGCAGCATCATGCGGCCGTCGACGCGATTGAGCACGACCTCGATGAGCGAGTCGTCCGCCTCGATGGCGCCGTGCGTGTCGACCGCGACCTCGGAGAACACCGCCAGCTTCCCTGACACGCGAAACGCCTGCGCGCCTCTGAATGTCGACTGCGGAACGCGATAGGGAATGTGACGGCGCACGTGCGACGGTGGAGACGCCGCGCCCGGGGTCGCGCAGAACCGGCGAACGACCGGCTCGTCGCCACACCCTTCGAAGCAGAAGTACGCGTTCGGTTGCACGCGATCCAGTTCCTCAGGCACCGCCGGCGGCACACCGCCACCCCCGGCTTCTGCGACCAGCGGCAACTCACCGTCGGTGTCAGGCAACGGCTGCGGCTCATTGCGAATCACGTGATGAAAGAACGGATAGACGCGCAGCGTCCCGTCCACGACCCGCGCCCAGAAGTAGAACTGCTGCGGGTTGCCGTCGCGGAACGCTTCGCTGCCCTCGGTGAGCGTCGAGATGATGTTGCGCGAGGTTCGCGGGCTGCTCCATCGCCCTTCGCGGTATTCGCTCCACGACAACCCGATCTCCCAGGTACAGGCGCGCCAGTTGCGTGTCGTCTTCCCTGAGATCGCCGTCCGCAGGCTCCTGGTGCTTTTGCGTGAACAGCGGCCAGAGCAGCCAGAGGCGGCGATTGAACACGATCGGCACGACGTGCTGCCCTTCGACGTTGATGTCGACCTTCTCCCAGGGCGTGAAGAAGGCGCCGTCAACCCAGCGGCGGTAGTAGTAGCTGGGCGGTGTGCCGCGCGTGCGGCCGAAGATATGCCAGATCGTCGACGCCGCGTGTGCCTCTTCGCACTGGCCGACGACCTCCAGCCGCGCGACCTCGTCCAGACCGCGCAGATAGGCGAGGTACGCACGCTCGACACTGTCGCCGGTGACCTCCTCTTCGAGCAGCTTCTCCTCGAGCTCTTTGAAGAGCGGCGATTTGCCGTCGCGCAACTCCGGCTCGGCGAAGTTCTCCGGAAACAGCAACACGTTCAACGCCGCTTCACGCATACGGAAATTTCTGCGCCACTCCCATTGCGCGCGATCGGCCGACTCGAACCGGACGTCGCCCTCCAGCCCGAACAGCACACGCTGCACGAACAGCTGCACCGACGAGATCGCCTGTTTGATGCGCGAGGTCAGAAAGCACGGCTGCATCTGGGTGTCGATGAGCAGACGCTCGTACAAGGCGTCGGCATCGGCAAGCTCGTCGTGTCGGGCGATGAGCCGATCGACCAGGGCGTCCCGTCGCCGGGCGCGCAGCGAATCGGTCAACGGCCGCACGATTGTGAGCCACTGCTCGTTCGAATGCCGTGCCTTCGCCGCGCTCTTGATGGCCCGCGCCAGCGCGGGGGTCGCCTCGGCGAGGTTCCAGCTCCATGCCTGCGACGCGGACACGCCCGCTTTGCGAATCAGGCGGATGGCGTCCACCAGACGGAGCAGCCAGCGCTCGTCGGCGACGTCTTCCGGAAAGCGAAAGGCGTAGCCAGTGCCACCGGTGAGGAACTGCAGCGACTCGAGCTCCCAGCCGGTCTCCGCCGCCGTCACCGCGAGCAGATCCGCTCGTGTCGTCTCCGGATGCCGGGCCGTCAGCAGCACGTCAATCGGCGACCCGGTGTGCATCGCCGCGCGCAGACGCCGGCTGAAGGCGTCGGTCAGTCGCCGCCACTCGTCCAGACGCGGGTCGACAGCGGGCGATGCCGCCAGTGGCAATCGGCGCAGGTCGTACCAGCCCAGCGACGGACCATGCTCGAAGACGAACGCGACCTCGCGGGGCGTCAGCGACAGGCGGTCGATCACCAGCGCCAGCTTGGCCAGGTGCGTCAGGACCGCCTGCGCGTCGGCGAAGCGGGACGTGTCCTGAGGGTCAGCATCAACCCGGGCAAAGGCCGGGTCGAGAAACACGTCGAGCGCGGACGCGCCCTCCCGCTCGGGATGCCGCAGGAACGTGGCCAGCAGCTGTTCTGCCGTTGCGGCGTCGAACGCGAATGCCGTCGCGAGGTACTGAATGACCGCCGTGCGGGCCAGGAAGGCGGCGGCACGCTCGTAGACGAGGAGCAGGCAATCCCGGCCAGGCGTTTGAGCGAGCAGTTCGACGGGGTCGACAAACGCGGCGAACTGCTCCTGCACGAGGGTCGCCTGCCCTTCCGCGCTGAGCGCCGATTCGCCGACGAGAATGCGGAGCCCTTCCACGGCATCCGACACCAGCGACCCCAGCGACTGCGCGAGCCACGCCGACACGTCGCCGAGCAGCTTCGGATCGGCTGCCGTGTCCTCCTCCAGCGTTCCGAACGGACGAAGTCTGGCGAGCGCGGTCCTCAACTCGGCGATGAGCAGCGCCGCACGATCGGCGGCCAGCTGCCCCGGAAACGTCGGCACGAAATCGTGCGCCAGCAGGAAATTCAGCTCGTCCACCCGTACGCCTGACGTGCGCAGGGCATCGTAGGTGTCGAGCCATCGCCGCGTGGCTTCAGGCGAGCCCGGCTGGAGTGCTCCGGCCGGCGCTCCAAACGACGTGAGACCGGCATCGCGCGTCAGACGGGACAGCGCGACGTACTCGCGCGCGGTCAGACCAAGTGCCCGGCTGAACGAGGACACGCGGAACAGATGCGACAGCGACGCGAGCCGCAGCTCGCTCGATGGCAGCGTTTCGCCGATCAGAAACCGCAGGTCCGCTTCGCTGTTTCGCAGCGCGCTGATCAACAGCGGTCCGATCTCACGATCGAGCTCGCCGTCGGCCTCGAACAGATCGACGATCGTCGCCAGCTCGTCGCCGGCGGCGTTGAGCCTGAAAATCGTCTCCACCGGCGCCAGCGGGTTGTTCACCGAGAGATTGAGGAACAACGCTTCATACAACGAGCGCTCCTCGCCGTGACGCCGAGTGCTGATGGCGCCGCCCCACCACGCCAGCAGCTCGGAGATGGGCAGGCCGACGCGCGCCCTGATGCGGTGAAGCGCCGCGGCCTCGATGACGAAGGCCTCGTCCAGCCGGCCCGCGCCAATCTGCTCGATGGCGAGATCGAGCTCGAACACCGACCAGTCGGTCGCCTGCTGGAACCGCCGGAACCGGTGCAGGCGATCGCGCTCCGCCGCCGTCAGATTGAGACGCGCCCCTTCGAGGGCGCACGAGTCCCCCTCGAACGTCACCTCTTTGCCCGCCGGGTTGACGAACTGCGACGTGAGCAGCTCGGAGAGCTCGTCGAAGGTGGTCTGCGTCCGGCGCAGGAGCGCCACGATGTGCTGCGTCGTCCCCAGGCCGTGACCGCCCTCGGCGCCGGTCACGATCTCGCGCTGTAGGCGCGTCAGCCCGAGCGCCGCCGCGGCGCGATCGATTGGCTCGGGCGGCTCACCGTCGCGATGAAAGACATCCATCAACTCGACCGGCTGAAGGCCGAGGTGCCCGAGATAGGTCCGTCGCTCTTCGTGCCACAGATTGAACGGCAGCGACCACGGGAACGTCGCGGTCGCGAGCACGTCGTACGCCTCCGGGGCGATGTGTTCGGGATTGGCAAGCAGTTCAGCGCCGGGCGCCGTCGTCTGCAGCGCCGGTGTCACAGCGAGTGAGAACGCGCCATGCACGACCGCGTTCTCGAGCACCTCGTTCACCAGATCGATGTAGGGCAGCGGCGTGTTGGTGTTGGGGCAATCGAGACGGATGTGCGCCAGATCCGGGCGATGGTCGAGCAGCACGGCGAGCGCGTTGCGCTCTCCGGCATCCGCCGACTGCAGGAACTGCAGCAAGTCGACGAAATAGGCGGCCGGGCTCAACACCGAGCGGCAGTCACGACAGTCGCAGAAGTCGACGGAGCCGAACAGCGTGCGCCAATCCGGAATCTCATCGGTCGGCTCGGCGCCGGCGAGGTTCAGGAACATCGTCGGCGCCGGACCGGCAAAGGCCGAGGAGAACTTCACCAGCGTCGCCAGTGACGCCGCCGTCTTCTTTCGCGCGCGCGCGAAGATCGCGTCGACCAGGTCCTTCCCCAACGCCGCGCTGAAGCGGCGCGTAAACGCCGCATGACCGGTGCGTACAATCGCGTGCGCCGAGCGCATCCCCTGCTGCCACAGCGCTCGCGCCGAGTCGAACTTGTCGTCGTCTGGAATCACGCTGACGACGCGATGCAGCGCCTCGAGGTCGTGGACGAACCGTTCGCGATCGGCAATGCCGGTCAAGGCTGCCGGCTTGTCGGCGAGAAACCGGCGCACCGGTGTGTCGCGAAACTCGAACTCCGGGTTGTTGGCGACGAATCGCCGAAACGCCTCGCTGCCGAGCCGCGGGTCGCGGTTCCAGTGGTGGAAGAGCCGCGCCGTCGGAAACGCTTTCGCGACGAGCGCTTCCACCGCTGCGGCATAGCGCGCTTTGGGATCGCTGTCGCCCGAGGCGAACGCGTCCGGCGCGTCGATGTCGGCGACCAGCGCCTGCCAGTCTGCGGCATCGAGCGCCGCCAGAGCACGAGCGTCTTCGACCTTGTGCGTCCGCTTGATGCCGGCAATGAGCGGCGCGTGGCCGAGGGTGATGGCCGCAAGCTGCAGGGTCAGCTGCAGCTGATCGACGGCGGCGTCGCCGAGCGCCGGGTCGCTTCGCAACCGCCGCCAGAACTCGGGAAGCGGCTCCCCGTTGGCACGTGCACGACTCAAGAACCGCTGTTTCTGACGGGCGGAGAGGCTCGTCGTGTCGAGAATCGCCTGAACCTGGTGCGAATCGACCCCGCCGGCGAGCGCACCCGCCACGAACGCCGTCTCGAGTCCGGCGACGGCGCGATCGAGAATCGTCGACCGCCTGCCCGTCGATGATGTTCGCGGCCATGGCCCGCTCGAGCGAGGCGCGATGCGTGACTGCCCGCTCGCCGGAAAGGCGCGACAGGCTGGCCGGCGCGCCCTGGCGGAAGAGCGCGTAGAACACCGCGGCCGGGACATCCGTGTCTGTCGCCAGTTCGCGCGCCTTCAGCAGATCGGCGATCTGCCGGGCCGCGACGCCGGTGGCACGTGACAGCAGGACGAGGGCGCGTTCGTCGTCCGACCGCGACGGCTCGCGACCATCGAGTACCGCGTCGACCGCGTCACTGATGCGATCGATCTCGGTGCGGCCTCGATAGGACGCCGCCTCGATCGACAGATTCAGCGTCTCCTCGCGCGCCGCGTCGAGCACCAGCGGCGACGTCGTCAAGGGCGTCCGCGACGTCGGCGAGCGAAATACCTGGACGAGCAGGTCGATGGGCTGATCGGGCAGTGGATAGCGAATGACGTATCCGCCGTCGGCATCGGTCGTCGCCGCCGTCCCGAGCGGCCGCTCCTCGCCGAGTGCGACCGCAAAGGCGCGAACGACCCGTCCAGACACACCGGCGCCGCGTGCGTCAATCACACGCCCACGCACGTACCCCTGCGCTGCGAGCAGCGTCGTCACCTGCTCGCCGAGCGCCTGAGCCGTCGCCGCATCGACGATGCCGCGCGGACCCGGCAGGTTGTGCTGCGACTGAAAGCTCTCGACCGCCCGCCGCGTCGCCTTACCGAAGAACCCGCGGCGGTCGGTGATGGTGAAGCCGAGCCGCTGCAGCTGCGACTGCAGGGCCACGATCTCGTCGCTGCGTGTGTTGGGACGCAGCGGCCCGCGTGTGAGGTTCATGGACGATGGCTCTCCTATTCGAAGACGAGGTCATAGGCCATTCCATAGAGGTTCTGCGGAAGAAGCGCGGCCTCGGCCTGATATCCGGCGCTGTAGAACGTGGCCACGCCCCCGGCGACAGTCGAAATGGTCTCGCCCGCACCGAGCGACTCGGTATATGCGCGGACGGCTTCGCCGTGTTCGCCGGCTTTGTCGTAGATGCCGTGGTACTCGCCGATGGCTTCGCCCACGTCCAGACCCGCACGGCCGGCATCGACGACGTCGCCGGCGGCACCGGCCACGGTCGTGCCGAGTTCGAACGCCGCGACGCCGTACTCCCCGCGCTCTGCGGCCGCGGCGGACGACTCCAGCCCGACAATCATTCCCACCGGACCGAGAACCTTCAGTGCGTTGCCCCCGCCTCGTACCAGCGCGGCCAGCACTTTCGCCCGCCGCTCTGCGGCCTTGAGTTGTGCCTGAATGCGTGCGTTCTTGACGACCGTGCGCTTACCGGTCTTCGGGTCTTCCTGCACTTCGTCTCCAAGCTCGAAGAAGTGCCCGGTGGCCTTGAGGAAGGCCTCGAGGCCCTTCTTCTGGTCAGTGATCAGGTCTGCATTCTTGTACTGCTCGGCCGCCTCCGTAAACGCCGCGCTCGTTCCCTTCTTGTCCCATCGGCCGTTGGCCGGCCGGTTCGCTTTCTGGTTGTTCGTGATGGAGGTATGCTCCTGGCCCGTGCCGGTCTCGAGGAATTGCGAGACGGCGGCGCCGGATCGATATCCCCAGACGTTCTTTTTCGCCCACTCGTCCTGCACCACGTGGTGCCCCTCGATTCTCTTCCCGCCGGTTCTCTCGGCCTGGGGGATCTTGCTCTGTTCGCGGTAGGTGTCGATGGCGTAGCGTGCGGCTTTCGCCGCCTGGTCGGGCGGAATGCCGGTGGCGCCGGTCACGACGAACGTCGCCAGTCCGGTCATGAACTTCTTCGAGAACGGCTCGTCTGCGCGTCCGTTCCGGTCGAGCAGTACCAGCGGGCGATTCCCGGCGTAGCGGTACAGATTCGGCCCGTCGGCGAGCCCGCTGCGGTCGGCCGACGTCCATCGCGCGAGCCAGGGCGCGTAGTATCTCGCGCCGTGCTGGCACAGGCCCGTTTCTTCATCTCGTTCCTTGCTGATGTAGCGGTAGCGTTTCGAGCTCACATCGACCGCGGCAGCGACGGCGTGGTACGACGTGCTCCCGTACGGATAGGTACTCCTCGTAGTTGATCACGGCGCCGTCCGTATCGAGCTCGATCGCCACTGACCCGAGGTGATTCGTCATCTGATAGCGCAGTCGCGCTTCGGGGCGGGCGAGCGTCACGCCGTCGGCGACGATCTCGGTCTCGACGATCGCGACCGCGTCCTCGCCGTCAAGCACGCGCAGCGTCTGCCGCTCTGAGGCGACTGTGTCCGCGCCATTGTCGAAGCGACGAAACCGCTCGAACGGCCCAACGTAGACGCGCTCTCGCGTCCGGGACGGCACGCCACCGCCCGACGCCTGGCGATCGCTCACCTTGCGCACGCGGTGCCCGGCCGCGTCGTACGCATAGTGTGTCGTCTCCGGCACACCGCCGTTTACGGACTGCGCACTGGTCGATTGCAGCCGGTCGTGATGATCCCACCGCATCACCGGCAGGTGCGGCATCCGCGAGATGTTGCCGTGTGCGTCGTAGGTGTAGCTATCCACGACACCGGCGACTTCGCTGTGACTGAGTCGGTTGTTCGCCTGGGCCGGGTCGAGAGCGCTTAACTCCTGGTAGGTGAACTCGCGCGTCCAGTTGCCGTCGCCGGCGACGTGCCGCACGCGCAGCACGTTGCCCACGTCGTCATACTCGTAGTGTTCGGTGTAGCGACGCATCGCCCGCCCGTCGTGGGGATGCGGCAGGTCGACGCGAAAGCCGCCATCCCATGTCGTCTGCGGCGACGCCAGCTGTCCTACGTGCTCGCGGCCCGTGGCTTCGACGAGCTGGTAGACGGCGTCGTACGTATAGTCGGAGGCGGCCGTCACGATGGCATTCGCAAAGAACACGCGCTGCTGCGCCTCGTCTCGAATTGCCGTGATGTTGCCGGTCGGGTCATACGTGTAGTGCAGATCCTGGAGGCGGGCCTGCGGTTCGGGCCGCGTCGACCGGATGTTCGTCACCCGGAACGTCAACCGGTCGTACGTGTACTCCGTCACGACGCCATTGCCGAACTCGACGCGCTGCCGCTGCCCTTTCGCGTCATACGCCAGACTGCGGACGAAGGTCGTCGGCACGGATGCGCCCCGCACGCTGACGGTGACACGCTCGAGCAGATTGGCTTCGTTGTAGGCGTAGTGCACGACACTGCCGTCATGCGTCGACACCGTGATCGGGCGGCTCATTGCATCGAACGATGTCGTGGTGGCGAGCGCTTCGTCACTGAGCGCCACGCCACGCGACCAGTCGAGCGGGCTTCGGTGGTCCAGCGCCAGCCGTCGCTCGGTGTGGCGCAGGTTGCCCTTGAAGTCGAACGAGACATTGGTGACCACGCCGGCGCCATCGAAGCTCCGGAACACGCGAGTGTGCAGGTTCCGGGCGCGCGCCTCAGGGTGTCCTTCGCCGTACTCGGTCCATTCGGTCAGGAGTTCTCTCGCAGGGTCGTCAGGATCGGTTCCCTGCACGAGCCTTCGTATCGGGCGGCGCAGGCGGTCGAACTCAGTGCGGATGGCGTGGCCGCGGGAATCCCAGGCGCGGACGACTCTGCCGGAGACATCCGGCAGCGACCAGCGTGCCCCGGCGTCCATACTGCCGCGATGAAGGACGTTGGAGCGCATGTCGAAGTCGACACGTTCGATCGTCCTTCCGCTCGCGTCGATCGCCTCCCGCTGGTTGCCCTCGACGTCCAGCGTCACGCGTGTCGGTTCGGGACGATCGACGGTGTCGCCGTCACGGTCGAAGCGGTTGTGTGCGACGGTCACACGCACCCGCCCCTGCGTATCATGATGAGTCACGGTGGGCGTTGCGGCGTGGCGCTCGGCTTTCCGCGCGGCCGACAGCTCTGCCGCCTGTTCGTCCGCCGTCTCGCCGACCAGCCCGCCGACACGTTGCGCGTGCCAGGTCGGCAGATAGTCGGCCTCCGGCAGGCGCGCGAAGAACCCGCCGACGTGCAGGTCCTCGCGCGGATCGATCAGGACCGTATCGTTGCTGTCCCAGCTCTCCTCGCGCCAGGCGTCGAATACGGTCTTGGCCCACGTGTTATTCGGCGCAACGGTGGCGACCACCCGTCCAAGTGGGTCGTAGCACGTGATCCCGCTGACGCCGTTCTGGCGCTCGAATTCGAAGGTGTGTGTCGCCGAGAAGAACGGCTCGAATTGCCGAACCGGCTTGCCTTTGTTGTTGAAGACCGTCCAGCCGCTTCCCACCCAACGAGGCGGCGTCACACCGTCCTCAGCGTCGAGCGTGTCGGGCTCGGCTTGCACCTTGCGTTGAATTTCACGGCCGAAGCCGTCTGCGTAGGAGAGCGACTGCTGGACACGCGTCCCGCCGCCCGGATCGTCACTGACGTGTACCTCGCGGGCGATCGTGCAGACGGCCGCTGGCCGCGGACTCGGCAGCTCACGCGTCCGGCGATAGGCGAAGAGATCATGAAGGACGCGGGTCGTCGCCCGACCGAGCAGGGTGTGCGGCGAGGCAAGCGGGGTTTCGAAGTGATCCAGGATTGTCGCCTCGTCAATCTCGACCGCGTCGAGCGCGTCGCCTTCGGCGGCGTCCTCCCGGCCCATGATGGCGGTCGCCGTCACATGCCCGAGCGCGTCGAACGACACGGCAGTGCGATTGCCGTTGGGATCGACGACCAGGCGCGGCTGCAGCACGCGATAATCGAACGTCGCGGTGTTCTCGTTTCCGACTGCGTCACGCGTGATGCTGGCGAACAGGTCGTACGTGACGCCATTGGGACTCCGGTCATACGTCACGGTCGTGGCGTTTCCGAATGGATCTTCGAACCGCCGCGGCATGAAGAAGTGCGTCGCCGCCTGCGCACGTTCATCCTCCGGAGTGGCGTCGGCGTCCGGCGAGTAGAACACACGTCCCACCGGCGCCCACCACCCATCGTCATCGTCGAACCGCCGATATCCCCCCTCGTCTGTGAGCATCGACGCGTTGACACGTGGCCCGAAGACTGTGTCGAGCAAGCCCGGTGTAAAAGCCCGCTCGAAGCTGTCGAAGCGGAGCGCCCGCGATTCGAGCCCGGCCAGCGGAAGCGCGGCCGTCAGGTCGTTCCGCCGGTAAACGGTCCGCACGTGTTCGACGACACGGCGGAAAGGCTCGTCGCCTGCGACGCCGT
Organism: uncultured Acidobacteriota bacterium; assembly: GCA_963749835.1. Lineage (GTDB taxonomy): Bacteria > Acidobacteriota > Vicinamibacteria > Vicinamibacterales > 2-12-FULL-66-21 > JALZOC01. The sequence goes on from CAVVOD010000001.1 coordinate 3,483,569, forward strand.
CGCCATGAAGGTCCTCATAGGGAAGATCGTGGACGCCATCGCTCGCCCGCTCGATCCGAGCCGCAATCTCGTCGAATCCGAACAGCGCCGCCGGATCCGGTTCGCCATCTCCTGCGCGGAGATTCAGCAGCTCGTACGTCTGTGACTCCGCCAGCAGCGGTGTCCGATAGTCGTCGTCCAGTTCAACGGCGTTCGTATGGGACGAGTCGGTGCACAGCACAACTTCACGGGATTGCACCGCCCGGAGGACGTCGGACAGCGCGAGATCGGGAGCCCGGCGAGCGTAGTCGACCGCTGCGAGGCGCTGCACGTTGCCGAACTGGTCGACACGCAAAACCAATTCGTGATGGACACGCGGATCGTGCGGGCGGCGCTCGTAGGCAAAGGCGATGGTCTCACGCGCGTGAGTAAAGAAGACCGCGCACTCGTTGCCGCCGTGAGGCTGGACGAGAACGACCGCATGGTTCTGTTCCGTCACGCTGTAGGGGTGCCCGGCCTGGTCGCTGCCATCCTCGGCAAACACTTCCTGGCGCAGCACCGCGCCCTTCAGCGCGCGACAGCCCTCGCGCTCGTCCTCGTCCGTCAGGTTCCGGGGCAGCACGGTATCCGGGAGCAGCAGCGCCGCGGGTTCGTCTTCGGGCTGCGCCGCGTCGCTGTAGGTACTCGTGCTGATAGAGCTGCGAGATCTCCGCGCCACGCCGGTGAACGCCGAGGTGGTACCACGTCTTCGTCACTACCGGCGGCACATGCGACGCCCCATCGACGTTGCTGGCGTTGGTCGACACGCCTTCACCGGCCAGCACGGCGAACTCTTCGGTATCGCGCTGCTCGACGAAGCCGAACCCGCGAAATTCCCGCTCGACCCCGTCGAACAACCCATGCCGGTAGGTATAGCGGGTCACGAATCGGTTGCGGCTGATGCGATCCTGCACGTCGACGCGCTCGACGACGTGTACAGGAAACGGCAGGCGGGCGATCCACGGACGTCCTGCGAGTTTGTCGGCCAGGTAGAACTTCGTGGATGACGCGTAGCGGACTTCGGTCACGACGCCGAGGCCGTTGTCGATGCTGGTGAGCAGGTGCGGCTTCTCTCCGCCCATCAGATCGATGTATCGCATCGCGCGAGGCGCGTCGGCCGATAAGCGCGACGACCAGACGAGGCACGCGGTTCCGTTGCCGAGCAGATCGACCGCATCGATCGTCGACAGATTGTCGACGGCCGGGAACTGTTCCAGGCGGCGCGCAGCGCTCCAGCCATTGCCCGACTGATTGAAGTAGAGGCGAACGCCATCGCCGCCGACGTAGATGATGTCGGTGACTCCCGAGCCGTCGATGTCTGCGAGACGGATGCGGCGCTCGTCGAACTGGTCGACGACGTCGAACCAGGGCGCGTTGTCCATCGCCACCTTCGCGCCGAAGCGGCCGTAACCGAGGTTCGGCCAGTAGCAGACCTCGCCGTTGCGGATACGCACGAAATCCGCCAGGCCGTCGCCCGACATGTCGGCGAGGAACATCGATTGCGTGCCGTCATCCAGCAGCAGCCGTGGCCCGTCCTCCTCGGACATGGCCTGTCGAACGATCGATGGCGCGCCGAAGCCCTCTTCGCCGCGCGATGGGTACCACGTCAGGGCGTCGCCGTCGGCCACGAGCACATCGGCGAGACCGTCGCCGGTGAGATCGACGAGACGGACGTTCGGGCTGTCCCAGGCGACGTTGAGAGGGGTGTCGAAGAGAACGAACGCGTCCCATGACTCCTCGTGCGTCCGCTCGAAGAAGCCGGCGCCCGGACCCGCGAGAGCCACGAGATCGATCTGTCCATCACCGCTCAAGTCGAGCAGTTGTCGCCCGGCGCGCGGCTCTCCGCTGCCGGGCGGTGCGTCGCGCGAGGTCTCGACGGCGCCGAAGTGCGCTGGTCGGGCAAGTGCTGTTGACGATCCCCCAGCGGCGGCGCTGAGATTGCGCTTGTAGAACCACGCCGACGCCTGCTCCGTGAGGATGCCCGAAGCGCCTTCGCCGTCGAGGTCGGCCCACCTGTATTGGGTACCATCGGCCCCATACGGCAGGTTGCGCAGGCTGTCGACGGAGAGCTCGAAGACTGCGTCCTGCACGAGCGCCTCGCTATAGTTCAACTCGAGCGGCGGCAGCGATTGCCGAGCGTAAGTGCCGTCATCGCGTCTGATGTAGCCGGATTGCGTCACCGACGTGATGAACGAGCCGATCGCCCGGGCCGAATAGCCGAAGTCAGTCGATCGAACGAGATAATCCACCGCGCGCAATTCCTCGGCGAAGTGGTGAAACATCAGCACCCGCCGACACAAGCGGTACGTCCGTATCTCAAATCCGGCGCGGTAGGTCGAAAATGGATCGGGGCGCACCGGCGATGCGCCGTCTTCCACAGAGCTCGGGGTGTCGACACCGTGCTCGCCGTAGTCGAACACCACTTCGAACAGCCAGTCAGCACGCGCGGCGAGATCCTCGTCGGCGCGTCGTGGCGTGCGATTGCCATAGTGGATTCGCTTCAGGTAGCGGTTCGCGGACCGCACTTCGGGAGTGCGATTGCGCTCGTGCAGCAGCAAGTCGTCGATGCCGGCGCTGTCCTCCGACGTGTACTCGTAACGGGCCGCGTTGCCGAGGTCGTCGTACGACTCACAGATGAGCCAGCTGAAGATACGCGCCGTATCGCGGGGGTCGGCGATGCGGCTTTCGGCGGTCCTGCCGTACCAGGTCGTCAGGTTGTCGCGCGAAATCGTCCGCCACATGACGTCGCTCTCGTCGGCGACGTTGGTCCATTGCTCGATGCGGACGAATGCGCGCTCGACGCGCGGACGATAGCGGCGAACGCGATACGTTCCGCTCGAGGTAGCGCGCTCGAGTTCGTCCGGCTCCCAGCCCTGATCGCGCCGACGCAGGCCAGGCACGAGATCCTCAGCGCCGGCGAAGACGAACACGTCGGGCGCCTCCGCGGCTCCATACCGCGGCACGCCTTTGTCCGTCTTGCGTGAGATGGAAGATGTCGACAGCGACCAGCCGACGCCGAAGGGACCGTTGCCCGAGCCGGAGTCGTAGGACAGCGTCAGGTCAGGTTGAAACCCCGCGCGTCCCGGACTGATCGCGATGGGGACCGTCAGCGAGCCGGTTCCCGTCACGGGATTCGCGCCGAACTTCTCGCCAATCCCTCGAATGGCGCCGCCACCCTTCGGGAGCGTCACCGTGGGGACATTCAACTGTGGCGCACGTGCGTGCGCCGAGGTCCCTGCCGAGTCAGATTCAACTCGCGGCATGAATCTCCTCTTCGTGAACGTTAACTTCCCGGCCTCGGCGGAGAATACAAGAATCGGTGGGCGTACGTCATGTCTGACGTAACGGCGCATTTCTGCGATTTCTAACCCAAGGCTCGCTGCGGGGTGAGCAGTTTCGACGGAGCGCCGAATTTCAGTTCGGATCCCGCCCGAAGCTGTTCCGGAATCGCGAGGCGGGGCGGCTCGCTCCGGCTGATGATCCGACGACGCTCCACCGCTCGAGCGTCGCCCTCAGCTCGTCAACGTCAATCGGCTTGCTGATGTAGTCGTCCATGCCGGCCGCAAGGCAGCGGTCCCGGTCGCCCTCGAGCGCGTGCGCCGTCATGGCGATGATCGTCGTATGCTTCGACGCGCCCTCGCGTCTTCGAATCTCTTCGGTCGCCCGGTACCCGTCCATCTCCGGCATCTGACAGTCCATCAGCACGAGGTCGTACCCGGCCTTCGCGAGCACATCGAGCGCCTCGAGCCCGTTGACGGCGACGTCGACCGCATAGCCCGACATCTCGAGCCGCCGGACGACGACCATTCTGTTCACCGGATCGTCCTCGACGATGAGCACCCGAGTCGCTTCGGCTTCGCGGGTGTGCTGGTCGTGGCCGGCCGCGGTGCGTGGACGCGTGCTCGGCCCGAGGCCCGCGACCGTGTCCTCCACACCCGAGACGGCGGCCTCCAGACAGCGACGGAGGTGGGACCGCTTCGGAGGCTTGGTCAGGTGCGTGGCGATGCCTGCGGCGCGCAGGTGTGCCCCGTGCCCGAGCGGGGCGAGCCCGACGATGCGGGTGGCCTCGAGTGACTCGTCGTCGCGGATCGCGCGCACCAGCTCCAGCCCGTCCTGCTCCGCCGCACTCATGTCGACGATCGCGACGTCGTACCCACGACCGGCGCCGGCCTCGCGGCGCAGCATCGCGAGCGCCTCATCGCGTCCTCCGGCGTGGTGGACCACGCCGCACCAGGCGGACGCCAGCTGCCGGACGGCCCTTCCGACGGTCTCGCAGCCGCCGACGACGAGGACCCTCGCGTTTGCGAGGACCGGGCTCGGCGGCACGAGCGTAGCCGGGTGCGCCTGCTTCTCGAAGCGAACCGTAAACCAGAAGGTCGATCCGTGTCCGAGCTGGCTCTCGATCCCAATCTCCCCGTTCATGAGCTCGACGAGCTGCCTCGAAATGGCGAGGCCGAGACCGGTGCCGCCATAGCGCCGGGTCGTCGAGCGGTCGGCCTGCGTGAATGCCTCAAAGAGTCGTTGCTGGGCCTCCGGCGCGATTCCGATTCCTGTGTCGCGCACCGCGACGCGGACCGTCACGTCGCATGCCGTCTCATCGACGGCAGAGACGCTCACGACAATCTCCCCCCGCTCTGTGAACTTTACGGCATTGCCGACGAGATTCGTCAGCACCTGCTGGACGCGCCCGGAGTCCCCCCGGAGGTCCGTCGGCACGTCCGCGTCAACGAAGGCCGCGAGCTCGAGCCCCTTCGCGTGCGCCCGCCCCGCGACGAGATCGAAAGCTCCGTCAATCGTGGACCACAGGTCGAAGTCCAGGACCTCGAACGAGAGCTTGCCCGCCTCGATCTTCGAGAAATCGAGGATGTCGTTGATGAGGGTGAGCAGCGAGTCGGCGCAAGAGTGCGCCGTGTCGGCGAATTCGCGCTGCTCGGGCGTCAGGTCGGTGTCCCTGAGGAGGCTGGTCATCCCGAGCACGCCGTTCATCGGTGTGCGGATCTCATGGCTCATGTTTGCCAGGAACTCGGACTTCAGGCGCGCGGACGCAAGCGCCGCATCGCGCGCCCGCTCGAGCTCAGCCTCGATGCGCGTCCGCTCGCTGACGTCGCGCGTGTTGAGCACGAGCCCGCGGACGCTCGGCTCGTCGAGGAGGTTGGTCCCGACGTTCTCGACGTGCCGCCATGTGCCGTCGCGGTGCAGGAGCCGCCACGCGATCGGCTCCGTCACCCCCGGGCGTTCAGCCGACGCGGAGACGAATGCGCCTGCGCGCGGCGCGTCGTCGGGGTGAACGAGCTCGAGGAGCGCCGTTCCGACGATACCGGCCGGCTCATAGCCAAGGAGCCGCTCGAATCGAAGGGCTCACGTACCGCACCGTGGAGTCGGGCTCGAGCACGACGATGAGGTCGGAGGCGTGCCGGACGAGCGCGACGAATCGCTCCTCTGTCCTGCGTGCGGCCTGTTGCGCCCGGTCCCGCTCTCGAACGGCGGTAATCTGACGGAGAACCGTGAGCCCCGTGAGCGCGACCGCTCCGAGGACGAGGCCTCCGAGGGACTCGGCCCAGACGTGGCGAACGACGCCAATGAGCAGGCCGTAGCCGACGACGAGGGCGGCGTATGGCACCAGGCTGAAGGGCGCCGTCTGGGACGGCGCGGACGCCGCGGCGGACGGGGCGCAGCGGCGGAAGTACTGCGCGCCGGCGATGACGAACACGCCGCGAGCAATCCACATCGCGCTCAGCCATCGGCGGTCGCCCGCCGTGCCGTCGAGGCTCACATAGCTGTCCACCAGGTCGCTGACGAAAAAGGTGAGAAGACCGAGGGCGACGAGCGCAAGAGCACGTCGGCTCGTCTCCTCGGGCCTTCGCAGCAGCACCGCCATGCTGCCGAACAGAAGGACCAGGTCGCCAATCGGGTAGGCAACCGCGGTCGCGATGTCGAACAGCCCGCTCGTTGTGTCGAGGGCGAGGGGGCGCAGTACGAAGTACCAGACCACCATCGTCCCGCTCAGCATCACGGTGCCGGTGTCGAGCCAGAACCGGGTCCGCTCAGAGGCGGTCCGCGGGGCGAGGGGGAAGGAGAGCAAGCCCCACAGCATGATCGGGTACACGAGCAGGTTGACGAGATGGGATGCGGCGAACGCCGGATCGCCGCCCAGGATCCATTCGTCGTAAATGACCAGACAGCTGACGGTCCAGTTCAGAAGCAGGGCGAGCGCGAGGAGTCGCCAGGCGCGGCGGGACTGCTGGTCCAGACTCGCCCGCGAGGCCGCCATCCAGCAGCACACGGCGGCGGCCAGGTCCAGGGGAATGAAGGCGATCTGCGTGACGACTTCACGCTGCTCCTGAGCGACCCCTGGCACCACCGCCCAGATCAGATAGACGAGCAGATACCCGGTCGCAGCGAGCGTGACCGCCCCGCACGTGTTTCCGATTCGCCTGGCGAAAGCGCCGAGCGACCCGAAGGACACTAAACCGTTACTCGCCATCGCATCGCACCGAAATGACCATCTCCTTCCGAAAGCCATGGCTGCCGCTGGAGTCTTCCCCCGATGTCCTAATCGGCGAGATCGCCGCAGGTTTTAGAGGGCGCGCGGCCCACCTGCGTCCCTGGCGAGAAGTCGATGCGCGGGAGTCATGCCCGCCCCTGACCGAACGCGCGCCGCGTCGCAGCGAATATCTGGAAGCCGAAGGATGCCGCACCGCATGTAAAAGCGTCCGCGCTGAGAAGGCAGCGCGCCCCCTCAGAAGGGATTTTTGCCGCGTGACGCCTGACTTTCTCCGGACATGGCTTTTCCCGGTGCAGCCTCAGCATGCCTGATGGGGGGCGGCCGTGGCTGTGCACAAACGCACACAAGGTCGGCCGGGCACGGCGAATCGCCACGTTTAGTTAGGGAGACCTGGTCCTGCGCGCGACCAGCAGCCCGTGATAGACCTGCCGAAGTGCGCCGTTGTGGTGGTGGGAAGCGTCAGGTTCGGACAGCGCGTTGCGTCTCGCAGACGAGAGGTGGGCAACCGCGCCGGGCTCAAGGCGATGATCCGGGCGCGCGGACGAACGTCGGCGTCACCACTTCCGCCCTTACGTGTTCACGCCGCGTTCACTTTCCGCCGGCGAGCCGCGTATCGATATCGGTCTTCGGCAGCCACCGCCCGTTGACCATGACGCCGGCGATCCGCGAACTATTCGCGATGTTCGTCAGCGGATTGGCGTCAAGCAGGATGAGATCGGCTCGCTTGCCGGCGGCGACCGTTCCGACGGTCGACTGCGTGCCGAAGTAGACCCCGACGTTGGCGGTCCCACTCTTCAACGCCTCGTACGGCGTCAGCCCGGCAGCCACGAGTGCGCCGAGCTCGCGGTGCACTGAGAACCCCGGCACGTTCCAGGTTTGCGGCGCGTCGGATCCCAGCGCGAACGGGACGCCGCCGTCGTGCAGTGCCTTGATGATCGTACGGCGCAGTGCCAGCAGCTTCTGGCGATCGGCCCGCGGGTGCTTCGCGGCAAATCCCTGCTTGTCGGCGATCCACTTCGCCAGGATTCCCGGCTCCACATACTTCATCTCGGGCCATTTTGCCATGGCCTGGGGGTCCTCGTCGTTCAGCCAGTTGACCAGGAGTATCTCGGTGGGCACCTGCCATGTCCCGGCCGCGCGCGTCGCCTTGACCAGCGACGGGATCCGGCTCTCGTCCGCCTGCGCGGCGAGATTGACGCCAAAGGTCTGCGACCCGGAGGCGTTCGGCACCAGCGCCTCGACGTAGCCGTCGAGATGATCGATGCTTCGAAACTTCGCCTCGAGCGCGCGCATCAGCCCGACGGCCTCGGGCACGTGCCCGGCGAACGGAATCCTGACTTCGTCGGCCCTGGCGGCCATCGCGTCGAACACATCGCGCGGAACGCCCGGGTGAATCTTGAGCAGGTCGTAGCCCGCTTTGTGCTGCTCGATGACCATCGCGGCCGCGGCATCGGCCGTCTTCGCGCTGTTTCCGTTGAACGAGGGGCCCGACGTGTAGATGCGCGGGCCGAGGACTTCGCCCTTGGCCACGCGCTCACGGTAGACGAGGTGCCGCGGGTCCCCCAGCATGCCGCGGATCGTCGTCACGCCGTTCGCGACGTAGAGAAACAGCGTGCGCTCGATGTCGCCCTCCGGCGCTTTGCCGCCGGGAATGTGCGCGTGGAGCTCACCGAGTCCCGGCATCAGGTACTTGCCCGTGCCATCGACCTTCACCGCTCCGGCCGGCACCTGCGCCTTCCCCGCCGGAGCGATCGACGCGATTTTCCCGTCGGTGACGACAACGGTCTGGTCGGCGAGCAGGCCGTCCCTGTCCATGGGGAGCACGCTCACGCCGATGAACGCCGTGGCTGCACTTTGTGCAACCGGTTGGTTGGAGGGCGCCGTGTGCAACACGGTCGCCGCCGCGGCGACGGCCACCAGGACCGAGGCGCGATGCTTGGCACTCAGAGCAGTCATGGACGGATGATACAACGGCACCGTGACACGCCTGGTTGTGTTCGGCCCACCGAGCGAATCCCCCGGCCGAGTCGGGGACATCTCATTGTGGGCGGCTCCAACCGGCCCGATTCGCGGTTGCCGTGTCGCAGGCGTGTGTCGGGCTCGATGACGCCGGGAATCGCGTCAGGTCCGACGTCGTACGCTGGACGATCGACCCAGTGTCAGGGCCAGCAGACCCGGCGCCCAGGCCACTGCCCAGGCGGCGAACTGTACGGCGTAATTCCTGCCGGTTGCCGGCGGACGTCCCCACAGCGTGTTCATGACCATGAAGAACGCGACGCCGCTGAGTACCGCGGCGAGCACGCCGCGGATCGCAATCACCCGCCACGGCCGGCGTTCCGGCGCACGGAGCCAGCGGCCATCGAGCACGGCGACGATCAGCCACAGCGCAACCCAGGACGCCGGAATCGCCGACCCATACGTCCGCCGATCCACGAGCTCGACCAGCAGATAGTAGGTGAGCGCGCCGCCGACGCCAGCCAGCGCGCCGATCGGCAGCCCCTTCATGACGCGGCCCGCATCCAGTCCCAGGACGGCGCCGACGGCCGTCAGGAGCACCGCGCCGTGGAAGATGCCCGTTGTCATGCTGTGGCGGACGTGCAGCGTGTACCAGGTGTAATCGGCGAGCGTCGCCACGAGCGCCACGCCGAGGATGCCGACGACGATCCTCATCGCTCCTCCCGCAATCCGGCCCGCCGCCACGCCGCCATGTGTCCTCGCAGGTAGGTCACACGCGCGTACCCACGCCGTCGCAGCAACGCACCCGCAAGCCACGCGCGAGGTCCGTGCCCGCAGTAGACCACGACGGGAGCGGACTTCTCCGCGCGCACGTCGTGGGATCCCGCCAGCACGCTCGTGAACGGGACGTGCCTGGCAGTCGGCACATGCCCCGCGGCGAACTCGCCGGCCGATCGTACGTCGAGAACAATGGGGGCATCACCGCGGCCGATCCAGTCAAGCAACGCGGCCGGAGAAACTGTGTCGGCGCCGTCGAGGACCATACGGGGGAGCATACTCAACAATTAGCTCGCGGCTCCGTCCACACGCCCATCGTAGACTACTACGCGAAACGGCCGAGGCTGGATGCCTGTGCGAAACTGGTGCCTCTACTCCGCGCGCAGTGCCACGGCTGGATCGGTGGCAGCGGCACGCCACGCCGGCACCAGGCACGCGGCGAGCGCGACCACGATCAGCACGGCCGGCGCGACGGCGAAGGCGACGCTGTCGAACGGCGTGACGCCAAAGAGCAGCGTGGAGAGCAGGCGGGACGTAGCGGCAGCCGCCATCATGCCGAGCGCGAGACCCGCGAGCGTGAAGCCCAGGCCCTGACGCAGCACGAGCCGCATGAGCCGGCCGCGCGTTGCGCCAAGGGCAGCCCGTATTCCGATCTCGCGGCGACGTTCGCTGACGTTGTATGACAGCACGCCGTAGAGACCGGTCGCCGCCACGGCCAGGGCGAGGCCCGCGAACAGCGCCAGCAGCCACGCCGCGAAACGGGGCTGCGCCACCGACGCGGAAAGCTTGCCGGACAGACTGCCGAGGCCGTCGAGCCCGACGCGCGGATCCGACTCCCTCGCCAGCCGCCGCAGCTCAGACGCCAGCGCCAGCGGATCGCCCGTCGTTCGCACGACCAGGGACGCGTACGGCACCAGCGTGGACCTTGTCAAGGAGGCTGCTCGGTAGACCTCGGGCTCGGGGCGACGATCGAGGCCATCCTTCAGCACGTTGGCGACGACGCCGACGATCTCCGTGAGCTTCGCCCCTTTCGCCGGAAGCCATCGTCGTCCGACCGGCGGCTTTCCGTCATTGAGGTACAGGCGGACGAACGCCTCGTTGACAACCATCGCATCCGTGGGACCGTCGACATCGGCCGGCGCGAGGAAGCGGCCGCTCGTGACGCGCAGACCGAGCGCCGTTGCGTAACCGGGCGTCACCACCCAGCTCGTCGCGGTCGCCTGCCCTGGCGCGCCGTCGGGACCTGGATCCGGCAGCTCGAATGCCGTCGCGTAGGCTTCCGTCCCGAACGGTGCCATGTTCGCCACGCCGACCGCCACGACGCCGGGGACTTGCGTGAGCCGGGGGACGAGCCGTTCAAAGAACGCCGACGGGCGCGCCGGACTCTGGTTGGCGTCGGGTAGGTAGACCTGCGTCACCAGCACGTTCGACGGATCGAATCCGCCGTCGACGTTGACCAGGCGGATGAAGCTCCGCACGAGCAGCCCAGCGCTGACGATCAGCAGGACGGCGAGCGCGGCTTCGACGACGAGCAGGCTCGCGCGCAGCACGTGCCCGGAGCCGGCCACTGTACGTCGATCGCCGGCACGAAGGACGGTGTCAAGTCCCGGCCGCGCGCCGCGCAAGGCAGGCAGCACGCCCGCGAGAATGCCGGCGAACAGCGATGCCGTCAGAGCAAACATCAGCACCCGCCAGTCGAGGCGGATGGACTCCAGCCGGGGGAAATTCTCGGGCGCGACCATCGGTAGCAGACCGACGAGCGCCCACGCGAGGAAGAGACCGAGCAAGCCGCCCGCGATCGCGAACACGAGACTCTCGATAATAAGCTGCTGCGCGAGCCGCCTCATAGGCGCGCCGAGCGCGGCACGCACGCCCATCTCGCGTTGACGTGCGTGTCCGCGCGCGAGCAGCAGATTCGCAACGTTCGCGCAGGCCACGAAGAGCACCAGCGCCACGCCGGCCATCAGCAGGAGGAGCGCAGGACGGACGTTCTGGGTCATCTCCTCGACGAGGGAGCGGACGCGCACCTGCACGGGACCACCGTTCCCCAATATCCGATCGAGGCCCGGAGGACGGGTGACGCTGCGCGCGGCCGCCGTCCCTTCCGCAGCCGCCTGTTCGCGGGTGATGCCGGGCCGCAGGCGGGCGATGGTGCGCAGCATGCGGATCCGGCGCGCTGCCGTGCCGGCCGGCTTCGCCGCCGCGCGCTCCGGTAGCCAGAAGGCCGCATCTGCGTCCGGGAACTCAAAGCTCGCCGGCGCGACACCGACAATGAGGTGCGGCTTCTCGTTCAGAACCAGCGGCTGCCCAATCGCCGCTGGACTCGCGGCGTAGAGGTCCCTCCACAGGCCGTGTCCGAGCACAACGACAGGATCCGCCCCTTCGATCGCGTCGTCATCCTGGAAGAAGCGCCCCGCGTCCGGCTGCACGCGCAGCACGCGGAACAGCGACGGCGACACGATCGCGCCTGGCACCCGCACCGGGTTTTCGCGGCCGACGGAGAACCTGAAGCTGTTGGTGAACGTTGCAGTGTCCTCGATCGTCTTCGAGGCCGGCACCCAGGCATCGCGGGTGAAGTCGCTAAGACGGGCCCACGGCGCCGGGGTGCCGCCCGGATGCTCCTCCGACAGACGCATGAGCTGCTCGGGCTCGGCGTACGGCAACGGTCGAAGCAGGACGCCGTGGACGATCGAAAACATGGCGGTGTTCGCGCCCATGCCCAGCGCGAGCGTCAGCAGCACTCCGGCGCTGAACGCCTTGTGCTCGGACATCATTCGAAGGGCCTGCCGAATGTCGCGCCACACCGACTCCATCGTGGGACCTCCCGATTACCTGGCCGTCAATGTCCGTACGCGCTCCGTGGTCAACGCGTTCAAAGTCGTTGCGCCGATTCCGAGACCGAGCGTCAGGACCGCCGCGGATCGCGTACAGCATGTCCAGGAGAGCAGGGCGCGCACGACGTTCATGCTGTTATGCGCTCGGACTCCGTGTGTTATAAAACTAACACGTCGCAAAAGCAAGCGGCTGTTGACCGCGAACTACCGTAGAATCGTGGATTCTCGAACCTCGCCTCCTTTCGTTGGCAGGCCGCCCGCTCTTCGGACGCAGACTGATCGAGGGCTGAACGCGTCCGATCGCGAGTCGGCACGCGAGTCGCAGCCATCGCTCGTAATATGCGTCAGGGATTTGGGGCGGGTCCATCGTCCAGGAGGAACTCGATGACGCGAGCCGTTGCCGTGGCGCTGTCTGGGTGCTTGGCTGTGTTCCTGGCCCCCGCGCACGTCAACGCGCAGGGCCGTGGGGCTGAAGGAAGGGCCGCCGGGCCTGGGCGTGGCGCACAGGCCGGCGAGCCGCGTGAAGTCGCGCCGAACGCCCGCTGGTGGTGGGCGTGGACAACGGTCCCCGATCCCGCCAGCGTGAAACGCGGCCAGCCGCTCTTCATCGCGTCCTGCGGATCGTGCCACGCGGCAAATGCCACGGGCACGCCGAAAGCCCCGAATCTGATTCGATCGACGATCGTCCGTCACGACAAGGACGGCTCCGCGGTCGCGGGCATGATCAAGTCCGACGTCCCGCACACGACCACGCCGGCAGCCAACTTGGCTCCCGAACAGGTGAGCGACGTCGTCTCCTTCATACGGAACCTCGTCCAGACGTACGACAAGAGCTCGTCGGGTCCGATGCCGGACGACTATCCGGTGACGCTCCTGTTGACGGGAAACGCGGAAGCCGGCAGGGCCTGGTTCAACGGCGCGGGCACGTGCTCGACCTGCCACTCGATCACCGGCGACCTGGCGGGCATCGCGGGAAAATACAGTCCGGTCGATCTCCAGGCACGGTTCATGATGCCGCGCACGACGAAACCGAAGACGGCCACGGTGACGCTGCCGTCTGGGGAGCGCGTCACCGGAGTGCTCCTGGTCCTGAACACCTACGACGTGTCGGTGCGCACGGCCGACGGGAAGACGCAGAGCTGGCCGGCTGACAGCGTACGAGTGGACGTCACCGATCCCCTGCAGGCGCACCGTGATTTGCTCCCGAAGTACACCGACGCCGACATGCACAACATGTTTGCGTATCTCTGGACACTCAAATGAGGCGCGCCGTGAAGAACGTCCTGACGCTGTCGCTGTGTCTGTCGGCCGCCTTCGTGGTCAACGTGGTAAACGGCCAGGGGCTCGATCCGGCCACCATTCTGAACCCGGGCGGGACGTGGCCGACGCTGTTGGGTGACTACACGTCCCGCCGATACAGCCCGCTCACGCAGATCAACCAGACGAATGTCAGCCGCCTCACGCAGGCCTGGACATTCAACGCCGGCACGGTGATGAAATCCACGCCGCTCATGGTCGACGGCGTCGTGTACGTCACGGCGCCGGACTATGCCTGGGCGCTCGACGCGCAGACCGGCAAAGAGATCTGGAAGTTCGAACGGCCCTCACGAGGCAACCACCTCGCGAATCGCGGCGTCGCGCTCTACCGTGATCGCGTCTACTTCGGGACACCCGACGCGTTTCTCGTCTGCCTCGAGGCGAAGACCGGCAAGAAAGTGTGGGAAGTGCCAATGGCCGATGTGACCTTCGGCTACTACATGAGCAGCCCTCCGCTCGTCGTGAAAGACCGGCTCATCGTCGGCATCTCCGGCGACGCCGCCGACGTCATCGGGTTTCTCAAAGCCGTGGACCCGGAGACCGGCAAAGTGTTGTGGACGTGGGAGAGCGTGCCGGAATGGGGCACGCCAGAATCGAAGACGTGGCCGAACAAGGAAGCCATGATGCACGGCGGCGGCGCCACCTGGGTCCAGGGCAGCTACGATCCCGCGCTCAACATGATCTACTGGGGCACCGGCAATCCCCATCCGGTGGAAAACGGCACCGAACGCGAAGGCGCCAATCTGTTCACGTGCTCGATCGTCGCGATCAACGTCGATACCGGAAAACTCGTGTGGTACTTCCAACCGTCACCGCACGACACGGCGGATCGAGATGCGACGGAGTCTGTCGTCCTCGTCGACGGCCCCTTCCGAGGCCGTCAGCGGAAGATGCTCATGCAGGCGAGCCGGAACGGCTACTTCTTCGTGCTCGATCGCGCCACCGGCGAGCATCTCCTGACGGCCCCGTTTGGCCCGCAGAACTGGGCGTCTGGACTGAATGCGCGAGGCGAGCCGATTCCCGACAAGAAGAAGGAGCCCAGCCGGGATGGCGTGCTGTTCCAGGGATCCGAGACGAACTGGTACGTGCCGAGCTTCAGTCCAGAGACCGGCTTGTTCTACGTCAACGGCAGTCTGGGCGGATGGCGAATCGCCTATCTGTTGTTTGCCGGAGACGACGAACAGCCCGAAGACCATCAAGGCGGGGCGAGCGCGAGCCTCGGCGCCGGGGAGTGGGCGCTGCTCGCGATTGACTACCAGACGGGCCAAATCAAATGGCGGCTCGGCTACGGAAACGCCGCCGGCATTCTCACGACCGCCGGCCGATTGCTGTTCACGTCGAACTCCGGGTACGCCGTGGCACTTGATCCGGCGACCGGCAAGACGCTATGGAAAACCGACGTCGGCGGCCCGATGACCAATGCGCCCATCACGTACGAGTGGGCCGGGCGCCAGTATGTGATCATCGGGGCCCGGAACACGCTGACCGCCTTGGCGCTCCCGACCGGCGGATGAAGCTCCATGCAAGCGTGCGTCACCCGGCCCACAGCGCGAGGATCGGATTCTGTTTCATCACGGAACCTGCCCCGCCGTTCCTTGCCGAATAGCGTCCGTCAGCCGCCGACACACGGGCTGCTTCGTACCAGTGTTGCTGCCATCGCGCTTGTAGCGCCGGGCTTCAGCCGCGCACGAGAAGCAGGCCGGCGACTATGCGGCTCCTTGGATCCCCTGGAGCTTGCTTAGCCAGCTCGACATCTGGTTCCAGCTGGTGGACATCTGGGTCACCTCACAAGCAGAATCAACAGACACAGATTGGCTGACTCGTACGTCTGCGGGAGAGCAGCTAGTCATGTCCTTCGACGATTTCCTCGAGCAAGGTCTCCATCACCGTAACCGGTCAAAAAGACGGTCCCAGCAAACACGTCAAGTCTGCCGCAACGCCTCGGTCGGTTGAACACGCAGCGCCCGGCGCGCCGGTGCGGCGCACGCCAGCACGCCCACGACCGCCATGATGACGGACGTGATCACCGACACGACGAGGAGATCCGTGGTCAGGCTGTCGGCGCGCCACGCGAGGAGCAGGATGAGGCTGTTGCCCGCGATGATGCCGCCGCCAAGCTGACGACCGGCACGAGCGAACACGCTGCCGAGCACGTGCCGGGGGTTGGCGCCGAGCGCCATACGGATCCCGATCTCGCGGGTGCGGCGCGCCACGGCGACGGCCATGAGCGCATACAGACCGGCCGCGGAGAAGACCACCGCCACGACCAGAATGCTGCCGAAGACGACGGTGCCGAATGTCTTCGATTCCTGCTCCTGTGCCACGACCTCGTCGAGGGTGGCGATATCCCGGAGCTGCAGACCTGCATCGCCCCGTCGCGCAAGGGCGGCGACGCGGGGCGCAAGCGCCGATGCGTCGCCCGCGACGCGCACTGTGACCACGACGGGATCGAGCTCCGCCGCGGACGCTGCGCGATAGATCGTCGTCGTCGCACCGCCACCGTCGCCGCCGACGTTCAGATCGGAGGCCACGCCGACGATCTCGTGCCACAAGCCCGTCTCGCGCACGCCACCTCGCTGGATTGTGCGGACCCGAGCGCCCACGGGATTCCTGCCAACCTCGCGCATGAACGCCTCGTTCACCAGGACGGGCCGGTTCGTCGCCCCCGCGTCAGCGGCCTGCAGGCCGCGGCCGGCCACGATCCGGGCGTCGAACGCCTCGTGATAGCCGGCACCGACAGCCACCATCGCGAATCCGCCCTCGTAGTTGCCGTGGAGTTGAGCCGGTGATGCGCCGTCCTGCTCCATTTCCAGTGCCACCCACTCCGGCTGCGCCCCGAACTGGCGATCGGCGAGCGTCACGCCGGTGACCCCAGGCTCCTGATGCAACCGGCCCGCGAGCTCTTCGTATGCCCGCGCGCGACGCGCGCCGATCTGCGCATCGTCAGGCACATCGCGCTCGCCAGCCGGCGCCTCGTTGTCCATCCTGAGGCGGAAGGTGAGGTAACGCTCCGTCGGAAACGCTGCCCACGCCGACTGGTCTTGAAGGGAATTGGTGTAGATTCCCACTGCGGCGGGCACGAACAGCAGCGTGCAGGCCACCTGCGCGCCAACGATAAACGACCAGATGCCGCCAAACTTCATCGTCCCACCGGTGCTCGTGATCCCCTGCAATCCCCGCTGGACGGACGCGCCCGTGGCCTTCAGTGCCGGCAGCAGGCCGATCAGTGCCGCGGCGAGGAGCGCGAGCAGCAGCGCGTACGCGAGGGTGGCAGGCTCGAGCCTCAGATCCACCCAGAACGGCAGTCCGTCCCCAATGATCTGATTCGCCCGGGCCCAGGCATAGCGCACCGTCGTCTGGGCCACGACGAGCCCGAGCACGGCAGCCGCGAGGGCCAGCACGAGCCCTTCGGTGACGATCTGCGCGATCACGCGGGCACGGCTCGCCCCCAGCGCGTGACGGACGATCAACTCCGGCTCGCGCATCGCCGTGCGCGCGAAGATCAGCGTCGCGACGTTCGCCGAGACCGCCCCCAGCAGCAGCAGGACGATGGCGTGGACCGCCAGATCTTCCAGCCGCAGCGAATCCCCCGGCGTGCGCCCGGCGAATGCGCGAACGCGCGTCCGCAACTGCGCGTGAGTTGCCGGCTGGTCGGCGGCCAGGCGTGCCGAGACAACCTCGATCTCCGCCGCCGCGTCGCGCCAGCTTGCTCCGTCGGCGAGGCGGCCGAACACCTGCACGGCCGGCCCTTCACGCGGCGGCGCGTCCTGGACCGGCAATGGCACCCATGCCTGCTGATTGTGCGGGAAGCCGAAGCGGGGGGGCATCACGCCCACCACGGTGCGAGCCGTGCGGCCCACCGTCACGACTCGGCCGATGATCGCCGGGTCGTGGAGGAACTCTCTCTGCCAGACGTCGTAACCCAGGACCACGACGGGCTCCGCTCCCTGCATTTCGTCGGTCGGCTGCAGCGGTCGGCCGAGCCGCGGCGGCACGCGGGTGAGCGGAAACGCAGACGCCGTGATCTCCGCCACGCGCAGCGATTCGGTACGGCCTTCGCCCGTGAGCACGTTGCGCTCGCTGATGCGGGCGGCGCCGATCTCCACCACCCCCTTCAGAGAACGCCGCCAGATCGCGAAGTCGTGGAGCACCCTCGACTCCACGCGTGACGCCGCGGTGTCCTGCGTCTCGAGCCGCACGACCCGGCCGCCTTCAGGGAACGGCAGCCGTTTGTACAGCAGTTCGCCGGCGACTTCGATGCCGACCGCGCCAATCGCGATGGCGGCCGCCAGCGAGAGGCCCCCGATGATCGTGAGCGCGGGATATTTCAGGAGCAGACGCGCGCCCAGCTTCCAGTCGAGCCACGAGACCGCCGTCATCGGGCCTCACCCCGCAGGCATCCCTGAGCCTGCTGCCTGCAATCCAAGCCGGCATTCATACGCGTCGCTCCTCCAATCCGCACCTGTCGGTGCATCGGGCCATGCTCATCCGAGCCCGCGGATGGAAGTATCCCCCCGCGGACCGGCCGGTGTCTTCACGTGGAGGTGAGCACTTCGTGAGATTCCGGTGAGCAGTCGCCATCGGGCAATTGCCGATTCGCCGTCGCGCCGAAGACGCGAAGGCGGACAACTCACGGTCATGACTTCGCCGTCCTCGGTTAGTACTGGATTGGCGACCCTCCGGGGAAGTCGGTGCGAATGCGGCCGCGCACGACCTGGGTGTCGTTGGTGACGTAGAGGTATCGGCCGGGCCCGAACGCGCAGTTCGAAACCCGGCCCGCGATCGGGGCGAAGCCGATGTGTTCGCCCTTCGGTGAGAAGACATAAATCCCCCCGCGACCGCTGGTCCAGATGTTGCCGGCCGAGTCGGCCTTCATGCCGTCACCGCGCGCGCCCCCGACCTTTTCGCTGGCGACGAACGGCCGCTGTCCGGTCGGCATGCCGGAACCATCGAGATCGATGGCCACCCAGCCCGAATTGTCCGTGGCGTAGAGCGTACGGTCGTCCGGCGACAACGCAATGCCGTTCGGGAACAGGTTGTCGGCAACCAGGTGCACCTGGTTGTCCGGCGTCACGCGGAAGACGCCGGTGTAGGTCAACTCCCGAAGCGGTGACTTCTGCACGCCCGCCAGGCCGAACGGAGGATCGGTGAAGTACACGGCGCCGCTGCGGGCGACCACGAGATCGTTCGGGCTGTTGAAGCGTTTCCCCTGGTAGGACCCGGCGAACACCGCCTTCTGACGCGTGGCGAGGTCCACCCGCGCCAGTGCGCGCGTTCCGCTGTCGGCGATCAGTAATCCACCACGGCCCAGCGCCAGGCCGTTCGAGCCGGCCTCGCGGATCGAGTCGGGAATCGGGAAGCCCTGGTAGCCGGACGGGGCCAGGAAGACGGTGGTTCGCTTGCCGTCCCAGCTGTAGATGGCGTTGCCGGGGACGTCGGAGAAGAGCAGGTGTCCCTGCTCGCCGCCCACCCACACGGGACCTTCGCTCCAGATGTAGCCCGTCGCGATGACGTCGACGCTGCCTTCGAGTGGATTGGGGACGCCGGGAAAAGATACGGGCGAGGCCGGCGCCTGGGCCGCCGCCGACGCGCTCCACACACTTCCGGCACCAAGGACCAGCGAACTGCCCGTCGCACGCAGAAAAGACCGTCGATCTGTCTCCATTCGTCTACCTCTCAGGGAATCTCCGCGAGTATAGCGGATGGCTTGCCGCCCGCTCCTTTCGCCAGTCGATCCACGCTCCGACACGCCTGACCCTCGACCATTGCGCAGCCGGTCCCTCAACTGGTTCCACCTCACGACGGTGCCTCACCACGTGCGTTCGGCCGGTTGAACTTGACAAGCGTGCATGCGTAGAACATATATGTGGTACGCATAGTCTGGTCGATGAGGCGACAACATCATGGGAATGGACAGGAGTCGGGGCGGGTCGGATTTCCGCCTGCCGCTGCGCACGGTGGAGTTTCACATTCTGCTCAGCCTGGCAGCCGGCGAGCGCCACGGCTACGGGATCATCCTCGACATCGAGACGCGAGGCGA
The DNA here is from genome assembly GCA_963749835.1 of uncultured Acidobacteriota bacterium. GTDB lineage: Bacteria > Acidobacteriota > Vicinamibacteria > Vicinamibacterales > 2-12-FULL-66-21 > JALZOC01. The sequence continues at coordinate 3,503,016 of CAVVOD010000001.1, forward strand.
AACGGCGGTTCCCGACGTCGGCACGATGTACAGGGCGCTGGCCCGCTTGGCGGAGAACGGGCTCATCGCCGCAGCCGCTCGGCGCCCGGCCGCGGACGCGGGCGACGAACGTCGTAACTACTACCGCATCACCGATGCAGGTGTCCGGGTCGCCAGAGCTGAAGTGCGGCGGCTGGAAGGCCTGATGCGGGCGGCACGGATCGGCGGACTCCTGGGAAAGGCGGCGAAATGAACGGTAGCTTCCTGCTGAACCTGTCGGAGCGCTGGTTCAGACTCCTCCTCCGGCTCTACCCCGCTGACTTTCGCGACGAGATGGGAGACTCGGTCGTCGAGACGTACAGAGATCGCGCGCGGGACGCCATGAATCGCGGCGGCGTCATCCGACTCGCGGGACTGTGGTTTCTCGCGCTCGTGGATTTCCTGCGCAACGGACCCGGCGAACGGGCACATCCCGCGGTCTCGTGGCGGCGCACGGGCAACTGGGGCCGCGACCTGGAGCTCGCAACCCGCCGTCTGATGCGCGCACCCACGCTGGCCGCCGCCGTGGTCGGAACCCTGACCGTGGGTCTCGGCACCTTCGCTGTCGTCTACACGGTTGTCCAGAAGGTCCTGATCGAGCCGATGCCGTATCGAAGCCCCGGACGACCTGTACTTCGTGTGGCGTGACTATGGGCCGATCTTCGATTTGAAGCGCGGCTGGCTCGGTGGACCGGACGTCGCGGAGCTGCAGAAGGCCGGCGGTGTGATCGAAAGTGGCGTGGGGCTTCGGCGTGATCTGGCGACGTTCTCGCAACGCGACAGCACCGACCCGATGCAGATTGCGGTGATGGCCGCGTCGACGAACCTGTTCGAGGTCCTCGGTCTGCAGCCTGCCCTCGGTCGTGGCTTTGCGACGAGCGAAGTGGGTCCGAAGCGGGCTCCGGTGGTCGTTCTGTCCCATGAGCTGTGGAATCGGCTCGGTGCAAGTCCCGAGATCGTGGGATCGGACGTGCGGCTCAACGGGCAGCCCTTCACGGTCATCGGCGTACTGCCTCAAAGCTTCGCCTTCATGCGCCACTCGAGTCTCGGCGCGCCGCAGCGGGCCGACGCCTACACGACGTTTGACATCAATCTTGCGGAGGCCAATCCCCGCGGCGGATTCGTACGCGGGACTGATTCGTGTCCATCACGGGACGTCACCGCAAGCGGCGGCCGCCGCTGTCGATGCCGTCGGCAGAGTCATCGACGCACGGGCGTTCGACCGCAAAGGGCTCAAGCTCTATCCCGTCGGACTGAAACCCGACCTCGTCGCGCGCGTCCGTTCCGCTCTTCTCGTCCTCGGCTTCGCGAGTGCGTTTCTGGTGCTCGTGCTGATGGTGAATCTGGCGTCCGTGTTGCTCGCCCGCGCGGCGCAGCGCGAGCATGAGTTCGCGGTGTCGCGCGCGCCCGGGGCCAACAACGTGGCCCTCGTCCAGGCAACGCTCTTCGAAGGGGGTCTGCTCGGATGCATCGGCGGTTCGCTCGGCGCGCTGGCGGCTGTCTGGGGGACGCGTACTCTCATCGCACTGGCGCCGCTCGACCTGCCGCGCCGCGAAGCGGTGGCGGTCGCTTGGGGTATCGGCGCCGTGGTGGTGGGAATAGGGACCGCGCTCGGTCTGCTGGCCGCGGTCGCGCCAGCAACGTGGGCGGCGCGCACATCATTGTCGTCACTCCTGGCGAAAAGCGCCGTACGCGGCGGCGGCGGTCATGGCCGGATGCGTCGCGGGATGGTCGTCGCGCAGGTCGCCCTGTCGCTCGTACTGCTCAGCGCAGGCGGACTCGTGGTGCGCAGCTTCGAGCGACTACTCGTCGCCGATCCGGGTTTCAATCCTGACGGCGTGCTCACGGTACGCGTACCGGTCATCCCTCCGTTCTTCCCGAACGCACCCGATGTCCTGGCGGTCCAGCAGCGGATCGAAGAGGAGTTCACGGCCATACCGGGTGTGACGGGCGTAAGCGCTGCGACGACGCTGCCGCTGACTGCCTCGGCCAACCAGAATACGCTGACGATCCCTGGCGCGCCTGGCATCACGGGCGATGCGACGCGCGACAACCCGCTCGTCGACTACATCGGCATCCGCGCGTCCTACATCGATGTCATGGGGATGCGAATACTGGCCGGACGCGCGTTCGATCGTGCCCGCCGGGACGGTGTGCGTGAAGTGCTGATCGATTCGGTTCTCGCGAGGCAGTTTTTTCCGACAGGCAGTCCGCTCGGCGCGAAGATTCCAGCCGGACAGGACACCCCGATGACTATCGTCGGCGTCGTCGAACAGGCTCGCCTGTACGACGTGCATCAGGACGGCCGCCCGGAGCTCTACTTCCGCGCAGAGGACAATGGCTCTCGCTCGCTCGCGTTCGTGCTGCGCACGGGACGCGATCCGCACGCGATCGCTCCGGACGTGCGCGCGGCAGTTCGGAGAATCGATCCACGCCTCGCGTTGGTGGACCTGCGGACGATGGACGAGATCGTCGGTGACGCGCTCCGGCAACCGCGCATCAGCGCCGTACTGATTGCCGGCTTCGCCCTCGGCGCGTTGCTGCTCGCCGCGATGGGACTGTTCAGCGTGGTCTCGAGCGCCGTGACGCGGCGGCACCATGAGTTTGGCGTGCGACTCGCCCTCGGTGCCGATCACGGGCGCGTCCTTCGTCTCGTGCTCCGCGAAGGCGCGTTGCTCGTAACGATCGGCCTTCTCGTCGGCGTGCCGGGCGTCTACCTGGCTGGCGGCTTCATCAGGGGTGTGCTGGTTGGCGTGTCGCCCTTAGATCCCGCAACGCTGCTGACAGTCGCGCTCGGACTCGCGCTCGTCGCCATGACCGCGTGCTATCTGCCAGCGCGTCGAGTCCTCAGGATCGAGCCGGCGCAGTCACTGCGCGAGTAGTTACTCTCGCTGTTTCGCTCTCCCCTCTCCGCGGTCCGGGTGCTCGTGCAGCTGGCGTTGCCTCAGGCGAAGTACGGTGAGCGTGATCGACGGCTGCAATTCCTCGATGACGTCGTGAAGGCGCTCGAAGCCACGCCCGGCATCGCCGGGGCGACACCCGTCAATACCCCTCCGTTCGCGGGTACCGGCGGGCGGGATGCATCGACATTCACCGTGGAGGGACAACGCGCCGATCGTCCCGGCGCAAACTCGTCGCTCAACCCGGAGTCGATTCATCCGAACTACTTCGCCACCGTCGGTGTGTCGCTCATCCGCGGACGCAGTTTCGGAACAGCAGATCGGGAAGGGGCACCAAACGTCGTCATCGTGAGTGAGGACGTTGCAGCACGTGCGTGGCCGGGTGAAGAGCCCGTCGGCAAGCGTCTGAAGCTTGGCGGCGCGACTTCAGAAGACCCATGGCGCACCGTGGTTGGCGTGGCGCGCATGACGCGGTACCGTGAGCTCAGGGAGCCCCGCGCGACGCTCTACCTTCCGGCGGCTCAGTTCATCTTCGGAGCGGGCGCGATCGTGCTGCGGTCGACCGCTCCGGTCCGTGTGGTCGCAGGCGCGGCGCGCGAACGTATCCGGGCCGTCGATCCAGCCGTGCAGGTGATGCGGGTCACGCCCTTCGCGGACCTGCTCCACCACCCGTTGGCTCGACCGCGCTTCGACGCATTCGTGCTCGGTGCGTTTGGTATCGCGGCCCTGATACTGGCGGCGATCGGACTGTATGCGGTCATGGGTGCCTACGTGCGCCAGCGCAACACCGAGATCGGCATTCGGGTCGCGCTCGGCGCGACGGCGTCGGATGTGCGCCGTCTCATCGTAGGAGAAGGACTGTGGCTCGCCGGACTCGGGGCTGCGATCGGACTCGCCGGCGCCGTGGCGACAACCCGGCTGTTGCGCGGTCTGCTGTTCGGCGTGCATCCGCTGGATCCGGTGTCGATGCTCGCGGCGGTGCTGCTGGTCGCCGGCGCGTCGGTGCTGGCGTCATATCTACCCGCGTCGCGCGCCGCGCGTGTCAATCCGCTCACTCTGCTCAGAGCCGGTTGAGTGTACCGGTCTTTCCGGCATTCTTACGAGAGCGGCGGACCCTTGCGCGGGCCCGCGGCGAATCAGGCGCTGTGGCCTGACTCGTGCGGGGTCCGCCGCTCTTGCCGTGATGACGTCCGCTCGAGAGCCGAATCCGGTGCCCGGCGCGGCCGCCGGGATCAGACTCGATCGAATCGATCGAGATTCATGACCTTGTCCCACGCGGCGACGAAGTCGCGGGTGAACTTCTCGTGTGAATCGGAGCACGCATAGACCTCCGCGAGGGCACGCAGCTCCGAGTTCGATCCGAACATGAGATCCACGCGGCTGGCGGTCCATCTGGGATCGCCTTTCTTGCGGCAACGTCCTTCGAACGACTGCGCGGCGTCCGAGGTCGGCTTCCACTCCGTGCCCATGTCGAGGAGATTCACGAAGAACTCGTTGGTCAGCGTCTCGGGCCGCTTCGTGAACACGCTGCAATCGCCCTGACCCGCGTTCACCTTCAGCACCCGCAGGCCTCCGATGAGCGCCGTCATCTCCGGTGCGCTCAACGTCAGCCTGAAGGCCCGCTCAATCAGCAGATGCTCCGCCGGCATCTCGTGCCCCTCGCCGAGATAGTTGCGGAATCCGTCTGCGTCCGGTTCGAGCACGGCGAACGATTCGACGTCGGTCTGCTCCTGCGTGGCATCCGCACGGCCGGGTCTGAACGGGACCTTCACATCGTGTCCCGCGGCCTTTGCCGCCTTCTCGACGGCTGCACATCCCCCGAGCACGATCAGGTCGGCGAGGGACACCTGCTTCTTCGCGCCCGCCTGCGCCTCGTTGAACGCCTTCTGAATCCCCTCCAGGACCTTCAGCACCTTCGCCAGCTCCGGCGGATTGTTGACGGCCCAATCCTTCTGCGGCGCGAGACGGATCCGGGCGCCGTTGGCGCCACCGCGCTTGTCGGTGCCGCGGAAAGACGATGCGGACGCCCAGGCCGTGGAGGCCAGCTGGGAAACCGACAATCCCGAGGCCAGGATCTGGTCCTTCAGGCTGGCGATGTCCTTCGCGTCGATCAGATCGTGCGTGACCGCGGGCACCGGGTCCTGCCAGATCTGCGGCTCTTTGGGAACCTCCGGCCCGAGGTAGCGCGTGATCGGCCCCATGTCGCGGTGGGTCAGCTTGAACCACGCTTTCGCGAAGGCGTCCGCAAACTCCTGCGGGTTGGCGTGGAAGCGGCGTGAGATCTTCTCGTAGATTGGATCGACCCGAAGGGCGAGGTCCGTCGTCATCATCGACGGCGCGATTTTCCTGGACGGGTCGTGAGCGTGCGGAACAGTGCCGGCACCGGCGCCATTCTTCGGCTGCCACTGCTTCGCGCCAGCCGGACTTGTGGTCAGTTCCCACTCGTACTCGAACAGGTGCTTGAAGAAGTCGTTGTTCCACCTGGTCGGTGTCGTGGTCCAGGTAACCTCGAGGCCGCTCGTGATGGCGTGGGCGCCTGTGCCGGTCTCGTGGCCGCCCTTCCAGCCGAACCCCTGCTCCTCGAGGTTCCCCCCCTCGGGATCGGGGCCCACGTGGGTCGCCGGAGCCGCACCGTGGGTCTTGCCGAACGAGTGACCGCCGGCGATGAGCGCCACCGTTTCCTCGTCGTTCATGGCCATCCGGTGGAACGTCTCGCGAATGTCCCTCGCCGCGGCGACGGGATCGGGCTTCCCATTCGGCCCCTCCGGGTTCACGTAGATGAGGCCCATCTGCACCGCGCCGAAAGGATTCGCCAGCTGCCGATCGCCGCTGTAGCGCTCGTCGCCGAGCCAGGTGCTCTCGGAACCCCAGTTGACGTGCTCGGGTTCCCAGACATCCTGGCGGCCCCCGGCGAACCCAAAGGTCTTGAAACCCATCGACTCGAGGGCGACGTTGCCGGTCAACACGATCAGGTCGGCCCACGAGAGCTTCCGGCCGTACTTCTGCTTGACCGGCCAGAGCAGCCGGCGCGCCTTGTCGATGTTGGCGTTGTCCGGCCAGCTGCCGAGCGGCGCGAAACGGATCTGGCCCGAACCGGCGCCGCCACGGCCGTCGTGAATGCGGTACGTCCCTGCACTGTGCCACGCCATCCGGATGAAGAGGCCCCCATAGTGGCCGAAGTCAGCGGGCCACCAGTCCTGTGAATCCGTCATCACCGCCTCGATGTCCTTCTTCACGGTATCGAGATTCAGTGACAGGAACTCTTTTGCGTAGTCGAACCCGTCGTCCATCGGGTCGCCTGCCGGGTGGTTCGTGTGGAGGGTACTCAGGTTCAACCGCTCCGGCCACCATTCCTGGTTGGTCCGGCCGGTGCGCGCTTTGCTCGAGAACGGGCATTTCTCAACGTTGTCCATATGACTTAGCCTCTGCTGGGCCGGCGTGGCGGCCGGTTGTTACTCCGCGGAATGCGCGAATCGTCCGTGGGCTGGGTTGTCGGGGGTCTCGCGCGTGTGCTCCGCCGTTCTGCGGCGGTCGGCCGGTCGCCAGGCGATGCTGCGCGGGACTGTTCGAGACAGTCCGGACAGCGCCCCCAATAGGCGACGTCGGCCTCGTCTATCTCGTAGCCGGAGTCGTCGACCGGCGTCAGGCACGGCGCGGAGCCGGTCGCGCAATCGACGTCGACCACGCGACCGCAGGTTCGACAGATCAGATGGTGGTGATTGTCGCCGACGCGATCTTCGAAGCGAGCCGGCGATCCCGAAGGCTGAATGCGCCGGATCAGCCCCTCTGAGACCAGCAGGCTCAGGGCGTCGTACACGGATTGCAGCGAGATCGCTCCGATCGCCGTCCTGACGACATCGGCCACGGCGTCGGCCGTGATGTGAGGCTGACCCGCGACCGCCCGCAGAACCGCCAGCCGCTGGGCCGTCACCTGAATCCCGCGCGCACGAAGAAGCGCCGCCCGATCGGTCACCATTGAAGGCCGTATCTTAGATCAATTTTTGGAGTGAATCTAATATTTGACGGACACGAAGACCTTCCAAACAACCGCTGGCTCCCGGATCGTCAGCCACGATCGGCTCTCCTCGCACTCCCGGCGCCACGCCAGACAACCCATGGGCCGCAGAACACGTCCTAACGGGCGGTCAGTGTTCATGTATTGCCCGCCGGCAGGTGAGAATGAAAAATACGGGTCTGGCGCTTCTCCTATTCTCCGTCCTTGTTGGCGCCCAAAGTTGCCGTCGAGACGTGCGCGTCGAAGAAGTCGAGTTCGCCAGTCATGGCGCCACGCTCTCCGGGTCGATCGTGTTTCCGGAAAATCAACCCATGCATGCGGCGCTGGTATTCATCCACGGATCAGGCAAGCAGACGAGAAATACAGGCTGGGCGGAGCGCTTCGCCAGGGACGGCATCGTGGCGCTGGTCTATGACAAGCGCGGAGCGGGAGAGTCCGGCGGCGAATTCGAAGGCGATCAGAGCGTCAGCGAAAAGAACATTGCGCTCCTGGCGGTCGATGCGATGGCAGCATTGATGAAGCTTTCGAGCCACCCGTCCCTGAAGGGAGTACCCGTTGGATTTGCGGGTATCAGTCAGGCGGGGTGGATTGGCCCCCTGGCCGCGGAGAAAACCAATCTTGCGAAATTCCTGGTCCTGTGGAGCGGCCCCGTCAGCAAGGTGAGTGAGGAAGACATCTTCAGCAAATACACCTCCGATCGCGACAGCCGCACCGCGCCGACCTATGACGAAGCGCTGCGTTCAAGAACGGAGGAATATGTCTGGCCGGAGTTTCTGGGCAAAGATACCGACTCGAGCGAGAGCCTGAAGAAGCTGTCGATCCCGGGACTCTGGCTGTTCAGCGACAATGACAGCAGCATTCCCGTGGGTTTGTCCATCGAGCGGCTGCAAGAGCTGAGAAGGGGCGGCCATCGCTACGACTATGTGGTGTTCTCAGGCCTGGGACACAACAACATGGACGGCACTTTTGCAACGGCTGTTGACTGGATCAAGCGACTATCCAATCGTTGAAGGGGTAGCTTCGAGCAAATGCGTGCGAACGACACGGCCACTGACGATCGCGACGATGTCGCAGCTGGCGTCTCCCTCTGGTTGATGCCACCGGCGGCCGTGCGGGTCGAGTTGACGGCTGTGATCCGAGATCTCGGTGCACGTTATCGGACTCCTGCTTTCGAGCCTCACATCACGCTTGCCGGAGACATCCCGCCGCGCGGGGACATGGTCGCAAAGGCGGACGCGCTGGCCAGGCGCCTCACGGCGTTTTCAGTCGAACCGTCCGCCGCGGCGTGGGGCACGTCGTACTTTCACGCGGTGTTCCTGCCACTCGTTCACGACGCATCGCTTCACGAGGCGCACGGCCTGGCGAGCGACATGTTCGGCGTCTCACGCCACGGCACGTACGCGCCCCATCTGAGTCTCGTGTATGGGAATCTCGACCGCGCCACGAAATCAGAGATCGTTGCCGAACTGAGCTCGATGCAGTGGCCGTCGTTCGTGGCGGTGGAGCTGCGGCTGCAAGAGACAAACGGGCGACCCGAGGTCTGGACACCCATCATCACCATTCCGCTCGGATAGGCCGCGTCGTTCCGGGCGTCTCTCCTTGACGATTCAGGCTGGCGACAGACTCCCCGGTCAGCTGACCGCGGCGGCCTCATCGGCACGGTCGGGCTGCCTCGTCCTGTGTCGCCGGATGCCACACGTGAGAGCCGGAACGCCCAGCCGCGCCGATCATCGCTCCTGGCCCGCGCTTTACGGCCAGTTGAGTCCCTCCGGCCTGTGAAACGCGCAACAAAGGTCGGCCCGATAGTTGCGTTACCTGGGCCGTGGTAATTTCCCGACGCAACCTCACCGCGATTGCCGGCGTCGCCCTCATCCTCCTGCTGCTCCTGTTGTCGCTCCCCATCGCCATCGAGCCTCGCATCAAGCAGCGCCTCGTGAACGCCCTGGGCGAACGTTTCGACAGCGAGGTACAGGTGGAAACCTTGACGGTCTCGCTCTTTCCCAGGCCGAGGATCGCGGGACGAGGGCTGGTGCTCCGTCACAAGCACCGCACCGACGTGCCGCCGCTCGTGACGATTGCATCGTTCTCGGGTGAGGCCGGCCTCGCGGGACTCCTGAGGGATCCGGTCAGCATCAGCAACATCCGTCTGGAGGGCCTGGAGATCAACGTCCCACCAGGCGGTATGAGCCTGAACGACGACGAGCCGAATCGTCCGAGCAAATCGGATCGGCCGGACCAGCCCGGCAAGTCCGGCCCGTCCCGCGGGCAGGATCAGCGCACCGGCACCGAGGACAGCAAGACGTCCCCGCTCATCGTCCGCAACCTGCAGTCGGAGCGGGCCGTGCTGCGAATCCTTCGAAAGAAGCCGGGCAAGGCGCCGCGCGTGTTCGAGATCGCGCAGCTCGACATGAAGGAGGTCGGCGCGGACCACCCGTGGCCATTCCGCGCGAACCTCACCAATCCAAAGCCGCCTGGCCGCATCCACACGGAAGGGACATTCGGTCCCTGGCAGGCCGAAGAGCCGTCCCGGACGCCGCTGGCGGCGTCGTACCGTTTCGAGAACGCGGACCTTGGCGTCTTCGACGGGATTGCGGGAATCCTGAATTCGTCGGGAGCATTCAAGGGTGTGCTCGAACGCATCGAGGTGGACGGCACGACGAGCATGCCCGCGTTTGCGCTGGCGGACGTCGGGAACGGCATGCCGCTCGAAACGCGGTTCCACTCAATCGTCGATGGCACGAACGGCAACACGCTGCTGCAGCCTGTGGAAGCCACACTGGGCGCCACGAAGATCCACGCGGCCGGCGGCGTGGTCGAACGTGAAGGCGAACACGGCCGCACGGTGGAGCTCGACGTCGTCATCGACAACGGGCGGCTGGAGGACATCCTCCGTCTCGCTGTGAAGGGCCCACAGCCGCCCATGACCGGCGTCATGAAGCTCAGAACGAAGTTTCTCTTGCCGCCCGGGGATCGCGACGTGATCCGGAAGCTCCGACTCGACGGGAACTTCAGTGTAGACAGGGCGGAATTCACGAAGGCACAGGTGCAGGACAAACTCGATGCGTTCAGCACCAAGGCGCGCGGGGTGAAAGACGACACGCCCGCCCCGGTCGTGTCGAACTTCCGGGGCACGTTCAGGATGCGCGACGGCGCGATTCACTTCTCCGACGTGACGTTTGCGATGCCGGGCGCGCGCGTGAGCGTGAGCGGCCGGTTCATGACGGAATCGGAAGCGCTCGATTTTCGCGGCACCGTTCGCCTCGACGCGAAGCTGTCACAGTTGACGACCGGTATGAAGTCGTTCTTCCTCAGGATCGTCGACGGGCTGCTGCGTCACGACGACATCACCGTCGTGCCCATTACCATCGGGGGCACGGCCGACAAACCCAAGGTCGGGCTCGACTTCGGCAAGGCCATCAAAGGCGGGTGACGCGAAACGCGTCAGGATCGGCTGCCACCGAGCGCGAGCGCCGGCACGAGCAGCACGCTCGCGTGCAACGCCGCACTGACGGCCATCGTGCTCATGACCAGACCTGGCCCCGTCGTGATCGTCCACGTGCTCGACCAGAGCGCCACACCAAGAAGGACGAGCGCCACCGCCCCGCGGGCCATCCGCGTCGCCGGCGCGACGGAATCGTCGAGCCCCCGCGTGTGGACGAGCAGAAGGGTCGCGCCCACGAGGCCACAGAAACGGCCGGCATCATGAGCGCCGAGTCCGGCGCCGGAAAGCGCGGCGAGCGCGACCGCAACGATGAGCGACACGCCAAGGACCGTCCTCGTGCCGGCCGTGACTGTGCGGATGTCTTCTCCAGCCGGAGGAAGCGCCAGGCGCGCAAGGGCGAGCGCCGCGACACCGACGACGAGGCCACCGAGCACGTCCGCGGGGAAATGGCGTCCCAGGTACATGCGTGAGACGGCCATCAGCACGACCCATGTGGCTGCCACGCCGAGCTGCCACGACTTCCGACGAGACCAGGCGAGACCCAGCGCCAACGCCGCGGTCGTTGCCACGTGTCCGGAGGGAAACCCGAAGTCGTCCGCCGGCACCGAGGTGCCCATGGTCAACCGCGACAGACCCGACTCGAAGGCACCGAACGTTCGGACGCGAGCATCGACGGCATGCGGACGAGGCGACGCGAACGCACCTTTTGCGGCGACCGTCATCGCGTCAGCGAAGACAACGGCCAGGATCAGCGTCACGCCGAGCCTGAGCCGCCCTCCAAACCCGCAGACGATCGCAACAGCGAGACAGCTCGGCGCGTAGCCCCACAGCGATACCGCCTGCATGATCTCGGTCCACGCGGGCGATGCCCACTCCTGCTGAAGCCACAGAATGAAACTGGTGTCGTGCATCGGCGATCGGGCCGGTCAGCGGCTCAGCCACGATAACATCGTAACGGGACGTTGCCCGTCTCGTGGCACCGGAAGTCCCATAGACGCCTGAGCCTCGCCACCGTCCTCAGGAAAACAGCGCGCCACCGTTGACCGCGATCGTCTGGCCGGTCATGTAGCCGTTGTTCACTAGCAGCAAGATGGTCTGCGCAATCTCGTCTCCTGTTCCGGCGCGCCCCACAGGAATGCGGGCCACGACGCCCGCCTCGATCAGCGGCTTCCCCATCTCCGTGTCGATCAAACCCGGCGCCACGGCGTTGACCGTCACGCCGTCCGGCGCGAGCCGCAGGGCGTAGGCGCGCGTCAAGCCCTCGATCCCGGCCTTGGAGGCGCCGTAGGCGACGCTGACGGAGCCGGCGCCAAGCCGGGCCCCAATCGAGGAGATATTCACGATCCGGCCCCAGCGTCGAGCCCGCATCCCTGGCAAGACAGCCTGCGTACAGAGAAACGCTGATTTCAGATTGGTCGCGATGTCGCGATCGAAATCCTCTTCCGTAATGTTCTCGAGACTGCGCGCTACCGCTATACCGGCGTTGTTCACCAGAATGTCTATCGGTCCGAGGCGTTCTTCGATGTCATGCACCATGTCTTGCACGGCGCTGCCACGCGAGATGTCGGCGCCGAAAGCAGCGGCGCGGCCACCCCTGTTGCATATCGCTTCTGTGACGGCCCGCGCATCCTGGTCGCGCTCGCGATAGTTCACGGCGACTGCCGCCCCCGCTTCGCCCAACGCGACCGCGACCGCCTGGCCGATGCCGCGCGACCCACCGGTTACCAGAGCCACGCGGTTTCTCACTTGACACATGGTCGACTCCTGTTTGGGTTACCCTGCCTCTGCGTCAATCTGACCGGTGACTTCGACGCGCTGGCCGACCACACCCTCAGCGTCTATCGTGGGCCCCGCCTGTTTCCTCGGTATCCTTCTTTCGCGCGAGTAGTTCGTCCGCCAGAGCATTGGCCTGCTTCTCGAGCCGGGCCTGAAGGTCATCAAAGCGCTCGTTCAGGTCCTGCCTCAGCGCTCGAGCGTTCGCCAGAGCCGCAAAGAATATTCCGGTGAGGATCGCGAGTAGCGCCAGGCAGAGGCACAGCGGGATGAGCCACGGCATGTCGCTCTTAGACACCGTCAGACGGCAGGTTGCTCTTCACTGGCTGACCATCAACGAAAAGTCCGTCCCGCTGAGATTGAAGCCCGTCTAGTAATTCCCCGTGTAGACGTCGCCGCTCCTCACGACGCGGACCGTCTCCGCAAGGCAACGCTACCGCTGAGCAGGATTCCAGGCGCGAGGCCACAAGCCAGCGTGACGCCATTCGCGCGTGTTTAAATGAGCGGATGGCCTGAGCGTGGCGATCAATCTTGCATCGATCGCGGACGAAGGAGCGAACCGTGCGAACGAATCCCGTGTCTGACGCTCTGTCGCATACCGACAGCTCTATTGCGATGGATCCCGTTCAGGAACCGATTACTGGTGACGAGGATCTTGGCGATCTGTCGCAGCCCAGGCAGGCTCTGGCCCAATTCTATCGAGGGTTCAACACGCGAGATCTGGGCCTGATCGACGCCAATTTTGCGTTGACCGACGAAGTCGCCATCGACAACCCCATCGGGGGAATCCCGCGTGGACGACAGGAGCCTCATCTCATGTACGAGAAGATTTTCACGAGTCCGGCCGATGTGCGGGTGGAGTTCTGGGACTACCCCATCAACCTCGTCGGGGATGTGTTCCTGGCCATCGGTCGTGAGCGTGGAAGCTACGTCGCCGGAGGGCAGCGGAACAGTCTGTCGATACGCACAACGCGCATTCTCCGCCGCTTCGAAGGCAAGTGGCGGCAGATTCACCACCACGGGTCCATCGATGACCCCGGAATGCTCGCCGCGTTTCAAAAGGCCGTGTAGTTGAACGACTGCCCGCGCCTCGGGTACGGACGACGCCCTGAGCGACGTGGCCGGCGCGCCACGGTCACCACATAGGGCGACGTGCGGTCGAAGCGCACGAACCGGTAGTCGCCGTACTGCTGCGCGATCTCGAAGCCCGCCGACAGAAACAACAGCTCGAGCTCGGCCGGCTCGGGTAAAGACGGGCGTCCGGTGGGGAGCCGCAGACGGCCACCGGACGCACGCTCAGGGTTTCGCGACAGAATGGATGGCATGCGCACATGACCGTCAGTTGGCGGCCCGGCCTGCCATCGTTGTTGACTGGCCCAGCCACTCCTGGAAACGGATCTCGCCGAGTCGCGCATCGCCGGAAGGAATCAGCGAGCGCTCGCCGAGCTCGGCGCCGAAGTACCGCGCGTGCGGGTCGATGACAACCTCGCGGGGGTCGTTGCGCGCGCCGAGGCCCTGACGGATCAGCTCGTCGAAACGGAACTGCTGGGGACCAGCCACTTCAATCGTGCCATCCTGCGGCGCGCCCGCCGCGATCCTGCCGATTGCCTGGGCCACGTCATCAGCCGCCATGGGCTGAATGAGGACCGGTGGCAGCCGAACGGTCGTTCCGTCAGTGGCTTCATCGGCGATGCGCTTGACGAACTCGAAGAACTGCGTCGCGTGAACAATCGAGTACGGGATCGCGCCACTCTTGATCAGCGTTTCCTGAGCATCCTTCGCCCGCAGATAGGGACTGCCGGGTATACGCCCGGTTCCCACCACTGACAGCGCGACGTAATGTTTCACACCAGCCGCTGCCGCATACTCGAGCAGGTTGCGCGTGGATGTGGTGAAGAACTCCATGACGGCCGCGTCCTCGAACGAGGGAGAGTTCGAGACGTCGACGACGACCGACGCGCCCTGAAGGGCCTCAGCCAGGCCCTCGCCGGTGAGGGTGTTGACGCCCGTGTCTGGCGATGCCGGCACGGCCTCATGGCCGTGTTCCCTCAGTCTGGTCACGAGCTTCGACCCAATGAGCCCGGTGCCGCCGATGATGACGAGTTTCATGATCGATGTCCCCTTCCGTGTTGATCCAATTTACTGTTGCCGTGCACTCGCTATGACCGAGCGACTCACTGACTTGTGACACCAGCGCGGCGAGCCTGGTGAGGGTCGCATTCCACATGACTTGATCGATGCCGCCATCATGAGCGCGGTGACGATGCTCTCCGCGCGAGGCCGGCACCCATCATGGTCGCCGGGGGATGCCAGCTCATTCTGGGCGCCGCGATTGCTCCGACGTTGCGTGGTGAAGCTCGAGCTGTGTCACAAGATTGCTTTTGATACGTCTTGGTTTATGGAGGCACAAGACATCATGAAACCTAGAATCGATCTCATGCACATGACCCCAGGCGTCATCCAGGCCATGCTCGGCCTCGAGCGGCAAATTCGTAAAGCGGGCTTCGAGCACAAACTGCTCGACCTCGTCCGGATGCGCGCCTCGCAGATCAACGGCTGCTCCGCTTGTATCGACATGCACACCAAGGACGCGCGCGCGAACGGCGAGACCGAACAGCGGCTCTACGGCCTCAACGCGTGGCGCGAGACCCCGTACTACTCGGCGCGCGAGCGGGCGGCCCTGGAGTGGACCGAAGCGCTCACGCTCGTCTCCGAGACTCATGTCCCGGACGACGTGTACGAGCGCGTGCGAGACCAGTTCTCGGAGGACGAGCTGGTGCACCTGAGCCTGGCGATCGTGTCGATCAACGGATGGAATCGGCTCAACATCGCTGCCCGCACGGTACCCGGCAACTATGTAGCCGGCAGCCTCGCGCAGCTGCACGCGGCGGGCTGATGGCGCGCGTACACCCGACGGACGGCGCGTCGGACACTCCTGAGGTCCTGGTTCGGGCCCGAGTGACTACCGGGTAGCACTCGCGGCTCGAACGCCGCATCCGAGAGGGTGTGCAGTCACACTCGCGTGAGAACAGCAGCGTTGGCCTGTAGCTGACCGCCTCTGCGGGCGAGCGTGGCGCGCACGGCTGACCATTCCGGCGGGAACGCTGCTTGCACTCAGGTACGAGCCGGGCGCCCGACGGGGTGTTCCATGGCGATAGATGTGCTCGATGCGCTCAAAGCCATCCGATGACCACGCTGCGCTCGCGATGCGAGCAGGCGAAAACGACATAACACGAGTGAGGCGTCAACATCATCATGCCTTCCACATCTTCAGCTCCACCGGTCACATTCTCTTCGACACAACTTCAGGCCCTCCGGGCGCGCGTGAACGGCCGCGCGTTCGTGCCCGGCGATGACGGGTACGACACCGCCAGGCAGACGTGGAACGTCACGACCTTCGATCAGCGTCCCGCCGTTGTCGTGATGCCGTCGAACTCCGCGGACGTGGCGTCCGCGGTCACCTTCGCGCGGGAGCACAATCTGTCGATCGCAGTACAGGGCGGCGGACACGGACATCCGCGCCCCGCGAACGATGCGCTGCTCGTGAATTTCACGAGCATGACGACCGTGCACGTCACGCCCGTCGCCACGGCGTCGGGTTCGCCGGGCGGATCGGGCGCGGCCGGCACGGCGCGAGCGGAAGCAGGCGCGAAGTGGCGTGACGTCATCACCGCCGCGCATCCGCACGGACTCGCGCCGCTCAACGGCTATTCGGGGACGGTTGGGGTCTCCGGCTACACGCTCGGCGGCGGCATCGGATGGCTGGTGCGCCAGTACGGGGCGGCCGCAGGCAGCCTTCGATCCGCGGAACTGGTGACCGCCGACGGTCAACTGCTGCAGGTCAACGACCAGAACCACGCCGATCTTTTCTGGGGACTCCGCGGCGGTGGCGGCAACTTCGGCATCGTCACCTCACTCGAATTCGATCTGTATCCGGTGAAGGAGATCTTCGGCGGATTCGTCGTCTATCCGCTCGCGCAAGGCAGGCAGGTGTTGAGCGCCTACGCGCAATGGACGAAGACCGTGCCCGAGACGCTGACGTCCGCCGTGCGTCTCGTGCACTATCCGCCGGCGCCCGCCATCCCTGAACCGCTGCGCGGCGCGTCCGCGATCGTCATCATGGCCTGCTACACCGGAAGCACGGAGGAAGGAGAGGCGCTGCTGAACCCACTGCGGTCGATCGGCACACCGCTGCTCGATACGTTCAGGCCGATGCCATACGCGCAGATCGCGACAGTCGCCAACGATCCGCCGGACGCGCCTCCTCTCTTCACTTTCTTGAATGGCGGCGGCCTGCGCGACATGTCGTCCGACGTCATCGATGTGCTGCTGCGCATCGCCGGCGATCGGACCTCAGGCATCTTCATGGTCGAAGCGCGGCATGCCGGCGGCGCGCTCGCACGTCAGCCCGAAGACGCGATGCCGTTCGGCTTCCGATCGCCGTGGTTCATTTCGGCGCTTGCCGCGGCGCCCACGCCGCAGGTGCTGGAAGGCGGCAAAGGATCGGTCGCCGCGCTGCTCGAGGCACTGAAACCGGCCCTGACCGGCGAGCTACTGATCAACAGCCTCGACGCTGGCAACACGGGTCCCCAACTTACGCGCGCCGCGTATTCGGAGGAGAACTATCGAAAGTTGGTCGCGCTGAAGGACAAGTACGATCCGGCCAACGTCTTCCGCTTCAATCACAACATCGCGCCTTCGAAAGGTGCGGCGAAGGCGTAGGCCGCGTGCGACTGTCCTGGACACGGCTGTAAGTGATGGCGCCGGATTAGCTTCGAGCGGACGTCGAGGTCGAGCCGGTTACTCGTGCCGCAGCGCGACCATCGGCTCGACGCGCACTGCGCGCCGCGCCGGGACGAGGCATGCGATCGCGCCGATCGCGAGCGTAACGAGGATTGCGGCCGCGAACGTCATCGGATCGGTTGGCGTCGTGCCAAACAGCTCGCTTTGTAACAGTCGGTTGGTAGCGAAGCTGACGGCGACGCCGATGACCAGGCCGACCGCCACCATCTGCATACCCAGTCTCAGCACCATCCCGACGATGTGGCCTCGATCGCCGCCGAGCGCGAGACGGATGGCGATTTCGCGCGTCTGCTGCGAGACGGTATAGGCAAGCACGCCGTAGACACCCAGCGCCACCAGCACGACTCCAGCGCAGGCGAAGATGCCCAGCACCAGCAGGCTGAAACGCGGACGCGCAAAGAGCACACGGTCGATCAGCGTTTCCAGCGGGATCGGATCGACGAGGGCGACGCGCGAATCGAGCGACTGAAAATCACGCTTGACGGCTTCGGCGAAGCGCGCCGGGTCGCCGGCCGTGCGCAACACCAGCGCGAGCCCGCGGGCGCGGAACGTGAACGGCACGAAGACCTGCGCCATCGGCAGCTCGCGAGGGCCCTGATTGCTGACGTCGCGAACGACGCCGACGACGACGAACGTGGGATCGGCGACGGGCACCGGCAGCTTCGAGAGCGCCGCCAGGCGCACGGTACGCCCGAGCGCGGCTCCCTCGAAGTACCTCTTCGCGAGTGTTTCGTTGACCACCGCCACCAGGTGCCGCTGCTCCACCTCCAGGGCGGACAGCCCACGCCCCTGCACGACGGGTGTTCCAACCGTCTCGAGCAGCCGCTCGCTCGCAAAGTTGACGAGTGCGAGCGACTGCGGCGGCACGGCCAATCCGGGCACCTCCAATGGGCTCGAGAAGCCTCCGAACGGCGGCGTGGCGCTGGTCAGTGCAGCGGCCGAAACACCAGGTATGGACCCAATCCGTTCGACCGCCCCGCGGTAGAACTGCAGCTGCGCCTCCGGGGACATCTGTTCGCTGGGCGGGAACCCGATGCCCGCCACCAGTACGTGTTTTGGATCCAGCCCGAGATCCGCGCCGACCAGCTTGATGAACGTCCGCATCAGCAATCCGGCGCCGAGCAGGAGCACCATCGAGAGCGCCACCTGTGCCACGACCAGCCCGGCGCGCATGCGCGTGTGCCGGCGGCTGCCGGTCGAGCGCGCCGTGGCGTTGGCGCCGAGGGCCGCGTCCCGCCGCGCGCTCTGCAGCGCCGGGAAGAGACCGAAGCCAATGGTCGCCACTGCTGCGGCCGCGAGCGCGAACAGGAGCACCGGCCGATCCAGCCTGATCTCCGTCTCCCACGGCACACCCTGCCGCGGCATGTAGCCGGCGAGCGCGACGATGCCGCCATACGCCATCAGACATCCGGTGGCAAGGCCGCCGCACGCGAGCACCGCACTCTCGACCAGCAACTGCCGGACGATGCGGCCGCGGCTGGCGCCGATGGCCGCGCGAATCGTGAGCTCGCGCTCGCGGATCGTCGCACGCGCCAGCAGCATATTGGCGACGTTGCAGCAGGCGATCACGAGCAGGAGACTGACCGCGCCGAAGAGCGCATAGAGCGTGCCGCGGAACTCCCGCACCACCCAGTCAACGACTGGAATGATGCCGAAACGAAATCCGGGCGGGTAGTCGTTCGGCCGCTCCGCGGCGCGCCGCGCGCCGACCACGTTCAACTGCGCTTCGGCCTCGGCCGCAGTCACGCCGGGGCGGAGGTGGGCCTGGAACGCACGCCTCCCGCGCGGTGTCTCCGGATCGTCGCTGCGCTGCATCGCCGCGGGCAGCCACAGGTCAGCGATGTTCC
The DNA here is from genome assembly GCA_963749835.1 of uncultured Acidobacteriota bacterium. Taxonomy (GTDB): domain Bacteria; phylum Acidobacteriota; class Vicinamibacteria; order Vicinamibacterales; family 2-12-FULL-66-21; genus JALZOC01. Next base: position 3,521,814 of record CAVVOD010000001.1, read on the forward strand.
ATTCGAAGCGCGGCGGCATCACCCCGATCACGGTGTACGGTTGGCCGTCCAGCACCAGCGTGCGGCCGAGCACGCCCGGATCGGCACCGAAGCGTGTCACCCACGCACGGTGGTTCATGACGGCAACCGGGGGTGCGCCGGGCGCCACGTCGCGAGCGTCGAAGACGCGGCCAAGGCGCGGCGGCACGCCGAGAAAGTCGAAGCCGTTCGGCGTCATCCAGTTGAGCGCCAGGCGCTCGGCGCCGGCGTCGCTCGTCCAATGCGCGCTGAACTGGCTCGTGCCGACGACGTCCTCGAACGCGGTGGTCTGCTCCTGATAATCGAGGAACTCTTCAGCGCGGAAATACGGTCCGCGGATGATGCGCCCGGAACCGTCGCGCAACACGACATTGACGAGACGATCGGAGCGGGAATAGGGAAACGGATCCAGCGCGACGTTGCGCAGCACGCTGTAGATGACCGTCACGGCGCTGATCCCGACGGCAAGCGTGAGAACGGCGACGAGCGTGAAGGATGGGGTCCTCAGCAGCGTGCGCACGCCGTAGGCAACGTCGCGGCGGAAGTCCTCGAGCCACATCAACGAGCGCGACTGGCGCGGCAGTTCCCTCGACATGCAGGCCCCCTACCGTTCATCGAGCACCGATTGTTCGACGCCGGCGCCGCTGCGCCAGGTGGAGCGTGTACTACGCCGCGTCCCGCACGGGATGTCAAGCGGCGAGTGACCGGACCGCGCGCCGGGCTGCAGGGACGAGAAGCGGATCGAGGCACTGCGCGTGAGGACAGGAGGACTCCGTCACCTCTCGATGAGCGCCGGCCTCGCAGCTCTCGTCTATCGGGCAACGCCGAACAGGCGCGTCCCTGCGAGATCACGTCACACGCAGCGCCACTATCGGGTCCATTCTCATTGCGCGTCGCGCCGGGAAATAGCAGGCTGCGACGGCAACAGCGGTCAGCAGCAGCGAGACGATCATGAAGGTCAACGGATCGCTGGCGGTCACGCCAAACAGCAGGCTCGAGCTCGCGCGCCCCAGCCACGAAGCTCCCACGAGCCCGATGGCGACACCGGTCAGGCTCAACGTCAGCCCCTCACCGATAATCATCCGGAGGATGTCGCTGGACTGTGCACCAATGGCTATGCGCAAGCCGATTTCCTGTGCGCGCGTCGCGACGGAGTACTGGATGAGTCCGTAGATCCCGACAGCGGCCATCAGCAACGCCACGATGGAGAAGCCCGTCAGGAGCGATGTCTGGAAGCGACGCTGTGTGAGGTACGTTCCGAGCTGCTGTTCGAGAGGCGCCACCCCAAAGATCGCCGCATTCTTCTCCACGCGACCCACGGCTGCTCGAAGCACCCCGGCCATCGCCAGTGAATCATCCGACGAGGTTCGTATGAAAAGATCCACGTTCCGGGAGGCAGGATTCTGCGCGAGCGACACGAACATCTGCGGGAGCGCTTCGCGCTCCAGCCCCTGCCGCCGCATGTTGCCGACGACGCCCACCACCGTGTACCACGGTCCCTCGGAATCCTGCGGGCCAAACCTGAACCGTCTGCCTAGGGGGTCCTGCCCCGGCCACGAGCGCCGGGCCAGCGCGTCGTTGATGATCGCCACCTTCGGAGCCTCCGGCCGATCTCCAATCGAAAAGACGCGGCCGCGGAGCAACGGCGTGCCGAGAGCTCTGAAGAAATCCGCGCTGGCCTCGTCTCTTGTGAACAGCAAGCGCTCGAATACCGTTCCGGCGTCCCGTTCGACAGTCAGGGCCTGTTCCCTGGGGTTGCCACTGAACAGATCGTCGACGATGCCGGCGCTCTCGACGCCCGTCACCGCCTGAATCTGTTCGAGCACGCGGTGGTACAGGTCGGTGCGTTGCGCGGCATCATTGAGGGTCGGCGGGGCTGTGATGTTCATCACGAGGACCCGCTCAGGCCTGAACCCCGGATCAGTCCTGGTCACGTACCACCAGCTTCGGACGAGCAGACCGGCGCCGACGAGCAGAACGATGGCCAGCGCAAACTCCGCGACCACGAGGGCGCGGCGGATTCGACTGCTGGATCTTCCGCCCGACACACTTCTCCCACCCTCCTCGCCGGACGGACGCAGGTCGCGGCGCATCGCCGTCAGGGCGGGCGCCAGTCCGACCAGGATTCCCGCCAGAAGAGAGATGGCCAGGGTCACGCCGAGGACGCGGAGATCGAGGCTCACTTGGTTCAGACGCGGCAAGTTGGCAGGGCCGAAGGCACGGATGAGGCTGATGCCTACCGAGGCGAGCAGTGTGCCAATCAGGCCAGAGACGACGCCAAGGACGACGCTTTCGGTGAGCAGCTGTCGCAGGATCCGTCCAGCACTCGCTCCAAGCGCAGCGCGAACGGCCATCTCCCGCGCACGAGCGGTGCTGCGCGCCAGCGAAAGACTGGTGACATTGGCAGCGGCGATCACGAACACGCAAAACACCGCGCCGCCGAGCATCCACAATGCCAATCGCGATTGGGATCCGACCATGTAAAGACTCAATGGAACGACGGAGACGCCACGGTTCGCTTCGGCCGTCGGCAACTGATCATTGAGCCGGCGGGCGATGGTGCTCATCTCGGTCTGGGCCTGGTCGAACGTCACGATCGGTCGAAGTCTTCCAACGACGAACCACGTCTGACCGCCGCGCACGCTGCGGCGGGTCGTGTGCGGCTCCCACACGTCTGCTTCGAGCCTCGCGATCCGGAAATCAGCGGGGAGGATGCCGATGATCTCGGAAGGGAGCCCGTTGAGCACCAGAGTCGCTCCGATCGCATCGTCCGAGCCTCCGAAACGGGTCTGCCAGAAGCGATGACTAATCAGGACTAGTCGTTTCTGCGCCTCGGTTTCTTCGCTCGAAAAGTTACGTCCCCGCACGGGCTGGACACCGAGGAGTGAAAGGAGGTTGGGAGAGACGCTGGCGCAGACGATCTGTTCCATCCCTTCCGCTCCCGTTAGCGTCGTGCCCACGGAATCGAAGGTGGCCATGTCCGCGAAGCGCTGACTTTGAATCCGCCACTGTTCGACATCCCACAGTGCCGATCGCCCCTCGTGGAGGTTCTGCGTCGGGTCCTCCGTCCACAACATCGCCAACTGCTCCGGGGCCCGATACGGGAGGGGCCGGAGCAGAACGGCATTCAGGACGCTGAACATCGTGGCGGTGGCGCCAATCGCCAGCGCCAGCGTGGCCGCCGCCGTCATCGTGAAAGTGGGACTCTTGTGGAGCGTGCGAAGCGCATACCGCACGTCACGCGGCAATTCCGCCAGCCAGACGAATGACCGCACCTGCCGATACACCTCCTTGGTCTGCGTGACGCCACCGAAACTACGCCGGGCGGCCCAGCGCGCCTCCTCCGGGGAAAGCCCCCGCTGCACGTACTCCTCCGTCGCTTCGGCCAGATGGCTGGTGATCTCGTCTTCGATCTCGCGATTCATCTGCCGGGAACGAACGAGGGCCGACAGCCGGGACAAAAAGATGCGCAGGCGTGTCATGAGGGGTTCTCCGAGATCTTCAGGAAGCGTTCAACGATACCCGCCGCACGCTGCCACTGCGCTTCTTCGTTGTGGAGCTGCTTGCGCCCTGCGCGTGTCAGGGCGTAGATCCTCACGCGGCGGCCGCTCTCCGATGTGCCCCATTTGGACGAAATCCACCCCATCTGCTCCAGCTTGAGCAGCGCCGGATACAGCGTGCCCTGATTGAGTGCAAGCTGGTTCCCGCTGATCTGTTCGATTCGTCGCGCGATCCGATACCCGTGCAGCGGGCCCAGGGCCTCCAGGGTCTTGACGACCATCAAACCGAGCGTGCCGTAGAGAACGTCTTTCTTGTCTGGCGTCATCTGTCGGGAGCCTACACCTCACAGCTGTTGGCAGTCAACTGGTCTGGGATTTCCACACTCAGTGCATCTCCACGTCAGACGATCCGATGCCGCCGCGGAAGTAGTTGAACTGCACGTTCGGGTGGTCCGCCAGGAGCGAGATCGGCACGGACGAGTCGACGATGCGCTGGGAGATCATCATCGCGGTCAACCGCTGGCCGAACGGGTTGTCGTGCTGGCCGGCATGCCAGATGGACACTTTCTCCGCCTTCCAGGTCTCCACCGGTCCGACGCTGATCGCTTTGGTCGGCACGAGCGAAATGTTGCCGCCGCCGCTGGTCCGCGCGTTCTGCGCGATCGTCAGCGGATGCAGGTCGACGACCCGGGTGGCGAGCTTCCGGTACTCCGCCGGCGCCGGCGGTGTGTCCTTGTAGCGCCCGCGTCGCGGCAGCGGATCGTTGAAGGCCCAGTGCTTGACGTCACCCTGGCCGCCCTGCATGATCGCGCACCGCACCCCGGCGTCCCACGACGCTCGGTACGGCGCCGTGTCGGCCCTCGGGAAATGCAGATGATCGTCGGGCATCCTCAGGGCGGGGGAAATCCGGTTGAAGCACAATTCGCGATCGGCCCGCTCGAAGCTCAGTGGATGTGTCACCTCGACCTCGCGGCCGGTCTCCACGTCGAACCACTCGTCCATGCCCCAGAAATGCCCGCTGCGCACGTCGAGCTCGAGCGCGTTGACGATGCGCGCGACGAGCGGCAGATGCTCGGTGGGACCGATCGGGCCGCAGATGCCGACCGGGCTGTCGCCGGTGCTCTGCCGCCACGCCTCGATGTATTCGAGCGCCTCGGCGAGATAGAACTCTCCGAGCGTGTCGTAGAACACCACCCGGAAGCCCGGCCTGGACAACCGCAGGAGATCGCCGGGTGCGAGGCGCGCCGCCTCCTCGATGAGCCCGCGATCGAGCGTGGTGTAGTCCCACCAGTCCGGAGCGATCGCGCTGAGCCTACGCGCCATGTGCCAGAGCTTTCCTCGCGGCGAATGATCAGGAACCGGGCGGCCGAACGCTTGCCGCGAGGGTCGGCATATGGTGCACCGGGACATCTCGCATCGACAGCGGCAGTTGCGACCGGAGCGCTATCGCACCTTGCCGAAGAACAGGCCGTCCGGATTGTCCTCGGTCGCGAACTGCTTGACCACCGCCCAGGTCGTCGGATCGATCACCGTGATCAGGTCGTTCGCCATGGCACTCATGTAGACACGGCCGTTCACCGGGTTGATCGCCAGAGATCCTGCGCCGCTGCCAAGGTTCTCGGCCAGAGTGCCGACGACCTGACGCGTCGTCAGGTCGATCTTCCACGCGCGCAGGTTGCCACCAACCGCGCCGCCCGCGCCATCGGCCCGGCCTGCTCCCGGCGCTGCCGCGGCCGGCGGTGCTGGAGCCGGCGGCGCGGACGCGGACGGTGCAGCGGCCGCACCTGCCGGCGGCGCACCAGCCGCTGCCGGAGGTACCCCGCCAGGTCCGCCGCCGCGACGACCGCCGCGGCCCCCACCGCCGGCCGAGCCCATCACATAGAGGAACTTGCCGTCGGGGCTGAAGCGGCTGACGAACGGGCCGCCGTCCACGTCAACCGAGAATGCCGGTGTGCCGTCGGCGGTGTTATAGAGCGCGACCTTCCGCTCCTGACCCAGGTTGGTCACGAACAGCTTCTCATCCGGACTGATCGCCATGCGCTGGTTGCTGCTGTCGGTCGGGATTGTCTTGACCAGCTTGCGCCCGGCGACGTCGAGCACGGACAGCGTGCGTCCACCGACGTTGCTGGTGAAGATCTGCTTTTCGTCGGCGCTCAACGAGAAGGTGTGAGTGGTGTTGGACCCGGTTGGAATCGTACCGACGATCTGGCGCGTTTTCGGGTCGATGATGATGATGCTTTCCTTCAGCTCCGCCGTGACGTAGATCAGGCCGCTCTTGCCGACCTGGACGTAGTGCGGCCGCGTGTATTCACCGGTGTCGAGCGTCGCCACCGTCTGGCAGTCGGAGGTGCGGATGAAGGTGATCACGTGCTCGTCCGTGCCCGGCTGCCCGACGCTCGAGCTGCCGTAGGTCGGCACGTAGACCGTCCGGCCGTCCGTCGAGAATTCTCCCTCATGCGGGCTGATCCCGAGATTGGCCGACTTGCAGACCAGGGCGTCGGTCTTCGCGTCGTAGAGCGCGATGCCCGGCTGCTGTTTCGCGACGACCATCAGCAGATCGGTCGGCTGCGAGGGTGCCTGCGCACGGGGCGCGGCCACCGCCCCCACCACACACAGGCCGAGCATTCCAAGCGTTGTTGTCACGCGCATCTGACTCACTCCTGCTCATCTGTCAATCAGCGAGCGGCCATGCGGCCGCGAACCGACCTGAAACGTCAGTCCGAATCGAAGGACTATCTGCAGCGGCACAGAGGCACGATCACCGCAGGGCGAACGTGACGGACCGCGCATCGTGGCCGCGACTTCCGTCAGTGTCGCCGCTAACAGTAACACTCGCCGCCTCACGCCGTGAGAAGGGCGCCGTGAGGCGTGCGGGGAACGCGGGTCTGCGGAGAGTATTGCGCCTCGCAGCCCGGTAGCGCAGGCCCGAGGGAAGATGGATCGAGAGAACGGCGGTCTCTCGTCGATGCATCCTCCCCCGCTGCCGGCTAGAACCGCAGCCGCGTGCCGAGCTGAATGGCTCTCGTGTTCAACTGCGAGGTGACCCGGCCGAAGTTCGTGCTGCTCAGATCCATGTTCGGGTCGGAGAGATTGACCCTGTTCAGGGCGTTGAAGGCATCGATCCTGAACTCGGCGTTCACCGTCGGCGTCAGCATGAACTTCTTCGAGAGCGACAGGCTGACGTCCACGTATCCCGGTCCGCGGAACGCGTTGCGCGCGAGATTGCCATTTTGTCCCCGCGCCGGCGTCGGGAAATCCGTGGCCAGGAAAATCCCCGCCAGGTATTCGTCCTTCGTCCACCCGCTCTGCTTGACGCCGCTCGCGGGAGCATTGGGACGGTCGCCGCCGTTGCCATCGGCGTTGTAGTCCCCCGTCGGGAACGACGCGCCGTTCGTCACGTTTATCGGGTTGCCCGTCTGGAAGATCGCTGAGCCGGCCAGCTGCCAGCCCCCCACGGTCTTTCGAGCCAGGCCGCTGCCCTTGTTGAAGAACGGCAGTTCCCACACACCGACGAGCGCCAGTTTGTGACGCACGTCGTAGCCGGCGATGGCCCACTCGCCATCGATGTCCGCGGCATCCTGGAAGGCCGTCGTGCCCACCGCGAGGTCTGCATCGTTCATCGCCTTGCCCACCGTGTACGCCCCCTGGAGCATGAAGCTTTGCTGGAAGTTCCGTCGCAGTGTCAGCGTGGCGCCGTTGAAGTCCGACTTGGACGTCGAAGTCACCATGTTGATGGCCTGGAAGCTCGGGTTGAAGCCGTCGAACCGCCCGTCGAGCAGATCGCCGACGTAGCGATTGACGTTGTACGCGTTGTGCAGGTTTCGGCCCGCCGAGCCTATGTAGTTGACATCGGCGACGACGCCGCGCCCGATCGCCCGTTGCACGCCAACGAACCAGTTGTGCATGTACGGGCTCTTCAGATTCGTATCGACTGTCGTGAGCGTGACACGGGCACCCACGACGCCATTCCTCGAATCAAGGCCGACGCGCAGCGCCGGATCGACGGGATAGCCGAGGTAGGCCTGCGATGCATCGCCGAGGCTGTAGGTGAACGGCGTGCCGAAGAACTGCCCGAGGACCACCGTGGCGCGCAGCGGAGGACTGTTCCGGTAATTCTCGGCCGGCAGGTTCATGAGGCGATCGTAGGAGAGACCGTAGCCGCCGCGCACCGCCAGCTGGCCATCTCCCCTGGGGTCCCACGCGAATCCCAGCCGCGGCCCGAAATTGTTCGTGTCCGTCGGAAAGAACTTGTCGACGATGTCCACCCGCGCTGAGGCCAGCTGCTCGGCGTACGTGGTGCCGTTGCCCAGCACCAGGTTGCGCAGCGTGTCGTCACTGTCCTTGAACGTGCCGTAGTTCTCATACCGCAGGCCCATGTTGATGGTCAGGTTGGACGTGGCCTTCCAGGCATCGTCGATGAAGACGGCCCATTCCGTCTGCGTCAGCTCGGAATAGGCCGTCACCGGCTCTCCAGATCGCGGATCCACATACCGCGTCATCTGCAGCGCCTCGTCGTCGGCAAAGTTCAGGAGGCTTGAAAACTGGTAAGCGGGGATGTAATTGCCCGTGTTCCGGGCAGAGCCGTACATCTGGCGCAGCTCGCCTCCCATTTTCAGTGCGTGGCTCGACTTGACGAGCGTGAAGATGTTCTTGAAGTGCCAGTTCGTCTGCCACCACCCGCTCGGATAGTTGGACTGTCCGAAACCAGTCGCGCCGGTGATGGTGATACCCGGGATCTCGAGATGCTCCGGCACATCCGGGAGGCCCACGAGGCGCATGACGCCCGCACGGAACTCGTTGAGCTTCGACGAGCTGAACGTGTGCGTGTGGTTGATGTTCCCGAAGTGCGTCGTGTTGGGCGTCGGACGATTGAACGCCGGCCGGATTCCGCCCGTCATCGCGTACGAGTTCGTCCTGTAGAAGTTGCCGTACAGGCGGTCCTTGCCCGGGCGCAGTTCATAGTCGGTCCGCACGTTGAACTGGTTCCCCCGGCGCCATCCTTCGGGGACGAAGAATGCCGTGCCGACATCCATGATGCCGTCGGCCGGGCCGACGATATTCGCCCCAGGGGCCGGGCTCCCGAGGTCACGGAAACCCGACGTCGGATCCACAGCCGGCGCGAAGTTCCGCAGCAGCCGGGCGGCGATGCTGTTGGGGCTTCTCTGCAGCACGAGGTTGCGGAACGCCGGCGTCTCGACCGTGAATGTCGATCCCCGGACGCCGTCCTGGCGCAACCCTTCATACGAGGTGAAGAAGAACAGCTGGTTGCGCACGATGGGTCCCCCGAAGCTGTAGCCGAACTGGTTCTTGTCGAACTTCGGGACCGCCGTCTCGAAGACGTTGCGCGCCGACAGCTTGTCGTTCTGGAAGTAATAGGAGCCGCTCCCCCGGAACTGGTTCGTGCCGGCCTTCGTGATGACCTGAACCTGCGCGCCGGTGCTGCGTCCGTCAACCGCCGAGAAGTTGTTCGAGACCACGCGGACTTCTTCGACGGACTCCGTGTTGGGGGTCAGGTTCGTGATGCCGCCGCGGGCGACGCCGTTCGTGCTCGTGTCGTCGACGGTATACGAGTTCGCTTCATCACGCTGCCCGCTGGCGTTGATGCGGGGCGCCGATTCACCAGCGAACGAGTCGTCCGCTCCGCCGCCGCCGCTGATTGAGGCCGACACGCCTTTGCCGGTCACCCCGGGCTGCAGCGCGATCAGGTTATAAAGGTTGCGTCCGCTGAGCGGCATCTCCTGCAGCTGCAGCCGATCGACCCTCCCTGAAACGCGTCCCTGCTCGGTTTCGACCACGGCATCGTTCGTCGTGACGGTCACGCTCTCCTCCACGCCGGACACGTCCAGAGTGACATCGAGACGCACGGTTTCACTGATCCCGACAGTGACGTTTTCTCGCTGCGCGGTCAGGAAGCCAGGCTTGACGACCTGGACGCGGTAGGCGCCGGGCCCGAGGCTGAGGACACGAAACACGCCGTCCGACGACGTGACGGACTCACGTGTGACGCCACTCGCGGTGTGCGTGACGGTGACAATCGCGTCGGCCACGAGGGCCTTCTGGCTGTCGGTGATCGTGCCCTGGATCGCGCCGCTGAACTGCGCGAGGGCCGGGGCGGGCCAGGCGAGCAGCGCCAGCAGGGGCAGCAGCACGAAGTGACTCCGCAACAGTGTGACGGTCATGAACTTCCCTCCGCGTCAAAGAACGGATTGACTATGGAAGCGGTTCCACATTTGCGGTCGGACTATAGCACCTGCCGCTGTGTTTTCGAGGCGGGCTCGCACCGCCGTTCCTCAAGGTGAAGACTTCGGTGTGGAGATTACACTGCGCGCGAAACGGGAGAGGCGCCGCAACCTTCTGTGGTTCTGCCATGATGCAGAATCGACAGAGCGTGAACGAAGCTGAACAACGTTCTTGTCAGCCGTTGCGGTTGAGCCAGGTGGCTACCGCCAGGAGCTGCTCGACCACTGCCCGTCAGCGAGCCAGCGCGTCTCGGGAGTGGCGTTTGCATGGAACCGCGAAACGTCTATGTTGCAATCCTTCATCAGGCGGCTGCACGGAGGCCGTCTTGTCTCGTACGTGAATATGACGGTCCCGAGCCAATGCGCCCGGCGCCCTGTTCGGGTGCCGCTCCTCGGCGGCATAGGCTTCGACAATTTGTATGCCGGTGAGGAGTGGATGACCTCGATCCTGGCCGTCCTGCTCCCGCGCCGGGCAGGAGCTTTCGTTGATGTGGGGGTGAATGTCGGCCAGACCCTGCTCAAGGTCAAGGTGCTCAACCCGGAGCAGCCGTACATCGGCTTCGAACCAAATCCGGTGTGCTACAACTACACGCGGCGGTTGATTGCGGAAAATGCGTTCGCGAACTGCAGCCTGCTGCCTGTCGGACTGTCAAACACGGCGACGGTCGCCCCGCTGTTCATAAACGCCGACGCGGATGTGGGTGGGACGACGATTCCGGGCTTCCGCGATCCGCACCAGTGGACGCAGGTGCGGCACGTCGCGGTGTTCCCCGGTGATGCCATGCTGGCCACGCTCGACAATCCCCCCGTGAGCGTCATCAAGGTGGACGTCGAAGGGGCGGAGCTCGAGGTCCTCGAGGGACTCCGTCACACGCTCGATACACGTCCGTTCATACTCTGCGAAATTCTCCCCCTCTTCACGGAGGCTTGCCCGAAGGGCCGGTTCCGTAAACCGCGCCAGGACAGGCTCCTCGCGAACATGCGAGAGGCCGGCTATGAATTGTTCCGGGTGCTCGCCGATGCGAGCGTCGTCCCGCTCCACGACATCGAGACTCATGAGGATCCGTCGCTCTCGAACTACCTGCTCTCGCCTCTTGAACAACGTGCGTTCGTGGATGCCACCCTCGTGCGGACGGCGACCACCTGACTCGCGTGGGGTGCGACGGGCTTCGAAGCTCTACAGTGACGGGCGGCAGCCAGCTGAGATGGCTCCGATGTTGCAGGCTGTTGTCCAGGAAACCAATCCGTCCAACGTACGTGATTTGTGCCTGAGAGAAGTCACATGATGAGTTCGTTGCCGCTGGCTGGCAACCAGGGGCGGACGCCCCCGGTTCAGCGTCCGGAGGTTTCCGTCGTCATCCCGACGTATAACCGCGCTGACCTCCTTCCTGCCCTACTCGACGCGTTACTCGCCCAACGTGTGCACGCGATTCCCTACGAGATTCTGGTCATCGACAATGGTTCGGTGGATGGCACCGCATCCACGGTAGAAGCGCTCGCCAGCCCCTGGATCCGGTATTTCTTCGAACCGCGACGCGGGGTGTCAAACGCGCGCAATACCGGCGTGGAGCACGCGGCTGCGGACCTGATCGCGTTCCTGGATGATGACCTCCTCCCCGCCGCGGACTGGCTCCCGAGGATCAAGGAGACGATGGACGCACACCCCGAGGTTGATTGCGTGGGGGGACGGATCGAGCCGCAGTGGCCCGGTGAGCGACCGCCGTGGCTGACGCCCGCAAACTATGCCCCGCTCGCGCTGCAGGTACGGCAGGGGCGCGGGTAAACCCCTGAGTGCGACGAATGCCTCCGGATGCCTCGTGTCTGCGAACTTCATCTGCCGCCGCGACGTCCTTCGCCAGGTGGGGGGATTCTCCCCCGACTTCTTCAGAGACGAAGATCGCGAGCTCAATCTGCGCCTCTGGCGTGCGGGCAAGGTCGGCATTTATTCCGACAGTATCGCGGCGACCGCGGTCGTCCAGCCAGAGCGCCTGACCAAGGCGTATCACCGCCGCTGGCACGCCGTGACGGGCGCCAATCATGCGCGGCTGCGATTCAAGCAAATCATCGCCTCCGACGGCCGCCTCACGGAACCGGTCACGCGTCACTGCCTGTTCGGCACGCCCGCGTACGTGTACAAGGAGCTTGGCGCAGAGCTGGTGAAATGGGTCCGGGCGTTCGTGGCCCGGCGCCAGCCGGAGACCTTCACCGCGGAGTGCCGGGTCCGCTACCTGGCGAGTTACATCTGGACCCGCGCGTTCGAAGATTTCAAGGGGCCACGCTCGTACGGCTCACACTCCGCCGAGGCGCAGTCATGACAGAGGCACTGGCGGGCGATCTGCGATAAACGGCGGCGTCGAACGCCGCGGCGTCCACCACGCCGTCACGATCGCCAGGGCTCCCGCGTATGGAGGAGCTACAGAGTTTCGACCGAAACAGCCACGGCTGGCGGCTGCAACCCCCCAGCGACTTTCTTCCAACTCGGCCGATGTGCTCGGACAGTCGGCCACTCTCACGCTGGGCTTGATTGAGAAATTGTCGGACCGAGGCTACCTTCTGGACTCGATCACTCAGAGAACGGCTGAACTGGAGCGGACCGTCTGATCGAGGTGATGCCCGGGATTGAGGTCCGCGGACAGCCGATCCGCGAAGTCGGTCCTCAGCCGGTCCAGCGCTTCGAGCATGCGCGTGTGTGCTCGATCGATCGCGGCGTCGGAGCTGAGACTCGGTTCGCGCGACGCGACGCGCGCGAGTGACCACGCCGCGAGCTCCTTGAAGGCGCCCGGAGCAATGGCCCGCAGCCGCTGCCCGCGCGCGCGGATGTCGATCGCTCGCCCCTTGTTGCGTCCGGTGAGGCTCATCGCGAGCTCCAACGCATTCGAGGGGGACACGCGCGACCAGCGGACGGTGACGTCAAGCGCCGACGCCCAGTCGTGCCACTTCGCCCGGTTCGGCGATTGAATCGGGCGTACGGCAATCCACGGGACGCGGAGCGCGTCGGCCACGATCGCGCCGTGCATGGCTTCGGCGACGAGGACCTCCGACTCCAGGATCTGGGTCAGGACGTTGTCGACCGTGTCGCAGGGGTCGATGTAGTGGAGGCCGGCGGCGCGGCTGGCCTCCGCCCATTGGCCATCCGCCGCGCTCTCCCAGTGCGGCATGAACGAGATCTTGTGCGCCTTCCGGGCCACCCGCGCGACGCACGAGCGCACGAGGATCCCCGCATCGCCGACCCCGAGGTCGCCATCGAGACCGAGCGCGGCGGCCGTGAGCCGGCCGCGCACGAAATAGAACTTCCAGCGGTCGTCGATCGCGGGAATGGCCGTGTAGCCGCCGTAGCCGGCACCGAAGACGATCTTGCGGGACTCGCGCGGCAGGAAATCGAACAGCGTCGAGCCGATGCCGATGAACAGGTCCCGCTCGTCGTCGTCGAAGAATCCCGGGAGGAGCCGGGGCCATAGCCAGACGTTCAGCACGTCGCCGAAGTTCGGGCGCCGCCCGCGATAGAAATACATCTTCATGGCATGCCCTTCGAGCCGGCCAGCTCCGGCGCGGCCTCGAATCGCGGGATCGCCTGGCCGCGCAGCATCCGCTGGACGAGGTATCGACCTCCGCCGGCGAGCTCGCGGCGCAGGCGCTGTCGCGCAACAGGGTTCGGCCCGCGACGCGTGAGCTCGTACCAGCCGCGCAGATAGGCACGCCGCGCCCGGCGGTTCAGCACGAACTTCGTGTAGTACGCGCCGCGGCCGTAGTCGTAGCCCCGACGGACACGATCCGCCTCCTCGCCCGGTTTCCGGCCGTGATGGTGCGAGACGACAGGGGCGGGATCGGTACCGGGCCCGCCATCCCGCCCAGACCGCGCGGGCGACGAGTTCGATGTCCTCTGCGGCGACGCAGGGCGTGCCGGGACCGAGCAGCGGATCGAACCCGCCGATTGCGGCAAGGACCTCGCGCCTCACCGCCAGGTTTGCGCCGTGCACCGTGCCCGGAGGAACGAACGTGCCCGGGTCGATGCTCGTGGGGGTGTCCACATCGCGAATCGACACTTTCGCGTCGGTCGGATCGTGAAGCACCACCCGCCCGCCAAGAACGCCGACGTCGTGCGCCCGGAATACGTCCGCGAGCGCCAGGAGGTAATCGGGCCGCGGATAGCAGTCGTCGTCCGTAAAGGCGAGGATCTCGCCGCGGGCGGCCGCGATTCCCTGGTTCTTCGCGCCGCTCAGTGCCGGCGCATCCGCGCGCAGTGACCGGACGGGGAAGGTGGCCGAAGCGGCAAACTCCCGGATGACGCGGCCGGTGTCGTCGGTGGAGGCATGGTCGACGATCAGCAGCTCCCAGCCAAACGGGGTGGGCTCGAGGCCCGCGACCGCGCTGAGGAACCGCGGCAGCCGTGCGGCGCGGTTGCGCGTGCAGACGATCATCGAGATCTTCACAGCGTCCTCGATCGATGCGCGTGGTTTCGGAGGGCGCGGCTCATCGTCGCTCGCCCGAGTATGTGGATCTTGAGACCGGTCATTACAAGTATGGCAAATATGGCTTCGTGCAGCCGAGCTGGCTGGCTCAGGAATAGGTGCAAGGAACTGGCCACAGGGATGAGGCGGTGCCAGCGGGCGTTTTCACTCCCCACCCCCACTGATCATTCGTCCTGGCGCTTCGTTCCGCACCGAGATCTGTCGCTTGGGGCGCTACTCTTGCTTACCGGAACCGTCTGACAACGGAGGCTGGCGAATGCAGGTCCGACTCATGCGTTTTCTGCGGCGGACACTGCAAACGCATCCGCTTGTTGCACTCCCCGGAAAAGTGAGGGGGAATTGACAGCTCATCCAGGGTTTCACGTCGACGTGCCGTATTCGCTCATACAGAGCGTGCGTCTCGTCCATGCCCTGATGGAAACCGGCTACGGCGTGCATGTCCGTCCCGAACACCGCGACCGATTCTCGCGCCTCGAAAAAGTGTTCGGCATCTCCTATGTCGTCGGCGTCGAGGGCGCACGGCGGCTGCCTGCGGTGCATGTGGACCACAGCGCGCCACGGACCTCCGTCGGAAACATCCAGCGACCGCTCATTTTCCCGCACGCAATCGTGCAACGCTGCCGTACGTTGTGGGCCGACGATCGGACGGTGCGTTTCTCCTTCGCAGGACTGGTGACCGACAGTCGCAGACAGGTGCTCGGCGACTGGCTGAGGTCCGTTGACGCGCGCGCGCAGCTCGACGTCAGCAATGATTACGCGCCATTCTCCTTCATCCGCTCGCTCGGTAGCTGGCAACGACGGTTCGTGGATCGCCGGCGAAAAAAGTCCGTGAGCGTAGACACCGGGCAGGTGGTTTTTTGGGAATCACGGCGTGGTCGGCACTTCCCGGGGAAATCGTGGGATGAAGAATACTACGAGCTCCTGGGACGGTCACAGTTCGTGCTGTGCCCGAGCGGTGACTATGTGTGGACCTACAGGTTCTTCGAGGCTGCGCTGTGCGGCGCATTGCCGATCGTCGAGAAAACGTGTGACGCGTATTCGGGTTTCCGCTACAGGGCCATGAGCGATCCCGCAAGTGACCTGGAATGGCGCAGGGAGGACGCGGAGCACAACTACACACGATGCAGCGAGTTGCTCACGATTCCCGGCAGGTCGCTGAGCAACGAGATTGCAGCGCTACTCGCAGGAGGAGACGGACGCGCTTGATCACCTTCCCGGGATCTGGCTGGACCGCCAATGTGGGCGCGTCAGGGCCTCGTCATGAGCGGCGACCCCGGACGTCATGGATGGCACCCACCAGCGACTCCACGCACCGATCCCATGAGTACTGCTCGGCGAGGCGAAGCGCGGCGCTCCGGCGAGCGTCGGCAGGTTTCGCGAGATAAGCGAGGACGTGCTCGGCCCACATGGCGGGGTCCCGCGAGGGCACCACCACTCCCGCGTCGGGTTCGCTGGCCAGAATCTCGCGGAAGAACGGAAGGTCCGACGCGACCACGCCGCGTGCGAGGCCGAGCGCCATCAGCAGTGCCGCGCTTCCCGTGATCTTGCGATACGGCAACAGTACCGGCATCACTGGCCCCGGTGATGTCGGCCACCTCGCTGTCCGTCAGCGTCCGGTCGATGAGTCGCAGGCCGGAGTTGGACTCGGCGGCTTTGCGAAGAACGCTGACATCGAATCCACCGTGCGGCTGCCCGCCGATCACCACCTGGACTCGACCGGCCAGGTGTTCGGCCGTCGCGCAGGCGAGATCCAGTCCCTTGTACTCCCGCAGGCGACCCAGACAGGACACCATCGGCAATCGCGCATCCAGCGCAAGGTCTCTGATCACGTCCGCAGCAGGCCGGGGCGAGGGATACGCGGCGCCGAGTGTGCCGATGGGCATGAAGATCACGCGGCCACGCGGGCGGAAGACGCGCTGGACGACTTCAACGGAGGCGCGGCTGTGACACACGATGATGTCGGACTCCCGGGCCATGAGACGGTAGCCGTACCGGTCCCATCGGTAGCCACCCTCGTGCGGCTCCATGTTGTGCACGGTCCAGATGCGTTGGATGCCGAGTCGGCGCGCGGTCCGGAGGAACTGGCGCAGGAGGAGCAACCGCTGCGTCGCCTTTGCGGCTCGCGCCAGCCGGCCCGTGCCGGAGAATCCTTTTCTCCAGACGTATTCCGGCCAGTGCAGATGGACGGCGTCCACCTGGGCGGCCCGAGCCTCCAGCCGTCGAATGTCGATGTCGAGATCGTCGGATGCCGAGACGCCGCGGGCCTCGAGGGCGGCATGACATAGGTCAAAATAGGGATTGTTTGCCGTCCGGGCGATACCGGGTGGATAGACGGCGACGCGGAATGGCCGCGTGGTCGCGGCGACCGCTGAGGACGCTGGCGTCATAATGGGCGAGGACCGGCGTGATATCGGGCGCGAAGAGCCCCGCCAGCGGTCGCTTGCAAGGATGCCGCCCGCTCGCCCCGTCGCCCGGGGCTTCCGCAGGCAAACACGGCAGTATGTTTGCTTCTTCTCTGTTGCGTGTTGAAGCGCCAGCTCGTCTTTATGTCCACCCTATGATGCCAGATCTGCCCCACACCGAAGCGTCTCCGACGTCCGGCTCACAAACCAGCTCATCCGATGACCTCCTGACGGACACCTCCGACGCGGCATGGCTGTCCTCCGCGAGAAAGCCGTCGATCCGTCGCGACCTGCGGGAGATCTTCGTCGACGAGTTCTGGACGTATCGGGGCCTCGCATACGAGCTCACCCGCCGCGACATCCGCGTGCGTTACAAGCAGACCATCATGGGGTTCGGATGGGCAGTGCTCATGCCCATGCTGATCGTCCTCTCCGGGGCGCTCGTACGGTACGCCATGGCGTTCGTGTCGGGGCACCGCCTCGGGGTGGAGGAAATGGCCGGCATCGCGGTGAAAGCGGTCCCGTGGTCGTTCTTCGTCGGATCGATGGGGTTTGCGACGACCAGCCTCGTGGGAAACGCGAACCTCATGACGAAGATCTACTTTCCGCGTGAGATGCTGCCGCTCGCCGCCACGCTCGCGCAGTCGTTCGACTCGACCATCGGCACCATCGCCCTGCTGATCATCTGCCCGCTGGTCGGTATCCACTTCGGTCTTGGTCTTCTGTGGATCCCCCTCCTCGCCGCGTCCGTCTTTCTCTATACCGCCGGGTCGGCGCTGCTCGCCGGCTGCGCGAACCTGTTCCTGCGCGATGTGAAGTATCTCGTCCAGGTGCTTCTCACGTTCGGCATTTTCTTCACCCCGGTGTTCTTCGAGCCGTACATGTTCGGCCGGCTCGGCGCGCGCATCATGATGCTCAACCCGCTCGCGCCGCTGCTCGAAGGGCTGCGCCTGTCGGTCGTCTACAACCATCAGCTGCTCGAGCCTCTGGTCGTCAACACCGTCCACGGTCCGATCGTCGCCTGGTCACCCTGGTATCTCGCTTACAGCGTGACCTGGGCGGTCGTGATTTTCTTCGTCGGCCTGCTGGTGTTCCACCGGGCCGAGAACAGATTTGCGGAATACGTATGAGGGACATGTCTCGTGCCTGACGGACGTATCGAGTTCCAACACGTGTGGAAGAAATTCCGCCGCGGGGAGCTGCACGACAGCCTGAGAGACCTCGTGCCTGCCATCACGTCCCGGCTGTTGGGGCGGCGGCGGCCAGCCGAGGGGCTGGACACGCGCGAGTTCTGGGCGGTGGAGGACGTGACCTTCTCGGTGCGGCCCGGCGACGCCCTCGGCATCATCGGCCCCAACGGAGCAGGCAAGTCCACCATCCTCAAGCTCCTCACGCGCATTCTGAAGCCGACGCTGGGCCGCTGCGGGATTCGCGGACGCGTGGGAGCGCTCATCGAGATCGCGGCGGGATTCCATCAGGACCTGACGGGGGCGGAGAACGTCTTTCTCCAGGGCAGCATCATGGGGATGACCCGGAGGGAGATCGAGAGCCGCTTCGACGACATCGTGGCGTTCTCCGAATTGATCGACTTCATCGATACGCCGGTCAAGCGCTACTCGAGCGGGATGAACGCGCGGCTCGGGTTCGCGATTGCCGCGCACATGAGCCCCGACGTGCTCATCGTCGACGAGGTGCTCGCCGTCGGCGACTACCGGTTCCAGCGGAAGGCCTTCGACCGGATCGGCGAGATGGTCCGGCGCGGTCTGCCGGTCGTCATCGTGTCTCATCAACTCGAGCGCATCGCATCGCTCTGCAACGACTGCCTGCTGCTCGATCGCGGCCGCATCATCAAGCGCGGGCACCCCGAAGAGTGCATCTCCCACTACCTCATGGCGGGGGTCCCGAACGATCCGCATCCGGAGACCGAGGTGCCGTTCCGTGTCACCGCGCTCGAGATCGAACCGAAGGGGCCCGTTCGTTCCGGCGAATGGATGACGGTCACCGTCCGGGGCGAGGTGGCGGAGCGCGTCGATCCGGACTATCGCCTCGAAGTCCGGGTGCGATCGCTCCACAACGCGCAGATCGCCTACATTGTGGATCTCAGCTCGCGCGAGCCCGGTATCGCCCAACCCGGCACCTTCGAGGCCACGGTGCAGCTGCAGGCGAACATGTCGAACGGATACTTTTCGATCGAGACGCCGGTGTGGCACGCACGGGAGCGCCGCGAGGTCGGACAGTGTATGAAGGGACTGATCCGCGTGGAAGGAGCCGCCTTTTTCGGCACGACGAATCTTCATCCCCGCGTCCGTGTCGCTCTCAACGAGCGAACCTCGGTGGGCTCGCTTCTCTGATGCACCGCCGCGCATGCCGATCTGTGGTCGTGCATTCCTTACACGTTCGCGCGGTCCGGTGTCTGTGCGCAGTGCAGTGCCCGCCGATCGTCACCGGAGCCGCGGACACCGGCAAAGCGCGGATACAGGATCGGGAATAGCTTGCTGTACATCAACATCCAGGCTCGCCAGAACCAGGCAGGGCTCGCACGTTCGGCGGAACTCCTGGCTGACGTCCTTCGCTCGGCGGGATGGGCCGTCACGATCAACATGGCCCATCGCTCGCGTCTCACGCACATCCGCCACAAGGCGGCGAAGCTGACGCGCACCCACGCCTACGACCTCAACATCTTTCTGGAGGAGATCAAGCCATATTGTCTGCCGCTCGCGAAGCGGCAAATCCTCGTGCCCAACCAGGAGTGGCTCCGCGACGAGTGCTCGCCATACCTGGACGAGATCCACGCGGTGCTCTGCAAGACACGGCACGCCGAGGAGATTTTCCGCGAGGCAGGCTTCCGGACGACGTTCGTCAGCTTCACCAGCGCGGACCGCTACGACGCCGGCTGCCCGCGAAACTACGACGCGTTTTTCCACCTCGCCGGCTCCAGCACTCAGAAAGGCACGGCTCCACTGGTCGATTTGTGGCTGGCGCACCCGGAGTGGCCGACGCTGACGATCGTCCAGCACCCGAAGAACCGGCTGGACGTCCAGGCCCGGAACATCAGGTACATCTCCGAGCACATCGACGACGAGATGCTGCGCAGGCTGCAGAATGAGATGGGCGTCCACGTCTGTCCGTCCGAGGCCGAAGGTTTCGGCCACAGCATCGTGGAGGCCATGAGCTGTCGCGCCCTCGTGATCACCACCGATGCCCCGCCGATGAACGAAATCGTGTCGGCGGACTCCGGGGTGCTCGTGAAGTACGACCGAACGGCCCCCCGGCGATGGGGCACCGCGTACTACGTCGACCGGGGATCGATGGAGGATGGGATCCACGCCGTGATCGGGATGCCGACCGCGGAGAAGGCCGCACGTGGCGAACGCGCGCGCGCCTGGTTCGAGAAGAACGACGCCTGCTTCCGTCGGAGGGTCGTCGATGCCGTGCGATCCGTCGCGGCAGCCACTTCCATGCATCAGGGCAGCACTGGATCAGTTCGGTGAGCGGGTTGCACGCGGGTGCAGGCAGTGGCACAGGGAGACCGATGATCGTCAACAGCGTCTCGGTTCTCATCTGTACGTTCAATCGGGCCCCTCGCCTCGCGCGGACGCTCGAGTGTTTCCGCCGGACGGCCACTGACCGCGACTACCGCGTGGAGGTCATCGTCGTTGACAACAACTCCACGGATACGACTGCCACCGTCGTCGCGGACGCCGGCCGTGACAGCACGGTGCCCATTCGCTACGACCTCGAACGGCAGCAGGGCAAGGGATTCGCGCTCAACCGTGGCCTGACGGTCAGCCAGGGCGACGTCATCGCGCTCACTGATGACGATGTCGACCCCGCACCGGATTGGCTCGATCGCATCGTTCACCTGTTTCGCACGTACGACGTCGTCTTTGTCGGTGGCAAGATATTGCCGAACTGGGAGACACCGCCGCCTGCGTGGTTGACGACCCGTGGTGCGCGCGATGTCTGGGGACCCCTGGCGCTCAGCGACTTCGGCGACGATCTGTTCTTCTACCGCGACAATCCGCACGCACCATACCGGCCGGTTGGGGCGAACATGGCCGTGCGGCGCGATGTACTGCAACGCGTGGGCGGATGGCGCACCGATTTGGGGAAGGTGAACAACAGCTTGATCCCTGGCGAGGATCACGAGATCTATTTCCGCCTGCACGCGGCGGGTGAATACCGCGGCCTCTACGATCCGCAGCTGATCGTGCATCACGATGTGCCCTCGTCGAGGCTCCAGTACCGGTATTTCATACGATGGTTCTTTGCCGCAGGCCAGGCGCATGCCAGGATGGCGAAGGATCTGTACCCCGAGATCGACTTCGACCGGGTGCCGGTCGTCGCGGGAGTGCCACGTTTCTTCTACCGCGAATTAGGGGGACGTGCTCTCCAACTCCTGCGAACGGCGGCGGGCGATCACGTCGAATGGCGGGTCCGGCTGATGCAAATGATCCGGCTTATCGGTTTGATGTGGGAGCGTTCAGGCAGCAGACCGTCAGGCACGCGACCGTCAGGCAGCGCCAACAGCCCGTAAAAATTGCCCGACGCACCACTACCGGGGCCCGGCCGGCAGGTGCTCGGTGAGGTAGCGTGTCAGCAGGCGGAAGAGGTGAACGGTCGTCCCGGGTCCTTCGAAAATCCCGTGCGTGCGATCGGGATACGTCATGAAGTCGAATTGCTTGCCGAGCTCAATCAGGCGGTTCACCAGCAGCTCGGTGCCCTGATAGTGCACGTTGTCGTCGCCCGAACCGTGCACGATGAGCAGATCGCCCTTCAGCCCTTCCGCGAAGTTGATCGCGGACCCCGCCTTGTAACCGTCGGGGTTCTTCGCCGGGAGTCCCATGTACCGTTCCTGGTAGATGGTGTCGTACAGCCTCTGGTCCGGCACCGGAGCCACCGCCATCCCAACCTTGTACAGCTCGGGATAGCGGAACATCAGGTTCAGCGTGTTGGTACCGCCCCCGCTCCACCCCCAGACCCCTACGCGATCCATGTCCACGAAAGGATGCATCCGGCTCAGAGACCGCAGTGCCTCCGCCTGTTGCGTCGACGACAGCACGCCGACCGATCCGTACACCGCCTTGCGCCACGCCCGTCCGCGCGGCGCCGGCGTCCCCGCGTTGTCGAAGCTGACCACCAGATAGCCCAGGCTGGCGAGGTAGCGGTGGTACAGCGTCGCGGGGCCTCCCCAGCTGTCGGCGACGGTCTGCGCCGCCGGCTCCCCATAGATGTGCACGAGTACCGGATACTTTCTCGATGGATCGAAGCCAGCCGGCTTGACGAGATAGCCGTCGACCATCACGCCGCCGCCCGCATCGACCTTGAAGCGCTCGGTCGGCGGATCGAGCAGCGACGTGAGCTTTCGCCGCAGCTCGTTGCTGTCCCCCGACGCGCGCACGGGCGCGTGATCGGGAAGCGTGATCAGTTCCCGGATTCCCGGATCGTCGAGGGTCGAGAACCCGTGATACGCGTGACGTCCGTCCGGCGCGATGTTGTAGGTGTTCGTGCCGGTGAACGTCGCCGGGGTCACGCGGGTTGGATCCGCGGTCCCGTCGAGCGGCGCTTTGTACAGGTACTGCTGCGTCGCGTTCTCCGGCGACGCGATGAAGTACAGCCAGCCTCGCTTCTCGTCCACGCCTGCAATGGCGGCCGCATCCATGCTGCCGCGCGTCACGAGCGTCTCCCGGCCGTCCCGCGCGATACGGTACACGCGCATCCAGCCGTCTTTCTCCGACAGAACCAGGAACTCGGCCCCGTCGCCGATCGGCCGCGCTTCCGGCAGCCCGTCGAATCCGATCGTGATGAACGCGTCGTCGTGATCCCGCCACATCTCACGCGTGCGGCCCGAGCGCACGTCCGCGAGCAGATACGAGTCGGTGTTCTGCAGGCGATTGAGCTGTTGGAGAAGGACGGTGCGGTCGTCGGCCCACTGCATCCGGGCGATGTAGTGCTCGCGTGGATCGCCTGGCACCTGCAGCCACTTCACCGCGCCGCCCCCCGCCTCGACGATGCCCGCGCGGACGGCGGAGTTGGTGGTGCCGGCGAGCGGATAGGGCACGCTCATGGACACAGGGTACGGTCCGGTCGCGGGATACGGGATCTGCGTGACGATCTCCCGTTCTTTCCCGAGGTAGTACTGCAGCGAGAAGTTGCCCACGCCGCGCAGGTCGAACTGCCAGAATGCGATGCGGCGTCCATCGGGACTCCAGCGGAAACAGTCGTGAAGGGCCAGTTCCTCTTCGTTGACCCAGTCGGTGCCACCGTTGATGATCAGGTCGGACCCGTCGCGCGTGAGCCGCTTGATCGCACCGCTCGCGACATCTTCCACGTAGATGTCGTTCTTCATCACATAGGCGACTTTCGTGGCGTCGGGATTCAGTTTCGCGTACATGAGACTCGCAGCCGGTGCCTCGCCACCGAGTTTCCTGAGCCGCCCCTTGCCCTTGTCCAGCAGCCAGTAGTCGCCGCGCGAGTCCGTCCGCCAGACGCGTCGCGTGTTCGTGAACACGAGGACGCGCGTGCGATCCCGCGACCAGGACAGATCCGCGATGTCGAGCGGCTCAGCGCCGCCCGGCGGCGTGAGCTGCGCAGCCGTGACGAGCACCTCCCGGTGCGTGCCGGTCGCCGTGTCGTACTTCACGACGTCCACGCCGCGGGCGCCGGCCGTCTTCGTCGGTTCGGTCGTCAGGTACGACTCGCCGCCATCGAACCAGCGCGGTGCAGGTGGAAACCCGGGCGAGAGCTCGCCGGACGCGATGCGCGCGATCATGTCCGGCGCAGGCTTCGGAGGAGCGGCAGCCGGCGCCTGGGGCGCGGCGGACGCCAGCGAGGCGGTCACCATCAGGACCAGCGACAGACGTCGGCACAGGGACACGATCGTGCGCGGCTCTCCAGGCAGCAGTAGCACCGCAAGAGGGTACAGCCCGGGAGCGTCAGAAGGCAATTTCGAGGGTGCGGGCGGAGGGGCCGGAAGGGTGGACGCCCTTCCGGCAGGGAGCGGTGTGAACGACTGTCAGCAGACCACGGCGGTGCCGCTGACCGAAACCATCAACATGCCGTTGTTCTGGCCGAGCACTTCGTAGTCGAGATCGATGCCCACGACCGCGCTCGCACCGAGCTCCTGGGCCCTGGCCTGCATCTCCGACATCGCAATCTCCCGCGCCTCGGACAAACCGCGCTCATACGTCGCGGACCGCCCGCCGACGACGTCACGGACAACCGCGAACATGTCGCGGAACACATTGGCGCCGATGATCGCCTCACCTGTCACGACACCGAGGTACTTCGAAACGGGGTGGCCTTCCACAACCGAAGTGGTGGTCATCAACATACCGGCGGCTTCTCCTTTTCAGCGACGCGCTCGGGCTCGAATTGGCGCGACGCGCGTTCAGGGGAATATACGGAGTAGCGGGCGGCGTGTTCGCGGGCTCTGCCGATCTCGACCTCGTCTTCGTCCTGGAGGCTGCCAGCCAGGGTCGCGAGCCCGAGCGGCGGAAACAGGGAATACTTCCGTGACCGTCATCGCACGCTCTCGCCGAAGACCATGACGGACACCTCGCGGGTGCGCGGGCCGTCGAGCTCCACCAGGAAGACGCGCTGCCAGCGCCCGAGCTGCAGCCGCCCCTCCGCGAGGTTCAGCAAGGCCGACGATCCGAGCAGCAGCGCTCTGCCGTGCGCGTGGCCATTGGGGCGCTCGCCCGGCGCGAGATTCACGGTCCGGGCGCTCATGTCGTCGTGGCGGTAGCGGGCGTTGTGAGGCGCGACCTTCGCGAGCAGGGCGGCGAAGTCCGCGAGCAGGAGGGGCTCGTGCTCGTTGACGACAATCGATGTCGTGGTGTGCAGGCTCTGGATGTTGACCAGGCCGGCCTGGATGCCTGCCTCTGCGGCCAGTGCCTCGATCCGGTCCGTCAGGTCGATGAACTCCAGCGCGCGCGCGGTCGCGATGCGGATCCGGGTGTGTCGGCAGGTCGCCGCGGGCACGAGTGTCTCCATGAATCGTCCTCCTCTCGCGCACCGGCCGATTGGACCGGCGGCGTGCGAAAAGGATCACCCGGACAACACGTTGCAGTCTTCACCCGCACGTGAGCGTTGCGTGAGATGTCCGTGAGGGACCAGCGCGGACCATGGGGAGGCGGCGCCCGTTTCATCGCTACGGCCGTCGAGTGAGGCCGAGCGAGAGGCCGAGACCGAAAAGGACGCCTTCCCCGGCGGCGATGATCGCGCTCGACATCGGGCCGAAATCGGGTTCGCCGAGGAGCCGGCCGAGCGGGGTCAGCACGGCCTCTGACCCGTCAGCGCCGGTGGCAATCGCGTGAATCGTGCCGCCAACGAGAGGCCGGCCCGCGCCGGTCAGCAAGAGGGCGGCGAGGCCGCAGAAGGCGGCGGTCAGGGCCGCGACGCGCAGCCGGCGGCTACCTCGCGGGACGGCAAGCCCGCCTTCGGTTCCGGATGTCGCGAGGCCATATCCGAGCCCTGCGGCAGCGCCGATGATCACGCCCTCCAGCCCTCCACCGATATCGAGGCGCACACCCACGAGTGCCGCCAGGCTCCATCGGGCGAGCCACTGGGCGACGGTCCCGGCTATGCCACCGCCGACCGCGGCGCCGAACAGCAGTGCAACCGTCCGCCGCGAGCGCGCCACCGCTTCGACGGCCGACAATCCCGCGCCAACGCCGGCGCCGCCAGCCGCGCCGCAGCACGCCCCGATCAACGCCAGCACGGGAACCAGTGCGAGGGAGGCTGCGCTGCCTGGAGCGATGGCGAGCATCAACCCGCCGAACGCGCCACCAATCGCGCCCGCGAGTCCTCCTCCCGCCGACGCCCCTGCCCACCTGGCGGCCACTTCTCGAGACACCCGCTTGAGGCGAAGCCGGATCAACGCTCGCGCCGTCGCCAGCGGCGCTGGCTGCCCGATCAGCGGAACGCTGCCCGCCTCCGCTGCGTCCCAGCGCGTGTCGCGCAGCAGCGCCCGCGCAAACGCATGGCCTGGCTGCCTGTCAAGACGCCGAAGTGCCTCGGCAGTTCCGAGCCCGTGGAGAAGCTCAGCGGCCTCGCGCTGATCCTCGTCGTCTGCTGCATCAGCCGCGACCCGCGTGATGCGTTCGAGCAGCGGGACGAACGGGTCGGCGGCGATGGCAGGACTCACTGCCGAATCGACGACGAGCGCCGGTGCGAGATCACCAGCAAACCCGCCGGCCGGCTCCCCCACGGGTGCAGGCGGCCACACAGCGTCGTCCTCCTCTTCCCGGACGCCGGTGAACACGAAACGATATCCATGACGTGAAACCGTCCCGATGAAGCGCGGATCCCGGGGGTCGTCGCCAAGGGCGCGACGAATGGTGCGGATGGCCTGGCTGAGAGCGCTGTCCGAGACGATGACGTCGCTCCAGACGCGATCGAAGATGTCCCGCCGATGCACGGCCTCGTGGCGGCGCTCGACGAGAAA
The DNA here is from genome assembly GCA_963749835.1 of uncultured Acidobacteriota bacterium. Classification (GTDB taxonomy): domain Bacteria; phylum Acidobacteriota; class Vicinamibacteria; order Vicinamibacterales; family 2-12-FULL-66-21; genus JALZOC01. The sequence continues at coordinate 3,547,890 of CAVVOD010000001.1, forward strand.
GACCAGGAGGTCGAAGTACCGGGGAATGAGCGGTTGCTCGCTCCCACCCCGCAGCAGCAGTCGCCGGCGCGGCGAGAGGACGAATTCGTTGAAGTAGTAGCGGGGCACGGTCTTCGATGACGCGAGGCCATCGTATCAGACGCGTAGCGGCCGGGAGAGAGCCGTCTCCGTTGCGACCCCAGGCGCCCCATCTGCGCGAACACGGGGACCCCTCGTCGGTTTGCGCGGTCAAGCCCGGGCGATCGGTCGCGATCTCCCGGTGTCCTGGACGAATACCTCGATCGAGTGACCCGGCCGTACAACCCGTGCAGCAAGGGACAAATTACCCATTCTCGGGATGCGGACGCCGGTTTCAACTCGCTATGCTGCCGCACACCATCGGCGAGAAGGCAAGGAGAACCGACATGACCACCATCACGACGATAGACCGCGCATACTTCAGGACACCGCGTGCCTCGGTCTCCACGCCGATTGTGTTCGTCGTCGACGACGATGTCTCGGTGCGTGAATCGCTGGAGTTGCTGATTCAGGCATCAGGCTGGCGAGCCGAGACATTCGCGTCCGGGCGGGATTTTCTTGCTCACCCCCGGGCCTCGGTTCCCAGCTGCCTGGTACTCGACGTGGCCCTGCCGGACTTCAGCGGTCTGGATCTTCAGAAGCGCATGGCCGTCGATCGGTCGGACATGCCGATCATTTTCATCAGCGGGTATAGCGACGTCCCCATCAGCGTCCGGGCCATGAAGGCTGGAGCCCTCGAGTTCCTCACAAAGCCGTTCCGCGACGATGTGCTGCTGGCCGCCGTCCGGGATGCCCTGGAGCGGAGTCGCCGTGCATTGGAGCACGACGCGAACATGAAGCGGCTTCGTGAGAACTACGCGGCGCTCACGCCGCGCGAGCGTGAAGTCATGGTGCTCGTGGTTTCCGGTCTCTTGAACAAGCAGGTGGGCGGCGAGCTCGGGATCAGTGAGATTACGGTGAAGGCGCATCGGGGCCAGGTGATGCGAAAGATGCACGCCGACTCACTGCCCGCGCTGGTTCACATGGTCACAAGACTTGACCTGCCGACAGCGGCCCACCGGCCGATCTTCTCAACGCGGGAGATGACGCTGGCCGGTTGACCGTCCCCGTGCCCATCAGTGTCATGATGACCCCGCCCGAAGGGCCGCAGCCCGTCCAGCCCCAACCGCTCGCCTGTTCCGGCGAAAGACCGATGAAATCCAGGTTGTGCTGGTTGAAGAAGTCGGCGCTTCCGTCGGGCCGCGCCGAACGCAGAGGGTCGATACCTTCGTCTGATAGACCACGCGCCCATGAGTCTGGTCTCATGCACTCGAGGAGGGGACACATGCACACGAAGCGAATCATGTCGGTGGCGGTGCTGATCGCCGGCAGCGGTCTGGCGCTGCAGGTGGCAGGGGCGCAGCAGCCGGGCATCAGGCGCACCGATCTGCAGCGGCACGATCTGAGCATCCCCGGCCGGGAGGTCGTCCAGGTGCGCGTCGAGTTCGACGCGGGAGCGGCATTCGGCAGGCACCGGCATCCGGGCGAAGAGATCGTCAATGTTCTCGAAGGCTCGCTGGAGTATGAGATCGAGGGCAAGCCCCCGGTGACGCTGAAGGCCGGCGGCGTCCTGTTCATCCCGGCTGGAACGGTCCACGCGGCGAAGAACGTCGGCAGCGGCAACGGGGCGGAGCTCGCGACGTACATCGTCGAAAAGGGGAAGCCGCTCGTCGTGATGGTCAAGTGAGCGGCGAGTTCCACACTTGGCCTGATCGACCAATGCCCCTCCAGCGGAATCGTCGAAACGTACATCTCATCCAACGCCAATCTGGCAAACAACCGCGCCGGTGAACTAACGTGGGTGCGTGCGGATCTCGAGGAAGAGTGACTCAACGTTATCAAGACCTGGCAAGCAGCCCGTGGTGAAAGTCTGGTGTCGCACCGAGACGAGCGAGGCGCCCCTCCACCCCACTGCGCAAAGCACGCGCAGCGGGGACCCCGCCCGCGGGCCAGGCGCGACGACTGAGAATACCGGCTGTATTTGAAGCAGGAGCAACGCCGCCCCCCGGGGATGCATCGCTCGTCGAATGCAACCAGAGTTTCACCACGGGCTGCTACAGCTCGGCATCCGCCTGGCGGCCTGCACACGGTGGCTGTGCCGCGCACCCTCTCGCGCGCGGGCGGCGGTGAAACGCGCCCACACGACTGAAGGTGATCGAGATGACGATCGGTATGCTGGTGAATCGCGCGCTGGTTGTATGTGCGTGCTGCTGTGCCTGGACCTGGCCAATACCGGCGTCGGGGCCGGCTCACACGCCAGCAAATCGCCAGGCCGGAAAGGCGAACGTCACGCTCCAGCAGGCGCCGCAGGGTCCGACAGTGGAGGATGCTGTGCGCATGGTCCGGATCCAATCCTCCAAGGCCGCGATAGATGGATCGGTGGGGGCATTCTGTCCTGACGGCTCCAGGTTCGCGGCCATCCTGTGGCGCGGTGACCCCGCCCGCAACGTCAATGTTTACTCATTGGTGCTGTTCGAGATGGATGCGGCAATGGCTCGCATCGCGCCGCCGACTGTGCTGCTGTCGCGCGACTTCACAGGGATCCATCGAATCAGTTCGCCTCTCCTGTCAGTCACATCACGTTTCTGGGTGACGACCGCACCATCGCGTTCATCGGCCGCGACGGCGATACGCCTGCGCAGGTCTACACCGTCGACAGTGTCACGCGACAGCTCCGCCAGCTGACGCACCATCCCAGCGCTGTGCGGGCGTTCGTACTCAACCCGGATGGTTCCCTGCGCGCTTTCTCAGCCGTTGCGACAGACCCGCGCGAAGTGCAGCGCCGATCGCGGGTGGAGGACGATGGCGTCTTTGCGTGGGACAGCGACGTTTTTACCGGGCGCCGCCGGTTCATGGCGGCCGAACAGGCATTCCGATTCCCCGAGGCCGGACTGTCGAAGCGCGACGCGGGGCCAGGGCTGATCCGGCAGGTACTTTCTCGCCGGCCGCGATCAGCCGTTTTTCGATTCGCGACAGAGCCGACCGGCGGTCCCGCCGGACATCAACGATCCGTCAGTCGCCGGCTCCCCGAACGGCACGCTGGAGGAAGAAACCGAGATTGCGGGCTGGGCGACGCTCACGGGCGATCCACAGGGCCGACGCGCACTGCTCTTTCCGTACGGTCTGACCGATCACGCGATGAACCCGGGCCGCTATCGCTTCTACGACACGATGAACGCGTACGCGCGCCGGACTGCCGCGCCGTACGGGCTCGTGGATCTCGCGACGGGACAGATCACGCGGCTGATCGACGCGCCGCATCCGCAGTTCAGCAGCCCCGGTGGGGGCCCTCCGCTCTGGGCCGCAGACGGCCGTTCAGTGATCGTGCATACGCTGCTGCCACTCGACGACGGGGATGCGGAAGTCAACGCCCGCCGTGCCGCCGCACCGCCGCAGTGGGTCGAAGTGGACCTCGGCACGCGCCGCGTTGCGCCGCTCGGCGTCCCGCCGGAGTGGCGTGTCCTGCGCTGGGCGGACGATGGTCAATCGCTGGTGGTGAACCGGGGGACGAGCTTCGGGATCTTCAGCCGTCGAGCGGACCGTACGTGGGGTCAGCTCGTCGAGCAGGGGATGGTCGAGGGTTTCAATCCGTCGTACGCCATCGCGACGAACGGCCGTGTCGCAATTGGCGTGAAGGACGCCACGTCGATGCCCCCCGAGTTGGCCGCCTACGATCTGTCCTCGAAGCAGACCACCATCCTCACGGACCTGAACCCGACACTTCGCGACCGCCGCTACGGCGCCGTGGAGTCGCTGCGCTGGCAGCACCGATACGAGAAGGACGCTTTTGCGTTTCTCGTCAAGCCCCTCGGGTATCGTCCCGGCACACGGTATCCGCTCGTCATTCTGCTCGATAACGGCATGTTGGGGCAGACGGGGACGCCGTATCTGCTCGATGGCGCCGGACAGCTGAGCGGCCACGCCATCCACATGCTGGCCGCGCACGGCTTCGTGGTGCTCTACCCCCGCGAGCCGGCGTCGCTTCGGCGGGTGATGGAGACGCCGCAGGAAGGTGAGCATATGCGGGAGCACATCGAGTCGGCCGTGGCGCAGCTGGATCAGGCAGGCCTAATCGATCGACGGCGGATCGGCATATCGGGGTGGAGCCGGGCGGGCTATCACACCGACTACGTGCTGATGCACGCGGCTGTTCAATTCGCCGCAGCCAGTCAGATTGATGGAGGAGCGCGCGAATACACGGCCGGCATGCGTCCCTTCACGGACGACGAACTACGGCGGATCCGGACCCCCCTTCTGTTCGAGCCTCACTCGCCGCGAGAACTGGTGGTGCTCGCGTCGATGGCGGATCGGCTCGATGCGCTCGGTAAGCCGACCGAGATTCTCTATTTCGCGACCGCCTCGCATGCGACGACCCGGCCCCAGCATCGCCAGCGTTCGCTGGGCACACACATCGACTGGTGGCGCTTCTGGCTTCAGGACCTGGAAGACCCGGTGCCCGAGAAGACGGCGCAGTATGCGCACTGGCGGACGCTCCGTGCACGACAGGCGTCTCCGGACTCCGGGAGTCGTCGCCCGTAGCCGGGGGGACACGTCGATGCCGCTGCCGATCGGCGCGGCTGTGGCCCGAACATCAGTCTCGAAGTGGTGGCTATCTTCTGCGTCACGACGCCTGACTTCGTCAGAGAAGTCAGAATGCAGGCTACGCGGCTCTGCGTTCACGCTCGCGGTCGTCGCGCCGGAACCGGGCTTCAAGCCAGAACGTCCCGCAGGGAACGAGCGAAAGGACGAAGGCAAGAATGGCGCGGGCCACTCCCAGGCGCGGCACGGCGAGGCCGAGTGCAACGACATAGGCGATGAAGAGAACACCGTGGGTCATACCCACCACCCTCACGGCCACGTCGATGCCCAGTCCATATTTCAGCGGCATGGCCACGAACAACAGCAAGAGATACGAGATCCCCTCCCACAAGGCCACGATACGGAATCGACCAAGCGGTGTTGCGGCCGATGCGGGAACTCCGAGACTCATTCCTGAGGGCTCCCACCGGCGTGACGCTCCGCCGCGTCTGATTCATCGACCGTCCGAGTCGCGCGATCGAGGTTTGGGGCGCGTGCGACGTCTCGGCCCCGCCCTCTCATTCGCACGAGGACCGGCTGGAGCGTGGTTCGACTGACGAGCGTGCGAGGATCGCAACGGGTCAGAGGCTGGCTCAATGCGACCCCGCTGAGGCGAACGGCCGCCGGATGATCGAAGGGGTCATCCGACCGCGGTTTCCGTCGCGGCTGGTGGCGTCTCGATGTCCACACTGTCGGCCGTCTGCTCGCCGTTCAGGATGCGCTGCATCCGGTTCACGTCGAGACCGTTGTCCCAGCGTGCGACGACGACGGCGGCGAGGGCGTTGCCGATCAGGTTCGTGATCGCGCGCGCTTCCGACATGAAGCGATCGATGCCGACGAGCAGCGCGAGTCCGGCAACTGGCAGCATCGGGAGGGCGCTCAGGGTGGCGGCGAGCGTGACGAACCCGCTGCCGGTCACGCCGGCCGCCCCCTTGGAGGTCAGGAGCAGCACACCCAGAATGCCGAGCTGCTGCGGGAACGAGAGCGGCGTATTGGTCGCCTGCGCGATGAAGATCGCCGCCATGGCCATGTAGATTGAGGTGCCGTCCAGGTTCATCGAGTAGCCGGTGGGCACGACGAGACTCACCACGCGCCGCTCGCAGCCGAGGCGCTCGAGCTTTGCCATCAATCGCGGGAGCACGGACTCCGAGGACGAGGTCCCGAGGACGATCAGGATTTCCTCCTTGATGAAGCGGAGGAACTTCCACAGGCTGAAGCCGCAGTACCACGCGATGGCGCCCATGCCGACGCCGATGAAGACCACGCACGCGAGGTAGAACGCCAGCATCAGTTTGCCGAGCGACAGCAGCATCGGGGCGCCGAACGTGCCGACGGTGAACGCCATCGCGCCAAAGGCGCCGATCGGCGCGACGCGCATGACGAGGCCGACGACACCGAAGAGCGCCTCGGCGACATGCTCGATGAGACGGACGAAAGGCCGTCCCTTCTCTCCGAGGCGCAGCGCGGCCAGTCCGAAGAGGACGGAGACGAGCAGCACCTGCAGGATATCGCCGCGCGCGAAGGCGTCGACCAGTGTTGTCGGGATGATGTTGAGTGCGAACTGCGCGCCGGTCGGGGCCGACTGCGCGGAGGACGTATAGGACGCTATCGCGTGCGTATCGAGCGACGCCGGGTCGGCGTTGATGCCGGCGCCCGGCTGCATGATGTTGACGACGAACAGCGCGATGACGAGGGCCAGCGGCGTGGTGATCAGCTCGAAGTAGACGAGCGTCTTCACGCCGATGCGCCCCAGGTCCTTCATGTCGCCCATACCGGCGATGCCGGCGACCACGGTGCAGAAGATCACCGGGGCGACGATCATGCGAATGAGCTTGATGAAGCCGTCGCCGAACGGCTTCATCGCCGCGCCGGCGTCAGGATTGATGGCGCCGAGCGCCGCGCCGATGGCGATGCCGGCGAGCACCTGGACGTAGAGCCGCGCGTAGAAGGGTTGCCGCGCCGTTGTCTCTGTCACGCAAATCGGATTGTATCTGGTCTCGGACCGCCGGTCACCGATGCCACTACTGACGGCACGACGGTTCGTCTGGCACCGTCCTCATCCAGCCCACGGCGGGTCCTGCCCGCTCCGCCATTCTCAGTGCTGGCTGTCAATGCTCGACGAGCTCCACGCGGGACGATTCTTCGCGCGACGCCGAACATCAGCGTGACGTGTGCGGCCCCACCGTGTCCGGACCGCCCAGGAGCCCGGTGGTGCGACCGGTCAGCACGTCGACGACTTCAAGCGTGGTCACCCAGTCACCGGGATCCGCTTGCGGATTGAAGCCAACGATCTCGGCGCGCAGGACTCGGCGCGCATTTGGCGGCATGCCCTGCCCCTCCACAAAGCGAACGTCTACGGAGCCGCTGACCCCCGGGCGCAACTCGAGGCGCCGCTCCACGACGACATCGCCTGCGGCATCGAGTACACGCGCGTGGAAGGTCCACGGCATGTCGTTGGGATTCCCGATACCAGACACGTTGAGGCGCAGTATCTGTCCGCGGGCAATACCCACCGGTCCAAACACGGCGAGATCGCCGCCGCGAATCGCCGACACTGATGACGATCCCCACAGCACACCGGCCATCGTCGATACTGCAAGCACGAGCCCCGCCGTCGATCTCATCCGTTCCATGGACAGCTCCTCCGATACACGGACCAACCACCGCTGCACTCTCGCTTACTAGACGCAGGTGGCCGTCGAAACCCCTCACCCACCTCGAGCCGCGCTTCTGCGCTCCCCCGCCCATCAGCGCGGCATGAGGCTGGCCGAGCGTCGATGCATGCTTCGGAAGGGCCGTCCGGGAAGACCGAGCGGCGTGCGAAAGCTCACGTGCTGTAGGGGTCCAGTACCATCCGCAGATCGCGGCGAATCCACGCGGCCATCGGGCCTTCGCGATGAATCGCCCAGCCCAGAATGGAGCCGTTCAACGTGGCCTGCAGCGCACGAGCGAGCCGGGTGGCATCACACTTGATGAGCTCGCCGGCGGCGATCCCTTCTTTGATCAACGCGCAGATGCCCGCGTGAAAGCCGATGGAGCCCCTTCGCGCATGCTGATGAAACTCCGGGTCGGTCAGATCGATTTGCGAAAACGCCAGCGAGTGCGCGACCTGCGCCGGCGTGTGGCCCATCACGCTCATGCAGTCAGCCAGGCCGAACAACGCAGCTTTCGGCGAGCGATGCTTCGCCCGGAGCCCCTCGAAGATGAAGACATGGCCGCCTGCGGCGTCGCTCGCCGCCGCCAGGAGCAGCGCGCGCTTGGAGCCGAAGCGCTGCACGAGCGACGCCGCCGACACGTTGGCCTCGCGCGCCACGTCGGCCAGCGTGAGCCTGCTCGGACCGAGGCGGGCGATGGCGCGAAAGGCGGCGTACAGAATCTCGAGGTCGGTGTTCTGGCGCGGGCGTGGGCTCATGCCGGCGATTATAAACGGTCATTCAGTTTTGAATTGATTTGTGAATGGGCATTCATATAGGCTGGCGCGCAGGAGGTTCCTATGCGCCTGGTTCGATTCGGCGGCGCCATGAGTCTCGACGGATACATCGCGGGGCCCAACGGCGAGTACGACTGGATTGTCATGGATCCGGACATCGACTTCACCGAAATGCAATCGCAGTTCGACACGTTTCTGATCGGCCGCAAGACGTTCGAGGCCATGGCGAAAATGGGCAGCGACGGCAGGTCGTCGCCGGGCATCCAGAACATCGTGCTGTCGCGCACGCTGAAGGCCAGCGACTACCCTCACGTCACCGTGGAGTCCGACGCCGAACGCGTCGTCGCCGACTTGCGAGCGAAGCCGGGCAAGGACATCGCGATTTTCGGCGGGGGGGAGCTCTTTCGGAGCCTTCTCGAGGCTGGCCTCGTCGATCGCATCGAGATGGGGATCATTCCCGTCCTGCTCGGCGGCGGTATTCCGCTTCTGCCACCGCCCGCCGGTCGCGCGATGCTCAAGCTTCGCAAGCAACGCGTGTACGAAAAGACCGGCACCATCGGGCTCGAGTACGACATCGTGCGAAACAACGCGCGATCATGAGCCGTCAGCGTGCCTCCTCAGCCTGCGAGTCAGGCCGCCGGTATTGGACGAACGAGACGACGTTCCCGTCGGGATCGCGCACTTGGAAGTCGAGGCCGCCCCACGCCTGTCTGACGAGACGCTGGGCAAAATCCACGGTGCGCGCCTCATATTCATGGAAGAGCGCTTTCACATTTGCCACCTCGATCGTGGCCAGGATCAGCGACTCTTCGCGCGCGGCGAGCTCGGCGAAGTTGGTCTGATGTACGAACCGCAGGTGAAGGCACGCCCGATCGCGCGTCACCGAACCGTAGAAGGGCGGCTCTCCATGTAGAAAATCAATCTGGAAGCCGAGCGTCCCCTCGTAGAACGCCGCTGCCGCCGCGACGTCCCGTACGAACAATATCGGGACGGCGCCAGCCAGGGTCGGCCCGCTGGTCGCGACGCGGGACGGCTGCGTGAGGTCGCCAGGCCCCGCCTTGAGCGCCGCCCAATCTCTGAAGCCAGCCTCCACCGCCACAATCTCCTGAGCGAGTGTCAGAGGCATGGCCATCTCGAGAACTTCGACATCGGTGAGATGGCGATAGCGCTCCAGAAGGCGGAGCTTCTCGCCGATCGAATAGTTGCGCTCGCGATGCCAGCGAAGCAGCTGCTTGGCGTGTTTCCGGTAGGTCTCGATGGACGGCATAGGTGCACTCCTGCTGATGATGTCAGCGGGCGGGCCTGGCCCTTTCGGCGACGATGCCGATGCACCCCGTGAAGCGATGATACGGTAGCCGGCCGGTTCGAATGTTGTCAAGTCGAGTGTGACGTGGTGCGGCCCACCCGATCGAACGCTTATGCCTTGACCTTCGACCCATCGGCGGGTATTCTGAGCGGTAGAAGCTTGAGGTATCAATGTCCACGTCTCGTTTTCCCATCCCGCAAGGCACGCTCGACATGCTCATTCTCCAGATCCTTGCCCTGGAACCGGCGCATGGCTACGGAATAGCCCAGCGGCTGGAGCAGATTTCGCGATCGGTCGTCAAAGTCAATCAGGGTTCTCTTTACCCGGCCCTCCACAGGCTGGAGCAGAAAGAGTGGTTGCAGGCCACCTGGAAGCAATCGGAAACCGGACGCGAGGCCAAATACTATTCCCTGACGCGTTCCGGTCGAAAGCAGCTCGCTGTCGAACGAGAAAGCTGGGCCAAGCTCACAGGCGCGGTCCAGTTGATTTTTGATGAGGGCAGCCGTTGATGAGGCAATTGAGCAACTGGTTCCGCCGCAAGGATCTCGAGAATGGCCTGGACCGCGAACTCGAATATGACCTCGACCGTCGCGTGAGCGATCTCGTGAGTTCCGGATTGACAGAGACGGAGGCTCGCCGGCAGGCAACGCTTGCGCTCGGCGGCCTCACGCAGATCCGGGAGGACGTGCGTGACGTCTGGATGACCCGCTGGATGCGGGACTTTGTCTACGATCTCCGATTCTCTGTGCGGTCCTTTCTCCGCAGTCCGTCGTTTACGGCCACCGTCGTGCTGTCGCTGGCACTCGGCATCGGCGCCACCACGGCTGTCTATTCTCTCGTCGATCAAGTCGTGCTGCGACCACTTCCGGTCCACGAACCCGAACGACTGGTCCTGGTCGACTGGAAGGGGGAGCAACTGGCCAACGGCATGGGCACCGTGAACCTGATGTCATACCCGCTTTGCCGCGATCTTCAACTCCAGGACCGGGTCTTCGCCGGTGTCCTCTGCCGTTACTCCACGACGGTGAACCTGTCGACGGGCGACGGCTCGAACCCGGTCGGCGCGGAGATCGTGTCAGGCACGTACTTTCCGGTGCTCGGCGTAGGCCCCGCAGTAGGACGGGTATTCAGGAGTGATGATGACGGGCCGGCTGGCGCGAATCCAGTGGTTGTCCTCTCCCACGATTACTGGAAGGCTCGACTGGCAGGCGCTCCCGATGTCGTCGGCCGCAAGGTGCTGGTGAACAAACACCCGATGACCGTAATCGGCGTCGCCGCCGCCGGGTTCCGCGGTATCGATGTCGGCGAAGTGCCGTCGCTCTGGATTCCTGCATCCATGACGGCGCAGGCGATGCCCGGCTGGAACTCTCTCACCACGGACCGCCGCTGGCGCTGGATGCAGGTGTTGGGGCGCCTGAAGGCCGACGTCACAGTGGCGCACGCCCGGACAGGTCTGCAACCGTGGTTCAAGGCGATGCTCGAAGAGGACACCCGTCGCGAGGGCTTCCCTCGCGCCACTCCTGAGAGCCGCGCGAAATTTCTGGCCTCGACGATCGAACTGACACCGGCGCCGCAAGGCCATTCGTTCCTGCGGAGCCGGATTTCCCAGCCTCTCTGGGTGCTGTTCGTGGCGACGGCGGTGTTGCTGGGTCTCGCGTGCCTGAATGTCGCTGGACTGTTCCTGGCGCGGGGTTCAGCCCGGGAACGCGAAATCAGTACGCGCACGGCCCTTGGCGCATCGCGCGGGCGGCTGGGCCGTCAGCTTCTGGCCGATAGCGTCGTGTTTGCGCTGGCGGGTGGATTGATAGGAGTGATGCTCGCTCCGCTGGTGCTGCGAATGCTGATCGCATTCCTGCCTGGCGAGGCTGCGGCAAACAACCTGCAATCGAGCGTCGACTCGCGAGTCTTGCTCTTTACGTTCGCGATCAGTCTCGCGACCGGCATGCTGAGCGGAATCGTGCCGGCCCTGCAGTCCGGGCGCGATTCACTGATCTCCTCTCTCAAGGAACGCGGCGGCACCACGTTCCGCGGTGTGGGCCTCAGGAAAGTCATCGTCACGGCTCAGATTGCGTTCACCCTGATCCTCGTCATCGGCGCTGCCTTGTTCGTGCGAAGCCTGACGGGTCTCGTGTCCAGGGGGCCGGGATTTGAAACCTCCAGCCTGATCTCGTTCGGCGTCGATCCGCTTCGCAACGGATACACGACGTCCGACGCGAGTCGTCTCACTCGCAGGCTCCATGAAGAACTTCGGACCTTACCGACAACACAACGCTCTGCCGTAGCGCAACACCAGCTGCTGACCGTCAGGATTGGGAACAACTTCATGACGATTCAAGCCAGGGATCGCATCACGACCGAACGCCTGGTCTTGTTGAACTCGGTCAGCCCTGAGTTCTTTTCGACACTCGGCGCGAGAATCGTTGCGGGACGCGACTTCGATGAGCGCGATACGAGGTCACCGGGGAAGACTGGCGCGCGCGCCGCAATTGTCAACGAGGCCTTTGCCAGGCGATACTTCGAGAAACGCAGTCCGCTCGGTGCCCGCATTGGCACCGGCAACGGGCCGGACGTTCAGCCGAACATTGAGATTGTGGGAGTGGTGACGGATTTCAGCTACCGTGACCTTCGTGAGGAGTCAGAACAGGCGTTCTTTCCAATCATGGAGGGAGCCGGCGCCCCCGGGAACTTCTATGTGCGTGTCGCGGGAACACCCGACGTCGCCATTCAGTCGATTCGCGCCGCCATTCACGCCGTCGATCCGGAATTGCCGATATCGTACCTCCGCACGCTGGATGAACAGGTCAACCGTTCACTGAGCACGGAGCGGATGCTGGCGACTGTGTCCGGCGGGTTCGGGACGCTGGCCCTCCTGCTTTCGCTGGTTGGACTGTACGGCGTGTTGTCGTTCGTGGTCACCCAACGGACGCGCGAAATAGGGATCCGGCTGGCACTGGGTGCAACTCGGGGTTCGGCCCTGTGGCTCGTGCTTCGTGACGCCGCCGTGATGATGACCGTCGGAACGATCGTCGCGCTTCCCTGCGTGTGGGTACTCGGCAGGCTGATAGAGGCGCAGCTGGTCGGAGTCAAGCCCACCGATGCGACAACCATCATCATGGCCACGCTGGTGTTGGTTCTGGCCGGATCCGGGTCGGCGCTGATCCCGGCCTGCCGCGCATCCAGCATCGATCCGACCGAAGCGTTGCGGTTCGAGTAAACCTACGCCTCACGTTTTCCCCGCCCTCCCCGACACACCCAGCGCGTCATTCGGACGCTACTGGCAGAATCGGGATCAGGAGACCAGAGACCCTTACGCCAGCAGTACGCGGAGAAGCTGCAGGGCGATGCCCAGGCCCACTTCCAACCAGATCACCGTGCCAGACCACGGTCTGCCAGCAGCCAGAGCGTCAGGCCCGTCGAGGTTGTAGCCCACGGCGAGGTTGGGCACCGGCGAGCGTGGTTGGCCTTCGCGGTTCAGGCCTCCCTCAGGGCATCGGCTGGATTGATCCGGAGAGCGCGTCTGGCGGGCACGAAGCAGGCGAGCAGACATGCGGCGAGCATCACCACGGAGGTCACCCCCAGCCACACCACGAACTGCGCCACGTCCTCTGCGGGACGACCGGTAGGTCCTGCGAAGGTGACGCCCCAGAGCAGCAGGATACCGCCGACGGCAATCCCACTGCCCATGAGCACCAGGCCCCTGGACACGATTCCCGCGAGCACGTGCCGCGGGTTGGCGCCCAACGCCGCGCGCAAACCGATTTCACGCGTCCGCCGCGAGACGCTGACGGACGTCAGCGAGAAGATGCCCAGCGCCGAGAGAAAGAGGACGAGCGCGGTCACCGCCGCCAGCGCCATGGCCGGCACGGTCACGTTGCGATCACGCTCCCGGATCCATTCCTCCAGCGGCCGCGCGTCCCGGACGTGCAATCCGGCATCGACATTTGCCGCAATGATGGGCAGACGCGCGACGAGCGTGCCCGGATTGCCGCGGACACGCACGCCCATCACGACCTGAGCCATGGTTTCCGGCGCCGCCGCGTGAAACACACCCGGCTGCTCGTGGCCCTCGTCATCGGGGTCCAGGCCGAAGTCGCGCACGACGCCGACGATCTCGAACCACCTGTCCGCCGAAGCTTCGGCGGCGTCGGGGTCCGTCGCTGTCGCGGCCGATCGATGCGAATATCGCAGGCGAGCGCTGACGGGCGACCCGCTGCCGCCGCGGCTTCGCCAGCCGCGCACGAACGCTTCATTGACGATCACCGTTCGCGCCGCGGGACTGCGGTCGCCCGGGTGAAACGCGCGCCCCGCGATCATGGGTCGGTCGAAAACTGCGAAGAACTCCGGTCCCACCGCCGATGTCCCAAACCCATACTGGAACGTCGGTCCGGCGCCCGGCGAGATCTCGACGTCTGCGGTCCGATCTGCCCCCCTTGACCCCGGCGCGCCGCCGGCGAACGTGATCGCGACGGCTCCAGGCTCCTGCGCGAGGCGGCGCTCGAGCTCCGCGAACGTTCGCGCCCGCCGCGCCTCGAACGCCGGGGCGGTCTCGTTCTCGAACGGCCCGTCCAGCTCGACGCGTGCGGTGACATAGTCTCGACTTGGAAAGGCTGCGCGGATGTGCACCTTGCGCATCGCCTGGCTCGCGCCCTCCATGGCGATCGGGATGCCGATGGCGGTCAGCGCGACCTGTGTGATCATCGCGCCCGTCCAGACGCGGCCGAAACGGAGCGTGGCGCCACCCGTGCCCTGGTTCGCCAGGTGCGGTTGCACGCGCGCTCGCGTGACTCTCAGCGCCGGCAGGAATGACAGCATCGCAGCGCAGGCGACCGCCAGGCCGCCCGCATACAGGATCGTGGTGAGCGTCAGGCCCGGTGTTATCCAGAACGGAGCCTTGTTGACGCTTTCGATCCCCCACGTCAACGCGCGATCGGCGGCGACGAGGCCGACCGCGGCCGCGACCAACGCGAGCACGAGGGCCTCCACGAACAATTGACCGATGATGCGCGCGCGGCTCGCGCCGAGCGCGGAACGCAGGGCGATCTCCCCTTCCCGTGTCGCCGTCCTCGCGTAGACCAGCGTGCCGACGCTCGTGCACGCAACCATCAGCACCAGCAGGACGGGCAGGTTCGTCATCGCGAACGGCGAGAAGTCCCCGACAAGTTCCCCGAGTCGCAGCACGCGCGGCCGGAGATGCTCGTGCGTCGCGGGAAGCGCCGCCGCCGTCCGTTCGCCGAGCACACGCAGCTCAGCGTTCGCCTGCTCCTGTGTGACGCCTGGGGCGAGCCTGCCGATGACGTCGATCCCATCCCCCTCGAGCGCACCGTACCAGGCGAGAAGCGACAGGGGCGTCCAGGCGCCGTGGTTGTACGGATACGCGAAACCGTCCGGCATGACGCCGATCACGGTGGTCGGCGTGCCTCCCAGTTTGACGACCGATCCGACGACCTCCTGGCGGCCGCCGAGGGAGCGCCGCCACACGTCGTAGCCGAGCACGATCACGCTGGGTGCGCCCGGCATCTCGTCGGACTCGAGCAGCCCACGACCGAACAGTGGAGGCACTCGGGCCGTGCGGAACGCGGCGGCGGTGAGCGCGGCCAGTCGGATCGACTCGGGACCTGCGTTGCCGAGGATGAGATTGCGGGTGTCGGCGCGGTACGCCCCGAGGTCCTCGATTGTGTGCAGCTCGCGTCGCCATTCGAGGAAGTCGCGTACGACGCGTGGCTCGGTCTCGTTCGTCAGCGTATTCTGCGTCTCGAGGGAGACGATACGGCCGCCTTCGGGCAGCGGGATCGTCGGCTGCAGGACCTTCCCCATCAGGTCGTAGTAGCCGGCCCCAATCCCGATCGCAATGGCGAGCGCCAGCCCTCCCGCGAGCGTCAGGCCCGGATACTTGAGGAGCATCCGGCCGCCGAGCTTCACGTCGAGGGAGATGCCGGTCAGCCACGCCAGGCCGCGGCCGTCGCGCAACGCTTCCTTGTGCTTCTCCACCCCCCCGAACGCGGCGAGCGCCCGGCGCCGCGCTTCGTCGGGCGCGAGCCCCTTCGCGCGCATCAGCAGATCGGTCTCCATCTCGATGTGAAACCGGAACTCGTCGTTCATCCGTGACTCGGCGTTGCGGCGAGCGAGCAACAGGCGCAGGCGTGTGCGGGCGCTGTCAAACCATTTCATCGATGGGCTCCCGGCGGAATTGGAGCGGTCTCAAGGATGTCTCACGAGGTGCGCAACACGGTGTCGAGCGCCGCGGCGAAGCGCTTCCAGCTGTCCACCTCGTTGCCAAGCGCGCGCCGGCCGGCAGGAGTCAGCCGGTAGTAGCGGGCCTGCCGGTTGTTGTCGGTCACCCCCCAGTCGCTCGCGATCAGGCCATCCTTCTCGAGGCGCTGCAGGGCGGGATAGAGCGAGCCCTGATTCATCTCGAGCTCGCCCCCCGAGATCTGCTGGACGCGCTGGCTGATCCCCCACCCGTGCGTGGGAGCCAGCGAGAGCGTCTTCAGCACGAGCAGGTCGAGCGAGCCGCGGAGGGCCTCGATGGGCGGACGTGAGAGCACGGTAACTCCAGGATGATGGCGTTGTTCTGTAGGTATCGAGAGGAAGGTATCGCTCTCTCTTGTAGCTGTCAAGAGGAACCAGCGTACGCGCCGCAGCATGGGAGCGGGCAGCCGACCGCCCATCATGATGGGATTTACGTGAGCAGGGCCACCGCGAGCGCGATGAGCGCCACCAGCAGCGCACCGCCCGCGAGGGCGCAGGCCACCAGCGGCAATGCCTGGGAGGCCGTACCGCCGGCGACGAGGTTCGCCTCCGGCAGCTCGAGCCGCTCGCCCGCAAACAGCGACTGCCGCATCACCCGCTTGCCGGCAATCACGTCCTCGATGCCCGCCTCGAAATGGTTCTGGTGAATCCGTTTCACCGAATCGGGACCGGGTTCAGCTGCGGCGGCAAGCGCAGCCTTCAGCACCGCGTTCCGGATGTCGCCGCCGCTCACCTCGTAGCGGCGCGCCAGCGCCTGGAAATCGACGTCTGCCGCCAGCGGCGTCCGCGCGGGATGCAACTGCACGCGCCAGATCTCCGTGCGCTCGGCCTCCCCCGGCATCTCGAAGAGGACGTGCGTCCGGATGCGTCGCTCGAACGCCGGATCGAAGTTCGCCGCGAGGTTCGTGGCGAAGATCACGACGCCGTTGTACCACTCGAGCTCCTGCAGCAGCACGCTGACGACGGTGTTCGATTCGCGCTGAAACCCGTGATCGACGGATGTCGATCGCCGCGCCGCGATGGCGTCGGCTTCGTCGAACAGCAGCACGGCCCGCGCCTCGCGTGCCGTGCGGAAGATGGCCGCAACGTTCTTCGGCGTCTCGCCCATCCACAGCGATTCGAGCTCGGCGTAGCGGACGAGCAGGAGCCGGCGGCCGAGCGAGTGCGCGATAGCCTCGGCGCAGATCGTCTTTCCCGTGCCCGGAGGACCAGCGAAGTTGAAGGCGAGCGCCAGCCCGGTGGGATGCCGCTCGCCGAGGCCCCAGCGGTTGAAGATGAGATCGTGCTGCGTCACCTGCGCCAGGGCGGTGTCGAGCGCGCGCCGCGTCGCGGGCGGCAGGATGACATCGTCGAATGTCCGGCGCGGCACGATCGACTCGACGGCCCGGCGGCCGCTCGTGCTGAACAGGCGCGTGAATGGGAGAGGTGCCACGCCTCACCGTACCGCCTCTGCCCGGTCGCAAGCAACAGGACCGCGCCACGGTCCGATCCCTCGCCTGCGGTTAGGCACGTCAGTCTGGACGAGAGAGTCGCAGGCGCGACTCGAGCGACAAGCGACATTGGCCGAAACGCCTCATCAGAAGGTCGCGAGCTGCTCCGGCGCGTTGGGCGTCATCGGCCAGCGACCGGGCCGTATCCTCGCGGCGTCGGCGGGTCGAGGGCATCCCACTTGAATTCCTGCTGGATGAGGACCCGCAGCCGCTGGATCAACGCCCCTCCATTGTCGCCGTTCGTCATGAGGACAGCGCCATAACCCTTCACCTGGTGCGCGATGAGGTAGGCCTGAAATCCCAGTTGCTGCCGCCGTGCATGAAGTACCAACCCTCGCCCTGCTTCGACAACTCGAACCCGACACCGAAGGGACCGACACCGACCGGCGTCAGCATCTCCCGGGCCGTCGCCCGGGAAAGGACGCGATTCGACTTGCCGAGCACGGATTGCTGCACTTCGATGGCGAACTTCGCCAGGTCGGTCGGTGTCGTCCAGAGGCCTGCGGCCGCCGGTTCGGGATACACGTGCCACGGGTCACCCATTCGTGCGCCGGTGCGCCCGTGCGCACGCGCCGCCTGCTCCTCCCGGCCCGCCGGGAGCGGCTGCTCGAACGTGCTGTTTGTCATGCCGAGGCGCGTGCGCACGGATTCCTGCGCGATCTGCGTGAACGGCTTCCTCACGACATCCGCCAGGGCCAGTTGCTCGATGAGCACGGCGCCGCCCGAGGTACTCGAAGCCGCTGAGCGGCGCGCGCTCCAGCCGCACGGCCCTCAGGTTCGAGGGGGGCTTCCCGTCCAGGATCTGCGGGATCGTCGGCAACGGCGCGCCCGGGGCGTAGCCGGGAAATCCGAAGCCGTCGCCCATGCCGGACGTATGGCTCATCAGCGTCCTCGGCGTGACGCGCTGGTCGCGGATGAAGGGGCCGTCGGGCACTTTCCACGATCGCAATATCGTGTTGACGTCCTGATCGAGCGTGAATCGACCATCCTGGGCGGCCTTGAGCGACGCCATCGCGGCCGCCGGCTTGCTGATCGAAGCGGCCTGGAAGATCGTCCCGGTCGTGACTGTTGTTCCCTTTTCGGCATCGGCGATGCCGTATGCCACGGCCAGCGCAACCTTGAAGTCCCGGATGATGGCGATGCTGACGCCGGGCACGTTGAACTCCTTCAGGAGCTGCTGCATCAGCGCCGGATCTGACACGCTGCCGACCATGTTGGCGTCCCGCTGCGCGGCGACCGCGATCAGCGCGCAGGCAATCACGACAGCGATTCATGACCTCTCCCAGGCAGCGCCTCCGCGTGGGGGCGTGCGTCGTCGACACTCTGACGTCAGCAGTGATACGCCCGAGATCGCGAAAGGTTCAGCCAACTTCGCAAGCTGGCGCGAGGGGGCCGGCCGCACGGGCCACCCTCAGGAAATCCAATTTCCAGGAAACTGGCCGTACCGTCGACGCAGAAGATTTGCCGAAACTGAAAACGGGGACACTCACCTTTACGCTAAGTCGTTGATTCCTAAGGTCAAGAATTTGGAATCTTTGTTTTCAACAACTTACGCTAAAGGTGAGTGTCCCCATTTACGGTGAGCACCCCAGCCACCGCTCGGTCGGATACCGTGGAGACTCAGCCCGGGTTTCACGGATACGACAGACGATCACTTGGCGGAGCAGTCACGCACCAGCTCGACGCGACGGTTGTGCGCCCGGCCGGCGATCGTGTCGTTCGTCTCCACCGGGCGGCGCGCACCAAAGCCTGCCGACGACAGTCTCCCTGGAGCGATCGCGTGGTCACCCACCAGCGCTGCCCTCACGGCCGCGGCGCGTCGCGTGGACAGATCCTGGTTGTAGGTGTCGCCGCCAACGTTGTCGGTATGTCCTTCGATGCTGATCCGCCACGTCGGCTGTCGCCGCAGAACATCGGCGATCGCCTCCAGGCCGCGGCTGGACCGTGGGTCGAGCGTTGCGCGGTTGAAGTCGAAGTAGATCCCTGGCACTTCGGCATGACACTGTGTCGTGAGAGCCTGCTCGATCGCGGGTGGCGCAGGGAAATCGATGCGAACCACTTCACGGCTGAATATCGGCGCGGCTCCTGCAGGTGCGCCATCGCCCGTGTAGGCGAGCCGAAGCGTGAGGGGATGCTGCGGATGATCGTAGATGTCCTCCTCCCAGAGCCGCGATTTGTTCTCGCCGTATTTGAGCTGGCCCGTGACGCGAATGGCGGGGAGCTCCACGCGGCGGCCGTTGACGAGCACGGGGAAGGGCACGGTCGCCGATCCGACGCGCGTCAGCGTGCCGGCACTCGTCGGGAGCGCCAGGAACGGAATGACCGAGTAAGCGGCCTGCCCGGTCGTACGCAGGTCGCGCACGACGGCCAGCGACGGCCCCAGCGACGTCATGCCCTGGAGCACCAATGTATCGTCGGTGTGGAATCCCAGCATCTGCTTGCGCGCGTTCGCGAGGTCGATGGCCAGTACGCGCCGGCGGATGGTCAGATTCAGCGGCTTGCGGTTCTCATCGAGTGCCTCGAAGCGCGTCGTTACGTCGATGCCACCGGCATCCACCCCGGTGACCGTCACGGCCATCTCGTAGTCTCCCTGGGCGATATTCGAGATGGTGGGGCGCGTTCCGGGACGCGGTGGGTCGTGCGCAGCGAGCACGACAGTCAGGCCCGGCACGAGCGGCACCAGCGGGTCACCGGTCTGAGCATGGACGATGTGACTGCCCGGCAGCATCACGAACGCGCACACAGCACCGAGCAAATAGCGTAGGTATTCGCGCATGCAATCTCCTCGTGAATGGGGGCTGCGAGCATACACCTTGTTCAAGGCTGAATATCTGTGACACGTTGGGCGCACGCGCCGCACCGATCGAATCCTCCAACCCTGGTTATGCGTTGAGCCTGGGCAGGCATGGCTCGAACGGAGGCACTGTTTCAGCGATGATGATGATGATGATGAAGCCCTTTCCCACTGACTCACACATGCGCTGGCGGCGCCTCGACGTGCCCGGTCGCGAGGCGGCCCGCATCGAGCAGACCGCCGAAGGGTGGCGTCTGGCAGGAGAGCTCGAGGTCGAAGAAGCGGACGTCCGTGCCCGGCTTGTCTATGTCATCGAGTGCGAGCGCGACTGGCGGACCCGCCGGGCGATCGTCACAGGCCAGGCTGCGGGAGCGCCAACCGGCTTCGAGTTCACGGCTGACGGCAAAGGGCACTGGACTCTGGACGGCGCCCCGTTGCCGCTGGTCGAGGGCGCACTCGATATCGACCTCGGGTTCACACCGGCGACGAATCTTCTGCCGATCCGCCGCCTGGACCTCGCGGTCGGCGACCGGGCGGACGTGCGAACGGCATGGGTGCGATTTCCCGAGCTTCGGGTCGAGGCTCTCGAGCAGTCGTACCACCGCGAGGCAGCCCGCGTCTTTCGGTACGACGCGCTGGTGGATGGCGAGCGGTTTCAGGCGCGCCTGGATACGGACGAGTTCGGTCGCGTTCTTCTTTATGAAGGCCTCTGGGAGGCGGAGACGGCCGGCGCAGAGCGCGCATAGCGCCGCGATATGATTGACTTGGAACCTCGTGGCGCGAACCTGCGCCGCCGACATCTCCTTTCATTCTGAAGAGAATGACAGACGGTACCTGAGCGCGACACGGTCGGGCGTTTCAGCGATCGGGCCGGCGACTACATCCAATATCGTCCAACCTATCCTGCCGACGCGATAGATGCGATGCTCGATGGCCTCGGATCGGCCGGGCGGCTCGTCGCCGCAGATGTAGGAGCGGGGACGGGAATCTCGGCGCGTCTGCTCGGCGAACGAGGGGTTCGCGTCATAGCCGTCGAACCCGGAGAAGGTATGCGCCGCGCGGCCGCCCCCCACCCGAACGTCGCGTGGGTGGCGGGACGAGCCGAAGCCACCGGGCTGTGTTCGCAGGCCGTGGACCTCGTCCTCTGTGCCCAATCGTTTCACTGGTTTCGCACGACGGACGCGCTGTCTGAGTTTGCCCGCATCCTGAAGGAGCGAGGGCGTCTTGCCATCTGCTGGAATCGCCGCAGCACGAGCGACCCGCTCACGGCCGGCTACCGGCAGGCGATCGTCGATGTAGGTGGGGATACAAGCGCCGAGAGTCGGACGTTCGATCCTGATGTCATCCGTGACAGCGGATTGTTTTCATCGCCAGAACGAAAAAGCTTTCCGAACCTTCAGCGTCTCGATCTTGCCGGCCTCATCGGCAGAGCGAGGAGCGCATCGTACGTGCCCAGGACCGGTGTCGCCGGTGAACGGCTGATCGGTCTCCTTCACGCGTTGCACGAACGGTATGCCGATGGCAGCGGCTTCGTGACGATGGTGTACGACACCGAAGTCTTCTGTTCGACCAGGCTCTGAACGTGAGCACCCGATGAACATCCTGACAGTGAATCTGTTCGCGAGCACGCTGGTGTTCTGGATCGCCGCGCGGATCTACCTCCTGCCGAAGCTTCCGGAGCTGGCGCCACGATCGGTCCTTCTTCCGATCCTGCTGTTACACGCCATGCGTCACCTCGGATTGATGTTTCTATCCACCGGGGCCCGTATCCAGGGGTACCGCCAGAGTTCGCCTATCCGGCGGCCTTCGGCGATCTCGCCGCGGCCGTGCTGGCGGTGATGGCTATCCCGGCCGTCGCCACCAGCGCGCGACACGCGAAGCCTCTCCTCTGGACGTTCAACGTGTGGGGCAGCCTGGACCTTCTTCGGCCATCACGCTGGCGACGATGTACGACGCCGAACCGTACATGGGTGCTGCGTACTGGATTCCCGCGTTCTGGGTGCCTGCCCTTCTGGTGACGCACTGGATCACGTTCATCGTGCTCACCAGGCACTGGCCGCAGAGATCCGTTTCGGGAGCGAGGCTGTGAGGGGTTCCGCGACCTGTTGGGTGCCTCGCGTCGCCAGATTCAGTCGGCGTCAACAGGTCCCGGCATCCCGGCCGTGAGACCTGGCAATCCATCGAGGCTTCGAGCGTTCTTTGTCTCGCGGTACTGAGCGAGCCCATCCTGCCCTTTCGATTCCGACCAGCGACCGAGCGTGTTTCGATCGCCGCCATACCGGTACCTGTGGCACGGCGAAACCGCACGAAGTGCTGATCCGCGTGAGACGGGCTCGGACGATCGCACGGCTGCCGATGTACGCAGGGAACACAGAGCTGATCGAATCGGTACTCCGGTGAGCCGAGGAGGCACACGTCGCCCGTTCCGTGGAGCCGGACGATCTTTGGCGCCCCTTCGAACGCGCAGAACATGAAGACAATCCGGCCGTTCTCGCGAGCATGGGCAACCGTTTCGATGCCGCTGCCGGTGAGGTCCAGATACGCGACGTCGCGCGGGCCCAGGATACGGAACGTATCCATCCCTTTCGGGGAGCAATTGATCAGGCCATCGCTGGCGAGCGGAGCCGTGGCCACGAAGAACATGTGCTGTCGCTCGATCCAGTGCGACAGTTCCGGTGTGATGCCGTCGTAGGACTTTCCCATACGCCCTCAATCGTATTACGAGGACCTCAGGAGAATCGCAGGTTGCTGTTCGTCCGCTATCAGATCGGAGCGACTCCCCGCCTGGATCGCGGAGCAGGCGTCCGGTTTGCGAACGGCTGGTCGATCGGGCGCCTGTGTCTTCGAGCGGCTGAGCTCGCGCACCACGATCCGGCGTGGGTTTTGATGACCGGCGGCAGTCATCCGTCGAGTACCGAGCATGTCCCCCGCAGGTACCGGGAAAGGGAGGGTCATCGCTGAACGGCCCGCGGAATTCACTGATTTTCGAGCATTTGAGCGCGGCACGGCGATTGCGGTTTTCCAGGGCAGGTCAATCGTGACCGTCCGAAGGAAGGTCCAAGTGAACCGAATCAAAACGGTAAGCGCCGCATTGCTCCTGGCATCGTTCGTCGGCTTGCAGCCAACGCCGGTCCTGGCCCAGGACAGGGATCGCCGGGATCGGCACGAAGATCAGCGGGATCGTCGCGAGGACAGCAGGCGGGATCGCCGCGAAGATCGGCGGGATCGTCAAGAGGATCGATGGGACCGCCGCGAGGATCGCTACGACGCGCGCAAGAGCTATTGGGATGCGTCGCGGTACTACCGAAGGGACGACCGCCGTTACCGTGCGCGACGGTTGGGCCGCAACGACCGTATCTATCGCGGCTCCGACAGCCGCTACTACTGCCGCCGTGACGACGGCACCAGCGGCCTGATCATCGGCGGCATCGGTGGTGGCGTGCTCGGCAGCATCATCGCTCCCGGCGGCTCGAAGACGCTCGGCACGATCATCGGTGCCGGCGCCGGCGCGGTCATCGGCAGGGCCATCGACGACGGCGACATCGTCTGCCGCTGACGGCCGGGACTCCTGAACACGAAGAGGCCGCCGAGATATTCGGCGACCTCTTCGATCGATCGTCCCCCCCGCCTCGAGCCGTCTCCTGTGATCTATGTGCGTCACGCTGGAACAGCATCCGCCAAATGAGTGGTCGATCTCCGGTCCTTCGCAGACATTCCGTAACGTCTGACGTCTCGCAGGACAGAGAGCACCCTCTCCCGACCCGCCCACATCGACTCATCACGAGCCCCGGTCGTTCCGGGCGGATACGGCTCGCTCTGTCCGCAGCGACACTCGGCGTCATCCTTCACCTGGGCGATGGTGTGCGCGCACAGAAGGGCGCGCCGCGGCCGTCCATTCATGCCGTGGAGATCTGGCGGCAGCCACAGGGACTCCCGCAGAACACCGTTCTCACCCTGCTTCAAACGCGCGATTCGTATCTCTGGATCGGCACGATGGGCGGCCTGGCGCGGTTCGATGGCGTACGGTTCACCACCTTCGACGACAGCAACAAGCAGCCGTTGAAGGAAAGCGAGATCTGGGCGCTCGCGGAAGGCAGCGATGGCAGCCTGTGGATCGGTTCGCCAACCGATCGCTGGCGACAGCCTACGGGACGACCGTCGACCAACTGATCGGGCGCACCGACGCCGAGGTGCACGCCGACCCCGCAGAGGTGGCCAGGTTCCATGCAGACGACACCGCCGTCCTCGACTCGGATACCGAAAAGTTCGTTCCGGAAGTCCGGTTCACCGACGGGAAAGGGGATCGGCGCTGGCTCCAGATGACGAAGATCCCCCTGACTGCCGACGATGGTTCCGTGACGCAGATCCTGGGGGTGGCCACGGACATCACCTTGCAGAAGCAGACGGCGATCGAGATGCAGAAGGCCAAGGAAGCCGCCGAAGCGGCGACCGAGGCCAAGAGCGCGTTCCTCGCGAACATGAGCCACGAGATTCGCACGCCGATGAACGGCGTGCTGGGGATGACACAGCTCGTGCTCGACTCCGACCTCCAGCCGGTTCAACGCGAGTATCTGGAAATGGCGCAGAGCTCGGCCCTGGGGCTGCTCACGGTGATCAACGACGTGCTCGATTTCTCCAAGATCGAAGCGGGCCAGATGGTGTTCGAGCGTCAGCCGTTCGAGCTGCGCAGCATGATCGGCGCGACTGTCGGAACGCTCATGCTTCGCGCAAAGGAGAAATCGCTGAAGCTTCGGAGCGAGATCGCTGCGGACGTGCCCGACAACCTCGTCGGCGATCCCCATCGCCTCCGGCAGGTCCTTCTGAATCTGCTCGGCAACGCAGTGAAATTCACCCCCGCAGGATCCGTCACGCTTCGGGTGTCGCTGGGCGACGCGCCCGCCGGCGGCGCGGCGGAGGCCATGCTGCATCTGGAGGTCCAGGACACCGGTATCGGGATTCCCGCGGACCAGCAGGCACACATCTTCGAACCGTTCAAACAGGCGGACAATTCGACGACCCGCGAATACGGAGGCACGGGACTGGGCCTGAGCATCTCGACCCGGCTCGTCGAAGGGATGGGCGGTCGCATCTGGCTCGAGAGCGAGAAGGGCCGCGGCTCCACATTTTCACGCGGCGATTCCGCTCGGACTCGGCGTCCAGGCGGCAATCCACAGCGTCCCGGTTCTACTGGCACCGATCTCGCGGCCCCTGCGACTCCTCCTTGCGGAGGACAACGTCGTCAATCAGCGCGTCGCGGGCGCGCTCCTGAAGCGCGATGGCCATGTCGTGACCATCGTCGGGACCGGCCAGGCCGCGGTCGACGCCACTTCCACGGCGACGTTCGACGCCATTCTGATGGATGTGCAGGTGCCGGTGATGAGCGGGTTCGAAGCGAGAGCCGCCATTCGGGCGCGCGAGCGCGCGACCGGCGGACACATCCCGATTGTCGCGATGACGGCCCACGCGACGCAGGGGGACAGGGATCGCTGCCTGGCGGCTGGTATGGACGGATACGTGTCGAAGCCCGTCTCCCTCGATGCCCTCCGCCGTGCGCTCGTCGAGGCGACGGCAGGAGAGTCAACGGTGGCGTAGCCGCCGACACGTCCGGAGCGGCGGGAATCGCTTCTACAGAAGCACGTTCCATTCAGCGTCGCGTGGCTTCACGGCGTCGAGCGGGTGAACGTGAGCGACTGAATCTGCGGTGTCATCGTGGGCGCGAGCAGAAGCTCCCCCTTCACGCGCCCGTGCTCGCAGGTCCAGGCGAAGCCGCCCGCAAGCGCGCCGCTCGGCACGATCGGGGCGGCCGTGTCGCATGTGCCCACCTCTGCTTTCAGCCCGGCGAAGTCGCGAGCCCGGTGCTCCGCGTCGCGGTCCATCAGGAAATTCATCGCAAGCACGTCCCCCGCTGAGGTGACGGAGCCCGCGGTGAACATCTTCACGGCCGCGGCATAGGCGCTGGCCAGCGCGGGTGACGGCGTGGACGTTCGCAGCTTCAGTCGCCCTGCTCGCAGCAGCGTGACCGCTGCGTCCCACACGGGCGGGCGGGGCCCGGCGTAGGTGCGATTCGCCAGGGCGAAGATGCCGACGCCGTAGTCCGGCAGCAGGAGCACGTGCGACCCGTAGCCGGGGTAACCGCCTCCATGACTCAGCGTGAGTCCGAGCTCGCAGTCGGCCGCCGCATAAAAACCCATCGCGTACGTCGATGCTTCACGGCAGGCCTCTGGTCCACTCGATCCCGGTCGCAGCCGAACCGAGGGAAAGTTCGCCCCCTGCGCCAGCTCGCGGACGCTCGAACGTCGCACCGGTCCTTTGTCCGGGCCGTCGCGAGGCGGCCACGCAGTGAGCAGGAACGAAACCCACCTGGCGTAGTCGGCAGCGCTCGTCTGGACGCCTCCCATCGCGCCGAAGGCTCCGTGCGCCATGGTCGGCTCCAGTTTCCAGGTGTTGTCTTCCCAGCGATATCCGAGGGCACGCCGTTCTGGGGGAGCGGCAGTCACATCGTACCCGGTGGCCGCCATGCCCAGGGGCGTGAACAGCAATCCCTGGACGAAGTCCTTGTAGGACTGTCCGGATACGTTCGCGACGATGCGGCCGAGCAGTGCGTAGCCGAGGTTCGAGTACTCCATCGCCGTCGCCGGTGGTCGCGTGAATGGCACGCCGTCGCGCAGCAGACGTGTGAAGTCGCTCTCGGGCAGCGGCGTCTGGCGGTCGCCCCAGGGATCGTCGGTGACGAAGCCCGCGGTGTGTGTCAGCAGCTCGCGCACACGAATCTTCGGCGAATCGTCCGTCGGGTACTTCCACCCGCGCAACTCCGGCACGTACGTTTCAACGGGTGCATCGAGCGTCAGCTTGCCGTCGTCTCTGAGCTTCAGGATCGACAGGGCCGTGAACGCCTTCGTCATCGACGCGATGCGGAACAGCGTGTCCGCGCTGACAGGACGCTTCGTGTCCATGTCCTGCACGCCCACACCCTTCACGTGCACCAGCCGGCCATCCTGCACGATGCCCCACACCATGCCGGGGATACGCGCATCGAGGCGATAGGTCTCCATCGTCTTATCGACATCGGCGAGCGCTGCCGCGTCCTGGGCGAGGACGGGCTCGAAGAAGACGCCGCTCATTATCGTCACGGCGACCGTGACGGCTGGCACCAGGGCGCGGCTGGCGCGAATACCCGCACTCCTCCCACAACGTTTCTCAGACCCGGATCTCATAGGCACCCTCAACTCGCTGGTTTACTGGCTGATCATCCCGCTTGCCGAAACGGTCAAGGCGTAACCCGGCTCGTCACCGTTCCCTGGCGTTGTCGTGTTCTGGACCAGCCGCACATCGTTCGCAAGGACGTTCCGCGTGACGGCTCCCGTCGGGTTTTCGTCACAGGCGTTCTGGTCGTTGACGCGGAACGACACGCGCGTGCCGACGGGCACATCGGTGAACGTGATCTCATATCGGTCCGGCGGATCCGGCTGGAGCGGAATCGAGGCGAAGGCGCGCCAGCTCGGATGGATGTGCGTCGCGCCGACGCCGCCGACGCATGCCTGCGCCGAACCGGGAAGGTCGGAGCGTCGCGTCGTTGATCCAAGAAACACGATGCGGACGCTTGGCATCGTGGATCCCGGCTGGCTCGGAGAGGAAGGTCCGTCGTCGCATCGGAAGGATGCCAGGCTGACAGCCGCAGCGACCATCCGACACGCGGTCCGCATGCCCATCAGCATACTTGAGCCAGGTCGCGAACCTCTCCCAGGATTGGCGGACAGACCCAGCGAGATCCTCCGGCCCCCGGGAAGCGTCGTAGTAGCTGAAGGCGCCTCCCTTCTCAACTTCAACAGGCGCCCGAAGGAACCATGAGCAGACTCAGAATCGTTCCGTTAGACGACGCAGTGATATTCCCCGGGATGACGGTCACCCTGCCGCTGGAGGACGTCGGCAGCGATACACGCGTGCTGCTGGTCCCGCGACAGGGCCAGGGCTTCGCCCGCGTCGGCGTGGTGGCCGAGGTCTCGCACCGGGTCCGGCTGTCCGACCACAGCGCCGCCGTTTCGCTCCTCGGGCTTCAGCGCGGCGTTCCAGGCGCGGCGGAGGCCGACAAGGATGGCGTGCTCCGCGTCACCGTCGACGAACGGCCCGACGCAGGTGCCCCCGGCTCACCTTACGCGTGAGCTCGAGCGCGAGTATCGGGCCGTGGTCGAGGAAATCCTCGAGCTTCGCGGCGACGACGGGCGCATCAGCGCGTTCCTGCGCTCGATCACCAATCCTGGCGCGCTGGCGGACACGTCCGGCTATTCGCCGGACCTCAACATGGCGCAGAAGATCCAGCTGCTCGAGACGCTCGACGTCGTCGAGCGGCTGAAGCTGGCGCTGCGGCTGCAGCAGGAACGCCTGACCGAGCTCGTGGTCCGGAAGCGGATCCGGGAAGACGTCGAAGGCGGCGCCCAGAAGCAGCAGCGTGAATACTTCCTGCGCAAGCAGATGGACTCGATCCGCAAGGAGCTCGGCGAAGACGACGCGTCCGCGTCGGTCGACTACCGGGAGAAGATTGCCGTCGGCGGGCATGCCGGATGCAGTCCGGCAACAGGCCGAGCGCGAACTGTCGCGGCTCGAGCGGGTCGGCGACGCGAACGCCGAGTCGGCGACCATCCGCACGTATCTCGACTGGCTCCTCGCGGTCCCGTGGTCCAAGCGTTCCGAGGAGCGACTCGATCCGGTCTACGCGCGGGAAGTGCTCGACGCCGATCACGAAGGCCTGGACGAGGTGAAGAAGCGCATCACCGAGTATCTGGCGGTCCGCAAGCTGCGCGCCGAGCGCGGCATGGTGGACACACGCCGGTCGGGGGTCATGCTCACGTTGATTGGACCGCCCGGAACCGGCAAGACGTCGATTGGCGAGTCGATCGCCAAGGCGACCGGCCGCCAGTTCGTGCGCATGTCGCTCGGCGGGCTTCGCGACGAGGCGGAGATCCGCGGGCATCGCCGCACCTACATCGGCGCGCTGCCCGGACGGCTGGTGCGCGCGCTGCGCGATGCCGGCACCATGAATCCGGTGATCATGCTCGACGAGGTCGACAAGCTCGGCGCGGACTGGCGTGGCGATCCGTCGGCGGCGCTGCTCGAGGTGCTCGACCCGGCGCAGAATCACTCGTTCCGCGATCACTACCTCGACGTCGAGCTCGACCTGTCGCATGTGCTGTTCATCGCGACCGCCAACGTGGCCGATACCATTCCCGGCCCGCTGCTGGATCGCATGGAGGTCATCCGCTTCGACGGCTACACCACCGAAGAGAAAGTCGCCATTGCGCGCGGGCATCTGTGGCCGCGCCAGATCGAGCGGAACGGGCTGCGTCCTGACGAAGCGACGGTGACCGACGATGTGCTGCGCCTGATCGTCACGCGCTACACGCGGGAAGCCGGCGTGCGGCAGCTGGAGCGCGAGCTCGGAACGCTGCTTCGGAAAACCGCGACAGCACATCGCGTCGGCGACACGGCAGGCGTCCGATTGCGGTCGATGAAGCGGCGGTGCGCGAAGCGCTGGGGCGACCCAAGGTCTTTCAGGAAGCGGCCATCCGCACATCGGTGCCGGGTGTCGCGACCGGTCTCGCGGTGACCGGCGCCGGCGGTGACGTCCTGTTCGTCGAAGCCGCCTCGATGCCCGGCACAGGGCTCGTGCTCACCGGTCAGCTGGGCGACGTCATGAAGGAGTCTGCGCGCATCGCGCTCACCTACGTGAAGAGCCACGCGGCCGGGCTGGGCATTCCGTCAGGAGCGCTCGACGGTCGTGAGGTTCACGTGCACGTGCCGGCCGGCGCCATCCCGAAGGACGGGCCGAGCGCGGGCGTGACGATGGTCACGGCGATTGCGTCGCTGCTCACCGGCCGTGCCGTCAAGAGCACGATCGGCATGACGGGCGAGGTCACCCTGCAGGGCCGGGTGCTTCCGATCGGCGGCTTGAAGCAGAAGGTGCTGGCGGCACATGCCGCCGGGCTCACCGAAGTCATCGTGCCGGAGCGCAATGCGGCAGATCTGGATGACGTGCCGCGTGAGGTGCGCGAGCACATGACCTTCCACATCGTCGGCACGGTCGACGAGGTCCTGGAGCGAGCGCTGGAACCGGCAGCGCTCGCCGCCGCTGCCTGAGGGTGACGGCGTTCAGAAGTGGCGCCCATCCGAGCGGCACTTCACGCGTCGCATTCCCGCCGTCAGCCGTTTCGACGCGAGCCCGAGGAGTCCTCCGCCCATCAGGAGCCATGTACCGGGTTCCGGTACGGGCGTGAGGGCGAACTCCAGATCGAAACTCGGGGTGTGACGGGCGAGCTGTCCGTTGCTCACGGACTCCGTGAACGCCTCTGCAAAGAGGCGATGTCTGCCCCCGGGCAGGATGCCGCTGAAGTTGAGTTCTCGAGAGCCAAACCGGAGTCCGTCTCCGATTACGAGGATCTCGCCCGACAACGACTGTGTGACAAGCGAGAAGTCGACTTCGCCGAACCCCCCCGATCCGGGAGCCTCTTCGAGGCGGTTCACGCCCACGAGGCCCGTCAGGGAAAAGCGGTGCGGACCAGCCAGATCGAACTCGACATCGAAGAGCGAGCTGCCCGCGGTGAATGCGGGATCGAGTGATTCCTCAGACCCGGTGGCTGAGCTATCGACCGAGCCAGTCGCGCTCCATCGATTCGGACTGAACGAACTCTCTTGACTCGACACGGTATGTGCGCTCCTGACCCCGTCGACCACCGACCCAAGGGCCAGCCCGTCGAAAGGCGCAAAGGGTGCGGAAGGTGTCTGCAGGTCAGGTGTCGGGAATTGGGCGCCGATCAACGCCAACGCGAAAACACCGCGATTGTCGGTGACAAGGATCGGGTCGGCACACAGCGCCGATGCGTGACCGATGGTCAATACGATCCCAAGCCCTGCGGCACGCGTAAGAATTCCCATCGTGACCCCCCATGGCCCCCAGTTGAGCGAAGTTATTTTGCCCGCGACAGGCCGGCGATAGCAAGCCGTGTGCCGTTGCAAGGCCTGGCGGGTAGTCGTGATGGCTCAGAAGCCCATCTGGGCGCGCCCGAGATCTGTCAGGTCCTCCTCGGTCGCACGCCCCTTGAAGTCAACCTCGAAGTCCATGGCGGCGAAGTCGGGCGCCGAACGTCCCTGGAGAAAGGCTTGTCTTTGTCGAGGGAGATAGGCGCGATTCTTCGCGCAGTCGGGTGCTGATCCGACGTAAATGACGCTCGCGTACTCGCTCCCCGCGTGCTCATCGCCAACGGCATGGCAGACGTCCGTGTGCCAGAACACCGTGTCGCCGGGCATCACTTCCGGAATGGAGACCAGGCCGGCGATGAGATCGGCGTGCCACTCCGGGCTGACCCCGAGCGCACGGCCCGGGCTCGCTCCGCAGAGATCGGCCTCGTCCACGTCCTCCTGAAGCGCGCGAAGGAGCACATACGCGATGCCCTCTGCGATCGGAATCAGGCGCAGCGTGCCGTCGCTCGGCCCCTGGCGTGTGAGCGCCGTCCAGCCCTGAAAGGTGCGGAACATGCTGCACACCGCCGGCGACGGAATCTCCTGGGTGTCCAGCCGGTGCGTGGCATCGAAGGGGTCATACCCGCGCCAGTCACCGGCGAAGATGTTCTCGTACACCCGCTGATAGCCGGGGTCGATCCAGCGCTCGACGGTGCCCGCGTCCATGTGTGGGGAAAGGCCCAGCGTCTTGTCGCCCGGCTGCCTCCGGCGCACCCTGTCGGCATATGTGACACTGCAGGTCTGGATTGAAGACGCCTTCGTATGTCCACAGGCGATCGAGAAAAGCGCGCGTCTCGGCGAGTCTCTCGTCCTGCCGCGCCATGACCTGAGGCCTGGACCAGTACACGTTGAAGATTTGCGGCTTCCCTGCTTTGAGCGCGGAGAAGTACTTGTCGAGGCTCCGTTTCTCGACCTCCCGCTGTTCGTAGTGGTTCGTCTCGAGATACTCGCCGACCTCGGCGAACCACTCGCTCGCAGTACCGGCGGGGAACACTCCGCGAACTACCGCACAGCCGGTGCTCCGGATCGACTGGCGGACTGTCTCCGGGACCCTGCCGCTCCGTATGGCACGGTAATCGAGCTCGGGCACGACCGAGCGCCCCGCGGCGGTGTCGCTGAGGATGACATCGGCAGCGCGGCTGACATGGTCCTTCACCTCCGCATAGGCGCGTTTCAGGGCCTCGCGATTCGGCGCGAGCCTGCGCTTGAACGCGATGATCCGGTCACGCACGTCGTCGGCTGGGCCCGCCATGATCGATCCCTCCAAACTCGCAAAGACACGATTCAGGGGAGCCGCGCCGGCTGCCCTCTATCATGCGTTCGCTGCAGAACCGCCGGGTCGCGCGCTCGCGTTTGACGATGTCCTGGCAAACGCCGTGACGAAGAGCACTCCGAGAAGCAGATCCGGACCGGCCACCATGGCCTGGCCAGGCTGAAGGTCTCCCCTGGCATACAGAACGGCGAGCGTGGCGACGTATAGAAACTTCTCGAGCGTTGCCGGGATCATGAACGGGCGAAAGCGCACCGGGTCCCACGCAATCACCATGAACGCGACCTGCCATGCGATCGTCACCGCCAGGAACCCAAAAAAGAAATCCAGATGGGTGATCGGCGGCGGGTACTGCCGGCCGATCTTATCAGTCATCCAGTAAAGCGGGGTCAGCACGACGATGCCCCAGACCCCGGCAATCGTGAACACAACTCGTGCGAACTTCATGGGCGCGCTCCTTGTTCACCTGCATCGGCACTGACTCGCCGGCAGGGTCGCCGTACATGGCTCCGGCCCCGCGGAGTCGTTCTGGGGAGAGCAACCTCTGCGCCACGGACGTCCGCGCGGAGATCGTGGCCGCTTTCCGCGGCGTCAGCGGCTCCTGTGTGCCAGTAATCACGCGCACTGAGCACACCTGCGCATCTGATCTGGCGGGGTCGTCGCCTCCGGGCTGTGCAATCCGATACACGCTTTCACAGTCTTCCGGGAATATGGTGGAGGCCATGGCCAGGCCGTTTGTGGTCGTCGGGCGAGTCTCGCGATTCGGTATCGGCATTACCGGGGACTGTGCTTTGAGCTGCGCTTCCCCGCTCGCCTCGGTTATTCCGTGGGGAGGCCGGCCATCGCCACCATCCTGATCGTCGACGACCTCCCCGCCAATCGAAAATTCCTGATCACGCTCCTGGGCCATCAGGGACACCGACTGGTCGAGGCAGCAGACGGCAGCCAGGGTCTTGCCGCTGTGCAAACCGAGCGTCCCGACCTGGTGATTACGGACGTGCTCATGCCGGTCATGGACGGCTTCGAGCTCGTACGACAACTTCGTCTGCGCCCCGAGACCGCCTCGGTTCCCGTGGTGTTCTACACGGCGCACTACGGGGAGCGCGAGGCCAGGGAGCTTGCGCTCTCCTCCGGGGTCGCCGACGTCATCACGAAGCCCGCCAACTCCGTGGACGTGCTGAAGGTCGTGGACGGCGTGCTCGCCGGGAATACAGCAAGCACGCCGCCGGCGCGGTCGCCGCTCACGACGGAGTTCGACCGCGAGCACCTTCGGTTGTTGACCGACAAGGTTTCTGAAACCACGAGCGACCTCAGGACCGCCGTCGCGCGACTGCGGGCGCTGATCAATATCGGCCTGGAGTTCGCGTCCGAGCGGGACGCGGGACGGCGTCTGGAGAACGTGTGCGCGTCTGCGCGCGAGCTGTTCGGGGCGACGTACGTGACGCTCGGCATCCTCGATCCTCGCGACGGACGCATGGTCGAGCGCGTCATCACGTACGGAACCGAGGCACCCGACTGGATCAAGCCCGGGGAAGAGACCGAGGGCGTCCTTGCGACGGCCCTCGCCGAACGACGGACCCTGCGTGGCGAGAATCCCGGCGGCGATCCGGCGACGTTGCAGCTACCCGCGCGCCACCCTGAGATTCGCGCGTTCCTGGTCACGCCGATCGCCTCGCCGACTCACGTGTATGGATGGATCTGCCTCGTCATCAATGAAGGCCAGACGTTCGTTCAAGAAGACGAGGATCTGGCTCTGGCGCTCTCGGGGCAGATCGGCCGTATTTACGAGCTCGAACGGGAGATCGTCGAGCGGAAACATGCGGAGTCAGAGGTCCGCCATGAACGGGACCGGGCTCAGAGATACCTGGACACGGCCGAAGGCATCCTGCTCGCACTCGACCTCGACGGGCGCATCACGCTCGTCAACCGGAGAGGATACGTACTCCTCGGGCGGACGTGCGATGAGCTGCACGGTCGCGACTGGGCCGAGGTCTGTCTGCCGGCCCGGAGTCGCGCGGCATTCAAGGAGCAGTTCGACCAGATGGTGGCTGGTCAGCTCCCGGCGGCTGAGAACATCGTCCTCACCTCCTCTGGCGATGAACTGGTCATCGATTGGCGCAACACGCTGCTCCGGGACGACGACGGACTCGTCGTCGGCACGTTCAGCTCCGGAACGGATGTGACGGAGCGGAATCGCGCCGTGCGGGCACAGCGAACTGCGGCGGAGCGCATGCGGTTCGCGCTCGAAGCCGCGGGCGTCGGGATCTGGGACATGGATTTTGCGACGGGAGGCCTCGAGTGGTCGGAGATTCTCCAGGCCCAGCATGGTCTGCAGCCAGGGAGTTTTGCGGGAACATTCCCCGCGTTCGTGGAGAGATTGCACCCGGAGGATCGCGACGCCCTGCTCCAGACCATGGCGGAGGCGAATCGCTCCGGCGCCGACTACTCCGTGATGTATCGGACCATCTGGCCTGACGGCACCATTCGATGGTTGAGCGGCGCGGGGCGTGTCCACCTGGGACCGCACGGCGAGCCCATGCGCGGTGTCGGAATCTCCATCGACGTCACCGATCGCCGGCTTCTCGAGGAGCAATATCAGCAGGCGCAGCGGATGGAAGCCATCGGACGGCTGGCCGGCGGAGTGGCGCACGACTTCAACAATCTCCTCACCGTGATTCTCGGGTACTGCGAACTGCTCCTGGCAGATCTCGAGCCCGGGGACAGCCGCAAGGAGGACATGGCGGAGATCCAGAAAGCCGGGACAAGCGCTGCGTGGCTGACGCGGCAGCTGCTGGCGTTCAGCCGCAAGCAGATCATCGAGCCGACACTCCTCGACCTCAGCGTAGTGCTGACCGACATGCGGGGGATGATTGGCCGATTAATCGGAGAAGACGTCACGGTGGCGATCGACCTGGAGAAGGAGCCGGTCCTCGTGCGGGCTGACCGAGGGCAGCTGGAGCAGATCGTGATGAACCTCGCCGTCAATGCGCGGGATGCCATGCCGACGGGGGGGACGCTGACCATCACCACCACGCGCGCCGACCTCGACGAGCACTATGCGAAGGCCCACCTCGAGGTGCAGGCGGGTCATTTCGTCGTGCTGACCGTCACCGATACGGGGACCGGCATGACGCCGGAAGTGAGGGCGCGCCTGTTCGAGCCGTTCTTCACAACCAAGGAAATCGACAAAGGCACCGGTCTCGGCCTCCCGACAGTCCACGCGATCGTCACGCGAAGCGGGGGCAGCATCGAGGTCCGCTCCGCCCTCGGCATGGGAACCTCGTTCGAGGTCTACCTCCCTCAGGCTGACCCGGTGGAAGCCGACAACCACGCGCCCCCGCCGCCGGGACGGCCCCGGCGCGGTTCAGAGACGGTCCTCGTCGTGGAGGATTCGGAGGGGCTTCGCGAGCTGGCCCGGCGACTCCTCGAGCGGCAAGGATACCGGGTGCTGGTCGCCGCGAACGCGGATGAGGCCTTTTTCCAGTTCGAGCAGGATGGGGACGTCGACGTCCTCCTCACAGACGTCGTCATGCCCGGTGCGAGCGGACCTGAATTGACCCGGCAGCTGGTGGAGCGACGGCCGGCGCTGAAGGTGATCTACATGTCCGGATACACAGACGCCGCGATCGTCCAGCACGGCGTGCTCGCCTCGGGCATCGCCTTTCTTCACAAGCCGTTCACGTCGGAAGCCGTCGGACTGAAAATCCGCGAAGCGCTGGATCACTAGCGTGTGACGACCGGCGCGATCACCAGTTGCCGGCCCTCAGCGTCAGCCGCTCGATTGGCGCGCGGGCACAACGTCAGAGTACGAGCACATATGCCGATGGGGCCCAAAACTTCTGCCGACGCGACCGATGCCAGCCTCGATGTCCGGCGCACCGAGACGCTGATCAAAACCGACGCTCTGCAGCGCGCGATTTTCAACAGCGCCAATTTCTCGAGCATCGCCACGGATGCGATGGGCGTGATCCAGATTTTCAATGTCGGTGCGGAGCGCATGCTGGGCTACGCCGCCGCCGAAGTGATGAACACGGTCACGCCGGCGGACATCTCGGATCCGCAGGAAGTGATCGCGCGCGCCAACGCCCTGAGCCTGGAGTTCGCCACGCCCATCGCGCCCGGCTTCGAGGCGCTGGTCTTCAAGGCGTCGCGGGGCATCGAAGACATCTACGAACTGACCTACATCCGCCGGGACAGGAGCCGTTTCCCCGCCGTGGTCTCGGTGACGGCTCTCCGCGACGCTCAGGATGTCATCATCGGCTACCTGCTGATTGGCACCGACAACACCGCCAGGCAGCAGGTCGAAGAAGAGCGCGGGAAGCTCGATCAGCGCCTGCGCGATCAGCATTTCTATACGCGCTCCCTGATCGAATCCAATATCGACGCCCTGATGACCACCGATCCACGGGGCATCATCACCGACGTCAACAAGCAGATGGAAGCGCTGACGGGATGCACGCGTGACGAGCTGATCGGAGCCCCCTTCAAGAACTACTTCACCGACTCGGACAGGGCCGAAGCGGCCATCAAGCGGGTGCTGAACGAGGGCAAGGTCACGAATTACGAGCTCACCGCGCGTGCCAGGAACGGCCAGCTGACCGTGGTCTCCTACAACGCCACGACGTTCCACGACCGCGACAGGAGTCTTCAGGGTGTCTTCGCGTCCGCACGCGACATGACGGAGCTCAAACGCATCGAGCAGGCGCTCTTACAGAAGAATATCGAGCTGGAAGAGGCGAGCCGCATGAAGTCCCAGTTCCTCGCCAACATGTCACATGAGCTGCGAACGCCTTTGAACGCCATCATCGGCTTCTCCGAAGTGCTCAAGGACGGTCTCGTCGGTGAGCTGACCAATCAGCAGCGCGGATTCATCGGAGACATTTTCAGCAGTGGTACGCACCTGCTCTCGCTCATCAACGACATCCTCGACCTCTCAAAGGTCGAGGCGGGCAAGATGATGCTCGACCTCGAACAGGTGGAGGTATCGTCGCTCTTCGCGAATAGCCTCTCGATCATCAGGGAGAAGGCCGCGGCGCGGCAGATTCGGCTGACCATGGAAATGACCGACGACCTGGGTTCGATGCAGGTCGACGCCCGCAAGGTCAAGCAGATCGTCTACAACCTGCTGTCGAACGCCGTCAAGTTCAGCGCGGA
Source organism: uncultured Acidobacteriota bacterium (assembly GCA_963749835.1). Lineage (GTDB taxonomy): Bacteria > Acidobacteriota > Vicinamibacteria > Vicinamibacterales > 2-12-FULL-66-21 > JALZOC01. The sequence continues at coordinate 3,585,228 of CAVVOD010000001.1, forward strand.
AGGGGGGGAAGTGACCCTGCGGGCCGGACGTGTCACGGGCGCCGACGTGGGCCGGTTGTCCGGAGAATGGAGCGGCCGGAACTTCGCAGTGCCGCAGACTGACTTCACGGAGTTCATGCAGATCAGCGTCGCCGACAGCGGCATCGGGATCCCGCCAGAGGGATTGTTGCAGCTGTTCACGCCATTTACGCAGACCGACAGCGGCCTGGCACGCAGGTTCGAGGGCACGGGGCTCGGCCTTGCGATGGTCAAGCTGCTGGCGGAACTCCACGGCGGAACCGTTGCGGTGGAAAGCGCAGTCGGCAAAGGCTCGCGGTTCACGGTCTGGCTACCCTTGCGCCCCCTGGACCACTGGGAACCGGTGCCCCGGGCAACGGCCGAGCACGTGACGGCAGGCCCAGGAGTGCGCACCGCGCTGGTTGTCGAAGACGACAGCAAGTCGGCTGAGCTCATTCGCGTGCAGCTCGAAGGTCTGGGCTTCAAGGTACTGCACGCGGCGTCGGCGGAGGCGGCGCTGCTCCTCGCGGCGCAGCAGCCGCTGTCGCTCATCACGCTCGACATCCTGCTGCCGAAGATGGACGGGTGGGCGTTTCTCGCGCGCGTCAAGCAGCTGCCGGAGCTGCGGCGCATCCCGATCGTGATTGTCTCGATTGTGGCGGATACCAACCGGGGCGCTGTGCTCGGCGCAGCGGCGGTCATGCAGAAGCCGATCTCACGGCAGGATCTCCACGAAGCGCTTGTGGATCTCGGTCTATTCCCGCTCGCCTCTGGCGACCGCCTGCGCGTCCTCGTGGTCGATGACGATGCGAAGGCGGTGGAGCTGATGGCCGCCGGCATCACGGGCATGGCGAGCACCGTGCTGCGCGCGCATGGCGGCCGCGAAGCCATCGAGACGGCGCGACGCGAGCGGCCCGACGTGATCCTGCTGGATCTGCTGATGCCAGACGTGAACGGCTTCGACGTGGTGGCGGCGCTCAACGGAAACGCAGATACGGCCAGGATTCCCATCATGGTCGTGACCGCCAAGACGGTCACGGTAGAAGATCGCGAGAAGCTCGGAGAGCACGTCACGATCGTGGAGAAGGCGGGCCTCGAGCCCGATCGCTTTGCGGCGGAAGTGCGTCGGGCGATGTCCGGGCGACAACCGCTCCTCTGACATCGGCATCGGCGTTCACCTGACCTTCGTGATTAAATGCCGTAAGTGACTGAACGTCCGCCTCTCGTCCGCCACCGCTCGGCAATCTCGGGCTGGGGCGTGTATGCCGCCCAGACGATCGACGAAGATACGCGCATCGTCGAGTACAAGGGTGAGCTGATCTCGCAGGCCGAGGGCTGGCGGCGGGAGCAGCGGTATCTCCCGCGGAAGCGAATCTGGATCTTCAACATCAGCGAGCGATGGGCGCGGGACGCGGCCGTCGGCGGCAATATCGCGCGCTACGTCAATCACGCCTGCCGCCCGAACTGCTACACCGACATCGTCGGCCGCACCATCTGGATCATTGCCGCGCGCCGGATCAGGAAGGGCGAGGAGCTGACCTACGACTACAACACCGAGGGACTTGCCGGAATCCGGTGCCTTTGCACCCAGCGATGCCGCAGGGTTCTGTGATGCGCAGCACATTGACGACAGGCCTGGAATCTCACGACAGACTGGGGCTATGCTCCTCCCGTTGACAATCCCGTGGCGCCTGCCGACCAGGCGCGGTCACGGGCATTGGGCGGTCTGGCCAACGAGTACGACACAACATGCCCTGCCAAGCGCGACGATGGCGTCGTCCGCCGGTCAAGTCGGTGGGAATCGAGTGAGATGTTCCCCATGGCGTTCGATACACGGAACCCGTCCCGATATCCAAGCTACGCTCGTCTGAACACGACACCTTCGCGGCAGCTTCCCGCCGACCTGCAGCGGCAGGAACACGAGGCGCCGTTTCATAAACGCTGTGACGCCCTTCGGGCCCTGCTTTTGGACCCAGAGCATCGGCCATCCGAGGATGTGCCCTTGTTCACCACACTTTGGCAGACTCCGACTGCCTTCGTGACGATGAATCTCCCCGAGGGCGGCCTGGGCCTTCCGGTGTTTTCATCGCCGATTCGAGCTGCGGATTACCAGGCAGTCCACCTCAACGCGGCCGCACCCAATCACTTCATGCTTTCAACCGCCGCCCAGTTGTCCAAGATGGTGCTCGGAATGCGGCGACTGTCTATCGCGGTCCTTGCTCTCGATCGTTGCCCACGATGTCACATGTTCACCGCCCTGGTCTGCGAGTCCCTCAAAACACCGAGCGATCTGATCGCGGTGTGGGCGATCGCGAAAGCTAGCCAGCGGGCACGACTCGAGCTGTACGTGCAGTACACGGGCGAAGCAATACGCAACGGTCGACTCGATCTCGCAAGAGAGGTCCTGCTCGAGACCGTCGGCCACGTGACGCCGGAAGATCCGCGCCCGCATATGCTCCTGGGTCATGTTGCGCTCCGTCTCGGCGATGGCGTCTTGCTCCGCGAGGCGCAGACGTTCCTCCGATTTCTTCATCGTGATGAAGACGCGCAACGGTTGGAACAAGCTGGTCAGACGCCTGATGAGACGGCGGAACCCGGCGCAGATCGAATCGCAGAGTCGTTCGGAGTAGCCGTCACTGATGCCGACCGGCCAAGTACCGACGGACGGCGACAGGCCGTCGGCGACAACATACACCGCAACGACCCGCACCGATCCGTCCCCGCCGCCGCTCCGCGCCGGCGCACATCCGGACACGTTCGTGCCTGGCGACCTGATCGATCGTGCGTTTCGCGTCAAGCAAGTTCGTCGCGGCGGCATGGGAGTCGTCTACATCGTCGAGTTCGAGCCTCCCAAGGTTGAGGATCCACTCCGGGATGATTACGTCAGCAGACTCGTCGGAGCGCCCGCTGACGATTTTGCGGGGCACTCTCGTGGTCGTCAGTGGTTCGCGCTGAAGGTCGCAGGCCACCAGTGGCCTCTTCTGAGACTTGACGCGATCCAACGCTTTGAGCGTGAGTGTGTAGTCTGGGCTACTCTGCTTCCGCATCCAAACGTGGTGCGCGCGTTCATAGCCGAAAGGATCGGTGGCTTGACGCCGTTCGTGTTGCTCGAGTATGTCGGCGGTGGCAATCTGCGTGACAGGATCAATGGTGGGCTGACACTGGACGCCGCCCTGTCCATTGCCCTGGGCGTCTGTCGCGGGATGCGTTTTCTCGACGAATCGGAACGGATCGTTCATCGAGACATCAAGCCTGAAAATATCCTGGTGACGAAGGACGGAGTGCCGAAGGTCACCGATTTTGGACTGGTTGTCATCACCCCCTCGACTGGTTCCCGTCCGGAGACACCTCCCGACGCGAGCCGCGCTCATCTCGACGATATCGCTGGCCCAGACGAGCTCGTCGCCGGATCCCTTCCCTACATGTCCCCTGAGCAGTTGACCGGCGGGCAGGTGGATACTCGTAGTGATGTGTATTCCTTTGGCGTTGTCCTGTACGAGATGCTCACGGGTCGTCGTCCATTTGACGCGGTAGGTTTTTCCGCGCATCGCCGCGCTCACCTGCATGAATCCCCGGTTCCCCCCGCGGACGCTCCAGCGGACGTCGGAGCCATCGTCGTGAGGTGTCTCGCTAAGAATCCATCTGACCGCTTTCAGAACTTCGCGGAGCTCGCGGAACAGATCGTCGCTTTCTGCCACGGCAATGGACTCGATGAGATAGTGCCACTGCCACTATCCATCGCTTCGCTGGAAGAGTCCATGACACCCGCCGATTGGGTTGGCCGGGGGCGTTCATTGTTCACATTGGGAACGACGCTCGCTTCGCGCCATCGCGACGAAAACGGCCACAAGTATCTGGAGCAGGCGTGTGCCTGCCTCTACAAGGCGTGCAGTTCAGGATGGAGAGCGGAATCGCTCGGTTCGACCCTGGGGTCTGCCTGCTCACTCTTGGGACGCCACGACGAGGCTATCCCACACTTCAGGGCGGACATCTCCAGATCGCCAGAGAGCTTTGAGTCATACGTCGGGCTGGCGCGTTCGCTGGAGCACGTCGGACGTGTAGATGAAGCACTTTCAACGCTTCAGGACGCAGCGGCGCGCTACCCTGGGGAGTTCACGCTGCTGTCTGAACTGACGATGATATACGGCCGTCAGAAGAAAACACCTGAGGCGCGTGACGCGATCGGGCAATTTTTCCGCTCGCGTCCCGAACCGACGCCGGAATCGCCAAATCTTGTCGCTCGGTGGTGGAAGAAGTACATCCAACGGGCTGATCGGCCGGAGGACAACGCCGCCCCGGCCTTCGCCCTCGACGGCTGGTCCGAAGCACCGAGCGAAGGTAACATGCGGGTTTGGCGCAACGCCTTCGGGGACGCGCTGACTCTCCACGACGTTGGCCATTCGCTGAGTCTCCCCCTGTTTTCGAACAAAGCAGAGATGCAGACATTCTGTCGCCAGCTCGCCGAGAGCCTTTCAAGCGGGCTAGTCGAGTTGAATACGGTGTCGCGTCAGGATGTTGGCGGACTTGCGTTCATCTACAAACGATTCGACGGCCCCACGTTCGTGTTCACGGGCATGCTGGGATTCGACAATGGAGACGGCACTCATTTCTGGACGGTCATGGCTGGCGACAAGGGTCCGGAAGCCGGCAAGCGTGAGGCAGTCGTGGCCAGCGAGCTCCTGAACTCCGGCAAGCTGACGCTGGAGCAATACGAACGCGAGTGGGCGCGTGATCCTTACGATCCCGATTACGATGGCGTGCCGCGCATGGCATTGCGTTGCATGGCGGATGATGAGTCGTTCGACGTTCGCTTTCCCGACCATCCACTTTCACGGATTAGGCGAACGCTGGCGCAGTTGCCCTATCCCGGCACGATCGGGTAGCACCACTCCTCGACAGGCGATCTGAGCGGCCCGAGGACCCGGCGTCCGCCGGGCCCTCGGAAATGAAGTCAAGAGTCCGAATCAGAAAGCCGGCTCTGCAAGCCCGCCTACGCGGCCGTCAGCACGCTCCTCTTCGCTAACCGTGACCGTCCGCGTCTTCGCAACAACCATATAGATCGCCGGGACCACGAACAGCGTGAAGAGGGTGCCGATGATCATCCCGCTCACCAGCATGATCCCGATGCTGTTGCGCGCGCCGGCGCCGGGACCGCTCGCGAGAATGAGAGGCGTATGCCCGACGACGGTCGCGGCCGTCGTCATCAGAATGGGACGCAGCCGGGTGGTTGAGGCCTCGATGACGGCGCGCAGCTTGTCCACGCCGGTCTCCTGCAGGTGGTTCGCGAACTCGACGATCAGGATGCCGTTCTTCGCGACGAGCCCCACGAGCGTGATGAGTCCGACCTGGCTGTAGATGTTCAGCGTCGTCAGCCCGAGGAACGAGAACAGGAGGGCGCCCGAGATTGCCAGCGGCACCGACCCGGCGAGGATGATGAACGGATCCCGGAAGCTCTCGAACTGCGCCGCGAGCACCAGATAAATGAGCACGGCGGACAGGAGGAACACGCCGAGGAACTTGCTGCCTTCGGTGCGCAACTGCCGGGACTCCCCTGCGTAATCGATCGTGAATCCGGCTGGAAGAATCTTGCGCGCCTCGGTTTCCAGGAACGTCAGCGCCTGGTCGAGCGGCACCGGCGGCGGAATCACGCCCTGGACGCGGACGGCGTTCAGCTGCTGGAACTTCTTCAGCTCGCGGGCCTGAGTCGACGACTTCAGCGTGGCAAACGTAGACAGCGGCACCAGCTGCTTGTCGGAACCGGTGATGTGCATGTTCTCCAGCTGGTCGACCGTCAGGCGCTCGTCGCGTTTCACCTGTGGGATGACCTTGTAGCTTCGTCCCTGGATGCTGAACCGGTTCACGTAGTCCCCGCCAAGGAGCGTAGACAGATCGCGGCCCGCCTGGCTCAGGTCGACGCCCTGCGACCGGAGCTTGTCGCGATCGAACACGACCTCGGTCTGCGGCTGGTCGAACTTCAGATCGGCGTCCGCGAAAATGAACATGCCGCTCGCGAACGCCTTCTCCACGAGCTGTGTGGCCAGGTCACGGAGCTGCGCCGGTTCCGCAGGCGACGCGATGACGAGGTCCACCGGGAAATCCCCGCCGCCGGGCAGCGCCGGAGGCGTGAGCGGAATGATCCGCAACCCGGGAATCTGGGACAGCGGTCCCATCGACTCCATCAGCAGCTCCTGAGTGGTCTTCGTCCGCTCGCTCCATGGCTTCGTGACCATGCCGCCGAAGCCTCCGGTCGGAGAGGTAATCTGGAAGATGCTCGCCGACTCGGGCATCGCCTTGTATACGTTGTAGATCTGCTCGGTGAACAGCGTCGTCTGGTCCACGGTGGAATTGGCCGCCGCCTGGATGATGCCGAAGACAACGCCCTGGTCCTCCTGCGGCGCGAGCTCCTGCTGCGAGAACATGTAGAACGGCACGATCAGGACCGCCACGAGCGCCCACAGCACCAGCACGACCGGCCGGTAGCGAAGCGTGCTCGTCAGAGAGCGCGTATACCGCGTCCTCACGGCGTCGAAGCGCCGGTTGACGAACCCGGCAAAGCCACGGCTGCTGGCGCCCGCCCGCAGGAGCTTCGATCCCATCATCGGCGACAGCGTCAGGGCGACGACTCCGGACACGATCACTGCACCGGCGAGCGTGAAGGCGAATTCCCTGAAGAGCGTGCCCGTCAGACCGCCCTGGATGCCGATGGGCGCATAGACCGCCGCCAGCGTAATCGTCATCGCGATGATGGGACCGACGAGCTCGCGCGCACCGTGGATCGCAGCCTCGAACGGCTGCTTGCCCTGTTCGAGATGGCGTTCGATGTTCTCCACCATGACGATCGCATCGTCAACCACCAGCCCGACGGACAGCACGATCGCGAGCAGCGTCAACAGGTTGATCGTGAATCCCGCGGCCAGCATGAGAAACGCCGCCCCGACCAGCGAGACCGGGATCGCCACGACGGGAATGATCAACGCACGGACGGATCCGAGGAAGAGAAAGATCACGACGATGACGATCAGCAGCGTCTCGGTGAGCGTGCGCAGCACTTCGTTGATGGCGTCCTGGATGTACTCGGTCGAATCGTAGGGTATGCCCACGGACATGCCCGTCGGCAGCTGCGCCTGGATGCCTGGAATCTCCGCACGCACCTTGTGGATCACGTCGAGCGTGTTCGCGGTGGGCAGCACCCAGATGCCCATGAACGTCGCCGTCTGTCCGTTGAAGCGGACGTCCTCCTCGTAGTTCTCCGATCCAAGCACGACGTCGGCGATCTCGCCGAGCCTCACGACCACCCCGTTCTGTTCCTTCACGACGAGCTGACGGAACTCCTCAGGCGTGCGGAGATCCGTATTCGCCACGAGGTTGACCGACACCATCGAGCCCTTGGTTCTCCCGAGCGCCGACAGGTAGTTGTTCTTCGCCAGCGCGTCGTTCAGGTCCGATGGAGAGATGTTGTGCGCAGCCATGCGGTCCGGCTTGAGCCAGATCCGCATCGCGAACGTGCGGTCACCCAGGATGTCGGCCCGCTGCACCCCGGTGATGGCGCTCAGTTTCGGCTGCACCACCCGCGTGAGATAGTCGGTGATCTGGTTCTGATCGAGATCGGGCGACGAGAAGCCGAGATACATCGCGGCGAACTGCGCATCGGCGGTCTCGAGCTCGATGACCGGCGCCTCGGCCTCGGGCGGCAGATCATTGCGCACCTGCGCGACCTTGGCCTGAATCTGCGTCAGCGCGGCGTTCGTGTCGTAGTTCAGGCGCAGATGCACCGTGATGGTGCTGACCGACTGCGCGCTGGACGACTCGACATAGTCGATGCCGTCCGCGCTCGCAATGACGCGCTCCAGAGGGGTCGTGATGAACCCGCGGACCAGGTCAGGGTTCGCCCCCACATAGACCGTGCTGACGCGGACGACGGCGATGTCGCTGCGCGGATACTGGCGCACGCTCAGCGTCCGGATGGACTGCAGCCCCGCGATCAGGATCACGAGGCTGACGACCATCGAGAGGACGGGCCGCTTGATGAAGAGATCGGTGAACTTCATAATGTGTCGCTACCTGTTCCGTTCTGTGCGCTGCCTGGAGCCTGTCAGCGGTCCTCGGTCTTTGGCGCGACGTTGTTCGCCGGCTGGACCTTGTTGTTCACCTGCACGGCGACGCCGTTGCGAAGTTTGAACACGCCCGACGTCACCACCTCTTCTCCAGGGTTGATGCCAGAGAGCACGGCGATCTGATCGCCACGCGCGGCGCCGAGCTTCACCACCTGCTGCCGCACTCCGCGATAACTCTTGCCTTCAGGGCTCTTCAAGTCGGCGACGATATAGACCGAGTCGCCGTACGGCGCGTAATTGATGGCCGAGGCCGGCACCGCAACCACGGGTTGCGCCGCACCGACGTTCACCTTCGTCTGGACGAACATGCCCGGGCGAAGCTTTCCGCCGGGATTCGCGAAGGTCGCCTGCACCTGCACGTTCCGGGTCGTGGAATCGATCACCGAATCGAGCGCGCTGACACGGCCTTTGAACTCGAGCCCGCCGGCGTCCGCGGACGTGACCGTCACCTGCCGCCCCGGCTTCATCTCCGGGACGTTCTGCTGCGGGACGCCGAAGTTGATGTAGATCGGATCCAGCGACTGGAGCGGAACGACAGGTGCCCCACCGTTCAGGTACTGCCCGAGGTTCACCTGGCGGATTCCCAGGACCCCGGTGAACGGTGCATGGATCGTCTTCCGCTCGATCGTCGCGCCGATCTCGCGGACGCGCGCTTCCGCCTGCGTGTTGCCGGCCGCGGCCGCGTCGAATTCCGCCCGCGACACCGCGTCCTGCTGGACGAGCGTCTTCATCCGGTCGTGGTTCAATTTGGCGAGCTGGAGCTGTGCCTCGGCGGCGGCGAGCTGCGCGACCTCCTGCCGCGTGTCGAGCTGCACGAGCACGTCCCCCTTCCGCACCGCCCGCCCGGAGTCGAACTCGATTTTCTGGACGATGCCCGGGAGATCGGCGCTCACGACGACGCCCTGCACCGCAGCGACCGTGCCGATCGCGTCCAGCGTCGAGGGCCACTCCTGCCGGATCGCGACGATGGTGGTCACCGCTTCCGGCGGCGGCTGCATCGCGGCGAATTGTTCGGCCATGGCCTGGAACTGCCGGAGCTTCACGAACCCGAGACCCGCAATGAGGATGGTCATCGCGACCAGCATCAGAATCATTCTCTTGGCCATTCGACTGACTCCCAACTCTCTCAACTCCGAACCACGAACGACGAACCCCTGACCGCTATCCCGAATCCTCGAGTCCCGAATCCCGAATCCCGCCGAGTCCCGAATCCCCCGAGTCCCGAATCCCGAGTCCCGAACCCCGAATCCCGGCTCTATGACGCCTCCCAGCCTCCACCGAGTGCCCGATAGAGCTGCACGATCGCCGTCAGCTCCTGTTGCCGCAGCCGGGCGAGGGCAAGCTCACCCTCGAAGAGGTTCCGCTGCGCATCGAGCACCGGCAGGTAGCTGTCGAGACCCGTTTGGTAGCGATCAGTCGCGAGCCCCCTCGACGCGGTCAGTGCCAGAACGAGCCGTTCCTGCTCCGCACGCTCTTCCCTGACCTTCGTATGCGCGACGAGCCCATCCGACACGTCGCGCAGCGCGGTGTAGATGGCACGCTGGTATTGGACGACCGCTTCACGCTGGACGGCCTTCGCGAGCTCGACGTTCGAACGCGTGCGGCCCGCGTTGAAGACTGGAGCGGCCGCGCCGAGGCTGCCGGTCGCCACGCCGGCGCCGCCGGTGAGCAGCTGCGTCAGCGCGCGGCTCTGGACGCCGAGGAGACCGGTCAGGCTGATGCGCGGGAAATACTCCGCGCGGGCCGCGCCGATCTGCGCATTCGCCGCAACCAGCTGCTGCTCCGCCTGGCGGACGTCCGGTCGGCGCTCCAGCAAGGCGGACGGCAAGCCCGCGGGCACCGACGGCGGCGCCTGGATGGCTTCGAGCGGCCGACCGCGCGGCACGTCACCCGGCGGCCGCCCGAGCAGAAGACTCAGCGTGTTCTCCGTCTGCGCGATCTCACGCTCGAGGCCCGCGATGCGCCCCGTGGCCGTGAAGAGGAGCTGCTCCGCCTGGCGCACGTCGAGACCGCTCGCCACACCGCCCGTCCGCCGTGTCTCGGTCAGCCGGAGGCTGTCGGTCGCCACATCCCGAGTGCGGCGCGCGATCTCCAGCTCGAGGTCCAGCGCACGCAGCTGCAGATATGTCTCGCTCACATCCGCGACCAGCGTGGTGACGACACCGCGTCGCGCGTCTTCGGTCGCCAGGTACTGCGCCCGCGCGGCCTCGTTGAGCCGGCGAACGCGCCCCCAGACGTCCAGCTCCCACCCGATGCTGAACCCGGCGTCGATGTAGCTGACGCCGGTGTCCGCCTCGGGCGGGAGTCCGCGGTTCGCGCCGCGCTGCGATGCGCGCGCGGCCGTCACGCCCAGGGAGGCGTCCACGGCGGGCCAGCGATCCGCACGGCTGATGCCGTACGCCGCCCGGGCCTGCAGCACGCGCTCCGCGGCAATTCGCACCTCGAAGCTCTGCTGCAGCGCCGTGTTCACCAGTCCTGTGAGCGTGTCGTCGCGGAAAACGTCGAACCATTTCAGATCGGCCAGCGACGCGGACGCGCCGGCCTGCCCGCCATCGGCAGCGCCACGGTGGGCAGACGGAACGTCCACCACGGGCCGCTTGTAGTTCGGCCCCATCGTGCACGCGGTGGTCAGAACGGCGGCCGCTGTGAGCATGGCAACAGGAAGGCGTATCAACACCATCAAATCCTCTCGATGAAGGCGCGGCCGGCGGCGATCTCGCGGACCACTTCGGGCATCTCGCACCCCGACACCTCGAACTGCGCACCGTCCTCGTGCAGACGCGCCATCAGCTCACGGCCCCTGTCGTCCACATGGCACACACCGCGCAGGTCGACGAGGAGCCGCCGGCCTCGGCGCATCGACCGGGCATCGAGCCAGCAGGCCTCCAGCTCGCCAACCAGGGCGCCGCTGAGGCAGCCCTCCACTCTCAGCATGAGGTCGTCATCCGACTGATGTATCGTGATCCTGATCATCGATGTTGCCGTGCGGCTGCCCGCCGCGTCCGGTTCCCGTCGGCGGGTAGAGCGACGAGCGTGCCGGAGCGGGCGGAACTCGCGGGCAGGCCGTAACGTCAACACTCAGCAAGATTTGCGTGCGTGGCAGGACTGGGCGGTTCGCCAGTGCCAGGGCATTGGCAGCCCGCGGGCTGGCAGCGTGCCCATTTGCTGGCACCCGATGTGAATGCTCCGGCGTCTACATCAGGAACGCCGGATTGGAGTGATATGAAGAGCCAGAGCGTCGGGTTCGATGTGTTCGACGACCGCGCCCACAAATTCGTCGAAGTGGCGAGCGTCCTCGCGTCCAATGCCAGGCTCACGGACCTGCTCGCCGTCCTGCAGCGGGAACGTGACCAGCTCGACCTTCTCCTGGGCGTCACGAACGCCGTCGTGACGCATCTTGATACGCGCGAGCTGTTCCGCGCCGTCGCCCCGGCCATTCGCCGATGCGTCAACGCCGACGTCGCCGCCCTCAGCGTGTACGACGCGGACACCAGCGTGCTGCGGCATCATGTCTGTGACGCGCCGGATCAGTTCCATGCCGCGTCGGACGTGCCAATGCCCCCCGAGAGCACGCTCGACGGGTCGGCGTCAGGCTATGTGTTCAAGACGGGTCAGCCTCGTGCGTTCTCGGCCGAGGAGCTCGAAGCGTTCCCGGAGAGCGCCTTCATTCGGGCGCGCGGGATCCGCTCGGCCTGCGCCGTACCGCTGGCCACCGCACACGGCGTGCTCGGCACGCTGAACCTCGGCGCCTACGCGGAGAACGTGTTCTACCCGGAACAGTTCCCGCTCCTGACGAGGGTCGCCGGGCAGATCGCCATCGCCCTGCGGAATGCGTTCTCCTACGAGCGGATCGAGGCATTGAACGCGCAGCTGTCACGCGAAAAGCTGTATCTCGAGGATGAAATCCGCGGAGAGTTCCAGTTCGAGGAGATCATCGGCCGCAGCCGCGCGCTTGCGCGCGTGCTGCACGAGATCCAGACGGTGGCCCCGACCGGTTCCACGGTGCTCATTTCAGGTGAGACCGGCTCCGGCAAAGAGCTCGTCGCGCGCGCCATCCATCAACTCGGCACGCGCCGCGAGCGCGCGTTCGTGAAACTGAACTGCGCCGCGATCCCGACGGGACTACTGGAGAGCGAGCTGTTCGGCCACGAAAAGGGAGCCTTCACCGGCGCGATCAACACACGCATCGGCCGCTTCGAGCTCGCCAACCAGGGCACGGTGTTCCTGGACGAAGTGGGTGAGATCCCGCTCGAGCTGCAGCCGAAGCTGCTCCGGGTGCTGCAGGAGCGCGAGTTCGAGCGTCTCGGCAGCTCGCGCACGATGCGCACCGACGCGCGCCTGATCGCCGCGACGAACCGCGACCTCGAGGCGCTCTCCGCCGAGCACAAGTTCAGACAGGATTTGTTCTACAGGCTGAACGTCTTCCCGATCACGGTCCCGCCGCTACGCGACCGTCGCGAGGACATTCCGATGCTCGTGCGGCACTTCGCGCAGACCTTTGCCCGCCGGATGAAGAAGCCGATCGAGACGATCCCGACGGAGGCGATGGAAGCGCTGACGCGGTACGACTGGCCGGGCAACATCAGGGAGCTGCAGAACCTGATCGAACGCGCGGTCATCCTCACGACGGGTCAGAGGCTCGAGGTGCCGCTGGCGGCGCTCAGCGCGCGGTCACCTGCGTCCCCGCCCGCCGAGCCTGCCGACACGCTCGAACAGGCCGACCGCCGCCACATCGTCGCGGCGCTCGAGCGGAGCAACTGGGTCATCGCCGGGCCCAACGGCGCCGCCGTGAGGCTCGGCATCAAGCGATCCACGCTCCAGTTCCGGATGCGCAAGCTCGGGATCTCGAGGCCGCCGCAGCACTGAGGGCAGCTATCAGCTATCAGCTATCAGCTGTCAGACCTCCGAAGGCGCGGTGACCGGGCGTCGCTTGGAAGCAGCATCGAGGCCGAAGTCCTTGCCGATGCGCTCGTACCACGCGTCGTCGGACAGGGCGCCCCACTCGACCCAGTCTTCGTCGTTCAGCGAAGCACGCCAGGCAAGAAACCCCTCCGCGTCCGGACCGACAGGATGGCGCAGTTGCTGTGTGCCACTCTCGATGATCTCCCGAATCTTCTCCGCGACGAGCGACGGGGGCGTCGGTCTGTCGAGCGAGGCCTCGGACAGGTGGCCGAAGCGGCGGACCTGCGGGTACGCCGTATCAGGGGGCACGTCTTCGATGCGCCGTGCCATGGCCGTGTCGATGATCCCCGGTTGAACAATCGCGACGCGCACATTGAAGGGTGTGACCTCCTGGGCGAGCGCCTCCGCTGATCGCCTCCAGCGCAGATTTCGAGGCACTGTACGGCCCCAGTGGTGAACAGGCGATCCGTCCGGCGACTGACGTCACGTTGATGATGCACCCGCTCTGCCGCTTTCGCATGTCCGGGGCCAGGCTGGAATCGAGCGGAGCGGCCGAAGTAATTCGTTTCCATCGTCGCCTTGAAATCGTCGAAGGCCAGTGCCTCAATCGACCCTGTGCGCTCGATACCGGCATTGTTCACGAGTACGTCAATGGATCCGGCCTCGGCACGAATGGCGGCCGTCGCCGCGTCCACGGATTCATCTGAATCAACATCCATCGTCCAGATCGAGATCGGCAGTTGTTCGTTCTCGACGGCCTTCCGAAGCGCAGCTCCTCGCTCGAGATTCCGCATCGCGGCATAGACGGTGTGACCCGCCCGTCCCAATACGAGCGCGGTTTCGAGGCCAATGCCCGAACTGGTTCCGCTAATAAGCACCTTCGACATCGCGAATCTCCTTTGGAGTTGTGGCGGCAGACCCAGAGTCTTCACGCACACGACGGCGAGGTGCCTGAGAACTGATATCTGATAGCTGAGAGACTCGCACCGAACGTGGATTTCAGTGACCTCGCGCGGATACACCTGAGCGGGCCGCCGGATGACGCGCCAATGCTCCGAAAGCGCCGGGCGTTCAGGCTGCCGCCCGTGTGGATCGGTGGCGGGCCAGGAGGCCGACCGCCTTCGCGACGCGCCCGGCTACGCAGAGGGGCGAGGCGAGCAGTCGATGGGCCGCGACCGACCGCTCGACGGTGACCAGCGTGCGCGATCCCGTCAACTCGACCAGGCAGAGCCGGGACCCGTCGTGCGCAGACGAATCGCAAGTGTCGAGGGCCTGGTGCGGCAATGAGGCTTCGAGCAGTGCGTACCGCGACCAGGTCGCGTGAATCGAGGCGCGAGGAAGCTTGCCGCGATTCAGGGCCCGGATGGTGAACCCTTCGCGCACCAGTGCCTGCACGACCCTGGCGATCGCCCGTTCGAAGAGTTCATCCAGAACAAGCCGCTCCTCGGAATTCATGATGCACTCACTCCACGTTTCCTGGCTCCACTGCCAGCAACCCGGAAAAAGGCAAGCGTGATGCCAGGGAGTTTCGCTGTTTTTGGCTGCCGTCCCCACGATGCTGTGGAGGAGGACGTGGAATCGTTCCCGCCATCGGGGAATTTTCCGCTGCCCGGGCCGGTCTGCACGACACGAAGCCGCGTACGCGGCCGAGCGACCGGTCGCACCGCTGCCGGCTTTCTGATTCCTGCGGCGACTGTGCCGATGCCGACGCGGCTCAGGGCGCCGGGACGTTCAGTCGCGCCCACGTCGCCAGGTTGCCCGGTTGCCGGCCGGCTATCGTGTTTGCGAGCGCAATTCGCTCGGACGAATCCGAACCCAGGTAGGTATGGGCTTCCCAGTAGCTGAACATCTCCGCCATCTCGGACGCCCCCGGGTAGAACGTCGCGAACACGTCCTTCGGGACCTGCTTGACTGACAGCTGGTGACCCTGTCGATTCAGCGTCTCCACGATTTCATTGAAGCTCATGAAATCTCCGACGAGTGGCAGGTACTCACCATGGCCTGCTTGATCCGGGTGTGCGAACGCTCCGGCGACGATGCCGCCGAGCTCGTTGATATCGCCCATGTGAATGCAACGCAGATCCGGATCAAGAGAAAGCGTCCAACCCAGGGATCCGTCTGCCTGCTTTTGTGGAGCCACAGAACCGGCAAGGTTCTGGTAGAAGAACGGCGCGACGACGAACGTGTAATTCGGAAACCCGGCTTCTCCGACGATCCGATCGACCCTGGCCTTGCCCGTGAAGTGGGGAACGTGGAACTTTCCGCCGCTGATGGCTTCGACATCGGGCAACGTGGACCAGATGAAGTGCCTGACACCCGCGTCCCTGGCGGCGTGCACCGCCGCAGTCGCCTGCGCGAGCTCGTCGGTGCCTTCCTCCCAGAAGTTGGTCACCAGAAAGACGCCATGTGCGCCCTCGAATGCCGCATTGAGAGTGTCCGCTCGATCCAGATCGGCCTCGACGACTTCGTCGGCGAGGTCGCGATGCTTGCCCGGATTGCGGGTCAGGGCGCGCACCGTGAACTGACCATCGGCCCGGAGAGCGCGGACGACCGCCCCTCCCTGCTTCCCCGTTGCGCCAAACACAGCGGTCACTTTCTTGTTGTTGGATGACATGCTGTTCCTTGTGTTCTATCAGCCGAGGAGACCCGCCAGCTGCGAACGCCGGAACCACGCGATGATCGCTGTCAGGGCGAACAGTACGAGCGGTGCGGTTGCCGCGGTGTGGAGGATGGCGAGGTGCGTTGCGACGGCTCCAGCCATGACGCACGCGAGCAGTACCGCTCCGAGCGCGATCGTGCCTGGAATGATGAGCAAGAGCGCCCCCAGCACTTCGAGCGATCCCGTGGCGTATCGGAACCACTGACCGATGCCGACGGCGTCAAAGAGCGCGATCATGTCCGCACTCCCCAGGAGCTTTCCTGACCCCGCGCCGAGCGCCACGTCGGGCAACCCGCCGTTCGTGCGCTCGGCGAACGTGTTCGACGGCAATATCGACAATCCGACCGGCGCCACCCAGCGGAGCTTTCCGCCCAGCATCGCCGGCATCAGGAGCCGGATGCCGACGCCGCGCGTGATGTCGTTCAACATCGGCGTGCAGCACGAACTGCTCCAGGGCACCATCGTGCACGTCAACTATGTGGGGACGCTGGGCGATCACCTGACGCGCACCGTGGACATCAATCAGCTCAAGGCCGGGACCCGCCTCAATCCGCCGGCGAGCACGACGAATGTCAACGCCCTGCGGCCGTATCCCGGATACGGCTCGATCAGCATCACGGAGAACGAAGACGAGTCGAACTATCACAGCCTGCAGACCTCGCTGACGCGGCGGCTGCGGGCGGGAGTGGAGTTCGGCGCGAACTACACCGTCTCGAAGGCGCTCGACACGTCGAGCGGGACCCCCGAGGACGTTTACAACATCGCCCGCGACTACGGGCTCTCGTCGGTGCACCGCGCGCACAACTTCAACAGCTATTTCATCTGGCAGGTGCCGTTCTTCCGCGGTGCGTCGAACCGCCTGCTGCGCGGCGCGCTCGGTGGATGGGATATCTCAGGCGTTGCGGTGTACCAGAGCGGGGCGCCGTTCACCGTGAGGGTGCCGACTGACATCGCGCGCATCGGCGTCAACTCCGCGCGGGCGTCGCTCGTGGGGGATCCCAGCCTGCCGTCGGATGATCGAACCCCGCTGCGCTGGTTCAACACGGCCGCTTTCCTGGATCCGGCGAAGATGACGCCGGGCCAATTCGGCACGAGCGCGCGCAACGTCCTCATCGGTCCGAGCTTCAATCGCGTCGATGCCGGAATCGCGAAGCTCTTTCAGCTCTCGAGCCGGATGAAACTGCAGATCCGTGCCGACGCGTTCAACGCCTTCAACATGACGTCGTTCACCGGCCTCAACACGACGGTGCGGTTCGATGCCGCGGGGAACCCGACAGGCGGCTACGGCGCGGTCACGAGCGCGGCGCCCGGTCGGGTGCTGGAGTTCGGCGCGCGACTGACGTTCTGACGGCGGCCGCGCGGCCCCTTTCTGTTGGGGCGTTTGTGAGCCCCGCTACGGCACCAGCGCGCAGGAGAACGTTCCATCCGGCGATGACGCCAGGCTTCGGACCGGCGCGTTGAAGTCGCGCATGTTGAGCACCAGCGCGCTTTTCAGCGCGCGGTTGCGCACCACCACGCAGCCCAGCCCGTCTGCGTCAATCACATGCCCCCTGGCCAGATGCCAATCGCTGAGCAGGAACGGCACCGCGCGTTCCATGTTCGTGATGTCGATGACTCCGGAATCGTTGCGCGAATGATCCGGCGTGAAGGTGACCTTCGAAGGAAACCGCAGCTGGTACTCGTTTACGCCGGCTGACGTGAAGTCCGTGGCGCCGTTGCTGGCGAGCACGCCCCGCATGAATTCGTCGAAGCTCTCGCAGCCGTGCCCGTCCTTGAAGAAGCACGGGAAGAAGCTGGTCTCGAAGAAACCGAAGTTCTGCCCTTCGCACTCGCTGTCTCCGGCGCAGGGCTCGCTGTACACGGCGGCGTAGAACCCGCGGCCCATGCCGGTGAAATTGCACGGCCCCACGCTGCTGACGAACACCCAGCTCCCGTTGGCGCGGGCGCACGAGCGAATGGATGGAAAGTCGAGGACCAGCGGAATCGAAAAGCCTTCGTCGCAGTCCGAACTACTCAGAAAATTGGACTCACAGCCTTCCACGATGAATGCGAACGTGCCGGTGCCTTCGGGCGTGATGGCGAACTCGCCACTGGTGTCGGTGGTGCCATCGTCACCGCCTTCCAGATCCCGCTGGCCGATGTTGTTGCCGTTCTTGTCCCAGCGCACGATGAAGAAGTCGTAGTCGAACTCATCCACGATGTGCCAGGCGACGACGATGTCGGAACTGTTTGGGTTGTAGTGCGCGCTCAGCAGCATCTTCTGCGGCGCGGACCAGCCAATCTGCCCGCGCTCGAATTCCTGCACGAAGCTGCCGCTGCCCTGTGCCTGCTCGGGTGCGAGCGGACAACCGATCACGCCGTTCTCGCGCCCGAGACGATTCCATTCCTCTGAAATGCGACCGATCACCGGATGCACGCAGGGTCGCACCATGGGCGGAAAGCGCCGCAGCCAGTAGTCCGGCACCACCGGGTTCAGTCCACACGCGAAACCCGGCGCCACGCAGGTGTTGTTGCGCGCTTCTTCGTCGGTGTCGCCGTCGATGCGGATCATGTCGTTGCGGTCGACACCTTCAAACTGCGGCACCAGCAACGTGGGCATGGCATTGCTGTCGGTGTCATCACGCGACATGCCGAGTACGGAATCGCGCGAGGTGGAGTCCTGCCAGCGCCCGCCGCCGCTGATGAACACCTCCTCGGTGCCCACGTACACCTCGTAGCCCTCGTGCCCCAGCGCCTGCCAGAAGGTGTGCGGCGTGGTGCGGTTCATGATGAGGTCCGCGATGACCTCGGGCTGTTCATAGCGTTGCACACCGAACGTTTTCCCACGTGCAAAGGCCATCACGCCTCCAGCGTTCCATGGAGCGTGCCCGAATCGTTCGCGGTGCAGCACGTCGCTTGTGCCGAGAATTCCGAGCTCACGCCATGTCTCCTGGTCGCTGTAACGGCCAAACAGCTCCGTCTTGTTGTTAAGCTCGGCGCGGCGCCGGAATGGCGGCGTGCGCCGCAGTTGCGAGGAGGACACGGCAAAGTGCGCGCCCTGTAAATCCAGCACCATGCTCGCGGCCGTGGCCACCTTGGCATCCGCGTAGTTGGCGATGTTCTGCAGCGCCATCATGCTCAGGCGAGAGTAGGGCCGCGCGTTGAATTCATGGAAGCCGTTCTTGAGAAAATTCTGCAGGTGCCTGAGCATCCAGTCCTGCATGCCGTTCCTGGTGTTGTTGAACTCCGCATCCGCGTCGAGAAAGGCCTGCGAGGTGCCGGAAGGGTCACGCAACTTCGCGCGCTGCAGCAGCAGCATGTTGGTGAGATAACGCGCCGTCGACGTCATGAGTATGTGGTTCTCGGTCTCGTCGATGGACAGGCCGCACACATTGATGGTGGTGGATATTCCTTCGCTGCCGCCGCGTTCGGTGAGCAGCGTGTCGAGCAGATGGTCGTAGCTGCTGGGGTCCAGCCGCGCCGAGTGCTCGAAGGCGATGGGCATCATCAGCGTCAGCGCGAAGTCGTAGTCGCCGTCGCGCGAGCACACCTGCGATCCGCCCAACAACCCGATCACGCCGCCCACCACCGCGCCCGGCGGCCCGGCGATGGCGGCGCCCACCGCCGCGCCCTCGGCGCCACCCACGAGCGCACCGAGGCCTTCGTCAACGTCTGTTCCCACTTCCGTGTCGGGCGACGTGTTCTCGATCCAGCCGCTCACCGACTGCCTGAGTATCTCGGCATCGCCGAAGGAATTGAATGGCGCCTTCCCAAGGCACATCGACGCGGACACAAATGGCAGCGCCAGCACGTCGAGGCGCGCGAGCGCGGCCGTGGTGTTGTCTTCACCTGGTGAATCCTCAGGAGTACGCAGGCACTCGCGGGCCGTGGCCTGCGCGCGGCGGGCTGAGGCGGTCTGCAACGCGTCGGTAAGAGTGGTTGGAGTGGGTAGTTCCCTGGAGCGCCGCCACTTCTTGGTGACCGTGTCGAAGGCCCAGGCGCGCGATATGTCGATGTAGTCGTTGTCGAAGAACACCGGATTGGACCAACTCTGGCTGCAATGGCTTCTGCCCAGGAAGCCGCCGTCATTGCAGCCTTCGATCACGAGCCGAAAATGGCCCGAGCCGCGCTCGCCGTCGACGAACTGGTGGAATCCTCCAGTGCCGCCGTTATCGGTGGTGTGCTGCGCGTCTTCGTCATTGCCCTCGGCGCGCCAGCGGATGAGGAAGAAGTCGTAACTGAAGGTGTCGAGAACGGTCCAGTCCACTTTGGCGATGAAGTCCAGGCCATTGGCACCGCCGTCTTCCCAGGCCGCGATGACCATGCGCTGGGCAGGCGAGAACACCACCTGGCCATTCTGGAACTGCACGTAGCGGCCATCGTGTCCGGCCACGGCGCGCTCCTCGGTCAGGGCGCAGCCAATCACGTCCCGCCCACCCAGAGCCAACCATTTGTCGCGGATGACGCCCGGCACGGGATCTGCCACGCAGGGCGCGGCCTCCGCGGTGCCGGTGAAAACCATGCCGCCCAGCATGAGAAGAATCGGGAAGATCGCCCGGCACATTGATGTCACCTTCAGGAACAGCCTGTTGTTGAGTGCGAAGCGACACCTTCAGCTTGCGCTGCGCCGCGAGACTCCGCACGAATCGAACGTTGCCCGCGAGAAAGCCGCGAACGCCTCCGTGGAACGCCATCTGAGCCCAGGCCCGCGCATCGCAGGGCCTGTTACGCGTGTATGGCTTGCGCCGCCGCCGCGGCCGCCGCAACCGCCTCGCCCGATCCCTTCAGTTTGTCCAGCAGGCCCTTGTTCGGGTTGGTGAGGGTGGTCTCGATCCTGGCCAGCGCGTCGATGGCGATCTTGGCCTTTGCGAGCGCGTCGAGCGTGGCTTCGAGCTGGAGCTTGCGCGCGTCCTTCTTGGCTTCTACTGTGACCGCGTCGATCAGTCCGACCGCCCGGTTCAGCTCCGCGTTGCGGGACGAAATGCGCTCCAGGCTGGCGGAGATCTCTGCCAGCGCCAGGTCTTCGATCGCCTCTCGAGCGATCACGTCCAGCACTTCGACCTTCGCGGGTGAACGCTTTATGAAGGTCAGCAACAGGTCCATCAGGGCCTGTCGTCCCAAGGCGTCCTTGTTCGCGGTGGCTGCGACAGCCGCCGCGAGGATCTTTCGCAGCGCATCCGACCACTCGTCGATCGTGATCAGCTCATCGAACTTGATTTCAGGCAGCATGATGTCAGACCTCTAGTTGAGAAGTGTTGCGGACTCTTTGACGATGGAGAGCAGGTCCGCCACCGACGGGCGGCTCTGTTGCTTTTCGGCCGCCGCCTGCAGGCTGCGGTGCGCCTTCTGCCAGGCCACGATGGCTTCACCTGCGTGCCGCAGCACACGATCTCCGGTGGCGCGGGCGTCCCCGACGGCGGTCAGGTCTGCCGTCGCCTGGCGGTACGCCGCATCGAGCAGCGCGATCTCCTGTCGCTGCGCATTAATGAGATCGAGCAGCTGCTGCTGCCGCGCCTCGACCTTCGTCGCGACGTCCGCGCCGCTGGTGTTCATCTCACGGCACCCGGGATCCGCAGCCTTCAGCGCGTTCAACAACTCCGCCTGTTCCTGCGAGATCGACCCCAGGAATTTCACCGCCAGATCCTCATCACCCCTGGCTCGTGCCAGCGCCGCACGCCATTGGTGGCGCGCCGGGGCGGACTGGTAATCGACGATGAGCGTCAGCAGGTACATCGAGCCGCTGCTGTTCGAGTACCAGGGTGTCGTAGTAGCCCCGGCTGAACCGCGACCGCTCATCGACTCGGTTCGCCCACGCAGCGGCCGCAGCGAGGTGGATCTTGCGGAGATCGGCGAAGTTCTTCTCGAGCAGCGGCGCCATGAGGTCGACCGCTTCGGCAGCCTTGTCCACGGCTTTCCTGATGTCCTTTGCAGCCTGCATCTCGATGATCTTGGCGCCCACGGCGTCGATGATTGTCTTTCCGGCTCCGGCGATCGGAAGCGCCCCCACGGCGACGGACAGATCATTCAGCGCTCCCGTAACCTGGCCCATGGTCTCTTTGCCTTTTTTGCCGGCTTCGGCGACGGCGGCCAGCGCGTCGGAGTACGCGACGAGCGACGACAGCGCCTTTCGCGTGGGCTCCCACCGTTTGTCGAGGTCCAGAAGGTGCGCCTTGAATGCGGCCGAATCAGACGCGGTGTCCGTGGCCTCCCCGAGCGTTGCTCTGGCCCGCTCGAAACCTTGCTTGAGCACGGTGGCCATCTCGGCCGTCGCGTCACTGAATGGCTTCAGGTCAGGAATCCCGCAAGCCGACAGCAGGCCAGACAGGAGAATGACCGGTATCGCTCTCTTCATCTTCTTACTCCCACTCCATGGCTTCCATCCCGCCTCGCCAGCCTGGGTCACTCAGGATCTGAATAGCGTCTCGAGGACCGGTTGCTGTATCAGGGGCGCCCGACAGTGGGCGCCTGTCTATACAACGTTCGATGGCGAGCGATCCTTACAGCGGCACCAGGAGGGAATTTTTTGACGGTCCACCCGATCGGACCTTCAAGGGCGGCGACCGCGGCGTGAGGTGGAAGCGATGAAGAGTGACGCTCAGTGAACGCGTGAACGACGATCGCGGAGGATGCCCGTCAGCTGGATTGGCGGCACCTCGCTCACGAGCGTTTTCAAGATCGTAGCCCGCGCCAGCAGATCGTTGAAGTCCCGCTTGATCGAGCCGTCGACCGGATCCGGAACGTTCTCGATGCCCGTGAGAAAGCCGGACAGCTCGGCCTTCTCTGCCTGCTGCCGGTTCGCGACGTGGAGGAAGCCCGTCGTGCCCGTTTCCAGGTGATGACAACCGTTGCATGACGTGAACGCCACGATGTGCCGCGCTTCGTTGCGGGTGACGCCAGGCGCACGCCAGAAGAATCCGTTCGCGGGAGGCGCGGCGATCGATGAGCCTGCCAGAAACGCTGCGCCGGCGAACTGGACGGGCACTTCAAAATGACGATCCAGGATATCGGCCTCGGTGTCGTTGATGAACTTCGCGAGCGTGGCTGTGTTCTGGAACGAGTTGTCAGGCGTCTGTTTGGTGGAGACCTCCTGCACCTGCCCGCCAACAATCTGGAACTCGCGCAGCTCCCAGCCTCGCTGCACCTCGTTCGGCAGCACCAGCGCGATCTCGTTCGTTCGGATTTGATTCAGCGCGCTGCCGTTCGGCTTGGCAGGGGCCCTGTCGCGTCCCGAAAATTTGTCCGTGATGGCCTGGAGTGCGCTGTTGTAGGCCGGCCCGAAGGACTGTGCGCCAAGCGCATGCCACTCCTGAGCCCACGATCGCAGCGCCGGCCGATCGGCAGCGAGCTGCTCGTACTCGAAGATGACCGTAAACGGTAATGGGTCGTTCGCTGCGTTCAGCACGCCAAACACGAATCGGCCTTCTCCTGCATGGCGAACGGAGGTGGTGTCGCTTGCGCTGAGGTCCAGCCTGTCGACGATCGCGAGCAGCCGGAATGGCGCGTTCGCCAGGTTCGGCGTCCACTGCGCGTCGGCGATGCCTGACTTCCCGTCCCTCATCTTCCATGGCTCGATGATCAGCGATCGGATGTTCGTCCGTGGCTTGACTCCGAAGGTATTCACGGTCTGACTGGTCTCCCAGAGCTTGAGCCACTCGAACACGAACGCACCCGGATCGGACCTTCCGGCCATCGCCTTGACGAGGCCTCCGAACGACCAGGGGCCGTCCGGACCCTGGGCCCGCGCGTCGTTGACCACCGAGAGGTCGGTGATCATCAGCTCCTTGTCGAGCACGGGCTCATGCACCGGCGAGGGGTTCAGCCCCGGTCCAGGCGGATTCGGTGTCGGTGGCGCCTGGTTGCACGACGCGAGCGTGACGGCTCCGAGCAGGGCGACGGTTCGCAGCGTCCCAGTCATTGATGGCTCCCCCGAATATCCAGGCGTCAGGCACGCGATGCGGACGCGGGAGTGCGCGTGACGCTGCCTGTCCCGGCTCGATCAACGAACCGCAGCGCCTGTTCTAACGGCCGGGCGCCGAATCAGGAGGACAGGAAGGCAGGATTGCGTTGAAGGAAGGCTGACGACCGAACGCGGCGGGAAGGGAGGGGCAACTAGCGCCAGTCACCCGCGGCGACGAACGCCGCCCAGAAGAAGGGATCGGTATTCTGCCCGCGGGCCCGGCGCGCGTTGAGCACCGCCAGGCTGGCCTGACGTACGGCGGAGATCGTGCTCAGGTGCCGATTCAATCGTCCCTCGTACAGGGCTGTCATCCAGGCGCGGGTGGCTTCGTCTTCGACCGGCCACAAACTCATGATCACCGTCCGGGCGCCGGCGATCTCAAACGACCGACGCAAACCGAGCACGCCCTCGCCGGCGCGCACCTCACCGACGCCGGTATCGCAGGCCGAGAGGACGGCCCACTCCACACCCTCGAGATCGATCGCCGCCACCTCTTCGGCCGTGAGGATCCCGTCGTCTTCATCCGCGCCCCGCGTTTCCTGACCATTGGCCCCCGCGAGCGCCACTCCTGAGAGCAGGAGCGGATAATCGACCCGCGTGGGCGCCACATTTGCCGTCGGCGGTGTGCCGTTCGTGCTCGAGACGATGCCGCCGACGGAACGGAGACCTGACCGTTCCTCACTGCATGGACCTTTCAGGAAGAATCCGTGCGTCGCCAGGTGCAGCACTCGATGACCCGGCGCCTCCCGCTTGAACGTCGTCTCGTCAGCCTGTCGAGCTGTCAAGACGCGTATGTTCTCCGAGGCACTGAACGCCGCGGCACTCCACAGCCGGGCAATGTCCCGGACCTCCTCGAGCGTTCCAGCCAGAGGTGGAAAATGCAGATTCTCGAGCTCCCGGCATGGCGATTCCGCCGAACGCCTCAACGCCGTGACCGCGCCCGCTGCTTCTGGAGGTTTCGGCGCTGACGTGGATGCCACCCCATCGAACGTCGGGCCGCCGATTGCGAGGAGACCGTGGGCGTTCGAGCGCTGGTGAGTCAGCAGCAGATCCCGTTCGGATGACACGTAGTGAATACCGTCGGTCTCCTCGATCAGAAACTCCCGGACAGTGCCGGGCAACGCGTCGAACGGTACGAGGTTCAGCGCTGCATCCGGAACGACGAACACTGTTCGTGCACCGGCGAAGAGCGGCGTGAGGGGATCCCATACCGCCGCCCGCAATCCGAGCCCCGCTGACCGCACGCGCTGCCCACGGTCGGTTGACGGCCTCGAGGCGGCGTCACGGATTTCGGATCGCCAGCGGGCGACGTGACCTTCGATGATGGCCGCGCTGGACAGCGGCACTGCGACCGGCGCGCCTCGAGCGTGGCTCACAAACGCGACATAGAAAGGGAGGGCCGCATTCGTCGTACCCTTCCGAGAGACGCGGGCTGTTCCTGGACGCCGATTGAATCGGACGTAAGACACCAGGACGGCGTCCGGAGGAATCGCGCTCTGCACGTCGCTGAACCCGGCCCGTGCCTGAATCAACTCTGTTCTGAACGCTGCGCTTTGCTCGGCGAGCGCTCGCTCCGCATCCTCTCTGGCCAGCCGCGCCTCCTCGACCAGCGCCAGGTATCGCTCCGGTGCAGCCCCTCGCGGGCCGCGAACGACCACATTCGCCAGCCGCTGCCGGGCGCCAGAGAGTGCGGTCCTCAGTGCTGCGACGTCCTCCTTCTCCGCGTCGGCAGGGTGGTGACGGGCCGCCATCTCGTCCAGCACCAGCGCGCGGCTCTGAATGAGCGCGTCGAGCGCCATGGTGCTGGCCTGCGGACGCTTCGCGAGCGACAGAATCAGGTCCAGGCCTCTCGGGCGGCTTGCCGCGTAGTTCAACGATTCACGTTCCGGAAGATGGCGCAACGTCAGCCGCAGATGGTCGCGGCCGATGTTCTCCGCATGGATGGCGGTCGCCAGGGCATCGCGCTCGCGACCGAGCGATGCCTGCACGTCCGCGAGGCTCACCAGAACATCGGCGACCAGCGGATGCGTTGAGCCGAGCGCCTTCGTTCGAATCGACAATGCACGCTCGAGATAGAGGCGAGCCTGCGTGGGAGCGCCTCGCGACAGTTGTAACTTGCCGTACAACTCGAGGACGGTCGCCAATTCGGGTGCGTCGCGTGCGTCGGTCCGCTCCCAGATACGCAGCGCCCGATCGGCCATCCTCTGCGCACCATCCTGGTCGCCCAACTGCGACAGCGTCGCGGCAACATCGGCGAGCGTGCGGGCCGTGTCGGGATGACCGGGTCCGAGCGATCGCTCGCGAATCGACAATGCACGCTGCTAACAGCGGCAGCGCCTCTTCTGCAGCCCCCTGCTCCCGCATCACCTCGGCCAGCTCACCGAGAGACACGGCCACGAACGGGTGATCGGGTCCCAGGACGCGCTCCCACATCCGGGTCGCGCGGACCTGCTCACGTCGCGCGCGGTCGAAGTCGCCGAGATTCGCGTCCACCAGCGCGAGGTTGTGAATGAGCGTCGGAATCCACTCGTGCTCGGGACCGAGCGTCGCCTCTGCCAGCTGCAGCGCGCGCGCAAACTGTTCCCGCGCGTCCGAATATGCGCCCGTCGAGAGGTTCACGTCGGCGAGATCGTTCCAGAAGGCTGCGAGCTCAGGATGCCGCGCTCCCAGGCTCTTCTCGGCGATGGCCAGCGCACGCGTGGCCTGAACACGGGCCTCGGGCATCTCGCCGAGATCGGCCAGTGTCCCCGAGAGCACACGGAGTGTGTTTGCCACCTCAGGGTGATCGGGTCTGAGCGTCTGCCCGGCGATCGTCAACGCGCGCAGCGAGGCAGCCTTGGAGTCGGTGAACTGACCCTCGAACCAGAGCTGCAAGGCCAACAGGTTGAGTGTGCTCACCTGCGTGGCGCGAGGCTCCAGCGTCCTGGCCCTGATGGCGAGGGCACGATCGAGCGGCGCTCGCGCCTCTCGATAGTCCCCCTTTCTCTGCAGCGCTCCGGCAAGGGCTTCGAGAGTACTCGCCGTCCTGTCGTCGCCGAAGGGGGATTCACGCTCAGCGATGCGAAGGCTGCGCTGCAGGATCGGCAGGGCGCTGCCGTACAACCCCGCCTGGGTGTAGACCAAGCCAAGTACGTCGAGGGCAATCGCCGTCTCGAGATGGTCCGATCCGAGCGTCTGCTCCCGGATGGCCACGGCTTCCTTGAGCAGCCCGGTCGCGCGAGGATATTGACCGCGGTGGGCCAGCACCCGCCCGAGGTTGACGAGCCCGGTTGCCAGAAGGTCGGCGCGAAGGGGGTGGGAGCTGCGCTTCCTGCGGACGTTCTCTTCGGCGAGGTCCAGCGTCTCGGCGAGAGCCGCGTTGCCGTTCATGTCGAGCGCACGGACCAGCGCGTCGGCCGCCTCCGCGTATTCGAGCGTGGTGGTGCCACGCGCCGTGCGCGTGTCGACAAACTGCCGGCGCGCCAGCGCCTCGGCACCCTCGTAGTCGCCGGCGTCGATGAGCGCGTCGACCCGGGCGAGGCGTACAGATGGGATGTGCCGGTCACGCGTCGCGAAGATCGCGACGCCGACGACCACGACGAGGGAGACGGTAATCGCGCAGAAAGCGGGTCTCATTCCTCATTCGCGTGCCGAGGCGGTCCCGTTGCGGAGGCCGGCCTCAGGACTCAGCGATCGACCGACATCTTCGGACGAATGCGTGGGACACGTCTCTTCGGAGTCTCCGGCACGGACTCCGTCGACAGCATATCCCGGCTCGAGACCGCCCCGCCGCCTCGCTCGCCGTCGGCGGCGATGTTCGACAGCGCCCTCTGCCTGGATGTCCCGCCGCTCGAGGAACCGCCGTTCGGTGTCGGTGCGATCGGCGCCACCATGGCGACAATCAGAAAGCCCCCCATCTGACTCGCCCGCTGCAGGAGATCGAATGCAGTGTCCGCCGCACTTCCGCCGGTGCCGCCTTCCCCTCGACCCATGGATTTGCCTCGCCCCATCGGCTTGCCTCGCCCCATGGGCTTGCCTCGATTCATCGCCTTTTCGTCAGCCACGTCCCTGCCTCCTCTGGTGTCTTCGCGGGTCCGATTCAATCATCTTCAGCGAGCACGTGGACCAGACGGCCCCAGTATGTCTCCCCGGTGAAGTCGAACTTGTTGTACCAGAACCGCGACGTGCGCCAGTCGAACCCATCCCCGAGAATGTGCGGTGCGTACAAGCTGACGCCCTGAAGCTTCGCCGTCTCATGCGAGTTACGCGCGTGCTCCACGATGAACGAGCCGCGCGGTTGCCGGTCTACGGACTCCTTCCGCCGGGCGTCTGGTTTTTGAGCGACGCCATTCTTGCGAGGTCGAATCAGAATGTCCCCCAGCCGGGCCGCGGTCTCACGGACCTCACTGCTGCCGCTCCAGCGAGACAGATTCAGGCAGAAGTCGGCGACGTCGATGAACGGCTTGCCGTCGATGGTCTGCGCCGCCACGAACTGCTCCTGGATGATCTGCAGCTCCTGATCATCGTAGGCCCCTGCCTGCGCGAGGGCGCGGGCAAGCAACTCGGCGGCGTCGAAGGCCGCCGCGGCTTGGCTGAGATCAAGGAGCGTCAGTGATACCGGCAACGGCTTCCCGTCAAGCCCGGGCTCGCTGTAGTTTGCGCAGAACTCCCGGACCGCAAAGCTCCCGAAATCGGCGGGAGTCATCGGGTACGGGCCGCGGGGGGTCTTCAACCTGCCAAAGAGGGTCTTGTAGGGCCAGCCCGGCAACGGAATACCGATCTGCGAGCCGATCATGTAGTCGGCGAACGGTGCCAGCTCATTGGCCATTTCCAGCGTCGCAATGTCGCACGCATCGAATCCGACGACGTCCAACCGAGGATTGGGATGTCCATAGATCGTGCGCATACGGTCCTGGAACTCGACGAGCGCAGCCCCGAGCTCACCGAAATCCACCGCATCGACGCCGGACGGCGTTTCCTGCCGGCCGATCGCGAATCGGTACGCGTGTCCCCACAGGACCAGCAGGCAGTAATCGTCGAGGGAATTCTGCGACTTTTCCATCGACCACTCGATGAATCGAAGGAGGGCCGTCCCGTCCTGAACACTGGCGTTGTCGTCGGGAACGGGCTCCGGTTCCTCTTTTCCAGCCCATTCGCGCGTGGCCGTCCCCAGTCCGTGGATCTGCACGAAGATGTTCAGTGCGCCGCCCGGACCGTCCGAACCTACCTCTCTCATCTCGACGACGTCGGCATCGGCATACGGC
Organism: uncultured Acidobacteriota bacterium; assembly: GCA_963749835.1. GTDB lineage: Bacteria > Acidobacteriota > Vicinamibacteria > Vicinamibacterales > 2-12-FULL-66-21 > JALZOC01. The sequence goes on from CAVVOD010000001.1 coordinate 3,614,079, forward strand.
TGCAAGGGTGCGTCTCCGTCGATGGGACCTGCTCCCATGAAAACCATGACCGTCCAGCGCTTACGGGGGACTTCCTGTTCGCTCCTCTGTAGAACCGGGTTCATCGGCTTTGACACGCTCTTTGCCACAGAAACCTCCACAAGCCTGCCGTCAGGCTCACACCGACCCGATGAGCTGGGCTGTGAGCGGCCCGAGACGCGACGACCAGACGCAGCTTCGCCAATCGACAGACGCCAACAACCACAACAGCAACAACGCCGTGGACGGCCGACTCTAACAGCTGATCGTGAAACTGTTAGAGAAAGACCATCGCGTCGTTGTACTCGATGGCGGCCCGGTATTTCATCCCGCGGGACCTGTAGGTTGGACCAAGTGGCGCTATGATAGTCGACGTCAATCTCGCAATCGAAGGCACGCTGGCCGTGGACGCTCACCCAACGTCTGACGCCGCTTCGAGGTCCCCGCACGCCGAGTCATCGTTTGACCTGGTCATGCGCGCGCGCGCCGGCGATGCCGGAGCGCTCGACTTTCTCTGCGCCCGATATCTGCCGCGGCTTCGCCGATGGGCGCACGGCCGGCTTCCCAACTCGGTTCGGAACTCCCTCGATACCCACGACCTGGTACAGGACACGCTCACGAAGGTCGTGCAGCAGCTGCCGGCGTTCGAGCCACGCCACGAAGGGGCGTTTCAGGCCTACGTTCGCCAGACGCTCCTCAACCGGATTCGGGACGAGGCGCGCCGCGGAAAACGGCGCGGCACCCCGGAGGTGCTCGACACCGCCATCCCGTCCTCCGATTCATCCCCGCTCGAAAACGCGATCGGGAGCGAGACGCTGGCGCGCTACGAGGCGGCCATGGCTCGCCTCCGACCCGCCGATCGGGAGGCCATCATCGCGCGAATCGAACTGCGGCTGAGTTACGCCGAGGTCGCCTCCTGCCTGGGCAAGCCGACCGTCGCGGCTGCTCATGTTGCAGTCAGCCGTGCACTGGTCCGCCTGGCGAATGAGATGTCACATGACCGATCACGTTGACGACGAACGGCTGCTGGCCGTGGCTGCCGCAATATCCGACGGCCGGCCGGTTGACTGGGATCAGGTCCCTCAGCTGGTCTCCGCCGGGACCGACGCCGGTGTCCTGAGCGAGCTCAAGCTCCTGCACCAGCTCTCGAACGCCCTGGCGTCCCCCCGGTCGTGGGACGCACTCGAAATAGGCGACGTCATCGGCCAGGGATCGTTCGGCACGGTCTATCGCGGGTTCGACTGCGACCTGCAGCGTGAGATCGCGGTCAAGATCACCGACTTCGACAGGGCCGCCTCGTACGACCCTGAGCGCGCGGTGCTCGAGGCCAGGATGCTCGCCAAACTCCGCCATCCCAATGTTGTCGTCGTCTTTGGCGCTCAGCGCCGGGATGATGCGGTCGCGGTGAGCATGGAACTGGTGAAGGGTGAGACCCTGAACCAGATTGTCGAGCGGCAGGGGCGGATGAACGCGAGTGAAGCCTGCCTGATCGGGCTCGATCTGTGTCGTGCGGTTGCCGCGGTACACCAGGCCGGCTTGCTCCACGGCGACATCAAGGCCCACAACGTCATGCGTGAAGAGGGCGGACGCACGGTGCTGATGGACTTTGGTACCGGCAGAAGTCTCCAGCAAGTAATCGGGCCTGGTGGCGACCTGGCCGGCACGCCCATCTACCTGGCGCCGGAAGTATTCAATGGGGCGCCACGGTCAGAAGCATCCGATATCTATAGTCTCGGCGTGCTGCTCTTCTATCTCGCGACCGCGAGCTACCCTGTCGAAGGCGTCACGCAAACGGAAGTACGGCGGATCCACTCCGAGAATGGCCCGCGCCGGAGGTTGCTGGATGTCCGTCCGGATCTTCCGGAACCCTTCGTCCGTGTGGTCGAACGCGCGATCGCGACAAACCCCGCCGACCGATTTCAAACGGCCGGCGACCTCGAGGCTGCGCTGTCCGCCACACTTCGCGCGCGCGAAACGCCCAAGGCCTGGATCCCAGTCGGCGCAGCCGTTCTCCTTGCCGGCGCCGTCTTCGCCACGTTCACCGTCCTGGGCGACAGTCGCGGCAACGCAGTGGCCGCTCCGCCAGCCGACACCCCGGCTACGGCAAATGCGCCGGCACCGACAACGGGCACCTATCGCGTCGAAGCGTCGATGTATCGGGCCGACACGGCCGGCCCACGCCGGTTGCGTCGCGACGAGCGCCTCACGCCCGGCGATCGTCTGTTCCTTCGGGTTCACGCGTCTGTGCCGGCCTACGTCTACGTCGTCAACGAAGACGACCGCGGCAATTCGCACCTGTTGTTTCCTTTGCCGGGCTCGACAGGGGGACCGTTACCCGCCTCGTTGAACACCCTTCCCGGCGTCCTGGGTGACAAAGAAGTGTACTGGCAGGTGACGACGCCAGGAGAACGCGAGTACTTCGTCATTTTTGCCAGCCCGCGGCGGCTGGACGATGTCGAACGCCTCGTGGCATCGCTGCCGCCGGCACGTTTCGGCGCGACGGTCTCTCGCACGCCGGCTCCGACCGATCTGATAGGGCGTCTCCGCAGCGTGGGGGGGCTGGTCAGCGAATCATCGTCGCGGGCTCGTCTCAGCTCGCTCTACACCACACCTCTCGAAGACAAGCCGGAAGACGTCACCGGCCTCTGGGCGCGTCAGATAGCATTCAGCAACGCTGCCCGGTAGTTTTCTCAGGGTCACTCGTCCTACACTGAGTACAACTAGGCGCGATCCGTGCGTCATTTTGTCGCAACGAACGAGGACGTGACCGCCGCCGGACCACGCATGCCAGTCACGACGAGTCCTGCTCCAGACAACCTGCTGGACCCGCCATCGCGGACGGCGCGCCCGCCGTACCTCCCGTTGGTACTGGTGGGCCTCGGTGGGCTTTTCGCCGGAGTCACCGGACCGCTCATCAGCACGTTCGTGCCGCCGCTCGTCCGGGACGCGCTCGGTGAGCATCGCACGGCCATCGGCGCCGTCATGGCCATCGACAACGTGCTGCTGCTCCTGCTCGTGCCGTGGGCCGGTGCCGCGTCGGACCGCGCCAGTGCCCGCGGCCGGGGCCGATTGCCCCTCGTCCTCTCGGGGTTCGTGCTGTCGGCCATCGGCATGGCGTTGTTCCCGTCATCGGCAAGGTTCGGTGTCGTCGGTCTGATCGTGGCGATCGTCTTCCTGTATTCGGGGATCAACATCCAGCGATCCCCTTTCCAGGCACTGGTGGCGGATCTCGTGCCGTCACGCTACCGGTCGCTCGCGACGGGCTCCGTCACGTTCCAGATGTGCGTCGGAGCGATCGCGTTTCTGATGCTCGGCCGGATCCTGGGCATGCAGCCCGCCTTCCTGATTGCCGCGGGCGCCGTGCTCGGGATCGCCGCGGCGTTCGCTCTCGGCCTGCGCGAGCCGGCAGTGTCGGATTCCTCCGCTGAAGCCACCTTCCAGTCGCTCTTCGACGCCGCGCGTTCCGCCGTACGGGGCGCGGTGCCCGGGATGAGGGCCATCTTCGTGGCGTCGCTACTGCTGCAGCTGACCTTTCAGACGTTCTCCACCTGGTACGCGCTGCACGGCACGGAGCGATTCGGTGTCCGGCCGGAGGACGTGACCATTGGCTTCATCGCCTGGGCGATAGGCGGGGTGATCGGCGCGTTGCCCGCCGGGCTCATCGGCGTGCGCATCGGCCGGCGGAATGCGATGCTGATCGGCTTCGGGCTGATGTCCCTCTGCCTCGTCGCGCTCGACCGGGTGACCAGTGTGTCCCTGACGACGCCGCTGCTCGCGCTCGCGTCAGCAAGCTGGACGCTCCCGACCGTGAACGCGTATCCGCTCTTCGTCGAGCCGATCCCGCGACGGAGCCGCGGCGTCCTCGCCAGCCTCTTCCTGCTGTGCATGGCCCTTGGCGGCGCCATCGGCGACCCGCTGAACGGCTTCCTCTTCGATCTGGTCGGCGGCTATCGCCCGCTCTTCCTGATGATGGCGGGGTACACCGCGCTGGCATTCGTGGCGCTGCTCTTCGTGCCGCGGGGAGCCGGCGAGGCCGACACCGGGCCGGACTCGAATCGCTAGGTGCGCCGCGCACCCTGGCCATGGCGACAGCGCGCAGCATCCTGACAGACCGTATCGCCGCAGAAGGTGTATTTCGGATGTTCGTGTCGTCGACGTTCGCCGACCTGCGAGCCGAACGCGATGCCCTTGCCAGGAAAGTCTTCCCTTCGATCCGGCGCCGCTGCGAGCAACGAGGCGTGACTTTCGCGGAGGTCGATCTCAGATGGGGAATCACGTCCGAGGAAGTGGCTGAGGGACAAGTCCTTCCACTCTGTTTGTCTGAAATCGACCGGTGCCGGCCGGGCTTCCTGATTCTGCTGGGTGAGAGGTACGGCTGGACCCCTGATTCCATCCCGGCAGATTTGACGGCGCGCGAGCCATGGCTCGCGCATCCGCAGTTTCAAGGGGCGAGCGTCACCGAGATCGAGATACATCACGGCCTCCTGCGGTGGCCGGAGACCGCGGAGCACGCCCTGTGCTACATCCGGACGTCCCCGAGCCACGGCGAGATCCCGGATCCAGGCGTCGAGGCCAGACGACGGCTCGGTCGGCTCAAGGAAGCCGTACGCGATTCGGGCTGTCTGGTGCGGGAGTACGCGTCCGACGCCGCCCTGATCGCGCTGGCTTCCGACGATCTCGAACGCCTCGTGGACGCTGTCGTGCCTCGACTCGAGGGACTGAGCCCGACCGAACAAGAGCGACGGGCACACGCCGCGTACGCGTCAGGCCGCAGCCGCGTGTTCATCGATCCGCCCGGCGGATTCGACACGCTCGAGCGGCACGTCGCAGGAACGGGGTCACCGCTCGTGATCACTGGAGCCGCCGGCGCGGGAAAGACGACATGGATGGCGGGCTGGTTGAAGTGGCGCGCAGTCCCCATCTCGACGGAACCGCGGAGGCGCCTCACGTGGTGGTCCCGAGGCGGCCCCGCCACTCCAGTCCCCATAGATTGGACCTGGTCTCACTTCGCGCAGGCCACGCCGGCGAGCAGCAACTGGTCCTCTCTCGTGGAGCGCTTCGTCGACGATGTCCAGGCCCGCACGGGCAATCGCATCGAGTTCACCGATGAGCCCGCACGCATGCGCGCGGCGTATGGGCAGGCGCTTGCCGCCGCGAGCCGCGATGGCCGGGTGCTGATCGTTCTCGACGGCGTCGACAGGATCGAAACCAGCGCGGATCTCGGCTGGCTGCCTCCGGAGCTTCCGGATCAGATCCGACTGGTTGTCACGCTCGGTCCAGGCCGCGGGCTCGAGCGTCTCCGAGCGCGCGGATGGACCGTCCGCGATGCGCCGTCCTGGCCGCTCCCCGACCGGGAGCGCTTCGTGGCGAGCTTTCTTCGACACTACGGTAAGCGGTTGCCGTCGGCTTCGACGACGCGTATCGCGTCGGACCCGCGCTGCGAGCGCCTCTTCTTCCTCCGAACGCTCCTCGACGAACTGCGTCTGACGGGCCGCTTCGAGACGCTCGACAACGATCTCAGTCGATACCTGTCGGCCGGTACCGAGGACGAGCTCGTCGATCTCGTCCTCTCCCGACTCGAGTCCGACGACGGCGAATTCGGTGGCATCGTGCAGCGACTGCTCGTGTTGCTGCGCGCGTCGCACGGAGGGCTCGCCGAGCCCGAGCTGCTCGAAGCCGCCGGCACGGCGGGCGACCGCGTCCCGCCGGCGATGTGGTCGCGCCTCCGGGCGGCGTGCGGTGACGCCGTCCAAGAGCGTTCGGGCTTCATCTCCATCGCGCACAATGTCTGGCGCCGCGCGATCGACCGACGATATCTGCCGACGCCGGAGCCCCGCCGCGTGAGCGCCGCGCGCCTCGCGGCGTTGTTCGAATCGGCACCGGTTCAGAGACAGGTAGACGAGCTGGCGTGGCAGCACATCGCGGCGGGAAACAGACCCGCGCTACGGACGGTCGTTCTATCCGCAGACTTTCTGGAAGCGGCGTGGGTCCGGGTACCTCACGATCTGCAGTCGTGGTGGACGCAGGCGTTCGCGGACACTGGAACGTCACCCCCAACCGACGCCGAGCTCGCCCAGCTCTCGGGAAGGTCCGCGCAGCGGATCGCGGGCCTCCTGCTGCGCCGAATCGGGCAGAGCGGCGCGGCGCTGGCCATCGCCGAACAAGTCGCCGCCGCGGCGGGCCGGATTGGTGACGAGGCGCTGCTCGAATCGGCGCTGAACGACCTCGCGCTGGTGCTTCGCGAGCGAGGCGACCGCGCTGCTGCCCTCGTCGCGCTGCAGCAACAGGAGGCGCTCTGTCGGCGCCGCGGCGACGAGCCGGCGCTCCGCGTCTCGCTCGGCAATCAGGCCGTCGTACTCAAGGAGCTCGGTGCCAGCGATGCCGCGCTGGGCCTGCTGAACACCCTGGTCGACTCCAGCCGCGCTGCGCTGGACGAAGCCGCGCTCGCCTCTGCCTTGACCAATCGCGCGGAGCTGCTCGTACGCGACCGGCCACAGGAAGCGTTGCGTGCGCTGCGCGAAGCGGAGGACCTGTTCCGCGCAGTGGGCGACCGCGACGGACTGGCCGCCGCGCTCGGGAATCTTGCCGTTGTCGAAGCCGAGACGAACCACCCGCAACGCTCCGAGGCGCTGCACGAGGAGGAGGAAGCGATCTACACGGCGCTGGGAGACTGGGCAGGTGTCGCGCGAGCGAGCTCGCGCCAGGCAACGCTGGCACTGCGGCGGCAGGACTTCGATCGGGCCCTGCGCCTCGCCCGCCGAGCCCGTGCAATCGGCACGTCGGCGCCGCCGTGGCTCATGATTCAGTGCCTCAGCGTCGAGGCGAGCGTCCTCTACAATCTGGGATTCCCGGATCGGGCGCGACCGCTCCTCGCCGAGGCCTCAGCGGTGGCGCGCCTGCACCCGGACGTGCCGGCGAGAGAGCTCGACGAGCTGCGCACACTCGTCGAGGGTGTTCCGCCGGCACGTCACCTCGATCAGTAGCGCTGACCTCAGAGAGCCGGGCAACCGCGCTGTGTTCGTGTCTTCAACTCATCCGCGTCGACGCCAAGCGCCTTTCTGAGCCGACGCGCTTCGTTCGCCTCGGTGATGAACCGGCTGGCATACTGGCCGAGACGCCGCACACGTTCGACGGTTCCCTCCGTTTGGACAACCGGAGAGTCGCCGATCTGGAGCGTCGCCTTACACGCGCGCGCCCAGGCGTCGTCCGACGGCGGCGATCCGGCGTTCAACGCGGACGTAATCGTCGCCACGCACCGGTCGATCTCGGCGTGCAGGGCGGTCGCCGCCGCACGGGCCGGCGCCGTCGTCCGGGACTCCGGGCCGGTGAGCGCACCATCAACCGCCATGAGACGCCTGGCGAGCAAGGCCTCGATCCGGCCAGGAGCGGCGTTCCATCGCGGCGTGTGCCGGGGCGCCGAGGCGCCGGCCGTGAGCTTCGCCAGCTCGGGTAGACGTTCGATCGGGAACCGGGGACCGAGCCGTTCGGCGAGCGCGACCCGGAAGAGGCGCTGCAGGAGCGTGAACTCGCGCATGGTGTCGAGGATGTCGCCGTCCTGGGAGGTCTGCGACACGCCGGCCGCCACGGACCGAGGGATCACGCTTTTCAACTGCGGGAACTCCCACGGCTCCGGGTCGTCGTAGCTGTCCGCATCCTGACCGGCCGGCAGGAAGGCAGGTGCGCTGGTGAACGAGACCTGGAGCATGAAGTCAAGCGGTGAGAAGCTGCCCTGCCTCTTCTGGGATGCCAGGAACTGCAGGTCAGGGTCGAGCGCATAGTTCTGCTCTCGCACGCCGCTCCAGACGATGGTTTCAGGCGGCGGCACGAACCAGCGCGAAGACTCTGATGCGTAACTCCCGCTCGCGGCCTTGAACCGGTCGGTGAGGCAGGCGTCGATTGTCGGCAGCTGGTGTCCGACCCGTGCCGTGCACTCGCGGATCGGCGTGAGCAGCGACGGATCGAAATACTGCGGCTTGGCCACGATCGGCGACGCGGCGGGACTGGCCAGCCACGCTCGATCTGTCGCCGCACGGCCGGCGGCGGCAAGACGGTCGGGGTCCTCGAGGACCTCGTTCGCGCGTCCGAGCACGCCGGCCAGCGATGTGCGGTCCGTCGCGCTGAGCGACTCGTAGCCGATCAGGAACCGGGTGGCCCACGCATGTTCGTAGAGCGCCTCCTGATCCTTGACGGCACGCTCGGCACCGCTCCGCTCCGCGAGTCCGCCGGAGAATCGGTCGACGAACCGGTCGAGTTCGATGGCGCGGCACCCGATCGCCGAGTCGAGGAGCGCCGGATGCAGCAGGATCTTGAGCTCGGCGAGCGGTGCGGCGGTGACCATCGTGACGGCCACGGGCCGGCCATCCGCAGCGTATGCCAGGGCATGATGCACGACCGATGGATGGTACGGCCCGAGCCTGAAGGGACGACCATCGTGACGCTGGAGGATGAGCGTCACGGCGGACGTCGTCGCCTCCCAGGAGATACCCCGGAAATCCAGCCTGGGTCCCTCGCCTGGCACGTTGCCGATGAGTACGCCGCCGATCCGCGAGAAACCGCGCAGTGAGGCGAAACTGCGGGCGCGCAGGAAGCTGCGCGCGCCGCCGCCGGCGGTCCGCGCTACGCCCTCGGCGGCGGACCTGGCAAGGCCTTCGCCCACTCCCTGCGCGATTCCGCTGGCGCGGGCGGCGGACGGCGCGATGGGATGACCGAGGATCGCCCGATCGGCGCGTGCGCGTGCCGTAGTGAGCTCCCGCCCCTGGTGCGAGGGGAACCAGTCGTCGAAAGTCGCCAGTGCGTCGGTGCCGCTCCGCCGGCCCTCACGGTTCATGCTGACAACCAGGTCCTCCGCGGCCCGGACATTGACGTGCGGCTCCTGCCGGGGCACAAGCGTGGGAGGCCGGCCCTCGAGTGATGCCGGCGCGGCGACGCGCTCGCGAACATGTGCCGTGAAGCGTTCACTCTCGCCGCTGGTCCAGAAGATATGGGCGCTATCGCGCGAAACGGCGGTCGCGGCGTCGGCCACGCTCCTCCCTGCCGCCAGATGCGTCATGTACTCTGCGGATTTGACCCGATACATGCGGCGGATCGCGTCGCGCCCCATCGCTTCGTCGAGCTCGCGTGCCGCCTGCGCGATCGGTCCGTTGCCAGGCAGATCGTCGAGCGCCAACCCGACCATCCGGTTGGTCAGGAAGTGACCGAAGTCGTCAATCGTGGCAGCCTGCTGAAATGTGTGTCCTGCCTGGCGGGCCGACGCGCGCATCCGCTGCCACACCGCCGGCCGCTCGGCCCGTACGCGCTCGAGGTCCGCGCGAATCCTGCGGCCGACCTCGGTCCTGGGCCCCGGCCTCCGCTGGGCCGTCTCGACGTCGTCCAATACGGCCCGCTGCAGCGGCGTGACGTCGTCGGCAGCCTGAGCGGCCGGCGCGGCATCCACCGATCCGGATGAGTGCTCGGCGCGGATTCGGACGATTGCCTCGCGGACGCTGTGCGCGCGCAGCGAAGTTGACGTCCGCGGAATCCCCGAGAAGGCTGGCGTGCGCGCCAGCGCGTTCTCGAACTCCGCGCTCAGGACATCGAGCGCAACGTTGTCGTCGATGTTCTCGGCCGCCGGAGCGGCCGGCGCTCCATTCTGCGCCTGCTGCCACGCATCCTCAGCCTCGCGCACGCTCGCCTCGACGCGCAGTTCTTCCAGCGCCACGATCCGCTTCTCGAAATAGACGCCTGCCGTCGCCGTCTGGAGACTGACGAGGGACGGCACAATGAGCAGCAGACCGGCGTACATCAGCAGACGGGTGCTGCCACGCATCGACGCGAGCAGGCCTCGGCTCACGAACAGAGTTTCCAGCCTCTGCCGAAATGTCGTGGGGGGCGGTGTCAACACCGCGTCCGGATCGATGACCAGATGCATGCGCCTCTGGACGTCAAACGCCAGGCGCTGCTGCGCCAGGAGACCCAGACTCTGCTCGATCTCTTTCTGCCTGGCACCGGGGCCTGTCTTCTTCACTTCCTCCAGTTCGGTCAAGGCGCGGATCATCACCGCCTCCACCTGCTGCATTGCCCCGTTGGACGGGATCTCCTCCGCCGTCCCGTTCTGGATCGTGGCGGCAACCCGGGCAAACTCCTCGTCGAAGACCGCGCCAAAAGCCCCCACGACCTTCATTCGCGCATGCCGGCGCGACAGCAGGACCAGGGCGCCCACAGAAAGAAGGATGAGCAGGGCACTCCACCCGGGGGAGAACACTGACAGGGCATTTCGCAGTCCCTGGACGCGCTGGATGGCGGCACCGAGCCGTTCGACCGTCGCTCCTCCGCTCAGTGTCGCGACGGCTACCGCTGTCAGGATCAGGACTGAGGCGATCGCCGACAGGAGCAGCACAGTTCGAATGAAATGGAGAACCGCGAGAGTGCCGTAAAGGGGGATACTCGCCGGTGATCGATCGACGCGGACCCGCGACTCGAGCCTCGGTAGAAGCCGCCAGTTTACTGCCGCGAACGCGCCCAGGCTGATGAACACAATTGAGTAGAGGCTCATAGACACCTCGATGTTGGTGGCCGCTCATCTGAAAGGCTCGGGTGCGACCAATCCCTCAACTGCTTAAAACGCTGCTGCAGCCTAAACCGAACAGTTTTTGCACGAGGACTATGGGACTTTAGTAACCAGGAGGGACGGGGTTTGGGGCCGCTGCCGACGCACTCACTCACCGCGCAGAAACAGCCCGACGCTGAGCGCGGCGCCGAGTATCACGATGGCGATCCTCAGCCACTGTTCGTTGACCCGCGTCAGGAGACTCGCGCCGAAGAGGCCTCCGGCGACGGCGCCGAGGCCGAGCACGAAGGCCTCTCGCCAATGGACGTCCGGTGAGAACACGAAGATCGCAACGGCCGAGGCGTTCATCGTCGCGGCCAGCACATTCTTGGTGGCGGAGGCCGGCCTGACCGGCAGCCCCGCGATCGTCAGCGCGGCCAGCATCAGAAAGCCGATCCCCCCGCCGAAGTAGCCGCCATAAATCGCGATCAGGAACTGCGCGGCGGCGGCGGGTCCCGGTCCAGGCGGCAACGCCTCTTTCGGCGTCTTCCGCACGAAGCTGCCCCAGATGAAGACGCCGGTCGCGAACAGCACCAGCCACGGCACCAGTCCCGCGAACAACGTGGGCGGCGTCGCCAGGAGCAGGAGTGCGCCCACCACGCCACCTGCCAGGCTGATGACGAACAGCGCTTTGAAGGAGAGACGCTCGGCCCCCGATGCCATCCGACGGCCCGCATAGCCCGTGCTCACCTGCCCCGGGAACAGGGCGATGGTCGAGGTGATGTTGGCCGCGCGCGGATCGAGTCCTGCGAGGACCAGTATCCCCAGGGTGACGAACGAGCCGCCACCAGCCAGCGCATTCTGCGCCCCCGCCCAGATCCCCCCAAGGAACAGCAGGACCCATATCCCAACCGTCGCGTCCACCACGCCAATGGTATGTGGTTTTACTTGCGCAGGCGGAACGCAGCGGAAAACGAGCTCTCAGCTGTCAGCTATCAGCTTTCACCAGGACTGCCGGAGCTCTCCAGGCTGACAGCCGAGTGCTGACAGCTGAGAGCTGACCCGATACAATGGATGGCATCCCGGACTATGAGACCTCGGCACGCATTCCTGATAAGCGCCCTGACCGTCCTCTTCGCGTCCTCCGGGTTCTCCCAGGACGTGCAGACACCCACGCCCCCTGAAATGCCGCGTTTCGGACTGGAAGTAGAAGTATTTGGCGGTGTCATGGCCGACTTCACCGCCAGGGTCTCGGCGTATACCGAGCTTCGGACCGAGCTGGCAAAGGGTCTCCCGCCGCTGACCGTGGATGATCCGGCTCAGGTCCAGTATGCGGTGCGCACGCTCGCCGCGAAGATCCGTGTCGCCCGCGCGCGTGCCAAACGGGGTGACATCTTCACGCCGGCCATCGCTCGCGCGTTTCAGAAGGCCCTGCGCAACGTGGACGAGAGCACCTGGGGCGACATCGCCGACGACAACCCGGGAGAGTTCTCGAAGCGGGTCAACGCCTCGTACCCGGAAACCAAACCGTTCTCCACTGTGCCGCCGAACATCCTGGCGATATTGCCGAGGCTTCCGGACGACATGGAGTATCACTTTCTGGGACGCCATCTCATCCTGCTCGACACCAGAGCCAGTCTGATCGTCGACTGGATCCCGATGGCCATCCAGTGCCCGGACCCGGACGACAAGTCGAGCTGCCACCGCCGCTGATTCCAGCATCGGCCGCCCGACTTGCGCCAGGAGTCGCCGTCAGCCCGGCATCAACACCGAAGAGACGACGTGGATGACGCCGTTCGACTGGTAGACGTTCGGAATGGTGATCGTCGCGGTGCTCCCCTTTTCGTCGCTGACGACCCACGCGCTTCCCTTCTTCATCACCGTCAGCGTGCCGCCGCTCACCGTCTTCAGCATGGCCTTGCCCCCGTTCGCCTTCGCCTGTGCCTCGAGCCCCTCGGCGTCCAGCCTGCCGGCGACCACGTGGTAGGTGAGGATCTTCGTCAGCATCGCCTTGTTCTCGGGCTTGAGCAGCGTGTCCACCGTCCCGGCCGGAAGGGCCTCGAACGCCGTGTTCGTCGGCGCGAACACCGTGAAGGGTCCGCTTCCTTTGAGTGTCGCGACGAGGCCCGCAGCCTTGACGGCCGCGACCAGCGTGGTGTGATCCTTCGAGTTCACCGCGTTGTCGATGATGTCCATCGACCGCCGCATCGGCGCGCCGCCGACCATCACCGTCGTGTCCATACCGTGCTTCATCGGCTCCTGCGCACGCAGCCCCGCGGCCGCCGCACACATCACCGCCGACATCGCCAATCCATGAATGAGCTTCTGCATCAGTTCCTCCTGGCGCGTATCTGCGCTCAGGAAGTCCTACGGCTGCGAAGTAGTGACGGATTGGGTGGGGTCAGTTCGCGAGGCCGACGAGATAGAGCGCACCTGTCGGCGCAGGAACGCCGCCGTCCGGCTCGATTGAGACGGCAAGGCCTTTGGGCGACGCTGCACCTGGCGGCACGTCGAACGCAGCGGTCACGCGGCCGGTCTGATCCGGCTTCATCAAGCCGGCGCTGATCGGGGCACCCGGCGTGAGGAACCACAGCTGGTAGGTGCGACCCGCGGGCAGGGGCGGCAGCTCGCTCGCGGCGAACAGGAGTCCGTTCGACGCGCTGAGAAACGCGCGGCCGGCGGCGCGTGGGGCCGGTGCCTGCCCAGCGAGCTCCACCTGCTTCATGTCCGGCGCGGTGATGACGGCCAGTCGCACCTGCGCGCGCTCCGCATCACGTGTGGCGGACGCGAGCTGGCTTTCACTGCGATCGAGCCTGGCCATCGCCTCACGCAGCACCACCTCGAGCCCGCTCACACGCTGCCGCAGCAACATCGTGTACGCGCCGAGTCCGATCGCGATGACGAGCATCGCCGCCGCGCTCAGCCACCCGGCCCACACGAACGGCCGGCCAGGTCGCGCGACAGGCGCCAGCGGAACCACCGCACGGGCCGCAGTCGCCCCCGCAGCGGCAAGGACGCGGCTGCGCAGCGCCGGCGGCGGATCGATTTGCGGCAGCGCGAAGGGCAGGGCGTTCACGACCTCGCCGAACGCGCGGACGTCACGCCGGCACTCGGCGCACGCCGAGACGTGCGCTTCGAACAGCGCACGCTCGTCGGCACCCAACGCGCCGAGCGCGTAGAGTCCGGCCGCGTCACGCACCGCGTCGTGGTCCATGCCTGTCATTGCCCCGCACCCGCCAGTCGATCTTTCAGCTTCAACAGCCCCTGTCGAATCCGTGTCTTCACCGTACCGAGCGGCAGCTCGAGCCGTTCGGCAATGTCGGCGTGCGTCAACCCTTCGTAGAAGGCCAGCTCGATCGCGACGCGTTGCAGGAGCGACAGTTCGTTCACGGCCGCGCGGATCACGGCCGCCTGACTGGACAACGCCAGCTGCTCGTCGACGGGCTCGGCCAGGTCCGGCATGTCAACCACCCGCGCATCGTCCGCGACCGGCTGCGGCCGGGAGCGGCGGCCGCGGATCCGGTCGATCGCGCGACTCCGTGTGAGGTTCATCAGCCACGCGACGACGTTGCCGCGAGTCGCCTCGTAACGGGACGCCTGGCGCCAGGCCTGCGAAAACACTTCCTGGACCACATCCTCCGCCTCGCCGGTGTCCCTGACGATCCGGAGCGCCAGGGAATAGACGAGCCGGCTGTGCCGATCGTAGAGCTCCGCCAGCCCGTCGTGATCGCCACGGGCCATTCGTTCCAGTGAGGTGTGATCGGCCGCGTGCGAGCCCGACTGGCTCGCGACGGCAGCCCACAGAAGCCACATATCTATCTACGCAGTCCGAGTGACCTGGGATGTGGAGTGTATCGCTGAGTGGACGAATCGGGAACCGGCAGCAGCAAACCCACGAGCTCCCCGGCCTTTCACCCGGCGGTCACACCACTATCCGCTGGATGGTCCAGTACAACCCGATCAGCGCGATGACCAGTGATGCCGGCTGGACGACGAACTGTCGATAGCGGAGCTCGTTGCGACGCAGAGTGGCGACGACGAGATAAGCGACACCGATCACCGAAAGCTGACCCGCTTCCACGCCGACGTTGAAGGTGGCGAGCGCGTTCAGATACTGCGAATGCGGAAGCCCGAGCTCCCGCAACACGCCGGCGAACCCCATGCCATGGAGCAAACCAAAGGCGAACACCAGTGCCAGCCTCCACGGCTTGAGCTCGGTGGTGACGAAGTTCTCGAGCGCGACGTAGGCGATCGAGAGCGCGATCATCGGCTCGACAATCGTCGCGGGCAGCGATACGACCCCGTACATCGTCAATCCCAGCGTGATCGAATGCGCGATGGTAAAGGTGCTGACCTGCAGCACGATTGAACGCCAGCGCGCGCTCAACAGGAAGATGCCGAGCACGAACAGGATATGGTCCGTGCCCTTCGGCACGATGTGCGTGAAACCGAGGACGAGATACTGCCACGCCACCTGCCCGGCGGTCAGGGGCGGCGGGGGCGCGATCAGAGAAATGGGGGGGCTCGCGTGGACGCCGTCCAGCCAGTAACTCTGCACCGGACCGTCGCCGATCCGCACGTTGAATGCGTAAGCGCCCAGCGCCAGACCATAGGCGAACGTCATGACCCGCGTACCCGGCGGCACACGTCCGGTCAACCGAACCCGTGACGGAGCCTGGGCAGCGTCCCCCAGCGCTGATGCAGGTACGTATTCGAACTGAGGGCGAGCGACGGTGTCGTCGAATCTCACCGTGACGCGCGCCAGGAACTCGGACCCGAGTGCGGCGATTCGCCGATCGCGATCGGAGCGGGTAGTACCGGCCGATAGTTCGGCTCCGCTGAAGGCTTCCAGCTTCATCAGCAGCACGTCAGGATCGACGATCACGTCGACGGTGTAGCTGTTGTCGCGGATGACCGCGGTAGCCTGCGTCGTGCCGATTTCGTGCGCCCGCGCCGGGCCACAGCCAATCAGGACCGCGAGCACGACGCCGGGAAAGAGGTGTACGCGACGAGTAGAGAGCGACACACGGTCCTCCTGTCTCCACCTGCGAGCCGACGTCCGCCTGGTTCGCGGGCGCCAGAAATCCAGTCTGCTCTTTCATACGTAGCTCCCTTGACGGCGGATTGGAATTTGGCCCCTGACGGTCCGGCAGAAATCTCTTCTACCGGTTCAGCGATGGTCGTGCCGTCGAAAGGATGAGATGTAATGCGGAAAAGCGTTCGATTCACACTTGGGGCCGTTCTGGCGGCCGGCCTCGTGGTACCCATCGGCGGATCCAGCCACCGGGAAGCGCCGCTCATCAGCGAGGACCCGCTCGCGGACAACACCGACGTCTACGCGTTCGTCAGCCCTGACGAACCCGACACGGTGACGCTGATCGCCAACTGGATCCCGCTGGAGGAGCCGGCCGGCGGACCCAACTTTTTCAAGTTCGGCGACGACGTCAGATACGAAATCAACATCGACAACAACGGAAACGCCATCGACAACATCATTTACGAGTTCCGATTCAAAACCGAAGTGCAGAATCGGAACACGTTCCTGTACAACGACGGCCCGATCACGTCGCTCGACGACGCGAACTTCAACATTCGGCAGACCTACACGGTGGCGCGCACCCAGCGCGGGGTGCGGACGGTGCTGGGCAGTGGATTGACGACCCCGCCGGTGAAGATTGGTGCTCGTTCGGAGCCCGATTACAATGCGCTGGCGGACGCCGCCGTCCACACCCTGTCAGACGGGTCGAAGGTGTTCGCCGGTCAGCGCGATGACCCGTTCTTCGTAGACCTGGGATCCGTATTCGACCTGTTGGGCCTGCGGCCCCTCAACCAGGCGCATCTGATCCCTCTGCCCACGGCGCGCGGCGTTGACGGCGTCGGGGGCTTCAACACGCACACGATCGCCTTGCAGGTGCACAAGTCGCTGCTGACGAACGACGGCAGCGATGGAAGCGACCCGAAGAACACCAACTCGATCATCGGCGTGTATTCCACGACGTATCGCAAGAGCATGAGGGTGCTCTCTCCGGACGGCGGCGATCCGAAAGACAGTGGGCCGTGGGTGCGGGTCTCCCGCCTCGGTATGCCGCTCGTCAACGAGGTCGTCATCCCCCTGGGCCTCAAGAACCGGTTCAATGCGTCTTACCCCAGCGGCGATGCCCAGTTCGGGTCGTTCGTCATGGACCCGGAGCCCGCCCGGCTGATCCCGTTTCTTTATCCTGGCGTCAAGGTTCCGGCTGCGCCGCGCGGCGACCTCGCGGCGATTTTCCTGACCGGCATACCTGGCCTGAACAAGCCCGCGCAAGTGGTCCCCTCGGAGATGATCAGGCTCAACATGGGATACGCGCCGTCACCCTCGCCTGATCGGCTCGGCCTGCTCGCCAAGCAGAACGACGGCTTTCCGAACGGCCGCCGGCTTGGCGACGATGTCGTGGACATCGAGCTGAGGGCGCTCGCGGGAGGGACGCCGTTTACTCCGGCCTTCAATAAATCACCGAACAACGCACTGACAGACGGCGTCGATGCCAACGACAAGGCATTCCTTCGCACGTTCCCGTACGTGGCCCGGCCGTTCGGCGGCGACTCGCACACGCATCACAAACTCGGTTCGTAGTTCCGGCGTTCTTCGATACTTCGGTCAGGGCCCGCTCCGGCGGGTCCTGACACTTCCGGGAGGACGATGTGCGAGTGACGAAAGCAGCAGTATCGAACGGTGTGGCGATAGCGATCGTCGCAGCGGTTTTGGGTCTCATCATCCGGGCGAACGTCCGTGGCGGCGGTCAGTCACCACGCGGGCCTGAGCCCAGGCTTGCCGGCACGGCCGGCGCGCCGGGCACCTCGCGCGACGGTCTCCAGCAGACGATCCGGGACATGCGGTCACGGATCGCCAGTGACAAGACGGATGCCCGGGCGGCCGTCGTGCTCGCCGACGCGTTGCTTCGCCAGACACGCGTATCGGGTGACGCCGGGCTGGCGATCGAAGCCGAGCACGCACTATCCGCCGTGCTGAAGAATGAGCCGCTCGAGTACGACGCGCGTCGCATGCTGGCCACGGTATACCTCTCGGAGCACCGCTTCGGCGAGGCTATCCGTGAAGCCGAGCGTGCGCGCGAGCAGTACCCGCGCGATCCCTGGAATTACGGCGTCATCGGAGACGGGCACCTGGAGCTTGGCGACTACGACAAAGCGTTCGCGGCGTTCCAGCAGATGCTGGACCTTCGTCCGAGTGCGTCCGCCTACGCGCGAGCCTCATACGCCTATGAGCTGCGTGGCCATCTTGCCGCCGCGCTCGACGCGATGCGCATGGCTGCCGATGCGACCTCACCCCGGGATCTGGAATCGCTGGCGTGGCACCATGCGCAGATCGGCAATCTGCTGCTTCAGACGGGTCGGGCGAAGGAAGCGCGCACGGAATACGAATGGGCCGCGACTTTCTGGCCTGGCCATCCTGCGTCAGTCACAGGACTCGGCCGATTGAAGGAATTCGAAGGGGACTACGCGGGTGCACTCGCCCTCTATGCCGGGCAGTTCACGCAGGCTCCGACGCCCGATCTGGCGGCACAGATAGGCGACATGCATTCGGCGCTCGGGAATCGGGCAGAGTCCGAGCGCCACTATGCGCTCGCGGAGGCCGGCTGGCGCAGCGACGCGCCCGAGCCGAAGAATCTGGCGCGCTTCCTGGCGGACCGCGGCCGATCCCTGGATCAAGCCGTCACCATCGCCGAGCAGGCGGCGAGAGAGCGTCACGACATCTTCACCGAGGACGCGCTCGCGTGGGCGTACTTCCGGGCCGGTCGATTGGCAGAGGCGTCAAAGGCGTCGGCGCAGGCCCTGCGCACGGGTACTCGCGATCGGGCGATCCTCTATCACGCGGCGGCCATCAAGCACGCCACCGGGGACGCCGATGGCGCGCGCACGCTGGTGGCTCGTTCACTCGACGGAAATCCGCGGTTCGACGTGGTGAGTGCGCCGGCCGCCCGCGCGCTGCGTGAGACCCTCGAGGCCGGTGGCGTCGAAGGCACACGGGACCGAATCGTCAGCAGCGCAAGCGTTCGGCCTTAGTCCTGGTCGGCGCTTCGGGGTTTGTGCCTTCGGATCTGCCAGACCCAGGCGGCGATGGTCAACATCGACAGACCCACCGCCCCCGCCTGCGCGCTTCGAACGAGGCGGGACGACCGATCGACGCGGCGCCGATGCGGGTGCGCGAAGCGCACGAGCTCCGGATGTCGCCGGTCGGGTTGGTCCTCGGCCCAGTGCCAGCCCGCCCGCCATGCGGCCGCCCGGAACGAGCCGGGCGTGTGCGGATTCAGAAGCAGCGATGTGCCGCCCCATCGAGCCTCCGCCCCGCTGACCCATGTTCGCTTCCACTCCCGGACCTGCGCATCGTCTGGCAGCGCCCGATCTCCGGACGGCTTCGCACCAGTGGCTGGTTCACCACTCGCGGCCGCATCAGTACCCACCGATGTCCGTCCAGGAACGGCCGCTGTGTCAGCCGGACTGGTGAGGAGTCGCTGTACAGAGGATCCAAGAATACGGTAGAGGCGCCGAGCGCTTCGTGTCGGTACGAGCCGGGATGTCCAACCGGCTGAGTCGGAACGTTGCCCCATATGTGAGTTCAGCATAGCGTGACCATCGTCAGTTGCATCATTCTGACGCATCGCCGCCATTCTCGGTTCCTCAGTTCCGGGTCGCCGGTTTGCGCGCAGCAGGTACAGCGCACGGTCGAACTGCCGATTACTACGGCGGGAGGCGCAGGCCGGAGGCATGAGTAGCGGTATCGGTGACACGGCGCTGCCCGGACGGACTCAGCTTCCCGAATCGATGGCCTCGGCGGCCGGGCTGCGTCCAGGACAACGTCTCACGGCGGATGTGATCGAGCTGCTTGCGACAGGCAATGTCCTGCTCGCTTTCGGCCGGAATCACGTCGTCGTAGCCACGAGCCAACTCCTTCAGGTGGGCGATCGCGCCATGCTCGAGCTCGCCGCAGCGGGACCCGGGCTCCGGATCGTGACCGAGGACGCGGCGCGCGTGCCGGTACTCTCACTCGCAACCGCGTCGAATCCGACGCCCGGCGTCGGGCAGGCGTCACCTGTGGACTCCCAGGGTTCGCCGGCGCCCCTGAGCGCAAGAGACCTCCAGGCGATTCTGCACGCGCTCGCGAATCTCCCGCCCGGCGGCACGTCGATCGCCGACGCTGGACAGGAATTCCTGCGGGCCGCGGCCGCCGCAGACCTGCGACCGGCCGTCCTCGAGCGGATTCAGCGCCTGCTGGCCCCGCTCGACACCGCGCTGCCGGCTCCGGCGCTGGCCGTTCTCATCCGGACGTTCCTGGCCCAGTCCGGGGTGTTCACTGAGAACCACCTTCTTGCGCCGCAGAGCAACGGCGCCGGCCCTCGGCGCGTTCATCAACAGGGTGTCCCTGATCTCCGGGTCATCCTCGGAGAGCTGACCACTGCCGGCACTCCGGTGCCCGAGGCGGTTCGATCGTTCGGCGACGCGCTTCTGCACCAGCAGCTCACCGTGGCTGAAGGGCTCTCCGCGATGGGTGTCGGGCACGTCGTCATTCCCTTCATGTTCGGTGACGAGCCCGTGGACGTCGTCTTCGAGTGGGAGCGAGAAGAGCCCCGCGAGGAAGAGCAGCGGGACAACCCGGACCGAGGCATCCCCTCGGAGTGTTCGTCAATCTGAACGCGCTTGGTGGCATCGAAGCGCGGGTTGACTGGAAGCCGGAAATGCTTGCGGTGACCTTCTTCGTTGAACGGGAATCCACGCGCGCGCTCATCGAAGCAGGACTGGCGGACTTCTCCGAGGAGTTGACGCTCTCAGGATGCCCGGCCGTGACGTCGAACGGGTGGTTCAACCCTGGCCGCCTGGTGACTGCGCCGCCGGCGGTGAAGCGCACGGTTCCGAGCGGGACGATTCTGGATGTGATGGCCTGACGTGGAGTACCGACGAAGACGCCGCGCCGCCGCCGTCAAGTACACGCGGCAGAAGGGCCCCGCCACACTCGTCGCGAAGGGGGACGGTGACGTCGCCGAGCAGATCCTGGCCGTCGCGCGCGAGCACGGCGTGCCGGTTCACAGCGACCCCGTACTCTCGGGCGTGCTCGCGCGCCTGGAGACTCGACGATCAGATCCCCGGGGAAGTGTTCGTCGCGGTCGCGGCGGTTCTCGGATTCATCTACCGGCTGCAGGCCGCGCAGCCATCTCGCGCGGAGCTCGACGCGCCCTCCTAGAGTGTCCGATAGGTGTCACGCGCTCAGCCGAGCGCCCTGATCAGGATCGGCTGGTCAGCGGTTCGGTCTACGCGGACGATGTTCCGGAGGGCACGGCCGAAGCCGTCGAAGCGGACCGACATGACGTCCCCATCGAGCAGCGCGACGCCGGCGCCGAAGCTGAGCGAGTGCGCGCCGAAGAAGTGCACGTGGACATCACCCGGGCGGCGGTGCCCATCGAACTTGAAATGGTGATGCTCGATGTTCTGGAGGCTGTGGCTCATCTCGGTCTCGCCGCTCGCCACGGCGCGGTGCCAGAGACGCTGGTTCCCTCGCTCAATCACGACTTCGCCGGCAACAGAGTCGAACCGCGGCGTCAGCACGAGCTCGGGACCGATCGCCGACGTCCGCAGCTTGGATGCCGCGAGATGGAGGTAGTTCCGGCGCTCGTAGAGATGATCTGAAAACTCATTGCCGGTGACCATCCCGATGCGGCACGGCGCCCCGTCAGGGTCAATCATGTAGACCCCCCCAATCTCTCCCTCTTCCCCGCCGTCTTCGGCAAAGCGCGGCACCACAAGCGGCTCACCGTGCGCCCGCAGCATCGTGCCGGTACCCTTGTAGAACCATTCGGGCGCGACACCGATGGACCCGGAAGCGGGACGCCCGCCGGCCAGCCCGTCCTGAAACATGCGAAGGCTGTCGGTGAGCGTCTCAAACTGCTTCACATCGTGCATCGCGTCACGATCTTTGGCACTCCCAAGATGTGTGAGGCCCGTCCCGGACACCATGCAGCGCGCCGGATCATCGGGATGGTCGATCGGCGGCAGCAGCCGCCATGGTGCACGCCCTTCGTAGACCTCGTCGTACTCGACCGTCGGTCCCGTCGCGAATTGCTCGACCAGCGTCGAGGCCGCCGTCCCGGTGTCCATCGCAATCGCCGCAAGGGCATGGGTCGACTCCACGCCCTCGAGCAACCGCAGCCCCGGCTCCTCGACGAGCGCGACACGGCGCTCGGAGCCGTTCGTGATCTGAACTATGCGCATCAGGCCTCATCACATCAGCATCAGCTATCAGCTATCAGCTATCAGACAGCTGAACGCTGACAGCTGAGAACTACAAGCATAGCGACTTCCCTACGCGACACTCGAAGAAGGAACGGCGATCGGGCGGACAACAGGGATCGCGAGGCACAGGACGCCGAACGCGAGCACGTGGAACGAGCCGGCGAGCGTGAAGACGACTCCGTAGCCGAAGCCCGCGTCGAGCAGCACGCCGACGACCTGACCGAACACCACTCCACCCATCGCCCCACCGAAGCCGACGAGACCCGCGACGGCGCCGACCGCGCCGCGAGGATAGATGTCGGCAGGGAGCACCATCACGAGCGTGGACCACGATTGCTGGCCGAAGTAGGCCAGGCTGAAGATCGCGAGGGCCCATCCGACGGGCGCGCCCGGCACGAACAGTACGGCGGGCATGACGGCCGCGCTCAGGCCCAGCGCGATCTTGCGCGCCCGATCGAGCGGGACGCTGCGCGTCAACAGCCAGCTCGAGAGCCATCCGCCGACGATGCAGCCCACGCCCGCCGCGGCGTAGGGTATCCACGCGAAGGCACCGACCGCTTTGATGTCGAACCCACGGGCGTCGTAGAGATACTTCGGCAGCCAGAACAGGTAGAAGTACCAGGCGGCGTCGCTCAGAAACTTCGCGACGACGAGTCCCCACGTCTGGCGCAGACGCAGGAGCGCGATCCAGCGGGGCGGCGGATCCGGCGAACTGGCGGCGCCGATGACCGGCGCGAGGAGCAGGCGCTCGTCCGCTCCGAGCCGCGGGTGCCGCTCGGGCGGCTGGTATTCGATCCACCACCACACGGTCCAGACCAGGCCCACGACAGCAGTGAGATAGAACACGGCCCGCCAGTCCATGGTCGTGATCACGAGGGCCAGGAGCGGCGGCGCCATGACGCCGCCGACGGCGGTACCGGCATTGACGATCCCCATGGCCGTCGAGCGCTCGTTGACGGGGAACCACTCCGCGACGGCACGTGTCGCCGCGGGAAAGCCGCCTCCCTCTCCCATGCCGAGCAGCAGCCGGCTGACGGCGAGCATGCCCACGCTCGTCGCCAGCCCGTGACTCGCGCACGCGAGCGACCAGAACACCATGATCGCGAGGAAGCCCGCGCGCGTGCCGATGACGTCCATCAGCTTTCCGCCGGCGGCGTACATGACGGCGTAGGCGATGAGGAACGACGACTGGAGGAACGAGAACTGCTCGTTCGTGACGGGGATGTCCCGTTCGATCGCCTTGATCGCGACGGGCAGCGTCTGCCTGTCGAGATAACTGATGGCGATCGCCATGCTCACGAGGACGGCGATGCGCCAGCGGAGCATGTCACCACTCGAGCACGAACAGCGACACAGCCTGCCGCGGCAGCGCAACCGCGATCGACGCCCGGCCGTCCACAACGTCCAGGCTGGACGGGCTCCCGTCGAGACGCGCCAGCTCGCTCGCGGCTTCGAGCTGTTTGTACTGCGCCGCCGTTGGCGAGGCGGGCGACCCGATGCGCTGCCACGCCGTGTAGCTGTTGCTGTGCGTCGCGTCGATGCGGAACTGCTGGAGCTTCACCTTTCCCTGCTTCAGGCCCAGCCCTTCGACCGACAGCGTCACCGCCGCATCGGGCCCCGCCACATCGTCGTCGTGATAGTGCCAGGCCATGACGGTGACGCGACGGTCGTCGCGGCTGGCGATGGCCGCCACGTCCGGCTTCTCCCTGACACCCGCCTTCATCATCGCGTCGAGATCGGCCGCACCGTCGCTGGTCGCGGGCACGCGCTTGCCGGCCATCCGGCTGAACATGCGAAACACGTTGAAGACCGGCAGGTTGATCCCGTTCGACGACAGCGCGCGGAAACCGGCGAAGTACGGCTGGTCCTCGAACTCGAAGGCCCACGTGAGCGCCCCTTCGAGGTTGACGCCGTGGCGGTCGGCGAGATCGTGCTTGCGTGCGAAGACGGCCGCGGTGTAACTCGAGAACATCGTCGTGTTGCGATAACCGAGCTGTGGACCCTGGCATGCCGCGCAACCATCAGGGTCGGATTCGCCGATGACGATCGGCTTCGGCTTGAGCTCGGGGAACGAGGCGATGATCTTGAACCCGCCGTCGATCGTAGCGAGCTGATTGGCGATGCCCAGTCGCACGTGGCCGTCGACGAACTCGGGGCGGCCCTTGGCATGGAACGAGACGAAGTCGATGGGTGTGCCCGTCTTGCCTGTCGCGTAGTTGGTACCGCGCAGCTGGTGCTCGAAGAAGTCTCTCGTGAACTGGCCGCCGTGGCCTGCGGTGTCGGGCCCGCCCACACGGGCAGTCGGCAGTGCACGGCGGACGCCATCGATCGCGTAGTCGTGGAGCTTCCGGAACTCCTCCGGCGTGCCCCGCCAGTAGCCGATGTTGGCCTCGTTCCAGGTCTCCCAGTACCACTGTTCAACCTCGGCGCGCCCGTACTTCTCGACGCAGTGCTTCGCCCACGCGTGGACGAGGTCTCCCCATTTCTTGTAGTCCTTTGGCGGATAGGCCCAGCCGGTGTAGATCTCGTCGTACTTCGCCTTGGGCGTCCACGAGTGCTTGTAAGGCTGTGGCTTGATCGACATCGCTTCAGGCATGAAGCCGATCTGCACGTACGGCTTCACGCCTCGCTCGAGGTAGGTGTCGAAGATCCGATCGACGATCGTCCAGTCGTATATGGGATTGCCTTGCGCGTCCTCGCGGTAGGCGTTCGTCGATCCCCATTTGAGCGCTGGCGTGCCGTCTCCGGTCACGAGCAGGCTGTGCGCGCGGAAGTACACGCGCTTCGGAGCCAGCCGCCCCATATCGGCGATGAGCTTCTTCCCGTCCTTCATGTACGCGTAGTTCGGCTCGTCCGCTCCGAAGAAGCGCCAGATCTGCTTGAGCGGTCCGGGCGACGTCGATGCGTCCACGCGAATGCTCACGGGAAACGCGGCGGGATCCGCCGGCCGCTGGGGCGTCGCGGGTGACGGCGCCTGGGCCATGACCCACGCGCTCAAGAGCGCCGGCCCCGCAAGGGTGAGTGGCAGCCACGTCCAGGCCACACGGCGAAATCGATTCAACGGGAAAGACAGCCTGGTCATGTTCCTCCATCCATCGTTGTCACACGCCACGCTCACACGGCCGCGGCGCTGGCTCAGAACTCATACTTCAAGGCGAACTGCATCTGACGCGGAGTGCCTGACGTGCTCGTGACCCGTCCCCCCGCCGCCGTGTCGATGGCGGTATTGGGAGCGCTGAAGCTGACGGTGTTCGTCACGTTGAATGCCTCGGCCCGGAACTGCAGTCGGTGCGTCCCGATGCGGAACTGCTTGAAGAGCGAGACATCGAGTGTCTTGTAGCTGTCCTCACGAAGAATGCTGCCTCCCGAATTGCCGTAGGTGAACTGGGCCGGCAGCACGAAGGCCGTCTTGTCGAACCACAGCGCCACCGTCGGTTCGCCGAGCTCGCCCGATCCGATCCGGTTTGGACGCTGGGCACCGACGCCCGTATTGGCCCGGTCGCTGGAGATCGTCGGCGTGAACGGCCGTCCGCTCCGCCAGACGTAGATACCTTGCGCCTGCCATCCCCCCAGCACCGCGTCCACGATCCCGCCGGCGTCCCCGAGCAGCCGCCGGCCGCGTCCGAACGGCAGATCGTACCCGGCGCTGATCGCGACGTTGTGCGGGACGTCGAAGGCGGAGGGGGCCTTCTCGCGCCCCGAATTGCCGCCGACTGCCGTGACATTCTGAGTGGTCATGCTCTTCGACCACGTATACGACACCAGGTAGAAGAGTCCGCCGTGCGTGCGCTGTTCGATCGACGACTGCATCGAATGGTACGTCGTCTGCTGCGTGTCGTCGAAGTAGTTGATGCCGCCGAACTGCGGGTACGGGCGGCGCGCCTGGATGCCCCCGGACCCGGGCTCCGGGATGTTGATGTTGGTCGTGCCGTTGAGGAAGCGGCCGATGTTGCCCACATAGTTCACCTCGACGACGGTGAACGGCGCGACCTCCTGCTGCACTCCGAGGCTGAAGTGATGGTCGCGGCCCATTTTCTGCTCGAGGGCGCTCGCGCCGATGGAAGGCGCCGCAGAGCTGGTGAGCTTCGTGCCCAGGAAGAAATCCGCCATCGTCCGCACGGGCGCCTGATCGTTGAAGGACGTCTGGTCCAGCCGGAAGGGCACCATGTTGTTGTTCACGCGATCGCCGGAGCTCTCCTGCTCGTAGAACAGCCCGTAGCCGCCGCGCACCACCGTCCGTTCGCCAAACGGCTGCCAGGCGAAACCCGCGCGCGGCCCCACCTGCGCCCGGTCCGTCTTCGTGATCGAGAGTGGAAGCCCCGCCTCGCGGCTCGTCTGGATGGCGCCCTGGAAGAGCGTATAGGCCGACAGGCCCGCGAACTGCGACGCGAGATCCGGTGTCTCGCTCTCGCTTGCGACGATGACGGGCCGCGCCGAACCGGGCTCGAACGTGCCCACCTGCCCCCGATAGCCCGAGAGCCAGGGGGAATATTCGTACCGCAGCCCGACGTTCAGCGTGAGGCGGTTCGAGACTTTGAAGTCGTCCTGCAGATAGCCATGCCAGTAATTCGCCTGGCCGCCGAAGGTGTCGGCCGGGAACGCCCGCGTGACCTGACGCGGATATCCGAGCAGGAAATCGGCGAAGGCGTCCCCGGTGCCGGCCGGGCTCGAGGGATTCTGGGTTATCGATCCGTCGAAGTTCCACTGCCCGGCGTACTGCTTGCTGTCCGTGAAGAGCGGCACCCAGCGTCGGAACTTGCCGCCGAACTTCACGATGTGCCGGCCGGCGACCCATGTCATGTTGTCGGTCACTTCCCACACCTTCAGGTCCTGGGTCTTGGGCCGCTGGTCGAACGCCGAGCCGTTCATGGCGGTGTAGCCGCTCCAGGCGAAGTCAGGGAACGAGCCCCCGACACCCGGCCGGCGGTTTCCTCGAACCCGCGCACTCCGATAGCCTGGTACTGGTCAGTCCCCTGCAGGTAGGCCTGCAGATCGACGACCGCCGGCACGTAGCTGAAGCGGATGTCGTGGAGGAGCGAGGACGAGAATGTGTTGGTCATGCTCAGCACGATGTTCTGGCCGCGCGTGCGGAGCGGTGCGTTGCCGAGCGCGGGATACTGATTGGGGTCCTCGAGCCGCTGATCGTGCCAGCTGTAGCGGCCGAAGACGCGTGCGCGGTCACTCAGCTTCTGATCGATCCGGAGCGTCACCTGGTCGGAGTTCAGCTCGCGCACGGGGGCCCACGAGAACGTCCCGGATGGTGTGTTTGGACTGGGCACGAACCCCGCAAAATAGAGCGCCTGTGGCGAGAGGCGGGCGGCAGGGATGATGTTGTTCGGAAACAGCTGGCGTGTGACCGGATCGTAAATCGTCCGGGCCGACGCGCTGAAGTCGCCGGCGCGCATGGCCGCGGTCGGGACCGTATTGTTGAAGACGACGCCCTGACGCTCGCGCATCCCCTCGTAACTCACGAAAAAGAAGCTGCGTTTACGCATGATCGGGCCGCCGAACGTGCCGCCGAACTGCTGCCGCTTCAGCTCTTCCCGCTCCCGCGCGAAGAAGTTGCGTGCGTCGAGGGCGTCGTGACGCATGAAGTCGAAGACGGCCCCGCGAAAGCGATCGGACCCCGACTTGGTCGTCGCATTCAACGCTCCCCCGGCCTGGCTGAACTCGGCCGAGTAGGCGCTCTGCTGCACCTTGAACTCCTGCAGCGCATCGACCGACGTCTGAATGAGCGATCCGCCCTGGTGATGATCGGTGACATCGGCGCCGTCCAGCATGAACGTCGTCTGGCTGCCGCGCACCCCGCTGACGGCGGTGCCCGAGATGTAGTTCGCGCGGATCCGCAGCAGGTTGCCGCCGCCCGGCAGGAGCACCGCTCCGGGCGTCAGGCGTGCCAGCTCGTAGAAGCTGCGGCCGTTCAACGGCAGGTTCACGATCTGCGTGTTCGTCACCACGTGACCGAGCGTGCCGGACTCGGTGTCGAGCAGCGGTGTCGCGGAGGTGACGGTGGTGTTCTCCGTAATCGCGCCGAGCCTGAGCTCGGCGTCGGCGCGGGCCGACTGGCCGACCTGCACCTCGACATCCTTCACCGTCACAGTCTGGAAGCCGTCGAGCGTGACCGTCACCTGATAGACGCCCGGGTTGAGCGGCGTGACGACGTAGTCGCCGCGCTCGTTGGTGGTCACGGTGACCGGCAGTCCGGTGGCCGTGTCGGTGACGACCACGGTCGCCGGCGGGACCGCCGCGCGAGAGGGATCGGTGACGGTTCCCACGATGCGACCTGCGCTGAGCTGGGCGAGCGCACTCACAGGGATCATGAGGCCCGCCGCCAGGACCATGAGACTCACTCCGGCCGCGCGAATCCGGGTCATCGTCATCTCCTTCGGACCAGCCGCTCTATAATCGATGGGCCTCATGAAAACCGCCAAGACCTATATCCCGCGGAGTCGCGCGAGTCAAACGACGGCGGTGATGCGCCCCCAGACAAGGAGGATCAGTAGGCGGAAGCGAGCAACAGCGGCGGGCGGGGCTCCTGGAATTTCGCCGGTCTGCGGCGCCGGGGTCAACGGCCTGACGATGCCGAGGCGAGTGCAGCCTGGCAGTACTCGACGCACTTGCGCACTTCCTTGACCGCGTCAGAGCCCTCCGGCACCTCGTACTCGAGCTCGATAGACGCCGGCATCGTCCACTTGTTCTTGCTGACCATCTGGAGGATGTCTTTGATGGGCGTCTCCCCGGTGCCCCACGCCAGGTTGAGCGCGCAGTGCTCGGGTGTCGTCCGGTCCTTGAGGTGGAAGCTTGCCGTCCGATCGTGGAACTTCTGGAGGAACTGCATGGGAGTGCCACCCACGTTACCCGCGGCGACGAAGTGGCCGAAGTCTACGTTCGCCATGTTTCCCTTCGACGCCGCAAAGGCCTGATCGAACGCCGTCATGCTGCCCTGGAGGTGCGTGTGATACGCGGCGTAGACCTTCTTCTTTATCGCGAAGTCGCCGACACGTTTGAGCTGGGCTGGATCGGTCAGGAGCTCGAGCGTCGTGTGCGTGCAGCCGAGCGCCTCGGCGACGTTGAAGATGTACTCGAACTCTTCGTCCGACATGTTTGCGTTGAGCTGTTTCCACGCGTAGATCGTCACGCCCGCATCGTTGTACATCTTGCGCAGCTTCTTGAAGGCATCCATCGAGACGCTCGTGCGCCAGGCCTTCAGCTTTGCGGCGTGTTCGAGTTGCGCGGCCTGCTGCCCGGGCGTCGTCTCGCCGCGCCCGCCCCCTCGCCCTGCCCCGGCGCCGCCGGGCCCTCCGCCGCGTCCCGGCGGGCATGCCTGCCCATTCCAGGACCCCGGCCCGCTTGCGGCCGCCGGTGCAGGTGCGGCTGCCACCGGTGCGCCACCCGGACCTCGACCACCGGCTGCACGGCCACCGCCACCAGGCCCACCGCCACGTCCGGCCGCCTGAGGCGCCCCCGCGAAGCTTTCGACCGGGCCGCCCATCAGCTCGATTCCGCTGATCCCTGACTCGACGACGTACTTCAGAATCGCTTCCGCGCTCTGATCGGGCATGCTTCGATAGCTGTAGGTGATCGTCCCGATCTGGACTCCGTTGAACACGGAGTTCGGCTTCGCCTGCGACAGCGCTCCGAACAAGGACTCGCTGCGCCCGAGCAGGGCCGCTGCCGGCACGCCGGCGAGGGCAAGTTTTCCGAACTCCCGTCTGGTATAGGACATCACGGCTCTCCTGAATCTGGAACCCATCCCATGGGCGCACTCGTTGAGCGATCGAGGCGATCGGCTACTGAATCACGGCGAACGCGGCAAGCATATCCCCGGCGGCGACGAGCAGATACTGCTTCCCATCGAGCATGTAGGTCTGAGGCGCGTTGGACACCGAGCCGAGGCGCGAATGCCACAGCGGCTTCCCGCTGGCCGCATCGAGCGCCACGAGGTTTCCGGCGCCATCGCCGGCGAACAGCAGCCGGCCGGCGGTCGTCAGCATGCCTGTCGCACCACCTCCACCCGGCAGCTCGTGACGCCATGCGATCTTCGCGGTCTTCGGATCCATCGCGGTGATCGAGCCGCCCGTCGAGACACCGCCCCCGCTCTGCGTGCCCCCCAGGCCCATCGAGCCCCTGGGATCCGCGTCGATGAGATACCGGATCGACAGGCTGTTGCTCTCGGGCAGATAGAACAGTCCGGTATCCGGCGAATACGCCGGGGGCGGCCAGTTCGTTGCGCTGCCGCTGACGACCGCGCCGCCGATGGTGGCGACCTTCTCCGGGTTGAGGATCGGCCGGCCCTGAGCATCGAGCCCGCTCGCCCAGTTCGCCGCGTTGCTGTACTTGCCGCTGGCGACGTACTCGCCGGTGAGGCGATCGACCGTGAAGAAGTAGCCGTTCCTCGCTCCCGTAGAGACCAGCTTCCTGGGGCGGCCGTTGATCGTCGCGTCGATCAGCACGGGCGTCTGCGCCGAATCCCAGTCGTGCATGTCGCGGGGAGACGTCTGGTAGTACCACGCCATCTTCCCCGTGTCGACGTTGACGGCGACCAGCGAGCACGCGAAGAGACCGACGCCGGTCCCGCGCGCCGCGGGCGTGTACGCGGGGGTGGGGTTGCCGGTCCCGAAGATGTAGAGCCGTGATTCGGGATCGTATGCGCCGGGGACCCACGGCTGTGCACCGCCATGTCGCGCCGCTTCGAGGCTGGGCCACGTCTCGACACCGGGGTCTCCCGCGTTCATCGGCACGGTATACAGAATCCACTGCCGCTTCCCGGTTTCCGGATCGTACGACTGGAGATAGCCAGGCGCGTCGAGATCGTTGCCTGTTCCAACGATGACGTGGTCACCGATGATGACCGGCGCCATCGACGAGAAATACTGCTGCTCGAACGGCGCGATCTCCACATGCCAGACTTCCTTGCCGGTCCGCGCGTCGATCTTCACCAGATAGTTGTCGTGCGTCTCCATGAAGAGGAAGTTGTGCCACATGCCGACGCCGCGATGGCCGGTGTGCGTCCCTCCACGGGTCTTCCAGTAGAACTGCCAGATGATCGTGCCGTCGCGCGCGTCGACCGCCCAGAGGTTGTCGGGCGACGTCGCGTACAGGATGCCGTCGACCATGAGGATCGACCCGCGAATCTGCGGCGGTCCGCCGCTGTTGAAATCGCCCGATCCTTCCCCGGCGACGGTCAACGGCAGATCGCCTCCCCCGCCGCCGCGTCCGCCGCCCCCGCCTCCGCCGGTCCCCCCCGCTCCACGGCCCGATGGCCCGGAGCCCTGCACGAAGCCGCGGGACACCCACGCCAGACCCAGATTCTTCAACGTGGCCTGGTTGATCTGCGTCAGCGCGCTGTATCGTCGCCCCGTGTAGTCGCCTGAATAGGTGGGCCACGACTCGGCGAGCGGCTTGAGGATCGTCGCCGGGTCGAGCCCCGATTGCGGCCCCTGCGCGACGAGCATCATGGGCGCGAGGAGCAGCGTCAGCGTGAGACAGCGCGTGATTGATCTGGTCGTCATCGGATCGTCCATAAGTACGCCGTCACGCTGTGCATCTCCGTGTCGGACAGTGTCGGCACGAGCTTCCGGTGCGCGTCCGCCGGATCGCGCAGCTCGATCTTCGGGTCGCTGCCATTCCTGACGAACGTCCGGCGGCTGCCGTCCGCCTGGACGAGGCTGACGACGAAGTCGTCGATGCGAACGAGACGGCCTTCGACACGCGGTCCGGAAGCCGGCGTGACCGTCACCGCCACCGGACGTGCCGGAGCGCCACCACGCCCGCCGCGGCCACCACCGGCACCACCCGCGACCCAGAGGTTCTGCAGTTCGCGCGGATCGGGAACCCGGGATGCGACCGCGCGGAGATCGCCGGTCACCGAGTGGCAGGCGGCGCATCGGGCGCCGAACGCGGTCTGGCCCGCGGACGCATCGCCCACGAGTACCTTCTCGGGAGGAACCATGTCGCCGGCTGGCGGCCGGCCCTGATTGCCGGCCTGCGCCATCACGCTGTGCAGGTACTCGGCAACAGCCCTGATGTCGTCGGGCGGGAGCGGAAAGGCTGGCATCGGCGGAGCGCCCGCGGGCGGATTCGGACGTCCCCCCTGGACAATCGGCCCGATCAGCTCCCCTTGTTTGTCGGACAGCACCGTCTGCGAACGAAGCAGGTTCGGGCCCCCCTGCTGACCGCCCCGCAGATCGATGCCGTGGCACGCCGCGCAGTTGCTCTCGTAAAGTCCCTTGCCTCTGGCCAGCACCACGGGGTCCGCCAGCCGCCGCTGCTGCTGGGGAAAGTTGGGGCCGCGTCCCTGACCTGCGGCCCCGCGGCCCTGCGGTGTCCCCCGCCCCTCGGAGGGCTGGGCCTGGGTGGGTCCCGGAGGGGGACCGGCCGCGGGCGGCGCCTGCGCCAGGAGGCCGACAGGCAGCAGGAACAGCGCGAACCGGAGAGACGTAACGGCGCGCATCAGAACGAGAACCGAGTCTGCGCCTGCAGCGACATGGACTCCTCCTCACCCGTGTGGACGACGAGCCGCTCAGCGCGCGGCCGCGACGAACAGACCGCAACCGGGCTCACGCGCGAAGAAACCTGCGGCAGGATAACCCAGCGCCGCGGCGGTCGCGTCGAATTCCTGCTGGCTCAGCAGCCGGCAACCGACGCGCTGTCGGATGCCGGTCTTCGACGCGCGCCGCACGGCGCAGGCGCACTCTTTGCGCTCGGGACCAGCGTCGCCGGCGCCAGGTGAGGAGGCCGGCGCTTTGAGATAGACTCAAGAGTCGGATGCAAGGTCGGGATGACCTGCAATCGTGGGCATGCGGCTATCGGATCAAGGCAGGCGAGGGACGCTATGAGCTTCTGCGAGCATTGTGAAGGGCAACGGTTCGATCGGGCGCAGGTCCTTCGCGTCCTGCGGGCAACGCGAAAGACCTTACAGAAGCACAGCCGCGCCGACGAAGCGCTCTGCCAGGCGATCAAGTCCGTCCGGGCCCTGGAAATTCCTCACATGGAGCGTCTCGACGATTCAGTCGACGAACAGACCGTTCACTGACGCGCGTCGCGGCACGGTGATCGCCGACAGACTCCAGACGTGACATGAGGTCAGAAGGCATTTGTGGGGACGCCACAGCAAATTCACCACGGAGCCACGGTGACTCAGTGTCCCCGTGGTGATCTTTCCGTGATCTCCGCCACGTGTTCGATCTCCTGCCCTCCTGTTTGACGTGAGCGGGCCCGCCTACTGAGTCGTGAAGTTGATCGTCATCGTCATCATCACGGACACCGGCACGCCGTTCACCAGCGTCGGCGTGAATTGCCATTGACGGACGGCGTCGAGGGCCGCCTGGTCGAGCAGCGGGATTGAGCGCAGCACGCGGGCGTCACTGACCGTTCCTGCCTCGTCGATGACCGCTTCGAGAATCACCACGCCCTGTACGCCGGCCGCGCGCGCGTCCTCAGGATAGACAGGCGCGACATTCTTGATCTTGGTCGGCACCGGAATGGATCCACCCACCTTGACCGGTTTGGAGCCGTCGGGGTTCGAAGCCACAGCGGACGGGGCGGGTGGCGGCGGAGGCGGTGGCGGCGGTATGGCGCCACTGGCGGTCGCAAACTTCATCTCCGCCGTGGACGACTGACGAAGCGTCATCGCCTGGGCCCGAAGCGCGTCAGCCTCGCCCAGCAGCGCCTGCCGCGCCGTTGTGTCAGCCTCGAGGCCAGCCTGTGTCCGCAGCAACAGACTCTTGTAGACCATCGCCTCGAGGAAGGCCGGCTTCCGCGCAAGCGCGCGATCGGCAGCTGCAATGCCCTGTCGTATGTAGCTGAGGCGATCGGCTGCCGCAAGGCTGGGATCCTTGGCTCTCTCTGACAGGAAAGTCACGATGATCTGGTAACCGTTCGGGTCGGATGGGTTCAGCGCGGTCGCCTCGTCGAGCACACCAATCGCCCGATCGAACTGGCCGGTACGCCGATACAAGCCCGCCAGGGCGTGATAGCTCTCGGCCTTCCCCGGCTGCGCACGACGCATCGCGAGCAGGGTCGACTCCGCGCTCGAGATCGCTCGTCGCTGCTCCTGGAGCATCGCGAGCTCGACCCAGCTGCCCGTCTCCGGCTGAGCGTCACCTTCAGGCGCGGCCTTCAGCCTGGCTTCCAGGGCGATCTCACGCTGACTTGGCGGGCCCGGCTCGTTGGGACGACGATCGCGCGGCGGCGTCTGGTCAGCGGCCGCACCGGCCGGCGGTGCCGGCGCGGTCAGTGGGAATGCCGCAGTGGCATACGATCCGGCCAGCACGACCCCGAGGAGCATGCCGGCGCATGATCCGACGATTCTTCTCGATGACATCGCAGCCTCCTTCGATACCAACAACATCCGGGTGAACAAATGCTTCCGTTGCGCAAACGGCGTGGCGGGAAAGGTCCGCGGCTGGTCCGCAAAGGCGAGCAGCGCTTCCAGGTAGCTGCGCCGCGCGTGGGTGACGAGCACCGTCAGCTCGTCCACGACTTCCTCGCGGGAGCTCTGCACGCGCGAGATCAGCCACCACATCGCCGGGTGGAACCACAACACGCTCCGCAGGACCTCCTCGGCGAGCACCCATCCCCAGTCGCGCCGGCGCACGTGCCACAGCTCGTGGGCCACGACCGCGCGCTGGACGTCGGCTGGCAGGGCGGCCAGCGAGGACGGCAACAGCACGACGGGCCGGAGAATGCCGAAGGTTGCCGGCTGCCGCAGCGCATCCACGCATCGAAACTCCGCACGGACCTGCATCAGCGTCTGGACCTCACCGTACAAGTCCGAACAACCGGCGCCCGGCACCGACTGCCGCAGGCGGCGCAGCCGGAACAACCCCAGTGCCAGCCAGGCGAGGCGCAGCGCGGTGCCGAGCGCCAGCGTGACGGTGACGAGGACAGCCGCGGATCCTCGCCGGTCGGAGGGAGCGGACGTGTTCGGCACAGCGCTCGCCGGTC
Organism: uncultured Acidobacteriota bacterium; assembly: GCA_963749835.1. Lineage (GTDB taxonomy): Bacteria > Acidobacteriota > Vicinamibacteria > Vicinamibacterales > 2-12-FULL-66-21 > JALZOC01. The sequence continues at coordinate 3,648,850 of CAVVOD010000001.1, forward strand.
CGGTCAGACCCTGGGACGGTGTGCCGGCACCCGCGTCGGCCAGCAGCAGCGTGTCCGCGGTCATTGTCGTCTGCTGCCAGGGCTGCAGCACCGGCAGCGCGAGGCACAGGACGAGCACCAGCCGCCACCACGCGTATCGCGCGCCGGGCGCATCGACATGCAGGAGCCTCGCGATCAGACCCGCGGCCGCCACGACGACCGTGACCTGCAGGCTCCAGGCGAAGAGGTTGAGAAGCGGTATGGACGTCATCAGTCCTCCAGCTCTTCGATCACGCGCCGGATCCGATCGCGCTCTTTCTTCGACAGCGTCGCATCCTTGGCCAGGTGCAGCAGGAGTCCCCCGGCCGCGCCGTCGAACACCCGTTCCACGAACTCACGCACCATCGCCCCCACCACCTGCTGCCGGGGACGCGACGGCCTGTACACGAAGGCGCGCTCCACCTGGGTCTTCTTGAGGTAGCCCTTCGTCTCGAGGATCTTCATCATCGTCAGGACGGTGGTATAGGCGATCTGCCGCTGTTCGCGCAGCGTCTCGTACACGTCGCGAACGGTCGCGGTGTCGAGGTCCCAGACGACCTTCATGATCGCGAGCTCCTGCGGGGTCAACGTCGGGTGGCGTGTGCGCATCTTCTGTCCATCGAGCAACTGAACCGTGGTCCCGGGCAACGAGCCTCAGTGGCAACTAACTATTTAGTACTACAAAGACAATTGTCAAGCCCGTCGCCCGTCGCACGTCGCACGTGGGACTTGGTAGCACGTAGCACGTAGCGGGTGGAGTATGCTGCGAGGCGCGACACGTCGGCTGCCCGGGTCGGCCCGTCGAGTAGCGTCGGGTCCCTGACTCCTCATGCCGAAGGCTCTGTTTCTTGGTCTGCCGCTGCACGGGCACACGAATCCGTCGTTGCCGCTCGTGCGTGCGCTCGTCGAGCGCGGCGAGGAGGTCGTGTACTTCTCCGGTGAACCATTCGCGGCCGGCATTCGGCAGGCCGGCGCGCAGTATCGTCCGTATCGGAATGCGTTCCTGGCAGATCCCAGGCAGGTATCCGAGACGGACCAGATCGCGTGGCTGCTGATGCGGACCACCGGGGAAGTACTCGCGCAGGAGCTGGACGGCTTCCGCGCAGAACGTCCGGACTACGTCATCAGCGACTCGGCCGCGCCATGGGGACAATGGACGGCCCAACTGCTCGGCGTGCCGGTCGTGACGTCGATCACGACCTTCGCCGTGAACCGGCACGTGATGACGTTTGCCGCGTCCAGCGGAACGCGGCCAAAGAACCCGCGGTTCGTGCTCTCGAAGATCCGGCACATCACGAAGGCCGTCCTGCTCGGCCGACGGCTGCGCCGCACGTACGGCGTCAAGGGCACGGGCCTCATCGGCCTGATGTTTGGCTCCTCCGACTTGAACATTGTCTACACGTCGCGCCACTTCCAACCTTGCGCAGAGACGTTCGACGATCGCTTCCTCTTCGTCGGTCCATCAGTCGGTTCCCGGACCGAGACGGCGGACTTCCCATGGGACGGAGCGTCGCGGGCGGACGTGATCTATATCTCGCTGGGCACGCTGTTCAACGCGGATCCGACGTTCTACCGCAACTGCTTCGAGGCGTTCCGCGGGGAAAACGTCCGCGTCGTCATGTCGATTGGCACGACCACGGCCGCAGCGAGCCTGGGCTCTCCGCCGGCGAACTTCGTCGTGAAGGCGTGGGTGCCGCAGCTGGACGTGCTGCGCCATGCGTCGGTGTTCGTGTCGCACGGCGGGATGAACAGCGTGAGCGAGAGCCTGTACAACGGAGTACCGTTGATTGTCGTGCCCCAGATGAGTGAACAGGAGCTCGTCGGCAGGCAGGTGGAAAGGCTCGGAGCGGGTGTGTGCCTCGCCAAGAACGAGGCGACGGCGGATCGTCTTCGACAGTCAGTCCTTCGCGTGCGGGCTGACGACCGATTCCGAAAGCAGGCCGTCGTCGTACGGGAATCGTTCGACGCCGCCGGTGGCGCGGCCCGCGGCGCGGATGCTATCCTCGCCTTCACGAGGGGCCCCGTCCGGGGTGCGGCGAAGAACACAAACACGCGCGCCAGCTGAGCGCAGGTGGACCAATGCTGAACTCAATAGCCAGAACATCAGGTCAGGTCGTTCGCGTGGTCCTCACGGCACTCGTGATAGCCGTCCTGATCATGTGGGGTTTCGATCTTCCCGTCCGCGGGGCGTACTAGCCGGATGGAATATTCTTCTCCGGCAACGATCATGATGTTCGTCGGTATCTGTTTCAGCACCCTGGCACCCTGGCCCGCCTTCGCCGCCGAAGGCTACGGCGGGTCTCGCCATAGCCCGCGCGAGCACAAGGGGCGCGCCCGCCGCGCGCGCGAGCGCTTCGAATCTCACCGCCTCAGACGCCCCCGGCGCGAGGCGAACGGTCTGCGTCGCGGTGCGACCGAATTGCAGCGCTTCCGGATCCAGGCTCTGAATCGTCACGACGGCGTTGCGGGGCTCTTTCCCTGAGTTCGTCACGGCGGCGCCAAAGAACCCGCGGTCACTCTTGCTCAGGAAGCGCGGGAACGCGGGGAGGAGCGTCAGCGGCTTCGTGGCACGGACCTCGGCGTCGCCAAATCCGAATTGCGAGGCCCTGTCCCCGACAACCGCCATGATCCGATACGTCGTCAGCGAGTCCGGCAGGGTGACGGTTGTCGTCGCACGGCCGTCAGCGCCGGTGGCCACGGACCCGAGCCAGAAGACCAGTGGCCGGAAGTCCAGGCGGATCTCGACTCCGGGAGGCGCCGATTGGGAACTCTCGACGGTAACCGTCTCGGTCATCAACTGCGAGTAACTCAGCCCGGAGAGTCCCCCAATACCGGCTCCTGCCGACACTGGCGGGGAGGCCATCGGCCGCGGACTCATGAGCCGCCGGCGATTGTCTGCGGTGCTGACCTGCAGGGACTTCCGCACATAGATCGCCTTCAGCACGTCAGGGGTCGCGTACTCCGTGAGGGACAACAGTCCGCGATCCATCGCCCAGAGTGTCACTTCACCCGCCGCGGGTTTGTTGTTGGAATCGGTTACCGACACTGAGACAGTCATGGGCCGTCCGGGGCTGTACTCTTCGCGGTCAGGAACAACCTTGACGTGCAGCCGCTTCGACGAGTCGTCCACCGAGAGCTCGGTGTAGCCGACCCGAAACGACGGCTGCGCGTCTACGGCCGTCGGCTCGCCGAGCGTCCGTCCCTTGACGAGCATCACCGAGACGAACACGTTCGGCACGTCTGCCTCGGTAATCGGCACTTCCACAGCGTCCTGGGTCGAGGTAATCGTAATGCTTCGATGGCTGCGAACGCCTTCGCGCTCGAGGGTCACGAGACCGGTGGCGTTCGGCCACGGTGAATGGATCAGGATGCGGGCCGTCTCCCCTGGCTTCCATGACTCGCGTTCAGGCGTCAGCTCGATGCTGTTGTCGTCGCTCCGCCAGGAGGACACGCCCGGTCCGAGCGCGTAGAAATCGGTCTCGGTGCGCGTCTGCCGGCCGTTCGCATCCCGCGCGATCGCGCGCAGGATGTAGCGACCACCCTCGCGCAGTGAAACCGGCAGCCGGGTTTCGCCGGCAGCCGACCTGACCGTCCACTCCCCCGCCGGGGTCTCACGACGCTCCCATGACGTCTGCCTCCGGCGATCCGGAGGCCCGGCCACCCACTGCTCGCGGACGAGCGATACGCTCACGGGAATCCCGGCGACCGGGGCTCCCGACAGATCCACGGCAATCACGCCGACGGTCGTCTCGGTTTTTGTGTCCACGAACATCGGGGGGCGCGTGACCGCAACGTAGATCGAGGCCGGATGGACAACGAGCTCCGCGTGAGCGGCTATGTGCTGGCCAGACACGTCCTCCACGTCACCCTGGAACAGGTACGAGTACGCAACGCCTTCTTCCGGTGACGTCGGCAATGCGACGGACGTGCGGCCGGAGGCGCCAAGCATCGCCGTCGCCTCCGGAAGCGGCGTCTCTCGAGAGCGCTGCGAATCGTACTCGGGGAGGTAACCCACCGCGTCACGGGCAACGGGATCCCGTTCGCGAAGAGCCGCGGGTGGCTCCTGAACCATCGTTCGCTTGAACCACCAGCGCACGGGCCGCGTGTCGAGCGCACCGCCGAACAGGTACTTTGCCTCGATCGTGCCGCGGAGCGTGGATCCCAGGATGGGCGCCGGGTCGCCTGTGAGCGTCGCATCAACGCGGAAGTCGGGCCGGCGGAACGCGGCGACGAGAAACGAACCGCCGACGAATTGCGCACCGCGGGACGGCTTCGTCCCGGCGCGGGTCATGGACATCGAGTAGCCGCCAAGCGCGCTGCCTGCAGGCACGCTCCACGTCCACTCAGCACTGCTCCAATCGCTCACGACGACCGTTCTGCGAGGCCGAACGTCCTGGTTGAACTGGCAGCGCGAGGACGGCCGGGCTGTCGAAGGATCCGCTCTGTCGATGCCACTCAGCGGAGAGCAGCCGGACCGTCGGTGTCGTGAACGTGTGCTCGAACGGCGCGCCCAGCGCGCGGCCGGCCGCGCTCGTGGCCGAGCCATCGACCTGCACGGTGAAGCGGGTCGCGTACGGCAGCGGAGCCGACGAGTCGGGCGAGAAGATCAGAGTCCTGCGTACCGGACCAGAAGAAGCTGCCTGCCGCCGCCGGCGTCATGCGGATCCAGTGAGGCGCCGGGCCGGCCCGCGCGCTTCCCAGCGGCACCATCGGCTCCGAAAAGACGATGCGGATCTGGTCAGCATCGGCGAGCTGATTCAACTCGCCGCTCGGACTCGCGCTCAGGATCCTGAGTGCGGGAGTCTGGCTCGCGCCAGGCAGGATTGCCCACGACAGGATCACCGCGACCGCCAGGCCTCTGACGCGGTGCCTGTACATTCGGGTCCTCATGGCAGTCTTTGACACCGGGCCACGTCGTGTGGCGTCCCGTTCGCAGGAGGTTCTCGACGTCGTGTGTGTGACCCACTGCAGTCCGATGCCCGGGGAATGAGCATGGGGGACCTGATTTCGTGGGTCGTCTCCCTGTTTCAGAGAGCACAGAGGAATGGCCACCGGTCAAAGTCTGATTGGCGCGAAAGCTCCGTGAAACGGGGCTGAACGCCCGGCCAGGACCCCGGGGTCACAGAAGGATTCCGTGTGCCAGCGAGCGCATTCAGCTTGTGCGCAGCACGGTCAGTGGATCCAGCCGTGAGGCGCGATAGGCGGGGACGAGGCTGGCCACGAGCGCGACGAACGCCAGCGTGCCGGCGACCACGAACAGCGTCAACGGATCAGAGGCTGTCACTCCGAACACGAGCTTCTCGATGAGCCTCCCCGAGCCCAGGGCCCCGACGATCCCGATGCCGATACCTGTCAGCGCCGGCGCCATTCCCTCGAACACGACCAGCCGCACCACGTCGGCCGTGCGCGCTCCGAGTGCCGTCCTGATGCCGATCTCGCGGCTGCGCCCGCGCACGATGTACGAGAGCACGCTGTAGATACCCACTGACGCAAGGGCCAGGGCCACGCACGCGAAGACTCCGAGCAGCAGCGCGCTGAAGCGCTGGGACGTCAGCGTCTCGTCCAGCAACGCATCCATCGTCCGGATGTCGTCAATCGGCTGCTCGACATCGAGCTCGCGCACGGCGCCCACGACCGGCTGCGTCAGGGATGTCGGAGGCAGGGTCGTCCGCAGCACAATCGCGAGACCGGAATTCGCCCGTTCGCGCGTGTGGAGGTACACCGTGGGCGTGGGGGCGCCGGCAAGATCACCCTGCTTCACGTCCCCTGCGATCCCGACGACTTCCTGGACCAGAGTTTTTGACATCAGCGGCAGCGTCACACGCCTGCCGATCGGATCCGCGTCTCCCCACAACAGCTTCGCGGCGGACAGGCTGACCACCATGGTCTCCATGTCGGTATCTGACACATCGCGGCCGCGAACAATCGGAACCTGCATCGTCCGCAGATAGTCACGGGAGACCTGACGGACCCCCACCGTCGGTTGATCCTTCGGCAGGAGCTCAGCCTTCCCTTCCAGGACGATCGGCTGAATCGAACCTCCTCCCAGCGAGGGCAGCGTGTCGATGGTTGCCGCAGCTGCCACGCCTGGGAGCGCCCGAATCCGCTGCAACGCCGCGGTAAAGAAAGCGACCGTCTGCGCCGGCGTCTTGTATCGCGTCTCCGGCAGGGACACCTGGAGCGTGAGCACCCCGTGCGGGTTGTAGCCCGTATCCACGTTCCGCAGTGCGAGCAGCGTGCGGAACATCACACCCGCGGCCATCAGGAGCACGAGCGACAGCGCCACTTCGCAGACGATCAGCAGCCTGCGCGTGCGAAGGCCCACTGTGGAATCGTTCCGGCCGCCTTCTTTGAGGGCTTCGTTCAAGTCGCTCTTGCTGGCGCGAAGCGCAGGAGTCACACCCGCGAGGACTCCGGTGACGAGCGACGCCGCGAACACGAAGATCAGGACGCGAAGGTCCATGGATATTTCGTCCGCTCTCGGCACCTGGTCTGCCAGCAGGGCCGCGCCGGTCGTGAGGATCACCTTTGCGAACAGGAGTCCCGCAGCACCGCCCGCCGTCGCGAGCAGCAGTGCTTCGATGAGCAGCTGTTGGAACACGCGCTTCCGGCTGGCGCCGAGCGCCGACCTGATCGCCATCTCTTTCCGCCTGCCGAATGCCCGCGCAAGGAGCAGATTGCCGACGTTCGCGCACGCGATGAGCAGGACCAGCGTCACCGCCGTGAGCAGCATCACCAGCGTCGTCCGAATGTCGCCGACGATCAATTCCTGCAGCGGGACCACGACGGCGCCCCAGCCGGTGTTGGCCTGGGGGTATTCGCGCTCCAGTCTCGTCGAAAGCAGGTCCATCTCGGACTGGGCACGCGACAGATCGACGCCGGCTTTCAGCCGGGCGACCGCTTGATCGTTGTGGTTGTCGCGCTCCGCGCGGCGCTCATCCGTGTACGCGAGTGGCACCCATAGATCGCGGGCGAGCGCGCCCCACGACTTGATCGTGAACCGGGCCGGCATGACGCCGACGATGGTGTAGGTCTCATCGTCGAGCGTGAGCGACCTGCCCACGACATCGGGCGCCGAGCCGAAACGGGTTCGCCAGAACGCGTCGCTGAGCATCACGACATGCCCCTTCGCCGGCGTATCTTCCTCGGGCAGAAAGACGCGGCCGAGTGCAGGCTGAGCGCCCACAACCCGGAAGAAGTCCGCACCAACCGCCCCCGCGAGGACTGACTCCGCGCGTCCGCCGCCGGTGAGTATGAACTGCCTGAAGCGGTAGCTCGCCATGCTGTCGAATGTCCGAGCATCGCGCTTCCAGTCGTAAAAGTTGGCGGGTGACACGGAGAAGCGCGTGATGCCCGGGAAGGCCGCCTGCGGGGGCACGTGGAACAGGCGCACGACCTGCTCGGGCTCCGCGAGCGGCAACGGCCGCAGGAGCACGGCATTGACGATGCTGAACATGGCGGTGTTGGCGCCGATGCCGAGCGCCAGTACGCCGACGACCGCGAGGCTGAACGCCGGCGTACGGGACAGAACGCGGACGCCGTATCGGACGTCGGCGAGGAATGTGCGAACCATGGAGTCTCCAGGTGAATCCTGCGGCGAGAGTGAGTGCCAGAGGACGGGCGGCGGCGCCGCCAGGCAGCGAAGCGTCTGACGCCAGAACCAGCGGCGGGCCGCGGCAGCCGACGTCGCAGAACGAAGGCGGAACTCTTCTTCGAGATCGCCGAGGACGAAGTCGAGCCACACGGGCGACAGCCGCTGCGACAACAGCCAGACCGCAAGGCGCGGCGGATCGGATCTCATTTCGTGTCCAGCTGCCACTCGAGCCCGTCCGCCATCGAGCGGAACGCCCGATAGGCCTGACGCAAGGCGGCCAGCCCGGCGGGACGCAGCTCATAGAATTTGCGCCGGCGCCCGCCCCGCTGGGGCGTGGGCTCGCCGACCCAGGACTTGAGCAGTCCCTTGCTCTCGAGTCGATCGAGGGTGGTGTAGACGGCGTTGATCGAGACGTCGCGTCCCGAGCGCACGTGAATCTCGCGGCGAATCGCCGCGCCATAGGCCTCGGCGTCCAGGCGGAGCACGCCGAGCAGGACGAGCTGTTCGAAGTCGCCGAGGGCCGGCTTCTGAGCCACCCACATTGTGGGGGATATCATGACAGCTTGAACGATCACGTGCAACGCGCTACGTGCTACGTGCTACATCAACGTGCAGCGTCCAACGTGCAACGTGCTGAGTGCAAGGTGCTGAGTGCAACGTGCTACACGTGCGGCGGGTGACGAGCGCCACCCGCTACCACGGCCGCGTAGCACGTAGCACGTAGCACGTAGCACGTTACGGCAGGTCCCTGACCGCCGGGTATCCAGGCAACCCGGTGGCCTGCGTCACGGCTCTGAGCACTGCGTCGGCCATGACCTGCGCGGCCAGCGATCCGATCCTGGTGATGTCGACGGCGCCGGTGTCGGAGGCCGTGGAGAGCGCGAAGATGACATCGCCGTCCGCCGGTGTGTGGACGGGATATATCACCCGAGCGAACCCATCGTGCGCCATCTGGGCGATCTTCGTTGCCTGCGTCTTCGTCAGGGCGCGGTTGATGGCCACGACGCCGAGCGTCGTGTTCCCGCCGATCGTCCCGGGCTGCATCATCCCGTCACGCAGCAGCACGCGCGCATCGGCGAGGCCCCGCCCATCGGGCGTGCGCACGCCCGCGACGACCCGGCCGGTCGCGGGATCGATCACGTCCCCCAGCGCATTCACCGCGGCGAGCGCGGCGACGATCAGGCCGTCCGGCATGGCGATGGCCGCGCTCCCGAGGCCGCCTTTCATCGCCCGCTTGAATCCTGCGGTCTTGCCCACCGTCGCGCCGGCGCCGGCCCCGACGCTGCCTTCCGTCACGGGCCTCTCGGTGGCGGCCATCGCGGCCTGGTAGCCGCATGCCGCATCCGGACGTATCTTCGGACTCCCTCCGACGCCCAGGTCGATCAGGACTGCCGCCGGCACGATGGGGACCGTCACGGGGACGCCGTGCGACGTCACCTTGAACCCGACGTTCTTCTCGTCCAGAAACCGCACGACGCCGGATGCCGCATCGAGGCCGAACGCGCTGCCCCCCGCCAGCACGATCCCATGAACTCTGTCCACCGTATTGACGGGATTGAGCAGGTCCGTCTCTCGTGTGCCCGGCGCGGCCCCCCGCACATCCACGCCCGCAATCGCGCCCGCCTCCGCCAGCACCACGGTGCAGCCCGTCGGCCGCTGGGACAACGTGAAGTGGCCGACCTTGAGCCCCGGGACCGCGGTGAGAGTCGTGTTCGCCGGTGGCCCGGGCTGACGTCCCGGCATCAGTGCCATCCACGCCACAACTGCTGTGATCAACAATGCGCGCATCGGTGTATCAATCCTGGCTGCTGTCCGTCGGGTCACCGACGGCTGTATGAGCCGAAGTGTAGCTGAGTGCTGTGTGGTGGTGCGCGGCAGACGCGGCGAGCATGAGCCAGCAGCCGCGGCGCGACCGATTTTCACATTGGCAGCGCTCACGCCGGGCGCCTTGTCGAGCACGGCATGTTCAGCTAGGCTGGTGCCGAATTTCTGACGCCCGCGTGCCAGCGCGCCGTCCAACCGGGAAGAGTCCCCGGACGGAATGGTGGTGCGTACATCCCGGCGCTGCTCATAGGAGACCATCTGTCATGCATCTCTCTCGTCCCCTTTGGGCCCTGCCCATCCTGACCGTTGCGATCCTGCTCGGCGCGCCCGATCTCGTGCTGGCGTTGAGCCCCCGTGGCACCAGCGTCATTTCCAAGGTGCAGACAGAGCTGCAGAACGTGCAGCGGGTCGTCGGGCAGGCGGAGTCGCGCGCCTTCACGGCCATCGGACTGAACATCGCCGCGGCCGTCCTGGGTCTGCTCGCGGGGAGCCTGCCGTCGCTGAAGCGGAAATGGACGAAGGCCGCCGGGCTCGCGCTCGGCATTGCGATCGGGTCGATTGCGATCGTGAACAACAATATCTACGGCATCGACGCGCAGGCTATTCGCGCCGATGCGGCAGGGCTCAGCGAGGACGCCGAGAATCTCAGGACGGGCGCAGAGGATCTCAGGAACACCGTGGACCCCGAGGACGAGGCCGCGGAGATCGACCGGCTCCTTCGGTCGCTGTTTGACGTTCAGAAGAAGCGGGCGGCACTGCACAGCGCCTGCTTCCAGCACAGGCAGGGTCTGGCCCAGCTCAAGACCGACACCGCGCAGATGTTCACGTTCCCGGGCGAAGTGACGCTCTCGGCGAGCTCCGACGACAGCATCAAGAGCCGGCCTTCCGTGGTACGCAACGAGCAGGAAGTGGTGTTCACCGCTTCGGCCGAAGCTTCGAAACTGACCGATGCCCTGGCGGAAGCCCAGCGCAAGGCCCAGGCACTCGCCGTTCAGCACTTCAACGGTCTTCGCGCGAAGAAAGGTCTGGCGCCCTTGGAGGATGCGGCGATGCTTTCGTACGTGACGTCGCCGGGGTGGGAGCGCGACACCGCGGTGGAACGGCTGAAGGGGACAAGGCCGGGATACCGCGCGTACTTTTCCTTCCGATGTGCCGCCCTGCTGGAGGAGGTGTCGTTGATGCCGGTGTCCAGGGCTGCGATCGCGAAGACCGGCACCCGGCTCTCGCTCCGGCTCGATCGCGTGCATGTCGAGGTCGATGGATCTCCAGGACCCACGGAGTGGATGTTCTCGGTCGAGGCTGCGGGGCGCCCGCTGTTCTCCCTGCCGAAACGGGCCTTCGATGACCATCAGGGCCGCAACGAATACATACCGGGCGATTCGGATCGTGCGGCCGGAGTCGTCCAGGTTTCGGACACGGATCAGATCACCGTCGTGGTCAACGGCAAGCGTGTAGCCGGCAGCGAGACGGCCACGGGAACCGGAACGCTGACGACGAAAGGGGGCACGATCCGAGTGCCCGTCAGGCGGAAAGCCGGGACAACCGGTGGCGGCGCGTTCGTCTTCACCTTCACAGCCGCACCCGTCCGCTGACCAGCGGGAGTACTCCCCCGCCCGCTCAGCCTGGCTTTGACCACGGGCCCGTGGCCAACAGGAGTTCACCCTGGCGGCAACCGCCATCCCCGTGCCTGTCGATCTGCACGGACGCCGTTCGTATAGAGGGTGAGAACGGTGGAAAACACTTGCAGCCGCGCCGAGGGACCGCCAGATGAAAAAATACTTGCTCAGCATTTATCAACCCGACGGACTGTCGCAACCGCCCCCCGAAGTCCTGAAGCGCGTGATGGTGGACGTCAACGCCCTCCGGGAGGAACTGAAAGCCGCCGGCGCGTGGGTCTTCGGCGGAGGGTTGCACGCCCCGAGTACCGCGACGGTGCTGCGGCTCCATGACGGCAATATCCTGACGACCGACGGCCCGTTTGCCGAGGCCAAGGAGCACATCGGCGGGTTCTCGATCATCAACGCCCCCGATCTCGACGCCGCGCTCGAATGGGCGCGCAAGCTTGCCCGGGCGACGACGCTCCCGATCGAAGTCCGGCCGTTCCGCGAGGAAGGCGAGGCCTGACAGATGGCCGTGCCGGCTCTCCCGGCCGACGAAATCGACGCGGTGTTTCGTGCCGAGTACGGCCGCGCGATCGCCGTCCTCGTCCGGATCTTCGGCAGCATCGACGTCGCCGAGGAAGCGGTCCAGGACGCGTTCACGGCGGCCGTGCAGCGGTGGCCGTCGAGCGGCCTGCCCCCGAGCCCGGTGGGATGGATCATCACAACGGCTCGTCACCGGGCGATCGACCGTCTTCGCCGGGAAGCATCGCGGCACGATCGCTATGCCCAGGCAGCCCTGGTGCACGCGGGCAGCGAGCCGCCCGAGGTGGATGTGGTGCGCGACGACCGGCTGCGCCTGATGTTCACCTGCTGCCACCCCGCGCTCGGCACTGGAGTCCAGGTTGCGCTGACGCTCCGGCTTCTCGGAGGGCTGACGACCGGGGAGATTGCGCACGCGTTCCTGATCCCCGAATCGTCTATGGCCCAGCGGCTGGTCAGAGCCAAGGCCAAGATCCGGGACGCCGGAATCCCGTACCGGGTCCCTGACGAAACCGACCTGCCGAACAGACTCCGTGCCGTGCTGGCAGTTCTTTACCTGATCTTCAACGAGGGATACACGGCCTCGTCCGGCGACCGCCTGACGCGCGATGACCTGTGCGCAGAGGCGATCCGCCTTGCACGTGTGCTGGCGGACCTGATGCCTGACGAACCTGAGGTGATGGGACTGCTCGCGCTCATGCTGCTCGTGGACTCGCGCCGGGCTGCCCGGGTCAGTCCGGACGGCCGTCTGATCCTGCTCGCCGACCAGGATCGCGCCGTCTGGGATCGCGCCCGCATCGTCGAGGGTCAGGCGATCGTGCGGGAGTGCCTCGGGCGCAATCAGCCAGGGCCGTACCAGATTCAGGCCGCCATCAATGCCGTCCACAGCGACGCGACGACTGCGATCAGCACTGACTGGCGACAGATTCTGCAGCTGTACGACCAGCTCCTGCCATTCATGCCGGGCCCGATGGTCGCCCTGAACCGTGCCGTGGCAGTGGCCGAAGTTCACGGACCTGACGCCGGGCTGCGACTGGTCGATGCCCTCGATCTCGAGGGACACCACCTGTTCCACGCGATCCGCGCGGATTTGCTCCGGCGCCTCAATCGCCCCGCCGAGGCCTCCGTAGCGTACGAAGCGGCGATCGCCTGCAGTGAGAACGCGGCCGAGCGCGGCTTGCTGCAGCGCAGCTACGAACAGCTGAAAGCTGATAGCTGACCGCTGAGAGCTGAGAACTGAGAACTGAGAGCTGAGAGCTGACCCCTGATAGCTGACAGCTGATGTCTACTTGATCGCGAGTTGCGCCTGCCCGAGGTGATAGGCCACGTGAGACGTGCGGCTGAGCAGAATCGCGAGCCGATTCCGCAGTGGATTCGCAGCGAAGTCCTGATTGGACACGACTGTGTGCTTCTGTGCCCAGTCCGCCGCCGTGTAGGTCTCGAACCCGGCGAGCAGCCTGCCGCTCACCTCATCCCATAGTCGCTTGAGCTCCGCGGCCTTCGGCAGTTCGCCGGCCGTCTTGTCGGCGCCCGTCACGAAAGTGGCGTCCAGCTCGGGGTGCTGCCGTGGCCCGAGACCCAGCAGCGGCAGCATGGCGTCGTGCACCGCCGTCAGGTGTCCCCACAGATAGATCAGCCGATTCTTTCCAGGCGCCACTTCTGTGAGCAGTTGCTGTTCGGTGAGGCCGGAGAACACCTTGTCGGCGCGTTCGAGTTGCTGCTTCCAGGCGTGTACGGCGGACTTCACGATCGACTCCTCGGGACTCATGCTCTTCTCCTGACGGGTGGGTAGTGGGCTGTTGGTGACACTCAACTGTACTGCGCATATGCAGGCGTCGCGCAATTCGGACGTCGAATTCCGGCGTTGCGGGAGTAGGATGCCGCCGAATGGAGGGGCAATGCCCGGACATCCCGACACCGAGTCAGACGCCGAATCCAGCGACACCGGTTCCCAGACGACGGTCACGCGGCGCGACGTCCTTCGACTCGCCGCTGCCGCGCTGCTGCCGCAGGCCCTCGCCACGCCGACGCGACAGAAAAAAATCATCGTGGCCGGAGCGGGCATCGGCGGGCTGAGCTGCGCCTGGGAGCTCGTGCGCCGCGGACACGAGGTGACGGTCGTCGAAGCCTCGAACAGGACCGGCGGCCATGTCTTCACGTTTCGCGACGGGCTCGACGATGGGCTGTATGCGGATGGCGGGGCCGAGCAGTTCACGCAGCCCGGATACGAGCGGTATTGGGCGTACGTGCGTGAGTTCAACCTGCCGCACGTCTACTATCCGCGTCGAGAGCACATCCTCCGCTGGATCGGCGGAAAGATGTACACGCCCGAGATGCTGTCGGACCGGACAGTGCTCGACTCGCTCGGCCTGAACCGTCGCGAGGTCGACTACCTGACGAAGCATCCGTTCCCGGAGCTGGCCTCGCTGTACTTCGCGCCGTACGTCGATCGGTTCGAAGACGAGTACCGCCCGTTCGACGCCGGACTGAATGCGCTCGACCAGATCAGCGCGAGCGACCTCTTTCGCCGGGACGGCGCCTCTCCGGCTGCACTGGGCTTCATCGGCGGCAACGGGTCCGCCCTCGAGGCGGTGTGGCATGCCGCGATTCTCAAGCGGCGTGGCGTCCCGCTCTTCCCGCCGAAGGTGTACCGATTGATCGGAGGGAACCAGAAGCTCACCGATACGTTCACCGAGAAGCTGGGCGCGCGCATTCGCCTCAGCTCCCCTGTCACGGCGATCGAACACGATCAGACTGGAGTCCGGGTCAGCTGCGGAACCGGCGGCGCTACCTCACGTCTCGAGGCGGACTACCTGGTCTGCGCGATGTCCGCCAGGATGCTTCGTCTGCTGCCGGTGACGCCGGCCTTGCCGCCGGAGAAGACGTATGCCGCCGCGAACGTGCCGTACTACCACGACACGCGCGTGATCTTTCAGTCGCGCACCCGATTCTGGGAGCGCGACAAGGTCAGCCCCAACATGGAGTTCGGCGACGCGCCGCTGTACCACGTCTGGAGCGCCTCGCAGGATGTGCAGACGACACGGGGCCTGTTGGTCGGGACGGCGTCGGGTGCGGGCACGGCGGACCGCGCGCTGGCGACGTTCCGCAAGTACTATCCCGGCCGCTCCGAGGACATCGAGAAGACGCACGTCGTGGTGTGGGCCGTCGATCCCTGGTCGTCGGCATGCGAGCGGACGTCATACCCCCCGGGCCAGCTCGCGAAGTTCTGGCCCGTCCTCATCGAACCGCACGGCCGCATCCACTTCGTCGGCGCATACGCGGACAATCTGAACTGGGGTATGGAGGCGGCGACCAGGTCTGCGCATCGCGTCGCAGAGGCCATTCACGGGGCGTAGAGCTATCAGCTCTCAGCTGTCAGCTGTCAGCTGGACACTCCCGGGGAGTGTTCAGAACTGAAAGCAGAAAGCTGATAGCTGAGACCTCTGAGCCGCCTCGACCGTAGCCGAACAGTTGACTCGAGTTAGCCGCGGTGTTATACCGCGTGCATTGTCGAGCCTAGTACGTTCACGTTACCGGGCTCCCCGGGATTAGCGCGAGACGATTCTGATCACGCCGCGTGATCATCCAGGAGGAACGATGCAGGCACCTACACGACACGGATGGGTTCTGGGTATTCTGCTCGTCTTCTCCGCGACGGCATCGGCACAAACGGTCAACGGCGCCATCACCGGCGTCGTCAAGGATGCGTCGGGCGCGGTCGTCAAAGACGTCGCGCTCACACTCCGGAACATGATGACCGATCAGGTGGTGGGGACGACCATCTCCGGACAATCGGGTGAGTACGCCTTCCGCAACCTTGCGCCCGCGAGATACGCGGTTGACGCGCTCAAAGACGGGTTCCAGCAGGTCTCGCACCCCGACATCGAGGTCACGCTGAGCTCGGTCCAGCGCGTGGAAATTACGCTGCCGATCGGCACGCAGCAGCAGCGGGTCGAAGTAGTCGGCGGCTCCTCGGTACTGAGCGTCACCGGCACGCAGGAGCACGGGATCTCCCCTGAAACGCTCCAGCAGTTGCCGCTGCTGATGAACAGCGGCCCGCGTGCGGCCGCGGGCTTTGCGATCCTGATGCCCGGGGTCAGCACCGGAGGGGGCGCCAACGCGTTCGACGCGCGCATCAACGGCGGCCTGCAGTCCGGTGACGAGGCGTCGGTCGATGGCGTCAGCATGCAGCAGGGCTTCATGAGCCAGGGGGGCATGGTGTCGATCTTCCAGGACTTCCCCATGTCGCCCGACATGGTGAGTGAAGTCAAGATCCTCACGTCGAACTACGCGCCGGAGTACGGCTCGTCGACGTCCGGACAGATCATGGCCGTCACCAAGTCCGGCGGCAGCTCGTACCACGGATCCGTGTTCCAGTTCTACCGCAGCGATTCGCTCAAAGCGAAGCAGTGGGGCACGACCGGCGACAAGCCGCCGTTCAACCGGAAGAACTACGGCGTGAACATCGGCGGTCCGGCGAAGGTCCCAGGAATGTGGAACGACAAGTGGAAGAGCTACTTCTACTTCGACTACGAAGGGTATCGGCAGACGGGAGGCTCGAATCAGCCCACCCTCTCGATTCCATCGCTGAAGGAGCGCGCCGGCGACTTCACCGACTGGCGCGACCCGAACGGCAACCTGATTCCCATCTACGATCCGCTCACGATCCGATCGGATGGCCGCGGCGGGTTCACGAAGGATCAGTTCATGGGATGCAACGGCACTACGCCGAACGTGATCTGCCCCTCGCGTATCAGCGCCCTCATCAGGCCATGGCTGGCGGCGCTGCCCACGCCGACGAGTGACGGCCCGCTCAACAACTACCTGGCGCCCGCAATCCCGGACACGATTCTCGGTAATTCGGACTACTACATGGGCCGCTTCGATCTCCAGATCGGCAGCAAGGATCACCTCTTCACGAGCATCTGGCACCAGCGTGCGCCGGCGAAGTTCGCGTCAGCGCTTCCACAGTCCATCTCGAACAATACGTATTCCGATCCGCAGAACTCATGGGTCAACCGGCTCAACTACGATCGCACGTTCACGTCGACGCTGCTGAATCACATGTCGATGGGGTATTTGAACCGCAACGAGGGGTATGGCTCCGTCAACCAGGACTTCGTGGGGGACTTCCCGGAGATCGCCGGTGTGGCCGGCCACAATGTACCGCCGCAGATTACATTCAGCGATGATTTCGCGCAGTTCGGGCAGAGCTCCGGCGTCAACATCGGCAACGTGACGACGCGTCCCACGTTCATCATCAACGACGCGGTGACGTGGGCCACGAGCGCGCACACCGTGAAGGTCGGGATGGAGTGGCGCAAGATCATGGGGAACATCCATGGCAACGGCAACCAGGCCGGAAGCTTCAGCTTCGGCCGCGGAGCCACAGGGTTGCTCGGGATCAACAGCGGAAGTCCGATTGCGAGCTTCCTGCTGGGCGCCGTGGACAGCGGGAACGCGACGTTCCGGGATGTCGCGTCAACCTATCCGCGTCAGCACGCCTGGATCTTCCACGCGGGGGACACGTGGCGCGTCAACGACAAGTTCACGTTCGATTACGGCCTCCGGTGGGACTACTACTCACCGTCGTCCGAGAAAAACGACGTGTTCTCGTTCTTCGACCCGGTCGGCGCGAACCCGGGCGCGGGCGGCCGCCCCGGCAGGCTGGCGTTTGCGGGAGACGGGTACGGCGAGGCGAGCTACGGCGCGCGCTATCCGGAAAAGAACTGGTACGGCGGGTATGCGCCACGCCTGGGCGCTGTGTACTCGCTCAACGACAAGACCGTGGTTCGAAGCGGCTGGGGGATCTTCTACACGCAGGCGTTCTATCCTGGCTGGGGCGGCGGGATCTCGCAGGACGGATTCTCGACCACACCGAGCTTCAACACGACCCTCGGCGGCATTCAGCCCGCGTTCTTCCTGGATCAGGGGCTGCCGCAGAACTTCGAGCGTCCGCCGATCGTGCGATCCGACTACAGGAATGGCCAGAGCCTGCTCTATCGCCCGGTCGATGCCAATAAGCGCCCGTACGCGCATCAGTGGAACGTCACGGTTGACCGCGAGCTCGGACGTAATCTCGCGTTGAGCGCGGCGTACGTCGGCAGCGCCGGACGCCGGCTCCCCTCGACCATCGATCCCCTCAATGCGATCGACCCGAAGTTTCTGTCGATGGGAAACGCCCTGTACGATGAGTTCAAGCCGGGCGACACGAGCCTCCACGGCGTCCCGCTGCCGTATGCCGGATGGGTCGAGCAGATGACGGGCTGCGCGCCGTCCGTCGCGCAGGCGCTGCGGCCGTTCCCGCAGTACTGCACGGAGCTGTCGGGCCTCAACGAAAATCATGGGGAGTCACATTACAACTCCCTGCAGATGAAACTGGAGAAGCGGTTCTCCGGCGGCACCTACGCGCTCGTCTGGTACACCCTGTCGAAAACGATCTCGAGCGGGTCCGACAACACACAGCGGGGCGCGGTCGCCGACAGCGGGCTGCAGGGAGTGATCTCTCCGTTCGAGAAGGATCGGAACGAAGCCATCGCCGGGACGGACACGCCACACGTGATCTCCGCCGCGTTCGTCTACGAGCTGCCGTTCGGCCAGGGCAAGAAATACATGAACCAGGGCGGCCTGGCGAACGGGCTGGTGGGCGGCTGGCAGCTGAGCACGATCTTCCGGTATTCGTCCGGCCTGCCGATGTACTTCCGCTCGGGCTTCTGCAACGTGCCCGATCAGTTCCGCGCCGGATGCATTCCCGCCATCACCAACGCCGGGGCGGTGTTCGCGCAGGACAAGGGCAGTTTCGACCCGGCCAAGGGTCCTCTGTTCAACAAGGCCGCCTTCGAGTCGGTCGACGCCTTCAACTTCTACTACGGCAAAGGCAACCGCGTCGAGGAGTCGGTCCGGGTCTTCGGCTACCGCAACCAGGATCTCACGCTGATGAAGAACACCCGCCTGGGACGCGGCACGAACGTGCAGCTCCGGTTCGAGCTGTTCAACCTCTGGAACTGGCACATGTTCAGCAATCCGGGGCAGTTCGGGGGCCTGGCGTTCAACAACGATCTGTCGAGCCCGGACTTCGGCAAATGGAACGGCTCGGTGACCGAGCCGCGCACGATGCAGATCGCGGCCCGCTTCGAGTTCTGACGCGACAAGACAGCCGCTCGCGACCCGGACGCCCTGTCCGGGTCGCCAGGCGCGGCCGGGCGTGCTGTGCAGGTCCGACGCCGACGGGGCCGGAAAGAGCGATAATCACAAGCGATGCGGGCGTTGTGGTTGCTCCCATCGGTGCTCGCGCTTGCGACCGTCCGTGCGGTGGCGCAGCAGCAGCCGCCGTCGCCGTCGGCCGTCGATCTCCCCGGATCGTACCGCGGCGGCGAGATCGAGCAGGCCCTGACTGCCCGCGCGTGGGACCGCGCCGAGCAGTTGCTCGTGGCGGCCATCGAGCGGACGCCGGCATCACCGCGGCTGCTCGAAGTCCTCGGCCGTGTCTTCCTCATCGACCGCAAGCCGCTCAATGCGGCCATCGCCTTCAAGAAGGCGGAGGCCCTTGGCCCGATCGACAACCAGACGCGCTTCGCGCTGGTGCTGGCCTACGTCTCGCTCAACCAGGGCGACTGGGCCCGTCCGGAGCTCGAACGCCTTGTGGCGTCGGAGCCCGCGAACGCGACCTACCAGGTACTGGCTCGGCCGGCTGGACTACGATGCCGGCCAGTACGGCGCGGCCATCAAGCGGTTCGACCAGGTCGTCGCCCGCGACGCGGGCTTCGTGCGCGCGTACGACAATCTCGGCCTCTGCTACGAGGCGCTCAATCAGCAGGAGGAAGCGATCCAGCATTACCGGAAGGCGGTGGACCTGAATCAGCGCGCGGCGTCGAAATCGGCATGGCCCCCACTGAACCTGGCGATCCTGCTCCGCACTCGCGGTGAGACGAAGGAAGCCGAAACGCTTCTTCGCGAGGCCGTGAGCTACGACGGCGGTCTGGCGCAGGCGCACTACCAGCTGGGGGTCCTGCTCGAACAGGAAACCCGGCTGGACGACGCGGTTTCGGAGCTGACGCGTGCTGTCGATCGCGACTCCGAGTACGCCGAACCGCACTACGCCCTGGCCCGGATCTATCGTCGTCAAGGACGGGCGGCCGAGGCCAGCGCCGCGCTGTCGACGTTCCGGAAGCTTCACGATGCCCGGCGGGAAGCACGTCCGCAATGACGCGCAGACGCCTGGCAGCCGCGCTGCTCGCTGCGTTCGCGACGTGCGCCGCGCCGCAATCTGCGGCGGCGGACTCCGCCCCCTCCAATGGCGCCGCAGCCGTGGCGCGAACCCGGGTATTTGTCGGCAGTGTTCTCCTGTCGGACGTCGGCACTTCGCAGCAGGCGCCCCCCGCGGGTCTCGCCCCGCAACCGACCCTCCAGCAGATCACCGACCTCCTCGCGCGCGAGGATCTCGCCGGCGCCAAAGCGGCAATCGCCGCGGCGCTGGTCCGGCATCCCGGCGATCCGGCGCTCCACAACCTGGCCGGGGTGACGGACGCGCAGGAGGGGGCGTTCGCGTCGGCGGAAACGCACTTTCAGACCGCCATTCGCCTCGCTCCACGCGAGAACGCGCCTTACGAGAATCTCGGACGCCTGTACCAGGAACGCGCAGCGGTCGATCCACCGGCGCGGTTGAAGGCCCTCGACATCTATCGCCGCCTGCTTGTCATCGATCCGTCGAATGTCGAGGGGCTCTATCAGTCGGGGTTCCTGCTCGCGCTCGGCGGCCGGTTTGCCGACTCGCGGGTCTTCATAGACCGTCTCCCGCAGGAAGTCCGCCGGCGGCCGCAGACCCTCGCCGTGACCGCGATCGATCTGGCCGGCGTGGGCAATGCGCGCGCCGGGGCCGCCGTTCGAGATCTGGCGGCACATTCCGAATTGACCGCGGCTGACGTGCTCGCGGTCATGCCGGCATTCGAGCACCTGCCGGATGATGAGGTACCCAGGCAGATGCTCGAGGCGCTCGATCGGCGTGGCCTGGCGTCGGCCGACGCGCTGCAGCGGCTTGGAGCGATCCATGCGCGGCACCAGCGTTACCGCGAAGCCGTGGAAGCGCTGGAGCGGGCCGCGGCGAGGGCCGGACCCAGCGTGCCGATCCTGATGGACCTCGCACGTGCGAACGACAAGCTCGGCAATCACGAGAAGGCACTCGGATACCTTGCGCACGCCCGCGATCTCGAGCCGCAGAACGCAACCGTGCATTTTCTCTTCGGCATCGTATGCGTAGAGCTGAACCTCGGGAGCGAGGCCTACGAGTCACTGAAGAAAGCCGTCGCACTGACGCCCGAGAACGCGCTCGTGAACTACGCGATGGGCGCCGTTTCCATGCATCGCCACGAGCCATCGGAATCGCTGCCGTACTTCGAAAAGTACATCGCCCTCGCGCCGGCCGATCCACGCGGCCGCTTCGCGCTCGGCGTCGCACGGTACTACAGCAACCAGCCCGACGCGGCGCGCGCCGACCTGCTCAAGGCGGTGGAACATGCCGAGACCGCCGCGGGCGCGCACTACTTTCTGGGCCGCATCGCGCGCCAGTCGAACGATCTCGAGACCGCGCGTCGGGAGATCGATGCGTCGCTTCGACTGCATTCGCAGCATGCAGAGGCCTGGGCGGAGCTCGGATTGATCCAGACGCGGACCGGCAGCTACGCGGATGCGGAGCGCTCACTGGATCGGGCGGTGAAGATCGATCCGGACAACTATTCGGCCGCTGTGAACCTCGCGACCCTGTATGGCCGGACGAAGGATCCGCGCCGGGAGGCACAGGCCGCGCGACTGGCGACGCTGCAGGAGAAGCGCGAGGCGCAGGCACAGGAGTTCCTGCGCATCATCGAAGTCGTGCGGTAGTCCCATGCCGGAGTGGATACTGCGCCGCTTCCCGCCCGCCTTGATGCTGTGCACGGTCGCACTCGCCGGGCAGGCGCTGCCCCCGACGAAACAGGTGCCCCCCGCGTCCTCCCATGCCACCGGTGTCACCTACGCGGACATCACGACCAGGGCTGGCCTGGCCGGCTTCCGGCATCTGTCGGGCGATCCTGCGAAGAACTACATCCTGGAAGCCGCAGGCTCCGGCGTCGCGACGTTCGACTACGACAATGACGGCTTCGCGGACATCTACCTGCTGAACGGATCGACGCTCGATCTCGTGCGGAATGGCCGGCCCGCGCCTCCCGCAGCAATGTACAGGAATGCCGGCAACGGTACGTTTCGCGACGTGACCGCCGAGACGGGACTTGCCAACGAGCGCTGGGGACAGGGCGTCTGCGCAGGCGACATCGACAACGACGGAGACGAGGACGTTTACGTTACCAACTTTGGGGTGAACCGTCTCTATCGCAACGACGGCGGCCGCTTCACCGACGTCGCGGGCGCCGCCGGCGTCGCAGTTGACAGCTGGTCGACCGGCTGCGCGTTCGGCGACTACGACGGCGATGGCTGGCTCGATCTGTATGTGGCCGGCTACGTCACGCTCGACCTGAACAAGTTGCCGCCGTCACCTGCGGGCGGACCTTCTCCCGGCGCGGGGAACCCGCCGGCGGGCTCGCGGCCGGCAGGCATGGGTGCCGCGTACGCCCCGGGATCTGGCGTCTGCACCTATCGCGGGGAGCGTGTGATGTGCGGTCCTCGCGGACTCACCGGCGCGCCGGACTACCTGTTCCGCAACGACGGCCGGGGAACGTTCACAGACGTGACCCGCGATGCCGGCGTTGTCGATGCGAAGGGCCGCTACGGCTTCGGCGTGGCGTGGCTCGACATCGACGACGACGGCAGGCTGGACCTGCTGGTGGCAAACGACTCGGGACCAAATTTCCTCTACCGCAACCTGGGAAACGGACGATTCGAGGACGTGAGCTATCCGTCCGGCGCGGCGCTCGACGGCAACGGTCATGAGCAGGCCCACATGGGCATCGCGGTGGGCGACTACGACAACGACGGCCGTGACGACGTGCACATCACGAACTTCGCGGACGACTTCAACGTGCTCTATCACAACCAGGATGGCACGAGCTTCTCCGACGTCAGCTTCAAGGCAGGGGTCGCGCAGCCGTCCGTGCCATTCCTGGGGTGGGGCACGGACTTCCTCGACTACGACAATGACGGGTGGCTGGACCTGCTCGTCGTGAACGGTCATGTGTACCCTGCCGTCGATCGGACGGACTGGAACACCTCCTACGCGCAGCGGGCGCTCCTCTTCCGGAATCTGGCCGGGAAGCGGTTCGAGGAAACAGGCGCCGCGGCGGGTCCGGGGCTGACGACGCCACGCACCGCGCGCGGCTCGGCAATCGCCGACATCGACAACGACGGCGGTCTCGACATCGTCATCAACAATATCGATTCGGCCCCGGCGCTGGCCCGCAACGAAGGCGCCGGGCGAGGCCATTGGGTGGCGATCCAGCTGCGGGGCGATCCGTCTGCGAAGTGTCCGAGGGACGCGATAGGCTCGGTGGTGTTCGTCACGGCAGGGGGGCGCCGGGTTCGTCGCGAAGTGGCCAGCGGCCGCGGCCAGATGTCGCAGTCCGATCTGAGAGTCCACATCGGGCTGGGTTCGTCGGCGGAGATCACTGCGCTCGAGGTGCGGTGGGCCAACGGCCCGACGGTCAAGTACCCGCCACCCCGCATCGACACCAGAGTCACCATCGATCAGGCGACCGGCGCCGTCCTCGCGACGAAATAACGTCGTCCTCGGTCCTCCGCCGAACGCGGTCCAACATCCATGCGCGATCGCCACGGCGCAACACGAGTCAAGGAGATCAGGAGTAACCACAAACCTCTCGATCTCATGACCTCCTGTTCTGCGCGAGCGCCACGACGAGCCCCAGACGCAACTCGGGCTAAAGAGATAAGGAGTCACCAGGCGGGACACTGTGCGCTCCGAGCACGCCTGTGTGCGGATGCGGTCGTGCGTGGGCGGTCGCGGTAGACCGGCGGGCTCGGTCCCGATCTTTACGAGTGAGATGTACGGCCCCGGCCTTGCGAGGTGAGAAGAAGCCGGCGGTGTTCGAATGCGCACAGCATCGACGCCGACTCCGGCGGTCCGTCACCACGATCGGTGCGGAGTCTCTCGCGGGGCCGTCACCATCGTGGCACGCTCCGCGAAGGTGCAGCGGCAGTAGAGAGGACGCGTCAGAACGGTGCAGAATCGAGCGATCACGGATCTTCAACCCACCCAGATCGACCACATCCCGGAGTTGCTCGAGAGCAGCTACCGCCTGCGCTATCAGGTTTACTGCCTGGAGCGGGGATTTCTGCGACCCGAAGACTACCCGCTTGGATTGGAGATGGACGAGTTCGATCCCGTCTCGAGCCATGTCGGGGCCGTCGACGCACACGGCGAGCTCGCGGGAACGGCCCGCCTCGTGAAAAACACCGCCGCCGCCGGTTTTCCCCTGTTCCATCACTGCAGCATTTTTCCGCACGAGGACGCGCTCGACAGAGCGAGTGACCGGCTGGTCGAAGTGGGCCGGTTGTCCGTGAGCCGTGAGTACAGGCGTCGCCTCGCTGACGGCGCGCTGAACGGGGGGAACGCCATCACCCCGCACCACTCTGCGGACTATCCCGGCGCGAACAGGAGAAAGGCGCGCGGAGACGTCCTCCTGACCATCATCAAAGCCGTGTACCAGCAGAGCAGGCGCATGGGGGCGACGCAGTGGCTCGCGGCGACGGAACCTTCTCTGCAACGGGTGCTCGCCCGCCATGGCGTCCCGTTCCGGCAGATTGGACCAACAAGCGACTACTTCGGCCTCGTCGCGCCCTACCGGATGGATGTCGAGGAGTTCGACCAGATCATCCGGTCCGGTCGCTTTCCCGAGCTGGAAGGATTCGAGCTCGTGGACAGCGCGCCCGTCGATGCGGACGAACACGCGGCGTTGTCACACGCCTCGAGAGGAGGGGACCGCGGTGCAGCTTGAAGCCCCGGAGATCGAATCGGCCGAGGCGCTCCTGCTGCGCGAGGTCCGCCGCGCGGCTGACCTCGTACCCGCCTATGGAATCCTGCTCGCCGAACAGGGCGCACATGCCGGTCAGGTCGTTGACCAGGACTCGTTCTCGAAGATCTGCCCGCTTCTGAGCAAGAGGAACACGTTCGACAGATTTCCACTCGAGCAACTCAGCGAGGGTGGTGAGCTGCGCGACGTGGCGGATGTCCTCACGAGCTCCGGTCATGGAGGACGATTCTCGTTCGGCGTGATCAGCCGTCGGGAGGCGTCCGCCAGCGCGCGATTCATCGACCTCGCGTTCGACGGTGCGTTCGACATCAGCTCGCGGAAAACGCTCGCCATCAACTGCCTCCCGATGGGCGTCATTTTTTCGTCTCACAGGATGACCGTGGCGACGACGAGCGTCCGGGAGGACATGGCGGTGGCGCTCGTCGAGGCCTTCGGGGATCGCTACGAACAGATCGTGCTCGTCGGCGACCCGTTGTTCATGAAGCGGTTCAGCGACTATGCGGCCGGGCGCGGGGTCGACTGGCACAGGTATCGTGTGAATGTCATTCTCGGCGAGGAAGTCTTCGGCGAGCACTTCCGTGCTTACCTCGCGGCGTGGATGGGACTGAACGTCGACCGGCCCGAAGACGGCTACATCATGTCGTCCTTCGGCGTGGGAGAGCTCGGGCTGCACCTCTGTTATGAGACGCCGGCAACGATCGCCCTCCGCCGGGCGTCGGCCTCCAAGCCGGATTTCGCGCGGGACATGCTGGGCGTCCGGCGGAATGACGGCGCGCCGCTGCCGATGGTCTTCACGTTCAACCCGCGGCGAACGTTCGTGGAGGTCGTGGATCCCGATGCGGATGGCTACGGCGCGCTGACGATCTCGATGCTGGATCCGGATCGACCGATCCCTCTGCTCCGCTATCAGACCGGCGACATCGTGCGCGTGCTGGATCACGCGCGGGTCGCGGAGCTCGTCCGCTCCCACGGTGTGGTGCTCCCTGCCGGCCTGCCGCAGACTCTGCTTGCCTTGAGGGGACGCCAGACCGAGATGCTCCCAAACGGATCGCACGTGGCGCTGTACAAGGACGCTTTGTATGCCCACCACTCCAACGCCCGGCGGCTGACCGGTGCGTTCCGCGTGACGTTCGCGGGCGAAACCGCCACGATGCATGTCCAGCTGGGACCTGAGCACGCGGCCACCACGTCGTTGGCGCAGGGCATCCTGCAGGCGATACCGGCCCACCTGCGACCCGACCGGATCGTGCTGTGGCTGTATCACCAGTTTCCGTTCGGGATGTCCCTGGACTACGAGCGAAAGTTCACCTACTACGTCGCCGGCGAGGCCAGGGACGACAGCGGCTCGAGCGGCTGACACGTTTTTCGCCGTGGGATGATGAGATCATCTGGAGATGGGCGAACGTGACGGCGCCAGAATCGTCTACTCGAGCGACCGGGGGAGAGTCTGCCCGAAATGCGGATGGCCCGCCGGCGAATGCCGCTGCGGCCGGAAAGGGGCGGACGACGCCGTCCCTGCGCGCGTCACCGCGAAGCTGAGACTCGAGAAGGCGGGCCGGGGCGGGAAGACCGTGACCGTCGTCTTCGGGCTCCCTCGCAACACCCTCTACTTGAAAGAGCTCTGCCAGGAACTGAAGCGGGAGTGCGGCACCGGCGGCGCCGTCGTCGACGACACCGTACAGCTCCAGGGGGATCTGCGCGACCGGATTCGCGCGGCCCTGCTCGCGAAAGGCATTGCCGTCAAGGGCTGACATCAGCTATCAGCTGTCAGACGCCGCACGACTAGTGGCCGGTACTCGGTGAACAAGGACCGGCTTCCGGGCGGGGCATCCCGCCTGGCGGCGTTGCTCCTCCCTCAAATACGCCCTGTATTCTCGGTCGTCGCGCCTTGCCAGCCGGGCGCCGCGCTCCGGAATCCAGTCCTTGTTCACCGAGTACAGGCCACTAGAGCTCGACCTGGCGAAGCCGGAGCGCATTGACGATGACCGAGACGGAGCTGAACGTCATCGCCGCGCCAGCCCAGATGGGGCTGATCAGCAGCCCCATCACCGGATACAGCACTCCCGCCGCCACCGGCACGCCGAGCGCGTTGTACACAAAGGCGAGGAACAGGTTCTGACGGATGTTCCGCATGGTGGCCCGGCTCAGACGCCGGGCTCTGGCGATGGCGCGAAGATCCCCCTTCACCAGCGTAATGCCGGCGCTCTCGATCGCCACATCGGTGCCGGTGCCCATGGCAATCCCCACGTCTGCCTGCGCGAGCGCCGGTGCGTCGTTGATCCCGTCTCCCGCCATCGCCACACGGCGGCCTTCGGCCTGGAGACGCTGGACGATCGCGCGTTTCTGATCCGGGAGGACGTCAGCCATGACCTCGTCGATGCCGAGCTTTGCGGCGACGGC
Source organism: uncultured Acidobacteriota bacterium (assembly GCA_963749835.1). GTDB lineage: Bacteria > Acidobacteriota > Vicinamibacteria > Vicinamibacterales > 2-12-FULL-66-21 > JALZOC01. The sequence continues at coordinate 3,675,801 of CAVVOD010000001.1, forward strand.
CGCGGCCGTGACCTGGTTGTCGCCGGTCACCATGACAATGCGCAGCCCCTCGGCGTGGAGGGCCGTCAGCGCCTCACGCGTCGACTCCTTGATCGGATCGGCCACCGACAGAATCCCCGCCGTGCGCCCGTCGATCGCGACGAACATCGTCGTCTGACCCTCGCGCCGCAGGGTGTCCGCGCGTGTGGCGAGGGAGCCCGTCTCGACACCGCGTGCTTGAAGCAGCCCCGCGTTGCCGAGGATGACAGCCTGCCCCTCGACGCTGCCTGACACCCCCTGGCCGGTCAACGATTCGAAACCACTGGCCGGTGGAATCGCCAGCCCGCGCGCCTTCGCGCCGGCCACGATCGCGGCAGCGAGAGGATGCTCGCTGGCCTGCTCCAGGCCCGCCGCGAGACGAAGGACATCCCCTTCCGAGAATGGGGCGATGGCCTCCACGCGCGTGAGCTTCGGCTTCCCTTCCGTCAGCGTGCCGGTCTTGTCCACGATCAGCGTGTCGACGCGTTCGAGCCGCTCGAGGGCCTCGGCATTCTTGATGAGCACACCCGCGCCTGCGCCGCGTCCCGTTCCGACCATGATCGCCATCGGCGTGGCGAGCCCCAGTGCGCACGGACAGGCGATGATGAGGACGGCGACCGCGCTGAGCAGTCCGTGCGCCAGCTTCGGATCGGGCCCCCACACCGCCCAGGCGAAGAATGCGAGGACGGCGATCGCCACCACGGCCGGTACGAAGTACGAGGCGAGCACGTCCGCCAGCCGCTGAATGGGGGCCCGCGTCCGCTGCGCCTCGCTGACCATGCGGACGATTTGCGCGAGGAGCGTGTCGGTCCCGACGCGATCGGCCCGGATCACCAGGGTGCCGGTGCCGTTCAGCGTGCCGCCCGTGACGCGGCCGCCGGGCTCCTTCTCCGACGGGATGGACTCGCCCGTCACCATCGATTCGTCCACGGCGCTCCGGCCGTCCGTCACGACGCCGTCTACCGGCATGCGCTCGCCTGGACGCACCCGCAGCATGTCGCCAACCAGCACAGTCGTGGCAAGGACGTCGCGCTCGTCACCGTCGCGGATGAGGCGCGCCGTTCGTGGCGTCAGCCCGAGCAACGCCCGGATGGCTCCGCTCGTCCGCCCGCGGGCGCGGAGCTCCAGCACCTGGCCGAGCAGCACCAGTACGGTCACCACGACGGCGGTGTCGAAGTAGGTACCCACGACTCCGTGCACACGAAACCCATCGGGAAAGAGCTGCGGCGCGATCGTGCCGGCGACGCTGAACAGATACGCGGCTCCGACACCCAGCGCGATGAGCGTGAACATGTTGGCGTGACGATTGACGATCGACGCCCACCCTCGCTCAAAGAACGGCCAGCCGGCCCACAGCACGACAGGCGTGGAGAGGACCAGGCCGATCCAGTTGGTCAACCCCATGTCCACGCGGCCGCCCAGCCCCATCCCGACCACCATGTCTGCCATGCTCAGCAGAAAGACGGGCAGACCGAGGAGCGCGCCGATCCAGAGGCGCCGCGTCATGTCGACGAGCTCCGCGCTGGGCCCCTCCTCGACGGTGACCGTGCGCGGCTCGAGAGCCATGCCGCAAACCGGACAGGCACCGGGCGCGTCCCGAACGATCTCGGGATGCATCGGGCAGGTGTACTCGACACGAACCTGCGGCCCGCTCGACAGATCCGGTTCAAGCGCCATCCCGCATCTGGGGCAGGAACCCGGGTGGTCCTGCCGCACTTCGGGGTCCATGGGGCAGACGTACTGTGTCCCGGCGGGCGCCGGAGCAACGGAGGGTGCCGCGGCGGGTGTCACGAACGCTTCCGGGTTCGCCTGGAAACGCTTCAGGCACGAGAGGCCGCAGAAGTAATACGTCGTCCCGCGGTAGTCATGCGTCCCCGCTGCCGATTGCGGAGCGATGTGCATCCCGCAGACCGGGTCCACGACCGTGGGCGCGGAACCAGCGGGGTGCGTGCTGCCCTCCCCGGCGTCCCTGGATCCGCAGCAGGCGGCCGATGGCCCGGCGGGTTGTGGCTCGCGGGGTGTGAGATGGATCGTTCGCATGGTCATCTTCTGCCCGGTTGGTCGGCGATCTGCGCGAGGTCCTCGAGAATCGGACAGTCGGGACGGTGATCGCCGCGGCAGTCCTCAATGAGATGCTCGAGTGTTCGCCGCATGCTCTCCAGTGCGGCGATCTTCTCATCCAGATCGGCGAGGTGCTGCTGTGCCACACGGCGCACGTCGGCGCTCGCACGCCTGCGGTCCTGCCACAGGCCGAGCAGCCGATCGACCGCCTTGATGCCGAACCCCAGATCACGCGCCCGCCGGATGAACCGGAGGAGGTGCACGTCCTTCTCGTCGTAGATGCGGTATCCGCCGTACGTCCGCTTCGCCGGCTTCAGGAGCCCGAGCGATTCGTAGTGGCGAATCATCTTGGCTGAGACGCCGGTGTCCTTTGCCACGTCGCTGATATTGAGAAACCCCGCCCGCTTCGCGTCCGCGAGATCCAGGGTCGCCACTGATGTCCGGCGCATGCGCATCTCCTCACACTCAGTGTCAACCCTCCCACCATGGGAATGTCAAGCTTACCGTGAGGGGCCGGCCGAATGCAGCCGGGCGGCGGGATGGAACGGGAGGGCGATCGTCGTGCGAAGCCTTCGGAGGCTCCGCCAGCTGAGGTGGCAGGGGCGCGTCTCGAGAACAATTGGGGTGGCCAATAGTGAACAGCCACGGCCGGGTGAACGCTGTATCGTGCGGATTAGACGATACCCCGCGACCGCGCTGGAGGCGCCATGATCCCCGCCGACCTCGACATTCGTGACGAAGGCAACCCGGCGGGAGTGCGGCTGCGGCCGGCCCTCGGGGGAGCTCCCCGTCCGCATCCCGTCCTCGTCGTCACGGGCGGTGGACGACGCGCGGCGCGCCACGATCCCGAAGCACGTCCCGTTTTACCCGTTGCCGGCACGGTCCGCCGGATATATCACGGGTGCCCCCACTGCGTCGGCCTCACGGGCACCTGCTGCCAGTGCCACGGCGCGAGACTCGTATCGGCGGAAGTCGCACAGCAGAATGGGAACTGGCTGTGGGCGTTTGCCGGCTGCACCTGCCAGGTGTGCCGAAAGCTCACGATCATGCGCGACGCCATCGTCGAACCCGAGCCTGTTCCTGCCGGGGGCAAGGTGGACGGCCACGCGACCGCCCAGCCGGACGCCGTCCGCGCCCATTCCTAGTCCCGCTTCAGGGCGCGACCTTGACGTCTATCGCCTTCGAGAAGACCACGCCGTCGGCGTCCTTGAACGAGACCGTCACGGTGACCAGCGCCTCCTTCTGAAGACTCGGCAGATCGTACCAGACGTCGAGCGCCATCGAATTGCTGGTATTGATCCCCGCGAAGCGGCTCGAGCTCGCCTGACTGAGCACGTACTCGAAGTGCTCCACGTCCCCTCCCGTCGGCGGATTGACGATGCCGCCGGACGCCTGCTGCACTTTCACTGTCGCGGCGGTGACGTCGATCGGGAACGTCAGGTTGTCGTCGTCGTCCGCCTGGTCGTTCAGCGTGAGGTTGACCGTGAACCTCGCCTTCCAGTCGTACCGCAGGATGTCGTCCGGCTGATTGTTGCCGCGGACGATGCGGTACGTCTTTCCGTCGGCTGAGGTGTCGGCGAGGATCGGATCGGGGCTCACCGACGTCACGAGAAAATCGTCGACATCGAACGTATCCGTGCTCGAGGTCGGCGACTGGCAGGCGGCGGCCGGAAGCGTCGCTCCCGCCAGCAGTGACAGAAGAAGGCCGCGCCGCAGGGTGTCAAACATCCGGTTGCTCCTTGATGAGTCCATGTGTCCAGTGGGTCAATCCGAGGTGAACGTGAGATCTCGCGGCAGGCGTCAGAACGTCGTGCCGACCGCGAACTTGAACGTACGGGCCTTCTGTGTCGTGTCGCGGTAGACGTTCCAGGCGTAGATCAGCCGGAATGGCACGCCGATCACCGGCAGCGTGACACGCAGTTCGGCGCCGCTCGACGTGCGCAGCTGCCGGAAGTTGAACGGTTCCTTGTCGCCGAAGGCCTGCCCTGCGTCGTGGAACAGCAGCGCCCTGACCTGCGTGGCGAAGTCGTAGTAGAACTCCCCGTTGAAGAGCATGAACTTCGTGCCGCCGATGGCGACATTGTTCGAGTTCATCGGGCCGACCGAGCGGATGTCGGTGCCGCGAATCTGCATCTCGCCCCCCATGAAGTAGCGCAGGTAGTACGGCAGCTCCTTGGCGCCATAGTTCCTGATCCATCCGGCGTTGGCGCGGAACCCGAGTGCCGTGCGGCGGGACAGCGGGATGTACTGGATGGCCTCGATTTCCGGCTTGATGAAATCGCTCGTGCCCCCGAGCACGCCGCCGGCGTACTGATAGGTGCCCGTGATTCTCCGGCCGCTTCGCGGGGCGAAGGGGTTGTCGACGGTGTTGTAAACGAGCGACGGCGAGATGCTGCTCTCGGTGTGACGGCCGGAGTCAAGGAAGAGAATGGACGTGCCCCCCGTGCCGCCACTGAGGGCTTCGGCCAGGTCCTTGCTCGCCGCGGTGTCGACGATCTCGTAGCTGTATGTCAGGAACCCGCGCATGAACCGCAGGATCGGCAGGCCGGTCGTCACGGTGGCGCCCGTCCGCACTTCGCTGTAGTCGACCGCGTCCGACGTCACCCGGTAGTCGACCTTGCGCGAGAAGATGGTGGCTCCAGCGGTGATCGGCCGGTTGAAGAGGAACGGCTCCGAGAACCCCAGTTGATAGTTGTTGGATCGCGAACCCTGCTGCACCGAGATCGTGGCGCTCTCGCCGCGGCCCAGGAAGTTCGACGTCGTGAAGGACGCGTTGGCGAAAAATCCGTCGTACTGTGAGGCGCCTGCCCCGAAGCTGATCTGATTGCGGTTCTGTTCTTGGAACTTGAGCGTGATGTCCACCTTGTTGTCCACGCCGGCGGTCTTGTCGACGCCGATGGCCTCTCCCTCGAGCGGCTTGAAGTAGCCGAGCTGATTCAGCCGTTTGACGGTGTACTTCAGCAGCTCCGAGCTGAAGATCCCGGACTCGAGCAGCGCCACTTCACGACGGATCACGTCGTCACGCGTGTGCGTGTTGCCGACGAACTGGATCCGATGCACGTGGTACTGCTTGCCCTCCTGGAGCCTGACCGTCACGTCGACGACGGGCGGCCCATTCGAGGGACCGGCGGCCGGAGCACCGGACGCGGTGTCTCCGGGCGCGTCGCGAGGCTGCAGGTCCGGGTATCCCGTGAACTCGTAGTAGCCTCCGGCCCCGTAGATCTCGCGCGCCTTGTCGAGCCCTTTGCGGATGTCCGCCTCGCTGTAGACGTCACCGCTGCGAACCTTGAACAGCCCGCGGAGCGCCTCGGCCTTGACGACCGTGTTGCCGTCGAACGTGAACGACCCGATGCGATACTGCTTGCCCTCGGTCACGGGCACGCGGAGCTGGATCCATCGCGTCCTCCCGCTCGCCGAGTCGTCGAGCGCCCGGACGTCCGGCTGGCCGACGCGTGCGCTGATGTACCCTCGGTTCCGGTACATCGCCACGATCTTGTCGGAGTCCTCTTCGAACTTCGTGGCGTTGTACGTGCCGCCGCTCTTCACGATCGACAGCAGGCCCTGCGCCCTGTTGTGTTCCATCGTCCGTGCGAGTGTCTCGTCGCTGACGGCTCTGTTCCCCAGAAACTCCACGTCGCGAATCGCCACCTTCGGACCCTCCGTGATGTTGAAGGTGACGTTGACCAGCTTCGCGGCGCCGTCGATCGGCTTGATGACGGGCTTGACCTCGGCGAACTGGTACCCCTTGTCGGCATACACCTCGCGGACCACCGACGAGACCTGTTTGAGGAGACCGGCGTCGATGAAGGAATCCAGTCGCAGCTCGAGATGCTTTTCCTTCAGCTTCTCGTCGATGGACGTGCGGCTCACGCGCGACAGCCCTTCGTAGTCGACGATCTTGATCCGCTGCCGCTCCTCCATCCGGAAGACGACCAGCTTGCCGACGACCCCGTTCGCCAGCACGTGATCCTGCAGCTCGATGGCGAGGTCATCCAGAAACCGTGTGCCCCACAGCCTGCGGAAGTCCGCGAGGATGATCTGTTCGGCGTCGCGGTCATACATGACCCAGCTGCCGAGGGACGGCTGGCTCGGCCTGAGCTGGATGTAGTTGACGTAGGTCTGCGGATCGATGAGCGACGACCCGCCTTGCGTCTCGAAGCAGAGCGTGTACGCAAGGACGATCGGGGGCGAGCCGGCTGGCGGCAGCTTCGACGGCTGCGGGACCTGCATGCCGCACACCGTCGCGAGTACCGGCGGAGCCGCCGCCGGCTCCTGGAGCGGCGCAGCAGACGCACCCGAGGCCGCCGCCCACGATTCACCGATCGTCAGGGCCAGAACAAGAGATGCGTTGATCATCGCGTTCGATTCACCGTATGCGCCGCAGCCTTTCATCAGAACTTGATACGCAGTCCGACCTGACCGTTGATTCGCGTCATGAGCTCGCCCTCATCGCCTCTCGTGATCCGCACGCCGTAGCCCCCCTCGAAGAAAAAGCTCGCGCGCGACGAGACCGCGGCCTGGAGACCCGCTTTGGCGACGACCGACCCTGAGTCCGCTCCCGATCGCTGCGTGAGCTGCGCCCAGTACTCGGCGGCGGTGTAGAAACTGATGATGGATTCGGGAGTGAAATAAAACATCAACCCGCCGGTCGCATGGAGCGAGGGCGCGCCAGGTCCGCTGGCAAGGTCTTCGGAATTCTCTCCGCCACGGCTGCCGCTGCCCACGAGTCCGATTTTTGCGACGAACCGCTTCGTGATGAACCGGCCGGCGTCGAACTGCACGGTGTAGTGCAGCGGCATCAGTTGTTCGGACGAATAGACTCTGTCGAAGAAGCCCGCAAAGCCAATCTGCGTCGTGCCCCTGTGCCCGACGATCCGCGGCTCGATGTCCTCTGAATCAGGCGCGGATCCAACCGTCGAGGGAGCTGCGCCTTCGACCTGCGCGTGGGCGGCAATGGGCATCAGCATCATCGACAGACACACGAACAGCTTGGTGACGGATCGGACCATCGACGACTCCCTCTGGCAATTGACGGACGCGCGGAACCGCAGCGCGCGCAAACTTGCGCGTGAGACCACGTCACCGATATCGCGGCCTGGTGGGTCAGTGGTCAATCAGACGCCGACGACCGACCGGCGGCCGTTCATCGATCGGCTGCACGTTCCGGCGACGCAACACGATCGACGGCTCGTGGGTGATCCCGAATCGAACAGAGTTCGAGCAGCGGTCGTGTGCGTTGTGCGTGACGCCGTGCATAAACCGTGCTGCGGCGTCGGTGACAATTTGTAAAAATTGTAAAGACGCCGCGAGTCGATCGGCGATCGCGATCCGGTCCGCACGTAAATGGCTTGCCGTGCAAGGGCTTGTCATCGATCGCGTTCGACGCGTCACGGCGACGGCATCTGCGGTGAGTCGATGCGAATGAGAAGTATCTGTGGCGAGAGTGTGACGAAACAACGGCGCGCGCAGCGTCGCTGTCCACAACGCGGTACACCAGTGTGGTGGGAATGGGACGGCGATCGACGATGGTTTCTTACGTGCGGCGCATCGCTGTTCTCGATCTGCGTCGACGCTGTCGAAGAAACGCGCGGCCGGGCCGCGTACTGAGGCACTCCGCGCAGATGCGGTCGGTCGGCCTCGAAGAACTGTTGCGGATGATTCTCAGCGCCGGCGCGACGCGCGCGGCGGCGCGCTCAATCGGCCGCACAGTCGCAGACCGGTTTGCGCGATCCGACGTCCTACCACCCGTACACGAAGTGCGGCCACCGATGATGATGGCCGCTCGCACACGACGGCGGAGCTTTGCTCGACACTCAGCGACGGTTTGGGGAACTGGCGGCGCCGATGGTCTGGCTCAATCCGGGGCGGATGGGAACACAGTCGTGGCCTGCGCGCGAGCTCGGGCTGAAGACGATTGAGTCGTGCAGGCATTCTTGTACGCGCGAAGCAGCCTTACAGGCACGGAGGAGACGGAGGGCACGGAAAGATCCACCACGGAGACGCGGGGACACCGAGGTCCGGATTGTCGGACGCGACAACTCCAGAGGGGCTGGCCGACGCCGGCCGTGGCCGGCCAGCCCAGACGCGGTTCTCGAGGGAGAGTCTGCCTGACGCCGCAATCGGCAGCCTGTCAGCTCAGGCAGGTGAGCAGCTCGTGCGCGGTTTTGTGGGAGCGTTCGTGGAAAGAGTTCCCATTTCCCGCACTGTTTCCATCAGCCGAGACGTGCAGATTGCAGCTGCTGCCACCCTACCGGCGCACGGCCGGCCATGGCCGGCCGTGATGCGAAGCACCCGCGCACAGCGCGGGCTGCGCCGGTAGGCCATGACGGAGGTTGAATTGTTCCGTCTCTTGTCTTCGTGGGGCCTCCGTCCGGGCTCCGTGGCTCCGCTCCGTGGTGGATCGTCCCGTGCTCTCCGTATTCTCCGTGCTCGTGACGGGGAGACAGGCGTTACGGGATGCGGTGTCGCGAAGCGCGGATGATTGAGGCGGGTTCCGGGACGGGACTAGTTGACGCTCGATCGCGCCAGCGTCGCACACGCGGAGCCGTCTGAGGCGATGACGTGCGTGTGATGGTGGCAGATGTCGCCGACGCTCGCGTCCTTATAGAAGTTGCCCATGGCATACCCGCACAACAGTGAGAAGTCGTGCGTCGTCGCGAGCCGGTTCCACAAGATTTCCAGCTGCACCGCGGCCGTCGACTCGCCGTCCTTCCAGAGGAGATCGACCATCTCACCATATGCGCGGATGGTGCAGTCCTCTCGACCCCGGCAGAGCCGCTCAATCGACCTGGTCGTACGCGCGTAAAACAGGTCGCCGTCCGGAGTGCCGTCCACCATGAACGTGGCCAGCACGGTCCGGGCATCGAGCATCAGCAGATCGCCGGCGGCCTCCAGCCGTTCCACGTCGAAATCCCGCGCGCGGAGCTCGTCGGCGATGGCCGCGCGATGGTCGGGGGTGCCGATGATCAATGCGGGCTGGCCGATCGCGAGCCCCTCACACAGGAACTCGGCGACGAGCCTGCAGAGCGACGCCTTGTTCTCGTAGAAGCGAACCGCGTGATAAGAGGCGCTCTGACGAGAGGTCCTGGTATCCGGCCTGATCATGGCAATCCAGCCGTGCAATCCGCATACCACGACAGTCGTCCTCGCATCAAAGCGTGAACTCATCAGTCATTCAGACACTCTCGGAAATACGGTTCTCCCCTGATAGAGGGAGCGCTGTCACGCCACTTCAGGGATGTGAATCCCTGGCCGGGGGCCTAGACTCGTCACCATGAAATGGCACCGTCGGCCGGAAGCGATTGATACACGCCTGGTCTTCCGCGTATACGCCTGGATCACTATTGCTGCGGGCCTGGTTGTCTACGCATGGGCCGAGGCCGTACTGCCGCACGCGCGGTTCCCGAATGCGACGCCGCCCAATCCGTGGGCCCTCACGCGCGTCGCCGCGGCGCTCGTCGTCGCGTCGGGCTGCTGCGCCGCCGGTCTGGCAGGCCTGATGGAACCGGTCGGGCGCCGTCGGGCGTTGTATGCGTTCGCCCTCTCGCACCTGGCTTTTGGCGGCCTGTTCTTCATTCAATGGTTCGCCATCTTCGACGCCGTGCTGCCACCCCTCGTTGGCTGGGCGCCGCTTCTCATTGGCGGAGTGCTGCTGTACGTAGCGGTCACCGGACCCTCGGGCACGCCCTTCCGCCGCCTCATGATTCTGGGTCGCCACGACGACCTGCCCGAACGCCAGCAGGTGATGGTCGACGTCAGGTCCGAGGCGATGGACGACCTCCGCTCTCAGTACGAGGAGCACATCCAGCAGGCGGCGCGCCAGGCGGAACGGACGCGGCTCGCCCGCGATCTGCACGACGCCGTCAAACAGCAGCTCTTCGTCGTCCAGACGGCAGCCGCCACGGTCGAGACCCGCTTCGACTCGGATCCCGGCGGCGCCAGGGCCGCGCTGGAGCAGGTGCGCACCGCGGCACGCGAAGCGATGACCGAGATGGAGGCCATGATCGATCAGCTCCAGTCGACACCCGTGGAGAACACGGGGCTGGTCGACGCGCTGAAACGTCAGGGCGAAGCGCTCGGGTTCCGCACGGGAGCTGACGTGAAGCTGGAGATTGGCGATCTGCCCGACAATACCCTGCTTCCTCCGGGCACTCAGCAGGCCCTGTTCCGCGGAGCGCAGGAGGCGCTGGCCAATATCGGCCGCCATGCCCGCGCCAGCCACGTCACGATATCGATCGGCACGGCGGGCCATGCTCTCGAGCTCACCATCGAGGACGATGGGGTGGGGTTCGATCCTCTGGCGTCGCGGACGGGTATGGGCGTGCAGAACATGACCGCGCGCGCCGCCGTGCTCGGCGGCTCGTTCATGCTGACCAGCGCACCCGGCGAGGGAACGCTCGTGCGGTTCACGGTCCCCTGTCTCGCGAGACCGTCCCGGACCTACGGTATAAAGGCGCTGATGTGGGCCGCCGTGCTTCTCCTGAGCGGCGGCTACCTGATGGTTCGCGGGGTCAGCCCTCACCCGTGGACACTCGGTGTCGCCGTCGTCGCCGGCATTGCCACGGCCCGTTACGTGATGGCGTACATCACTGTGCTTCGAGGCCGCGAGGCCACCTCTTGATCGTCACGACCATCGCCATCGTGGACGACCATCGCGTCGTCTCACGGAGCCTGAAGGCCTACCTCGAGTCCTTCCCCGGCTTGAGCGTCGTCGGCATCGCCGCAAGCGGCGAGGAATTGCTCGAGCACCTCGGTATCTGGCAGCCGCACATCGTGCTGCAGGATCTGTTGATGCCGGGCGGACTGAACGGCGTCGAAACCACGCGGCGGATCCTCGCGCGCGCACCGGGGATCCGGGTCATCGCGCTGACGGCATCGACCGACGAGGCCCGCATGATGGGGGTATTGCGGGCGGGCGCCGTGGGGTATGTCCGGAAGGACTCGGAACCGGAGGTCCTCCTCGCCGCCGTCCGCGCCGTCGCCAGCGGCCACACCTATATCGATCCATCCGCGGGCGGCCTGCGCACGCGTCTAGAGGCGGTGGAAGAGCTGACGCCGCGCGAGATCGAGGTGCTCCGCTATGTCGCGCTCGGCCATTCGAACAAGGAGATCGCGGCCGTCCTCGATGTCGGCGAGGAGACGATCAAGACGCACGTCGGTCACGTGCTCGCCAAGCTGCAGGTCGAGAGTCGAGGGCAGGCCACTGCGCAGGCCCTGAAGCGCGGCCTGATTGCCATCGAGGATCTCGCCTAGCTCCCTCGGACCCTGGCACCTCTGGCACCTTGGCACCTTGGCACCTTGGCACCTTGGAACGTTGCTTGCTAAAGTCCTGTCGCAGGATCGTGGCAGACGATTTTTCTGACTTCGGCAACCCCAACGATTGGAGACGGAGGAAGTAACGTGCACCGGAAAGACGACATCAGCGATGGGTCTCAGGCGACTCCCGATCTCGCGCCGGTGGAACCTCGATGCTGGCTTCAGACCGAAGCCGACGGAATGATTATCGACCTTTCTCCCGGCGCCGCAGCGCTGATTGGCTTCAGCCGGCGCGGCGCCATCGGTCGACCCTTTCATCAATTCTTCGGACAGGACCGCGACGCGGTGATGCACGACATGCGCCTGGCCTCCGGCGGCGGGCCTCCCACGTCCAGGGAACGCCTCCTGCGCGGTCGCGGGACCAAGGGGGCCTGGCTGCAGGTACGCATTCAGCCGGCGCCGGAAGCCGGCGAAGTCGTCTGGATCCTGTTGCCACGGTAGCGTGACTGTGGGTGTGTGCGCCCTCACGGAGAGAGCGCACACACCGGATGCGGACTGATGGACCGGCGGGCACTGCCGTCTGATTGCACAACAGGTGATCGTTCACGCCACACTACTGGGTATCCCTTTTTCTCCCACCGAATATCCGTTCAGAGACGGCGCGACTCCCGCAGGCAGCCTCGAACGATCGAAATAGTCCATCAGGACAGCCGTTGGCTCATCGAGGCTCATCGAACCACGACGGAATGTGGTTTGCGCTCGATGCTGCCGTCCGCATAACCAATTCAACCAGGTCGGTGAGCCATCGGTTCGTTCGCAGGCCGTCGGCGGAGGTTTGCGGAACAGACGGGCTTCACCCTACGGAGCATCCCATGACCACGTCTGCGCGCCGCGTCGCGTTCCTGTCGCTGATTGGTCTGCTGTCGACAGCGGTCGTGGTCGACTCGCCCGTGGCGGCCCAGGCGCACCTTCTGCCAGCCGCCACGCTTCGCGTCGTGCCTCAGACGCACGGAGAAGTCTGGCCGGGTGATTTCAACCGGGATGGCATCACCGATCTGGTGAGCGGCTCCGACGCGCTCCTCGACCCGTTGGAGGAAGAAGCGTTCGTGCAGATCGCGCTTGGCAACGGTGACGGCACGTTCAGGGCACCGATTGTGTCCGGAACGGCCGGCTGGGTTCGGGCCGTCGCGGACATGAACGGCGACGGTGCCATCGACGTCCTGGCCGAGCACCTCGGTGACGGTGATCTCATCGTCCTGCCCGGAAACATGAACGGGACGCTGCAGCCGCCGCGGAGCGTGAGGTCGCTGGGACAGTTCGGCGGGTTCGTCCAGGTTGCCGATTTCGATGCCGATGGTCATCGCGACATCGCCGTGCCGCAGTCCGTCGGGAGCTCGCTCTACGTCGCGATTTACCCCGGCCGTGGGGATTTCACGTTCGACGATCCCGTGCTGCTGCCGCTCGACACCTTTGCGAGGCAGGCGATCACCGGCGACTTCGACGGCGACGGCCGTATCGATCTCGCCGTGTCGCACATGACCGTCGAGGCAACGCCGGGACGGCTGACGGTCTACCTGAACGCCGGATTGTTTCAGTTCACGCGCGGAACGGTGGACGTGCCGAAGGAAGCGACCGACCTGGCGGCACGCGACCTGAACGGCGATGGCGTCCTCGATCTGGTCGTATCGGGATCGACGTATTCCGGCTTCTCGTACGCGGGGGACGGGTTCGTCTACGTGTTCATCGGCGGCGGGGACGGCACCTTCACGCTGACCGGCACCTACCCTACCGCCATCGGGCCCATCGCCATCGTCCTCGGCGACTTCACCCGCGACGGCCGTCTCGACGTGGCGACGGCGAACCGGTCCTTCCGGATTATCGACGACGGCTGCTCCTACATGCGTCCGGCTGACAGCGTCTCGATCGTGCCCGGCAACGGCGATGGCACGTTCGGCGAAACCACGACCTTCGCGCTCGGCTCCCAGGCGTTCGGGGCCGAGATCTTCGGCAGCGAGGTCAATTCGCTCAACACTTCGGACCTCAACCGGGACAGCTTTCCGGATCTGATCGCCTCCGACGGCCGGCTGCTGATCACGACCGCGCCGCGGACCAACCGGCCGCCGGTCGTGGACGCTGGTGAGGGGGAAACCGAGCCGGGATCGAGTGTGATCTTCCTACGTGGCAGCGGCACGGATCCGGACGGCCACCTGCTGTCGTTCCGGGTGACGGATACGTCCGGGCGAATTGACTATCGCTCCAATTTCGGGTGCATTCAGCACCTGTTGGCAGAGCGCTACGAGCTGACGATGACCGCCACCGACGGGCGGGCGCAGGCCTCCGACACGGTCGTCTTCGATTTCAGCTTCAAGGATCCGGGACCGCCCGGATGGACCAACGGCGACATCGGCACCGTCGCCGCGGCCGGGAGCTCGGTCTTCAATCTTCACACGAACGAGTTCACCGTCACCGGCAGCGGGACGGACATCTGGAACCGGGCCGACGAGTTCCACTTCGTGCAGACGCCGTACTCGGGCGACTTCACGATCTACACGCTGGTGCCCGGCGTCGAAAACGTGAACGCGTGGACGAAGGGCGGCCTGATGATCCGCGAGGGCACCGCGGCCGGTTCACGTCACGCGTCCCTCTTCGTCACACCGACCACGGTGAAGGGTCTCGCGTTCCAGCGGCGGCGGGAGGTGAACGGTCTCAGCGTTCATACGGCGGGGCCCGCCGTGGCCGCGCCGGTGTGGATCATGCTCAAGCGAACCGGCGACCTGATCAGCGCCTACTACCGCACAGAATGGGACGGCACGCCGTGGATCCTCGTCGGACGGGACGTGCTGCCGGGCCTGGCGGCGACCGTGCGCGTCGGCGTGGCCGTCAGCAGCCATGTCGACGGCACGCTCGCGACAGCGCGCTTCCGCGACCTCCTGCTCATGGGTCCGGGTTTCGGATTCGGCGCCTCCGATATCGGCGCTGTCGGCGTGCCGGGCGACGGCGGCTTCAGCGCAACGACGGGAGACATAAAGGGATCCGGAGCGGACATCTGGGGTACCGCGGATGCCTTCTACTTCTTTCGTCAGTGGTGGACGTCGGATGCGACCGCCACCGTGCGCGTGCAGAGCCTCGAGCACACGCACCGATGGGCGAAGTTTGGACTGATGTTCCGCGAGAGCGCTGACCCGGCCTCACGACACGTGATGCTGGTCGTGTCGGCGGGCGCCGGCCTGGCGATGCAGTATCGCGCGCAGCCGGCCGGCATTTCGAGCAACGTCGCGCTCACGACGGGCGCCGCCCCGGAGTGGCTGCGATTGCGCCGCTCCGGCAACACCTTCACGGGCTCGGCATCGGAGGATGGCGTCACCTGGCGGACGGTCGGCTCGGTGACGCTGCCGCTCGACGTTGACACGTTCGTCGGTGTCGCGATCACGAGCCACGACAACACGACGCTGGCGAGCGGCGTGTTCGACAGCCTCTCAGTGGTGCGGTGACGTGGAGGAAGACCCAGACCGCGAGGCTGTCCGGATGGTTTCCGAACGTGCGCGTGTCGCGTGAACAATCTGAGGCATTGAAGAGCGACACGACAATTCTCGCGAAGACGCAAGGCTCGCCCGGTGGCCGGTATGTGCTGACAAAGGACCGGGCACTCGTGCGCTGCTGGTCGTTGCTTCCGGGTCCGAATCTGCTACAGTGCGGAGCGAATGACTCCTCGGTCGCTCGAGCATGCGCGCCGCTGATGGCGACCTGCCCGCACTGTCACGCTTTTCTCTCGGACAACCACAGCTGCGACGCGCTCAAGCGCAGGCGTGTGCGCCGTCTCACGGTGACCACGGTGACCGCCATTGCCGCGGCTGTCCTCGTCCTTGTTCTGTTCGAGGAACCACTATGGGCGCTGTCCGCCGGAGTCATCAGCTGGATGGCCGCGAGGGCCCTGACGCGCGACTGACGCGCCTCGCTGGCCCGCAGGTGTTCTTCCGCCTGAAGGCGGAAGCCACGACTCCCGAGTCTAGAACGCGAACGAGTCCCGAATCCCCCGCCTGCGCCGCGAAGCGGCCACGGCGCGGCCGCGCCATAGCTCGCACTGCCTCCCCAGCGAGCGGAGGCGGGCGAGTCCCGAGGCCCGAGTCGAATCCCGAGTCCCGAATCCCGAATCCCGATCCCGGATCCCTGATCTCTGACCCCACTTGACACGTCCCTGGCGACTATTGCACCATACGCATAGTTGAACTATGCCTAGAGAAGACGGCCTTCCGCCCGGCAGCCTCGTGATGCTCATCCTGCGTGTGCTGGCCGGTCGGCCCCTGCATGGGTACGCGATAGCTCAGCGGATCTCGGAGCTCTCCGACCAGGTGCTCAGCGTCGAGGAAGGGTCTTTGTACCCGGCACTCCAGAAGCTCCTGCTGAAGGGCTGGGTCAAGGCCAGTCCGGTCATCTCCTCGACCGGCCGCGCCGTGCGGGAGTACCGCCTCACCCCCGCAGGCAGAAAGCAGCTGGAGACCGAACGCGAGAATTATCGTCGCCTCTCCTACGCGATCACTCAGGTGATGGACACCGCCTAGAAACGAGGCTCACATGCATGTCATGGGGGAGTGGCTCCGTCGTCTCTGGTTCCTGCTCAATCGCCGGCATTTCGACGACGTGTTGAGGGCGGAGATGGAGGAACACCGGGCAGCGATGAAGGACCCGCGGGGGTTCGGGAACACGCTGCGCCTGCGCGAGGACGCCCGCGAGGTCTGGGGCTGGACGTGGCTCGACAGCCTCGTGCGCGACATCCGCTTTGCGGGCCGGGTGCTCCGGAGGACTCCAGGCTTCACGCTCGTCGTCGTCTCGTCACTGGCCGTCGGTCTGGCCCTGGTGACGTCCACGCTGGCGGTCGCCAACGCCTACCTCCTGCGCGCGCTGCCGTATGAGGCAGCGGACCGTCTGTACCACGTCAGGTACGCCCCGCCTGGCCCGTGGGAACCCGCCAATCTGACCGCGCTCGACTGGAGCTCCGTCAACGACGTGGTCGAGTTTCCGGTCACGTCCAGGGGCGAGACGTTCTACCTGGCCGATGGACAGTACGCGCAGGCGGCGCGAGGACTGCGCGTCAGCGGCAGCTTCGTCAAGGCGCTGGGTGTACGCGCGATCCTGGGCCGCTCGCTGACCGAGCAGGACTTCACCGGCGGATCCGACGCCGTGGTGCTTGGCTATGCCGTCTGGCGGGATCGCTATGGATCGGATCCGGGGATCATCGGCCGCTACATCCGCACGGAGGTGGAGACCCGCAACGCGGCGGTCGAGAGCCTCCGCATCGTCGGCGTGCTCGCGCCGGACTTCTACTATGGACGTGACAGCAGCGCCCTGGTGGATCTGCTGGTCCCCCTCACCTCGCCGGCTCGCACTTACATGGTGAGGCTGCGCGAAGGTGTTCCCTCCGCATTCGCGGAGCGACGCATCACGGAAGCCGCCAGGGCCGTCACGTCTGACCTTCCTTCGGACTGGAGCGGCGTGCATCTGGAGAGTGCTCGCGAGCGGTATGTCGCCGAACTTCGTCCGGTGCTCCTGGGCGTGCTGGTTGCGGCCGGTCTGGTCCTCGTGGTCGTCTGCACCAATGTCGCGGTGCTGACGCTGCTGCGCACCCTGCGGCGGCAGAAAGAGATGGCGGTCCGGGCGGCGCTCGGCTCGGGCCGGTGGCATCTTGCACGGATGCTCACGATCGAGGCGCTGCTCCTTTGCGGCGCTGCGCTGGTGGCAGGCGTCGCACTGAGCCAGCTCACTCTTCGTGCGCTGGCGCCCCTCATCGAGACACACCTCGGGCGCCCTGCCCCGGGCGGCACGGCGGCGATTGCGACCGACACCCCGGTGCTCCTTGCGGCCGGCGCCATCGGGACTCTCATTGCCCTCTCGTTGTCCTGCCTTCCGCTCGTCGCACGCTGGCAGTGGAAGCTGGGAGACGTGTTGCGCCGCGATCGAGCCACATCCACCGACGGACGCTCGATGCGGCACATGCGCTCGGCCCTCGTCGCCTTCGAGGTTGCGGGCACTCTCGTGCTCGTCGTAGGCGGCGGACTGATGATTCGCAGCGTCGTCAGCATGATTCGCAGCGACCTGGGCTTTCAGCCGGAGCGTCTCGTCCGCGCGCGCGTCGTCCTTCGCGGATCCGACTACGCGGATCCGTCGGCGTTCTTTCGTTTCTATGAACAGTTCACGGACAGGCTGTCGAACCTGAACACTCCACCGGTTTTCAGCACCTGGCCTCCGTTCGTCGAGCTCCCGATGCAGTCGGTCGAGATCGACGGCCGCGCGGGTCAGGGCGTGCGCGCCGGCGGCGTGTCGGTTGGCGCCGCCTACTTCTCCACGCTGGGGATCGAGCTTCGGAGCGGGCGGGACTTCACCCGCGCCGACGTGCAGAGGACCGAGCCGATCGCGGTGCTCAGTGAATCCCTTGCGAAGCGGTTGTGGCCGGATGGGAGCGCCATCGGCCATCACGTGCGCGCCGTGGAAGAAACGACGGCCGGTCCGAGACCGGGACCATGGCGAACCGTCGTCGGCGTCGCAGCCGATGTTCGACAGACATACTCCGAGGCGATCGTCAGCGACATGTACGTTCCGCTCTCCCCGTCCTCGTTCGGGCGCTTCGGATCGTTCTACATGCGGGCCGGCCAGCCGTCGGCGTCCCTGCTGCAGACGCTCCGCACGGTTGCGGCCGGAATAGACGCGCACGCGGTCGTGGATGGGATGAGCTCGGTCGAGAGCCAGAACCGGCAGCTCGCGGGCACGAAGTTCATGACGATGATGCTGAGCGGCTTCGCGGCCGTGGCGGCAGGCCTCGCGTTCCTGGGGATCTACGGCGTGACGGCGTACGCCGTCCAGCAGCGCGAAAATGAGATCGCCATCCGGATGGCGCTTGGAGCATCCAGCAGCGCGCTCGTCCGGTTGTTGTTGAAAGAGTGCGGCTACCTGCTCGGCATCGGCCTGGGATTCGGGCTGGGGGGAGCCATCGCGGGGGCGAAGCTGCTTCAGAGCTGGCTCTATGGCGTGCAGGGTGCTGACGTGCCGACACTCATCGTGACGTGCATTCTGCTTGCGGTCACTGGAGGCCTCGCCGCCTGGTGGCCGGCAAGGCGCGCGTCTCTCAAAAGCCCGGTGCAGGCACTCAAAGAGGGATAGCCCTCTCAGTGTTTAGCTTGTAGCGTCTATCGCCGCGGGTCCGGACCCAACAGGTCCCAGCGATTCCCCTCGAGATCGAGGAACACTGCCAGTCGGCCATATGGTTCATCCCGCGGCGTCGAGACGAACCGCACTCCTGCGCCAACCATGGCCTGGTAAGCAGCATCGAAATCATCTACGCGCAGGAACATACCCACACGCCCGGCGAACTGCTGGCCCACCATGCTCGTCTGCTGATCACCGTCGGCACGCGCAAGCAGGATGCCTGTCTGGCCGCCTCTGGGACGAATTATGACCCAACGCTTCGGACGGCCATCATTAGTCAGCGAAGGCGTGTCTTCCACGAGCTCGAACTGCAGGACGTTGACGAAGAAACGGATCGCCGCGTCGTAGTCCTGAACCACCAGCGCGACAAGTTCGAGATGCGACATCGCCGGTCAGACTACTCCATCGTGGTTGCGAACCGCAGCGGTTCGTGCCTTTCAGAGTCTGGTTGCAGGCTCTTACGTTTCGCGAAGGATTTCGGCTGGATCGAGGCGCGCGGCCCGATGGGCGGGGATGAGGCATGCGATGCACGCGATCGCTGTCAGGGCGGCCGGTACCGCGAGCATGGTCAACCGATTCGCCGTGCTCACGCCGAAGAGCAGGGTCTTCATCAGCTCGGTTGTGAGGAACGACGCTCCTGCGCCGACGACGACGCCCACGGCAATGAAACGCAGCCCCTGCAGGACGATCATCCATCGCATCGCTGACGGATCGCCGCCGAGCGCCAGGCGGATCCCGATGTCGCGCGTGTGCTGCTGGACGAAGTGAGCCATCACGCCGTAGATGCCGACGATCGAGAGCACGACGGCCGTCAGCGCGAAAATGCCGATGAGCACGCTCAGGTAACGCGGCGCGACCAGTGATTGCGAGACGAGCTCGTCACCCGTGGCGATGTTCGAGAGCGCAAGACCCGGATCGAGCTCGCGGACGGCGCCGCGCAGGGCCGCCGTCAAAGACGATGGGTCTCCCGACGTGCGCAGAACGAAATACCCATCGCGATTGTCCACGAACGGGTAATAGACCGTGCCCTGATCCGGCGCGTCGAGACCGACGAACTTGACCGTGCTCACGACGCCCACCACCGTCGTCCACGGGCAGCTGGTGCAGCCGCCCCCTTTGAGGCGCCGGCCAATCACGTCTTCGTTGGGAAAGAAGCGGTCCGCCCATGCCCGGTCCACCACGATCACGTCGTCTGCCAGCGAGTGCTCGTCCAGGAGCCGCCCCTGCTCGAGGCGCAGGCCAACGGTCTCGAAGAAGCCTGGTGATGCCGCGACCCAGGGACAGACGGGCTGGTTCTGTCCGGCGGGCGTCGGGTGCGCCTCGAGATCGAAGTTGTTGATGTCGTTCGCCTCCTTGGGTGGCCGGCTGTCCGCCATCGCCACCGCTTCGGCTCCCGGCAGGGCCCTGAGCCGCAGCATCGCACGTTCCCAGAAGGCTCGCCTGTCCACATCGCGCGGGTACCGCGCGGGAGAGAGAGAGAGTGACGCCGTCAGGATGCGGCTCGTGTCGATGCCGACGTTGACACGACTGAGATGATCGAGGCTGACGATCACCAGGGCGGCAGCCACGAGCAGCGGCGTGGCGAGTGCGAATTCAGCGGCCACGAGCGCGCGCCGCATCCGCCGGGCGACTGGACCGTCTGTGGAAGAGCGTCCGCCGGATGAGAGCGTCCGGTTCAGCCGCAACCGGGAGCCATGAATCGCCGGAACGAGTCCGATGAGGAGACCGCTGAGCGCGGCGAGCGCCATGAGCCACGCCAGCACAGGACCAGAGAGGCGCACTTCGTCGAGGCGCGGCACGTACCCAACGCCATACGCCCTCACGAGCTCGAGGGAGCCCGCGGCAATCGCCAGACCGATCAGGGCAGCGCCAGCGGCCAGCACGCCGGTTTCGACGAGCATGTATTGCACCAGGCGGCCGCGCGATGCGCCGAGCGCGCCGCGGATCGCCAGCTCCCGTCCCCGATCGAGCGCACGGGCGATGAGCAGGTTGATGGCGTTCGCGCACGCGATGAGGAGGACGCACCCGACCGCCGCGAGCACGAGGACCAGCGTGAGACGCACGTCTCCGATCACGCGCGCCTTGAGGCCGTCCATCCCCCACGTGGATCGCTCGTTCTGGTACGAGGACTGCCAGATCGGGAAGAGCCGCGAGTTCGTGGCATGGAGCGCCTCGAGAGCCGACTCGTGCGACACGCCCGGGCGCAGACGTCCCACGACTTGCAGGAAGAACGGTCCTTTGCGAGTGGGAGCGGGCCAGTCTGCCGCGGTGAAGAGCGCGACGTCGCGCTCGAGGGGACCCGCCGTCTTCTGCAGCACGCCCACGATCGTGTAGCTCGCGCCGTCGATGTTCATCGCCCGCCCGAGCACCGCCGGATCGCTGCCGAAGCGCCGCGCCCAGTAGGGTGCCGTCAGCACGGCAATGCGCTCGCCGCGCCCGTCGTCCGAGGGGGAGAAGAGCCGCCCGATGAGCGGCTTCTGGCCGAGGAGCGCAAAATACGAGCCCGTCACGACCTTTGTGCTCACCCGCTCCGCCGCTCCTGCCTCTGTCACCGTGACGTTGCCGCTCCGGTACGCGGCTACATCGGTGAAGGCCGGATGATCGGCTTCGAGCGCACGATAGTCCACCACCGAGAGCGGAAATCGATACGGAGGATTGTCGGTGTAGATCCAGAACAGCGCGTCGGATCCGGCGTATGGCAGCGGGTTCAGGAGGACGGCCTGGACCACTCCGACCAGGGCCGTGGTCGCGCCGAGACCGACCCCCACCGTGAGCACGATCGTCGCCGTCAGTGCGGGAGTGCGCGCAAAGCTTCGCCCGCTCTGGCGGACGTCGCGCCCGACTTGAGGTATCGCACTCGCGATCCGGCCCAGGACGGCACCGCCGCGATCCGCGAGGAGGTGAAGCGGGTACAGGAGGCGTTGCCGGCGCAGCCACCGAGCGGCCGCGCGATCGCCGTGCTGACGCCGGTGCAGCTCATGGAGCTCGGCGAGATCCGTTTCAATGGCTCGACGGTCGGCTTCGTCGACGAGGAGATGCAGCAGCCAGCGCATGTCAGGCCTTGTGGGCGTCGAGGAGGCGGCCGAGCCCGCGCCACAGTCGCGCGTGCTCGAGGCGCTGCTCTTTCACTGCAGCCAGTCCCTGCCGGGTCAGCTTGAAGTACCGGCGGGCGCGCCCCGCGTCCGGCTCCTCGAGACGGGAGCTCACGAGCCCCTTTTTTTCGAGGCGGCTCAACGCAATGAACACCGCCGCCTGTGCGACCGGCCTGCCAGTGCGCTTCTCGAGCGCAATCACGAGCGGGACGCTGTATGTCTCGGTCCGCTGGCGGAGCATGGCCAGGAGCACCTGGAGCTCGAAATGCTGAAGCGTCTGTCTACCCATACGATTCCGTCCCGGAATAACAACTAACAGCGTTAGTCCAAATACTTGATCGGGTACTGGCGCGGTGTCAATAACAGTGTGAGTGATCTTCGTCGGGATTCGGGATTCGGGATTCGGGGATCGGGGATCGGGGATCGGGGTTCGGGGCTCGGGACTCGGGACTCGGGACTCCCGTAGCTTCCGCCTTTAGGCGGAAGAACACGCCTGGGATTCGAGTATTCTGCGCACTATGACAATTGCGATGCGCGTGGTGCTGGCGGCCGGTGTCACGCTGATCATGGGCACAGCGGTGGCCGCGCAGACGGTCGTTCGCCGTTTCGATGGCGAGGCGATCGCCACCGAGCGAATCGAGGAAGCGGCGAAGCGGATGATGACCGGAGCCAGGGTACAGGGGCTCGCGATGGCGGTCATCGACAACGGCCAGGTCGTGTTCGTCCGCACCTGGGGGCGGCGCAATGTCGAGAAGAACCTGCCGCTGCAGACCGACACGATCATGTACGGCGCTTCGCTGACCAAGTTTGCCTTTGCCTACATGGTCATGCAGCTGGTGGACGAGGGAAAGGTGAACCTCGATCGATCCACCGCCGAGTACCTGCCGAAGGCGCTTCCAGAGTATCCCTTCTACGAAGCGTTGAAGGGGGACGAGCGCTGGCGGAAGCTGACGCCGCGCATCCTCCTCAACCACTCGAGCGGCCTGGCCAACTACGCATTCCTCGAGCCGGACAAGAAGATGCGCCTGCACTTCGAGCCGGGAAGCCGGTACGCATACTCCGGGGAGGGCATCATCCTGCTGCAGTTCGTGCTGGAAACGGGTCTTGGGCTGAATGTCGGCGACGAGATGCGTCGCCGGGTCTTCGACCGGTTCGGCATGACCCGCACCAGCATGATGTGGCGGGAGGACTTCGCGCAGAACCTCGCCGACGGCTACACGCTCGACGGGGGCTTCCAGCCGCACGACGAACGTAGCCGGCCGCGCGCGTCGGGGTCGATGGACACGACCATCGCGGACTTTGCGAAGTTCCTGGCCGGCTTCAGCCGCGGCGAGGGGCTGTCGCCAAAGTCGAGGGCCGAGATGGTGAAGCCGCAGCTGGCCATCGCGACACCCAGCCAGTTCCCCACGCTGCGGGCAGCCACATCGCCGGCGATGCAGGCCATGAAGCTGTCGGCCGGCCTTGGCGTGGTCACCTTCGAAGGTCCGTTCGGTCCCGTCCTCTTCAAGGGCGGGCACGACGACGGGACCGCCAACCAGGCGATCTGCGTCGAGAAGACTCGACGCTGCGTGCTGTTCCTGTCCAACG
Organism: uncultured Acidobacteriota bacterium; assembly: GCA_963749835.1. Taxonomy (GTDB): domain Bacteria; phylum Acidobacteriota; class Vicinamibacteria; order Vicinamibacterales; family 2-12-FULL-66-21; genus JALZOC01. Next base: position 3,699,011 of record CAVVOD010000001.1, read on the forward strand.
ACGTGCGTGCCGAGAGCCTGTACCAGCGTCTGACCGAAGCGACGCTTGGCGACCCGGGAATGCCATGGTCGTGGGAAAGCTACACACCTTACGATCGAATCCCTGATCCCCGATCCCCGATCCCTGATCCCGAGTCCTAGTTGCGGAGTGCCACACACGGATCGATCCGGGACGCGCGCCACGCGGGATAGCCCGTCGCGGCAATGGCCGCCAGCGCCGACACTCCCGCGACCCCGAAGAGGGTCAACCCATCGAGCGGCGTCACGTTGTACAGCAGGCCGTGCATGGCCCGGCCGGTCGCCACCGAAGCGGCCATACCGATCGTCATGCCGATGGCCGTCAGGAGCACGCCCTCTGAAAGAATCATCCGGACGACACGCTCCGCCGACGCGCCGAGCGCCATGCGAAGACCGAGCTCGTGCGTCCGCTGCGAGATGAAGTACGCCAGCGTTCCGTACAAACCGACAGCCGCCAGGAGCAGTGCCGCGCCGGCAAATCCGAGCAGCACCACCATCGTGAATCGTGTATCGCCGATCGACTGGTAGACATACTCGCGCATCGGCCGGATGTCATACACGGATCGCTGTGTGCCGAGCGATTCCACGGCCTGCTTGATCGCGGGGCCAAGAACCGCCGGACGTTCGCGTGTCTTCAGCACGAGCGCCATCTCGACCTGCCAGAGGGGATATGGCAGAAAGACATGGGGCATGGCGTCGTCCCGGACGCGGGTGACGCGGACAGGATTGGTCACCCCAATCACCTCGAGCGTCTCGATTCGATTTCGTGCCATTTCGACCGTCATTCGCCGGCCGATGGCGCCGGACGGCCAGAGTTGCCTGGCGAGCCGCTCGTCCACGATCGCGACCAAACGGCGGCTGGTGATGTCGTCGTCCGTGAAGTCGCGTCCTTCGCGAAGCGCCACGCCCACCGTGCGCAGGTATCCGGGCATCACGGACTGCGCGCTCGCGCGCCAGCGCGGTCCTTCAGGATCCCCGTCCCGGCCGTACCGCTTGGTCCACTCGAGCCCGCTGAATGGCAATGGTCCCCCGGCGCTTACGGACATGACACCCGGCAGCTGCTGGACGCGCGCGATCGCCTCCTGGTGCAACCGCGTTCTCGTGGCTCCCTCCGGGAAGGCCCGAAGGTTGTGCGGGACCCTCGCGGTCAGGACCTCGGACGGATCGAAACCAATCGGCGCCTGCGACAGATTCACGAACGATCGCAGCATCAGACCAGCGGCGACGAGCGGTACGATCGACAGGGCGATCTCGACGACGACCAGCGTTCGCTGGAGGCGCCGCGCTCCAGGAAGGAGTGTCTCCATGCGGCCGGATCGGAGCGCCTCGTGCCCGTGGTCGGCGGCCAGTCGCAATGCGGGCAGGAGCCCGAACACGAGACCGACCACCAGGGAGATTCCCACGGTATACAGGCCGACCGTGGCATCGATCGCGATGTCTGCCAGGCGCGGAAGATACGGCGGACGCAGCCAGTCGAGCAACGCGACAGCACCGCCGCTGACGACAAGCCCGGCGGCCCCACCGAGCAGTGCGAGCAGCAGGCTCTCCGTCAGCAATTGACGGATCAGGCGGGCCTTCGTGGCGCCGAGCGCCCGGCGCACGGCGAACTCACGCTCCCGGCTCCGGGCTCGCGCGAGCATCAGGTTGGCGACGTTCACACAGGCGATGAGCAGCACGAAACCGACCGCAAGGCCGAGCATCAACAACCGCGGCCGCACATCGCCGACGATCGCATCCCGAAGCGGGCGCGCGTGCAACCGCAGGGTACCGCGCGCATAGGCGGCCGGATGCTGGCGCATGAACCCCGAGCCCAGTGCATCCAGTTCCGTCTGCAACGCTCGCAGCCGCGTCCCCGGCTTCAGACGGCCGATTGTGGCGTGGCTCCGGAACTGCAGACTCTCTTCGAAGCCTCGAGGAAACCAGATGTCCACGTCCTCCGGAGTGTTCGAGCCGGCAGGCAGGATGACGCGGAAGTTCTGCGGCAGCACGCCGACGATCTCGACGTCGAGGTTGTTCACCTGGATGTGACGTCCGAGGACGCGGGGGTCGGCATGGAACCGGCGGCGCCAGAGCGAATCGCTGATGACGACGGCGCGCACGAACTGGCCGGAGTCCTGTTCCGATCGAAGATTCCGGCCGAGCGCCATCGGCTCCCCACCCAGGAGGGGAAGGGCGCCGTTCGTCGCGCTGGCGGCCGCCACATGATCCATCTCGCCGTCAACCGTCAGATTGGCATCGACGCCAACGACGGTCGCGACCTGCTCCAGTACGCGGCTGTCTCGGAGAGCCACTGCTTCGCCGGGCGCCAGGCCGGCGCCGGTGTCGCCGCCCACATCGGCATCGAGCAGGACCAGCCGATCCGCCTCCGGATATGGCAGGGATCGCCACAGCACGGAATACATCACGCTGAACATCGTCACGTTCGCGCCGATGCCCAGCGCAAGCGTCAGGACGACGACGACCGCGAAGAGCGGCGTTCGAGTGAGCGCGCGGTACCCGTAGCTGATGTCCTGCATCGTCGTCTCCACGCCGTAACCGAGCCGGGCGTGCCGCACCTCGACTTTCACCTGCTCGACGCCTCCCAGTTCGAGGAGCGCCGCGCGACGGGCAGGCTCCGGAGCCATCCCGGCCTCGAGGTTCCTGGCGGTGCGCTCCTCCAGATAGCTTCGGATCTCTTCGTCAAGCTCCTGCTCGACGCGGGCTCCGCGGAACAGGTTCTGGAAAACGCTCCTGAGCTTTGCAAGGACGGGCATCTCCAATGCCTCGACTAGGAAGACTCGAGCACTTGTCCCACCGCGAGCACGACGGCCTCCCACGCGGCCTTCCTCGTTTCAAGTTGCCGGCGGCCTGCTTTGGTGAGCGTGTAGGACCTGACGCGGCGCCCGTCCGGAGACTGCTGCCACTCCCCGCCAATCCAGCCTTCCTCTTCCAGTCGATGGAGTGCCGGGAACAGAGAGCCGGGTTTGACCTGGAAGGCACCCTTCGTCGTCTGCAGAATGCGGTCGGCGATCGCCACGCCGTGCATGGGTCGAAGCTCCACCGTCCGGAGAATCAACAGATCCAGCGTGCCTTTGACGATCTCAATCCGAGGCGTCATCGCGTTGTCGCTCCCCTTGTCCGCTCCCGACGTCTCGCATAGCCATTCGATATAGATTGTCGATATCGAAATGATATACCAAGAGGATGCTCATACGTCAAGGGCTTCTTTCGAAGTCAGGTGCCGGCAAACGAACGATCGTCGAGCACCGCACAGGTCGGCGTGATCACCGCTGCCGGCGTACTCGCCCCGCGCCCGTCCTGGATGCTCTCTCGAGCGTGAATCGGCAGCGCTGGTAGCCTTCCGACTCCCCTGCTTTGAGCGCGGCCTCGGCAGCACCGGCAAGCGCGTCGTACGTTTCGTCGGGATGACGCCTGTGAAGCTCCGCGGCAACGTGTGCGAAGAGCGTCAATGACGACATGAGCTTTGTCGCATCGATTCGCGATCCCATCAGGACCGCAAGAGGCGCTCCGTTGCTCAGGCGCTCGGCAACGGCGGCGGTCATGGTGAGCAGGCGTTGCGACAGTACCCGGATCCTTCAAGTACTCCGCGGCTTCCTCCGGCCCATCGATCGCGTACGTCTCCGAAAGAGCGGAGCTGCCGAGACCTGCCAGCTGCGGGAAGATGTACCAGATCCAGTGACTCCGCTTCCGCCCCGACCTGATTTCAGCGAGCGCGGTCTCGAATCCCGAGCCCGGATCGTCCTGTGCCTGCCTGAAGCGCTCCAGATTGTAGTGGCTCACGCCTGCCCTCCGTACGGAGCTGACTCCTGGAGTCAGCGATGAACGACGGCGGGCTTCAACGTCCACGCCTGGAGCCGTGCCAGTTCCATGATGCGCGGCGCGTGAAATCCAGCGGGGAAGATGGGCCAGTTCCACAACTCCGGAGAGTCCTCGGCCACGTAACGGTCGGAAGTGTAGCGGCCTTCGCGACGCATCACGTCCGCGGGCGGCTTGCCCGTGGCGATCAGACCTTCGATCGCTCCCGCCAGCGTCGCGAGATAGTCCGCAGGAGACACGCTCTCGGCGCCAATCCAGACCTCGTCGGGAAGCCGATGCGACTTCCGGCAAAAGTCCGACGTATCGCGAATCGCCTGCGCGAACGCGCTCCAGCGGAAGCTCGATGGGCGCGTGCCTCCGGCCGGCACCGCGTAAGGACGGGCAGGACCGTAGAGCGCGGTCACCCTGGCCGCCGCGGGCAACTCGTTCTTGTCGATGAATGCTGCCGCCGCATCGGTGAGGAGACCGAACACATCCGCGGCTGAGAGCGCGTAGCCGTCAAATTTCTGGAACGTGATCTCTTGCTGCACCGATCGCGCAAGCGCAAGGAGGTCCTGCCGCTGGAAGCTCCGCGTCATCGCCGCGTCACTGTAGAGGGTGATCAATTCTGACGCGGTCACGAATCGTACCCCGGCCTGCGCCTTCATGAAGCGAACGTACGCCTCGAAGTCGCGGTAGGCCTGCTCCGTCTCCGCGGCCGGTCGCGTGCCCGGCAGCTTCCACTCGGCGCGAACAGGGTTGGCGCCCGCCTTGAAATTCACAGCGTCCCAGAACTCCGTCTGAACCCATTCATTGGGGTGGTAGTAAATGCTGATGGTGCCGCCGCCGCTCGTGCGCAGCCGCTCGTAGGCCTTCGTGAAGGCCGCCTTCCCGTTGACAAGGCTCTGGCCGCCATCCAGGTCCATGCGTACCAGGTTCGATCGCATCTTGAACACATTGAGCATGCCCCCATAGTAAAAGGGCTGATCGTCGATGCCGACATGATCGGCCTCGTCCAGGTACATGCCGATGCCCATGTCGTGGAGCGCCGGGTAGGCCTGCGGTACCCAGGCGCTGCCTGGCTGTCCGTATGCGACGGGCACGACGCCGAAGATCCGCTGGACGTCCCTGGCCCCCTGCGCTTCCCGCCGATGGAACTCGGCCCGACCGTCTTCCCAGCCCGCATTCTGCATGTAGACGGCGATGGTGGGCTGCTGGCTGTGGGTGTTCGAGTGATAGCCAATGTCGTGGCGGCGGAGCGCAGCAATCACGTCTCGCCGCTTCCGGCTCTCGAGCACACGGGCCTTTTCGCCCACGACCTTGAATGTCCCCCGCACACCCAGCCCGGTCAGCATCTCCGCAAGGCGCTTCGTCGCATCGTCATCCTGCGGCAGGATGTAGTCTTCGGTGTCGAACCAGAGCGTCACGTAGACCGGCGGCGTGGCGTTCTGCGCGACCGCATGGTGTGCAAGGACAATGGCAAGGACGAGCACCGCCACAATCGACAGCAGGGTCTTAATCACGGCTTCTCCGGAGTTGTACGTCACGTGCGTCAAGCGCCTGCCAGGTTCCGTCGCGGCGTGGATCGGCTGCCCCCTCGAGGTTGGCGGGCTCACGCACGATGACGCCATGAAGCCCCGAATCCTCTCCTTCGCCTGGCTTGACGACGATGCCGCGTGCCGCCAGCCCGTCGATGACCGGCGGCGAAAGCTTCGAGGCTTCGCCGGCGACACCATCCCCGCGCGCGTAGATGTTCGGCAGGTCTATGGCCTGTTGGATGGGAAGATGCCATGCAAGCAACCCCACCAGCATCTTGACGACGTAGGCCGGGATCGCGGAGCCCCCCGGTGAACCGAGCGCGGCGTGGAACCTGCCCTGGCGATCGAGGACGATGACGGGCGACATCGAGGAGCGGGGACGCTTTCGTCCGGCCACCGCGTTGGCGACAGGTCTTCCGTCAACGCTCGGCACGAACGAAAAGTCCGTCATCTCGTTGTTGAGCATGAATCCGCCGACCGCCCGCCCCGATCCGAACAACGATTCCACCGTCGTCGTCATCGAAACCACGTTTCCGTTGAGGTCTACCACGACGAAGTGGCTCGTGCCCGGAGCCTCGCGAGTCGCATCCGCCGCCGAGGCCGGGGCCGAGCCGCGTGGCTGCCCGGCCGCAGGAGCGGGCCCGGCGCGGTCGCCGATCAGCCCCGCGCGTGACGCAATGTAGGCCGCGTCGAGGAGCCCCTCGACGGGAACGCGGGCATACGCCGGATCCGCGATGTACCGATCCCGATCCGCGTACATGATCCGGCTCGCTTGAGCAAAGAGAAACCAGGCCTGGGGATCGTCCGGACCGCGCGCCGCGATGTCCGTGTGCTCCAGCATCCCGAGCAGCTGGAGCAGAGAGACGCCACTCGAGGGGGGCGGCGGAACGCAGACGACGTATTCGCGGTAGGGCCTGCAGAGCGGCGCTCGCTCGATCGGCCTGTAGCGTGACAGATCCGACAGCGTCATGGAGCCGGGCAGCGGAGCCATGCGTGTCCTCGCCACGATGGCTCGCGCAAGAGCGCCTTTGTGCAGTGCGTGCGGCCCTCGAGATGCCAGCGTCCGGAGCGTGACCGCGTACGCGCGATTGCGCATGACCTCTCCCGCCTTCACAGGTGTGCCGTCGGGGCGTGCGAACAGCCTCTTCACATCGGGCTGCGCCGCCTGGACAGACTGGCCATTGACGAAGCGGCCGAGGCGGGGCGGCACGACGAACCCTGAATCTGCGGCCGTGATGGCCCGGCGGAACAGACGGTTCCATGGCAGGCGTCCGAAACGGGCGTGAGCGGCGCCCAGCATCGGCATGACGCCGGGGACCCCTGTCGCGCGTCCGCCGATCACTGCCGTGGTGAACGGCAAGGGGGTGCCGTCCTCCCCGAGGAACATCGTCGGTGTGGCGGCGGCGGGCGCGACCTCCCGTCCATCCAGCATGGTGATCCTTTGGGTAGCGGCGTTGTAATGCATCAGGAAGCCGCCCCCCGCGACGCCGGAGCTTTGCGGTTCGACGAGACCGAGCATCGCCTGAATCGCCACCGCGGCATCGACCGCGCTGCCGCCTGCCTTGAGGATCTCGATCCCGGCCTCCACCGCCAGCGGATTCGCCGCGCTGACGCCGGCCACGCTCTTCGTCTGTCGTGCCTGGACAGGCGATGGCGAAAGCAGCAGGAAGAGTGCTGCGACGAGACACGCTACGACGTCACGGATCACGAGCGTCCTTCCCTCCCTCGTGCTTTTGAGTGCCCCCCGGATCAGGCTGGTTGCTTCCATTGTCTATCAGCTCCTCCGGTCCAGACAGGCGCGTGCCACGCCCGGCGGGGATCGCCGGGACATGGTGCGCCAGAGCAGGCTGGAAGGAGTCGGCAGACGGCTACGTCAACAGGTCGTAGCCTGTGTTCAGCCGCTGGTGAAACGTCAGGATCTGGTGGATATCGAACGGATGCGTGTCCTCATCCGTGATCGCGTGGTCGAGCACCTGAAACGCATGTTCGATGCCCGCCGCATCGTCGATATCGGCGTCAACCTTGAACGCGAGCGGCGCCGCGACCGAGCTGAAGAAGGTGAGCTGCAGATTGCCGTAATGATCCCGCGTCTTGAAGGATCCGGCTGACGCAAACCCCGGAGGCGGTTTGTGCAGCGAGCTGTCCGCCTCTCTGAAGCCTCCGCCGGCCTGCGCGTTCTTCACGCGATCGCGGAACTCCAGCGCCACATTGACGAAGATGCGATCGCCGCGCACACGATAGACGTCCCGCACGAAGCTCCAGGCCGTCATGTCACCGAGGGGCACGTGCGTCATCTTGCAGAAGAGATTCAGCAGGCCCGCGCATTCCATGCGCGTCAGGCTGTCGTAGAGCGACTCTCCCGGCGTCCCCGCGGCGGGTATCGGTGCCATGGCGGTGTCGCGCTCGAGCGTGCTGCGTTCGAGAACCGTCGTGAGCGTGGGGTCGAGGCCGGCATACTTCGGGAATTGCGCGTCGCTGACGCGCTGAGGATCGACCGGGCAGAACAGCTCCAGCTGCGCCGGCTTGTCACCTGGCGGAGCGATGACAAATCCTCCGACCGGCCTGTGGCGTACCGGAAACGCCCGCACCATGTAAGGCTCGTGCGCGTTGAGCTCCACCGCGCGCAACTTCTTTTTCCCGTCATGGGCCCGGACGCGCCGGACCTCGGTGTTGGTGCGTACGGCCGTGACGGTGACGTCGATCTCGTCCTCGAGCGGCTTTCTCGATGCGTTGAAGAAACGGATATCCACACTACCCATGCGCAACCTCGTTCCGTCGCCAATCGGTCACTCAGCAGGCTTTCGCAGGACCAGCCGCTCTTTGTCGAGCGATGCGACTCGAAGCACCTCTGTCCGTCCATCGTCGGCCGAGAGCTCGAGCTCGAGAACCCTGCGCTTCTTCCGCAGGCGCCACTTACACGGCGTCCGGGCCGCCCCATCCCGGGCCGCAATCCCGATGTAGGACCCCGTGTGATCCGGCCGGAACTCGTATCCGCGTCGGCCTCTCGCCGGCGGAAAATCGAAATCGGCCGGCCGATAGACGGTTTCCGTTTCGCTGTCTTCTTCGTGGGCATGCAGCCATGTGCCCACGATGGTCTTCTCGTCAGCAGTCACTTGGCCTCCGAGTCAACACGGTCCGCAGTCCGACCGCGCGCGGTCGTGACGTTCCAGCGATGCCGCAATGGCCTGTGGTATCGGCAGGTCGATCCGCTGGCTGATGAACAGGAACTCGCCGGCGGGATTCACCTCGAGAAACACATAGTCGCCATCGGGCGTCACTCGAAGATCGATGGCGCCGAACCGCAAACCGAAGATCCGCATCAGCTCCAGGAGTCTCTCTGCGATGACTGGCGGCAGCTCGTGCCGCGTCACGCGCGCACTTCCAAGCCCGGGCCGATAGTCGGCAGCGTAGCGCAACTCGGACGAAATCGCGGCGGTAAAGAGCTCGTCCTCCACCACGGTCACCCGCAGGTCCAGATCGGCAGGCACGAAGCGCTGAAAGATCACGGGTGCGTACCTGACGGCGTCCAGCAGCGGGAGGTCCTCCTCCCGAAGCAGATGCGTCTCCCGCGGCGCCTGGGCAATGTTGCGGAAGGCCTTGCGGATCACCCGTCCCACCCCGTGCGCCTCGACAAAGCCCCTGGCCGCGTCCGGCTGGTTGGTCACCAGCGTGTCGGGAATCGACAGGCCCACCTGCCGCGCCACCTGCAACTGCCGGATCTTCCGCTGCGACACTTCGTCCGCGATCGGAGGATTCATCCAGAAGCAATTGAGCGAATACCACACGCCGAGCAGAGCCTCATTCGCTTCGGACCACGCAAAGAGCCGCGCGGTCTGGTCGCTGAGATCGTCATGGAAGCCATACGGACTGATCCGCCGGTACCATACCGCCCCGACCTTGCACAGACACATGTCCCGCCCATCCGGCAGGGTGAGCTCGATCTTCTCGCGTTCGCGGGTCATCTGCGCCGACAACCCGAGCGACACCGGAAACGACGCCGTGTCCACGACGATCGAGTCCACGTTCAGGTGTTTCCGCACCTGATCCACGTGCTCGTTGTTCGGATAACTGACGATGAGAATCATGGTGATCAGGGCTCCGATACGCGTGCCCGGACGGATGGGCCCGGACACGCGTATGTTCCAGCAGGCGCTTGCGACCTCTATAGGCCGGAGATCAGGCGCTGATACACAGCCGCGGCTTCCTGCCATGCTGCGAGCCCGGCCGCGTCGAGATGTCCGGCGGCATGAAGCCGCGCGAACTGCGCCAGCAGTTGCAGATAGGCGTTGGCCGCTGCGGCGTTCGACTGGCGTCCCGCTCCTCCACTCCCGATCCCTGTCGCCAGCGTGAACGGCATCGCCCCACCGCCGAACACGGGGCCGAGGGGGCCGACGCCTCCCACCGGAAAGTCCACCGGCGGCTCCATGAACGATTTCGGCGGATCGAACACGCTCTTTGGCGGCAGGTCCGCGGAAAGCAGCTTGCCCGGCTCCCAGCCCGGATCCTTCGCGAGATCCTTGGGGAGGTCCTTCCCATGGTCCTTCGGGAAGTCCTTGGGCGGATCCTTCGGAAAGTCCTTCGGTGGATCCTTCGGGAAGTCCTTGGGCGGATCCTTCGGGAAGTCCTTCGGCGGATCCTTGGGGAAGTCCTTCGGCGGATCCTTCGGGAAGTCCTTCGGGAAGTCCTTCGGGAAATCCTTCGGGAAGTCCTTCGGTGGCTCCTTGACGACGTCCTTCGGGAAGTCCTTGGGCGGGTCCTTCGGACCGTCCTTGATGATGTCCTTCGGCAGATCTTTCGGAAAGTCCTTCGGCGGCTCCTTGATGATGTCCTTCGGCAGCGGTTTCGCCCCGCACGGCGTGGGCGAGCCGATGGCGCTGCGCATGCCGTCGAGGGTGGCCTGCATGCGGGTGACCTGCCCGGCCGTGAACATCACCATCGCGACGTCGTCGACATAGTCCATGTAGTTCATGAACATGTCGCCGTTGGGACCATTGCCGCAGCTGATGTGCGGGAACGTGGGTACGCCGAGGTTCTCCGATCCCTGGTTGGGTGTGTCGGCGACGAGATCGCTGCCGGCGCACCCGTTGCCGTCGTCGCCCCAGATGTGCCGGAGATTGAGCCAGTGCCCCACTTCGTGCGTGGCGGTCCGGCCCAGATTGAACGGCGCAGCGGCGGTTCCCGTGGTCCCGAAGGCGGAGTGGCGGATGACGACTCCGTCCGTGGCCGCGGGTCCGCCCGGGAACTGGGCGTAGCCGAGGAGCCCACCGGCGAGCGGGCAGACCCACATGTTCAGGTATTTGTCGGCGGGCCAGGCGTCCGCGCCGCCGGTGGCGGCGGACTTGACGGCATCGTCGTCGGTGAACGACGTGACCGCCGTCGAGGTGCGTGTGATGCCGGTCGTCGGATTGCCGGAGGGATCAATCGTTGCCAGCTCGAACTCGACGCGGACATCAGCGGCCAGCGGCGCAAAGGCTGCCGGGACCGTACTGACGTCGGCGTTCTTCTTCCGGAAGTCCGCCGTGAGCACATCGATCTGGCTCTGGATCTGCGCGTCGGAAATGTTCTGGGCAGCCGTCTTGTGCACGACGTGAACGACAACCGGGATCTTGGTGCAGCCCGAGCGGCCGGCCATCGGCTGCAGCGTGAATCGCAGCGCCTGGTTCTCGCTGTTGTCGCGCGCCTCCCGATACCCGGGCGCAGTGCGCAGCAGGCGTTCGTGCACCTGCATCGTGCCGCAGGTGCGCCGTGTGGGAAGTGGATCGGGTGGAGTGGGTACCTTGGTGCCGGTTTTTTTCGCCATGCCTACCTCGTCTTCCTCAGATGCATGAACGTTCGTCGGCCACGGCGAAGCGGGGCGCCGTGAAGACGGCTTTTCTGGCCAGTTTCAGATGAAACTGCCTGGCGAAGCGAGAGTAATTCTGCACGCCCTCGGGCGAGCATTTTTCTCCTCTGGTACGCTGTTGTCCAGAAAAATCTAAGCGACAAGTCATCACGCGTAGCACGTGGCACGTAGTACGTAGTGGAGGGCCAATGGCGAAGACGCGCGGATCGGGCGCTGCTCGACGAACCGGGGCACGCGGCAGCGCCGCTGACGGCACGAAGACGACGAAGCCGCGGAAGCCGACGAAGAAGGACGACTCTCCGCCGAACCCTCCGCATAGGCCGCCCAACCCCAAGCCCACGCACTGAGTCGCAGGCATCACCGCATCCCGCGAAACCGTTGAGCCATCGCGCAGCGGAGTCAGACTCCCGACTTCTCGGTGGCGATTGCGCGCGACGGTTTGCTCGCCTCGAGGGAGGCGGTAGCGCGTGCCGTCGCCCGAGTCGTATGGAAAGACGACGAGGGTTGAGTGGATAACGTGCGCGCTCGATTCGCGCGTCTCACCTGTCGTCAACAGGACATCGCGCCCGACGGATTCCCGTCCACCTGGATCGAGCTGCCACGGAACTTGCACTGTGATCTCGGGCGGACCAACCGCACGCCCAGCCGGTTGCAAAAATGCGATCAACGCATCCTCTCCACAGCGCCGCTGGCCATTTCGTTTTCACGTTGAACACATTCCTCCTCATGGGGGTCAGCACGGCTGTATGACAAGAAAGAAATCGAACTCTCCCGGCCGGTCGAAGAAAACGACCGGTCTTACTGCTGAATCACGAGCCACGGTGAGCGGTCCCGCACAGCCGGCGGCAGCTGCGGATACGACCGACGACCTCGCGAGCAAGGTCGCCGGGACGCAGAAGCTCGCGGCAAGTATCCCGTTCAATGCCACTAAAGAGCAGGAGTACGACCCGGAGGCGGCGCTCAGTCCGGAGCCCGGCCGCGCCGTCAAACCGCGCGATCCGCTCGTGACGTCCAGCACCGTGACGGAGAAGAACGCATCGGACAAGGTCGGAAGCGGCGCGCCCGCGCCAGGCACGAACAAGACGATCGGCACGCTGGATCGGGTTCGCGTGGACTCCGGTGGACGAGCCCTGACGACCAATCAGGGTGTCCCGGTTGCCGACAATCAGAATTCGCTCAAAGCCGGGCTCCGGGGCCCGACGCTCCTCGAGGACTTCATCCTCCGCGAAAAGATCACCCACTTCGATCACGAGCGGATCCCCGAACGAATCGTTCACGCTCGAGGATCGGCGGCGCACGGCTACTTCGAATCGTATGGGTCGCTGGAGAAGTACACCCGCGCCGCGGTGTTTGCTGAGGCAGGCAAGAAGACACCTGTGTTCGTCCGGTTTTCGACGGTGCTCGGCGAGCGCGGCTCGACCGATACCGCGAGAGACGTCCGGGGATTCGCCGTCAAGTTCTATACAGACGAGGGCAATTGGGACCTGGTCGGCAACAACATTCCCATCTTCTTCATCCAGGACGCGATGAAGTTTCCGGACCTGGTTCACGCGGCAAAGCCCGAACCGCACTTCGCGATGCCCCAGGCCGGGACGGCGCACGACACGTTCTGGGATTTCGCCTCGCTGATGCCCGAAATCACCGCGATGCTGATGTGGGCCATGTCGGACCGGGCCATCCCGCGCAGCTATCGGACGATGCAGGGATTCGGCGTCCACACGTTCCGGCTGGTCAACGCGCAGGGAGACTCGCACTTCGTGAAGTTCCACTGGTCGCCCCGCGCCGGCACACACTCGCTCGTGTGGGACGAAGCGGTCAAGATTTCCGGTGCGGATCCCGACTATCACCGGCGCGACCTCTGGGAAGCGATCGAGAGCGGGGCGTATCCGGAGTGGGAGCTCGGCCTGCAGATCCTTACCGAGGAGCAGGCGGAAGGGTTCACGTTCGACGTCCTCGACGCGACGAAGATCATCCCGGAGGAGCTCGTTCCGCTCGTCCCCGTCGGGAGGCTCGTGCTGAACCGGAATCCCGACAACTTCTTCGCCGAGACCGAGCAGGTGGCCTTCTGCACCGCGCACGTGGTCCCCGGGATCGATTTCTCCAACGATCCGCTGCTCGCGGGACGCATTCACTCGTACGTCGACACCCAGATCTCGCGGCTGGGCGGTCCCAATTTTCACGAGATCCCGATCAACGCGCCGATCGCGCAGGCGCACAACAACCAGCGGGATGGGATGCACCGCCAGGCGATCCATCGCGGACGGGTCTGGTACGAGCCGAACTCGCTCGGCGGCGGATGTCCGTTCCAGGCGGGCGCCGCCGGCTTCGTGTCGTTCCCGGAACCTCTGCTGCCAGAACCGCACAAGGTGCGAGGGAAGGCGGAGCGGTTTGCGGATCACTACACGCAGGCCACGCTCTTCTGGAACAGCCAGTCAGCGGTCGAACAGGCACACATCGTCAATGCCTTCCGCTTCGAGCTGTCGCGGGTCCAGACACCGGCCATCCGCGAGCGGATGGTGTCCGGGCTGCTGAACGTCGCGCCGGAGCTCGCCACGGCTGTCGCCAAAGGCCTCGGGCTCGCCGAGATGCCCGCGCCGATGCCGAAGGTGCTCGAGAAAGACGTCACACCGGAGGTGACCGAATCGCCGGCGCTCTCGCTGCTCGCGCGGCCGGGAGACGGCAGCATTCGCGCGCGCCGCGTCGCGATCTTCGTGGCTGACGGCGTGGACGGCAAAGATCTGGCCGCGCTCGCCTCCCGGCTCACGGCGGCCGGCGCAGTGCCCCGCTTTCTGGGATCACGGCTTGGCCGCGTCGCCACGGCAGGAGACGGCGCTCCTCTCGAAGTCGATGCCTCCTTCGAAGCGACGCCGTCCGTGCTGTTCGATGCCGTGGTGTTGCCCGATGGAAAAGAGGCGGTTCAGTCGCTCGCAGCGGACGGACGAGCGCTGGAGTTCGTGAAGGATCAGTATCGTCACTGCAAACCGATCCTGATCGTGGGCGCAGCTTCGGCGCTCATCGAGAAAGCAGGGATCCCGGTGACCCTGCCGTCGGGAGACCCCGACCCGGGTCTCATCAGCGTGAAGTCGGACAGCGCCGGCGAGGGCGCTGCGGCTTTCATGACGGCGATCGCCTCCCATCGGCATTTCGCCAGGGAGACCGATCCGCCACGGGTGTAGTCAGCACAAACAGTGAATCACATTCTCGTGTCAACCCCAGTGAGGAGATAAGACCATGGCCGCAAACGGCACCCTGCACGACGCATTCATCGACGAGCTCCGCGACGCCTACGACGCGGAGAAACAACTGACCAAGGCGCTTCCGAAGATGGCCAAAGCCGCGAGCTCGGCCGAGCTCCAGGCCGCGTTCGAAGAGCATCTCGAGGAGACCCGCGCACAGATCGAGCGGCTGGAAGAGGTGTTCGCCACGCTCGACGAGAAGGTGCGGGGCAAGCACTGTGACGGCATCGCCGGCATCATCGAAGAAGGCAAGGCCGTGATGGAAGAGGACTTCGACGAGACGACGATGGATGCGTGCCTCATCGCCTCAGGCCAGCGCGCAGAGCACTACGAAATGGCAGCCTACGGCACGCTCGTCGCGTGGGCGCAGGCCATGGGCCACACCGAAGCTGCCGGTCTGCTGCAGCAGACCCTCGACGAGGAAAAAGCGGCCGACAAGAAGCTGACCGGCCTCGCGGAAAGCGGGATCAACCAGAGCGCTGCGGATCTCGCCCACCCGGAGGAGGACGACGAGGAGGCGGAAGAAGGGGACGAAAAGCCAGCCGGCAAGAAGGCGGCGAAGGGGGCCGCGCCGCGCAGGACCGCGCGAGCGGCTGGACGGCGATAACAACCGTGCTGCACGTGGCCGCGCCCGCGCGCGGTCACGTGCGCTTTTGTTCAGGACGACAGCGAGATGCCGTCAGAAATCGTCCCGCCTGACGCCTACCGAGACCGCCGCCCGCCGGGGTCACCGAACAGTTGTGGAGCCACGTAGTCGGCGAGGTGCATCTGCGTCCCGCTCGCGCCCGACCCGCGGAAAGGCAGAACGCCGTCGCGCCCATCACGGGAATCGAGCGCCTCTCCCCTGACGCACATGATCCGGCATCGCTCGCTCGTGCGGCAGTTGCTGTTCTCTCTGTCCACGTCCGCGAAGAAGCGCAGATCGCGATGATCGAGGGTCATCCCGGGGACTCTGGACACGGAAGAGTGCTGGAACACGTTCGCGTTCAGGCTCAGCACGCCATGGGTCGAGATCGCGACGATCGCGCGGTCGTCGTCTTCATGCGCCACACGGCATTGTTTCTGGATGAACGGCATGAAGTCGGCGAACAGGTCCCCCGCCAGCGACGATCGCCAGGGACGTGCGTCGTGAGCCGCCTGGTCAGGACCCCGGCCGTCTCCGGACGGTGTGCCGACGTTCAGCGGCGCCATCGCATCCTGTTCGATCGGCATGGCGACGACGACCGGGCGAATGGCCCGCTGGACGATGAGACGGTCGAGCGCATGACCGGCCCCCCCGAGGAGGATCCACTGCGCTTCGATGCTCCCCCGATGCAGCAGATACATGACCGGGTATGTCCGATTCGTCCGGAACTGCGGCGGCGTGTAGAGCCACGCGGTGCGAAGCGGGCCTTTGGCTTTGCTCTGATAAGGGATGACGCGTGTGATGCCGGCGGAACTCGATGCCTCGGTGGCCAGGCTGGCGAACAGCGAGGCCGCCGGTCCACGGAATGTGATGGTCCCGAGCGATTGAGGATTGACGACAGCCACGCTGATTCCTCCGGTTCCACAGGTACCCGCCGCGCGCGGCCCGACACGTGGACCGTCCGCCGCCGACATTCTCACGTGAACACTCCTCAGAGCCGCACGTTCGTGCCCACATCGTCGACGACAGATCGTGGCAATGGCTGCTACGCCCGCGACGGCAGGCGAAGGGGCGCCTGCCAGTGTTCCGGGCCGGAGTTTGTGGCGAGAACCCTAACACAAATCATCGTGCATGCACAAACTCACGAGGTCGCCTCACCCGTGGCCGACGACGGAGGGTCGCCGGCCTGCTGCGGCTGATTCTGCATGCAGGACTCCGACCCTGATTTCTCGCAGGGTGGAACTCAGGTTCGCCGTGTTCCTTCGCCAGGAGGGGTACGGGGTCTAAGGGGGCGGTCGCCAGAAGTGAAGAAGGGACACCGGCAGGCACCCGGTGATCGGCCAGGGACTGCCGGACTGCGACTCGCAGAACATCCGTCTGCGGCCCGCCGTCCACCCCGGTGCGAAAAACCCGACCACCGGCTACCAGCCGGCACGCTCAGAGTCTCATGCCGCGGTAACGGTGTGATGACGAGTGGATCACGCGTGCGTTAAAGGTGCAGAACGCGGTCCAGAGGAGAGACCGGTCTGGGAATCGAACCCAGCAGCCAGCCGTATCCGGCAGGCCCAACGGGTTTGCAGCCCGCGAGGAGCCCAGCTCCCTATACCGGCCATGGGGCAGCTCTCAGCTTTCAGCTCTCAGCTCTCAGCTTCCCGCTGGTCTTCTTCCGGCTAAGCCGGAAGCTACGTGGTCCGAGCTTCCGAATCCCGAATCCCGAATCCCGAATCCCGAATCCCGATCCCGGTGTACTGTTCCCCCTTCCAAGGAGATCCCGATGCGCCGAGTCGCTTTCATCTGTGGGACCGCGGTCCTCGTCCTGATGGGCATGCAGGTCTTGTTCGTGAGGACGTTCGCAAACCAGTCGCCTGCCTCTCCTCAGCAAGCCGCCGCTCCGGCACAGAGTCCCGCTCCCCGGCTGACGCTCTACATGCCGGATGGCCAGCTCGCGTCGCATGCCGTACGGGTCTACGTGAACCACGACATCCCTCCAACCGCCACGCCGAAGCTGCAGCTCTTCGGGAGCAACGCACTGACGGAGGCCGCCTCGTTCGACAGCCCGGACTGGAAGCCCCGTCTCGTCGCGTCCGGCCAGGAATGGACACAGCCGAGCGACGATGCGGGCGGCCCGGAGGTCACCGGCAAGGGTACGCTGCTGCTGTTCGATCTGAAGACGCTCCCCTTCAAATACAAGGCGATGCGCCGCGTCATGCCGGTCCTGTCGTGGAGCGAAGGAGGGATCGACCGGATCGCCGTCGGACGCCGCGAGGTCAACGTGGGAAATATCGTGCTGGGCGCGGCATGGGCCGGCATGGTCGTTGGCGTCACGCTCCTCATCGTGCTGGTCCTGGCACGGTGGCGCGGCAGCAGTCCGATTCTGTTCCTGACGGGGGTGGATGGCCACCTGTCGCTCGCCCAGGCACAGATCGCGCTCTGGACGGTCGCGGTCGGGACTATCGTGCTCGTCTACGGTTTCATCCGGCTGGCGATCCCGCAGATTCCGGAAGCGTTGCTCGTGCTGATGGGAGCATCGCTGGCAACGGGAGGGATCGCGTTCTTTCGCGATGCACAGAAACAGCAGGCGGCCGTTGCCGCCGGTGCCCCTGCGGTCACCCGTCCGTGGCAGTTGAGCGATCTCGTTCGGACATTCGAACCCAATCAAGAGCCGCAACTGTCGCTGGCGAAGGCGCAGATGCTCTTCTGGACCGCGCTCCTCATCGTCCTGTTCGTGACGAAGAGCATCCTCGACGGCGCGATCTGGAACGTGCCGTGGCCGCTGGTGGGGCTCCTGGGATTCAGCCAGGCGGGCTACCTGGCGCCAAAACTCGCCACGCAGCCCTGACGCTACCAGCCCCGGGCTTCGCTGCTCGTCCCGCCCGCGGCAGGAATGTAGGCCTTCTCCACGTAGTCCATGACCATCCGGTCGGCGCTGAATCGCCAGCCCATGGAATGGATCGCCCGCTTCATCCGCGCGATCCATTCGCGCGGAAGCCCGTCCTGGTCGCGGTTGTAGTACATCGGAATCACTTCGTTGCGCAGGACGTTCACGAGAGAGCGGGCGTCGCGCGAGTCGTGGACCGATGGCGATGAGTGCGTCTCGCCCCCGCCGATGGCGAATCCGTTGAGACCGTCGTAGGCCTCCGCCCACCACCCGTCGAGCACGGACAGATTCAGGCCGCCGTTGAGCACGACCTTCTGGCCGCTCGTGCCGCACGCCTCGAGCGGACGACGAGGGTTGTTGAGCCAGACGTCGACGCCCTGGACCAGGTGGCGTCCGACGTCGATGTCGTAGTCTTCGATGAACAGGACCTTGCCGGCGAAGCGGGCATCACGCATCAGCAGCGCGATCTCCTGGAGGATCTGCTTGCCGGGACGGTCCTGCGGATGCGCCTTCCCGGCAAAGACGAACTGCACGGGCATCTGCGCGTTGTTGACGAGCGAGACGATGGCCTCCAGATCCTGAAGAATGAGGTTGGCGCGCTTGTACGTGGCAAACCGCCGTGCGAAGCCGATCGTGAGCGCGTCGAGGGCCAGCGCGGTGCGGAACTGCGCCACGACCTCGGGCGATTCCCCCCTGGCTTCGGCGTACTCGGCGGTCCGGCGCCTGGCCACCTCGATCAGCTGGTTCTTGAGCGCCTGGTGCGTCTCCCACAACTCGCCGTCGTCAACGGCGTCGATCGCTTCCCAGAATCCGGGTGCGTGGCAGCGTGCCGGCCAGTCCGGCCCGAGATGGCGGTTGTACACCTGGCGCATCTGCGGGGCCAGCCACGACTGCACGTGGACGCCGTTCGTGACGTGCCCGATCGGTATCTGCTCTTCGCTCGCGGCGGGGTACAGGGATGTCCACTGGCTGCGCGAGACCTCGCCGTGCAGCGAGGAGACCGCGTTGGCGCGCCGACAGAGCTTGAGCGCCAGGACGGTCATGCAGAACGTCTCTCCGGCATCGCCCGGGTGGACCCGCCCCAGATCCATGAGCTCGCTGGCCGTCAGCGTCAATGCATCGCCGAGCGGCCCGAGGTGCTCTTCGACGAGCTCCCGGCTGAACCGGTCGTGTCCGGCCGGCACGGGCGTATGGGTGGTGAACACGACCTGAGACGAGGCACGGCGCTTGGCTTCGCGAACATCGATGCCTTCCGTCTCCATCCGCCGTCGCACGAGCTCGAGGACCGCGAAGGCACTGTGGCCTTCGTTCAGATGCACCACCCCCGGCTTGATACCCATGGCCGCGAGCGCACGGACGCCGCCGACACCGAGCAGCAGTTCCTGCCGGATGCGGACGCGGGTGTCTCCGCCGTAGAGCCGCGCCGTCAGCTCGCGATCCTCGGGCTGATTGCCGTCGACGTTCGAATCGAGGAGGAGCAGCGTGTTCCGCCCAATCGCCACCGTCCAGACGCGCGCGGCAATCGTCCCCGTCCGGGTCTGGATCTCGATCACGATCGGCACGCCGCCATTCACCGCGAGCTCAATCGGGAGCCGGCGGCTGTCGACGGCGATGTAGTCCTCGTGCTGCCAGCCTTCCCGGTCGAGCCGCTGCCTGAAATAGCCCTGGTCGTAGTACAGGCCGACCCCCACGAGCGGAATCCCGAGATCGGAAGCACTCTTGATGTGATCGCCGGCGAGCACACCGAGGCCGCCGGAGTAGATCGGCAGCGACTCGTGCAGGCCGAACTCCGCCGAGAAGTAGGCCACGGGCCTGGCTCGCAACACCCCTGCGTGTCGGCCGCCCCACGTGTGCCGTGACTGCAGATACTCCTGAAGGCGGCGGTACGCGTAGTTGATGCGGCTGTGCAGCGCCAGCTCGGAGGTCCGCGTCTCGATCGTGTCGGGCGGTATCTCCTGGAGCAGCGCGACCGGGTTGTGACCGGTGCGGCGCCAGAGCACGGGGTCGAGCTCTCTGAAGAGGCTCGTGGTGTCGTTGTCCCAGCACCACCAGAGATTCTGCGCGAGCGCGGACAGCCGCTGGTGGGCAGGGGCGCTGAAGTGTCCAAGCGTCCGCGCTTCGTTGACCAGCGGCGCCAGCTGCGCGCCGGCCGACACCAGCGTCTGCACGTCGTCGTCGCTGAATTCCCTCGCCTCGATCGTCTGGACGACGAGCACCCCGATCAACAGGCCATTGTTGAACAGCGGCACCCCGAGAAACGATCGATAGGAGTCCTCGCCGGCCTCGCTGAAATACTTGAACCGGGGGTGCAGCGTGGCGTCGGCGACGGCCTGCGGCTGCTGCTGCTGGGCGACGAGCCCGGACAATCCTTCGCTCAGGCGCATACGGACACGGCCGACACTTTCCGGGCGGAGGCCCGCAGTGGCGGCAAGCACGACGTTCGCACGGTCGGGCTCGAGCAGATAGACCGAACAGACGTCCGTCTCGAACCGCCGTCGAATCTCGTGGACGATGTTGGCGAGCGTCTCTGAGGGGTTTCTCTTGGACGAAATCAGCTGCCGGATTTCATCCAGGTTCCAGGGTACCGCGGGTCTCAACGACGTAGCCGGGACGACTCGCACGCTCACGCACACCTCCAGGGGTCCGACCGGCCGAGAATGCTGAGGTACTTGCCTGCAAGAAGCCCCCCGCAGATAGCCCCGACAATTGCCAGCAAAATCATCGTCTCGGAATGCTGCATCATACATTAATGTCGCCCGTCCGCAGCGGCCGGACGGTTCTGGTTGCCGGGTCGCGGACATGTGGCGCGCCGCGCAGTGCAGGTGAGAAGTCGATTCACAGGGATGATGAGAATTTTTCGCCGGAAGGAACGCGCAGCCTGCCTGGCGCACCGTTTGCAGCCGGCGCCATAACGCCTCACCGCTGCCATGAACAGTCCACGCGAACGATCCGTCCTCGCCGAGCGCCTGGCGGCGCAATTTCTCGAGTTGCCAGGACTGCGGCTCACGACCGAGCAGGCCGCCCGGCTTCTTGGCGTGGATCGCGGACTGTCGGAAGGGGTCGTCGGCTCCCTGCTGGACTCGGCGTTCCTTCGCCGCATGCCTGATGGGACCGTCGTCCGGGCGGACCGCTAACGTGATGTCGACATAATTGTCCTGATTTTGTGTTTATGGACAATTTTGTCTCTAGTTGACATGCCGCTCTGCCGCGGCAGGACGCGGGAACTGCTCCTCTAGGGCCTTTACTCAGCCGTCCACGCATTTCAGGCACGATTTCGGGTTGAGCTCGACGGCAACCGCGCGTACCCCCTGCGAAATCTCAGGGTCGCGGGCGCCGGCAGGCCCGCGGGGATCTGGTACAGTCCTCCCAACGGATGCGGACCAAGACTAGCAGTCTGTTGTCCAGGAGGTGGTCTGCCTCCTCCGCCGCGGTGCTGTCCGTGTTCATGAGCGTCCCGGCTGACGCGCAGTCGACGTTGTCCGGGGATCGGATCGCCATCAAGCGCTCGGCCGGCGCGATCGCGGTCGACGGCGATCTGAGCGATGCGGGATGGCAGGGTGCCGCCAAGGTTGACCGGTGGTACGAGGTCAATCCCGGCGACAACGTCGAACCGAAGGTCCGCAACGTCGCCTTTCTCACGTACGACGACCGCTACTTCTACGCCGCGTTCGAGTTCGAAGACCCGGCGCCGTCGTCCATCCGCGCGCCGTTCGCGGATCGCGACAACCTCGGGAACGGCTACAACGACTACGGCGGCATCATCATCGACGCCCGCAACAGCGGCCACACCGCCACCTTCTTCGTCGTCACCCCGCGCAACATTCAGTACGATGCGATCACGGACGATGGCTCCGGTGAGGATTCATCGCCGGACTTTTTCTGGGCGTCCGCGACGAAGATCACGGCGCGCGGCTGGACGGTCGAACTGCGCATCCCGTTCACGTCCTTGCGCTACCGGAACGTGGACCCGCAGACGTGGGGCATCCTGCTCTATCGCAACTATCCGCGCGATCGGCGCTATCAGTTCTTCTCCGCCCGCATTCCGCGGGGCAGCAACTGCTTCGTCTGCCGCTCGAACCCGCTGACGGGACTCGAGCGGCTGCCGGGTGGCGGGCACCTCATCGCCGCTCCCTACGTCAGCGCCAGCGAGATTGCGCGCCCGCGGGGAGAGCCCGGGACACCGCTCGTCGCGGGACCCGTGAAGCCGCATGCGGGGATCGACGTCAAGTACTCGCCAACCGCGGATACGGTGCTCGACTTCACGCTCAATCCGGACTTCTCGCAGATCGAGTCCGATACCGCGCAGATCACGGCAAACGAACGGTTCGCGCTCTTCGTTCCGGAGAAGCGACCGTTCTTCCTCGAAGGCGTGGACCTGCTGCAGACGCCGATTCAGGCCGTCTATACCCGCACGATCCTGTCGCCGGACTGGGGGGGCCGGATCTCCGGCAAGCAGGCGGGCATCCGCTACACGCTGCTCGTCGCCAGCGACAAGGGGGGAGGCAGCGTGATCCTGCCGGGGCCGAACGGATCGGATCTGGCGACGCAGGACTTCAAGTCCACGGACGTCGTCGCGCGCGTCAAGCGCGACATCGGCCTGTCCTCCGTGGGCCTGCTCTTCACGGATCGCGAGGCCCTGGGCACGGGGGACTCCGGAGCTGGATCGGTCGCCGACAGTTACAACCGCGTAGCCGGCCCGGATTTCCAGTGGCGCCCGTCCGGAAGTGATGTCATCACCGGTCAGTTCCTCTACAGCGCCACGCGAACGCCGAACCGCCCGGATCTGACGAGCGAGTGGACGGGACAGCGCCTCAGCGGTCATGCCGCGTCGATCGACTGGTCCCATGACACGACGCACGCCGACTGGTTCGGAGGGTACCGCGATCTCGGGAGGGACTTCCGCGCCGACAACGGATTCGTCCCCCAGGTCGATGTCCGCATCGTCAGTGGCGGAGGGGGCTGGACCGTGCGGCCGACGGGGTTCCTGTCAAGGGTGAGG
Organism: uncultured Acidobacteriota bacterium; assembly: GCA_963749835.1. Lineage (GTDB taxonomy): Bacteria > Acidobacteriota > Vicinamibacteria > Vicinamibacterales > 2-12-FULL-66-21 > JALZOC01. Next base: position 3,721,941 of record CAVVOD010000001.1, read on the forward strand.
ACCTTTGTGCTCGCGGAACGGCAGGCTGAGCGCGCGGGCGCGCTCGTCAGCCGGGAGGTCTCGCCCGGGATAGGGATGGACACCCGATGGAGCGGATTCATGCAGTTCCGGTTCATCGACGACCGCGTGCGGGCGGGCGAGCAGCTGATCGGACGCCGCCGGTTCGGATACCTGGTGCGGTTCAGTCCGTCCCGGCGGATCACGCGAGTGTCCGTCGACGGTATCACCGGAGAAGAGATCGACTTCGCCAATGCCCGGCGAGGGCACGGAACAACTATCAATTTGTCGGCCACGCTCCATCCCACGGAACACCTCGAGCTCAACCTGGTGCAGAACCAGCGCACGCTCAACGTGGACACCGCATCCGGCGCAGCAGGCCGGCTGCTGACATCGCGCGTCACGCGCCTGCACTCCACGTACAACTTCACCGCCCGACTGTTCGTGCGCGTCATCACGCAGTGGACCGCGACGACACGGGATCCCCGCCTGTTCGTCGACACCGTGCCGCGCAAGAACAGCGATTTCGGCGGATCCGCGCTGCTCGCCTACAAGTTGAACTGGCAGTCGGTGCTGTTCGTCGGCTACGGCGACAACCGCGAGCTCGTCGGCGAGCGTTCGTTCACCCCTCGCGATCGGCAGGTCTTCGTGAAGATGTCTGTACGCGTTTCAGCGCTAGGGTGAGCGCTGAGAGCTATCGGCTGTCAGCTGTCAGCTGTCAGTCCCAGCTTCCAGCTCCCAGCTACCAGCTTCCAGCTTCCAGCTTCCAGCTCCCTGAATCCCGAATCGCGGATCCCGAATCCCGAGTCCCGAATCCCGATCCCAGGTCTCCGATCCCCGATCCCCGATCCCTGATCCCCAATCCCGAATCCCGAATCCCGAATCCCGAATCCCGAATCCCGATCCCAGGTCCCCGATCCCCGATCCCAATTCCCTCTTCCTGACTCGTGATTCCTGTGCTACTGGTTACTCGTAACTGGCTACTGTTGAGCGGCCGTTCTGGGCCTCGGCTTCGCCGGCATTGCCGGGCAGGAGATGAAAGCGTATGTCGAACACACTCATCGCAGTCGCGTTGCTCCTTTCGACGGCCGGCCTCGCGCAGGGCCAGGACATTGTCGGAGACTGGCACGGGGCCCTCAAGGTCACCCCCGACGTGGAGTTACGGCTCGCCCTGCACATCACCAAGGGGGACGACGGGCTGAAAGCCACGATGGACAGCATCGATCAGGGGGCCAACGGAATACCTGTGACTGCCGTCACACTCGAGGGCTCCAAGGTGACGTTTACCGTTGATGCCGTGCGCGGGAAGTACGAAGGCACGGTCAATGCGGGCGGAACGGGCATCGACGGAACGTGGTCGCAAGGCCAGCCGCTGCCGCTGGCCTGGGTGCGTGGAGTGCTGCCATCCAAGTCCACGGCAAAAGCCGACAAGCCGTCCGACATCGATGGCACGTGGTCCGGTTCGCTAGAGGTTCCCAGTGGAAGCCTTCGGCTCGCCGTCAACATCGTGAATACCACCGATGGCCTCACGGCGACCATGGACAGCCTGGATCAGGGGGCGAAGGGAATACCGGTGACGACCGTGACACGCAATGGCACGTCGCTGAAGCTCGAGGTCAAGGGGGTTGGGGGCGTTTACGAGGGCACGCTCGATGCCGCGCTCACGAAGATCGATGGAACGTGGAAGCAGGCGGGCAACAGCCTGCCGCTGGTGCTGACGCGGCAGAAGCAGTAATCAGAAGCATCAGCTATCAGCTATCAGCTATCAGCTATTGTCTGACGTCCGGCCCGAGCACGGTGTCGATCCACATAGATCACCGCCCGAGTCGCCGTGCGCCCGGCTGTCGTACGCCACGACATCGAACCCGCGCGCGCCAAAGCGGTCGATGACTCCTGCCCCGCTCGTGCGATTGTCCGCAATGCCGTGAAGGTAGATCATCGTGCCCCGGCGCGGCCCGGACGCACGGCACTTCCATCCCTTCAGACTGACGCCTTCGCCCGCGAAGGTTGCATCCTGGCAGGACCCTGGAGTGGCCCCCGTGACCTGGCGCCGCCCCGGGTGCAGCAGCCCGCCCGCGCCGATTCCCGGAAGCTGACTCGCCGCCGCTCCCGCGATCAGCAGGATCGCCGCGACGATGATCAGGCCCAGCCACGACGTGCGGGTCATGGATGCCGGCCGGCGCTCTGCGCACTCAAAACGCCGCCAACTTCGCCAGCGCTTCGGCCGCGAGGACGCGTGTAAGCTCGCCGGCAGGCAGCTCGCGGGCCAGGCGGGCGGCCTGCCCGGACCACAGACTCATGAAATCGCGAGAACCGGCGGCTGCGGATTTCGCCGCGAGCGGTAGCACGGCGCTGCTGGCGAGCGGGAATCCCGGTGCGTCAGCCGAGATCGGACCAATCTCGAGCATCAGCCGATTGACGATGCCGCGGGCGGGACGGCCGGTGAAGACGTTCGTGAGCATCGTGTCGTCGTCGGCCGCCGTCTTCAGCGCTTCCCGGTGCACCGGCGTCAGCTCCGCCTCCGGGCAGAAGAGATAGGCGGTCCCCATCTGGACGGCCGACGCCCCAAGCGCAAAGGCGGCAACGATGCCGCGGGCGTCACCGACGCCGCCGGCGGCGATGACTGGAACTCTCACCGCGTCCGCGACCTGCGGCACGAGCGCAAACGTGCCGACCTGCCGGGAGATGTCAGTGGACATGAAAATGCCGCGATGCCCGCCGGCCTCGAGTCCCATCGCGATGATCGCGTCACAGCCGCGCTCTTCCAGCCACCTGGCCTCCCGAACCGTCGTCGCAGATCCAACCACACGGGCACCAGTTGCCTTCACACGATCGAGCAGCGACGGCTCTGGAAGGCCCAGATGAAAGCTGACGACCTGCGGCGTGAATTCCTCGACCAGCGAGCAGGATTCCGCGCTGAACGGTGTCGCGCTGGGCGGTGCCAGCGGCGCATCCGGATCGAGTCCCTGCTCGATGTAGTACGGCGCAAGCCGCGCGCGCCAGGCGAGCAGGCGTGCCCGGTCCACATCAGGCGGCGTGTGGCAGAAGAAATTGAGATTGATGGACCTCGACGTCCCCACCCGGATCGTATTGACGGCCTCGCGTATCTGGATCGAGGTCAGTTGCGCGCAGGCCAGAGAGCCAAGCCCGCCCGCCTCGCTGACCGCAACAGCCAGCTGCGGCGTGCCCGGGCCGCCCATCGGAGCCTGAACGATCGGCAGATCGATGCCGAAGAGATCGAGGAGCCGACGATCGGGCCAGGCCGCCATGATTCCAGTCTTTCGTCAGGGTTACTCGTCGAGGTTACAGTGTCGCTGAGCCGGCGGAGACGAACAGCTGGTTGCGGCCCAGGCTCTTGGCGGCGTACAGGGCCTTGTCGGCGGTTCGAAACAGCGTTTCGCCGGCCTCCGCGTCGGTCTCCAGATCCAATGTGTCGCCGCCATGCCACGAGCGATGGGCGACACCCACACTGATTGAGAGTGTCGCCGCTGGAAACGGCTTGCCGGCAAGCACCGGCGCACTTGCATTGACCGCACGACACAGGTCATCGGCGAGGGCGCGGACGTCCGCCTCTGCGCGACCGGTCAGGCTGACCACGAACTCGTCCCCGCCATAGCGGCACGCCACTGCGTCCGGCGGAAGTTGTGTGCCCAGGATCCGGCCGACGTGACGCACGGCTTCGGCGCCGGTCAAGTGACCATGCGTATCGTTGAGCGACTTGAGGCGATCGAGGTCCAGCACCAGCATGGACAAGCGCAGACCGGCGAGGCGCGCGTCATGGATCATCGTCATCAGCCGTTGCTCGAAGGACCGGAGGTTGTGCAGGCCGGTCAGGTCGTCGGTCATCGCGATCACGTGGAGGCGCCGCGCATTCTCGGTGAGCCGTGCGGTGACCGCGCCGACGGCGAAGAACAACGCAATCTGGACGAGATCGGTCTCGTGGTACGCGAACGTGAGCAGCGCCCGGTTCGCCAGATGATAGAGGACGACGGCGATGAGCGACGTGGTCAATCCGCCGACCCATCGGAGCCGGTACGCCGCAAGGATGATCGGCAGGTAGTAGAGATGCTGAACCGGCGCCGCATCGGTGCTGCGGTCGAGCAGGAACGTCACGAGCAGCCCCGCAACAACCGCTGCGATCACCCAGGGCCGCGACAGGTCCGGACCGCGAGGCGAGAAGTCGTCCGGTCGATGAGAATCTGTCAGCCGCATGACCGAGTCAACCGGACGCGCCGCAACTCGACGAAGGACATTGATGTGGCGTCGTGTGTGCCCAACCGGCGGCGTGAGGCCCGAGACTCATTCCCGGGCCACACGAATCCGCACGACATACCAATTATGACCCCGTCAGTGCCCGCGGTGGGCATCTGATAGTAATGACGCTCGGCTGCGCGGTGCGGCCGGGCAGCTGGCTCGGGGCTCGGGGCTCGTTTGGGATTCGGGATTCGTCGGGATTCGGGGGTTCGGGATTCGTCGGGATTCGGGATTCGGGGGCTCGGGACTCGTCGAGATTCGGAGAATCAGGACTCGGATCAGGCTATCCGTAGCTCCCGGCTTTAGCCGGAAGTACATCTCAGCCGTCCGGCCGCGACGCGATCAACGGCGGGCGACGAGGCCCTTCAGCTGCAGGTTCCTGAGCAGGCGATGGAGGTATGTCGGATTGATGCCGAGCAGCCGGGCCGCCGCGGTGTAGTTGCCGCCCGCCTGATCGATCGCGCCGAGGATGAGGCGACGCTTGGCGTCGATCACGCTCTGCCGGAAGACGGCCGTCTCTTCACCGGGCGCGGACGATCCCTTCACGATCGCTTCGGGTAGATCGTCCGCAACGATGCGATCGGCGCGGCCGAGCACCAGCGCGCGCTCGATGGCATTTTCGAGCTCACGCACGTTCCCCGGCCAGTCGTACCCGCTCAGCGCGGCCTTCGCGTCGTCCGAGACCTCCACGCGCCGGCCCTTGCCGTACTTGCCCGCAAAATGCGCAGCCAGCGTGAGCACGTCGGCGCCGCGATCGCGCAGCGGCGGCATGGTGAGTGTGACCACGTTGAGGCGGTACCAGAGGTCCTGGCGGAAATCGCCGGAGGCCACGCGCGCCTCGAGATCCTGGTTGGTGGCCGCAATCAGCCGGACGTCCACCTTGATGGTGCGATTGCCTCCCACGCGTTCGAATTCGCGGTACCTGCAGCGCGCGGAGCAGCTTCGCCTGGAGCGCCGGCGCCAGCTCGCCGATCTCGTCGAGGAAGACCGTTCCGCCATCGGCGACTTCCAGTCTGCCCTTCTTCAAGGCGACAGCGCCGGTGAACGCTCCCTTTTCATGCCCGAAGAGCTCGCTCTCGAGCAGCGACTCAGTCAGCGCCGCGCAGTTCACCGCCACGAAGGGGCGCCGCGCCCTGGGGCTGTTCTGATGGATCGCACGCGCCGCGAGCTCCTTGCCCGTCCCGGTCTCGCCAAAGACGAGCACCGTGCACGCCGAACGCGCGACTTTGCAGATCCGTTCGTAGACGGCCCGCATGGGAGCGCTCTGCCCCACCATCTCGTGCGCCTGGAGGGTGACCCGGCCCGCGAGCACCTCCGCCATGATCGCGTCCGGGGACTCCGGTTCGAACCGCGTGTCGCGGACACTTTCCGCACGCGGCGGACTCGGTGCACGATCGTCCAACGCGCCTTCGGTCAGCGCCTCGCCGTTCGAATCGACGTGACTGCCGGTCTGGCGATCGAGGAACAACAGGACCGAGTCCCCGACGCGGATGCGATCGCCGTGCTCGAGCGATCGCTCGCGCATCGGGATGCCGTTCACGAACGTCCCGTTCGAACTGCCAAGGTCGCGGAGGACGAACCCGCCATTGACGGTCTGGACCTCGCAGTGCCGGCGCGAGATGAGCCGATCGGGAATGCTGAGCTCGGTCGCGCTGTCGCGTCCAATGGTGAGGCTGACGCCATCGAGTGGAAAAGCCTCACCGCAAAGTGGACCAGCGAGGACGATAAGTTTGCCGCACATAGGAAGTTATAGAGGCCTAAGCAAAACCACTGCCGAGCTTCACCTCATCAGTCAGCGTTACTTACTTCAGCAGCCCGGTTGCCACCATATCACTCTCGAGTTGCTTCAGGAGACGATCAGCATCCTCCTGCAGAAGCAGGCGGCGAGCCACAAGATCCTTCGCGTGGGCCATGGCGCCAGCGCGGTAGTGCGCAAGGCTCGGGTATCGCTCTTCGATCGAAGGACGAGGATCTGTCGTCGAGAGACGCTCCTCACGGGTTCGCGCGAAGGGGATGTAGCCCGCTCCGAGCGACCGCTCCCGGCCCTTGAGTGCGCCCCGCGGGATCGGGTTCCATCCCGTATAGGTCCCGAGCGGCATCGACATCAACAGCGACTTGATCCCGGCGATTTCGTTTCCATCGGCGTCCACCTTCGGCACGAGCGGAGTGATGACGCGCGTCACAGGCGGAGGCACGTTGCTGATCACGCCGGAATCATCGTTGTAACGAAACCCGGGACCGTAGTCGTACTCGATCACGGGATTGACAACACCATCCGGACCTGGAACACCGGGAATCGCAGGCCATCCCATGTGCGCCGCGTCGGCCGCGACCAGGGTTCCATCGCTGACGCGCGGATAAGAGCTCGGTGGTGGCGGCACGTTCTTCGTGACCCACTCCACGAGCGCGACGTACAAGGCACGGTCCGTCTCTCTCTGAGGGTTGGGATTGGCCGTCAGCGAACCCGCGACAGTCGACGCGACGCCAAGGCTGAAGCCTCCGGCGCCACCCCCATGACCGGTTCCCGGATGATAGTAGCGACGGACGTTCGGCGGCAGCGGCACGTCATCCGTCCCGCCGGTGCCGGTGATCCCGACGGAGCCCCGGCTGTACCAGACCTCCGGACCTCCGTAGGTTTCAGTGATGCGCGGACAGGTGCCCGTCGCCGCGCACCGGTGCAGAATGCCCCACACCGGTCTGCCGCGGAGGGTGTCAACGTAGTCACTCCACCACAGCGGCCCGTCGGCGCCGGGATCGTAGAGCTCTGCCATGTCGCCGGGCACGCCGAAGCGGACGTTGAAGCCTCCGAGCATCCCGGCAATCCGCGTGTTCAAGCCGTCCCAGACGATGCGCCCGTTTTCCGCCTCGTTGAAGCCGAGGTTCACGAAGGCTTTCGCGAAACGGCCCGACTGCGAATTCCCCATCGCGATCGCCTGATGAATCTCCCCGGCGATCGGGTTGCGCGTGCCCGCGGCATCAGTCGTGGCGTACCGGAAAAACGCCACGACATCCCGCATCGCCGCCATGCCGACGCCGAGCACGAACGGATCCCTGGCCGTGTAGATCACCTCGTAGAGGAGATCGGCATCGAATCCGTCTTTCACGCAGATGCGCGTGGGATCCGGCGTACCTGGAAAGGCGACCGTCCGGCAGTCTGCAAATGCCCATTGATCAGCAGGGATGCGGACCACGCCGCCTTTCACGCCGCCAGGGGTCTCCGACGTGGCCGAGATCAATACCGCGTCGGAGTTGTCGGCGGTTGCGGGCAAACGGCCACGGCCGCCGGGCAGCGACTGCGTGGTCATCCCGCCGACGCTGGCAAAACGGGCCCACACCCTGCCCGTGATCGGAGTGCCATCGGGGTTCTTCGCCACCGGCACATCGATGGCCTCCTGCTCTGGGCTGACGGGCCCGATCGGTTGATCGCCCTGCCACCCGCTCCACAGGATCACGTGACCGAGCTTGTAGAGAAAACCATCGCCGGGATCGCCGCCGATGTGCCAGGTGGTGGGTCCGTTGTGGCCGCCGCGGTTGACGATGTTGTAGAAGAGGACGCCGGCCGATTTCCCGACGGGCCTCCTGATCGTGAAGGTCGTCCGGTACTCCACGCGCCCTCTTGCATTACGCGGCGCGAGCTCGAGGTCGGTGATCAGTGCATTTCGAGGGTCGCGCGGATCGATCTCTCCGGCCGCGATGCCCTTGATGTCTTCGTAGGCGCCGGCCTCGCCGAAGACCTGGCCTCCGAGCGCCGGGGCGCGCGAGGTGATCGAGATGGTCCTGACTTCCGCATCGGCTCTGCCGGGGGGCAACGGGCAGAGTGCGGCAGAGAGAAGGACCAGTATGGCCGCGCGGCGCGTCGGGGGCATATCGGCTCCGAGCTATCAGCTCTCAGCTGTCAGCTCAGCTTTCAGCTTTCAGCTCTCAGCTCTCAGCTCTCAGCTCTCGGCTGCGTCCGCCCGGCAAGGGGGATCTTGAAGCCCTGCCGCGTCAGCTGATAGCTGATAGCGCCGACTCTATCAGGCCTGCTCATCAGCTATCAGCTCTCAGCTGTGTGCCGAATTTACTGAAAGCTGATAGCTGATGGCTGAGGACTTCCACGGCGTGACGACGCTCAGCGGGAACGGGTGCCGTACGCGCGGTCACGAGTGAAAGCGACGGGGTATCATGGAAGCACTTTGAGTGCCCGACGGTTATGCATCGCCGCAGTGTGCGCGCTGGTGGCGATTCTGAGCGGCGCGCCCGCTGCGCAGGCGCCCGCGGCCGCCCCTCCCTACACCGTGCTCTCGCGCGAGGGCCGGCGCCCTCTCGCCGCGCGCATGGTCTCGGGCCAGGAGATGTTTGCGCTCGAGGATCTCACCCGCCTCTTCGATCTGTCGGTCAGGGAAGATGCCGCGGCCGGAGGGCTGACGGTCACGGTCCGCAATCAAATCATCGTGCTCTCGGCCGGGCAGAGCCTCGCCTCTGTCGGCGGCCGCCTGATCTCGCTGCCTTCGGCCCCTGTGCGTGACGGCCGCACCTGGCTCGTGCCCGTCGATTTCGTGCCCCGCGCGCTGGGGCCGCTCCTCGGCTCGCGCGTCGAGCTGCGCAAGCCGTCCCGGTTGCTGCTGCTCGGAGACATCAGGGCGCCGCACATCGCGGGACGCGTCGAGGCGCAGGGCACGCTCGCACGGCTCACGCTGGAGGTGGCGCCGGCAACCGCGCATACGGTGTCCCAGGACGGCCAGCGCCTCCTTGTCCGCTTCGAGGCCGACACGCTGGATGCGGTACTGCCGGCGACGACGGCCCCGGAACTGATCCAGGGCCTGCGCGCGGGCGACGGGCCCGCGACCATCACGATCGATCTCGGGCCCAGATTTTCCTCGTTCCGGACGACCGATCAGCCCGGCGATCGCGGGGCCGTGCGGATTGTGATCGACGTCCTCGCGGCATCGACCGAGGCGCCAGCGCAGCAGGGCGCCCTGCCGTCGATTCCCGGGTCACCCCAGGAACCACCGCCTCTCTTCGACGTCGCGCCGGCCGGAGGCCTGCGGACCGTCGTCGTAGACGCCGGACACGGGGGGTCGGAGGAGGGGGCGAAAGGGCCGGAGGGCACGCTCGAGAAGAACGTCACGCTCTCCGTCGCGCGCCGGCTGAAGGCCGCGCTCGAGGCCCGGCTTGGCGTGCGGGTCATCCTCACACGCGACGGCGATGCGACCGTCGGGCTCGACGAGCGCGCCGCGCTCGGGAACAACAACAAAGCGGATCTGTTCGTCAGCCTGCACGCGAATGCCTCGATGCGGCCGGCAACCAGCGGCGCCGAAGTATTTTTCCTGAGCCTGGAGGAATACGGCGACGCCGCGCAGCGCGCGGCGCATGGCGAGAGCGAGTCGCTGCCCGTCTTCGGCGGCGGCACCCGCGACATCGAGCTGATCCCCTGGGAGATGGCGCAGGCCCGGTACATTCAGGAGTCGGCGGCGCTCGCGCAGGCCGTCGAGGCCTCGCTCCGGGAGCGAGTCCCGATGAGTCCCCGGGCGATCCAGCAGGCTCCCTTCCGCGTGCTCGTGGGAGCGAACATGCCCGCGGTGCTGGTGGAAATGGGCTTCCTGACGAACCCGGATCAGGAGAAGCGGCTCCGATCCGATGACTTTCAGAACACCCTCGTGCAGGCCATCGCCGAGGGCATCACGCGGTTTCGGGACGCCCGGACCGCGGCGCGTCCCACGGGGACCTCGCGCTGATGGCTCGCCGCGCGGCCGTGCTCGTCGCTCTCATCGTCGCGGGGCTGGCCATCGTGTGGGCCGTCTTCGCCATCATTCCCCGGTGGTACGGCACACGCGGGGCGACACCGGTTCCGCAGACGGCGGCGCCGGCCGCTCCGGAGCGAAAGATCAAGGCGACGCTCTACTACGTGTCCGAAGACGGCCTGTCGCTCGTCGGCACCGAACGGGACGTTCCCGTCGCCGAACCCATCGTCGCGCAGGCCCGGCAGATCGTCGAGGCGCAGCTCGGCGTCGCTCCTCCTCCGCTGGCGTCGGCGATACCCGCCGGCACGACACTCAGGTCCCTGTTCATGACGGAGCGTGGCGATGCGTTCGTGGATCTCAGCGCCGAGGTCACTTCGAAGCATCCCGGCGGGGCGCTCAATGAGCTCTTCACCGTGTATGCGATCGTCGACGCGCTCACGGTGAACCTGCCGGCGATCACGCGCGTGCAGATACTCGTCAACGGCAAGGAAGCGGATACGCTCGCAGGGCACGTGGACCTGCGGCATCCGCTGCAGAAGAACTTGAAATGGCTTGCGAACCCCGCGAGCCCGCCCGCGGAAACCCAGTAGCGAACGGCTGGACGGAACTGAAAGACGACATGACAATGACCCGCTCCGATGGACGCGCGTACGCGCAGCTTCGTCCGACGAAGATGACGCCCTCGTTCACCATGCACGCAGAAGGATCCGTCCTCGTCGAGTCGGGCCGGACGCGCGTGATCTGCACCGCCAGCGTCGAGGACCGCGTGCCGCCGTTTCTCCGCAACAGCGGAAAGGGGTGGGTGACCGCGGAGTACGGCATGCTGCCCCGCGCGACGTCCACGCGCACGCAGCGCGAAGCGACGTCCGGCAAGGTCGGCGGCCGGACCCAGGAAATTCAACGCCTGATCGGCCGGTCGCTGCGTTCGGTCATGAAGATGAACGAGCTTGGTGAACGCACGATCTGGATCGACTGCGATGTGATCCAGGCCGACGGCGGCACCCGGACCGCCTCGATCACCGGCGGGTTCGTCGCGCTGGTGCTCGCGCTGCAGCGCATGCGCACGGCGGGACAGATCAAGACGATGCCGGTGCTCGACCACGTGGCCGCGACCAGCGTCGGCGTCGTGAACGGCACGCCCATGCTGGATCTCGCGTACGACGAAGACTCGAAGGCGGAAGTCGACATGAACGTCGTGAAGACCGGCGACGGCCGCTTCATCGAGGTGCAGGGAACCGCGGAGGGCCCGCCCTTCGAACGCCAGGCGCTGGACGACCTGATTGCCCTTGCGGACGACGGCATCCGCGAGCTCGTCGAGCTGCAGCGCGCGATCGTCGGCGACCTGCGCGCATGAGCACGGGGGACCAGACACTCCTCGTCGCGACGACCAATCCCGGCAAGCTGGGGGAGATTGCGGCCATTCTCGCTGGCGTGCCGCTCGAGCTGCTCACGCTTCGAGATGTCGCGCAGGTACCCGAGCCCGAGGAGACGGGGACGACGTTCGCGGAGAACGCGCGATTGAAAGCCCGGTACTACTCGCAGGCGACGGGCCTTCCGAGCGTCGCCGACGATTCGGGGCTCGAAATCGAGGCGCTCGACAACGCGCCAGGCGTCCATTCGGCGCGCTGGCATGGCTCCGACTATGCGGTGAAGTTCCGCGTGATTCAGGAGCTGCTGCAGGCGCGGGGTGCGAGCAGCAGCCCCGCACGCTTCGTCTGTCACCTCGCCGTGGCCCGGAGGGACGACATCCTGTTCGAAGCAGAAGGCATCGTCGAGGGGGTGATCGCGGCCGGGCCACGCGGGGAGAACGGCTTCGGGTATGACCCGATCTTCTTCTACCCTCCCCTCGGCCGTACGCTTGCCGAGCTGGGTTCGATTGAGAAGTCGGCCGTCAGCCACCGCGGGAAGGCCTTCAAGGCCCTGCGCGTTCACCTGCTGACACACCCGGCCCTCATCGGCTGATTCCAACCTTTCGCGCGGACTTCACGTCCAACGCGGCATGAAGACCATCCTGCTGGCTACGCTGGTTGCCGCTTCGGCCCTTCTCCCCTCACAGGACGCCCGAGGCACCTGGACGGCGCATCTCCAGGACGGTTGGACCCGCCCCAACGGCGAGCGCATGGTGTCGCTCCAGATCCAGCAGGACTCCAACCATCGGACCGGAACGTCGATCCCGCTGGCCGAGCTGCGTGGCCTGGGCGCGAACGGCAGTCGATGGACCAGCGGTGGTCCCGTCACGTTCAACCTGTCCCGGGACGCGGGCGAGTTCCGGTTCACCGGAGACTTCGTCAACGGTGCGGGGGCCGGCACATACGCCTTCGCGCCGAATCCGGACTACATCTCGGCGATGGCACAGGCCGGTTATCGGGGGCTCGACGACGAGCGCGTGATGCGTCTCGCCCTGCTGGATGTCAGTCGCGCCTTTGTGAGGTCGATTCAGGCGGCAGGATATCGGAACGTCCCTCTCGATGACCTCGTCCGGATGCGGATTCACGGCGTGGACGCCGAATACATCACCGCGCTTCGACAGCTTGGTTACGACAAACTGAGCGTGGAAGACCTGGTGCGGACGCGGATCCACGGCGCCACGCCGGCGTACATTCGCGAGATGCGCGACGCCGGCTATACGGGCCTGAGCGTCGAAGAGCTCGTCCGCACGCGGATCCACGGCGCGTCGCCGGCTTACGTGCGCGGATTTCGCGACGCCGGGTATACCGGCTTGAGCGTGGACGATCTCGTCAAGACACGGATTCATGGCGCCACGCCGGAGTTCGTCAGCGGGATGAAGGCCGCCGGCTATGAGCGGCTGGCCGTGGACGACCTCGTCAGGATGCGCATCCACGGGGTGAGCCCGGAGTTCATCAAGGAGATGCGCGACCTCGGCATGCGGGATCTGGCGATCGACGATCTCGTCAAGATGCGCATTCATGGCGTGACGCCCCGCTTCGTCAAGGAGATGCGGGACCTCGGCTACCGGGATCTGGGCGCGGATCGTCTCGTCCAGTTCCGCATCCACGGCGTGACCCCGGAGTTCGTCCGCGAGGCGAAGGCCGCCGGCTTCAAGTCGCTCACTGCCGACGACCTCGTGGACATGAGAATCCACGGGCGGAGGTGGATGGCCAAGCGGTGATCGAGGTGCGGAGGGCCCGGAGCAACGCATCACGCTGAAAAAATCCACCACGGAGCCACGGGGACACGGAGACGGGAGCTGCCGCGCGCGGCTGGAACCGGTTCGATGGCAAAGAGGGCGTGGGCCGACCATGTCGTGATCGTGAATCCTCATTCGCCAGCTCTCTCAATGCGTCTAACCAGCCGGTTCTTTCCGTGTCGTCTCCGTGTCCCCGCGTCTCCGTGGTGGCATTTCGTCCGTGTCCTCCGTCAACACCGTGTGAGTGGACATCCTCGATTGAGCCACCTTGTCACTCCTCGAATCCATACTCACCTTCATGGTCGGGATCGACTCCGCTCCCTCCATACCCGTACAGGTACTCCAGCGCACGCGGCAGTCGCCCTGCCCAGGCGCCTTCCGAATGCGTGGCGCCTTCTTCGACAACGGTCAGCAGCCGACGGGGACCGAAATGACGGCGCCGCAGGAGCGCTTCCAGCTTGCGGACGTTGGCGACAGCCTCCTCGTTGATGGCGGCCCGGTTCGTCTCCGCGGTGCCGATGCCGAGGTAGATCCGCGACGGCCAGCGTTCTGCGGCCCTCGCTCGCCGCAGCAGGTATTCGTCCCCCACGTACAGCGACGGGCTTTCGAGCAGCAGCCGTCCGAACACGCCCGGCTTGACGATCGCGGTGTAGAGGGCGGCGACCGCCCCATAAGACGACCCTCCGAACCCGGTGTTCGATGCTCCACGCGCCGCCGGATAGCGCTGCTGAATCAGGGGCATCACTTCGCGGGTGACGAACTCGGCGTACTGCGCGCCGAGCGGCTTTCGCGCGCCGGGATTGCGGTCGTCCTCGACCGGCAGGTACTCCCGGTCTCTTCGCGCCCCGCCGTGATCGATGCCGACAATGATCACAGGACGGATGCGTCCGTGACGGACGAGGCGTCCGGCAGTTTCGGCGACGCGCCACGTGTTCCCGCCAAACGCGCGCCCGGGGTCGAAGAGATTCTGACCGTCGTTCAGGTACAAAACCGGATGGAGATTGCCGGATGCACGGCGGCCGCGTGGCGGAACCCATACCGTGATACGGCGGCTGGCGCCAAGGTGCGCACTCTCGATCTCGTGGGTCTGCAGCATGGAAGGAAACGTGCGATTATGCACCGTGATGACTACCGCGCCCAACCCTTACGCCGAAGATTTGGGGAACCGTGATGCCCTGGAGGCGCTCGCAGAGACGCCGGGACGCATCCGCGACGCCGTCGCGGGTTGGACCGACGCACAGCTCGAGCGCACGTATGCGCCTGGAAAATGGAGTGTCAGGCAGGTGCTGATTCATCTCGCGCAGACGGAGCTGGCGCTCGGATCGCGCGCGCGCTTCGCGCTGACCGAGCGGGCGTATGTCGCACAGCCCTTCTCACAGGACGCCTGGCTGGTGGTCGACGAGGCGATCGACGGCGCCACGGCGCTCGACGTCTACACGACGCTCCGGCGCATGAATGCGGCCATGTTCCGGGGGCTCCCGCCCGGCCAGATCGATCGCCGGTTCTCGCATCCGGAGTACGGCGTGCTGACCGTGCGCTGGATCGCGAATCAGATGGCGGGACACGACATCCACCACCTGAAACAGATCGCCTCAGTCGAAGCCTGAACCGGGTGAACGGATGAGGGAGCTGTCAGCTGTCAGCTGTCAGCTGTGTCCAAGCCAGCAAAGCGGAACGAGGACGAAAGTCCAAGCTGACAGCTGATAGCTGATAGCTGATAGCTGCTCGCTGAGTTACACTCCGCCGAAACGATGCGCGCGCTCTACCTCCTGCTGCCGATTCTCTGCATCCTCGCGATCGCGTACCGCTACTACAGCGCGTTCGTCGCCGCGCGGATCATGTCGCTGGACGACTCCCGAACGACACCGGCGCATATCCGCAATGACGGCCACAACTATCACCCGACGCACCGCCTGGTGCTCTTCGGCCATCACTTCGCGGCGATCACGGGGGCGGGGCCGCTCATCGGTCCCGTGCTCGCAGCCCAGTTCGGCTATGCGCCCGGCCTCATCTGGATCGTGGCCGGCGTGTGCCTGGCCGGGGCGGTCCACGACTTCATCATCCTGTGGGCATCGGTGCGCCGCGGCGGACGCTCGCTTGCGGAGATCACCCGGATGGAGATCGGTCCTGTCGCGGGCACAACGGCGGCCGTCGCGATTCTGTTCATCATCGTGATTGCGCTGGCAGGCCTCGGACTGGCCGTCGTCAACGCGCTGCAGGAGAGCGCGTGGGGCACGTTCACGATCGGGCTGTCGATCCCGCTCGCGCTGTTCATGGGCTGGTACATGTATCGGTTCCGCAAGGGGCGGATCGGCGAAGCGACGGTCATCGGCATCGTCGGCATGCTCCTCGCCGTGGTGCTCGGGAAACCCGTCGCGGCTTCCGCGATTGGCCCGTGGTTCACGCTCTCGCGCGAACAGCTGATCATCGCCATGGGTGCTTACGGATTCGTGGCGTCCGTGCTGCCCGTCTGGATGCTGCTCTGCCCGCGCGACTACCTGAGCTCCTTCATGAAGATCGGCACGATTGCCTTTCTCGTGGTGGCGGTCGTCGTCGTGAACCCGGAGCTGAAGATGGAAGCCTTCACCAGGTTCACGGCAGGAGGCGGCCCCATCATCCCCGGGCCGATGTTTCCATTCGCGTTCATCACCATCGCGTGTGGCGCGATCTCCGGATTCCACGCGCTGATCGCGTCGGGCACGACGCCGAAGATGATCGACCACGAGTCGGACATCCGGCCGATCGGCTACGGCGCCATGCTGATTGAAGGCCTGGTCGGCATTGTCGCGCTCATTGCGGCGACGGCCATGTTCCCGGGGGATTACTTCGCGATCAACACGGCTCCCGGCGTGTTCGCGCAACTGGGCATTCCCGCCGTCAATCTGCCTGTGCTCGAGAGCGCCGTCGGCGAGACGGTCGCGGGACGGACGGGCGGTGCGGTGTCGCTGGCCGTCGGCATCGCCCAGATTTTCAGTGGACTTCCCGGTATGCGCGGACTGATGGATTACTGGTACCACTTCGCCATCATGTTCGAGGCGCTGTTCATCCTGACGACCATCGACACCGGCACGCGCGTTGCGCGGTTCCTCGTGCAGGAATTTCTCGGCCAGTTTTATGCCCCGATGGCGCGGCAGGAGTGGATGCCGGGTGCCGTTTTCTCAACGCTCCTGGTCGTCGGTTCCTGGGGGTACTTCATCCACACCGGCAGCATCAGCACGATCTGGCCGATGTTCGGGATTGCGAACCAGCTGCTGGCCTCCGTCGCGCTGGCGGTGGGGACGACAATCATCGTCAATATGGGGAAGGCGCGGTACGCCTGGATCACCGCGGGGCCGCTTGCGTTCGTCTCGATCACGACGCTGACGGCAGGGGTCCTGAGCGTCCGCGACAATTTCTGGCCGCTCGCCACCGGGGCGGACGCATCGAGGCACATGCAGGGCTATGTGAATACGATCCTCACGATCACGATGATGGTCTGCGTCATCGTGATCCTCGCGAACGCGCTGTTTCGATGCATCCAGGTCGTTCGCGGCCGGGTCGCCGTCCTCCCGGGCACCGCGCACTGATCGCACCCGCGCACCCTTGGCACCCTGGCCCCCCTGCACCCTGGCCCTGGCACCCCTGGCACCTGACTTGTGCTGCGTTGTGAGACAGTTGGCGGCGCGTAGGTTTCTTCAGCCCTTGCATACAGATACGGTGCACAGCCGTGACCAATACGCGCGATTGTGTGCCATTATAGAGCACACCGCACGCGGTGGCTCTCCCTCACGTCAGCCGGCCGCGACCACCTAACTGACGGCCCTCCCGGTGTTTGCCGCCTTTCGGCGTTTCGCTCGATGGTTGGCGACGCTATTGCTCTGTATCAGGCAGGCGTGCAACCGCCGAACGTTCGATCCTCCCGGAAGCCGGCTTGAATCCCCGGCTTCTTTTTTTTGCGCCATCACTCCACCGCCCGCCACCCATCCTTCCCGTGCCGGTAACGGCTGGCCGCTGCGACGATGAAGTGATCGATCGCGGGATCCCATACGTGACGCTCGACCGCGATGTCCGGACGCTCGATCCGAAGCACGTTGAAGGACGGCTGCTCGCCGCGTGAGCGCGTCGACACCGTGCCGGCCTGCACGATCAGCGCGGAGTGACCCGCGATCTTGTACCGCTCGGCGGTGTGCCCGATGTGACTGACGTGCAGGTGACCGGCGAGGAACAGATCGGCGTTGACTGCAGCGAGCTTCTCCATCGCCATGGCGGCTCCCCCGAGGAGCCGTTCTTCGCCGACGCCTTTCGGAAGGTCGAATGGATGGTGCGTCACGACAATCCGGATGAGATCCGGTGAGGTGCCCGCCAGCGTCCGGACAATCTCCTCCACCTGCCTGGCGTTGATCCGTCCTTCTCCCACCGTGAACGACCGCGCGGTGTTCACCCCCACGACGATCATTTCTTCGTCGCGGTACACCGGAGAGAGCTCGGTCGTGATGGCGCGCTTGTATCGGGCCAGCGGCGTCGCGAACCTGGTGAACACGTTGTAGAGGGGCACGTCGTGGTTGCCCGGCAGCACCAGCCTTGGACAGGCGATGGAATCGAGAAAGCGGCGGGCGTCCGCGAACTCACGGCGGCGCGCGCGCTGTGTCAGATCGCCGGAGACCGCGAGGAGATCGGGACCGAGCCCCGTGATGGTGGACGCCAGGGGCTCGACCAGCGACGGGTCGAGGCGCCCGAAATGGATGTCCGACAGATGGACGATGACGCGCATGCGAGCCGATCCTTACGTCTCGGAGGCGGCCGGCACCAGCACGCGCAACGCGCACCCGCGGATGCTGAACTGCAACGGCGTCCGCATGATCGTCACCTCGCCATCGGTCGCCACGCTGACGCGCGGGCGCCTCAGCTCCACGGTGACCTCGGCGGCCGTGAAGTTGGCGAAATGCGCGTCCATCTCCAGCCGTCCAGCCATCGCCTTGAACGGCAGGGCGAGGATTTCAAACCGTCCGACATCGGGAGCGACGAACACGGACAGCCGGTCCGCGTCGACTCTCGTTCGTGACCCGAGGCTGAAGCCCTCTGCGACGTACTCGTTGTTCCCGATGAAGATGAACGGCGTGCGCACGTCGTGCGGTGTGGCGTCGATCAGCATCCGGCATTTCAGCGTGCGGTAGGTTCGCCACGTCCGCAGCATCGCGATGGCGAATGCCGTTTTCTTCCGCCGCCCGTTACGCAGTTCCTTCTCGCGCTCCCAGACCATGCGCGGATAGATGCCGATGCTCGAGTTGTTGACGAAGATCCGGCCGTTGACCTCCCCTACGTCCACCCGCTGCTCGCGGCCCGCCAGGATCGTGTGCACCGCCTGCGCGAGGTCTCTCGGGATCCCGACATCCCTCGCGAAGTGATTGAGCGTACCGGTCGGGATCACGCCCAGGAGGGCCTGGCGTTCAACGGCCACGCCCGCGACCGTGCCGACCGTGCCGTCTCCGCCCGCAGCGACGAGCGTGTCCCCCCGGGTCGCCGCCTGGCGCGCTCTGGCAGCCACGTCTCCGCCATGCCTGACACGCTCCAGCCGGACCTGGACACCCGCGGCGGTGAACAAATCCTGAATTTGAACGCTGGTGTCCTGCCTGGCAGCACCGCCTGACTGTTCGTTGATGATGACGCTGACGCCCGGCTTCGAAGCTATGGCCATCTGGCGTGCCCGACAGGAGTGAGCGAGTGCCCTTTGTGCGCCACGGTTGCCCCAGCGTACGAGTGACGGGTTCGTTTTACAACCGCTTCACCTGTCATCTGTCGGAGTCTGGCTGGCTCGCGGCGCAGCCATACGCCCGACACCTCATCCGCGCAGACTGCCGGCCACCGCACTCAAGGCTGCGGCTGCGCGCCCCGCGCCTGCGGGGAATCCCGGCCGCCCGTGCGCTCATCGGACGTGGCGCTGGCTGGCGTTTTCTTCGTGCGCCAGCTCTCGAGCACGTAGCCCACCGAGTACATCAGCATCATTTCTTCTTCCGCGATCCTGAGGTGGTCACGCCGAAGCACGCTCGTGCACAATTTCCGCACGCGGCCGAACACTTCGCCCACGGCGAACCGCGGCACGCCCTTGATTCTCGGCACGCTCCGCAGGTCCAGGCCGAGCTCCGTTTCCGGATGAATCGTGTGGAGGCGTGCGCGTGAGATCCCTTTCCAGTACCACCATCGCCGGAAGTACCGGCGCGTGAGCCGCGCCGCCGGCACGTGATGGTGCAGCTCCATCTCCGGCACATACAGGCCACGGATGCCGAGGTGCCGCGTGCGATAGAAGAACTCCGACTGTTCCTGTCCGAGCAGCGAGTTGCCGATGCGCCCGAGCGACGGATTGAACATCCCGGCCCTGGCAAAGACCGAACGCCGCACGGCCATGTTCGCGCCGATGGGAATCCAGCGTCGCTCCTCGAAGATGAAGGGTGCCTCTCCGTAGTCGAGCGCCGCGATGGTGCCCCAGAGATTGCTGTTGGTGGTCGGCAGCCAGGACGGCGGTGTCGTGCCCCAGATGGCGCGAACAGGGCCGCCGGTGTAGTCGACATCCGACCTCGCCACCAGCGGTTTGATCGCCTCGGCCAGCCACCGCTTCTCCACCACCACGTCGTCGTCCGTGAACGCGATGATGTCGGAGGGTGTCGCCGCAATCCCGGTGTTCAGGGCATGGGATTTTCCCTGGCGGGGCTCGCGCAGATACCGAAGGGTCACAGGGAATGAGCCGGCGAGGCTCCCCACCACGTCCCGGGTTCCGTCGGTGGAATTGTTGTCCACCACCAGGACATCCCAGCCGCCGGCTACATCGTCCATCCGGGCCAGGCTCTCGAGCGTCTCCCGGAGCATCGCGCTGCGGTTGAACGTACAAATGAGGACCGTGGTACAGCGGGGAGGCCGCGGCTCAGGTGGACGGGTCACGGCGACCGGTCGAGCAAGGCGCGTACCCAGCGGGAGCATGTAAGCTGAGCAATCTATCAGGGGGACGGGTACAAACAAAAAGCCCCGCGAGGGGCCGGGGCGTACAGGGAGAGGAAGACCTTACTTGGCTCGTGCGGCGGTTGCGCGGCCGGCTCGGAAGGCCGACGCAATGGACGAACGCTGTAAGTCCGACACACGAACACGCTCCACCTGAA
Organism: uncultured Acidobacteriota bacterium; assembly: GCA_963749835.1. Taxonomy (GTDB): domain Bacteria; phylum Acidobacteriota; class Vicinamibacteria; order Vicinamibacterales; family 2-12-FULL-66-21; genus JALZOC01. The sequence goes on from CAVVOD010000001.1 coordinate 3,742,190, forward strand.
TCGTTCGGCCCGGGGCACTGACGATATCCCGGCCTTCGACTCGCGAGCTCCCCGAGGGTTCGACCGTTCCGGCCGACTGGTTCTGACTGGTCGTCATCGTCAATGCCAACTGTAACGCTTTCCAATGAAAACGGCAATTCCATTGACCGCGGACACGATCACCTCCTGCCGGGCATCCGTGAAGAAATTGCGCCTGTTCGAGTCCAGGTAAAGCACCGCGGCGACAGTGTTTCTGTCGGGGTCGGGAAACGGAATGGCCATCCACTCCATGACGCCCGGGTTCAGATAGGCCGCCCGTTCCGGAGTGAAATTCCAATCCTTGATGAGCTCCCGAACGTAATTTTCGTAGTCGTCGTTCACCCGGCGGGCCACGAACACGACATTCTCACAATACGCCTTGCCGATGATTCCCGCGTTCGCCGGGAACTTCCGTCCGACGCGGCCCCGCTTCGGGGGCACGCCGACGTACTCCGTCACCTGTTCGAGCATGTCGCCGTCAGGGACGTGGATCGCGAGGCGAAGCGTCGCCGGAGGATCGAACGACCCGGGATCCAGCGCGGCGTGCAGCGTGTGGAGGCACCCCTCGAGCTCGTGGATTGAATCTTTCTTTCGGGCCGCCACGAGCCCGACCCCCTGCTTCACGGCCGTGAAGACGAGAATGCCGATTGTGCCGACGCCGACCACGCCGGCGAGTGCCCGCTTGTTCTGGGACAGGTAATTCGCGACGGACGAAAATCCCACGACCGCAGCGAAGAGAGCGATCAGGATGTCGTAGGTTCCGGTCTGGGTGAACAGCCAGCGCACACCCTTCCGAGCACGCGGTATCGGCATCGTGTCGGCCGGAGTGTACCACGCGATTCCGCCGTCGGCGGCGAGCTGGCTGGCCGCGACGGACCGGCGTCGTTCAGGGTCCTGGCGGCGTGCTCGGAAGGACCGGCGGGATCGTCACGTTGTCATTGCACGCGGTGACGCTCGAACACAGCGGACGTGCGTTATCGCGGCGCGAGCGTCGCCTCGAGCGCTTCCATCCGCTGATTGAGATCGGTCCAGCGCGCCTGCTCGTTCGCAAGATCCGCGGCCATCGCCGCTTCATCTGCCGTCGCCTGCTGAAGCTTCGTGAGCGCGTGCGCAAGCTCCCGCGGAATTGCCTCCGCCACCGCCTTCAACTCCTCGGCCGGGGGACCGTCCGGGCGCGGGTTGCGGAGCCCGGCCTCCATGTGCCTGGCTCTTTCCTGAAGTTCGTGGTAGTGACCCTGGGCTGCGGCAACGGCCGTGCGCATCTCGTCGAGCCGGCGGATCAGGCTGTTGATTCGCTGCTCCTGAAGCTGCACCCGTCCGAGCGCGAGCTGCACTCGCGGTCCCGCGGATGCCATCTTCTCCATCGCCGCGCGCAGACCCCGGACTTCGGTCAGCAACGCAGGGAGCACGTCCGCATCCGCCTGTGGGGCCGCCGGCCGCACCTGGACGTCCGGCGTGGAGGCAGGTGTCCGGGCCGCCAGCCCGATCCCCAGAGCGGCCAGAGTGAGAGTAAGAAGAGCAACGCCGCGTCTCATGATTCCTCCTGATGCGGACCGCACGCGTGGTCAATGCGTGGGAAGTATACGATTCGCTTCGTCTTCTGCGGTTGAATACCTCATCAGAGGCAACCTGCGGTTCCAGTTAGACTGGTCGAGAGTGTTGTTCAGAGGCCCGAAACAGTCCGGTTGAGAGGAACAGATGCGCAAACTCGCCATGTCAATCGCTGCCTTTGTCGGTGCTGCCTGCGTCTACGGCGCAACGGTCACGACGCGCGCTCAGACCACGCCCGGCCCGTTTTCCAAAGGCGACCAGGTGACCCTCGTGTACGGCGACGGCATTGCCAATTGCCTCGTGGCCGACGTTCGAGGGGATTTCGTCAGGTGCTCCGATGGCACGAACGAAGACGCGAGGCTCACTCCGCCGAGGGTCGAGACCTGGCACAACCTCGCGACCGTCAGGAACGTCGTGAAGACGGTGCCTCGGTGACGGCTTCGATGCGTGCCCGGCCGGTTGTGAGGGTTATGAGTGCTGCCAAGATGGTCGTTCGTGACCGCGATTCGCGCCGGGAAGGCACGGTTCGCTGACGCTGTCGGAGGGCATGATCTGTATCTGTAATTGAGACTGACCCGAGATACCTCTGCCTCTGCTCTCTCCTGTGGGAGTGTGATGAGCGAGATGGCGAGCATGACCCAGGGCATGTCAGAAGATCATCGACCGTGTGCCCGTGCCAAACAGCAGCCACGCGAGGAGCGACAGAACTGCGAAGAGCACCGCGCTCGCGAGGGCCAGGGCGTCATGTTCCTTGATGGCCCTCGGCAGCAGGAAACGGACGGCCCAGATGAACGCGCCGAGCATCGCGATCGACAGGGCTGTCTCCAGGGCAGGCGCCTCCCGGCTCGTTAGACACCACCCGGCATTGTTTGTTCGGCCCGCTGCTCGCAAGTGGCATCCGGGACCGCGACGATCGGACCTGCGGCGTCAACGGCAAGTGAGGCTTGGTTCGCCGCAATCGGATGTTGCGGACTGATGAAGGAAAAGTCAGCCGTCAGGCGCCCCTGGAGCACGGCGGCATCCGGCAGCGTCATGTGGGCCACTAATGCCGGAGTACATAGAAACTGCCTATCAGTCCGACTGCCACCAACGCGATGCCAAGAAGGCGACGCGAGTGGCTCAGCAGATCCCCAGCAGACTGCGCCGGGCCGCTTGTCACAGAACGAGAGCCGTTCACCATCCTGTCCGCGTGGGAACTCCCACGGAGTCGGACCCTTCCCGGGGAAACCGTCGCCGTTCCGGGATGGGCCAAATCTCGCTGCACACGCAGCACTCGAGATACGCAAACGTGGCTGTCCGCGTTGCTGCCCGTGCTGCTGTGGCATTGCATCTAGGGCAGTGCAATTGGGTTCGCTCGCCTTCCGGGGCGTGATCATTCATGGTGTGTGTGCGACCGTAATCGAAGCGTGCGGCAAAGTACCTGAAGGACCACATGATTGAACGCCTGACCGTTGGCAAACGAGGTGCCGTGGCTAAAATCCCCGTACTACAGAGATCCGCCGATGGAGGTCGCGTGGAAGGTGCGCACCGCGACCGTAATTGTCGCGCTATCGATGACCTTGCGGGTCGCGGACGGATAGGCGCGCCTTCGCCGGCCTGTCGGTCCGTTGGCCGGCAGCTCGACCACAGAGGCGCGTTCCCTACACCCGAGGCATTTCCGCCCTATTTGTCAGCGCATCGATCGCGCGTGATCGGTCCGGGACGACGAGGGGCCGTAACAACGCAGATGATGTGGCGCTGTCGGATGCGTCGAACGTCGCCGTGCTGAACGCGCAGAACACGCTGGTGCGCGACAGTTTGGGACGCACGCCCCGCGTCGGTGATCGATGGACGGAAGCTGGCGACCTGCAGGGCGGGATCAGCCGAACATCGCCCAGAGCAGCTTTCCCAGCCTCCAGACACCGAGCCCCACCAACACCAGCACGACGACGATCACCGACAACACAAGCCACTCCGAAATCCCGGCAGAAACAGCTCCCAGTCCGCCGCTTTCCACCTCGTTCATACAGTCGCCTCGCCGACAGCGTGCGTCATCGCCGGAACCCTACCATACGCCGCTGTTCTGCTTCATCCGGCTCGCCAACTCACAGTTTGAGCGCGGCACGCATTTGGAGCGCCTTGCTGACGCGCGGCGCGAATGGGACCGGAGGCGTCGATCGGTGAGGTGCGCGGAAAGTTTTGCAAGACGTTTGCAAGATCCGCTGTCGGAGGGTTTCGCTCGAAAACGAAAGCGGGGGAATCGATTAAGGAAAAGTGGTCGGGGCGGAGGGATTCGAACCCCCGACCCTCTGCTCCCAAAGCAGATGCGCTACCAGGCTGCGCTACGCCCCGACGTCAGCGATTATCCCACACCGGGCCATCGGCTCGGGGGACGATCTCTCCACCGACCCTCGATCTTGCCTGGCCGGTCGGCGCGCGTCGAAAGCCTCCCGAACCTTGCTAAGATGAGCCACGTTTGATGATGGCCCACGCACCAGAGGTCCGGAAAGTCCTCTTCATCTGTCACCTGAATCGGGTGCGCAGCGCCACGGCCGAGCGCCTGTTCTGCAAACGGGCCGACCTCGACGTGCGGTCGGCCGGCGTCGCCAGCGACGCGATGGTCCGCGTGAACGCACGGATGCTCGACTGGGCGGACATGGTCATCACGATGGACGAAGGGCAGCGACGCGCGCTTCAGCAGATGTTTCCCGAGCACCCGGCGCTGCCGCATGTCGTCTGCCTGCAGATCCCGGACGAGTTCACGTTCCTGCAGCCGGAGCTCGTCGCGCTGCTCCAGGAACGAGTCACTCCGCTCATCGCGACAACCCCGTCCGACCAGTAGTGAGACCGTCGGGCCGACCCGCCCAATCCGAACGTCAGGCTTCAGCTATCATCCTCCTGTGATACTGCACGTCCTGAATGGCGACGCGACGCTCCTGCCGCTGGAACAGTCGTCGGTCGAGGGCGCTTTCTCGGTCTGGGCCGATGCCCTCTATGACGGGCCGGTCCCTGCCGGAGTGTCCGACGACGAGCTCGCACGCCTGCGCGCCCGGCACTGGGCGGCGCAGATGAAGGACCAGGCGGAGCAGATCGCCGCAAGGGCGCTCGGCTGGAATACCGCGCTCACCGACTACCGCCGCTTCGACGAAGTCGTGTTCTGGCTCGAGCACGACCTGTTCGATCAGTTGATCCTGCTCCGGCATCTGCACTGGCTCTCGACGATCGATCCCGGCAGCACACGCTTCAGTCTCATCTGCATCGGAGCCTTTCCCGGCTTTGCGGACTTCAGGGGACTGGGACAGTTGACGTCCGAGCAACTGGCCACGCTGCCGGACCAGCGCAGGCCCATCACGCCGGCTGAAATCACTCTCGGTCGCGCGGGCTGGCCTCTGTTTCGAGCAGCAGATCCGCAGCCGCTCCTCGACTGGATCGCGGGTGATCTGTCGGTGCTCCCGTTCATGCACGGCGCGCTCAGCCGTCACTTCGACGACTTCCCGTCAACGCGCGACGGACTGTCCCGCTCGGAACGGCAAATCCTGACGGCGCTTCGGCAGGGGATGCACAGCTTCGGCGAGATCTTCGTCGCCTGCCAGCGCATGGAAGAGCGCGTCTACATGGGTGACGGGACGTTCTGGTCCATTCTCAAAGGCCTGGCGTCCGGCCGGAACCCGCTTGCCGTGCTGAATGAAGCGACGGACGACTTCACCAGCGCGTCTCTGCGCGTGACGCTGAACGACCTCGGAGAGGTCGTCCTCGATGGCGGCGCCGACCACGTCGAGTTGAACGGCATCGATCGATGGATGGGCGGTGTACACCTCTCACCCGCGAACCTGTGGCGGTGGGACGCGGACTCGCAGACGCTGAGCCGTGAAGAGCACTGAGTCGGTCAGAGCTATCAGCTCTCAGCTATCAGCTCTCAGCGCGGATCTCGGTTCGCTCTCCGGCTTTCGAACGTCGGCGCTTGCGATCCTCCTGTTTTGTGCGCTCGCATCCGCCTGCAGGCAGCCGCCACGCGGCGCACCTGACGCTCCGCCGGCGACGGCCGCACGCAATGTCGTCATCATCACGATCGACACGCTGCGCGCCGATCGCGTCGGCGCGTACGGATACCCGGCCGCGCGAACTCCCGCGATGGACAGGCTCGCCCGCGACGGAGTGATGTTCGGACAGGCGTTCGCCACGGCGCCCATCACGCTGACGTCCCACGCCAGCCTGATGACGGGCCGGTATCCGCCAGGGCATGCGGCGCGCCACAACGGCGTGCGTCTCGACGAACGCACACCGACCCTGGCGGCGACGCTGTCGGCCGCCGGGTTCGCGACCGGCGCTTTCGTCGCGGCGTTTCCACTCGACCGGCGCTTCGGCCTGGCTCGCGGCTTCGACGCATACGGCGATCGCATGCCCCCGAGCGTGAATGGTCGCGCGGTCAACGAGCGGCCCGGCCGGCAGGTGGTCGACGAAGCCCTGGCCTGGCTGGCTCAGAACCGTACCCGCCGCTTCTTCCTCTGGGTCCATCTCTTCGAACCGCACGCGCCGTACGGCAATCCGTCCGACACCAGTCGTGACACGAAGGCGCGATACGACGACGAGATTGCGGAGGCGGACGCGCAGGCGGGACGGCTTCTGGAGGCGCTGGGCCCGGATCGGACGGCAACGGTCGTCGTCCTGACGGCCGATCACGGTGAAGCCTTCGGCGAGCACGGAGAAATCGGCCACAGCATCTTCGTGTACGACACGACGCTGCGCGTGCCGCTGGTCATCGCGGCCGCCGGCCTGCCGGCCGGCCGCAAGGTCAGCGAGCCGGTGTCGCTCATCGATGTGGCTCCGACGGTTCTGAGGCTGCTTGGCATGGCGCCATTCGACAGTGACGGCATCGATCTCGGACCTGCCCTCCAGGGAGCCGCCGTCCCGGCGCGCGAGCTCTATGCGGAGACCTTTGCGCCGCTGCTCGACTTCGGCTGGAGCCCGCTTCGAGCCATCCGCATGGCGGGATGGAAGTACATAGCCGCGCCTCGGCCGGAGCTGTTCGACGTCGCCGGCGACCCCGCTGAGGGGACGGATACGATCACAACGCAGGGCGCGCGTGCAGCGGCGCTCCAGGATCGGGTCGCGCACTACTCCGCGCCGGAGCCCGCGATCGAGGCCGACGCCGACGCGGACACGCGCGCCAGGCTTCAGGCGCTGGGCTATGCGTCACGCTCGTCCGCGCCGGGGAGCGGATCGAGGCCGGATCCGAAGGACCGACGCGAGGAGGCCGCGCGCCTCGCTCGAGTGACCTCCGGCGAAGTGCAGGGGCTGGCGCTCGAGCGGACGCTGAGATCCATTCTCGCGGACGACCCCGGCAACCCTCAGGCGAACCTGCGGCTCGGGTATGCACTGGTCGAAACGGACCGCTGCCCGGAAGCCGCGCCGCATTTCCGCACCGCGATCGCGGCACACTTCCCGTCCGCCGACGCGCACCTGGGACTTGCAGGCTGCGAAACGGCCGCACGCCGCTTCTCCGCAGCGGCGGCGACGCTCCGTGACGCGGAGCGCGTCGAACCAGGCAACCCCGTCGTAATCGCCAACCTTGGGCTCGTACTCTCCGACGGCGGTCATCCCGCCGAGGCGATCCAGCCGCTGCAGAAGGCGCTCTCGCTGGATGCCGATCTGCATCAGGCTCGATTCGCGCTCGCCATCGCGTGGGCCCGCACCGGTCAACGCGCCCAGGCCGCCAGCACCGCACGGGAGCTCCTGCAGCGCCTTCCCCCGTCAGCGCCGCAGCGCCCCGAAGTCGAGCGGCTCCTCAGGAGCGTGGAATAGGGAGCTGTCAGCTGTCAGCTCTCGGCTCTCCCGCCGGGTCCCGCTTCCCGATCCCTGATCCCCGATCCCCCGATCCCCGATCCCCGATCCCCGATCCCCGATCCCCGATCCCCGATTCCCGATCCCCAATCCCCGAATCCCGATCCCCGAGTCCCGATTTGGCCCCACCCCCCGTCCCAGAAACCAATCCATTGAATGGCAGCCATCCAAATTGGCGTGCTGGTCGTTGACCGTCACCCCTGACGGGTGTTCGTCAAGCGTGGAGGGCGTTCGTCCCACTCCTCCGTGGTGCCCGGCTTGCTCAGTGATGAACGGCAGTGGCCCCATTGCGGGTCGCGCATTCCACATTCAGGAGGCCACAAGGCATGAGAAAGATCATCATGACGATGATCGTCCTCTGCTCGGCGCTGGCGGCACCGGCCGCGTTCGCCCAGCAGACAACCGGCATCATCACGGGTCGGCTTGTCGACGCGCAGAGCTCAGCGGTCCCCGGCGTCACCGTCACCGCCAGGAACACCCAGACCGGCTTCACGCGCATCGACGTCTCCGACGCCGAGGGAGTCTACCGGCTGACGGCGCTCCCGGTCGGCACCTATGACCTGATGGCGGAGCTGCAGGGTTTTGCGAAGGTGGAACGCAAAGAGATCATCCTCAACGTCGGCCAGACGCTGGATCTCGGGATGCCGATGTCGCTGGCCGGCGTGTCGGAGAGCGTGACGGTCACGGGCGGCACCCCTCTCATCGAGACGCGGTCCTCGTCCGTCGGAGGTGTGGTGGACGTCGCCAGAATCGAGAACCTGCCGCTCAATGGCCGGCAGTTCGCGAACCTCGCGGCCACGATCCCCGGTGTCGGCCTCGGCTTCCATTCAGATCCCACCAAGAGCACGCAGTTCTCACCGCAGATCGGCGGGGGGAACGGCCGCAACGTGAACTACCAGATTGACGGAGGGGACAACAACGACGACACGGTTGGCGGCCTGCTCCAGCTCTTTCCGCTCGAAGCGATCCAGGAATTCAACTTCATCACGCAGCGCTACAAGGCGGAGTACGGGCGCAGCAACGGCGGCGTGATGAACATCGTGACCAGAAGCGGGACCAACAACTACAGCGGCAGCGGCTTCTCACTGATCCGCGACAAGTCGCTCAATGCGCGAACGTACTCCGAGGAAACCAGCAACGCGCCGAAAGCCGACTATCGCCGGTACCAGTACGGCGGCTCGTTCGGCGGGCCCATCATCGAGAACCGCGCGTTCTATTTTGCCGCGGCTGAACGCACGCAGCAGGACACGAACCAGGCCGTCAGCACGCTCGGGCTCTTCCCCGAAGCCGACGGAGTCTTCCCGACGCCGTTCCGAGAGAACCTGATCACGGCCAAGCAGACGACGACGTTGAATGCGGCGCAGTACCTGTCGGTGCGCTACGGACGCAACAGCAATTCCTCGCCGTTCGCCGCGGCCCTCCGGAGTGCGCCCAGTTTCTGGAGCACGAGCCAGAACTCCTTCAACTCGCTGAACGTGAACCACAACTGGGTGCTGAGCGGATCGATGCTGAACGAGGTGGTGCTGCAGTTCGCGAACTTCAAGAACTCGATTCCCTTGAGCAGCTCCGACCCGTACGAGCTCTTCCCCAACAGCGTGGCGATTGGCGCGAACCCCGATACGCCGCAGAAAACCGAGCAGACGAAGTGGCAGTTCCGCGACGACTTCTCGTGGAGCGTCACCGGCATGGGCGGTCTCGGCCACGACTTCAAGACCGGCGTGAACTTCGTCTACGAGCCGCATCTCTTCGCGACGTTCAACAGCGGGGTCTCGGACTATTTCTACACGCATCTGACCGATGAGCGCGGCGGACCGATCCAGACCATCATCCGAAACGGCGGCACCGGCGACGTCAACGTCCCGTTCAAGCAGTACGCCGCCTACGTGCAGGACGACTGGCGCGTCTCGAGCAGGCTCACCTTGAACCTCGGAGTCCGCTACGACCTGGTGACCGGCGTCCAGATCGATCAGTCGAGGAACCCGAACTTCCAGGCGCTGCAGGCCGCGGGCGTCGCGGGGCGCTTCACCACACCGGGCATGCAGGACTGGGGCAAGACTCCGCAGGACGATCGGAACAACGTCCAGCCGCGCGCCGGCTTTGCGTTCGACGTCCGGGGCGACGGCAAGGACGTGATTCGCGGCGGCTGGGGCGTCTATCAGGACTTCGGGTATACGAACTCGAACGTTCTCTTCGCCGCGATCGACTCGAGCGGCCAGGGCCACGGCCCTGTTTTCTCGATCAACAGCCCGACGGGCATCCGCAAGCCTGACGGCACGCTCTTCCGGGTCGGGGATCCCATCAGTTCCGTCGCGGGGCTCAACGAAGCGGATCCGAACCAGATCCCGTTGTTCGGGCAGGTCGTGTCCCCGCGGATCCAGCAGCCCTATACGCGCCAGACGAACATCGGCTGGGCGCACCAGATGACCGACTCCACGGCACTCACCGTTGATGTCGTCCACATCGAGGGACGCGACCTGAACGTGCGGTTCCGCTACAACTACCGGGATCCCGCGACGGGCCTGCGACGTCTGAACGGTCTCGACATCCGCCCGAACACGCAATCCGTCCGGCTGGGCATCAGCGGCGCGGAGAGCCTCTACAACGGCCTCATCATCGGCCTGCGTCGGAGGATGAGCCGCGGCATCGATCTTTCGGCGTCGTACACACTTGGCTCGGCGACCAGCAACATCGGCACGGCGTCCGACGAGCTCGATGCGAACTATGTGCAGGACGTCACGGATCCCTTTGGCGACGTGCAGCTCGGTCCGTCGGGTCGCTCGGACGCACGGCATCGCGCATCCGCCAGCGCGGTAATCCGCCTTCCATGGGGATTCCAGGCCGCACCGTTCTTCATTTTCCGTTCGGCGCTGCCGGTGTTCACGTTCGAAGGCGTGGACCGCAACCTCGACGGCAACAACAACGACATCACCGTCAAGGCTTACCAGTACGACGGCGTCGGCAAGGCGGCGAAGGAGACGGGCGATTGCGCCCGGATCAACTGCAGCCGCGGGGCTCCGCTCACGCAGCTGAATCTTCGGCTGTCGAAATCCTTCCCGCTGGGAGGGCGCGCGAGGATTGAAGGCATCGCCGAGATCTTCAACGTGTTCGATGCACTGAACCCGGCGTTGGCGCTGACCAGCCAGCGGCTCGCCGGCGGAGTGCAGCGCGCCGCGTTCATGCAGCCGATCGCGTTCGCGGGTGACTTCCGTCAGCCGGAGCAACGCGTCGGACAGCTGGGGTTCAGAGTCTCCTTCTGAGCCGCTGAGGTGTGCGGGGTTCTTCCGCCTTCCGGCGGGAGAACCCTCGCGCGATAATATCCCGGTGGCTCCACAGTTCTCCGCCGAGTCCCTGCGCTTCCTGCGCGCGCTCAAACGCAACAACGATCGCGAGTGGTTCCGCGCCCGCCGTGACCAGTACGACCGCGTCGTGCGCGACCCGATGATCGAGGTGATCGAACAGCTCGCGCTCGACTTCCGCCGATTCGCTCCGGAGGTCATGTCGTCTCCGAAGCTGTCGCTCTATCGCGTGTACCGCGACACACGCTTCAGTCACGACAAGTCTCCGTTGAAAACGCACGTATCCGCATCGTTCCGCTGGCGGGGTCTGCCGAAAGGAGGAGCGGCGGGCCTGTATCTCGAGGTCACGCCGCGATGGGTCTGGATGGGTGGCGGGTTCTACTCACCGGAGCCGCAGCACCTGGTGCGCATCCGTACGCACATCTCCGACACCTACCCGGAGATCCATCAGCTGACGAAGAATGCCACGTTCAAGAAGGTGCTGGGAACGCTGGATGGAGACCGGCTCACTCGCCTGCCGAGGGGCTACGCCGCCGACGATCCTGCGTCGGAGTATCTGAAATACAAATACTTTCTCGTCGGGCGGGAGTTTCCTCCGACGTTCGCGACAACCGCAGGCTTCTACCCCGCCGTCGTCCAGACATTCAAGGCCGCCATGCCGCTCGTGCGGTTCCTCAACGAGCCGCTCGCGGCGGAGGGACTCGATACCGGAGAGCTGCTGTCGCGGCCAAGAAATCAGCCACGGATGACGACGGACGAGCACAGATAGACACGGACAAGACACTACACGCTGACGACCTTCTGGCCGGCGATGTGGCGCATCAGACGCCACGAGAGCAAAGATCATCACGGAGCCACGGGGTCACGGAGCCCGGACGGAGGTGCTGGTCGGGCCCGCGCTTGCGCGGCGGACAGGCAGGCCGGCGGCCTGACCACTTGTCAAGGCTGTGTGGCCCGTCGGACGCGATATGCGACGGAGGACTTGGTTTTCTCCGTGCGTCCCCGTGTCTCCGTGAACTCCTGGTGGAATTTCTCCGTGCTCTCCGGTTCCTCCGTTCTCTCTCGCGCGCAGCGCGGGGCGCGGTCGTGACCGCAGGCTCTCACTTTCCCTCGATCGCCGTGGAGGTTTGAGAAGCGTTCTTGTCAGTGTTCTTCCGTGCTGGTCCGTCGTATCCGTGGTGCTTTCGTCAGTGGCTCACTTCGGAACGATCGTGGTGTCGTTCTTCAAGGTCCCCGGTGCCACGGTCCTGGAAGGCAACGGCGACAGCACGATCTGATCGATCGCGATCCCATCCTCGCGCGTCTGGATGCGAACGGTCTGCGGTCCGCTTTGCGTGAACACCAGGTCCGTGCCCACCACGCCGTACCCGTTGTCCTGCCAGCCCCACCCCGAGATGCCACAGCCTGAACAGTCCTCCAGGTTCATCTCCGCGGCGCCGGTGGTCCCAATCAGGGCGCCGGCGACATTCGTGAACTGGACGAACACCGAATCGTTCGCCCAGTAGTTCGCGTCGCCGCGCGACCTGATCCACAGGTGATACGGCACATTCGCCTGGGCCGTGAACGTCATGTCGAAGTAGTCCAGGGGCGCTGCCAGAGCTGCCGGGCGCTTCGCTGCATTCGCGTCTGGATGGCGAAGCTTCGCGCCACCGGCGGCGCTCGCGTCGGCCTCCCGCCTCCATTTACCGAACACATTCACCGCTGGAACATCGGCGGTATAGAGGACGACGACGCCGGACGGCGGGGGCGCGGAATTGGCGACGGTGACGCTCACCGCGCCGGTCAGTGTTTCATTGCGGGCGGCGTCCCAGACGCGAACCTTCAGGGTGTGGCCGCTGTTCGCTGCAGTGCGCGTGTCCCAGTCGAGCGTCAACGGTCCGGACGCGGGCGCCGCAACAGCGATACCGTCGACCAGCAGCGCGAGCCCGGCCACGCCGACGTTGTCACTGGCGGAAACGGTCACGGCCACCGTCCCGGACAGCGCCGCGCCGGAAGCCGGAGACGTGATGGCCGCCGTCGGGCTCTCGGTGTCTGGAGGTGGAGGTGGGGGCGCCCCACCCGTGGTCCGCGGATAGACGTTCGCGTCGTTCCTCAGAACCCCAGGCGGCTGAGTGAGGAACTTCGCCGGGGACAGCATGATCTGATCGATCGAGAGACCGTCCTCACGTACCTGGATGCGGATCGTGTGCACGCCGGACGTCGTGAAGACGATGGTCGGCCCGAGCACGTTCGTGCCGTATCCGTTGTCCTGCCAGCCCCATCCCGCAACGCGGCATCCGGAGCAGTCCTCGAGGTTCACCTCGGCGGCCGCCGTGGTGCCGATCCGATTGGTGGCGACGTCCGAGAACTGCACGAACACCGAATCATTTGCGTAGTTGTCGGAGTCGGCCTTTCCGCGGAGCCAGAGGTGATACGCCACATTCGCAGGCGCCGTGAACGTCATCTCGAAATAGTCGATCGGAGCCGCCAGCGCGACCGCCCGCTTGGCCGCGTTCGCATTCGGATTGCGGAGCCGCACTCCCCCGGCGGCCGTCAGGTCCGTCTCTCGCTGCCACCTGCCGACGATGCCGGCCGGCAGCGCCTCGGCGGCGTAGAGGACAATGTCGCCGAAGCCGGGCGTGGGATTGGAGACCGTCACCCTCACCTCGGCGGACGTAGTGCTATTCGAGGCGGCATCCCTGGCGCTGACGGTCAGGACGTGCGCGCCGTTGGCCGCCGTCGTCGTGTCCCAGTTGAAGCCGAACGGCGCGACGGAATCGTGACCGACGGGAACGCCGTCGATCAAGAACTGTGTGTCGGTCACGCCGACGTTGTCCGTCGCGTTCGCACTGATGCCGGTCACGCCACGGACGATGGCTCCGCCAGCCGGGGCCGTAATCGCCACGACGGGCGGCAGCGTGTCGCTGGCCGGCGTGCACCGTGCGATCGACGTTGCATCGAAGACGATCCCGTCGTCGCCGACAGCGCTGAGCTGCAGCGTGCATTCCGTGACCAGCCCGCGCACATAGTGGAACCGGCTGGCGGACGCCGCGGTCCATGTTCCCGTCGCACTCGGATACAGCGGCGCCCCGCCGCCGCCGGTCACGAGGTACGTGACGCCCGTCGGATCCTGGCTACCGGCGCGGAGCGGGATGGTGCGCTCGTAGTCGTGCTCGTGACCGCCGATCGCCAGTTGGACGCCGTACCGCTCGAGGATCGGCGTCACCGCAGAACGGACGTCGAGCTGGGAGCCGTTTTCGCCTCCCGCACTGTAGGGTGGCCGGTGGAACAGCGCGATCTTCCACGGCTGTGTCGTCGCCGCGAGATCGGCTTCCAGCCAGGCCAGCTGCGCCGCCCGTCTGGCGGGATCGAGGAAGGCGAACTCGGTATCGAGCGCGACGACGTGGATCCGACCGTAGTCGAAGCTGTAATAGCGCTCCGCATGGTCGGGGTATGCGGGGCTGGCGCCATTGGCAGGCAGCACGAAGAGGCCGAGGTAAGGCGCGCCATTGCCGTTGGCGGCCCGGCTGTCGTGGTTGCCGTTGACCGGAAACACCGGGCGCGCGCGCAGCCAGTTCCTGTACTGCGTGAAGAACCAGTCATTCGTCGTCTGGAAGGTGGCCGCTCCGGTGCCGCCGCCGGCGCCATACGCGAGGTCCCCCGAATGCAGGGCCAGGTCGAAGCTCTCGTTCTGGATCAGCGACGCGATCTGCCGCTGCGCGATCGAGCCCGTGCCGCTGTCGCCAAACGCCACGAATGAGACGTTCCCTGTTCCTTTCGCAGGCGCCGTCCGGAATGCATCGGCCACCGGGTTCAGGTCGAGGCCGCTGACGCGAATGTCGTACTGATAGTCAGTGGACGGCGTCAGCCCGCCCAGCGTCGCGACGTGCTGGTAGTAGTCGGACGCCATACCGGTCTGCGCGGCGCCGAAACGCGTGCTCGCCGCCGCCAGTGCCATCTTCGGCGCGCCGGGCCGGCCGAACCACACGTCCGCAGGACCAGGCTCCGCTGTCGCCCACACGATCACCGCCGTCGTCGCGGTGACCTGCTGCAGGTACGGCTCACGCACCAGCGTCGCGGTGGACGTGACGGGCGCGGCTCCTGTTGTCGTGAAGCTCCACGTGGCGCTCGTTCTCGTCTGGTTCGCCATCGTCCGGCTGACGATCTTCCAGTAGTAGGTCGTACCCGGAAGAAGCGGCGACGTGGCGATGTACTTCTGCATCTCGGCCGTCGAATCGCTGGGGCCGAGCTCCAGATTCGCTGCCACCATCGGAAGGTTCGCGCTATTCGTTCCCAGGTAGACGTCGTAGAGATGCGCCCATGGGCCGCCATACCACTTCAGCGTGAGTGGCGCCGACGTGGCGACTCCTGCCGTAAGGTGTGCGGGGTTCGGCGTGGTGGCAGTGGTCGGAGGAAGCGGCACGAACGGCTCGTTCTCCACCACACCGCCGGATCCGTACCATTTACGTTCGAACTGATCGACGAACCACTTGAAAGTCACCGGATCGGTCGAGAACATGTTGTGCTCTTCCTGCGAGTCGCCGGAAGCACTCGACCAGTTCGAGGAGCCGTACATCGTGGTCCCGAGGCCGTACAACAGCACCGACTTCTGGTGATTCAGGCCCGCGTGTTTGCGCTGCATGATCGGAATGCCCGCCATGTGCATCCGATCGACGTTCCAGGAGTGCCACAGTCTCACTACGTCGCGGTATTGCTGCGGTTCCGTGATCAGGCGCACCTGGACGCCCCGGGCCTTTGCCGCAATCATCGCGTCCGTGTGCCGGCGATCCGTGATCCGATACATGATCACGTCAATCTTCTCGGTCTCCTTGCTGTAGCGGCCGAGCGCGCGGTTCGCATACGACTGGGCGGGGACGAAATTCAGCTGCTGATCGATCGGATACGTGTCGTAGACTCGCGACCGCGTCGGAGGGACATTCGCGTAGTCGCGGTACGCGGCCGTGTTGACCCAGAGGTCATCGAACTTCGTCCTGAAACTGTTGACGATCGAGGCCGCACCCGTGAAGAAGATGGCTTCGTCGGTGTAGTTCAGAAGCGGCGCCCCGGCGGGGGTCCAGGCGTCAGCGCTGTAGTTCGCGCCGCTGAACTCGACGACGTTCTGGCTGTCGAACAGCATCATCTTGTAGTGCAGGATGCCGCCGGTGAAGCGCTCGCGCATCGGGATGCCCGCGTTCTTCAACGCCAGGAGGCGGCCCGCGTTGTACTGGTTCGTCGCGTTGGCGCGTGAATCGACGAGCACGCGCACCGGCACGCCGGCCTGCCACCGTTTGATCAGCGCGTCCGTGTAGCGCGAGTCCTCCATGAACCAGAACGCCACGTCGATGCCGGCCGTTTCGTTGGCGATGTGGTTGAGGAGGTGGGTGCGGCACTGCTCCAAGCCGGGATCGCAGAGGCGATCCTGCGCGCGGGCCGCCGGCGCGAAGCAGAGAAACGCCAGGACGCACGCGGACACCACGGGGGCTGAGCGCCGCAGTCGAATATTCAATTGGAGCCTTCTGATTTGCCGGGGGTAGAAGGCATGGTCGCCCGCGCGACGACAAACAGCAAGCTCAGCGGACCTTTATCGATGGGCTGAAGCCGTGTGTCGACGAGTCCCGAACGCCGAATCCCGATCCTGATGGGGTCCGCTCAAAAAAAAGGCGGCGCGATGTCTCGCGCCGCCCTCCGGGTTCACGGTCTGCTGTCTTGCGGGAATCAGTACCGGTAATGCTCCGGCTTGTACGGCCCCGCGGCGGGCACGCCGAGGTAATCCGCCTGCTCCTTCGAGAGCGTCGTCAGCTTGACGCCGAGGTGACCGAGGTGCAGACGCGCGACCTCTTCGTCCAGGTGCTTCGGCAGGATGTACACCTTCTTGCCGTACTTGTCGTTGTGCTCGTGCAGCTCCAGCTGCGCGATCACCTGGTTCGTGAACGACGCCGACATCACGAAGCTGGGGTGACCCGTCGCGCACCCCAGGTTCAGCAACCGCCCTTCGGCCAGGACCATCACGCTGTGGCCATCCGGGAAGCGGTACTCGTCGTACTGCGGCTTGATGTTGATCCGCTCGAGCCCCTTCACCTTCTTCAGACCGGCCATGTCGATCTCGTTGTCGAAGTGGCCGATGTTGCCGACGATGGCCTTGTCCTTCATCTTCGCCATGTGATCGGCGGTGATGATGTTGAGATTGCCGGTCGCGGTGATGAAGATGTCGGCCGTGGACACGACGTCCTCGAGCGTCTTCACCTCGTAGCCTTCCATCGCGGCCTGCAGCGCGCAGATGGGATCGATTTCGGTGACGATCACGCGGCAGCCCTGGCCGCGGAGCGCCTGGGCGCAGCCCTTACCCACTTCTCCGAACCCGAACACCACCGCCACCTTGCCGCCGAGCATGACGTCGGTGGCGCGGTTGAGACCGTCCACCAGGGAGTGACGGCAACCGTAGATGTTGTCGAACTTGCTCTTGGTGACGGAGTCGTTGACGTTGATCGCGGGGAACAGGAGCGTGCCGTTCTCCATCATCTGATAGAGCCGGTGCACGCCGGTCGTGGTCTCTTCACTGACGCCGCGCATGTCGGCCGCCACCTTAGTCCATCGCGCCGGACTTTCCTTCAGCTCCTTGCGCAGCAGCTCGAGGATGACGCCCCACTCTTCCGGCTCCTTGTCCGCATCGAACGCGGGCACCTTGCCGGCCTTCTCGAACTCGACCCCTTTGTGCAGCAGCAGCGTCGCGTCGCCGCCGTCGTCCACGATCTGCGTCGGCCCTTTGCCATCCGGCCACATCAGCGCCTCGCTCGTGCACCACCAGTATTCGTCGAGGGTCTCACCCTTCCAGGCGAAGACCGGCGTGCCTTTCGGGTTCTCGACCGTACCGCCGCTGGCGGGAGGACCGACGACGACCGCCGAGGCTGCGTGATCCTGCGTCGAGAAGATGTTGCACGACACCCAGCGCACGTCGGCGCCGAGATCGACCAGCGTCTCGATGAGCACCGCGGTCTGAATCGTCATGTGGAGGCTGCCCATGATGCGGGCGCCGGCCAGGGGATTCTTGCCCTTGTAGCGATCGCGGAGCGTCATCAGGCCCGGCATCTCCTGCTCGGCCAGCCGCATCTCTTTCCGGCCGAACTCCGCCAGCGAGAGATCCTTCACTTTGAACGGCTCACGGCCGGCCTTGATCGCCGCGTCGAACGCATGCATTTCTCGAACTGCAGGTACTCATCTAGCTACCCCTTCTCCTCGTGTACGACGATGATTCCACTCTACAGCTTTCAGTGATTACGCTTCAGCTGGAAGCCATCAGCTATCAGCTTTCAGCTCGGTTTGCCGTCGCGACGAACAGCGCCGGCCCTTTGGCCGCTGCCTGCGCCGCCAGCGGGACGATGCGGATCCGACCGAACCTGGCGGCCGTCAGCAGGCCTCGCAGGTGATCGCCGCTGAACCCCAGCCACACGTGGCCCATCTGCTGGCGGTATTCCTCCCGATCGTGCGGCAGCATGTCGGCGATTAGAAGTCGACCTCCCGGCTTCAGCACGCGCGCAGCTTCTGCGAGCGCGGCGGCCGGGTCGGCTACGTGATGGAGCACCAACAGCAGCGTTGCGGCATCGAGCTCTGCGTCCGCGATCGGCAGGGCCTCGAGCTCACCGCGCTTCACTTCGACGTTCGGCATGTCGCGAAGCCTGCGCCGGGCCGCCTGGAGCATCTCTCCGGACCGATCGACCGCGATGACCCGGGCGACGAAGAGCGCGAGCGCCGACGCGACGTGGCCGGTCCCGCACCCGAGATCACCGACGACCCACCGTTCGTCGAGCAATGCCGGCAGGGCCTGGAGATGTGAGGCGGCGCCGAACAGGTCCTCGCGCAGCTTGTCCCACTGGCCGGCCGCTGATTCGAAGAATTCTTCCGACTTCGACCGGCGGCGCGACAGGACCCCCTTCAACCGCCACGCGTCCTGGTCCGCTCCGGCCGTCATCCCAATCTGATCCCGCAGCAACGACCAGAGGCGCCTCGTGGGCGCGTCACGCTCGTCGAGCGACAGCGTGTAGTAGCGGCTCGTCGCCTCGCGACGCGAGACCACCCAGTTCGCGTCAGCCAGCGTCTTCAGATGGCGGCTCACCGTGGACTGCGGCAACTGCAGGATGGCACAGAGCTCCGACACTGTGAGCTCATGGCGGTCCAGCAGGAGCAGCATCCGGCTCCGCGTGGAATCGGAGAGGACCGTCAGGTCGTCGAAGATCGCCGTATTCACCGCGAAGCATCCATCCGTAAATCCGGATTGATGGTTACATAGAACGGTCCAGACGTCAAGTCCGAGTGGCCTTGTACGGTCTCGCCGAAATCTGCGTTTGTCTCCAGCGAGGGTAATGGGTTCCCCTTCTTTCCCGCTGAGTTACCTACTTTCAGGCCGAGTACCTCCGCCCCAGTGTGCACCCCGGCGGGAAAACGTGGAGATTTCGGTCAAAACAGTGTGACGTCGCGGGCGCGCGGTGGCATCTGCCTCGCATTGGCAGTTGACGCGTGGTGCGTCGTGGACGGTGAGGTCGTAGAAATTATGAGGAATCGTTTCGGTCGAATCGGTCTGATTTTGGGTTGTCTCGTCGCCATGCTGGCCGGCTCGGCCACGCCGGCGCGCGCGCTCGATCGGCTCTGCGATCCGGCTAATGAGGACTGCCGCGCGATCCTCATCAATTACATCCGGACGGAAACGGTCGGCATCGACGTCGGCTTCTGGTTCATGGAGGACGCTCGATACACGACGGAGCTCATCGCCAGGTTCAAACAGGGTGTGCGGGTCCGCGTCCTGATGGACCTTCGCGCCAACGCGACGAACCAGTTCAACGCGCAGCGCCTCGCCGAGCTGCAGAATGCGGGCATCCCGATGCGCCAGCGCACGGCGAGCGGCATCATGCACTACAAGCTGATGCTCTTCGAAGGCCTGGGCATCGTCGAATTTAGCGGCGCAAATTTCAGCGCCGACGCGTGGAAGTACACCACGCCGTATCTGAACTACGTGGACGAGTCGGTGTACTTCACCGACAATCCGTCGTTCGTTCACAGTTTCATGACGAAGTACGACGACATCTGGACCAACACCACGGCGTACAAGAATTATGTGAATGTGACCGGCCCGCTGACTCGGGAATACCCGACTTACACCAAGGACCCGCAGCTCAACTTCCCGCCTGTCGAGTCGTACGCCAACCGCGCCGTCGGCCGATACAACCAGGAGCAACAGAAGATCGATGTGATCATGTATCGCATCACGGACCGGCGGCACACCGACGCGATGATCGCCGCGAAGAACCGGGGCGTTCCCGTGCGCATCATCAGCGATCCGCAACAGTACCGCGATGTCACACGGCTCTGGGACGCCTGGAACATCGACCGGATGAAGACGGCCGGCATCCCGATCAAGATGCGGGCGCACGCTGGCCTGAATCATCAGAAGCTCGTGCTGCTCTACGGTCAGGGCCTGTCGATCTTCGGCTCCTCGAACTGGACGAGCGCTTCTGACAACTCACAGGAAGAGCACAACTGTTTCTGCACCGATGCGACGATGTTCGGGTGGTTCACGACCATGTTCGAGCGAAAGTGGAACAACTCGACCGGGAACGTGGAGAACTCCGACTTCGTCCCCCTCCCCCCGGACAAACCGGTGAACAAGGCGCCCGCCAACGCCGCTACCGGTGTGTCGACCACCAGCGTGGCCCTGAAGTGGTACGGCGGCCCGTGGGCGCACAAATACGATCTGCTCATGGGTACGGATCCGAACAACCTCCAGCCGTACCTCACCGACGTCGAGCTGGGTCCCAGCCAGTCGGCGACCCAGTTTCAGAGCTACACCGCCACGAACCTGCTTTCCGGGACCACCTATTACTGGCGCGTGGTGTCGCGGACGATGGCGAACCTGTCCAGGAACGGCGACGTCTGGTCCTTCACCACGGCCGGCACGGCCCAGCCGCCGCCTCCGAACGGGACGACCGGGCCCGGCGACATCGTCCTGTATGCCGTTGACGGAGTCGTCACCGGCACGAAGTGGTCGATGGTGTCGGACTCGTCAGCGGGCGGTGCGAAGCGCCTCTGGAACATGAATGCGGGCGCGTCGAAGCTGGCATCGGCCCTCGCGGCCCCCACGAGCTACGTCGAGATACCATTCACCGCCGTCGCCGGAGAGGCCTATCACTTCTGGATGCGTGGGCGGTCTGAAGGAAACGTCTACACGAACGACTCCGTCTTCGTGCAGTTCTCGAACTCCGTGACGCAGTCGGGCGCAGCGACCATGCGCATCGGCACGACGTCGGCTGCGGAGTACAACCTCGAGGACTGCAGCGGGTGCGGGCTGGCGGGCTGGGGCTGGCAGGACAACGCCTGGGGCCTCAACGTGTCGGGGGCACCCATCTACTTCAACACCAGCGGAACGCAGGTCTTGCGGATCCAGGGGCGTGAGGATGGCCTGTCGGTCGATCAGATTATTCTCTCGCCAGTGTCCGGGTTCTTTCACAATACCTCCCCAGGAACACTGAAGAACGACATCAAGATCTATGCGGCGACCCAGGGCATCATGGCGGGGGGCGGTCCCCCGCCGCCGCCTCCTCCCCCGCCGCCGCCGACGCTGCCTGCGCCCTGGCTGCACGGCGAGATCGGCGCTGTCGGCGCACCCGGCGACGCATCGTTCGCTTCGGCCACGGCGACATACACCGTAAAGGGGGCTGGCGCCGACATCTGGGGCACGGCTGACGCGCTCCACTACGCCTACCAGAGCCTCACCGGCGATGGCTCGATCGTGGCGCGGGTGACATCCGTGTCCAGCACGAACGCCTGGGTCAAGGCGGGGGTGATGATCCGGGACTCGCTCTCGGCCAACGCTGCGCAGGGGATGATGCTCGTCTCGTACAGCAAGGGGCTCGCGTTCCAGCGGCGAAAGGTCACCGGGGGCGTGAGCACGAGTACGGCCGGGGCGCCCCCGCCGGCGTCGGCAGGGTACTGGGTGCGGCTCGATCGCATCGGCTCGACCATCACGGCCTATCAATCGACGAACGGCACGGCCTGGACGCTCGTCGGGTCCGACACGTTCACGATGGGAGCCACCGTGTACATCGGACTGGGCGTGTCGAGCCACACGACGTCTACAGCTGCGACAGCCACGTTCGACAACGTGTCGGTGGTCGTCGCATCAACGGAGGGCTAACAGAGCTGACAGCTGACAGCTGACAGTTGTCAGCTATCAGCTATCAGTTACCTCGGAAGCAGCAATCTTCCTGACAACTGGAGCCTGGAACCGCGACTTTTCCGTGACGCCTCCCTCCCGCATCCACCCGCTGAACGACCGTCCGGTCCGTTCAACGGGTGCCTTTGTTCTCTACTGGATGACAACCGCCCGCCGGCCCGGGTCCAGCTTCGGACTGCAGCGCGCCGTCGAGATTGCCGTGGAGCTCAATCGACCGCTGGTCGTACTCGAAGCGCTGCGCTGCGATTACCCGTGGGCCAGTGATCGCATCCATCGCTTCGTGATCGATGGCATGGCGGCCAACGCCAGAGCGTTCGCCGGCCGGCCGGTCCTCTACTACCCCTACGTCGAGCCTGCGCCAGGCGCGGGACGTGGACTGGTTGCCGCTCTCGGCGCACAGGCCTGCGCGATCGTCACCGACTGGTATCCCGCATTCTTCCTTCCGCGAATGAACGAATCCGCGGGGCGAAAGGCGGGCGTCCGCATGGAGGCGGTCGACTCGAACGGAATCATCCCGGTCGCGGAACACGGCCGCGCGTTCCCGACCGCACGCGGTTACCGCGCATTCATGCAGCGAGTCTTGAAGGCACACGTCCGCAACGTGCCAGACACGGATCCGCTGGAGCCCCTCGGAGCTGGATCAACCGCGCAGATGCCGCAAGACATCGCCTCTCGATGGCCACCCGCGTCGTCGTCACTCCTCGCTGGCGACGGCGCGCAGCTGTCGAGGCTGCCGATCGACCATTCGGTGAAACCCGTCGCTCGGCGGGGCGGCTGTGAAGCCGCAGAGATGGCGCTCCGCGCGTTCGTGGACCGGAAGCTGGAGCGCTACGCCGACGCACACCATCATCCGGATCTCGATGGAACCAGCCGATTGTCGCCGTACCTGCATTTCGGCCATATCTCGGCCCATCAGGTCTTCGCCGCGGTCATGACGCGCGAGCGCTGGACGACCAGGCGGCTGGCGACGGGCGCGTCCGGCGCCAGAGACGCGTGGTGGGGAGTGTCTCCTTCGGCAGAGGCGTTTCTCGATCAGCTGATCGTCTGGCGCGAGCTGGCGTTCAACGGTTGCCATTGGACTCCAGGCATCGAGCGCTACGAGACGCTGCCGGCCTGGGCGCGCAGCACACTCGAAGCACACGTGGAGGACCCTCGCCCTCATGTGTACAGCCTGGAAGCCCTGGAGGCGGCTGACACGCACGACGAGATCTGGAATGCCGTGCAGCGCGAGTTGAAGACGGACGGCTGGTTTCACGGGTACATGCGGATGCTCTGGGGCAAGAAGATCCTGGAGTGGTGCGAACACCCGGCCGAGGCGTTGCGCCACATGGAGTACCTCATGAACCGGTATTCACTCGATGGCAGGGATCCGATTTCGTACGCGAGCTTCGGG
This sequence comes from uncultured Acidobacteriota bacterium, assembly GCA_963749835.1. Lineage (GTDB taxonomy): Bacteria > Acidobacteriota > Vicinamibacteria > Vicinamibacterales > 2-12-FULL-66-21 > JALZOC01. The sequence continues at coordinate 3,765,468 of CAVVOD010000001.1, forward strand.
TGGGTTCTCGGACGCTACGATCGGCCATGGCCCGAGCGCCCGATCTTCGGCACGGTGCGCTCCATGACGTCCGCCAGCGCGAAGCGCAAACTGAAGATGAAGGAGTACCTTCAGAGACATGCCGCATCGGGCTCCGGGATCGCCTTGTCTGGCGGGAAACGAGAACCGGGAAGCGATGAGCTCTAATGACGCCTCCGTTCTGAATCCAGACAATCGACACCGCTCAAGGCTGAGCCGGTTACGGCCTGTGGTGCACGTTCATAGAGGGAAATCGCGTGCGTGGAACCGGGCGCCTGTCGTGGCGTCGGGCATGCCTTGTGCAGCGTTTGACTCGGCCTGAGTCCGATCTGTCAGTCGGCCCATGCCATTGAAAGGATTCGCCCATGTCCGACGGAACGTTGAACCTTACGGTCTCCCGAAGTGAAAAAAGCGTCTGGGACAAACCGAGCCTCACATCGACCCTCTCGACATACGACCAGGAGCGCTGGATGGCCGCCGCCTGCGGGACGGCCCTCGCCATGTTCGGCTCTCGCCGGGGGGGCTTCACCGGCGGCCTTCTCGCCACTGCCGGGGCAGTACCTGACGCTGCGCGCCGTGATGGGGCGACGCGATATGGGAGTGGCGCGCGACTTCATCGATCGGCGCCTCAAAGAGACCGGCTGGCGGGAGTCCGACCTGGTTGGCGAAGCATCCGAACAGTCGTTCCCGGCCAGTGATGCGCCGTCGTGGACTGCCACAACCGGTGTTCCCAAGCCCTAGCAGCCATCTTAGAGCAGGAACCATGAGCTACATGGAGATCGAATTTCCCGGCGACGTCCGGGAGGCACGGGTCCGTCAGGGACGCAACATGAGCAACGCGGAGCGATGGGCATCGGTCGCGGCCGGCGCCGGGCTCACGGTCTACGGTGTGAGCCGGCGCAGCGCGGGCGGCTGGTTGACGGCAGGGCTCGGCGCGTGGCTCGTTCAGCGCGGCGTCTCCGGACATTGCCACACCTACGACGCGCTCGGCATCAACACCGCCGGCACGGGAAGCGACACACGCCAGGCACTCTCGGGCGACCGCGGCGTCAACGTCGCCGAGTCCGTCGTCATCAATCGATCGACCGAAGAGCTCTATCGGTTCTGGCGCAATCTGGAGAACCTGCCGCGCTTCATGCGCCATCTCGAGTCGGTGGAGCGCGTGACCGACACACTGTCCCGCTGGCAGGCGAAAGGACCCGGCGGGCTCGACGTGGAATGGAACGCCGAGATCATCAACGAAGTGCCGAACAAGGTCATCGGCTGGCAATCGCTCGACGGATCGGATGTCGTCAGCGCCGGCTCGGTGAACTTCGAGGACATCGGGACGGGTGCCACGCGCCTGCGCGTGCGGCTTCAGTACAGCGTGCCCGGCGGCAAAGTGGGTGCGGCCGTTGCGTGGCTGATGGGCCGCGACCCCGCCACCGAGATCCGCGAGGATCTGGAACAGTTGAAGGCGCTCGCCGAGAGTGGCCGCCTGACCGCCACCGACGCGTAACCAATAAATGGGGACACTCACCTTTACGGTAAGTGATTGACCTGGTAAGGCGAAGTAAAAAACCGAAGTAGAAACCTATACTTCGTTGTTCGCCACCGCCGCTCGGTCCGTGAGGGCGGTGACCGCCGGCGGGATCCATTTCGACTCGGCGTCCCGACCGCGCTTCCGCACATCCCCATCGGCTCCGTTCGGACCAGGCAGCAGACCGTTGACGAACTGCATCGCACGGGCGACAGCGGCAGGCGCGACGCTGTTCGCGATCATGGCGATGCGGGCCGGCAGTGAGATCGTCAACTCGGGGTCGCCGTAGCGGCACGCCTCGACAATCTGACGCGCGGCGCTTTCCGCGGACGTCGAGAGCCCCGGCAGCGAGTCCGCCACCACGAACCACCCGTACTCTGCCTCGTGCTTGCCCTTGACGTCGACGTTCCTGGGCGAGCCGGTCCGCATCAATCCCGGCGACACGGTCGTCACGCGGATGCCGTACTGATCGAGCTCGGCGCGGACGGCGTCCGACAGCCCGACGAGCGCAAACTTGCTCGCGGAGTACGGCGCCAGGTGCGGGACCGCCATACGCCCTCCGATGGACGCGATGTTCACGATGCGACCGAAGCCGCGGCGACGCATCGACGGCACTGACTCGAACATCAGGTGCAGCGGCCCCCAGAAGTGAGTCGCCATGGCGTTCTCGAAGTCCAGCGTGCTCATGTGCTCGAGGGGCCCGACCTGGATCACCCCCGCATTGTTGATGAGCACGTCGATGGCCGACCAGTGGTCCAGGACCGTGTCGATGGCCGCCCGTACGTCTGCACGCCGGCGTATGTCGCAGCTCACCGTCATGATCTCGCCCGTAGAACCGGCGAGCTCCTCGCGCGCGCGGGCGAGCTCCGTTTCGTCACGGGCCAGCAGGCACAGGTGCGCACCCTCTGCGGCAAACCGCCGCGCGATGACCAGGCCCAGGCCGCGCGATCCACCCGTGATCACCACCACACGCCCCGCAAAATGGATGGCGCGCCTGGCGCGAACGACGTGCCGGCCGGCAAGGAATGTGGCGGCGCCGGTCAGCACACCAAGGACGAATTTCTCCTCGTTGTTCATGTCCGTTCCCCCATCAGCCGCCGCAGCGTGCCCGCGTTCCGCGGGGCATGCCCGCCGACGTCGTTGTTGAAATACGCATACACATCGAAGCCCGCCGCGCGCTGCATCCCCAGCCAGTCAGCCCATCCTGCGAGCCGATCGTCGGAGTAACCGCCGCCATACTTTCCAGTCGCGCCGTGAAAGCGCGCATAGATGAACGGACCGACACGCTCACGGCCTGTTGCCGAACCCTGCATGTCGTGAAGGCAGAGCGCGACACTGTACCGTTCCAGAAGGCGCATCACCTCGTCCGCGTACCAGCTCGTGTGCCGGAACTCCAGGACGTGCCTTTCATCCTGTGGGAGAGCTTGCAGGAATTGCTCCAGACGCGCGAGATCGAGAGCCCAGCCGGGCGGCAATTGATACAGGACCGGACCCAGTCGTCCGTCCAGCGGACGCATGCGAGTGAAGAGGCGATCGAGCGGTTCCTCCGGGCTCTTCAGCTTCTTCATGTGGGTGAGGAAGCGGCTGGCTTTGACGGCGTACACGAAGCCCGCCGGCGCCCGCTCGGCCCATGCCGCAAAGGTCCGTTCCTCCGGAAGACGGTAGAAGGTGTTGTTGATCTCGACCGTGTCGAAGAGCGCCGCGTAGTGCCCGAACCAGCGGGTCCGCGGAAGGTCGGCGGGATAGAAGTCGCCCCGCCAGTGCTTGTATTCCCATCCGGAACAGCCGATACGCGCGCACCCAGCCATTCGCGACACGAACGCAACGTGGAGGCCAGGCACCCGACCACGACAATTACGTCGCTTCGCTCGATCCTGTACGACAGGAATACGGAGCCGTCAGCGCTCGGAGTGGCTGGAGCTGCGCCCCCTGATCAGCTCCTGCTCCGCGACGATCCAGTCTTCGAAATCGCGTCCGTCTCCGCCGCCGCGTGAGAGATAAAGCTCGTACGCCCTCTGCGCGACGCGCTCGGGATCTACGTGGCGTTCGGTGACATCCGGCTGCATTGAAGACGATGGTCCTTCGGCCTTCCGCTTAGCTCTTGGCATGCCTCCCCGGAAGCAACCGACATGCCATTCAGCTCTCAGCTCTCAGCTGCTGAGAGCTAATAGCTTGATAGAGCCGTGCCGAATTCACGCCTTGAATGAGTGCACCGCGAACGTCCCGCCCTGCGGATCCATGCACTGCGCGATGCGATCCCCGCCGGGCACTTCCATGGGCTCCTGCATCAACGTGCCGCCATTGGCGGTCACCCGCTCGGCCGCCCGGTCTGCGCTGTCAACCGCGATGTACTGCAGCCAGTTGGGTGGCGCCTGAACGGCTGGCGGCTTGTTGAACATCCCGCCCATCTGCTTGCCGTTCCGGCCGAAGATCAGGTAGATGCCCATCTCGCCCATGTCGTACGCCTGAATCTTCTCCCATCCGAAGACCGCCGCATAGAACGCGAACGCCGCCTCATAGTCCGTCGTCAGCAATTCATGCCAGGAGAACTCGCCGGGCGCCGGAGGCCCTCCCGCTTCCGGACGCTCCGCCGCGGGACTGTACAGGGCAAAGACAGCCCCCTGGGGATCGGCCAGGACCGCGTATCGGCCGACGGTGGGAATGTCGGTCCCTTTCACCAGGACGCTGGCGCCGAGGGACTGTGCCTGGGCGATAGTCGCATCCACGTCAGGCGTGCCGATGTAGCCGATCCAGTGCGGCGGAGCACCCCCCGGCGGGAGCGGCATGGCGCCGCCAATCGGTGTCTGCCCCACGGTCCACATCGTGTACGGTTGCGGTCCGTCAAACTGGGTGGTGCCCCAGCCGGCCACTTTCGTATAGAACGCCTGAGCCTTCTCGGGATCCGTCGTCATGAGGTCGTACCACAGAAAACGTCCTCGCAAGTTCACGTCCGCCATCCTGCACCTCCAAACCGCGGATTATCCATCAGCGGCCCGGCCCAAGTCGAACCGGGGCTCGCCCGCCTCCGCTCGCTGCGCAAGCATTGCGAGCTACGGCGAGGCCGCGCCGCAGCCGCTTCCCGAGCGTAGGCGGGGATCCGGGACTCGGGATTCGGGATTGGAAAGCTGGCAGCGCGAAGCGGGATTCGCCCGAGATCTGGATCGGCTATTGGATGTCGGATGTGGAGGACGGCGTGTCGAGCGGGGGCGCGAGCGGCGTGCGGTACAGTACGAACGAGCCTTCCGAGGCGACACGCGTGAGATCGAACGCCTCACGCGCAAATTGCGCCAGCTCCTCTGACGTGCTGGCCGTGTCTACGACGACGTAACCGATCCCCAGCGTCGGCATCAGCTCGTGCGCCTGCGCGATCGCGGCCTGCCTCCGCGACGGGTCCACTGGCTGCCGCTCGCTGAGATCCATGAGCACCCGGGTGACACCGAGACGCCGATACTGCTCCACCTTCCGGCGTGGGAGACGCGACACGTATCCGCCGAGCAGCTGCTTCTCGTGCGTGGTCTGGAAGTACTGCCCCGCGGCGCTGGTGTTGCCGAGGGAGCTGAGCCCGTCGCGCAGCCCGAAGGGCAGATTCAACACGCGCACGGGTCTCGGGTCGGCGGCGATGATGCGATTGACGGACGGCACCTGAGCAGAGTGCAGGACGCGCGGAACCGGGAGCATCTCGAACAGCAGTGCGCCGGCGACCATCGCGGTCAATACCGCCGGGCGGCGGACGTGTCCGCGCAGCTCGCGCAGTGCAAACGCCAGCAGCACCGCGAGACCGAGCATCACGAGCGCCATCAGCCGGGGTGGCATCCGGGCCGCCCCGATGATCGGCACATACCGAAGCACCGTCCAGGGGGTGGGCACATATGTCAGCACACCGCCGATGCGAACGAAGGGCCCGAGGGCCAGCGTGGCCGCAAACACTGTAAACGCCACCCAGTATCTCGGCAACGCCGCCCGCGCGCACGCCGAGGCGGCCACGAGCACGGCAATCAGCGTCCACGGAATCGATCCGATGTTCTCGACGAATCCTCCCGGCATCAGGCGCGCCCCTTCGGCGAAGAAGCGCCCGAACCAGGGGTGGAGCGGATTGGGCACGAACAGCGCGAAGAGGTCGAGCCCTGGCGGGCTGCTCCGCCAGAAAACAGTCGGCCGGCTCCATTCGGACTCGGCGGCCGCGGTGAGGAGCGCCGAGAGCACCGGCGTCAGCAGCACGGCACACGCGGCGCCCGCCACGGCCAGCACCCGCATCGACGGAAGCATCGTGGGGAACACCCACGAGACACGGTGCCGAATCACGAGCCACACCCGCACGAGCGCCAGCACGGTGAAGACGAGGACCGGTGTGTACAGCCGGGTCATGCTGATCACCACGGTGAAGATACGGACCCGTCGTCCGCCGCCGAGGAGCATTCCGACAATCAGGCCGGCGAGGCAGACCAGGAGGACGTCGAGCGCCAGTGTTCCGCGATAGGGACGGAACATCAATGGTCCCCGCTGGATGAGCACGGCCGAGTACCACAATGGCGAATCCGCCAATGAGCAGACAGTAGACGGCGTAATACGGATCGCAGAGAAACGCGCACGCGACCGTGATCCCCGCGGCTGCCGCGACGCCGAACGTGGGCCGGAAGTGAAGCCGCTCGAACAGCATGACGAACAGCGGCAGCGGCGCAGTCTGCACGAGGCTGAAGTGCTCCATCGCGCGTGCGCTCATGAACGGAGAGAACCCGAAGGCGAGCCCCGCCACCCACGCGGCCGCTGTGTCGCCGGTCATGCGCCGCGCGCACGCGAACATCGCCAGCGCCGAGACGACACCACTCGCGATCACGAGCACGTTGAACGTCGCCACGATCCCGAGCAGCGGCAGCAGCGGGAACGCCAGCACGTTTGCGACGGTCGTGTAGTTCTGCAGCGTCAGCGGCATCGCGGGCGCCAGGGCCAGGATCTCCAGGGTGAAGAACGGCATCTCCCGGTGCGCGACGATGGCGTGCCGAAACACCCAGAGGTTCCAGACGTACACGCCGGTATCGCCGCCGACGGGTCCGGGCAGCGCCGTCCAGAGGTGCAGGGGGAGGGGCCAGGAAAAGGCGATGGCGACAGAGATGTAGCCGAAGAGAGCCAGCAGGAGCCGGCGTACCGCTGACACGAGATCAGCGCGCCCGGGTGCGCCGCGAAAGAGTCCGGCCGTTCTGATCTCCTCTAAGTGAGAGGCGGGATGTTGCTTCGTCTGCGCCGCAGCGCCGGGGCTATTAGACAGCCAGCCCAACTATTTGACAAGACCTGTCGAGCTCAAACCAGCAAAAAATGTGTGTTCCGAAATAGAGCGAGGGGTCCCGTTCCGGAACACTTGTCGTAACCCTCGCACCCCTGAGTGTTTGCGGTGATCGGTCCCCTCGAAACCTGTTCGAACAAGTCTCGCTATGGAACACATACGAGAACTGTGAGCCTCTTACGTAAACGTTAACATCTTCATACACATACATTTACAGACACCATAGCGAGTGTTCCATTCAGGAGCGCTTCTTGCGTTGAGCTGGCTGTTACGAGTGGACGTCCGGGCACACGAATGTGCCTCGCGATTTTGGGGAGTTACTACGATGCGACGCCCGTTGCTATTCATCGCCTTTGTTCTGTGTGCCCTGACCGGACTGCCTGCAGTGCCTTCGGGCCAGCGGGCGCCGAGTCTCTCCAGTGACCTGCGCACGCCAGGCCGTCTCGGGGAGCGCATCCGGGTCATCGTCCAGGGGCCGGACGAATCCGACGCGTCCTCAGTGCGCGGGCGCCTGCGCGGTCTGGTACGCCGTGAGATGAAGGGGTCCGTGGCCCTCGAAGTCTCGCGCGCAGAGCTGGCGCAGCTCTCGCGCGACTCCGGGCTCGCCCACATCTCGGCCGACGCGACCGTCTCCGCCGACATGGCCGTCACGAACAACGTGACGGGTGCGCTCAGCGTGTGGCAGGGCACGAGCGGACTCCTGAGCTACACGCCCGGATACACGGGCGCGGGCATCGGCGTGGCGGTGATTGACTCGGGCATCGCGCCGCACGCCGCGATCGCCGATCGGGTCATTGCGCGAGTGAACCTCGTGTCGTGGGAAGGCCCGTCGACGGGTGACCCCTATGGCCACGGCACGCACGTGGCCGGCATCATCGGAGGCAGCCCGACATCGGCGAAATCCGTGACGACGGCGTACGCCGGTGGAAGCGCCCCGTCCGTCAAGCTGATCGACGTGCGCGTGCTCGGCTCGAACGGCATGGGCTACACCAGCGACGTGATTGCGGGCATCGACTGGACCGTGGCCAATCGCACGCGCTACGGCATCCGCGTCATCAACCTCTCCCTGGGCCACGCGGTTGCGGAACCGTCTGCCACGGATCCGCTGTGCCGCGCGGTCGCACGCGCCACCAAGGCAGGGCTCATCGTCGTGGCGTCGGCTGGAAACTATGGACGCACCTCGACGGGTGCGCCGGTGCTTGGCGGCATCACGTCGCCGGGCAACTCTCCGTACGCGATCACCGTCGGCGCGATCGATACGTTCGGAACGGCCGATCGTTCGGATGACAAGGTCGCTCCCTACAGCTCCCGCGGACCGACGGCATTCGACATGGCCGTCAAGCCGGACGTCGTCGCTCCCGGCACCAGGCTCGTGTCCCTCGAGTCTCCAGGGTCGTACCTGGCGAGTCACTACCCGAACTGGCACATCGCCGGGAGCGCCCGCAACGCATATTTCCGCTTGAGCGGGACGAGCATGGCGACGGCGGTCGTCAGCGGCGGCGTGGCGTTGCTGCTCGATGCGAACGAGAATCTCACACCCGGGCAGGTCAAGATGGCCTTGCAGACGGGCGCGTATTTCGTGCCCGATGGCGGCCTCGTGGGCGCCGGCGCCGGCAGCGTCAACCTGCCTGCGTCTCTCAAGCTCGCGCGAGGCGGGCTCGTGCCGAACCTGCTGAACACCGTGACCAGCCTCCTCGGGCTCTCCGGCGGTGCGACATTCCGCGACGGGGGGACGCTCATCGATCGCGTCTATGGCAAGACCGGCCTGCGGCTCCTCGGGTTGCTCGATTCGGGACTGCTCTGGAAGCAGGCGGACAGCGCCGAGTGGGGTGTGCTGAACCTGGTCGGCCTCCTGAATCCGCTCGCGAAGATCCCGGGGCATCGCCTCATCTGGGGTGAGGTCGCCGGGTGGACCGCCAGCGAGCACCTTGTGTGGGGAGACGCCGTGACGAACCCGTCAGGCCAGCATCTGGTCTGGGGTGACTCTGAGCACACGGACGCCAATCATCTCGTCTGGGGTGACTCCGTCATGGCGAACGGCGACCGGTAACGGATAGTGGCTGCCCCTGCTGCGCGCGTGCTCTCGAAGGCCGGACGGATCTACGTCTGGTCGGTCGCCACACTGGGCCTGGTGCTCGGGGCGTACTGTGTCGGGACGCTCGTTCGCAGCGGGGTGTCGCTGCAGCTGCTCATCTTCGGCATCCTGACGGTACTCACCGGGCGCGTGACCCTCAAGGTCCCGTCGGTCAGGGCCCGGTTCTCGCCGTCGGAAATGTTCACGTTCACGTGCGTCCTGCTCTTCGGCCCTGAGGCTGGTGCGCTGGCGCTCGCGCTCGACAGTCTCGTGCTCGCCTGGCATCACAAGTGGCGGATGCAGCAGGTGCTGTTCAACTTCGGGAGCCTGACGCTGTCGGTCTGGATCGCGGGCAGGCTGTTCTTCCTGGTGGCCGGTGTCGCGCCCATGGCCTCCGCGGAGGCGGCGCCGAACGGACTGCTGATTCCACTCGCGGTCCTCGCCGCGAGTTACTTCCTGATCAACAGCGGACTCATCGCAACGGCGATCGCGTTCGATACGCGGCGCTCCCCGTTTGGCGTCTGGCGGCAGAACTTTCTCTGGCTCGGACCCGGCTATGCCGCGGGCGCCTGCGTGGCGTTCCTGCTCGTCATCGCGCTGCGTCAGGTGCACTTCGGGCCGCTCACGGCATTCCTGCTGATCGCGCCCGTCCTCGTCGTGTTCTACTTCACCCTGCAATCGTCGTTCGGCCGGGCCGAGGACGCCAAGGGACATGTCGCGGCGCTCAACCGGCTCTATCTCTCGACCGTCGAGACGCTCGCAACCGCCATCGACGCCAAGGACGAGGTCACGCACGGCCACATCCGCCGGGTGCAGGTGGCCGCCATGGGCCTGGCCCGCGAGATCGGCATCACCGACGAGCCGGCGCTCCAGGCCATCGAGGCCGCGGCGCTGCTCCACGACACAGGCAAGATCGCGGTACCCGAGCACATCCTGAACAAGCCCGGCAAGCTGACGCCCGCCGAGTTCGAGAAGATGAAGCTCCACGCGCCGATTGGCGCGGAGATCCTGGCGTCGATCAATTTCCCGTATCCAGTCGTGCCCATCGTCCGCCACCACCACGAGAACTGGGACGGCACGGGGTATCCCGACAAGATCAAGGGGACCCAGATTCCGATTGGTGCGCGCATCCTCTCGGTCGTGGACTGCTACGACGCGCTCACGTCGGATCGTCCATACCGCCGCCGCATGACCGACGAGGCCGCGGTCGCGATCCTCGTCGAGCGGCGGGGGACGATGTACGACCCGATGATCGTGGACACCTTCCTCAAGGCGCGCCACCAGATCATGCCGGCCACCGAGCCGGCCGCGCACCCGGTGCACCAGACGTTGAGCGGCGCGCGGGAATCCATCCCGGAGCACGTCGACGCGCCGGCTCCGGCGCCGCCGGCGGAGATCGCCGTCACGAGCGAGGTGCTCGCGATCGCCAGCCTCGCGCGTGCGGTGTCCGGCGAAGCCAGCGTGTCGGATGTCGGCGCCCTGACGTGGATGATGCTCCGCCAGGTCGTGCCGGCCGTCTCGATGTCGCTCTTCATCTACGACGACAAGCGCGACGCGGTGGCGGTCCAGTACGCGGCGGGTGCCCACGCTGGCGTGCTGCGCGGCACGCACATGGCCATGGGAGCCGGAGTCGCCGGCTGGGCGGCCGCCCAGCGGCGGTTCGTGCTCAATGCCGATCCGGCGATCGACCTGGGCTACGCGCTGGCGGGCGCGACACCGGCGCTGCGGGCATCGCTCACCACGCCGCTCGTGCACGAAGGCGCGCTCGTCGGCGTCGTGTCACTGTATGCATCGTCCACGGACGCCTTCAGCGACGATCACGCGCGGCTCCTCACGCTGTTGTCGCCGAGCCTCGCCACGTCGATTGCGGCGCTCCCCAAGACAGGCGCGTGGACCGGGGCACAGCCGGAGCCGGTCCGCCCAGCGGCCGGCGAGCTTCGGCTCCTGAAGCGGGCGTCCGGAGGAAGTTTCTGAGGTTTCCGGGCTGCACATCGCCGTCCGGTGAACAGGGAGGTGTGTGCTGAACAGCACGTGCAAGTTCATGCTGCCTGTGACACGATGCCGCAACGGATGAACATCAGTATCGTGATCGGAATCGCGGCCTGCGTCGCTGTGGTCGCGGTCGTTCGCGGGGCCTTGCGTCGGCGGGATCCTGAAGAATCGGCCAACCTGGGGTCTGTGAGCCAGACATGGGTCGCCGAGCACCGCGCCGGGCGGACCGAGGACGGCTTGCGCTGATGCGCGGGCCGGCGTCGATTTACTTCCGGCTAAAGCCGGAAGCTACGTGTTCGGATTCCGAGTCCCGAGTCCCGAGTCCCGAATCCCGAGTCGCGAGTCCCGATCCCCGATCCCCGAGTCAGCGTTTCTCCTGCGCTGCCTTCACCCAGACATTGACGAGCGGGAGAGACGGGCCGCCCTGCGCGCGGTACACCTCGGCCAGCCGGATCAGCCGTGCGCGATCCTGACTGGCGTCCTGGATGGGGCGGCCTTTCACGAGGGCGTCATACAGCGCCAGCAGCCCGAGCGCGAGCGATGGCTCGTCCTCGGCGCCCTTCGTCACGAGCTCGTCGATCGCATCGAGGCCATCTGAGGATCGTCCGGCGATCAGGGCCGCCACGGCAAACCGGCGCGTCAGGTTGTCATCCTCGGGCCACCGGGCGCGCGCGCCGTCGAGCGCCTGCAGCGCCAGGTCGCCGCGGTCTTCGCGCAGCAGCGCGTCGGTCAGCAGCACGTGGAGCGCGACGGTGTCCCCTTCCTTGATGAGCGCGGTACGCCAGGCCCCCGCCGCGTCCTTGTCGTTCCCGCCGGCGGCGTAACACGCGCCGAGATACACCATCGCCGGATAGAAATCCGCCGACGCGTTCATCGCGCTTCGGAATGCGGCGGCTGCCGGGTCCAGCTTCTTCTGCGCCAGCAGTGAGAGGCCCTTGAGGAATGCGGCGACGGGCACATCCGCGGCGAGGCTGTCGGTGACGTCCAGGGCTCCGAGGTCGGCCGTGCGCGCGCGCGCCAGCAGCTCGCGAATCGCAGGGGATGCCGCGTCGGGGCGGACTGCGACGCGATCCAGGAACGCGCCGAGCATATCCGGCGAGAGCACCTGATCGAGGGCGAATGCGGGCACCGTGCCACGCGCGGTCAGCCGTGTCGCCACAGGACGGCCGGATGCCTCGCCGATTGATGCGGTGACGACGCCCGACAGCTCCCGCGGCGCTTCGATCACCGTGAACGCTCGAACCACGTCTCCGAGCGCCTGGCTGCCGGACGAGACTTTCGCGCGTGCCGTATACCGTCCGGGGGGTAGGATTCTCATGTCCGCGACCGCCTGCGCGAGCATCGAGCCCTCGCGCGATCCCCGGGACATGATGGCCGCTGCCTGTACGAGCGCCGGACCCTCGTCGCCCGCTGATGCGATTTCAAACAGCACGCCGGCGGTCGCAAGACGATCGCCCTCCCCTTCGAGATCCACCTGGATCGCGAGCCGCTCGTCCTGGCGCACGCCGTCGAGCGCGAGACGTGGCTGGACGTTCTGGCCGGACGGCACGCGCACCAGCAGCGGGCGCGACGCGGCGAGTGCACCGAGCGACACCTGGCGCGCGTCGACGCGGTGATCGATCGAGCCCACGCGGCCCGCACTGTCCATGACGGCCAGGCGCACGATGTAGCTGCCGGGTGTGACCGGGATCTCTGCCGAAAACGGCAGCACGTCACCGGCCGCGTCGCCGAGCGGCTTCTCTCCGGAGAGGATGCTCTTGCCTTCGAGATCCCTGACGAGGAGCTGGAACGTGGCCTCGCCCGGCTGCAGACGCGAGGCCTCTCCCGCCAGCATGACCTTGAGCCGCGTGCTGTCCTCGGGGTCGGCCGTGAGGTAGCTCGTCACCCGAAGGCCGACGCCTGTAACGGGCACCGGCGACTCCAGCGCCGACGACAGCCGCGCGGTCCAGTCGCGATCCTCGTACGTGGGCACATCGAACAGGTCGCGTGCGCGCACGGTCAGCCCCTTCGTCAACACCTGCACTTTCATGTGCCGGTTCTTTCCGCCGACGTCACTCGGATCCTTTTCCACGCCCACCCGGTAGTAGCCGCCGACCTCCCGGCGCAGGCGCTCGAAGGCCGCGTCCGCGTTCACTTCGGCGCGGAACGAGTTGCCTCCGGTCATGGCGGCGAGGGTCTCCAGCGGACCCACGTGGATGTGCTGATCTCGCGCGGGAGCCGGACTGATGCCGCGCCTGTCGGCAGAGAACGTCGATGCCGGCACGTAGATCGTGAAGATCGTCGCGCGGGCTGCGGCCGCCTCGGCGGCGACCGTCGCCATCATCATGTTTTCGTCGCGCTCGTCGAGCGGCCATCCACCGGAAATCAACACCACCGTCTTGTCGCCGCGGACGCGCGCGAGCGCGGACAGCGTCTGCCGGAGCGCCGTGATGCTGGAGAGCGACGTCATCTGCGCCATCCGCCACGCGGAATCGGCCTGCATCTGGAGGTCGCGCGCGCACGAGCTCATGCCGAATCCTCCGGATCCGCCGGATGCCGGCGCGGCGGAACCTCGCGAGCCCGTGTTCGGCTGCGCACCGCCCGCGCCGGGCGCCGGCGACGAGCCGCCGGTCTCCCCTGTCTGCGTGCCGCCGCCGGGTGTGGGAGCGGGCGTCTGCCCTGATCCGGGCGTCGCGGCGGAGCCGCCGCCAAACGCGCCAGAGCCCGCTGACGCGGACGCGGAGCTCGTGCCGCCATTCCCGCACTCCCGCTGTCCGATCGTACGCAGGACCATCGAGTTCGCATTCGCGATGTCACGCGCCTCCGCGAGGCTGCCGTACTCCCATGTCGTCCTGGCGCTGTTCATCCCGATGACGCGATCGAAGGCCTCGCGCACGCGGCCGTGCACCCACGTGAACCCCACGCCCTTCCCGACCGGCAACAGGGCCAGCGCCGAGCGATCGGCGAACGTCAGTCCGGTGAAGAAGCGAGCGGACGAGCGGGCCACCTGCCGCGCGCCGCCCAGGTCCAGCGTGTTCTGGTCCACGATGAACATGAACATCCGGCCGATGCCGGCCCCTTCGTTGGTGCTGATCGCGGCGGGATCCGACGGCGTCCCGACGTCCTGGCGCACCGACGCCACGTCGATGAACTCGGCCGTCACGACGCGCCTCGGCTGGCCGCCGACGCTCACCATGAAGTCGGCCGGCTGCAGGCCGCGCACCGGCTCTCCCTGCTTGTCCACGACGCCGACGTCGACCGAGACGACTTCGACACCGGTGCGGAACGCGGGCGCTTGTTCAGGGCGCACCTGCCGGGCCGACAGCCAGGCGCCTCCGCACAGGACCAGGACCGCCGCCGTCGCCGTCAGGCCGGTGTGTGACTGCATCGTTCACCTCGCTGCTTGCTGCTGCCCGGTTGCGCGATATCCGCGCCGGGCCCTGATGTCGTACTTCCCGCTCCGCACCTGGACTTTGATGTCGCGCCACCCGCCATCCGGCTTCGGGTTGGTGGGGGCATACGACAGCACGTACTGGTGCGCGAGCTCCGTGACGATGTGCTCGAACACATCGTCCAGCTCTTTCGGGGTGCGGGGAAAGAACGCACGGCCGCCGGTCGCGCGTGCGTACGTTTCGAGATTGCTTCGCAGCCCCGGGACGGTGGCGCCCGCTCCAAAACCCACGGGGTAGAGCATCGCGTCGCTCGCCTGCACGCGCGCGAGCGCCTTCTCGCGAGTCGTCTGGCTGTTCTGATCGTCTCCGTCCGAGAAGATGATCACCCCCTTGCGCCCCCAGTGGCGGCTCACCATGTCGAGCGTGCGCACGGTGGCGTCGTACAGCGCCGTGCCGCCCCACGACGACAGGAGATCGACGGCCTCGTCGCGGACGCGCGAATCCTTCTCGCGCTCGGCCGCGATGAAGAACGTGTCGTTGAAGCCCACCACCGTCGCGGCGTCTCCGGATCGCAGCTTCGACAGGAACTGCTTGACGGCCAGCTTGACCTCGTTCAGCGAGCGCTCCATGCTGCCGCTCACGTCCACCGCGACCACGAGATCGAGCGTCGCATCCTCGTTCACGAAGCTCGCGATCGGCTGGCGGACGCCGTCCTCGAACACCTCGAAATCGTGCTGCTTCAGGCCGCGCACGAACTGCCCGCGCTCGGTGACGATGACCGGCACCAGGACCGCCTCGGTGCGGACGCGCTCGGCGTATCCGAGATTCTTCGTGTGGACGTTGGCCACGAGCCTACGTCCGTCCGCGAGCAGCGCGACGGCGCGCATGTGATGGCCCCGCACGACATCTCCCGGATCCCACGCGCACCCGAAGGGCGGCCGCTCCGCCGTGCACGTCAGGCGCCCGTTCACGAAAAACGTCACCGACTGCACCGTCGGCACGATCTCCTCCGGAGAGACCACCGCCTGGAGCCGCGTGCTGCCGGTCACGATGTCGTCGGCGGCCGGTGACGTGATGCGCAGCATCGGCGCCTGATAGGCCGGGACGCCGAACGACACCAGCGCCAGGATCGCGAGCGCGCTCAGCCCGCTGCGGATCATCTCGAGGCTCCTGACGCGGCCGTACCGGTTGACGCGGCGGATTCCGCACCTTCGGCGACCGGCACGAGCGGGCCGTCGGTCGTGAGCAGCGCGAGATATTGCTCGACGCGATCGATGCCAAGCGCCTGCACGAACTCGATCGGACCGCGGCGATCGTCCGGATCGCGGCTCGTCGCGTTCTCGATGAAGTCAACCGTCGCGGCCGCCAGCACGGGGGCGAGAAGCGGGGCCGGCATCTTCAGGTCCGAGAGCAGTTCCGCCAGGCGCAGGTTCAGGTCGGAGAATCCGCTCGCCAGAAATCCAAGGTGCCATCGGCCGGCGAACGTCTCCCACGGACGACGATCGAGCATCCGGACGCACAGGCATCCGAGACGCGGTTCGGCCGGGCCGCCCCATGGTTGCAGCCGGGCGTCCACGGGTTTCGCGTCGAGTCCAAGCCAGAAGAGCTCAATCGGCGCCAGAAAAGTGGGAAGGCGTCCGCGATCATGAACGGCGACCCATGGCATGAGCGTGCGGCGGGACGGCGCAAGGCGAATCTCCTCCGCGACCGCCGCGGCTTCGGCGTGTGTCCGGACAGCCGCAAGCCGGGTTCGTCCGTTGCGCAGGGTCTCCACCACCGCGTGCCGATCCGCCTCCACGAGCGCCGCGGGCTCGGAGAGCGCGACAGCCTCCGTCATGACCTTCCGATCGACGTCGTCCATCGTGGGCCGTCTCGATGGCGGTTTGGACGACAGACGGATCAGCGAGAAGTCCGCGAGCGTGAGGTCGAGGCCGAGGAGCGATCCCACCATGTACCAGCCGCGTGCGGGAATGATGCTGGCGCCGCGTACCGGAAGCTGCCATGGACCGCTGCGAGTCCGGTGGCGGCCGAACTCATGGCGACCCGCCGCGTCGCCGGCAGAAATCGCCGAGCTGTCCGGCTGCCCCATCGCCACTGCGTAGGCCACATCGGTCAGGCCACGCGCCAGCAGGTCGTCCGCGAGTGCGCACAACGCCGGGGCGAGCCGCGCTGCCCCGCGCACGTCGCCGGCGCGCGCCTTCCGCCGAAGCGCCGCGACTGCCTCGCGGTACGCGTCCGGTGCTTCACTCCTCGGTGAGGCGCCCGGCCCGGTCGGCTCCCACCCGACGGATTGCGCAACCTGCGCGAGCGCTTCGGGCTGGCGTCGCAGTGCATCGCGCGACAGCCCTGCTTCGCCAAGCGCATCGGCAATGTCGATCAGGCGGCGTGCGGCGGACAGATACGCGGGATGATCCTCGCCGAGGAGACGGGCGATGCGAGTCGCCTCCGAGCTCGCGAGATCCACGCGGTAGCGCATCCCTTCCCAGTCAACGAACTGCGGCGGCAGGGAGACGGGCCCCGCGGC
Source organism: uncultured Acidobacteriota bacterium (assembly GCA_963749835.1). Taxonomy (GTDB): domain Bacteria; phylum Acidobacteriota; class Vicinamibacteria; order Vicinamibacterales; family 2-12-FULL-66-21; genus JALZOC01. Next base: position 3,782,244 of record CAVVOD010000001.1, read on the forward strand.
GATGCGCAGTACTGCGCGGTCCATCTCACCCGCGACGCGCTCGACGATCGCGTCGTCGGACCCGTCGCGGGGCGACCGTGCGATCACCGCGTCGCCGTTCCCCGGGAGCGTGGGTGCGTTGGCGTCCACATAGGCCATCAGCCAGCGCACGAGCGCCCCGTTGTACTCGCCGTCCTTGCCGGGTTCCACGGCGGAGAGCGATGAAACCAGGCGCGACAGTGCAGGCGGCGGCACGCCGCCGCGAATCGCGGCGCGCGTGAGGAGCGACAGGATGCCCTGGAACTGCGCATTCACTCGGGACGCCGCCGTGACGGCCCCGATGCTGGCGATCTGCGAGGCGCGTCGAGTCGCGCTGACGAACGCTGCGATGTCGTCGAGCTTCGCGCGCTCGAGAGCCAGGACGAGCGCCGGATAGTTGCCGGCCGCGCGCACGGCGACGACGGCATCCGCCGCGTTCTCGCGAGTGATTTGCCGGACCGCCCGCGAGGCGAACAGGACGAGGTTGGACCGACGACGCTGCTCGGCCATGTCGGCCTTGAACACCTGCTCGCACAACCACCCGATGTCTACGCCGCCACCCGTCGCGAATGCACCGGTGCTGTCGGAGCTCGACGGATCCACCTCCGAAAAAACCGCCGCCCAGAACGCACGCGATCCCGGGAGGGTCGGCCGGCCGCCTTCATCCAGCGACAGTTCCGCGATCAGCAACGCGGGATCGAGCGGGGGTCGCCAGAAGGCACGCCGTTCCACGTTCCACGCCGTCAGGTCGAAGACGGCGAACACCCGGCGTGCGGCCGCCACGCGGGCGGGCACGTCCGGCATGTCGAGGTTCAACGCGAACCGAATCTGAGCGGCGGTGAGCTGCGCGATCGTGCCGAGCACGTAGGCGACGCGGCCCTCACCTGCTGCAAGCAGCGCGCGTGTGAAGTCCACGGGATCGCGCACGCGGCGGCCGACGTGCGCTTCCCACGCGGGCTCCGCCGCGCTCCCGCCCGGGACGCGTACGACACCACCGCTCACACGCAGACCCGGCGCGGCCACGGCGAACGCCGGGGCATGGCGCGCCGCGATCTCCGTTATCAGCTGCGGCTCTGTCGAGAGCCACGCCCGTGTCTCGTCGTCCAGCCACATCAGGCCGTAGTACAGGAGTGAGGCGTTGCGCGAGCCGGCGATCGAGGTCAGGAGCGTGTGCGGCGTCGCGCGGCCCCCGAATACGGCATCTATCCAGAGAGCCGGCGTCAACGGCAGCGGGAGGGTTTCCGGCGAGACCGCGCCGGCGCCTCCCGCACCATTCGACGACGGGTCCGGGCTCGTAGACGTGGGGGACACAATCGCATTGCGGCCTGCGAGATCGAGCCGTGCGAGGAGTGCCAGCCGCGCCGTCTCCCGCGGATCGCTGCGGGCCATGACGGGCATGTCGTAGGTGCGCCGGATGAATTCGAGCAGGAATTGGCTGCGATCGGGGGCGGCGCGGTCGTCGATGGCGGCGAGGGCCGCCTGCAGGCCGCCCGGGACAGACACCTCCGACAGCGCGCCGGGGCCGGGTCCGCCCTGGGCGTCTGTGCGGGCCACGGCCGCCATCAGGGCGACGGCGGCCTGGAGAGCGAAATAGCGTCCGGCACGAAGCACGCGCCACCCTCCCGGGCGCTATTCTGCTCTCGACCGGCTCGAAAAGCGACGATGAAAGATCATCGGGGTGCTGGAGTGGCCGGCAGGGCATTTCGGGGAGGCCGGGCCCGGTAGGATGCGCGCAGCTGCCCCGGACCCTGTAGAATTGAGCTTCTTCACTTCCGCAGGCGCCCGTAGCTCAGTGGATAGAGCATCGGCCTTCTAAGGCAAGGGGCCTCGATTCAACGGATGGATTTTCGCCGGAAAGCGCGCGCCCTCGACAAAGCGCCGGATCGGGGTGCATTAGGGGTGCGGCGTTCTGGCGTACGATAGACGCTAGGCGCCCGTAGCTCAGTTGGATAGAGCACGAGACTTCTAATCTCGGGGCCGCTGGTTCGAGTCCAGCCGGGCGCGCCACATCCTCCGGTCCTCTCCCCGATCGGATTCGATTCCTCTTTGGCTCACCATTCGACTCTCCGCTCGCGGGCCACCTCGAAGTCGAACGTAACTTCTACCCGACTCCCTCCGATATCTCGACGCACACTCACGAGTGGCGTAGTGCCGACGTCAGGTCCAGTCTCGCCGCGCGGCGCGCGGGCAGCCACGACGACGCTACGGCCATCACCAAGAACACCGCAATCATGACCGCGAACGTCAGCGGATCGGTCGGTTTTACCCCCACCAGCATGGTGGTCATCACTTGCGTGAGGACGAGCGCGGCAGCGAGGCCTACCGCGAGACCGGCGGCGCTGAGTCCCAATCCGTGTCCGACCACGAGCCGCAGGATCGTCGACGGTGACGCACCGAGAGCCATGCGAACGCCCAGTTCGGCAGTGCGCTGCCGCACGACCGTTGCCAGCACGCCGTACAGGCCTACGCCGACCAGTAGTGCCGCAATTGTCGCGAAGATCGCGATGAGGATCAGGGTGAAACGGGTACCGGCCTGCGCCCGTCGCACCAGGTCGTCCATCGGCTGCAGCTCGGTGATGAGAAACTGCGGATCGACCTGCGCGATGGCGGTCCGCACCGCACTTCCATAGCTGCCGGGATCGCCCGAGACGCGCATCGCCCACTTGTTCGCGCTACCACCGGTGAAGCCATCGGCAAAGTAGACCTGTTCGCGGCCGGGATCGGCGAGCGAGGCGACGCGCTGGTGTGCGACGACGCCGATGATCTCGACCCATTCGGGCTCGGGTGTGCGGATGCGGATCAGGATGCGTTTGCCGACCGCGGATTCGTTCGGGAACGCCTTTGCCGCCAGCATCTGATCCACGACCACCAGATTTCGTCTGGGATCGTTGTCGGCGTCGGTGAAGCTCCGGCCGGCCAACAGGCGGGTGCGCAGCGTGTCGAAGTACCCCGGTCGAACGATCTGCCAGTCGACCGCCTGGTACTTCGAGTTGTCGGCGAGCGCCTCCTCGGTACCCCAGCGGATGGCGCTGAAGCCGCCGGCGAGCGGAAACGGGAACGACGCGGTGACGCGCTCCACGCCGGGAATCGCGCGCAGCCGCTCCTCGATCTGTCTGGTCAGCTCGGCACGCTCCGCCGGTGGCCCCGGGCGGCCGCCCAGAAGCTGGAACGTCAGCAGGCCGCGCGGATCGAATCCCGGATCGATGCGCTGTAGTTCGAGAAAGGTTCGGAACATCAGCCCCGATCCAATGAGCAGCACGAAGCAGAGCGCCACCTCGACGACGACCACCCCATTCCTGAATGTGCGGCCGGCGCTGAGACCGGCCGTACGGCTGCTGCCGCGAAGGACGGTCATGGGGTCCATGCGGAACGCGCTCCACGCGGGTACCATCCCGAAGACCACGGCGACCGCCAGCGCGATCGCCGCGGTGAATCCGAGCACGGTCGGGTCGATGCCGATGGCGTCGAGCCGCGGTAGATTCGCCGGGGCGATCGTGCGCAACTCGCGAGTGCCGATCCAGGCCAGCGCGACGCCGGCGCAGGCGCCGAGGCCAGTGAGCACGAACGCGTCGGCCAGCATCTGACGGACGGTACGCCAGCGTCCGGCTCCGAGCGCGGCGCGCACCGCCAGCTCCCCCTCACGCGCCCAGGCGCGGACCAGCAGCAGATTCGCGACGTTCGCGCAGGCAATCAGGAAGAGAAACGTGACCGCGCCGGTCAGCGCGAGAATCGCGGGCCGGACCTCTTCGACCAGGGTGTCGTGCATTGGCTCCAGCCGCGCCTCGAAGCCGGCGGTGGTCTGCAGCGAAAAGTCCTGCCGAACCTTCGCCGCGACCGATTCCACCTGTTCCTGCGCCCTGGCCACCGTCACCCCTGGCTTGAGGCGGCCGATCGGCCGCAGACCGAACGTGTTGCGGTTCGCGTTATCGTAGCTCAGGCGATTCGCCACCCAGCAGTCCGGACGCTGTTCGACGTTGGCGCCGGGCGGGAACATCAGCTCCAGTCCCGGTGCGAGCACGCCGACTATCTCGGCACGCGGCCCGCCGGGAATGCGCTGGCCCAGCACCTTCGGATCGCCTCCGTAGCGTCGCAGCCAGTACGCATGGCTGAGAATCGCCACTGCAGGCGGCGGTGTCTGTGCATCGGGCTCCGCGGCAGCCGCGGCCAGCGGCTGCGGCAGCCCGTCGGAGTCCAGGAAGTCGCGGCCGACCGCGACTTGCGCTCCCATCAGCCTGAAAAAGTTCGGCGTCACCAGCGCCAGCCGGATCTGTTCCGGCGTGCCGTCCGCTCCTGGCAGGACCTGACGGACGGTGCGCACGGCAGCCATGTCCTCGAACACACCCGTCGAGCCGTTGCGGATGTCGGCGTAGTTCTCGTTCGAGAACGGCATGCCGAAGGTGTGGCGGGCCCGCAGGTCCATGTACATCACGACGAGTCGATCCGGATCCGTATATGGAAGCGGGCGCAACAGGACCGCGTTGCTCACGCTGAAGATCGCCGTGCTCGCGGCGATCCCGAGCGCGATGGTCAGCACAGCCGCGAGCGTGAACAGCGGGCTTCGGCGCAACGTGCGGACGGCGAACGACAGATCGTGCAGCGGCATGGCACATCCTAGGTCGTTCCTCGTTCTCGATTCAACTTCCCCGTCGACGCGCGTCAGGGCATCCCGCGAACACCAATGGTGCAGGGCGTCGGCGTGGATACACGCGCCACCTCACACTGCTCGTCCGAGGCTATCGATCCGCCTGAGCCATTCACCTATCCGGTTCCAACTGGCTAAACTAGGCTCACACAATCCGTCGATTTTATTTAGGAGATTTACGACTCCGCCGGTCTTCGCCGCGACGGCTCGCCTTGTGGTCGGCAGCAGTTTCCTATAAACAGAGGTGATGAAAAGCCACGCGGCTGATGACCTTTCTGATGCTCGGGGCCCTTGTGGCTGCTGGACCCTGAGCCGAATGGAATTGAGCGCGTGTCGGGACAGGTCATCCACTGGTGAAATGCCGTAACCATTCAAGAACAGCTGCGTGTCCACGTTGTCTCTGTCCACGGGTAGCAGTTGCTTCGTGGAGTTGTCGAACACGTAGGCCGTTCGGCCGTCGTAAAACAACGCAGCGCGCTCCTGAATGTCCTGCAGCAATTCCCGCGACGCCCACCGGTGAGATTCGTTCTTCATCTTTTCTCCCTCGTTCCTTCGCCCCCTGGACGCGGAATGACAAGACGCTCGAGAAGGGCTGGATGCTGCGGAGCCCGTTCGTGCAGGACTGTTGTGTGTGAGCCGGAGGTACAGGTAGCGATGAGACGAAGGACGTTTCTGGCGGCGAGCGGCCGTGCTGCTCTCGGGGCCGCCTTCCTCCCCGTTGTGGCGTGTTCACGAGCCGGCGAGAGGCCGGCCGAATCGTCGGCACGGACCACGTCTGAATCATTGATCGCGAACCTGGAGGAAAGACTTCCGCCACTGATGGCCGACGCCTTCGTGCCCGGAGTGTCGATCGCCCTTGTCAGAGACGCGCAAGTCATGTGGCGGCGTGGATTCGGCGTGACGGATAGCGCGTCCAGGCATCCGGTCGACAGCGATACGGTATTTGCGGCGCAGTCTATGAGCAAGCCCGTGTTTGCCTACGTCGTCCTGAAACTATGCGAGAAGGGCGTACTCGATCTCGATACGCCTCTCACCAGGTTCGATCCTCACCGGGTACTCGCGGGCGACGCGCGTCTCGATCTCATTACTGCGCGTCATGTGCTGTCTCACACCGCCGGTTTTCAGAACTGGCGCTCACGGGCAGAGCCCCTGAAGATCAACTTCACTCCCGGCGAGCGGTGGCTCTACTCCGGCGAAGGCTACAGCTATCTGCAGTCGGTCGTGACGCACTTGACGGGTCACGTCAACACGAACGCCTGCGCAACATATGAGGGAGACGTCAAAGTCTGCGCGACAGACATTGACGAGTATATGAAGGCCAACCTCCTCGTGCCGTTTGGAATGTCATCCAGCGGTTATGTGTGGAACGACATGTTCGAAGCCCGTGCGGCACGGCCCCACGACGCGAAGGGAACGCCGATCCCGAAAAGCATGAATCCGACCGCGACGGATGCGGCACGGTATGCATCGTCGGGCGCTCTGCTCTCGACTGCGACGGACTACGCGAAGTTTCTCATCGAAGTCATCAACCCGAAAGGCAGCGATCCGTTTCATCTGACGAAAGAGGGCGTCGCCGAAATGGTTCGTCCGGTGGTGAAGGTCCCTGGCGATCCACGTTCGAGTTCATGGGCGCTGGGGTGGCAGGTGTTCGCCAATGACGCCGGTGCGGTGATCGCACACGGGGGCAATGGTCGAGGATTCCATGCGTTCGCGGCCGCGTCGGTGGCGAAGCGGTCTGCTTTCGTCGTCATGACGAACGGCGACCTCGGATGGCAGCTCATAGACAAACTCACCTCCGGGGAGGCGATGAACCGGCTTCTCGGTTAGCGGCCTCGAGGGGTCGGGCAGGCTCCGGGATCAACTTTCAGCTCAGGCACCGGAGGCGAAGGCTGAAGCCACGCACTCCACTGACACGTCAGATCGCCTCATAATCACCCCATGCGACCAACTCTCTTCCAGGTGGCCGTGAGCGTCTGCGCCACGATCGCCGGCATGTCGGCGCAATCGCCGCCACCCACGACGTACTGGCCCGGCGTGGAGTGGCGGACGGCGACGCCGGAATCGCAGGGTCTCGACTCACAGGCTCTGGCTTCAGCGATCGCGCAGGTCCGCGAGAAGCAGTGGGGCACCCACAGCCTGCTCGTCATCCGTCACGGATTCGTCGTCGCCGACGCGGACTTCTACCCGTATCGATCGACCGCGCTGCACGACGTCGCGTCGGTAACGAAGACCATCACCTCGACGCTGACTGGTGTCGCGGTCGCTCGTGGGATTCTTCGCCTCGACCAGTCCGTGCTGTCGTTCTTTCCGAAGGAGAGCCCGGCCGAGGCCGACGAGCCCAAGCGCGCAATCACGGTTGAGAATCTGCTGCGCATGGAGTCGGGCCTGGACTGCGGGTTCCTGCCCGGCGAGCAGGAACTGGAGAGGATGAAGCGATCGGCCAACTGGGTGGCGTTCGCGCTGGCGCTGCCGATGAAGTACGAGCGCGGCACCAGGCCGTCTTACTGCAGTCCGGGCTACCACCTGCTCGGCTCCGTGATCGGGGCGGCGGCGAAAACCAGCGAGCTCGACTTCGGCCGCAAGCACCTGTTCGATCCGCTCGAGATCAAACACGTCGTGTGGGGCGATGACCCCCAGGGCCGCAGCCGCGGATGGGGCGACAGCCACTTCTATCCGCGCGACATCGCAAAACTCGGATACCTGTATCTACACGGCGGCGAATGGAAAGGACATCAGATCGTGCCGCGTGACTGGGTGACGATGTCGACTGCGCCGGCGACGGGGCCGCGCTCCGAGCCGGGTGGATACGGCCTCGAGTGGAACGCGACGACCGGGCCGAACGGCCGGCAATACGGCGGCACCGGCCGCGGCGGCCAGTCCCTGATCGTCTGGCCCGAACTCGACATGATTGTCGTCAGCACCGCCGGTGGCAACGCGGGCCAGCTGTCGGCGATGGTCAGGGCAGCGGTGAAAAGCGATCAGCCCCTTCCTCCGAATGAGCCCGGACACGCCCGGTTGCGCGACGCGATCGTCGCGGCAACCAGGCCGCCCGCGGCGAGTCCGGCGCCGGTTCTGCCGACAACAGCGGCGGCAATCTCGGGCCAGGTCTATCAGTTTCCGATCAACCCTTCGCGGATCGACTCGCTCGCGCTGATGTTCGCGAAGGACGGTACCGCGACGGTTGAACTCGCCTACTACGGCAATCCACTGCGGATTCCGATCGGGCTGGACGGTGTCTATCGCATCGGTCCGCACGGCCCCTTTGGCCTGCCGGCAGGGGCCACTGGCACGTGGCGCTCGCCGACGGAGTTCGTGCTCGACGTGAACTTCATCGCGAACATCAATCACTACACGCTCGCGATCACGTTCCTGCCCGATCGCACAATCGAGGTCAGCGCCGACGAGGCGTCAGGACTGATTCGCAACGGCAGGCTCGTCGGCACGCCGCGCTGAGTCCGCATGGCAACCGCGCACCACGCTTGACAGTGTCTGACCTGGGGTGCATATTGCGCACCCACTCACGCGCGGCTGGCGCGGTGCGTACCGAAGCGCTCTCAACGGAGGAGATGTCGACATGCGGCGCTGGACGCTGCGCATCCTTGTCGGCCTGTGCGGCCTGATCGTCGTTACGGCGATCACCGGCGCCACGTACCAATGGCTTGCGACTCGAAAGGAGCTCGCGGCGACTCCGCCTCCCGGGCGTCTCGTCGACATCGGAGGGTACAGGCTGCATCTGTGGTGCACCGGGGACGGCGCCCCGGCCGTCATCCTCGACACGGGCCTCGGCGGCTCAACGCCGGGCTGGGGCTTCGTCCAACCTGATGTGGCTCGATTCACGCGTGTCTGCTCCTACGACCGGGCCGGTATGGGCTACAGCGATCCCGGCCCGTCGCCGAGGACGGCACGCCGCATCGCCAGCGAGCTGGCCGAACTCCTCGCCCGGAGCGGGATTGGCGGACCGGTCGTGCTCGTGGGAGCCTCCATTGCGGGTTTCAACGTCCGCGTGTTCGCTTCCGATCACCCTGAGCGCGCCGCCGGTCTCGTGCTCGTGGACGCCTCCCACGAAGACCAGGCACATGAAATGCCGCCGATGGCGCGATTTGTTCCTCTGCTGTCCACGATCGGCGTCCTCCGACTGTTCGGGGTGTCGTTTGGACTGAGCGTTGAGTCGCTGGCCCCATCGGTGCGGCCATTCGCGCGAGCGACGAATTTCCGCGCAGCCGGATACCAGGCGGCGGCTGACGAGATTATTCACATTCTGGACAGCGCGGCCGAAGTCAGGAGCTCGCGCCGAAAGCTCACCATCCCTGTCCTCGTCGTCACGGGTGGCCAGGGATCCGACGAGACCTGGCGACAGCTCCAGCGAGATCAGGCCTCGCTGTCGGACCGAGGATGTCTGATGGTCGCTCAACAGTCCGGTCACGTCGTGTCGAGCGACCAGCCAGCCATCGTTGTGGACGCGATCCGGACTGTCGTGGAAACAGCCAGAGGCCACGATGTCCCCCTTTGCGGAACGCCTGCTGCGACCCTTGAACGCGACCCGCCCCCGCAATGAATCTGCGCGCAGACAAGAGACTCATCTCCTGCTGGAATGTCCCTCACCCGCCGGCGGCTTCCACTTGACATCCTAAAGGTGTCTTTCGTATCCTCGCGCTCTCATCTTGTTGTCCTAAAGGAGAGCCGGTGAAGAAGCTGGATGTGCCGCAGGGCACCCTGGACTTGATGCTGCTGACGATCCTCACTCGTGAGCCGATGCACGGCTACGGCATCTCGCAGAAGCTGGCCGCCCTCAGTCACGACAATTTCCACGTCAATCCGGGGTCGCTGTTCCCGTCACTCTACCGCCTCGAGCAGGATGGAAAACTGAAGGCGGAATGGCGGCCGAGCGAGAACAATCGCAAGGCCAAGTACTATCGGCTCACGCCATCAGGACGACGACAGCTCGAGCAGCAGAGGCAGCGCTGGGATCGCATCGCGTTCGCCATCAGCAGCGTGCTGGAGGGTGCATGACCTGGCTGCATCGCCTCGCGTCTGTCCTGCGCTGGCTGGTCCAGCGGAAGAGGGCCGAACAGGAATTGGATGACGAGCTTCAAGCGTGCCTCGACCTTTCCACAGCGGCCAAGGTGCGCGACGGGCTCTCCCCCGAGCAGGCGCGCCGGCTGGCGCGTCTCGAGCTCGGGGGCGTTGAACAAGCCAGGGAAAGCGTCCGTACATATCGCCACGGCGCGTGGCTTGACGAGATCGGACGGGACGTGCGGTATGCCTGCCGCCTGGTCGCCAGGAATCCCGGCTTCAGCGGCATCATAGTCCTGACGCTGGCGCTCGGCATCGGGGCCAATACGGCGATCTTCAGCGTGATCGACGCCGTGCGTTTGCGCAACCTGCCTGTGCGCGCACCCGACGAGCTTCGTGCTGTCCAGATCGGCGGCGACGGACCATCCGGCAATTTCACCTCGCGCTACAGCGATCTTTCGTACGCGCAATGGGAGCAGATCGAGCGCCGGCAGCAGGCGTTTACGCTCATCGCCGCATGGAGCCCTCGCCAGTTCAATCTTGCCGACGGCGGCGAGCGGCGGCCGGCCGGGGGGATGCTCGTCAGCGGCCGGTTCTTCGAGATGCTGGGCGTGACTGCCTCGCGGGGTCGTGTTCTCGGACCGCACGACGACGCACCCGGCTGCAGTTCGCCGGCGGCCGTCGTCAGCCACGCGTTCTGGCAGCGGGCGCTCGCGGGCGATGGCGCTGCGGTCGGCAGCCAGCTGCGTGTCGACGGGCATCCGTTTACGATTGTCGGCATCACGCCGGAGCGGTTCTTCGGCCTCGACGTCGGCCGTTCTTACGACATCGCGATTCCGCTCTGCGCGGAAGCGCTGCTCAACGGGCCGGACAGCCAGCTGACCGCGCGGCGGCACAACTACTGGCTGTCCGCGGTGGGCAGGCTCGGTGGCGGACGGACGACCAGCCAGGCGGACGCGCATCTGCGCACGATCTCGGCGGAGGTGTTCTCCGCGAGCCTGCCGGAGGACATCAGCTCTGCAGACGGCAGGCGATATACCTCGATGTGGTTGCACGCGGCGCCCGGGCGGAAGGGATTCTCCTGGCTCCGCGTCGATTACGAGAAACCCTTGTGGCTTCTGCTCGGCCTGGCGGCGCTGGTGTTGTTAATCGCCTGCGGCAATCTGGCGAACCTGCTGCTGGCGCGGGGGACGGCCCGGAGGCAGGAGACCACCGTGCGACTCGCGCTTGGAGCAACGAAGAGACGGCTGGTTCAGCAACTGCTGACGGAGAGTCTGCTCCTCGCGTTCTGCGGAGCGGCGCTGGGGCTGGCGGTGGCCAGCTTGACGAGCGCAGCCCTGGTCTCGTTCCTGGTCACGGCGGACAATCCCGTGGCGCTCGATACGGGGCCCGACTGGCGGGTACTCGCATTTTCGTTCATCGTGGGCCTGGTGACGTGCGCGCTCTTCGGCCTGGCACCGGCACTGCGCACGGCGGCGTCCGTGCCCTGCAGGTACCAGAAGTATCGCGGGCGCCCCGGACCAATCCATGGTCGTTCGTGCGCTCGTGGCCGTGCAGATCGCTCTCAGCGTCATGCTGGTGGCTGGTGCGATGCTGTTCGGCCGTAGCGCGCACAACCTGCTCGCGGCGGATGTCGGCTTTCAGCCCGGGGAGATGCTGGTCACATCGCTCGACACGCGCCGGCTTGCGTTGAGCGACGAGCGGCAGAAGGTGCTGTTTGGCAACCTGCTCGACCAGTTGCGTGCGACACCGGGCGTCGTCGCCGCCGCGCAGTCGAACATCGTGCCGATGAGCGGCTGGGAGTCGAATACGAGCGTCACGCTCGACAACGGCCAGACCGTCTCCACGCGAATGAGTATGGTGAGTCCCGGCTACTTCCTGGCCCTCGGCACGACGCTGCTCGCCGGGAGGGATTTCGGCCCGCTCGACAGCGAGCACGGAGAGACCGCGTTGGTGGTCAACGAAGTATTCGCCCGGACGTTTCTCCCGGGCGGGAGCCCCGTGGGGCGGAATGTCCGTCTCGATGGAACCAGATCCGGGCGGATCGTAGGCCTGGTGCGGAATACGAAATACCGGGCGCTCCGAGAGGACTTCAAGCCGATCATTTTCTTTTCGACGACGCAGGTGACGTCCACGTCGAACTACGCCCGGTACCTGGTTCGATCGACGTTGCCGTGGACGGAGGTGACCAAAGCCATCCGAAAGTCAGTCGCGTCGGTCAGTCCCGCGATCGATATCGAATTTGTACCGCTGGCAACCCAGATCCAGCAATCCGTTGTCCGCGAACGGCTGATGGGTGCGCTGGCTGTGGCATTCGGCATCGTTGCGGGACTGCTGGCCGCGGCCGGCCTGTACGGGCTGCTCTGGTACTCGGTCGAAACCCGACGCCGCGAAATCGGTATCCGCCTGGCCCTGGGAGCGACCCGCCGCGCAATAGTCGGTCTGGTGATGCGCGAAACGGGGTGGTTGCTCGGAATCGGCGTCATCGCCGGCCTCGCGATCACGATGAGCGCGAGCAGAACGGCGGCGAGTCTTCTTTATGGTCTGCAGCCGAACGATCCGCTGGCGCTCGCAACCGCAGTCATCACGCTGCTCGTCATCGGGTTGGCATCGGCATTTGTGCCGGCCAGGCGCGCGGCGACGCGGGACCCCCTGACCGCCCTTCGGCAGGAATAGACATCCAGGAACGCGCCGCCGACGCCTATCGCACGGCGACGCGGACCACACGCGCGGGCACGAAGCCGTTCTGCACGGTGCTCCACGCAAACACCGCGAGGTCCCAGCTTCCGGACGGCAGTCCAGCAACCGTCAGGCCATAGCCGCTCCGCCTGAACCGCCGGCCGAAAAGTACGGCGACGTCGGAGCGATCCCCGGCCGTTTCGGCGGCACCGAGGAACAAGGGGCGTCCGCCGCCGCTCGGGTACGCCCACACATGCACTGCGTCCACGCCGGTTCCCACGCCGTCGTCGAGATCGACGGCCCAGCCGGCGACGACGAAATCGCCGGCGAGCGTGCCCCCTGACGCGGGCAGATCGATGACGACCTGCGGGCCCACGCGGTTGCTCGTCTTCGGGTGCAGGACGATCCGCACCGTAGTCCGGGCGACGGCACGGTCCTCGTTCCATCGCACGAACACCACGTCGTACGCGCCGATGAAACCGACACCCGGCTGCCACGTGAACGTACCAGTCGCCGCATCGAACCGCGAACCGGCCGGCAGAGGTCCGAGGCTCTCACCCGACCGGAGGTGCGCCGTGTAACGGCCGCTTGCGCCATCGGCCGGCCGCAGCTCGAAGCGATCGAGTTCCTCTCCTTCGATGAGTAGGCGATCGGTGTCGCGCACGGCGAGCGTGCGGAACGGCGCGTCGAGATTGAACCCGCGGCGTCCGACGAAAGGCGCCGTGCGTCCCCCCGACGCCAGGCGCAAGTCGCCGAGCGGCTGACCGCGCCGTTCAGAATCGCCCGCGACACTGGCAGCGCGCATCGACGTCTGGCTTGGTCCCGCGGTCCCGCCGGTCACGGTGAAGTACCGGCTCCCGATGCCGTCGCTGTTGCTGTCGCTGTCCGTGACCGCCCAGACAATCGTGTGGAGTCCGTTCGCCAGCTGTGATGGATCGAACGCATGAACGGCGAGCGCGGTGGCGACCCCTTCATACGCAGTGGCGGAGAACAGCGCCGAGAGGTCCGATCGGCTGGTCCACCCGGAGGGGCTGCCGATCGCGGCGCCGTCGATGACAACCGTCACCGTTCCGCCCCCCGGCGGGTCGGCGCGGGCCGTCCCCCGTGAAAGCACCCACCCGAAGTTGTTGAAGCTCGTGCCGCTGACCGTCTCGCCCTGAGCCGGTGTATCGATCGCGCCGAAAGGACGGGTGGCTGACGCGTTCGCCGCCGTCATGGTCTTCGTTCCGAGCAGCGTCGAATGCCCGTCGGCGTCGTCTGCATACGCGTGCAGCCGGAATGTGTCGTTGCCACCGGCCGGAAGGAAGTTGGTCAGCATCAGGTATCCCCAGCCGCCGCGGGTGTTCAGAGGGACTGCGGGATAGAACGGGAGAACGTCGAGCCGCGCCCCGTCCACGAACACGGCGTTCCCGATGAAGATGGGCAACGGTCCCTCCCCGGGGACGGGGTCGCGCACGATCCGGACCCTGACGACTTCCACATCGTCGAGCGCCCAGCCCGTGACCGGAAGGGACCCCGTGACGCCGGTCGAGTTGTCCAGCGGCGTATCCATGTGGCCGATCGGAGCCGAGGTGAGGCCGGGCGGGTACAGGTCAAGTGTGATCGTGACGGTCTGTGGAGACTCGTCGCCCGCCGTGACGACCACCGTACCCGCAACCGTTCCAGAGGGTGGCAGCACGTTTCCGGAGTTGTTGATGGTAACCGTGAAGGTTCCGGTGCCTGTCCCGGAGCCTGACGACAGGGTGATCCAGGACGCGGCCGACATCGCCGTCCACGCCACCGCCCCCGCCCCACTCTGATTGAGCGTGAACGTTTGTCCGGAGGTTCGCGACGTGAGCGCGCCGCCGGCGTTCACGGCGCCGAACCGGGCGGTCGTGCGGTTCAGGACAAGGGTCGCGGCCGCCGGCGCCGCGGACGATCGGTAAGCGCCTGGTGGATCGGTGGCGCTTCTCGCCAGCCCGTCACGATCGGCCGCCACGACATTCGAGGCCGTCCCGGCAGCGGGCGATGGCGGACCCGGCGCGTCCGTCCATGTGAAGTCAGGCGGGGCGAAGGTCGGCGCGGTGAAGAGAGCGCTGCCCGCGGCGGGCCGGAAGTCATTGGCCGGCAGGTTGGCGAATGCGGGCTGAATCGTGTTGACCGCGTTATCCGCCTGTAGCCCGCTCGGATTGCACGTGACATTCGACGGCTCGCAGCCGGTGCCGCTGTCGCCGACGCCGAGCGGATGGGTCGGGGGCCCGTTCCAGATCACGTTCCCGCGGAACCGCAGGTCGTCGTCCGCGAGTGCGGGGCTTGTCGTGTTCGATCCTGCCTGCGATGCGCCACTGAAAGGGCCCGGCACATCCAGTTGTTGGTGCAGGCTCGAGGCGCCAGCGGGGTTGTAGACGAGGTTGTTGTAGAAATAGACATGGCGGTTTGGGATGCGCACGTAGTTCGTACCGTCGTCCACGACCGTCGTGCCCCATCCGCCGGCCGCGAGGTACGACTCGCAGCGCGCGCGCTCGGCTGTCGGCTCGGCGCCGTCGCAGCTTCTCGATCCGAACGTCGCCTCCAGCACGTGGCTCCGCGCGCCCACACGGACCATCGTGTTCCATGCCACCAGGATGTCGTAGCCACCGTTCACGCCAATGCCGGCGCCCGCGACGTCGTGCACGACGTTGTTGATGATTTTGATGTCATAGGCTTCGTAGTGCAGCCACGGCGGCGTCATGAATTGAAACCCCGTGCCCTGGCCGGCGGTGAAACCGCCTGTCCCGCAGTCGAAGAATTCGTTCCCTTCGACGACGAGGTGCGCCGACCCCCCTTTGGCATAGGCGCACCAGTCCTGCGCGTTCGACGCCTTCGTGCGCACGATGTGCCCGTACTGGACGGCGACGAAATCGATCGCATTGTCCTCGGCGCCTGAGATCGTGGAATCCTCGACGTACACGTGCCGGGACTGGTTGACCTTGAGCGTTTCGTGCGCGACGCTGGTGGCCTGGGGGGAGTACACGCCGCCGTTCAGCCTCACGTTGCGCAGCAGCAGATGGTCGCAGGACTCGCAGTGGAACGCATCCCCCGCCGGTTCCGGCACGATGTCGAGGTTGAGGAAGTACACGTAGGCGGTATTCGCCATGTTGACGTCCCCCTGCAAGACGGCCGTCCGGGGGCCATCGGCGGCTTCGATAATGACGGGGAACCGGGCCGTCCCGTAGCGCAGCTCCCAGTAGTTGGGGAGCGTATCTCGGGGGTACGTGCCGGCCACCAGGAGGATCCGGTAACCGGTCCCGGCGAGCGGCGCGCCCGGCGTGCCAGTGGGAACCAGGCGCCAGGCTGCGTCGAGCGTGCGAAGCGCGGTCGCCCGCGCATTCCCCGATCGCGTGTCGTCGCCACGAACCGGATCCACCCAGATGTCGCGGAGCGTGGGTGACCCGACGTCGTAGGCCCGCTGCCCTGCCGCCTCGGTGAGCCCAGCGGTCGCGTGCAGGTGACACACGATCGCGAGCACGATCGCCACACCGAATCGCATGTCTTGACCCTTCGGGACGAGTGGGGAAAGGCGGGAGCTGCGCTGAGCGGCTGGGGGACCCCAGCGTACCTGAGGAATCAGCCAGAGTAAAGCGCGGCATCGCCTGTTTGCGACGAGTTCAGCGACCGACCTTCCCCGACGTCGCCGAAAATTTCGCAGGACTGCGGAATATCCCACCCCACCACGCTGTCGCGTTCGCGTCGTTGAACGATCCGCCGACGATTTATCGGGTCGAATGGCGGCACCCCCCTTGCGAATGCCCATAGCGGAGGGTTCCGATGAAATACGAACGACCGCCACTAGACACACCTGGTGCCACGCTCGAGCGCGTGCTTCTCGATGAGTTCTTGAGCGCACGTGGCCACACATGGACATCGGTGCGGGGCCTTGACCCGGGTGCAGCCGCGGGGTTGCTGCGGGCCGCATCCGAGTACGCCAGCCTCCGACTGGCGGAAATCGAGTGCAGATCGGAATACGTCAGCGCTCTGCATGCGAGGTAACACTCGCCACGGGCGCGTGCCCGGCATCGCACGACGATGCCTGCGGGGACATCGATGTTGACCAGAGCTTTCGCCGTCTGGCTGATTCTGCTTGCGCTCGCTTTCGCCAACGGGGCCCTCCGGGCGCTCTGGATCCTTCCAAGGTCCGGCGAACTTCCCGCGCAGGCGTTGAGCAGCGTGACGCTCTGCCTTGCGATTCTGCTCCTGTCCTGGTTCGCAATCGCGTGGATTGGGCCGCTGTCCTCACGTCAGGCCTGGACGATCGGCGGACTGTGGGTGGTGCTGACGCTCGCATTCGAGTTCCTGGCCGGCCACTATGTCTTCGGCAATTCGTGGAGCCGATTGCTCGCGGACTACAACATCTTTCGGGGCCGGATCTGGGTGCTCGTCGTCGTGACGACTGCGGTGGCTCCGTTCCTCACTGCGTACGCGCAGGGACTCATACGCGGTCAAGACTAGAACCCATCTCATGTTCGCGCTTCCCTCTTACGAGGGCTGCGGAGGAACGTCGGTATCGCATCATCCATCCGGGATCGACACTCCGGCCTCGCGACGCGACGATCGCCATATACCCGCCCGGCAGACCCGGTGGACGCGGCTCTGACGGAGCGGCGCGGGATATTTCGCAGTGCGGGGAAAAACTCGCACCCGCCCTGGACCCGGCTCCCCGAGGATTGCGGAAATGCGGTGAAATCCCGCCAAATCCACCGGGCACGCCTGTTGCCCTCAGGTCGGGTGAATCAACCGTCCGATTCACCACAACGACTTGAGGCATCTGACATGGCACTCCGACACTCGCCCGGTACACCGCTCCGTTACTCGCTGGCCCTTGCCCTTTCACTCGCGGTTGGGACCGGCGCGGTCACCGCCTATACGGTGTTGACCGCCCCGCTGACGATCGCCACCGGCAGCATTTCGATTGCCGGCACCTCGAATGTCCACGCGTATACGGTCTCGACCTCCACCGTGCGCGTCACGCGGGTGCAGGTCGCGGCCGCCGTGGCCGGACCGACCTTCTGGGAGGACGTCGTCAAACCGGGGGCCGTAGAGGCGTTCGAGATCTCCATTCCCGCCGCGTCGCTGACGTCCCCCAAGAAGGACCTCGACAAGAACATGCACAAGGCACTGCAGGTCACCGAGCACCAGGAGATCACGTTCCGCCTCCGCCGCCTCGAGCCGCGGTCAGGAGCTCCCGGGGCGCTGCGCGGGATCGGTGTGCTGCAGATCGCCGGAGTCGAGCGGGAAGTCGTCCTCGATCTCACGACCACGCGGACGGACGCGGGGCTGCAGGTCCACGGCTCGCTGGATCTCCTCATGACCGACTTCGGCATCACGCCACCGAAGGCCATGCTCGGGATGCTGAAGACGGATCCCAAAGTGACGGTCACGTTCGACACGCTGATCACCGTTCCCTTGACGTAGCGCGGGCATTCATTCATCACGCACGCACATCAGAAAAAAGGACACGATCATGAGTTCCACACTTCGATTCGCCACCGCCCTGACTACCTTCCTGGCGCTCAGCGCACCTGCCCTGGCGCAACCAGGTGGTGACGGCGCAGGCCTGCCGGCGCCCCCGGCGACGACGGAACCGGCGGCCTCCGAGCCGGCGACGCCCGCGGCCGCTGCGGCCGCTGCCGCCAAGGATTCCTGGACCAGGGGCCGGCCCATCGTCATGCAGTACTACCGTCCGCAGGACAAGCGCGGGATCAACATCTTCGAGACCACGAAGACGCCCGGCGCCGAGTTCACCGGCTTCAAGCTGGATTTCAACGCCGGGTTCACGTCGCAGGTGCAGTCACTGAAGCACCGCAACACGGCCCAGCCGGTCGTCGCCAACAACGTCAATACCAATCAGCTCATCCCGATTGGCTTCGGCTTCAACAACTCGACGGCCAACCTGGGCCTCCACGCCCAGCTCGCGCCCGGCATTCGCGTCGCGCTGACCACGTATCTGTCCTCGCGGCACCACAACGAGACCTGGGTGAAGGACGGCTACATCCAGATCGACGAGTCGCCGATCGACTTCATCCCGCTCAAGGCCATCATGCAGATTGCGACGATCCGCGTCGGCCACATGGAGATCAACTACGGCGACGCGCACTTCCGCCGCACCGACAACGGCAATGCCGTCTACAACCCGTTCGTCGGCAACTACATCATGGACGCCTTCACGACGGAAATCGGCGGCGAGGTCTACCTGAAGGCGGCGAACGTCATCGCGATGGGCGCGATCACGGGCGGTGAGATTCGTGGCACGGTCACCAATCCCACGCAGCGCGGCCCGTCGTTCATCGGCAAGCTCGGGTACGACCGCCAGGTGCGGCCGAACGTGCGGGCCCGGCTGACCGGCTCCATGTATCTGTCGAACAAGTCGGGCAGCAACACGCTCTACGGCGGGGACCGCAGCGGCTCGCGGTTCTACTGGGTGATGGAGAACACGCTGGCCACGGAGTCTGCGCAGTTCACGTCCGGGCTCGTCAACCCCGGGTTCCGGAACAAGGTCCGCGCCCTCCAGATCAACCCGTTCGTGAAGGTGGGCGGTCTGGAAGTCTTCGGCGTCATCGAGCAGGCTACGGGGAAGGCCAACGCGGAAGTCACCGAGCGCACCTGGAATCAGGTCGCGGCGGACGTGGTCTACCGCTTCCTGCCGAGCGAGCAGCTGTTCGTGGGCGCGCGCTACAACCGGGCCGAGGGGCCGCTCGTCGGCATCACGGGCGATGTGGGTGCGAGGCGGGTCGAAGTCGGCGGCGGCTGGTTCATCACCCCCAGCGTGCTCGCGAAGGCCACCTACGTGAATCAGAAGTACTTCGGGTATCCCGCCGTCAACATCAAGAACGGCGGCCAGTTCAACGGCATGATGCTCGAGGGCGTGATCGCCTTCTGAGGCGCAGGTGACCATGGCTCCTCTCAGCACGTTTTCTCTGACGGGTGGCGGACGCACAGGCGTCCGCCGCCTGCTTGCCTGGACGGCGGTGATCCTCCATGGCGCGCTCGTCGGGATTGCCCCGGCGCTCGCTCAGGCGGAGCCGCGCATCGCCGTGCACGAGACGGGCGGCATATACAGCGTCCTCGCCACGTTCAGCGTGTCGCAACCGGCGGCAGTCGTGATGAGCGTGCTCTCTGACTACGACCGGATCCCCAGGTTCATGCCTGACGTCCGGTCTAGCACGGTGCTGGAGCGGAGCGACAACCACGCGGTCGTCGAGCAGGAGGCCGTGGCGAAATTCCTGATGTTTTCAAAACGCATCCACCTGGTCCTCGAGGTTGATGAAACGCCAGGCGGCCTTCGCTTCCGCGACCGGTGCGGAGCCAGCTTCTCGCGCTACGAGGGGGGCTGGACACTGACCGAAGCGGGTGACCGAACGCTGATCGCGTACGAGCTCACGGCGCATCCGTCGTTCGACGTGCCCGAGTTCCTGCTGACCCGCCTGCTGAAGCGGGATTCCTCGCGCATGATTCAACGGCTGCAAGCCGAGATCGCCGCCCGCAGTAACAGCCCCGCACCCTGACAGGTGACGTCCACGACACTCGTACCGACGAAGCACGGATCAGGCCTGCACGTCGATCAGCGTTCCACGACTTGGGGGCGATTCGGGATCCAGCGATCCGCTGACGGGTTCCTCGGAAGGTGGCGTGTCGACGTGATGGTGCGGGTGCCGGTGGTGATTCGCGTGGTCGTGCGGGTGCTGCCGATCGGTCGCGGTCTGGTTTTCCGGCACCACCGACGTGGGAAACGGGCTCGATACGGGCAAGATGGACAGTGACATCGAACTCCTCGTCATGGGCGGCGGCCGCCCCTCATGATCTGCTGAGACCAAACCATTTGGTGATAGGGCAATCGGCCTGTCCCGCCAAAGGTTGAATGGGTGTGCCGTTTGGAACACGTCCCTGCCGGTGACCACGTCTATAGTCGGGCCCTCGACCACTGCCGATCCTTGCCATGCAGCCCGTCAAGACATTTCACGTTCGCCCGGCGCTTCCCGATCGCCTGAAGGCCCTCGATGAGCTGGCCTATAACCTGCGCTGGGCGTGGGATCACGAGACCATCAGCCTGTTCCGTCGGCTCGATCGGGCGCTGTGGGAAAACTCGGGACACAACCCGGTGCTCATGCTGGGGAGCCTGGCCCAGGATCGCCTCCAGGAACTGTCGCAGGATGAGGCCTTCCTTGCGCAGCTGGACTCGGTGGTCGCCGGGCTTCGCGACTACGTGGCGAGCCCACGGACCTGGTACGAGAGGCAATACGGCCAGTCGTCGCGGCCACTGGTCGCGTATTTCTCGCTCGAGTTCGGCCTGACCGAGTCGCTGCCGATCTATTCCGGCGGGCTCGGCATCCTTGCGGGAGACCACCTCAAATCGGCGAGCGATCTGGGCGTGCCGCTGGTTGGCGTGGGGCTGCTGTATCAGAAAGGCTACTTCCGCCAGTATCTGACGTCGGACGGCTGGCAGCAGGAACGCCGCCCTTCCAACGATTTTTCGGTGATGCCCATACGTCCCATGTATGGAGCTGGCGGGACGTCCGCGCGGGTGTCCGTCGACCTGGCGGGTCGCACGCTGCTGCTGCGGCCCTGGCATGCTCAGGTCGGCCGCGTCACCCTGATTCTCCTCGACGCCAACATTCCAGGGAATCCTCCCGATCTGCAGCACATCACCGGCGAGCTGTACGGCGGCGACAGCGAGATGCGGATTCGCCAGGAGATCGTCCTCGGGGTCGGCGGTATCCGCGCGCTGCTCGCACTCAATCTCAACCCGTACGTATTTCACATGAACGAGGGGCACTGCGCGTTTCTGGGGCTCGAGCGGATTCGACGTCTCATTCACGATCAGGGGATGTCGTTTCGCGAAGCGCTCGAGATCGTGGCCGCGAGCGGCGTGTTCACCACGCACACGCCGGTCCCGGCGGGCATCGATGTGTTCTCCCCGGATCAGATCGAGCGCTACTTCTCGTCGTTTCGCGAGACGTTCGGCCTGCCCCGCGAGGAATTCCTCGACCTCGGACGTGCGCAGCCCGGTCGCGCCGACGAGTCTTTCAACATGGCCGTGCTCGCCATTCGCACGTCGAGCGTGGTCAACGGCGTCAGCTCTCTCCACGGACGCATCGCGCGCGGCATGTGGCGGAGTCTCTGGCCCGGCGTACCCGGGGACGAGATCCCCATCGCTCACGTCACAAACGGCGTCCATCCGCAGTCCTGGATCTCGAACGAGATGCGCCGCATCTACGACAGCTACCTCGGTCCCGGGTGGGCCGAGCAGGCGGGGGACAGCCGCATCTGGCGTCGATGCGAGCAGATCCCCGCCGAGGAGTTGTGGCGAACGCACGAGCGCCGGCGAGAACGCCTCGTCACGTTTGCGCGGCGCCGGCTCGTTCTGCAGCTGCGCGCGCGTGGCGCCCGGATCGACGAGATCGGCGAAGCGGAGCACATCCTGGATCCGAAGGCGCTGACTATTGGTTTCGGCCGCCGATTCGCCACTTACAAGCGCGCGATGTTGATGCTGCGTGACCCGGTCCGGCTCGAACGGCTCCTGAACGCACCCGAGCGCCCGGTGCAGATCCTTTTCGCGGGCAAGGCGCATCCGGCGGACGAGCCGGGGAAAGAATTGATCCGGCAAGTCGTCCACATGGCGCGACGGCCGGAGTTTCGACACCGGATCGTGTTCCTCGAGGACTATGACCAGAATGTCGCGCGATACCTGGTGCAGGGGGTTGACGTCTGGCTCAACACGCCCAGGCGTCCGCTCGAAGCCAGTGGCACGAGCGGGATGAAGGCCACGTTCAACGGCGCCCTCAACCTGAGCATCCTCGACGGTTGGTGGGACGAAGCGTACGCAGCCGGCAGCGGCTGGGCCATCGGGAAGGGAGAAGAGTACGAGGACGACGAATACCGGGATCGTGTCGAATCGGCTGCGCTTCTCGACGTGCTCGAAAACGAGGTCGTCCCTCTCTTCTATCAGCGCGGACCCGACAACGTACCGCGTGGCTGGACGGTGTTGATGCGGACGGCCATCGCGACGATCTGCCCGGTGTTCAACACCAATCGCATGGTGGGTGAGTATGTCGTGAATGGCTACATGCGGGCCAACGAGCGTCGCGCCCGTCTGGAGGAGGACAATTTCTGTCGAGCTCGCGCACTCGCGCTGTGGAAAGCGCGCGTGCGTGCCGGCTGGCCCGGAGTCCGCGTCGAACGCGTCGAGATCACGTTGCCTGAGCTCACACAGGTCGGCGGCGAAGTTGAGGTCCGCGCGTGGATTCGCACGGGCTCGCTCACCCCGGCCGATCTGGTTCCGCAGGTCTACCTGGGGAAGCTGCACGATGGCCGGGAGATCGTCGAGCCGGAAATCGTCATGATGCAAAACCAGGCGACGTCCGGGGGCGACGGCCTGCTCTACCGCGCGCTGGTTCCCTGTCGAACCAGTGGCACGCACGGGCTCTCGGTGCGCATCCTGCCGCACCACGAGGACCTCGGCCATCCCCACGAAACGGCGCTCATCACGTGGGCATCGCCAAACGGCCCAGTGACCTAGCGGGAAACGTTCGACCCGAATCCAGTCCAGGATTCGGATGATGTGCGTTCAGGTCAGCCTCATGGAGTACTGGCACGCATCTCGCGTTCGGGCAGTTGGTGCTGAACTGAATCCATCAGTTCAATCTTCTTGCTGAACCTCTCCCGGAATTCTCACTCTCGCACGAGCGGGCAACAACCGGTTCCTGAGGTCGATATGGTCAAGCAGAATGCGTTCGCTTCCAGCCGCCAGGCTCTGCTGGATATCTCGCTGATGCCGGGCGCGCGTCTCCCGCCGGCGATTTCTGCGGACCGTCGGAACATGGCGGCCCGGCACGCACTCCTCTGTCGGATCCACGCCGAGTTCGTGGAGATGCCGGGACTCCGCTTGACGCTGGATCAGGCGAACAGAATGTTCGGACTTCCCTCCGACGTCACCACACGCATCCTGGGACGGCTGGCTGACGCCCGGCTGCTGAAGCAGACACGCGACGGCCAATTCATCCTTCGGACCGACGATGTCTAGTGCCTTGAGAACTTCGCCATGCGTGGACGGTCTTAGTATTCTATTCAGCGGCAGATGACTGGCCCTTGGAGGGTCAGAGAGTAACCGAGTCCCTCGCATATTGGGACCCGTATGGTTGGAGAACGATCCACCGAGCTCACGACACCCCGCTGCGTGTTGCGCTCGATCGCGCCTGATGACGCCGAGCCGTTGCACGAACTGTGGTCCGGTCCTCGCGTGCGGCAGTTCAAGACGTCAGTGGCACTGTCTCAGTTGACGTTCGCGATCTGCTGGCGTCGGAATGAGGGCAGTGGGCTTTGCCCGTTATTCCAGTGCGGCACTGGGCATAGCACCCGACGCGGCATCGGCCCCCAGGAAGCCGGCCGCTGACAGGCCGCTGCCACATCCGTTGGGTTTGTGAGCGGATGACCACTCAACCAGACTGACCCACTATCGCGACCCGTCGTGACAGGTGGGTCACAGACGTTGGCGGGAATTCAATCGCCGGAGCCCGCCTGTCTCAATCACTCGATGCGATCGGCCCGGCCGTCGCGGCGACATCGTAGTGAACGACTGCGGGCTCCCGCTCGAGCAGGTAGTCGTCGTCTTCGGGGTAATAGCGCGCGAGGTCGACAGGAGTGCCGGCGAACGCCTCGATAGCTGCCAGCGAGTCCCAGAGGGATATCAACAGGAAGTGTGTGACGTCGGCCTCCGACCGACGGAGCACCGTAACGCCGCGGTTGCCCGGTGTGGCCAGGTAGTCCGGGATTCCGCTCCGATTCAGATACGCCTCGTACGCGTCGGCCTTCTGCGACGGCACGCGGCCGTGCCATAACCTCGCGAGCATCGTGACCTCTGTGCAGTCATAAAAAAGAGCCAGCCCGTTACCGGACTGGCTCTGTCGACTTGTCGTTCACTTCCGAACGTCAGACGTTCGGTTCGTCTACTTGGGTGTGCAGCTCTCTGACACCATCTTCACCGACTTCACGTCCAGCGACGGCCCGGCCGACGCAGACGCTGACGGGGACGCCGACGGCGCGCCCGCGCCGCTGTCACCCTTCGCACCAACCGCGCCCGTCACCTCGACCGTGTGGCCGACGTGATCCGTGAGCTTGGCAGTACCAGGATTGAGCTTCAGCGTAGTGGCCGACGCGATCGCGGCCGGGGCCGGGGCTGATCCCGACGTACCAACCGCACCGGGGGCCTTCTTGTCGCCGAACTTCAGGTCGGACAGGATGAAGCTGTCCGGTGAATCCCCGGCCTTCAAGCAACCGGTGACCGTGACCCCTTTCGGCGCGTCCATGCTGCTGCTCGGCGACTGTGCCGAGGGACTGGACGGGCTAGAGGGCGAAGGTGAGGGTGGCGGCGACTGTGGTGACGGCGACTGGGCTGAAAGCCCGACGGCGAACGTCGCCGCGAGGAATGTTCCGGTGAGCACGCGCTTCATGTACGTAGCCTCCTTCTGCTCTGATTCGTTGTCTCGCCAATCGGTCGTGAGCTCTGCCGCGTCTTCGCGGATGTCCGTGGCGACGGTGGACTTTCGCAGTTACCAGAATTCTGCTCTCGGTCCTTGCGCAGTTTATGAGTGCAGAAAGTGATCCGACTTCGCGTTGCCGGCATGCGGCGCCGGGCATCGGCGCAAGTACTCTGGAAGCACGATAAATAAAATGCCGAGCTCGCTGAGATGCGCTCTCCAAGCACGAGTTTTGATTCAATACATACGGTCGGAGTTACTCTCTGCACGTCCTGAATCCTCGTCGGCCAACTCGTGAGTAGGGGGCGATCTCGAGGCGGTTCCATCGCCAGGTAATCCGTCCATCAGCAGCGCGGCCGACGTCCAATGGCCTCCACCGGCACACCAGCGCGGGTTGCCTGGAACATGGTTAGTGGGGCAGCAGCTCCCTGACTCGCTTCCGCTTCAGCACGTCATCAGGGCTGGCGGTCACGCTGTCGCACCAGCGTCGAATCTGTGCAACCGACAGGGTATGCGTGGTCGCGGGTTCCCGCACCTGGACCTCCAGCTTCGTGCCCTGGGCAGCAGGGTCCACCCAGCCGTCCTGCCGGAGCAGGGACAGGCCGAGAGCCGCGGCCTCGTAGAGCGATCCTGCCGTCACTTCGACCGAATGGACAACGCCGGCCACGCTTCTGAAACTCACCACGCACATTCGGACCGGCACGGCGAAGACGGTAGCACATTCGCTTAATCTTCGCCATCGCGACAAACGTCAACACTCAGTCAGAGCGCTTGACCTCCTGCGCGGCGACGAGGAGGATCTGAACAGTGGCCGCTCGTGTCGTCACGTGACAGCGGGAAGAGAGGATTCGTGGAAACCCTGCTCCGGGACATTCGCTACTCGATGGTGACTCTGCGCCGCAACCGCGGTTTCGCCGCGGCGGCGTTGATCACCCTGGCGCTCGGCATCGGCGCAACGACCGCGGTGTTCTCGATCGTGTACGGGGTCCTCCTGCGGCCACTGCCCTACCCGGCCGGCGATCGCCTGGTCCGCCTCTGGGAAGAACACCCCGGTGGGGTGTCACCCGCCGGCAACAGGTGGCTGAGCAACCACACGTACTTTGCGTGGCTCACCGAGCCGCGGACCCTCGACGGGATCGGCGCGTACGCCACGTACGAATACACGGTGACGCTCGGCAACGAGGCGACCCGCCTCGTGGGCTCCGCCGTGTCGCCATCGGTGTTTCCTCTCCTCGGTGTCACGCCTCGTTTGGGCCGATTCTTCAACAGCGGCGAAGGCGAGAAGGGCGCAAGCCCGGTGGTGGTCCTGAGCGATCGCCTGTGGCGCAGTCGATACAACGCAGATCCGGCGATGGTCGGCCGACAGTTGACGATTGACGAGCAGCCGCACCTGATCGTGGGGATCGCACGTCCGGATCTGCAGTTCCCGGACAAGCGCATTCTCTTCTGGGTCCCAGCCGCGATCCCGAGCATCACGGCGGACGCCACGCGCCCGTTCACCGCGCTCGGACGCCTCCGCGCCGGCGTCGCGCCGGTGCAGGCGGAAGCCGAAGGGACGGCAATTGCGCGAAGTGTCACGCGCCCGGCCAACTCGACGCAGTTCTTCTTCGGTAGAGGCGGTCCGGTCGTCGTTCACGCACGCCCCTTGTCCGCCGATATGACGGCTTCGATCCGTCCGGCGCTGCTGGTGATGGCCGTTGCGGTGGCCCTCATCCTCCTCATGTCGTGCGCCAACGTGGCGAACCTGCTGCTCTCACGAGGGATCGCGCGACAGCGGGAACTGGCCGTTCGCGCAGCGATTGGCGGAAGCCGCGGACGCCTCGTCCGCCAGCTCTTCACCGAAAGCATCATCCTGTCTGCAGGTGGAGGTGTGCTCGGGATCCTGGTCGCCTGGGTCTGCGTCCGCATCGTGCCGCTGCTCGCTCCGGCCCAGCTCCCGCGTCTCGACAGCATCGGCGTGGACGCCGGCATGATGACGATCGCGTGCGTCGCATCGGTCATCACGGCCGTGATGTCAGGCCTGGCTCCAGCGGTTCAGGGGTCGGGGGTCGATCTGGTCGCCGCGATGCGGGGCGCCGACGACACGAGCATCGGCGGCGCTCGTGCTCCCCGCGCGCTGAGACTGCGTCAGTCCGTCCTCGTGCTCGAAGCGGCGTTCACCGTCATCCTGCTCGTCAGCGCCGGGCTCCTCGGACGAAGCTTCGTTCGTCTGCTGAATGTCGATGCGGGCTACCGTGCGGATCACGTGTCCAGCGCCAGGGTGCAGTTGCCCGAGTCGGCGCCGCCCGAGCGAATGGCCGCGTTGATCGACCGGCTGCTGATCCGCCTTCGAGCCGTGCCCGGCGTCACAGCCGCCGGGGCCGGGAACATGATGCCGCTGGTGAGTCTCACCGCGATGACCTCCTTCCCGCTGGCGCCGATCCCCGGAGGCACACCGGTGATGACCCGGTCCGCCACCTACATCGTGACGCCGGGATATGCCGAGGCGCTCGGCCTCCGGTTACGAGAAGGACGTTTGTTCAGCGACGCGGACACGCTGCCGGGAACGCGGAAGATGCTCGTGAACGAGGAGTTCGTGCGGCAATACCTTGCGGGTCCCCCGGTCGGCCGCCAGTTCGGCGACTTGTTCCCCGACGACAAGGGCACGAGGACCGAAATCATCGGCGTCGTTGGTGACGTGTTGAAGGACGGCAACGAGAGAGACCATCAGCCGGAGATCTATTTCGCTCACGGATCGCCGACACGCCGCATCGAATTCGACGCGAAGGTTCTCGTTCGTACCGCAGGCGATCCGGCGAGCCTGGCACCGATGTTCAGGGACATCGTCCGCGACACGGACCGCGCCGCTGTCGTGGACCAGGCGACTCCCCTCTCCGTCCTGGTCGCCAGATCGGTCGATCAGCCGCGATTTTCGATGATGGTGCTCGCGGCATTTGCGGCAGTGGCACTCGCGCTGGCCTCTGTCGGGCTCTACGGCGTGGTCTCGTACAGTGTGGCGCAGCGACGACGGGAGCTCGGGATCCGGGCGGCGATTGGCGCCCGCCGAATTGATCTTGTCACTCTGGTGCTGCGCGAAGGCTTGAGGGCCACCATCGTGGGCATCGGTATCGGCCTTCTGATCTCCATTGGGGTGACGCGATTCATGGGGGCGATCCTGTTCGGTGTCACACCGCTGGATGGAGTGGCCTTCGCGTCAGGTCCGCTGGTGCTCATCGCGGTCGCGACGCTCGCCTGCGCCATACCCGCACGCCGCGCCGCGTCCATCGACCCCGCGCTCGCGCTTCGCGCGGAATAGTCCAGTCCGCATCTCTTCTCTCAGCTGATGGCTGATAGCTGATAGCTCGTGTTTGGATGAGGTGCGGACGCTGGCCGTTTTCTGGCATACGGATGGGCGTACATACCGCGCTGCTCCGGAAATACCCGGCGGGTGCCCTTATTGTCCTTTGTCGAGTCAGGTGAGTGCATGAGTGAACCTATTCGCCGCGTCCTGCTGTTTCTTGTTCTGGCCGGGCTTGTCGCCTCAACAGCCCGCGCCGAAGAACGGCTGTGCGACCCTGCGGCGGAAGACTGCCGAGCGGCCTTAATCCAGCTGATCCGCGCCGAACAAACGGGCATCGACGTGGCGTTCTGGTTCATGGAGGACGGGCGCTATGCCAATGAGCTGGTTGCCAGGGCGCGCGCGGGCGTTCCGGTGCGCGTACTGATGGACAGGCGGGCGAATCCCGAGCACCCGGTGAACGCCCAGCTTGTCGCGCAGCTGGCCGCGGCCGGCATCCCGATGCGGCGTCGCGAAAACGGCGGAATCCTGCACTGGAAGATGATGCTCTTCGCGGGGCAGCAAACGGTGGAATTCAGCGGGGCCAACTACAGTCCGGATGCGCTCGTGCCCGCCGATCCCTATCGCAATTACGTGGACGAGGCGATCTACTTCACCGACGATCCCGCGGTGGTTCACAGCTTCATGCGCCGCTTCGACGATTTCTGGATCGATCAGGAAACCTACCGCAACGAAGCAAACATCACCGGGACGCTCGCACGCCGGTATCCGGTCTATCCCCTCGACCCGGAGCTGAACTTCGTTCCGCTCCACAACTACCGATCGAAGTCGCTGACTGCGTTCGGCGCGGAAACGCAGGCGATAGACGCGATCATGTACCGCGTCACCGATCGGGCGTATACCGACGCGCTGATCGCGGCGATGCAGCGCGGTGTTCACGTCCGGCTGGTCACCGAACAGGAACAGTATCGCGACCCGACGCGACCGTGGCACTCCTGGAACATCGACCGGATGTACATGGCCGGTGTCGAGATCCGGGAACGGGCGCATCTGGGGCTGAACCACCAGAAGTCCGTAATCCTTCGCAGTCAGGGTTTGACGATCTTCGGCTCCTCGAACTGGACGGCACCGTCGGCCGATCGCCAGGAGGAGCACAACTACTTCACGCGAAAGGGCTGGATCGCTACCTGGTTTCAGCAGCAGTTCGATCGCAAATGGAACAATCTGGGGCCGGCTCCGGAAACGCAGCCCTTCGCGCCACGTCCTTCCGATCGCCCGGTCTCCGTGGCGCCCGCCTACAACTCGACCGGCGTGTCCCTGCAGGCGAAGCTCGTCTTCCACGCGGGGCCGTTTGCGCACCTGTACGACATCTACTTCGGAACCACGCCTGATCCGCCGCTGCTGGCCGCGGCCGTCGAGCTCGGGCCGACAGTGCCGAATGGGCCTCCACGGGAGTATCAACTTCCCCCCCTCGCGCCCTCCACCACGTACTACTGGCGGATCGTCGCGCGGACAATGGCGCAGCAGGTGCGGGGCGGAGACACGTGGTTGTTCACGACGGAAGCCGCGGCGCCAGCGCCCGATCCAGATCCGACTCCAGATCCCCCTCCGACGCTGCCTCCGAGCGGGCCGCCGCGCCCCGCGATGGTCATCGATACGCCGGGCAACGGCGTGGTCGTCAAGCAACCGTTCATGATCGCCGGCTGGGCGCTCGATGCGGCCGTCGCCACCGGCGCCGGCGTCGACATCGTGCACGTGTATGCCTATCCGAATCCGGGGTCAGGGACCCCGCCTCAGTTCCTTGGAGCCACGACGACCGCAGTCGCACGGCCGGACGTGGCCGCGGCATTCGGACCGCAGTTCGCGAAAACGGGCTACGGCCTCCTCGTACATGGATTGGCCCCCGGGCCCTACAGGCTCGTCGCGTTCGGGCGGAGCCTCGTCGCGGGCACCTTCGCGATTTCGAAATCGGTTGACGTGCAGATCCAGCCGTCGGCGACGATCGTCCTGGATGTTCCTCGCACCGGGGACACCGTGACGCCGTCATTTCAAGTGGCCGGATGGGCGCTCGACTTCAGCGCCGCGTCCGGCGGCGGAGTCGATCTCGTACACGCGTGGGCCTATCGTCTCGACGCGGCCGCTGCGCCGTTGTTTCTCGGTCAGGCGAGCGTCAACGTGTCGAGACCTGACGTGGGGGCCGCATTCGGCTCCCAGTTCTCCAGTGCCGGGTTCAGTCTCCTCGCGCCGGACGTGCCCCCGGGCCGATACCAGGTCGTCGTGTATGCACGGAGCCTCGTGTCGGGCACGTTCGCCGCAGCGGCCACCGCCAACATCGTCGTCGCCAGATGAGCCCTGGGCTCGGGATTCGACATTCGGGATTCGGGACTTGCGCAGTTCGCGCGATGGTTCCAGGGTCAGCCACGCGCACGTCGGCGATGCCTGCACGCGAGAATCGCGTGATGTGATCGATGGTGGCTTCGATCCGATCCGGCGTCAGGGCAAGGGCGGGGTTCACCCGTTCCGCGATCCGTTGATTGATCAGCGCCACGCACTGGGCCTGGACGCTGAAAGCGCACGACATCACGCGGGCGTCGTCCGGCGGACGCCCGGCCAGCTCGGCGACGATGCCGGAGAGGAATGCCATCCGCGGTCGGATGACCTGATCGATCACCTTGTCGAGCGCAGGCGTGGGGTTCGCCATCTCCCGCATCATCAACTGGTGGATCCAGGTGCCGGCGCTGCCGGCGGCCACGCGCGTGATGAAGACGTGGACGTAGGCGCGCAGCTGTTCGACGGGCCTCTTCCGCGCTCCCAGGCGTCGCGCCTCCTCGGTCGTCGTCTGCATGATGCGGATGGCCGACTGCATCACTTCGTCGTACAGCCCGGCCTTCCCGCCGAAATGATAGTTGACGGCAGCGACGTTGGCCTTTGCGAGCTCGCAGATATCCCGGACCGTCACGGCGTCGAAGCCGTGCTCGGCGAACAGTCTCGTCGCGGTGGCGAGGAGTCGCTCGCGTGTCTCCTGGTCGGAATGTTCAGGCACGTCAGAGCGTTCGCTTGAACAGCATCGTCGCCGCAGTCATGGCAACGGCCGAGAACGCCAGCAGGTACAGCCAGGTCGCCGCGCGATCGCGCCGAAGCCGGTGTTCTTCAGCAGCAGGCTCTTGAACGCGTGCACCGCGTAGGTGAACGGATCGACCGCGGCGATCACCTGCATCCAGCCCGGAAAGCCCTGCTGCGGATAGACCGCGCCGCTCGGGAAGTAGAGCAGCGGTGTTGAGCACGCCGAAGATCGCGCGCGGCATCAGCGGATCGGTGACCCGCACCATGAGCAGGAACATCAGGCTGATCAGCGCGAACGCCGTGACGACGATCACGACGAACAGCCGCAGCAGCCGCATCGGATCGAACGGATTCGGAACGCCGGCGATGAGCGAGCCGATCGATCATCAGCACGAGCCCGGCGAGCACCGCCTTGATCGTGCCCGAGATGTTGAAGCCGGCGATCAGCTCGAGCTTGGTGATCGGCGTGACGAGATAGCCCTCGTGCAGCCCGCGCGCCTTGTCGTCGATGAAGATGATGCCGCCGCCGATCATCACCATCATGAAGATCGACATCACGATCGAGCCCGGCAGCAGGTACTGGATGTACGGCACGTACGGATAGACCTCGACGACGTCGAGCGTCGGCTGCGCCGGCGATGCGCGGCGCCGTCGCCGGCTGGTTGTAGCGCCGCGATCAGGCCGCTGATGCGTGCCGGCCAGCGCCGCCGAGACGAAGTTGTCGGTGTTGTCCTCGATCAGCGCGACGCGCGGCTCGTTCTGCGCCGAGCACCGCCGCGAGAAGTCCGGCGGGATCGTCAGCACGCCGTTGACGCGGCCGTTGCGCAGGTCGCTCGAGCGCCTGCCCCGGGTCGGCGTACTCGACGGTGTCGAAGGTCTGCGCGCCGGCGGCGACGGCGCCGGCCAGCTCGCGGACGCGCACCGCCGGCACGCCGTGATCCTGATCGACGATCGCCGACCTTCAGGTGCTTGACGTTGCCGCCGAACGCGTAGCCGAGGACGACCAGCTGCACGATCGGCATGACCATCGACATGACGATCAGCATCGGGCTGCGGCGGAAGCGCCGCAGCTCGCGCTCGATGATGGCCCAGGTGCGATGCATGTCGGCTCCTATCGCCTCTGCGATCATGAACGGGCTGTCCTGCGCCGACGGCTCCTGCAGCGCGTCGCGCAGCGCCGCGGCCGGTGTAGTGCACGAACACATCGTCGAGCGTCGTGCTCTGGACCGACGAGCGACTGCACCGCGACGCCGGCGTCGCGCGGCCGCTTCCATCAGCGCCATGGTCGTCGCCGGGCCGTTGCCCGACGCGATGCGGAACACGTGGTCGTCGCCGGTCACGCTCTCGACGTCGGGCAGCGCTCGCAGCCGCTCGCTCCCAGTCCGGCGGGCGCGTCGAGAAGCTCGACCTCGAGCGATGTTCTTGCCCGGGAATCGACGCCTTGAGCTTCAGCGGCGAGTCGAGCGCCATCAGCTCGCCGTGATCGACGATGGCGATGCGGTCGCAGAGCTTGTCGGCTTCGTCCATGTAGTGCGTCGTGATCAGGACCGTGAGGTCGCGCTCGCGCCTTGATCTTCTGCAGCATCTCCCAGACCGCCACGCGCGACACCGGATCGAGGCCGGTGGTCGGCTCGTCGAGGAAGAAGATCCGCGGCTCGTGCACCAGGCCGCGCGCGATCTCGACGCGGCGCCGCATGCCGCCGGAGAGGTTCTTGCACCTGCTTGTCGCCCCACTGCGTCAGCTCCACCGCCTCGAGCAGCTCGTCGATCAGCCGCGTCGCGCTTCGTCGCGCGGCACGCCGTAGAGCTTGGCGAAGATGACAGGTTCTCCTCGACGCTCAGCTCGAGATCGCTGGTCATCGCCTGCGGGATCACGCCGATCGACCTGCCGCACGCCGTCGGCCTGCTTGACGACATCGAAGCCGTTGACGAGCGCCGTCCCGACGGTCGGCGGCAGCAGCGTCGTCAGCATGCGGATCAGCGTCGACTTGCCGGCGCCGTTCGGCCCGAGCAGGCCGAAGATCTCGCCGTCCTCGACGGTGAAGCTGATGCCGTTGACGGCGGTGAAGTCGCCGAACTTCTTGACGATGCTGCGGACGTCGATGGCGTCTCATGGCATCGGCGCGGTCATCGCGCTACTGCGACCGGCAGCGAGCACGTAGGCCGTCATGCCGACCGCGAGCCGGCGATCCTTGTTGTCGCACGCGCAGGCGGATCTCGAAGGTCTTGATGTCGCGCTTGGTGCGGCTGACGTCGCGCTGGGTGGCGAAGCCGGCGTCGACGCCGCGATAGAACACCGTGCCCTCGCGCTCGTCGCCCGACGGCAGCCGCACGGTCAGCGTGTCGCCGATGCGCGACGCGGTCGATGTAGCTCTCCTCGACGTCGGCGCGCACCCAGAGGTCGTCCGGGTTGATCAGCGTGACGATCGGCTGGCCCGGCGTCGACGACCTCGCCGGCCGCGCGGCGCGCACGTCGACGATGCCGTCGATCGGCGCGTGGATCTCGGTGTAGCGCGAGCCGGACGTCGGCCTTGGCGCTGCTGCGCGGCGGCGGCCGCCTGCTGCTGTGCTCGCTGGTCTGCACCTGGCTGCGGCGCACCGCGACCTGCTCGGCGTTCGACGCGCGCGAGCGCGACGGTCGGCGCGCTGCGCCTCGACCTGCTTGCTCGAGCGACGTCGAGCTTGCGCCTTGGCGACGTCGTAGCGCCGTGCGCGCCTGATCGAGCTCCTGCGGCGACACGACGCCCTGCTTCGACGAGGTGCTGCGGCGCGCTCGAAGTCAGTCGCGCGTTCTCGAGGTCGCGCCGCGGCCGCGCTCGCTGCGCCTCGGTCGACTGCCAGCGTCGATTCGGCCTGGCGGATCTGATCGTCGGTCTGCCGCTCCTGGAAGCGCAGCGCCGCCTCGCTCTCCTGCACCTGCGAGCGACAGCCCTTCGGCGTTCTGCGCGAGTAGAACGGCGTCGGTCCTCGCGCAGCTCGTCGGGCGACGATGACGGCGAGGAGCTGATCCCCCGAGTCCCGAGTCCCGAGTCCCGATCTCGCCCCCCTGTCATCTGGCATGGACATGGAGCCTCTCATGATATAGTCTGTCTCTATATGGAGCCTCTCTATGGTGTCCTCGAAATGCTGGTCCTGCGCACCCTGCTCTTCGGCCCCCTGCATGGATACGCGATCGCCAGCGCCATCCGGGACAACTCCCGCGAGACCCTCAACATCGAGTTCGGCTCGCTGTATCCCGCCTTGAAACGGCTCGAGCTCAAAAGCTGGATTGCCGCGAAGTGGGAGATGTCGGAGCACAATCGCCGCGTGAAGGTCTACCGGCTGACGCCGGCCGGGCGCAACCACCTTCGCCGGGAATCGTCCGAGTGGGCGGCATTCGCGGCCGCGGTCGCGCGCATCATGAAACCAGCACCCGGGGAGGCCGACCAATGATCCTCTGGAAGCGACTCGTTCTCCTGCTGCCATGGCGGCGGCGCGCGGCGGAACGCGACATGGACGAGGAACTGCGATCGATCGCCAGGATGGCCGGCCCCGGCGAGCTGGGCAACCTGACGCTCGCCGCCGAGGACGCCCGCGCCGAGTGGGGATGGACACGGCTCGAGCAGACCCTGCAGGACCTGCGCTATGCGCTGCGCAACCTGAGAAGGAGCCCTGGTTTCACCGCAACGGCCGTGTTGTCGCTCGCGCTCGGCATCGGTGCGAATACGGCGCTCTTCACGCTGGTCAATGCGGTCACGTGGCGCATGCTGCCGGTCACAGATCCCGAGACCCTGCTCCTGCTGGAACAGCGGAACGGCACCGAGGCCTACTCCGGCTTCACCTATCAACAGTACCAGATCATTCGCGATCACAGCCGCGTGCTGGCGCTGGCGGCGTATGCCCGGGCGCGCATGAACATCCGGATCGACGGCCAGCCGGAGCCCACGGCCGAGGGTCAGCTGGTATCGGGCGGCTACTTCTCTCTGCTCGGTGTGCCTCCGGCCGCGGGGAGGATCCTCGGCCCGGACGACGACCGCGTGCCGCTGGGTCATCCGGTGGCGATGATCAGCTACGGCTACTGGAAGCGGCGCTTTGCGCTCGATCCCGGCGTGATCGGCCGGCAGATTTCGCTGAGCGGTGTCCCCTTCACGGTCGTCGGCGTCACGCCGCCGGAGTTCTTCGGCGTCGAGGTCGGGACCTCGCCTGATCTCTTCGTGCCGGTCATGATGCAACCTGCCGTGATGCCCGTCTCGGAGAACCTCCTCGCCAATCCACGGCTCTTCTCGACATGGCTGCGGGTCGTCGCGCGGCTCGGGCCCGGCGTGTCGGAGGCGCAGGCGAATGCCGCGCTCGGTGGGATCGCCCAGGAGGCCGAGTGGAGGCCACGGGACAAGTTCAGCGGCGGAGTCCTGAACGTCACCCTCGCCCTCAGGCCTGCCGCCACCGGCCTCTCCGATCTGCGCAATCAGTTCTCGACGTCGCTGCGCATCCTGATGGGCGTCGTGGTCATCGTCCTGCTCATTGCCTGTGCGAACACCGGGAACCTGGTGCTGGCACGGGCGGCCGGGCGGCGGGCCGAGTTCGCGGTGCGCCTGGCTCTGGGAGCCGGCCGCTCGCGGCTGATTCGACAGGTGCTGGTCGAAGGACTCGTGCTGGCGGGTCTCTCGGGCGCTTGCGGCATCGGACTGGCCTACCTGGCGACGCATCTGCTCGTCACCTACGTCTCAGCGGGACGAAGTCCGGTGGTGCTCGACCTGGCGCCCGATGCGCGGGTGCTGATGTTCACGGCCTCGGTGTCGCTGCTGACGGGATTGCTCTTCGCCAGTGTGCCGGCATTCCGCGCCTCGCGTCTCGATACGACCGCCGCGGGACGGAAAGATCTCGCCGCCACGCGGCATACGGTCGGCGCTCTGCAACCAGGTCGATGGCTGGTCGTCGGGCAGGTGGCGCTCTCGCTGCTGCTGTTGATCGCGGCCGGACTCTTCGTGCGGAGCCTGCAGAAGCTGAACCACCAGGACAGCGGGATGGATCGGCATCAGGTCCTGGTCGTGCGCGTGGAGCCGCGCGGGAGCGATCAGCGGGGCGTCCCCGGGACGGCGGCGCGGCTCGACGGCATCTATCGCGACCTCCTCGCCCGCGTGGAGGGTCTGCCCGGCGTGGAGTCGGCGAGCCTCGCACACACCGCGCCCCTGACGCCGATTGCATTCGGCAGCCGGGTCGCCGCCCCCTCCGGCGATCCGGTGGGCACGCGGATTCTGATGATTTACCCGAAGTACTTCACGACGATGGCCATGACGATCGCCCGCGGCCGCGACTTCACCGACACCGATCTGCGTCCTGGCGCGCCCCTTGTCGCTGTCGCGAACGAGACGTTCGTCCGCGAGGTGTTCAAGGGACGGGAGGCTCTCGGCCCTGCGAACGCGGTGACGGCCAGCGGTCAGAAGGTCGAGATCGTCGGCATCGTCAAGGACTCCCGCTATCCGGACCTTCGGCGCGCAGCGCCGCCGATGCTGTATCAGACGTTCCTCCAGACGAGGACCGGCCGCGGACAGATGGTGCTGCACGTGCGTGTCTCTGCCGGGACCGGCCGCATCCTCCCGCAGCTGCGCGAGATCGTGCAGAGCATCGACCGGGATGTGCCGATATTCGACATTCACAGCCTCGCCGACGAGCTGGATGCCGCGCTCGTGCGAGAGCGTCTGGTGGCCACGCTGTCGGGTTTCTTCGGCGTCGTGGCGTTGACGCTCGTCTCCGTCGGCCTGTACGGGCTGATGTCGTTCACCGTTGCCCGGCGGACCGCCGAGATCGGCGTGCGGGTGGCGCTCGGCGCCGCACCGTCTGTCGTGGCCAGGATGATCGCGCGTCAGACGCTCACCCTCGTGCTCGTCGGAATCGCGCTCGGACTGCCGATTGCCTGGATACTCGCCCGGCTCTCGACGCGTCAGCTCTCAGGAGTGTTGTTCGAGATCGTGCCGACCGATCCGCTGACGATCGCGGCAGCCACGGGCGTCCTGGTGCTCGTCGCCATGGGCGCCGGCTGGGTGCCCGCGCACCGCGCGGCCCGGATCGATCCAACTGTGGCGTTGCGAGCCGAGTGACCGCGCGTGCGAACGCCGACGATGGCGCGGAGCCCAGCCATCAATGCGGCCGCAAGCTGAACACCTGCGCGATCCTGACTCCGTGACTCGTCCTTTCGTTCCGTCGTCTTCTTCCGGCTAAAGCCGGAAGCTACGTCGTCCGAGTTCCCCGCCTACGCCGCGAAGCGGCTACGGCGCGGCCGCGCCATAGCTCGCACTGATTGCCCTGCGAGCGGGGGCGGGCGAGTCCCGAGTCCCGAGTCCCGATAGCCAGGGAGTAGACACACTCCATCCATGGGTGTAGCATGACTACATCCATGGCCAAAGGCACCAGATACCAGAACCGTATCGAGCTGCTCCAGGGCACGCTCGATCTCCTGATCCTTCAGACGCTGCAGTGGGCCCCGCAGCACGGGTACGGCATCGCGCAGGCGATCCAGGCGGGATCGAGCGACGTGCTCCAGGTCGACACGGGGTCGCTGTACCCGGCGCTCCACCGGCTCGAACGCCGGAAGTGGATCACCGCGACCTGGAAGCTGTCCACCAACAAGCAGCGCACGCGCGTCTATCGGCTCACCGCGGCGGGCCGCCGGCAGCTCGTCTCGGAGCGCTCGCGCTGGGAGACGCTCGTCGGCGCGATCACGGGAATTCTCGCAAGGCCGCAGGAAGGCTAGACCATGAAGGACCGGGACGCCGAACTCAGAGAAGAGCTCCAGTCGCACCTCAACATGGCGGCCGCCGATCGCATCGATCGGGGACAGGATCCGCGGGCCGCCGCGGCCGGCGCACGCCGGGAGATGGGCAACATCTCGCAGATCCAGGAAGCGACCCGCGACGTCTGGGGCCGGCGCTGGCTCGATCACCTGGCGCAGGACGTGCGGTACGCGCTCCGCGGATTCCGTCGCAATCCCGGCTTCGCGCTGGTCGCGGTGCTGTCACTCACGCTCGGCATCGGTGCCAACGCCGCACTCTTCCGCGTGGTCAACGCGGTCCGCCTGCAATCGCTGCCCGTCACCGATCCCGCCACGCTGATGGAAATCCGGATCCTCGACATGGACGGCGCACGGGGAAACAAGCAGTCGCCGCACGCAACCGTCACCTATCCGATCTGGCAGACGATCTCCGCCCGGCAGCCGGCGTTCTCCGGCCTGTTCGCATGGGGAGCAGACACGTTCAACCTGTCGAGCGGCGGCGAGATGCGCCCGGCGCGCGGACTGTGGGTGACGGGCGACGCCTTCTCGATCCTCGGCGTCCGGCCGATCGCCGGCCGCCTGCTGACCGCGGAGGACGACCGTCCGGGGTGCGCGACGCGCGCGGTCCTGAGCCACGCATTCTGGCAACGCGAATACGGCGGCAACCCGGCCGTTGTCGGACACATGCTGACGCTCAACTCGCGCCCGGTCGAGATCATCGGCATCGCTCCCGCGGCATTCTTCGGCCTGGAGGTCGGCAAGTCGTTCGACGTGGCGCTTCCCGTCTGCGCGGATCCGACATTCAGCGACGACGGAAAAGGGCGGATCGCGTCCGGAGTCGTGTGGTGGTTGAGCGTGTTCGGCCGGCTGAAGCCGGGCTGGTCCATCGAGCAGGCGTCGGCTCACCTGGCGGCCATCTCGCCGGATCTGTTCAAGGCCAGCCTGCCGCCCGCGTACCCGGCCGTCAGCGTGCCGAAGTACCTGCACTTCAAGCTTGGCGCGTTTCCTGGTGGCTCTGGACTCTCGCAGCTGCGCGATGCGTACACGTCGCCGCTCTGGCTGCTCCTCGGCATTGCCGGCCTGGTCCTGCTGATCGCGTGTGCCAATCTGGCGAACCTGCTCCTGGCTCGTGCCAGCGCGCGGCAGAAGGAGATCGCGGTGCGCCTCGGCATGGGCGCATCACGCGGCCGCGTGATCCGGCAGCTGCTGACCGAGAGCCTCCTGCTCGCAGGGATTGGCGGCATCTGCGCCACCATTCTCGCCGGCGTCCTCAGCCGGTCCTTCGTCCTGCTGCTCGATACGCAGAACAGTTCGACCACGCTGGCCCTCGGGCTCGACTGGCGTGTGCTCGCGTTCACCGCGGCCATGTCGCTGACGACATGCGTGCTCTTCGGGCTCGCGCCTGCCCTGAACGCCACGCGCGTCAGCGCCAGCAGTCTTATGCGCGCCACCACACGTGGCGCGACGTCCGGCCGTGAAGCGGTGGGCCTGCGCCGGGCGCTCGTCGTCGCGCAGGTCACGCTGTCGGTCGTGCTGCTCTTCGGCTCGCTGCTCTTCGCGCGGAGCCTGCGGAACCTCGTCACGCTGGACCCGGGGTTCGACACCGACGGCGTCGTCACCGCGAGTATCAACTTTCGGCGAGTCGACGTGCCGGCGGAGGGTCGAGCCGCGTTCCGGCGTCAGCTGGTGGAACGCGTTCGTGCGCTTCCGGGAGTGCAGGCGGCGGCCGCCACACGGATTGTCCCGGTCAGCGGCAACGGGACGGGCAACAGCGTCTGGCCGGAGGGCAACCCGTCGCGGCAGCTGGGCGCCGCGTTCAGCTCGATCGGGAGCGGCTACTTTGCGACGCTGCGCACGCCGATGGTGGCGGGCCGGGACTTCGGCGAAACGGACACGGCCGAGTCGACGCGCGTTGCGATCGTGAACGAAGCCTTCGCGTCGCGCTTGTGGGACGGCGGACGCCCCGTGATCGGCCAGCGCTTCACGCGAGAAGCCACGCCATTCTCCCCTCAGCAAACGTTCGATGTTGTCGGGTTGGTCAAGACCTCGAAATACTCGGACCTGAAGGAGGACATGGTCCCGGTCGCCTTCCTGTCCGATGCGCAGGACAACGCCGGCGCATTCACGAACATCATCCTGCGATCCGGACTTCCTCCGGCCGCAGTCACCGCCGCGGTCACCAGAACGCTCGCGGACGTCGACCCGCGAATCGGAATTGTCTACGGAGTGATGAGTACGCAAATGCGCGAGACCGTCGTACGGGAGCGCCTCCTGGCGACTCTGTCGGGATGCTTCGGCCTGCTCGCCGCCATTCTGACGCTCGTGGGTCTGTATGGTCTCAACGCCTACACGGTCACGAGACGCACAAATGAGATTGGGGTCCGGATGGCGCTCGGCGCCGGCCGCGCCGCGATCGCAAGGCTGATTCTGCGTGAGACGGGCATACTGCTCGCGATCGGCGCGGTGTTCGGGACTCTTCTGGCGGTGGCGGCCGGCCGGGCAGCGGCGGCGCTGCTCTTCGGTGTTCTCCCCTACGATCCGGCGACGCTGCTGCTGACGCTGACGATTCTCGCAGGCATTGCGCTCCTTGGCAGCTACGCGCCTGCCCGACGCGCGACGCGCATCGAACCCGTCGTGGCTCTGCGCACTGAATGACGTCAGGAGTACGGCACTCGCCCACCGTTACTCGGTCGTCGTGCCTCCTCCACCGGCCCCACCGCCGGTCAGGTCGGATTGCCGCAGCGCCGCGGCGCCCATCAGGCCCCCCATGCCCATCGATTCGACGGCACTGCTCGGAATCAGCATGAGGGCCCCCTTCTCCTTGAGCCCTTCGTAGAGCATGTTCATCGCACGAAGATGGAGCGCGGTCGGATTGTGCTGGTACCACTTGGCCGCCTCCGCAAACGAGTGCGCGATCTCGAGCTCCGCCTGCCCGAGGATGATCCGCGCCTGTTTCTCGCGCGCCGCCTGAGCCTCCCGGGACATCGCATCCTGCAACGCGCCCGGAATGACGATGTCCCGCATCTCGACCGACGACACCGTCACGCCCCACGGATTCGATCGCTGATCGATGAGCAGCTGCAGCTCGGTCTCTATGCGCTCACGGCCGCGGAGCAGGTCGGTCAGCGTCGTGCGGCCGATGATGTCCCGCAACGCCGTCTGCGCCGCCCAGCTCACGGCCTGAGCGTAGTCCTGCACCTCCAGCGCGGCCCTCTCCACGTCGTGGACGAGCCAGAAGAGCACCGCATCGACATTCACCGGCACCGTGTCGGACGTCAGCGTCTGTTCGGCCGCGAAGC
Source organism: uncultured Acidobacteriota bacterium (assembly GCA_963749835.1). Lineage (GTDB taxonomy): Bacteria > Acidobacteriota > Vicinamibacteria > Vicinamibacterales > 2-12-FULL-66-21 > JALZOC01. The sequence continues at coordinate 3,823,471 of CAVVOD010000001.1, forward strand.
TCGTGGTGATCGTGCGCTGATCGATCCAGGACGAGACGGAATCGACGAACGGCATGATCCAGAAGAGCCCGGGGCCCCGAAGACCGATGAACCGGCCGAACCTCAGGACGACCGCGCGTTCCCACTGCTGCGCGATCCGGGGCGATTGCATCACCACCACACCGACGATGAGAGTGGCCGCGACCAGGACGGGGTTGCCAGTGCTCGTCCAGAAGGCGATGCCGATCACCACGAAGACCAGGAGAATCGCGATCGAGACGACATTCAGGCGCACGACTCTGTCGCCGGCGGGCTCCTGACGACCACCAAAACCAATGCGGGCCATTTATCTTCCTCCCTGTCGATCTGCATGAAGCGCAGCGATCACGTCGTCGATTGACAAACCGGCGGCCTCGGCGTCGGCCAGCACGCGGGTGACGAAGGTGCGCAGGCGGCGTTCGTGCTCGCGTGGCGGGTGGGCCTGTGCGGGTGTGGCGCTGATGAACGATCCGACCCCACGCTTCGTCTCGATCACGTTCGCGCGCTCGAGCTCCGCGTAGACCCGCGCGACGGTGTTCGCATTGATCTGGAGCTCGACCGCCAGCTGGCGGACCGTCGGCAGCTGGTCGCCCGGGCGCAGGCGGCTGGTGGCAATCGCGGCGCGTAATCCGCGCTCGAGTTGCGCGTAGATCGGCGTCGGGTCGTGCGGGTCGATGGAGAGGATGCCCATGACGGATCGCGCTCGGTCAATTATTATACTAGTTGAATAGTACAACTATCATACATGGCATTCAATGCGCCGCCATGCGTCGGGCAACGGACGGGCCGAGCGCTTTCGCTTGACTCGCATAAACGCCTTAGGGGAGACTGACCTAAGGTGATTATGGGAGAAGATTCGAGCAAGGCAGCCGACCTGCTGCAGGGGACCCTGGAGCTGTTGATCCTGAGGACGCTCTCGACCGGCGAGAAGCACGGCTACGAGATCGCCGAATGGATTCATGTCTCGTCCGCCGAGGCCCTGTCCGTGGAGGAGGGCGCCCTGTATCCGGCGCTGCATCGCCTCGAAGTCCGGGGACTGCTGACGGCCCACTGGGATGTCTCCACGAACAACCGGCGGGCCAAGTACTACCGCCTCACGGCGAGCGGCCGCAAGCGGCTCAAAGACACCACGGAGTCGTGGCGCCGCACCAGCACAGCCATCAACCGCGTCCTCGAAGCCACCTGACGGCCGTCGCACGTAGCACGTAGCACGTTGCACGTTGATGAGCACGTGTAAGAGAGGCCGAGCTTGACTGACGGTCCCCTCGTTGACATAGTCAGACTATGTCACGAGACGAAATTCCTCCTGGCACCCTCCACCTGCTGATCCTCAAAACCCTGGCCGCCGGCACCGAAATGCACGGGTTCGAGATTGCCGAGGCGATCGAGCAGCGCTCCGACGATGTCCTGACGGTCGAAGAGGGATCGTTGTATCCAGCCCTGCAACGCCTGCTGGCCAAAGGGTGGATCGACGGGGAATGGAGCACGACAGCGGCGAACCGTCGCGCCCGGTACTATCGGCTGACCAGGGCCGGCCGCCGTCGCCTCGAGGTCGAGCTTTCGCAGTTCCATCGAATCACCGGCGCGCTCGTCCGCGTGCTGCAGGCCTAGGAGGCACCATGATGCGCCCTGGGGAAATCGGTCGGCGGTTGCGTGCGCTGTGGCACAGGTCCCGGATGGCGCAGGAGCTGGACGACGAGATGCGGCTCCACCTGGACCTGCGCCAGCAGCGGTTGCGCGAGCACTCCGTGTCTCCAGGCGAAGCGGCGGCCGCGGCCCGGCGGCGGTTCGGCAACCCGTTGCGTCTGCGCGAGGACGCGATGGACGCCTGGGGCTGGCGCTGGCTGGAGCAGGTGGGCCAGGACGTCCGCTTTGCGCTCCGCACGCTCGCCAGGAACTCGGGGTTTGCGCTGACGGCCGTGTGCACGCTCGCGATGGGCATCGGCGCCTCCACCGCCGTCTTCAGCGTCGTCAGCGGCGTCGTGCTGCGGCCGCTGCCCTTCTCCGAACCCGATCGCCTGGTTCAGATCTACGGAACCAGCCCGCTCACTCCGGAGGGTGGGCCGGTGCCGAACGTCGAGGAATTCAGGCGCCGGAACCAGTCCTTCGACGCAATCGCCGGCTACGAGGTCACCGCACGCTATCTCCACCGTGTCGAGGCGCCCGAGCGCGTGATGGCCGTCCGGGCGGAGCGCGAGCTCTTTGCGATTCTGGGTGTGCCGCCGCTGGCCGGCCGGACCTTCGATTCGAACGATCCTCCGACTGTGGCGGTCATCAGCGAACGGTTCTGGAAGGGTCGCCTCGGAGGCGATCCGTCGGTGATCGGCACGTCACTCACGCTGGACGATCAGTCATTCACCATCGTTGGCGTCATGCCCGCGTCGTTTCAGTTTCCGTATCGCGCCGCCTCGCTGCTGACAGGCGTCACGGAGCAGGGGCGCACGGATCTCTGGACTCCGCTGGACGCCCCACCCCCGCACGGTCGGTTCAGTGACGTCATCGGACGCCTCCGCGCCGGCGTTCACGTGGGCTCCGCCCAGAGCGAGCTGACCGTGCTCGCCAGACAGCTCGAGATGCAGGACCCCGAGAACAACCGGGGACGCGGCGTGCGGATCGCACCGCTCTCGAGAGCCGTCGTCTCCTCGGCGGTTCGGCGTCCGCTGTTCCTGCTGCTTGGCGCGGTCGGACTCCTCCTTGCCCTGGCCTGTTCGAACGTCGCGAACCTGTTGCTGGTGCGCCTGACGCTGCGCAGCCGCGAGGTCGCGGTGCGCCGGGCGCTGGGCGCCGGACGCCTGCGGCTGGCGCGGCAGTTCCTGACCGAGAGCCTCCTGCTCTCCATGGCGGGCGGCATTGCCGGTCTTGGACTCGCGTGGTGGGCGACGAAATGGGTGATGCGGATCGCCGGCAATCAGATCCCCCGGGCGCACGAAGTGGGACTGGACTGGCGGGTGTTCCTGTTCCTCCTTGCGATATGCACGCTGATCGGCGTCGCTCTCAGCCTCGCCCCCGCGCTGACGTTCGGCCGCGGAGACCCTCGATCGATCCTGCAGGAGTCCGGCGGTCACAGCACGGTGGGCGCCCGCTCGCGGCGTCTTCGCGACAGTCTCATCGTCGCCGAGGTGGCGCTCGCCTTCATCCTCGCCGTCGGCGCCGCGGTGCTGATCCGCGAGCTGGTCCGTCTCCGCGCGACAGATTCAGGGATGGTGACCACGAACGTGGTGACGTTCCATCTGGGACACCGGATGTCCACGGCGACCGACGTGGGTCAGTTCTACGAGATCGCCGATCGCGTCGAACAGCTGCCGGGCGTTCGCGCCGCGGGCTTCACCCAGCTGCTGCCCCTCCAGAACTGGGGCTGGGCCACCAACTCGAACAGTTTCCAGCTGCGCGGCCGGCCGCCGTTCACAGCTGTCTTTCCGATCGAGCTGCGCTTCGTCACGCCCGGATACTTCCGCGCGCTCGGCATTCCCGTGCGGGGTCGCACGTTCACCATGCAGGACGATCGCCGCGCGCGGCCCGTGATCGTGATCAACGAGACCCTCGCCCGAACCGCCTTTCCGGGAGAGGATCCTCTCGGCAAGGAGACGACGGGCGGCAGCACGATCGTGGGAATCGTGGGCGACATCCGGCAGTCGAGTCTCGACCGACCGTCGCTTCCCGAGCTCTATACGCCGATCGCGCAGAACTGGTCGCAGCTCTCAGAGCTCGGTCTGACGCTCGTCGTCAGCACCCAGGGTCGGGCGGAACAGATCATCGATCCGGTACGGGCGGTCGTTCGCGAGGTCAGCCCGAATCAAGCCGTCTTCAGAATCAAGACCATGGACGCGGTGGTGGCCGAGTCGCTGGCGGACTTCACGGTGTACCTGTCCATCATCGCCGTCGCCGCCGGATTGGCGCTGGTGCTGGCTTCGACGGGCACCTACTCCGTGATCTCACACATGGCGACCGCTCGTACGCGTGAGTTCGCGATCAGGGTCGCCCTGGGCGCGGATCGCGGGCGCGTGATCCGCTTGATCATCGGGCAGGGCGCCAGGCTTGCGGGCATCGGCCTGGCCGTCGGCATGTTCGTGGCGTTTGCCGGCGGTCGATTGCTGCAGGGACTCCCCGTCAGCGTCCGGCCTCCCGACGTCGCCACCGCCGCACCGATGGCCGCTCTCATCGCCACCGTCGCGGTCGTCGCGTGCCTCATTCCAGCGTGGCGCGCGGCGGTGAAGGACCCGATTGCAGCCCTCCGAAGCGAATGACGCGGCTTGCAGTGATTCTCGGCCGGGGAACAGGTGATCAAGCCATAAGCTGAACCAGAACCTTACGGCGCGGCGCGGGAGCTTTTGCCCTTGACTCCCATAATCGCTTTAGGGGACAGTGATACCTAAGGTGGTTATGGGAGATCGGAGAGCGATCATGGCTGAGTGGCTGAAGAGTCTGCGGCACCGCGTGCGAGCCCTCCTGCAGCGACGGCAACAGGAGCAGAACCTCCAGGACGAAGTCGCCTTTCACCTGGCCATGCGGGAAGAGCAGCTCCGTACGTCAGGAGCCACTGACCCCGGACGCGGCGCACGCCGGCGGTTCGGCAGCGTCACACGAATTCGGGAAGACCTCCGCGAGGCCTGGGCGGTCGCTCCAGGCCTCAGCGCTTTGCTTCGAGATCTCCGGTACGCCGCACGGGCACTTCGACGCGACATCGGATTTGCCGTCGTCGTCGTTGTCACTCTTGGCCTCGGTATCGGCGCGAATACGGCGTTTTTCAGCGTCGTCAACGCCGTCCTGATTCGCCCACTCGGCTATGCCGACGCGGATCGGCTCGTGTTGCTGTACGAGGGATTTCCGAAGGCTCACGTCGACCGGCTGCCTTTCTCGGCCCTCGACTTCGACGATGTCCGGAACGATCAGCAGTCGTTCGAGGGGATTGCGGCCTATCGGAACGTCCCGTTCGAAGTATCGGGCAACGGGACGCCGGAGCGGCTCGCAGGCACAAAGGTCTCGGCCGATCTCTTTGGTACGCTGGGTGTCGGTCCTGTACTCGGACGCACGTTTTCGACAGACGACGACCGTCCCGGCGGGAATGTCGCGATCCTGAGCTGGGGGCTGTGGCAGAGGCGCTATGCGGCGAATCCCGCGATCCTCGGTCAGACCATCCAGCTCGATCGCCAGCCGTACACGGTGGTCGGGATCATGCCGGCCGGATTCGTGTTCCCACGGCGTGGCCCTCGTTTCAACGGCGAGCCCGCCGATGTCTGGGTGCCGATCGCGTTCACGGATCGGGAGCGCGCCGAGCGCGGCACCACGCACAATAACAGCGTCGTCGGGCGGCTGAAGCCCGGTGTGTCGCTGCAGGCGGCACAGGCGGAGCTCGATGTGCTCGCCCCGCGCGTCGCGGCGGGCTATCCAGCGCTTGTGGTCAACGCGGGCTTTGCTCCCCGGCTCTACGCGCAGCCCCTCCGCCAGGAAATCTCCGGCCGTTTCGAGGCGCCCCTGCTGATGCTCATGGCCGCCGTGGGACTCGTCCTCCTGGTCGCCTGCGCCAACGTGGCCAATCTCATTCTGAGCCGCGTGGCCGCCCGGACGCGGGAGTTTGCCCTGCGCACGGCGCTCGGGGCCCGCCGCACACAGCTCGTCCAGCTCCTGTTGTGTGAAGCCCTGGTGCTCTCCGCTCTCGGTGGCGTCGTGGGGATGGCAATTGCCTACGGGGCCGTGAAGGCGACGCCCGCCGTCCTGACGCGGACCATCCCCGGCCTGCACGAACTCGCCATCGACGTCCGCGTCCTCGCCTTTACAGCCGTGATGTGTATCGCGACGACCGTCATCTTCGCTCTCGTCCCCCTGCCGGTGCTCGAGCGGCGCAATCCGGGGGACTCGTTGCGCGAAGACACGTCGCGGGCGACGTCGGGATCCAGAAAGCTTCACGTCCAGCGCGGATTCGTCGTCCTGACAGTGAGCCTCGCCTGCGTGCTTCTCGTCGGCGCGGGTCTCTTCATCCGGAGCCTTGCCACGCTCGCGGCGACGGATCTCGGATTCCGGCCTGCTCGAGTGCTCACGGCGTCGATGACGCTGCCTCGCACGTTCTATACGACCGGTGCCAGCGTGCGCGCGTTTCACCAGTCACTCTCCCGGAGCCTGTCGTCTCTCCCTGGCGTGCGGACGGTGGCTGTCGCGACCGACCTGCCGCTCACGGCCTACGATCTTCGCGCCTTCACCGCTGAGGGGGTGACCAGGCCCGCTGATGCACAGCGGACGACGAGGCTGTCGTGGGTTGAGGGTCCATACTTCGAGACACTCGGCATGACGCTCGAGCGCGGACGGTTCTTCACGTCGGACGAACACGCGCAGAGCCGCGGCGTCGTGATCGTCAACGAGAAACTGGCGGCGCTGGCATGGCCCGGCCAGGATCCCGTGGGGAAGCGAATGAAGTGGGGCGAGGCCGCCAGCTTTTCTCCATGGCTGACCGTCGTGGCGGTGATTCGGAACGTCGCGGACGGTCCCGCCGGCGCCGAGCCGCAGGTGCATGCGTACGAGCCGTTTCGTCAGCTTCCGGACTTCTTTCTCAATGGCGCCGCCACGCAATTCGGGCGGGACGTCAGGGTCGCGATCCTCACCGAGAGTGAACCCCGGATGTTCGCATCGCTCGTGCGACAGGAGATTTCGAAGCTGGATCGTGAACTGGCGATAGAAAGCATCCAGACGATGGACGAGCAGGTCCGCGACGTCGTCGCCCCGCAACGCTTCAGCACGCTGCTCGCTGGCGTATTTGCCGCGATGGGGCTCTTGCTCGCATCAGTCGGCCTCTACGGCCTCCTCGCGTATACGACCGCCCAGCGGCGAAAAGAGATCGCCGTGCGCATGGCGCTGGGTGCCGAACGGCGCACAGTGGTCGGGATGGTGATCGGGCAGGGAGCACGGCTGGTCGCGATGGGCCTCCTGGTCGGAATTCCTTGCTCGCTGATCCTCACCCGGGTCGTGGCGTCGCTGCTCTACCAGGCGAATCCATACGACCTGGTAACGTTTGCGATCATTCCGGCCGTGCTCGTGGTGGCCGCGTTGCTGGCGTGTGCGCTCCCCGCGTGGCGCGCGGCGCGGGTCGAGCCGTCCACAGCGCTGCGCGCCGAATAGAACTCAAAACTGGTCCCCTTTCAGGAGATTCAACATGCATCGAATGAGAACGTGGACGACCGCCCCGGTACTGGCTGCCTTCGCGTTGAGCCTGTCGTCGTTCGCCGAGTTGTCGCCATCCGCCGCTGGGCAGCAGGTTGATCTGGCCACAGGAAAACTGAGAGGCGTCAATCGCGAGGTCACGGCACTCGCGGGCGGCCGGCCCGGCGTGCATGTCTCAGAGAAGGCGGGTCCAGGCGTGGTCTGGATCGAGGGAAGTGATTTTGCGCAGGGCACAATCGAGGTGGACGTCCGCGGCCGCGACGTGCAGGGGCGGAGTTTCGTCGGGGTCGCCTTCCACAGGATGGACGACAGCACGTACGACGCCGTCTATGTCCGTCCGTTCAACTTCCGGACGACCGATCCCCAGCGCCGCGAGAACGCCGTGCAGTACATGGCGGTCCCGGCGTACGACTGGCCGCGGCTGAGGCAAGAGTTTCCCAGCGAATTCGAGAACCCGGTCGATCAGTCGGTCGCGCCGACCGAATGGGTGCCGCTCCGGGTCGCCGTGAAGGGCAAAACGGTCCAGGTCTTCGTCGGAGCCGTCACATCGCCTACGCTCGAGGTCCGCAAGCTCGGCTCGCACGATCGGGGACTGGTTGGCCTGTGGGTGGGCAACAACAGCGACGGCGACTTCGCGAACCTTCGCATCACACCAGCGAAGTGACGACGATCTGACGGACGCTGCCCCGCGGAGACTCGGTTTGGCGAATCTCCCGGGCGTGGCAGTTTGCGGTTCTGCGAGCGCGCAAGGCCGGCCGCGATGTGCTGGTCGTGCTTTCCATTCGCCAGGCGACAGGCGAAGATCACTATCCATGCGCCCCTGGTCGCAAGCCACTGTTCAGGATTACCGCCGCCTCCCCCTGCGTGCCCACAGCCTTCTTCACGACGTGCCAGTACACGATGTCTGGCGCGTTGCCCTTCCAGGTGGCGGGCCGTCCAGGACCATGAATGACGTGCGTTCCGTTTTCGAGGTCGCGAGGCGGTCTCAGCGTCTGAGTCTGCCCGTCCGCGCACTCTTCGGGCTCCGATGGTCAATCGGGCGTCTCTTTCGATGGGATCGCCCTCCCGGCAAACCAGGGGAATGGTCTTTCGGATCCCGGCTCACGGACACGGATCGGCTGCAATCAATCGTGGAGCCGGGCACACTGGACGGACCCTTTACCGTCCTGTACGTCCACGCGATGGAGGCCGTCAGCGAGATCCGGAATGCCACAGTTCACGGGTTCCTCGTTTGGGCCCTCGAGCCGACGCCGGATGGCTATCAGCTGGTCTGGGCGATCCACGTGCTCCCGGTCAGCGTCTGGACGAAGCCGTATCTTGCTCTGATCGATCCCTTCCGGCGCTGGCTGGTGTATCCCGCCTTGCTGCGCCGCATTCACGAATCGTGGCTTCAAGCGTTCAAGTCTGCCGTGTGACGCGATTGACGCCGGCAGGCAACGGGTCACCGGGATTTGCAGATCACGAACTGAATCACCCGGGTGGTTCGAGCAAGTGAGTGGTGGCAAGTAACTCATCCGTGATATGTTCCGCCATCCATTCCCAGGCGGCCGGCCTCACGGCGCGAAGACCAGTGCACCGGCGTGGCCCCCGCAGGGACCAGGACGTCGATCCGCATTCTCCAGGAGGTAGCCATGCGCAAGCTCGTGCTGATGGTCGTCACTCTGTTGGCAGTCGCGTCCGTATCCTCCGCTCAAACCAGCGGCAAGGTCACCACGGTCTGGAAGTGCGCGACGCCCAGCCCGGCGCACGTGCTCCCCCCCGGCGACGCACCCGATCACGTCTACGTCTTGCAGCAGACCAAATGCACGGCAACCAGCGGCGAAATCGCCGGAATGAAACAGAAGGAGGGCGTGCCGACAGAGTTCGTGGACGGAACGGGCTCGTCGGCCAAGGGCCACGGTGTGTTCGTCGAAACGATGGCCAACGGCGACAAGATCTTCTACAGCTACGACTTCACCGGGACTTCCAAGAACAAGGTATTCGACACGGGCACCAACAAGTGGACGGTCACGAACGGCACCGGCCAGTTCAAAGGCATGAAGGGCACAGGGACGTGTCAGGCCAAGGGCAGTCCGGACGGTACAGCGGAATTCACCTGCACGGGAACATACACGCTGGCAAAGTGACGCCGGGGCGAGAGTGACGAGTGTGGGCGCGGCACGCGCCGACACTCGGAGCTCTCATCCGCTGATCAACGGGAACGTGTGGATTGTGAGCGCGTATCAGCCCGCGCACGTCACAGGTTGCGAGCCCGGCAGCGTCCACCGCGGGTTCGCTGGATCGATCAATTGCTGCTCGCGCAGAGTGCCGCCGCGCTTGCGCAGGGCCTCGACGACGATGTCCCGCGCGGTGCCGACGTCGTGGACGATCGTAAAGCCTCCAGCCGGTGTGACCGGCTCGAACATGCCGCCGAGGCTCGTCGACAGAAAGTCCGTCGTCGCCACGAGCATCCGATCCTCGTCCCTGACCGGCACGCCATTGGGCCGCAACAGCGCGACGTCGAGCGAACCGCTCTGGCACGTCACGCGCACGCGCAGGCCCGCCAGTCCGACGAGCGGCGAGCGCCTCTGGACCTGCGCAGCAAGCATCTGGCGAACCTCGGCACCCGTCAGGTGGAACCCGACCACGCGATTGTCGAAGGGCATCACCTCGAAGACCGAACCGAAGCTCAGAGGCCCTGCCGGCAGATCCGCGCGGAGTCCGCCGGACGTGTTGTTGAACGACACGTCCGCGCCAGGCACCGCCGCAAGGTACGCATCGGTGAAGAGATTCCCGAGCGGCGAGTCTCCGGTGCCGGCGCGCCGGACGGGTGTCGCCAGAGTGATGCCGAGCAACGTCCCCTTCTGCGCGAGCGCGGCGTCAACTGCCGGAGCAATGACGGCGGCAATTGCGGGATCCGGCCTGACCGCGGCGCCTTCGTACTCAGCCGGCACGCGCGCCCCATCCGGGGATCCAGGATCACATCCCGTCGTCCCCGGGTCTACACGCGCGCACAGGTCGCGCGGCGCAAAGCTGCGTCGTTCGAGCACTCGCCTGGTCGTGCGATCGACGATGACATCCACGCGGCCAAACGCCCGGCCGCCGTTGAGCGCCTCGGTAATCGCCACACCCGCGACCTGGTGTCCCATGGCAGCATGCGAATGACCGGCGACGATGACGTCAACGAGGCCCTGCGGCAGCGCGCGCGCGACCTGCATGATCTCCCCTGCCTGATCGCAGGACGACAGGTCCGTCGGCGTCGCGAACTCCGTGCATCGACCGCCCGCGTGAGCCGTGACGACCACGACGGACGCACCGCCCGCCCGGAGCTCGGTTGCGGCAGCGACGATCGTCTCCACGAGCGGCGCGACGCGCAGGCCGCGCGTGTTCGCCGAGAGCGTCGCCGACAGCGCGCCTGCGGTCATGACCCCGACGATGCCGACTTGCAGCCCGGCGGCCGTGACCACGGTGGAGGGCCGGACATTGGGCCACGCCACTGGCCGGCCCGTGGCCGTGTCAATCAGGTTCGCCGCGAGAAACGGAAACGGCGCCTGGGCCGCCCGCGCTTTCAGTGCGCCACGCGGGTCGTCCTCCGGCCGCTGCGGCGTTGACGCGGGCCCCAACGGCCCGAAGTCGAACTCGTGATTCCCGACCGCCGCGGCGACGTATCCCAGCGCACCGTAGGCGGCGACGACGGACGCACCCTCATTGAGGTTGGACTCGAGCGTGCCCTGGAACATGTCGCCGGCGTCGATGAGCAGCACCGCGCCGCCGTCGCGTGCACGCGCGGCCCGCAGGTTCCCGACGTAGCCGCCGAGCAACGCGAGACCACCGCGGTCCTCGCGCCGGAGGATCCCGCCGTGCAGATCGTTCGTGCCGAGGATGGAGAGCGTGATCGATGGGGGCGCCTGCGCGTTGAGCGACGCGACCGGGACAGGACGCCCTGTGCCGCTGCAGACCGTCAGCGCCGCCACTACCGCCAGTGTTGGAACCAGACGCACTGGAGACATGGCGGACACGATATCATGCGCGGTCACAGGCCGCTGCGGCTGGAACACGGGCGCCGGGTGCATCGGGCGACGCGCGGCAGGGCAGTCACGATTTCGAGATTGGGAATGCGGCCTCCATGACGATCGACGATCTCGAGACTCGCCGAGCACACGCATCGGACGTCGATGGCATCGCAGCGGCACATCGCGATTCGATCCGCTCCCTTGGCGCAAGGTACTATCCGCCAGATGCCGCTGACGCCTGGGAAGAGGGTCTCACGGGTGACATGTACCGCAAGGCCATGGACGGCGGAGAGGTCTTCTTCATCGCAACCGGGAAGGTCGCCGGCACCGCGATGGTTCTCGGCTTTGCCAGCGACTACGGCATCGAGGGCTCGACGCACGGGACGTCCGTCTACGTGAGGGGCATCGCGGCCAGACGCGGCATTGGCACCGCTCTCCTTGGGCTGGCTGAGGCACACGCAGTCTCCAGGGGCGCCACGAGCATCCATATCGACGCGTCGCTCGCTGGTGCGGAATTCTACGAGAGCAACGGGTACACCGAAGTGGGCCGGGGAGAGTATCGCTTGATGTCCGGCCATGCTATCGCGTGCGTCTTCATGCGAAAGGCTGTTGGGGGCGGCACTCTCAGCGCCTGACAGACGCGGCACCAGACGAGCGGTACGGATGTGGGCCACCCCTGGAACTCGGCCTGGACCGAGTTCCCCGATTTGCGCTGGCGACCGAGCCACATCGCGATACTCGGGGTCACGCAGCAGTGGCGACCGGTCCCTGCTCCCGGCGCTGACCGGCCGGCGGAAAGGAGTGGCGGCGCTTATCCCCCTTTGGGCCGAAGGCGCGACGTGTACAGGAGAAACGCGAGCCCGCCGAGGACGAGCGGTGGAATGAGGCGCGGAAGTTCGGCGTGCGCGGCGTGCGTGCCCAGCGCGCCAATCATGAGGGCGACCAGGATCGCCGCAGCGGTGCGTCTTTACGCGGGAGTCAACACACCGATCCCGCCGATGATTTGAGCCACTCCGCTCACGTATTGAGTGTTCGCCGGAAAACCCCAATCCGCGAACCTCTCGCCCCATCGCAGTGCGGAAGGGCCTTCCAGCTTGGAAATACCAGCCAGGACAAATGCCACCGCCAGGAAGATGGCGCACACCCACACTGCTGCTCCAGGAAGCCTCATCACTGTAATCCCTCCACGGCATCGGACCATCCGACGCGCGCGGATTCAACTCACAAAACCTCAATTCTTCCTCTCAGATTGTCACGCGCGTAGAATCTGAAGCGCGATCGGCCCAGAATGGAGTGCTGCCATGGTGAAGACGTTCGGAGACTTTGAATTCGACGATCGCCGAAGAAGTTTGAATACCGGAGGGCAGCAGCTGAAACTCAGCGGACAGGCCGTCGATCTGCTCTGCCTGATGCTGGAGCGGCCGGGAGAATTGATTACTCGTGAGGAGATCGAGCGCAGGCTGTGGCCCGACAAGAACGTGGACTTCAAGCACGGCCTTGACGTCGTCGTCAGCCGCCTCAGAACCGTTCTTGGCGACAAGGGCGCCAGCCCTCGATACATCGAGACGGTGCCGAGGAAAGGCTATCGATTCATCGAGCCGGTGACCGCGAAGCCCGAGGTGCGGGCGGCGAGTGAGCGGCGCCACTGGAGTCGGCGTGTCGCAACCTACGCGGCCGTCGCGCTTCTTGCGGCGATTCTGGCGATTCTCTTCGCGCGCACCCGGTACGACAAGGTTGTTCCGCCCCAGCGCTCGCTGGCGTCACCAACGGTGCCTTCCCGATAGGGAACGAGCCGCTCGCCGCCCGTCTCAGAATCTGTGCAGGTAGGAGGTCTTGAGAAAGAGACCGCGCTGGCTGGTCCGGTAGTCACCCTGGCCGACGATCCACTGGCCGTTGACGAAGCTCCGCTGCTCGATGAGCGAGCCGTATCCGGCGTACACGACCGTCCCTGGACGAAGCTCGTACGAGGACAGGAAGTCGGTCAGCAGACGCGATCTCGAGCTGTCGAACTGAGCGATCGCGCGAATGAAAAACTGCCGTGAGAACTGATACGTCGTCCGGCTGTTGACGATGTCGAGGTCGTAGACGCGCTCGCGGCTCGACGCGCGGTCGAACGCGATGTGGCGATACGACAGGGACTGCGACAGGCGGCCGCTCGGCTGCAGCGTCACGCCGAGCCTGGAGTCTCGCGTGTGGCCCGGAAACGGATCGGTCGGATCGTAGAAAACCGATTTGCCCGTCATGAGCTGGCCGTCAAGCGAGATCCAGCGGTACAGCTGCACGTTCCCCTGTGCCCGCCAGTTCCCGCGGTCGAATCGTCGGCCGGCCCATCGCTCGAATCCATCGAAGCGGTCGAACCGCAGAAAGCCCTGCCGCGTGAAGCGCAGCCGCACTCCGGAGACCTGCAGGAGCTCGTCGCCGCCGGCGTTGCGATCCCGCCCGCCCTGTGTGAAGGAGAACGGCGAGACGCGCCGGAGCCACGGATACTTCGTTTTGTCGGGATAGAAGCTGTACTCGCCATAGCCCCACCCGGTCGTGATGCCGACGCGGTTGATGAACGCCGTCTGCATCTGGAAGTCCCGATCGTAGTGCTCGCCGTAGCCGATGAGCACCAGGCGGCGCGTGCTGTACTCGTAGCCGGCCTGGCCGCCCACCCCGGACGTCGATTGCGCAGCGCGCGGTGCGCGCGTCGCGGACGCGAGCAGGAACCCGCTCACCCGCTGGGCATCGCTGACGCGCCACGACAGGTCCGTTCCGACCACCCGGTTGGATCCCCCGGCGAACTCGGTGTCCACGACGAGGGCGCCGACGTAGTTGCTCGGACCGAGACTGTATTGCGCTCTGGCGATGTTGTAGAGACGGTCCTTGCCGACGTCTGGATCGCCGTCAGGAAGGTTCCGACCTGGCCCCTGATCCAGCGCCGTCAGCGTCGCGAACGTCACCCGCCCCGCGGTGCCCGTCAGCTTCGCTCCGAAGATCGGATCGGCGATGCGCCGCGTATGCACGGCACTTTGAAGGCTGTTGTCGCTGCCCTGACCTGCGAGCGTGAAGATGCCGGCCCCTTCCATGAAGAAGGGACGCTTTTCGGAGAAGAACACCGGGAAGCGCTGATTGACCTCTACCTGGAAGGCATCGCTCTCGACCTGACTGAAGTCCGGATTGAGCGTGGCATCCAACGTGATCCTCGAGGTGATCCCGTACTTGGCGCTGATGCCGACGTCCGTGTCGTTGGCGCCCGATCCCCACTGTTCTGGTGTGTCGCGCCGCTGATTGCGCGCGAACGTGGCGGACGGAAGGGCCTCGCGCGGCAGCCGGGGCTGCAGATCGCTGAAGGTCAGTGCGGCATGACGCTCGAACACCCACTTGCCAGGCTCGAGGGCCGGCCAGGAGACCGAAACACCCGACCGGCTGATCCGCCGCCAGAACAGGACGCCCATCCGCACGTTGCCGCCACGAAAGCGAATGGTCTGAAGCGGCAGGCGAATCTCGACGGCGTACCCGGCCTCGTTGACGCGCCCTGCGCTGTCCCACACGAAATCCGGCGATTCATCCTCTCCTCCGGCGACGCTGTTCAGCATGTCCAGCTGCACGCCGCTGGGATTCACCATCAGGTGGTACGACTGCTGGCCGGTTCCCAGCGCGTCGAGGCTCAGTCCGACCCAGTCATCCGCCCAGATGTTGTCGCGACGGGTGATCGACGTCTTGATGCCGCCAGGCTGGGGGTCGAGACACTGAAATGCAAAGTAGAGATAATCCGCGTCGTAAGCAACCCACACCTTCGTCTGCTGGGGCACGGTATCCCCGTGCAGCGGGTTGTATGAGCGCCATTCGCCGCTCTCGACCGCGGGCTCGCGCCAGACGCTGTCGTCCAGGATTCCGTCTATCGTGGGTGGTTGCGCCGTCCGCGTGCCGTGGAGCTCGGCGACCGGGCGTGGTGAATCGGCTGCCTTCGACGTGCCCGCCTGCCCCGCGAAGGCGCTGGACGTCGCGATGGCGCACAGCACCACCACGGACCATGGCGCGAAGAAACGGATTGACCGGGTGAACCTGGAGGATGGGCGGGCCTGGGTGTCGAGGCCCTTCCCGGGACGGCACTGTTGCATAGGGGCTTAGACGGGGACGGATCGAAATGGGTTGCGAACGAATGAGAGCATTCCAGGTCGAGCGATTTCACTCGGAGCCGGCGAATTCCCTTTGCTATTCTGCAGCGCGGCGACAGACAACATCATGCCCAATTCGCTGACAATCCGTCCTGCAGCGCTCGAGGATAGTCCCCGTCTCGCCGAGCTATGCGGTGTTCTCGGCTACCCGGCCGAACCCGAGGAGTTTACGCTTCGCGTGAGGCGCGTGCTGTCTCGTTCCGAACACGTCGTCCTCCTCGCAGAGCTCGAACCTGGCCATAGCGCGGGGTGGATACACGCGGCCATGCACGAATTCCTCGAGGCCGGTCAGCAGTGCGAGATCCTTGGCCTCGTCGTGGCGTCAGAGAATCGTGGGCACGGCGCGGGACGACGCCTGGTGACCGCGGCGGAGGCATGGGTCCGGGGCCGCGGGTTCCAGGATTTGACCGTTCGGAGCTACATCGTGCGAATGGAGTCGCATCCCTTCTACGAGCGCATGGGATTCACGCGAGTCAAGACGCAGCACGTTTACCGGAAGCGCCTGCACGGCATCACTACAGAGGAACCTGAGGATGTGTAGCCGACGTCTCCGAAGCCGCTGACAGACGTCGAGAAGGATCTGGCGGCGAGCTGGGCGCGTGCGGACACGTGGATTCGCGCGTCACGCTTCTAGCGAGCATTGAGCGCCATGTTCAAATCCAGGGATGGCACAGGCGCGTCGACGCGTGTCCCGTTGTTGCGATCCCCTGACACAGCCTTGCGCATCAATTCCATTCTGCATCGGAGATCCACGTGACCTCAGACCAGCGGTTCGTGTCCGACCGTTTCCCGCGCTCGTCGCAGTACCACCCGGATTGGGTTATCGCCAGCGCCAGCGGCGGCGCGAATGTCCTGTGGGTGACCGAGTGGCTGACGGATGCACTCGATCTGCGGCCGGGCATGCGGGTCCTCGATCTCGGCTGCGGGCGGGCGGCGTCATCCATCTTCATGCGACGGGAGTTCGGCGTGCAGGTCTGGGCGACGGACCTGTGGTTCAGCGCGTCTGAAAACGTTCAGCGGATCCGGGATGCGGGTGTCGAGGATGGTGTGTTTCCGATCCGTGCCGATGCGCGCACGCTGCCGTTCGCCCGGGATTTCTTCGACGCCATCGTCTCTCTCGACTCGTTCCCCTACTACGGAACGGATGATTTGTATTTGAACTACCTCGCCCGGTTCGTGAAGCCCGGCGGACCCATTGGCATCGCCGGTGCCGGGCTCATGGAGGAATTTGGGCCGTCTGTGCCGGATCACCTTCGTCAGTGGTGGACCCACGATCTCTGGTGCCTGCATTCGGCGGACTGGTGGCGCCGGCACTGGGAACGAACCGGCATCATGGACGTGGACCTGGCCGACAGCATGCCCGACGGCTGGCAACGCTGGCTCGACTGGCACCGAGTGGTCGCGCCGGACAATGCTTCGGAGATTGCGGCGCTCGAGGCCGATCGTGGCCGCTGGCTTGGCTACGTGCGTCTCATCGGCCGCCGCCGCGACGAGGCGATCCTGTCGGATCCGATCGAGTCCGTCCCCGCGTACTACTCCAGGGTGCCCTTGCTCCGTCCTTAATGGGGACACTCACCTTTACGGCAAGTTGTTGATTCTGAAGGGTCAATTTTCGAGCCGCTGGTTTTCCTCTATTTTTTGACGGGTCGATTTTCGACTCTTTATTTTCAGCGACTTACCGTAAAGGTGAGTGTCCCCATTTTGGGTGGCTGCGAGCATGAACAATCGGCGCGTCGGCTCGTCAGCTACGGGTTGACAACTGACCCGACGGCGCGCCATGCTCGGGTGACATGTCGACCCGAACAGACCCGGACCGCGTCGCGTTGCTCCAGGGGACGCTCGACGTCCTCATTCTGCGCACGCTGATCTTCGGCTCTCAGCACGGCCAGGGGATTGCCCGCGCCATCCAGCAGTCGTCGGAGGACGTGCTCCTCGTGGAGCACGGCGCGCTCTATCCGGCGCTCCAGCGGCTCGAGGCGCAGGGGCTGATTTCGGCGACGTGGGGCACGTCAACCAACAACCGGAAGGCCAGGTTCTACGTCCTGACGCGCAAGGGGCGCGCACACCTGACCCGTCAGAGCACCAGGTGGCGGCGCTTTGCTGCCGCCATGTCGCGGGTCCTCGGGCCGGAGCCAGGGCGCGGCTGATGGGCCGATTCTGGCGCGTTCGTACGCGGAAGGATTTCTCGGACGAGGTCCAGGCCCATTTGGATCTCGAGACCGACCGACTGATCGCCGATGGGTCCAGCCCGGAAGAGGCGCGTCAGGCCGCACGGCGCGCATTCGGCAACGTCACCAGGGTCAAGGAACGCTTTCACGAAGCCTGCCGCTGGACGTGGATCGAGCAGGCCGCGCAGGATCTTCGGTACGCGGCGCGCGGTCTCTCCCACAGTCCCGCGTTCGTCGCGACGTCGGTGCTGACGCTCGCGGTCGGGCTCTGCCTCGTGACGGTGGTCTTCACCATCTTCAACGCATACGTCCTCCGGCCCTTCCCGATCCGCGACCCGTTCAGCCTGTATCAGATCGCGTGGCGATCGCCCGAGACCGGAGGAAGGGCCCTCCGATGGCGCGACTACCAGGAACTCCGCGACCGTCGCGACCTCTTCGATGCCGTCATTGGGGAAACGGCGCGATCCGTGTCCTCGACGGGCCGCCCGTTGATGGCGGCCCTGGTCTCCGACAACTACTTCGACGCGCTGGCTCCCGACATGCTCCTGGGACGTCCATTGTCGCAGCTGAACGCCGGCGAGACCGGCACACCTCCGGCGGTGCTCAGCCGCGAGGCGTGGACACGGCTGTTCGGATCCGACCCGGCCGCCATCGGTCGCGAGCTCGACATCAACGGCCGCACCTTTGTCATCGTCGGTGTCCTGCGCGAGTTCATCGGCCTCGAGGATTCGCCGCGCGACGTGTGGCTGCCGCTGACCGTGTATGCACCCCTCGCCGCGCCGGATCTGATCGGTGCCAGCCAGCCGCGCGCGATAGAGATCAGCGCGCGCCTCCGGCCTGGCGTAACGATCACCGACGCGCAAAGCGCGACCGGCGCGATGATGCCGGCCATGGGCGACAGTAAGGGTGACGTGCGGGCCGAGATCAGCCTGCTGACCTCGTCCAATCCACTGTCGCTGCGTTTGATGACGCTGCTGGCGCCGATCTTTGCGGCGTTCGGGCTCGTGCTCGTGACGGCATGCGCGAACGTCTCGAACGTGATGCTCGCGCGCGCGATCGCGCGGCATCGCGAGATTGCGGTCCGCCTCTCGCTCGGCGCCAGTCGAGAACGCGTGGTCCGGCAGCTCCTGACGGAGGGTCTCCTCATCGCCGTGCTCGCCGGCCTCGTGGGGGTGGCGCTGGCCGCCTGCGTCCTTCGCGCCGCCACGGCCATCTTCTTCCACACGCTGCCGCCGTCGGCGGTCCCCCTCGTGCGCCTGGTGCCCATCGACATCGACCACCGTGTTTTCCTGTTTTCCCTCGGCGCTGCCGCGTGCGCGACGATGGTGTTCGCGCTGATGCCTGCGGTGCAGGCCTCGCGGTTGTCGTTGACCGATTCGCTGCGCGGCCAGGGGGGCGACGTACGGAGAGGCTCCGTGCTCCGCAGCGTCCTCGTCACAGGCCAGGTTGCCGTGTCGCTCGTCCTTGTCGTGGTCGCGCTGACGCTCGCGCACAACGGAGCGGCGGTTGGCGCCATCGACCCGGGGTACGAGACGCGCGGCGTCACCTCCGTCAACGTGCGCGGCCAGCACGCCGGACTGATACCCCGCCTCGCATCGGTGCTGGCGTCCGACCCACGTGTCGCGGAGGTCGCGGTCACCGCCCGCAATCCCCTCTTCGTCCGCTCCCGATCGATTGCGGCGGCGCCGGAACAGGGTGCCGCCACGCCGACCCGATACACGTTCATGTCACCCGGGTACTTCTCCATTCTTCGGATTCCGATCGCGCGAGGCCGCAACTTTTCACCGGCCGAAGCCGGCGGAGCGGCGCCCGTAGCGATCGTCAGCAGGGCGACGGCGAATGCGTTCTGGCCAGGCGAGGACCCTATCGGACGAACGATCCGGATCGTGCCGTCCGAGACCTCCGCGGGCGAAAAGCGGCGCGTCAGATCCTTCGCGAGTGCGCTCCGTCGCGACAGCCGGCCCCTGGACAGCCTCCCCGGCTACTTTCACGTGACGGTCATCGGCACGGTCAGGGACGTCGTCAGCGGCCTCCTGGTGGACGGTCCGGACTCCGGTCACATCTACCTTCCCATCGACGCCGCGAGCCCGTATGCCGCGGCGGTGCTCATGCGAGGGCGCTCCGAACGTGATTCTGGTCCGGAGGCGCAACAGCAGCGCTTTCAGCGTGTGACCGGGGATCCGCAGGTCTTCGACGCGGTGCCACTGGAAGAAAGGCGGGCCCTGCAGATGTACCCGTTGATGGCCTTATCGTGGATCGGCTCGCTGCTTGGCAGCGTGGCGCTGGCCTTGAGTGTTTCAGGACTCTACGGTGTGCTCGTCTATCTGCTCGGCCAGCGCACGAGGGAGATCGGCATCCGGATGGCGCTTGGCGCAACCGCCGGAGCCGTCATGCGTCTCGTCATGTGGCAATCCGCCCGGCTGGCCGCGCTCGGCGCGATCGCAGGGGTCGGAGCGGCACTCGGCGTGATGAAAATCCTGAGCTCGGCGATCCAGCTGGAGGCCGTTTCACTTTTCGACGTCACCGCATTCGCCGGCGGTCTTGGGCTTGTCATGGCCGCAGCGGCAGTCGCCGCGTTCTATCCGGCGAGGCGCGCGACGAGGGTCGATCCCGCGCTGACGCTTCGCGCAGACGGATAGCGAGCCCCCCTCGCTATTCTGCCCGCAAGGCATCCAACGGATCCACGGCCATCGCCCGCTGCGCGGGAATATAGCTGGCAATCGTCGCGGCCGTGACCAACACGAGAGAGACCACGACGTAGGTCACCGGATCGAAGGCGCTGGTCCCGAACAGCAGCGAGGTCATGAGCCGTGTCAGGGCGAAGGCGATCACGAGCCCACACACCACGCCCACAGCTGTCAGCCCGAGAGCCTCGCGTATGAACATCCGCTTCAGCTCCGGGTGCTGCGCGCCGAGCGCCACCCGGATCCCGATCTCGCGCGTTCTCTGGGCCACGGCATAGGCGATGACGCCGTAGATCCCCACGATGCCAAGAAGCAACGCCGTCCCCCCGGCAATGGCCAGCATTACCAGCGTGAACGAGGTCCGTGCCAGGGAGCGCTGGTACACGTCGCGCATCGTGCGCGCTTCCGCGAGAGGCACATTCGCATTCACGGCCCAGACCGCCTCACGGATTTCATTCAGGAAGCTCTCGGTCCCCGTCCGGCCGCTGCGAATCGCGAACGTCACCGACCGCTGCACGAGCACCGGATTGCCCCAGAACTTTTCCATCAACACCGGCCAATAGACCGTGCCGGGGGCCCGCTCGTGGACGCCGTCATCATGAACGTCGCCGACGACCCCGATGACTTCACGCCATGAATCGGAGGCATTGGGGCGGATCCGTTTGCCGAGCGCCGCAGCCGGCTCGCGCCACACTTCCCGCGCGAGCGCTTCGGAGATCACGGCCACGGATCGGTGATCGTGGATATCCGCCCACGTCATATCGCGCCCGGCGATCAGCCGGATACCGAGCGTGTGGAAGAACTGCGGCGAAACGAACTTGAACCGCCGGTCTGGAGGAATCTGCCCCTGGGCGTATCTCTGGTCCTCGATCAGGAGCAGGTTGTCGATCTTCTCCGGTCCCATTGGAGCGGATCTCGCAAACGAGACGGCGGAGACGCCCGGGATAGCGGCAATCCGAGCGCGAATGTCGCTCTGCACCTGAAGAACCCGTTCCGGATCCCCGACCTGGGACGCGGGAACGGCAAGGCGGATCAACTGGAGATGCCCGGCGTCCGTGAAGCCGGGCTGAACGGCTCCCAACGCCTGAACGGTGCGGATCATCAGGCCCGCCGCGACCAGCAGCACGAGCGCGAGCGCCACCTGCATCACCACCAGCGCGTGGCGCACCCGATGCTGTTCCCTGCTTTGGCTCGAGGTCCGGCCGCCACCACGCAGCGCTCGCGCGATATGCGGACCGGCATGCCGGGCTACAGGAATCAATCCGAACAGGAGGCCGGACAGGAGCGCGACCAGCAGTGTGAACGCCACGACCGTCGGGTCCACGGTGATTTCACTCAGACGCGGCAGGCCCGCGGGGGCGGCGGTCACAATCAGGCGCACCGCGGCAAACGCAAGACCGAGTCCAAGCGCGCCGCCTGCCAGGGCGAGGACCATGCTCTCCCAGACCAGTTCGCGCGCGAGACGCTGCCACCCCGCACCGAGCGCGGCGCGGACGGCGAGCTCCTGCTGGCGGGCTTCGGCCCGCACCAGCATCAGGTTCGCCACGTTGGCGCACGCGATCAGCAGCACGATGCCGACCGTTCCCATCAGGACCCACAGCACCCGGCCGACATCGCCCACCACGTCCTTCTTCAAGGCCCGCAGCGCTGGAGCGAACCGTGCGTTCGCGAAGATCTTCGGGTCGATTCCGGGGGCCGTAGACCACGCCTTCAGCCAGATCGGGATCATCCGCGCGACATCTGCATTCGCCTGCGTCAGCGTGACGCCGGGCTTCAGCCTGGCGATACCCTGGAACATGGGCTTGCGAAGGAAGAGAGCAGTCCGGTCGAAGCGGTACGGCAGGATCACGTCGACGTCCGCATCGAGGAATCTGAAGCCGGCCGGCATGACGCCGATCACTTCACGTGGCCGCGCATCGATGGTCACGGTCCGGCCGATCATTGCGCGGTCGCCGCCATATCGACGCTGCCAGTAGCCGTCGCTGAGGATCACCGTCTCCACCGATCCGGGCGCATCGTCTTCCCGGGTGAACCACCGTCCAACAGCGGGACCGACACCCAGTGCCTGGAGTGTGCCGTGCGTGACGAGCAGGCTCTGGACCTCTTCGGGTGCGCTTGCGGCCGTCACGTTGGCCACGCCGGTCGCCCACAGGCCGATGTCCTCGAGCGTCCGGTTTTCGTCGCGGTAGGTGAAGAACTGAGCGGGTGACATGGGAACGTCGGTCAGTCCTGCGCCTGGCGCCGTGTGCCTGAGGCTCACCAGCGTTTCGGATTCAGAATAAGGCAGCGGCTTGATCAACACGGCGTTCACCACGGTGAAGACGGCCGTGGCGGCGCCGATCCCGAGCGCGAGCGTGAGAGTGGACACAACCGTGAACCCCGGTGCGCGTCGCAATGCACGAGCGCCGTAGCGGATGTCGCGGATGGAGTCTTCGAGCAGCGCGGGACGGAACTCGTCCCGCGTGCTCTCCTTGACGCGCTCCGGTCCGCCGAAGGCCACCAGAGCCAGGCGGCGGGCTTCCCGGGGACTCATGCCCGCGCGAAGATTTTTCTCCGTCTGCTGATCGATGTGAAAACGAATCTCGTCGTCGAGACCGCCTTCGATCGCGTCGCGCCGACTGAACGATCGAAGCCGCTGCCACGCTTCCCGTATCCGTCCCATTGATGCGCTCCCCTGCCGCCAGGGTGATTCGAGCACCACCCGGCTTCTTTCGACGAACGAAGGAAGCGTACCCGCACGTCCTTTCGATTGTCAAGGGGAAGAGGGAGCAGTCATCAGCTATCAGCTGTCAGCTGACCCGCTTCGATTGACACTATATCGATCTTCGGTATACTTGCCATCAACACAATGACATCACGAGCCGAGCAGGCAGGCGACGTCGATTCCTTCATTCCGCTCCCGACCGCGGTGTTCCACATCCTGGTCGCGCTGGCGGATCGGGAACGGCACGGTTACTCGATCATGCAGGACGTCACCGCGCGGACCGGCGGCAAGGTCCGACTGAGCGCGGGGACGCTGTACAGCGCCATTCGACGCATGCTCGAACAGGGACTGATCGAGGAATTGCGGAACAGTCCGGATCCGGCAAGCGACGATGATCGGCGCCGCTACTACCGGCTGACGCGCCTCGGCCGGGATGTGGCGGTCGCGGAAGCGCGGCGCCTGACGGACATGTTGAGCCAGGCGCGCACCACCGGACTCATTCCGCGACAGCTGTGAGAATGCGGGCCGCCGATGTCTATCGTGCGCTGCTGTGGTGCTATCCAGCGCAGTTTCGCCACGAGTACGGCGGCGAAATGGTCGGCGCCTTCACCGAACAGCTGCACGGCGCGCGATTGCACCACGGGCGGCTCGCCCCAGTCGCGATCTGGGCCGGCGCCCTCTTCGATCTGGCACCGACGGCACTCCGGGAGCATTGTCACGTGATCCAACAAGATCTTCGTCATGCCGTCCGCGTTCTCGCCGCCAATCCAGGATTCACCGCCGCAGCGGTCCTCTCGCTTGCGCTCGGGATTGGCGCCAATACCGCCATCTTCAGCCTGCTGAACAGCGTCATGATGAGCACGCTGCCGGTGCGCAATCCCGAGGAGCTCGTCCTGCTGACCGACCCGCGGTCGTCGGGCGTCTCGATCGGTATGCAAGACGGCGAGCGTTCGCTGGCCACCTACACCGAGTTCCTGCAGCTCCAGGCGCAGAACAGCACGTTCGCGTCCATGACGGCGACCGGAAGCAGTCTTCAGCGGACCGACGCGCGCGTCGCAGGCGGCGAGCCCGAAGAGATCGCCATCCGCCTGGTATCCGCGTCGTACTTCGCGACGCTCGGAGTCCCCGCGCTCGTTGGCCAGACCTTCGACGCCGGGCGGGAGCCACCGGCAGGTACCGTGCGACAGGCGGTCATCAGCTACGAGTACTGGCAGCGCCGGTTTGGCGGCCGCGCCGATGTCCTCGGCCGGACGATCGCGCTGAGCGGTGGTCCGCTGTCGGTGATCGGAGTCGCGCCTGCCTCATTCTTCGGCGAGACCGTGGGCGAGCGGCCGGACGCCTGGGTGCCGCTGGCGATGCAGGCGACGGTCCTGCCGGGCCGCGACTGGCTTCGCGACCAGCCCGGCTCCGTGGAGAAGGTGATGTGGCTGCACATCTTCGGGCGCCTGCGCCCTGCGGTTGCACTCGACCGTGCGCAGGCAGACGCCAACGTCATCCTCCAGCAGTCGCTCGCGGCCTACTACGGATCCATGGCCGACGCCGCCACGCGCACGCGCTTTCTCGATCAGCGCCTGCGATTGAAGGACGCAGCCACGGGCGCATCGTCGCTGCGCAGCAGCTTTGCTGAACCGCTGTTCGTGCTGCTCGGAGCCGCGGGGCTGGTGCTGCTGATCGCGTGCGCGAATCTCGGCAATCTTCTGCTGACGCGCACCACCGCCAGAAACCGCGAGATGGCCGTGCGGCTGGCGCTGGGGGCCACCCGTGGCCGGCTCATTCGACAGCTCATGACGGAAAGCCTGTGCCTGGCGGCACTCGGCGGCCTCGTCGGACTCTTCCTGGCGTTCCTGCTGCGCGAGGGCCTTCTCCGCCTCGTGGCCGACACCGCGATCACGCTGCCGGCTGCGGTCGATGTCCGCACCCTCGGCTTCGTGTTTGCGGTGACGCTCGCGGCAGGTCTCATCCTGGGCCTGCTGCCGGCCTTGCGCATCACGAGAACGCAGGCGACGACGGGATTGCGGGAGCAGGGGCGGGGCATCGCGGGATCGGCCGCGTGGGTACGCGTGGGCAAACTGGTGGTCGTCGGCCAGCTGGCGTTGTCGCTCCCTCTGCTCGTCGGCGCAGGTCTCCTGGTGCGCACGCTGTTCAACCTTCAGCACGTCGATCTCGGCTACTCGACAGACGATCTGCTGACCGTGCGGATCGATGCTCAACCCGCTGGCTACGATCCATTGCGGCAGACGGCAGCCATTGAGGAGCTCCTCTCGCGTGTCCGGTCCGTTCCGGCCGTACGCTCCGCGACGTACTCGAACAACGGACTCTTCGGCGGCTCGGACAACGGCGATCAGATCACGGTCGAGGGATATGTGGCGACGGGTCGGGACGACCGAGGGTCGCGCTACGACGCTGTCGGGCCGAACTATTTCTCGACGATGGGGATACCGGTGCTGCTCGGCCGAGAGATCACCGAACAGGACCGGCCCGGCGGCCAGATGGTATGCGTGATCAACGAGACGTTTGCCAAACGGTTCTTTGCCGGCCGCCATCCGATTGGTCTGCACATCACGCAGCAGTACGCGGATCAGCGGAAGACCTACGAGGTGATTGGCGTGGTGCGGGACTCCCGTCAGAACCGGCTGCGCGGAGACGTGGAGCATCGCTTCTATACGCCCGCAACCCAGCCGGCGGCTGCGATAGACAGGGTGACGTTCATCATTCGGCCGCGCGGCGACGTCTCGAGCGTCTTGCCGGACGTGCGCCGCGTGCTCCGGCAGGCAGAGCCGAACATGCCGATCTCGCGCGCGACGCCGCTTACCACGGCGGTGGACGGGAGGCTCGTGCAGGACCGGCTGCTCGCGCAGCTCTCGCTGGCGTTCGGCGTCGTCGCCATGCTGCTCGCGGCGATTGGGCTCTATGGGGTGCTGTCGTACGGCGTCACGCGACGCACCAACGAGATCGGGATTCGCAAGGCGCTTGGCGCGCCGCACGGCGCGTTGATCGCGATGATCCTGCGCGAGACAGGGTGGCTGCTGCTCGTGGGGCTGGCGGTGGGGACGGCCGCGTCCGCCGGGTCGATCCGCCTGATCACCAGCCGGCTCTATGGCCTGTCGCCCAACGACCCCGTCGCCTTCGCGACCGCGATCGCAGGGCTCGCGATGGTCGGGACGCTGGCGGCGTGGATGCCCGCGTACCGGGCGTCACGGATCGATCCCCTGGTGGCCCTGCGTCACGAATAGCCGCGTGAAGCTGACCTCAAGGTCGGCGGGCGACGACGAGGAAGCCAGCGGTGGAAGGCCAGTCAACCCGCTCCACCCCGATGAAGCCCGCCGCGGTCAATTCGTCAGCGACCGTTGCCGGTGTCACACCGTGCGCGTCCCCGCTGTCGCGGCTCCCGGCTGGAGCGCTCCGTCCGTTGGTCGGGGGGAAATCGACCACGGCCAGGCGTCCGCCCGGCTTCAAAGAGCGCAATAGACTGGCATTGAAGGCCGGCGGATCGCCAAAGTGGTGGTACACGAACCGCATGAACACGGCGTCGCAGCACGCGTCTGGAAGACTCGTCCCGGCTGCCGCCCCTTCGACCACGACAACATTCTGGAGCGCCGCGTCGGCCGCTGCTTTCCGCAACTCATCAAGCCGTTGAGGATTGACGTCGGTGGCATACACCCGCCCCGTGGGCCCGACTTCACGGGCGATCGGCACCGTCAGCAGTCCGGATCCCGCGCCGATATCTGCTACGACGGCGCCGGCACGCAGTTGAAGCACCTCGATCAACCGGGCCGCGTCGGCGGCATCGTTCTGGGCCTGACCCGACAGAGTCATGGGCAGGGCACACCACATCGCCAGGCCGACAACCATGACGCCGACTCGTTGCGTGCTGAGGATCATCCGCGTACCTCCAGTGCTCATTCGACTCGCACCCGACGTTGTTGGTTTGGTTTTCGGCCGACTGAATTAGACTGCGTCGATGCGAATCAAGGAGGCTGCATGAGGAACTCAGTCGTGGTCATCGCGGTAGCGCTGCTCGGCGCGGTTGCCGGGAGTGTCGTCTCCGCGGCGGCACAGGACGCACCGTTGCGGATCATCGCGTTCGGGGCGCATCCGGACGACAACGAGCTCCGATTGGCGGGGACGGCGTCGAAGTGGGCCGCTCTCGGGCACAAGGTCAAGTTCGTCTCGGTGACCAACGGAGACATCGGACACTGGCGCGACGCCGGCGGGCCGCTGGCGCGCCGGCGGACCGCGGAGTCGGAGGAGACGGCGCGGATTCTCGGCATCACCACGCAGGTGCTGGACATCCATGACGGCGAGCTGGAAGCCACACTCGAAAACCGGCGCACGATCACCAGGCTCATCCGCGACTGGAAAGCCGACATCGTGCTCGGCCATCGTCCGAACGACTACCACCCGGATCATCGGGCGGTCGGCCAGCTCATTCAGGATGCGTCTTATATGGTGACGGTGCCGTTCTTCTGCCCGGACACACCTCACCTGTCGCGCAACCCGGTCTTCCTCTCCTATGAGGACAACTTCACCACACCGAATCCCTTCCGCGCGGACATCATCGTCGGCATCGACGACGTGCTGGAGAAGAAGCTGGCGGCGGTGGAGGCCCTCCCCTCGCAGTTCTATGAAGGTGGGGCGAACGGCGGGCCACAACTCGTTCCAGCCGACGACGCCGGCAAGGCGCGCCGGAAGAGCGAAGTGCGGGAGGGATTCAAGCGCCGATTCGCCTCGACCGCCACGCAGTATCGCGCGAAGTTGGTCGAATTCTATGGCAAGGAGCGCGGCGATCGGATGGGGTCCGCCGAGGCCTTTCAGATCTCCGAATACGGCCGCCGGCCCAACGCTGAGGAGATCAAGCGGCTGTTTCCATTTTTCGCCGAGCGCTGACACAACCGGCGGGTGCCGATGCGACGGCCGCACCGGCACCCGTCTGGCGTTCTTACGCCCGGACGTCTTTGACCTTGAAGTGCGGGTTCTGGATCAGGCCGATCACGTTGCCGAAGGGGTCCGCGACCGTCGCCACCTTGATCTCCCCCCCGACGTCCCTCACCGGCTCGCGCGCCTCGGCGCACCCTGGCACCCTGGAACCTTGGCACCCTCAATCAGCTCGCAGGATCGCGACAGGGTCGATTCGTGAGGCGCGTACGACAGGAACAAGTGCCGCGACCAGCGCGACGGCGATCACGGCCAGGGATGGAAGCGCCAGCATCACGGCATCGGTCGCCTTCACGCCGTACAGCAGGGCCTCGACGTAGCGAGCCGACGCGAGGCTGAGCGCGAGACCAGAGATCGCCCCAACCACCACCATCACGAACGCGCGAAGCGCAACACGGCGGGCGATGGCAGCGGTTCCCGCGCCCAGGGCGACACGAATGCCGATCTCGCGCCGCAGCTGCAGCACGGAATAGTCGAGCACTCCGTAGAGGCCAACACCAGCGAGCACCACCGCGACGGTTGTAAAAAAGAGGGCCAGTATGGCCAGCAGCCGATCGCGGACAGTCTGAGCCTCGTTGATCTCTGATTGTGACCGGACGCTGCTCACCCGGAGCTCTCGCCGCCCACGCGTGACTTCCTGGCGGAGCACGGACGCCATGGCCAGCGCGTCCGACTGACGCGTGCGGACCATGAACGCCGCGTCTCCCCTCGGTTGCAGCGAGCCGTCAGGGAAAATTCCGCGGAACGGCACGTATGCCACCGGAAGGATCGGCTCACGCACACTGTTGTATGGCACGTCCGCCACCACTCCCACGATGGTGTACCGATCCGACCCTTTCGCAAGCGTTCGTCCAACAGGGTTTTCGCGTTCGAAGAACTGCTTCGCAAACGTCTCGTTGACGAGGGCAGCGCCGGGAGATGTCTCGTTCGGACGGAAATCGCGCCCGTCGACGAGCTTGACCTTCATCGTCGTGATCCAGCCCGGCGAGACACTGAGGAAGTAGGCGAGAACCGGCCCGGGAGGTGCACCGTTGATCGACACAAAGCCGTTCCAGGCGTTCCACTTCGAGAGCAGCGGCCAGTCGGCGAGTGCGACCGTCTCCACGCCGGGCACCGAACGGAGATGCTCAGCCACCTGCTCCCAGATGACGGGCGATTGCGGCGTTGCGGCATTTGTGTCGAGCACGACAATCCGGTCGGCAGAGAACCCCACCGGGCGGTTGGATAAACGTTCGAAGCTGGCGATGAACAGGGCACCGGCGAAGAGCACCAGGAAGCAGAACGCGGCCTGCACTCCAATCAAGGCGTGCATCATGCGCCGACGCGAACGGACATCGTGTCCCCCCTTGAGCGCCTTCGCGGGTCCTACGCGCGACGCGCGTAACGCCGGCATCAGACCGAAGAGCAGCGTCACCCCGAACGCCAGGGCGAGACTGAATGTGAGGACCCGCCAATCGGCCGGAAGCGAGAGCCGGACCGGGTTGTCGGGCGGATTGATCCGGCTGACGACGAACGGCGTGCCCCACCAGGCGAACAAACCGCCGAGGGCGGCCGCGGCCAGTGCGAGGAGGGCACCTTCGATGAGCACCAGCTGCACCAGGCGCCAGCGTCCTGCGCCGATCGCCACCCGGAGTGCCATCTCACGGGATCGCGCCGAAGCTTGAGCTGCCATCAGGTTCGCAACGTTTGCGCACGCGATGAACAACACGAGCGCGACCAGCCACGCGAGTGCCACGAGCGAGCGGCCGTAGTCCTGCTGTAAGCCAGATGCTCCGGCGGCGGCGGGCTCGATCAGCAACGTCTGGTCGAGGAATCGATCGATGCTCGCCCTGGACATGCCGGTGAATCCCTGTGCTCTCTCCTCTTCAAATGCTCTGGAGGTGGCGTGCAGCCTGGCGCGAACAGGCTCGACAGCGACGCCCGCCTTCAGGCGTGCGAACGTACGGAACCAGGTCGCATCGGAACGGGTCACGCGAGGATGCATCATCGTCGGCACGAAGATGTCGGTCACGGTACCGGTCTCGGTACCAGTGAAGCTCTGCTCCGCGACACCGACGATCTCGAATACGTCGGCACCCAGTCGAAAGGTGCGGCCGACGACATTCGCGTCGCGCCCGAAACGGCGCGACCAGTAGTCGTATGAGAGCACGGCGTATGGATGTGCACGTGGCTGGTCATCATCGTCTTCCACCAGCAGCCGCCCCGCGGCGGGCCGGAGCCCGAAGGTGCCGAACATCCAGCCAGAGACATATTGGAGGTACGCCTTCTCGATGTCCTGGTCAGACGTGTACTCCACATCGGCTCGCCCGGCGTACGAGACGGCGAGCAACTCGGCCTCGTCCCGCACAGCCGCCCGCATCCGGCGGAATGCAGGATATGCCCAGCTGTCGAACGTGCGAGGTTTGCCGTCGAAACCGAGGCCTCGCCGGGAAAGCGAATAGAGCCGGTCGGCGTCGGCGACCGGCAGCGGCCTCAGCAGCAGCGCATCGATCAGTCTGAACGCAGACGTACAGGCGCCGATGGCGAGAGCGAGCGACAGGACGGCAGCGGCGGAGGTCGTTTTTGTCTTCTTGAGGCGTCGCCAGCCGAACACCACGTCGGCGCGCACCGATCCCAGCCAGGGTAACGCCTTGATGCCGAGGCTCTCTTCCCGGTGACGCAGTGCGGCCCCAAGTGCGCGGCGCGCATCGGACGGGTCGCGGCCGTGCGCGATCGCTTCGTCGATGTGCGATTGCAGCTCTTCGTCAACCTCTGAGATGAGACGATCGCTCCTCACGACGTTCGACAGGCGAGACCACCATGACATGTCAGACCGTCCTCAGGACGCGGTTCACGGCCGCGGTTACGGAGCGCCATCGCTCGATGGCCACCTCCAGTTGTTTTTTCCCAGCCGGCGTCAGCTCATAGATACGCGCCCGGCGTCCCGTGTCCTTCGTGATCCACTCGGCGCGGACCCAACCGGCTTCCTCCATCCGATGCAGCGCCGGGTACAGCGAGCCCTCCTCCACGCGGAGAACGTCCCCGGATGTCTCCTGGATCGCCGACATCAGCGCGTAGCCGTGCAGGCGCGGCCGCCTCGAAAGGGCCTTCAATACCATCAGATCGAGCGTCCCCTGGAGGGAATCCGGCTTTGCCATACTCAGCTCTCTTAGTATCCTTGGACGGAAGACTTCGTCCGCGGGTTGGTGGGCGTGCCGATAGTTGTCGATTTTTTCGCAGCTGTCAGATGGGGTGGCAGGTTATCTTCCAGCTCGGCGAGCCGCACGAGTTGACCCGGCGACGAGCCTTCGATCTGACTGAACCCACCAGAGTGCCGTCACGACTGATGGCTCGGCGAAACGATGAGGGGGAGACGTTCCATGCAGCAGGAGACAGCCACACGGACGACATTCGAATGCGCAAATCCGATCCTGAGCGTGGCGGATCTCGCGCGAAGCCTCCAGTACTACGTTGAGGTGCTCGGTTTCAGCAACGCCGACTGGGGTGGCGACGACTTCACCTGCGTCACACGGGGCAACGCGGCAATCTATCTGTCCGAAGGCGACCAGGGTCAGCCTGGAACCTGGGTCTGGGTAGGGGTCGGTGACGTCGAGGCGCTCCACGAAGAGCTCAAGGCCGCGGGCGCCACCATTCTTCATCCTCCCGAGAACTTTCCGTGGGCATGCGAGATGAAGGTCGGAGACCCGGACGGGCACGTTCTCCGGTTCGGCTCGGACCCGAAAGAAGACGCCTGACCTCTCCCGGTGCTGGCTGACATTCCAGATGGTGTTCACCAAGCGCCTTCGAGAGGGAATCCGGCGCGGACGAATCAGATGCAGCATCCGCGTCTGGACGCGTCCCCATGTCAAGGTGGGTGGTCGCTACCAGATGGACGACGGCCACATCGTCGTGGATTCGATTGAGCCGATTGCCGTGGCTGACATCACCTACGATCTGGCTCGTGAATCGGGCTTCGCGAGCGTGGACGAACTGATGGACATCGCAAGACACGGCAGCGGCGAGAACGTGTACCTGATTCGTTTCCACTACCTGCCCCCGGGCGCGTGGGACACACCACGGTGGAAACATGGTCATGGGCCGGGTCGTGAGAATGGGGCCGATCTGATGAATAATCAGCAAGCGCTGCGAGCTCAGGGGTACTTCTGCCGCTGACAGCGAGAGGATCATGAGTGCCAGACAACCCGACTCGGATCGGCCGGCGGAAGTTCATCCGCGGTGTCAGCGTCGTCACCATGGGTGCGACAGCGGCGTCCGCGACCGCGGCTGAAGCTGCCCAGGCCACACCGACGTGGGCCGGGGCAATTCTTCACGCCGGCGATGGTCAGGCGATGCCGACCACGCCTGACGGACGTAAGGTCACGGTGAAGATCGATTCGGAAGTGACGCCGGGCGTCCGCATGTCGATGATTTCGGAGGACCTGCCGCCGAATGCGGAGATCAGGGTCCACCTGCACCAGCGCGAAGACGAGATCATCTTCATTCGGATGGGGCATGGCATCGCGACGCTCGGCGATCGAGAGATCCCCGTGGCCGCAGGGGCGACCGTCTACGTTCCACAAGGCGTCTGGCACGGGCTCCGCAACAGCGGAACGGACACTCTTGGAATGAGTGCCACGTACTCGCCGCCAGGGTACGAGCAGGCGTTCAAGGAGCGATTGCGGCGGCCGAACAGGACACAGGCGGAGATCGAAGCCGACAGGAAGAAGCACGGCATCGTGTACCGGACGCCGTAGAACCCATCTCGCGACTATCCCTCCCGCAGGACGACCTGCGGATCGACCGAGGCCGCACGACGCGCAGGCAGGTAACTCGCCAGCACGACCACGACGACGAGCAGTGCGATCACTTGAGCAAAGGTCACGGGATCGGTTGGCGTGATGCCGAACAGAATCCCGGACAACAGCCGCGTGAGGCCCACCGAGGCGAACAGGCCCGCAAGTACGCCGACCGCTGCGGGTCCGGCGCCCTGCGCCAGCATGAGCCGCACGATGTCTCCGGGCGCAGCCCCGAGCGCCATTCGCACGCCTATTTCGCGCGTGCGCTGATTGACTTCGTAGCCCACCAGGGCGAAGAGCCCGACGGCCGCGAGCACCAGGGCGACGGCGCCGAACGCGCCGAAGACGAGCATGTTGAAGCGCCAGGGTCCACGAGTACCGGCGGACCACCTGTTCCATCGTTGTGACGCCGGACATCGCGAGCCCCTTGTCGAAGGAGGCGATCTCGGCCGCGACGGTCGGTGCGAGTGCAAGCGGCCTGGTGCGTGTCCGCAGCGTAAAGTGGTGCACGTCGTTGAAGGTCTGTCGAAACGGGACGTACAGATCCAGGCGCGGACTCTCGATCTCACGATATCGCGCCGTGGCCACGACGCCGACGACCGTGTCCCAGACGGGCGCGTGGTTCCCGAGCCCTTCGGACGCGTTCGCTCGAAGCCTCATGCCGAGCGGATCTCTGCCCGGCCAGACACGCGCCGCCATCGCTTCGCTGACCATTACGACGCGGGGAGCGTTTTCCGTGTCGGTCTCCTCGAACGTGCGCCCGCGAAGCAGGCGGATGCCCATCGCGCGAAAATAACCTGGCGTGACGGCTTCCCAGTTGAGCGTCGGGTTGCGGCTCCAGGCTTCAGGCGTGTCCGGTTGTCCCTCGAGCAGAACCCCGCTGTCCGACCCGACAGGGCCATGTTCGAACGGGCGCTGGGAGACGGCCGCTGCGGCGATCACCTGCGGTTGCCGTTCGAAGCGCGAGAGCAGGCGGGCCACGGCATCATCTCTCTGCGCCGGGAGCGGGTATCGGGTCTCGTCGAGCCCGGTCACTCCGAACGTCAACACATTCACCGGATCGAAGCCGAGATCGAGGCCGGCGAGCCGCACGAAGCTCTGCACGCAGAGCCCTGCCGCCATCAGCAGCACGAGCGTTCCCGCCACCTGTGAGCCGATGAGCACACGGCGGGTGCGGCCACGCGCGACGCGCGCCACGACGCCGGTCCCGGAACCCTTCAGGTCGCTCACCAGGGACGTGCGGCTGACATGGGCCGCCGGGGCCAGTCCGACGACGAGGGTGGTGACCGCGGCGGCCAGGACTGAGAGCAGGAGCACCCCCTTGTCGAGCACTGCCGCATCGAGACGCGGAATGTCAGCGGGGCTCAATGCGACGATTGTCTTCAACGAGAGCGCCGCGGCCGATACGCCGATGACCGTGCCGCACACGACCAGGACCGCGCTCTCCATCAGGAGCTGGCGCATCAGGTCCCGCCGGCTTGCGCCAAGCGCCGCCCGAACCGCCATTTCCCTGGACCTGGACGCGCCTCGCGCAAACAACAATCCTGCAACATTGATGCAGGCGATGAGCAGCACGAGCGTCACGGCCCCCATGAGCACCAGGAGCGCGTGCCGCGCCTGGCCGAAAATCTGCGTGAGCAACGGGGTGACGACAACCTGGATGCCCATCCCGGCGAGGTCAATCTTCAGCTCCTCGCTAACGGCCTTCAGCAGGAGCACCGTTTCCGCTCGGGTGGTCGCGGGCGTTGCGTCGGCGGCCAGCCGGCCGACGCCGTAGAACACACCTATCCTGTCGAACCACTGGTCGAGCGGCTCCTTGCGGTGCCGCGCGGTGGCCGCGAGCCGGGGTGCGGCGGGTGTCCAGTATTGAGCCCCTCGCGGGTAGAAGAACTCCGCGGGCATGACGCCCACGATCTCGAACGGCGTTGCGGTGGCTTCCTCGCGCACGAGCACGCGGCGGCCGATCGCACGGGGATCTGCGCCAAAGCGCTGCGTCCACAACGCATGGCTGAGGATGAGCACACGCGGAGACGACGTCTGATCATCGTCGCGCCGGAAGGTTCGTCCATGGAGAGGGCGGGCGTGCAGGACGTCGAAGAAGGTCGCGGAAACCGCTGCACAAGGCACATTGAAGGGCTGCTCTCCCGGGAGTGTCAACTCGCCGCCCCAGTTGGTGGAGCTGATGCTCGCGACAGCCTCGAGGGACTTCAGACGCTCGAGATCCCTCGCCGCGTTGTACGTGAACTCCCCTGCCACGTCCTGCTGCACCGGCCACAGGACCACCACGCGCCCGGGATTGTCAATGTTGTACGGCCGCAGCAGGACCGCCTGAACGACGCTGAACATGACCGTGCAGGCAGCGATCCCGGCGGCAAGGATCAGGACGGCGACAGCCGCGAATCTCCGTTCGTTGAGGAGTCGCCGGACCGCATATCGAAGGTCCTGCTGGAGCATGAGCAGGTGGAAGCTGTGCTGCGACAGGTCCTTCTTCGCCATGATGTGGTTCTCCTCTAGAACGACGGCGCGAGTATAGCGCGCCATCGGACCCCGGGCGACCGCATCGGACTGTGGACGCCCGGGTCCGCGCCCGGCACGCGCATGCGTTAACATCACCGGATGTTGAACTACATCTGGTTCGGACTGATGGCGATCGCCCTCGTGGTCGCGGCGTTCAACGGGACGGTTGACGGCGTGACGCGCGGCGCGATGGAATCGGCGTCGGCGGCGGTGCAGATCGCGATCGGGCTCGTCGGAATCATGACGCTGTGGCTCGGGATCATGCGCGTGGCCGAAGCCGCCGGTCTGGTCTCGCTGCTCGGCCGGGCGCTGCGCCCGCTGCTGCGGCGCCTCTTTCCCGAACTGCCGTCCGACCATCCCGCCGCTGGAGCCGTTGTGCTCGCGATCGCCGCGAACATGCTCGGCCTGAACAATGCCGCAACGCCACTCGGCATCAAGGCGATGGAGGAACTGCAGGCGCTGAATCCCGACAAGGACTCCGCCACAAATTCGATGGTGACGTTCCTGGCGATGACCACGTCAGGCGTACAGCTCATCCCCGCCACGATGATCGCCGTGCTGGCCGCAGCGGGATCGCAGCAGCCGACCGCCATCATTGCCCCGTCCATC
Source organism: uncultured Acidobacteriota bacterium (assembly GCA_963749835.1). Lineage (GTDB taxonomy): Bacteria > Acidobacteriota > Vicinamibacteria > Vicinamibacterales > 2-12-FULL-66-21 > JALZOC01. The sequence continues at coordinate 3,859,182 of CAVVOD010000001.1, forward strand.
ATCGCCACGTTCATCGGCACGGTGGCCGCCGTCGCGGCGGCGAAGGTGCTTCAGCGGATGTATCCACCGTCAACAGCGATCCGACAGGCGGTGAGGGAGTGATCCGCGCCGCGCTCGACGCGATCTCGCTGTGGGCGATCCCCGTGCTGCTGGTCGGAATCCCGTTCATCGGGCTCCTCCGCAAGGTCAAGGTTTACGACGTCTTCATCGAAGGCGCCACCGAAGGATTCCAGGTTGCCGTGCGCATCATCCCGTTCTTGGTCGGGATCCTCGTGGCGATAGGCATGTTTCGGGGTTCCGGCGCGATGGACCTCCTGATCGCGGGGCTGCGCCCGATCATGAATGCCACCAGGTTTCCCGCCGAGCTCCTGCCGCTCGCCATCCTGCGATCGCTGACCGGCAGCGGGTCACTGGCGATGGCCACCGACCTGATCAAGACGCACGGCCCGGACTCGGTCATCGCGCGCACGGCCGCCACGATGTACGGCTCGTCAGAGACGACGTTTTATGTGCTCGCGGTCTACTGCGGCGCGGTGGGTGTCCGCCGCACGCGCCACGCCGTTCCGGCGGCGCTCGTCGGCGACGTGGTCGCGGCGATTGCCGCCGTCGCAGTGTGCGCCTGGATGTTCTAGCCTCTCAAACACTCCGGCAAGTGGGCCGTGATGGGCGAATGGCATTAGCATGGGCCCATGGCTGCTTTTCGACCCCAGTGGCACCCGCTTTCGCCGAAGCGCGCAACCGTGCGGCTGGCTCTCTCTGTCGCGATCGGGATCGTTGCCGCCGCCAGCGTGAACCCGACGCACAGCGAATGGTGGCTTCGGGGACTCGCCGGGTGGGACGCGGCATCGCTCACACTTGCGGCGCTCGCGTGGACCATCATCATGAAGGCCGACGCGTCGGAGACGCAGCTGCGCGCCGGGAGCGACGACCCCGGACGGAAGGTGCTCTTTCTGATCGCACTCGCGTCGAGCCTCGTGAGCCTGTTCGCAGCGGGGATGGTGCTGCGGCTGGTGAAGACGCTGCCGCCTCGCGAGGAGGTTTTCTGGACGACGCTGGCTTTTGCCGCGGTCGTGCTGTCGTGGACAGTGACCCACACGGCCTACACCCTCCGCTACGCGAATCTGTACTACCGGGATCGCGCCGGCCGCCCGGCGGGAGACTGCGAGTGCCTCGAGTTCCCGGGGGGCAAGGATCCGGCTGACATCGACTTCGCGTATTTCGCATTCACCGTCGGCATGTGCTTTCAGGTCTCCGACGTCGTTGTCGCGACGACGCTCATGCGGCGAGAGGTGCTGGTGCACGCGGTGCTCTCGTTCGCCTACAACACGATGATCGTCGCGCTCGCGCTGAATCTCGCGATCGGTCTACTGTCCTGACACGCCACCAACGTGCTACGTGCTACACGTGCGCGTGAGCCGCCGATCAGGGCAGCGGCGTTACTTCGTAGAGGGTATAGTCCGCGTCTTCGGCGATCGGCCGGGACGGCAGGACCCGATCGACGTAGTTCTTCACCGCCGCGGTCGCTCGTGCGCGATTGACGAGCACGTACCCGAAACCCTGCGCGGACACCTGGTCTGCCGCGAGTCGATCCCGCTCGATCTCCGCGTCCGTCAGGGTCTCGCCGCTCGACAGCCGGAGCAAGGAACCCAGCACCGGCAACTGACGGTAACGATCGGGCGTGTCGCGCGGCAGCCTTGCGACAAAGCCTCCCGCAATCGGCCGCTGGTGAATGGTCTGGAACCACATCGACTGCGGATCGAGCGAACCGGTCTCTCCAAATCCATCCCTCGAGCCGAACGGCACTTCGAGCACGGCTCCGGAGAGGCCGCCGGCAGCGAGCCGCTCGATCGTCGCCGGCCGGGCCGGGAACATGACCGGCATCCGCGCGGGTGCGTAGTCCAGGACGACGAGCGCGGCGAGCGCCGCGAACAGAAGCCGGCGTCGGTGCTCCTCGAGAAGCCGCCGCGAGCCAAACGCAGCCAGCATCGCGCAGGCCACGTAGACGACGACGATCGCACGCGCCGGGATGCGCGCGTTGGCCACGAAGGGAACCCATCGCAGGAGGACGGCCGGCATCCAGAGCGGGGACCCGTGCCCGGCCAGCTGCACGAACGGCCCCGCCGCCCAGATGCCGAACACCACCAGCAGCAGGACCCATCGTCGCTCCGCCATTCCGCGCGGACGCTTCCACAGTCCGGCCATGCACAGGCCGACGAGACCCGGGCCGAGCCATCCCACCTGCTCGACCAGGTTGACGCCGGCGCGCTCATACGCCGGCCGCACGAGATGCCCATACAGCAGGCTGAAGGGATTGCCGGCAAAGAGGGACATCAAGTCGATTCCGGCGGGTGCGCTGCGCCACCGGTACTCGGGCGTGACGTAGCCGCCCGAGCGCACGAGGACTGTGGCGCGGATGGCGAGAGGGGCAAGCACGAGCGCCAGGACGAGACAGACGCCGAGCAGCGGCACGCGGAGCCTGAATAGACTTGAAGGCGTGAGCGTGATGCGCCACGTGCGAACGAACCAGGTGACGAGCGCAAACATGCCGCTCAACCAGGCAATCGCGAGCGGGCCTGATGCGGTTCGCATCGATACGGCCCTGGCGCCGACGCGCCAGATGCCTCCACCGGTGACACGAACAATCCCTGCCACTACCGTTGCGGCGAGTGCGACACCGATCAACGTCGTAATGCCCTGCGCCAGCCGTCGTCCTCCGGCGGGGATCCCCCGCCGTTGCACGTGCAGCCCGGCACTGACGGCCAGCACAAGGGTGAGGAGTCCCGCGTACACGAAGTAGTAGTAGTCCACGTACGCGATCGCACCCAGCACGACGCCCAGCAGCGCGCCGGATGACAGCGTTCGCCGCTCGAGCGCACGGATCGTGAGCAGCGCCGTCAGAGGCATCACCCAGGCGGCCACGAAATTGAAGTGGCCGGCAAGTCGAGCAGACACGTACGGCGACCAACCGAATATCAGTGCGGCAACGAACGCGGCGCCGGCATGCCTCGTCTCGCGATACGCCAGCGCATACATGCACATGAAGTTCAGGAACAGGTGCAGACAGATGAGCAGGTTCTGTGCGACCAGCGGATTCGCGACGAAGCTGACCGCCAGTGCCGGGAGCAATGTATGAGTGTGCAGGGTCAGCTCGGCGCCGAACGGATAGAGGAGAAAGGGTGACCACAGCAGCGGATGCCCGTGCGCCAGCGCATACCGCGTCCACCACAGATTCCAGACGAACGTGAGATTGTCCCCGGCACCGGAGCCGGGAATGGCGGTGCCGAAGTTACCGATGAGCGGGAGCACCCACCACCACGTGAGGACGGCTGACAGGCCGGCGACGAGGAGATGCGGGAGCGCAGCCTTCAATCCGCGCATCGGCGCTTTCGCATGCTCTGTGCAGTATTACCGTCTTCGCGTCGCAATCACAATGGAGTGCCCGGGCCCGGTTGCGGATGAGCGAGGTGCCCGATCGTCATGGAAAGTGCGTAAAACGACGACCGGCGTCTGATCCCAGTGACTGGAATCGGACAGGTCAACGTCACCGCCCCTGCGCCGCGGCGCCGGCAATCGCCTCGATGATCTGGAAGGCGGCACGGCAGACACGCTGATCGGTGTCGTACTCGGGCGCGTATGCCGTAACGGCGGCCGCCATGACAGGGACAGCGGCTGCGATTGACGTCACCGCTCGGACGACACCCGACGCATCCAGCCCGCCGGGCACCGGAAATGAATTTGCCTGACCTTCTTTCGGATCCAGCACATCGAGATCGCAGTGGATGTAGCCGACGGTGTCCGTCTCGAACGACTCAGTGGCCGCAGCGATCCGTGAATCGCTCATCATCGACGGAGCCACGGTGCATATGCCGGCGCTCTCGATCAGCTCGGATTCAAGAGGATCCACATCCCTCGTTCCCAGCAGGAAGACGGACGTCAGATCGACAGCCATGAATCCCGGTACGGTGGCGGCCAACTGACCCCAGCACCAGCCGAGCGCGGTCGCCAGCGCAGTCCCGTCCAGGAAGCCAGTGTCGTGGTGTCGGGCATGTTGCAGTCGGCGTGCGCGTCGAACCAGAAGACGGCGCGCTTACGAGGAGTCAATCCGGCGAGCGTGCCGGCCGCGGTGTTGCAGTTCCCGCTCAACACGAGGGGAAACCGTCCGTTGTCGATGGCCTGACGCACTCTCGTCGCGACCACCCGCATCAGCTCGAATGCCGTCGCGATTTCCGCGGGCTCGGCACCGCCTGCAGGCACCAGCGTCGACGCCTCAACGGCATGCCCGCACTTCACGAGGTGCGGGATGAGGCCGCTCGCCACAAGGTGCTCAGGCCCCGCGCCCATTCGCCAGCCGCGACGCCCCCTATCGAACGGCACCAGCAGAAGCTCGATCTCCGCAATCTCTCCTCGACCGGAAGATACCGATCTACCCGCCCGCCATGGCTCCGACGACGAGAAACGGCTCGTCGCCTGACGCGACGGCGTCGGGCAGCGGCGTATCGGGAAGCTCGTGGGACAGATCGAGCTCGCACGCGAAGAACCGCACGAACGGACGGCGCTTGTGCGTAACCTGATCGCGAATCGTCCCTCGCAGCATCGGATACGAAGCTTCGAGCGCGTCCAGGACGGAGCGCTGCGTGGGCCGTCGTTCCAGGTGGAGCCTCACTTCGTCGTCCACACGGGCGAGCGTCCGCAGGTGCGCGGGCAGCAGGACGCGAATCATCGCAGTGTCTGGACCTCGACGGACATCACGGACGGCAGGTCCCGGACGATGGCCGTCCAGTTGTCCCCTCCGTCCGGGGATACGTAGACCTGGCCGCCGGTGGTTCCGAAGTACACGCCGCACGAGTCGAGCGTATCGACCGCCATCGCATCGCGGAGGACGTTCACGTAGCAGTCACGCTGCGGCAGCCCGCTCGTGAGCGCCTCCCACTCCTCTCCGCCGGCCCGGCTGCGATACACGCGGAGCTTCCCGTCCGGCGGATAATGTTCCGAGTCGCTCTTGATGGGGACGACGTAGATCGTCTCCGGCTCGTGGGCGTGCACGTCCATGGCGAATCCAAAGTCGCTCGGCAGGTTGCCGCTCACCTCCCGCCACGAGTCCCCCGAGTCGTCGCTCCGCATCACGTCCCAGTGTTTCTGCATGAACAGCACACCGGGACGCGAGGGGTGCATCGCGATCCGATGGACGCAGTGGCCGACCTCGGCGTCTGCGTCCGGGATGCCCTGGGACCTCAGGCCGCGATTGATCGCCCGCCATGTCTTACCGGCATCGTCGGTTCGGAAAGCGCCCGCCGCGGAGATGGCGACGAAGATCCGCTGCGGGTCGCGCGGATCCAGCAGGATCGTGTGCAGGCAGAGGCCGCCGGCACCAGGCTGCCAGGCAGCGCCGGACCCGTGGCCGCGCAGGCCGGGCAGTTCCTCCCATGTCTGCGCACCGTCACTCGTACGGAACAGCGCCGCATCCTCGACGCCGGCGTAGACGATTTCGGGATCGGTCAGCGAGGGTTCGAGGTGCCAGACTCGCTTGAACTCCCAGGGATGGGGCGTGCCGTCATACCACTGATGTGTACCCGGGACCCCGTCGTACACGAACTTGTTCCCGACGGGTTCCCAGGTCACGCCGCCGTCGTTGGATCGCTGGATCAGCTGTCCGAACCAGCCGGACGACTGGGAGGCATACAGCCGGTTTGGATCTGCCGGGGATCCCTTGACGTGGTAAATCTCCCAGCCGGCGAAATGCGGACCCGCGACATCCCACTGTTTCCGCATACCGTCCGAGGTCAGCACGAACGCGCCTTTGCGTGTGCCAACCAGCACCCTTACACCGCTCATCCCGCGCTCCTTCCCGACCTGGCGACCATCGGTGACGATCGATCGCAGTCCATTTTGGAATCGGTCTTACAGGTCAACAACTTACGCTAAAGGTGAGTGTCCCCATTATTCGACGGTGAAGGCGACGACGGAGCTGCCAAGCTTGCTGCCGTCAACCTTCCCATGGCCGCCGGCCGAGACGACGATGTACCGTTTCCCCCGCCACATGTAACTTGCCGGCACCGAGTGCGCCGCAAAAGGAAGATCGGCCTCCCAGAGCTTGCGACCGTCGTCTGCTGCGTACGCGCGCAGCTTCGTTTCGAACACCGTTCCCCCAAAGAATACGACACCGTTGACCGCGAGCGGCCCGCCCAGGCTCGGCAGCATGGGGGCTTCCCAGCGAACCCGGCCGGTTGCCACATCGATCGCGGCAAGCGCTCCCCAGGGCTCCGCATTGCACGGGCGACCGTCTGGCGCGAGGAACGTCCTCCGCGCCATGCCGAACGGCGCACCGCTCTGTGCCGCGTACTCCTGCCCCCAGCGTTCGCCTGTCTCGCCGTGATTGGCGCTGGCGTACGCCGCGCGAGGCACGAGCTTGACAGCGGTCGCGAGCCGATTGGCCGCGACGAAGAGAAGTCCCCGCTCGGAATCGTATGCGCCGCTGCCCCAGTTCGCGCCGCCGACATTGCCGGGAAAAATCAACGTGCCGCCGACGCTCGGCGGCGTGAAGATCCCCTCGTACCGGAGCTTCCGGAACTCGTCCGTGCACCAGCCCTCGCGTGGGACGAACCGCTGCTCGGTGAAGACGCCGCTCGCGGGCACGGGCTGCGTCGCTGACGCCGTCTCCCCTTCGACATCGGACTTCGGAAACGGGCGCTCCTCGACCGGCAGCAACGGTTTGCCCGTGAGGCGATCGAGCGCGAAGTAGTGTCCGATCTTCGTCAGAACTCCGATCGCGGGCTTTCCCTTCACCTCGATCAGCTCAGGCCTCGACGCGACATCGTAATCCCAGAGATCGTGGTGCACCACCTGGAAGGACCAGACGAATTTCCCGTCGGACGTCCGCAGCGCGACGACGGAGTTCGCGTAGCGATTGTCTCCCGGCCGCATCCCGCCGAAATAATCGGGCGATGCGCTGCCGGTCGGGATGAACACCAGGCCTCGTGCCACGTCCACTGACATTGGCGCCCAGGCATTCGCCGCGCCGGTCGCGCCCGGCGGCGTGGGATCCCACGTCCACGTCGGCTTGCCGGTCTTCGCGTCGAACGCGTGCACGGTGCCTCGAGGCAGGTCGGTCCGACCGTTGTCGCCGATGGACGAGCCGACGATGACAGTCGTCCCGGCAATGACGGGTGGTGAGGTGATCTGATAACCCCCGAAGTTGGGTTCCTTCGTGAGGCTGGCCTGCCACAGCACGCGGCCATCCTTCGCGCTGATCGCGATCACCCGCGCGTCCAGCGTGCCGAAGTACACCACACCACCAGAGACCGTGACCCCGCGCGCGGAGGCCTCTGAGTACTGCCTGTCCGTGACCTTCGGGTCGAAGCGCCACCGCTCGGCGCCGGTCGCGGGGTCCATCGCGATGACCTGGTTGAAGGGGGTGATGACGAAGAGCTGACCGTCGGCAAACACCGGCGTGGCTTCGAATGCCGCAATCTTCGCGGCGCGGGCATTCGGCGGCGTCGCACGCGTGTCGGCCGTCCATGCGACCTTCAGGCGCGGTGCGGTTTCCGGCGAAAGATCCGTCGCCATCAATGAGAGCACGAACATCACCAGCATCCGCATATCTTGCCACGACCTCCACCTCTACATGCCCACGGGCTGGACAGGTGCCGATCCAGCCGCCGGCTGACATAATGTGTGGTGACGTCCGTTCGGCTCCATCGGTTCAGCCTCGTAATCCAGGGACAACAGGATTCTCAAATGACCACTCCTCTTCGCGTTCTCGTCGCCGGTTGCGGAAACATGGGCGCCAGCCACGCCCGCGCGTACCACAAGATGCCCGAGTTCGAGATCGCCGGCCTCGTGAGCCGCGGTCCGGGGTCGCGCGATGCCCTCAGCCGGGAACTGGGCGGCATCCCGCAGTTCAGCGACTACTACGATGCGCTCAAGACCGCGAAACCCGACGTGGTGAGCATCAATACGTACCCGGAGACCCACGCCGCGTATGCGAAGGCCGCGATCGAGGCCGGGTGTCACGTCTTCTGTGAGAAGCCCCTGGCAGAGACCGTCGCGGAGGCACAGTCAATCGTCGACAGTGCGAAAGCCAACGACCGGAAACTGGTCATCGGGTACATCCTGCGGGTGCACCCCGCGTGGATTCGCTTCATCGAGATTGCGCGCACGCTCGGCAAGCCGCTGGTGATGCGCATGAACCTGAATCAGCAGAGCCACGGCGTCTCCTGGACCACGCACCAGAACCTGATGAAGTCCATGAGCCCGATCGTGGACTGCGGCGTCCACTACGTGGACGTCATGTGCCAGATGACCGGCGCACGGCCGGTGAGCGTGTCAGCCGTCGGCGCCCGCCTGACGGAGCTGCTCAAGCCCGGCATGTACAACTACGGCCACCTTCACGTGACCTTCGACGACGGGTCGGTAGGCTGGTACGAGGCGGGCTGGGGCCCGATGATGAGCGAGATCGCCTTCTTCGTGAAGGACGTGATCGGGCCGAAGGGATGCGTCTCCATCATCAAGGACCCGAACACCGAGACCGCCGCAGGCTCCGCCGACATCGACAGCCACACGAAGACCAACTGCATCCGTCTCCATCACAGCGAGCTCGATGCCAACGACGAGTTCGCAAAACCCGATGAGCTCATCAACACTGAAGATGAACCGGACCACCAGGGTCTCTGCGATCGCGAGCAGGCCTTCCTCCTGCGCGCCATCCGGGAGAACGTCGATCTGTCCGATCACATGGCCGACGCGGTGAAGAGCCTGGCGATCGTGCTGGCCGCGGATGAAAGCGTGCGCACCGGCAAGATCATCGCGCTGTGAGCCCGGCCCCGTCGGCGTGGTGACGGTCCGCGACTTCAGGTGCGAGCGGTGGCGCTCCGTGGCGTCGATTCGGCCGTCACCGAATCGACGCTCAGGTCTCAGCGCGCTCGTGCATCAGAGAGACTTCAAGAACTCGACGAGATCGGCCTTCTGTCGCCGCGACAGATTCAACCCGAACTGCGTGTCGTAGTGGTTGACGACCGCGGGCAAGTCTGCCGCGCTGCCATCGTGAAAGTACGGAGGATGCTGCCAGATGCCGCCGAGCGGCGACGTCCGGTATTTCCCGGTGGCCGTTCGGGCGGCATACAAGGGCTCGGTGCCGACCTCCGCCGGATCGTGGAGGAACGGTACTTTCGGATTGGGGCCGCTCAACACGTCGGTGTAAGTGGGTGGCTTATGGCACGTGGCGCAGGCCGCCTTCCCGTGGAACAGACGTTTGCCCCGTCTCGCCGCGGCAGCGTCAAAGCTCCCTCTCGGAGGAGCCGGGGGGCGGAGACTGAGCTGATACTTCAGCAGGGCCGGCAGCTTCGGCGTGACGCGATCCGGTCGTTGTGTGATGAAGACGCCGATACGAGGATCATTGAAGGTGCCCTGCCCGCCCATCTGGGACACACCGACGTAGCTGTTCCAGTAAGAGATGGGGCCGTCGCCCGTATAGGTCTCGAACCCGACGCCCCGCAGTCCATACGCCGGCGGAATGAGCACGGGCAGCGTGGGACTGTTCAACGGAATAATGTTCGCGCCGTCGAACACATGATGTCGTGGATCGTATTTGCCCGGGCCCCACGTGCTGAACTCGGCCTTGAGCGCAGGATCCAGCGCGGGGGACAGCCCAAGAATCGCACCGACATTCAGATCGCGGTTTGGCCAGCCGTCGAGCCGTTTCCCGATGCCCTTCGTGAATGAGTTGTCGACGGTTGAGTGGCACAGCGCACACGTCGTGCCGATGCTGGTGAGCTTGCCGTCGTCCACCTTCCCGACGATGCCCACGACGGCGTTGAGCCGTAGCAGCTCAATCGTGACCGCAGGATCGGTCAGGTCAACCTGCCCTTTCCGCAGGGCGGCGATCACTGCGCGAGGCAAGGCGTCAACGTCGACTTTGAGGCCCACCTCCAGGGCTGTCGCGGGATTCACGGCAGCAATGGCCTCGTGCATCCGGAGCACGTTCGTCCACAACTGTTCATCGCCAAATGTGTCGAACCGGAAAATGGCCGGGCCGTGGTGAGGCCCGGTCCGATGTGTGGTGTCCTGGTCACCAGGGTGGCTCGCCGAGAGCGCCGGACCCTGGGGACCCGGAAACGCCGCCGTGCGCAGTGTGGCGGCAGAGCTGGCTGCGAGAACGAAAGCGCCTCCTACCAATGCAGTCCTGACGGAACGAGGCATGTAACTCCTCCTGTTGGCTCGGGTTGGCAGCCGCGCCTGGTTCATGAGCCCTCGGCGCCACACGCGGTCGGCTCCACTTGACCCACAGTCAAGCGGCGCTGATTTAAAACAGATACGCCATGTTCATTTTGCGTATTTAGCAAATCGCGCACCGCTCGGACAGGTGTGAAATCGTTCGTCAATCTGAAGAATTCCCGGAGCGCCCGCGTTCGCTGTGGACGCAAGGGGGTAATTTGTGCCTTGGTACGTAACTGACGCGCGTACGTGCCGTGATTTGCGACGGGTTCGTGATCCCTGGACAAAGACGTACGAAACGTTGACCCAATGCTAAGAAAGCAGCTTCTCGATTCCAGTCGCGGCCGCATCGTCACCCTGCTCAGGGGGGGCGGCCTGACGGCCGATGACATCGCTTCCAAACTGGGCGTCACGCGGAGCGCCATCCGGGCGCAAATAACGGCCATGGAACGGGACGGCGTCGTGAGACGTGCTGGCCAGCGACCGGGCGCGACGCGGCGATTCAACGTGTTCGAGCTGACGCCTGAGGTCGAGCAGTTGTTGTCGAGCGCCTACGTCCCGGTGTTGACGCAGCTGGTGGATGTGTTCGCGGGCGGACTCCCGGCAGATCAGCTGGAGGCGATGCTGAGGGAGGCTGGCAAAAGACTCGCTGACGAACTGTCGCCGGGAAGACGACCGACGGGCGACCTCGCGTTACGAGTGGCGCTGGCGAGCGAGATGATGAACGAGCAACTGGGCGCCATGACTCATGTCGAAGCCAACGGCAGATACATCATTCGTGGCGTCGGATGCCCGCTCGCGGCGCTGACAGGCAAACATCCGGCCGTCTGTCTGGCAATGGAGAGTCTGATCGCTGAAGTCGTCGGTGTCCCCGTTCACGAATGTTGCGATCGCGCTGAGCGACCCCAATGCTGTTTCGAGATCCGGAATCCCGCGCAGAGTCATTGACGACGACGAGCGTCGATCCTGTCAGTGGCTTCTTCACCATCAGCCGGTAGGTCATCGCCGTCGCGGGGCTGGTCTCGCGTCCGGGCAGACGAACGGGACCTTGGCGAGTTGATAGTGCTCGTCCTTGGTTTCCCCGCGCAGACGCAGTCGCAGTCGCAGCTGGTTCGGGTGCGGCTGGGTGACCTCGGCCTCGATTCTCGCTGTGTCCTCCCGCCACTCGATCCGCTTATCACCAATGCTGCGCCAGGATGCGAGCCGGTACGTCTCAAAACACGAGTCCATCACCAGAGTGCCATCGGGTAGAAAGATGCGGAACGTGTTCGGTGGCGCCGTCGGGTCGGTCGATATCCACGTCCTTCCAACGAAGGACGGCGAAGCCGGTGCCTGTGCGGCTGGCAGACCTGGCGCAGCCTGCGCCGCAATGACCAGGCAACAGGCCGCGACGAGGAAGCGGGGACGATGCATAAGCGGACTCCTTCGAACGAGTACACGGCATTCTGGCACGGCCGGATCCGGGAATCGCCAGGCCAGCCGCGGCCCCACTGTCCCTGATCATTCAGGCAGAATTTGTAATTCCCATGACCAAGATCGACGGTCGATTCCGACGATTCTTCGGATATGCCCGGACCTCAGCAGGAACGATCCTTGCTGCGGGCGAAAGTGTGCGCCCCCCGCCCACCGATGTGCGCCTCGAGGTTCCCGGCTCACGGAGAGGTGTCGCCGGGGCTTCGGCCGCGGACAAGGCCGCGAGCGAGTTCCATCTCGGGGCCGCGCAGGTGGCGGTGCTCTGGCGTCTGATGAAGGCGGACGTGGCCTCACGCGCCATCGTCATGGACGATGCGAACGGCATGCGGCTGGTCGTGGTGGAGGCGGAGCTAATCGTTCAGTGGGAACGGTTTCACCTCCCGAGCGAGCTGCGCGCGCGAGCCTCCGCCATTCAGACCGAAAGGCGGCGTCACGGCTGGCGGTGAAGCCGTGTGCCACGGGACCGAAGAGAGGCGTCTGACAGATCGGACGTCCAGGGGATTTGCAAGACTACCGAGAGTGGCGATACGCTGCCGCTCATGTCCCAGACCGATCTGACACGCAGAAAGTTCCTTCAAACCGTCGCCGCAACCGCGGTCGTCGCACCCTTCATCTCCATTCGTCCCCGCGCTGCCGCGCCCATGCTGCGGCACGCGAGCATCGGCGCCTCGGGCCAGGCGTTGAGCGATTTGATGGCGTTCGCCAAGCACCCGGCGTTCGATCTCGTCGCGGTCGCCGACGTCGATCTCGGACGGTTCGAACGGCTTCAACAGCGGTTCCCGAAGGTTAGGGTTTACCAGGACTGGCGCGAGCTCCTCAAGAAGGAGCACAAGAACATCGACTCGGTGAACGTCTCGACGCCCGATCACATGCACTGCATGATCGCGCTCGAAGCGATGAAGCGGGGAAAGCCTGTCTACGTCCAGAAGCCCCTCTGCAACACGGTCCGGGAAACGCGCGCGCTCACGGAGTACGCGCGGCGCAAGGGGCTCACGACGCAGATGGGGATCCAGGTCTCGTCGAGCCGCGCGCAGCGCTACGGCGAGGCGCTCGTCCGAAGCGGCATCGTCGGCAAGATCCGGGAGGTGCACACGTTCTCGAACAAGAGCTGGGGGGACGACAAACCGCTCCCGGAAGCGACCGACCCTGTACCCGCGCCGCTCGACTGGGATGAGTGGCTGGGCGTCAGCGCCGTGCGGCCCTTCAAGCGCGCGGTATATCACCCGGGGGAATGGCGCCGGCGGGTGGGTTTTGGCACCGGCACGCTCGGCGACATGGGCTGCCATATTTACAGCCCCCCGTATCGCGCCCTGCAAGCTGACGTCGCCCCTGGCTGTCACCGCGTACGGTCCCGCGCCCACCGAGGAGAGCTGGGCCACCAGAGCCCGCGTGAAGCTCACGTATCCGGGCACCGAGTACACCGCCGACAAGACGGTGGACGTGTGGTGGTATGACGGCGGAGAGCTGCCGCCGGACGCGATTCGCGAGCCGGTCGGTGCCCGGTTCCCGGAGCAAGGCAGCATCGTCGTCGGCACCGACGGGCTCATCGTGCTGCCGCACGGCAGCCCTGACGCATTCGTGCTGCCCGACTCGAAGACGGCGGCGCTGCCGACAATCGAACTGACCGATCGGGATCACTACGGCGAGTTCATCGACGTCGTCCTCGGCGGCGGCAAGGAGAAGTGTTCGGCGAACTTCGACTACGCCGGCCCCCTGACCGAGTCGGTCATCATCGGCAACGTCGCGGCGCACTTCCCCGGCGAGACGCTCAACTTCGACGCCAGGTCGGTCGCCTTCCCGAACAAGCCCGAGGCGAACCAGTTCCTCACCCGCAGCTATCGCAACGGCTGGAACGCAAAAATCTGACAAGCCCCCGCACCTTCCGGTGAAAGAGCTTTCGCTCTTTCCGCCGGAGGTGTATTCTTTCTTGTCCATTGTGGACATGTCCATAGTGGATATAGTTTCGAGGAGGGCATGGTGCGCGAACGCACACCGCAGAACGCCACGGCTCGTCCGCTGCTGAAGCCGGCGGCGTTCCACATCCTGCTGGCGCTGGCCGATGGGGACAACTACGGATACGCCGTCATGCAGGCCGTGCGCGACGGCTCCGGAGGGCGCGTGCCGTTGAGTACCGGATCGTTCTACCGGCATCTCACGAAGCTGCTCGACGGCGGCCTCGTGGCGGAGTCGACAGTCCGTCGAGCCGGTGACGACCCGCGTCGCGGCGCCTACTACCGCCTGACGACGCACGGTCACAGAGTGCTGACCGAGGAACGGCAGCGGCTGCTGTCCCTCGTTGCCGCGATCGACGAGCTCACGCCCGTCCAGCAGAAGAGGCACGCATGATGCGCTTCTATGCCTGGCTGCTCATGCTCTATCCCCGCGAGGTCCGCGAACGGTTCGCGACCGGGATGCTCTATGCGTTTCAGCGCGATTCGGAGGCCGCGCGCGCGAAGGGCCGCCGCACGCAGCTCGCCTTCTGGCTCAGGAGCGTCTCGGAAGTCTTTCGTTTCGGCCTGGCCGAACGGTTCGAGTCGCGGCCGCAGCCGCAGGAAAAAGGAACAACGATGACATCCCTCCTGACGATCGACTGGCGTGATGCGTGGCGTTCACTTCGCAGCACCCCCCTGGTGACGGCCCTTGCCGTGTTGTCTCTCGCGCTGGGCATCGGAGCAAACACGGCGCTCTTCTCGATTATCAACAGCCTGCTGCTCAGGCCGCTGCCTGTCTCCGAGCCGCAGCGGCTGGTTCTCCTCGGCGGCGACTCATGGTCGAACCCGATCTGGGAGGAAATTCGGGCCCGGCAGGACCAAATTGTGGCCGGCGGATTCGCCTGGTCCAACGAGCGCTTCGACCTGTCGTCCAGCGGAGAGACCGATCGGATCGACGGCATCTACGCGAGCGGACGCATGTTCGAGATCCTGGGCGTGCCGGCGGTGCGCGGCCGCACGTTCACCGCGGTAGACGACGTGCGTGGCGGCGGGCCTGACGGCGGGGTTGTCGTCATCAGCCACGGCTTCTGGCAACGGCGCTTTGCTGGGGCCGACGATGTGATTGGGAGAAAGCTGTCGGTCAACCGCGTGCCCTTCATGATCATCGGCGTTGCGCCGAGGGGATTCTTCGGTCCTGAGGTCGGCCGGTCGGCGGACCTGATGCTGCCGCTTTCCAATGAAGCCCTCATCCAGGGCAAAGAGAGCTCTCTGGACGGACGCCAGAGCTGGTGGCTCAACGTCATGCTGCGGTTGCAGCCGGGCCAGACTCTGGCACAGGCTGCCGGCCAGCTCCAGGCCATTCAGGGCCAGGTTCGAGCGGCGACGATTCCGCCCAACCAGCGCGCGCAGCAGAATTATCTTGCCGAGCCGTTCACGCTCGTCCCCGGCGCCTCGGGCAGATCGGCGCTCCGCAGCCGCTACGAAGAGCCACTGACCGCGATGATGTTCGTTGTCGGTCTGGTCCTCCTCATCGCCTGCGCGAACATCGCGAACCTTCTGATGGCGCGCGCCACCGCGAGGCGGCACGAGCTCGGAATCCGGCTGGCTCTCGGTGCATCGCGCCCACGTCTCGCACGCCAGCTTCTTGCGGAGAGCCTGATGCTCGCGGCCGCAGGGGCGGCGCTCGGCCTCGCATTCGCGCAGTGGGGCAGCCGCATGCTCGTGGCACAGCTGACGACGGTCAGGAGCTCGGTTTATCTGGATCTCACATTCGACTGGCGCGTGCTGGGATTCACCATCGTGGCGGCCGTCGCGACCGCTGTCCTCTTTGGCGTGGCGCCCGCGCTCGCCATCACCCGCGTCGCGCCGAACGAGGCGCTGAAAGAACAGGGACGCAGCATCACCGGCGATCGCCGCGTGGGTCTGCGTCAGGCCCTGGTCGTGCTGCAAGTGGCCCTGTCACTCATGCTCGTCGTCACCGCGAGCCTGTTCACGAGGTCTCTCCTCTCGCTGACGACTCGTGATTCCGGCTTCGATCGCGACCCTGTGCTCATTGCGGCCGTCAACGTTCAGCGAGCGTCCGGCGAACGTGGCGACTTGTATGAGCGCCTTCGAGAAGCCGCCGCGACGGTTCCGGGCGTCGCAGGGGCGGCCGCGTCGTTTACGACTCCCATCGGGAGTGCCGGCTGGAACACCCGCATCGTCGTGCCAGCCGACTCTCCCCTGAGAGGGCGCGAGCGGATGTCGTGGATCAACGCGGTCAGCCCGGGATGGTTCGGCACATACGGAATCCACCTGTCCGCCGGCCGGGATTTCGATCGGACCGATCGCACCGGCGCTCCCCGCGTGGCCGTCGTGAACCGGGCGTTCGGCCGTCGGTTCCTCCAGCCCGGAGATCCGGTCGGGCAGCGATTCTCCGAGGAGGGTCCGTCCGGGAAGGGGGACACGTACGAAGTCGTCGGCATCGTGGAGGACGCCGTGTATCGTTCGCTTCGCTCGGCGATGGAGCCGACGATGTATATGCCCATTGGACAGTGGGACCGTCCGGGCTCGAGCATCGACATCGGGATTCGAGCGGCAGGAGGGTCGCCGCTGGCGCTGACCCGCAGCGTCGCGGCCGCGCTCGGACGGGTAGATCCGGACGCGGCGCTCACGTTCTACTCGCTCGCGGACCAGGTAAAGGCATCCCTCACGCAGGATCGGCTTCTGGCGGGACTGTCGACCTTCTTCGGCGCCCTGGCGCTTCTTCTCGCGAGCCTCGGGCTCTACGGCGTCACGTCGTACTCCGTCAACCAGCGACGGACGGAGATCGGCATCAGGATGGCGCTCGGCGCAGACGGGCCGGGCGTGGTCCGCATGGTCCTGATGCGCGTGGGCGGCCTCGTAGCTATCGGGATCACGATCGGAACGGCCGCGAGCGTGTGGGCCTCGCAGTTCGTCGCCACGCTGCTGTATGGGTTCAACCCCTGGGACCCGCTGCCGTTCGCAGGGGCTGCGCTAGTCCTAATGGCCGTCGCCGGCGCCGCCGGGTGGTTACCCGCCCGCCGGGCGTCCCGCATCAATCCGACGATCCTGCTCAGAGAGATCTGAATCCGGACGCCAAAAGATCGGTTCCGGGTTCGGGGTTCGGGGTTCCGGGTTCAGGTTCGGGGTTCACGGTTCAGAGTTCACTGAACGGCGAACCTCGAACCGTGAACCAGTGTGAAACCTGAACCCGGAACCCCGAACCCGGAACCCTCCTTTCAGTTAACCATTTGCTAGCCACAGGTTCATGACTGGATCCTGGCGTCCGTCTAGTCTGAACGTGGCGCCTGTTCAGGTGCATCACCTGTCTGGAGCCAGCCGGATCGAGGAAGCAATGAATGAGGAACTGACACCGCGCGACCAGATCGTGCGGTTGATGGACGGTTACCTGGACACGCAGCTGGTCTATGTCGCGGCGCGACTGAGCATCGCCGATCTGTTACGCGACGGTCCGCGATCGAGTGGCGAACTGGCGGGGCTCACCGGCACGTCGCCATCGGCGTTGCATCGACTTCTCCGGGGGCTGGTCGTTGTCGGCGTCCTGGACGAGGACCCGGGGGTCGCTTCGTCCTCACGGCCACCGGACACTACCTGGAGTCGGACGCCATGGATTCGCTGCGCGGCGCCGTGATGGCCCGCGGCGAGCTGTATTACGAGGCTGCAGGCGCCCTCATCGAGACAATCCGCCAGGGAGGCACGGCATTCCTTCACGCACACGGTCGCAGCTTCTTCGAGACCATCGCAGCACGCCCGGGCGGTACGGCTGTGTTCCAGGCGTCGATGACGGCCCGATCGCAGCACGAGGCCAGGGCCGTCGTTCAGGCGTACGACTTCAGCCCGTTCGGCAACATTGTCGACGTGGGCGGCGGCCACGGCGTGCTGCTCACGGCCATCATGAAGGCCCACCCCAACGTGCACGGGACGTTGTTCGACAGGCCCGACGTCGTCGCCGGCGCTCGCAGCAACCTCGAGGCTTGCGGGATTGCCTCGCGGTGTGCGCTCGCCCCCGGCGACTTCTTCGCCGAACTGCCAACCGGGGGTGATATCTATCTGCTGTCGCGCGTCGTCCACGACTGGGACGACGCCGCGGCGATCCGGATCCTGACATCGTGCAGGCAGGCGATGGCCGCCGGCGGCCTGCTCCTGCTGGTGGAGGCCGTGCTGCCCGACCGGGCACGCGATCTCCCCGCGGCCATTCGCATGGATTTGCACATGCTGACGGTGTTCGACGGCCGGGAACGGACGCTGCCGGAGTTCGAGCGACTCTTCGAAGCGACCGGGTTCGAGTTGCAACGCGCCATTCCCACGGAGGACCGAACGGGGATCACGATCCTCGAGGCTCGCGCTATCAATACGGACTCGAGCGACCACCAGGGAACGTGACGACGGAGAGCCGTCCATCCGCCGCCGTCTCGGGCGCGTCGGCGTGTTCCTCGGCCAGCGGTTCGAGCCGAATGCCGCCTCCTTCGAGCCCGGCAGGGTGTACATCGATCATCCTGCGAGGCTACACACTACGAGACGGCATGGAAAGGGCCAGGAGGGGAATGCCGCCTCCAGCTTCCCGCTCCCCGCTTCCTGTGTTTCCTGTTGCTTGGTTCCTGCTGTGACCAGTCGGTTCCGGGTTCATTCACTCCGCGGGAACCCTACCTGGGTGTTGCGCCGACACGGCGAGAACGTCGCGGCGAATTCAAGGCTGGGCGCTCCAGGCTGGAAGCGGGCAGCTAATTTGGCCGCACCGCGTTCTTCACCGCCGGGACGGTCCGCAGGTAGGCGTAGATGGCGGAAAGATCCTGCGGATCCATCCCGCCGTAGTCGCGCCACGGCATTTCCGTGTTCGGGCGACCGTTCAATGCGAGCGCTCGATCGTCCAGTGCGGCGACACTGGTGAAGCGTTCGACGAACTGCGCCTCGCTCCACCGGCCGATTCCAGTCTCCATGTCCGGCGTGATGTTGGCGCTGCGCTGAATGCCGCCGGTCCGGGGATGAAACTCCAGGCCGCCGGCGAACGTCATGTTCGGCACCGGCCGGCCGCGCTCCATGCGTGTGTGACAGCTCGAACAGCTCGCGATGGTGGTGAGATAGCGGCCGTAGGCGATGCGATCGGATCGATCCGGCGCGGCGGCAGGCAGCGTCACGGGCCTGGGGATCGTACGAACGATGAGGTTCATCGGGAACTTCAGCACTGTGGGAGGCACGTCGCGCGTGGCGGCGGGAAGCGTGCGGATGAACGCGATCACCGACTCTGCATCCTCGCGCGACATCTGCGCGTAGTTTTCATACGGCATCAACGGAAAAAGCGGCCGGCCGTCCTTCGACACGCCCTCCGTCATGGCGCGCAGCACTTCGCCGTCGGTCCACCCGGACAGGACCGCGGGGGTGATGTTCGGTGCATACAAGGTCCCGATCTCCAGGCGGAACGCCATCCCACCGTGTCCCTCCCGCTCGCGCATCTGGGGAGCCGAGTACTTCGACCAGTCCCGCTCACCATGGCAGTCCGAGCAACCGACGACGTGGCGGCTGAGATATTCACCGCGCGCGATGCGGGCCGGAGTACTCGCGACCTTGAGGGAGGACGGAGGAGCAGTGTGCGGATACGCGCCAAAGAGATACGCGAGGCCACCAGCCCCCAGTACGGCCGTGACGACGAACAGGATCAACAGGATACGGATGCCAAGGCGAAGCATGCGGCTCATAAGCTATCAGACATCAGCTATCAGCTATCAGCTGAGAGCTGATAGCTGATAGCGTCATTTTGCCGCCTCAGAACTGCACTCGTGCTCCCACCTGCAGCTTGCGCGGCGCGTAGCTCGTGCTGTACCCCGTCAGCAGCAGGAATTGAGCTGATGTCTGGTTCCCGGTGGGAATCGCGAAATTGGTCCGATTCGTCAGGTTGAAGAGATCGGCGGCAATTTCGATGCGGCGGGTGCTCGACAGCGGCAACCGGTAGCCGATGCGCATGTCGAGGTTGAAGAATCCCGGTCCGCGGGCGCCGTTGCGCTCGCTGCGATACCCCTTCACCGTGTAGGCGTTCCTGCCATTGCCTGTATACTCCGCGGCTGCGAGGGGCTCGGCCTGGATGCCATTCAGATCCGGATCGACGGCTCCATTGATCAGGCTGAACGGGCTGCCGCTCAGGGCGCGCGCGACCCAGCTCACGTTGAGGCCATAGGTGCGCGGCACGAGCGCGGTCCCGCTGAACGTGAAGTTGTGACGCACGTCGAAATCCGACGGCCCCTCGTTCAACTCCAGGTGCATGTCCTGCCCGACCTGGAAATTGCTGACCGGGGCGCCGTTGCCGGACGTGTTTCCGCGGGTCTCGGCGAGCGTGTACGACACCTGCGTGCTGTAGTTGCTGCTGAAGCGCTTCGTGACCTGGAGCAGGAGCGCGTCGTAGTCGAGTTCCCCGGTATTCACGAACTGGTTCACCGCGGCGGTGAACGGTCCGAACCCGGCGTACTTGGCCTGGAGCGCCGCTGTGGCTGTTGAGAGCGCAGGGCTCCCGACCCGGACGAGCGTCGACACATTGACGTTTGGATTGGAACGCTGCTGCGGATTCAGGTTCAGGGCCATGAGGAGGTCGCGGCTGTTCGAGTGCACGTAATCCGCACTCACCGACAGATTCGCGCCGAGCTGTCGTTCGTACCCGGCAGTCACCTGATCGGTGTAGGGCGTCCGCCGATTCGGATTGTCCCAGGTCGCGCCCGTGTTGCGCACGCGTTGACCGACACCGAACTCCTGCTGGAGCCGTGCCGTGTTGATCGTGGGACCGTTGACAAGATATGGATCCGTCGGGCGGAGACCGTTGCGCGGACCGAGATCCGGCCCGCTGACCGGGAATGTCGCGACGAACGAGTCGGTGAACGGCGTCGCGGTGAACAGGCCGCCGATCGATTCCAGATGGCTCTTGTCGAAGAACCGGCCGTAGCCGCCCCGCAGCACGCTCCTGCCTTCACCCAGATCGTAGGTGAGCCCCAAGCGCGGCGCGACGTTGTTCTTATCCACCGGGTAGGTCTGGACCAGCGGGTCGTCCGTCTCCGGAATCGGAATGATCTCGAGGTCGTACCGGAGCCCCAGGCTGAGCGTGAGATGCGAGTTGAAGCGCCACTTGTCCTGCGCAAACGCGCCGGCATAGTGCACCTTCTGGTAGATCTTGCTCGCGCCGCCCACGCGAATGGAGAACCGATCCGGATAGGTTCGGAAATCGTTGACGTCGAACGGCGTGTTGTTCAGACCGAAGGTGAACGTGCCATTCATGTTGCCCTGGTTGTTGTTCGCCGCGCCGGAGTAACTGGTACTGGGCGCCGAGCTTCAGGGCATGATCCCCGCGCTTCGAGGGCAGGAACCACGCGAACGTTTCCTCGGCCTGCAGGCCGTCGTTGATGCGGGCCTGCGCGGTGCTGTCCTGCTGATCGACGTAGTCCTGGAACGAGAGCGTCACAGGGCATTTCGACAGGTCCCGCCCGTTGTTGTTGAAGCAACTGTTGGCAAACGTCACGTTCTCGCGCGTCCAGGTCAGGCGCAGCGTGCTGACTTTCGTGTTCGACAGCACGGAGTTCACGTTGAACGCCAGCGTCTGATCGACGTCCGACTCTTCGCGCGCGGCGGCGAGGGTCACCGCCTGCGTCGCGGTCGGGACAATCTGGTTCAGCTGGGGCGACTGCTCACGCAGCCACCGGACGCTGTAGGTGTTGTTCGAATTGATCTGATGATCTCCGCGGATGATGGTGTTCCAGACTCTGTCCTTCGTCGCGGTCGTGGCATTCAGCGAAGGACGCGCAGGTATGTTGACGGTGTTCGGGCGATCGATGGCAAACCGTTCCAGGCTGCCGAAGAAGTGGATCTTGTCCTTCACGAGCGGCCCGCCGACCGTGCCGCCCCACCGCTGGTATTTCGTGTCGGGCTTTTTCAGCGTGCCGGTCGTGTCGGTCCGCACAAAAAAGTCTTCCGACGTCAGCTTGCCGCTCTGGTAGTAGGCGAAGGCACTGCCGCGCAGCTGGTTGGTCCCCTGCTTGGTGACGGCGTTGATGACCGCGCCCGCCGTCCGCCCGAACTCCGCGTCGAACTGGTTGGTGATGACCTGGAACTCCTGGATCGCCTCGATCGGCGTCCGCGCCTGTGTCCCGGCCCGCTGCCCGATCACATCGTCGTTGTTGTTGCCGCCGTCGAGCATGTAGTTGTTGTTCCGCGGATCCTGCCCGTTGACCGAGATCGAGTCGCTGCCGAAGGACTCCGTGCTGATGGACGGCACGATGCCGGGCAGCAGGCCCACGAAGCCGATGAAGTTGCCGTTCACGCTCGGCAGCTGCACGAGCGTTTCACTGCGGATGTTGCCGCCGATCTCCTTCGACGAGACGTCCACGAGGGGTGAGTCGCTCGTGACGTTGACCGTTTCCTCCAGCGACCCGAGCGCCATGCCGACTTCGATCGTCGACGTCTTGCCGACCTCGAGCTGGAGATCCTTTCGCTCGAACTTCTTGAAGCCCTGGATCTCCGCCGTGACGCTGTACCTGCCGGGAACGATGCCGCTGGCGATGAAGCTGCCATCGGGTCCCGACATCGTCTGCCGGTACATTCCCGTATCCTGATTTCTGACCACCACCGTGACGCCCGGGAGCACCGCCCCCTGCGCGTCGACGACGCGCCCGCGCAACTCCGTTGTCCCCTGCTGCGCCGACACCGCCGCCACTGTGCCCGCGAGAACTGCCAGGACCCAAAGCACGCACATGAGTCTCGCCTTCATTCGACCCTCCTTGCTCCTTCGTCCTTACGCTCCTTGAAATGCGTTACCACCTCGGTAAGTGAGGAACGGCCTGCGGCACTGCCAGGGTGGCGGCACCCCAAACAGATTGGCGGACCGGAGAGTAACCGAGAGCGTCCCGTTATGAGGCTTCGGCCCAGCAAGCGGGATGCCGGATGGGCTCAATCGAATCCAGATCGACGACTGCAGAGCTGAATTTATTCCAGATCGATGGCGATGACCTCGTGCATTTCGATCGCCGGCACGGTGACCGTCAGGACGCTGCCGGCCCGCTCGACACGAGGCGATACGCCGGCCGTCAGCAGCTGGACCCTTCGGACGCGGGAGCCTGCGGGCAGTTGAATCCTGGCGCGCTGCGGTCCGATGGGGATTGCCTCGCGCAACGGCCCCTTCATCATCATCGGATTCGTGAGATTGACCAGGTGAACCGTCATCGAGCCGCGCTGCCGCCAGGCGGTGACGTCGAGCAGCCCGGGACCGGTCACCTCGACGGGCGGCGGCTCGTTCGCGGCCCACGCGACGGCGTTTCTCAGCAGCCGGCCGTGATCGATCGACAGCACCTCCCAGAACGTACAGGTCGATGTCCCATGGGATGTAGGCGACGCGGCTGCGGCCGAGATCGCGGAGATACACTTCGCGGCTGTCGGTGCGCGCCACGCGTGGATAGACATCTTCCATCGGGAGGTCGGGATAACTCGGGATGAGCGTCAGGGGTGAGGGAAACTGACCTGTCGGCGTCACGTGGACACGAAACACGCCGTTGATGATTCGGGGCGTGTCGTCCAGGCCGTCCAGAATCTGGTGACGTTTGCCGGTCGCCGCCTCTGGCTCGAGGGCCAGGTACGAGTTCTGCATCGGGCCGTCGATCCGCCCGCCGAACGACACGCCGAAGACGTCGGCGAGGCCGAAGTCCCTGCGGCGCTGTCCGAGCTCGTCGTAGAGCGACGAAGCGAACGTGGCCAGCAGGCTGCCTCCCCGCCCGACGTAGTCGCCAATCGCGGTGCACTGCGCGTCCGAGAGCGCCGCGGCATCCGCGAGAATCAGGAGCTTGAACCGGTCGAGACGATCGGGCGTGAGCAGCGCCTCGTGGACCACTTCGAAGGGCACGCGCGCCTCGACGAGCGCGTGATACATGCCGAGGACGTGGTCCCCCGCGCGATCGCCGGCCGCCACGCCAGGATGGAACGTGGCCGTCTGTTCGGAGTGCAGCAGGGCGACGCGCGCGAGCGGCGCTTCGTTCCTCAGGTACGCCTCGTGCCGCGCATGCCACTGGTAGATGCGATCGACCATCGGCAGCCATCGACGGTCATAGAGCACGCCCGAGAACTTCGTGACCCAGGGTCGCATGCCGTTGGCGGTTCCCTCCGCGACCCAGAGCCGGATCTCCGGCTCGCTCTGCACGGAGTCCTTCCAGCGGTATGGCTCCTCGACACCGACGCTGAAGATCCCTCCGATGGGCCGGCGGCCCATGACCGATCGCAATTCCTTGGCCCGGTGGCCGTTGGACCACGGCGGTGTGAGACCGCGACGCGCCTGGTTGTCGGTGAAGAGGATCTGGCCGAGATCGGCCGCGCTCTTGAGATCCGGCGGACCGTTCGGAATGAAGCACGCCCCGGGATTGATCCCGCGGATGCCGGCGTCGAACTGCTTCCACAGGGCCGTCAGGCGGGCCTTGCGCCATTCGAGGAACTGGCGCCGCTGGGGATCCCGCGCGTCGGTGATGCGCGGCAGTTCCAGGCCGGTGGCGTCCTTGAAGTTGCGCTGACAGTGAACGCAGTAGCAGTCCCCTGACCCGGCCCACCGGTTGGCGAAAATGCCATCGACTTTGTATCGGGTGACGATCTCGCGCTGGACCTGGTCCATGAACTCGAAGTTGTACGGTCCGAGCGCGCAGGTGACCCACAGGTCAGGGTTCGCCCAGTGGCGATAGGGCTGGCCGTCCTTCGTCACCGCGATCCAGTCGGGATGGGCCGCGCGCACGTTTTCGCGCGTGGCGTGCGGGTCGGTTCGGGCGATGACGTGCATGCCCATGGCGCGGCATCCCGAGACAAGCGCGCCGAACGGATCGCCCTCCCCCAGCCAGGCGCTCCGGTGGTGCAGCGGCACGTCGGTGGGATAGTAGGCGACGATGCCGCCGGCGCTCAGGCAGGCCGCATCCGCCCGAACCTTGCGGAAGTAGTCCAGCCAGAACTGCGGGTCGAAGCGGCCCGGATCGTTCTCGACGAGCGTGAGCTGCACCCAGCGCATCGGGCGATCGAACCACCCCTCCGATGCATCCGCCGGCGGCGGGGCGGCCTTCTGACGCTCATCGCGTGAACGTCGTACCGGCCGCGCGGCGGGCGGCCCGAGCGCCGCGAACGCACCGGCGGTCTCGAGGAAGTGGCGGCGGGACAGCTTGGTCATGGATCGTCTCATCCTTCCCACAGGCACGGAGGGAACGGAGGCCACGGAGCAAAAATCACCACGGAGGCGCGGGGACACGGAGATCGGACGGAGAAGTGAATACTCATCGTTCGCTGCTGTCAGGTCTGGAGATTTCGTGGCCGGGCGCCGGCCGTAGCCGGCGCTGGACACTCTCCTCCGTGTCGTCCCCGTGTCTCCGTGCCACCGTGGTTGCATTTTCGTCCGTGTGCTCTCAGGCCGAAGCACAATCCACCTGAGATATCATTTCCGCTTCTCATTGCTGGAGGATTATGCGATCGAATGCGTTCGTTCTCGGCATGTGCTTGGCGGCTGGGCTCGGCGCGGTGTCTCAGGCCCAGACGCCGGCAACCCCGGCGCCGCAAACCGCCACGCCGGCGCCTGCAGCCACTGACGATCCGGTGAAACGGCTGGTCGAGCGGCTCGACCTGGAGAAGTACAAGGCGACGATCAAGGGACTCACCCAGTTCGGCGATCGGCGCCAGGGAACGGATCGCAATCGGGCGGCGGTCGACTGGATCGAGGCGCAGCTGAAAAGCTACGGCTGCGCGAATACCGAGCGCATCCGGTACGACTATCAGCCGCCTTCCACTCCACAGCGCGGACGCGGCGCACTCCCGCCGTCTCCCGGTGGACCCGCGGGCCCCGGCGGGAGCGTCATGTTCGGCAGCCGCGCCAAGACGAGCGTGAACACGGATCCCGCCGCTCAGCCCGACCTGAAACTGCGCGAGCTGAACGCGCAGCCCACGACACCGGGACCGCGCGAAGAAGTGTTCTGCACGAAGATCGGCACGACGCGCCCCGACGAAATGTACATCATCGGCGCGCACATGGATGGCCACGGCTGGGGCGAAGCTGCCAACGACGATGGGTCGGGCACGGCGCTGGTGATGGAGATCGCCAGGATCTTCAGCGGCCCTGATGTCCAGACGGAACGATCGATCAGGTTCGCGCTGTGGAACAACGAAGAAACCGGGCTGAACGGCGCGGCGGCGTACGTCGCCCAGCGGTTCGAGCTGCAGGGGCAGGAGCAGCCGGCCGGTTCGGGAAAATACCCCGAGCCTCGATGGCTGGGCATGCTGCAGCACGACATGATGATGTTCGATCACGGCATGCCGGGGCCCGACGGCAAGGTGAGCCCCGAGCAGCGCCGCGAGGCCGACATCAACATCGAGTTCCAGTCCACGGCGAAGATGGCCGAGGCCGCGCAGAAGCTTGCCTGGACGGTGAAGGCGGCCAATGAAAAGTACGCGACGGACTACCCCGCCACTGTCGGGCCGCACATGACGAACACGGACTCGGGCCCGTTCATGGACCTGGTGCCCGCCGTGAGCCTGCGCGAGAACGAGCGCGGCGCGCAGATCGGCGCCGGCTGGGATCCGCACTGGCACCAGCCAACCGATGTGTACGCGACCTTTTCGGACAAGGACTTCAGGCTCGGCCTGAATGCGGCCCAGACAACCCTCGGCGCGCTGGGCCAGCTGGCCGGGGCCACGCTGAAGAAGTAGCCGGGCGTTAGCAGCCCGTGGTGAAACTCTGGTTGCATTCGACGGGCGATGCATCCCCGGGGGCGGCGTTGCTCCTCTTTCAAATACAGACGGTATTCTCAGTCGTCGCGCCTGGCCCGCGGGGCGCCTCGCCCGTCTCGGTGCGACACCAGACCTTCACCACGGGCTGCTAGGTCTGATCCGTGCGGCGCGGAGGTCCGATGCGATCTTGAACCCGGTATTTGCGGCAGGCACCCCGGCGTAGACGGCCGTCTGCAGCAGCACTTCCTCGAGATCGCACAGCTCCAGCTCCCGCGCGAGGCCGGCGTCGACGTGAAGGCGGAACTCCTCCCATCGCCCGAGTGACGCCGTGATCGCCAGCGCGAGCAGCCGGCGCGTCCGCACATCCAGCCCTGGCCTCGACCAGACGGAGCCCCACGCGTATCGGGTGATCAGCTGCTGGAAGTCCTGCGTGAAGCGGGTCGTGGACGCGATGGATCGATCCACGTGCGCATCTCCGAGCACGTCGCGACGAATCCGCATCCCGGCGTCATACGGAGACGGGTCCTCGGGCAGGAGGAATGCCGCGAGCGCGGCGGAAAACGAACGTGGCGCCTCGATGTTCGAGAGGTGCGCTGCGCGAAGGTGCGCCACACGCGCCTGGTTGATCCTGCCGGCGAGCACGTCGCTGTGCCCGTTCCAGGGCATCGGGATGTCCTGGTCTCCACAGATGACGAGCACGGGTACGGCGATCCGGGCGAGCTCCGCGGTCATGTCCATGTCGCGAATGGCGGCGCAGCATCCGGCGTAGCCGACGGGGCTCGTGCCGACCAGCGTGCGCCGGGCGCTCGCGACCTCCGGAGGATTCAAGGCGAGCAGCCGCGGCGAGAAAAACCGTCCCATCACCGTGTCCGCCACTGGCTCCATGCCGCCGCTCAGTACGTCCCTGCGACGTGCCTCCATGCTCGCGGCGTCAGGACGAGGCGATGTGTTGGCCAGCACGAGTGCCGTCAGCCGATCGGCTGCGTGAACGGCCAGCCACATCCCGATCATGCCGCCGAGTGAGACACCGCAGAACGCGAACCGATCGATCCCGAGCGCGTCTGCCAGCGCCAGGGCGTCTGCCCCCAGCTGTTCGACCGAATAATCGCCGGCCGTCACCCCGGAGGCACCATGGCCGCGGGTGTCGTATCTCAGGACGCGGAAGTGAGGGGACAGATCGGCCACCTGCGCGGACCACATCCCGTGATCCTGGCCGAGCGAGTGGGAGAGCATCAGCACCGGCCGGTCATCGCGGCCTTCGAGGCGGTAGTAGCAGCTCGTGTCCCGGATCGTGAGTAGTGGCATCGCTGGAGCCGCCTCCCTGACTACGGCGTCGCAAGGAGCTGCAGCCGCAGCCGCTCCGCGACACCCAGGTACGCTTCGGGATCCTCCAGTGTTGAAAGCTCCCCCTGAGTCAGCACCTTCGCAACCGCCGGATTGGCGGCAAGCGCATCGGACAATTTCACACCGCGCGCAGACGATTCGGCGGACACCTTCCCGATCAACGCATGCGCGGCGTCCCGGCCGAGCGAAGGCGCGAGCAGCATCATCGCACGCTCGGCGAACACGGTGCCGCCGGTGCCTGCGATATTGGCACGCATACGCGCGGGATCGACCCGCAGCGTCGCGGCAACACGGTCCACAGCGGCGAGCGCGGCCCCGGTTGCCTGCACGACTGATGCGATCGTCGGGCCCTCGGCATGACCACCGCCCACGCCGCGCTCGTGCTGCTGCGGCATCCCCGAGAGAAACGAGGCCACGAGGCCCGGCACACGCGTCGCAGCCGCTAGCGCCGTCGCGCAGCCGGCGGGATTGCGCTTCTGAGGCATGGTGGACGAACCGCCCCCGGGTTCGGCGGCTTCTGCCACTTCCGCCTGCATCAGCAGTGCGACATCCGTGGCGATCTTCCCCAGGGTCCCGACGTAGATGCCACAGGCGGCGACCAGCGACGCCAGGCGATCGCGGTGCGCATGCCAGGGAGCGTCCGGCACTGACAGCCCGAGCTCCCGGCCAAGCTCCGAGGCGACGTCGAGCCCACGATCGCCGAGGGCGGCAAGCGTCCCGGAGGCTCCGCCGAACTCCAGCACGAGCGCCTCGTCGAATGCGGCCTCGACGCGGGCCCAGCCCCGCGCGCAGGCCGCATGCCATCCAGCCGCCTTCAAGCCAAACGTGATGGGCGGCGCCGGCTGCAGCAGCGTCCGTCCGAGCATGACCGTGCCGGCATGCTGATCGGACAGCCGGCGAAGCGCGCCGAGGAGGTGCTGATGATCCGCCTCGAGGAGGGGACGCGCGCGCGCCAGGCACAGGACGATCGCCGTGTCGGTCACGTCCTGGCTCGTCGCCCCCCAGTGGACGAACCCGGCGCTCTTCGCGTCCAGCTCCCGCACGCGCGCCGTGAACCGCTCGACGAAACCGATCGCCACGGTGCCCGACTCCCGCGCGGCGGCCGCGAGTGCTGCCGTGTCGAAGACATCAGGATCCGCAGCGGCGGCGATGGCATCGACAGCCTCTGCTGGAATCACACGCGCCCCTGCCTCGGCGCGCGCGAGCGCAACCTCGAACTGCAGCATGGCGGCGATCAGGCTGCGATCGCAGAACACGTCCGCGAGCGCGTCGGTGGTGCCCAGGCTGTCGAGCAGAGGGCTCATTCGCAGCGGTCACACATCGAAGAACACAGTCTCGTCATCGCCCTGCAGGCGTACATCGAACAGCCACAGCCCGGGGCGCTCCGGGGCAGGCCTCGCGAGGAGCGTTCGGCGTCGGGGCTCAGGCACCAGCGTGAGAACCGGATCCTGGTCAAGTGCCGGATCACCCTCGAAGTAGACGCGGGTGTGCAGCTGACGCAGAAGACCGCGGCCAAAAATGCAGATATTGATATGCGATGCCTGGATGCCTCCGCCGCCGTCGGGCAGCCTGCCGGGACGGACGGTTTCGAATTCACAGGTCCCGTCCTCCGCGGTCGGCAACCGGCCGAACCCGGAGAAAGCGGAGGGGGCTCCAGGCGCAGGAGGGCTCGCCTGCACACCATCGGCATCCACCTGCCAGATCTCGACGAGTGCATCCGGCACCGGAATTCCGTCGCCGTCACGCATCCTGATGCGTAGCGTGATGTGCTCTCCGTTGACGGAGGGGTCTGCGACGCGTCCCAGGGTCGGGTCGGTCGCGAGGCCGAAATGAAAGAACGGTCCCACGGTCGCGGACGGAGTCGCGACCAGGTCCATCTCGTCGCGGCTCATATCCGTCCCTCGAACGGCGTCGCCGCATTTCCGCGCACGACGATGTCGAAGCGGTAGCCGAGCGCCCATTCCGGTGTCGTCAACGCGAAATCGAACTGCGAGATGAGCCTCTGTCGCGCGCGTTCGTCATGCAGCGCCTGGAGCACCGGGTCGTAGGGGAACAACGGGTCGTCGGGAAAGTACATCTGCGTGACGAGCCGCGTCCGGAAGCACCAGCCGAAAACCGAGAAGTGCACATGGGCGGGACGCCACGCGTTGTCGTGGTTCCGCCAGGGGTACGCACCCGGCTTGATCGTCGTGAAGTGATAGCGCCCTTCCGAGTCGGTGATCGTCCGTCCGGCCCCGCCGAAGTTCGGGTCGAGCCGTGCCGGGTGGTCGTCCTTCGCGTGCCGATAACGCCCGCCGGCATTCGTCTGCCAGAGCTCCACCAGTGCGTCGCGCACCGGCCGGCCGTCCTCGTCCACCAGGCGGCCCGCAATGACGATGCGCTGGCCCTGGGGTTCCTCCGGGTACTGCCGCGTCAGATCGTTGTCCGTGTCACCGATCGGAAAGGCGCCATAGACCGGCGTGTTCATGTTGGAGAGCGATTCCGGCAGCGTGATCAGCGGTTGTGCCGGAGCGCGCCTGATGGTCGACTTGTAAGGGGGGTACAGCAGCGGCGGCTGACTCCCGGATACGTCCGGTCGAATTGTGCTCATTCAGTATCGTCCCGCAGGCTCAGACTCACTCCGCAACGGCCGCGCCGTGCGCCCGGGCGGTGCGGTCATTGAGATCTCTCAACATGCCAAGCTCGTGTTCGGACGGGGCGGGGGTCTCCTCGACCTGATTCGCGAACCGCACCGGCCACCCGGTATTCTCGCTCACCCGGGCCCGGGTGACACCGGGATGGAGCGAAACCACTTCAAATTCGTTCGTCGCCGGCTCCGGCCGCATGATGCACAAATCGGTGACGATCAGCACGGGCCCTTCCGTCCGTACGCCAAGCGCGCGCCGCTCCCGGCCCGTTGGGCCGTGTCCCAGCGACGTGACGAAATCGAGCGTCTCGACAAACGCGCGTGCGCCGTGGCGCATCACGATGAAGACGCGCCGACAGCCGGTCGCGATTTCGGTGGCCCCGCCGCTCCCGGGCAATCTCACCTTTGGCCTGGCATACGCGCCAATCACGGTGCTGTTCAAGTTGCCGAACCGGTCCACCTGCGCCCCACTCAGGAAGCCGACGGTAATCCGGCCGCCCTGGAGCCAGGACCTGGAACATCTCGGGCACCGACACGGTCGTCAGCGCCGTCTCGCACAGCTCGCCATCCCCAATCGAGAGCGGAAGGACCTGCGGCCTCGTTTCAATCGTCCCGGATTCGTAGACGAGCTTCAGCTTCGGGGCATGCGTCAGGCGCGCCAGGTTGCACGCCGCCGACGGCAGCCCGATGCCCACGAAGCAGATGTCCTCGCTGGTCAGCGCCCGCGCCGCCGCAACGGTCATCATCTCGGAGGCCGTGTACATCATGTCCCGGCGGCCTCCGTGCGGCCCGCGGAAACGCATGTGATCTCGTCGTCCACCCACCGACGAAAGCGATCGCGATCGCGTGCGATCTCATCCCACGCGGTGTAGAAGGCGTTGTCGCGCTGATAATAGCCGTGCGCGTACGACGGCCGCGCCCCTCCAGGGACGACGGCGATGGCCTCGATTGTCCAGGCCGGCAGGACGGTCGCATTGGTGCCCGTCGAACCAATGTCGTCCACGACTTCCTCGACGGTGACCATGGCCCGCTTCGCGGCAAGGACGGCCTCCTTCTGCACCCCGATGATGCCCGCAATGAGCACGTTCCCCTCGCGATCGGCTTTCTGGGCATGGATCACCGTCACGTCGGGACGAAGCGCAGGGACCGCCGCGAGCATCTCTCCGGTGAACGGACACGCGATCGACTTGATCCGCGGGTTCACCTCCGGCAGATCGGATCCGATGTACCCCTTGAAGAACGCGGACGGCATGCCCGCGGCGCCAGCGGCGTACGCGTGCGCCATCGCCGAGTGGCTGTGCTCCTCGATCTCGAGCGGCTTCGGCCATCCCCGTTCCACCGCATCGCGAAACCGATGGAGCGATCCGACGCCCGGATTCCCGCCCCAGGAGAACACGAGCCTCCGCGCGCAGCCGCAGCCGATCATCTGGTCGTACAGCAGATCGGGCGTCATGCGAATCAGCGTCAGGTCCGTCATGCCCTGACGGATGATCTCGTGCCCCGCGGCAAACGGAATCAGGTGCGTGAACCCTTCGAGCGCCACGCTGTCCTCCGATCGCACGAGGGCCGCAATCGCGTCGCGGAGGGGGAGAAATTGGGGCATAAGGGCAGCTATCCGCTATCCGCTATCCGCTATCCGCTATCCGTTCAGCGTTGCGGCTGGCGCATTCACCACAAGCTTACAGCCAAGGCAGTAAGAGCTGACAGCTGAGAGCTGAGAGCTGCTGTCTAGTCGAGCGCCATCCCGACGTAGTTCTCCGCCAGACTCGTCATGGCGGCTCTGGAGCTGACGAGATACTCCAGGTCCGCCAGGCGGCGCCGCTCGTCGAAGGCCGTATCCCGCTCGTCGCGGTGCAGCATCGTCGTCATCCACCACGAAAAACGCTGCGCACGCCAGGTGCGGCGCAGCCCGCGCGCGGAGTACTCGTCCAGGAGTGCGTCGGGACCGTCGTGGCGCACGATCTCTTCGAGGATGTGTGCAAGCCGCCACACGTCCGCCATCGCGAGGTTCAGGCCTTTCGCGCCCGTTGGCGGGACGATGTGCGCCGCGTCTCCGGCGAGACACAGGCGGCCGAAGCGCATCGGCTCGACGACGAAGCTGCGCATGCCGGTCACTCCTTTCTGGAGGATCGGTCCCTCGCGAGGGGCCCAGCCATCGGCCATCGTCAGCCTGGCGCGCAGCTCGGTCCAGATCTGCTCGTCCGTCCATCGGGAGATATCCTCGTCAGCCGCGCACTGGAGATAAAGGCGCGTGACGTGCGGGGACCGCATGCTGAAGAGCGCAAATCCGCGTTCGTGAAGACTGTAAACGAGCTCCTCAGACGACGGTGGGGCTTCGGCAAGAATACCGAGCCATCCGAATGGGTAACTGCGGTCGAATACCCGGAGGGCACCGGCAGGAATCGAAGGCCGGCAGATGCCGTGAAAGCCGTCACAGCCCGCGAGGAAGTCGCAGTGGATCTGGTGCGCCTCCCCGTCGTGCGTGAAGTGAATCTCCGGCGACTTCGTCCCGAGCTGGTGGACGCTCACGTCTGCGACTTCGAAGTGAAGCGGACGTCCTGACGCGACCCGCGCGTCGATCAGGTCTTTGACGACTTCGTTCTGGCCGTAGATCGTAATCGCGCGACCGTCCGTCAGGCCGGCCATGTCGATGCGATGGCGGTTGCCGCCGAAGGCGATGTAGATGCCATCGTGCCGCATCCCTTCCCGCATGAGCCGCTCGCCGAGATCGGACTCCCGCATCAGATCGACCGTGCCCTGTTCGAGCACACCCGCACGGACCCTGTCGATGACGTGATCGCGGGACCGGTTCTCGATGATGATCGAATCGACCCCCGCGCGCCCCAGCAGGTGGCCCAGCATGAGGCCTGCGGCGCCCGCGCCGACGATTCCGACCTGTGTACGCATGACGGTCACGGGGGACAGGGTACTCGATCGGGATTCGGGATTCGGGACTCGGGATTCGGGATTCGGGACTCGGGACTCGGACGCCGTAGCTTCCGGCTTTAGCCGGAAGAGCGCCTCGGGACTCGGGATCCGGGACTCGGACGCCCGTAGCTTCCGGCTTCCGCCTGCGCTGAAGCTACGACGGACCGCCGAAGCCTTGGCGGAGGCGGTTAGCCGGAAGAAAATGCCAACGCTCAGTGCGGGGCAGCCGGCGCCATGTATAGCCTCCTGAGCTCTTCGACCTTGGGGGCGCGCACGGGGTCGCGTGCGGCGAGGTCGGCGTAGGTGGTCGCCGCTGTGCGATCCCCTCCACGGAGGAAGTTCACGGCCGCGTTGTACGCGGAGGCGCTCTCCTGGCTGCGATCTTCCTTGATCGCGATCTCGAACCCGGCGAGCTGCGCGGTTCGCCACTCCGGGTCGAGATCCTCGCGCGCGGCCATCACCCGCATGCGGCGCTCGGTGTCGAGGGCGCTCGCACGATAGCACTCCATCGCCTCGACGAAATTCGTACCCGTCTGGGTCCACTCTTTTCGCTCCAATGCGACAAGTGCCAGATACCAGCGGGCGACGCAATTGGCGCCGTCCAGATCCTTCGCCGACGAGAGATCCGTGCGGGCGGGCTCCAGATCGCTCTGGTCGTACTCGATCCTGCCGGCGAGGGTGAGGACGGAGGAGTTGTAGCGCAGCGTCTTGGCGCGATCGATGTCCGTGCGGGCGGAGACCAGTTCGCTCTCCTGGTGATGGTTCCAGGCGCGCCAGTAAAAGGCGTCACCCTGATTGTAGGCACGTCGATCGATCAACGTCGTCGCAGCGGCAATCGCGGCCGCGGGCTCGTTGAGAAAGCTCAGACAGGCCGTGCGGCCGAGCATCGCGTCTTCGTGCAGGGGCTTTCTCGCGAGCGTCTCGTCGTAGAAGCGCACCGCCGCCCGGCAGTCGCCGGCGGTCTGGCTCAGACTTCCGCTCAAGTACGTGATGGCCGGCGACAGCGGGAATGCGACGTATGCTTCGCGCATCAGGGTTCGCGCCTTTCTCCCACCGTCCTTGTCGATGCTGTTGAGGGCGACACGGCCAAGGGAATACGATGCCTCCACAAACCGCGGCGTCTCGACCATCAACCGCTCGAGCGCCGCGTGATTGATCGGCGCGCAAAGCGCCGCGCGGTACTGCACCAGCGGCGGGCTGCCTGGCGGAGGCTCGGGCGGCGGCGGCGCGGCGGACGGGCGCACGCGGTATGGGGTTGTCGGTTTGTAGCTGCAGTCGAGCGCGATGGAGAGATACTGGCGAGCCGGCGCACTGACGGCTCCCGTCTGCAGCCATGCCAGCTCCTGACTGAGCCGTTCGGCCCATTTCTCCCGCTCACTCGCCGAGGCACTGCGTTCCTCATGCGGCGTGCCTATCTCGTCGGGAGGAACGGCCTCCGCGAGCTCGAGATAGCGGTCCGCCATGACCGTGGGAGGGAGCTCGGCCGCCAGCTTCCGCGCACGCGCGAACGCTGACGCCGAATCGAGCGCCAGTTCCTTTTCGCGCAGGCCGATCAGCAGCTCGACTTCGAACAGCCGCTGAACCAGAGCCGGCTGCCGCCGGCGTGCCAGCGCCCGCTGATACAGCTCGCGAGCCTCCGCGAGACAGGTGTAGCAACCCTCGAGCACCAGCGCGTCCGCACGGGTGACGTCCTGCTGCTCGCTTCGCTTGAGTGAGGCAGATGCGCAGGCGGCTGATGCCAGGGCAAGCGTGACCAGCAGAATCCGCATGATGCATAAGACACCGGCGGGCGCCGAATGGCTACCGGAGGTCACGGAGGGTACGAAGGTCGCGGATGAAATGCAAAACACGGGGACACGGAGATCAGACGGAGAAAACCAGCCGATTAGTGAGAGGTCTCCCGTCCTTGCCCATCACGATCGCTGGTCGGCCCGCGCTGTTGCGCGGTGGACAGGGAGGAAATCTCGATACTCAAGCTCTGAGAGCAGCAAGTAGAGCTTGAGTATCGAGATCTCCTCCCTGTCCCTCGCCGGCCAACGGCCGGCGGCCGACCAGCTCCCCTGATGTTCCGACTTCAACTGGGTACGTCGAACACCAATTGGCTGATCGCACGTTGGTTCGTTGCCGCTCGCTGGCTCGTTCTCTCCGTGCGTCGCCGTGTCTTCGTGTCTCCGTGGTAGATCGTTCCGTGCTCTCCGTTCCCTCCGTGATCCAGTGACCACCGTGAGGACGGCAGTTGCAACTACTGGACGGCCGGCGCCGTGACGGTCACCGCGAGATCGCGGTTGGCCGATGCGACATTGCCGCGCATGTCAGCAGCGATGATGCGCAACGTGTAGTCTCCGGGTGGCAGCTCGCCCGTGTCCCAGGCTCCCATCGACGCCACTCCTCCACTGAGCGTGTTGGTCACGACGTACAGCAACCGCGTGGACCGTCGCCCGTAGAAGGGAATGCCGCTTCCCGAGGCATAAATCGTCCGTGCGGCATCCGACCCCGGCTGAATGCGATCGAACCGTATCGTGTCCTTCACCGTCTCGAAGCCGGGCGCTGGGGACCCGTCACGATTGAGTACCCTGATAGCCCAGCGTATAGAGGCCGAGTCTTCGGCGCCGCTCGTTGCCATCCACCTGATCCCAGGCGTCCACGACGACCCGCACCCGCCCGTCGATCACCAGGCGGCCTCGCCGGCGTTCCTTGATCGGCTGTCCGTCTTCGCGGAACACACGGACGCCCGCGCGCGCGATGGTGGGCGGGACGCGGTCCTCGAACTGCACGAACCGGAAGAGGAGCGGGTTGTACTCCTCGCCAGGCCAGCCGACGTTCAGGTGCACGTGATTGAACGCGTTGGCGGTGCCAATCGGCTCACCCGGTACTGAATCGTGTTCCGCGCTTCACGCGCATCCGCATCATCCGGCCTTCGTCGTCGTACGCCGGGACGAAACGGTCGGCGTCGATGAGCTCGTCATGCCGCTCCCTGCCGACGCGAATGTGCACATACGTGAGCGGCCCGATCCGGACCGACTCATTGAGCGTCCCGAACTCGCCTGAGGCGAGCGGGCTCGCGACGGTTCCCGGACGGACGATCCTCACCACGGCTCCCTCCGAGGCGTGCACATCGACACCCGCGTGAAAGCGCTCTCCCCCTTCGGGCCCCCGCGGCTCACCGAGCGTCCCGGTAATCTCGAATGGGCCGTCCATGGGCGCCAGCGGCCACAGCATCGGTTCCCGGGCAAACGCGCCCGCGTCGAACGACGGATTGATACCGGGAGCCGGCGGCACACGGACTTCGAGCTCGGCCTGAGCGGCAACGAGCCGCACGAGCGCATTGCGCGCATCGGCGACGACGACTCTGCCGGGAGCAGCAAGGGCCAGCCCGGCGAGACTGCGA
The DNA here is from genome assembly GCA_963749835.1 of uncultured Acidobacteriota bacterium. Taxonomy (GTDB): domain Bacteria; phylum Acidobacteriota; class Vicinamibacteria; order Vicinamibacterales; family 2-12-FULL-66-21; genus JALZOC01. Next base: position 3,895,813 of record CAVVOD010000001.1, read on the forward strand.
AAGCGCGCGTCCATGCCCGCACCGTCCGCGAATCCGGGCCGCGAGCCGGCCACCACGCGAACGCCCGCACCCGGAGTGATCTCGACCACCCGGCCACGATCGTCGGTGACATAGACTTCGCCGGCTGGACCCACCGCGATGCCGATCGGCCGGAACAGCCCGTCACCGGGAATCGGACCCACGCTGCTCACATCCCCGGCCGGCGACAGCATGCGGACGACGCCGTTTCCGGAGTCCGCGACAAAGATGTTCCCTGCGCGGTCGACCGCCACACCGCACGGCGTATCGAACCGCGCATCGGCGAGCGCACCATCTATATAGCCGACGCCCGCCGACCCGGCTAGCGTCGTCACGGTTCCATCCGGCTGCACGACACGGATGCGATCGTTGTACGTGTCCGCCACGATCACCCGCCCCGCCCCGTCCACTGCCACACCGACAGGACCGTTGAAGCGCGCGTCGTTCGAGGGGCCGTCGCGATAGCCGGCGGAGAGACCTCCGGCGAGCGTCGACACCATCCCGTCCGGCGTGATGCGGCGGATGGCGTTGTTGCCGGTGTCCGCGACGTAGAGCGTTCCGTCGGGAGCGAGCGCGAGGCCGGACGGCGTACTGAAACGCGCGGACAGGCCGGGGCCGTTTGCGTATCCCTGTTCTCCGCCGGCAATCGTGGAGACGATGCCGTCGGGGCCGATGCGGCGGATGCGCTGCGCGTCTCCTGCGTCCGCGACGTAGATGGTGCCGTCGCGCGCCGCGGCTACGCCGAAGGGATCCGAGAAGCGGGCGCTGAACGCCGCGCCGTCGAGCACGCCCGGGTTGCCGTCGCCGGCGAGCACCATGACCGTCGCCGCCCACCCGGCACCAAGCGGCCGCTGCAGCGGTGACGATGTGAGTCGCCACCACACGCCGGCCGCAACCGCGCCGGCGACCCCGACGATCGCACACGCGAGGAGCACGCGCCGAGCTCGCCGCCTTCGAAGTAACGGCTGCGCCGTCATCACGGGGCGAACGTTGCGCTCTGCCACGTCGTCAGGCCCTGGAGGAGGAATGATTCATGTGGTTGCAGGTTGGAGGTATGGAGGGAACGGAGGACGCGGAACGATTAACCACGGTGACACGGAGACGCAGAGACGCACGGAGCAAGAGACGATGTGGCCGGGCGTCGGCCGCCGGCCCACGCGTGACGAGGAGAAGATCTCTCGTACACAAGTTCGTGATGAACTTCGCCGAATTTGTGTATGAGAGATCTTATCCTCGTCTTCCGCGCTATGCGCGGACCGGCCACTTCCACTCCGTGTCCCCGTGTCTCCGTGGTGGATTTTTCCGTGCTCTCCGTCAGGGGACGAGCGCCACGGCGTCAATCTCCACGAGCAGTCCCGGCTCGGGCAGCGCTGCGGCCTGCACTGTAGTGCGGGCGGGCCGGTGGCTTCCGAACATGCGTGCATAGACCCCGTTCATCTTCTGGAAATCGCCGATGTCGATCAGGAAGACACCGCATCGGATCACCTGCGACAGACTTGATCCGGCGGCTTCGAGAATCGCCGCGATGTTTTTCAGCGTCTGCTCGGTCTGCGCCTCGACATCCTTGGCGATCTCGCCGGTGGCAGGGTCCCGGCCGGCCTGGCCGGAGACGAACACGAAATTGCCGGCCGTGATGCCCGCAGAATAGGGCCCGACGGGAGAAGGAAGGTTTGCGGCGGTCACCCGCTTGAGCGTCGTTGTCATGCGCCTATGCTAACAGCCTGTGAACGCCCGCGCGCGAGTCCGATTCAAGACTGGCCTGCGCTACCGCCGCAGCACGACGCCGACCGAGGCGGTCATGTAGCTGAGATGGACGGGCCCGAAGGCGACGGGACCCTGATCCGGGCGGTTGAGACTGCTGTAGTAGCGGAGGTCGAAGCGGAGTCCCGTCCGCTGCGAGAGAAAGCCGACGGCTCCGACGCCGATGTTGAAGCCGCCCAGGTTGGACTCCACCGGCAGCGTGCCGGCGAGATCGACCTGGGATGCGCGCAGCAGTCCGAATCCGCCCGAGACGAAGGGGCGCAGGCTGTATTCGGTCCAGCGCTTCGGCGCCGTCAATACCACGTTGCCCATCAGCGCGAACGACCGGCCATGCTCGAGCAGGATCTCGGGAGCAGCGTCATTACGGAAGAAGGACGGCGTGAAGACCGTGATGGCTTCGACCCCGAACAACCCGGAGCCGACAAGAGTCACCGCACCTCCGACCTGCTTGTGCACTTTGCCGGCCGCCAGCTCGAAATCGAGCAGCGTCGTGTTGCCTTTGAAGGTGTAGCCGACCATCGGTGTGAAGTGCCACTCTGCCCACGCGGCCGAGGGAACCGCGATCACGACGGCCCAGCACAACGCCAGCGCCCTCAGCATACGGGCGCCGGAGGCGTCAGCTCGCCAGCTTGAGGAAGAACGTCGCAAAGAGAGACCGGGTTATGTCGCCTGAGCCGAGTTGAAAGGGCGCACTCAGGCCATCACTGTTTGCCAGGAGAATGAACGTGAGTCGGCGCTCCGGAAGTTTGAGCACCAGCGACGAGTACACGTTCGGTACCAGCCCGAAGCTCCACACGAGCCGCCCCGCACGGTGCGGCTGCACGAACCAGCCAAGCCCGGTGGGGGCCGCCGAGCCATTGCGGACAGCCACGGGAGACCACGCGAGCGCAAGCGTCTCGGGCCTGAGCAGAAAACCGGAGTCGGCCGGGGGATCGAGCAAGGCTGAATCGACGGCAGCTTCGAACCGGGCGAGGTCGCGCACCGTCGAGACCAGGCCTCCCGCGGCGCTCAACGGGCTCGCGGGAACTGTGGTGGGCGTCACGCGGCCGCGGCCGTCCACCTTGTAGGGAGTGGCGAGGCGATCCACGACGCGACGGTAGCGATCCAGATCGGCCGCATCGAAGAGCCCCTCGGGAATGTCGGCACCGGCGGTTCCCAGGTTGAGCCCCGGCACCGAATCCCTCATCGCCACCCGGTTGAGCAGACGATGGGCCACGCTCTTGACGAACGGCTGCGGCGCGCAATACTCGATCGCCGTGGCAATCCGGGCGAACCGCTCGGGGCTGTAGACAAAGGTGTCGGTCGACGTGTGGCTCAGGAGCTTGCGGGACGTCACATCAGGTTCCGGCAGCTGGATGCCGTAACTGCTGACCGGTTCGTCGAGCAGCAGCCGACGCTCCTCGAGGCACTGGAGCAGGAGGACGGCGCCAAGCGTGGCGCTGACGTCGCCAACGAGGTACGGCGTATCGGGCGTGGCACGGACGCGCGCCGCGACGTTCTGAAATCCGAATCCGCGTTCCCACACGACTTCGCCATCCTGGACGACGGCGGCCGACATGCCGGGAATCCCAGCCTGCAGCCGCAGCGATTCCAGGTACGCTTCGAGATTTGGAAAGAAGCCGGCCGGCACGACGGTCGGCTGCTGCGCCGGCGTCATGACCGTCGCGAGCAACAGCAGCACCGTGAGCGCGCCGAGCCGCCTCCGCAAGTCAGGATGCATGGGGGAACCGATCATCTACCGGAGGAACGTGAACTTCGCGAGTCCCACGACGTCGTGCCCGTCCCACGGCCACAGGAACGCGGCGTTCCGGGGCGTCGTGTGCGCGCGTACCCGGACGTAATACTCGCTGTTCGGCTGCAGCGTCACGCTCCTGAAAAGCTGCAGCCGCTCGAAGTCGGTCGTGAGCCAGTCACGCACGAACTCCTTGCTGGCGGTCGTCTCCGCGCGTTCGATCCGGCCGTCGAGGCTGCGGGCGATGTGGTACTTGCGGGTCAGGTTGTCGTAGCGGACCGTTGCGGTCACGACAGCCGACGCCAGCGTCCGATCGAACCACACCGAGGAGCCGCGCATGAGATCGACCTTGTAGACGAAGCTCACCGTGAGGCCGCTGTGCACAGCGGCCTCGACTTCGTCTGTGAACGCCTCCCCCAGTTTGAAGGAGACGAGCACCTGCCCGTCTCGCGGCAACGGGGCGACCTCGAGGATCTGCCCCGGGGCCACAAACAGCGCGGCGAGCGAGAGCCAGACAAAAGCTGCGCGACTGAACATCAGGTAATTGGCGCCTCATCATAATCCAGCACCGCCTCCGGTGTCACGGGCGGCCTGGGGCGGGGTAGGCGCACACGGCGGGGTATGATGTGCGCCGCATGAACAGGGTCCTGTGCTTCGGGGAAGCGCTCATCGACTTCGTCCCGCTCGAAAAAGGACAGCGTCTGGCGGACGTGGACACCTTTGCCCGGGCGCCCGGCGGCGCGCCGGCCAACGTCGCCGCCTGTATCGCCAGGCTCGGCGGGCGCGCACATTTTGCCGGCCAGGTGGGGTGCGACGCCTTCGGGGACTGCATCGAGCAGACGCTGCGCACACTCGGCGTGGACACGGCGTGGCTGGGCCGCACGGCGTCCGCCAAGACGGCCCTCGCCTTCGTCACGTTGAGCGCGTCAGGGGAGCGGGATTTTGCGTTTTATCGGGATCCGTCTGCGGACATGCTGTTTCCGGCGTCCGGCGTGAAGCCCGAGTGGTTCGAGGGACAGGGCATCCTGCATTTCGGGACGCTCAGCCTCACGCATCCCGTGGCTCGCGCCGCGACTGAACGTGCCGTCGAGCTGGCCCGGGGGGCGGGCTGGCTGGTGAGCTTCGACCCCAACGCGCGGCTCGATCTCTGGCCGTCACCCGACGCGTTCGTGGAGGCCGCGCTCGCGATGCTGCCCTCCTGCCACATCGTGAAGCTCGCCGAAGAGGAGCTGAATCTCCTTGGCGGGGTCACGCCCACGCCCGCTGACTTCATCCTTCGTCGCGGACCGCAGGCCCTCCTCATCACATCTGGCGCCGGGGGAGCGAGCCTTGTGACCGATCGCCTGAACATCCACCTCGCCGGGTTACCGGTGAACGTCGTCGACACCACCGGCGCGGGCGACGCCTTCGTCGGCGCGTTCCTCTTCGAATTGTCTCGACGGCATGTCACCGTTGCGACGCTCGATGAAACCCTGCGGAACCAGGCGACCATGCGCGCCTGCCTGGCGTTTGCCAACGCCTGCGCGGCCATATCCATCACGCGCCGGGGCGCCATTCCCGCGATGCCGACGCTCGCGGAGGTGGAAGGGCTGGTCGCTGAGGGCTGAACGCTTATAGCTCTCAGCTCTCAGCTGTCGGCTAACAGCTGAACAGCTATCAGCTTCCAAGCTTCCGGCTTCCAGCTCCCGGCTTCCGGGCTTCCGGGGGCTGCCGGCTGCCGGCAAGTCTTCTTTCGGCTAAAGCCGGAAGCTACGGCGCCCGAATCCCGATCCCCGATCCCCGATCCCCGTCTGGCCACCGCCGACGGGCTACCAACAGTTATGCGAAGCTACATTGCCGATGGCCGTCCGACGCATCATCCTGAAGCTCCACATCTACGCCGGGCTCCTGACGTTCGGCCAGTTGATGATTTATGGCGTCGCGGGTCTCGTGGCGACCTTCCAGCCCGGGCTGGAGCGCCCGAAGATCGCGCATGCGGTCAGGTACGTGCCCTTTACGACTGCGCCGTCCGCGACCGACAAGGAGGTCGCTGCCGCTGTGTATGACTCGCTGCGGCCGCCGCTGGCGCGGCCGATGCCAGACTGGTTCCTTCGGCGCACCCCTGAGAACGATCTGCTGCTCGACTTCTACAACATCAACGGCATCTGGCGGGTGATCGTCCTGGAGCGCGAGCACCGGCTGCGCATCGAGGAAATCCGCAACAGCCCGTGGCTCTTTCTGGGCGACGCGCATGCAGCGACAACCGGAGACGAGGAGGCGCCCCGGATCGTCCGCGTCTGGGCCATCTACAACGAGCTCGCGATGTGGTGCCTGCTGGCGTTCTGCGCCTCGGGAGTCTACCTCTGGCTCTCGGCGTCCACGCGCGGCGGCTGGGCGTGGGCCTGCCTCGGGATCGCGACGGGCACCCTCTCCGCGCTCTGGGTCTCGTTCCGCTGACATGTATCAGAAGATCCGAACGATTCATCGTCTGCTGGCGTCGATCGGCCTGCCGTTTCTTCTGGTGTACGGGATCAGCGCCGTCCAGATGGCGCACGGGACGTGGTTCAACCTGAAGCCGGCGATGAGGGAATCGCGCGTGTCGCTGGCGCCCGGGTTGACCGACGCGCGTGTCATCGCACGAGACATCGGCTCGCAGGCGGCCGGCGTGCGCGGAGAGCTGACGAACGTCCAGAAGACCGCGGCCGGCGTCACGCTGCGGCTCGTCCTGCCAGGCACCGTCCACGAGGTGCAGTACCGAGGAGGCGTCGGGCGAGGTGAAACTGAAGACCAGCGTCTCCGGCGTCATGGGAATGCTGAACCGGCTCCATCATGCCGCGGGCCTCTGGCACGAGCCGCTGACGATGAAGCTCTGGGGTCTTGTCGTCGCCATCGTCTCCACCGCGTTGCTGCTCCTGGGGGCAACCGGTGTGTACATGTGGTTTGCTCGAAGAAGCGAACGCGCCCTGGGCGCCGCGATCCTCGCCGTCAATGTGGTGGTCGTAATCGTACTGCTTGGCGTCATGCGCAGCCGGGGACCATAGGCGCCGGAAGCTGGAAGCTGGAAGCTGGAAGCCGGAAGCTGGAAGCCGGTAGCAGGAAGCCGAAGGGCTGACCTGTGTGACCGCTGGCGCGCTCGGTCGAATGCCTCAAATCCTTGCTGCAGAAGGGCGACGGAGTCGGATATCGTTAGAGGGACTGTGTCTGCTCACGGCACTCCCCAAAGTTCACCCGCTGAGCTCGTTCAGCGAGAGCTTGCGACGGCCGACCGCCGCCGCCGCGGGCAGGACGCGAGCCGCGCGTTCTGGCGCCTCGCGCCGTTCGTGGCCGCCGTGTGCCTGGCCTTCGCTGCGGGGAGCCGGTGGCAAGGATGGTCCGCGGGTCTCCCCCTCGGCGCCCTCGGCATCGCGGCTCTGATCCTGGTCGCCCGCGTGGTGTTCGCGCGGCGCGAACACACCGTCTCCGACGCCGTCGCGGCGCGCATCGACGAGGCCGCGGGTCTTGGCGGCGAGCTGCGAAGCGCCGGCTGGTTCGCCTCCCGCGACACGCGCGACTCATGGACCGACTACCATCTGGACCGCGCGGCCCGACGGCTCGGCGACACCGACTGGCGCGCGCTTTATCCTCCGACTCGCGCGCCGCGCGCCAAGACGGTCACCGCTGTCCTCGCGGTCAGCACCGTCGCTCTCGCGATGTTGCTCCCCGGCCGGGAATCCATCTGGCCCGGTGCTTCCGCGAAAGCCCCCGCCGCAGACGCGCTTCGCGCCAAAGAGCTGACGGACGCCGAGCTGCTGCTGCCGGAAGTCCAGAAGGAGCTCGAAGCGCTCCTCGCCGCTGCCGAGACCGGCACGGCTGCGCCCGGTGGCACGCCGATGACGGCTACGCAACTCCGCAGCCTGATCAATCGCCTCAACGCGCTCCGTGACGCCGGCAGACTGAAGGACCTGGCGCGCGCGATGGCGCCGCCGGGCGCCGGATCCGACGAGCCCTCGAAAGAGATGACGGCGATTTCCGAACGGGCGAAGAAGGCGGCACAGATGCCCACTGTCGCGCCGGAGGTGCGGGACACCCTGCAGAAGGTGGCGGACGACATGTCCGACGCGGCCATGGCGTCAAAGGCCCCCGGTGAGAACCCGAGCGAGACGACGAGCTCGAAGAACGCGCAGAAGTCGGACGCAAACCTCGGCAAGGAAGGGGGCGACGTGGACGAGGCTTCGATTACGTCGATCAGCGAAGCGGAGGCCGGCGGGGGCGCCGGCATCATCATGATGGGGTCCAAGGACGAGGCGTCGGGGAAATCCTCGCCGGGCATCGGCATGGGCGGCGGCTCCGCCGAGCGCACGGATGGGGGCCGCATGGCCGACCTCGAAGCCGCCCTGCGCCGCGAAACGATCGAGGCGAGCACCGACAACGGCGGCCAGAACGTCCAGACGGAAGCACGCCGCAAGACCGAACACGGCCAGGCCACGGTGACGTACGCCAACAGCGCCGCTGGAACGTTCGACCGTGGACGCGCCGTCGCTCCTCCACCCGTCCCCGAGAGCCGGCGCGCAGCCGTCCAGACGTATTTCATCCGCCCACAATGACGACATCCATCGCCGTCGAGCAGTCCATCGATCAGTTCCGCGACCGGTTCCTCCGGATTACCGAGGAAGTCGGCCGCCGGATCGTCGGCCACGAAGACGTCGTGAACCTCACGATCACGAGTCTCCTGGCGGGCGGTCATGTCCTGCTCGAGGGCATTCCCGGCGTCGGCAAGACGAGCCTCGTCCACACGCTGGCCGACGTCCTCCACCTCACGTTTTCGCGCATCCAGTTCACGCCCGACCTGATGCCCGCCGACATCGTCGGCACCAACATCGTCCAGGAGCACTCGCACGGCGGGACGTTCTTCGAGTTCCAGCCCGGGCCGATCTTCGCCAACGTCGTGCTCGCGGACGAAATCAACCGCGCGACGCCGAAGACGCAATCGGCGCTGCTCGAAGCGATGCAGGACGTCAGCGTCTCGGTCGGCAAGACCACCTACCGGCTCGAGCAGCCGTTCCTCGTCCTCGCCACGCAGAACCCGCTCGAAATGGAAGGGACCTATCCGCTGCCCGAAGCGCAGCTGGATCGGTTCTTCTTCAAGTTGAAGGTGATGTATCCGTCCGAGGAGGCGATGCACCAGATCCTCGAGCGGACGACGCAGGGATGCCGACACCACGGTGACGCGAGTCGTCGATGGACCGCAGATGCTCGAAATGCGGCACGTCGCGCGGTCGGTGCCGATCGCCCGGCCGGTGCAGGCGTACGCGATCCGCCTCGCGCTCGGCACGCATCCGGCGTCTCCCTATGCGACGCCGCTCGTCAAGAAGTACGTCCGCTACGGCGCGAGCCCGCGCGCGGCGCAGGCGATCGTGCTCGCCGCCAAGATCCAGGCCCTGAACCGCGGCCAGGCGTTCGTCTCGATTCGACGACATGCGTGCCGTCGCGCTGCCGGCGCTTCGGCACCGTATCCTTCTGAACTTCGAGGGGGAGGCCGACGAAGTGAGCACCGACACGATCGTCGACGAGCTCCTGGCAGGTCTGTCCACCGAATGACGCAGCCGGAAGGCTGAAACTCCCATGGCTCTTCGGTTCGAAGACGATTTCCTCAAGAAGCTGGAGTACCTCCACGTGGTCTCCAAGCGCGCGTTCGCGGGCCAGAACCGCGCGGACCGCCTCACGCCCAAGCGCGGGCGCGGCATCGAGTTCGCCGATCACCGGCAGTACACGCCCGGCGACGACTTCCGCCACATCGACTGGAAGGCCTACAAGCGGCTGAACCGCCTGCTGCTGCGGCTCTTCGACGAGGAGCAGGATCTTCCGATCTACCTGATGATCGACGCCAGCCGCTCGATGGCGGAGCCGGCGAAGTTCGACATGGCGCGGCGGATCGCGGCGGCGCTCTGCTACATCGGGCTGGCGCATCTCGATCGGCTGACGATCCTTCCCTTCGGAAAGAGCCTGAGACAGGAGACATCTCCAGGCCGCGGCAAGGGGCGCATCTTCCGCGTGTTCGAGCTGCTCGAGAACATGGAGACCGCGGGACCGACCGATCTGCGGCAGTCGTTCAAGGAGTTCGCGTCGCGGCCGCGGCAGAACGGCCTCACGGTGATCATTTCCGACTTCCTCGATCCCGGCGGCTTCGAGGCGGGCCTGAAAATCCTGCGGACCATCGGCCACGACGTCTTCGTCGTGCACGTCGCGTCGGAACGGGATCGCGATCCCGGCGCGTTCGGCGAGGTGCAGTTCGTCGATGCCGAGACCGGCGAGCGTGCGGGAAGTCGAAGTCACGCCGCGGCTCGCCACCGCCTACGTCGCGCGCGTGGGAGGCGCACGCGGCCGAGCTCGAGCAGTTCTGCGGCCGCTACGACATCGGCTACGTCCGCGCGGATGCCGAGCGCCCGTTCGAGGAAATCGTTCTCAAGGCGTTCCGCCAGGGGCGGTTCCTCGCATGACCTTCGGCGCGATGGCGGCGATGGAGGCATGGCTGCTGCTCGGCGGCGCCGCCGCGCTGGCCACCTGGCTGTTCCTGCTCAAGCTGCGGCCGCCACGCCTGCTCGTGGCATCGCTGCTTCTCTGGCGCCGGGTGCTCGACGAACCGCGCGGGCAATGACGTTCTGGGAACGCATCCGGCGCGCGGTGTCGCTCGTGCTCACGGTCATCATCGCGCTCGCGATCGCGCTCGCCGCGACGCGCCCCTCGCTCCGATCCTCGGCGCCTGCCTCATCGCGCGGACGCGTGCTCATCGTCGTTGACTCGTCATGGTCGATGCTGACGCGCACCCGCAGCCACGAGTCACGCTGGGAGCGCGCCGTGGCGCAGGCCCGACGACTGGCAGCCGCGGAAGCCGGCCATGCCATGGCCCTCGCGACGACCGCTGACGGTCTGGTGGAAGGCCCGACCACCGATCTCCGCGCTGATCGAATCCGCCCTGGACCGCATCGTCCCTGTGGGCGGAGACGTGACGGCATGGCCGCAGCTGGCCGGCGCCGACACCGTCCACTTCATCACTGATGGAGCGATGGCGCGCCGGCTTCCGGGAGGCGTCGTCGTCCACTCCGTGTTCGAGGCGGCATCGAACGTCGGGGTCACGGCATTCGATGTCCGCCCGTCGCCATCCGGCTCGAACGCCGGGGACGCGTACCTCGAAATCGTGAACTTCGCGCCTGTCGCACAGGACGTGCGCGTCACGCTCGCCCGCGGACAGGCCTCGATCCTCGACCGCTCGGTCTCGATCGGCGCCGGCGAAGCGCTGCGTCAGGTGCTGCCGCTCGTGCGCGGCGCAGCATCCGACCTCCACGCCCACATCGAGGCGCCGGACAACGCGCTGGGCGTGGACGACGACGCGTTTGCGTGGATCGCACATGGGGCGCCGGTGACGATTACGGTGGTGGGCCGGCAGACCGGCTGGCTGCGGCCTCTCCTTGCCGGCGATCCGGACGTGAAAGCGGCCTTCCTGGATCCCTCGGGATACGACATCGCGGTGGGGAGCGACCCGGGCAAAGGCGATCGCTCGAGCGAGGAAGATCTGATCATCTTCGACCGGTGGGCCCCGCCCCAACCGTCGGCCAGGCCCGCCATTTATTTCGCTCCCCCGGTGGAGACTCCGTGGCTGGCAGCCCGGGGAGCCGGAGGTATTCCGTCGCGCGCATGGGACGCGTCTGAAGAGAAGCGGCCACGATGGGAAACAGCGGGAACTCATCCCGTGGTGCACGGGGTGGACCCGTTCACGCTGAAGATTGAAAAAGCGCACCCGTTTGGAGCGGCAGGACTCACGCCGATCGCGCAGTCCGCGCAAGGCACGCCGCTCGTGTATGTCAGCGACACGTCCGGCAGGCGATTCGTCGTCCTGACGTTCGGGGCCGGCGAGTCGAACCTGGCCTCTGCGCCGGGCTTTCCCGTCCTGATGGGCAATGCGATCGACTGGCTCGTGCGGCCCGATGCGCACGCGGCGCGGACGACCGGTCTTGCGTCGCTCAATCAAGCCACCGCGCAGGTGATTGCACCTGGCGGCCGGCAGGTGCCGCTTGCGCGGGTGAGCGGCGCGGCGCTCGCCATGCTGCGAGCGCCGGGGCTATATGTCGCGGAAGGTGCGGGGGCCAGGAGCACCTTCGCCGTCAACGTCGGCAGCCCGCAAGTGTCGAACGCGGCGCGGACGAGTCTGAGCGCAACCGATCAGGCCCGGCCGGTGATGGCCGGCTCGTCAGGCCCATCATGGTGGTTGTACTGCGTGGCAGCGGCCTTCGTCCTCGCGCTCCTGGAATGGTGGACGTGGCAGCGGCGGATCACGGTTTGAGATGGCTGCGATGGATCCCCTGACATGGTGACGTGGACCGCTCCGGCGGCGCTCTGGCTGCTCGCGGCGGTGCCGCTGGTGTGGCTCGCCCACCGTGTCGCGCGGACGAACTTCAACCAGCGACAGCGGTGGCTGCAGGCCGCGTGTCAGATCGCTGATGCTCATCGCCCTCACGGCTGCGCTTGCGCGGCCCATGATCTCGACGAGCTCATCGCGCCAGTCGATCGTCTATGCCGTGGACGTCTCGTACAGCGTGTCGAGCGCGTCGATTCAGGCGGCGGCCGGGAAGATCGACAATTTCAACAGCGCACTGCGCCCGTCGCACTCCCGCATCGTGGCGTTCGGCATGACGGCGGCTGTCCTCGACGGCACCTCGGCGCTGCGGCAGCTCGCGCAGATCGAATCCCGCAGTCCCGGCGCCACAACGGTGGACAGGAGCGGCACCGATATCGAAGCGGCCCTCGATGCAGGGCGCGCCGAGCTCGCAACCGGCTACGTACCGCGGATCGTGCTGTTCAGCGATGGCCGCGCGACGGCGGGGGAGATGGATGCGGCGATCGCAAAGCTGATCGACGCACATGTTCCCGTCTCTGTGGAACCACTCGCGCCGCGCTCGATCGGGGACACCTGGATCGACAGTCTGGAGCTGCCAGACCGCATTCCTGCCGGCGCCGCCTTCACCGCCACGGTATCGGTCGGCAGCCAGCGCGAGGGGCAGGCCGTGATCGAACTGCGGTCAGCCGGCACCATCGTCGGGACGCGGTCGATCGCGATCTCGAGCGGCACGACAGTGGTTCCAATCAACGCCGTGCTGGAAGCCCCGGGAGCTTACGTCCTCCAGGCTGTGGTGAAGATCCCGAACGATCCGCTGGCGGAAAACAACACACTGGACCGCGGCGTGTGGGCCGATCCCCCGCACGAAGGTGCTCTATGTCGAGGGCACACCCAGCGAGCGCCAGGTATCTCTCGAGCGCACTGACCGCCTCAGGCTTTCAGGTGACCACGCGGCCCCCCGCCGGGCTGCCCTCCACTGAGGCGCAGCTGCGATCCGTTCGACGTCGTCGTCCTCAGTGACGTCGCGCGCGCGGCCATCAGCACCGCGTCCATGTCGGCGCTGGCCACCTGGGTCGAGCAGGGAGGCGGCGGCCTGCTGGTCGCAGGCGGCGAGGCCGTCTTCGGAGAGGGCGGGTACCGGAAGACACCGATCGAGCGGCTTGCGCCTGTCACGTTCGAACGTCGTGACGAGCCCGAGGTCGCGCTCATCCTCGTGCTCGATCGATCCTGGAGCATGGCCGGTTCCTCGATGGATCTCTGCAAGGCTGCAGCGCAGGCGGCACTGGACGTCATGACCGACGAGCAGACGCTCGGCGTCCTGACGTTCAACGATCAGTTCGACTGGGACGTTACACCCCGAAACGTCGGAAAGAATCGCGACGACATCCGCCGGAAGATTGCCGCCATCGAGCCGGGGGGCCACACACTGATTTTTCCGGCGGTGGAACAGGCCTATCTTGCGCTGCGCACGGCGAAAGCGCGGGCGAAGCACGTCGTGCTGCTGTCGGACGGCCGATCGTATCCGGACGACTACGAGGCGCTGGTGTCGAAGATGGTCAGCGCGCGGATCACGGTGTCCACCGTAGCCGTCGGTCCGTCCGCGGATCCGGAACTGCTGCGCAATATCGCGAAGTGGGGAAAGGGACGCTCCTATCAGGTCGCCGACGCGAAGGAGCTTCCGCAGATCTTCGTCAAGGAAGCCAGGAACGCGGCCACGCCCGCGTTCGACGAAAAGCAGATTACCGCGGTCGTCAAGACGCCGGGGTTCCTGAGCGGCGTGGACCTCACGCACGTCCCTCATCTCAAGGGGCGGACCGCGACGGTGTTGAAGGAAACGGCGCTCGAGTTGCTCGCGACGGACGACGACGATCCTTTGCTGGCGTTCTGGCCGATCGGCCTCGGACGCACGGCCGTGTTCGCGTCGGACGTCAAGGATCGCTGGGCAGCCGACTGGGTCACCTGGCGAGGCTACGGTCCGTTTTTCAGCGCAGTCGCCCGCGCACTCGAACGGCGCCGCCCCGCCGCCGCGGCGCTCGACGTCGTCGCCGGGCCGATTCATGGCAATGCACGAAGTGTCGCGATCTCGGTGGAGGCGCGGGACGTGAACGGCCGTCACCGGGACCTGCTCCGTCCCGTCGCGCAGGTACGGGCCGCGGATGGCGCGCCGGCGGATGTCGCGCTCAGGCAGGTGGCGCCCGGCCGCTACGAGGCGACAGTGGTCGCGGATGCGAGCGGGCGTCTGGAGGTCACGCTGGCAGACGCGCGACCTGGAGAGGTCAGTGGTATCGCCTCACGGGTCGTGCTTCCCGATGCAGCCGCCGAGTACCGCTTTCGGGCAGCCGATGAGCCGCGGCTGCGATCGCTTGCGGTCGCGACCGGGGGGGCATGGCGGCCCGGGCCTGAAGCGCTGGTCAGTGCGGCGGGCGATCGGCGGACGGAGCGTCGGCCCATCTGGCCCGCACTCGTCGCCGTCGCGCTCTGTTTGTGGTTCGTCGATTTGGTGTTCCGGCGCGTGCGGGTGTTCGAACCGAAGGCGGGTTGAGGAGGACTGATGCAGACACGATGGTGGCGCGTGGCAACGGCCGTCTGTGCCGTGTGCGTGGGGACGGGGCTTGCCGCCCAGCAGCTGCAGTACCCGCAGACACGCAAAGGCGAGCAGGTCGACACCTATCACGGCCTCACGGTTCCCGATCCGTACCGATGGCTCGAGGACGACAACGCCCCGGAGACTGCCGCATGGGTCGAAGCGGAAAACAAGGTGACGTTCTCGTACCTCGATCAGATTCCTTACCGCAAACAGCTGCATGCGCGCGTGAAGCAGCTGAACGACTACGCAAAATACTCGTCTCCCTTTCACAAGGGGCCGTACTACTTTTTCTCCAGGAACAGCGGCCTGCAGAACCAGAGCGTGCTCTACATCCAGAAGGGGTTCGAGGGCACGCCGGAAGTGCTGATCGATCCGAATACATGGTCGCCGGACGGCACCGTGAAACTCTCCGTCTTTGCGCCGTCGCACGATGCCAGATATGCCGTCTACGGTATTTCACAGAGCGGGTCCGACTGGCAGGAGTACCGCGTCATGGAGCTTGCCGGCCGCAAGACGCTCGACGACACGCTCCAGTGGGTCAAGGTGTCCGGCGTGGCCTGGCAGAAGGACGGTTTCTACTACAGCCGCTACCCCGCACCCGTCGGCGGCCAGGAGAAAGCCTCCATCAACGAGAATCACAAGGTCTATTTCCACCGCGTGGGCACTCCGCAGTCCGAGGACAGGCTGGTGTTCGAGGATGCGGCGAACCCGCAGCGCTTCCACGTCGTCGACACGACACCTGACGAGCGGTTCGCGATCCTGAGCATCTCGGATCGCGGCAAGGGCAAGGACGGCAACGCGCTCTCCATCCTCGATGCCGCCAAAGGTGACCGCGAGTTCAGCCCGTTGATCAAGACGATCACGGACGACTCGTTCGAGGTCGTCGACCACGTGGGCGGCAGGCTCCTCGTCGAAACGAACCGGAAGGCGCCGAACGGCCGCGTCGTGCTCATCGATCCCCGGCGGCCCGACGAAACCCGCTGGACGACCGTGCTTGCCGAACGGAAGGAGCCGCTGCGAGGGGCGACGTCAGCGGGCGGGCGGCTCTTCGCCACATATTTGCAGGATGTCGCCACGCACGCCTACGTGTTCGGTCTGGACGGCACGCGCGGCGTCGAAATCACCCTTCCGGGACCCGGCGTCGCGACCGGCTTCTCGGGAGAGCCGGGCGATACGTTCGTCTTCTATGCCTTCAACTCGCTGAACGTTCCGCCTGCGATTTACCGATACGACATCCCCACCGCGAAGAGCTCGGTATTCAGGCAGGCCGAGGTACCCGGCTACAACGCGGACGCCTTCGAGACGAAGCAGGTGTTCTACCCGAGCAAGGACGGCACGAAAGTGCCGATGTTCCTCGTCCACCGCAAGGGGCTGAAGCTCGATGGCACCAACCCGACGCTCCTCTACGGCTACGGAGGCTTCAATGTCGTGACGTCGCCCACCTTCAGCGCCGCCCGCCTGGCGCTGCTGGAACAGGGGGTCGTCTACGCCTCGGCGAACATCAGGGGCGGTGGCGAATACGGCGAACAGTGGCATCAGGCCGGCATGAAGCTGCGAAAGCAGAACGTCTTCGACGATTTCATCGCGGCCGCCGAGTGGCTCATCGCGAACAAGTACACGTCATCTGCGAAACTCGCGATTCAGGGGGGATCGAATGGCGGCCTGCTCGTCGGGGCCGTCATCAATCAGCGGCCGGATCTCTTCCGCGTGGCGATTCCCGAAGTCGGCGTGATGGACATGCTGCGGTTCCAGAAATTCACGATTGGCTGGAACTGGATCGCCGACTACGGCTCGAGCGATGATGCGGACGACTTCAAGGCGCTCTATGCGTACTCCCCGCTCCACAACATCAAGAGTGCGACGTACCCCGCGACGCTCATCACCACAGCCGATCACGACGATCGGGTCGTGCCGGCGCACTCGTTCAAGTACACGGCCACGCTGCAGGAGCGCGCCAGCCGCGAACATCCTGTCCTCATCCGGATCGAGACCAAATCCGGCCACGGCGCGAGCAGCCTGCAGAAACAGCTCGAGACCGCGGCGGACATCTACTCGTTCATCATGTACAACCTGGGCGTGACCCCCACGCCGCCCCCAAGCTAAATAAATGGGGACACTCACCTTTACGGTAAGTTGTTGATCCGTAAGGGCAACTTTTCGGGATTCGCGGCTCGCCTGCCTCCGCTCGCAGGGCAATCAGTGCGAGCTACGGCGCGGCCGCGCCGTAGCCGCTTCCCGGCGTAGGCGGGGGATTCGGGGGCTCGTAGCTTCCGGCTTTAGCCGGCGATGACGCGGCGCAAGCGCCAGGGTGCGAGGGTGCCAACGTGCGGCGTTTGATTCACCGCCGGACGTCGACCTTCAACCGCACGTCTCCCCGGCAGGGCGCCTCCGCTGTGGCATGCAGTTCGTAGGCGCCGTCCTTGTCGTACGGGTGAGCGTCGGCTTTCAGGGGGAGCGTCCCCTCCAGTCGCTGCTGCTTGCCGTCCCCGAAATCCAGCATGACGGCGCAGTCTCCCTTGCCTTCGATCGTCGCGATGATCTCGGAACGCTCGGTCGAAGGTCCCGGGGTGACGGTGACCTTCCAGATGCCGCGCCGGATGGCGCGGATGTCGAGACGCGCTCGCGCCGTCCCTTCGCACGGGGCCTCGGGTGTCGCAATGATGGTGTATTCGTTGTCGGCGCCGTAGGTATGGCGCATCTGATCCGGCAGCGTGGCCGTGCGGCGCTCGGTTTTTCCGTCGCCGTAGTCAATCGTATAGGCGCACTGGCCCGATCCGAGCAGCGAGATGAGGATGCCGCCGCCATCTTCCTCCGGCGCCGGACGGAACTCGATGCGCGTGATCCGCGGCGCCTGCGCAGCCCCGACCATCGTCCAGGCAAGCACAACGAACGACAGTAGGATGCCGATGCGTCGCATGATCTGCCTCCGTTCTACCGAGTCACTGCGTGCGTTTCGCGCGTCGGGATATTGTCGCACAGACGTTGGTGACCAGGCCATGCCGATTGTCGAGCAGCACGTGCCCCATGTACGTCAGCTTGGCCTCCTTTCCGAGGCCCTTCCGATAGAGCTGCGCATCCGGATCGGTCGTCGACGCGTGCGTCGCGTTGGTCCGCGTCTCCCCATGAAAGTTGACCGTTGGGTTGCCCGGATCGTCAGGGGGTGGGGTCGGCCCGGCATCCGTGCGCTGAAAACTCTTCAGACCCGCCCACGCGTCGAGCAGGGTCCCATCGACGGTAAAGTGCTCGTCCGACAGCAGGGCGGCCTCGCGCGCCTGGCGCACGACGGCATCGAAAAACGCACTCGCGATATCGCCGGTCAACAACCGATCCCGGTTCTTGCTGAAGACGGTCGGCGACCAGATCGGCTCGTCCAGGCTCAGGCCAACGAACCAGCGGAACAGGATGCTGTAGTCGATCTCCTCCATCAAGAGCCGTTCGCTGCGCACCGTGTACAGCGCCTGCAGCAGCAGCGCGCGCAGCAACTGCTCGGGCGGAATCGACGGGCGGCCGATGTCCGAGTACATCCGCTGGACCGGGGCGACAACTCGCCCAGCACCTGGTCGGTCATCGTCCGGATGGCCCGCAGCGGGTGATCGGGGCGCACCCGCTGCTCGGGCGAGAGATAACTGAACATGTCGCCGGTCTGCTCGTCGGGTCCACGCACGCGAGGCTCCTCCCAAAACGCGGTGGGAGCATGGTAACATGGGAGAGTCGACCAAAAGGCTAGGGACTTGGGCTTCGGGATTCGAGAGAACCGAGGCCGAACCAACGAATCCCGAACTCCGGATCCCGAGTCCCGATAGGTGAGCCCTCTGGCACCCTTGGTTACTGGAACAGCTGCGGGACGAACTCGTTGAGGTAGTTGCGCCAGTTGATCCAGGTGTGGCCGCCCGGGCTCTCCGTGAAGGTCGCGTTCAGGCCGTGCTTCTTCAGAAGGTCAACCGTCGCGATGGACGTCGTGATCAGCCCATCGTCTTTTCCGGTCGAGAACCAGACCAGCTTCAGCCCCTTCTTCAACGAGGGATTGTCGAGCGTCGCGGCATTCTGACGCGCCCAATCTTCCGCGAGCGGTGGCCCGCCCGGTGCGGGAGCGGGCGCCGCCGCAGGAGCGCCTGATGTGGGAGCAACCGCTGCCGCAGGAGCGCCTGGCGCCGCGGCCGGAGCTGGCGCAGGCCCCCCACGGCCGGCGTTCGCCAGCTGCGGGAACCCGCCGAAGAGCCCGGCACTGAACACCCCGACGTAGGCGAACTTCTCCAGGCGAGGAATCGCGACTTGAAGCGTCTGGTTGCCGCCCATCGACAGTCCTGCGATCGCCGTGTGCGCACGATCCGTGAGCACCCGGTAGTGCTTGCCCACATAGGGCATGACGTCGAGCGTAAAGTCCTTGACGAACTCCTCGGTCGCATTGCGCCCCACTGCCCCGCCCTGAACCGCGCCCCGCGAGGTGTGTCCCGCCGGCATCACGACGATCATCGGCTTCGCCTTGCGGGCCGCGATCAGGTTGTCGAGGATGAAGCCCGCCCGGCCAACCGACGTCCACGCATCGTCGCTGTCGCCCGCGCCGTGCAGCAGGTAGAACACGGGATATTTCGAGGTGCCTGTTTCGTAGCCTGGAGGCGTGTAGACGTGCATCCGCCGGAAGACGCCCAGCGCGGTGGAGTTGTAGGTGATTTGGGCGATCGCTCCATGGGGCACGTTCTTGGTGTCCGAGAAATCGGAGCCTGGAACGACCACGAGGCTCCATACGTTGTTGTTGGACTCGCTCGTGGCAGGATTTCGCGGGTCGATCGTGTTGACACCATCGACGTTGAAATTGTAGCGATAGGCGCCGGGATCGATCGGTCCGATGGTGACCTCCCAGACGCCGTTCTCCCCCTTCGTCAACTGCGTCGTCTGTCCCACGCCGGGGATGTCGCCGGCGGCCAGTCGGATGGCCGTGGCCTGCGGCGCGTAAATGCGGAACGCAAGACGACGATCGGTCATGACTTCGGGAGACACGACCGCGGGGGCCTGCGCTCCCCGCCCGCCACCTCTGCCCGTCTGCGCGGGCGGTGCGCCCGCGCGGCCCTCCTGGGCCCCGGCAAGTGCCCACGGGGCCGTTGAGAAAACGAGCAGAGCCGATGCGGCAAAGCGGACAGCGCAGGTTCCACGAATCATGTTGTCAGGCTCCCGGTCGAGGGTTAGTTCTTTGTCATCTTCAGACCGCTCACCACCACATCGGTGTTGTGTGCGGACCGGATGCCGTAAGTTCCGTCGGTCGACTCGAGCTTGCCGTCGCCGACGATCTCAGCCTTGTCGAGGCCCGCCACGACCGTGCCGTTGATCGCGCATTCAGCGCGCGTTCCCTTGACGCGCCACTCGATCTCCTGCGTCACCGGCGCATCGGCCGCTGCCTTGGCCACGGCCTCATTCGGCGCCTTCTTGGCAACCGTCGTCACGGCATCGCCCTTGAAGCTGCGAACGAGGTAGCTGCCGTCGCGGTAGGCAACGCAGTAAATCAGGCTCTGCTGATCGGTGCCGAGCTTGTTGCCGCCAATGAAGAGACCGAACGGGTGAGGATGGCTGAAGGTCTGCTTGGCTTCCTTGAACGTAGCCTTGACCGTGTAATCGCCGGCGGCCGTGTTGGAGGGATTCCAGTAGCTGGCGGCGGGGCCGACGGTCAGGTGGTACGCCCCACCCTCCTCGGCGAACTTGGAGTCGTTGATGGTGGCACCCTTCTGTGCGGCATTCGCGTCGACCTTGCCCTGCCATCCCTTGGCGGTGATGCCGCCTCCGGCTACTTTGCGGTCGCTCTCCATGGCGCCGGCTGCGGGCGGCGCGCCCTGCGGCTTCGTCTGCGCCGGAGCGGTGGCTGGCGCGGCCCCCTGGGCGGCAAGAGCGACGGGAACGAGAAGAGCCACGGCCATCGCAACGGCTGAAGCGCGAACCAAACGCATGAGCATTCTCCTTTGAAAAGACGTCAACAAGCGGCTCAGTCTACTGGACTTTCAGGAGCTGAGCTCGGGAAAGGTGCAGGGCGGTTCCGAATGGTGCGGGGCGGTTCCGTTCGTCCCACCGTTCGTCCCATGCCTGCGCGGAGGCAACGGAGAGCACGGAACAGTCCACCACGGAGCGATTCCACTCGGGCACTCACTCGATAGCGCGTAGCGCTAGCGCGGCTGGCACTGGCGGAATATGCTGACGAAATGGTGGCAAGCCGCGACCGGCCTTCGGCTGCGCGGCTTGTGCTGTCTCCGTGTCGTCTCCGTGTCCCCGTGGTGGACTTTTCCGTGCCCTCCGTCCCCTTCATGTCTGCAGTCACACGAGGATTCAGTAGCGTCGCTTCTGCTGGCGTATCAGGTCGAATTTGGCAGTATCAGCGATAGCCATCACGGCCATGACGCCTGCCTGGATCGGATCGCTGACGACGAGATCCGCGGCGTCCGGCACGCTTCCGGCCATGTTCAGGGAGATGACGTAGAGGCCGCTGCGGCGGACATCCTCGACCGCGCGCGTGATCTCGCCCCCCATGAGCGAGCCCGCGAGGACGAGCAGGCGCACGCGAGGCAGGCGGACGACGGCGCGTACCGCGGCGGCGAGCTCCGCCTCGCCGACGAGCGGGATCGTATCGACGGAGATCCTCTCGCCGCGGATGTTGTGACGATCGGCCTCGGCGATCGCACCGAGCGCCACCTGACCGACCTGCGCGCCGCCTCCCATGACGACGATGCGCTTGCCGTAGATCCGGTTGAGCGAGGGAGTCTCTTCCACGCTCAGGACGCCGGCGACGTCCCGGAGGTTCTGCGCAATCGTCCCCTCACCTTCCGCGTGCGTGAACTCGAAGTAGATGTCGGATTCCTGCCCCCGGCTGTGCATGTCGACGTAAGTGATGTTCGCCTGATGATCCGCGAGCACTCCCGTGAGCGCGAAGAGCATGCCTGGCCGATCCGAGACCGTCACGTGGACCGCGTGGACCTGAGGTGCGTTCATCAGGACTCCGCCGAGACCGCGGCGATGAGAGCCTGGATGTAGCCGAACGCGTGCGCAAACGCCTGGGCCCCTTTGGTGTCGCCGGCGATCGTCGGCACATGATCGGGCATCATCATGCCGTCGAAGCCCACCTCTTTGTACACACGCATCGCCTTCAGCATGTCGACGTCGCCGTTGTCGATGAACGTCTCCTGGAAGCGCAGGAAGGTTCCCTTGATGTTCCGGAAGTGGACGTTGAAGATTTTCCCGCGGGATCCGAAGTATCGGATGACGTCGAAGATCTCCTCCCCCGGTTTCGCCAGCATCTCGGACACGGTGCCCTGGCAGAAGTTCAGGCCGTGATACGGGCTTTCCGCGATCTCGACGAAGCGCTTGAGGCCGGCCACGCTTCCCAGCACGGTCTCGACGCCGCGATATCCCTTCCCGGGCGGCATGCCGGGATCCTGGGGATGACACGCCATCCGAACCTTGTATTCGTTCGCGACCGGAATCACGCGCTCGAGGAAGTAGGTGATGCGTTCCCAGTAGGCATCCGCATTCACGGGACCGGCCGCGGTCAGCGGCGGGTCCTGCTTCGCCTCGTCATAGACGAAGGTGCTGTAGCGCGCCCCGCCCCGGCCGGGCGTATTGGGCGTGCGCACCACGCCGAGCAGCGTGAGGTTGTACTTCACCGACGGGATGCCGGCGGCCGCAACGTTCCGGATCATCTGGCAGATGCCGTCGATCTCGCGATCGCGTTCCGGGCTCTTGCCGAGGAGGATGTTCGGGTTTTCAGCGGTGGCGATCGGGTTCGAGCTCATGGGCAACGGCACCATGTCGAGCGTGATGCCGAACCCCTCGACGCGCTCGCGGAGCCGCTTGAGCGCGTCAGGCGTCCATTGATCGTCCAGCCGCGCCGACGGGAGGCGGCTGCAGATGTGCATGACGCCAAGGCAGGCCATGACGCCGAGCACTTCGTCGGATGAATCGTGCTGAGTGCCGACCTTCATCAGCGCCGGGCGTGGTGCGGCGGTTTTCGCTCCGCCGCGCGGTGCGCTCTGCCTGGCCGCCACTGATGCCTGCGACGTGCCGGCTGCAACACCGGCGCCTGCCAGCCGCATGAAATGCCTGCGATCCATGTTTTCCGCCCTTCAGATCAAATCGACACGGAGAGAGGGACGACCGGAGTGTCACGCGGAGACGGTCTTCTGCCACTGGGGCACGAGGGCACGGACGTCGCGCAGCTCGTCGGCGCGAAGCGGCACCAGCGGCGGGCGAACGAATCCGCCGGCGAGGCCGAGCATGTTCATCAGCTCCTTCATCACGGTGACCTCGTAGCCCTTGCGCCGCGCGCGCAGCGCATACACCGGGACGACGTAGTCGGTCATGAGCCTGTCGAGAGCCGCCGCGTCCCCCGCGGAGCCGGCCACGTGGAGCTGAAGCGCGATCTCCGGCGACACGTTCGAGATGCTGGAGGTGAAGGTCCGGATACCGAGCGCGTAGTAGGCCGGTACAAGATCGTCCCCCGCTCCGCCAATCCAGAGCAGGCGATCGCCCACGTGCTGGCGGATGATCTCCAGCCGTCGCATGTCTCCCTGCCCGTCCTTCCACGCAATCAGCGTGGGGATCCCGGCGAGACGTTCGACGAGCCCGGCCCCCGGGTGGAACCAGTCGCGGCTGTAGATCAGGAGCCCGAGCGGCGTCGCCGCGCCAATCGACTGGTAATAGCCGAAGACCCCGTCCTCCTCGGGCGCCGGGTAATACGGAGGGAACGCGAGGATGCCCGACGCGCCGCAAGAGGCAGCCTGCTTCGCAAGCTCCAATCCAATGGCGGCGTTGAATCCCGTTCCGGCAATGACCGGCACCCCGCCGCGGACCTCGTCGACTACCGTGCGCACGACGTCGAGATGCTCGGCGGGCGTGAGCGAATAGAGCTCGCCGGTCCCGCCGGCCGCGACGACCGCCGCCAGCGGCTGCCGAAGCATCGCCTGCAGGTTCCTCCGAAGCCCGGGCAGATCGACAGAGAGATCCTCGTGAAAGGGCGTCACCGGAAACCCGATGACGCCGGCCAGCGCGGACCTGAGTTGAGAGGGGGATATGGACATCATCGGTCCTTCGCTTCAGCTATCAGCTGACAGCTGTTAGCTGACAGCTCGTTCACTTCTTCCTCGTGAACGCCACCCGCCAGATCGTGTTCGCCGCATCGTCGGTGACGACCAGGGCGCCGTCGGAGGCGACGGCGACGCCAACGGGGCGTCCCCAGACCTGGCCCTCCGCGGTGACGAAGCCGGTGAGGAAGTCCTGGTACTCGCCGGTCGGCGTGCCGTTCTTGAGCGGCGTGCGGATGACTTTGTACCCGGTCCGGAGCGCCTTGTTCCAGGAGCCGTGCGCCGCTGAGAAGATGCTGTCCCGATCCTCCGCGGGGAACTGCTTGCCATCGTAGAAGACCATCTCGAGCGATCCGCTGTGCGGCTGCAGCAGCACGTCCGGCACCTTGACGGTCGATTTCAGTTCAGGGTGTTTGCCCGCGTGCCGCGGGTCCTGAATCCCGCCCATGTAATACCAGGGCCAGCCGTAGAAGCCCCCGTCTTCGACATGGGTGATGTAGTCGGGCACCAGGTTGTCGCCGAGGTTGTCGCGCTCGTTGACCGAGACCCACAGCTGACCCGTGGTGGGATGAATCGCCAGACCGACGGCATTGCGGATCCCGGTGGCATACACGCGACGTCCGGTGCCATCCACGTTGAACTCGAGGATGGTCGCGCGATCCTTTTCTTCGGGCGTGGTGTCCGGGTCATCCACGTTCGATCGCGAGCCGACGCCGACGTACATCTTCTTGCCGTCCTTCGTGAAGACGACGTCACGCGTGGAGTGGCCGCCGCCCGGGAACTGGCCGGTCACGATGACCTGCTGCGGGCCCCGGGCCTTGAGGTCCCCGGACTGATACGGGAAGCGGACGATCGAATCGGTGTTGCCGACGTAGACGAACTCCGGCTTCGGTCCGAGAGGATAGAAGGCGATGCCGAACGGACGATTGAGTCCGCTCGCGAACACTTCGACTTCCCGGGCCTTTCCTGTCGCGTCCACGCCGCGCAGCACGCGGACACGGCCCTGGCCGGTTTCCGCCACGAAGAGATCGCCGTTGGGCGCGGTGCGAATGAGGCGGGGAGCCTGGAGCTCGCTCGAGTAGAGCGTCACCGAGTAGCCGGGCATTGCTTTCGGCATCGCGCCTTCGGGCCGCGGCACGACCTTCGGCCCGTTGTTCACGGCCTCGGTGGCAAACGGCGCCGGCAAATCCGCGACCGTGATCCGATGGACGGTGCCCGGGCTTTCGGTGCGAAAGTCCGAGAACGGGGCCGCTGTCGGGGGAGCCTGCGCGGGCGCCTGGTCGCGGCCGGCACTGTAGGCGGACAGTACGGCCAGCGGGAGTCCCACGAGCATGGCTGTGACGTAACCGAAACGGGAAAGTGCAGAATTGAACATGCAACATCATCCTGATGGCGGCGCCGCAGGGCAAGAGTTTTCGCGCGGTGACGCGGGCGATTCAGGCCGGGGGCGCCGACGGCCCGGTCAGTGAATCGCGAATGTAGTCGCGGATTATCTGATCGAAGCTGTCGTCCCCGGGGAAACCGAGCGACCTGGCGCGGGAGGCATCGATCTGGCCCGGCCAGCTCGCCACCATACGCGCGATCCGGGGATCGCGCTCCCACCGCACCCGCGCCGCAACCTCGGGACCCGCCACGCGCGCAAGGGCCGCCACCATTTCTCCGACGCTGACGGACAGCCCGGGCAGGTTGACCGCACGGCTGGGTCCAAAGGCATCCGGTGCCGTGTCGTGGCCGGCTATCAGGCAGTCGATGACGGTGGACGGGGACAGCACCCACATCCGGGCGTCGGGATCGACCGGACACACGGCCTCCTGCCCGTTGAGCGGCTCACGGACGATGCCGCTCGCGAACGACGAGGCGGCGGCGTTGGGCCGCCCCGGACGCACGCTGATCGTCGGCAGCCGGAGCACGCGCCCGTCGATGAACCCCTTGCGCGTGTAGTCCCCAATCAGGAGCTCCGCCGCCGCCTTCTGGCTTCCGTAGGACGTCTGCGGATTCAGTGCCGTGGTGTCGAGGACGATGTCGGGGAGGTCGCCGCCGTACACGGCCACCGAGCTCGTGAAGACCACGCGGGGACGGGTGCCCGCGGCGCGGCAGACATCGAGCAGCCGACGCGTCGCATCGAGATTGATCCGCATCCCGAGATCGAAGTCCGCCTCCGCCATCCCGCTGACGATCGCCGCCAGATGGAACACCGACGTCGTGTCCGGCCCGATGACGCGCGTCAGCAGTTCGGAGTCCGCGATGTCACCCATCGCCATCGCCAGCCGCGGGTCCGCCGATCCACGCGGCGGCACCACGTCCACGAGCGTGAGGCGTTCGATCCGCCGCTCCGTGCCGTCCTGTGCGCGCAGGGTGCCCCGGTCCAGCAACTTGTCCGCCAGGCGTCGGCCCAGGAACCCGGCGCCTCCCGTAATCACGATTTGCATGGGGCCATTATCGCCTCAAGACAGCTATCAGACATCAGCTGTCAGCTGTCAGCGCTGAGAGCTGAGAGCTGATGTCTGTGAGCTACGCGTACAGCGTCAGCCCCCCATCGACGCGCAGCACCTGCCCGTGGATCATGGCGGCGGCTGGTGTGCACAGGAATGCGACGGCGTTGGCCTGATCGCGCGGGGCGGCATATCGCATCAGCGTCCCCTGATCGACGAGCATCGTGGGATCGATGGCCCGGGTATTGCGGAACCGGGCGGTCGCGGTCGGACCGGGGCTGACGCAATTCACGCGCACGTGATGCTCGCGCATCTCGTACGCGAGGCAACGGGTGAAGTGGACGATCGCCGCCTTGATGGTCGAGTAGGCGACTTCCGGCGAAGTGCCGAAGTGGCCGGCCGCTGAGGCGATGTTGATGACGGAGCCTTCCCGGCGCTCCACCATCCCCGGTACCACGGACTGGCACAACAGCATGGTGCCGATCAGGTTCCGATCGAGCAGCGCCCGCACGTCCTCCATCGAGATGTTGAGCGCGTTGTTGGGATTGGGCTTGCCCCCTTTGGCGCCGATGTCCCCCCCGGCCGCATTCACGAGCGTCGTGATTGGCCCGATCTTCGACTCGACCTCGGCGACCATCGCCTTGACGCGGCTCTCGTCCGAAATGTCGCCGATGACGGAGCACGTCTTGACGCCGTGCCGGGACAAATCTGCTTCCGATGCCGCCAGGTCCGCAAACTCACCGTACTGCGCCGGCGCCGTTTCGCTCTGATCGTGGATCGCGACCGCGGCACCGAGCTCCGCGAGCCGGAGCGCAATCGCGTGTCCCAGACCGCGCCCGGACCCGGTCACCAGGGCTATCTGCCCTTTTAGCGAGAACTCTTTGTCATCCATCTCTGCTGCACCTCAGTAGTCCACCGACATCCATTTCAAGTGAACGCTCAAAACCACGAACACAGAAAACACGGAAGAACACAGAAGAACACGGATCGCGGCTGGTCCGCGTTCATCCGTGCTCGTTCGTCTTGTCCGTGCCCTTCTTCCCTGAACTCGGCCGCGGCATCAAACCCATCGCACGCAGGTTCTCGACGCTTCGTCGTACCTGCGCCATTTCGTAGGCGACGATTTCCTCGCCGGGCGCGCCACGCTCCCACGGCGTGCGGAAGTCTGCATCGTCGCTCAGACGATGCAGTCGCAGTCGCCCGAGCGCCACGCCCAGCTCTCGCGCATCCCTCGGCGGATAGCCATTCCACCACTCGGATGTGAACAGCCGGATATGCCGCGATTCGAGCGCGCCTGGCTCGATCGAGGCCGTCAGCGGCGGGGTGTGCGACTCGAGCACCGAGGCGATTTCCTGGAAGGGCACGCATCCGTCGCCGATGGCACAACGGACCAGCCTGTAGCCCTCGTCGGTCGGCTGTGCGACGTAGTCCTTGAGGTGCACATGCCGGATCCGGTGGCTGGCGCGCCGCGCAAAGGCCACGGGATCTTCGCCGACAGCGAATGGATTGCCGGTATCGAAGATCACGCCGACGTTCTCGCCGGCCTCCTCGGAGATCTCCACGAGCTCTTCGCTGCCGAGATCCTGGTGATCCTCGATGGCCAGCGCCAGTCCGGCATCCGCGGCCCTGACGGCCTCACGCGTGAGCGTCGCGCGGCCGTGCGCCACCATCTCGCCCCACCGCGCACCCCAGTGCGCGCGCGCACCTTCGAGCACAGGTGTCAAATGCAGCCGGATCATGCCGGCACCAATCGCCGTCGTCTGCCGGATCGCCTCTGCGAGCGTCTCCCCCTGCTGCTGGGCGAGCCAGTAACTGCAGATGACGACGTCCCCGGCAAGATCGTCGCGGACCCGGGCGAGCTCGTCGTCCGGCATGGCGCCGAGCCATCTGCCATCGAGCTCGATGCACTGAGCGCCGACTTCCCGCGCAGCGGACACGAACCCGGCCATCCCGACCGGACGTTCATTGGCGCGCGGAGTCCCGGCCCCCTGCATCCCGAGTGTGTAGGCCAGGCCGTAGGGATTCAGTCCGACCCGGAACACCGCGCGGCTCTTCGTAGTCAAGGAAGTTGGAAGGCGATCATCCGGCGGGAAGAGCTCAGTGGCGCAAGAGGGCGAGAGGCAGGCACACGCTCCTGCCTCTCACGGTTTCCAGTCAGCGGCCTAGCTTCCGCCGGCATACATGACGAAGGCGTACAGCGTGTCGCCGGCGGCGACGAGCAGATACTGCCGGCCGTCGAGCATGTACGTCTGGGGCGGATTGGTGACCGAGCCCACACGCGAGTGCCACAGCGGCTTCCCGGTCAGGGCGTCGTGCGCGACGATACTGCCGCCGCCGTCACCGGCGAACACGAGCTTGCCTGCCGTGGCGAGCACGCCTCCGCCTCCGCCCGCGCCCCCTTCGTACTTGTGCCGCCACGCCGCCTTCCCGGTCTTGTAGTCGATCGCCGTGAGGAAGCTTCCGCCGGAGCCGACGCGCGTCTCCAGCTTGCCACCCAGGCCCATCGACCCGCGAGGGTCCGTATCGAGCAGGTAGAAGATCGAGTACGCGTTGTTCTCCGACACGTAGAAAAGGCCCGTCTCCGGGGAGAACGCCGGCGGCTCCCAGTTGACCGTGCCGCCCGCTGACGGCGACACGAGTGAGCCGCCCACCGACGGGTCCTTTTCCGGATTGCGACGGGGCCTGCCCTGCGGGTCGATCTCCTTGACCCAGTTCGTCGACGAACCGTACCTGGTCGTCAGGATGTGCTCGCCGGTAACGCGATCGACCACGAAGAAGTACCCGTTGCGTGCGGCCGTCATCGCGAGCTTCCGCATGCGTCCGTTGATCCGCGCGTCCGCGAGCACGGGGGTCTGCGCCGAGTCCCAGTCGTGCATGTCGTGCGGGGCGGTCTGGTGGTACCAGGCCATCTTCCCTGTATCGACGTTGACGGCAACCAGGCAGCCCGTGAACAGGTTGTCCCCTTCGCCGCGGCCGAGCGTATAGGCCGGCGTCGGATTTCCAGTGCCGAAGATGTAGAGCCGCGTTTCCGGATCGTACGCGCCAGGCAGCCAGGGCTGCGCGCCGCCGTGACGGGCGGCGTCGAGGCTCGGCCAGGTGTCCAGACCGGGATCGCCCTCGTTCATCGGAACGGTGTAGAGCTTCCACTGCAGCTCACCGGTCTCGGAATCGAACGACTGCAGGAATCCGGGCATGTCGAGGTCGTTGCCGGTTCCGGCGATGACGTGGTTATCCACCACGATCGGCGCCATCGTCGAGAAGTACTGCTGGTTGAAGTCGGCGATGACCTTGTGCCAGCGCTCCTTACCGGTCTTCGCCTCGAGCGACACCAGGTAGTTGTCCGGCGTCTCCATGTAGAGATAGTTGCCCGTCATGCCGAAGCCGCGCGTGGCGATGTGCGTGCCGCCGCGCGTTTTCCAGAAGTAGTGCCAGAGCTCACGTCCGTCGCGCGCGTCGATCGCCCAGCCGTTGTCAGGCGCCGTGATGTACAGCGTGCCGTCGACTATCAGGGCTGATGCCTTGATAGTGACTCCCCCTCCCGTGTCGAAGTCGCCGGTGCCCTCACCGCCGATGATGAGCGGCGCTCCACCGCCGCCGCGGCCGCCGCCGAGCCCTCCGCTCGCGTTCGCGGACCCGGGGGTCAGCTTCGCCGTCCAGGCGAGCGTGAGGTTCATCACGTTCTTCTGGTTGATCTGTGTGAGCGCGCTGTAGCGCTTCCCCGAGTAGTCGCCGTTGTACGTGGGCCACGAGTCGGCCAGCGGCTTGAGGAGGTCGGCAGGATCGAGGCCGCGCCCCTGTCCGGCAAGAACGACCGGCGCGAGAAGCACGGGCAGAGTCAGCAGCAGTTTTTTGAATGTCATTTGAAAGTCGCCAGGTACGCGGTCACATCCCGCATGTCTTTGTCGGTCAGCGTCGGCAGCATCGCCTTGTGCGGCTCGAGTGGATCCTTGATGTCGACCTTCGGCCGATCGCCGTCACGGCGGATCGAACGAAGGCTTCCGTCGGCCATCCTGAGAGTGATGAGGAAATTGTCGATGCGGACGATCGGGCCCTCGACCTTTTCACCCGACGGCAGCGTGACCGTCGCCGTCACCGCAGTCGGGTCGGGCGTGGCGGCGGCAGATCCTCTTCCGCGTCCGCCCCCCCGGCCAACGCCGGGTCCACCGCTCACCCACAGGGTCTGCAGCATCTTGCCGTCCGGGTGGGCCGTCGCAATACCCTTCAGGTCTCCCGTCGGCGAGTGGCAGGAGCTGCACTTCGCCGCGAAATACGTCTGTCCGGCCGCCGCATCGCCGACGATGGGATTTGGTGGCGGTGTGTCGCTCTCGGGCGGCGCTCCCTGGCCTCTCGCCAGGCTCAGGACGCTGTGAATGAACTCGGCAACCGCCTTGATCTCGTCGTCCTTCATCGGCAGCGCGGGCATGCCTCGCTCTTTGCGCTCACCGTGGATGATGGGCGCGATCAATTCGCCGGCCTGGTCCATCAGGACGACAGGAGATCGAAGAAGGTTGGGACCGCCCGTCCCACCGCCGCGCAGGTCCGCCCCATGGCAGCCGCTGCAGGTCGTGCTGTAGATCCCCTTCCCTCGCTCGATGAGGGCGGGATCGCCTGGCGGCCTCTGCTGCGCGGGGAACACGGCCTGGCCTCGCCCACCCCGTCCGCCGCGCCCCTGACCGCGACCAGCCGGCGGGGTGTCCGCCTGAGGCGCGGGCGGCTGTGCTGTTCCACCTGCCGGGGGCGCCGTCTGCGGCGTCCCCTGGGCCATGGGGTGCGTCGCCACCACCGTGAAAGCCGCGAACACCGACGCGGCAAGAACTCTGTGCATGTGCATCCTGGACCTCGAAGGCCGATGGCCTGGACCGCGCGTAGGCATCGCGGTCCGGGTAGCGGATATCGTATGAGAGTCGGAGTAACGGGCGCCGGAGGCGCTCAGTTGGCGTGCATCGTATCGTTGAGTATTTTGCCGAGCGGCCGGTCTAGTCAACTACCATCAGCGCCGGCGACACCTGGAACGTGCGCGACGAACGGCCCGCGGACCCCATCTTCAACGAGGCGGGCGCGAGCGGCGCACGACATTCCGTCGTGCGACCGATGGGAACCGGTGCTACAGTGTCGCCGTGCGAAAGCCGAATGCCGCGGCGTCGTCGGTCGCGCTGCTGATGCTCCTCACGATCCCGCTGGCCGCTCATCCGGAGCAACAGGCTGCGGCACCCGCCGCGTCCACCGGCGCCCCAGCCAGCATCACCACCGCAATCACGGCTGCCGGCACCGCGTTCCTGGCAAGTCTGAGCGAGGCCGAGCGCGCCCGGTGCGTGTTCGCGTTCAACGACAACGAACAGAAAGCCCGGTGGTCCAACCTCCCGGTCGGCATCTTCGAACGCAAAGGACTGCGGCTGGGGGACTTGACGGCACCGCAGAAGGACGCTGCGCTCAAGATCCTCACCACTGCCTTGAGCCGCGACGGATACCGCAAGATCACCGAGATCATGAACGGCGACGAAGTGCTCAAGACGGCAGGTGGCGGCCGCGGGGGCGGCAACGTCAAGTTCGGTGCCGCGGAATACTTCATCGCGCTGCTGGGCACGCCGTCCGTCATCGAGCCCTGGATGATCCAGTTCGGCGGTCATCACCTCGCGATCAACGTCACGCTCGTCGGGCGCGACAACGTGATGACGCCGAGCCTCCCCGCCGCGCAGCCGGCCACGTATTCGCTCAACGGGCAGACCGTTCGTCCTCTTGGCGACGAGAACGACAAGGCGTTCGCGCTGATCAATGCGCTGGATCCCGCGCAGCGCAAGCAGGCGGTTCTCGGCTATCAGGTGACCGATCTCGTGCTCGGCGCCGGGCAGGATGGGAAGAAGATTCAGCCCGAAGGCATCCTCGCGTCGGCGCTGACCGCTCCCCAGCAGGCCATGCTGCTCGACCTCGCGCACGAATGGGTCGGCATCCTCAACGACGAGGCCGCGACGGGACGAATGGCAGAAATCAAGGCGGCCCTGCCGAACACGTACTTCGCGTGGAACGGCCCCCTGACGAACGGCAGCGCGGCGTACTTCAGGATCCAGGGGCCGACGCTCGTCATCGAGTACGCGCCGCAGCGGGACATCACCCACATCCACACGATCTATCGCGATCCGACGAACGACTACGGCGCGAAACTGGTCAAGTGAATGTCCGTCGTCCCGGCGCGGTTCTTCGTCATCGCGATCGGCATCCGGCTGGCGCTTCCGTCAGTCGCTGATGCGCACCGGCTGGACGAGTACCTGCAGGCGACGCGCATCGACGTCAGCCTCGATCGCGTGGAGCTGGACATCGATCTGACCGCCGGAGTCGGCGTGGCGCCCGATGTGTGGAGACTCATCGACACCGACCGCAATGGCCGCATCTCAGACGCCGAAGGACAGAGCTATGCGGATCTCGTCCTGAAGTCGGTGGTGCTCCAGGTCGATGGCCAGGCGCGCCCCGTGGCGCTCGTGTCCAGCCGCTTCCCGACCTTCCAGGAGATCACCAGCGGATCCGGTCCAATTCGCATCCAGGCGCGAGCGGGGGTTCCTGCCCTCAGCGCCGGACGCCACACGCTTCGTTACCGGAACACCCATCGCCGTGCGACGAGCGTTTACCTGGTCAACGCGCTCGTGCCGTCGACCAGCGCCGTCACCATCGCGTCGCAGCGCCGCGATCCGCGGCAGACGGAACTCGTGCTGACCTATGACGTCGCACGCGTGCCGTAGTTGTCCTGGTACCGGTTTCTTCCGGCTAAGGCCGGAAGCTACGTCGTCCGAGCCTCGAATCCCGAGTCGCGAATCCCGATTCGCGAATCCCGAATCCCGACGATGCGCATGAAGGCGCACTTCGCAAAGTACCTGGCCACCGCCTAGTGTCCCGTCCCAGTGGTTCGTGAAACATGTTGCGAGGCTTGGAGGTCGAACGTGCGCTGCGCGAATCGCGCGATGCTCGCCAGAATCTGGTCGGCGGTCTTCGTCCACACGAACGGCTTGGGATTCTGCTGATGCGCGTCGATGAACTCCTGGATGGCGGCCTTGAGCTTCGGCACACTCGTGGAGGCGCCGCGGCGCAATTGTTTGTTCGTCAGCTCGGCGAACCATCGCTCCACGAGACTCAGCCACGACCCATACGTGGGTGTGCAGTGGACGTGAAACCGTGGACGCTTGGCGAACCAGTTCCGCATGAGCGGTGTTTTGTGGGTCCCGTAGTTGTCCATGATGATGTGCACGTCGAGGTCACGCGGGACCTGGGTCTCGATCAGATCGAGGAACTCGCGGAACTGGACCGAGCGATGACGCTGATGACACTGCGTGATGACCTCGCTGGTCTTCGCGTTGAGCGCGGCGAACAACGTCGTCGTGCCGTGCCGATCGTAGTCATGCGTCCGGCGCTCCACCTGGCCGGGCCGCATCGGCAGGAGCGGTTGCGTGCGGTCCAGCGCTTGGATCTGAGGTTTTTCATCGACGCAGAATACCGCCGCGTGCTCAGGCGGACGCATATACAACCCCACGATGTCGCGCACCTTCTCCACGAGCAGCGGGTCGGTCGGCAGCTTGAACGTCTCGCCCCGATGCAGCTGCAGGCCGAACGCACGCCAGATCCGATTGACGGCCATGCGGCTCAGGTCCAACGCCTTGGCCATGTCCCGGGTGCGCCCGTGCGTGGCCCCGCGCGGGGTGGTTTCCAGCGTTCGAATAATCACCGGCTCGACTTGGTCATCGGTAATCGTCCGCGGCGCACCGGGCCGCGGTTCGTCGTACAAGCCGTCGAGTCGCTCGCGCACGAAGCGCCCGCGCCACTTCCACACCGTGCCCGGGCTCACGTGGAGACGCCGAGCCACTACCTGGTTGTCGAGACCTTCGCCGCACGCCAAGATGATGCGCGCACGCCGAGCCACGTTCGGCGCCGACCGCGATCGATGGGCCAGCGATTCGAGTCGCGTCCGTTCCTCCGGTGTCAGGATCAACGCGGCTTTCGGGCGTCCTGTTCGCATGCTCGCCTCCTTGTAGAGCAGTACGAGCAGGTCGCGCAATTTGTTTCACTTTCTACTGGGACAGGACACTAGCCGGCGGGCTCGAGCCACGCGCGGAGCGTCTTCAAGTCGTCTTTGAAGTGCCGGATGTTTTCCGCGGGCGTCTTCCCGAGCTCGTACTCGTGGTGCTGGCAGACCGGTCCGGCGTACTGCGCGGTCGCGAGCGTATCGAAGAACTTGCGGCTGACCATCCCCTCGCCAAGCCGACACCATTCAGGAGTCCATCCCGCCGCCTGTTTCTCCCAGCGGAAATCCTTCACGTACACCACGCTGTAGCGAGACTGCGCGAGCTGGGCCTGGATGGGCCATGAGAGGCCGCCTTCGAGCGTCGCGTGACCGATGTCGAAGGCAATCCCGATGTCGGTGGGAGCGAGCGCGCGGATGGTTTCGAATGCATCCCAGACCGGCGCTCCGAAGTAGTCCTTTCCCGAGTGGTTCTGGATACCCCCCTGGATACCGACGGTATGATTCAGTTGTGCGACGTCACGCATCCGGATCTTGAAGTCCTCGAGCTGCGCCTGAATGGGCCTGGTCGGCACGTAGTGGAGCGCACCGAGCCGGTACCTGCGAATCCCCAGTTTCGCCGCGGTCTTGAGGATCAGCTCAGCCTGGAGAGTCACGCCGGTGATGTCCGTCGTGATCATGGAGACTTCCCGATCGCGCTTCTTGAGCGCCTCCACCATCTTCGGCAGCTGCTCCTCGACACGCTCCGGATCGATGTGCGTCGATGACTTGCGCACCGGACATTCGATACCGTCCCAGCCCACATCCGCAACCAGGTCTGCGGTGTCGCTGTAATTCAGACGAATGAATGGCTTGCTGAACGCAATGACCTTCCAGCGCGCCGGCGCCGCGGCCACGCGTGCACCCGAGCCCAGGGTCGCGGCCAGCGTGACCCCCATTGAGCTGGCCTGCAGGAACTCGCGCCGGTTGAGTCTCGACGGATTCATGAAATGCCTCCTGCGACGTTCACGCCGATTTCACGGGGCGCGTCGGCACTGCGCCGAGACCCGGCCCCCTCAGCTGCCCTGTATTCATCATGCCGTCGTGAATCGTGAAGAGCCCGGGAAAGCCCGGCTCCCATGCCTTGTTCGCGACCGGCACGAACTGGCGCGCGTTCGCCTCGATCCCGGCGTTCCCCGGCACGCGGGCGGCAATGCCGGCCGAGTGAATGAGCGAGGCGCCGGGGCACGTCAGGTCCTGCACGCACATGAACATGCCGTACTTCTGCGCCGCGGCCGCCATCAGCATGGCATGCGTCTGCCCCTTGCACGCTTTGAGGGCGACCCCGGTGTAGCCCATCTCACGCGCGAGCAGCAGCGCCTCGAGGTCCGTCAGCGATTCGTCGATGACGACGGGACGAAGGAGCGCCGCCTTGTGCATGACGTTCGCCCGATCCTTCTGCAGATCGCGGGCGGTCGGCTGCTCGATGTAGAGAATCCGATCGAAGCCGGTGGGCGTGGCTTCCTGGATGCGGCGCAGGAACTCGAGCAGGTACGCCACATTCGGACAGCCTTCGTTGAAATCGAGGGAGTACTTCCAGTCCGCCGCCCCGCGCGCCGCCATCGCGCGATTGACGACGCGATCGATGCGGACGACGCGCTCGAAATCCGCGGTCAGATCGCCGCCGTTCAACTTGATCTTGTAACGGATCAATCCGTCCCGGGGGATCCATTCCTCGAGCGTATTCGGCAGCCCGTCGTCGATTCTGACCCGGACGTCCGCAGCCTCCAGCGGATCGCTCGCCCCGACGGAATGAAAGAGCGGGATACTCGGCCGGGGCATGGACGGGACGTACCGATCGATATACTCGCCGGCAAACTTCGGCCCCAGATCGTGCGAGAGGTCGCGCGTCATGAAGCGCGCACCGTAGGTGTCGTAGCAGCTGACGCCGAATGCCTTGCCGTACGCATCGTGGATCGCGGCGTCGAAAGCGCTGCCGACGACGAGCGTGCAGAGCTTCGGGATCGGCGTCGCAAGCGCGCGGGTGCGCGACAGCTCGCCGGCGGCGCGCAGATACTCGGGCTCCAGCGCCCGGAACAGGTCCACCGGGTGCCCCTGCTCCTGGCAGGCGGACGTCAGGCGACCGAGGTCACCGGCGAGCGCACGCATCGCGCCCAGGCCGTCCTCCTGCGACGCGGCGGGAAATGCCCACGCATTGCCGAGCGTCATCGATCCGAACCCCCACGCCTCGACTCCGCCGCTCGTCCGCACCCGGCAGGTGACGTTCAGCAGCGTCACCGCATCGACCGAACGCCCGCCGAACTGGTACGGCGCCCGATACTTGAACTCCTCGAACGCGTGGTTGGCCTCGACGATTCGGATGTCGGTCGGCCGCGACCGCGCGATCGCCGGCGCACGCCGCGCGGCGCAGCCGGCAAGCGCCAGCAGCGGGGCGGCGCCCGCAGCTTTGAGGAGCGCACGGCGAGTGAGTCCGCGTTCATCGTGTGGAGCCAAGGCGCGGCATTATAACGCGCGCCGGGAGGCGGTACTCACCCTCGATGCCCGCCGCGCCATTGTGGAGGACGAAGCGATGAGGATACGCTGTGGACCTTAACCGGAGGTATTGATGCGTTCAACTCGCTTATTCGTCCTGCTCCTCGCCATCTTTGTCGTGCAGTCGATCGCGGCACAGGGTCCCCCCAGCCGCACACTGCGAATCATCGCGTTCGGCGCGCATCCCGACGACGCGGAGCTGAAATTTGCCGGAACCGCGGCGCTCTTCGCCGCCGCCGGCCACAAGGTCAAGCTCGTGGCGCTGACCAATGGCGACGTCGGACACTTCTCGCAGGCGGGAGGGCCGCTGGCGCAGCGCCGCAAGGCTGAAGTCGAGGCATGCCACGCGAAGCTGGGGGTCGCAACCGAGGTCCTCGACATCCATGACGGCGAGCTGATGGCGGACCTCGAGACGCGGAAGAAGGTCGCCAACATGATTCGAGACTGGCAGGCCGACATCGTCCTCTCCCATCGTCCGTGGGACTACCACCCGGATCACCGGGCCGTCGGTAAGCTCGCCGAGGACGCCGCCGTCGTTGTCGCGGCGCCGTATTTCGCCCCCTACACGAAGCCGACGCCGAGGAACCCGATCTTCCTGTTCTACTCGGACGCCTTCAAGAAGCCATATCCGTTCGATCCGATTCTCGCGGTGGGGTTCGACGAGGCGGCGCAGAAGAAGTGGGATTGCATCTCCGCCCTGCCGTCACAGTTCGGTGATGCCGACTCCTGGCAGGCGCGCTATGGGCGGAACGTGCCCACTGACGAAGCGGGACGCAAGGCGTTCCTGCTGGACATCGTGAAGCAGCGGAACGCTGACGTCGCGAATCAGTATCGGACGCTGCTGGTGCAGCTGTATGGAGAACAGAAAGGCCGCAGCATCAAATACGCTGAAGCGTTCGAGCTGAATCAGTACGGGAGTGCCGCCACGGCGGATGAACTGAAGAAGATGTTCCCCACTTTCCAATAACGTAAAATGGGGACACTCACCTTTAGCGTAAGTTGTTGATCCGCGGTGAGGCTCCGTCGCAAATTTTGCTCATTCGCGACGAAGCCTCTGCACCTGATTTTCAGGCCAATCGAATCAACGGTTCACCGTTAAGTTGAGTGTCCCCGTTTTTTTGAGGACGCCGCGCATGTAGTCGGCGGCGAGCTGCGCGTTCTTGTCGGCGAACTCGATGCCCACGGTCTTGCCGTCCACCTTCGGCAGCGGGTGGCACAGCTCATACCCGATGTAGCCTTCGTAGCCGATCTCCTGCATCCCCTCGGCGAAGTCCGCGTAGTAATACTCCGGGGTCAGCGTGGAATCGGGGTTCCGGTCGAAGCCGCGGACGACGCCGTCCGCGTCGCGGTCGTACTCGCCGCCAAAGTGGGTCAGGACCTGCAGCGGGCCAACCTCGCGCGCCATCTGCTGCATCGACGTCACGCCCTGGAGGGCGGCAAGTGGCGCGTCGATGCACGCCTTCAGATGAGGGGACGCGACTTCCCGAATCAGACGGAGCGTGTCGGCTGGACTGTTGGTGACGGGCGCGTGGTTCTGGAGCGCGAGCGTCACGCCGGCCTCACCGGCCATGCGCGCGGACTCGATGAGCCCCTCCCGGCACCACGCCCATGTCTGCTCGGCGGCCGGCTCTTTGTGTGCTTCGCGCCAGATCTGGCGCGCCGTCAGGTAGGTCGCCCCTTCGGGCGCAATCGTGACGCCCGGCCAGGCCGCAAACATCCGCAGCGTCTTGACCCCGAGATCCGCCGTCATGCGAATCAGATCGCGCACGTAGAGCAGCTGTGTCTCCCGGTATTCCGGGACCGGGCTGCTGAAGTCGTTGTTCGCCGCGACGGCGTAGATGTCGATCCCCGCATCGTGCGCCCGCTTCTGCAGATCGAGGCACCGGCTCCTGGGAAGGTCCAGCGGATTGCCGTGCGGTCTCTTCCCGTCGATCTCCACGCCGTCGTACCCGTACTCGCGCGCTCGCAGGATGAGCTCCTCGAGCGTGAGCGCGGGCCCCTGATACCACAAGCCCAGATAGGTGATGCTGTACAGGCCAATCTTCATGTGCATTCTCCAGTTTCAGAGCCTGACCGTCGCTCGCGCTAATCCTACAACGAAGACCGGCTGTCGGTTTTCAGTTTCCAGTTTCCCGCTCAGCTTTCCGCTTTCAGCTTCCGGTTTCCCGCTCTCCGTCTTCCGGCTAAAGCCGGAAGCTACGTCGTCCGAGTCCCGAGCCCGAATCCCGAGTCCCGAATCCGAGTCCCGAGTCCCGAATCCCAAGCCCGGATCCGGAGTCCCGAATCCCGAATCTCGATCCCCGATCCCCGATCCCCGATCCCCGCATCTGATATCGTGGCCTCAGCATGACGAACTACGCCGCGCTCGCCGGCACGCTGACAGATGCCCTCGGTCCACTCCGCCCGGTTGCGGTCGCCTACCTGAACGCTCCGCCGGCCGGTGTGACGCGGTTCAGCGGGACCACGCCGTCGGGTTGCACGTTCTGGCGTCTCGCGAGCGACGGGCCCGGCTTCTATACCGTGCCGAGCGATCACTTCAACTGTCCGATCGGGAGCTACACCCATGCCATCGACCTGCCGGCGGACCGCGCCGTCGAGCTCGGAGAGACGCTGTCGCTGATGGCCGGTATCGGGTACGTGCGGATGGAGGAAGTGCCGTCGATCCCGCGCCTCAGCCAGGAGCCCGCAGCTATTTACTACGCGCCGCTCGCGGCGACGGTCGTCGATCCGGACGTCGTCATTTTCGCGGGCCGCCCCGCCCCGCTCATGCGGCTGCAGGAGACGGCGGCCGCCGCCGGCGCTGCCTCGACCCTGCCTCTCCTTGGGCGGCCGACGTGCATGGCGCTTCCCGCCGCCATGGCGCATGGCTCCGTGATGAGCAGCGGGTGCATCGGGAACCGCGTGTACACCGGCCTCGGCGATGATGAGCTCTACCTCATGGTCCCAGGACCGCGACTCGCGGACGTCGTCGCGCAGCTCCCGCGCATCGTCGGCGCCAACACCACGCTTGCCGAACACCATCGCGGTCGCAAGGCCGCGCTCAGTATGCACGGCGACCGTAGCACGTAGCACGCAGCACATAGCACGTATACCCATGCGCATCGCGCTTGCCCAGCTCAACCCGACGAGCGGAGACATCGAGGGAAACACCACACGGATTCTCGCGGCGCTCGACTCAGCCGCACGTCAGGGCGCCGACCTCCTCCTGACGCCCGAAATGGCGCTGCCGGGCTACTGCATCGGCGATCTGGTGGAGGACGACGGATTTCTCGCCGCCAACGAGCGGGCCATGCAGCGCATCGCGGCCGCCGCACGCGACATCACCGCGGTTATCGGCTTCATCGACTTCGACGCCGCGGCCAGGAACGACAGCGGCGGGATCCGCAAATACAACGCGGCGGCGGTCGTCCGGAACGGCGCCGTGCTGCAGCGCGCGCACAAGACGCTGCTCCCGAGCTATCGCTATTTCGACGACAAACGGTTCTTCACACCGGCGGAGACGCGTGAGCCCGTCTCCGTGCCCGTCGCCGGCGGAGGAACCGTCAGCCTCGGCGTGTCGATCTGCGAAGACCTCTGGGACGACTACTACCACGTCAAACC
Organism: uncultured Acidobacteriota bacterium; assembly: GCA_963749835.1. Classification (GTDB taxonomy): domain Bacteria; phylum Acidobacteriota; class Vicinamibacteria; order Vicinamibacterales; family 2-12-FULL-66-21; genus JALZOC01. The sequence goes on from CAVVOD010000001.1 coordinate 3,935,883, forward strand.
GCTTGCCGAGCTCGCGGCCAAGGGGGCGGACGTGCTGATCAACATCAACGCGTCGCCGTTCTGCCCGGGCAAGCGCGAAGAGCGCGACACCTTGATTCGTCAGCACATACGTCAGCTTGGCAAGCCGCTCGTGTACATCAACACGACCGGTGCGGCGGACAACGGCAAGAACATCATTCCCTTCGACGGCGAAAGCCTCGTCTACGACGCGCACGGACAGCTCATCGCCATCGGCCGCCAGTTCGCAGAGGAGCTCCTCATCGTTGACATCGACCTCTGCGCGGGCGACGAGCGGGGCGTCCGAGTCCGGAGTCCCGAGCTCGGACTGGCATTGCCCCCGCTCGACCGGGATCGGGAGATGTACGACGCGCTCGTGATGGCGCTTCGCGACTACATGTCGAAGACGGGGTTCGTCCACGCGGCGGTGGCCGTGTCGGGCGGCATCGATTCCGCGCTGGCCCTCGCGATCGCCGTGGACGCCCTCGGCGCCGACAAGGTATCGGCGTGCAACATGCCATCCCGTTTCAACACGGACGCCACGAAATCGATAGCAGAACGGCTGGCCCACGCGCTCGGTGTGGCCTACACGGTCATTCCGATCCAGGAGCTCGACGAGCACGTCCGGAACGTCTTCGAAGAGCACGCCCATCCCATCGCCCACGGCTTCACGCGCGAGAACCTGCACGCGAGAATCCGTGGACTGCTGATGATGGCCGAGTCGAACGACACCGGCGCGCTGCTGATTTCGTGCGGAAACGAAACCGAGATTGCCCTGGGGTACGCGACGCTCTACGGCGATATGTGCGGCGGCGTGTCGCTCATCGGCGATCTCTCCAAACTGGACGTCTATCGCCTCGCCCGTTACGTCAACACACGTCACGGGACGGAGAAGATCCCGGAGGAAACGTTCCACCTGAAACCGTCCGCAGAGCTGTCGGCCAATCAGTTCGATCCGTTCGACTACTACGTCGTGGCCCCCGTCGTAGGTGAGCTCGTCGAGCGCCGAAGGAGTCCCGCAGAGCTCGTGCGATTGTTCGAGCAGCACGCGCTGGATCCCCATCGCTTCGTGCCGGACGCCGAGGGCCGGTCGGTCTACGACAAACACACGACGGCAACCTTCCGTGACGTCGTCTACGACGCCTTCAGGCGGATCCGTCGCTCTGTGTACAAGCGGCTGCAGGGTCCGCCCATTGTCGTCGTGACTGAGCGCGCATTCGGCTTCGACCTGCGGGAAACCATCATCAACGGATGGGAAGGCTGATGACGACCGCGTCAAAAGTCGTCGTCCAGGATCTCCACAAAACCTACGGGGACGTGCAGGCGGCTCGGGGCGTGAGCTTCGAGATCGACGATGGCGAGATCTTCGGGCTCCTCGGACCGAACGGGTCCGGCAAGACCACAACGCTCGAATGCATCATCGGCCTCCGGGAGCCTGACACGGGGGCGATCGAAGTCTGCGGCATCGACGCGAGACTGCGGCCGCAGGACGTCAAGCAGAAGATCGGCGCGGCGCTGCAGACGACGTCGCTGCAGGACAAGATCACGCCTCGCGAGGCACTCACGCTGTTCGGATCCTTCTACCGGAACCGCGCGGCGGCCGGAGAGATGCTCGAGCGGTTCGCCCTCGCGTCCAAGGCCGACGTGCCGTTCGACACGTTGTCGGGTGGTCAGCGCCAGCGCCTCGCGCTTGCGCTGGCCTTCGTCAACAAGCCCGAGCTCGTGTTTCTCGACGAGCCTACGACGGGGCTGGACGCCCAGTCCCGCCGCGAGCTCCACGCAGAAGTCGTGCGCATGAAACGGGACGGCCACACCGTGCTGCTCACGACACACTACATCGAAGAAGCGGAACAACTCTGCGATCGCATTGCCGTCATCGACAAGGGACAGATCATCGCGACCGGCGCACCGCACGAGCTCGTGGCGCGCTCCACGGCCATCCAATCGGTCTCACTGACGACCATCCCGGCGCTGGATCCGGCCGATCTCGCGCGGGTGCCAGGTGTCGAGGAACTGGTCTGTGATGCGAGAGGCGTTCGGTTCAGGACGATCACCGTAAGCCGGACCATCGGGGCGCTCATGTCGCTCGTCGACACGCGCGGTGTCGTGATTGCCGACCTGCAGGTGCGCAAGGCGACGCTCGAGGATGTGTTCATCGAATTGACCGGCAACAAGCTCGAGGACTGACAGGATCACGGCCGCACCATGGATGCTTTCCTCCAGCAGACCGCCATCAGCCTCCGGCTCCACTACCGGAACAGGATGGCGCTGCTCTACAGCTACCTCTTTCCTGTCATCTTCCTGCTGGCGTTCTACGTGCTGTACCGCCATGAAAGCGTCGTTCTCGTGCGCCACATGGGAGAACTGCTGACGGTGGGCATCCTGGGCGGCGCATGCTTCGGCCTCCCCACGACGATGGTGAGCGAGAGGGAGCGGGGCGTCTGGCGACGCTACCGTCTGGCGCCGGTGCCCACGGCGGGGCTCGTCACCAGCACGGTCGTCGCACGATACGTCATTCTCGTCACGGCAGGCCTCCTGCAGATCGCGTTCGCGCTGGCGCTCGGGATGCCCCTGCCAAAGCATCCGGTGCATCTCTGGCTGGCGTTCACGTTCGTGTCGTTCGCGTTCATCGGACTCGGACTGGTGATGGCGACGATGGCGGACAACGTGCCCGCGGTCCAGGCGCTGGGGCAGTGCATCTTCCTCCCGATGCTGATCATCGGCGGGATCGCCGTGCCGCTGGCGAGTCTGCCGGACTGGGCCCAGCATCTGTCGGCGTTCTTCCCGGGCCGATACGCCGTGCAGGCCGTGCAGGCGTCAGTCACCGGCGCCGGCCTTGGCGCCGTCCGTTTCGACCTGCTCGCATTGACGCTCATCGGCGCGGCGGGGTGCGTCGCCGGAGCGATGATGTTCCGCTGGGACGCGCAGCAGCGTTTCGTCGCGCGCGGACGGCGGGGATGGGTCCTGGTCGCGCTGGCCGCGTGGGTCATGGTAGGGACGATGTCGGAAGTGCGGAACCGTGTGTCCACGACGCCGGGCAATCGTGCGGCGGCGCGCTCGACACCCCCGGTGGTGCCTGCTCCAGCGATCGCCGTACCGGCTCCAAAAGCCAGCGTGGAGCCGACGCCCCAGCAAACCCCTCCGGCGGCGACCGAAACGGGCACCCCGGTGCCTCCAGCCACGCGAGGCACACCGCCCCCGGCGACGGCCCCAACCGAATCACCGCGGCCTGTCGAATCAGCGAGACCTGTCGAATCGCCGAGACCCACCGAAAAACCGCGACCCGACGAAAAGCCGCGAGCCGGGGAACAACCGCAACCGCCTTCCGCGACGCCGAGCTCCGCCGGGAAGATTCAGCCGGTACCGGAACTTGGATCGACTGCTGAAGCGCCGCCCGCGCCGGCGCAGCCACTGGTGCAGCAGCCAGTCGCCCCGACGTGGCAGGCCGTCAAGCTGTCGGACATCGATCGCGATCTCGTCTTCGACCGGCTTCCCGCTGACGGAGGGATCGTCGCGCCGATTGCCCCGGCCGATGAAGAACCGCCGGCTGACGTCGTCCAGACGCTCGAGAGTATTCGCGTCGGCCTGCCCAATTGGCCGCCGGCGAAGGCTCCTGACGCCGTGCAGCGCACGCGGAACGTTCTCTACGTCGCCGCGGTTCCGGACGTCCTCCAGACGGAGCTCGAGCGCTTCGCGCCGTACGTCGTCTTCGACCAGCTCGAACACGACATCCCGAAGGAGGACTTGATGCGGGCCCTCTACTGGATTGCGCTGCATCCGATGGACGGCGACGACAGCGCGATCGATCAGCTCCCGGCGCTCGGTTTCGAAAACCGCGCGGTCGACGTCGAACAGACGCGGGAGCGGGTCGCCATCTACGCCGTCAAGTTGCTGGGGCGCCTGACGGGCGCGATCCAGCGCAGCTAGTGTCCTGACCCCGTGGTTCGCGACATAAGTCCCGGGCGGGGCATCCCGCCTGGCCGCGTTGCTCCTCCCTCAAATACGGCCAGTATTCTCGGTCGTCGCGCCTTGCTAGCCGGGCGCCTCGCTCCGGCACTTATGCCACGATCCACGCGGTCAGGACACTAGCTCTACCTCCGAATAGCCGCGTAAGGCGTTGACCACCCTGGGTCTCGAGACCCGGTTTCCCGCGCGGGTCACAAACCGGGAGCCCGCGCGTTATACCTCTGGCAACACGAATGGCGAACCCGGACGATCCGCGAACGGCGGTAGTCGACTTGTTCCGCGAGCACGGGCCCGCGATCTATCGATTCGCGTTGCTCCTCGGGCGCCATCACGACGACGCGGAGGACGTGGTGCAGGAGACGTTCTTGAAGCTCCTGGCGCATCTCGAGGCCGGGGGCCACACCGCCAACCTCCGCGGCTGGCTGTTCACGGTGGCGGCGAATGCCTGCCGGGACCGCCTGCGACGCCGATTCCGGTGGATGCCGTGGACCGAGGCGACCGAGCCGTCCGTGGAACCCGCGTCGCTGCGGGACGAGGATGGCCGCCTCCGGGCAGCGCGGGATGCCCTGCGGCAACTTGCGCCTCGCGATCGGCTTCTCCTCTCGCTCAGAGCGCAGGGACTGTCCTATCGCGAGATATCGACCGCCGCCCGGATACGCCAGTCGTCCGTGGGCCGCCTGCTGGCCCGCTCCGTGGATCGCTGGGAGCGGGCGTCCGTGGCCGCCGCGCCTCTTCCACACGTTACAGGAGATCGTCATGAAGTGTCTCGATGATGTCCAGGTTCAGGCCCTCGTGGATAACGAGGCCACCGAGGATACTCGTGCGCATGCGGCATCCTGCGCGGGATGCGCCGCGCGGCTGGAGAAGCGGCGGACGGTAATGGACGCTGCGCTGCTGGCGCTGGGCATTCCAGCACCGATGCCCTCCACGCTGCATCGGCGAGTCGAACAAGCCGTCGTATTGCCACGCGGCGCGACGCGGCTCCGCGAGACCGCCGAGCCTCACAGCCGCTGGCGCCGTGCTGCCTGGGGCGGCGCCGTGGTCGCTGTGGCGACGCTCGTGGCCGTGCTTTTCGTCGTGCCCATGGTGAAAGGACCCGCGACTGTGTCGGCGGCCGAGATCCTGGCAAAATCCGCGACCCGGCTGGCACAGACGGCCGGCGCGGGCATCGAGCTCCTCGAGTACGAGCTCGTCCTCGACGGGATGCCGCGCGAGATGATGCCGGATAGCAGCGACGGCACGTACCGCATATCTCAGGTCATCGATCATGATTCGCCGGGGCACTTCCGCTATTCGAGCTTCGCACCTGATGGTCGCCTCCTCACGTCGATTGCACAGGATCCGGCCACGCGTCAACGGGTCTCTCTGCTCCGGGTTGACGATCAACGCTATCGCTTCGAATTCGCCGTGCCGACGGGCAACGTCCCGTCGCTTCCGGAGATCGAGCGCCTGCACATGCAGGCCACCGTCGCGATGATGCAGGCAAGCGGCCAGCAGGTGCTGCAGACGGTCGACAGCGCCGATGGACCGCTCTATCGAATCGAAGTGCCCGAGGTGAGCGGCGCACAGACCAGCGCCATGTGGGACCTCAGTCGGGCGGAGGTACTCATCGATGCCAGGGACTTCCGGATCATGGAGTTCTCGGCGCGCGGCACGTTTCTCGAGCAGCCTTACAGCATGTCGTATCGGTTGATCAGCCGCGATATCGTCCGAACGGTGCAGCCGGATGTGTTTGCCGTGCCGTCGGAGCCGGGGGAGATCGTCATCGCCGGGGACGGCACGGCGAGCCCCGCCACCGACGTCGTCTTTGCCGCACTTCGCGAGCTGGCGCGCGCGAAAGGGGTTCGGTGACCGCTTCGGCCATCCGCGCCGACGGTCTGACCAAGTACTTCGGACCCGTCGTCGCCATCGAGGATCTCTCGTTCGAGGTCGAGCGCGGTGAGACTTATGGTTATCTCGGAGCGAATGGCGCGGGAAAAACCACGACGATCCGGCTGCTGCTGGATCTCGTGCGGCCCGCGCGGGGAACGGCCGCAATCCTGGGCGTCGATTGCCACCGGTCCAGCCTCGCGGCCCGCAGGCTGGTCGGCTATCTCCCGGGAGAGTTGCCGATCTACCCTGATTTGAGCGCGGCAGACTATTTGAACTACCTGCGCTCGCTCGACGGCCGTCCTGTCGCGGACGATCATCTCCGGTACCTCCTGAAGCGGTTCGACGTGAGCGAGGTCGATCTGCGGCGCCGCCTCCGCGACCAGTCGCATGGGATGAAGCGCAAGATCGGAATCGTCCAGGCGCTGATGGCGCGCCCGCCGGTCATCATCCTCGACGAACCGACGGCCGGCCTGGATCCGCTGATGATTCAGGCGTTCGGAGAGACGCTGGCGGACCTGAAGCGCCCGGGAGACACGACGGTCTTCCTCTCCTCGCACGTCCTCGCCGAGGTCGAGAGCACCTGCGATCGCATAGGCCTCGTCCGCGGTGGACGCATGGTGACGGTCGGAACCGTCGAGGAGCTGAAGCGCAACGCCCCAAGACGCGTGAGGATCGCGTTCGGCAGCCCGGTGCCCGGCGAGCTTCCGGCAGTACCCGGCGTCACGGTCCGTTCGGGGACATCGACCGCGCGCATGTTCGAAGTACGCGGGCCGCTGGGTCCGCTGCTGCAGGCGCTGGCGGCATTTCCCATCCACGACGTGCAGGAAGAGCCTTTCAAGCTCGAGGACTACATCGTCAAGTTCTATGCCTCACGTGAAAGCTGAATCGTGATCGGCGCGCCGCTCGTCCGTCGATCGGCCGTCCAGTCCCTGTACGTGCTCGTGCCGTGCCTTGTGGTGCTGGCCGGCTTTCAGCTCATCATCGTCGCGCAGGCTGCGGCGATCGAGTCGACCCGGTCCTTCGAGCGGATGGCCGAATTGATCCCGGCGTTCCTGCAGCGCGGCATGGGCGGCCGCGCCTTGCTGCTCGCGTCGTTCAACGGCACTGTGACGTTCGGATATTTCCACCCGGTGATCACGATCATGGTGTCAGTGCTCGCGATCTACATGGCGAGCGAGCCGGCCTACGACGTGGAATCCGGGCGTGTCGATCTCGTGCTGGCGAGGTCGATCCCCAGGCACTGGCTGATCACGCGCTCGCTGCTTCTCTTCATGGCGGTGACGGTCGCGGCGGGCCTCTCCATGGCCTTCGGAACGTGGATCGGACTGCACACATTCGCGTCGCCCGCATCAAACTGGCCCACTCCACGGATTGTCGGTCTGCTGCTGGTGCACCTGGTGTCCGTCGGCTGGTGCTTCGGCGCGCTGGCACTGGCGGTGGCGGCAGGTGCGCGCCGCTGGAGCGCCGCCTTCGCGTCCGTCACGATCAGCGCGGTGGCGCTGTACCTCATCGAAGTGCTGGCAATCGGCTGGGCGCCAGCGAGGGCCGTCGCCTGGGCCTCTCCCTTTGGCTACTACCCGGCGCTGCCGATCGTCGCGGGTGATGCGATCGGCCTGACAAACGTCGCCGTGCTCCTGACGGCCACCGTCGTCCTCACCGCGACCGCGTACTGGCGGTTCAACCGGCGCGACTTGTAGACGCCCTTCGACCTGGTCAGTCGTGACCGCGTGGATCGTGGCATAGTCCGGAGCGCACCGACGCCGGGTGACCATCGCGCACATGGACTCACCAATCAGGCTGACCAACGTGCAGACTCGTGGCACCCTGCTCGTGTTCGATAGCGGACACTGGGGTCAGACCCCGGTCGTCGAATTACACACTCGGAGAGTTCAGACATGGTCGATGTTGACGAACGGCGATATCCCGTCGGGCCGATGCCGCGGAACAGGACGCAGCTCGACCGGACGTCGCGGTCAGCTCTCATCGACATCATCGGGCAGGCACCAGCCACGCTTCGTCAACTGGTGGACGGATTGAGCGACGCGCAACTCGACACGCCCTATCGATCCGGTGGCTGGACCATCCGGCAGGTGATGCACCATCTGCCGGACAGCCACATGAATGCATATGTGCGGATGAAGCTGGCCGTGACCGAGTCAGCTCCGCTGATCAAGACCTACGACGAGGCCGCGTGGGCGGAACTGCCCGAGGCGCGGACCGCACCCGTGGCAATCTCGCTCGACCTGCTGGACGCGCTGCACCGGCGCTGGACGGCTTTTCTGACCGCCCTGCCTGACGCGGACTTTCAGAAGCCCTACACACACCCGGAGCTCGGACCCGTCACCATTGACGAAGCCGTTGCGATGTACGCCTGGCATTGCCGTCACCACACCGGCCACGTCAAGCTCGCCCTCGAAAAATGGGGACACTCACCTTTACGGTAAATGATTGATTCGATTGGGACGCTTCGCGGGCTACGCTGACGCTGAGTAGCCCGTCGCGATCGTCAGGCGCGTGCGAAGTCGATGAACCCGCGCTCCGCGTTGGTGCTCACGAGCCTCACCCGAAGGCGGTCGCCGACATCGAGACCTTCTGCGCCACGCTCGAGCTTGCCCTCCACCGGCGGACGATCCACCCGCACCCACGTCCCCTTGGCGGATGCGCCTGTCACGATCGCGTTGAACTCCTGACCGATGCGGCCGGACATCCAGAGCGCGGCCGCCGCCTTCCGGACGAGCCGCTCCACCTTGTTCGCCGCATCTTCCTGCCTGGTGCAGTGTTCGGCGAGCGGTATCAGCTCCGCCAGGGTGTACGGAGCGCCCCGCTTGTCGATCGCCGCCTTGAGCAGGCGCTGCGTCACCAGATCGGGAAAGCGGCGGTTGGGCGCCGTCGAGTGTGTATAGTTCGAGACCGCCAGCGCGAAATGCCCGGACGATTGGCTGGTCGGTCCCTCGGCCACATACTCACCGCGGCCGAGCAGCTTGATGATCGCAAGCGAGACGTCCCCGAACTCCTCGGGCGCCGCGGCTCGCCGCGCCCGCAGAAAGGCCTCCAGCGCCGGAGCGTCCGGCTCCGCAGGCAACGTCGTCCCGTACCTGACCCGCAAGTTCGACGATGCGCGGCCACCGATCGGGTGAGCGGACGACGCGCCGCAGCGAGGGAAAGTTGCGCGAGGAGAGGAACCTGGCGGTCACGCCGTTGGCCGCCACCATGAAGCTCTCAATCAGGTCGCGCGCTCGATTGGGCTCCTCCGTACGCAGCTCTGCGACCTTGCCGTCCGTCAGCACCGGCTTGACCTCAGTGCGGTCGAAATCGAGTGCCCCCTCCTGCCGCCGGCGCTCCCGCAGCAGACCCGCCAGACGATCCTGCAAACGGACCTGCTCTTGCAGGCCCGGCACAGTAGCCATCGCGGCGGGGATCGGGCCGGTGCCATCCAGCCACGCCCCGACGCCGTTGTAGGTCAGCTTCACGTGATTGCGCACGAGGGCGGGGTAGACGTCCGAGCCGACGAGCGCTCCATCGCCGCCGCCAATCGTCATGTCGACGACGACCGCGACGCGATCCTGCCCTTCGTTGAGCGACGTGAGATCGGTCGAGAGCTGCGGCGGCAGCATCGCGAAGATGCGGGCCGGCGTATACACCGACGTGGTGTTGGTCTTGGCGTGGGCGTCGAGCGCAGAGTCACGGTTCACGAGCGCATCGACATCGGCTATCGCAACGAGGAGGTGGGTACCGCCGTCATCGATACAGACCTCGAGCTGATCGAGATCCCGCGAATCGTCGTTGTCTATAGAGGACCATGGCAATGCGCGCAAATCCCGCAGCCCGATACCGTCCGGCTGACGGAGGCCCGCCAGCTCTGCCTCAACCTGCGGCGGCCAGTCGGGCTCAAGGCCGTATTGAAGCATCGCCCGACGGGCGATGCCCTGGAGGGCGACCTCCTGATCCTGTGACATCTGCCCATCATAGCCGCTCACTGACGGCTGCCCTCGTGTCGGGGAATGAGTCCCCCGGAGCCAACCCATCGGTGGCGGGATGTGTCAAATGGGTGGCAGAACGAAGAAGAAACAGCCCGGGTCGATCTTCTGTGTTACGTGAGCGTTACAGGCGACGTATTAGATGGTGATGTCAATCGACGCACACAGCCGCGAAACCCGCCCCTTCGCGTCGGAGGTGAAATTCCTCGTCGACGCGACGACCGGGGCTGCGATCCGCAACTGGGTACGCGCATCCCTCGATCCGGACCCCCACGGCGGCGGGCCGTTCGGTGACGAATACCGGACCACCAGCCTGTATTTCGACACCGATGAGGGTGATGTCTTTCACCGGCGCGGCTCGTTCGGCCGGAGCAAGTATCGCGTGAGGCGATACGACGGCGCCTCGAGCGTCTTCCTCGAGCGCAAGCTGCGGCGGCCCGGCATCCTCGTCAAGCGGCGGACGACGGTTCCCATTGATGCGCTGGATCGGCTCACGGCACTGGATTCGGACCCGGACTGGGCCGGTGCCTGGTTCCATCGCCGGCTCCGGCTGCGCGACATCAACCCGGTCTGCGAAGTCTCCTACTTGCGGATGGCCCGCACCGCCCGCACGAGCGCCGGACCGGTGCGGCTCACGCTGGACGCTGACGTCCGGGTCGCGCCGGCGGCCCATGCGTGCTTCGGACTGGACTCGGGTGTCCCCGTCTTCGAGGACCGGGTGATCCTCGAGCTCAAGTACCGCCGCGAGCTGCCCCTCATCTTCAAGACGCTCATCGCCACATTTCTGCTCGCGCCACAGGCTGCGTCCAAATACCGCCTTGGCGTCGCCACACTGAAGGACGTCGGCTTCCCGCTGGTCGAGACCGTCACCGCGACCGGCGGTCTGTCGCATGTCTGAGACCTGGCGAAGCCTTCTCGTCGTCGACACAGGCGCCCTGATCCTGATGATCGTCCGCCTGCTGGTGGCGCTCGTGCTCGGTCGGATCGTGGCGGTGATCTACCGGCGCAGCCGTCCGATGGGTGAGGAAGCCGAGTCCTTCGTGGTGACGCTGGTACTCCTCACCGTCCTCATCGCGATGGTGACCCAGGTGATCGGCGACAACGTCGCGCGGGCCTTCAGCCTGGTGGGAGCCCTGTCGATCGTCCGGTTCAGGACTGTCGTGCGGGACACGCAGGACACGGCGTACGTCATTTTCGCCGTCGCGATCGGGATGGCCGTTGGTGCCAACCATCCGGCGGTCGCCGTCTCCGGTCTGGCGATCGTCGCCTTCGCGGCGCTCGTCGTCATGAAGCCGCGCAGTACCGCCCAGCCCCTCGCGGCCGACCTTCCCTTCCGGCTCGAGGTGCGCATTGCGCTCGGTCAGGATGCGGACGTGGTGTTGGGACCGACGCTCGATCGGTTCCTGTCCGCACGCACACTGGACTCGATCGGTACCGGCAAGCAGGGACTCGCACTCGAGGTCACCTACGCGGCCTCCGTGCGCCCCGGCGAATCGGCCGCGCGGCTCGTGAACGCTTTGAACACCCTCGAAGGCGTGCAGGGTGTTATCCTCCGGCGCGCGGACACAGACGACGACTAGAACGAGGAATACATGCACGTCGCGAAGAACGGAACGAAAACAGCGCGGTCGTGGACTATCCGCGCCGCGCTGGCCGGAGCCGTCGCGCTGACCGCCGTCCAGAGCGGGCTCGAGGCCCAGCGCGGCTTCGGCGGCCCGATGCAGCAGGATCGGAAGGTCGTCGCCCAGTTCGACAAGAACGGCGACAAGCGACTCGATGCGACGGAACGGAAGGCCGCGCGCGAATGGCTCGCGACGCAACCCGCTGTCGGCTTCGGCGGGCGTGGAGGATTCCGCGGCGGTAATGCCACGCCCGCAACGCCGGGCCGGCCGATGGCGCCGTCCGACGTGAAGTCGTATCCCTCAACGGTGCCGCTGTACGACATGGGCACGATCCGGACGCTCTTTCTTCATTTCGACGCGAACGACTGGGAACAGGAGCTGGCCGCGTTCAACAACACCGACGTCGAGGTACCCGCGGTAGTGACGGTGGACGGGCACACGTTCAAGGACGTCGGCGTCCACTTCCGCGGGATGTCGTCGTACTTCATGGTGCCCGAAGGGCGAAAGCGCTCGCTGAACGTGTCGCTCAACTTCGTCAACGACAAGCAGGAACTGGGCGGATACAGGACGCTCAATCTCCTCAACTCGAACAACGATCCCACGTTCCTGCGGGGCGTGTTGTACACGGAGATCGCGTCCCACTACCTTCCGACGCCGAAGATGAACTACATGCGCGTGGTCATCAACGGGGAGAACTGGGGACTTTACCTGAACGCCCAGCAGTACAACAAAGACTTCACCCGGGACTTCTTCAAGTCCACGAAGGGTGCGCGCTGGAAGGTGCCCGGCAACCCGGGTGGCCGCGCGGGGTTCAACTACCTCGGCGACAAGGTCGCGGACTACCAGAACCTGTACCAGATCACCACCAAGGACGATCCGAAAGCCTGGACCGACCTGATTCACATGTTCAAGGTCCTGAACGAAACTCCTGCTGACAAACTGGCGGCCGCGCTCAGTCCGCTACTCGACATCGACGGCGCGCTGAAGTTTCTGGCGCTCGACGTGGCGCTCGTCAACACCGATGGCTTCTGGACACGGGCGAGCGACTACAGCCTCTATCAGGACGAGAAGGGGATCTTTCACATCCTGCCGCACGACGTGAACGAAGGGCTCGGCGTCCAGGAAGGCCGCGGTCGACGGGGAGGGGGTCCGCCGCCGGGAGGCGAGCCGGGCGCGTTTACCGGGCGGCCGGGTGGTCCCGGAGGACCGGACGGACCCCGGTTCGTCGGTCCGGGCCCCGGAGGGCCCGGTGGCCCGGGCGGTCCCGGATTCGGCGGACGTGGAGGTCCCGATCTCGATCCGCTCGTGGGCCTCAATGACGAAGCGAAGGCGCTGCGCTCGAAGCTGCTCGCGGTGCCGGCGCTGCGTGCCAAGTACCTGGCGTATATGAATGACATCGCGTCCAAATGGCTCGACTGGACAACGCTGGGCCCCATCGCGCAGAAGTATCACGACCTGATCGCCGCCGACGTCAAGGTGGACACCAGGAAGATCCACAGCACCGAGGAGTTCGAGTCCGGCTTGAACGGGAGTCTCAAGACCTTCGTCGACCAGCGGCGCGCCTTCCTGCTCAAGGCGACGGCGAACCAGGCGGCCGCAGCGCGTTAGTCCCGAGGAACGCGATCCGTCACGCGATTGCGGGGACTAGAACGAGAAATTGATCCCGACGTCGATCTTCCGGGCGTTCAACGCGCTGGTCGCCTGTCGCACGAGCGGGGACTGCAGATTCCCGTTGTAGCCCGAGTAGTTGACGTTGTTGGTGAGGTTCTGGGCGCTGACGTTGAACCCGATCCGGTAGCGCGGGGGGGCCGCGCCGCCCGTCTGCACGCTCGCCACACCGTTGGTGAACGTGATGCCGGTGATGCCGCCGGGGGGCGCGACGGTGCGCTTCCCGATCGCGATCGAGTACGACAGGAACGAATTCAGGTTCCACTGTCCGGGCGTCCAGACCGTGTTGCGCCCCACTCCCGCGGGACGGTCGTTGAATACGAGGTCCCCGTTGTCGTCGAATCCGGTGGTGATCGTGTACGGCGTGCCTGTCGACGCGTTCAGGTTGACGTTCACGTTCAGGTTCCTGACCACGCCGGCGTTGATGCCGAGATTCAGGCGGTGGCGCCGAATCTCGCCAGGCACCTCTCCCCACTCACCCGCAGGGTTCCCGCTCGCCGGCAGACTGAACGCGCCGTCGGTGTTGTTCTCCGATCGGCCCGCCGTGTAATTGATGTTGACGGACGTGCGCTTCCAGTTGACACGCGGCGAGTTGGGCCCGTTCAGCGCCGGTGACGGCGCCGCGAGCGACAGGTTGGCATTCGCGGAAATCGTGTGCTGCTTCGACCTGGCATCGGCGGCCACCTCCACGACGTTGACGAACGCGGGATCGGGACGGACACCGTTCACCGGCGCGTTGAGATTCCGGCCACTGAGCAGGCCCGATCCGCGCGCGACGGCGTACAGCACGCCGAACCGGACACGGGGCGAGATGGTTTCGTCCACCCCGAAGCTCGCTCGCACGTTCCGCACCATCGACAGGCCGTCGGTGAGGAGATACCGGTTCGTGGCGCTGAGGCCACCGACATTGCCCGGATCGGGGAATGACGGATCTTCGATGTTCAGCTCCCGCTGGCGGAAGCCGTCCACCCGCAGCGTCTGCTCGTAGGTGTTGGCGGCCAGCCAGTCATAGAACACACCCCAGCTCGCCCGCAGAGATGTCTTCCCGTTCTTGAACGGCGCCCACGTGATGCCGATACGCGGCCCGAGGCTGTTGAAGTCACTCAGGTGCGTCTGCACCTCGTACCGCAGGCCCGGGCTGACCGTCAGGCTCTTGCGCACGCGGATGTCGTCCTGGATGTAGATGCCGGCCTGGACGTTCTGGTAGTCGATGTTCGGATCGCCGACGCGCTGCGTGAAGGTGCGCGGCTTCCCGGCCTGGAGCGCCTGCGGATTCTCGAAAAAGTATGTGCCCAGGTAGTTGGAGGAGTCGTCGGAATGATAGGACCCGCCGTCGACATGGATTCCCATCCGAACCGATTGGATGCCGCGGACGTAGTCGAGGTCGGACTGAAGATTGAACACGGTGCTCTGACGTCCGCCCTTGACCTGTGCGCCACCCGTGATCAGAGACTCCGAGCGATACGTGACCGCCTCCACGAGCGAGGCGGAGCTGGAGCGCTGACGCCCGATCTGCAGGCGCGTGTTCGTGAAGAAGCGGCGGCCCAGGGGACCGGCTTCCTGGATCCTCAGGAAGAGGCCGGTGTTTTCCGTCGAGTACGCGCGCTCCGCCTCATCGGATCCACCAATCCCGAGGTTGTGACTCGTGAACCGATTGCGGTTCACGCTGATCCGCAGGGTCTGGTCGCGGGTAATCGCGTAGTCGAACAACCCGAATCCGAAGAGTCCCTCATTCGGCCGCTTGCCGAGCAGCCTGGCGACCGGGCCGACGCCGGGCACAAAGGCATACGTGTTCGGCGTGTCGAACGACGTCTGGGTGTTGAGGTTGATGGAAAAGGAGCTCTTGTTCTTCAGCAGCGAGCCGGCGGCGAAGAACCCGTAGTTCTGCATGCGCTCGGGCCCTTTGAGAGGGGCAAATGCGTTACGCGCACTCATGGATCCGTCGCGGAGCCGGATATTCACGCCGCCTCTCAACGCACCGATGCCGGGCTGCGTGATGATGTCGATGAAGAGGCCGCCCGCCGAGTGATTCTCCGCGGCAAATGCATCCCGTGTGATGTGGATCGACTTGATCTGCGACTTCGGTGGAAGCTGACCGCCTTCGAAGCTGTCGACGCGGAGCACGGCGTTCGGACCGGCCATGTCCTGCAGCTGTTGCTGCATCTCGGCCGGATCGTCCGAGAGCGCTTCGATTTGCTCACGCGTCATCGCGGTCCCGAACTGCGCCTTCGGGTCGGCGGCCACCGTCTGCTTGTCCCTGCCGACCGTAACCTCCGTCTCCATCTTCTGGATCGAGAGAATCACCAGCTGCTTGTTGTCCCCGGGCCGCAGGCGCACGTCCTTGAGCAGGCCGGGATCGAAGCCGGGGAACTCTGCGTGAATCTCGTATCGCCCGGGCGCGAGCCCCTGAAACGTCGCCGCGCCCTTGTCGGTGGTCGTCATCGGCGGCACGACAGCCACCTTCGTGGCGTCTTCCAGTCCGACGATCCTGACCGAAGCATTGGGGATGACCGCGCCGCTCGGATCGGCGGCGGTGACGACGAGAGTGGCTGAGCGGGATGTCTGGGCGAGCGCCGGGGCTCCGATCGATGTGCAGCAGAGGACGGCGAATATGGTGAGCCAGCGATTCACTTACGAACCTCGAACTTCCTCGGGATCGATCTTGCTGTTGATCCGGAACCGATCGAATGTCGTCTCTTCGGTCGTATCCGGGCCGGTGGCCTTGCGCAGCCGGAACGGCCACTGCATGCCGTCCACTTCGCGATAGTCAGCGAAATAGATTCGGTACTCGACGGGCGGTCCGCCAGGACCAGGCCCTCGCCCACCGGGCCCGGCTCCGGCGCCCGGAGCACCGCCCGCAGGCGGACCTCCGCCCCTGGTCGGTGCGGCGCCGGGTGGCGGGGTGGCGCCAGCTGGTGGTGGTGGTCCTGCCGCGACGGGAGGTCCGCCGCCAGGGGGAGCCGCCGGCGGGGCACTCGGCGCCGCAGTCGCGGGTGGCGTTGCCCCCGTCGGCGGAGCACCCGGTCCCGCTGCACCCGGACCCGCAGCCCCACCGGGCGCGGGAGGACCGCCGCGCCCCGGCATGCCGCGCATGGGGCCGCTCGGCGCCTGCCAGCTCACCATGATCGGCAGGTGCGTCTGGCTGTTGACGAACAGCCGCACCGCGAAGTTGGACGGTCCCTTGACGTCGATCACGTCCGCCTTGCCCTGCGGCGCTTCGGCCTGGCCGGCGTACGTGAAGGTCACGGGATATGTGCTGAACGAGCCGGCAAACATCCCGAGGGTGAGCCGCACGAAGTCCTGTTTGACGCCGTCGACTCGCGCCTTGCGTCCGGCATCCTGCTGTGCGGGAGTCGGTCCGGGCGCTCCCTCCCGTCCGGCGGGCGGCGGAGGAGGCGCAGGTTGCTGGATGAGCTCGTCCCCCTTGAACCCGAGCGACGTCGGTCCGCTTTCCTGCGCGGGGATCTCATCCTTACGGACGTATTTGTCCGGGAGCTCGAAGAGGATCTCGAACTCGATGGGAACGAGGTTGTCGCCGCGGATCTGCCGGGTGCGGCCCGTCGCCACGATACTCTTGACCGCCGACAGACGCGCCTCCCCGCCAAGCGCCTCGCGCGCCGCCGCCATGACTCGCGACGCTTCCGCTGACGACGCAGGCGTCTGAGCACCCGCGGACGGGGCAGGCGTCTGGGCACTCGCGGGTGGCGCAGGCGTCTGGGCACTCGTGAACGTGGCGGCGGCGATGCCGCCGGCGAGCAATAACTGTCCAAATCCGCGCATCGTGGGACGCCTCCTGAGGCTGGCGATTTCCTGTTCTAAGACGGAATTCCCGCAGCAGAGGATGGGGTTTTCTGTCGTTATCGACGAAAAAAGTTCGGAGGGATATACGAGGGGCGACGGCGCAATGGACGCCGGGTCTCGCGAGGAGGACGAACGTACTGGCGCGGATCGGGATTAGGGACTCGGGATTCGATCGGATCCCGGATCCCGGATCCCGAATCCCGTCTCATTCAGCAATGCAGTACAGGTATTTCTGCCCTCGCAGGTAAATCTCCCTGTCAGCAAGCGCGGGAGAGGCGTCGAAGCCGTCCGACAGCTTGTTCTCGGCGATGACCTCGAAGGTGGGACCGTGCTTCAGGACGAGCGTCACGCCGTCGCGCGACGGAATGTAGACGCGACCGGCCGCGCCAACCGGGGAGGCGAACACCTCGGGTGCGAGCGGCAGCCGCTGCAGCTGGAAGTGCGGCTTTCCCGAACGCGCGTCGAGTGCCGACAGGATGCCGGTGTTCGACTTGAGAAAGTACAGGATGCCGTCATACAGCAGCGGTGACGGCACATACGGCGTGTCGCGATCGAGGCTCCAGGCAACCGCGTCGGTCCCCGTGATATCACCGCTCGCGCCGCCGAACTTGATCGCCTTCAGGCTGTTCCCGCGGAAGCCGCTCATCAGGTACACGAGGCTGTCGTCCGCCACCGGCGACGGGATCGGGTTCATCGTCAATCCGGCCGTGTGCCAGACGAGCGCGCCGGTCTCGAGGTCGTAGCTGCGGATGCGGTTCATCGCCGGCACCACCACCTGTGCGCGGCCGGCCCGGTTGATGACGAGCGGTGTCGCCCACGTGTCGATCTCGTCGCGCTTCTGGCGCCAGATCTCTTTTCCCGTGCGGGCATCGAGCGCGGTGATGAACGATTCCCCCGTGTGATCCCACACGACGACCAGCGTGTGGCCGTACAGAACGGGTGTGCTTCCCTCGCCGAAACGGTTCCGCATCGCCTTGTCGCCGAGATCGGTCTGCCAGAGCAGCGTGCCCTTCATGTCGTACGCGTACAGCCCGCGCGATTCGAACGACGCGATCACGATCTCCCCATTGGTGATCGC
The DNA here is from genome assembly GCA_963749835.1 of uncultured Acidobacteriota bacterium. GTDB lineage: Bacteria > Acidobacteriota > Vicinamibacteria > Vicinamibacterales > 2-12-FULL-66-21 > JALZOC01. The sequence continues at coordinate 3,953,864 of CAVVOD010000001.1, forward strand.
AGAGCTCGAGGCCCATGTCCCGAACTCGGGATGCGCCGATTCGTGCGGCGCTTCCTCCCGCGCGGTCCGTTCCCACACGACCTTGCCGGACGCACGGTCGATGGCCATCACCAGGAACTTGTGACTGGACGGCGTATTGCCGCGCGGCGCATGCGAGGCGTCGATCGCCACGCCAGCCGGAACGGCCGTCAGGAGAAAGATCCGATCGCCCCAGATGACCGGCGACGCCGATCCGCGGCCCGGGATCTCCACCTTCCAGCGGATGTTCTTCGTGTCGCTCCACTCGAGCGGCGGCGTGGCGGTCGTCGACACGCCGGTCGCGTGCGGCCCACGCCACTGCGGCCAGAATCGCTCGGCCGCCTGCTGCGCAGTGCGGACCGGTTGCGGGACGGGAAGCAAAAGGGTCAGCGACGCGACCGCGCCGACAATGGACGTGAACCGAGGAAGGAACATGACGGGTTGTAGCACGCGGCGGGCGGAGGCTGCAATGCGATCAGATCGGGATTCGGGGCTCGGGACTCGGGAGTCGGGTTCGGGATTCGGCCGCTCCGTAGCCTCCGTCCGTAGCTTCCGCCTTCAGGCGGAAGAGGACTCGGCGCAACTGCGGCGAGGCCCCGCGCGACGAAACATGCGTTCGTCGCGCGGGGCCGTCAGCTCCAGCGGTCCGGTGATCTCTACCCGCCCGCCGGCAGGCTGACGTTCAGCGTCACCGTTTCGCCCGCGCGGACGGTGAAGGTCGAGGAGTACGGCTTGAAGCCGTCCTTGCGAATCTCGATGCGATGCCGCCCCTCACTGACTTCGAGCGTCAGGCGATCCTCTCCTGCCGGCGTGTCCCACCGCTCGCCATCGATGAGCACCGTGGCGTCACCCGGCTGCACGCGAATCGCGACAGATCCGAAACGGTCCGTGTTGCGGTCAGCGTTGCGATCCGGATTCCGATCAGGATTTCGATCCGGACTGCGACCCGGGTTGCGATCCGGATACGGGCTGTTCGGCGGCGGCTCGCGACGGGCGGGCGCCTCGGCGGCCGCGCTCGGCGCCGGACGGGGCTCGGGTGCGTCGCCGGCAGCGAGCGGCTGCAGGACCTGCTTGATGTTGTAGGACTGGTACGGCCTGAACAGCATCTTTTCGTGGATGGTCCGGAAGCCTTCCCGATAGACGGAAATCTCATGCTCCCCGTACGGCACGTGCAGCCGCTGGAACACGCCGTCGAAGTCGTTCACGTTGCCGACCAGGTAGCCGTCGATGTAGACCTCGGCCTCTTTCGGCGTCACCTGGATCCGCAACTCTGAAGCGGGCTCGTAGAAGCGCCGCCCATACGGCGAGTACGGACCATACGGGCCGTATTGAGGGCCCCAGCCGAACCAGAAGGGGTCGTAGTAGTACGGGAAGTACGGGCGCGCATAGCCGTAGCCGTAGCTGCCGACGATGACCGTACGGACCGGCGCGCGGCGGACCACACGCCGCTGGGCGGCAGCATCAACCGGCCACATGGCGCCGACGAACGCGAGGCAGACCGGCACGAAAACGAGTAGACGATTCCTGGGAGTCACGAGTCCCTCCGAGCAGGCAGGCACATTCGATCCCAGCAAGGTAAGTGCCACTCTCCCATGCAGTTGGGGAAACATCGCCGCGAACCTGTTCCCCCGGGCGTGGGGGTTTCCGACAGCAGGATCCCGGGGTCAGACGCGACCGGCGCCACCCTCGCGTACGTCATCCCGGAGGCACACCGGTGTCTGGGAGTGAGGACATTCCCCGCATGGGTCAGACCGGACAATGGGTAACTCGACGACCGGGGTCAGACCCGATCGCGACTTACGTACCTCGGCCACCCGTGCCCGCCGAGTGAAAAAACCGTGGCATCCGCGCGCCGGCGCGCTGCGGGGCTAGACTGATGACATGGTGGGAACTCAGGACTCGACCTCCGAAACACCGGGAGGCGGACGCGTGCTGGTCGTCGAAGACGACGTGCATATTCGCGATCTGGTGATGCTCCACCTGCAGCTCGAGGGCTTGACGGCTGTGGCGACGGGAACGGGCGGCGAGGGGCTGCGCCTCGCCAAGTCGGACCCGTTCGATTTGCTCATCCTCGATGTCATGCTGCCCGAGCTCGACGGCGTGACGGTCTGCCGCGCCGTCCGGCGCGAGTCGATGAACGCCGACGTGCCGATCCTGATGCTCACGGCGCGCCGCGAAGAAGCGGACAAGGTCCTGGGCCTCGAAAGCGGCGCAGACGATTACCTCACGAAGCCGTTCGGCGTCCGCGAGTTCATCGCGCGCGTCCGCGCCCTGCTCCGCCGCCGGCCCTCGCGGGCCGCGGCCGGACGCGCCGCGGCGCTCGCCGGACCGCTCGTGGTCGATCCCGCACGCCGGCACGCGCGCCTGAACGATCGCGAGATCGAGCTCACGGCGCATGAATTCGACCTCCTGTATCTCCTCGCGAGCAACAGGGGCATCGTCTTCAGCCGTGAAGCGCTGATGCAGAAGGTGTGGGGTGACGACACGCACATCACGGAGCGCAGCGTCGACACACTGGTCAAACGCGTACGTCGGAAGATCGAGGACGATCCCGCCGAGCCGGTCTTCGTCCTGACCGTCTGGGGCACGGGTTACAAGTTCGCAGACGTCTCCTGATGTCAGACCCTGTCTGGTATCGAAGTCTCTACTGGCGGATCGCGTTCGGGTTCATCGCGCTGCTCGCGATCCTCCTCCTCGCGCAGGGAGTCCTGTTCCTCTGGCTCACCGATCGGTTCGTGGGTTCCTCCGCGCGCACACCGACGCAGCTGGCCAATCTGGTGGCCGCCGAGGTTGCGAACGGGCTCGAGCAGCACCCGGGCCTCGATGTCGAGGAGTTCGTGCGATCCCGCTTCTCACATATCTATCAGCCGTTTCTCGTCCTCTTGCGCGACGGCCGGCGGGGCTCGAACCGGGCGGCCGCGCTGCCGCCCGAGTTCGGCCGTGTGGCCATGTTCAGACTGCGCGGCGAGACCGGACGAGGTGAAACCGGACGTGGCGAAGGCGGGCGTCCCGAAGCCGGACGGGGCGAGGCCGGACGCAGCGAGATCGGACGAGGCGAGCCCGGTCGGGGAGAGCCGTCAGGCCGGCGAGGGGGCCTGAGTTTCAGATTCCCCATCGAGTCTGCCCCCATCGTCGTCGGAGGCACGCAGGTCGGTGTCGCGGCCGTACCCGCAAACCCCCCACCCGTCTCGATGGCGCTCCAGGAGCTCGGCTCGACACTCAGCTGGTTCGGATTGGGGCTGCTGGGCGTCGGCGCCACGATCACGGCGCTCCTGATCTTCCGCCCGGCCCACAACCGGCTGCGCACGCTCGAGCAGGCGGCACGGGCGCTCGGAGAAGGACGCACGGACGTTCGCGCGACGGAGACTGGCGGCGACGAGGTGAGCTCCCTGGCCCGTACATTCAATCGCATGGCGGCGGACCTGGACAGCCGCGCTGCCGCGCTCACTGAATCCGATCGCGCACGGCGTCAGCTGCTCGCGGACGTCTCGCACGAGCTCATGACGCCGCTGTCCGCCATCCGCGGTTATGTCGAAACGCTCGGCATGGCTGAAGTGCCGCTTGATCAGCCAACGCGCCAGCGCTACCTCGGAATCGTGGAAGAGGAGACGCACAAGCTCGAAGCCATCATCGGCGACCTGCTGGATCTCGCGCGTCTCGAGGGCGGAGGGGACACGATCCGGCAGGTCCCCGTGTCGGTAGGCGATCTGTTCTCGCGCTTGTCGGACCGTCACCAGCCCGCGATGCGGGAGCGCGGCGTCGTGCTGGAACGGACGATCGATCCGGGCACGCCCGACATCCGCGGAGACGCCGCACGCCTCGAGCAGGCGTTGCAGAACCTGGCGGCGAACGCGATCCGTCATACACCGCCGGGCGGACGGGTCACGCTCCACGCCTCACCGTTCGACGGCCGGGTCCGCATCGTCATCCGGGACACCGGCCCTGGCATTCCACCGGAGCACCTGCCGCGGATCTTCGATCGCTTCTACAAGGTGGACGCGTCGAGGGCAGGGACAGCTGTGCCCTCCGGCAGCGGTCTGGGCCTGTCGATCGTACGTGCGATCGTCGAGCGTCATGGCGGTACGGTGAGCGCGTCGAACGCGCCCGAAGGGGGCGCGGCGTTCGAGCTGATTCTCCCCGCGGACGTCGCGTGACGACTCGCCGCTTCGTAGCTTCCGGCTTCAGCCTTCGCTGACGCTACGGCGGACCGCCGAAGCCCTGGCGGAGGCGGTCAGCCGGAAGGACGAAGGAGAGAGGACGCCTCGGAGCTTCCGCCGGCTCGTAGCTTCCGCCTCGTAGCTTCCGGCTTCAGCCGGAAGGGGACAGACTCCTACGCAGTGGGGATACGGTTGACACCGGTGGAAGGGGGACGCACCGGCTTCTGGCGTTCCGACGGCAGGTGACGATTCGAGCCGGCACCCGCTGGTCGCGGCGAGACCGTTGCCGGACGGGTGTTCGCCGCTTCGTCCGGCCAGACGCTGCGGATGAGCACGCTGCCGCCGAACCCTACGAGACCGGCGAGCGGAAATGCGAGCAACGCCGTCCTCAGACGTCTCTGGCCGTACGGCGCCTGGCAATCATCCACGTGATAGTCCCTCCCCTGCTGTTCGAAGCCGCCGAAACCCCGCGTCCGGCTTTCAAGTATCAGACGACATCCGCGTGTCCGCGACACGTCAGGTTCGTGACAAGTCTGTGACATCGAGCTATCAGCTATCAGCTGACAGCTAACAGCTGAGATTTGATAGCTGCCACCGGCTAAACGGATTCGGAGGACGACGCGTAGTCCCTTGTGATGCGTCGCAAAGTCCCTTACACGCCCCGTCGCCGAAGCGATCCGTGGTGGGACGCGCTTCGTCTGACTCGCCTGACCGCGATCTCCCTGGGCGGTGCACTCGCGTGCGCGTTCGCCACGCAACCGGTTCAAGGGCGGATGCAGCAGCCTTCCCCTCCCGGCGCCTGTCAGGTCACCGGTCGCGCGTCCGCCGGCACAACGCCCTTGCCGGGCGTCGCGGTGCTGGTCCGGGCTGGAGGCGCAGTGAAGGCCGCGACGTCCACGGACACGGATGGAACGTTTCGACTGCTGGTCCCGGCCGGCAGCTTTGAAGTCACGGCCGAACTGACCGGGTTCGATCCCGTCGCGAAGCCGCTCACGATCGCCGATGCCGCGACGCCGTGTACCCAGGCTGTCGACTTTCAACTGTCGCTCGCGCCGCGTGTGCCGCGAGCATCCGCCGGATCCGTCGCGGCCATCCCCGGTGCCGCCAGCGCTCCCGTTCAGCAGGGCCGCGGAGCTCCTCCGTCCGCTGGCGCGGCGGCTGTCGCGCAGCGCTTTGCGACGCTGAACGTTCAGACTCAGGCGGCTGCCGAGGCGGGGATCGAGGACGCTCCCGACAACGCGGCGCGGCTGCTCCTGCCGCCGGGTTTCTCGACCGAGGGACCGACGCAGGCGCTCGCAGTCAACGGCAGCATGGCCAGTCTGGATCGCGGGACGCTGAACGATCGGCTCGAGGCCATCGGGCGGGGCGAGTTCAATCCGGCAACCGGAGAGTTCGGTGAGGGGTTCGGGCCGGGCGCCCGCGGCGGTTTCGGCGGCCCTGGTGGGCAGGGCGGACCGGGCGGCTTCGGCGGGGGTCGCGGAGGACCTGGCGGCGGCGACGGCGGCCCGGGAGGATTCGTGCTTGGCGGCCGCGGCCGATCGCAGAACGCATACAACCTCCAGTCGAACTATTCGTTCGGCGGCTCCGCGCTCGACAGCGCGCCGTATCAACTCACCCCCGGCTCGGACGAGCAGCAGCGTCCGTATTCGCGACAGACCTTCGGCGTCACGGTTGGCGGCCCCGTGCGCATCAAGGGGTTGTACAAAGGTGACCGGCGCACGAACTTCACCGCCAGCTATTCAGCGACCCGCGGCGGAGATCTGTTCGATCAATATGCGACGGTCCCGAGCCTCGCGATGCGCAACGGGGATTTCTCGGCGACAACCGCGCAGCCGATTGATCCCGCGACTGGTCTTCCATTCGCCGGCCACCAGATCCCGGCCGCCCGGATGAACGCGGGATCGGTCGGGCTCCTCCGTTTCGTGCCGCTGCCCAACCTCGATGGGGACACCCGGAACTTCCATTACGTCGCCACCAACGCGACGACGTCGGACGGCATCAGCCTGCGAGTGACGCACAACTTCACGCCGAATGCGGGAGGACGCGGCGCGGGCGGACGCGGCGGCGCGGGCGGCGCACGCGGCGGCTTTGGAGGACCCGGCGGACGGTTCGGCCGCGGACAGCAGCAGGGCACGAGTGTCAGCGTGACCGCCCAGCTGGCAGTACCGGAAAACCAGCAGCGACCAGAACAACGTCTTTCCGTCGCTTGCGGGTGAGACGACGGGATCGAGCCTGGCGATGCCGGTCACGCTCAACATCCAGCACAAGCGCACGAGCCACACCATCACGGCGAACTACTCGCGCACGGCATCGAACAGCCTGAATCAGTACACGTTCGTGGAGGACGTCGCGGGAGGCGCCGGCATCGGCGGCGTCTCGACCGATCCCTTCGACTGGGGTGTCCCGCAGCTCTCCTTCTCCAGTCTCTCGAGCGTGCGCGACGTGACACCGGTCAGGCGTACGGACTCGCGGCTCAGCCTCGGCTACGGCTGGACGAGACCGGTGACCACGCGCCACACGCTTCGGTTCGGCGGAGACGTCCGGCTCGATCGTTCCGACAACCAGACCGACGCGAATGCGCGCGGCGCATTCGTGTTCACCGGCCTGTACTCGTCGGGGGGAGTCGGCTCGACGCGGGGCGACGGCCTGGACTTCGCGGATTTCCTCCTCGGTCTGCCGCAGCAGGCCGCGGTGCAATACGGTCCCGGCAATGTGCGGATGTCCGGGCGATCGCTCAGTGCGTACGTGCAGGACGACTGGCGTCGCACGAGCACGCTGACGTTCAACCTGGGCCTGCGCTACGAACTCATCGCCCCGTTCTACGAGCGCTCCGGACAGATGGCGAATCTGGATGTCGCCCCGGGATTCACCGCGGCGGTCCCGGTCATCTCCGCTGAAAGCGGACCGTTCCACGGCGCGTTTCCCAAAGCGCTGCTCGACAGCGACACCAACAACATCGCTCCGCGGATCGGAATGGCCTGGCGGTTCAGACCGGGCACGATCCTGCGCGGCGGGTACGGGATCAGCTACAACTCCGGGTCGTACTCGACCATCGCCCGGCAGCTTGCCGGGCAGCCGCCGTTCGCCACGACGAACAACGCCATCGGCACGGCACTCCAGCCTCTCAACCTGTCCGATCCCTTTGCGGGCACGTCGGCGGGCGAGACCACGAACACCTACGGGGTCGACCCAGGCTACGCCCTCGGCCTCGTGCAGACGTGGAATGCGGATTTTTCCCGCGACATCAGGCAGGTCTGGAATCTCGGCGCAGGCTACACGGAAACGCGCGGCTCCAGCCTCGACATCGTCCGCGCGCCGAACCGGGGACCGGACGGACTGCGGATTCCCGGCGTGCAGCCGTTTCTCTGGCAGACGTCAGAGGGATCGTCCGTGCTCCATGCCGCAACGTTCCGGGCATCGCGACGGCCGGTCAGGGGGATTGGAGGCGGCGTCACCTACACGCTCGCCAAATCGAGAGACAACGCCTCCTCGATCGGCGGCGGCGGGACGAACGTGGCGCAGGACGATCAGAATCTGGCTGCCGAGTGGGGACTCTCGAGCTTCGACCGCCGGCATCAGCTCTCGACGAATCTCAGCGTCGAGCTGCCGTTTGGTCCGAACCGCCGATGGCTCGCCCAGCCCGGCGTGTGGCAGACGCTGTTCCGTGACTGGCGCTTCACGAGCTCGTACGTGTGGCAATCGGGAACGCCGCTCACGCCGCGGGTGACGGGCGCAATCGCCGACGTCGCGCGCGGCACCAACGGCACGCTGCGTGCGAACTACGACGGCGACACCGTCGCGCTCGCGAATCCGACGATCGACAGGTTCTTCAACACCGACGCGTTCACCGTACCGCCGGCCGGCACGTTCGGCACCGCGTCACGGAACATGATCATCGGGCCGGGAAGCCGTCAGCTGAATGCGCAGTTCTCGCGCGACGTCCGGTTGTACGCGACGAGAGTCGTGAGCCTCCAGTTGAACGCCACCAACCTGCTCAACCAGGTCAACTACCTGGCCGTCGACACCGTCGTCAACTCGCCGACCTTCGGGCAGGTCCTGTCCGTTCGCGGGATGCGATCGATGCAGCTGAACCTGCGGGTCAGATTCTAAGGGACCCGCCCTGGCCGCTTCGCGGTTCAGGCGGGGAGATTGGGACTCGGGGCTCGGGACTCGGAAAATCGGGATTCGGGATTCGGGGCTCGGAAAATCGGGATTCGAAAAACTCGGGAATCGAGATTCGGAATTCGGGACCCGTAGCTTCCGGCTTTAGCCGGAAGACGCGTATTCGGGATTCGGGGCTCGGGACTCGGGACTCGCAAATTCGGAATCGGGAGGCGGGCAGCGGGACGCGCACTTTGGCACCGTGGCACTCTTGGCACATCGCACGTGCGTAGCACGTAGCACGTAGCACGTAGCACGTAGCACGTGATCCTGGCACCTGACTTATGTCTTTACGTCTGCTGATCGTCTTCGTGGCCGCCGCAATTGCGGTCGCTGAACCTGTTCCGACCGCCCAGCAGCGGTCCGTGTTCAAGTCGGGCCGGGACGTCATCTCGGTGGACGTCGTCGTCCGCGACAAGTCCGGGGCCGTGGTCCGGGGGCTGACGGCGGCGGACTTCGAGGTCCGCGAAGACGGGCGGCCTCAGGACGTCGTCAGCTTCAGCTTCGAGGAGATCTCGACGAAGCCGCCCGCCGCGATCGAGTCGGCGGGCCTTCTTGCGGGCGTCGAAGCCACGATGGCGGAGGATGCCGGCCGCGCCGCGCCGGCGAAGCCCGCTGCGGCGCCCGTCCCCCTGACGTCCGATATGGTGGCGGGACGACGGCTCATCACGATCGTGTTCGACGTGAGCTCCATGCAGCCTGAGGACGTCCAGCGTGCGGTGGACGGCGCAACGAAGTATGTGAACGAGACGATGAGCGCCGCCGATCTCGTCGCGGTCGCGACGATCGGATCGACACTCACCGGTACTGACGGACTTCACACCGGATCGCGCTGTCGTCGCTCGCGCGCTCGGGACGCTCGCGTACACCGAGGGCACCGCCACCGAGGCTCCTGCCGCCAGCACCACGGCGACAGACGAAGCGGCCGCCGCGGCGACGGACGATGAGACGAGCACCGACATCGCGGAGCTCGACATGTTCAACAACGACGTGCGGCTCCGCGCGTTGAAAACGCTCGCGGAGGCGATGTCCACCGTCGAACAGAAGAAATCCATTCTCTATTTCAGCGCCGGCATGCAGCGCAGCGGCCAGGACAACCAGGTGGAGCTCAGATCCGCCATCAATGCGGCCGTCCGGGCGAACGTCGCCATCTACGCGGTGGACACGCGGGGCCTGCAGGCGGTGGTTCCCGGCGGGGACGCGCGCCAGGCCAGCGGCCGCGGCACGGCGCTCTTCTCGGGACGCGGCGTGCAGCAGCAGTTCGCGCAGCTCGCGTCGTCGCAGGACACCCTGACGTCTCTGTCCGCCGACACAGGCGGCCGCGCCTTCACGGATTCGAACGACTTTGGCCAGGCCTTCGCGCGCGTGCAGCGGGACACGTCCGCCTACTACCTGCTCGGCTACAGCACCACGAACGCGGTCAAGGACGGGCGGTTCAGACGCATCCAGGTACGGGTCAAGAATGGCGCGTATAAAGTCGAAGCCCGCGCCGGGTATTACGCGGATCGGGACTTCACCCACACCTCAAAGAACGATCGCGAGGCGCAGCTCGAGGAGCAGTTGTTCTCCGCCGTATCCGCGACGGACCTGCCCGTGATGGTCTCCGGAGGATGGTTCAGACTCGCGCCCGACAGATATTACGTGCCGATCGCGCTGACAGTCCCCGGCTCCGCGGTGCCCGTCGCCAACGAGACCGATCCTGTTTCTCTCGACGTACTCGGCTTCGTGAGAGACGAGCGCAACTTCCCTGTCGGCCGGTTCCGCGAAACGCTGAAACTGCCGCCGGGCACGGGCAAGACGCTCGCAGGCAAACAGATTCTGTATCAGTCTGGTGTGACGCTGCCGCCGGGACGCTTCTCCGTCAAGGTCGTCGTCCGCGAGAACACGACCGGACAGGTGGGCTCGTTCGAAGCGCCGATCGTCGTTCCCGAGCTCAAACAGGCGGCGATGAAGGTCAGCTCGGTCGTGCTGAGCACGCAGGTGCAGCCCGCGGCAACAGGCAAGACCGACAATCCGCTCGTCCGCGACGGTGTCCAGCTTCTCCCGAACCTCACCCACGTCGTCGGCAAGGACCAGAAGCTGTACTTCTACTACGAGGTTTACGACCCGGGTCAAACCGGTGGATCGGCGCCTCAGCTCCGGACCAGCCTGGCGTTCTATCGGGGCCGGATCAAGGTCTTCGAGACCCCTGTCGTCGAGCGCACCACGATTGATGCGCCGGAGCGCCACGCGGCGCTCTTCCAGTTCGAGGTGCCCGCCGACTCCTTCACGCCGGGCCTCTATACGTGCCAGATCAACATCATCGACGCCGTGTCGGGTAAGTTCGAGTTTCCGCGCATGCTCTTCGCGGTCAGGTGAGCGGCTATTTGATCCGCACGTCCGTTTCGAAGCGCCGGAACCGGCCGTAGGTGGCATGAGCCTCGATGCGCGAGCGGCCTGTCACGTACAACTCGTTCATGTCATCGGGCAGCAGCATGTCGAAGCGCTCATGGTGCGCGTAACTGACGAGGATGATCGTGCGGAGGCGGCGGCCCGGGTCGGCGCGCAACTCCGTCCGGAGGACGGCGCCGGTCCCGGGATCAATCCAGAAGACTCCTTCGGACACGACGTCGCGCCCTTCGGGGGTGCGGATGAGCGTTGGCCGCTGGCGCTCCTTGAACCTGATCGTCCAGACCGACATGCCGCGCATGGTCGCAGTACCGGATCGCTTGAAGCGAAATCGATCCTGCCGGTCGGGCAGCAGGAACTCCAGCGGAAGCGTCGGCACGTTGATGGTGCGATACAGATCGCCGAGGTTGAATCCGGCCTGCCTGTCGGCGAGCGCGCGAAGGCGGCTCGCTGTGTCGGCGCGCGTGTCGCCCAGAAGCGCCTCGATCCGGCCGTGCTCGCCTTCGATCGGCCGTCCATCCACTTCCAGCACCTCGCGGACGCCGAGCCAGGGGCTGCCGGCGCCGAGGCCGGGCACAATCACGAAATCCGAACGCAGCACCCGCTCCTTCTCACGGGGGCGAGGACCGGGCAGTTGTGTGCGGCTCGTCAGATCGGATCCCGTTCGCTGAACGTAGCGCTCTTCTGCGACAATCGAGCTCAGCTTTTCGAGATATGCGGCGGAGTATTCCGCGGCCCGGCCGAGCACGGTCTCGAGGTCGGGCTCGCGGCCATCACCTGCGGCAGACGAGGCTGCGCCGCTCAGACCGATCATCGTCATAATGATCAGGAGCCAGGCGCGATGGACAGGCGGCGGATCGGCGGGCGTGTGGCGGCGTCTCATCGAGTCAGAAGAGGCCTGCGAGGACGGTGCGGTCGTCAGCGGACGGCAGTCGAATGATTCAGTGAGCAGAAGCCGTGCCACGCTTGACCGGCGAAGGCCGGACGTGCGAATGTCCCTAGCGGCCCGTGCAGAAAATTCTGGCGTCGACCGGCCCGTCCCGCGCGGAAGCCGCGCCGGGGCCACCGATGCAGCCAGCGTTTCACCACCGGTCAAGTCAGTCAACGCTCCAAGGGAGAGATTATGAGCGACCACGAAGAAGAACCGACGCCCGGCATCTCCAGGCGCAAATTTGTGACTACGGTTGCGGCAACGGGCGCCGCGTTCACGATCGTGCCGCGTCACGTCCTCGGGCGGGGTTTCCAGGCCCCGAGCGACACCCTCAACATTGCCACCGTGGGCATCAACGGCCAGGGGTTCCCCAACACGCGAGCGTTGATGGGCGAGAACATCGTGGCGATCTGCGACGTGGATTACAACCTGCTTGACTCCTCACTCAACCGCTTCAAGGCGGCCGCCGGCGCGCCCGGCTCCGCCGGTGCGGGTCAGCAGCGGCGGCGCGACCCCTCGAAGGCGCAGCTGGAGGCGAACGCCCGCCGTCCTCCGACCAACGTGTCGGAAAACACGCGCAAGTTCGTCGATCAGCAGCTACCGAAGCTCCAGCGGTACAAGGACTACCGCGAGATGCTGGACAAGCAGAAGGACATCGACGGCGTCATTGTCGCCACTCCGGACCACATGCACGCCCCCATCGCGTCGGCTGCCATGGATCTCGGGAAGCACGTCTACGTCCAGAAGCCTCTCTGCTGGTCCGTGCAGGAAGCGCGGCATCTCGCGCAGAAGGCCAAGACGACGAAGGTCGTGACCCAGATGGGCAACCAGGGCCACTCGACCGACGGAGCGCGGACCGGCCAGGAATATCTGGCGGCCGGCGCCATCGGCGAAATCAAGGAAGTGCACGTCTGGACGAACCGGCCGCTCGGCTACTGGCCGCAGGGCGTTCCGCGTCCCGCGCCGCTGCCGCCGGAGAACCCGCAGCGTCCGCTTCGCTGGAACGGCGCCGGCGTCGAGGCACGTCTGGCCGCAGCGCTGGCCGGCAACTTCCCCGTTCCTGACGGCCTGACCTGGGATCTCTTCCTCGGTGTGGCGCCGGAAGTGGAATATCACCCCATCTACCACCCGTTCAACTGGCGCGGCTGGGTGGACTGGGGCCAGGGTGCGCTGGGCGACATGGGCGCACACCTGATCGATCATCCGTTCTGGGGACTGAACCTGGGCATGCCTACCCAGATCGAAACGATCTCCACCCCCTTCAACGGTATCTGTTATCCCAGCGCCACGACGACGTACTACCAGTTCCCTGCGCGAGGGAGCATGCCGGCGGTCAAGATGACGTGGTATGACGGCGGCTTCAATCCACCGAAGCCGGAAGAGATCGGCGACGAAAAGCTCAACGGCGAAGGGGGAATCCTCTACATCGGCACCAAGGGCAAGATGCTGCAGGATACCTACGGCCTGAACCCGCGGCTGCTTCCCCAGTCGCTTCACGAATCCTACGGCACGCCGAAGCAGAAGATCCCGCGTATCGCGCACGAGGAGCACGAGGTCAACTGGGCCGAGGCGATCAAGGGCAAGGCGGAAATCTCGAGCCCCTTCGATTACTCGGCACGGCTGGTCGAGGTGATGCTGCTCGGCGTGGTCTCGCTCCGCGCAGGCGGCAAGATCACGTACGACGGGGCGGCAGGGAAGGTGACGAGTTCCGTGAAGAACGGCAACAATCCCGTCGATGCCAACCAGTTCCTCTCGCGCGAATATCGGCCCGGTTGGAAACTGACGTAACGCATCACATGGTGCCAAGGGTGCCAAGGTGCCAGAGTGCCAGGGGTGCCAAAGTGCCAAGGGGTGCCAGAGTGCCAGGGGTGCAACAGTGTCAGGGTGCGACGCTGCTGCATAGCACGTAGCACTCTGGCACCTTGGCACCTTTGGCACCCTGGCACCGTGGCACCTGGCACTGACTGGCACTGACGTAAGCGAGGCCCCCATGAGCGAGCGTGACGAGAAAGATCCGACCGGAACCGTTGGCGGCGTGTCCCGGCGAACATTCGTGCGGACGGCCGCGGCTACAGGCGCGGGCCTGACGATCGTGCCGCGCCACGTGCTCGGTCGCGGATTCCAGGCGCCGAGCGACACGGTCAACATCGCGACGGTGGGGATCGGCGGGATGGGCGGGTCGAACACGCGCAATCTCATGAGTCAGAACATCGTCGCCGTCTGCGACGTGGATGCCGGGCACATGGAGGCCCGCTTCGCGATCTACAAGGCGGACCTGGCGCGGATGCAGGCCGCGGCGCCTCCGCCCGCGCCTCAGCGGCAGCGGACCAAGGCGCAGCTCGACGCGAATGCGCGGCGCGCGCCCCAGAACGGCCGCGAGAACCTGACACGGTTCATGGACGTGCAGTTCCCGAAGATCCAGCGGCACAAGGACTACCGCCTGATGCTCGAGCAGCAGAAGGACATCGACGCGGTCGTCGTCGCCACCCCTGATCACATGCACGCGGCCATTGCGTCGGCGGCGATGGACGCCGGCAAGCACGTCTACGTGCAGAAACCCCTCTGCTGGTCGGTCCAGGAAGCACGCCACCTTGCGCAGAAAGCCAGGGCGACCAACGTCGTGACCCAGATGGGCAACCAGGGACACTCGATGGACGGCGCGCGGCTCGGGTACGAATACCTCGCCGCCGGGGCGATCGGCGACATTCGCGAGATTCACGTCTGGACGAACCGTCCGCTCGGCTACTGGCCACAGGGCATCCCGCGGCCGAAGGCGCTGCCCCCGCCGAATCCGCAGCGTCCGCTGGAATGGAACGGCCAGGGCGTGGAAGCCCGGCTTGCCGCCGCGCTCGCCGGCAACTATCCGATGCCGGATGGCCTGTCGTGGGAGCTCTTTCTCGGCGTCGCGCCGGACGTCGAGTATCACCCGCTCTATCATCCGCACAGCTGGCGCGGCTGGGTGGACTGGGGCCAGGGCGCCCTCGGCGACATGGGCGCGCACCTCATCGATCATCCGTTCTGGGCGCTCGATCTCGGCATGCCCACTTCGATCGAAACGCTCTCTACGCCGTTCAACGGCGTGTGCTATCCGAGCGCGACGAAAACCTATTATGAATTCGCGGCCCGCGGCAGCATGCCGGCGGTGAAGCTGACCTGGTACGACGGCGGCTTCTATCCGCCGAAGCCGGAGGAGATCGGCGACGAAAAGCTCAACGGCGAGGGGGGCATCCTCTACATCGGCAGCAAGGGCAAGATGATGCAGGAGACGTACGGGCTCAACCCGCGCCTGCTCCCCCAGTCGCTGCACGAATCGTACGGCGCACCGAAGACGAAGCTCGCGCGCGTGACCCACGAAGAGCACGAGATGAACTGGGTCGAGGCCATCAAGGGCAAGGCGGAAATCTCCTGCCCCTTCGACTACGCCGCCCGCCTCACCGAGGTCATGCTGCTCGGAATCGTCGCGCTGCGCGCCGGCGGGAAGATCTATTACGACGGCGAGAAGGGGCGCGTCACCAACACCATCAAGAACGGCAACAACCAGATCGATCCGAACGAGTTCCTGGCACGCGACTACCGTCAGGGCTGGAAGCTGACGTAACTGGAAGATCAGACAACACGTGCGCCCCGCCGGGGGTGCGGCAGAGAGGGCCACACAGCGTAATCACCCTATGAACAAAGCTATTCGCTTCAAGCTGATCCTGATGATGGTGCTGGAGTTCTTCATCTGGGGAGCATGGTTTCCGCTGATCTTCGCCTATCTCCCCAGCCTCGGCTTCACCCCCGGACAACAGACCTGGATTCTCAACGCGTTCCCGATCGCCGCCATCGTCGGCATGTTCTTCAGCAACCAGTTCGCGGACCGGAACTTCGCCGCCGAACGCTTCCTCGCCGTCAGCCATCTCATCTCCGGCGTGGCGATGCTGTCACTCGCCTGGACGCACTCATTCTGGCCGTTCTTCGGCGCCATGCTCGTGCACTGCCTGCTGTACGTGCCGACGATTTCGATCACCAACTCCATCGCGTTCGCGCAGATGAAGGACGCGCAGAAGGAATTCGGCATCGTGCGCATGGGCGGGACCGTCGGCTGGATTCTCGCCGCCTGGCCGTTCACGTTCATCCTCGTCGACTGGGACAGGGTCCGGGCGGCCGATCCACAGGGCATCGTCGACTGGATCGGCACCGTGCTCGCTTCAGGTCTGACCGGGCCGGCGCTGCAGGCCGGCACCACGTGGACGTTCATCGTGGCCGGCGCCGCGTCGCTGCTCCTGGCGGCCTTCAGCCTGACGCTTCCGCACACGCCGCCGCGGCCCGCCGAGACCGGCGCACCCAAGTTCGCATGGCTCGAAGCCATGAAGCTGCTGGGGAGGCCCTTCATCCTGGTGCTCTGGATCGTGACGCTGATCGACGCCACGGTGCACAACCTGTTCTTCAACTGGGCCGCGCGGTTTCTCGGCAGCGAACGGGTCGCGGGCGGTGTCGGGATCGCGGGCAACTGGATCATGCCGGTCATGAGCATCGGCCAGGTCGCCGAGATCCTCACGATGCTGATTCTCGGGATCACATTGAAGAAACTCGGCTGGCGAGCGACGATGATCGTGGGCATTCTCGGACACGCCGCTCGTTTTGCGGTCTTCGCGCTGCTGCCCGATCACATGTACGTGATCATCCTGATCAACGTGCTGCACGGCGTCTGCTACGCCTTCTTCTTCGCGACGGTCTACATCTTCGTGGACGAGTTCTTCCCGAAGGACGCGAGGGCCAGCGCGCAGGGACTGTTCAACCTGATGATTCTTGGTTTCGGGCCGCTGGTGGCGAACTCGGTTGGCCCGATGCTAATCGAAGAGACCTTCAACCACGGTGGCGTGGTTGATTTCAGGAGCCTCTTCCTGGTCGCCTGCGGCACCGCCGTTGCCGGCGCCGTCGCACTGGCCCTGCTCTTCCATCCGCCGGCCCAGGCCGTGCCGGTGAGAAGGGCGCATGTGTAGGGCAGTCATCAGCTATCAGCTCTCAGACTTCAGCTGTCAGCAAAACTGACAGCTGAGAGCTGATGTCTGAGAGCTGGCCGTGGGAGTGGGTTTACCTCCCCGCTTCCACGGCCTCGCCCGCTCCCATCTCCCGCGACCGTGCCGCCACGGCCCCGATGTAGCAGAGCGCGATCACCACGAGGAGCGCGCGATAGCCGCTGACGAGCGACAGGTACTCCCCCACGCCGCCCACCATGGCGCCGAGCAGGTTGACGCCATAATCACGTGTCAGCGTCGTCGAGCGCGCGATCGCCGAGCCGAAGAGCAGCCCCGCGCAGAGGATCGGACTGAAGACGAGCACGGCGTAGAAGATGGATTCGGTGACACGGCTATCGAACGTCACCCGTCCGATCGGCACCAGGTAGTTCACCCCGAGCAGCGCCACCAGCGTACCGCCCACCACCCAGGGGCGCGTAATCGTCTTCCGCGCGACGACGGCGTTCGCGATGAGTGCCATGGTCAGTACCGACGCGATGGCGACGGATGCGACCACCCACGTCGAGCCCCACAGCAGCGCGAACTGGATGATGGACTTCGTCTCCAGCAGCATGAAGCCCGCACCGAGCAGGAAAAACTGCCAGGACCACCCTGAGGGACGGCCGGCGGTCCCGGAGCCGAGAATCCTGAGCGCACCCAGCACGGCCAGCGTCGAGACGACGAGCACGATCGCCAGCGCCACGACGTAGTGACGCGGCACGTGACGGTCGCGCATGTACAGGAACGGCCAGTCGTCGGACGCCGGTTCGATCGCGGGATCGCGCTCGTGCATGCGTGCCGGACTGGGTGCGTGCGACTGGTTGAAGGCCGTCACCTGGTCCGGGATGCGCGGCGGTGCGGTGAGCTGCGCCAGGCGTGGACCGGCCATCAGCACGCCGAGAAACGCGCGCGCCTCGTGGACGTGAACCCATGGCTCGTGGCCGAATGCGGCGGCCGCGGTGTTCGCGAGCCGATCGACGAGCCAGCGCTCGCGGAAGTAGTTGTAGACGATGAGGACGCCGTCCGGTTTGAGGCGATCGCGCACGTTCTCGAACGACTCGACGGTGAACATGTAGCTTTCCAGCCGCACGCCGGAAAAGCTCGACTGCATCGTCAGCGAATCGATGAGCGCGAAGACGACAAGGTCGTACTTCTTCTGCGTCGTACGGAGGAAGTGCCGGGCGTCGTCGTTGATGACGGTGACGCGCGGGTCGGAGTACGGATGATCGGGATGGTACTCGCGGCCCAGCCGGATGATCGCGGGGTCGATTTCAACCGCGTCCACGTGCTTGACGCCGTGGCGAAGCGCGGCGGCCACGTCCGTGCCCGAGCCGGAGCCCAGGATCAGAACGTCCTGGAACGTGTCGCCGAACGCGCTGTAGGGCCACTGGTAGAAGTATTCCTTCTGCTCGACCGGCGCCATCGACTGGTGGAAGATGTTGTTGACCTCGACGACCGTGTCGGGCCCTTCCTGGCTGACGGTGATCTTGTAGTACGGCGACCAGATGGCGCCACGCGCCATCACGGAGACGAGCGCCAGTGAGCCGGCGAGCAGCACGAGATTGACGCCGATGAGCAGCCTCGACGGCCGGCCGGAGCCGGCGACGACGGATCCGGCCCGGGGACCCTCGATCCCGAGCACGCCCGGACGCGCGTCGGATGTGAGCAGCAGCGGAACCGCCGACGCGAACGCCAGCCCGAACCACAGGGGCGGAGGGAGCTCGAGCCACGAGATCACGCCGAGCGTCACGACGCCCGCGAGGCTGCCGGCCAGATTGAACGTGTAAGCCCTGAGCGGCGGCAACTGCGCCATCTCGCGTCCCATCCGCTGCGCCAGCGTCGCGAAAAGCGCCGCCACGATGATGAACAGCACGGGCAGGAGCATCGTGCTCTCGACGAGCACCACCTTGTCGGACGTGCCGCTCGAAAAGTAGATGCTGCCGGCGGTGGGGATCGACACTTCGAGCTTGAAGAAATAGACCGCCGCAATCACGGCCGCCTGGACCAGCGGGAACCAGTTGAACAGCCGCGATCGTGCGGGCGCCAGCAGGCAGCCGATGCCGATGCCGAGAAAGCTCGCCAGCAGGATGAAGTTCGAGAAATACGAGAGCAGCCGGATATACGCCGGCATCCAGCGGATCAGGGCAATCTCGAGAAAGAGGACGAGGAACGAAGCAAGAAAGACGCGCGTCGCGCGCATGCCGTCGGAAGTCATGCCTGCGGCGTGAGGCCCAGCTTCCTGACGACCTCCTCCGGGCATCCCTTCCACTCGGCCACACCGGTGTTTCCCATGTACTGCAAATCGTCGATTCCCATCTTGGTGGTCCAGAACCCGCTCGACGTGAGGTCCCGGAAGCTCGTGAAGAAATTGACGCCGTGCGACAGCGCCGGTGTGCCGCGCTGCGGCCACGCGATGTCGTCGAGGAGCGCCGTCTGCTGCGCCGCCGTGCAGGCGAGGAACAGCTTGTCGTGCCGGTCGAGGCACTCGCGATCGATCCACGCGAGCCCGCCGCGCATCGCGGTCTGACGGGCGGGCTGATCGACCATCATGAAGTCCATGAACTCCGGCACCTTCGCATCGGTCGCGCTGCCGGAGCGTTCATCCTTCGGGATGATCAGGTCGACGAGCACCCGCACGGTCGCGTATTCGTGCGCGGTGAAGAACTTCGGCTTGAAGAGGGCGCGGCTCCCCTGTGCGGCCGTCCGTGCGGCCTGGACCTGCTGGTGCGCCTCGAGCGCTTCAGCCTCGGTCCAGACAAAGCCTGCGGCGACCGGAGCCGAAGAGATCAGCTTGAGCAGCGTGCGGCGATCGATGTCGTTCATAATCAGTGTCCGCGACGGATGCCGGCGGTTCCGCGTACAACCGGGCGCGTCGTCAAATCTTCCCCGCGTTGCGCTGTTCGGCGATGAACTCGGACGTCCTCATCGCAAGCGCGAGAATCGTCCACGTGCAGTTCTTGTCCGGCTGGGTCACGAACGGACCGCCGTCCGCGACGAACAGGTTCTTGACATCATGCGCCTGGCAGTTGCTGTTCAGCACCGAGGTGGACGGATCCTTCCCCATCCGCGTGACGCCGAGCTCGTGGATGATCCGCCCGCCCGGCTCGATGCCGTAACCCTGCGCGCGCGACGGCATCTCGCCGAACGCCGTTCCGCCCATCTGCTGAATGATGGCGCGGAAGGTCTCCTGCATGTGCTTCGCCTGATTGATCTCGTGGTCGCTCCACTTGAAGTGGAACCGCGGCACCGGGATGCCCCACTTGTCGACCACGCCGGGATCGATCTCCATGTAGCTGTCCTTGTTCGGGATCATTTCCCCGCGACCGGCGAAGCCCACCGTCGCTCCGTACAGACGGCGGTAGTCGTTCTTCAGCTGCTTGCCGTAGCCGCCGAACGCCATCGGACGGCCCGATCCCTCGACGCCGGTGAACTGATGAATCCCGCCGCCGAATCCCGCACTCGGCATGCGGCGTCCGCCGCCAATCTCGATGTGGTAGCCGCGCGGAAAATCGAGCTTCTTGTTGTCGAGCCACCAGGGCATGAACAGGTGCATGCCGCCGGTCCCGTCCTCGTTGTGAGGAATGCCCTCCATCAGTTTCGGGATGAATCCGCGGACGCTGAGCCCGGTGGAATCGGTCAGGTACTTCCCGACGACACCGCTGGAGTTGGCGAGCCCGTTCGGGAACTTCGCCGACGTGGAGTTCAGCAGGATGCGCGCGCTCTCGCAGGCGCTGGCCGCCAGGACGACAATCTTCGCGCGGATGCGATTGTCGCGTGACGTCTTCTTGTCGATGTAAATGGCGCCGTCAGCCAGCCCCGCCTGATCGACCGTCACTTCGCGGACCATCGCGTCCGTGATGATTGTCAGTTTCCCGGTGGCGACGGCAGGGGGCAGCAGCACCGACGGCGAGGAGAAGTTCGAATGCGTCCGGCACCCGCGCCCGCATTGGCCGCAGTAGTGGCAGGCGGGCCGGCCATTGAGCGGCTTGGTCAGGATCGACAGACGCGATGGGATGACCGGAATGTTGAGCTTTTCGGACGCTTCTTTGATCAGCAGCTCGTAGCAGCGTGGCTTCGGCGGCGGAAGGAAGATCCCGTTCGGTTCGTTCGGGAGGTTCTCCATCGAGCCGAAGATCCCGATCAGCCGATCGATTTTGTCGTAGTACGGCTTGACGTCGTCGTAGGTAATCGGCCAGTCGTCACCGAGGCCGTCCAGCGTCTTCCGCTGAAAATCGTAGGGACCGAAACGCAGCGAAATCCGTCCCCAGTGGTTGGTGCGCCCGCCGATCATTCGCGACCGGAACCAGTCCCACCTGTCCCCGGGAGCGCTCGTATACGGTTCGCCCGCGAGCGTCCAGCCACCGAGTGCGGCGTCGAACTCGCCGAACTGCCGCTCGGGGATCGCATCGCCGCGCCGCGGCGTGTCGTACGACCAGGCGAACATTTTCGAGTCCGCAACGGGGTCCCACATGGGACCGGCTTCGAGCATCACGACATTCGCGCCGGCCTCGGTCAGGACCTTGGCGGCCATCCCGCCGCCGGCGCCGGATCCGACGACGCACACGTCATAAACTCTGCGGTTCTGGAGTATCTGCATTGGCCTGCCCGTCCGCGATTGTAGCCGAAAAGTGGACGCTCAACGGTTCCCACGGGCGCGGATCCCCATGCGTTCGCCGTGCCGCGCCTGATACTCGATCATGTCGTATCAACAACTTAGCGTAAAGGTGAGTGTCCCCATTTTCGGGGCGCGACTTGAACTGGACGAGCTGAACGTATTAGCATCGCGCCCACGCCCGCCGTTCGCGTTGGCGCATGCAGGCTCAGTCAGAGCATGAGGATTATCAAGATGAACACGCGTCAATTCGTCGTGCGCGCGGCCTTCGCCGCCGCGTTCGCGATGGTGGCCATCACCGCGGCCACGGCTCAGAGCAACCCGTACCTGGGCCGCTGGAACATCACGGGCGCCACCGAGAACGTCGGCGTGTACTGGCTCGAGGTCAAGGAGGAAGGCGGCCAGATGAGCGGCATGTTCCTCAACCGCGGCGGCAGCCCCGTCAAGCTGCCGACGATCAAAATCGAGAACGGTGACCTGGTGTGGCAGCCGGCTCCTCCGGCCCAGGGAACAGCGCCGGAATTCCGCGCAAAGATCCAGGGCGACAAGCTCACCGGCACGGTCAAGATGGCCAAGGGGACGATCAATCTCCTCGGCACGCGGCCGCCGAAGTGGGGTCCCGCCGATGCGAATGCGACACACAAGCTCGGCACCCCCATCGAGCTCTTCGACGGCAAGGCGATGGACACCTGGGACGTGCAGGACAAGGCCAAGCCGATGGGATGGTCGGTCGTCGACGGCGCGATGACGAACACGCCCCATGCGAACAATCTGATCTCGAAGCAGAAGTTCCAGGACTACAAGATCCACGCGGAGTACAAAGTTGAAAAGGGCAGCAACAGCGGCATCTACATCCGCGGCCGGTACGAGCTGCAGGTGCTGGACGACTTCGGCAAGGCGCCTGACGAACACAGCCACATGGCGGTGTACGCGTGGCATGCGCCCGCCGTCAATGCCAGCAAGCCGGTCGGCGAATGGCAGACGATGGATGCCACGATCGTGGGCAACAAGGTCACCGTCGTCCTGAACGGCAAGAAGGTGCAGGACAACACGACGCTCGAGGCCGTCACCGGCGGTGCCCTCGACGCGAACGAGACCCAGCCCGGTCCGGTCATGATCCAGGGGGATCACGAGAAGATCACGTATCGGAAAGTGACCGTCACGCCGATCACGGATACGAAACAGTAGTCTCGGGGGCCGGGAGATCGCGCTGACGCGCGGTCTCCCGAATCCTAGCTCCCAGCTTCCAGCTTCCAGCTTCCGGCTTCCAGCTTCCAGCTTCCAGGCTTCCGGCTTCCGGCTTCCGGCTTCCGGCTTCCGGCTTCCGGCTTCCGGCTTCCGGCTTCGTCTTCTTCCGGCTTCCGGCTTCCGGCTTCCGGCTAAAGCCGGAAGCTACGGTGTCCGAGTCGGCGCGCCCGAATCCCCCGCCTACGCCGCGAAGCGGCTACGGCGGGGCCTCGCCGTAGCTCGCACTGATTGCCCTGCGAGCGGAGGCGGGCCGAGTCCCGATCCCCGATTACGGTTTCGACAGCTCGGGATTCGTCAGAAACTCCGTGTCGGTCAGGCTGTTCAGGAACGCGACGAGATCCCGGGTCTCTTCCGCCGATACCTTGAAGCTCCGGAGGCGCGGGCTCTTGACCGGGCTGGCCACGCCGCCGGAGGCGTAGTGTGCGATCGCGGCGTCGAGCGTCGGCACTCTGCCGTCGTGCATGTAGGGCGCGGTGACGGCGATGTTGCGCAGCGTCGGCGCGCGGAATCGCCCCATGTCCGCCGGCCGGTGCGTCACGTCGAAGAGGCCACGATCGATCGCGGGATAGGCCCCGCGGCCGTCGAGGTTGTACAACCCGGTGTTATGGAACGTCGGCCTGGCCGCGACGGGTTCCGGGCGGCCGGTCCGCACGACGCCCCCTTCGTCCGCTGCATGGTCTGTCGGGCCGGACAGGTTGAATCCGCTGTGGCACTGTGCGCAGCGGAGGCGATCTGAAAAGAACAGCCGCATGCCCCTGATGGCTTCGGGCGCCAGCGCATCGCGCTCGTCCCGATACAGGTACCGATCGAAAGGCGATCCTGCCGACATCAACGTCCGCTCGAACGACGCAATGGCCCTGACGATCGTCTCGAGCGAGATGGAACCGGCCACGTCAGGAAAGCTTTCCCGGAACGATGCGACGATGGCGGGATCCGCCGCGAATCGCGCGACGACCGCAGCCTCATTGCCCTTCAGCCCCATCTCGATTGGATGCTCGTTCAACATCGGAACGGCCATCTGGGCTTCGAGCGTCCGCACGCCGCCGTCCGCCCACCCGTACGACGCGTTGTACGCCACGTTGGTGAGGGTCATGGCGCTTCGCGGATGCGCCTGTCCGGTGGCCCCCAGCGCGCGGGCCCTGCCATCCGTGAATGCGCGCGCCTGCTGGTGGCACGAGGCACAGGCAAACGTGCCGTTGCCCGACAGCCGCGTGTCGTAGAACAGCCCGCGGCCGAGGCGCACTTTCGCCTCGGTCATCGGATTGTCGGCAGGAACCCTGGGACGCGGAAGGCCCCGGGGCAAACGCCACGTGAACGTCGTGTTCGGCGCGGCCGGCGTCGCGATCGACGCGCTCGGGGGGGAAGAGGCAGAAGGCGTGGGGGCCGCGCGTGAGCACGCGACCCCCAAGAAGACGAGTGCGGCGAGAAACCAGAGCCGCCGAAGGGGCACTACGAACCAGCCGTCGGTCTTACCACGTGTGCCCGCCGTTGAGGGCCATGAGCTGCGTCTGCTTCGCCATCGCGTCGCGCTCGACGACCCACTTCTCGAATCCGTCGATGACCGCGGCGTCCACACCCGCGGGATCGGCCCGGCGCGCGGCGATCCAGTGCTTCATCGCCACCATCAGCGCATCCGCCTGCTTGCGGTCGGCGGCGAAGAGGTCCAGGTACGCCTTCCGTGCATCATCGACGCGGTTCAGCGAGAGGTAGGCTTCAGCGCGATACTCCACGGCCTCGGCGTAGAAGCCAGGCGCCATCTTGATCGCCTGCTCGTACATCTCCAGCGCCTTGACAGAGTCGCCGGTCTTCCGGTAGCCGTACCCCATTCCGTTGTACGCCTGGAACAGCTGCGGATTGAGCTGCGCGGCCTTCTGGTAATCCTTCAGCGATTTCTCGAACTCGCTGCGCGCCTTCGCGGCGGTCTTGTCCGCGTCGGCTCCGGTCTTGCCCGCACTCTCCTGCTCGAGCTTCTTCGCCTTGTTCGCGTGCCCGAAACCGGCCTTGAACGCTTCGATGGCCAGGTCCTCCGGCGACCTGGAGGGCAACGCGGACGCACCGCCGGGTGACGCCGGCGCCGAGGAGCCATTGGCGGAAGCCGACCCCTGCCAGAGTCCTACTGCGGCGGCCAGTAGAACGGCGGCCTGAAACGTGCGTGACATATTCAAGTTCTCCTTCGGATTCGGGCGGACGTCGCCGCCCACGGGCTACGCCCACCGCAAACTGTATGCCCGAGTATAGCGAGCCGGAAAGTGCTGCGTCCACGCCTATGAGCGGAGAACCCGGATCGCCCCGGTTACGCGGCCCGTTACAGCTTACGAAAGCCGTCAGGACCCGATCCTGCTCGGGACATGGGACTCGGGATCCCGGGCTTCGGGATTCTTGCCACCTGTTTGGGGTATCCGATCGATGGGGTCCATTGTTTCGATCATCCCGAGTCCCGAGTCCCGAGTCCCAAGTCCCGAGTCCCGAATCCCGAGTCCCGAATCCCGAGTCGAGTCCCGATCCGATCGCTGTTCCGTGCTGGTTCGGCCGATTCATAATGGAAGCGCCATGCCGCCGGCACGCCGACTGGACGACGAAATCGATCGCCTCTACAAGCTCGCGCCCGACGAGTTCACGCCGGCGCGGAATGCGCTGGCCAAAACGGCAGGGGCTGATGCCCCGGCGATCAAGGCACTCAGCAAACCGCCCATCGCCGCGTGGGCAGTCAACCAGGTCCATTGGCAGCAGCCGGATATCTACGACGCCCTGATCGGCGCCTCACAGACGCTGCGACAGACCCACAAGACGGTCCTTGCCGGAAAGACCGCAGATGTCCGGGCTGCCGGGAAGGCGCACGAAACGGCGGTCGACGCCGCCCTGAAGGCCGCGCTTGGGCAGCTCACGTCGAACGGGCATCCGGCAACGGACGCCACGCGCCAGGCGATCGCGACTACGCTGCGAGCGCTGCCTGCCGATGAACCGCCGGGACGCCTCACCCGCACGCTGCAACCCGGCGGATTCGAGATGCTGGCGGGACTCTCGATTGGTGCAGAGGGTCATCGAGCCGACGCGCACAAAACGGTCAGCGCCGCCGCGGCGCCCTCGCGCATCGAGAAGCCCGAGCCGTCATCGGGCAAGGCTCGGCGGAAGACGCCGGAGGCCCCGGCAAAGCCGGTGGATCCGAAAGTGCTCGCGCGTGCGCGGGAGGCGGCCGCGAAGGCCGCCCGCGAATTGCGCGAGGCCGAGCACACCGCACGGCGCGAAGAGTTCGAGGCGGCACGGGCCGCGCGTGAAGCCGAGAAGGCCACACGGCAGCTCGAACAGGCTCGCGAAGCGCTCGCAGCGGCGGAACAGGATGTCGAAACCGCCGAAGCCGCCGCGGCTGATGCCGAGAAGACCCGGGCCGCCGCAGAGAAACGGGCGGAGGCCGCCGAACGTGCGCTCGATGCCGCGCGCAACCGGGCCAAGGAATAGATGGACGAACTTGTTGAAGTCGTGGAACACCTCCATCGGGACGACGACCTGAAGTCGCGCTTACTCTGGAACATGACGCACGAGTTCCGGACGCCTGTGAACTCGATTATCGGATTGTGCCACCTGCTGCGCGACAACAGGCATGGCGCCGGGTGCGCCCCGGAGCCGGAGATTGATTACATCCTCAAGGCGGCCACTCAGCTGTCCAACCTGGTCAACGATCTGCTCGATCTGGCGAAGGTCGAAGCGGGCAGGACCGTCCTCCGTCCGGCAACGTTCGAGGTGCAGAACCTGTTTGCCGCGCTCCGTGCCACGTTCAGGCCCCTGCTCTCGAACGACGCCGTCACCCTCACGTTCGAGGATGCGACCGCCCTGTCCCCCATTCACACGGACGAGGCCGGCGTCTCCCGGATTCTGGGAAACCTCATTTCGAACAGCCTGAAGTTCACCGAGCGCGGGGAAGTCCGCGTGTCCGCCTCCCTCGATCGAACGGCGGGCGTCGTCACGTTCCTCGTGGCGGACACGGGTATCGGCGTCGCGACGGACGATCGGGCCATCATTTTCGAGGAATTCGAACAGATCGAGCACCGCCTGCAGGGAGCCGTGCGGGGCACCGGCCTGGGCCTGCCGCTGTCGCGGCGTCTCGCGGAGCGGCTCGGCGGATCGGTCGATCTGGCGAGCGAGCCAGGCGTGGGCTCGGTCTTCTCCGTGACGCTGCCAGTCCCCTACCTCCCTCGAGCGCGGGAATGTCGTTCCCCTGGACGATGATGAAGAAAATGCCTTCGCGGTCGCACTCGAGTGACTCGGGTTGACAGTCGCCTGGATCCAGCAGGCATCGAGCAGGCGACACCCAGAAACGTGACCTCATTGCCGTCGTCGTAATCGGGCAGGAGCCGACGGACTGATACTCCACTGCCAACCTGCCCAAAAGCGGTACTGCGATCTGGACACGGATGTCTGATCAAACAGGCTGGCGTAGGGGGTCCGGCGCGGTTTCTCGGTGGAATTAACGATTCTGGGTGTATTTTACTGTAGAGGTCGAGTTGGCGTGAAGTTGGCTTGTGTTGACGCCTGCGGCACACACCTTGGTGAAGCTCAGCGTCTAATGGATATGGGTCAGCTCTTCCCCGGCGGCGACCGAAAGCCTCAAACCGAGGCTGAGGCCCCCCGTACGACCGCCGATCTCCGGGAGTGGGTCCGGGAATGCCTGCATCTCGACGAGCACCAGGAAGCGCAGCTCTTCAAGGCCATCGAAGCCGTCGTGGCAGGTCAGCGCCAGCTGGTCGAGGAGTCGAAGCACGAGGCCATTCGCGCGATGTCAGAAGGATTCGCCGAGAAGATGGCGCGGCTCCAGCGGCAGCTCACCGAAAAGGACGTCACGGTCAGCAACATCGCCCGCTACTTCGAGGAAGTCGTCGCGGGACTCACCGAGAAGTCGCATCGCGATCCCAAGACGAAGCTGCTCAACTTCGACTGGTTCATGGAGCGGGTGGAGTCGTTCCTGGCCGTGGAACAGCGCGTCCGCTGGTGCGGCGTCGGCGTCGTCGACATCAACAGCTTCAAGTCCTACAACGACACGCTCGGCCACGCTGTGGGGGACAAGATCATCGAGCGCGTCGCGAGAATTCTCTCCGATCAGATTCGGTCCGAGGACTTTCTCGCCCTCGAGCGGAGCGGCGATTCCCGCGACCTTCACGCGCGGTTCGGTGGTGACGAGTTCTGCTTCCTGATTCCCGATCTTCCGGGCTGCTCCGAGGCCGTGGACATCGCGGATCGCTTCAAGGAAGCCGTCGAGGGGCACGACTGGAGCCGCGATGATCGCCGGCTTGCCACGCGGCCTGTACGAGTGGACGTCGGCGTGGTCTGTCTTCACCTGGGACCCGTGGCCGAGCGACGCGGCGTCGCGCGCAAGCTCGCGGCGGAGTTGATTCATCGGGCGGACCAGTTGATGTACAGCGCGAAGACGAGCAAAGCGGCCCACGTCTATCCCACCGCCGTGCGGGTCGAAGGCGGCGCGCTCCACGAACTGCCGGACGCCATCGCCAAATGCGCCGGCCGGCGCAAGACCGGCAAGCCCTCCACCGAACGCCTCTGATATTTGCCGCTCGTCTCCGTGGATGCTAAACTTGTCAGCTCTGCGTCATCTCGCGGCCCCGGCGTGGCCGGCGCGTGCCTCAGAGATCGCATCGGTCGGCCTTCGTGTGGTGGGTGTAGCTCAGTGGTAGAGCGCCGGATTGTGGTTCCGGATGTCGCGGGTTCGATCCCCGTCATCCACCCCAGCTTCTAAAGTCTCCAGCAAATCTAGCCTTCTCCTTCGACGGTGCTTGCTCACCTCGCGATGAGCCGCGCGGACTGCCGGCCCCGACACGCTGTTCTTGAATCGGCAGACGGGTCATATCGCTGCGGTTTGTGAGGTCCGACCCTTCGCGTGGACCTCGCCCCAAGCGGCTCCATTTCCACCGCCGCAGTGCATGGTCTCCTGCGAACAGTGCATGGTCTCCTGCAAAGCAACAGGTTCACGCCGCGATCGGTGTCGCCGACGGCCGCGAAGTCCGGCGTGGGTGGACTATTAGTCAACCCAAGCGCGGAGTTGATTGGCCTGGATGACCGCGATCGCAGGGAACCACAAGTAAATCGCGGTTCATTTATTGCTCAGCTTGGGCCAATGCCAAGCCTGAAGCTCGACCCCAACCGCCCACAGCAGCCGCACAAACGAGCCCTTCAAGATAAGGAAGAACAGAGGGCTCAGTTCAAGCCGCCTGTACTGCTGATTGTGGCGGTAACTCTCATCGCGCTGCTCGGCTCTCAGTGGGGACGACGGCCGGACCCCGTGGCCGACGGCGGCCGCGGGTTGGTGATCGACCGAACGAACAAGTTCACGCAAGTGGTCAAACCGCGGGCGGCGTTGAAGACGCGGTCAGGAGCGCAGTCCGCCATTATCACGGTGACGTATGTAGGCTTCTCAGGATTCCCAGGCGCACAGGCGGCGTTCCAGCACGCCGTGGACATCTGGGCCAACCTGATTGTTGCTTCCGTTCCAATCACGATCCACGCGGAGTTCGCGCCACTCGAGGAGGGAGTTCTCGGTGGAGCCGGCCCTGGCCGCTTCTATCGAAACTTCGCAAACGCACCCGTCAATGGACGGTGGTATCCGGTTGGCCTGGCGAACCAATACCGCGGAAGTGACCTGGATCCTGCCGGGTTCGACATCGAAGCGACCTTCGCAAGCAACATCTCAGAGTGGTACTTCGGAACGGACGGCAACACGCCCGCTAACCAGGTTGACTTCACGACCACCGTACTTCACGAAATTGGCCATGGCCTCGGGATAGCCGGCTCGATGCGCGTCAGCGGAGGGGTTGGGGACTGGGGACTCTCCACGGGGTTTCCGTTGATGTACGACGTATTCGCTGTCAACGGTTCGATTCAATTCCTTACCGACACGTCCTTGTTTCCGAACCCGTCGGCCGCACTCGCGACACAGCTGCTGTCAAACAACATCTGGTGGAATGGATTGCAGGCATACAACGCCAATGGCTTCCAACGTCCCAGACTGTATGGGCCTGTCAACTGGCTTCCGGGCTCCAGTTTCTCTCACCTCGACGAGTCGACGTATCCACCCGGCAATCCAAACTCCCTGATGACCTATGCGATTGGATACGCTGAGAGTATTCACAACCCCGGACCTATTGTGACGGGTATGCTGCGGGACCTCGGATGGGCGACCGGTTGTGGCTTCTCCGTGTCTTCGACGACGCTGAGCGGGAGTTCAGCGGGCGGCTCCGGATCGTTCAACGTGGTCGGTCCGGCGGGATGCGCCTGGTCAGCCGTGAGCAACACCGCATTTGTCACCATCACCTCAGGCGGAGCGGGCAGCGGTTCTGGCGCGGTGGGATTCTCGGTCGCGGCGAACCCTCTCGGCGCCTCACGATCCGGCACGATCTCGGTGGCGGGCCAGACCGTCACGATCACTCAATCCGGTCTTGCTGGCGGTGCTGTCCTGTCGCTGGACCGCGGGGTACTGAACTTTGCAGCGGTGACCACCGGCTCGGCGTTTGTCTCTAAAACGAGCGCCCAGACGCTCCGACTCCTTCAAAGCGGAGCGGGGTCGGTGGCGTGGACCGCCACGTCCAACGTCCCATGGCTCACCGTCACACCGAGTAGTGGGAGCGGGTCACGGGTGCTCACGGTCAGCGTGAAGTTCGTACCCGGGCTTGCGGCGACGGCGTCGGGCGCGATCACAGTTGCCGTGAACGGAGTCGCCGCAGTCAGCCCGGTGGCCGTTCGACTCGGCATCACCTCGAACGGTGCGTCTGCCTCGCCCGTCGGAAAGTTTGATACGCCGGTAAGCGGAATCACGGGCGTCACCGGATCAATCGGTGTTACGGGCTGGGCTCTCGATGATGTGCAGATCACCCGGGTGCGCATTCTGCGGGATCCAGTGGCAGGCGAGACGCCGGGCACCCTGATCTTCATCGGTGACGCAGCGTTCGTCGAAGGCGCACGGCCAGACGTTGCTGCAGGCTTCGCCTCGCATCCGCAGCACACCCGGGCGGGGTGGGGCTACATGCTCCTCACCAACTTCCTTCCGGCTCTGGGAAATGGCACGTTCAGGCTCCATGCGTACGCCGACGACATCGAGGGACACTCCACGCTCCTCGGCACAAAAATCATCAGCTGCACGAATAGTGTGGCCACTGCGCCGTTTGGCGCCATTGACACGCCAGGGCAAGGAAGTGTCGTCAGTGGAACGGTGAACAACTTTGGCTGGGTTTTGGCCCCGGGCTTACGACGAGCCGACCCTCCGAACGGCGGCACCGTGAACGTGTTCATCGACGGAGCACCGGTCGGAGCCCCCGCCGGCTGGACTTCGCGAACGGACTTGACCGGGCTCTTTCCGTCTGGGCTCTACAATGGCGTGAGCTCCGCGCTCGGAGTGTTCTCGTTCGACAGCACAACCCTCACCAACGGCGTGCACACCATCTCGTGGGGAGTCACCGACAATCTAGGCAGCAGCGCGGGCGTCGGCAGCCGTTATTTCACCGTGTCGAACGGCTCAACGCTGACGGCTGCGCCTGCGGCGAGCCTCTTGGGATCGTCCACGTCCGCTATTCTGAGTGAAGGTCTGCTCGGGCGTCGCGGATTCAGTCTTGACGAGCCGTACGCGATGTTCGAGCCGAATGCTGACGGGACGATCACGATTCAAAGCGAGGAACTGGATCGTATCGAGCTGAAGACACACGCAACCGAGGCCGGTCTCCGATCCGCTGGAAGCAATGGCGCACTGCCAATCGGGGCGCGTCTCGACTCAGACGGCACGTTCACGTGGCACCCTGGCGTCGGGTTCGTCGGCGCGTATGAGTTCGTGTTCGCGTCCGCGGCTGGCCAGCAGCGCGTCTGGATTGTGTTGAACGCCCGAGGAAGCAATCGCGTTGGACCACAGATCGTCATCGATGCTCCGGCCGCCAGACAGGACGTCACGACAACATTCACGATCGCAGGGTGGGCTGCCGATCTGGATAGCACTCGGGACACGGGCATTGACGCTGTCCACATCTGGGCCTATCCCGTCGCTGGAGGCGCTCCGATCTTCATGGGTGCCGCCGCGACGCAGCGTGAGCGTCCTGACGTCAGCGCAATCTACGGAGGGCGGTTCGCGAAGACCGGCTACGACCTCACGGTTCGAGGCTTTGCACGCGGAACGTACGACGTGGCCGTCTTCGCGTGGAGTACGGGTACGCGGCGGGTTCCTGCCGGCAAGAACAGTCCGAATCGCGGTGCGCTGACCGGGGGGGCCGCAACCGTAAACTGCGGCCTCTGATTTGGATTAACGTGCAAGATGTGCCCTGTCTTGCCCTTTTGTCTCCGCTACCAGATTGGACCTCAACAGTGACTGGCGCGGTTGCCCGGCGTGAAGCGAGGGAATCGCAACGCCGGTGACCACGTCGGCCATTGGCTTTGCGCTTGCACGGCCCCCATGCAAACCCCAGGTTGTTTGCGTCAGGTCTGCAACCTCAGCGTCGGAGGGTCTGGTCAATGAAAGGTTCGGCAACAATCGCAATGGTGGTCCTGATCTCCCTGGGACCGGCCGCCACCGACTCGGTCGCGGAGAGGTTGACGTTCGAGGACGTCACCGCAGCTACCAGTCGCCCGATCCCGACGGGATACGGGGGACTGACATGGGATAATTTCTGGGTGGTCAACGGATCCGTGGATGCGCGATTTGTAGGAACGGGATACGCAAACGGACGCGTGTCCGGGGACTACGTGGCGTTCAACAACGTTGGGGATCCCGCCGCTGTCCGTGGTGACTCGTTCACGTTCGACAGCGCCTATTTCACCTCCGCCTGGAGGACCGGCCTCACGCTGGAAATCGGGGGCTGGCGGGGTACAACCCAGCTGTTCGCGACTGAACTGGTACTGAACCCCACGGCGCCAGCATTCTTCTCTGCGGGCTGGTCCAGCCTTGATCGCCTCACGTTCCGCTCGTCCGGAGGGGTGAACATCGGGTTGAATCAAGGTGACGGCGTGCAGTTTGCGATGGATGACTTCACATTTACGGACAATGCCGCTCCAGTGCCGGAGCCGGCCTCAATGCTCCTGCTCGCGACAGGCCTGGCTGGCTTGGGGGCACGGTATCGGCAACGGCTCGGCGGCAATCGACCCCACGGAAACCCTGAATGAATTGTGATCAGCTGGTGGCTGACACGACTGCCTGGTACTGCCCGGACGCGATCCTATTGAGCGCGCAGAGCGATCAGCGGATCGATTCGTGTCGCGCGGGCCGCCGGGATGTAGCAGGCAAGCATCGCGACGAGAGCCAGCATCAGGCCCACAGCGGAATAGGTGATCGGATCGCGCGCCTCAACCTCGAATAACAGGGTCCCCAGCACCCGGCTGAGCGCGAACGCGCCGAGCAACCCGATGGCGATGCCCGCGAGCGCCCAGGCCATGCCGCCTCGCAGGACGAGACGCATGATCTGCGCACGTCCGGCGCCGATCGCCATGCGCACGCCAATTTCCTGCGTCCGCCGGGCGACCGAATACGAGAGCACGCCGTAGACACCCACCGCAGCGAGCACGAGCGCCACGAGCGCAAACACGCCGCTCATCGTCGTGGTGAACCGCGGCTGCGCAGCACTGTCGTCGAGCCAGTCGCGCAGGCGCCGCACCTGCGAGACCGGTTGCGCCGGATCGATGTCCTGGACGGCTCGAGCAATCGCCGGAACGATCCCCGACGGGTCGCCTGCGGTCCGCACCAGCAACGTCATCGTCCTCTGTGGGAACTGGACCGCGGCGAGGTACACCGCGGCGCTGGGCTCGCGATCCAATCCGCCGCCACAGCAGCCCCGGCCGTCCGCGCCGCGGATGTCCCCGACGACGCCGACGACTTCGTGCTGTCGTCCATTCCAGTCGAGCGTCTGCCCGACCGGGCTCTCGTCGGTCCAGAGCTGACGGGCGACGCTCTCGCTGACGACTGCGACCAGCGGCGATCCCTGGCCGTCCTGCCGACCGAACGCACGGCCGGCCCGCAGCGGCACACCCAGAGCCTGAAAGTAGTCCGCACTCACCATGTGCTCCACCGCCGAGATCCCTGCTTCCGCGGACACCGACGACTGGGCACGATTCCGCGCCGTCCCGCCCGCGCGCACACCCGGCCCGAATGGCGCCGTGATCCCGACCGCCACGGACTGCACCTGTGGCATGCCGTGGAGCGATTCCAGCAGTGGGCCCCAGAAGCCCCACACGCGCGCGGCATCCGGATACTGAGCGCGCGGCAGCGAGATCCTGGCGGTGATCACGCCTTCCGGGTCGAACCCTGGACGCACCTGCTGCAGCCGGACGAAACTCTGCAGAAGCAGCGCCGCACCCACGAGCAGCATCGTCGCGAGGGACATCTGCGCGACGACGATCGTGTGTCGCAGCAGCGTGCCCGAGAGACCGGCGGTACCCTTGCCGTGGTGCGCGAGCGAGGGCACCAGGGCGATGCGCGACGCGCGCAGGGCCGGAACCAGCCCCATGAAAAGGCCGCTCGCGAGCGACAGGAGCAGGCCGAGCCCGAGCACCGTCGCATCGACGCGGATCCCGTCAATCCGCGTCACCGTGGGCGGAAGCATGACCCGCAGCGTCTGCACGGCAAACACAGCCAGCAGGAGTCCGCATGCACCGCTCACCGCCGCGAGGCAGACACTCTCTGTGACGAGCTGGCGAACAAGGCGGGAACGGCCGGCGCCCAGCGCCGTGCGCAGGGCCAGTTCGGGTTGACGGGAGACGGCTCTGGCTAGCAGCATGTTCGCGACGTTCGCACAGGCGATGAGCAACACCATCCCCACGGCGGCGAAGAGCACCAGCAAGCGAAGACCGCACCCGGCCGTCGAGCATCGAGTCGTAGACGGTCTCCAGTCGCACGCCCCAGTCTTTGTTCGTGGCGGGGAACTCCTGCTCCAGTGCGGCGGCGATGCGGCGCATCTCGTCACGTGCGCGATCCATCGAGACGCCGGGACGCAGCCGGCCGACCACGCGGATGACGTGATTCCCACGATTCTCGCGCAATGGATCGATCGTGAGCGGGACGAAGATCTGCGAGCTGCCGCCTGCCGAATCGATGTTCGCCCGTCCGACCTCGCGAAACGTGCGGGGCACGACGCCGATGACCTGATGACGTTCGCCGTTCAGGGTGATCGACTGCCCGACAATTGCGGCATCGCCGCCGAAGCGCCGCCGCCAGAGCGCTTCCCCGATCACCGCCACGCGTGGAGCCCCCGGTCGATTGTCTTCGGCGCGAAAGCCGCGACCGGCGAGCGGCGGCAGGCCGAGCACGCTGAACATCGACGCCGTGACCGCGCTGCCGGCCAGGCGTTCTGGCTCACCATGGTCGGTGAGGGTGACACTGGAGCTCTGGGACGCCGCGAGCGCCTCCGTGCTCGTCGCACGGTCCGCCCAGGACAGATAGTTGAGCGTCGAGACGCGGAACATCGGCCTGTTCGCCCGGGGGTTGTCTTCGAACAATTCAACCAGCCGGTCCGGTGCTGGATACGGCAGCGGCCGCAGCATGACCGCGTACACGACACTGAAGACGGCCGTGGTGCCGCCCACCCCCAATGCGATCGTGAGCAGGGCCGTGGCAGTCACGATCGGCGTGCGCGAAAACTGACGGAACGCGTGGCGAATGTCCTGCATCAGCATGCTGAGCTGCTCCCTGGGGGCAGTACGAACGAGATCGGCGAGAAGCGCGAGCCAGAGCGTGAGAGCGCTTTCGTCCCTAGCGCGATCGCGGTAGAGGGATGCCATCTCCGCCCCGTACTCCTCGCGGAATGCACGCGGATACAGGCGGAGAAGCCAGCGGTAGATTCGTTCCGACCCTTTCACGCCGTCACCCTTCACTGGAACGCAGGCTGGTCAGTCGAGCGTGGTTCAGAAGGGCCGACATGCGTGCCATCTCGTGTCGGGCGGCTTCGCGGCCGTCACGCGTCAGCCGGTAGTACCGCCGCCGCTCGTCGTCGGCGGCAGGCCTGCCGGCGACTTCTTCGATCAAGCCGTCTTCGAGCATCTGCTTGATCGAGCCGTACAGCGTGCCAGGACTCAGTTTGACCTTGCCGTCGCTGCGTTCAGCGATGTCCAACATGATCCCGTATCCGTGGAGCGGCTGGTCGGCCAGCGCGATGAGGATTTGGAAGACGGCCGGCGCCATCGGCCGCTCGGGGAGCAAAGGCTTCGTCACGGCGGAGACTATATCGGATAACCGATATATCTGCAAGTCGATAGTATAGAGCGACTGCGAATCGCCCGCTCCGGCGCCGTGTCCGCATACCCTGATAGGCCAGGCGATCGCCTCAGCGACCCGAATCCCGAATCCCGAATCCCGAGTCCCAGAGTCCCGAGTCCAGAGTCCCGAGGCCCGATCAGAGACGCGTCAGAAGCTGATATTCATCCCGATGTCCACCTTGCGTGGATTCTGGACGGCGGTCGCATTCCTGAAAAACGGGGACGTCATCACGCCGCTGAAGCCGATCAGGTTCGCGTGGTTGGTCAGATTGTTGACGTTGGCGAAGAGACTGAGCTTGTATCGCGGGCCGCCCATCCCGGGCCCCCCGCTCATTTGAGCCGACGTCGTCCTCAGCGGCACGTTGTAGGTGGCCCGGCCGCTCACGGTCCACACCGGAGACGTCCGCAGCGACCAGATGCCGACGCCTGGAGGACGATCGTTCAGCAGACCATCGTCGTTGTCGTCGAATCCCGTCATCAGCATGTAGGGGAAGCCATCGGAGGCGTTCACCGACAGGTTGAGGGTGAGATTCCGCAATTGCGTGCTCACCAGCGAGGCGTTGACGCGGTACGGGTTGTCGGCCGGCCCGTGACCCCATTCGGTCTCCAGGCTGCCACTGGCCGGCACGTCGAACGGACCGATGGCGTTCCGTCGGGCACGGATGAAGGAGTAGCCGCCGTTCAGCGCGAGCCGGCGCCAGTTGAAGTCCGCGCGGTTGGTCGCCGGCGACGGCGCGACCAGGCTCAGATTGAAGTTGATGAACAGCTCGTGCCTTCTGATCTCGGCGTCGGTCACGGTCGAGATGATGTTGCCGAATGCCGGGTTGGGCCGGACGCCATTCGTCAGCGGGTTGAGGTTCGTCCCGCGGGGCAGCTGGTCCTGATGGTAGTAGTTGTACAGCACGTTCACGCTGGCGCGAGGCGAGAACCGCTGATCGATGCCGGCGCTGTATCGGATGTTCTTGTTCAGCTTGTAGTCGCCCAACCGGTACGTGTCTCGCGGCCCCGTCGTGCCGGCGGTGCCGGGATCCGGATACGACGGATTGGAGATGATGATGTCGCGCTGATGATTGTCGTCCGAACGCACGGTCTGCCACCAGATCCCCGGATCCAGCCAGCCGTGGAAAATCCCGCCGCTCGCCCGCAGCGTCGTGTTCCCCTTCTCTGTCGGCGACCACGTGACACCGAGGCGCGGCTCGAACGCGGTCAGGTCGGGCACACGCGTCTGATAGCTGTACCGGAGGCCGGGGCTGATCGTGAGTCCCTTCTTGATTCGAAGGTCGTCCTGAAAATACGCGCCGATGCGCGCATGGAAAAAATCGAGCACGGGATCGCCGACGCTTCGCCTGTAGAGCAGCGGCGTGCCGGCCTCGTACGCGGCGAGGCTGCTGAAGACATAGGTGCCGAGATAGTTGTTGTTGAGATTGGCCCGATACCAGTCGCCATACATCTGGACCCCGCCCCGCCACGAATGGATCCCGCGGACGTAGTCCACATCTGACGCAAACGTCAGGTTGCGGCCGTGCACGCGGCCGGCCTGCTGCGCGCCGCCGCTGGTGAAGGTGTCCTGCACGATGATGGTGGGCGCCTCGAGAGCCGAGCGGTTTCCGAAGTCTCTCCAGGTCATCGTGAACCGCGAATTGATGAAGACGCGGCGTCCGATCGGTCCAGCCTCGAGAGCGCGAACCGTGTAGCTGTTGTTGTCTGACGTGAAGGCGCGCTCCGGAAGATCGTAGGCGCCGATTCCCTGATTGCGCCTCGAACTGTTGTTCTGGGAGTATCCGAAGCGCAGGGTCTGATCCCTGGTGAGCGCGTAGTCGAACAGGCCGTTGATGTTCACGTTCTCGAATGGCTGCCGCAGGCTCAGGACGTCGAAGCGCGTGCCGCTCGGCAGCACGACGTTCAGGTTGGGCGTGATGTAGTTGCTCTGTCCGTTGACCGCGAGCGAGAAATTGCTCTTCTCCTTGATGACGGCGCCACCGATATTGAATCCGTAGTTGCGCGTCTGCTCCGCGCCCTTCGTGGGCGTGAACTGGCTCCTTGCGCTCATCGATCCATCGCGGAACGTCAGATTCGCGCCGCCCCGAATCGGGCCGATGCCGGGCTGGGTGATGACGTCCACGAACGTGGACCCGGGCTGCTCGGTCTCGGCGGCGAACTGATCGCGCGTCACGTGAATCGACTTGATCTGCGACTTCGGCGGGAGCTGCTGCCCCTCGAAGCTGTCGACCCGGAAAATCGCATCCGGCCCGGCAATGTCGTTCAACTGACGCTGCATTTCGGCCGGATCCTCGGAGAGGGCCTCAATCTGCTCCTGGGCCACGTTCAGGCCGAACGTCCGGCTCACGCGACTGGCGGCCTGACTCTCTCCCCCGACCGTCACCGATTCGGCCATGTTCTTGATCGGAAGGACGACGACCTGCTTGTTGTCGCCACGATTGACTCGGACGTCGCGCAGCAGCCCGAGGTCGAATCCGGCGAACTCCGCGCCGATGGAGTAGCGGCCGGGCGCCAACCCTTCGAAGGTGACCGATCCGTTCGGCAGGGTCTGCGCCGGCGGCACGGCGACGGCAGTCGTACTGGGTTCGAGGCCGGTGATCGTGACAGTCGCGGCGGGAATCACGGCGCCGCTCGGATCCGACACGGTCACCATGAGTTTGGCCCGGGGTCCGGATGTCTGCGCGACAGCCGCACCAGGGACAAAGACCGCAGCCAGCATCCCGGCGAGTGCGACGAGACGAATCAGAGACAACACGCGCACCTCCCCTCGACCGATATGGCTTTGAGCGATATACGAAGGGAAACGCGGGACAGGTTCCACGTCGTCCGCCTGTGGGAAACCAGAGATTCAGAGCGAAGGACGGTACGTCTGGTCACGGCCGGCGCCGTACCGACAGACGACAGCACCTCGGTGGGGTGTTCCGCGTGAACAGGGTGCGGCTGGCCGGCGCTCAGACAGATGCGGGTGATTCGGCCACCTGCACCAGGCGATCGATCACATCGAACAGCGCGGCGGGATCGATCGGCTTGGAGATGTAGTCGTCCATGCCGCCGGTCAGGCACCGTTCACGGTCGCCCTTCATCGCGTGGGCCGTCATGGCGACGATAGGGGTCCTCCGGTTCAATGGGGCCTCTGCCGCGCGGATCGCAGCTGTCGCTTCGAAACCGTTCATGACCGGCATCTGCACGTCCATCAGGATGACGTCGAAATGCTGCTGCGCATGAGCGGCCACGGCCTCCCTGCTGACGGAGCTGGTCCTCTGCCCGTCGCCGTTCGGTCACTCCCTCCCGCAGCGCATGCGTACGGTCCGCGACCATTTCTTCGAGCACCGCGCCGCGGCGCCGCATGTGGCGTACACCCAGCCTGAACAACACGGTGGAGCCGAGCAGGAGCGCTGCAGCCAGCGCCGAATAGAACAGGGTCGTCTGGTAAAACTGCGGCGCAAGGTAGAACGCGAGATCGGCACTCTGCTGGTTCCACACGCCGTCGTTGTTCTGCGCGATGACCTGGAAGCCATACGAGCCCTGGCGGATGTTGGTGTAGTACGCCACGCGCCGCCCGGCGGCATCAACCCAGTCGCGATCGAACCCGACGAGCCGATACTTGAATCGCACCCGGGCAGGTGCGACGAAACTCAAGGCCGTGTAATGGATCTCGAAGGCACTCTGCCCGGGCGGGAGCTCGAGCCTGGACAATCCAACTATGCTACTACCCCCCATGAGGTTGTGGTTCAACCCTTGCTGGACGGTGAACTTCTCGAAGCCCTTGTCGCGCCGGCGGCTCACGCCGCCGTTGGTGCCGATCCAGACGCTGCCTTCGTTGTCCTCATAGATCGAGGTGATGACATTGTTCGGGAGGCCATCCGCCGTGGAGTAAGCCTGCATGGCCCCCGCGGACCTCTTCACCAGCCCTTTGGCCGTGCCGACCCACAACGCGTTTGCGCGATCTTCCCAGAGCGCGTTCACGTGATCATCGGGTAAGCCGTCGCGCGTCTGATGAATCGCCCAGATGAAGTCGTCAGGCAGACCGGTATGTGAAGTCCGGGCAGAAAATTTGCCGTCTTCAAATGCAGCAGCCCGCCACCGAAGGTGCCAAGCCACACGCTGCCGTCCCGACCCCGGTGATCGAATAGATCCATTCGTGCGGGAGTCCGTTTGCGCACGTATAGCCGGTGAACTGTCCGTCCTTCAGACGTGCGAGGCCGGCGGTCATGCCGATCCACAGGGTGCCGTCCGGCGACTCAAACAACGATCTGACGTCCGTACCAGGCATCCCGGGTGTGGAGCGCTCGTTGAAGACCACGAAACGCGAGCCGTCGAATCGGACGAGCCCTTCCTGGGTGCCGAACCAGAGGTAGCCGTCACGGGTCTGCACGACAGCCTGCACGGAATTCTGCGGCAACCCGGAGCTGGTCCCCCAGACCGTCCGCATGTATTGCCCAATCTGCTTCTGGGGGTCGAGGCCGGCAGCGGCCGGGCGGATCGTGGCCGTCAGGCATCCGATGCCGACGAGCACCGCCCGAAAACAGGTCGCGAGTCGCCGCCCCTGCGGGCGTTGGAACGCAGGTTTGCTCATCTGATTTTTGACACAGATCCGCACACGCCGGGGAGTAAGTGACTGCTGAGCAAGGATCGGATCGCGCGCCCCGGCCGCGCGAAGGGCACCGTACCGGCTGCTGTGTGTCAGAGGCGTGCGCTGGCCCCGCACACACCCGCGCACGACAGTTCACGCGTGCGCAGGTTGACGTCGCAGCATCATTGGCGTGACAATGCCGAATCCCTTCAAATTTGGTTTTGCGACCCTGAGGGCAGGTTGGAACAGCACGATGTCGAACGGATTGCGCACGCCACGATGAAGGAGCTCGGTGTCTTCGGCGCCGTGCTCACGATCAGCCAGGGGGCCCAGCCTGGCCACTGGCGGATCGACATCCGTGGAGGCCACGGTCCGGATCACCTGAAGATCCGCTGCGGGCAGGGCTCATCGCCGCAGTGGGTGCGCGATCAGATCTTCGAACAATTCCTGGCGCACGGATAGGCGGGGAATTACCGCGCGGCGCGCTTTTTCGGCGCGACGGCTTTCTCGGGCTTCTCGAACTCCGCCTTCGCCGCCTTCTTCTTGCCCGTGCTGACCCGATCGAGGCTCTGACGCAGCGCGTCCATCAGGTTCACCACCTTCGGCGGCGTCTCTTCCGTCGTCGCGACCACTTCCTCCCCGGCGATTTTCGCGTCGATGATCCGCTGCAGCTCTTCCTGGTACTCGTCGCGGTACTCTGACAGGTTGAACTGCCCCTCGAAGTTGCCGATGACCTGTTTGGCGAGCTTGATCTCTTCCGGCTTCACTTTCGCCGGGACGTTGTCGAACTCGTCGATGTTGTCCATGCTGCGGATCTCGGCCGCATGGCGCATCGTGTACATCACGAGCCCCTTCTCCCTCGGCTGAACCGCCACCAGGTACTCACGCCCATAGAGCGCGAGCTTCCCGATGCCGGCCTTGCCCTTCATCCCCTCGCGCATCACCGCGAACGCTTCCGTCGCCATCCCACCGTCCGGGGCGAGATAATACGGACGCTCGATGTAGATCGGATCGATGGCTGACGCGTCCGTGAACTGCACCAGGTCGATCACGCGCGTCGATTCGGGACGGACCTTCGAAACGTCCTCCTCCGTCATGACGACGTAGCGGCCTTTCTCGAACTCGTAGCCCTTGGCGATCTCCGACATCGGCACTTCACGCTCGCAGGTCGGGCACCAGCGCTTCTGCTGGATGCGCGTCTGGCATTCGGCATGAAGCTGGTTGAAGCTGATCGTCGCGGCCGAGTCGGTGGCCGGAAAGACACGCACCGGGATGTTCACCAGGCTGATCTTGAGGAATCCCTTCCAGGTCGGACGCGCGGCCATATCACCTCACAAATAGACTTCAGCTGACGCTCGCAGCTGACTTCAGCTATCAGCTATCAGCTATCACAACCT
The DNA here is from genome assembly GCA_963749835.1 of uncultured Acidobacteriota bacterium. GTDB lineage: Bacteria > Acidobacteriota > Vicinamibacteria > Vicinamibacterales > 2-12-FULL-66-21 > JALZOC01. The sequence continues at coordinate 3,995,570 of CAVVOD010000001.1, forward strand.
AACCCGAACCCCGAATTCGCGGGTCCCGAATCCCGAATCCCGATCTCTCGCATTATCGGACCATTCGTGGGAATTCCGTACAGTTGCACAAATCTGCACGGATCGGCCTCCCCAGCCCTCCCCTCCCGGGAGGTGCCGTTGGAGCGCCGGCCATCCTGTAACATCGGCAGTGCGATGAAATGGCGCGAAAAGCCTGAAACCGTGCGCCCGATGCTGGCGACGCTCGCGGATCCCCCCCTCACAGGCCAGGGGCTCGTGTACGAGCCGAAGTATGACGGGATTCGCGCCCTCGTGCACGTCGGTCCGAAGCGCGAGCCGGATGGCGTTCGCATCTGGTCGCGGCTCGGTAACGAGAAGACCTCGCAGTTTCCATCCATCGTACGGGCGCTCGAGGGAATCCGCCAGACGCTGAAGGGACCGCTGCTGCTCGATGGCGAGATCGTCGCGCTCGACGAGCAGGGGCGTCCCGCGGGGTTCCAGCGCCTGCAGGGCCGAATCCACCTCACCGGCGATCTCGATGTGCAGGCGATCGACAAGGCGCAGCCGGCCGCGCTCATCGCGTTCGATCTCCTGCGGGACGGCGACACCGATCTCCGCGGGCTGTCATTGACGGAGCGTCGCGCCCGGTTGGACGCACGTCTCGCGCCCGGGCAATCGTCGACGCTTCGCATCAGCGAGCAGGCCGCCGGTGACGGGCGGGCACTCCAGGCCCGTGCGCTCGCCGAAGGCTGGGAAGGGCTCATCGTCAAGGAGGCGCGGGCGCCGTATCAGTCAGGGCGGCGCAGTCCGACCTGGCGAAAAATGAAGGTCGTCCACGAGCAGGAGTTCGTGATCGGCGGCTGGACCGAGCCGCGCCAGACGCGCCAGTACTTCGGCGCGCTGCTCCTCGGGGTTCACGAGCGGGCGGGCGCGTTGACATACGTGGGGCACACCGGTACCGGGTTCAACCAGTCCGAGCTCGCACGCCTGTGGAAGCTGCTGAAGCCTCGCGAGACGCAGAAGTCGCCGTTCTCCTCGCGCATCAAGACGAACGAACCGGCGCACTGGGTCCGGCCCGATCTCGTCGCCCAGGTGCGGTTCACCGAGTGGACGACGGACGACAAGCTGCGGCACCCGGTGTATCTGGGACTTCGCGACGACAAGCGTGCCGCTGACGTCGTGCGTGAAGAGCCGCGTGCCGCACAGCGTGGACCTCGACCGTCCGCTGCAAAGACGCCGGATGGAAAGCCCGACGGACGGAAGATACTGGTCATGAAGCCGCGCGGCACTGCCGCCTCTGCATCGTCCGATGTGAAAGGCCCGGCCGGTCCGGATCTCTCGTCCGTCGTGTCGCAGCTGCAGGCACTCGAGGAGGCGCGGCGCGACGGCACGGTGCACCTGCCCGACGGCATGGCGCTCGGCGTCACGAACCTGGCGAAGCTGTACTGGCCTGCCGCGAAGCTCACCAAAGGGGCGCTGCTCCGGTACTACGCCGAGGTATCGCCGCTCATTCTGCCTGCGGTGGCGGATCGTCCGCTCGTCATGAAGCGCTTTCCGAACGGCATCGGCGGGATGGCGTTCTATCAGCAGCGATCCAGGCAGGAGAAACCGCCGCCCGGCGTCCGCGTGGAAACGCTGCCGGAAGGGCTCGATCCGATCTCCGAGGCCGATGCGCGGCGCTTCGTGGGAGGGGCGCTCATCACGCTCCTCTATATGACCCAGCTGTCCGCGATCTCGCAGGACCCCTGGTTCTCGCGCGTCCAGTCGCCGCCCGACGCCGACTATGTCGCGCTCGATCTCGATCCGGGCGACGGCACGCCGTTCGCGCGCGTGCTCGACGTGGCGCGCTGGATCCGCGACGAGCTCGCCTCGTTGCGCGTCCAGGCTGTTCCGAAAACATCCGGATCGAGCGGACTGCACATCTACGTGCCGCTCCCGCCGGAGACGTCGTACGAATCGGGCATGCTCTTCTGTCAGATCATCGCGACGGTCATCGCCTCGCGGCACCCGCGTGTCGCCACCGTCGAACGCACCGTACGGGCGCGGCCCACGGGGACCGTGTACGTCGATTTTCTGCAGAACATCATGGGGAAGACGCTCGCCACCGCATACAGCGCGCGCGCCAGCACGTTCGCGGGCGTGTCGACGCCGCTCCGCTGGGAGGAGCTCGACGAGGACATCAATCCGCAGGACTTCACCATCACCACGGCGCTCGCACGATTTCGCGAGACCGGAGACCTCTGGGCGCGGCTGCGCACCAAAAAGACCGCGGACCTCGAGGCGGTGTTCAGGAAGTATGAGGCGGGACCTGGCGCCACGATCGATCCGGGGAGTCCCGGAGAGCCGCGCCCCGTGCGAACGCGACCGAAGGGCACCAAAAAACGAAGTGGCTAGCCAGGGGCTTTCCTCGCGGCCGAACCCATCCGGGCGAAGACTGACTTGTCGTAGCGGCCGAGCAGATCCTCAGGGTCCCGGTAGATTTCGTCCGCATCCCCAAGTTCCGCGCGGCTCCAGCCGCCGCACTCGACTGCCACCACGAACAGGCCCGCGCGTCGGGCCGCCTCGATGTCGTACGGTGTGTCACCGAGCATGACGGCATGTCCGGGCGCGCACCCTGTCCTCTTGATCGCAGCCTGGACGATGTCGGGGTCAGGTTTGGATTTCGCGGCGTCGTCGGACGAAGTGGGCTGTGAAATGAGATCGCTGACACCCGCGGTTTCAAGCAACCGCGTCAGTTCATCTTGTTTCGCCGAACTGGCGACTGCGAGCGTCAACCCATCGCGACGAAAGCGCTGGAGCAGTTCGCGTGTGCACGGGAAGGAGCGCAGCTGCGGCAGCCAGACCTGCGCAAAGATCTCCGCGCGGCGGGACGAGATGCGGCGCCCGTCGTCCGATTCGTGCTGGATGCCGGATACGAGCGGCATGAGTTTGTCGCCACCCATGCCGATCGCCCGGCGGACGTCTTCATACGCAACCGTGATCCCGTGTTCGGCAAATGCCTGCTCCCACGCACGCGCGTGCGCGCCGTTGCTGTCGACCAGTGTGCCGTCCACGTCGAGGATCACGGCTGCGTGACATCGGTCGGGTGTCAGAAGCTGGCTTCCTCGTCTTCGTCGTCGTCTACATCCTCCGTGTCGTCGAAGTCCTCGTCTTCGGCGTCTTCGGGAATCCCGGTATCTTCGACCCCGCGGATCCGCTCCTCGTCACCGATCCCTGTGTCACGCGGGTCACCAGATCTCTGCCATTCGTTCTGCTTGGCCATGGAGTTCTCCTTTCGCGATGGGAGCTAACGAGCAAAGGGGGTGCCACGGGTCGACTATGATCAGCAGATCATGGCAAAGAGAATGGACCTGTCGCCAGCCCAGGCGGCGCAGGCATTCGGCGTCGGACACCTTGCGCGCCACCTGTTCGTCTGCCTCGGTCCGGACTGCACGGATTTGGCGGAAGGGGAACGGACGTGGGTCTATCTGAAGGCCCGGCTGAAAGAGCTGAACATCACGGGCCCTGACGGCCCCTTCTATCGAACGAAATGCCAGTGCCTGCGAATCTGCAGCGAGGGTCCGATCTGTGTCGTGTATCCCGAGGGCGCGTGGTACCGAAACGTGACGCCTGAGAACGCGGAGCGCATCATTCAGGAACACCTCATCGGCGGCCGCATCGTGGATGACCTGTGCTTCGCGAAAAATCCGCTCGGTTGAGCCTGAGGTAGAGGTGCGCGGACCGGTCGGCGCGAGAACCGTTTCATAAAGGCGGCAGGGCCACTGAATACCCTCGCGGCCGAATGCCGGCGCGTTATGAGATGGGTTCTAAATGGCTGACCGGGCTGAGGGCACTCAGATGCAGCCCTGGTGCGATGTTGGCGACAGCGACGTACTGCATGGGAATGGCGAGGCCATCGCGGCGCTTCACGAGATACACGCCCTCCTGAGTTCCGGAGTCGATGAAGTGGGTCCAGAGACTCTGCCCTGCCGAGAGGTGCGGCGCCGGTGTCAGATCGGCAACCGACATCGTGGCCAGCACGGTCGGATCGTACCCGGTGAGCTCCGCCGCGCGATCGTTCGCGGCCAGGTAGCGCCCGGCGTCGTCTGCGATGATGAGCGCGACCGACGAACCGACGCGCAGGCGCGAGGCCGACAGGAGATCGGATGCCGTCATCGCGCTCGCGGCCGGGAGCCGGGTGGCATTCCGGCGGAAGCGGGTTGAATAGCGCCGGAGCCGAATCGCCGCCGCGCGGAGCGTACGAGTCTGCGTCACCTGCAGCATCGCTTCGACGGCACGGACGAGCGCGCCAAGATCGATCGGCTTCGTCATGAACGTCTCGCACCCAAGTTGCCGGGCGCGATCACGCAGTTGGACATCGAGCGAGATGCCTGTCGCCGCAACGACCGGAATCCGGTGCGTCGGTCCGTGACGGCGCAGCATCTGGCAGAGCTCGAGCCCATCGCCATCTGCCAGCCTCCAGTCGGTGACGATGGCGTCCGGGTGCACTCGTCTGGCGGCGTCCATGGCGCTGCCGACGCCGTCGGCCTCGGTCACGCTGTAGCCGTCGACCTCGAAGACGAGCTTGTAAAGCTCGCGCGTATCGCGGTCATCGTCCACCACGAGGACATGGGCTTTCATAGATTTTGGAGAGCCCAGAGTACCTCAAAAAGCTGTGTCGTGCGAGCCCGACTATATGGTCCTCCCCGGCGCGGGCTGAGCGCGCGCGCCGGGCCCGCCGGCCTGGGCAATTCGAGAGCGGTTTGCGATCGTCAGGCAATGTGACGGCGCCTTCGGCAGCTTGCGTGGCAGGGCTTGGCTCGCTATGATGGACAGTCGCTTGGCCGGGCGTCGCGGCCACAGTGATGTCGATGCGAGTCGCCATGCGCCCGTAGCTCAGTTGGATAGAGCGCCGGGCTTCGAACCCGTAGGTCGGGGGTTCAAATCCCTCCGGGCGCACCACGCTCGCGACTCGTCCTCGGCGCAGCGTCCCGCGCACGGCGTGCGCCCGTAGCTCAGCTGGATAGAGCGTTGGCCTCCGAAGCCAAAGGTCGCTGGTTCGAATCCAGCCGGGCGCACCAATTTCCCGTCTCCCCTCCTCGCTGGTCATCCGTGACGTTCTTGATGCCCGGTCGCTGCACTGTCGCGTGAGCATCGGCGGAGGAGCCAGATGAGCGTGGCGTCAACACCGGCATGCACCAGCCTCGGATGTATTGTCGTCATCCTGACAACGGTCCTGCTGACGGCGTGTAACCATCGCTCGCCTGATCTCGGTATTCCACAACATCAACTGATTGTGGCTGCTCAAAAAGGGGACTCCGAATCCGTCCGGAGATTGCTGAAGAGCGGCGTGAGCATCGAGACCAGAGCGCCACAGCAGGGCCCCACGGTGCTCGCCATCGCCGCCGACTACGGCCACGCCGATACGGTGAACCTGTTGATCGCGCAGGGCGCGAACATCGTCGCCGCAGGTCTCGACGGCGACGGCGCAGTCATCGAGGCCGCGCGCGTGGGCAATCTGGCGAAACTGAAACTGCTGCTCGAACGGGGAGCCGACGTTCGACTGAGGAACGAGGCCCTGCTCGAAGCGGCAGGATTCTCCATCGCGTCCGTTCCGACTCCGGTCGCGATGCCGGGCGTCGCTGAAAAGCCGGCCGAATACCAAAGCAGTGATGCCGTGCCGTTCCCTTCGCTGGACCAGGTGCAAACGGCAACCCTGCTTCTGGAGCAAGGCGCCGACATCGAAACCAGGCGCGACGGCGACGGCAGCACGCCAGTGCAGCTGGCTGCGTCCCAGGGCAACACCGTCCTTGTGAAGGCGCTGCTGGACAAGGGAGCCAGGATCGACGCCACGGACGATGAAGGGGGCACGGCGCTGATGGGGGCCGCGTGTGGCTGCGCTCAAGCGACGATGGCCGACACCCTCGAGAGCGCGAGGTCGCTCCTGTCCAGGGGGGCGAACGTCCACGCGAAGAGCAAGGGCGGGAGCACCGCGCTCATGGCGGCGGCGGGATGGGGGCGTACTTCCCTGGTGCAGTTGCTGCTCGACAAGGGCGCCCGCGTCGACGACAGGAACAGCAAAGGAGACACGGCGCTCCTCCTCGCCGCCTCCGGTGCCCTGGCGTCAGCCGAAGTCGTCGGCCTGCTGCTTGCGGGAGGCGCAGACGTCAACGCGCGTGACCATCGCGGTCAGACCGCGTTGATCCGTGCGGCGACATCTCCTTCCGAAGAGGTCGCGATCGTCACACTGCTGCTGAACCGCGGCGCGGACGTCCGGGCCAGGGACACGCGAGGCCGGAATGCGATGGCTCTGGCAGTGAAGAACGGCCATAGTGAAACCGTGCGCCTTCTGAAGCGGGCGCTCGCGGTCTCCCGGTAGCCGAGATCCCGAGCGTCAGACGTGGATTCGGCGTTTGGCCTTTGGGTCACGCCAGTCACCGGGCCGATCTGTATAATCGGGACGCCTTCGCGTGCGTCGAGACGAACTCGCGCATTTTGCAGGAGCCGAATCATGACGTCACGACTCGTTTCAGCCGTCGCTCTCGTTGCGCTCCTCGCCGGGTTTCAGACGCTGCATGCCGCGGGAATCGACGGCAAGTGGGAGGTCGCGCTCGAGACCCCCGGTGGCCCTCGCGCGGCCGTGGCGACCTTCAAAGTCGACGGCGAGAAAGTGTCGGGCACCTGGGACACGACCGACGTGCAGGGCACATTCAAGGACGGGGCGCTGGACCTGAGTTTTCCGTTCACGTCCGCCGAAGGGGGCATCTCCGCGCCGCTGACGATCAAGGGTCAGCTCGAGGGCGACGCGATCACGGGCACGTGGGTGTTCGGCGAGTACAGCGGCTCATTCAAGGCGACGCGTCCGAAGGCGTGACGCACCGCGGGTTTGCGCACCGCTGGCGAATGCGCCCGCGTGATATACTTCCCTTCTTGCCTTGTTCGGCAGTGGGCCGCTAGCTCAATTGGCAGAGCAGCAGACTCTTAATCTGCGGGTTGATGGTTCGATTCCATCGCGGCTCACCACTTTCCCTAACAAAACATTCACCTCCGAGGCGTCGACGTCCTCCGGATGCGCCTGGGATGCGTCGAGATGCAGCGGCGCGTCATCATCGAGCCGATCCGCGGCGCCGCGGTTCGCTCCGGGGGATCAGATGGCCGTACGTGTCCACGGTGATCTGAATGCTCGCGTGCCCGAGCTGTTCCTTCACATGACGACGCTCTCGCCGTTTTGGAGGAGCAGCGACGCGTACGTGTGCCGCAGGTCGTGGATGCGGATGTGCCGCAGGGCCGCCTTCGCCAGCAGGCGCTTGAACACGTGCCGCACGTTCCTTTCCTCGAGCAGTCCACCCTGCCGGGCCGGAAATACCCACTCAGGCATCGGCTCCCCTTTCTTCAACCAGCGAGCCTGCTGCCGCCGTCGCCACTCGGCGAGCGCGATCGTGAGCTGCACGGACATGTCGACGCGCCGGCACTGGTGGGACTTCGGCGTCGTGATGACGCCGCGCACGACGTTGCGCTGCACCAGGATGAATCGTCCGTGGTCGTCGACGTCGCCCCATTGGAGCGCCATCTGTTCGCCCAGGCGCAGCCCCGTGCGGAGCGTGAGGAGCACCCACGCGTACCAACGCGGGAAGTGCTTGATGTAACCAAACCCGGCCAGAGTTCTCACCCAAAACCGCCGACAGTGTTCCGATCCGAACCATTGGATGGCATGTGGCGCTCTCACGCTCGGCTGAACGGGCGACGTCAAATCATTAGAAGAACATCTTACTTCGCTACGGATTGCGCCGGGAGCGGCCACCCGGGGGCGGCCGTGGCGTGCTATTTGCCCTATCTCGAGACATCGCATCTTTTCGCGAATGTAGAACCTAAAGGGGCCCTGTGTTGTACTTCTCCTGTCCTGCCGACGAGTTCACCCCGTCCGAAAGTCATCCCGCCGCGCCACGCCGAGACTTGACCGCTGCACGCAGCGCCATCATGAGGGGCGGCTCACGCGACCGGACTCCGACCGCTCCCAACTTGGACGTGCTGGCACTTCTGGCTGAAGTGGGACACCTCCGTGAGGAGGTGGGACAACTTCGTGAGGAAAATGCGTGCCTCCGAAATGCGGCCCTCACCTTCGGAGCGCTCGCGGAACGCCTCACCTTGCGGTCGAAGTCGGCCACCAGGTGACGGCGTTACGACAAAACGGGCAACGCTTGTCACGTAACGGGTCCGTTGCGTGACTGCTCCAAGGGGCTGAGGGCATGTCCGAGACCAGCCGGGCCGCTAGGACCATGTGTCGTTCCCTCGCCCTGAGAAGCGCTCAGAAAACAACCCCGCCGAGACCTCCAAAAGAACGTTGATTTGCGGGCCCGCACCAGGATGCGCCTGGGATGCGTCACGCTGCTTCGGTTTGCCGCATTCTGCAACCCTGCTCCGCTAAAACATTCAACATTCTCAGCGTTTTGCTCGGGCTTTGTGGACTCTTAATCTGCGGGTTGATGGCTCGATTCCATCGCGGCTCACCATCTTTCTTTCAACGACACATCCACCGCTGATACGTCGAGATCCTCGACGTGTGTCTGTGGTTGCGCCTGGGTTGCGGACGGTTGCGTCGCAGTGGGTCAGTTTGAGACTTGAGCAGAAAAACGTTGGATCGTTTCGCCGCGGGAAGGTGAAAATGGCGGAAGGGTATCGACCATGACCATCAAGATCCGTCCAGCGGCAGCGGGAGATGCTCCCACGCTGAGCCGTCTCGGCGCGACCACGTTCCGCGACACTTTCGAGGGAGAGAACACGCCCGAGGACATGGACCGATACCTCGCGAACGCATTCACGCCTGAACAGCAGGCCACCGAGATTGCCGACTCTACCGGCGCTGTGTTGGTCGCGGAGCACGTCAGCGAGTCAGGCGACGTTGAGTTGGTGGGCTATGCACACCTGGTTTCCGGAGACGTGCCGGAAGCCGTGGGCGGCGCTGCCCCGCTGGAACTCAAGCGCCTGTACGTGGCGCGGACGTGGCATGGTCGGCGCGTCGCGCAGGCGCTCATGGACGCGGCCATCGACGCCGCCCGCGCTCGCGGAGCCCGGACGCTGTGGCTCGGGGTATGGGAGCGAAACCCGCGAGCGGTGGCGTTCTATGCGAAGTACGGCTTCGTGCGGGTAGGCGAGCACACCTTCGTGCTTGGCGGCGACACGCAGACGGACTGGCTATTCGCGCGTCCAGTCACGGAAGGCTAAGAGGACACTGACGGCTCGGCGTGCGCGGGCGCGATCGTGGCTATTTCGCTTTCGACGTCGATGCCGGTCGAAGCACAACAGTTGACGGGCACGTGGTCGGGCGGTGTGCTCACAATTTCGACGCCTCCCCAAAACGCCGGACCGCTCATGGCCGCTGGAAACATCGGTACGCGTACAGATGCTTGGTCGAATCAGTGCCGCCTCTGTGAAGGAACTCGAGATCACCGGAAGCACACTGACCTTCGCAACTGAATGGGAAGGCCGGTCGCTGCATTTCCAGGGCCGGTTCGATGCCATGCGCGTGTCAGGCACGGTGGTCTACCAGCCCGCCGACGGTCCGTCCGTCGCGGGTGAATGGCGCGCACTGAAACTGGACGGATCGGCCGTTCGCGGTCTTCCCGACCCAACCGGACCCTACGCGGTAGGCCGGCGCACCTTCCACTGGACGGACACGAATCGCGAGGAACTGTCGACAGCGGCGCCCGGCGACAGACGTCAGCTCGTTGCCTACGCCTGGTATCCGGTTCTCGGCCGCCGGTCGATGGCGGTGCCGTATCTGCCCGATGCGGAACGCATGGTGGAACAATTGCCGCGCGACTCGCGTGATGCTGTCGTGCGTCTTACTCTCAACGTGGCGGACGGCCCGCTACCAGGGTCCGGACGCTTTCCTGTCGTCATTTTCTCGCCTGGCGCCGGCGTCAAAGCGCTGCTGTATACGTCATTGCAGCAGGAATTGGCCAGTCACGGGTTCGTCGTCGCCGCGCTCGAACATCCATACGATGTTCCTGTAGTGGTCTTGCCGGGAGGTACCGAAATCGTCCGTTGCCGAGAGACCAGCGACCAACCTCGAATCTCTCGGGCATCGACGCGATGCGGCAGTTGGCGGAGTATCGCGCCCAGGACATTTTGTCCGTCAAGCGTCTGCTCGGACGCGAGCATTCCACACCGGTCAGCCTCTTTCGCGGGAAGCTTGACATGTCCAGCGTCGTCGTCGTGGGTCATTCGCTCGGCGGCGTGGCGGCGTATGCGGCATGCAACCTCGATCGGACTCTTCGTGCATGTGTGAATGTCGACGGCGCGTATCGGGCCCGTCCGTATGCAGCAGCGGCTGCAGACCTGTCGGTTCAGCAGCCTCTTTTGTGGTTACGACGACCGCTGTATGTATTTACTGCCAACAGTTGAAGAACGTCGGCATGACGCGCGAGGACTTCAATACAGAAATCGCGATCGGTCGAGAGATGATGGCTCGCGCACGCGGCGGTGCGTTTGACGTGCAGTTTCCACACGTAGGCATCGACCACATGGACTTTAGCGACCTCCGACTATTTGATGCGAACGCGAACGTGAGCGTCCTGCGGGCGCGCTTGTTGGCGATGCAGACGACGCGGGCGTGGGTGGCGGAGTTCCTTCAAAGATCCTTGCAAGGCCGCCTTGCTGGTCTTCTCAGTACGACTTCAGCGGAGTACCGCGAGGCCCGAGTGAGCAAATTCAACTGAGAACCTCAGCAAGATGACTCTTGCGGCCGTCCAATAGCTGATCCGGTTGCCTATGACGGTGAAAATGCCGCCACGCTGGCGGTGGCCGTCATCGCCCGGCTGAGAGAGCGACCGCGATAGGACACGCCATGGCCGCATTCACGCGGGCGAGCGCGAAGATCTCGTGAAGTCAAGCCGCGTGCTGAATGATGATCGATGGAGGATCAGTCTCTGGTTGTTGGCCGCTGCCGTCGCGTTCAGCAGAATGTCGAGCGGGGGGGCAGAGGAAGGCTTGACATAACGGTTCACGATGAATCGGGAGCCGTCCTTCCGGACGTCGTAACTGAACAGGTCGGTATTCGAGATGGCCCTCGAACGCCTCTTTGAGGCGCGGGCAGGCTTCCCGATGAAGGGATCGGCGCGCGCTCGAGGCGTTCCCGCTTCCACCCTGCCGCGCTGGAAATGTCTGGCAGCCCGTGGCAGCCATAAATATGGCAGAATGGACTCATGCGAACCACCGTTGACATCCCGGACGCGATCTACCGTCGACTGAAGTCGCGGGCGGCGAGCGAAGGGCGGTCCACAAAGGCATTGATCCTGCGCGGCGTCAAGGAAGTGCTGAAGACCACACGCCGGAAGGCGGTCCGAAAGGTCTCGTTGCCGATTGTCCGATCCAAGCGGCCCGGCTCGGTCGAGCTCGACAATGCCAGAATCTACGAGATCGTCAATTTTCCCTGACATCAACGTTTGGATCGCTCTCAGCTACGACGGGCACGCGCACCACGCAGCCGCCGTCAAGTGGTTCACGACGCTCGATCAAGACTCAAGCCTCGTTTTCTGCCGATTCACGCAACTCGGTCTGCTACGGCTGCTGACTGCCGAGGCGGTGATGGGCGACGAGGTCATGACGCAGCCTGAGGCGTGGGCCGCCTACGATCGATGGCAGCAGGATGACCGTGTCGAACTGATGAACGAGCCCTCCGGTCTGGAGCCGCGTTTTCGGACCCTGACCCGGCGCCCCCATCCCGCAACAAAGGACTGGGCCGACTCCTATCTTGCAGCGTTCGCCGCGTCTGCGGGGCTGACGCTGGTCACCTTCGATCGAGCCCTGCGAGCGAAGATCAAACCACTCATCCTGCTGGGCGCGTAAGACCACGCAATGCCCACAGACCCGCCGCTTGAGGGATCTGAGTGGCGTCACCTGCGAGCTTGCACATCACCGCCAGGCTCATTGGACAACCGGAAGTGAACTCGATCGAGGATGGCCGCTGCGTGTGGGAGCGGCAACCTAATTTCTGAACCAGGCGCGCGTGATCATCAAGCCGATCAGTACGGCACAACCGAAGGCCACGAAACCCAGGACAACTCCGGCGATCAGGCTCCAGAGAGCGGACCTGCTGGCGGCGCGCCACATGGTGTATGAGGCGAGCACCGCGCCAGCCCCTGCGACAGCGATAACTACCAGCGCCCCGATCACAGTGATTTCCGTCCGTCGAAAAGGGGCGCGGGCGCCAGACACCGCCCGCAACCCTGAACTTTGACAGCAAGCCTACGCCGTCGCCAATCTGCGCAACGTCAGGATAGGCCCCGACATCGTCGCCTATCTGCAAGCCATCGACGCTACCCTCGCGCCCTTCCGCGGCCGATTCATCATCCATGGCGGCGACAAGACCGTCCTGGAGGGCCAGTGGCCGGGAGACCTGATTGTCATCGCCTTTCCCGAGCGCGAAGCGGCCGAGCAATGGTATGCGTCGGAAGCCTTAGAGACATCCAGCACCTGCGCGCGGACAACTCGGAAGGCGACATCATCCTCATCGCTGGCGTCGGCGAGGAGCACCGCGCCACCGACATACTTGCCGGACCTGGCGCGCGCTGAGAGGACAGTCAACGCCCGCAACGTGGCAGGCTGCCGGTGCACAGTTCACACCGGTCGATCACGTCGTGATTGCCAGGCGGATCGCCGAATTCGCCCAAGTCTACCCAGCAGTTGTAGATGGCAGTGAGGGTGCTCTTGAGAAAACAAGACTCTCACTCTGTTCCAAGGGAAGAGCAATCCTTGTCGGGTTGACACGCTCGGTCCACCCCTGGAACGCGCAATAATCAAAAAGATCACGGTTTCCGGGACAATGCGCCATGAACAAGATCAGGTCAATGACAGTCGCGGCCGCCGCACTCGTGGTGTGCCTGTCCGCGGCCCGCGAGGGGAACGCCTGCAGTTGCGTCACTCTTCCGAACGAGAGTGACATCAGGAAGGCATTGAAAACTGCGGATGCTGTATTCACGGCCGAAGCCGTAGCGAGTGACTCTCTCGGCTCCACGTTAAAGGTCGAGAAGGTGTGGAAGGGCGCGATCGGCGATCGGGTGATGATGCAGCATGCCACCGTGACGGCAAGGGGCCTCATCGAACAGTCAAGCTGCGACTACACTTTCACCGCCAACCAGAAGTACCTGGTCTTTGCCGCCGCTGCACCTGGAGGAGTGATGGTCGCAAAGGAATGCGGCGCTACGGGGCCGATCGACTCTGCTGCCAAAACCATGGTGATACTCGGTCCACCCCTGGAAAGCCCCGATGATCAAAAAGGGCCTGAAGTGAAAAGCCCATAGTCGACGGCAACCCAGACCGGGCCCTAGTCTGACCACGAGCATGCGTATCATGAGCCCCGAACGCCGTCGCCGCGTCGATCGGCTCTGGCGCTTCATCCTCGTCGCGGCCCTGACCGCTTCGGCGACATGCAGTCGCCGGCCAGAACTGGCGACGACGGTATATGGAGGCAGTGGGCCCCCGACGCTCGTCCTCCTTCACGGATACGGGTCGTCAGCCCAGCGGTGGGCACCTTTCACGCAGACAATCCGGTGGCCGCCGCCCGGACGATTTGTGTTCCCGGATGCGCCCGAAGCCACAGCGCCGCCCGACGGCCCGTCCGATGGCAGGGGCTGGTGGCGGCTCGACCTTCGTTCCCACATCCCTCCGGGTTCCTCGATTCCAGATCTGTCGGCGGCCCGGCCAGCCGGGCTCAAAGTAGCTGCCTCGCTCGTCGAGAACCTTCTCGACGGCATCGAGCGATCCCCCGGAGGCCCGATCGTTCTCGGAGGGTTCTCACAAGGCGCGATGGTCGCCAGCGAAGTGGCGTTCCAATCCAACGTGCGTCTTCGCGCGCTTGTCCTGCTGTCGGGCACGCTCGTTGACGAAGACGCGTGGGAGCGCAACTTCGTGAGCCGTCGCGGTCTGCCCGTCTTCCTGGCGCATGGACGTGCCGATCGTGTGCTCCCTTTCGCGGTGGCTGATCGGTTTCGCCAAAAAATGGAGATCGCCGGCATCCATGTGACGTGGTGCCCTTTCGAGGGCGGGCACGAGATCCCTGCCGTGGTCGTCATCGCCCTCAACAAGTTCCTCGCCGCCTTGCCCGCGGCTACCGAGGCCGGCCAGTCAGGGGCACACTCTAGCGTCGCGACACGTCGGGAGTAGGTCTCGCCAGGAAGCCCACGCAGTTCCATGCCATGCTCGTCACCTCACGAATCTGCAAGCCCACCTACTTCAGCTGCAGCAGCTTGGCTCGTGCGTTCACATTGTTCGGGTCGAGCTCAAGCGTCCGAGAGTACGCCTGCGCGGCCTCAGCGCGCCGGCCGCTCCGCAACAAGGCGTCTCCAAGACTGTCGTATACATTCGACGAGCCCGGGAACTGCCGGACATTGAGCTCGAAGACACGAATCGCGTCCGCGTTTCTGCCCTTCTCGAGAAGGGTGTAGCCGAGGCCATTCAGCTCCGGCTCGGAGAAATCGTAGCGTGTCCCTGCTGTTGTGCGCTGCTGCTGATAGAGCGCGACGGCTGCGTCGATGCCCTGCGCATCGATCGTCGCCAGAAGTCGCCGGCCAATCGAGAGCTTTGGAGGATCGAACGGACGGTCCTGGACGATGTTGACGACTGCGTCGGCGATCTCCATCCGTCGGCTGTTGCCCCTCGTCAGGATGATGACGGCTATGCGATCGCCCAGGCGGCGGCCGATAAAGGCACGCTGCCCTCCCGAGTTGCCCTGGTGCCACATGTAGGTGTCTCCGCCTCTCTGCCCCACGTTCCAGCCAAATCCGTACGTCGACTCCCCTTCAGCCACCCTGGGCGGCACCAACGCTTCGGTGAACGTCTTCGCGCGCACGAGTGTGTCGCTCGCGAGGGCCTGATCCCATTTCAGCAAGTCATCCACCGTCGAGACGAGCCCGCCATCACCCTTCGTCGCGTCCGGTTTCCGCGACCCTCCCTCCGGGCGCGTGCCGTGCATGCCGAGAGGGCCGAATATCGCGCTTTGCAGGAATCCGTCGAATGTCTGACCGGATGCGTGCTCAACGGCCATCGCGAGAATCACGTACCCCGGGTTGCTGTAGCGGTATCGAAGTCCGGGTCGTGCAAAACGGGCATGGTGCGTCCGCACCGCGTCCACCACGTCGCGTTCGCGCAGGCCCGGACGGTCGACGCCGAGGTCGCCCACGTCGGGGATGCCCGAGGTGTGGGTGAGAAGGTGCCGGATCGTCATGCCGGGCGTCGCGCCGGCGAGCTCCGGCACGTGACGGGCCACGAGATCGTCGTAGCTGAGCCTCCCCTGCTCGGCCAGCATCATCACGGCCATGGCGGTGATTGGCTTTGCAAGGGACGCGATGTTCGACGGGCTCGTGAGAAGCTGGCGTGCATCATCTGGCGGCGACGCGATCGCCTCACGGTAGATGACGGTGCCCGCCCGGGCCACCAGCACGCTGCCGGTGAACTCATCGTTCTCGTGCAGCTCCATCAGCATCCGACGAATCGTCTCGACGTGATCCTTTTTCGGCGTGGGCTCCTGCACCGGCAGCGCGGCGGCGAGACACGCCAGGGCGCTCCCGATCACAGTCAGCGGAACGATGCTGTATTTCACTGGTCACTCCTGCCGACACCCGGACGTGTCCTGAGCCGCCACTCGAGAGTCGGGCGCCGATTGTCAGACATCGGCGCACACCTTGACATTCTACATATGACTGTCGCAGCATGTGTAGAATGGCTAGACGTCATGATAAGACGGATCTGCTGCAGGGCACGCTCGACCTGTTGATTCTTCAAGTCACCGCGCTGGGGCCCGTTCATGGCTATGCAATCGGCCAGCGCCTCAACCAGATCTCACGCGAGGCGCTGCAGGTGCAGCAGGGCTCGCTGTACCCCGCGCTGCACCGGCTCGAAAAGCGCGGTTGGCTGCGAGCGGCATGGCGCACGACGGAAAGTGGCCGCGAGGCGAAGTTCTACGCACTGACAGCCGCAGGCCGAAAGCGGCTCGACGTGGAACGAACGGAGTGGAGCCGCTTGACCGAGGCCATCGCCCTGGTGCTCCAGACAGCCAAGTAACAGGAGCAGATCCGCCGCCCTTGACGATCGATCCCGCAGAGAGTCCTGCGGGAGAGCTGAAGATTGGACGGACACCATGCAGCGCGACGATGAGCTGGACAGGGAGCTGCGGTTTCACGTCGACCAGCGCGTTGCTGACTACATCGCGTCCGGCCTGACGCCCGAAGAGGCCCGACGCCGAGCGGGCCTCGAGTTCGGAGGCATCACTCAGGTGAAGGAGGCGATTCGTGATCAGGACTCGTGGCGCGTCCTGGACGGCTTCCTGCGTGATCTGCGTTTCGCCGTCCGCTCGTTACGGCGGACACCAGTCTTTGCGCTGACGGTCGCCCTCGTCCTCGGGCTGGGCATCGGCGCCAACGCGACGGTCTTCACCATCGTGAACACGCTCCTGCTGAGGCCTTTGCCGTTCGAGCGAGCTGAGGACGTCGTTCAGGTGAAACGCCGGACGCCATTTGGCAGCAGTGGCAGCTTTTCGATGCACGACTACCTCGCGCTCACCACCGAGCGAAGCGCCTTCTCGGCGCTGGCGATTCTCGACGTCTTCAGTGCCGGTCGCTACACGCTGGTGACGCCTGACGCAGCGGAGCCGATTCGCGCAAGCCGCGTCAGCGCGGAGTTCTTCGCGGCGCTCGGCGTCTCGCCGGTGCGTGGCCGGTTGTTCACGATCGGCGATGACGCCCCGGGTCGCGCGCTGACAGCCGTGATCACGCACGCGTTTTGGAGTCGCCGATTTGCCGGCGACCCAGGGATCATCGGTACATCTTTGACCGTTGGGGGCCAGCCCTACACCGTCGTCGGCGTGGCGCCTGACGCCGTCCGTGCCTTCAGCCCCGCCGACATGTATCTCAGTCTCCCGGTGCCAGCCGCGAGTCGCGACCGGACCAACTCGTTTCAAGTGCTCGCCCGCATCGCCCCCGGCGTGAGCCGTACGCAGGCGGAGGCCGAGATCGACACCATCGCGCGTCGTCATGCCCAGGCCAGTGCATCACTCACCAACATGCCGCAGGGCGTCGTGCTGCCATCCTTGCAGGACGAGTTCGTCGCGCCCGTTCGGCCTGCGCTGCAAGCGCTGATGGTGGCAGTCGGTTTGGTCCTCCTGATCGCCTGCTCGAACGTGGCGAACCTGGTGCTGGCGCGCGCGCTCGTGCGCCGCCGCGAGATCGCGGTTATGACGGCGCTTGGCGCGTCCCGCTTGCGGATCGCTCAGCGCGTCCTTGCCGAGAACATGATCGTTGCAGCCATGGGAGGCGGAGTCGGGCTTCTCCTCGCATACGCGGGCGTGCGAGCGCTACCCGCGCTGTCCGGTGCCAACCTTCCGCAAGCCGAGCGCATCCACGTCGATGCGTATGTCGTTTTGTACGTGACGGCGACGGCAGCGCTCGCCGGCATCCTGTCGGGTCTGCCGCCGGCTCTCCAGCTCGCCAGCGGCGACCTTGTGCGCTGGATGAAGGACGGGAGCGCGAAAGGCGGCTCGAGTGCCACCGGCCATCGCGTCCGGGCGGCGCTGACAGTGTCACAGATCGCGCTCTCCACGATCCTGCTCGCCGGCGCCGGACTTCTCACCCGGAGCTTCTGGAATCTCGCAACGGTAGATCCGGGGTTCCAGGTTGATGGCCTTCTGACGATGTCCGTCAGTATGACGCCTGCGAGATACCCGGACTCCGCGCGGCTCGGTGCCTACACCGACGTGGTCGCCCTTGGCGTGGAACGGATTCCTGGCGTGGTCGCCGTCAGCTCCACGACCGCGCTCCCGTCGGAGTTCCCAATCGATTTTCCGGTGTCCGCGGTGGGCAGCTCGGATCAGCCGGCCGTCGGAGGGAGATCCGCCGGGCTCGACGCGTGGTATCGCGCCATCAATCCTCACTACTTCGCGGCGATGGGGATTCCACTCCTCGAGGGGAGAGTGCTGACCGACAGCGATTCCGCGAGCGGAGCTCCAGTGGTCGTCATCAATCAGGCACTGGCCCGCGCCGCATTCCCGAACCGGGAGGCCCTCGGTCAGGCCCTCGTGATCGGCGGTGGATATCTGACCGATGCGAGAGACTTGCGACCGCGAACGATCGTCGGTATCGTCGGCGACACGCGGGAGCGAGGATTGCGGTTCGCGCCGACCCTGACGACGTATGTGCCGGTAGCGCAATCGCCCGAGCGGATCACGCGGTTGGTTCTCGAAAAGATTCCACTGCGATGGGTCATTCGCACGGATCGGAACCCCATGGATCTCGTGCCTGCGGTGCGGCAGGCGGTACTGGCCGCCGATCCAACACAGCCGGCCGCCGATTTTGCGAGCATGTCCGACGTTCTGGGACGCTCGATTTCACCCCACCGCTTCAACATGTTGATGCTGACAATGTTCGGCGGTCTGGCCCTTGTACTCGCAGCGATTGGCGTGTATGGCTTGACGGCCTATACCGTCGCGCAACGTACGCGC
This sequence comes from uncultured Acidobacteriota bacterium, assembly GCA_963749835.1. GTDB lineage: Bacteria > Acidobacteriota > Vicinamibacteria > Vicinamibacterales > 2-12-FULL-66-21 > JALZOC01. The sequence continues at coordinate 4,014,018 of CAVVOD010000001.1, forward strand.
GAGATCGGCATCCGCGTGTCGCTCGGTGCGAGTCCAGCGCAGCTCGTGCGGGGCCTGCTGGGGCAGGGACTGAAGTTGTGTTTTGTCGGTACAGCCGTCGGTCTTGTTGGTGCCATCTTCCTGGGCCGCTTTCTGCGCAGTCTCTTGTTTGGCGTCTCCGCCACAGACGGCCTGACCATGGCCGTCGTGATTGCCACCATGACGGCAGTTGTCGTGGCCGCGACATACCTGCCGGCCTCGCGAGCTTCGAGAATCGATCCCATTCTGGCGCTCGGTCAGGAGTAGTTGATCGAACTGGATCTGATGACCGGGCCACAGCTCTCGACTTGACACACGTCGCGCGCTCGGGCAGCACCCATCCGCCGCGACGGGAGAGCGGCGGAGACTGCCAGCGATGAACGCCCGGACGTTTACGGTTGTGCCTGCTGTTCGCGGCAGTGGTACCGCTCAGGTGGTACGCAGCGCCACGTATTCGCTTCACGTATGCTGCGGCCATGCGGCGTGTATCGGTCCCGGCCATCCTGACGGCGTTGGTCTGGGGTATCGCGATCTGGCTGTCGTTTGGTTCGCTCGCGGTCACGGACGCCGTCAGCAGCCGCAGAATCGGACTCCTCGCACCTCTCTGGTTGCTGGCGGTCTCCACGGCAGCGAGCGTCGCGCTGTTCTGTGGAGTTGCGAGCGTCAGACGCATCAGGCACGCCGTCGTGTGGTCGCTCCCGATCCTGCTACCGTGGCTGCCGATACCGATTCCTGACGTCTTCCTCCTATGGACCGGTCCCGTCCTCCTTCTTGTTTGGATTGCGATCGGCCTGTGCGCACTGCCCGGGTTGCTGCGTCACATCAATCGACGTCCCGTTCGTTTCCTCTCCGACGCACGCATCGCACCGCGCGTCGCGTGCGCGCTTGCGTTTGTCGCCTGTGTTGCCGTCCACTCCAGGCAGCAACTCCCGCCGGCAGGAGACGAGCCGCACTACCTGCTCGTCGCGCACAGCCTGCTTGTCGATCACGACCTCAAGGTGGCGAACAACTACGAACAGGCTGACTACCTGACCTACTACGCCGGGCGGCTCATGCCTCATTACGCACGTCCCGCAAAGGACGGGTCGCTGTACTCGGGGCATGGGGCGGGTCTGCCGGTGCTCATCGCACCAGCGCTCGCCGTTGGTGGTTATCGTGGAGTCGTGCTGTGGATCGCGGCGATTGGCGCGTTGGGGACGCTGTTCGTCTGGAAAGCCGCCTACGCATTGACGTCAGACGTCACGGCTGCATGGGTGGCCTGGGCTGCAGCTGCGTTGACAGTACCGGCCATACTCGAAAGCACGCTCATATATCCCGACTCCGTTGCAGGAACAGTGCTCAGCGGCGGCGTGCTGGCGATGCTCACCGCCTCGTCCCTCTCAATTCACGGCGCAGCGGCGCTCGGCGTCGGGATCGGCCTGCTGCCCTGGCTGCACACGAGGTTTGCGCCGGTGGCAGCGATTCTGGCCGTCGTGGTCGCGTTTCGCCTCATAGGAGCTCCGGGTGGCTGGCGACGATGGTCGCCGGCGCTGCTTGGCTTGGGTATTCCGATCGCCGTCAGTGTGACCGCGTGGTTCCTGTTCTTTGCCCACGTGTACGGGACGTTCGATCCCATGGCGGCGTACGACGGTCGAACGCCGCTGAAACCGGAGAGCGTGGTCAGAGGCCTGCTTGGTCTGGTGGCAGACCAGCAGTTCGGCTTGATACCCAATGCGCCGGTGCACCTGCTCTGGATCGGGGGAGCCCTGGCACTAGCGAGGCGTCACAAACGCCTCCTCGTCGAACTCGCATGCGTGGCCGCGCCATATGTCCTCGTCGTGGCGGCGTTTCCGGGCTGGTATGGCGGATCGACGCCCGGGCGGTATCTTGCGCCACTCGTGTTTCCGCTGGCGGTGATGGTGGCGCCCCTCTGGTCCAGGCAGGACGACTTCGGCCGATGTATGAGCGTCGCACTGCTGATGGTCAGCGTGCTCGTCGCGTGCGCATTCGGCTTCGGTGCAGGCGGCATGCTGGCCTATAACTCCAGCCACGGGCGCTCGGCCCTGCTCGACTGGGTCGCCCCGAACGTCAATTTGCCAGGTGGGTTTCCGAGCTATTTTCGAGCACTACCTCCGGAAGGGCCAGCTCGCGGCAGTCTTTCCAGGGAGTTGGTCCTCCCTGCCGATATCTGGGCCATCATCTCGATCGCGATCTGGTTCCTTTCGCGCTGGATTCACGATCGATGTGCTCCTGATACGATCAGCCGGCCCGCGCTCGCCGCGGCATCCCTTGTCGCCGTGCTCTCCGCCGGAGTTGCGAGCACGTGGGCCATCACAAAGGAACCGCACGTCATCGCAACGCGCGCCCAGCTCGGACTCATAGCGCGTGAAGGCCCACGCACGACCGGGCTGGGCGTTCAGTTGCACCCCTTTCGGGTCATGTCCTCGTCAGACGCGCTGCAACGCCTGGAAATATCGACGTCGCCATTCGATACGCCCCCGCCCGGTGCGATGTTGAACCTTGCTGAGGTCCCGCCAGGCGATTATCGGCTCCGCCTCAAGTTTGTCGCCGAGCCTCGCGGCGAACTCAGCCTGCTGGTCGGCAGTGTCGGCAGCCCGCTGGCGACGTGGCAACTGTCAGCGGGTGACAATACGTACAGCTTTCGCATACCCATCCAGGCTTCTGCGGTGACCATCGTCGGCGATGCTGCTGCGGCGGCGTCAGTGCGCAGCGTCGCGCTAGTCCCGGTCCGTCACATCCCGACACCGTGGGCCGCGGTGACACGCGCGCGCGCGGCAGCACGGTACGGCAGCGCCGTGGTCTATGCGATCGACACTCGCATCATCCTTGAACCGGATGGATTCTGGGTGCTTGGCGGACGCCAGCCGGATGTCGTGGTTACCACAGACGGTTCACCGTCAGCACTCACGTTCCAGGTGTCCAACGTCGCGATCCGAAACCGCGTCCGCGTCTCCACTGACGCGTGGTCGGCAACGCGAGAGCTCGCGCCCGATGAACGCTGGCTGGTCACCGTGCCGTTACGTGAGTCGCCTCAACCTGCGATCGTGAACTTTCGAGTCGAGCACGGCGCTGTCGTGGGTGGTCGATTGCTGGGCTGCCGCGTCAGCATCGTTCAATGATCGACGCCGACCGCCACAGCTGGGCGCCACCCGTGCCCCGATCCTGTTGATCGACCGCGTCCGCCTGCTACTTGGTTCCCGCCGACGGCTCGAAGCGCTTGAAGAAGCTCGACGCCTTCCACTGCGGCCGCGCCGGATTGTTGGCGACCTCCGCCGACAGCGCACCGACGAGTTGCGTGAAGGTCACTGCCGCGCCGAGATCGAGCGGCTGCTGCAGATCGTCAGCCGGCTGGTGGTATCGCTCTTTCGTCCACTTCGCATCGATGGCGGCCTCTGCGGAACCCGGCGCGGAGCCCACCTTCATCGCCAGTGCCGGCACGCCCTGGCGAATGAAGCTGTACTGATCGGATCGCGTGAAGCGGTTGCGCTCGGGTTCCGGATCGCCGGCGACCGCAAGTCCCTGGGCCACGGCCACCTCGCGCACGCGATCGCCGAGATCGGACTCGTCCAGCCCCAGCGCCATCACCGACTTCATCGGGAAGAGCGGCAGGAACATGTCCATGTTGATGTTGGCGACGATGCTGGCCTTCGGGACGGTTGGGTCCCCGGCGAAATAGCGCGAGCCGAGCAGGCCATGCTCCTCGGCGGTCACCGCCACGAACAGGATGGACCGCTTCGGCCGCGGCGCCGTCGTGGCCAGGTGGCGCGCAACTTCGATCAGCGTTGCGATCCCCGCGGCATTGTCCATTGCGCCGTTGTAGATGCGATCGCCGTTGACCGCGGCTCCGACGCCGACGTGGTCGAGGTGTGCGGTCAGGACGACGTGCTCGCGGGCCAGCGCGGGATCGCTGCCCGGCAGCAGCCCGGCCACGTTATCCGATGTGATCGGTGTCGATTCGAGCGTGACGCGGGCGCGCAGCGTCGCCGGCAGCGCAAAACCCGGCAGCGGCTTCCGCTCGGCGGCGAGCGCGATCAGATCCGCGAACGCGCGGCCCGATCCCGCGAACAGACGCTCGGCGCTGGCCGGGTTGACGCTGGCGTTGAACTTCATCCCCGCGAGGTCGTTGAAGCGCGCGTCGACGAGCGTCATCACCGGATTCAGGCGGCTCGGCGCGGTTCGCTCCCACGGCTGTTCCATCGTTTTGGGGTTGAGGATCGAGAGAGCGCCGATGGCGCCTGCGGCCTTGAGCGCCTGCCAGCGGACAGCCCAGTTCTGATAGTGCGCCGCCGGCGCGCCGGTGATGCTCGACGGCGTTCCGTTGATGAACACGACGATCTTGCCCTTGAGATCGAGACCCGCCAGATCGTCGTGCCCGGCGTCTGGCGCCGAGAGTCCGTAGCCGACGAACACCAGGGGCGCCTCCACGCCGGGCGCCAGCTCCGCGCGCAGGCTAATCGTGACGTCCTCGCCAAACCGGAGCACGTCTTCCGTGCCGCCACGCACGAGCGCGACATGGGACTGCGCCTCGACGATGCGCCGGCGCATGAACTGGACGGTCTGCAGGTATCCCTTCGTGCCCGCGGGTTTCAGTCCGGCACGCTCGAACTGTTCGGCCACGTACGACGCTGCTTTGCGATAACCCTCCGTGCCGGTCTGCCGTCCCTCGAGGCTGTCGTCGGCAAGCGTCTTGACGTGATCCCACCAGCGGGTCTGATCGGCGCCAACCGGAGAGCGACTCTGGGCGCCGATGGGGACAGCCACGACCGCCGCGAGCGCGACAACGCCGAACAGTGTGCATTTCATACCGCCGATCATAGCGCGACACCGCGTTACGGCGCATGCCGCTGATCGCGGCGCATGGCGGCAAGCCTCGAACCGGGTGCGCTAAGATACCGATCCATGACGGACTTCGAGGTCATCGATGCGCGTTTTCGCGACTGCTTCAACCGCACGGCGCACGTCGATCGATTGTGGACCGGCGGGCGCTGGACAGAGGGCCCGGCCTACTTTGCGGGCGGGCGTTATCTCGTCTTCTCAGACATTCCCAACAACCGCATGATGCGGTTCGATGAAACCAGCGGCGTGGTCAGCGTATTCCGCCAGCCATCCCAGTTCGCCAACGGCCACACCGTCGATCGGCAGGGACGGCTCGTCAGCTGCGAGCACGGCGGCCGCCGTGTCGTCCGCACCGAGCACGACGGCCGCATCACGGTCGTCGCCGACAACTATCGCGGCAAGCGGTTGAACAGCCCCAACGACGTCGTCGTCAGGTCGGACGGTTCGATCTGGTTTACCGATCCCCCATACGGCATCCTGTCCGACTACGAGGGCCACAAGGCCGACAGCGAGTTGGGCGCCTTCAACGTGTTCCGCGTCGACGGCGCGACAGGTGCCATCGAGATCGTGGTGGACGACTTCATCCGGCCGAACGGCCTCGCCTTCTCGCTCGACGAGAAGCGACTCTTCATCGTCGACTCCGCAAGTGGCCGCGAGCCAGGGTTGCCGAAGCACATCCGCGTCTTCGACGTCGCTGACGACAACACCCTGAAAAACGGTCGCGAGTTCGCCGACTGCACGGCGGTGCGCTTCGACGGCATGCGCTTCGACGACGCGGGCCGGTTGTGGGCGGCCGCCGACGACGGCGTGCACTGCCTCGACCAGGGTGGCACCTTGATCGGCAAGGTCCTGATTCCCGAAATCTGCTCGAATGTCTGTTTCGGCGGCCCGAAGCGCAACTACCTGTTCATCTGCGCGACCACGTCGCTCTACGGTGTGCTGCTGCCGGTGAACGGCGCGCAGACGTACTAGTGGCCTGTACTCGGTGAACAAGGACTGGATTCCGGAGCGCGGCGCCCGGCTGGCAAGGCGCGACGACCGAGAATACAGGGCGTATTTGAGGGAGGAGCAACGCCGCCAGGCGGGATGCCCCGCCCGGAAGCCGGTCCTTGTTCACCGAGTACAGGCCACTAGTGATAGTTGCAGCTCTGGCGCGAATCAGCGCGCAGGGCGCGTCCGACAGGATAGACGTTGTCCACGGGCAAAGGATTGCCGTGGGGGCGTAGGGCAGCAACACGCGCTGAAGACACAGCCCCGAGCGCAGACTCTTCCTGAAGCGTTCTCATTTGACATCCAAATGGAAACCAGCTATTTCATTGGCGAGACGTGAAGCTGGAGGAGGCTGTGGTCAGGTTCCGCGAATGGGTCTGTCGTCTGTGGGGAACGATCCGGCGGAATCCGCCGGATCGCGAGCTTGAGGAAGAGCTGGGCCTGCATTTGGAGCTGGCTGGCGAAGACATGCGGCGCCGGGGCCACTCGCCCGGAGATCCTGTAAGAGCTGCCCGCCTCCAGGCTGGCGGCGTTGACCAGGCCATGGAGGCGCTGCGCGACCAGCGTGGCGTGCCGTGGCTCGAGGATCTCGTGCGTGACGTGCGACTGGGGTTTCGCGCGCTCGGCCGCGATCGGCTCTTCGCCACCGCCGTCACGGTCATCCTCGGCATGGGCATCGGCGCGAGTGCGGCGATGTTCAGCATTCTCAATGCGGTGGTCTTGCGGCCACTTCCGTACGACCGCCCAGGCCAGCTTGCGATGCTCGCCACGCACGACATCTCCCAGAACCAGTGGGATGGCACGTCAGTGCCCAACTTCCTCGATTGGCGTGCACTGAGCACGTCGTTTGCCGGCATGACGTTCTACCGGCGAACGCAGGTCAGCCAGATCACGTTCGGGGGGACCGACGGGCCGCAGCGCGCCCAGGAAGGTCTGGTTGGTCCCGGGTTCTTCGAACTGCTCGGTGCGACGCCGATCATCGGGAGGACCTTTTCACGAGAGGACTTCACCCGGCGGGAACGGGTCGTGGTGCTCAGCGAGGGCTTCTGGCGGGAACAATTCGCGCAATCTGAGACAGCACTGGGTCAGTCACTCTCGATCGGCGGCGAGGACCACGTGGTCATCGGAGTCATGGCTGGCAGCTTTCAGCTGCCCACCAGCGACACGCGATTCTGGAGGCCGGTCGGTGGACTGGCATCACGGGCGGTCGCCGCGGCAGAACGCGACGGCGATGGCATCGAGGTCATCGGCCGACTCGCGCCGGCGGCCTCCATCGAAGGAGCGCGCGCGGAGATGAGCGTCGTCGCGGCACGTCTGCGAGAGGAGCACGCCGTCAACCGGAACCGCGACATCCGCGTGACCCCGCTCTTCGACCATGTCGTGGGCGCCCGCATGCGCCGGGGCGTGTGGCTGGGATTCGGCGCGGTCATGTCGATGCTGGCCATCGCGTGCGCGAACGTGGGCGGGCTCCTGATCGCGCGGGCCGCGACGAGGCGACGGGAGCTGGCGGTGCGGTCCGCTCTCGGCGCGGGGCGTTCGAGACTCGTTCGCCAGCTTCTGGCCGAAGGCGTCAGCGTGTGGGCGGTCGCCAGTGTCATCGGTATCCTGCTGGCCTACGTCTCGATACGCGTGGTCCTGGCGTACGGCCCCCGATCCCTGCCGAGGATGGAGCAGGTCGGGCTGGATCCGGCGGCGCTGGCGGTGGCTTTCGTGGGCGGCCTCGCAGTAGTGCTGCTCAGCGGAACCATCCCGGCGCTGGCTGCCGCAAGAGTCGATCGCCGAGCCGCCGTTGGTGCTCGAGACGAGTCGAGCCTTCCACGGCGTCGCCTGCAGGATCTGCTCGTGATTGGGCAGATGGCCGGCACGCTGATACTGCTCGTCGGCGCTCTCCTTCTTGCGCAAAGCTTCGTCCGTGCGCAGAGCGAAGATCCGGGATACTCGCCGGCCAACGTGCTGGTTGTTCGCATCGACGGCCGTGCCGGAGCCACATTCTTTCGCGACGCGCAGGACCGAATCGGCCGGCTCCCCGGCGTGCTCGCGGTCGGGGGCATCAAGCAGTTCTTCCTCCGGCGCAATCCCGACCAGCGAGTGACGATTGAAGGACAGAGCACCCCCTCGAAGGAGGGGCCGCCGAGGCTGTCCGTGGACGCCGTGACTCCGGGGTATTTCCGCTCGATGGGAATCGAATTGCTCGAGGGCCGGGACTTCGACGACCGTGATCTGGTTCCACGAGCCGGCGTGTCGATCGTCAACGAAACGATGGCACGCAGGTTCTGGCCCGGCACAACTGCGATTGGCAAACGCTGGACTGGCGGCGGATCGCCGCCGACGAACGGCCGATGGACAACGGTCGTCGGCGTTGTGAAAGACATGCGCCGGGAAGGCCTCGACGTCGCGCCTATCGCGTCGGCGTTCGTTCCCGACCTCTTTTCGCAGAACTTTGACATGACCATCCGCGCCAACAGCCATGTCGAGAGTCTGATTCCGGTGGTGCGGCACGAGCTTCGATCGATGGACGGCTCGCTGCCGCTCACCGACATCGCAACAGCCGACGGCCGCCTGTCGGAACGCCTCGGCGGACGCCGCTTTGAGAGTGAGTTGCTCGGGGTGTTTGCCGCAGTCGCACTGTTGTTGTCGGCGGCGGGCCTGTATGGGGCGCTCGCCTACCAGGTCGCGCTGCGAACGCGGGAAATCGGTATCCGTTCGGCGTTGGGCGCCCGCAGGCAGTCGATCATCATGCTGATCGTCGGGAAAGGAATCCGTCTGGCGGTCGCAGGTGCAGCGCTTGGTGTGTTCGGCGCCGCGTCTCTCGCCACATTGATGCAAAGCCTGTTGTACGACACAGCTGCCATGAACCCGGCGAGCTATGCCGCGTCCGCGTTCTTCCTGCTGCTCGTGGCTGCCGGAGCGGCGTGGGTGCCGGCTCGGCGCGCGGCGGCTGTCAGCCCGCTGACCGCGCTGCGCGACGTCTAGTGGCGCCCAGCGATCGAGAAAGCCCAACCGGCCCCTCCGGCCTCTCGATCTGGCAGGTCGCATGATCGTTCCCAGCTCACCCGGGATCGGCCCGCTGCTCAGGACGCGCGGGCAGCAGGGCAAGCATGTCGCGACAGCGGAACATCAGCTCGCCCCGGCTGTGAACCCCGAAGCGGCGGTACAGACGCTGCACATGACGATTGACGGTGTGGCGGCTGATCCGCAACCGGTCGGCGATTTGCTTCTCCCCATCCCCTTGCATCAGGCACGCAAGGACCTGGCGCAGCTGAAACGACAGCGACGCAACCTCCGGACCGACCGCCCGTATCGACAGCCGTCGACCGATGATCAGCCGCAGCTCCTGGTGAAAGAGGTGCACGATCCGCACGGCGCGATGTGAGTACATCCCGTCGGAGGCCGCCCGGTGCAGGACGGTGACGTAGAGCGCCGGCGTCGACGCCTCCAGTAGCCGGAGCGAGGACGTGATGCGATCGTTCAGGCCGCACGCCCGGATGTACTCGTTGTAGTGCCGCGATCGACGCCATTCGGCCATGTTCACGACGGACTCGAGTTGGCGCGTCCGCAACGGGCCGGTGAAGCTGCGATAGTAGCCGGCGTGAAACGGGTCGTCCCGATGAGCGTTCTCACGCTGGTAGTGACCCCAGAGTGCGCGATGCGATGCCTCGAGGAATCCATCGTCGAGCGGCTCGGCAATTTCCTCCGTACCGGATCCGAAGTTGCGCAACTGCAGGGATAGGACAACCTGAGCGCCGGTCATTCGGCGAAGCCCCCGGAGCATGTGCAGACGCCAGGCAAGCGGATCACGACCCAACTCGCGACACTCACCGATCAGTCGATAAGCAGCGCGTACATCCTTCAGCCGCAGGAGGTCGGTCTTTTCCACAATACCGAGCGATGAGTGGCACCGATCCATTGGTGCATTTACGGTAATTGCTCGCAGACGCCGACAACGGCATCATAGCGGCCCGCCGGCGCACGGACAATTGGATCGAACTGCTGAGCCCGCCCCGCCGGACCAGTGTCAGATCGGCAAGGAGGTATCCAAGACGTGGAGGATTACCCCATCGAGGTCGGCCCCGACGACATGAGCCTGTCGCTGACCGGCGATCTTCTGATTACCGGTCCGGCCGCCGAGAAAATCCGACGATGGCTCGTGAACTACCCGCGCTTCTATCCACAGTCTGTCGTTCCCTATATCCGGGTGCGCGAGCCGAGCTTCAGGCCGGATCAGGTGTGGATCGATCCCAAGGGGCGGATTCACATCACGAACCCGCGCCTCGTTGAACGCATGCGCCGTCATCTGACGGGAAACCTCCGGAAACGTCCACGGGAAGGGGAACCCTGATGGCGCAGCCAACGATCAAGGCAGGCGCGATCCGATTCGACCGATTCGGCCGCATCCTCATCGATCCGGAAGTCCAGAAGAACATCGGGGGCTACAACTTGCCGCCTTGGACCACCGGCGGTGGTACGGGTACAGGAAGTGGCACTGACCTCGCCTGCCCCTCGCCGGATCTCGGGTGCGTGCCCGAGACCGTCTGTTCCGATGCCGGGTGCGTGCCCGAGACCGTGTGTCCCGATGCCGCGTGCGCGCCCGAGACCGTCTGTACCGACGCCGGGTGCGTGCCCGAAGGCATCTGCACGGACGCCGCATGTGCGCCCGAGACCGTTTGCACTGATGCGGGGTGCGTGCCGGAAGGCAACTGCGCGGACGTCGGCTGCGTGCCGGAGGGAATTTGTGCCGATGCCGGCTGCGTGCCAGAGGGTATCTGTGCCGACGGCAAGTGCATCGACATCTTCTGCAGCGAGCGGAACAAGGAGTGCCCCACGAACATGGAGTGCGCTCCGGCGCCACCCGGCGAAATCGAGACGGAGAGTCTATGAGCGCGAATGAATCGACAGGATCTCGTCGACGGGCCATCCAGCTCCGGGTGATTCGGGCGCTCGACAATCGGCATCTGAAACTGACCCTGATGCCTACCGAGCAGTGCAACTTCCGCTGCACGTACTGTTACGAGGACTTCGAGCTGGGCATGATGCCGCGCTGGGTGGTCGACGGCCTCAAGACATTGATGACGGTCAGAAGCCCCGAACTTCGCGTGCTCGACCTGCGCTGGTTCGGCGGCGAGCCGATGATGGCGTATCCGATCGTCCTGGAGCTCAACCGGTACGCGCAGTCGCTTCAGCAGCGCCATCCTCAGCTGCAGTTCCTCGCATCCATGACGACGAACGCCTACCTGCTGACCCCGGATCGCTTCGAGGAACTGCTCCAGGTGGGCGTGCGTTACTATCAGATCTCCCTCGATGGCTACGGGGAAGCCCACGACAGGACGCGGCGTCGGACCGACGGCGCCGGAACGTTCGATACCATCTGGTCGAACCTCCTGGCGATGCGGGCGTCGCCTGGCGACTTCGGAGTCATGCTCAGGGTGCACTTCACACCGAGCACACTTCCCGACGTTGAAAAACTGGTCGCGGTCCTGAACCGTGAATTCGGGGACGACAACCGATTCCGCATCTTCTTCAAGGCGATCTGCAGGCTCGGTGGGCCCAACAACGACAAGATCGAGCGCTCACCCGAAGCCTGGCAGCAGGGCGCCAAGGCGCGGCTGACCGCACTCGTCAAGCGGCGGGAAGAAGGAACCGTCGACCCCGCCAGCTCGACGTACATCTGTTACGCAGCCGAGCCGAATTCTTTTATCGTGCGCTCGAACGGTCAGATTGCGAGGTGCACTGTCGCCTTCAATGATCCGCGGAACCAGGTGGGCTACCTCCAGCCCGATGGCACACTCGACCTCGATATCGAGCGGTCGAGACTATGGTTCGAGGGGCTGGAGAGCGGCGACGCGGACATGCTCCACTGCCCGTTGAACAAGCTGGCCACGATGCCGCCGCAGTTGATCCAGCTGTCCACATCGTCTGGCGGGGTCCGGGCGGCCAGGTAACTCCGTCGCGGGTGTATCGCCCGGATCTGAATCGGAGGTGAGATCAGACAACTGCGTTTCCTTCCTCCCACTACGTTGAAAAGCGGCGAAGAGTCTGGTCAGGCTCTCTGCCTCCACGGACTCACTCGTTTCTCAGGGCGACCATTGGCTCGACGCTCGCCGCGCGACGAGCGGGCAGGAATGAAGCGACCAGCACCACCAGAAACAAGAGCGCCGGAACAACGGAGAATGTCCACAGGTCGGTCGTGGTCACGCCGAATACCATCCCCGAGAGCGTCTTCGACAAGGCCAGCGAACCGAGGATCCCCCACCCTACGCCCGCCAGTGCAAGGTGCGCGCCTGTTTCACGACGAGCCAGACGACTTGCAATCGACTGGCTCCCAGTGCCATCCGGGTCCCAATCTCCTGCCGGCGCTGGCTCACGAAGTACGCGAGCACGCCATAAATGCCAACCGTCGCGAGTACGACAGCCACACCCGCAAATATGCTCACTAGGATCATGAGAAACCGATCCAGCGATACCGATTCGCTCAGCGTCTGCTCCATCGTCTGAATCGCAAACAATGGCTGATTCCTGTTCACATCCATCACGGCGCCCCGTGTCGCACCGATGAACGACGCGGGATCTGAGTCGGTGCGAACGAGCAGCGTGAGCTGGTCCCGCACATACTGCGCAAGAGGGATGTAGATAGTCGGCCGGGCCGGCCGTTCCAGGCCGTCGTGCCTGGCATCAGGGACGATGCCGACAACACTCCGCCATTGCTGATCATCGAGGCGCAGCCGCTTTCCGATCGCGTCTTCGCCGGGCCAGTAGGTGCTCGCCAGGCCCTCCGACACGATGGCCACCGCCTGGGACGTGCGGTTGTCCATGCGTGTGAACTCACGCCCCCGCATCAGGCGCATGCCCATCGTTCGAAAGTAGCCCGGTGTGATCTTCGGCTGCTCAGCGTAAATGGCGTCCTGATCGACGTGCGCAACGACCTGTGCCAGACGGTCCATGTCTGTCCGGGCATGCTGGACCGTCCTGTCCGGCTTCAGCCGGGCGATGACGCGATAGTTGTGGCTGCCGCGGGCGTGGTCGCCGCGCAGCGGAATCCAGACGTCAGGGACCCTGGCACCCGCTTGCATATTGGCCGGAAAGCTGAACCCGGGGGGCAGCACTCCGACGACCAGGTGATTTCGACCGTCAAGCAGAATCGTCGTGCCGACGACGGCGGCGTCGGAATCGAAGGTGCGCTGCCACAGCCCATGGCTCAGGATGGCGACGTCGCCGCCCCCTTCGTTGCCCTCGTCACGCAGGAAGGGGCGACCCAGCACCGGACTCACACCCAGCACAGAAAACAGCTCCGGCGAGACGCGCAACCCGACCAGCATCTCCGGGTACTCGCCATCCGTCAGCCGAAAGCGCCCATATCGAAATGCGGCGATCGCTTCGAAGACCCGGTTCTCACGCCTCCAGTCGGCGAAATCGGGGTACGACGCCCAATCGCTCCACCGATTGGCTCGCGGGTTTGTTTCCCAGACCTGTACGAGCCGATCCGCATCCGGATATGGGAGCGGCCGTATGAGCGCCGCGTTCACCACACTGAAGATTGCGCTGCTGGCCCCGATCGCGAGAGCGAGTGTCAACACGCACACACCGGCGAAACCCGGTTCCCGGATGAGGCCACGCACCGCGAAACGCACGTCGCCTGGGATTGATTCGAGGACCGGCAGGACCCGCTGGTCGCGCCAGCTCCCCCTCGCGGATTCCACGCTGCCGAATTTCAGGGCCGCTGCACGTCGGGCGGCTTCCGGAGACATGCCCAGACGCAGGTTGTCCTCCGCCTGCATCTGAAGATGCGCCTCGATTTCATCCGCGAACTCGCCATCGTGGCGTGCACCGGTCAGAGTTTCCCGCAGACGATGCCAGAATCGACGGAGCAGCTTCACAGCGTCTCTCCTTTCATCGCGAAGAATCGGGCGATGACGTCCGTGGTCTGCTGCCAGTGCTGTCGCTCCGCCTCGAGCTGCTTTCGGCCGCCCCGGGTGATGCGATAGAACTTCGCCTTTCGATTGTTCTCCGAAACACCCCATTCGGACGAGATCGAGTCTTCCTGCTCCAGTTTCAGCAGCACCGGGTACAGCGTGCCGTGGTTGACCGCGAGCAGGTCCTCGCTGACCTGCTCAATGCGTCTGGCGATGCCGTATCCGTGTTGTGGCCCCAGCACGTCGAGGGTCTTCAGGACCATCAAGGCCAGCGTTCCCTGCCACACATCCCGTCTTTGCGACATGCCTGCACCTCTCTGATGGGAATCCCACACGAGTGTGTCACAGGTCTTGTGGGATGCCAATAGGAAGATCCGACAGGCCCTTCGTCGGGTGATCGGCAGCGGCCTATTCGGCGCGGAGGGCGAGCATGGGATCGACCCGAGCCGCGCGCAAGGCGGGGACGGCGCTGGCCGTGAGCGCAACAACGGCCAGCAGCGCTGCGACGGCGGCAAAGGTCAGGGCATCATGCCGTTCGACGCCGAAAAGCAGCGACTCGAGATAGCGTGAGAGGGCGGCGGCACTGGCAAGTCCTGCGGCGAGGCCGGCGACCGTCCATCTCAAGCCCTCCCCGAGAACCAGCGCAACCAGCCGCTTTCGGCTGGCGCCCAGTGCCAGCCGGATCGCTATTTCGCGCTTCCGTCTCGCCATCGCATACGCGACGACGGCGTACACGCCGACAGCGGCGAGCACGACCGCGAGCGCGGCAAGTACCCCAATCACGAACAGCGCGAACCGCGTGTCGGCTGACGCCTCTCTGACGTAGTCCTCCAGCAACCGGATGTTTCGTACCGGACGCCCGGCGCCACGCTGTTGCACGGCGCTGACAATCGGCGGGACAGCGGCTGTCGGGTCATCGTGGCGCACGACCAGGTCCAACTGCGAGTACGACCGCACGCCGTATGTCATCCAGACTTGCGGCCGTCCGGCTTCTCGGGGGCTTCGTGCCTGGACGTGCGCCACGACGCCGGCGACCTCGGTCCACTGCGGCGCGGCAACCGCCTTCACGATCAGGAGACGTTGCCCGACCGCTGATTCACCAGGCCACAACTCACTCGCGAGGCGTTCGTCAACGATCACCAGGGGGCGATCGTTGTCGCGGCGTGTGAAGTACCGCCCGGCGACGAGCGGAACGCCGAGGGCCTCGAGGTAGCCGGCCAAGGCGATGAAGCCGTCGATGTCGCGCTCACGCGCCGCTGGTCCGAGCGACACGCGCTGGGTCATGGCCACGCCGGAGAGTGGAACCGGAAATCCGGCGCCGACGGCCCGAACGCCCGAGAAATCACCCACGTGATCCGTCAGGTGTTCGTAGAATACCTGCCGCTTTGCCCGCGACTCCTCGATCGTGCCGCCGCCAAATCTCTGATTGCTGAGCGAGAGGTGCATCGTCACCGCCTGACGGGAATCGAATCCGAGCGGAACCGATCGCAGGCTGACAAAGGCGCGCGACATCAGCCCGGCGCCAACCAGCAGGACGACCGAAAGCGCGAGCTGCGCGGCAACCAGCATCCCCCGCGTCCGGCCTGCCCGAGCCGGGTCCCTGGTGAGTCGGCCGCTGATCGCCAACCGTGTGGCCTGCCCCGCCGGCACGAGACTGACGAGGACAGCGCACAGGAAAGCCAGCGCAATCGCGAAGATTGCGACACCGCCGTCAACGGCAATGGATTCGCGCCGCGGCAGCGCTGCCGGTGCGAGCGCCAGCAGCGCGGAGACACCCCACTGCGCCAGCATCCATCCGCCCGCCGCGCCTATGGTCCCGACCACGAGCCCCTCGACGACCAGTTGCCGGATGATGTCCCGGCGTCCCGCGCCGATTGCGACGCGCACGGCTATCTCGCGTGTTCGCGCCGAGGCCCGAGCCAGCAGCAGGTTTGTCAGGTTCGCGCACGCGATGATGAGCACCAGCGCTACGGCACCGGCCGCCGCCACGAGCGCCGGTTTTGTGCCGCTCACCACTTCCGATTCGACCAACGCGACCGACAGCCGGACCGGACCGGTGCGATAGCTGCCCGGATGCTCGACGACCAGGTTCCTGGCCACCGTGTCAACGGCCGCGCGCACCGTCGCGATTCGCACACCGCGCCGCATGCGCGCAATGACGACGTTGCCTCGAAACGGGTCATCGTCATAGCCGGAGCCGCGGAAATAGAGCAGGTCCACCTGCGGAGACATCACGACGTCGGACCCGAGATACGCCTTGAAGTCGCGTGGCAGTACGCCGACGACGTTCTGCGACCTGTTGTCGACCTCGATTGTGCGACCGACGACGTCGGGGGTGCCGTCGAAGTATCGCTGCCAGACGTCGTAGCTGATGTTGATCGATCGCCCGGCGTCGCCGCGCTGCACGGCGCGTCCGAGGAGTGGCGCGACGCCAAGTGACTCGAGGAAGTTCCCGCTGACGGCGACGGCGCTCATGGGCGCCATGTGCTCCGGCGCGGTCAGATTGCCGGTAGATTCAACGAGGGCGGCGACCGATTCGAACACGTCGGTCTGCGCGCGGAGCGCAGCAAATTCGGTACTCGTCAGCAGGGGGCTCGACGCGCTCCCCGGCAGGTGCGAGCGCACCAGCACCAGCTGCCCGGGATCGCGATACGGCAACGGTGTGATCAGCACGCCGCGCAGAACGGAAAAGATCGCCGTCGTCGCACCGACGCCCAGCACCAGGACCGCAAACGCCGCGCACGCGAACGATGGCTGGCGGCGCAGACTGCGCAGGGCGTACCGGGCGTCCCGCGCAAGCTGCTCGATGAACGTCCAGGCCCAGAGCGTGCGAATGTCCTCCCGCACGATCGTCACGTTGCCCAGATCAACCCGAGCCGCCCGCAGGGCCTGGTCTTCCGACATACCCTCGGAACGACGTTCATCCGCTTCTTCCTCGAGATGGAAGTGGAGTTCCTCACGGAAATCGTCTTCCTTCTGCCGGCGGTGCACCCACCACGTCAGCTTTCGAAACAGCCCGCTCATCGTCCCTCCTCACCGGCGGGTGTCCCCTCCAAGGCTCTCGCGTGGGCAGATGCGCGCCATTTCGATTCTTCTTTGGTCCGCAGACGCTCGAGGCGGGAGGATGCGCAGCCCATTTTGTAGAAAACCTACACATTATTATGTAGAAAGTCTACAGCGGCTCGGAGGCGGACGCAGGCGAGTCGTGCCCGCTCCTGAGCAACGCTTCCCGCCGTTCGAGACCGGGCCCGGTTTACCGGCCAGTTTCGGAGAGTGTCCGTTGTGTGCGCCGGCCTGTCACCCCGCACAGGGTTCATCCGGTAGTCTGACATCCGACGCCAATTAGTCCGCCGCCACGCAGTCTATCGTCGCCACAACCACTATCGAGATCTGCTGTAAGTCGCGCCCGGTCAGCTGCTTGGTCCGTGAACCGGCGAAGGAGCGGCTCTTGCGGTGTCACACCCCATGAGAAAGCCCTTGTACCTCGACGGCGCGCCGGATCTGTTCAGCCGAACAAGAGCACTGTTTTCTGAGACCTCACGACTCCAGGTGCGGTATCCAGCTGCGAGCACTCCACAGCCCGCCCCGCGGAGAAACCCGAACCGTCAGCAGGTCGTCCCCGGTCCATCGATGATGGCCCTCAGAACAGAGCGGGCATAGATGACAGACATTGTCTGGGGAGAGGCGCCGTTGTGCGCCTCGCTCATCACAATGGAGAAGCAACTCTCGATCTAAAGCGAGGGCGCCTTCGATTGGGCGAACGTCCCCTGAGCCTGGCGCATCGAACCCTGATATATGATGTCGCCTTCCGTGGCGACCACTCCTGACGAATGAAGCCGCGAAAGCCTGAATTGACGCGGCGCGCATGGTTGCTCGGCGCGTCCGCCGCAATAGGAGCGCTCGCCGGCCGCCAGTGCCTGTTGCCCACCAACCACCCTGGCCCGAGCTTTCCGGATCCCCAGGCTGGCGGGCTCGCCGGCGTTCTGGACGACGCCAGTTAACTGTGTCCGACGCCGGCCAGCCGTGCGCGTTCACCGAGAACGTACTGGGCTGACGGACGCCGAGGGGCGGGCCTTCGGCGTGTTCGCGCTCGATATCTACGACGATGCGCTGCATGTGGCGTCGGGGCTATGGGCAGGCATCGCGGCGGCACTCTCGAACCGTGCGACGCGCATCGTCCTCCGCTATTTCGGTCTGCTCTACCTCACCGACGGTCTCCTGGGGCTGGCCACGGGGTCGGGGTACCTCGACCTGGGCATCATGACCCATGGCATGCTCGACCTGCCGCTGACATTCAGAATCCTCGCCAATCTTCCGCACATCGGTGGTGGAGGGTTCGCGATCTTTTCGAGCGTGCGCTTCGCCTCCGAGGCGCGATGATCCGTCGGCTCTGGCTGCGCGTGTGGAGAGCGCTCACACTGCGGAGAGCTCTGAATTTACATCGACAGCATCTCGAGCTTCTGGAGCTCCGCCTGCACCCTCACGCGTGTCGCGGGCCAGCACGGCGGCGCGGACTGGGACACGCGGAGCATGATCCATACGATCGGTGTGAGCTTCACGGCGGAGATGATCGCGAAGGCGGCCTACGAAGAGACGATCGGGCGCGCCACGGCGTGGCTGCGCTGACCGCGAAAGACCGCGCAGGATGCCGTCGTCGCGGGGGTGGCCGCCGACTACGCCGCGTTCCTGCGCCAGACGCCGTGGTACCAGTATCCGTTCACTCGCAAGGCGCGCGAGCTCTGGGCGGCACCTGCCGGGCCGTCCGTTCGAGGATGGGAGAGGCGTCTCGGCATCGGTCTGGAGTTCGAAGCGAAGGCCGCGTACGCGAAGGTCATCGCGGGTGCGGTGGCCGCTACGGCGCCGGCGCAGCTGCTCATTCGAAGCGTGGTGTCGGGGCTCGAGGCAGCGGGCGCATTCCCGGTGTCACCGTGGTTGGCAGCCGGGGGGACGGCGTCGAGATCGAGACGCCGCGCTACGATTTGTTCACGCAGATCCTCACCGACATCGCTCGACAGGGAGGTGCGATCCGCGAGATCGCCGGCAACGACGAGATCATGGTGAGCGTGAACGCCCGCGAGGCAGCAGCTGGGAACGTACAGCATGGCACCGTCATCATGCGCATGGAGCGTGACGGCATACCGGGCGAGCGACTGCCGGTCAATGTCAGGATGCCGGAGCTCGCGGCCTTCCTCAACACGTACTCGCACGGCGAGCCGGCTGTCGAGCACGTCTTCGACTATTAGATCAGCGACATCGCGTCGGCCAGCCGCTCACACGGCGAGCGACCCAGGAGGCCGCTCACCGTGGTGACAGAGAGGCTGCGCGCCTCTTACTGCTCTGACCCGCCGTCCGCCGGAGGCGTGCCCGAACGTCCGGTTGACGGAGCCTGGACCGGTTCGCTGACGTCGCCAGGAGCCAGCTTCTCCATGGTCGCCTTCAGCTTCAGTGTCGAGTCCGGCCGAACGTACACGT
The DNA here is from genome assembly GCA_963749835.1 of uncultured Acidobacteriota bacterium. Lineage (GTDB taxonomy): Bacteria > Acidobacteriota > Vicinamibacteria > Vicinamibacterales > 2-12-FULL-66-21 > JALZOC01. The sequence goes on from CAVVOD010000001.1 coordinate 4,033,241, forward strand.
TGCGCGTGACCGTCTGGTAGCCTTCGAGATGGAACGTGATCGTGTGGCCTCCCGGAGTCGCGTGAAGCCGCCGGAACGCTCCGTCGAAGTCGTCGGCAACACCGGCGTAGTAGCCATCGACGTACACCGCGGCATCCTTCGGCGTAATCTCCGTCTTCAGGCTACCTTCCGTCGATGAGTCGACGTACGGCCAGTACGGATACGGATATCCATATCCGTAGGGATAGTACGGGCTCCAGAACGGGTCGTAGAAGCCGCCCCCGACGATGATCCGCGCGGGGGGTCTGTGGAAATGACCGCGAGGTCCACCGGCTTCCCCGCGTGGCCCGCCGCCGACATGCCCCTGGGGCGCGCCGCCGCCCCTATGACCGCCGCCAGATCGACCGCTACCGCCATCACGTTGTGGCGCTGCGCCGGCTGACGCCGCGAGCGCAAATACGAATGCTGCCGTCAGCAGGCTGGTCGTCCTGACGGCATGAGTCAAGGATTTCATGTGTGGCTCCCCTTTCCGATTGGACAATTGCCACATCTACATGGTTAGACGCTTCGCACCTTCGCGCGGTGTCAACGGCCGAACTTCATCGTCCGTGGGACCGTCGAGGTGAGCTCGAGGAATCGGATCAGCCGGGCAGCGGTACACACTCAGGCAGCAGCGCCTGCGTGCGGCTCATGCTTTACGGATGACGTCGTGTCTTGCGATGGCGTCAGGGTGAGGGAGGTCGGGCTTGATCAACCTCAGACGAAGCTGAGCCACCAGTCCCGGCGACGCGCCTTCACGCCCGCGACCCAGCGGCAGAACGGATAGAGCAGGGCCACGACCAGGACCCAGACGACAAAGACCTCCAGCAGGTCCACGCCGAATCCCTTCGGGTAGAAGCGAGTTGACGTCATCATCTGATCGAGGCTGAAGCCCTGGCTCAGGCCGAGAAGGACGCTCAACAGGTGAATGAGGTACAGGTGGGCGACGTAAAACGCAAACGGGACGCGACCGAACATTACCAGAGCATCCTTGACGAGACCGAGGACACCACCGGAGACGCGATCGACCAGGGCACAGAGCATGGCTGCCGGACCCAGGGTCATCGTCAGGAATAGAAGGCTCGGCGGGTATTTCGTGAGGTTGAGGAAGTCGATCACTGTTGCCGTCACGCCATACGGCTGCACCTGCCAGGGATTCGGATCCCCATAGATTCCCGACGCGCGCAGAAGAAGAGAGCCCAACGTCAGGCCGGCGCCCGCACCAAGCAGGATCGCGTTCCTGCGCGCCCGGGGCAGCTCGAAGACTCCGGAGATTCCGAAGCCAAGCAGCATCACGCCGATCCAGGGCAGCAGCGGATATCGAAACCCGAACAGGAAGGGACCCGCAGACAGCGACATCGTGGAATGCAGGGCGACCCAGACCGGCCACTGCCGGTCGAAGAGCTGGCTCGCCGGCCAGATCGGATCGAGCAGGTTGTGCCCCGCGATCACCGCGACACCGACAGCGAAACATGCACTCCGTCCAAGCCACTGCAGGCCGGAGAGCACCACCATGCTCGCGCCGATGGCCCATATCACCTGCATGGACGTCCAGGTCAACCCACCGAAGTGCACGATTCCGCCGGGCGAGAACGTCCAGGCCGTGGCGATCACAAACACTTCGACAAAGATGAGCCACAGGCCGCGGGTGAACAGGAATCGGGCCAGCTCACCCTGGCTCTTTCTCGCCGCCATCAGGCCGGCACTCGTACCTGCCAGCAGCACGAACACCGGTGCGCAAAAATGCGTGATCCATCGGGTTGCGAACAGTCCGGCGGAGACATTCGGATTCGCCATCGGGTCCATGTCGGTGCCGACCAGGAAGAAGTCCCTGACGTGATCGATGGCCATGATGATGATCGCAAGCCCTCGAAGCGCATCGATGGCCGTGAGCCGGTAGGCGCGGCTGGTCGCCGCGTCGGCTGCAGCGCGTTGCAGGCCGACGGTAGTGTTCGAAACTGCGTCGTGCATGGGTTCCCAGTCTACATGCACGGATTGGTGTGGAGGCTGACGGGAAGCTAACCGACGAGAGCAGCAATAGGCCGTCCGCCCGCCGACGGCGCCGGCACTCCAAGCCAGTGCGCCATCGTCGCAGAGACGTCTGAAAGGCTGGCCTGGCCCACGGCTTGCGCGGCTGGCGCGTCTGATCGAATGGCCAGCATCTCGTCGAAACCCTCTGCCAGGAACAGGTACAGCGTCTTCTTCCGATAGGCGGCGCTCTTTTCCGCGTTCAGCCAGACGTAATAGGACAATTGCTCCACGTCCACAAACGAACCGACAGGATCCTCGATGAGCGGAATCTGATCGGATTCGCGCGGCTGCGAGAAAAGGAGCAGGCTGCTGAACGGCTTCAGCTTGTCCCTGATGCCGAACCGGGTCACCAACATGCGCGGCTGAGCACGTCTGAGCGCCTGCACGGCGGCCCACTCGACGAAGGTGTTGTTCACGAAGAGCGTCCCGTTCCCGGTAATCAGGACGTCGCGGACGAACGCCTGCATGACGTCGTCCGAGTGCAGCAGCGCGCCGGCCCCCGGTGCGATCTTCAGGCCGCGCGCGTAGGCCGCGAACGCCTGAGGACTCTCGACACCGCTCTGTATCTTGTTGTACAGCGCCCGGGTCAGCTCGTCGCGATACGTGCGCAGACGCTCGTAGCTGAGCGCCGTCAGCGAACCCGTGCCGACCGCGGCGGGCGCCGGGCGTACCGAAGAGCGCCGTGCGAAAGCTTCGTCGTACAGCTTGTGCAACGCCTCATGCGATTCGATGATCCAGCTGTCCGGTGACGCCGGATCGGCCGGCGTCTTCGATGAAGCAAACATCGCCATCGCGCCGTCGTCGCCTCCCCCTCCGAACAGCGCCCGCAGGAACGCGTCAGACCCTCGCGTCCCGTCCAGGTTCAGCGGGATCCTGACTCCGGTTCCTTTGAAGCGGCTCCACAGCTTGTCCGGCTGGACGGCGATGCCGCCGCCGTAGATTTGCACGATGAGACGGGATGGAGCATCCGGAGGGTACAGCTGCGCCTCGAGCGCGGGGTCGACGATCTGGAAGAAGCCGTCCACCTCCTTCCGCCACGCCGGCAGGAGCCTGCGGGCTCGGAGCAGCGCCTGGGCTTCCTCCTGAAACCGTGCGGGACTTCCGCGCGCGATCCTGTCGCAGCCGGCTTCCTTTTCGACACGACCTATTCCGGCCGTCGCCCGCTGGAGCTCCGGAGCCGGGAAGCGCGAGAGCTGTTCCAGCAGTGCGCGCTGATACCGTCGCTCGGCCACGAAAAGCGTCGCCCACTTCTGGAGCTCCACGAGGATGAACGCCTGGACGGTGGCGGGCAGGCGCTCCAGTAGCGCCTCGTGCGCGCGCGCCAGCGCGGCCGCGTCTCCCGTCAATCCCCGGTCGAACTGCATCGCAAGACTTTGCTAAAACGCCAGCTCCGCGAGAGGCCGGCCTTCGCACTCCGGCATCTTGAAGCCGAGAATTCGCGCGACCGTGGGCGCCACGTCCGCGGTCCGGATCGGACGCTCCGTACCGGCGCCCTTCGGGACGCCGGCCCCAACCGCCACGAGCCACACTCGCCGGCAGGATTCGTCGCCGCTGCGGTGGTTCGCGAAGCCATTGCCGGCAACGTCGCTGTCGCGTCCAAGCTCGGGGACGACGAGGAGCGTCGTGCGATCGCGGTACTGCGGCAGCGCCTGCACGTGCTGCCACAGCTCGTGGACGAGGCGATCCGTCCGTCTGATGGCCTCGAGGTACAGCGAGTACGCGCCGTAGTGCGCGATGTCGATGTCCCAGAAGTTCACGACGAGCAGCGACGGCGCCAGGCGGTTCATGATTTCCTTCGTCATGAAGAACGTCAGCTCGTCGCCGCTCGTCGGGACGCTCGGATCGTTGAAGTAATCGAGGAGCGACTTCGCCAGGCTCGCCTTGAGGTCTGCCCCCAGCGTCCGCCCCGACTCGAAGACCTTCCAGCCGAATCCTTCGTAGCCTTCGTCGAGCGCGGACATCATCCGCGCGGCGAGCGCCTGGCGATCTTCGACGCCTGGTCCGGCATTCGTGCTCACGGCGGACTTGATGGTCTCGATCAGGAGCTGCTTCGGCAGCACGACATTGGCGGAGTACGGATCGCCGAATGCCCTGAGCTTGCTTCCCCCCATCAGGCCGAAGCTCTTGTTCGTCGCGATCACCCAGGCTTCCTCCGGCGGAAGCCCGTGCTCCTTTCGGAACAGCTCGAAAATGGTGGGCGTCAGCGGCGCCTCGCTGCCGTATGCATCGACGTCCTGCCGGCACCCTGTGACCAGCGCCCCTGTCGAGTTGAAGTGCCCGGTGAGGCCTTCGTAGCGGGCGACCGGATACACGAGCCCCTGCGGAACGATCTCCGACGACAGGTGCGGGATGTTGACCCATCCCTCCGGCGCCAGCGTGTCCTCGTAACGCGCCCCGCCGCCGAAGGTCACGACGATGACGCAGCGTTCGGGTTTTTTCGCTTTGAGGGGCTGCGCGAACAGACGACGTGGCAGCCACCAGTCAGCCATGCAGGCCGCCAGCACGCGAAGGGCATCGCGCCGGCGCATGGCCGCTGGATCAAACATGATCAGGTACTCAACGATCTCTCCCCCCTTGATCTTGCGGACTTCGTCCGGGAAGTCGAAGGGGTGGTCGATACCTGGAAGGATGTCGCCGCTGGCGGAGTAGTACGGCCACCCGTCCGCGACGAGGCCCATGCCCCCCTGGTCCACGAAGGTCAGCCTGGTGATGAGCTTCGACGATTTGTAGCCGTACTTCGCGGGCATCACGAGGCGCAGCGGGGCGCCGTGATCGGGCGTGAGCGCTTCACCGTTCATCCCGAGCCCGAAGAGCGTGCGCGGATGGAGCAGGTCCTCCATCTTGACGAAGTCATAGTAGTGATCCGCGCAATCGACGCGGACCCATTTGGGTTCGGATCGCGGGCGTGTCAGCCGCAGCAGATCCTGGCAGCGGAAGCCTTCCCACGTCACTCGTCCGGACCAGCACTGCACGCACTTGAGACGGCTGCTCTGCGCGATCCGCGGCAGCCGCTCCAGGTCCGCCGCCTTCAGCTTCAGCGGCTCCTGGCCGAGCCCCTCGATCGTGAGCTCCCACGCGCTCATGTCCGGTGCCGGGATCGGATTGAAGGCCATCACCTTGAGGCCAAACCGGTCGGGCTTGTTGGTCGGGATGATCCAGCCGGCGCGGCGCCGCTCGGCCTGCAGCTGGCCGAAGAGACGAGCGCTCGACAGCGGGGCCAGTGCACCGGTGAGAAGGACGGAGTGGATGAACGCTCGCCGGTTCATGGCTCGGCTCCCGCGGAAACGGACTGCAGCTTACTCCCGATTCGCATGGCCGACAACGAAACCATCGCCGGTTGGCAGGAACGAGAGGCTTGCAAAATAGCGGCGCTCACGCTAGGCTCCCGTTCGAAAAACTGCTCAGGCTTCGATCAGACCGGCGTGCACTCGGGCGAAGCCGGGCAAAGGGGGCAATATGCGTGTCCTGTCGCTACTTACCAAGGGCCCTGTCCTGGTCTTCGCGATGTCGCTGCTGCTCTCGGCACCGGCGGATGCGCAGGTCGACACGGGCACCATTCTCGGCACAGTGAAAGATCAGTCGGGCGCGGTGCTTCCCGGCGCCACGGTGACGATCACCCATGAGGGCCAGGCGTTCACGCTCTCCAGCGTGACGCGCGAGGACGGCTCCTACATCTTCACTCCCATTCGATCGGGCGCCTACTCAATCGAAGCCGAGTTCCAGGGCTTCAAGAAGGGCGTCCGGCGCGGCGTCACGGTCGCGATCCAGGATCAGGCGGTGGTGGATTTCTCGCTCCAGACCGGCGGTGTGTCGGAAGAGGTGGTCGTCACCGGAGAGTCGCCGCTGCTGCAGACGGGAACAGGCACCGTCGGCGAGACGCTGAACGCGAGCACCATCGAGAACATCCCGGTGAGCGGCCGCGACTACACCATCCTCGCCCGGCTGGTGACCGGTGTGGTGCCTCCGCAGCCCGGAGCGCGGGCGCCGCTCATGTTCTCCGCCAACGGCGTGAGGCCCGCCCAGAACAACTACCTGCTGGACGGCATCGACAACAACACGAGCAACGTGGACTTCCTCAGCGGCGTGGCGTACATCGTCAAGCCGCCGATCGACGCGGTTGACGAGATCAAGATTCTGACGAGCGCCTTCAGCGCCGAGTACGGCCGCGCCGGCGGGGCGGTGCTGAACACGACGCTGAAGTCGGGGACGAACAAGCTGCGCGGCTCGCTGTGGCAGTTCTACCGGAACGACGCGATGAACGCCAACGACTTCTTCGCCAACCGCGCCAACATCAAGAAAGGCGAGTACCTGTCCAATCAGTTCGGTTTCACCGCGGGCGGTCCGGCGTATGGCACGAAGACGTTCTGGTTCGCCGACTATGAGGGCAGCCTCACCAAGCAGGCGCGGACGTGGGTGCGGACTGTGCCGACGGCCAGCCAGCGCGCCAGCGGTTTCACGAATTATGCGGATCTCATCACGCTCCAGACCGGCACCGTCGGCGCGGACCTCCTCGGGCGAACCTTCCCGCGCGGCACGGTGTTCGACCCGGCGACCACGCGCCCGGTGCAGATCGGCCAGGTCGATCCTGTCACCGGAAGAGCCGCCACGTCGACCGGGTTCGTGCGCGATCCGTTTCCGGGCAACCAGATTCCAGCCAGCCGGATCGACACCAACGCCCTTCGCCTGATGCAGCTTTATCCGGAGCCCAATCAGGGCGGCCTGAACAACAACTACGTGGTCAACCGTCTCAACAGCGACGATACGCACTCGTTCGACACCAGGGTCGATCACAACTTCAGCGGCAACGATCGTTTCTTCGCGCGCTACAGCTTCTCCGACAATCACAAGGTGCGCCCCTCGCCGTTCGACGGCGACGCCGACGGCGGCGGTTTCAACGAGGGAGACGAAAAAGTGCGCGTGCACGGCTTCGCGGCCAGCCACACGCACATGTTCTCGAAGAGCCTGATCAACGAGGCCCGGTTCGGATTGAGCCGCGAGCACACGAACAGGCTGCAGCCGAACGGCGACCTGACGGACGACCTCCCGGGGCGCTACGGCATTCGCGGCATTCCACAACTCGCGGGCAACGGCGGCCTGCCCGACATCCAGCCTGCCGGTCTCGATCAACTCGGTCACGACGGGTGGGTCGTCAGCGAGCGCTTCAGCAACACGGCGCAGTTCAGCGACAACCTGACGAAGCTGTACAAGTCGCACACCTTCAAGGGCGGCTACATCTACCAGGACATCTTCTTCGGCTCGACGCAGCCTCCCTATGCTCGAGGCGAGTACAACTGGGACGGCCGCTACACGTCGCTGATCAACCAGACCGATGCGACGACCGCCAGGGCGTCTTTCCTGCTCACCCAAATCCCGTCGCTCGTGCCGGGCGGAGTCAATTTTGCCGGTGGCATCAACGCGATCCGGGTCTCCCCCTTCGGCGATGTCGATGCCTTCAAGACCTATCATGGTGCCTACGTGCAGGACAGCTGGCGGGTCACCTCCTCGCTGACGCTGAACGCAGGCGTACGGTGGGACTACTTCAGCCGCGAGCAGGAGCGTGACGCGGAGCAGGCCAACATGGTCCCGGGCCCGCCCGCACGGTACTTGATCCCCGCGGAGTGGAGGGACAAGCCGCTGTCGCAGAGCTTCGTCAACAATCTGGCGAAGGACAATATCCAGCTGGTGTACACGGACGAGTTCGGAAGCGGCCTCGGCAAGATGCCGAACAACAACTTCGCACCGCGTTTCGACGCCGCCTATCAGCTTGCCGAAGACCACGTCCTGCGGGCGGGCTACGGTCTCTATTACGGCGCCTTCGAAAACCGCGGCGGAAACCCGAGCCTCGGTTACAACTATCCGTTCCAGTTCACGCTCGCCTACCTGTCGCCGGACGCCGTCAATCCGGCCCGGCTGCCCGACGGGTCGCTCGTCGGGCTCGACGCGCGCGATCGGATCGTCCTCGATCCCGCGAACGTCAATGCCAACGGCCTGAACATGCGCGGGGTCGAGTTCGACTACAAGACGCCGCGGTATCACAACTACAACGTGACCTTCCAGACAGGAATACTGCCGAACCATTCGATCGAAGTCGGCTATGTCGGCACGAGAGGCCGCCATCTCGAGACCTTCACGGGGATGAACAACGTCAAGGTCCTGCTGCCGCCCGGCACCAATCCGCAGTCGTACGTGGAGTGGCCGGATTTCCAGCGTGGTTCCCTGCTGGTCCGGACCGTGGGGGTGAGCTCGTACGACTCGCTTCAAGCCAAGTTCCGCCGCCGGTTGTCCGCCGGACTGGAATTCCTGCTGAGCTATACGCTGAGTGAAGCGAAGACCAACGCGGGCGACTCATTGTCCGGCGGTGGCGTGGGCGGACTCCGTGCACCGGACGTGGCCGGATGGGATCTGAAGAACGATATCGGGCTGTCCGGTTTCCACACCAAGCATGCCCTGGTCTTCAGCGGGAGTTACCAGCTGCCAGGCACGAACCCGTTCATCGGCGGCTGGCGCGCCAACTGGAGCATGTCGATCTACAGCGGCCAGGCGCAGACGATCAACTGCACGCCGGCAACAGGCGAAGGCACGGGGTGCTATGCACTGGTGGTCGGCGATCCGTACGGCGGCAGCCACGACGTCAATCAGTTCTACAACCCGGCCGCCTTCGCGAATCCGGCTCCCGTCGCGACCATCGGACAGACCGACTTCAGCCCTCTCGGCGGCAAGCGCAGCCAGGTGACCGGCCCGCCCATGCGCCAGCTCGACGTGGGTCTGGCCAAACAGTTCAGAATCTGGGGCGAGCGAAAGTTCGAGATTCGTGTCGAGTCGTTCAATCTCACGAACACTCCGTCGTTCAACCTGCCCGGCTCGTTGAATTTCCTGGATGCGAGGAATTTCGCCAGCATCACGAGCATGCGCAACACGCCCAGACAGATGCAGCTGGGTGCCAAGTTCTACTGGTAGCGCGCGCTCGCCTCGGGGACGCAGACTTCGGGCCTGACCGGAGTCTGCGGTCCCTTCTTCCAACATCGGTGACACATCCCCGCGGCCTCTTGCTCGTCCTCCTGCTGGTGCTCTCGACGCTGTCAGCGAGCCGATCCCCGGCTGGGCAATCGGCTGGACCACGGGTCCGGCCCGAAAAACTCACCGCCGCGGAGTCTGCCGCTCTCGAGCGCCGGCTGCTGGACGCCGTCCGGCGCGAGCCGGACAGCTTCGCGGCGCATCAGGCGCTCGCCCAGTTCTATCTGCGGCGGGACCGGCTGGATGCTGCCCTTGCACACCTCGCACGCGCGCAGGCGATCGATCCCGCTCACTACGCCAATGGTTACGACCTGGCCCTCGCCCTCCTGCAGACCGGCAAGCTGGACGACGCAGGTGCGCAAGTCAGGCGCGTGCTGAAACTCAAGGACACCGCCGAGCTCCACAACCTCCTGGGGGAGGTAGACGAGCGCGCGGGCAATCTCGTCGCCGCAGCGGAGGAATACCAGCGCGCGGCGCATAGGGATGCGACCGAGGAGCACCTGTTCGACTGGGGAAACAGTTTCGTGCAGCTGCGGGCGTTCGAACAGGCGGGACAGGTCTTCACGGCTGCGGTCGCGCGCCATCCGAAGTCGGCACGGCTTCACGTCGGCCTCGGCATCGCGCAGTACTCGCGCGGACAGTACCAGGATGCCGTGACGTCATTCTGCCAGGCGGTGGATCTCGCGCCCTCGGATCCGCGCGCGTATCAGTTCCTTGGAGAGATGTACGGCGTCGCCCCGGAACTGGCGCCCGAGATCACCAAACGCCTGGCGCGTTTCGTCGAAGCGCGACCGCGCAACGCGCTGGCGCATCTCTACTACGCCCTGAGCCTCTGGAAGGGGCTGCCTGGTGAAGCGGAGCCCGCCGATATGCGGCGCGTCGAAGCGTTGCTCAGGCGAGCGGTTGCGCTCGATCCAAAGCTGTCGAAGGGATTTCTGGAGCTCGGTATCCTGCTCTCCGAGCAACAGCGATACAAGGAAGCGGTCCCGCAACTGCGCCGCGCCACGCAACTGGACCCCGATCACGCGCAGGCGCACTATCGGCTGGCCCAGGCCTACCAGCGTACAGGTCAGCAGCAGCTGGCGGGAGTCGAGCTGCAAATCTTCGAACGCCTCAAGGCCGGCTCTCGTTAATGGCCTCCTGCCAGACCCGCACACAGACGTGTGCACGAGCAGCACGCTCCTGTGCACATACGGCACGGTGAAGCTCTGCACGCCCGGGCGTGACCACTCCATCGAAGCTGCCACGGACGCCGGTGATTCACCTGACGCCTCGGGGATGCGCGGCTTCGAGATGTGTCATCCGCACACAAGCGGCTGTGTGCGCTGGTGGCTCCGGCCTTGCACTTCTACTTCCGGTTGCGCCCATGTGTCAGGGCAACGCTGGCTTCTCTACGCGACCTCCACTAGACAGACTGTCGCCATTCGTGATCGTCCCAATTTCTGAAGCTTGGGGCGGCTGTCGTTCCAGCTTCAGGAAAATTGAGTGAGCATGTCTCCGTCTTTCTCTCTCCGACTTCGCATCGGTCTGACCGCAGCGATGGCGCTGCTTGCCGTCGCTCTCCCGGGATCGGCCCTGGCGCAGGCCCCCAGCCCGGTCCTGGTACACGTGGACGGTCCGCTGCCCTCTGCCACGGTCGCGATGCCTTTTCATGTGAGTGGATGGGCGTTGGACCAGACGTCAATGGTCGACGCGGGCATCGACGCGGTGCAGATCTGGGCCTCACGCGGCAGCGGCGCGCAGCCGTTCTTTCTTGGTGGTGCGGCGGTGCTCGGCCATCGACCCGATGTGGCCGCGGCGTACGGGGCTCGATACGGGACATCGGGTTTCGATCTTGCGGTGACGACGGGGCTCGACGTGGGCTCCTATCAGATCCTCGTGTTCGCCCGGCGCAGCTCGACACAGCAGTATGCGCCGGCGGATGTGATCACGATTACGGTGCGCGGCGTGTCCCTCAGCGATCTGAACTGCACGCCCACGCAGGTTCCCGCGTGGAGCGGATCGGCCTGGCTCTGTGCCGACCCCTCCAGCGGCGCGACGGGCCCGGCAGGATCGACTGGTGCGACCGGGTCAACAGGGATGACGGGGGACGCCGGCGCGGCAGGAGCCCCAGGCACGCCAGGGACACAAGGGATCCAGGGGATCCAGGGATCGCCAGGCGAAGCGGGGACCGTCGCATCCGGATTTGCCTACGTGTATCAAACTGTGACCCAGACCGTCCCCGCCGGAACCGCCGTCACCTTCAACTCCCACTCCACGTTGTCGAACATCTCGCACACGCTCGGGTCGGCGTCGATTGTTATAGGAGCCACCGGCAGTTACCTGGCTGATTATGAGGTCGCATTCAATTCGGGCCATCACTACTGTCTGGCCGTCAATGGGACCAGGGATGTCAGCACGTGCAAGTATGGCGGCAGCTCGGCAGCCATGAAGAGCACCATCCTGACGCTGGTGACCAACGACGTGATCACCCTCGTGAACCAGAACCCGACGTCGGACAATCTGAACGGATCCTTCAACGGTATCCCGTCAGTGACGGCGAGCGTGAGGCTGGTTCGTCTCCAGTAGCGCGTCCTTCGTACGCCGGTCGCCTGCCGTCATCGCTGCGCTTCAGCGAGACGGCAGGCAGTCGACCACGGACCGTCAAGACGTTTCGGGACGACATCAGGACGCCATGCCCGTCACGTCATTCTGCATCTCAGAGCGCTTCGCGACGAGGCATCAGGGCCCAGAGGACCAGGTACACCACGATGCCGGGGAACGCCGCCGAGAGGATGGAGACGAGCACGAACGCCGCCCGGGACATTGTCACGTCCCAGCCGAAGTACTCCGCAAACCCCGCACACACGCCGGCGATCATCGGGTTCCTGGATCGCGTCAGGCGCCTGCCGTTGCCCATTCCCCAACTATAGGACAAAGCGGAACGCCGGGAGCCGCGGGCCTCCCGCGAAATTGGTGGGCCGGCCTGCCGGCGAACAGGCCATGCCCCACACATCCTCACCTCCCGCCGTGAAGCCGCTTCATGGAGTTCCGATTGACGTACCTGGCGATCGCCCCGCCCATGGCGTCACTGATCTCGACGGTGCTCGGATAGTGCATGCCGCCCCAGACCCGGGCCTTGTTACCATCCGATCGCGCCTGCAGGATGCTGGTATACGTGCGACTCGGCTGTCCGGCAGTCGTCAGCGTGAATGTCTGGTGTCGTCGGAAGTGGCTGAGGAGGACGGCCGCAGCCGCGCCGTTGAGACTGGGATGTCCCGCGGGGTACTCCGGGTGCGACGGCGTGTTGATGAGCGGCAGCCAGTCCGGATCGGGAGCCGTGTCCGGATTGCCATCCGTGCGTGCAAGCGGGATGGACGTCACGGGCCGCCAGGTGACCTCGTTTGGTACGCCGCCGTAGAATCGCTTGCTGCTCCATGTCGTAAATGCCGTGTCGGCCATCGCGATGTTCAGGACGGCGAGAAGCCGGTTGCTCTCGGACAGCGACAGATGATTGACGCGCGCCATCTGGTTTGCCGCCTGATTCCAGTGGACGCTGGCATTGCCTTCCCAGAAAATCGCCAGCGCCGTCTGGTCCTCGGTGCGCGTGGATCCCGTCTTGCGACCGAGCGCCTTGACGGCGTTGAAATCGTCCGCGTAGGTGGCGCCGGTCAGACCTCGCGGGGGTCCGGGGTCGAACCGGGTGCTGCTGGCCAGGGCGAACGTCGACGTGAATGCCAGCCCCTGGGCGCTCATCGCTCCGAACGCCGGCGGGGTCGGCCGCCATTGACCGACGACGGTGCCGCCGGTGAACGGCGGGTAGCTCGTGGCAAACCCGTCGGCGCAACGCCAGGCGAGTACAGCCTGCGCGACCTCGGTTCCCCAGTCGATGCCGCGCTCGATCCGGCGAGTGCACGAGCGTCGTGATCCGCCGGATTCGCCGGCGTCCTGACAGTTGTTGGTCAGGGCCGCGACCGAAGCCGCGAAACTCTCCTCCAGTGCCGGCTGACGCGCGGGAAACAGGCCGACCAGCGCTGTGTACGCCGCCGCGACGACTGCCGCACGGCGCGACGCGCCGCGCGGGGCGATATCGTGAACGAAGATGGGCGTATAGCGCCGTTCGATACCGTTGTAGGCGTCGAAGATCGCCGTGTGAACGATCGCCCCGAGCCGCTGACTGGACGAGTTTGCGGTATTTGTCGCAATCAGCGTATCGATGAACACCTGATTCCATTCCAGCACGTGGTTGACGGGGGCAGACGACCCCGTGGACCTCTCCGCGGTTTGGACTGGAGCGGAGCCAGGGAGGCCCAACGCGAGGAGGAAGGCGACGCCGATCACCCTGCAGCGGTTGCGGTTCATACTTTTGTCCTTTCGCCTGATCGCATGTCCTGACGAGTTGACGAGTCCGTCCGGGACCGAAGCGACGCCGCCGCGAGGGTCCGACTTCCGTCTTCTCGCGGGGTTGGGAGCCTGCGATACAATCACGCCGCCCCAACCGAGGCGTCAGCGCTGGACACTAGCTGCAGCCGTGGTGACAAATCCTTACAACCGGCCTTCGTTTTTCTTCGGATTGGTCTGAACGGCCATGAGCGAGCCCTCGCAGCCCTTCTACGAGTTCGGACCGTTCGCGCTGGATGCCGGCAAACGGCTCCTGTTGCGCAATGGCGAACCCGTGCCGCTCGCTCCCAAGGTCCTGGAGACGCTCCTTGCCCTCGTCCAGAATCGTGATCGGGTCGTCACGAAAGACGAACTGCTCAAACAGGTCTGGGGTGCCACGAGTGTGGAAGAGGGCGGGCTCACCCGGAACGTCTCAGTTCTGCGGAAAGTCCTGGGCGAGAAGCCAGACGATCATCAGTACATCGTCACCGTGCCCTCGCGCGGCTACCGGTTCGTCGCGGACGTGCGTGAAGCACGACAAGATGGCGAATCGCCCGGAGCGCAGGTCCCGGTACCTTCAGCCCGCGAGGGATCGAGGCAGGGTCTTTCGGTGCGTCGCTGGATGGTCCTGGGCGGTCTGGCTGTGCTCGGCGTCGCGACTTCCACGTACATCCTCTACCCCGTCCGGGCCACCGACCCGGGACGAGCCGTTATCACTTCGCTTGCCGTGCTGCCGCTCGACAACCTCTCCGGCGACCCCGCACACGAATATCTCGCCGACGGCATGACCGAGGCGCTGATAACCGATCTCGGCAGGATCGGGAGCCTGCGGGTCCTCGCCCGCGCCTCCGTGATGAAGTACAAGGGAGCGCATGCCTCGCCGGTAACGGTCGCGCGGGAGCTCGGAGTGGAGGCGGTGGTCACCGGCTCAGTGCTGCGGACGGGTGGTCGTGTACGGATGGCGTCGCAGCTGACGTATCGCGACTCCGACCGTCAGGCCTGGTCAGACAGCCATGAGCGCGACATGCAGGACGTGCTCACCCTTCAACGTGAAGTCACGACGGCGATTGCCGGCCAGGTGCGTGCCGTGTCCACGGCTCCGCAGCATGCACGTCCCGGGACGTTGCCGCTGGTCAACCCCGCTGCCTACGACTCGGTCCTGCGCGCGCGGTACCTCAGTGTCCGGACGACCGAGACCGATACCCGGGCCGCGATTGCGCTCCTAGAACGCGCCGTCGTGCTCGATCCCGGATTCGCGCGTGCGTACGCCGACCTGGCCGCGGCGTACGTCACGCGGCTGACCTTCGTGACGCCCGAAGAGACCGGGGATCTGGAGCAGAAGGCGTTCGCGGCGGCTGAAAAGGCGCTGGTGCTCGACCCGAACCTGGCCGAGGCTTACCTGGCCCGCGGCGACCTGCTCTGGACGCACTCTCATCGCTTCGCACACGAACGAGCGGTGCAGGAATTCCGCCGTGCGGTGGATCTCAATCCGAATTCAGATCAAGCGCATCGGCGTCTCGCGCGTGTGTTCGTCCATGTCGGCTTTTTTGAGGAGGCTCTCCATCACGCGGCCATCGCGCTCGCGATCAACCCGAGCAACGCGCAGGCGCTGAATTCGCGGGCGCAGGCTCTCCTCTGGATGGGGAAGGATGAAGACGCACTCGCGATATTGACCAGCATCCCCGGACCCGTCCTGCCGGAGCTCGTCGAGGCGAACACCGCGTTCGCGCTCCTTCGCCTGGGCCGGCGAGAGGAAGCGTGGGTCCAGCTGCGGCGGGCCGTCCAGAAATACCCGGATGACCCGAGCGGCGCCCTGCCGGGCATCGAGGCCATACTGCTGGCCGAGTCCGAGCCACTCAAGGCACAGGCGTTGATCCAGCAAGTCGCGCTGCGGAAGGCCGTCAATCCTTCGCATCACGCCGCGTATTTCGCCGCGTGCGCCTGGGCGCGGATGCGGCGGGTCGAGGAAGCCGTTCGCTACCTGCGTGAAGCCGCCGAGACCGGGTTCCCGTGTTATCCGTTGTTCGCGCGCGATGCCAGCCTGGATCCGATCCGCGAGGACACGCACTTCAAGGCGTTTCTCACGGACGCACAGAAACAGTCAGAGTCCTTGCGGAAGGCGCTGTTCCTCGATCGCAAGTGAACGTCCGCCACCTGACAACCTCCGGAACTGCCTCAGCCATTTGGCAATCTGGTCTCAATTGCCTCGGAGATCCGTCCGAATGAGTCACTTATCTCGATGTGCTGTCCAGCACACCTGCCACGGCAGGCGCGCATGTACCATTTGGCTGTTTCGTGCCATTCGGTGGACTACCGCTGACCCGTCGCTTGAAGGAGAACAGACCATGTGTGTCGCTGCCAGATTCCGGCCGGTTGCTCTGGGCCTCGCGATCGGTGTCATGGGTTGCGCCTCGCCGCCCAACGCGGAAGTGGATGCGGCCAGGGCCGCCGTTGACAGGGCCGCCAGTGACCGCGCGGGTCAGTATGCCGCCGACTCGCTGAAGGCGGCCCAGGATGCTCGGACAGCGCTCGACGCCGAACTGAAAGCTCAGGAAGGTCAGTGGTTCAAGTCGTACGACAAGACCAGGGAGTTCGCGATCGCGGCGAAGGCGGCCGGCGACAAGGCGGCGGCCGATGCCGTCGCGGGCAAAGAGAAAGCCGAGGCTGTCGCGGCCAAGGAGAAGGTTGCCGTCGCGGCCAGAGCGAAGGCTACGACGGCACCGCTCCGCATCGGTGGAAAAATCCAGGCGCCAAAGAAAATCAAGGACGTCACGCCGGTCTACCCAGCGCTGGCGCAGTCCGCGCGTGTCGCCGGGGCAGTCACGATCGAAGCCACCATTGGACCCGACGGGAAAGTCACGGACGCGACGGTCGTGCACTCGATCCCGCTGCTCGATCAGGCAGCGCTTGACGCCGTGCGCCAGTGGGAGTACCTGCCGACCCTCCTGAACGGCGTGCCCGTGGCGGTTGTCGCGACGGTGACGATCAACTTCTCGCCGAAGTGAGACATCAGAGTGGAGTCTGTTCCGAGCGAAGATCGTCCTGGCCTCTCTGCAGGTGCTCTCTCGAGCCACGAACTCCTGGAGCGCGGGGGTCATGGGTCAGTTTTCCGGCGCTTCTTCCGTCCCTCCGCCGGCATCTGGATCGTCCATCGAAAACCGCACCGCGTGCAGCGCAGTTGTATGTGCTCCTGATCGGCGAGCGTGACGTGCGGATTCCTCGCCTTGCACGTCGGGCACTTCGGCTTGATCATCAGCTCAATCAGGTGTGGAGGCCAGGCGGCTCCCCCAACATCGGATCTCCGGTTACACACACGTGCGATCCGTCCCATCGAAGAAATCAGCGCCGCCGCACTCCGCATTTCGACGGGAGATTTATCCGGGCGGGTCCGAATCCACGATCCGGACACCGAGTTCGGCAGGTTGGCCTCTGTCCTGAACACGACCTTCGCCCGCCTGGAAGCGGCATTCGCGCGTCAGGTCCAGTTCACCGACGACGCGGCCCACGAACTGCGGACGCCGCTCGCGGTGCTCATTTCCGAAACGCAGACGGCGCTCTCGCGCAAGCGAACCGCCGTCGAATACCGGGAGACCGTGGTGGGATGCCTCGAGACCGCGCAGCAGATGCGCCAGCTCACGGAAACGCTGCTGGCTCTCGCGAGGATCGACGGGGCCCGGGAATCGCTCGAGCGGGGTCCCGTCGATTTGTCGAGCGTGGCCCGGGTGGTGGCGGATCGCCTGAGCCGGCAGGCGGATGAGCGCGCGATCACGAGTCATTGCGACTTGACGCCGGCCATCGCGTTCAGTGTTCGAGAGCGCGTCGATCAGGTCATGACGAACCTGCTGGCGAACGCCATCTACTACAACCATCCTGGCGGCGAGGTCCGGTTGTCCACGCGTATCGAGGAGCGGTCGGCCGTATTCGTCATTGCCGATACGGGCGAGGGCATCGGGGCCACGCACCTGCCACGCATCTTCGACCGCTTTTACCGCGCCGACAAGGTGCGCTCCCGCTCACATGGACATACGGGACTGGGCCTGGCGATTTGCAAGTCGATCGTCGACGGCGAACGAGGCACCATTGCCGTGGAAAGCGCCGAGGGGAAAGGCACGACGTTCACGGTTCGACTACCCCTCGCGCCAGAGCCCGTCGAGATCTGATGGCAGCGGCGACCGGGGTCGCGCGTCAGTCCTTTTTCTCGACTTTGAAAGGCCGCGTGCCGACCGACTGCCCGTTGATGAAGACTTCGACGGAATAGTCGCCAGGCGGAAGTGCCGAGGCGGTTTGCATGTGGAATTCAGTCGCCGCGACGTCTTTGTAGGAAACCTTCTTCTTCGGCTCGTCCACCACGCGTCCGGAATACGTCCAGCGAACGCCAATCTCGGCCGATCCGGAGCCCGTGGTGACGACCGCCACGTAGACGGTCTCGCCGGGCTTGAAGGTCGTCGTGAAGTTGCCGACGGTGTTGTCCGAATTCAAAGACCGGCCGAGCTGAATCGCACTGAACTGGAGCGTCTCCGTCGATCCGCAGCCGACGGCGAGGCCGGCGACCAGGAGCATGACCGGCAGGTGCGTTTTGAATGTGGCCATTGAGGATGGGGGATTGTACATCGCCCGCCGCGCATCGGGGGCCCTCCCCTCACTGCCTTTTCCCTTGCTCCACTCACATCATTAGTGGAACATCTGACCTTCATCCTTCGTCTGAGGGCTGCAGCCGGATCAGCAAGTTCGCCGAATCGCCATGTGGAAGGCGCGGGCACCACCTTCAAGGGCTGGAACCCGCATGAGGATCCTATGACCCGAAACCGGACGCGGCGGTGGTTCCGCTTTCCCTCACGGACGCCGAACGACGTTCGAGACGACGTCAGGGATGAAATCGGGTTTCACCTCGAGATGCGCACGGAGCACCTCATTGGCGATGGCGTCGCCCCGGAAGAGGCTCGCGCGCAGGCGGCCCGCGAGTTCGGCGATCTCGCGCGTTCTTCCGCGTCCTTGCGAAGGCAGGATGAGCAGCTGGAACGAGAGCGGACGTTCAGCCGCCTCTGGTCGGATGCACGGCACGACACGATCTACGGTCTGCGGCTGCTGCTCCGCGACAGGGGATTTTCGAGCGCCGCCGTCCTGACGCTTGCCGTCGCGATTGGCGGCAACACGGCGGTGTTCAGTGTCGTGAATGCCCTGTTCTTTCAGCCGCTGGCGATTCACGCGCCGGAGGAGATGGCTCGCATCCATCCAGGCCAGAGCACGGTCTCGTGGCTCAACCTCCAGGACCTCCGCGAGCGGAACGCCGTGTTCACCGACGTCGTGGCTCAGGGCAACACCGCGATGACGCTCAGTGCGGATCCGCTGGCAATCCGGGTGTGGGCGAGCCTTGTCTCGGCCGACTACTTTACCGTCCTGGGCGCGGCGCCCTTGATCGGCCGCCCGTTGCAGGCCGACGAGCCCAGCGCGAACGTCGCGATCCTCAGCGAGCGGCTGTGGCGTACACGCTACAACGGGTCACCATCGATCCTCGGACAGATGATCAGGCTCGACGGCCGTCCTTACGAAGTCGTCGGCGTGATGCCGCGGACGTTCAGAGGTATTGCGCCGGCGGGATTGACGCGCGATCTCTGGGTTCCCTTTGACGCCGGCGGCGCGCACCGGGGCATCGCCGCAGATCGCTCGGCCGCCCGCTTCGAAGTGTTCGGCCGGCTGAAGCCAGGCGTGTCGGTCGATGCGGCAGCCGCCGCGATGAAAGTGCTCGGGGCGCAGATGGCGTCCGAGTTTCCGGAGACGAATCAGACCTATGCCTCGATGCAGATCTTCGCGGCACACGGCCTCGGTCTCTTTCGTGGCGTCGGCAAGACACTCATGCCAGTCTTCGCCTTCATCGCGTTCCTCGCCATCGTCACCGGTCTTGTCATCGTGATCGGCTGTGTCAATCTCGCCGGCCTGCTCCTCGCGCGCGCGGCTGCACGGCGGCAGGAGATCGCGGTGCGCCTCGCGCTCGGCGCCGGCCGTGGACGCGTCGTCCGGCAGCTGCTGACGGAAAGCGTCGTGCTCGCTCTCATCGGCGGCGGATCCGGACTCGCGCTCGGCCTGATCCTCATGACGGCCGCTTCCGCCGCGATCACCCGGCTCCCGATTCCCGTCGAACTGAATATCACGCTGGATCTTCGCGTGCTTGCCTATACGTTCGCGGTGTCGATGATCTGCGGCCTGTTGTTCGGGCTCGTCCCGGCACGCCGCGCATCACGTCTTCAGCTGATGGATTCGCTCAAGCCCGACGGCGGCGGGGGACGCGCACGTCAGAGGTTCCGGCAGGGCCTGCTCGTCACGCAGGTCGCGGTCAGTGCACTTCTTCTCTTCTGGAGCGGCCTCTTCGCGCGCAGCCTCATGCACGCCGACAGTGTCGATCCCGGCTTTGATCCGTCAGGTGTGCTGCTCGCGGAGATACGGCTTGCCGACGACAGGCCCGGCGCGCGCGAGCGGGCAGACGCGGCATTCGTCGAGATCCACAGCCGCGTGCGCGATCTCCCTGGCGTGGAAGAGGTCGGATGGTCGTCCATCGTGCCTCTCGCGCTGCTCGGGAACGAACGATTCCGTGTGTCGCCGCTCGAGGCTCCGCAGGAGACCCCCGGGACGGTGGTCAACGCGAGCCGCCTCGGTCCGGGTTGGTTCGGCGCCGTGCATATCGCGATCGTCGCCGGACGTGATCTCACGTGGCTCGATCGTCAGGGTTCACCCGCCGTTGTCGTGGTCAATGAGACACTGGCCCGGCAATTCTGGAATGGAAACGCCATCGGGCGGCAGCTTCGATACGGGAAATCGACTGTCGAAGTCGTGGGAGTCGTCCGAGACAGCAAATACTGGACGCTTGGGGAAACCATCCTGCCGATGGTGTACCTGCCATGGCTTCAGGGTCCGTCCGAAACGACCCTCCACGTGCGCACATCGAATCCGCGTGTGGTTTCGGAACGTATCCGGGAACTGGTGCAGGAGCTGGTGCCCGAAGCCACGGCCGCGATAAAACCCATGCGTGACGCCGTGGCGGTCGCGACAATCCCGGCGCAAATCGGCGCGATGTTGATGGGCGCGTTCGGGCTGCTCGGCGGGTTCCTGGCCATGCTCGGCATCTACGGATTGATCTCGTACATCCTGGTGCAGCGATCGCGCGAGATAGCGATCCGGCGGGCGATCGGCGCATCGGCGCATCACATAGTCCGGGTTGTGGTTGGCAGCAGCGCGGTCCTGGCGCTCGGCGGCCTGGTCGCGGGCATCGCGGCGGCGGCCTTGACCGCTCCACTACTGAGTTCCCTGCTCGTCGGCGTCTCCCCCCGCGATCCGCTCGTCGTCACGGCCACGGCGCTCATGATCCTCAGCACGGTGGTGGTCGCGAGCGCACCGCTGGCGCTTCGTGCAGCGCGAATTGATCCGCTCACAGCGTTGAAGGCGGATTAGTCCGGTTGACGCTCCTTCTCTGCGGCGGGCTTCTCCACGGCCACCCGGGTGAGGTACACGTCCACTTCGGCGCTGAGAATCTCGTTCAACCGGCCGGCGAAGCCTCCGAAGGCCCTTTCGTGCGTGCCCGCGTCGGCATACGGACCACTCAGCATGAGGTAATGCATACCTTCTATGCGGAGGGCCTCGGTCGTCCGGCGGTAATGCCGCCAGCGTTCGCCCGGTCGGAAGAACGACTCGAGAGCCGTCGCCAGCGCCACGCCTAGACTCACCGTGAAAGTCGCGATCCGGACGGCCTGGCCCCCGCCCGTCGTCGGAGTGATGGCGACCAGCGCAGGGATGAAGACCGCGCCGACGATGGCGATGAGCCGCAAAGACACGTATGCGGCCCAACACTTCGAGGCCTTGCGATCCATCCAGCCCAGCGTATCCAGCCACTGCAATCTGAGCAGGTCGCGCTGAAGATCGGTCAACGTAATCTTCGCGAGGGTGGATTCCAGGACAGCGTTCGTCGTCTGTCCTCTGTCGGTCTGTCCCACGGTCATCTCCAGCGAGGTATCAGGGTGCGGGCCCAGGCGGCTGATCGTTCGCAGCTAGGGCCAGCAGGGGGCGCCGCTCCGGGCCGGCGTCGAGGGAGCGGGGGCTGCGGCCCGACCGCCACCCGGCAGACCGATCACGGGCTCTTCCTGTGGCCCGGCCCCGCGGCCCCGACCGGCGGGCTTCCAGCCGTCACACGCGGGTCCGTTCTGCACCATGCGCGTGTCGGCACTCACGGTGTATCCCGTCAGGTACTGCTCGCCGGCGTTCCCGTAGTACTTGCCGTACTTGAGCGCGGCGTCGTGCACCTTGATGATCGCGTCCTGGTAGCGGGGATCGTGCTGGCTCCAGCCGGAAAAGCTCGCCAGATCGTTGTTGCCCAGGATGATGACGTCCACGCCGTGCGCGGCCGCAATCTCATTGGCCATGGCGACGCCTTCCAGCGTTTCAATCATCACCGTGACGAGCATGTTGTCGTTGATCGTCGCGCGATAGTTCACGCCGGACGCGTTCCAGATCTCGCGCCAGGCGCCGCCGCCGGCACTGCGGCGCCCGAACGGCGGGTACCTGGAGAAACGGGCGGCGTCCCTGGCTTCCAGCGCGTCGTCGACAGTGGGGACGATGATCCCGAGAGCGCCGAGGTCCGTGGCCTTCTGGATACTCGACTCGAGGGCATCCGGCATGCGGACCATCGGCGCGGCGCCCACGTGAGGGCAGGTCATGATCATGCGGCGCACCTCGTCATAGGACATCGTGCTGTGCTGCATCTCGAACCAGATGTAGTCGAAGTGCTTGCCGACCTCGCAGTACAGCTCCGAGTCGTAGCTCGAAATCGTGTAACTGGTGATCTGTTTGTCCTGCAGGAGCCGCTCTTTGGCGCGGTTGTACAGCGGCCGCGGAGTCGCCGGATTCATCATGGCCTTGACCTGCCAGCCCCAGCCGCGGTCGTCTGCTTTCGCGGGCGTCAGCGTGCCGCCAATCGGACCCCCGCCGGCACTCCCGCCTGACGCCGGGGTTTGCGGCACACCGGGAGACTGCCCCGTTCCCGGGGCCGCCGGCAGGACCATCGCGAGCATCGCCGCCACCCAGACCGCCACTGCAAGACGCCGCCGATTCATGCATGCCTCCATTGACGGCCGGCCGACCCGTCACCGACTCCACGTCATACGGCGCCGCATCATCGCACAGAACCCGGTCACGCGATCTATTTCGGCGGGAGGACCGGGACCAGCCCTGGAAAGACATACGCGAACAGCATCGAGACGACGCCGACGACACAGGCGAGGAAGATACTGTGCTTGAGGGTGAAGCGAAAGAGCCTCCCCTCGTCCTCAGCCGTCAGGCCCGTCGCGGCGCATGCCACCGCGATACTTGGCAGCGCGATCATCTTGCCCATGACGCCGGCCGCAGAGTTCACCGACGCGGTGAGCACCGGATTGAGCCCGATCTGGTTCGCCGTGATCACCTGTAGATTACCGAACAGGGCGTTGGCCGACGTGTCGCTGCCGGTCAGGAACACACCGAGCCATCCGAGGATGGCGCTGAAGAACGGAAACGTGCTGCCGGTGGCGGCGAGGGCGATGCCGAGCGTGGACGTCATGCCCGAGTAGTTCATCACGTACGCGAGGGCCAGCATGGACGCAATCGTCAGTATCGGCTTTGCCAGCTGGCCCCACGTGGCGCTGTAGACGCCGACGAAGCGACGCGGACTCACGCGCAGGAACATGGCCGACATGACCGCGGCCAGAAAACAGGCGGTTCCAGCGCTGCTCAGCCAGTTGAGCGTGTAGACGGCCGCGTACGGCGCCGGCGCCAGTGTGACCGGGGGCACTCGCGTGACGAGGTCGTGCAGGCCCGGCACGGTCAATCCATTCATGACCGTCGGGCTCCTCGGCAGGAACGACGGCAGCAGTCCGTTCGTGAAGCTGTCGATCGCTCTCTTGATGGAGACCTCGCCCCATGTCAGGACGAAGATCACGAGCAGCATGTAGGGCAGCCACGCCATGAGGAGCTGCCCGGTCGAGTGGCCATGGGTCGTCGCCGTCACGGGCCGGTCGCCTTCCAGGCGAAAGATCGTCCGCGGCTTCCAGAACTTCAAGACCAGCACCATGCAGCCGATGCAGCTGAGCGAGCTCAGGATGTCCGTCAGCTCTGGCCCCATGTAGTTCGAGACGTAAAACTGCACGGCGGCGAACGACACGCCGCAGACGAGAACGGCGGGCAGCACTTCGATGGTCTTCCGCCACCCCGCCATCACCACGACCAGATACATCGGAATGATCACCGAGATCATCGCGCACAGGCGCCCCACCATGGCGCTCAACGGCAGCACCGGCAGGCCCGTAATCCCCGCCAGCGTCGTGACCGGAATACCGATGGAGCCGAAGGCGACCGGCGCGGTGTTGGCCATCAGGCAGATGCCGGCGGCATAGAAGGGAGAGAAGCCAAGACCCGCGAGCATCGCGCCCGAGACGGCCACCGGAGCACCAAACCCCGCGGCGCCTTCGATGAACGCGCCGAACGAGAACGCGATGAAGAGCGCCTGCAGCCGGCGATCGTTCGTCAGGCTGCCGACCGAGTCTTTGATGACTTCGAACTTGCCGGTGTCCACCACCAGGCGATAGAGCATGATGGACGAAAACACGATCCACGAAATCGGGAACACGCCGTAGGCCGCACCGGTGAGGGCGGACATCAGCGCCAGTTGGACCGGCATGCCGTACGCGAACAGTGCCAGGACGAGGGCAACGGCGAGCGCCGTCAGCGCCGCCATCCACGCGGGTTTGCGCCGCACGCCGAGCATGACAAAGAGCACGACGATCGGAATCGAGGCGACCAGGGCCGACAAGGCCAGGCTCCCGCCGATCGGTTCATAATTCTGCTGCCACATCGCTGCCCTCGGATTTGAGTCGACAGATAATGGCATCTTTTTCGTGTTACGGTCTCCGCGCAGTGCATGTGCGGGTCACACGATTGAGGGCGGGGGACACCGGTGTGTGAAGAGCCACAGTGTTGGCGATCGGACTTGTGCTCGCCGGCGTGAGCGCCCGCAGCCAGGGACAGGGCGCCGCCCCTGCTGCGGTGGTCGAGTGGAGACGTACGGCGGTGACCTCGCCAGCAGACGTTACTCGCCGGTCCTGCAAATCAACAAAGACAATTTCTCGCCACTGCGGATCGCCTGGCGGCTCAAGACGGATCCCTTCGGACCGCGACCGGATAGCCTCTACTCCGCGACCCCGCTGATGATCGGTGGCGTCCTCTACACCACGGCGGGCACGCGGCGTGCCGTCGTCGCGCTGAATGCGGGGACCGGAGAACTGCTCTGGATGTATGCCAGGGACGAAGGCCTCCGTGGTCAGAACGCTCCTGGTACGGGCGCCGGTCGGGGCTGTCGTACGGTACTCGCTCCCACAGTAACGACGTTGCGCCCCCCGGCGCATATGAAGAGTATCCGCACCGCCGGCTGAATAGTCTTGCGGCCGTTCTGTGCCAACTCAAGTGGCGTCGAAGTCTTCACGCCCGCGCCGGAGAATGGTCAGCAGCCGCTCGTCGGTCTTCACGTGTTCATCGTCGAGCCACTCCGGGCGCACGGCACTTCCTGCATCGACGAGCAGCGCCACAACGTCATAGTACGGCTCGCGCAACTCGAGCGTCTCCTCACCAACTCCGTGAAGCGCCCAGCCCAGCGGCGTGCCGCCCCATCGTTCGTCCTTCGCGTCAACCGATGCACCGCGCCGGAGAAGGAGCCTGACCGTCTCCCCGCATCCGCCATACGCCGCCCAGTGCAGGCCGGTCTGCCCGTGATGCCTGGGCAGACGTGCGTTGATGTCCATTCCACGATCCAGGAGGAACTCGACAACTGACGTCTGCCCGAACTCGCAGGCCCACGTGAAGCCGTCACGCGTCTGCTCGAGGGTCGCTGATGGTTTGAGTATCCCATCCTCGTTGAAGAACGCGGCGACCAGATCGAGCCGGCCGACACCGGCGGCGGCTTCCAGATCCAGCGGTGCGCCTCGCTCCGCCAGGAACCTCGCGGCTTCACCGCGACCGCTGGCGAGACAGCCGAGCACCAGAGCCACATCGCCCGTACCTGCCCCTGCGCCCGACCGCGCCTCGTGAAGCATCAGCAGGCCCATGAGCGCTCCCTGCACCCCGGCGCGTTTCGGATGAAGACTCGTCGCGACGAGACCAAGCGTGGTCGAGCCGCCATACATGCCCGCACGCGCATCGACGTCGGCGCCGGCGGCGAGAAGGGCTTCGGCAATCTGGACGGCGTTCTTCGGCGTGTGCTGCCGGAATCCCTCGATGCCGTTGGCGCCGATGTAATGGAGCAGCATGGAGTGGTGCGAGCGAAGGGAGCGGGCGCGAATCAGGTCCGGATCGCGTTTGAGCAGTCGCTCGAGAGTGTCCAGGCCCCGGCAACGATGGCGTCGGCCGCTGCTTCGAATCGCGCGACTGGTGAGTTGACGTCCTTACGGCGGCCGCATGTGCGGCAAATGCGTCCCAGCTCTCGAAGGCGTGCGTGCTCGCGATGATCAGTCGCGGATCGACCTTCTCGTAGTCCGGGCTGAGCGTGTTGTTCCAGAAGGACCGCGGCCGCTCAGAGCGAAACACGTCCTCGTGGTCGGCCATCAGCTGCTCGAGCGCGCGAGCGTCGCCCGCGACGATCGCATCCTCGGCCGCTTTCCAGATCGCGTCGGAACGACGCCTTCCTTCGCGCTTTACAATCTCGTCCGAGAATCCGGGCCAGCTGTCGAACCCGTGCTCCCGCGCGATGACGAGCTGTGCATCGGACAGGGTGAGCTGCGACGGGTGGACGGTGTGGCTCGCCGCCGCCAGCAGCGGATGCCGGTCCAGGCGCGCGAGGGCATCGGCGGCTCCGGCTCTCCACGCCTTCAACAGGTCCTTCGCCTGTTTTTTGTATTGTTCGAGGTTCGGGCGTTCGGGCAGATCGCGGGCAGACATACGAATCTCCTTTCATCGCACGCCTGGAGTCCGCACGAATCAGGCTGAAAGAAGGTTCGTTATCCTTCCGAGTCGTCTGTGGGTGGGCACGGCCCTTTCCGCGGACTGGATGCGCCCCTCGCGCAGGCAACAGTATAGCCGGCAGGTTGGACCAATCCAGCGTCTGGTTCACCGGGCTCGAGGCCGCGCGCCTCCGGCCATTGGCTGCCATTGGCCGGCGAAGAGAGGTCGCGCGGGCCGATCGCTGTGTCTCCGGCCCTGGCGGGACATTTGACTCTGTCGTAATGTTAGTTTTATAACATGCATGCGATAGGCATAACATCATGGACACCACGCTTGCCCTGCTGGCCGATGCACGCCGGGACATCTGGTACGCGATACGCTCGCTGGCGAAGAGCCGGGCCTTTACGGCCGCCACCGTCCTGACGCTGGCCGTCGGCATCGGCGCCACGACGGCCATCTGCACCGTGGTCGACGCCGTGCTCCTGCAACCGCTCCCGCTGCCGGACGGGGATCGGCTGGTGCGGATTGTCGAGAACGACCGGCCGCGGAACCTGCCGGGGTTGGCCTATCAGGAATACCCTGAGTGGCGGGCGCGGACCGCGACGCTGTCGGGGCTGGCCGCCGTCACGTTCGACCCCCAGGTCATGATGCGGACGCCCGCGGGACTCGCACGGATCACCGGGGGCTTCGTCTCGACGAACTACTTCGAGGTGCTCGGCGCCAAGGCAATCCTCGGACGGACGCTGGTGCCTGCCGACACCGGACACCCGGATGTGGTCGTCCTCGGGTTCTCCACGCGGCAGCGCCATTTCGGGTCCGATCCGGCCGTGATTGGCTCCCTCGTTGAATTTCGGAGCGACTTGGGGAGCCGATCGGCCATGGTCGTCGGCGTGGTGCCTGAAACCATGGAAACGATCGGCTCACCCATGGACGTCTACGCTCCCATCGTCAGTCCGTCCACCGCGCGGCCGGTGAGGCTGGTGGTCCATGCTCTGGGACTATCTTAGTGACGACGCCTCCATGGTCGCCGCGTCCGAGGAAGCCGACAGGATCGGCTCAGCGGTTCGGCCGCCGCGGCCCGCGTCCGCGCCAGCCCTCATCGAGGCCACGCTTCGACGTGCAGAACCTGAAGGATGCGGTCGTTGCAGAACTGAGGCCGGCGCTCCGCATCTTCCTCACGGCGGTTGCCGTTGTCCTGACGATTGTCTGCGCCAACGTGACCGGTCTTCTCCTTGCCAGAGGCACCGGACGGCGGCGCGCTGAGCTCGCGACGCGCGTCGCGCTGGGCGCCGGTCGCGGCCGGCTCGTACGCCAGATCCTGGCGGAGTGCGTTGTACTGACGGCTGCCGGCGGCATGGCTGGTGCCGCGCTGGGCGCCTTCGGCGTGGCGATGGTGAAGCAACTCGCCACGATTGACACACAGGGCGTGTTCCGGATCGCCATCGGCGCCAACATCCTGCCGCGCGCCAGCGAGGTCAGCGTCGATCTGCGGCTGTTCGCGATCACGCTCGCGCTCGCCGCACTCACGACGATGGTGTTCGGAATATTGCCGGCGCTTCACCTGACCCGCAGGAGATCATCTCGCGATTGGCGGGCGCGGTGCGGGCACGTCGAAACCTGAGACGCGTGTGCGGATGGCGCTCGTCACGGGCCAGGTCGCGATGGCGACGGTCCTCCTTGTCGGCGCAGGACTGCTGGCCACCAGCTTCGTCAGGCTCGCCACCGTGGAAAAGGGCTACAGCCCCGATATCGCGTCCTCGCGTTTCAACTCGTGCTGCCGGGCGAGTATTTTATTGCTCAAAAGACCGCGACGATTGAAGCCCTGCTCACTGAGCTACGGGGGACGCCAGGCGTTGAAGTTTTGATCATGCGGCAGCCGGCGGTCACAGGTGTGGCGCTTACGAAGCGAAGCTGGGGCAGGGTGCGGATAAGTTGTCGCTGAAGACGAAGGCGATACGCTCTTCGAAACCGATATTCCCAGTGGCGATGCCACGATCTTTAAGGCCCTGAGCTACGAGAGTGTAGGGACTTTCATGCTCTTCCCACACGCGCAGGTCGGCCTTGGCGCCGTCGGGGGAGCGGGCGATCTGCTCGAGGGCGCGGTCACGTTCGAAGGCGGGTCCGATGAACAGGGGCGGCGCGGTCCTGGGCAGGATCATGACGAAGAGTCGCTCGGCGCCCCACCAGCGGATGCCGCTGAAGTAGGTGAGCGAGGTGCCTTCCATGAGGAGAATCGCGTCGAGCTTGTTTACTTCCATTAACTCGCGGGCACGCTGCTGGCGTGCGGCGCGCTCGTCCATGGTGATCGGGGTCGCCTGATCCTTCATTGATTTAAGGGCCGCGACTGGGGGCGGGAGGGCGGCGTCCTCCGCGGCGGCGCGGAGCGGGGCAGGGGCGAGGCCGGCGACGGCGGCGAGGGCTCCGGCTTGCAGCAGACTCCTTCGGGAAAGCGGATCAGGCATAGGGAAGCATTATAGGAGGATCGTTTAAGCGGGGCGCGTCAAGGTAAATCTTTGAAAACGGAAACGGATCGCATAGTCTGTCGGAGAGAGGAGCAAGCTCATGTCTTCCAGTGCGGGAATAGGTTCTATGGTCGCTCACAATATGGTGACGACGCAGTTCGAGTTGGATGGATATCGGGTGGTGAGCACGTTGGGGGTCGTACGCGGCATCGTGGTGCGGTCCCGGTCCATCTTCGGCACCATCGGGGCGGGACTGCAGACCATGGTGGGTGGCAACATTACGCTGCTGACGAATCTCTGTGAGAAGACCAGGGTAGAAGCGTTCAACCTTATGCTGGAGCATGCTGCCGAGCTAGGCGCGAACGCCGTAGTGGGAGCGCGGTACGACGCGACGGAGATCATGAGCGGGGTAACGGAGGTTCTGGCTTACGGCACGGCGCTGGTGGTAGAGCCGGTGAAGTAAGCGGAGAATGCGGATGATGGAGCAGCGTCTATGAAGTCTCTACCAGACGGAAAGAGAGAACGATAACAGGCTGTTTCCCACGCAGGAAAGGCAGCACAAGACGAGTTAGCGTTACGTCTTTTACGGAGTTCCCTTGGTCCTATTTGAAGCAAGGTTTCATATCCTAAATCCAGGAACAATGTTGGCACGCGGGTGGCCACTCCCGATGTTGGGGCGGTGAACCCGGCGATCGGGAGTGGCGGCTCGCGCCACATCCAGTTGGGGTTGAAGGCAATCTTCCGGTTTTCGGCGAGAATTTCTGCATCCAGCCCCAGATACGTAGTATTGGGGGCATTCTTCCCGTATTTCCACAAGATTTTGCGGACTGTGTTGGAGCGATGCCTCAGCCCTGGGCGCGAGGAACCTCTCGACTAAACACCATTCCTTGCGGTCACCTAATCAGTAAACCGCGAGCCATTGGGGTTTGCCCTAGCGAGTGAAGGTGCCTCTGTCGGACTTCAACTTTAGTGTTGACAATCAATAACTTAGGCGTAGGATGTGGTCAAAAGTGGTAGAGAGTGGAACAAAAGGTAGCAGTCGGGTCGCAATTGACATCCCAGAGGACGCAGTGGTGGTCAGAACAGCTGGAATGCCCGTTACAGATCGGCTCTTATCTTTCGTAGAAGGCAGACTCTCTCTCCTTTGCTTCAGTCCCTTTGGGCAGTTTGGGCAATGAACATGTTTCGCGGCAATCACCCAACTCGTGTCGACGAAAAAGGACGGCTAAAAGTCCCGGCGGAGTTCAAGCGGGTGATCGACGAGAAGTACGGCGCAGCAATTCTACATCACCAGCCTGGATGGCAAGGTTGCCCAGGTGTATCCCTTCGAGGAATGGGAGCGGATCGAGCAGAAGCTGGCCGGGCTCTCCACTTTCAATCCTACGAAGAAGAAGTTTCTGGACCGGGTGAACTACTACGGGCAGATGGTCGAGATGGATGGTCAGGGGCGGTTGCTGATTCCGCAGATGTTGCGGGACGCGGCGCAGATCAAAGGGCGAAGTTGCGGTGACTGGAAATCTGACCTATCTGATAGTTCGCAACCTGGAAGCGTATCGCAAGGAGATTGAGGAGCAGCCGTTCACGTCTGAGGATGAGAAGACGCTCGACGATCTGGGCATCTAGTGGACGAGGGTTCAACAAGCACCCCTGAGGGGGGTGGGCATGGTGGAAGGAAGATTGGCCATGTCCCGGTTCTTTTAAAAGAAGCGATCGAATTTTTAGCCATCAAGCGTGGCGGGACTTATATCGACGCCACGGTGGGCCTGGGCGGGCACAGTTTAGAAATCGCAAAACGCCTCGGCGCACCGGGTCATTTGATTGGCTTCGATAAAGATCCTGCGGCGCTGGAATAGCGCGCGCGAGCAGGCTGAGGTGCTTCCGGGAGCGAGAGTTGGCCAGAGATTGAGTCTGCTGCATGGATCGTTTGCTGAGATTGGCGAACGGATCCAGCCGGCAGTCCATCGACGGAGTGCTGGCGGACATCGGGCGTCAGCAGCCTGCAGTTCGACACGCCGGCGCGAGGCTTTAGTTTTCAGGCGGAAGGGCCGCTCGACATGCGAATGAATCCGCAAGCCGGAGCTCACCGCCGAACAAGTGGTAAATCAGGTGGACGAGGTCACACTTGCCAATCTGATTTACGAATTCGGTGAGGAAAGGAGGTCGCGGAGAATCGCCAGAGCCATTGTCCGGTCGCGGCCGATATCGACTACTGCGCAACTTGCAGCCGTGATATCAGCCGCGGCCCGGCCAATGAAACAGGCTGAGAGAGAATTCATCCGGCGACAAGGACCTTTCAAGCTCTCCGAATATTCGTAAACCGTGAACTGGACGACTTGCGGGAGTTGCTGAAAGCGGCCCCGCAGGTGTTGAAACCGGGCGGACGGCTGGTGATCATCAGCTTCCACTCGCTGGAAGACCGCATCGTGAAAGATGCCTTCCGCGAAGGCGTGAAGCAGGGTGACTACCGAGTGCTGACCAAGAAGCCGGTGACCGCCGGGGAAGAAGAGATTGATCGCAATCCGCGGTCGCGCAGCGCGAAACTGCGCGGGGCGGAAAGAATTTGATTCCGGCATGCGCTCCCTACGCATGCACTCAGTAACGTTCAGTCAACGGGCTCAAGCGGCAAATTGGACGGCAGTCATCAGATGGGCAGGCTGCGGCTTGCAGCATGCGGGTGTGATCTAGAACTTCCAAGGTGGCAGGCATGGCAGCAGCAGCACTAGCACGAGTGACAGAAACCGCGGCAGTCCCAGTCCGTTCCGCACGGCGACGGTCCTGTTGGAACGGCACCCCTGAGATTTACTTTGCCAAGACGATCGACAACTCTCGCCTGGTGAAGGTGGAAGATCCCAAGCGCGGAAAAGAGATGCGGCAGTTCGCCATCGCCCTGTTGTGCCTGTTCATGCTGGTGATGACCTATGCGTGGCAGCACTTCAAAGCGATCGAGTACGGCTACAAGGTGGAAGCGCTGAAATCGCAGCGTGACAGCCTGAACGAGATGAACCGGGTGCTGCGGCTGGAAGAAGCGTCACTGCGGGATCCGGAGCGCATTGATGCGATGGCACGCAAGATGGGCCTGGAGGCGCCACAGCCGGGGCAGGTGTTGCAGATGGACAGCGCCGCGCCGGAGGCCACCCGTCCGGTGATGGCCAGTGTGACAGCGGCGTCCGCGGCATCGGTAGTTGCGGTGCCGTGAGGTTGGTGCGGCTTAACAGAGTTAGAAGGTTGAGCGAACTGGCGGTGTGCTTCGTGCGCCGCCACTTTGTTTCTGAGGGAAGCAGTGGCGAACAGTTCAGCGCGCAATAGCTCGACTCTCCGGCTTTATCTGCTGGCGGGGATCCTCGCGCTCTGGTGTTTCGCGATCTGCGCGCGGTTGGTGTACCTGCAGATCTTCTCCTACGGCACGTTTGCCCAGCGGGCTCAGCACCAGCAGCAGCGGACGATGGAAGTTGCAGCCAAACGCGGCGTCATCTACGACCGCGCGGGGCGAGAACTGGCGATGTCAGTAACCGTAGATTCTGCCTTCGCGGTACCGGTGGAAATCCCCGATCTTGCCGGGACTTTGTCCCTGGTATCGAGCATCACCCGCGCGGATCCCCGCGAGCTGTTGGCCAAGTGTCAATCGGCAAAATCCTTCTGCTGGATCGCGCGCAAAGCGGAGCCCGATACCGTGCAGCGAATCCGGGCGCTGAACCTCAAGGGCATTTACTTCCAAAAGGAGTCAAGGAGGTATTACCCCAAACGCGACCTGGCCGCGCAAATTCTGGGGTACGTTGGCACCGACGACACAGGGTTGAGCGGTATCGAACGCGAGTTCAACGACCAGCTCAAAGGCGAACCGGGGCGGATGCTGATCTCAGTGGACGCCCGCAAAAAGTGGTTTGGCAGCGTGGAACGGCAGCCCCAACCGGGGCAGAGCGTGGTCCTCACGCTGGACGAGAAGATTCAGTACATCGCCGAGCGGGAGTTGCAGGCCGCGATGGAGCAGACGCACGCGACCTCCGGGACGGTGGTGGTGCAGAACCCGCATACCGGGGAGATCCTGGGGCTGGCAAACTGGCCGACCTTCAATCCGAACCTTACGCGAGAGATCAAGCCCGAAGATCTGAAGAACCATGCGGTCAGCGATGCCTACGAGCCGGGGTCGACCTTCAAGCTGGTCACGCTCTCCGCGGCGCTGGATCAGCACCTGGTGAAGCCGGAAGAGGTGTTCGACTGCCAGATGGGATCCATCGTGATCAGCGGACGCCGCATTCATGACTGGAAGCCGTTCGGCATGCTCTCGGTCTCTGACATTCTGGCGCATTCGAGCGATGTGGGGGCGATCAAGGTAGCCCTGCGGCTGGGCGATGAACGGCTCTACAGCTATATCCGCGCGTTCGGGTTCGGACAGTACACGGGCATCGAGTTGCCCGGGGAGACGCGGGGCATTACGAAGCCGCTCAGCCGCTGGTCGAAGGTGTCGATCGGTGCGATATCGATGGGGCAGGAGATTGGCGTGTCGCCGCTTCAATTGTCGGCGATGGTGTCCGCCATTCGCCAATGACGGGGTATTGGTGCCGCCGCGCCTGGTGAAGGGAAGGACGCAACCTACGGGCTCGCCTTTGGAAGTGGCGTTTCACCCCGCGGATGGACGCCGCGTGGTTTCACCGGCGACGGCAGCGCAAATGAAACAGATGATGCAGGGCGTGGTGCTTCACGGGACGGGCAAGAAGGCGATCCTGGAAGGGTATAGTTCCGCGGGAAAGACGGGAACCGCGCAGGAGATTGATCCGGCCACCGGGACCTACTCGCGCACGAAGTACATAGCGTCGTTTGCGGGTTTCGCGCCGGTGAACGATCCCGCGGTGACGATCGCGGTGATCCTGGATTCTCCGCAGGGAGGGCATCACGGAGGCGAGGTAGGCGCGCCGGTGTTCAACCGCGTAGCCCAGCAGGTGCTGGAGTATTTACACACACAGCATGACGTGGAGCTGCCGGCAAGCCGGCAGTTGCTGCTGGCTTCGCGGAGAACCAGCGACCAGGAGCTGGAAGAGGGTTCCCCGGACCATCTGGGGGATGCGCTAGAGACCGCAGACGCCGGTGCCGATCCCGTCAAGACACCGCCCGCATCGATCCAAAGCGTAAAGATGCCGGTGGAGGCGTCGCTGCCTTCGAGCCCGCGCAAAGTGGTAAGCGCCTCCATGGGGCCGGAGATGGTTGAAGAGAGTTCTCCGCCCCCAGCGCCGACTCCCCGCGAGGGCACGGTGGTGCTCGATGCTGAGCAGGGCGGAATCGTGGTGCCCTCATTTGCAGGGAAAACCGTGCGCGCCGCGGTGGAGTACGCGGAGGAGAATGGCCTGGAGATTGAGGTAGCAGGCAGCGGCATTGCCAGGCAACAGGAGCCTGCCCCCGGTTCCCGGGTAAGCGCGGGCAGTCACGTTACCGTCCACTTCACGCGCTGAGCGCCACCGCAGTCCTATAATTTCCAGTTCATGCGATTCCAAGAACTACTGGACGGAGTGGAAACTTCAGCCGTCATAGGGGATGCCGACGTCAGTGGAGTGGAGTATGACTCCCGCCAGGTTCATCCCGGCGACATCTTTGTTGCCATGCGCGGAGAGGTGAGCGACGGCAACCGTTATATCGATCAAGCTATCGCCGCCGGCGCAGTGGCGGTGGTAACGGATTCTGCTTCCGAGAAGGCGCGCTCCGAAGTTGCATGGGCGCAGGTAATGCATGGAAGGCGTGCGCTGGCGCGGCTCAGCGCGAACTGGCTGGGGCATCCGGCGGAGCAGATTGCCATCACTGGCATAACCGGCACCAACGGCAAGAGCACGACTGCCTTCCTGCTGGACTCGATCCTTGCGGCGGCCAAGCGAAAGAGCGCGTTGCTGGGAACGATTGAGTATCGGATCGCCGGAAGGCGGCTGCCCGCGCAGCACACTACGCCGGAGTCGCTGGAGCTGAATCGGATTCTCGCCGACGCGGTATCGCAAGGAGCGACGGAGGCAGTGATGGAGGCTTCGTCGCATGCACTGGCACAGGAACGTGTGTTTGGGGTTCCTTTCGATGTCGGGATTTTCACGAACCTGACGCGTGATCACCTCGATTTTCACCACACTCTCGCAGAATACTTTGCTGCGAAAGCCAAGCTGTTTGACGGGATCGGCACTGAACCGCCGCGGGTGGCTGTGATCAATCAAGACGATGAGTACGGACGACAGCTGCTGGCAAAGGCTAGAGAGAAAAGCGCGGAGACATGGACGTATGGACTGGAAGGAGCCGACTTCTCGGCGAAAAACGTCAGCGTGGGGGAAGAAGGAACGCGCTTCGACATGATCGGGCCGAATGGTGAGTTGCCGCTGTTTTCTCCTTTGATCGGGAAGGTAAATGTTTTCAATATTCTCGCTGCCGCAGCGGGAGCCTTCGCCCGGGGATGCAGCTTCCAGGAAATTGCGTGCGGTGTAGCGGCGCTGGACCATGTGCCCGGCCGTTTCGAGCGAGTGCGAGGAAGTCAACCTTTCACCGTAGTGGTGGATTATGCGCATACGGATGATGCATTGCGCAACTTGACGATGCTCGGCCGGGAGTATGTGCAGCGCGGCTCGAAGGCTGGCCGTGTCATCACCGTATTCGGGTGTGGAGGCGATCGTGATCGCAACAAACGCCCGCTGATGGCGAAGGCGGCAGCCAGCAATAGTGATTGGCTCGTGCTGACGTCGGTTTT